>NZ_QAYE01000004.1 GCF_003053745.1 Sphingomonas faeni | reverse complement strand
GCGATGGGACGAACTCATGCCCTGGAACTGGTCCGCGCAAACCGCAGAGCGAGTGGCGCAAGCCGCGTAATCTGCGGCCTGCCGGCCACGCTTACGGATTTCCGTTGCTGCGCAAGATCGAAAACAGGCGGGGTTGCGGAATGCCACTTCGTCTCAAGCGAGCGTGATGTTCGAGACGGTCGCGATAGCGTCGGGTCGGTCGGTGTCGTGAGATGATCCGCAGGCTGTCAGAACGGTCGCAGCAGCGCATGACGAAATGCTGACCTGACCCTGCTGTGTTCCACGAACGGTTGTCATTGATGGCACAGACGGGCTCGTCGAAAACGGTGTCGCGTGCGACCTTGCTCACCCGCAGCGGAGCTTGGTTGAGGCCGCAAGCGATCCGGCTGATGAGCTCCTCCTGCTCCGCCGCCCAATTAGAAGCGCTAGTAGGCTCGCCGGATCATCTGAGATGCGTCGATCTTGGCGTGCTTCATCTACGCTAACAACACCCAGCTAAACAGTCATTGCCCAGCGACTACATAGAGCGTCGTTATGGTGAATGGCATATCTTCGTTTATTCTACTTCCCTAAGCAATTTGGCCACCTATGATGCGCCATGGGGAATCGCTCGATAACAGACGAGGAAATTGGTCTTATAAAGGCCATGCTTGCTCTAGGCATGGCGAACGATAAGATTCATCTTTATTTCAATCGGCCAGATCGTCCAATAAGTCCCGGTCGAATATCAAACATAAAGATGAATAAATATGGCCCGGAGGTGCCTCGGGCGGCAGACGAGGCTGTCTCCACATTTTTCAAGCAGTTTGATTCGTTGCAGCCGTCAGCCCCGGGCATGCCAATGGCAAATTACCCGATAACTCCTCAAGATGCCATGGACGAAATAATTCTCCGCTCATTCTTTACAAAAGGTAACGATGAAATCTGGCGTTGCATCGCAGGTGAAACGGACCAGCACGAGTGTAAGGAGGGTTTTAATCTTCGAAGTTTTGGTCGGCATCTTAAAACCATAGCCGGTTTTGCAAACCACCGTGGAGGTTATCTCTTCTTTGGCGTAAAGGACAAGCCGGAAGGCTTTGCAGTTTCAGGGCTTAAAGACGATCGTTTTACTGAGACAGACCAGAACAAGTTCAGTCAAACAATCCGGGCAGCACTCGAACCGACGCCGCGCTTTCGTGTTGCAACATTGAAGTTCGAATCGATGACGGTAGGCGTAATTCACGTCGAGCCTCATACCTCCAAACCAGTGATAGCCGGAAAGAGCGAGGGCGAGTTAATAGAGGGTTTTATTTACTATCGATATCCGGGCGAAACCCGTGCAATTTGCTATGCCGATCTTCGGGCCATTCTCGACGAACGTGATAGGCAGAGCCGTGAATCTATCATGCCTATGGTGCAGCGCCTACTTGAACTCGGGCCTAATGACGCAATGGTCGCTAATCTTGCAAACGGCCAACTGGAGGGCGGGCAGCGGTCCATACTGATTGACCCACAATCACTGGAGCAGATCAAATTTATTCGTGAAGGTCAATTCGACGAGGTGAACGGAGCCCCGACGCTACGTGTGATCGGCGAAGCCCAGACCGTATCTGCAGATGTCATATCACCGGTCAGGACCATCCGCGAGGAAGTTACGGTGGATGCAATTCTACGTAATTTTATCAATCAAACACCGATTGAGCAGCCGCTGTCCTATTTTAAACAGGTCAGTCACGAGCAAGCCTATACGTTACCGATTTTCTATTACCTGCACTTGGCCGGGCAGTCGAGAAAAGAGGCGGTGGCGACCCTCCGCACTTACAAAAACGCTCGCGATAATTCACGCACCGAGATCGTCAGACTCTTAAATCGAGACAGAACTCTTCGTATAAAATTAGGCAGCACGAGAACAGCAAAGTTCAACCAAATTATGAATCGTAGTGATACTGAAATATTATCTTCACAGCAGGCAAGAGAGGCGTGCTCCGCACTAACCGGTATGGATGTCGGCGACAAACGTAACTTCGAATACTTTCACAATATTTTGCAAAAGAGCCTCAATGTTTGGGAGCTTAGCGATGACGACAAAGTCCTGCTTGGATATATCCGTAGGGCCGCTTCCCGCCTCGACGAGCTTGAATATGGAAGTTTGGTGTCGAGCGAGTGAAGTAATCGCTACTTCGTCAGGAGGGGCTCGCCCATGGCCTCATCCGAACGCTTGGGGCAAGCTCACGAAATCGCTCGATTGCGCTCTCATCACCGCCCCAGATGACAATCATCAGGGAGAACGGTGCCGCCCATGCCAGCCCTTGCGGGCTTTCAAACCTGATCCTGCCGCCCAGAAAGAGAGTATCTGCATTTTTGCTGACTCGGCGCTGGTAAGTTTCGGAATCTGTTCGCGCTGGGACCAACATCACAATAGTCTCGACCTCACCGGTTTCCCAAGCCGCTGAGGCGCGATCCATCCATTTTACCACTGCTGAGAATGGCGGATTGACCCACGCCAGCCTGCCGGACCATGCACCAGCCAACCCGCATTCTGGCAAAATAATTCTACGCTTGGCCTCGACCGCCGACTGTTCATGGCCACAGGGATCGAGATCGATCAAGCCGAACGCATCGACCACTTTGTCGAGAAACCACTTCGGTGTGAAGCGCTTGTCCCGCTCATCATATCCTGTGTGATCGAAAGACCATGACGACTTCGCAGGCTTTGATCGATGTGCCCGTGGTGCGACAGCGGTCAGAAGTTTGAGAAGCGACGCCGCACTCCCACTTCCAGCTTCGACCACCTCGACTGTTTTGACCGTAAGCCCTGACCGATCCGCGACCTCAGCGACTGACCATCCCAACCGTAGCCGCCGCGCACGAAGTTGCTCGGGAAGTGTGACACCACGAGCAATCCCGGAAAGCCGGACTTCGAGTGCGTTCATGACTGCCAGCATTCGAGCAGTTGAACCCACGCCTGCCTCCAGTCTCGCAATCGCGAGCCGCGTCACACCGATCCTATCCGCCAACTCTGTTTGCGAGAAGCCTTTCCCGAGGCGGGCTTCGGCAATCTCATTTAGCAAATCCATGTGATGCACACATGTATCAGATTTTTCTTACGTCAAGCGTGATCACCGACCATGCCCTCTTTAATCTGCGCGTAGGCATACTACCGAACCATTGCGTGCGACCGGGGCGGTGCTGGCGGAGGTCAAAGGCGCTTCAAACAACGCCTTAAGTAGTGACGCAGCAAATATCTGAGAAATTATAATATAGCCATGAGCCGTAACGGGATGCTAAATAGAATGTAAGCTCAGGGTAATCGTTAGGTTCCGTAGGATGGCCCGTCCAAAAATTGCTGCCCATAGGCTGTGTAATCGGCGCTCGAACATCGAGGGCCTCGCCGGGACAAGTAGAGCGCTAGAGCAAGCGCCCCGTCGCTGGTGCGGTCCCTTAGGGTGACAGCCAGATATAGAAGCGGAGCTATGTCGATCACTCTGATATCTCCGCTGCTTCACTCTTGTCGAGTTAACAAGAGCTTGGGTGAAGTGCTTGCCGAAAGGCTTAACCACGATGTGCCATCAACGTAATTCCCCTATGACCGCTTAGCGAGAGGGGTTGGGCACGGATTATTGCAGCTATGGGCCGGTCACGGATCGTCACGAGCCCCGAGGGTAATTCCTCGACCACTGCATCAAACAGTTCGATAACCTAAGGGATGCTTTTAAACATCGCGAACCATAATCCCCCTCCATCTTAGTCCGCTGTCTGTCAGGCCACGTCTCGTTCAGATTTCGCATCCAAGGTGGAGGGGGGATATTGCTGTGTCCGCTTCCTAGGGATGATGACAATCAATCTCTTTAATTGAATAATAAACGCTTTCGAGTGGATACGCGTTGATCAAGCACAGCGCAGATCAGCGAGTATGCGCGAAGTAAGCCGGTGAGCGCTTGCCGGTCGCCGTTCAAATATTATCCGCGATGAGAAAACTGCTCGCGATCCCTCGTAATTTGCTGGCCATGACGTGCTTCCGCGAAATGCGCAGCAGCTTCCGATGAGGCGGAGGTGGTCTGTCAGACAGTTCGAATATAAAGCGGATTGGGAACGGCATGAGCAGGAATTAGAAAATCCAGCCCGGATCGACCTCGCTGGAATCGGCCTGTGCCTGCATTTGCTTGATCGCGACCTCGGCCAACCTGTTGCGAAGTGCTTGCGGTAGGCGACGATGATCGCCCATCGGCAATTGGGAGTTCTGCAGCAGCCGTTCGATCGAGATCGAGCCGTCCGGGTGGGAAATATCAAGAATTTTCATTCTCTATTTAGGCGGATGAGCGCGGCGGGATTTTGCCAGCGATACACTGGCAATGCATTCTAAGCTGGAGGAATGAGGTCCCGCCCTTCCTGTCCGACTCCTTCACCCAGATACGAAACCGCGTGCCGACACGATGTGCATCACGCAGCTTGCGCGACCATTGGACCTGCATGTCCTGCGGGAACATCTGCCCCTCGACCGGGCGCAGGCGCACCTCGAACTTGCTGCCAGCCTTCCGGGCAGAATAGGTCTCGACGACGATCTGGTGATGGTGCTCCCAAGGCATTGCCATTCGTCTTCGCCCCCAGTGACCAACAGCATACTGCTCGGACAATGGATGCGGGGCAACGGGCTGACGACACCACTCGATGCTCGCCACAACGGATATTAGCCAACGCCGGATAACCCCTTCAGAATGAACTGAAATCTGTGCCGCGAACTGTTATAATCCGGCCATGAGCAAACGCGTCGCCATCTATCTCCGCGTCAGCACCGACAGCCAGACAGTGGAAAACCAGCGCCTCGAACTGCAAGCGGTCGCTGACCGACTGGGCTGGATCGTCGTCGCCATGCTCGCCGACGAGGGGATCAGTGGAAGCAAGGGCCGAGACCAACGCCCAGCCTTCAACACGTTGATGACGATGGTGGCCCGGCGCGAGATCGACATGGTGATGGCGTGGAGCGTGGATCGCCTCGGTCGGTCGCTGCAACATCTGGTCGGCTTCCTGTCCGAGATCAACGAGCGCAACGTAGACCTGTATCTTCACGTCCAAGGCCTCGACACCTCAACCCCATCGGGGCGGGCGATGTTTGCGATGCTCTCCGTCTTCGCAGAGTTCGAGCGCAGCATCCTCCGCGACCGCATCATGGCCGGGTTGGCACGATCCACGAAGAAGTCAGGCCGACCGCCCCTCGACGCTCATACTGAGCACCGTGCACGCAAGCTCCTCGACGCCGGGACCAGCATCAACGCCACGGCGAAGTCGCTGAAGATCGGTGTCGCCACGGTCCACCGGATCAAGACGAGGATGACGGTCCAAGCTGCTTGACCCACCAGCGCCTCGGCAATGGTGACCGAACATCATCGTCGTGATGATCGTCGCGCCGAACTTCGTCCGCGACAGCCCCTGCAACGCTCACCCACACTGTGGAGGATCATGATGTCGCAGCCCACCCGGATATCGGTCCGAGCCGCCCCCGGAGCCGTTGCATGGCATGTCCCGGCTATCGAGGCGGGCCAGCCCTTCGCCGAAGTGAACGCCAACCGGTCGACCTTCCACTTCCCTGATGTCGACGGCGACGATCCCAGCCCATCGCTTCGAGCATGGATGACTGAGGGTGTTCGGAATGCCGTTCGCCGGGACGGTCTAAAACGCTGGATCATTTGGCCGGACCAAAGCGTGACTTCGTTCATCGACGCAGACCTGACGCCCCACCTGAAGCTCCCACCTTCTCAAGATCATGGAAAACAGCATGCCCGATGACGCACGCCCCCAGCCGGAAGCGCAACCCGATGCTCGCGGCCATGATCATGTCCAACTCTCGATCAGAACCATCGCCGACCGCCTAAATGGTCGCTCGAACGGTGATCACGCCGATGACGCTCAACCGTCGATCGCGGCCATCCTCGCCAGCTTGGACTCACGCTCGGAAGCCGAAAGGCATGCTCTGGCGCACGCCCTGCTGAACGGACGAAATCAGGCCCCTCCCGCTCCTCACGGGGCATCCAGCGACTCTTACACCATTGAGATACAACAGTTTTCTCCCTCCACGGGTGCGAACTGTAGCCCAATGGCGTCACCCAAAACGTCCCGCAACAACGACTTAAGCCATTGCGATAACTCGATAATCTCACGACCAAGGTGTAGCCCAAAGGTGTCGCCCAATCGTGATCGGGGTCTCTGGCTTCGGGGATCGGCGGCAAACCGACGCGAGGCGGGTTGGCGGAAGAACCATCATGGACTGTCGGCTAACGTGCTCCATTCAATTCCTTCATACCGGACGAGGGAAATGGACTGGAACAGCGCTGCCGGGGAATGGCCTCGGCCATAGCTGTCCGAAACCGATCCAGATGAGTCCGAAGCCGACGACCAGCCGCCCAACGCCATCACGATGTCACGATCCATACGGGCCGCTCGGCAGGCATCCCTGAAGCTGTGTCGAAAGGAATGGTAGCAGGTGCGTTCTGCGGCTGCGCCGCACGATACGAGGAAGCGCGCGAACCACCTGCTGAACAGATGGGAGTAGAGACCGTGGCGGGACGACAGTTCGGGGAACAGCTTCATATCATTGGCGGACCGCCGTGCCCTGACATAAGCTTCGAAGCCCAGATCGAGTAACACCGGATGGACCGGCACAATCCTCTCGCTCGATAACGTCTTCAATCGCTTGTCATCTGCGCCATGCTCCGACGCGGTAGTGATGATGAAGCACAGGTGTCCCTCGACCATTCTGACATCGGCGGTATCGAGTTGGCAGGCTTCGTTCAGGCGCAGACCCGAATACAGGCCGATGATGGGAATCCAGTAGCGACCGCGTGTCGGCCTATTCGAACCGGGAACGGCGTATCCA
Organism: Sphingomonas faeni; assembly: GCF_003053745.1. Classification (GTDB taxonomy): domain Bacteria; phylum Pseudomonadota; class Alphaproteobacteria; order Sphingomonadales; family Sphingomonadaceae; genus Sphingomonas; species Sphingomonas faeni. Next base: position 360,642 of record NZ_QAYE01000004.1, on the reverse strand, counting down.
TTCTCGTCATCGACGCAGCCACGGAAAATCGGGGCCATGAAGATTTTTCGAAGCTGCTCGGCGCTAAACGGCCTTCGCTTGTCGCGAGGGGGGACGGGATCATGGATGCGCAAGCCGAGCGCCGGATTGCGCGCAATCAGTTCCTCCTTCGTCGCCCAGTTCAGCAGGGACGAGAACTTGTTCATATGGCCGTTAAGGTGCGCAGGGCTCATGGTCTGGAAGCGCTGTCCTTCGCTGAGCGAAATAGCCTCCAGCGCGCTACGATCAGGCCAGCGTTTGCGGGCATGTAACGGGACCATCGCCAGCTTCGTAAGCAAATCGCGACACTGGGGACGCGTGATCGATCGGAGCGGCACATCGCCGCCAAGGATGTCCATGACCGTCTGGCTGACCGTCCGATAGGCAAGTAGCGTCTTGTCAGACCGGGCCGTCGAGGCGTCGGAAAGGAACATCTCGTATGCCTGCCGCAGCGTAAGTTGTTTCCTCGCGGCTGCGTGCTGCGGCCCTACACCTGCCGACAGAGTTGCCGCACCGTTCTGGCGAACGTCATCGAAAAATCTATCGAGTTCATGCGCCTTGGCGCGAAGTGCGCGCTTCGCCTCGCGACGACAGGACGTTCCCAGCGAACGGTTGATTCGCTCTGATCCCAAGACCGCTACAAGGTCCCATGGAACTCGAATTCGACACTGGAAAACCGATCCCCGAAGCCAGAGACCCCGATCACGATTGGGCGACACCTTTGGGCTACACCTTGGTCGTGAGATTATCGAGTTATCGCAATGGCTTAAGTCGTTGTTGCGGGACGTTTTGGGTGACGCCATTGGGCTACAGTTCGCACCCGTGGAGGGAGAAAACTGTTGTATCTCAATGGTGTAAGAGTCGCTGGATGCCCCGTGAGGATTCGAACCTCAATAGGCGGTATCAGAAACCGCAGTCTTACCATTAGACGACGGGGCATCAGCGAGGGCGGGCTCTACGGGTGGTCGCCGAGGCTGTCAACGCCAAGATGATGCCGATCGGCCAGTTCGCTTGCGTAATCGCGCCGCCGCGCTACATTCGTATCCAAGCACCGGGCGGGTATTTTCCCGCGGCGGCAGACATAGATAGCGAGTTTACGGCGATGGGGGATGTTTCCGCCCGAATGCCGTTCCGGCAGGATGGTCCTGCCCGTCCGGCGGCGACCCGGCCCTCTCGTGGGCGGTGGGCCGATGCGCAGGCGTTTGCCGCGCTGGATCTTGGCACCAACAATTGCAGATTGCTGATCGCGCGACCACAGGCTGGTGGCTTCGCGGTGATCGATGCGTTCTCGCGAATCGTCCGGCTGGGGGAGGGATTGGCCTCTACTGGCAAGCTCAGCGATGCAGCAATCGAGCGGACGATCGCGGCCTTGCGCGTGTGTTCGGACAAGCTCCAGCGGCGCAACGTTACCTTGGCGCGGTCGGTTGCGACGGAGGCGTGTCGGCAGGCGTCGAACGGGCCTGCGTTCATCGCGCGCGCGCTCGCCGAGACGGGCATCCATCTCGACATCATTTCCGCCGAGGAAGAGGCGCGGCTGGCGGTGCTCGGCTGCCATGCACTGATCGAGCCGGGGGAGGATCCCGCGCTCGTGTTCGATATCGGCGGCGGGTCGACCGAGCTCGTGCTGGTCGATACCTCGACGCCGATCCCGACCGTGCTCGACTGGCATTCGGCGCCGTGGGGCGTGGTGTCGCTGACCGAGCATGCCGGCGGTGGCGAGGGCGAAGAAGGCCGTCGTGCAGCGTATGCGAAGATGCGTCAGGTCGTTGCGGACAGTTTCGCCGGGTTCGCCGCACGCCTTCCGCGGCATATCGAGCGGCCGCGGTTGCTCGGCACCAGTGGCACGGTGACGACGCTCGGCAGCGTGCATCTCGGGCTCAGCCATTACGACCGTTCAGTGGTCGACGGGCTGATCGTGCCCGCTTCGGCGATGCGGCGGATCAGCGCCGACCTTTCCCATATGTCGATCACGGAGCGCGCCAAGCTGCCGTGCATCGGCAACGAGCGCGCCGACCTAGTGGTCGCGGGCTGTGCCATTCTGGAGACGATCATGGATTTGTGGCCCGCCGAACGGCTCGGCATCGCCGACCGCGGCATTCGCGAGGGTATCCTCCGCGGACTGATGGGTTCGCCCAAGCCCGGTAAAGCTTCAGGGGTGGCGGCATGAGCCGGGGCGGTTCGGGCGGGCATGTCCGCGTGCTCACGGCGCGGAAGCGGACTGCGCAGTCGACGCGGTGGCTCGAGCGACAGTTGAACGATCCGTATGTGAAGCGTGCGAAGGCGGACGGCTATCGCAGCCGAGCGGCCTACAAGCTGATCGAGCTGGACGAGCGGTTCGAGCTGATCCGAGGATCGAAGCGCGTGGTCGATCTCGGTCTCGCGCCGGGTGGCTGGGCGCAGGTGATCCGTCGGCGGATCCCTAAGGCGACGGTGGTGGGCATCGACCTGCTGCCGGTCGATCCGATCGAGGGCGTGACGATCTTCGAGATGGATTTCCTCGACGATGCCGCGCCGGGGAAGCTGATCGAGGCGCTGGGTGGCGCACCGGATCTGGTGCTGTCTGACATGGCGGCGAATACCGTCGGGCATCCGCAGACCGATGCGTTGCGGACGATGGCGCTAGTGGAAACAGCGTTGCACTTTGCGTGCGAGGTGCTGGAGCCGGGTGGGACGTTCGTATCGAAGGTGTTCGCGGGCGGTGCGGATTCGGAGCTCGTCGCGGAGATGAAGCGGAACTTCAAGACGGTGAAGCACGCGAAACCGCCAGCTAGCCGCAAGGGGTCGGTCGAGTGGTTTGTGGTGGCACAGGGATTTAAAGGCCGAGACCCGAAATAGCGCTGCTATTTCGGACCAGTCGAAAGCCTGGCCAGCGTTGCGTAGCAGCGACTGACGACGCGGCTTAGCCGTGGCGCCCTGCCTTAGCGTGGTCACAAGCAATGCGGCCGGAATGAATCATAAGCATGTTTCTCCGCGAAGGCGGGGACCCAGACTGGGCTCCCGCCTTCGCGGGAGAACGAGGAGGCGGGGTCGCACTACTACGTGCCCTCACCCTTCCCACGGCAAGTGCCGCAGGCCCCTTCCCTCTCCCCTTCAGGGAGAGGGCATAGAAAAAGCCCGCGGACTTGGGTCCACGGGCTCTTTCTATTCGCGCGCCGCGGCAACGCCGCGTCGTCGGCCGGGCTATGCCCGCCGGCCGGGGTTTCGACCAAGCCGCGGATTAGCTTTCGCTAATCCCCTGCCTCAACCCTCGTAATCAGCACCGAGATTCTGGTTCCGCGGCGGTGCCGCAGCCGTCAGCCGCAGTGCCTCTGCCGAAGCGGCCAAGCTGCCAACGGCATCGACCTCGTCGTCGTCGTCGACGCGAACCTTTTGCAGGCCCTGGATGACCTGTTCCTTGAGATGCGCCGGCTTGACGTTCTCGTCGGCAATCTCGCGCAACGCGACGACCGGGTTCTTGTCGCGGTCGCGGTCGAGCGTCAGTTCGGCGCCGCCCGAGATCTGGCGCGCACGCTGGGCCGCGAACAACACCAGGTCGAACCGGTTGGGGATCTTGTCGACACAATCCTCGACGGTAACGCGCGCCATGCGGCTTCCTTCGTAACAACGATAGAATGAGAATGCGTCGCCTACGGGGAGTGGCCTGCAAAGTCAAGAAATGCGCCTTGGCTTGCCTCCGGTGCCCGCCATGTCCATCAGGCTGCCCATGGAAGATCCAGCAGACCAGCCGACTTTCAGCGTCGACGGCAACCAGATGACGCTGCTCGATACCGGCCCCCGCCGCCTCGACGCGGTGCTCGCGCTGATCGACGGCGCCGAGCGAACCCTGCGCATCCTCTATTACATCTACGCCGACGACGAGTCCGGAAAGCGCGTCAACGCCGCGCTCATTGCCGCCGCCAAACGCGGGGTCGAGGTCGCGCTGATCGTCGACGGGTTCGGTAGCGACGATGCCCCACACGCCTTTTTCGAGCCGCTAGAAGCCGCGAACGTGTCAGTATGCCGGTTCTCCGCGAGGTTCGGCCGCCGCTACCTGCTCCGCAACCACCAGAAACTCGCGCTTGCCGACGAGACGCGGATCATCATCGGCGGCTTCAACATCGAGGACGATTATTTTGGGACTGCCGCGGAACAGGCATGGCGCGACCTGGGATTACTGGTCGAGGGTCCGGCGGCGGGGCGGCTGGCAGGCTATTTCGATGCACTGAAGGACTGGATCCATGAACCCAAGGGCAAGCTGCGTCATCTGAACGCTGCGCTATCGCACTGGAGCGAGACCAGGGGCCCGACCCGCTGGCTGATCGGTGGACCGACGCGGAAGCTGTCGCCCTGGGCACGTGCGGTGCGCGACGACATGCGACGCGGGCGGCGGATCGACATCGTCGCCGGGTATTTCACGCCTAGCCCTGCTCTGCTCCGGCGGCTCGATAAGGCTGGGCGGCGGCAGGCTGAGGTACGGGTCGTCACGGCCAGCAAATCGGACAACAACGCGACGATCGCGGCGGCGCGGTTCACCTATGCAGGGCTGTTGCGCAAGGGCGTGCGGCTGTTCGAATACCAGCCGACCAAGCTGCATACGAAACTCTACGTGATCGACGATGCGGTCCATATCGGCTCGGCGAACTTCGACATGCGCAGCCTGTTCATCAACCTCGAACTTATGCTGCGGATCGAGGATGTGGCGTTCGCAGCGCATGTCCGGCGGTATATCGACGGCGAGGTGGCCAAGTCGACCGAGGTGACCAAGGAACTGTACCAGGCGAACACCGGTTGGGTGCAGCGATTGAAACAACTCGGGGCGTATTTCGTGGTGGCGGTGGTGGACCCCAGCCTGTCGCGTGGGCTGAACTTCGGGATCGACGAATAGGGAGTCGGGGGCTGAGGGGCAGGAGCATCTACCCTCTTCCGTCATCCTGACGAAAGTCAGGACCCAGGGTCGAGAACGCCACGCTGATTGGCTCTGGATCCTGATTTTCGTCAGGATGACCGAGGGGATCTGGACGAGGTTTCCGTTTACCTGGCTCGGAGTAACACCAGCGCCGACGGCAAAGCCGCCGTCGGACCGGTCGGCTATCTTAGCCGACCCGCCGTCCGGGCCTGAAGCTGCGCGGCGCTTTGCTTGCGCATCAACGCGGGCGTGGCCGCGCCTGCGTCAGTCCTTCCACGCCCAATACAGCTGCGCCGGCGGCACGTTCCACCACTCCATGTCGTGATCGATCGACTCGAAATGCGGGGTCAGGAAGTCCTTCACCTTGGGCGAGAACTGATAGACCAGGAACGCACCGCCGGTCCGCAGAACCGAGTGCGTCGCGGTCGCGATCGCGGGGCCGACGCCGGGCGGCAATGTCGAAAAAGGAAGCCCCGACAACACGTAGTCCGCCTTCTCGAAGCCGTGGTCGGCGACGATCGTCTCGACCTCGTCGGCCGAGCCCAGCACCGCGAAGAAGCGCGGATCGGTGATCGTGTGGCGCAGATACTGGATAAACTCGGGGTTGGTATCGATCACCACCAGCTTGGCGTCGGGCGCCATCCGGTCGAGGATCGGACGGCAGAACGTGCCGACGCCCGGGCCGTATTCGACGAACAGCTTGCAGTTCGCCCAGTCCACCGGCCCCAGCATCTTGCGGATCAGCTTGTCCGACGACGGCACGATCGAGCCGACCATCACCGGGTGTTTCAGGAACCCTGAAAAGAACATCTGCCACGGGGACGGCACGCCGGCTGGTCGGCTGCGTGCACGCCGGGTGGCGGTGGTCGAACTGGGCATCGCGTTCCTTACGGTCAGGGGTCCCGCACGCTGGCGAGGCTTTGGCCCTCCCGTCGCACGAATTCCGAACGCGTTTCAAGGGCCGCAGGTTGCATCGGGCGACGAACCGAAGCGGAAGTCGTGCTGCGCCAAGTGGTTCTCGCAGCTTTGCCAAGCGTACGGCATCGCTTAAGCACGGATCATGAACGACGATCGGGCAGGACAGATTGCGGTTATTTTCGTGTCGATCCGTAACGACGCGGACGCCGCCGGCTATGGCGAGGCCGCCATGGCTATGGACGCGCTAGCCGCGGCTCAGCCTGGCTATCGCGGCGTCGACAGCGCGCGCGAGGCGGGCGGCATGGGAATTACCGTGAGCTATTGGGCGGACGACGCCGCGGCGATCGCCTGGCGCGACCATCCCGAGCACACAACGATTCGCGAGCGCGGGCGGGCGCTGTGGTACGACAGCTATTCGGTCAACGTCGCGCGGATCGAGCGCGCCTATGAGTGGCGACGGCCATGATAGGTTCCGCGGCCGAAGGCCCGAAGATCGACCGCCGCTTTGCACTGATGTTCCTCGTGATGCTGACGATCGCGGCGGGGAATACCGCTCTGCAATCGGTCCTGCCCGCGCTCGGGCGGTCGCTCGGGGTTGCCGATAGCGCGGTCGCGGCGGCGTTCTCGGTCTCGGCGTTGCTATGGGTGATCGCCGCGCCGTTCTGGGCGAACCGGTCTGACAAGCACGGCCGGCGCGCGATGATCCTGCTCGGCGTCGGTGGGTTCAGCGTGTCGCTGACCGTGTGCGGCGTGTTCCTGCTGGCCGGGATCAACGCCTGGATCGGCGGGACGACCGCGTTCCTATGCTTCATCGGCGGACGGCTGATCTACGGCACGTTCGGCGCCGCCGCCCCCCCCGCGGTGCAGGCGCTCGTCGCTGGCGAGACGACGCGCGAGGAACGGACCAAGGCGCTGACGTTACTAGCGTCGGCGTTCGGGCTCGGCACGATATTGGGGCCGGCGATCGCGCCGTACCTGATCCTCGGCTCGATCGGCGGGGTCGAGATTGGGCTCGCGGGCCCCGCGTTCCTGTTCGCAGTGTTCGGCGTGGCGGTGTGGATCACGGTGCGGCGGATGCTGCCCGACGACAAGATCGTCGCCCCGCACGAGACGCACGGCGCGAGTTCGGCCTACCCCTCGATCGGCGGCGCGCCGACCGGCGCCTCGGTCGCCGCCGCGACCGGATCGCATGTCGAGCATGTCGGCTACACCGATCCCCGCATCCGCGCGTGGATGATCGCCGGGCTGGTGATGGGCCACGCGCAGGCGATGACGGGCCAGGCGATCGGCTTCCTCGTGATCGACCGCCTCCACCTCGCCCCTGCCCTCGCGCTGGAGCCGACCGGCATCGTGCTGATGATGGGCGCGGGCGCGGCGCTGCTCGCGCAATGGGGCATCATCCCGCGCTTGAACATGACCCCGCGGCAACTCGTGCTGACCGGCCTCGTGCTCGCGGCGGCCGGCACGGCGCTGACCGGCATCGCCACGTCGCTCTACACGATCGCCACGGCCTATGCGCTGGCGAGCCTTGGCTTTGGCTTCACGCGACCGGGGTTCACGGCGGGCGCTTCGCTGGCGGTCGGTGCAAGCGCACAAGGCTCGGTCGCGGGGAAAGTGACGTCGATCAACGGCGCCAGCTTCGTACTGGGGCCCTCGATCGGGGTCGGCCTGTACGAAGCGCAGCACTCGCTGCCGTATCTCGTCGCGGGCGCGGCCTGTGTCGTGATGATCGGTTATGCCTGGGTTTCGCTGCGTGATGCGAAGGACGTTTAGGCTGGATCAAGCCGGTTACGCATCGGACCTGCCATGACATGCCACTGCGTCGAGCAAAATCCCTTCTGACCGACGGACGATCCGCACGAATGCGGCGTCCTCACCCAACGCGCGCGCCAGGACGATCGCGCCCTGAATCCCTGCAACCGTGTCTTCGGCGAGGCGCAGGGCCAGCGGTGACGGGATAGCGCTCGCTTCGAGGCAGCGCGCCAAGGCCGATATCCAGCGCGCGAAATACCCGCTGATCCGGACTGCGAAAACATCGCCCGAGGCGCCCAGACCGAGCCAGCCGACGAGGCAGACCCTGCCTCCGGACTCGAAATACGCCGTCACGTCCTCGATCATGGCGGCGATCGTCGAGGTCGGATCGCTCGCCTGCTCAAGCGGCACGAAGATCGTCGTGGCGAACCAATCGTCTATCTCGGCGAGGACGGCGTCCATCATCTCCGCCTTCCCGCCGGGAAAGAAGTTGTAGAGGCTGCCCTTGCCGAGCCCGGTTGCCTTCGAGAGCGTCGCTAGGCTGGCCCCCTCGAAGCCGTGTTCGCGAAACGCCTCGGCCAGTGCCGGCAAGGCGTCGGCACGATCGGTCAGGACGCGCTTCGCGGTCAGATGCCGAGATCGCTCAGCGAGGGATGGTCGTCGGGGCGACGGCCGAGCGGCCAATGGAACTTGCGGTCGCCGTCCGCGATCGCGCAGTCGTTGATCGAGGCGATGCGGCGCGCCATCAGCCCGGCGTCGTCGAACTCCCAATTCTCGTTGCCATAGGAGCGGAACCAGTCGCCGGCATCGTTGCGCCATTCATAGGCGAACCGCACCGCGATCCTGTTGCCGTCATGCGCCCAGACTTCCTTGATCAGGCGATAGTCGAGTTCCGCCGCCCATTTGCGCGTCAGGAAGGCGACGATCGCCTCGCGACCGCTCACGAACTCGGCGCGGTTCCGCCAGACGCTGTCGGGCGTGTAGGCGAGCGACACCTTGTCCGGATCGCAACTGTTCCACGCGTCCTCCGCCATGCGCGCCTTCTGCGCTGCGGTCTCATGCGTAAAAGGAGGCAGTGGCGGTCGTGACATGGCGGCACCTATCAATCAATTTGTACCGAATGGTACAACATCGCCGTAATGCGTGCAACGATGATCCCGGTGGCAAGCTAGATACGCCCATCTTCCCACCCGGAAGGAACCGGGTGGGAAGCGAGGATCAGTCTTCCGCCTTGCTGGGGAACGCGAAGCCCAGGGGCTGAATGGCCGTCGCGTCCTGCTTCAGGCGGGCGGCCATCTGTTCGTACTCGCGTTCCGTCTCCGGGGTTACGCTGGCGCGCGACTCCTTCAACGCACCTTCGAAATCGGCCATCGTCACGTCGGTCGAGTCGATAGAGCGGCGCAACGCCACCAAGCCGGCGCGGCGGACGACGTCCTCCAGGTCCGCACCCGAGAAACGGTCGGTGCGGTCTGCGAGGCGGTCGAGATCGACGTCGGACGCGAGCGGCATCTTCTGCGTCTGGATGCCGAGGATGCGGCGGCGGCCGGCCTTGTCGGGCACGCCGACATAGACGAGTTCGTCGAACCGACCCGGCCGCAGCAACGCCGGGTCGATCAGGTTCGGCCGGTTGGTCGCGCCGATCACGACGACCGACTGCAACTCCTCAAGCCCGTCCATCTCCGCGAGGATCGTGTTGACGACGCGCTCGGTCACCTGCGGCTCGCCAGCACCGCTGCCCCGTGCGGGCACCAGTGAATCGAGCTCATCGATGAAGATCACGCACGGCGCGACCTGACGCGCGCGCTGGAACAGACGGGCGATCTGCTGCTCGCTTTCGCCGTACCATTTGCTCAGCAGATCGGACGATTTGGTGGCGATGAAGTTCGCCTCCGCCTCGCGTGCGACCGCCTTCGCCAGCAACGTCTTGCCGGTGCCGGGGGGGCCGTAGAGCAGGAAGCCCTTGGCAGGCCGGATGCCAAGACGGCGGAACGCGTCGGGGTTCTTGAGCGGGAGTTCGACACCCTCCTTCAGCCGCATCTGCGCATCGTCGAGACCGCCGACATCGGCCCAGCGCACGGTCGGCGCCTGCACCATGACTTCGCGCATCGCCGACGGCTGGACGCGCTTGAGCGCCCCCAGGAAATCCTCGCGCGTGACCGACAGTTCGTCGAGCACCTCGGGCGGGATCGTTCGCTCCTCGAGGTTGAGCTTCGGCATGATCCGACGAACCGCCTCGATCGCCGCCTCGCGGGTCAGTGCGGCGAGATCGGCACCGACGAAGCCGTAGGTGGTACGCGACAGCTCGTCGAGGTCCACCCGGTCGCCGAGCGGCATGCCACGCGTGTGGATGCCGAGGATCTCGCGACGGCCGCGCTCGTCCGGCACGCCGACGACGATCTCGCGGTCGAACCTGCCCGGACGACGCAGCGCTTCATCGATCGCCTCGGGACGGTTGGTGGCGGCGATCACGACGAGGTTCGCACGTGATTCGATGCCGTCCATCAGCGTCAGCAACTGCGCGACGAGACGCTTTTCCGCCTCGCCGGACACTTGGCCACGCTTCGGCGCGATCGAATCGATCTCGTCGATGAAGACGATCGAAGGCGCCGCCTTCGCGGCTTCCTCGAACACTTCACGCAGGCGCGACTCGGACTCGCCATACGCCGAGCCCATGATCTCGGGGCCGTTGATCAGGAAGAACTGCGCGTCGGATTCGTTGGCGACGGCGCGCGCCAGACGCGTCTTGCCGGTGCCGGGAGGGCCGTGCAGCAATACGCCCTTGGGTGGATCGACGCCCAGACGCTGGAACAGTTCGGGGTAACGCAGCGGCAGTTCGACCATCTCGCGTAACTGGTCGATCGTCTGCGCCATGCCGCCGATATCGTCATAGGTGACGTCGGCGCGGCGTGCGGCCTGTGGCTCCTCATATTCTGAGCGGAGCTCGATCTCGGTGTTCTCGTCGATGTGCACCACGCCCTTGGGGCTGGCGGCGATCACCGCGAGGCGAATCTCCTGCAACGCATACGCCGGCGCGTTCATGAACTGCTGGACGCCCGGCGGCATGTTGCCGACGCGCTGATGCCCCGCGGTCGCGACGATATCGCCCTGGCAGATCGGCCGGCCGAGGAAGGTACGCTTGAGCGCGTTGGTCGAACCCTGGAGGCGGAGGTTCTGCTGCGCTGGGGCGAACACGACGCGCGTCGCCGGCTTCGACTCGGCTTTCCGCACCTCGACGAAATCGCCCGAACCGACACCGGCGTTCGCGCGCTGGAGGCCATCGAGGCGGAGGATGTCGAGACCCTCGTCCTCCGGATACGGACCGACAGCGCGCGCGGGTGTGTTCTGCTTGCCGAGAATCTCGATGACATCGCCTTCGCCGATGCCGAGCGTCGCCATCAGCGCGCGCGGCAGGTGCGCCAGGCCGCGGCCGCTGTCTTCGGGACGCGCGTTGGCGACCTGAATTTTGCGCGTGGGGATTTCGCTATCGGCCATGTCGACTCCATTCGATCTCGTAGCGTCCGAGATAGGGGGCCGGTTCCAGCCTTGTCAGGGGTTGAAAACACAAAAAAAGGGCCGGCCAATGAAGGCCAGCCCATGAAAGTTTTTAGGAGAGGATGCCTGAAAGGCGAGGTCTTTTTGCGTTGAGACGGTTCGTGTTGCAAGTGCGAAGGGATCAGCTACGATTGCGCTAACTGCAATCGCATGCATGAATGCGTCCAGCGGTCGTTGTCACACTCGTCGAGTCGAAAGAGGAATCATGCGCAGGCTGCCGCCACTGGGGGCTATCGAGGCGTTCGTGCAGGTCGCGCGGCTGGGGTCGATCAAGGCCGCCGCCGAGGATCTGGCATTGTCCGCACCTGCGCTCAGCCGGCGCGTGCAGAGCCTGGAGCGCTTCATCGCCAAGCCGCTGTTCGCGCGGCGGCATCAGGCGATGGTGCTGAATGCGGATGGCGAACGGTTGCTGGCGCAGATCGCACCGGTCCTCGATTCGCTGTCGGACGCGGTCGAATCGCTGACCAGCACGACCGAGGTGCTGCGGCTGCGTCTCGGGATCCTGCCGCTGTACGCGTCGCAGAAGCTGTTCCCTCGGTTGGGAGAGCTTAGGACGTCGCACCCCGAGTTGCATCTCGATATCGATACCGCGGCACATCTGGTGTCGCGGCTCGGCGATGGGCTCGACGCGGTGATTGCCCTGTCGCGTGAGATCGACCCGGCGTTCTACGCGCGGCGACTCGATCGGAACTCGGTATATGTGATCGGCGCGCGGAGCCTGCTGGAGCGCACGGACCCGGTCACGCGACCCGAACAGCTGTCGACGCTGACGGCGCTGGTGCACCGCGACATGACGGATACGTTCACCGCGTGGCGGACGGCGGCGGGGCTCGACGATATCGAGCCGCTGGCGATCGATCATTTCGATTCGGGGGCGCTGATGCTGGAGGCAGCCGCGCAGGGGCTCGGCGTCGCGTTCATGCATGCGAGCCACTTCGAGGATGCGAACGATCCGCGACTGGTCCGCCTGTTCGATATCGAGGTGGAGAGCCCGTACAGCTATTGGTTCGTATGCCGCCCGCGGGCGTTGCAGACCAAGCCGGTCAAGCTGTTCCACGACTGGCTGATACGGACGGTGGCGGAGGTCTGACCCGCTACTCCCCTCCCGCTTGCGGGAGGGGGCGGGGGAGGGGCGCGCCTCACGCGCCGGACGCCGGTACGTACGTCGCGCCCTCCCCTTAGCCCCTCCCGCGAGCGGGAGGGGAATTCAGCTTACGCAGCGCGTGCCTTGACGATCTTGCCCGGAGCACGCGGGGGCTCGCCCTTCGGCAGCGCGTCGATCAGGTCCATGCCGTCGGTGACTTCGCCCCATACGGTGTACTGCTTGTCGAGGAAGCGTGCGTCGTCGAACACGATGAAGAACTGCGAGTTCGCCGTGTCGGGCTGGTTGGTGCGTGCCATCGAGCATACGCCGCGGACGTGCGGCTCGGCGGAGAATTCCGCCTTGAGGTTGGGCTTGCTCGACCCGCCAGTGCCGTCGCCGCGACCGCCGTCACCGCCCTGCGCCATGAAGCCCGGGATCACGCGGTGGAACGGCACGCCGTCGTAAAAGCCTTCGTTCGCCAGCTCGGCGATCCGCTCGACATGCTTGGGCGCCAGATCGGGGCGGAACTTGATCGTGACGTCGCCGCCGTCGAGGGTCAGCGTGAGCGTTTCGGGGGTGTCAGCCATTCATGTTCTCCTGAATTGATGCGCGGCAGATAGGGAGCCGCACTCCGACTGGCAAATGCACGCCGGCCGCGTTAGGGCCCAACCGCGCATCTTTTAAGGGAGGCAGCCATGAGCGAACTCGAGCTTCCCGAGGTCGAAACCGACACCCAGCCCGAAAACCAGCTCGATCGCGACGATCATTTGCGGCCTGAATTCGTGCGGGCGGTGCTCGATGCGGTGGAGGACGGCGACGACGAAGCGGCGCGTACGCTGGTCGAGCCGTTGCATCCGGCCGACATCGCCGATCTGTTCGAGCTGACTCCGCAACAGGATCGCGCGGCGCTGGCGCGTGCGGTCACCGATCTGCTCGACGGCGACGTGTTCGCCGAGATGAACGATTACGTCCGCGAGGATCTGATCGACGCGCTCGAGCCGCACCAGGTCGCCGATCTGGCGTCCGAACTCGATACCGACGATGCCGTCGCGATCATCGAGGACATGGACGAGGACGAGCAGCGCGCGGTGCTGCGCGCGCTCGATCCGGACGATCGCGCGGCGATCGAGGAGGCGCTGAGCTACGCCGAGGAATCCGCCGGCCGCCTGATGCAGCGCGAGCTGATAGCGGTGCCCGAGCATTGGACGGTGGGCGACGCGATCGATTACCTGCGCGGCCACGAGGAACTGACGACCGATTTCTGGGAGATCTTCGTCGTCGACCCTGCGCACAAGCCGATCGGCACGTGCCAGCTGTCGTGGATGCTGCGCACCCCGCGCGGGATCGCGATCGCCGATGTGATGAAGCGCGAGCAGACGCTAATCCCGGTCGACATGGACCAGGAAGAAGTCGCGCTGCGCTTCCAGAAATACGCGCTGATCTCGGCGGCGGTGGTCGATCATGGCGGCCGGCTGGTCGGGATGATCACGGTCGACGACATCGTCCACATCATCTCCGAGGAGGCGGGCGAGGATACGCTGCGTCTGGCAGGCGCTGGCGACGGCGACATCAACGAGCCGATCCGGCTGACGGTGCGCACGCGCTTCACGTGGCTGGTGGTCAATCTCGGCACCGCGATGGTCGCGTCGTCGGTCGTGGGACTGTTCCAGGGGACGATCGCGAGCTTCGCGCTGCTCGCGGTGCTGATGCCGATCGTGTCGGGGATGGGCGGCAACGCGGGCACGCAGACGCTGGCAGTGGTGGTGCGCGCGCTCGCGACAAATCAGCTGACGAGTTCCAACACTGCGCGGATGATCGGCCGCGAGTTCCGAATTGCCGCCGCGAACGGCGTGATGCTGGGTACGCTGATCGGACTCGGGACGTATGTTATCTTCCGCAATACCGACCTGTCGCTGGTGATTGCGGCGGCGATGCTGGTGAACAATATCACGGCGGGGCTCAGCGGGGTGCTGGTGCCGGTGACGCTCGACAAGTTCCGGATCGATCCGGCGGTGTCGTCCGCGGTGTTCGTGACGACGATGACCGACACGATGGGGTTCTTCTCGTTCCTCGGGCTTGCGTCTTTGTGGGGTCTGCACGGTTGATCGTCCGGTATTAAGGCCCATTTCCAACGCCATGCCGCTCCACCTTACCAAAGTCGCGTTCGGCGCGGAAAGCGTCGACCATCTCGCCGAGCGGCTCCGGCTGCGCGGCGAAGAGGGGCCGGTGTTTCTCACCACGCGCTACCTGCCCAAGCGGCATGAGGAGGTCGCTGGTCAGGGTTCGATGTTCTGGATCCTCAAGCATCAGCTGATCGCCCGCTCGCCGATCCTCGGGTTCGGCGAGGCCGAGGAAGGTCGCGTCGCGATCCACATCGATCCGAAGCTGGTGCTGGTGCAGGCGCGGCCAAAGCGTGCGCATCAGGGGTGGCGGTATCTTGAGGGTGCGGATGCGCCCCTCGATCTGGGCGGCGATGCGACCGGGTTGGACGTGATGCCGCCGGCATTGATGACAAAACTGGCGGAGCTGGCGCTCATTTAAGGGGTGGGACCCAGAACTAGTCGAGGTTCATCCCACCTGACGATAAACTCCATCGTCATCCCCGCGCAGGCGGGGATCCATATTCTCAGAGGATAGCGATCTCAGTGTGAGGTCAGCCAGTATGGGTTCCCGCCGCCGCGGGAATGACGATTCATGTTCGGAAGGTATGAGGGCCGATACGGATAGGGTAGCTGGCTCGATCCAGATGCGGATTTCGCCCGGGAGAGGTCGGTGTGGATGGGGCAGCAACACACCATCCCCTTCTACGGAGCAGAGACTCCCGCCGCCGGCTTCCCGCAGACCACCGGCCCACCGGCCGCTGCATCGACGCGGCATTTCGCGTTGCCGGTGATCGTGACCATTCCCAGCCCGCTGTTCGTCACCTGCGCGGTATAGCGCGCCGCCGCCTTCGTCTGGCCGACGCCGTCGAGGTGGACGGTCAGGTCGTTGACCGCCAGCCCCGAAGCGTCGATCGCGCCCGGCCCGCTCGTCACGAGGCGCGCGCGCGCCGCGCGGCCGGCGAGCGTCATTTGACCGGTGCCGATCAGCGTCGCGTTCAGCTGATCGGTATCGGCCGCCGCGAGGGCCAAGCTCCCGTTACCGCTGACCGTCACGTCGACGCGCATGCCGCGCATCTTCGCGATCGTCAGCCGCCCGCCTGCCGCGACGCTGGCCGAGGTCAGCTCGGGTGTCGAGAGCGTCACGATGGTCGGCCCCGCCCCGCCGCCGCCGCGGGGCTGCTCGCCCCAGCCGCCGGTGCCCTTGCGCACCGACAGCGTGGTACCATCGACCCGGACGGCCACATCGTCCCCCCTGCCCGGGCCGGTGATGGTCGCGCGCGGCGAGCCGATCGTGACGCGGACCTCGAACGGCCCCTCGACCCGCACGCGATCGAAGCTGCCGACCGAGACCGTCCGGCTCGTCGGGGAAGACTGGGCGAATGCCGGCGAGGACAGGAGCAGCGACGCGGCGAGCAGATATCTCATGCCCGCGAACGTCGCCGGTTCCATACCTTCGCGCAAGTCCGGCGGCGGCTTACCGCCCGCAGCGGACCCTCCCCGAGCCCATCTTGGAGATCGTGCAGCGGGATTTCGGTCCGAGATCGACGTCACCCGAGCCCAACATGGCGACCTTGGCAGCGCCGTTCACCACCGCGCGCACGCTTCCCGAACCGGCGATCTCGACCGTCGCCGATTGCGCCTCAAACCGGGTGCCGTCGAGATCACCCGAGCCTGCGATGTCCACCTTCAGATCGCGTGCCGTGCCGCTCGCATGCGCGGTACCCGATCCGGCAATCGTGAATTTCGCCACGTCGACCTTGATCGCCGCTATGTCGAGATTGCCCGATCCGGCGACTCCGCCCTCGAACCCACCGCCCTCGACACGGTCCACGGCCATGTTGCCCGATCCCGAAACGCTCGCGTCGGCGAGCCGTGGCAAGGTGACGTACACCTTCACCTTGGCGCCCTTGCTCCAGCCGAAACTCGCCCCGTTCTTGCGCCCGATGTTGAGCGTATCCCCGTCACGCTCGATGCGCAGGCGATCGAGTTGTTCGCTCGGCCCCTCGGCGCGAACCGAAAAGCCGTTACCGACGCGGACGTCGACGTCGTCCGAGCCCCGAAGGTCGATGCCGTTGAAACCGGAAACCTGGAAGGTCCGGGTGGTCCCCGAACCGGCCGCCGCAGCCCCCGAGCCTTCATTGTTGCCGTTCCAGCTGAACGAGCAGGCCGCGAGAGGAATGATCAGTCCGAGCGCAAGAAAGTTCATCGCATCCTCCTGTGTATTATTAACACAATACACCCACCACGGGACGGCGCAATGAGAAACTTGTCTGGCGCTGGCTCGCTAAACGGCCCCCCATCTCGAGGGAGGAAGCAGCAGAACGAAAAAGGGCGGCCCCGCAGGACCGCCCCTTCGTCTCACAAAGCGCCCAGCAGTTAAGCCGGCACCTTGTCCTTGTTGTAGATCGCGGCCGCGGCGCGGAGGATGTCGAGGATCTTCTCCTGCGCCTTGGGCTCGTCGAGCTCTTCCATCGCAGCCAGTTCGCGCGCGAGGCGGCTGGTCGCGCCTTCGAAGATCTGGCGCTCGGAATAGCTCTGCTCGGGCTGGTCGTCGGCACGGAACAGATCGCGGACCACTTCGGCGATCGACACGAGGTCGCCCGAATTGATCTTCGCCTCATATTCCTGCGCGCGGCGCGACCACATGGTGCGCTTGACCTTGGGCTTGCCCTTGAGCGTGTCCATGGCTTCACGCATCGTCTTGTCGGACGACAGCTTGCGCATGCCGACGCTTTCGGCCTTGTTGGTCGGTACGCGGAGCGTCATGCGCTCCTTCTCGAACCGGAGGACGTAGAGTTCCAGTGTCATGCCGGCGATTTCCGAGCGCTGGAGCTCGATCACACGGCCGACCCCGTGCTTGGGATAAACGACGAAATCACCGACATCGAAGGACAGTGCCTTGGCAGCCATTTGGGGCCTTTCCGGATCAAGCCTCGCCGCGACGCCTCGACGAAGGACTCGTCGCTGCTGCATCGGGGGAGGGATAGGTCTACACGTCAGGCGGATGACGTGAATCATCGCGCCCGTCGCGGACTCTTCTAGCAGCTTTGCAACAAAATTACCAGCCGAACGTGGCAGGCGGCTTGCCCTTTTCGGGATTCGCCGCCTCTTATCAGTCGCCTGCGCCGGGCTCGGGCGAGAAATACTTGTCGAACTTGCCCTCGACGCCCTTCATCGCGTCGGCGTCAGGCGGCGTCTGGTTGTCGTTGCGCGTGACGTTGGGCCATTGCGCCGAGAACGTCGTGTTCAGCTCGAGCCACTGCTCGAGGCCGCTTTCGGTGTCGGGCAGGATCGCCTCGGCGGGACATTCGGGCTCGCACACGCCGCAGTCGATGCACTCGCTGGGGTTGATCACCAGCATGTTCTCGCCCTCGTAGAAGCAGTCGACCGGGCACACTTCCACGCAGTCCATGTACTTGCAGCGGATGCAGGCATCGGTGACGACGTAGGTCATTGCAGAACTCCTGGGCCGGATTCCTTTCCGGCGACGAACGCGCCAGCGACTATGCGCGCCTGCCCCTCGCGTCAATCATAGCAAGCCTTCTGCGAGACGTTATCAGGCTTTGCACTGTCGTATCCTCTCCTGCCCAACACCCCTCCGCCATCCTGACGAAAGTCAGGACCCAGGATACCAAGGGCAGCGTCTCGTGGCTCTGGGTCCTGACTTTCGTCAGGATGACGGTGCCTCGTGTCTAGCTTCGTCGGTCACTCGGAAGCCGGGTCGCGGACGGTACCGGCCGGCGTCTTGCCCGCGATCAAATCCTGATAGCATCCCTGAGCCTCGGGCGCTGGCCCTCGCCGTACCGGCAGCGCCTCGACCCGGATCACCCGCACCCGCTCATCCACCGCAAACGTCAGCACATTCCCGACCCGCACCGGGCAATGCGCGCGGTCGATCGGGCGGCCGTCGATGCGCAGATGTCCTTTCTCAGCGATCGCCTGGGCGGCGCTGCGCGTTTTTGCGAGCCGCACGAACCACAGGAACCGATCGATCCGCATCGCGCCTTCAACCATGGCGGACCAGTGCAGCGAGTCCGGCAAACGCGTTCTGCCGCGACGGATCGATCGGCGTCGGCGCCACGGCACGCGCCGGCGGACGTCCGCGCCAGACCCACCTCGGCGCGTCCCCTGCCAGCGCCTTGAACCCGAGTTCGGCCATCAACCGCTCCAGCGACGCCGGATCGACGCCGATCGAGGTCGCCAGCGCCGGATCAGGCGCGAACGGCGTGCGGCCCTGACGCGAGTCGTGTGCGGCCCGCGCGATGCGCTCGATGAGGTCGATCCGGACCGCCTGGAGTCCGAGCGGACGGAACCCCGCCTCAAGAACCGCACCCTCGCTGCCACGCGCCAGCACGGTCGCCCCATCTCGCGGGGCGGCGATCGTCGTACCGCGTGCCGCCGCGAGGATGCGCCGCCAGCGCGCCGACTCGGGCTTGAGCAACCGCGCATCGAACACGTCGAGCGCGCCGATCGTAATGCCGACCTTGCGCAACCGCTTGCGCTCCTCGGAATCGATCGCGTCGAGCGCGAGCCGCATCGGCAACCGCGGCAAGATCCCGCCGGCCTCCTCGATCGCACTCGCGACCGCGCGCAACGCCGGCGTGGCGTTCGGATCCCGGCTCAATTCGGCGAGGTGGACCAGCACCGCGATCCGCCGCTTCAGCATCCCCGCGAGCCACAGCGCCAGCCGCGCCTCGATCCGCTCCCGCGCCGACTTGTCGAGGCAATCGAGCGACCGATCGAGAATCAGCTTCGGCCGCGCGAACGACGGCCCCGCGCCCAGCTTGGCAACCGGATGCCCTGCCCAGATGATCTGCGCCGCATTGTCGAGCGCGATATCGGCGTCCGGCGCATCGACCAGCGACTGCCCGCGCCGCGACCGCTCGCCGGTGAGCCGCTTTTCCGCCGCCGCGAGCAGCAGCCGCTTGTCGCTCGCCCGCGCGTCCGCCGCGACGGTGAAGCGGAACCCATCGAGCCGCCCGATTGGATGATCCTCGACCATCACCTCGCCCTCGGGCCCGATCACCACCGGCAACGCGCCTGCATCCGCGCCGATCTGGCGCATCAGCGCGGTCGTGCGCTTGTCGACGAACCGCTGCGTCAGGCTCGCATGCAGCGCATCCGACAGGCGTTCTTCGAGCGCCGCCGTCCGCGCTGCCCAGAGCGTCGGCTCGGCCAGCCAGTCGGCGCGTTGCGCGATATACGCCCAGATCCGCGTCGCCGCGATTCGCCCGGCGATCACCGGGACGTCACCCGCGACCGTATCGAGCCGCGCGATTTCGTCCGCGAACCACTGGTGCGGGATATGCCCCCGCCCCTCGCTCAGATGTCCGAACACCCGTGACACGAACCGCGCATGCGGATCGAGCCCGACTTTCCGGAAATCGGGCAACCCGCATGCAGCCCATAATCGCGCGACCATGGCCGGATGCCGTGCGCGTTCGCGGACCCAGCTCTCCTCGGCCAGCCGCTTCACGACGCCGAGGTCGAGGGCTTGCGGCGCGGCGCGCAAAACACCAGCGGGCGGGCGCGCTTCGAGGCTCGCCACCAGCGCATCGATGCTTGAGAAGTCAGGCTCGCCCTGCCGCCAATACAGGTTCTCGAGACGTGGAAACCGGTGTTCCTCGATCGCTAGCACTTCCTCGGGCAGGAACGCGCCGGGACCATCGTCGGACAGCGCGCCGAACGTACCGTCGCGCTGGTGACGCCCCGCACGCCCCGCGATCTGCGCCATCTCCGCCACCGTCAGGCGACGCTGGCGCTTGCCGTCGAACTTGTTGAGGCTGGCGAACGCGACGTGAGCGACGTCCATGTTGAGCCCCATGCCGATCGCGTCGGTCGCGACTAGGTAATCGACCTCGCCCGCCTGGAACATCGCGACCTGCGCGTTGCGCGTGCGCGGCGACAGCGCCCCCATCACGACGGCCGCACCACCGCGCAGACGCCGCAGCATCTCGGCGACCGCGTAGACCTCCTCCGCCGAGAACGCGACGATCGCCGACCGCTTGGGCAACCGACTGATCTTCTTCGCGCCCGCATAGGTGAGCGTCGAGAAGCGTGGCCGGTTGACGATCTCAGCACCGGGAACGAGCTTCTTGATCATAGGCCGCAACGCCTCGGAGCCGAGGATCATCGTCTCCTCACGCCCCCGCGCGCGCAGCAGCCGGTCGGTGAAGACGTGGCCGCGCTCCGCATCGGCACCGAGTTGCGCTTCGTCGATACCGACGAAGGCGACGTCGCGGTCGGGCATCGACTCGGCAGTGCAGAGGAACCAGCGCGCGTCGGGCGGCACGATCTTCTCTTCGCCCGTGACCAGCGCGACGCGGTTGGCGCCCTTTATCGCGACGACGCGGTCATAGACCTCGCGCGCGAGCAGCCGCAGCGGGAAACCGATCATGCCACTCGAATGCGCGCACATCCGCTCGATCGCGAGGTGCGTCTTGCCCGTGTTGGTCGGGCCGAGAACCGCGGTCACGCCAGCGGAGACTTCGTCGCTCATGGTGGGCAACATCGGGGGTAAAGTGGGCTGGCGCAATGACCTGGGTGGAATTGCGCGGTGTTGGCGGGGTGAATTGCCGGGTGCGCTCGATTGCTGAACCAGCGAGCGGAGAGGACGCGTTCACTTATATCCGACACCACCCCGGCGAAGGCCGGGGCCCAGTTGGGTAACAGGATTAACATAGGGCCGCGCTTCATCACCTTGGCCTGCCCAACTGGGCCCCGGCCTTCGCCGGGGTGGTCAACAGGTTCGCGCGCCCGCAAACCGGCGATGGAAGTCAGGGCACAGCCCATAAATCTCGTCCGCCCCGACCCGAGCACGCCCCGCCGCCGCCAAGCCCAACAATCGCCCGGTTAATTTGACTTTAGCATGTCCCCGCCACAACCCGACGCCTGCGCTGGGGATGAAACGGCGCACGAGAATTCGGACGATTTCGGGGCGGGCACGCGTGTATTTGCAGAAGGATCAGGCGCTGGAACTGGCGGGCGGCGGGGCACGCGGATTTGGTCGTGCGCTTGGTCGGCAACCGGATACCGCGCCAAAGACTGTTCCCTCGCGGATCGACTGGGTGCCCGATCTCGGTGCTCGGATCGGCAGTCGCGACTGGTGGCGCGGGCTGGCAACCTGCACTGCGCTGTGTGCTGCGACGATAATGCTTGCGCCCGGGTTCAAGCCGCTGGTCGGTGCAGTGCCGTCGCCGTTAGCCGGTGCCGAGTGGGAGGAGACGCGGGCGCGGGGCATTGCGCCGCTCGGCCAGGGCGCGACCACCGGGCGGCGGATGGCGGCCAACGATCTCGTTGCCCCGCTCGCCAATGCCCCCGAACGTCCGACGCTCGAACTGTCGGCAACGCTCGGCCAGGGCGATGCGTTCGACCGGGCGCTGATACGCGCGGGCGTCGGCCGGAACGATGCCGAGGCCGCGGCGGCGCTGGTCGCGCAGTCGGTCGATCCGAAGGCCATCCCGGCGGGCACGCGGATCGCGCTGACGCTTGGGCGCCGGCCGGATCGCACCGTCGCGCGGCCGCTGGAGAAGCTCGATTTCCGCGCGCGGTTCGATCTTGCGCTGTCGCTGACGCGTGGTGCGGGCGGGCTGACCGTGAACCGCAAGCCGATCGCAATCGACTCGACCCCGCTGCGTATCCAGGGCCTCGTCGGCTCCAGCCTGTACCGATCCGCGCGTGCCGCCGGTGTTCCCGGAAAAGCGGTGGAATCGTTCATCAAGGCGATCTCGACGCGACTTTCGATCGGCCGCGACGTGACGGCGGCGGATAGCTTTGACGTGATCGTCGAGCGCGAGCGTGCCGCGACCGGCGAGACCCGGATCGGCGACCTGCTGTTCGCCGGGATCAATCAAGAACGCCGAAAAGTACAGCTCGTCCGGTTCGCGCCCGACGCGGCGAACGTCGATGCCGACGCCAGTCTAAACGGGGAATCGAGTCGCGGCGGCTGGTTCGATGCGAACGGCCAGACCGAACGCCGAGCCGTTTCGGGCATGCCGGTCACCGGCCGGATCACGTCGAACTACGGCATGCGCTTCCACCCGCTGCTGGGCTTTACGCGGATGCACAAGGGCCTCGACATCGCCGCACCGTACGGATCGCCGATCCACGCGATGACCGATGGCATCGTGGCGTTCGCGGGGCGGACCGGCGGCTATGGCAATTTCGTCAAGCTTGTCCACGGTGGCGGTATGGCGAGCGGATATGGCCATATGAGCCGGATCGGGGTATCGTCCGGCACCCGCGTCCGGCAGGGCCAAGTGATCGGCTATGTCGGATCGACCGGCATGTCGACCGGCCCCCATCTCCACTGGGAAGTGTGGAAGAACGGCGCGGCGATCAACCCGCGCTCGGTCTCGTTTGCCAGCGTGGCGCAGTTGTCGGGGGAGAAACTGCGCGCGTTCAGGGCGAAGGTAGCGCAATTGCTGGCCGTGCGCGTCGGCGGGTAGCCGCCGCTTTGGCAATGACGGTCATTGGCCGCGATTTACCGCACCGCGCGAGAGCAAAACGGCCCTGAAGTAGACAAGTAAAGTATAGGAAGTGCCACGCTAAGAGCGCCGATCCCCTGCGACGGTGGCGCGCAGCAGCGCCGGTGGTGTTTCCTCAAAAGAGGGGTGGCGGGCATTAGGTGATGTGAACGACTATGCCTGTGTAGGATAGCGCTCATAGTCGCCGAAGTCAGTGGCGGACGGGCGACATGTCGGAGCGCTCGGGAAAGTACGACCGTCGTTGCGCTACCCACCCGCTGTCACGCCGCCAACCTCATCGTATCGTATCACGGTGGATGCGCCGTCACGCGAGTCAGATGCCCTGGCCTGATTGGCCAAGGCACCATTTGTCTCTCGCAATCAGGCTTTCTCAACGCGGAATTGGAACAGGTGCTTCTCGCCATTTATTTCAACAGCAAGCACCACGAATTCACCGACCTTCGCATTCTTCAGCTTGGAGCAGATGATACGGCCGCCATACCCGCTTTCCGGATCGAGCGTGGTCGTTTGAACATACTCGTCGTTGAGCATTTCCAAGGTTTTGTTCAAACCAATCTGGCTCAACGCAATTGCGCCGCCACCAGCAGCCACCGACGCGAGTTGCCCATCGCTCAAGCCGGGCCGGTCTATGACCGTCCGGTATACACGTCCGCCTGGTGCATACGTCGTTACGGTCGTATCATTGTTCTGCGCTGCCGCGGCAGCACCAGCAAGCATTGCATAGCCGATCTGCGACCACATCGCCCGCTTCTTGGTCTTGGATTCTATCTGGTCTTTCGTAAAAACTGGCAGCATTTCGCTACCATACGAAAACGACATATTCTCGACGCCAATATTAATCGGCAATTTCGACTTATTATATACTGCAACCCGGAAAGTCAGGCTTCCATGATCCAGTCCTGGCAATGGGACAACCCGAACAGCGGCTTGCTGATCCGGCAAATCTTCTTCGATCGTCGGAACGCCCCGATCGAAACGGACGACCTGCGCAGACGTCGGCGCTGGCTTAATTACAAGTTTCGCGAACGCAGGCGTTGCGGTCAACGCAATCACGCCGAAAATAACGAGTTTCTTCATCATGCCCCCAAAGCCGCGGATCCCCATCCGCGTCGAAGAGCAAGTATCATGCTCTAGTCCCAGATCAACGTGCACAGATTTACAAAAGTTCGGTACATTTTATCCACAATTTATGGAAACGTTTGGTCTAGACTAAGTCACAAGGCTATTTGTCGTCAGTACTTTGCCTGTCACGGAGTGCGGTATGCGAGACCGCATATCATCGGAATTTTATGATGTTTGGCGGAGACCTAAGGCGGCTTGTGGCAAATTGCAGCGTCGGGGTCGTCGCGCTTCCTACTTCCCCTGCGCCCGCCAGCGCTGGATCGTGCGACCGATGATCTGGTCCTCGCCGCCGACGTCGCGCCATAGTTCGGAGAACAGCGGATCACCCGAGGCGGGGCGCTTCTCCTCCTCCAATCCGTCGAAGCTCACGCGGATCGGGATCGTCACGCCTTCACCGCAGATGATGCACTCGCGATTGCGTAGCGCGGGGATCGAATCGAGAAACCCTCGCGCGCCTTCGGGCATCGCAGCGCGGACGAAGGCCTGGTCGCGGTCGTTGTTGAGGCGCATCGCGATGATCGTGCCGCATTGCGACAGCACACCCTCTGCGAGATCCGACGGACGCTGCGTGATGAGGCCTAGCGACACACCGTATTTGCGGCCCTCCTTGGCGATCCGACCGAGAATGCGCCCGACCGAACTGTTCGCCTCCTGCCCGGCCGGGATGTAGCGATGCGCCTCCTCACAGACGAGCAGGATGGGACGTTGCGGTTCGTTGCGGGACCAGATCGCGAAGTCGAACGTCATCCGCGCGAGTACCGCCACCACCACCGACGTAATATCCGACGGTACGCCCGAGACGTCGATGATCGAGATCGGCTTGCCGTCGCCTGGCAGGCGGAAGATGCGCGCGAGGAAGCTCGCCATCGTGTCCGCCACCAGCATGCCCGAGAACATGAACCCGTAGCGCGGATCGGCTTTGATCTCGTCGATCTTGGACTTGAGCCGAAGATAGGGCGCGGTGTCGCCAGCGCGGTCCATCTTGCCCATCTCGGCGCTGATGATCGTCGTCAGGTCGCTCAGCATATACGGGATCGGCGCGTCGACGGTGAGCTTGGCGATCTCTTGCCCGAGGCGGCTTTTCGCCTTCGCCGCGAGCAGGCATTTGGCGAGGATGTCGGCGTCGAACTGCCTCGCGGAACCACTGCTGGTCAGGAAGACCTCGCAATGCTCCTCGAAGTTCATCAGCCAATACGGCATCTGCAGGTTCGACACGTCGTAGATCGCCCCGTTCGACTTGAACGCCGCGGCGTATTCGCCATGCGGATCGATCATCACGATGTGCCCCTGCGGCGCGAGTTCGCAGATGCGGTGTAGGATCAACGCGGCGCTGGTCGACTTGCCCGTGCCCGTCGATCCAACAAGCGCGAAATGCTTGCCGAGCATCGCGTCGACGTACAGCGCAGCGGGGATATCGGTCGTCGGATATACCGTGCCGATCGTGATGTTCGCACGGTCGTCTGCGGCATAGACCTGTTGCAGGTCCGCCGTGGTGATCGGGAACACCTCGCAGCCGGGCATCGGATAGCGCGTGACGCCGCGGCGGAACCGGTAGAGCTTGCCGGTAAGTTTGTCCTCGTCGCCTTCCCCCAGATAGTCGATCTCCGCGGCGACGCAGGTGCCCGCGGCATCCTCCAGCTTGAGCGAGCGGATATTGGCGACCAGCCACGTCGCGCCGACGCGCATCTTGATCTGGCTGCCGACCTGTCCAGCCGCTGCGACGACCGGATCGGAATCATCGTGCAGCGCCGCGATCGCGGCGCGATCGAGCAGGATGCGGCTGCTCGATCCGGCGATCGCGAAGACGACGCCGACGGGTGCCGCCGCAGCGCCGGCGCCAGCGAATCCGCCCGTCAGGGGTGCCGCGCGCAAGAATGCGCCAGGTCCCGGCATGTCGCTCATCGCCGCAAAATCTCCAGTCATTTCGGACCGACCCTGCCGCGATAATTGTAAATATCCGATGACGACGGTGTTGAACTTGCTGAGAAACCCACCGCGTTTAGTCATCGTGACGCGCTAGACCCGGCGCGCGATCCAGCCTGCCGCCCAGCCGAGGAACACCGACAGCGCGACCGCCACCAGTCCGTAGGTCACCGAAGAACGATCCGCGGCGCGCGCGACGAATCGCTCGAAACCCGATTTGCGAATGTCGATGTCGCGAACCGCGGCCGCCAGGACCCGCCCGTCACGAATCAGGAACGTCTCCGCGGTGAATCGGCCGACGGGCACGCGGGCGGGGATCGACACGCGCGCACGGTAGAGCACGCCGTCGGTGATCTCGACCGCGCGGGGCGCCTCGTAATACAGGCCGGCGCGGCGCTTGAGGTCGACCAGCCCTTTCTGGAAGCGGTCCTGGATCGGCGCCGGTGCGCTCGACGCCGGTGACAATTGCAGGCTGTCGAGGCCGAGCTCGTAGATCGCGCGCGTCCGGTCGTCGACGAGGCGGTCGATCGGTTTGGACGACGCGATCGCGTAGAAGCTGGGGGCCGAACGGTATCTGAGGCGCGCGGCGTTGACCCAGATGCCGGCGACCTTCTCCTTCTCGCGCATCAGGATCGACTGGGTCGGGCCCTTGACGACGACGACGATGTCGGTGGGTTGCTCACCGGTCGGCAGGCGCCCGCCTGGGTAGAGAATCGCGCCGAACAGCAGCAGCTCGGCGCCGGTGAAGCTGTAGGCGATCTCGATATTGCGCTGCGACACGTCGGGGACCAGCACGGGCTTTGCCTGCGCCATCAGCAGCGGCGCAAGTAGAGCTAGCCAGCCAGGCTTCACGACAGCGTGACCGAGAAGATCTCCTCGGGGCGCCAGACAAGTCCGAGCAGGATACGCGCGCCGACTAGCAGCACCATGACCGCAAGTCCGAGGCGAAGATATTCGGGGCGGAACTTGGTCGCGAACCGCGCGCCGACCTGGGCCCCTACGACCGAGCCGAGCAGGAGCAGCGCCGCCAGCACGATGTCGACGGCCTTGGTGGTGGTTGCGTGGACCATCGTTGCGACCGCAGTCACGAACAGCGTCTGGAACAGCGACGTGCCGACCACCACCGACGTCGCCATGCCGAGCAGGTAGATCATCGCTGGGACGAGGATGAAGCCACCGCCGATGCCAAGCAGGATCGTCAGGATGCCGGTGAAGAACCCCAGCAACAGCGGCGCGAGCGGCGAGATGTAGAGCCCCGACGCGTAAAAGCGCGTCCTGAGCGGGAGCGCAGCGACGAGCGGGTGATGGCGGCGTTTACGTGCCTTCGGAGGCCGCCCGGTCCGCGCGCGGCCGATCGTGCCGATCGATTCCTTCGCCATCAGGCCACCGATCGAGCCGAGCATGATCACGTAGACGATCGCGATCACGGTATCGATCTGGCCGCTTTGCTGGAGCAGCCGGAACAGCCATGCCCCGAAGAACGAGCCGAGGATGCCACCTGCGACGAGCACCCCGCCCATCTTGGTATCGACGCCCTTGCGCCTGAAATGCGCGAACACGCCGGAAACGCTGGCGCCGGTTACCTGGCTCGCGGACGAGGCTGCGGCAACCGTCGGCGGAATGCCGTAGACGATCAGTAGCGGTGTCGTCAGGAAGCCGCCGCCGACGCCGAACATTCCCGACAACAGTCCGACTCCCCCGCCGAGCAGGATGATGACGAGCGCGTTGACCGACAGGTTCGCGACGGGAAGATACAGATCCACGACGGCTGCGTTACACCGGATTGCGCGGGCGGGGCTAGGCTCGACCGCTTAGAAGTCGCTACCGATCGACAGGGCCGGTCCGGAGCCCGGACGCGCGCCACCGGCGATGCGTTCGCGCCAGTCGAGTGTCAGGCGGATCGTCTTGCGCGCGACTGGCAGCGCGGCGACGATCGAAGGCCCGATATCGAAGCGTTCGGCGTCGCGTTGTGCACTTCCCCAGGCGCCGATGCCGATGTCTATGGTCGCGCCGGCAAGCTTTCCTAGTGGATGCGTGAGTCGTGCGGAGGCGTCGACGAAACCTTCGATCCCGTCACGCGCAATCCCGCCGGCCTGGCCGTACGCTTCCAGGCGGATACCCGGCGCGACCTTGGCGGGACCGTAGCCGGCGATGACGCCCACCGTCGGTCCGCCACGGCCGCCATCGAGTGCGAACCGCTGCTCGGCGACGAGGCGGATCGGTAGCCGCGTCGGTTGCCATTCGATCCCGAGTGCGGCCTCCCGTCCGGCACCTTTGAGCGGCGTGGCGACGCGTGCCACCAGCGCGACCTTGCGACGGCTACCGAGCGCGTAGGCCAGTCGCAAACCACCCTGCGACGCGCCGAGCTGCCCGCCCGACACCGTACCGGCGGGACCGCCACGCGCGAGCAGCCATGCGCTTCCGGTGAGACGATCTGGCCCGTTGGCGACCATGGGCGGTGCTACCGGCGACGGAATGAGGTATGTCCGAGGCTCTGCGACGGCTGGTAAATCGGGAAGATGTCGCGGTACTGACACCGGCGGCATAGCTGTTGATGCTTGCCATGGTCGCGGCTTGGAGACCATCGTCGGTACGACAACACCGTATGGGACGATCGCAACGCGCGGCGGCACGCGCTGTCCCGCGAAAACTGCTGCGGCAACTCTCGGCACTAGTACTTCGATCACCCGTGGGATCATGTCCGACGGTGGAAGCGAGGCGACCTCCGGCAACAACAACGCGACGCGGACCATTACCCATCCGCCTAATGCCAATGCGAGAAAGCGCAGCGGGCGCCCGACACTCATCGTGCGGCGGCGGCGAGGCCCGAATCGTTGGCGGTGACGACATCGTCGGGCGGCAGGTCCGGAAACTCATGCCGCGTCTTGTCCCAGACCGGCGCGGCACCCCGCAGCATGCCGATATAGACGATCAACGCGCGCGGTGCGGCGATCAGCGAGACGAGGTTGCCGACTAGGAATCGCGGCAGCGCCCAGATCGCCTCGCGCATGCCATAACTGCGTCCCGTGAATATCATCCGCACGATCAACCGCCACGCCAGCAAGGCGCCATTGGCGACGAGCAGCCAGAAGGCGATCGGGTAGGCGCCGTTCGCGTAGGGCGACGCCCCGCCGGCTTGGCCATGCGCCAGCAGCGAGAACACCCATATCGGCACCGCAAGATAGCCGACCGCTAGGATCACGACCGCCAACGGCGCGCGTCGATCGCGCATTCGCATCCAGTGATCGGCGACCGCGCAGGGCTGTCCCCAGCCGGTACGATCCCAGCCCGCCAGCGCAATACCCATCATCCACCGCGTCTTCTGGCGCACCGAGCCGCCGAGCGTACACGGGAAATACGCGCGTACCGCGACCACCGTCCCGGCATCGTCCGCCGCAACGCGCGCGAAAATGCCGCGAGCGCCTAGCTCTGCGAGTCGCAAGCCCAGCTCGTAATCCTCGGTCAGGCTGGTGGCGTCGAACGGATCGCCGCCCCGTGCCTGCGCAATCGTCGCAAGGACGGCGGGTGCGATCGCACAGCCCGTGCCCGCGAGCGGCATCGCTGCGCCCAATGCCGTCCGGACGACGATCTGCTTGGCATGGGATTCGGCGAACTCGTCGGCATAGTGTCCCGACACCAGCCGCGCACCGCGGTGGACCAGCGGCAGGACGGGAAGCTGGATGACGTCATACTGCTCGATCAGACTGTCGAAGACACGCAACTCCTGCGCATGCACCACGTCTTCTGCATCATGAATTACGACGGCCTTGGTCGGCAGAGCCACCTCGCCCCCGTCTCGCAGATCGTCGCGACACAGCGCATGCCACAGGGTGTTGAGGCAGTCGGCCTTGGTCGTCGGCCCGTCTCGTAGCCCGATCACGAGCCGGATCCGCGAGTCGCGCTCGGCGACCGCGGCAATTGCATCGATAGTCCCCCGGTCGTTCGGATAGGCGCCGACATAGATGCGGTAATTATCGTGGTCGTAGCGATCGAGCGCGGTCGTCAGCATCCCGCCGATCACCGCGACCTCGTCCCACGCCGCGACGAACACTGCGATCCGTCCGGCGGTGCGTGGTAATGGCAAAGTGGCAAGAGTCAGGCGAGCCCGGCCGCCATGCCTGATCCGGTGACCAATATAGACCAGATCGACCAGCAGATCATCGATACCACCGAGTAGCAGTCCGACGCCCGCAAACAGCAGCATCTCTCGCGCGGACGCGTCGATGATCCACAGCGACTCGCCCAAGCCACACCCCCGAATCAAGGGTACCGCAAGTCACCGTCGTAACGGATATAGTCTTATCGAGAACGGATGTTTGTCGTTTTCGCGAATTACGGCCTGACACGGCGAACCATCGCGTCGAACGTGCGTTACGACGATGATCCCTTTCCCCCCTTTCGGGATCGGCGCCGATGATGCCCGGCCCGGCCGCACCGCTGCGTAGCACGCGGTGCGGCCTAACCGACTTTGTGCTTACCCTTCAGACCGACCGGCTATGGTCGATTTCGACCGCCGCCGCCGGTGTTGCTACCGCCGCCACCGCCGCCGCCAGCACCCGCGGCGCCGACCGTGCCGATGTTACCGAACAGATCCTGGAAGAAGCCGCGCTCGCGACCGAGCGTCGGCGTCTTCTTGCCATAGGGTGCGATCGACGCGACCTGATCGAGCCCGCCGCGACGGATCGCGGTGACGGTGCCCCTCTGGTCGAAGCTGATCTGCAACGTGATCTGCGCGTTCGCGCGCGGGTTGCGGAACGCGAGGTTGCGGCTGTCGCGCGCAAGATAATACCAGTCGCCCTGGTCGAACTGGCCGGCGAGCGTCGGCTTGCCGAGCGTGGCGAGCACCGATTGGCGATTGTCGACGCCCGGCTGGACCGAGTTGACGAGGTCGGTATCGACCACATAGCCTTGGTGCGACCGCAGCTGGGTGCAGCCCCCACTGGCCAGTGCGGCGACCGCAAGTGCGGCGGCGAGACCCGTACGGGCGGAAAACACGCTCATATAAACTCCCAACCGGGGCACGCGAAAACACGTGACGGGTCCCACGCGATTGCATCGGCCGCCGATCGCCTCGATATGCGAGGATGCGCGGGCAAACAAGCCGAAGCGCGGCTTCGTGTTGAGGACGATAGATTTTGAGCTGGTTGGGAAGACTGCTCGGCGAGAAGCCCGACGAGGCGCTGCCGCTGTACAACGCTGTCATCGGCCGTGCCCGCGCGGAACATTGGTACAGGGAGGGCGCGGTGCCGGACACGGTCGACGGCCGGTTCGACATGATCGCGACGTTGCTGGCGATCGTCATGCTGCGGCTCGAGACGGAGCCCGCTGGCGGCGAACCCGCGGCGCGTCTGGCCGAACGCTTCGTCGACGATATGGACGGGCAGCTCCGCGAGATCGGGATCGGCGACATCATCGTCGGCAAGCATATCGGCAAGATGATGAGCATGCTTGGCGGGCGGCTTGGTGCCTACCGCGACGGGCTGGCGGCGGGCGATATCGCGCCGGCGTTGGTGCGCAACCTGTACCGGGGCGCCGGGCCGGACGATGCCGCGCTGACTCACGTCCGCGAGTCGGTGATGGCCTTTCATGCGGGGCTGGCTGCGACGCCACTACCAAATCTGTTATCTGGAGAATTGCCGTGAAGCCCGAGTTCAGCCGCCCCGAACGCCTCGACACGATCGGCGAGCGCGAGCGGATCGTCGACATCGCCGCGACCGAGGACGAGCGCGCGGCGCTGGCAAAGCGGTTCGCGCTGCTCTCGATCACGCGACTCGACGCGCGATTGGGGATCAAGCGGACCGACAGCGGCATCGTCGTAAAGGGCCGCGTGACCGGGGCTGCTGTGCAGGCATGTTCGGTGACCGACGAGCCGCTCAACACGAAGATCGATGAGCCAGTCGCGCTGTTGTTCGTCGCGCAGTTGGTGTCCGAGGGCAACGAGGTCGAACTGTCCGACGACGCGCTGGACACGGTAGCGATCGAGGGCGGCACGATCGACCTTGGCGAAGCTGCGGCGGATACACTGGCGCTGGCGATCGACCCATTCCCGCGAGGGCCGAATGCGGCGGCGGCGCTGGCGGCGGCGGGGGTCATTAGCGAGGACGAGTTCCGGCCGGCGAATGCGTTCTCGGATTTGAAGGCGAGGATGGCGGGGAAGAGCTGAACGGTACCGCGGTCTCAGGCTCGTTCGAGATTAGTTTACCAAAGATTTGCACCACCCCGGCGAAGGCCGGGGCCCAATTGGGGGCCGATAGTGAGGTAGGGCGGTCCGCCGTTACAACCACCTCTCCAATTGGGCCCCGGCCTTCGCCGGGGGTGGTGCGTGTTTGGGGCAACCTCGGCCTCCTTGTTCTCCCGGGAACATGGTTTAGTCCGCGTCGGGGCCTAAAGTAGGATCGAGATCGCGTGGGCGGATGAAGCGGGTCAGGCGCGCCGTACCCGCCGCAACATCGCCCCACTCCCCCTCGAACTGAAGCTCCGCAATACTGGCCGTCGGATATTTCTCCTCGACCGCATCGCGCAACGGATCGGCCCCATCCGCGACCAGCATCAGTACCAGATCCTCCAACCCAGGATTGTGCCCGATCATCAGCGCACTTTCCGCCTCGGCCGGAAATCCGTGCATCACGTCGAGCAACGTCGCCGCAGACGCTAGGTACACCCGCCGATCCAGGTCCGGCGCGATCGTCCGGCCATAGCCCGATTCGATCTGTTCCAAAGTCTCCGAAACCCGCACCGCCGGCGACGCGATCGCATGATCGAAAGCGAGCCCAAGCGACCGCATGTGGCGGCCGACCATCGCCGCGGCACGCTTGCCCTTGGCGTTGAGCGGGCGGTCGAAATCGCGCGCGACCGGATCGTCCCAGCCGGACTTGGCGTGGCGCAACAGCGTCAACGTCTTCATGGCAATCCTCAAGCCGGTTCGCGGCTTTCATGCCCTACCGGCGCTCGCGAGGAAAGCCGACTTGCGACTCGGGCCACCGCTTCTTCGAGCGTGACGCGCGCGATCGGCACGCCCGGTGGGAACGCGCTGAGTAGCCGCGACGGCATCGCAGCGGACAGCATTACGAACACGCCGGAGTCATCAGCACGCCGGATCAGCCGCCCGAACGCCTGCGCCAAACGCGCTCGGACCAGCCGGTCGTCATACGCCGAACCGCCGCCCGCGAGCCTGCGTGCGGCGTGCAGAACGGACGGTTTAGCCCAAGGCACGCCCTCCATCACGACCAGCCGCAGCGATTCGCCAGGAACGTCGACACCATCGCGCAGTGCATCGGTGCCCAGCAGCGACGCGCCCGGATCGTCGCGGAAAATGTCGACCAAGGTGCCGGTATCGATCGGATCGACGTGCTGCGCGTGGAGCGGCAGGCCTTCGCGCGCGAGTCGATCGGCGATGCGGCCATGCACGCCGCGCAGTCGTCGGATCGCCGTGAACAGCCCGAGCGTCCCGCCGCGGCTGGCCACGATCAGCTGCGCATAGGCGTTGGCGAGCGCACCGACATCGCCACGCTTCACGTCGGTGACGATCAGGACTTCGGCCTGTCGGGTATAGTCGAACGGGCTCTTCGCCTCGAACCGGGCGGCGGGGCGCAGCAAATGCGGCGCACCGGTGCGAGCTTCGGCGACTTCCCAATCGCCGCCGCCGGTCAGCGTCGCCGAGGTGACGAGCGCCCCGTGCGCAGGCTTCAGGACGATCTCGGCGAACGGTCGCGTCGGATCGAGCCAGTGGCGATGCAGCCCGATATCGAACTCGCGCCCCTCGATCCGGTCGACCGCGAGCCAGTCGACGAAATCGCCATCGACGGGCCCGCCGACGCGCGCGAGCAGCGACAGCCACGACGCCACCGTCTCCGCGCGCCAGCCGATCGAGGCGATCGCGCCTTCGACTCGGGCTCGGGCGGGCGCGTCCATCCAGTCGGGCGCTTCGGCGAGCACCGCTTCGAGGCGACGGCCCAGCGTCACGAGCGGGCGGACGAGTGCGTCGAGCGCGGCGGCGGCGGGCGCAGCGGCCTCGATCAGCGTCGCATCGGGTTCGGCGAGTTCGGTCTCCAGGCCGTAGCCTGCGTCACCCGGTTGCTCGGCTCGCGCGTAGGTTAGCCCGCGGACGGCGGCGAGCAGTGTCTCGATCGGCCCGAACGGCGCGCCTTCGCCGAGACGTTGCAGCCAACCATCGGACGCCAACGCCCCGGCCGCGGTCACCGCGTCGCTGATCGCCCGCGCGCCCTGTTCGTCGTAGCTGGCGAGATCGGACAGCCGTGCGGCGAGGCCCCGCCGCCGACCGCGACCGCTCGATTCGGGGCCGAGGATCCAGCGACGGAGTTCGATCGTCTCGGCGCCGGTCAGCGCGGTCGCGAACATCGAATCGGCCGCATCGAAGATGTGATGGCCCTCGTCGAAAACGTAGCGCGTCGGCCGGGTGGCGAGCTCGCGCCCTCTTGCGGCGTTGACCATCACCAGCGCGTGGTTGGCGATGACGATGTCGGCGTCGGACGAGGCGCGGGCGGCGCGCTCAATGAAGCATTTCCGGTAGTGCGGGCAGCCGGCATACACGCACTCGCCGCGCCGGTCGGTCAGCGCGGTCGAGCCGTTGCGGCGGAACAGCGTCGGCAGCCAGCCGGGGAGGTCGCCACCGACCATGTCGCCGTCCGCGCTATAAGCCGCCCAGCGCGCGACGAGGTGCGCGAGGATCGCCGCACGCCCCGCGAACCCGCCTTGCAGCGCGTCCTCCAGGTTCAGTAGGCAGAGATAATTCTCGCGGCCTTTCCGCGTGACGACCTTGGCCTTCCGGATTTCGGCGTCGGGATACAGGCGAGCGGTTTCCTGTCCCAACTGACGTTGCAGCGTCTTGGTGTAGGTCGAGATCCACACCGCGCCGCCGGCCTTCTCCGCCCAGAGCGACGCGGGGGCGAGATAACCGAGCGTCTTGCCGATCCCGGTCCCCGCTTCGGCGAGCACCAGATTGGGTGTGTCGCGCATCGCCCGCGGCGCGAACGCGGCGGTGGCGGCCCCGGCATAGGCGCGCTGGCCGGGGCGTTCCTCGGCGCCGTGCCCGGTGAGGTCGACGAGTCGCGCTTCGGCGTCTCCGGGCTCGATCGTGACGGTACGCGGGGCAGGTCGCGGCGCGTGCTCCTCCCATTCGGGGAGCGACGAGAACAGCCAGCGTTCGTTGACCGCCGGCTTCTTCAGCCGCTCGGCGACGACCGGCGCCCACGGCCAGCGCAGGCGAAACAGCGATTGCGCGGCAGTCCATGCGCCCTCACGCTCGGGCCAGTCGCCATCGGTCAGCGCCAGCATCGCCTCCGCCGCGCGCAGCAGGAACGGCGCAACCTCCGCATCCTCGGTCGGCACGTCGAGCCCGGTGACCCGCGCGATCCCCTTCGGCGTCGGCACCGCGAACTGCGCGGGGCGAAGGAACGCATAGAGTTCGAGCAGATCGAGCCCCGACAGATCGGGATACCCGAGTCGTTGCCCGACCAACGGCGCATTGAGCATGATGACCGGCGTATCGGCCGCGATCCGGATCGCCTCACCCCGTCCGATCGGACGCGCGCCGTCGGCGTTCGCGATCCAAATGCCGGCGTGGCTGGCGTGGAGGGCGGGATAGCGAAGCACCGCGAGACCTTGCTGCAGTGAGAACGAAAGGGCAACCTCTCGCTGCTTGTTCTTCCGCGAAGGTGGGAGCCCAGTCTGGATCCCCGCCTTCGCGGGGAAACACGCTGTCGTCGGTTTCAGCCTAAAGTGCTGCACCCCTCGCGGTTGTGAAAACCTCCACCAACAAGCTCACCCATATCGGCCGTTACGCAACCGGCACGGTTCACGTGCGTTGCGCACTCATCGATACCGAGCTTTACCTACATCAACAGGGACGATCATTATGCGGAAGTTTCTCATGGCGCTGAGCGCGCTCTCGCTCGCAATTCCGGCGGCTGCCGTGATCCCCACGGGCAAGGCCGAAGCACGCTCGAAGCGCGAATA
This sequence comes from Sphingomonas faeni, assembly GCF_003053745.1. Classification (GTDB taxonomy): domain Bacteria; phylum Pseudomonadota; class Alphaproteobacteria; order Sphingomonadales; family Sphingomonadaceae; genus Sphingomonas; species Sphingomonas faeni. The sequence goes on along the minus strand of NZ_QAYE01000004.1, from coordinate 324,825 downwards.
TCGCGGGCATGACCGTCGTTACCGCGCCAAGCGTTGCCGTCATTCGAGCGGTACGACCGGCTTGGTCGCAGGCGGCGTCGGCGGCGCGGTTCTCGGCAATGCGGTCGGCGGCGGTCTGCTCGGCACGTTGGCAGGCGGCGCAGCGGGTGCGCTCGGTGGCCGTGCGGTCGACCGGACGATCACCGCGAAGGATCGTTGCCGCTGAGTCGCAAGCGGCGGTGGGGGTGACGGACACGAATGCACGCGCTAGTCGCGCTGTATCATGACCGACGACATCCGCACCGCCGCCCTCGAGTCCAAAGCCTGGCCGTACGAGGAGGCGCGCAAACTCCTCAAGCGCTATCCGAACGGCAAGTCGGGCGATCCGGTGCTGTTCGAGACGGGCTACGGACCGTCGGGCCTGCCGCACATCGGCACGTTCAACGAAGTGTTGCGCACGACGATGGTGCGCAACGCCTTCCACGCGCTGAGCGATACGCCGACGCGGTTGATCGCATTCTCGGACGACATGGACGGCCTCCGGAAAGTGCCGGACAACGTCCCCAATGGCGACATGCTGCGCGAGCATCTCGGCAAGCCGCTGACACAAATCCCCGATCCGTTCGGCACGCATTCGAGCTTTGCCGCACATAACAACGCGATCTTGCGCGAATTCCTCGACCGCTACGGCTTCGAGTACGAGTTCGCCTCATCGACCGAATACTACACGTCGGGTCGCTTCGACGAGGCGCTGAAGGGCGTGCTCCGTCACTTCCAGGGTATCCAGGACGTGATGCTCCCGACGCTGCGGGCCGAGCGTCGCGCGACCTATTCGCCTGTGCTGCCGATCTCGCCGACCAGCGGCATCGTGTTGCAGGTGCCTATCGAGGTGATCGACGCCGAAGCCGGGCTGATCGCGTTCGAGGATGACGGCCAGCGGATCGAACAAACCGTGCTTGGTGGCAAGGCCAAGCTGCAGTGGAAGGTCGACTGGGCGATGCGCTGGGTCGCGCTCGGCGTCGATTACGAGATGGCGGGCAAGGACCTGATCGATTCGGTCACCCAGTCGTCGAAGATCGCACGCGTGCTCGGCGGGCGCCCGCCCGAGGGCTTCAACTACGAGATGTTCCTCGACGAGAATGGCGAGAAGATCTCGAAGTCGAAGGGTAACGGCCTGAGCCTCGAGCAGTGGCTAACCTATGGCCCCGAGGAGTCGCTCGCGTTCTACGCGTACCGCGAGCCGAAGAAGGCCAAGTCGCTGCACATGGGCGTGATCCCGCGCGCGGTGGACGAGTATTGGCAGTTCCGCGGCAATTATGCGGGCCAGGACCTGAAGCAGCAGCTCGGCAATCCGGTCCATCACATCCACGACGGCAAACTACCGACGGGCGAACTGCCGGTGACGTTCGGGCTGCTCCTCAACCTCGTCGGGGTGATGGGCGATGCGAGCAAGGAGCAGGTCTGGGGCTATCTGGCGAACTACGTGCCCGATGCGTCGGCGGCCAAGTATCCCGAGCTCGACCGCCTGATCGGCTATGCGCTGGCCTATAGCCGCGATTTCGTTGCGCCGACGCTCAAGCGGCGTGCCCCCGAGGGCGTCGAGGTCGCGGCGCTGGAGCGGCTCGATGCGGAACTCGCCGCGCTGCCCGTGGAGGCGAGCGCGGAGGATATCCAGAACATCGTCTACGAGATCGGCAAGACCGGCGGGTTCGAGAACCTGCGCGACTGGTTCAAGGCGCTGTACGAGACGTTGCTGGGCTCGGAGCAGGGTCCGCGGATGGGCAGCTTCATTGCGCTGTACGGGGTCGAGAACTCGCGGAAACTGATCGCGGAAGCGCTCGCTCGGTAAGACGACGCGTTCGAAGAAGAACCACCCCGGCGGAGGCCGGGGCCCAGTTGGGGGACGTTCATAATTGGACGCAGAGCGCCGTTACCACGACCTTTCCAACTGGGCCCCGGCCTTCGCCGGGGTGGTGGTTTCAAGTTGGCCGAGCGGCCGTATCGCCTCGACAGCTTAACGAGAACATATTAGCAACAAGTCCGCCTCCCCCGATTCGGAAACCGGCATGTTTCATCGAACACTCGCGCGTCATCGCCTGTTCTTCGCGATCCGCCCGCCACTCCCGCTAGCGCGCCAGATCACCGCTGCAGCGTCGTGGTTCGAAACCGACCGGGACAAGCTGCGCCCCGAGCATTTGCACGTGACGATCGATATCCTCGACGACCATGATCGCGTCTCGACCACGCTGGAACGCGACCTGAAAGCGATCGGCGATGCGGTCGAAGCAGTACCGTTCGCACTCCAGTTCGATACCGTGGTCGGCAGCGATCGATCCATTGCGATGCGCGCCCGCCGGAAGAACGCATCCTTCGCGGCATTGTACCAGCGGATCGCCGTGGCGCGCGAGGCGGCGGGGCTACGCGCCCGCGCTGGGTATCGGTCGAGCCCTCACATGACGCTAGGCTACCGCGACGGCGTGTCGTTCACACAACCCATCGCGCCGATCGGCTGGGATGTGGATGCGTTCGTGCTGGTCCACAGCCATGTCGGCCGGACGCGCCACGACGTGATCGGGCGCTGGTTGCTGAGCGGCGACGACGATCGGCAACTGGCGCTGTTCTGAGCCTTCGAATTTGCCGAACGCGCGCGATCCCGTAGGACCCCGGACGCGTTCGGTTGGTTCTTCCCTCGTGACCGCGCACCAAGGAGCGAACATGCGGCTGTTCTTCAACGACGCCCAGCGAACCCACGCTCCTGCGCGCGAACTCCACAACGGCGCGTTCACTGCCTATGCGGAGACGCCCGCGCGCATTGACGCGATCCTGCACGCGATCGGTCCGGTCGAGACGCCGGAGGATCTTGGCGAGGCACCGATCCTCGCGGTGCACTCCCCCACCTATGTCGCGTTCCTGAAAGACGCCGCGCGACTGTGGCGCGAGGCGGGACGCGAGGGCGATGCAATTCCCTACACCTTCCCGATCCGCGGCCGCCGTCCGCTCGACCTCACCCGGATCGACGCGCTGATCGGCGCGCACAGCTTCGACGCGACCACGCCGATCACCCCCGAGACCTGGGCCGCCTCCTATGGCAGCGCACAGTCCGCGCTCGCCGCGACCCACGCGGTCCTCGACGGCGACCGCGCCGCCTTCGCGCTGTGTCGCCCGCCCGGCCACCATGCCGGCGCCGATTATTGCGGAGGATATTGTCACCTCAACACCGCCGCGATCGCCGCGCAGGCCGCGCGCGATGCCGGTGTCGCGCGCGTCGCGATCCTCGACATCGACTATCACCACGGCAACGGCACGCAGGACATCTTCTACGCCCGCGGCGACGTGTTCTACGCGTCGGTCCACGCGGATCCGAAGACCGACTACCCGTTCTACTGGGGCCATGCCGACGAAACCGGCGACAGCGAAGGACTCGGCACTACGCTGAACCTTCCCCTCCCCCACGGCACACGGATCGAGGCTTTCCGCACCGCGCAGACCACCGCGCTCGACGCGATCGCCGCATTCAACCCCGGCCTGCTCGTCGTCAGTTTCGGCGCGGACACGTGGGATGGCGATCCGATCTCGCACTTCAAGCTGACCACGCCCGACTATACGGTCCTCGCGCGCGACATCGCCGGGCGTGGCTGGCCGACTGTGATCGTCATGGAAGGCGGCTACGCGGTCGACGCACTCGGCCACAACGTCGCGAGTTTCCTGAGTGGCTTCTGAAGCGCCTATCGCTCTCGGCACGCCGGCCTACCGCCGGCTTACGTTGGCGATGCTGTTCGCGGGGTTCTCGACCTTCTCGCTGTTGTATTCGGTACAGCCGTTGCTGCCGCTGTTCGCCGCGCAGTTCGGGCTGACGGCGGAAGGAGCGTCGCTGGCGGTGTCGCTGGCGACGGGGCCACTGGCGGTCGGCATCCTGTTCGCCGGGTTCGTCTCGGACCGGGTCGGCCGGCGGCCGCTGATGATCGCGGCAATGTTCGCGGCTGGCGCGCTGACCTTGGCGGCGGCGGTCGTGCCGGGCTGGAGCGGGTTGCTCGTGCTGCGCTTCCTGACCGGCGTCGCGCTTGCGGGCGTGCCGGCGGTGGCGATGGCCTATGTCGCGGAGGAGGTCGATGCGGGCTCGGTCGGCGCTGCGATGGGGTTGTATATCGCGGGCAGCGCGCTCGGCGGGATGGCGGGGCGCCTCGTCGTCAGCGTCGTCGCCGATCTCGAAGGATGGCGCTGGGCGCTCGCTGCGGTGGGTGTCGCAGGGCTGGCGATGGCGGAGGCATTCCGCCGACTCGCGCCGCTCTCGCGCAATTTCACGCCGAGCGTCGGACGGCCGGGCGCGCTGCTGCGCAGTGCCGGCGCGCTGTTCACCGATCGCGCGATGCCGCTGCTGTATCTCGAGGCGTTCCTGCTGATGGGCGTGTTCGTCACGATCTATAATTACGCTGGCTTCCGGTTGATGAGCCCGCCTTACGGACTCAGCCAGGCGGCGGTCGGGGCCGTGTTCCTGCTGTACGTGCTGGGATCGGTCAGTTCGGCGAAGTTCGGCACGCTGGCGGGGCGGCTCGGGCGACGGAAGGTCTTCTGGATACCGGTCGTGCTGCTGATTGCGGGTGTCGCGCTGACCGCGATGCAGCCGCTCGTGGTGGTGATCGCCGGGATTGCGGTCGTGACGATCGGCTTCTTCGGCGCGCATTCGATCGCGAGCGCCTGGGTCGGGCGGCGTGCACAGGGCTCGCGCGGGCAGGCGGCGGCGTTCTACCTGTTCTTCTATTACATGGGGTCGAGCGTGCTGGGATCCGCTGGCGGGTTCGCCTGGACGCATGCCGGTTGGCCGGGGGTGACGGCGTTCTGCCTGTTGCTGGGCGTGGCGGCGCTGGTGATCGGGCTGGTGTTGCGCACGGTGCCGCCGCTGGTGGTGGAGCCGCCGGCGCCGCAGCGAATGCCGGATCCTTGAAGCGCGAATTCTCCCCTCCCTGAAAGGGAGGGGCTAGGGATGGGTTGGCCAATTTGAACCACTAGCATTGGAATTCGCGGAGCCCGACCCGCCCCCTCCCTTCCAGGGAGGGGGGAAGAAGTCCGGCTCCACTCAGACTTGGGAACGGGAACCCGCTCTACCGAGACGCCACGTCGGTCGCGTCGATGGGCGGCATACCCGCCATCCCCTTCGCGACCGCTTCGACCCGTTCCATGACGCGGAGGACGTTGCCGCCCGACAGCTTCGCCATGTCGCCATCGCTCCACCCGCGCCGCGCCAGTTCGGCGAACAGCAGCGGATACCCGTCGACCCCCTTTAGGCCGATCGGCCCGGTCCCTTGGATGCCGTCGAAATCGCCGCCGATCCCGACATGATCCCGACCGGCGATCTTCGCGATATGCTCGACGTGATCGGCGACCGTCGCGGCGGTGACTTGCGGTTCCGGATGCGTGGCGTCCCAACTCACCAGCGGCGCAGGCGATTTCGCGCCGTACACGCCGGCCGGCACGCCGATCGACTTCGCATAGGCCGACCGCGCGATGTCCCATGCGCGCCACTCGCCCGACAGGAACGACGGGTAGAAGTTCACCATCACCACGCCGCCGTTCGCGCCGATCGCACGGAGCAGGTCGTCGGGAATGTTGCGCGGCGCGTCCGCGATCGCCCGCGCGCTGGAGTGCGAGGCGATCACCGGCGCCTTGGTCGCCGCCAGCGCCGCGGCCATCGTCGCGTCGGACACATGCGACACGTCGACGATCATCCCGATCCGGTTCATCTCGGCGACCACCTGCCGCCCGAAATAGCTTAGCCCGTTCGCGCGTGGTGCATCGGTCGAGCTATCCGCCCAGTTCAGGCTCTTACCGTGCGTCAGCGTCATATAGGCGACGCCGAGCGCGTGATATTGGCGCAGCACCGACAGTCGCCTATCGATCTGGTGCCCGCCCTCGACGCCGATCAACGACGCGATCCGCCCGGCTTTCTCGATCCGGCGGATATCCGCAGCCGTGGTGGCAAGCTCGAAAACCGCCGGGTTCGCCGCGACGAACCGGCGGACGATGTCGATCTCCTCGAGCGTCATTCTGACCGGACCGGGCGCGTCGGCGGGGATGTAGACCGACCAGAACTGCCCGCCGACATGACCTTTGCGCAGGCGGGGAATGTCGGTCTGCAGCGGGTTCGGCAGCCGCGCGGTGTCCACCGAGAGATCGACCGCCTCGACCTTCGCGTCGTGCAGCTCGCGGATTTCCCAGGCCAAGTCGTTATGCCCATCGATCACCGGGCTGCGTTCCAGCACGCGCGCGACGCGCCGCGCGATCTGCGGGTCGGGCGCAGCGGCCGGGCTCGACTGTGCGGTGATGAGCAGGAAGGCGGCGATCATCTCTTGGTCCCCGGTAACGTCCATTTCATCCTGAAGGAGGTGATCGCGCGCGACAAGCCGGGTACGCCGCGCCGAACCAGAGCGAAGTGGCGGACTTGAGTACCAGATCGACCCATATACGAGCCGGAAGCAGTGCCCGGACCAACGACACGAGCCTGTCCACTGCGATCGCGATCGCGCGGCTGATCGGGATCATGGGGATCGTCTATGTCCACGCCTGGACCGGACGCACCGCGGAGGAATTGGCGGCGGCAGCGTTCAGTTGGCAGGCGGTGCTGCGGACGGTGCTCGGCGAAGTGTTCGGACGTAGCGCCGTACCGCTGCTCGGCATGATCTCCGGCTGGCTGGTCGTCTCGACCGCGACGCGCCAAGGCTACGGGGCGTTTTTGATCGGCAAGGCGCGGACGATCCTGCTGCCGATGGTTTTGTGGAACGCAATCGCGATCCTGCTGGTGGGGGCGGCGGCGACGTTCGGCGACCTGAAAGCGCCGACGCCGACGAGCATCGGCTGGACGCTCAACGAACTCGTGCCGCTCGTGCATGCGAACGACATCAACGTGCAGATGCCGTTTCCGCGCGATCTGTTCGTCTGCATGACGATCGCGCCGGTTCTAGTGCGCGCGTCGAGCGTGTGGCTGGCGGTGGTCGCGCTGGTGGCGGTCGCATGGAGTGTGTCCGGGGTGCACGTCCCGTTGTTGCTGCGACCGCAGATCCTGCTCTTCTTTACCGCTGGGATCGCCGCGCGGCGATCTGGCGCGGCGGAGCGAGTGGCGGGGTGGCCTGTCGCCCTATGCGCGCTGCCATTCGTGCTGCTGATTGCGCCGCGGCTGTGGACCGCGCTGCTCGGGAACGCGTTCTTCGATGCACATCCGCTTCTGATGGCGGCATTCGATATCGTGTTTCGATTGGCGTCGGCGGTGCTGTTCTGGCGGTTCGCCTGGGCGTTGGCGGGAAGCAACGTTGCGGACCGGTTGCGCGGGATCGAGCGGTACGGGTTTCTCGCATTCTGCGATCACTTAGTACTGTTATGGCTGTTCGGGCCGGTGATCGGATTGGCGACCGGCGCGCTGGGGGCGGGGTTGTATCCGGCATATCTGCTGGTCCAGCCGCTGCTGGTGCTCGGCGTCACGGTCGTGCTGGGGCGGGTGCTGATGGCGCTCTCGCCGGCAGTCGCGCGGGTGCTCAGCGGCGGCCGGCTGGGGCAATCGGCTTCAATTACCGCGTGACGGCGGATCGAGCTGGTTCACCCATTCCTGGTTGTGAACAACGGTAGAGCGAACCGGCCGACCGGTGGCGTCGAGCCAGGGGCGGTAGCGGAAGCGCAGTTCGATCAGGCGGCAGGTGGTCGCATCGAGCACCCCGTTTCCGCTGGATCGCGTGACCATGCAGTGCGTGACGCTGCCGTCGGTCTCCACGGTGTAGCGAACGCCGACGATCCCGCCCGCACCGATCACCGCTTCGGCGTTGGGGAAATCCTTGTTCTTGAAGCGGTCCTTGATGAGGTGGGGCGGCGTCTCCTGACCACCTTCGCCGTCGCCATTCCCGGAGCGACCACTGCCGGTGCCGTTCCCCTCGCTGCCTGCGCCTGTACCCGATCCCGGAACGGGGGCCGCGCCCGTGGTGGCGTCGCTGCCGGGGCCTGGTTTCAGCGTGGTGATGACCGGGGGCGGTGGAACGATCGGCTTGGGAACGACAAGTTCGGTCGCCTTCGAGCGCAGGTTCGCAGGAGACGCTGCGCCTTCGGGGCGGTGGCGTTTCGCTGGGCGTGGAGCGATCTTTTCAGGTGGTGGCGGTGGGGGGTTTCAGGCCGGCGGCGAATGTCTTCAGCGCATCGGGGATAGCGGTCGGAATACTGACGCCGAGCCCGAGGATCAGTGCATAGCCGATGACCGCGCAGAGTATCGCGGCGCCGGCGGCGGATATCAGGCGGTCGCGGGGGTTCGAGTAGACGCCATACATGCTGATCAATTGGGGAGGCGTGCATTGTGCGGCAACTGCGCATGAGGGCGCGAGCACGATCTCGGTACTTCGGACGTATTCGGTACTTATCCCGCTTCGACAGATGCACCTTCCCGGCGCAGGCCGGGGTCCAATTGGAAAGGTCGATGTGACGAAGGACCGTCCGTCGTTACCTCCGTTTCCCAATTGGGCCCCGGCCTTCGCCGGGGGGGGGGCACTCTGGATGGCATAGATCTCGGTTTGTCAGCGTGTCGGTTCGAAATCGGCCGACCTTCATGTTCGGCAGACACAAAAACGGGCGGTGTGACCGAAGTCACACCGCCCGTTCGTGGCGCGCGACGCGGGAGTAAATCCCGCGTCGTCGGTCGGCGCTGAGGCGCCGCCGGCCGGGCTTGCTGTTGCGCGAGGCTTCGCCCGCGCAGCGGCTTTCGCCTACAGCTTCGCCGTCAACTCCGGCACGATCTTGAACAGATCGCCGACCAGGCCGATGTCCGCGACCTGGAAGATCGGGGCGTCCTCGTCCTTGTTGATCGCGATGATGACCTTCGAGTCCTTCATGCCCGCGAGATGCTGGATCGCGCCCGAGATGCCGACAGCGACATACACTTCCGGTGCGACGATCTTGCCGGTCTGGCCGACCTGATAGTCGTTCGGCGCATAGCCTGCGTCGACTGCGGCGCGCGAGGCACCGACGCCGGCGCCGAGCTTGTCCGCCAGCGGATCGATCATCGCGTGGAACTGGTCGCTCGAGGCAAGCGCACGGCCGCCCGACACGATGATCTTCGCACTGGTCAGCTCGGGGCGCTCGTTCTTGGCGATCTCCGAACCGGCGAAGGTCGACAGCCCCTTGTCGCCGGTCGATGCGACCGCTTCGATCTCGCCCGAGCCACCTTCGGTCGCGGCCTTGGCGAACGCTGTGCCGCGGACCGTGATAACCTTCTTCGCGTCGGTCGACTGCACGGTCGCGATCGCATTGCCGGCGTAGATCGGCCGCGTGAACGTGTCCTCGCTCTCGACCGACAGGATGTCGCTGATCTGCATGACGTCGAGCAGCGCGGCGACGCGCGGCGCGATGTTCTTGCCGTGCGTGGTCGACGGCGCGACGAACGCATCGTGCGTGCCCATCAGCTCGACGATCAACGGCGCGACGTTCTCGGCGAGCGCATGCGCGAACGCGGCGTCGTCAGCGACATGCACCTTGCCGACGCCGGCGATCTTGGCGGCTTCGGCAGCGACGCCGTCGACGCCCTGGCCGACGACCAGCAGATGGACTTCGCCGAGCTGCGATGCGGCGGTCACCGCCGACAGCGTGGCATCCTTGACGGCCTGACCGTCATGTTCGACCCAGACGAGCGTCTTCACTTGGCGACTCCCATTTCCTTGAGCTTGCCGACCAGCGCGTCGACATCGGCGACCTTGATCCCGGCCGAGCGCTTGGCGGGCTCGACCACTTTCAGCGTGGTCAGGCGCGGCGTCACGTCGACGCCGAAATCGGCGGGCGTCTTCTGCGCCATCGGCTTCGACTTCGCCTTCATGATGTTCGGCAGCGAGGCATAGCGCGGCTCGTTGAGGCGAAGATCGGTGGTGATGATCGCGGGCAGCTTCAGCGTGTCCGTCTCCGCGCCGCCATCGACTTCGCGCGTCACGTTGACCGAACCGTCGGCGATCTCGACCTTCGACGCGAACGTGCCCTGACCCCAGTTGAGGAGGCCGGCGAGCATCTGTCCGGTCTGGTTGTTGTCGTCGTCGATCGCCTGCTTGCCGAGGATCACGAGGTCGGGCTTTTCCTCCTCGACGATCTTGGCGAGGATCTTGGCGACGCCCAGCGGCTCGACCTTGGTCTCGCTGACGACGAGGATCGCGCGATCGGCACCCATCGCGAGCGCGGTGCGGAGCGTTTCCTGCGACTTCTGCTCGCCGATCGAGACGACGACGATCTCGGTGACGCCCTTGTCCTTGAGACGGATCGCTTCCTCGACCGCGATCTCGTCGAACGGGTTCATGCTCATCTTGACGTTCGCCAGATCGACGCCCGTTCCGTCCGCCTTCACGCGAGGCTTCACGTTGTAGTCAAGCACGCGCTTGACCGGCACCAGCACCTTCATCGGGGTTCCTTCCAAGGTGAAATCATTCGTTTCGATCACCGTCACAGTGTGGCGGCGTTGGCGCGACAGATGGCTGTTTCGAGCCGTTTTCGCAAGTCCGGTATGGAAACATCGCTATGCCGTAGCGTCACGGCGAGATGCCGATCGGACCACCTGCCGAACAGTGTGCGACATCAACGAAAAAGGGCCCGGACGTTTCCGTCCGAGCCCCTCTTTTCGCAGAATCAGTATGCGAGGTCGAAGGCAGTTAGGCCGCGACCTTCTGCACCTCTGCGACGATCTTCTTCGCGGCATCGCCAAGGTCGTTCGCCGGGACGATCGCGAGGCCGGAGTTCGCAAGGATCTCCTTGCCCTTCTCGACATTCGTGCCTTCGAGGCGGACGACGAGCGGCACCGAGAGGTTCACTTCCTTCGCCGCGGCGACGATGCCGTCGGCGATGATGTCGCACTTCATGATGCCGCCGAAGATGTTGACGAGGATGCCCTTAACGTTCGGATCCGCGAGGATGATCTTGAACGCCGCCGTCACCTTCTCCTTGTTGGCGCCGCCGCCGACGTCGAGGAAGTTGGCCGGGAACATGCCGTTGAGCTTGATGATGTCCATCGTCGCCATCGCGAGGCCGGCGCCATTGACCATGCAGCCGATGTCGCCATCGAGCTTGATGTAGGCGAGGTCGTACTTCGACGCCTCGAGCTCGGCGGGATCTTCCTCGGTCTCGTCGCGCAGTTCGAGCAGGTCCTTGTGGCGGAACAGCGCGTTGCCGTCGAACGCGACCTTCGCGTCGAGCACCATCAGCTTGCCGTCGTTCGTCACCGCGAGCGGGTTGATCTCGATCTGCTCGGCATCGGTGCCCATGAACGCGTCATACAGCTTCGACGCGGTGTTCGCGGCCTGCTTGGCGAGATCGCCGGTGAGCTTCAGCGCGGCAGCGACGGCACGGCCGTGATGCGGCATGAAGCCGGTAGCCTGGTCGATGTCGATCGACTGGATCTTCTCGGGCGTGTCGTGCGCGACGGCTTCGATGTCCATGCCGCCTTCGGTCGAGACGACCATCATCACCCGGCCGGTGGTGCGGTTGAGCGTCAGCGCGAGGTAGAATTCCTTGTCGATGTCGACGCCGTCGGTGACGTACAGGCGGTTGACCTGCTTGCCCGCGTCACCCGTCTGGATCGTGACGAGCGTGTTGCCGAGCATCTCGGTCGCGGCCGCGCGAACCTCGTCCTCGGTCTTGGCGAGGCGGACGCCGCCCTTGGCATCGGGGCCGAGCTCGACGAACTTGCCCTTGCCGCGGCCGCCGGCGTGGATCTGCGCCTTGACGACATAGAGCGGTCCGGGAAGCTTCTTCGAGGCCTCTACGGCCTCCTCGACGGTCAGTGCCGCGAAACCGGCAGGCACGGGGACGCCGAACTTGGCCAGCAGTTCCTTGGCCTGGTATTCATGGATGTTCATCGGGAAGGCTCCACGCAATTTTTAGGAAACTCGGGAATTGGTTGGCCGTAAAGCACAGGGCGGGCAGCAAATCCACCCTTAAGGCATTTGCAGTTGCGTGTCGTTATCAATAGGCGGATTTATCGACCGCGAATGGCCTGATCTAAAGCAATTCCTTTGGCGTCGCACCCCGCCGCCTCTACAGGAGGGCCATGGCGATCCGACTCCGCATCATTGCGTTCCGCAGTTACCCCGCCGGTGTCGGTGGGACATTTGTCCGGCCACGCGCGGCCAAACCTCAAGCGGCCGAATCGTAGGGCGTTTGGAGATTAGTAACCACTTGGGGAGCAGTGTTCCGGACATGACACAGCCCGTCCCCATCCCCCCCGCCGAACCGACCGGCGAGGAGCTCCGTCAGGCGCTACGCAAGGCCGTCAAGATGCGCGCCCACCTGCGCGATCGGGGCCAGACGCGATTCGAGATCGAGGTGACGGATTTGTCGCTCTCGGGGTTTCGCGCGGAGACGAGCTTTACGTTGTGGCCGGGGACGGTCGTGTGGCTGACATTGCCGGGGTTGGCGGCGCTCGAGGCCGTGGTCGCGTGGCGCGACAAGTTCAAATATGGCTGTGCCTTCGCCAAGCCGCTACATCCGGCGGTGTTCGAGCATATTGTAGCGTTGTCGCAGCGATAGGACGCAAGCGTGTTCTCCTGCGAACGCAGGAGCCTAGGATTACTCAGCCCCGCTATTGATTACCCTGGGTTCCTGCGTTCGCAGGAAAACATCTAGACGTCGGCAAGGCCACCGTCGGACGGTTTGACGTTAGCCGATAGCCGGCCCTGTCGGTCGCTGCTCGCTTCTGTAAGTATCGGCGCGGACGGTGCCGCGCCTGCGCCCGTCAATCGAACAAGCTCGACACCGACGTCTCGTCCGCAATCCGCTTGATCGCCTCGCCCAGCAACGGCGCGATCTGCAGATGACGGATCTTGCCGTGCGCATCCTTGATGACCTCGTGATTCCCGATCGAATCGGTGATCACCAGTTCGCGGAGTTCCGAGCCCTCGACTCGGGCCACTGCCCCACCCGACAACACGCCGTGCGTGACATACGCCACGACATCCTCGGCGCCTGCTTCCTTCAGCGCCGCCGCCGCGTTGCACAGCGTCCCGGCCGAATCGACGATGTCGTCGACCAGGATGCAGAACCGCCCCTCGACTTCGCCGATGATGTTCATCACCTCCGACTCGCCCGCGCGCTCGCGACGCTTGTCGACGATCGCCAGCGGGGCGTTGTCGAGTCGCTTGGCGAGCACGCGTGCACGGACGACACCGCCGACGTCCGGCGACACGACCATCAGGTTCTTGCCCTTGAACCGCGCGAGGATGTCTGCGGACATCACCGGTGCGGCGTAGAGGTTGTCGGTCGGGATATCGAAGAAGCCCTGGATCTGCCCGGCATGCAGGTCGACCGACAACACGCGGTTCGCGCCCGCGACCGTGATCAAATTGGCGACCAGCTTTGCCGATATCGGCGTGCGCGGGCCGGGCTTTCGGTCCTGCCGAGCGTACCCCATGTACGGGATCACCGCGGTGATGCGCCGCGCCGACGCACGCTTGAGCGCGTCGATCATGATCAGCAGTTCCATGAGATTGTCGTTGGCGGGATAGCCGGTCGACTGGATCACGAACACGTCCTCGCCGCGGACGTTCTCGTTGATCTCGACGAAGACCTCCTCGTCGGCGAACCGCCGCACGCTGACGTCGGTCAGCGGAATCTCGAGATAGGCGGAGATTTCCTGCGCCAGCGGCAGGTTCGAATTGCCGGTCATCAGTTTCATGAAGCTATTTCCCGCTCGATAGTGCGAACCCCTTAGGCGCAGCTTCCCGTTGGTGGAAGGGTTTGCCCGCCGCCGCGCCGCTCCGTACAGCGGCGGAATGACCGTAATCACCCGTTTCGCCCCCTCGCCCACCGGCCGGCTGCATGTCGGCAACATCCGCACCGCGCTCCACAACTGGATGTTCGCGCGCGCCAATGGCGGCAAGTTCGTGCTGCGGATCGACGATACCGATCCCGAACGCAGCGAAGAGCGGTTCGTCGACGCGATCCGCGCCGATCTCGACTGGCTCGGGATGACGCCGGATGCGGAGGAACGGCAGTCAGCGCGGTTCGCTCTGTACGAGGCGCGGTTCGCGGCACTGGTCGCGAGCGGGCACGTGTATCCGGCGTACGAGACCACGCAGGAGCTCGACCTCAAGCGCAAGATCCAGGCCGGGCGCGGGTTGCCGCCGATCTACGACCGCGCGGCGCTGGCGTTGGACGACGACGCGCGGGCGAAGCTGGAGGCGGACGGCGTGAAGCCGCATTGGCGGTTCAAGCTCGATCACGACTCGGCGATCGCGTGGGACGATTTGATCCGCGGCGCGGCGCATTTCGAGGCGAAGACGATGAGCGATCCGGTGATCCGGCGCGCGGACGGGTCGTGGCTGTATATGCTGCCGTCGGCGATCGACGATGCCGAGATGGGCGTGACTCATGTCGTCCGCGGCGAGGATCATGTGTCGAACACCGCGCTCCAGTTGCAGATGTTCGCCGCGCTCGGCGTCGCGCCGCCGCGGTTCGCGCACGAGGCGTTGCTGACCGGTGCGGAGGGCAAGCTGTCGAAGCGGCTCGGGTCGCTCGGCGTCGATCATTTCCGCGAGGTCGGAATCGAGCCGCAGGCGGTGCGTGCGCTGCTCGCGCGGATCGGGACGAGCGACCCGGTCGAACCGATCGCCGACGCCGCGCCGTTGATCGCGGGGTTCGACTTTGCGCGGTTCGGGCGCGCGCCGGCGCGGTTCGACGAGGCGGAGCTGGCGGCGTTGAACGCGCGGATCCTGCATACGCTGCCGTTCGAGGCGGTGGCTGGGCGGTTGCCGGCGGGCATGGATGTGGCGGCGTGGGAGGCGGTGCGGCCGAACCTCGTGACGCTGGCCGATGCGGCGGACTGGTGGGGTGTGATCGAAGGGCCGGTTGCTGTCGAGGGTGAGGGCGAGATCGACGTGGCGTATCTCGATCAGGCGCTGGTGGCGGCTGGGGAGATCGACTGGTCGAGCGATCCTTGGCACGCGCTGACGGCTCGGTTGAAAGCGGAGACGGGGCGCAAGGGGAAGGCTTTGTTCCTGCCGTTGCGGCTGGCGCTGACAGGGCGCGATCATGGGCCGGATATGGCGGCGCTGCTGCCGTTGATCGGGCGGGAGCGGGCTTTGGAGCGGTTGGCGGCGCGCTGATCTAGCTCCCTGAAGGTCGCCGGAAAAAGCTTGTTCTCCCGCGAAGGCGGGAGTCCAGCCTGGGCTCCCGCCTTCGCGGGAGAACAAGAAAGGAAGGGCTGCGGTGGAATTGACCGCAACGGACTATACTTTGCCGGCGGTCACTTTGCCCGCGCTCGACAAAAGCACCGCCCTTCCCTCTCATCACCACCCCGGCGAAGGCCGGGGCCCAATTGGGGGACGTTGCGAACGGGCGCCGCGTTCCATTATTCCAACCTTTCCAATTGGGCCCCGGCCTTCGCCGGGGTGGTGCACGTGGCCGAAGAATGTGACCGCCAGCGCAGTACGGTAAGGTTGGTCGAGCCAATGGGGCCGACCGGCAAACATCGCCCGAGAGCGGCGAAACAAGGTTAGCTTACCTCGCCCCCCACCCATCTCCCCTTGCCCCCAAAATGTAATGATGTACCATCGCAAACGGCGGTATCTATCTCGCCGCCATCCTCAAGGAGATGCGAAGGAGACGGTAATGTACGCGGATCGACTGAACCGGACGGGCGGATTCAATCCCGGGAGCCTCGGCGTCGCGCTGAGCATCAACTGCGCAGTGATCGGAGCCTTGTTCTTCGCGGCGCCCAACGTGCTGCCGTTCGTGCCTGACAAGCCGCTCGTGACCTATGTGCCGTACACCCCGCCGCCGCCACCCGAGCCGGTACCGCCCGCCGATCCGCTGGTCCGCCAGCAACCGCGCCCCGCCCCGCGTCCCGACGCGCCGATTACGCTAGTGCAGATACCGCAAACCGACGGCTTCGCGGTCGCGCCCGATCCACTCCCCTACACGCCGCCGATCGGCATCGAAGGCACCGGAACAGGCACCGTCGCGGTCGATCCGCCGAAACCCACGCCGGTATTCGTCCAACCCGGCATAGACCCGCGCTATGCCGCCGAGTTCCAGCCTAGCTACCCGTCCGAAGAACGCCGCGCCGAACGCGAGGGCCGGGTCGTGGTCCGCGTGCTGGTCGGTGTCGACGGTCGTGTGAAGCAGGTCGAGCGGGTCAGCGCGACCACCGACGCGTTCTACCGCGCGACGCTCGACCGCGCGCTGGCAAAGTGGCGGTTCAAGCCCGCGACGCGCGACGGCGTTCCGGTCGAGGCATGGCGGTCGATGGCGCTGACGTTTGTCCTCCAGAACTAAAGCTTGAGGGGCGCGGGGCTGGCCTAGCCGGCTCCGTCCCCCTATCTTGGCGCGCATGGGCTTTTTCAGTCGCTTCACGCCGATCGTCGCCTATCGCGACCTGCGGCTCTTCCTCAGCCAGCGCCGGCCGTACGAACTCATCTTTCTCGTGGCGGCGCTCGGCGTCACCAGCTTCCTGATCTACGCGTTCATGAAGGATTCGTACGTCGAGAAGGAATACCGCCCGAAGATCATCTACGTCGAGCAATGGCCTGCCGATCGCACCGATGCGCAGATCGAAGCTCAGCAGAAGATCGACGCACCGATCAAGGCCAAGGCGCTCGCCGAGCAGAAGGCCCGCGAGGACGCGCAGCGCGAGTCGTTCAAGCGGCTGGACGACAAGCTGAAGGCCATGGGCATCTGACACAAGTCGATACCCGCTGGATGGGCACTGCGCTGGCACTCGCCGAGCGGGGCCGAGGGCGAACCGCGCCCAACCCCAATGTCGGCTGCCTGATCGTGCGCGAGGGCCGCGTCGTCGGGCGGGGCTGGACGCAGGCGAGCGGGCGACCGCATGCCGAGGCGATGGCGTTGGCTGAAGCTGGCACGAACGCTCGGGGAGCTACGGCTTGCGTGACACTGGAGCCCTGCGCGCATCGGTCTCCGCGTGGGCCCGCGTGTAGCGACCTGCTGATCGAAGCAGGCGTTGCGCGTGTCGTTGCCGCCTTGGAAGACCCCGATACGCGAACGGCGGGCCAAGGATTTGCCCGGCTGGAAGCCGCTGGCATCTCCGTGACGCGCGGTGTTCGCGCGAAGGAAGCCAGACGTTCGATGGCCGGCTTTCTTACCCGCCAAGCGCTCGGCCGCCCCCATGTCACCCTGAAGCTCGCGACATCGCTCGACGGCTGCATCGCGATGGCGGACGGCTCGAGTCGCTGGATCACGGGGCCACAAGCTCGCGCTCACGCGCATCTCGAGCGGAGTCGGCACGAAGCGATCCTCGTCGGTCGCGGCACGTACGACGCCGATGCACCGCGACTCGACGTGCGGCTACCGGGGCTGGAAGCTCGCGGTCCGATGCGCGTGCTTTTATCCGCAACCGTCAAAGACCTGCCCGGCTGGACCGTCATCGCCGCTCCGCGCGACATCGCCACCCTCCCCGGTGTCGACCACCTTCTCGTCGAAGGCGGCGCGGCCGTAGCGTCGGCATTCCTCGCGGTGGATGTGGTCGACCGGCTCCTTCTCTACCGTGCGCCGATCCTGATCGGCGGCGGCAAGCCCGCACTCCGCGACATCGGCCTGACCGACCTGACTGAAGCACATGGTCGCTGGGCGATCGTCGATGCGCGGCAACTTGGCATGGACCGGCTCGAGGTCTACGAACGCGAACGAAACGAGGCATAATGTTCACCGGAATCGTCACCGACATCGGCACTGTCGCGAGCGTGGAGTCGCCAGACGACACACGCGTGGTCGTCAGCACCGCCTATGATACCGCGACCGTCGATCTCGGCGCGTCAATCTCTTGCTCCGGCGTCTGCCTGACGGTCGTGGATAAAGGCCCGAACTGGTTCGCGGTCGACGTCTCGGGCGAGACGATCAGCCGTACCGCCAAGGACCAATGGACCGAGGGTCGCAAGTTCAATCTTGAACGCGCGATGAAGCTCGGCGACGAACTCGGCGGCCATATCGTCACGGGCCATGTCGACGGGCTCGGCACCGTCGTCGCATTGGCGGAGGAAGGCGGCTCGCACCGCGTCACCATCCGCGCCGGCGCCGACATCGCGCCGTTCATCGCCCCCAAAGGTTCGGTGACGGTCGATGGCGTCTCGCTCACGGTAAACAGCGTTCAAGACATCGACGGGGAGGTCGAATTCGGCCTCAACATCATTCCGCATACCTGGGCGGTCACCACGCTCGGGACGATCCAGATGGGGCAGTCGGTCAATATCGAGATCGACGTCCTCGCCCGCTATCTCCAACGCATGGAGCATTACCGTGTCAAAGCCAGCTGAATTAGCCCGTCTCAAGCACGGCTATCTGTCGAGCCCGGAAGAAATTATCGACGAGGCGCGCAACGGCCGGATGTTCATCCTGGTCGACGACGAGGACCGCGAGAACGAGGGCGACCTCGTCATCCCCGCGCAGATGGCGACGCCGGAGAAGATCAACTTCATGGCGAAGTTCGGTCGCGGCCTGATCTGCCTCGCGCTGACTAGGGATCGCACCGAGGAACTCGGGCTCGAACTGATGAGCCGCAACAACGGCACGCGGCACGAGACCGCGTTCACAGTGTCGATCGAGGCGCTCGAAGGCGTCACGACGGGCATCTCGGCCGCCGATCGCGCCCGCACGATCGCGGTCGCGGTCGATGCGACAAAGGGCAAGCCGGACATCGTCACCCCCGGCCACGTCTTCCCGCTGGTCGCGCGCGACGGCGGCGTGCTGATCCGCGCCGGCCATACCGAGGCGGCGGTCGACGTCGCGCGGCTCGCCGGGCTCAATCCCTCGGGCGTGATCTGCGAGATCATGAACGAGGACGGCACGATGGCGCGGATGGACGACCTCGTCACCTTCGCGCAGTTCCACAACGTCAAGATCGGCACGATCCGCGACCTGATCGCGTATCGCCGCCGCCACGATCACCTCGTCGAGAAGCGCGCCGAGGCGAAGTTTACCTCCGAATGGGGTGGCGACTGGAGCGCGCTGACGTTCTGGAACAAGGCGACCGGCACCGAGCAGGTCGCGCTCGTGAAGGGCAAGATCGACCCCGCCAAGCCAACTTTGGTCCGCATGCACGCACTGTCGCCGTTCGCGGACATTTTCGGCGAATCGGGCGAACGCGGCCGTATCCTCGCGCGCTCGATGCAGATGATCGCGGACGAAGGTGCAGGCGTGATCGTCGTCATCAACCGGCCTCGCAGCAACACCTTCACCTCGGCGGTGATGAAGAAGGCGGGTGCGGACATCACCCCGGACATGGAGGAACTGCGCGACTACGGCGTCGGCGCGATGATCCTGACCGAACTCGGCGTCCACGACATGGTGCTGATCACCAACACGCATCACACGCTGGTCGGCCTCGACGGCTATGGCCTGTCGATCGTCGGCGAGCGCCCGATCGCGTCCCTGAACATGGAAAAGAGCAACTGATGGCGCATCTCCTCATCGTCGAAGCCCGGTTCTACGATCACCTCAACGACCTGCTGGTCGAGGGTGCGAAGACCGCGATCGAAGCCGCCGGCCACACGCACGAGACGATCACCGTGCCCGGCGCGCTCGAAGTCCCCGGCGCGATCGCGCTGGCGGCGGAAAGCGAGACGTTCGACGCCTATGTCGCGCTGGGCGTCGTGATCCGCGGCGAGACCTATCATTTCGAGATCGTCGCGGGCGAGAGCGCACGCGGGATCATGCAGCTGACGATGGACGGCCTGCCGATCGGCAACGGCATCCTGACCACCGAGAACGAGGCGCAGGCGTTAACGCGTGCAAAGCCCACCGAAGGCGACAAGGGCGGCGGCGCAGCCAACGCGGCGCTGGCCATGCTGGCGCTCAAGGACCGCTTCATCGCATGACCGCGCCGGTGCTCCTCACGGAGCGCCTGTTGCTCCGGCCCTTGGGACCGGAGGATGCCGAGGCGTGGTACGCGTTCCACGCCGATCCCGTCACGATGCGCCATTTGGGCGGCGTTCAGTCGCGCAGCGTCGCCTGGCGTGGTCTGTGCGCAATGGCAGGCGCGTGGAGCATTCGCGGCTTCTCGATGTTCGCGGTGACGCTACGCGATACCGGCGAATGGATCGGTCGCGTCGGTCCGTGGCAGCCCGAAGACTGGCCGGGGACGGAAATCGGCTGGGGGCTCGCATCGCAGTTCGCCGGTCGCGGGTTCGCGCGCGAGGCCGCGACGGCGACAATCGACTATGCGGTGGATGTCCTCGGCTGGACCGACATCATCCACACCATCGCACCCGACAACGCCGAGTCGATCGCCCTCGCGCAACGGCTCGGGTCGACCAACCGCGGCCCAACGACACTCCCCCCGCCGCTCAAATCGCTGCCGGTGGACGATTGGGGTCAGAGTGCTGCCGACTGGCGCGCGCGGAGAGCAAGGCGTGGGTGACGTGATCAACCTGCGACTCGTCCGGAAGCAGCGGGCTCGTGACGAGGCTTCGGTGCGGGCAGAGCAGAACCGCAGGCTGTTCGGGCGGACAGCAGCGGAGAAGGCGACGGACGCTACTATGAAGACTCGGATCGAGAGGACGCTTGACGGCGCGAGGCTCGATTCTACCTCCGACATGTTCGAGGAATAAGCTCGCCCTCACCCCTCCGACGGTGAAGTCGCCCTTGGGGCCCTTCCCTTGCAGCGTCAAACCGAACCAACGTCTGATTCACGATCCTGCCCCCCCCACAGGAAGGAAGATCAGGTCTGCGCCCTAGAACGGCGAAAATCGTGATAGCTTCAGCGGAACCGAAGGCAGATCGGCCGCGCCGCCCGCAACAACCACGGTGCCGATGTCCGTTGAGCAAGTACGTGTCGGTAGTTGTGCGGCATGATGCCTTCCTTGTTCTCCCGCGAAGGCGGGAGCCCAGACTGGATCCCCGCCTTCGCGGGGAAACAAATCTTGCTTGCTCGGGAGGGATAGCCGCTCCCCAACCGTCCTCAACTGCCTCACCACAGGAACGTCACGCGCGCCGCGCCGTTATGCCTCCGTAACAAAGAGGCGCTCATGATTTCGGATGCGAATGCGACGTTGCTCGCCAAACTCGGCTTCGCCGCGCGCGGGGTGGTGTATATTCTCGTCGGCTGGTTCGCGGTCGACGCGGCGTTGCGTGGTGGCAAGATCGCCGACAACCAGGGTGCGATTGGGTCGATGGCGGACGAGGCGTTCGGCCCGATACTGCTCGCGATCGTCGCCGCCGGCCTGCTCGGCTATGCGGTCTGGCGACTGACGGAGGCGGCGGCGAACCCCGAGCAGATCGGCAGCGACGTCAAGGGCAGCCTCAAGCGGATCGGCCACGTCGTCAGCGGCATCGCGCACCTGATCCTCGCCTGGACCGCCGCCAAGCTCGCTATGAAGACGGGATCGCGCGACGCCGCCGTCTCGCCCGGCGACGAGAGCGCGCGCGACTGGACCGCGTTGCTGCTCGACCAACCGGCGGGACGGGTTCTGGTCGGCGCTGTCGCAGTCGGCGTGCTGGTCGCCGCCTTCCAGCAGGCGCAGAAGGCGTGGCGCGGCGACTTCATCCACGACCTGCGTGGCGACGCCCCTGCGCCCGGCTATGTCTGCACGATGGGGAGGATCGGCTACGGGGCGCGGGCGCTCGTGTTCCTGATCGTCGCCGGGCTGTTCGGATTGGCCGCCTGGACTGCACATGCCAGCGACGCCGGCGGCGTGGCAGAGGCACTGGAACGGCTGCAATCGCAACCGGGCGGCAAGTGGCTGCTCGCGCTGACCGGTATCGGGCTGGCGCTGTTCGGTGCGTACAGCCTGGTCGAGGCGCGCTTCCGTCGGATCCATGTCGACCTGCCGGGTACAGATTAGAGCTTTCTTCTCTCCCATGTCCCCCCGCTAAGGCGCGGGTTTAACGATGGCGTTCGTGACTTGGGCTCCCGCCCTCGTGGAAGAACGAGAATGATAGCCAGCGGCAGAAAACACGTGTGCATCAGGGTATCGTTAAGCCGCGGACGTTACGGAGATCGTCATGTACACGATCAGCTTCGACGTCCCGACCAAGACACTCAACATCGTCACCGAGGGATTCTGGTCGGTCGCGACGACGGCGGCGTTCTCGGCGGAACTGCTCGCTCGGGGATCGGCAGCGCGGCTGTATCACGGCCGGTTCGTCGTGCTCGCCGACCTGCGAAAGGCCGCGATCCAGCCGTTGAAGGTCGTCGATGCGCTGGAGGCGATGATGCCTAAGGCGCTGAAGGTGACGTCGGCGCCGATCGCTGCGGTAGTCGCCTCGCATCTGGCCAAGCTCCAGACCGAACGCTATCTGAAGGCCGAGAATTGCCGGACGTTTCTCGACATCGACGAGGCAAAGGCGTGGCTGGCCGGGGATCGTACCGCCACCTGACTCCTAGTCCTGCGGGGCCGTTTCCAGCAAAGCCGCCTCGACCTCTTCGATCGTGATGCCGAACGCGCCGGCAAGCCCCGCCACCGACGCGCCGCGATCGGCGAGCGTGCGGATCCGCGCGATGTCGACGATCGTCTTGTAGCTACGGGTGTCGCGGTCGGTCTTCGATTCCTCGCCGCTGCGCGCGAGCGCGCCCGAGCGGCGGCGTTTGGAAATCTTCAACGCCTCGACATCGTTGGTCGGCGGTGCATCGAGCCGCGCCTTGATCCGCTGATCCCCTTCGATACGCCGGATTTCGCGGGCGCGTTCGCGTTCCTGGGACTGGAGATCGCGTTGTGCGGCACGAGATTCGGATCGCTGTTCGGACGCGGCAAGCCGCTCCTTCGCGCGCTGCTCGCGGCCGTTGGCACGCTCCTCCGCGCGCTTTACGGCCCGGTCGGCGGTGCCGGGCATGAGCGGCCCCGTTCCCCTGCCGCCGCTCGGCCAGCCGTCGGTCATTGGATATCCTGTCGTCACCGGTGCGCCGTGCGGCGCGGAAGCGCGCTGCTAGGCGATGGCAGCGCGGGTGACCATAGGCAGCCCTTCGCGATCCTCCTCCGCCAGGGGGAGGTGTCGCCGAAGGTGACGGAGGGGGAGGACACGGAACCACTGTTCGCGCGTGCCTCCCCCTCCGTCAGGCTGGCGCCTGCCACCTCCCCCTTGCGGGGGAGGATCAAGCTCAGGCGTTGGCAGTCTCGAGCGCGGGGTAGTCGATGTAGCCCTCGGGGCCCTGGCTATACCACGTTTTCGCATCGTCCTTCGCAAGCGGTGCACCCGTGCGCAGGCGTTCGGGAAGATCCGGGTTCGCGATGAACGTGCGACCGAAGGTGATCGCGTCGGCATTGCCCGAATCGAGCTCGGCCTGCGCCTCCTCGACCGTCGTGTAGTCCGAGTTCACGATCAGCACGCCGTTGAACACCTTGCGGATCGCTGGGCTGAGCTTGGGTACGTCGGTCTTGCCGAAGGTGCCGTCGGGGCCGGGCTCGCGCAGTTCGAGGAACGCGATGCCGAGGTCGGACAGCGCCTTCGCCGCGGCGGTGAACAGCGCCTCGGGCTTGCTGTCGTCGACGCCCTGCGAATCGCCGTTGGGCGACAGGCGGACGCTGACGCGGTCAGCCCCTGCGACCGAGATGACGCGCTCGGCGACTTCACGGAGCAGGCGGACGCGGTTCTCGATTCCGCCACCATATTCGTCGGTGCGGAAGTTCGCGTTGTCGCGCAGGAACTGGTCGATCAGATAGCCGTTCGCCGCGTGGATCTGCACGCCGTCGAAGCCGGCCGCGAGTGCGTTCTTCGTTGCCAACTCATAGTCGTTCAGCAGGCGCGGAATCTCGTTGGTCTCGAGCGGACGCGCGACCTCGAAATCCTTTTTGCCCTCGAACGTATGCGCCTGGCCTTCGGTCGCGGTGGCCGACGACGACACGGGCTGCGTCTCGTAGACCGACGAATGGCCCTGGCGACCCATGTGCCACAGCTGTGCGACGATCCGGCCGCCAGCGGCGTGGACCGAGTCGGTGACGGGCTTCCAGGCGGCGACCTGCGCGTCGGTCCACAGGCCCGGCGCGAACGGCCAGCCTAGCCCTTCGCGGCTGATGCCGGTGGCTTCCGAGATGATCAGGCCGGCGCTCGCACGCTGCGTGTAATATTCGACCATGATGTCGGACGGCACCGCATCCCTGTCGGCACGCCCGCGGGTGAGCGGCGCCATGATGATGCGGTTCGGCGCGTCGACGGCACCAAGGGTAATCGGATCGAAAAGGCTAGGCATGGGGGCTCCTTATTGGCCTGACGGGCGGAAGATAGGAGGCTACAGGGCGGCATGCATCGCCCCGACCCGCAAAGATTATCTAGCGTGCCCGATACGCCGCACGGTTTGACGCCGGCCGGTTTTATGCCAACCGCGCAAAGTGTTGCCGCGCCGGGACTTATCGCCTTCGCGGCGCTCGTCGTGGCGAACGTCGCGCTGGCGTTCGGGCCGTGGTTCGTCCGCGCTACCGAGGTCGGGCCGGTGGCGGCGGGGTTCTGGCGGCTCACGCTCGCCGTGCCGTTCCTGATCGCGCTCGCGGTCCAGCAGGGCGCGCGGCCGACCCGGTTGAGCCGCGGCGTGTGGATCGGGTTGATCGTCGGCGGCGTGTGCTTCGCGGCCGATCTCGGTGCGTGGCATCTCGGCATCCGGCGCACGACGCTCGCCAATGCGACGCTGTTCGGCAATGCCGCGACGCTGATCTTTCCGATCTACGGCTTCCTGATCGCGAAGACGTGGCCGACGCGGACTCAGGGCTGGGCGCTGGTACTGGCGGCGACGGGCGCTGCGCTGTTGCTCGGGCGGTCGTATCAGCTCGATGCGAAGAACCTCGTGGGCGATCTGCTCTGCATCCTCGCGGGGCTGCTTTATACCGTCTATTTCATCCTGATGGCGCGCGCGCGGGCGACGCTTGCGCCGCTGTCCGCGCTGACCCTGTCGACGCTGGCGGGGATCGTGCCGCTGCTCGTGTTCGCGCTGGCGATGGGCGAGCGGGTGATGCCAACGCATTGGGGGCCGCTGATCGGGCTTGCCTTGTGCAGCCAGGTGCTCGGCCAGGGGCTGATGATCTATGCGCTCGGCCGCTTCTCGCCGCTGGTGATCGGGATCGCGTTGCTGATCCAGCCGGTGGTCGCCGGCGTGGTCGGCTGGCTGGTGTATGGCGAGCGGCTCGGCGCGGCTGATCTGGTCGGCGTCGTGATGGTGGCGGTCGCGCTGGTGCTCGTCCGCCGGGGACCTCCCCCGGAAGTCCCCCTTGAAGACGCGCTTGATACGCCTGATTTTGAACGGCAGGAGACGGTATGACCCAGGACCTTACGCTCGACGAAATCCGCGCCCTGCTGGCGCCCGGCATTGCCGCCAACGCGGCCTTCGACGGCTGGAGCGACGCCGCGCGCGACATGGCTGCACAGGCCGAGGGAATCGACACCGACATCGCCGCACTGGCATTCAAGGATGGCCCGGTCGACATGATCGACGCGTGGTTCGCGCATATCGACGGTGTGATGCTCGCTGCGGTACCCCCCGAGCGGCTGGCGCTCATGAAGATCCGCGAGAAGATCACAGCGTTGGTCGAGGCGCGGCTAGACGCAACGTCGATAGACCGCGAATCGCTGCGGCGCGCGCTGGCGATCCTCGCGCTTCCGCAGAACCTGGCGAAGGCGACGCGGCTCGGCTGGCGGACGGTCGACACGATCTGGCACGCGGCCGGCGATATCGCGACGGACTATAACTACTACACCAAGCGGACGATCCTGCTCGGCGTGTACGCATCGACGATCACGGTGTTTCTCGACGACGAAAGCGAAGGTCTGGCCGAAACGCGCGCGTTCCTTGGCCGGCGGATCAACGGGATCATGCAGTTCGAGAAGGCCAAGGCGGGGTTCCTCAAGCGCACCGAACACGGCTTCAGCCTGTCGCGATTCGTTGGCCGCCTGCGTTATCCGACTGCCTGAAGCCACCAACAAACGGCTAAGTGTCTCTGTATCCTGACTTTCATCCGGATGGCGAGACGTCGAGGCGGTTGTAACCCAAGACGGTTAGGGCTTCCCTTCCCCGGGCGTTACTGATAATCAGTCGCATCATGGACACTCGCCCCGATCGTTCCGTCAGCCTCGAAACGCTGCCTCGCAAGCAGCATGGCATCGTTGCCGCGATCGAATGGGCGCGACTTGCCGATCCCGAGGCGCGCCGACTGCGCGAACTGGGCTTCGACGAAGGTGTCGATGTCGAGGTTTTGCACCGCGCGACGCTGGGCCAGGGCCCGATCGCCTGCCGCATCGGCCGGATGACGGTTGCGCTTCGCCGCGCGGTTGCTGGCGCGATCCACGTTTCGCCAATGCCTGCCGCGGCTGAATAATCCCATAAAATGAACGCAGCACCGCTGGTTGCGCTAGTCGGCAATCCCAATGCCGGCAAAAGCGCGCTGTTCAACGCGCTTACCGGTGCGCGGCAGAAGGTCGGCAATTATCCCGGCGTGACGGTCGAGCGGAAGGTCGGGCGGCTGATGCTCGACGACGGGCGGCCGATCGAACTCGTCGACCTGCCCGGCGCGTACAGCCTCGAACCCTCCTCCCCCGACGAGCGCGTGACGCGCGACGTCGTCACCGGCACGCAGGACGGCGAGCGCCTGCCCGATGCGCTGGTCGTCGTCGTCGATGCCGCCAATCTCGACAACCATCTGCGCTTCACGCTCCAGCTGATCGCGCTCGGCCTGCCGGTCGTGGTCGCGCTCAACATGGTCGATCTCGCCGAGCGCGACGGCCTGAAGCTCGACCCCAAGGTGCTCGAACGCGAACTCGGCGTGCCGGTGATCCCGACCGTCGCGGTGCGCAAGCGTGGCCTCGACGAGTTGAAGGCCGCGCTGTCCGGCATCGTCGTCAACGGCCCCATGCGGCTCCGAAAGTCGGATGGCAGCGTTCAGGACGATATCGTCACGCTCCAGCGCCGCGCGCGCCAGATCGCGACGTCCGCGACCGTATCAGAAACGCAGGTCCGCCGCTGGACGCACATGCTCGACGCGGTCGCGCTGCATCCCGTGGCTGGCCCAATCCTGCTGCTCGCGATCATGTTCCTGATGTTCCAGGCGGTGTTCAGCTGGGCACAGCCGTTCATGGACGCGATCGATGCGGGCTTCACCGCGTTGCAGGGGTTCCTGACCGCCGAACTGCCCGACTCGCTGCTCCGCTCGCTTCTGGTCGACGGCGTGATTGCCGGCGTCGGCGCCGTGATCGTCTTCCTGCCGCAGATCCTGATCCTGTTCCTCTTCATCCTCGTGCTCGAGGCCAGCGGCTACATGGTCCGCGCGGCGTTCCTGATGGACCGGGTGATGGCGAGCGTCGGGCTGTCGGGGCGCGCGTTCATCCCGCTGCTGTCGAGCTTCGCCTGCGCGATCCCCGGCATCATGGCGACGCGGACGATCGACGACGAGAAGGACCGGCTGACCACGATCCTGATCGCGCCGCTGATGACGTGTTCCGCGCGCCTGCCGGTCTACACGCTGATCATCGGCGCGTTCATTCCCAACACGCAGGTGCTGCCGTTCGTCGGGTTGCAGGGGCTGGTGATGCTCGGCCTGTACGTGATGGGCATCGTCGGTGCGTTCGTCGCCGCGCTGGTGCTGCGCCGGACGGTGACCAAGGGCGTGTCGTCGGGCTTCATGATGGAGATGCCGAAATACCAGTGGCCGCAGTGGCGCGACGTCGGCATCGGCCTGTGGAGCCGCGCGCAGATCTTCCTGAAGCGCGCCGGCGGCATCATCCTGACCTCGACGATCATCCTGTGGGTGCTGCTGAGCTTCCCCAAGCCACCCGAGCAGCCCGCCGGCGCACCGAAGATCTCCGCGGTCGATTATTCGATCGCGGGCCGCATCGCCAACGGCATCGCGCCCATCTTCGCGCCGATCGGCTTCAACCGCGACATCGTCCTCGCGCTGATCCCGGCGATGGCCGCGCGCGAAGTCGCCGTGGCCGCGATCGGCACCGTCTATGCGATCGACGATCCCGACAGCAACCAGGGCGGCAAGGCGATGATCGAGAACCTGCGCGGTCGCTGGAGCCTGCCGACCGCGCTCGCGTTCCTGATGTGGTTCGTGTTCGCGCCGCAGTGCATTTCGACGATCGCCGTCACCCGCCGCGAGACGAATGGCTGGAAATGGCCCGCCTTCATGGTTGGCTATTTGTTCGCCGCCGCGTACATCATGGCGGGTATCACATACTGGCTGGCGGTAGCCGCTGGTTTGTAGGTGATGCACTGAGCGGACTCCAAATCCGTTCAAGGCGTAGGTCCTGGTCCTTCTCCCCAGAAGCGATCATCCCTTCCACCGGGTAATCTGCACCCAGGTCCTACGCCGTTACCGTATATTCGTTCATGCTCGTCTGAGCAATCAAACCTTACTAGTGGAGTCCTGGTTCGTGGCAGGCAGCGTCAACAAGGTCATCATCGTCGGCAATCTGGGTCGCGACCCGGAGAGCAAGGCGTTCCAGAACGGCGGCAAGGTCGTCAATCTGCGCATCGCGACATCCGAGTCCTGGAAGGACAAGATGTCGGGCGAGCGCAAGGAAAAGACCGAATGGCATTCGGTCGCGATCTTCAACGAAGGTCTCGCGAACGTCGCCGAGAAGTATCTGCGCAAGGGATCGAAGGTCTATATCGAGGGCGCGCTCCAGACCCGGAAGTGGCAGGACGCGCAGGGCCAAGACAAATATTCGACCGAGATCGTACTGCAGGGCTTCAACAGCGTGCTGACGATGCTCGACGGCCCGAATGGCGGCCAGGGTGGCGGCGGTGGTAGCCGCGGCGGTGGCGACGACTGGGCCGGCGGTGGCGGCGGCAACGACTTCGGCGGTGGTTCGTCGGGTGGCGGCGGCGGCGGTTACGGCGGCGGCGGTGGCGGTCGCGGCGGCAGCGCACCTTCCGGTGGTGGCGGTGCCCGCGGTGGCAGCTTCGGCCAGACCGGCGGCTTCTCGGACGATCTCGACGACGACGTGCCGTTCTGATCTCTGTGACGACGCTGTATTCCGTTCCCAAGACCGCCTCGTTCGACGAGGCCGAGCGCTCCCGCGTGATCTCGGCCTACGACGTCGCCGGTGCGCGCGCGAAGGGCCAGCTCGACGATATCGTGGCGTTCGCAGCCGAGCTCTGCGGCGCCCCGGTCGCGTTGCTGAGCTTGGTCGAGGAGGAATATCAGCGTTTCCTGGCGCGGACCGGCTTCGACCTGGAGCAGACTCCGCGCAGCATGTCGTTCTGCGCGCACGCGATGCACCATCACGAGGTGATGGAAGTGCCCGACGCGCAGGCCGATCCGCGCTTCGTCGACAACCCGCTGGTGACCGGCGAGCCGTATGTCCGATTCTACGCGGGTGCACCGCTCGTCTCCAGCGAGGGCGTGCCGCTGGGTGCGCTCTGCGTGCTCGCGAACGAGCCTCGCGAAGGCCTGACCCGGTTCCAGCGCGACGGCCTCACGCTGCTGGCGAAGGCGGCGATGGGCCGGCTCGACGACCGCCGTACCGCACGCGAGCAGGCGATGGCCGAGGCTGAAGCCCGCCGGACGCTGGAAGCGAGCGACCTGAAGTTTCGTACGCTCGCCGACACCATGCCGCAGATGGTCTGGTCGACGCTGCCCGACGGCTTCCACGATTACTTTAACGCGCGGTGGTATGAGTTCACCGGCACGCCCGTGGGAACGACCGATGGCGAAGGCTGGAACGACATGTTCCATCCCGACGACCAGGATCGCGCCTGGGCAATCTGGCGCCAGTCGCTCGATACCGGCGAGCCGTACAACATCGAATACAGGCTTCGGCATTTCGACGGCACGTACCGCTGGGTGCTCGGCCGCGCGTTGCCGGTGCGCGACGAAAACGGCCGGATCACGCGTTGGTTCGGGACGTGTACCGACATCCACGAACAGAAGCTGGCCTATGAGGAGCGCGAGGTCATCAGCCAGGAGCTGAGCCACCGCATCAAGAACATCTTCGCGGTGATCGCCGGGCTGATCGCGTTTTCGGCACGAGGGAAGCCGGAGTTCGCGGGCATTGCGACCGATCTCCGCCACCGGATCAACGCGCTCGGCCGCGCGCACGACTTCGTCCGCCCGCACAGCGCCAACTCGCGTCCGGCCGCCGCGCAGAACAGCCTGCACGGCCTGTTGCAGGAATTGTTCGAGCCGTATCAGCGGATCGACGGCGCACGTCTCAGCGTCACCGGCGACGACGTTCAGATCGACGATCGCTCGGCCACGCCGCTCGCCTTGCTGTTCCACGAGCTTGCCACCAACGCGACGAAGTACGGCGCGCTTGCGACCGAACTCGGCACGGTTCGGATCGCCGTCACGGCGAACGACGACACGGTAAGCTTGAACTGGTGCGAACAGGGTGGCCCGTCCGTCGCCAAGCCGACGACGCCAGCAGGTTTTGGTACGCAGTTGATCGAGATGAGCGCCGTGCGTCAGCTAGGCGGCAGCGTGAATCGGACCTGGAACGACGACGGCTTGATCGTCGACCTGAAGATCCCGAAGGCTGCCTTCAGCCGCTGACCACGCGAACGACGTCGTCGTGCGCGATCGGATCGTCGTTGCAGGCCAGCGCCGCAGCCGCCAGGATTGCCGCGTCGCTGAACGGCTTGCGGATGTATCCGAGGCACTCGGCGTCGCCGATCTGCGCAGGGTTGGCGGTCACGAACACGACCTTGACGCCGTAGTCGCGCGCCATCCGCTTGGCGATCTCAGGCCCGGTGGGTCCATCGCGCAGGTTGATGTCGACGAAAGCGAAGTTGCAGCCCGGTGCCGCCGCGATCGCGCTGTCGCGGTCGGCCGCAATCCCCGCGACGCCGTAGCCGGCATTCATGAGGATTCTCTCGAGGTCGAGCGCGACGAAGATTTCGTCTTCGACAATGAGGGCGGTCTTGGTCATCGGCGAAGTAACCAGTCGACCGCCGATCGGTTCCGCCAAATCGGTGATTTAGATCAACCGCTTGTCCCGATATGGCCTGATTCCCGTAAATTCCTGCAATCGATTACCGTCGCAGCAGGAAGACCGCGTGCTCGGCGAGCAGGCTAGCACCCCCCGCGCCGGTGCGCTTGTCGCCCGACAGAAACCACGCATCCTCGACAATGATTCCGCGCGCTTTCACGAAGGCGCGGAAATCGTCGATCGTGACGTGGTGGATGTTCGGCGTATCGTACCAGCTCTCGGGCAATTGCCGCGTCACCGGCATGCGGCCGCCCCACAACAGCGACAGCCGCACACGCCAATGCGCGAAATTGGGGAAGCTGACGAACGCGCGCCGGCCGATCCGCAGCAGGTGATCGAGCACGAGATCGGGGGCGCGTGCGGTCTGCAAGGTCTGGCTCAGGATCGCGTAGTCGAAGCTGCCGTCGGGGTAGCCGGCAAGGTCGATATCCGCATCGCCTTGGATCACCGACAGTCCGCGGGCAACCGCCGACGCCACGTTGTGCGCATCGATCTCCAAACCGCGTGCATCGACGTCTCGCGTATCGCGGAGTGCGGCCATGAGCGCTCCGTCCCCGCAGCCGATGTCGAGCACCCGGCTGCCCTGCGCGACGTTCTCGGCGATTACGGAAAGATCGGTACGTAAGTTCATGGTGCGGTCCGCAGTTGCTCGGCCAAGCCCGGAGCGAGCCGTTCCATGTAGCGATCGGCGCGGACCAGCGGATGGAAGCCAAGGTCCGCATACACGCCATGCGCGTCGGCGGTGACGAGCCCGAACCTGCGCAACCCGGCAAACGACGGATGCTCCAGGAACCAGCTCACCATCCGCCGCCCGAGCCCCTGCCCGCGTACGGATTCGTCGACCCATACGTCCGCCAGCCACGCAAACGTCGCATGATCCGTAATCATTCGCGCAAAGCCGACCTGCTGTTCGTTCTCGTACGCGCCGAGACAATGCGACCCGGCGATCGCGCGTTCGACCAGATTGCGCTCGATCCCCGGCGACCAGTAACTGCTCGCGAGCCAGCCGTGGATCCGGTCGACCTGCAACTTGCTCGCGTCGTCGGACAGGATGATCGTCATCGGCCGGCCCTGAGGAAGCCGTCGACGACGCGGTTGAGATCGGGCGCCTCCAGCAGGAACGCGTCATGGCCGTATGGGCTCGACAATTCGACGAAACTGACCGGCGCGCCGGCTGCGTTCAGTGCCTGGACGATCGCGCGCGATTCGGCGGTCGGGTAGAGCCAGTCTGTGTCGAAGCTGACGAGGCAGAACCGCGATTTGGTCGCGCGGAACGCGTTGGCGAGCAAACCGCCATGCTCTTCGGCCAGATCGAAGTAGTCCATCGCGCGCGTGATGTAGAGGTACGAGTTCGCATCGAACCGGTCGGTGAACGCGAGCCCTTGGTGGCGCAGATAGCTCTCCACCTGGAAATCCGCGTCGAACCCGAACGATTTCGCGTCGCGCGCCTGGAGCCGCCGCCCGAACTTCTCGGTCAGCCCCGCTTCCGACAGATACGTAATGTGCGCCGCCATCCGCGCGACCGCGAGCCCGGCAGTCGGTGCCGCGTCATCATGATACTCGCCGCCACGCCAGTTCGGATCGGCCATCACCGCCTGCCGCCCGACCTCGTGGAACGCGATGTTCTGCGCAGTATGACGCGCCGTCGAGGCGATCACGACACACGCCTTCACGCGGTCCGGGAACGTCGCGGGCCAGCTCAGCGCCTGCATCCCGCCCATCGATCCGCCGACCACCGCGTGGAGCACGCCGACGCCGAGATGATCGAGCAGCATCGCCTGCGCGCGCACCATGTCGCGGATCGTGATGACCGGGAAACTCATCGCCCAGGGGCGGCCGGTCGCCGGATTGACCGTCGCGGGGCCGGACGTGCCCATGCAGCTGCCCAGTACGTTGGCGCAGACGATGAAGTGGCGTGCGGGATCGATCGGCTTGCCCTCGCCGACCATGCGGGTCCACCAGCCGGGCTTGCCGGTACGCGGATGATGCGAGGCGACGTGCTGGTCGCCGGTCAGCGCGTGGCAGATCAGGATGGCATTCGACGCATCGGCGTTGAGCGTCCCGTAGGTCTCGTAGGCGATGTCCACGGGCGACAACAGCACGCCGCCATCTAGGCGCAGCGGCCCCGGCAACGTGACGCGGCGCGCGAGGCCGAAGCGCTGGTCGGTTGAGGGGTTGGCCGCGGTATCGATGGCAGGCGTGTCGAGCATGCCGCGCGCTACCATAAGCGGCCGCAGTCATGCCAGCGCCGCTTCCCGATCCTCCCCCGCCAGGGGGAGGTAGCTGGTGCTTGCCAGACGGAGGGGGAGGAAAGGGAAACAGCTGTTGCGTTACCCTCCCCCTCCGTCGCCTTCAGCGCCACCTCCCCCTTGCGGGGGAGGATCGTGAACTCCGTCCTTGCCACGCACAAAGATTTGCCACCACGCCACACCGCCCGCTATGTCCCGCGGCCATGACAAACATCATGCCCGCACCCGCGCCGAAGCCCTGGATCCTGGGGATCGCGCCGTACACGCCCGGCCGCTCGACGACCGACGATGGCCGCACGGTGATCAAGCTGTCGTCGAACGAGAACCCGCTCGGCACCAGCCCCGCCGCCAAGGCCGCATTCGACGCCGCCGACCGCACGCTGGAGCGCTATCCGGATGCGGGCGCGGCGGAACTGCGCGAGGCGCTGGCGGCGCATTACGACCTCGATCCGGCGCGCGTGATCTACGGCACCGGCTCCGACGAGATCCTGCATCTGGTCGCGGGCGCCTATGCCGGCCCGGGCGACGAGATCATCCACGTCCGCTACGGTTTTGCGGTCTACGAAATCGCGACGCGCCGCGTCGGTGCCGAGCCGGTGATCGTCGACGACCGCGACTATGCGACCGACGTCGACGCGATCCTCGCTGCCGTCACCGAGCGCACCCGCGTTGTGTTCGTCGCCAATCCGAACAACCCGACCGGTACGTTCACGCCGCGGGCGGAAATCGCGCGGCTGCATGCAGGGCTGCCGAAGTCGGTGCTGCTCGTGCTCGACCAGGCCTATGCCGAATATCTGTCGCCCGAAGAGGACGATGCCGGCCTCGCGCTGGCGATGACCGAGGCGAACGTGCTCGTCACGCGGACCTTCTCGAAGATCCACGGGCTAGCCGCAGAGCGGATCGGCTGGGGCTATGCCTGCGCGCCGATCATCGACGCGATGCACCGCATCCGCGCACCGTTCAACGTGACGACGGCAGGCCAAGCCGCCGCTGTCGCCGCCATCGCCGACACCGCCTTCGTCGACGCAACGCGCGCGCATAACGACACCTGGCGCGGCTGGTTCGTCGAGCAGATCGGGCAGATGGGCAACGCCGGGCTTCGCGCCGTACCGTCGAAGGCGAACTTCGTGCTCGTGCTGTTCGAGGGCAAGCTGACCGCGGACGCCGCCTATCACGGGCTGATGGACGCAGGCTACATCGTCCGCTGGCTGCCGGGTCAGGGCCTGCCCAACGCGCTACGCATCACGATCGGCACCGAAGAGGAAACGCGCGGCGTGACCGCGGCGCTGCGCAACCTGGTCGAAGCCGCCTGATGCTCCCGTTCGCGCGCGTTACGATCATCGGGCTGGGACTGATCGGCTCGTCGGTGGCGCGCGCGGTGCAGGCGACGATGCCGACGGTCCGCGTCACCGGCTACGATGCCGATGCGACCGTGCGCGAAGCCGCGGACCAACTGCAGTTCTGTGACGACGTCGCGGACTCGGCCGGCGCCGCGGTGATCGACGCCGACCTCGTCATCCTGTGCGTGCCCGTCGGCATCATGGGCGACGTCGCCGCCGAGTTCGCGGCGGAACTGCCGGCGGATGCGATCGTCAGCGACGTCGGCAGCTGCAAGGCCGAGATCGTCCGTGCGCTGACCGAAGCGCTACCAAACGCGACCGTCATCCCCGCGCACCCGGTCGCGGGCACCGAGCGGAGCGGCCCCGAAGCCGGCTTCGCGACGCTGTTCCGTCACCGCTGGTGCATCGTCACGCCCCCCGAGGGCGCCGACCCGGTCGCGGTCGAGCGCGTCTCCGAATTCTGGCGCAGGCTCGGCGCGCAGGTCGAGACGATGGCGCCCGAGCATCACGACCGCGTGCTCGCCGTCACCAGCCATCTGCCGCATCTGATCGCCTACACGATCGTCGGCACCGCGGGCGATCTTGAGGAAGTGACGCAGTCGGAGGTCATCAAATATTCCGCGGGCGGTTTCCGGGATTTCACGCGGATCGCGGCGTCGGACCCTACGATGTGGCGCGACATCTTCCTCAACAACCGCGAGGCGGTGCTGGAGATGCTCCAGCGTTTCTCGGAGGATCTGAGTCATCTGCAGCGTGCGATCCGCTGGGGAGACGGCGATGCGTTGTTCGACCTCTTCACACGCACGCGCGCGATCCGCCGGAGTATCGTCGAGCAGGGCCAGGACGATGACGTCCAGGATTTCGGGCGTACGCACGGGTAAGGGTAACCACCCCGCCTTTGCTGGGGTGGTGAAACGTTAATCCAGCGCGTTCATCGCGGCATGGACCAGCTGCTCCGCCTCTTCGCGCGGCAGGCCCGGCGGCACCACCTCGCCGAACCGGAAGGTGATCACCCCCGGCAGCTTCGGCCCCTTCTTCGGCCACACCAAACCACTGTCGCACGCGATCGGCACCGTCGGCATCTTCAGCGCGCGATACAGCCCCGCAAACCCCGGCTTCAGCGGCGGATGCTCGCCCGGCGAAACCCGCGTCCCCTCCGGAAAGATCAGGATCGATCGCCCGGTCGCCTTCGCCGCGGTCGCCTCGCGCATCATGCTGCGCATCGCCGTTGCCGATGCCTCGCGGTCGACGACGATCGCGCCGTAGCGCCGTGCCGCCCAGCCCCAGGCCGGAATATCCGCCAGCTCGCGCTTCAAAACGATCGCCGGACCATCAAGCAGACGCTGCAACTGAAGCGTCTCGAACATCGCCTGATGCTTGCACGCGTAGAACGCCGGCTCGGTCGGCCGTGTCCCCTCCACGCGGATGTGCACGCCGAGGATCACGCGCGCGCACCAGCGGTGGAAACGCGTCCAGATCGTCGAATGCACGATCACCGCGCGCGAGCCGAACAGCGCCGAGATCGGCACGGTCACCACGATCGGCACCGAGATCGTGTAGAAAACGAGCATGAACGCCCAGTTACGCAGCCAGATCATCCGCCATATCCAATCCACAATGCGATCCGGCGAAGGATCAACTTGTTAT
Source organism: Sphingomonas faeni (assembly GCF_003053745.1). Lineage (GTDB taxonomy): Bacteria > Pseudomonadota > Alphaproteobacteria > Sphingomonadales > Sphingomonadaceae > Sphingomonas > Sphingomonas faeni. Next base: position 288,755 of record NZ_QAYE01000004.1, on the reverse strand, counting down.
ATTCGTTGACCAAAGTCCCGAGCCGCGGCGTCCCCGGCACGCCATCGCCGAGGATCACGACGTTCTTGTCGAGTGCCGCCGCCAACTCCATCCGCGCGCGCGCGACGTGCCAGTCCGACGTCACCAGCCGCACCGAGCGGTATTTGTGCACGCGCACCCACTGCGCGGTCTCCTCGGCGTTCGAGCGCGTATCGACCGCATCCGCGCCGAGATCGATGCAGCACGCGAACAACGCGGGCGACGTGCGATACTCCAGTGCGAGATCGATCGGCCGCACCCCCGGCGCGACGCCGGTCACGAGCATCCGCTTCGCCTGATGATCGCGGAGCAGCGCGATCCCGCGGTCGATCCGCCCTGCACCGCCGGTCGGCACAACGATCGCATCCGACGTGAAACCGTCGAGCGGCTTGGGCAGCAGTAGCATAAACAGCGCGAAGCCGAACGCCCAGGCGAGCGCCAGGATGCCGAACAGCCGCACGATCACAGGATATGCCTCAGCGCGCGGACGATCGTCACGCGGGCGGCGAGCGTGGCCAGCACGACGAACGCGACCGGGAGCAGCGCCAGCACCACCCAGTCGACTCCGCCGAGAGTCACGCCGCCGAGCAGTTCGGAGCCCAGCCCGTGCAACCGGATGCCAATGAACGCGATCACCAGCAACGCCGTGACGCCGCCGCCGACACCACCGATCGTCGCATCGAGCGCGATCCGTCGCTGGAACAACCGCGCGACCTGGAGATCGGTCGAGCCGAGCATGTGCATCACCGCGATCGTCGCGTGATGCGTCTGGAGCCCCGCGCGCGCGGCAAGCACGACGACCGCGGCGGTCGCGCTCGCCATCAGCAGGACCAGCGCCAGCGCGAGGAACGTCAGCGAGCGCATGACGTCGTTGACGGGCGACATCCAGCTTTCGTGGCGATCGACGCGGACGATCGGGCTCAAGCGCCGCACTGTCGCCGCGACGCGCGCGGCCGCCGCCCCGTCATGATCGGCGAGGTCGACGTCGATCATCGCCGGTACGGGCAATTGCGGGTCGGCACCATCGGACCCGAGCCAGGGTTGCAGCAGTCGCGTGAGTTCGGCGCGGTCGACCGGCGTTGCCGTCGCGACCGCTGGCATTGCCCTGAGCGCGGCGAGCACGCGCGCGGCAACGGCATCACGCCGCACTGGATCACCGTCGACGACCTGCACCGTCAACCGGCCTACCAGCTGGCGATCGAGCAACCGCGCCGCACCCGCGGTCGCCAGTCCCAGAGCCGCGGCGAGCATCGTCAGGAACAGCATGATCGCCATCACCCACGTCATCGCGCGCAGGCCGCCGGCTTCGTCGAGCACCCGGCGTTCGGCCGACGACCGGGCTTTGATGGCGCGACTCATCATTCGGGCCGCGTCGGTGGATAGCGCAGCGAACCGGTCGGATCGAGCAATCGCCCGCGATCGAGCCGCATCATCTGTGCGCCGGGTATCCGGCCGAGCAGGTGGAAGTCGTGCGTCGCGACCACCACGGTCGTCCCCAGCTTGTTGAGCGATTCGAACAGGTGCAGCAGCCGCTCGGCCATGTCGGGATCGACATTGCCGGTCGGCTCGTCCGCGACCAGGATTTCGGGGCGTGCGATGACGGCACGCGCGATCGCGACGCGCTGTTGCTCGCCGCCAGACAGCGTCGCGGGTCGCGCATCGGCGCGGTCGCCGAGCCCGACCCAGGCGAGCATCTCGCGCACCGGTTGCTCGATATCCACCTCGGGCATCCCCGCCACGCGCAACGGCAGCGCGATATTGTCCCAGGTCGACAGATGCGGGACGAGCCGGAAATCCTGGAACACCACGCCGATCCGCCGCCGGAACCCGGGCAGCCGGTCGCGCGACAGCACCACCGCGTCCTCGCCGAACAGCCGGATCACGCCGCGCGTCGGACGCTGCGCGAGATACAGCAGCTTGAGCAACGAGGTCTTCCCCGCGCCGCTCGCGCCGGTCAGGAAATAGAACGCACCGCTACGCAGCGTGAAGCTGAGGTCCGCCAGCGTCTCCGGCCCTGCATCGGGACCCGTGCCGTAGCGAAGCCCGACGTTTTCGAATTGGACGATATTCGCCATGACGTGGTTGCGCCCGCTCTCGCCCGCTTGATGTCCGTGCCAATGCCCGTATCGGCGCTTTGCCATGAAAGCGCGCGCCGCTTCAAGCTTGCCACATATGCGGGCCGCGTGCTTATTCGGCACGAGATACGGTCGCGCTCCGGCGACCGCTGGTGAAGCGTATCCATGATCCTCCAATGTCCCGAGTGCAGCACGCGCTATCTGGTCCCCGACAGCGCGATCGGGACCGAGGGGCGCACCGTGCGCTGCGCCAATTGCAAGCATAGCTGGTTCCAGGCCGCCGCACCGGACGTCGAGGATGCGCTGGAGCTCCCGGAATCTGCTCCGCTCGCACCTGCGCCGCCACCGCTCGCCCCGCTGGCGCGGCTGCCGATCGTGGAGCCAGCCGAACGGTTCGCGCCTTTCGCCGCTGCCGCATCAATCGCGCCCGAGCCCGCGGTCGTAGCACCCACATTCGTTCCACCGGTAACACCGCAGATCGAGAACCTGCCCGTTCGCCTGCGTCGCAACACGACGCGGCGCTGGACGATCGTCGCGGTGCTGGCCGGGCTGCTGATGCTGATCGCGGCGGGAGCGATCGTGTATCTTGGTGCACCCGGCGTCGCGGCCAAGCTCGGTCTCGGGACTGGCAGCGACGAGACACCGCTGCGGTTGCGCGACAATCCGATCGAGCGCCGCGAACTCGACAACGGCTCCGAACTGTTCGCGGTCAGCGGCCAGGTGACCAACCCATCGAACCAGCGCCAGCGCGTGCCCGATATCCGCGCCGAACTCCGCGATGCGCAGGGGCGGCTGGTGTATAGCTGGACGATCACCCCGCAGCAGCGCACGTTGGCGCCGGGCGGTGCGATCGACTTCAACTCCGCGACCTTGAACGTGCCCGCGAACTCGAAGCGCCTCGAGCTGAGCTTTGCCGGCGAGGCGACACGCTAAGTCTACGATCGCCCCACACCAGCGGAAAATCATCGTGTTGGCGCTGGAAAAAACGTGACGATCGGATTTGGATAGCGGCTTTTTCGCAAAGGCCGTTGCACGATGCGAAAACCCTTGCTAGTGGCGCTCGCCTACCAGATGCCGGGTCCGCCCGGTGATGTTTCATGGGCGGCCATGGCGGAACTGGTAGACGCGCAACGTTGAGGTCGTTGTGGGCGAAAGCCCGTGGAAGTTCGAGTCTTCTTGGCCGCACCATTTTTTCAGATCGAGTAAACACCCCCTTCGAGGGTCCCCCTTTCGCGGCTGTGCGTTGGGCTTGGCGGAGGCATTGCATGAGTTCGATCGACGACACGATCATCGACACGCCCGAGGGGCCGATGACGTTTGCGCAGTGGAAGAAGAAGAACCCGGTCCAGCTGCCTTCGCGGCGGACCAAGGGGAAGAAGCTGCCCAACAAGGTGAAGCTAACCACCGACGAGAAATAGCGGTGGCTGGGGCTGGAGTGCCCGACCGATAAGCCGACATGCTCCCCTCCCTGGAAGGGAGGGGTTGGGGGTGGGTTGGCTAGCTTGTGTTACGACGGTTCGGATTTTGCGGAGGCCGACCCACCCCCGGCCCCTCCCTTCCAGGGAGGGGGGAAGATAGCGGAAGCGGTTTTGCCGCTCAGTGCTTCCCCGCCCCCCCTGAGCCCTGCCTCGCGCGGATCATCCGCGCCTGGAACTTCACGCGTTGCCAAAACGTCGCGTCGTCTAGGCGCCATTGGCGGATCGCCTGCGTCGCCAGCGTCTCGATCAACGCCTCGCTCGTCGCCGCATCCTGCGCCGCAAACGCCCGTGCGAGGTCCTCGACGCACGGACCGTGGTCGGTGAAGTCGCGCGGCAGCGGCATGGGTGTGGGCTGGCTCGGCATCGGCATAGGTCTTTCTCCCTGTAATTAACGTCGACCACCGAACAGGGCGCGCGTGGCGCCACCGATCGTCGTCTGGTCGAACTTCAGCCGCATCGTGACGTACGGCCCCTGCCGCGTGTAGCGGTCGTCCTCGAAATCGCGGTCGCGGTAGCCGGACACGTTGTAGCCGGCGCTGATCCACGTGTTCTGTGCGGGCGACACGCCGACCGAAGGTCCACCGCTCCAGGACCAAGCGCCACGCTCCCACGCATGCTGGACCGAACCGCTGACACCGATGTCGAAGCGCGTGCCGACATCTTGGCGCAACTCGAACCCGGTTACGTCGATATACCCGTCATAGGTATCGTCGGCGAATCGTCCGGCGACGTATTTCGCGCCGTAATACAGCGTCGCCTCGGTGCCGTGGCCAAGCCCTTCCGGACCGGTGCGATAGTTGACCGCCAGATTGTTGATGATCCGCGAGGTCACCTGGTCGCCGCCGCCGTACGCGGGCACGCCGAGCGAATTGGAGTCCGAGAACCCGGCATCCGCGCTCTCGTGCCGCAGTTCGAGCCGTTCGAGCAGCGACCAGCGGCTATCGAGCGGACGGAAGGCGAGCGCGACGTCGGCGGTGGCATAGGTCGCGACCGCGCCGGTCTTGTCCTTGATCGTGTACGCCTTGATGCTCGACGCGAGCGTCTTGCCCTGGCCCAGCGTGCGCAGGAAGTTGGTCGTGACCCCCCAGCGATCGCCGCTGTCGGCATTGCGATATTCCAGGCGCCCGTTCACCGACCAGCGGGCCTGGCGATAGGTCGCGCCGAGCGTCACCGCGGCATAATCGCCATTGGTCTGGTCCTGCCCGACATAACCACCCGAGGTGACCGGCTGGAACGCGTTGACGACCGCGCCGTCCGGAATTTGCCCCTTCAGGGTGTTGCTCGCGTCGAGCGTGCCGTCGAAGGTCCAGTTCTTGCCGAGCGGCACCGACTGGCTGAGCCCGTATTGCGCATAGGTCCGCGCGCCGTTCTCGCCGATCGCCTGCTGGTTGAGCGTGCTCATCAGCTTGGCACCGGTCCAGGGCGCGACGTCGACGCCGAACTGCTTGGTATGCGCGACATAGCCGTCGCCGTTCGCGATCTCGTACCCGCCGATCAGGCGGATGCCGGGCTTGATCCGGTAGGCGAGCTGGATCTGGTGGCGGATCGGGAAGTCGACGCTGTCGCTGTCGCCGCCGGGCGCGAACTGGGTCTGGCCGGTGAGCGTCACCGCATTGCCGAACAGCGCTTGCGTGCCGCCGACCGTCAGCAGACGACTGTCGCGGTTCTTGCCGTCCATGCCGCGGTCCGACGCGAACTGGCCGCCGACAAAGATCGTGCCGGTGTCGCGGCGATATTCGAGGCGGGCCTCGCCAGCGGCGCGCGTGCCCGGGTTAGTCAACTGCTGCTGGTACCAGGCGACCCCGGTCACGCTCAGCCGGTCGGTCAGCCGCAGCCGACCGTCGAGCCCGAACTTGCGCGTACCTGCCTCGACCAGGTTCTGCTGGCCGACGCCGAACGCGGTATCCTGCTGGCGGGCATAGGCGAGCAGATCGAGCTTGGTGCCGTGGTGATCGACCTCGGCAAGATAGGCGAGGCCCTGGCCCAGCCCGCCGCGACCGCCCTTGGCGATCTCGCCGCGCAGTTCGGTATTGGCGGTGACGTGCGCCTTGATATCGGCGCCGAGCACGGTGGCCTTGCCGACGGTCTCGTCACGGATGACCGCGACGCCGACCTCGACGCGGCCGTTGGCGAGCTTGGTCGCGACGCGCGCGGCGGCTGCGAGCTTGGCCGACCTGCCGCCCTCGACCTCGTAGTCGGCGACGATGAAGATCGGATTGAGGTTGCTGTCGCGGCTCAGGATCGGCTGGCGGAAGCGGACTGTGCCCATCGACGTGTCTATGTCGTAGTCTATGTGGCGGGTGAGCTCGGTGCTGGCGACGATCAGTTCGGAGCGGAAGCGATCGCGGGTTTCGAGGCGTAATTTGTCGCTGTTCGGCACGATGTTACGCCCCGACAGGCGGTAGGGACCGGACAGGCCGTTGCCCTGGATTTCGTCGCGCGAATACAACGTGTCGGTATGTGCGGCGAAGCCGGTCGCGCGCACTCGCTTGCCCTCATACGCGGTCTTGATGCCGTTGAGCGTGCGATTGTAGCGGGTCAGCTGCGTATCGGTGAAGCCGGTCTCGAAATCGCCGAACAGCGCATAGAACTCACGACGCTCGAGCCGCAGGTACAATTTCCGGCGGGTTGCCGCGTCATAGCCCTGGCGCGAGCCGTCGCCATAGACGGTGTAATAGCGGTCGGGGTCGATCGTGCCGAGCAGCCCGCGATCGGGATCGTATTTGCGGTCGCTGTCATAGGCGATCGTCGCCAGCCACGAGCCCCTGACGCGGCCCTTGGCATAGAAAGCGAGCTGTCCGTCGGTGACGACGCTGTTCCGCTCCGACCGCGGCAAGCCCGACTGGCGCTTGCTGAGCATGTCGTAGCCGAGCGAGCCAGCGCCGAACCCGACCACGACCCAATCCTTCTGCGATGCGGCCAGCCAGGCGCGGACTTCGCTGCTGTGGACGATCTTGTCCTCGGTCAGCGAGACGATCGCGTGGACGGCGCCCGCCTGCGTGGTCGGCTGGAGCGCGATGAAGGCCAGACCGTCGTCGCCGACCACCTGTGCGGTGGTGGACGACCGCTCGCGACCGGCAAGCTGACGGCCCTGCTCGAGTTCCGCCTCGACCGCCGCGGTATAGGGCTGGTCGACGGTGAAGGGGATCAGCGTGCCTGCACGCACCGGACGGCCGGTCTTGTCGGTCACGCGCACCGCGATCAGCGGGCGGGCCAGGCCGTCGGCGACGAGCCGGCTGCTGGCGGCGTCGAACACCGCGCGAACGCCGGGCCCGGAGTAATGCACCACGCGGTCGAGCGTCTTCACGACGCTGCCGTCGGCGGCGAGCACGCGTGCCTGGAGGCGATTGTCGCCGTCGATCAACGGGATACCCGTCCAGCGCGAAACGGCGATGTCGGTGCCGTCGCGCTGATCGGTGCCGTCGAACGCGAGCGGCTCGACCTGCTTGCCGTTGATGGTCAGCGCGACACGCTGGCCGGGCATATGCTTGACGACCGCGCGGACGATCGGCGCGCGCGGGTTGTGGTCGGCCTGTGGGAACAGCCAGTCGATGCCGGCGGTCTGATCGCCCGCCAGCCAGTCGCGGCTGCCCGCGGCGACGGCGGCATCGGCGACCGTGATGGGGAGGCCCGCGTCCGCCGACGCAGCCTTGCCGGTTGGCTTGAGCTGAAAGTCGACGCGCTTGAGCAGGCCGCCGTCGCCCTCGACGAAGCGCGAGATCGGGCTGTTGGCCTGGCGCGTGTCGATGTCGCAGGCGACCGGTGCGTGCGTCGCGGGGATGCTCGACGTGTCGATCTGGACGACGTGGCGCCCGGCGCGGACGCCCTCGAAATGGTACAGTCCGTCGCGGTCGGTCGAGACGAACGTGCCGTCCTCCATCAGCAGGCGGATTCCGGGCACGCCCTTGCGCTTGTCGACCGGATCGCCGCAATTCCCCTCGGTCACGCGGCCGATGATCGTCATCGCGTCGGTGAACAGCAGCGGGCGCAGGCGCACGGAGGCCGCAGCCTCGTTGCTGGTGACGGTACCCTGGCCGACGACGCGGGCGCGGTTGAGCGCTTCGCCGGTCGGCGCACCGGGGGCGATGCTGACGACGTATTTCAGCTCGGTAGACGCACCGGCGGCGAGCACGGGTATGACGAAATCGAGGCTGCGGCCGTCGGTCGACACGGTCGGCTCGTCACCGCCCCGCGCGGAATTGCGTTCGTAGCGCAGTCCCTTGGGCAGCGTGTCGGCGACGTGGAGCCCGCGCGCGGGGACCGAATCGCGGTTGGTGATGCGCAGCAGATACTGGACGAAATCGCCCGGCGCCGCTTCACGCACCGATGCCACCTTGGTCAGCAACAACGTCCCCGCGCCGGGGCTGTCGAGCGGGATGTCGGCCGAAAAGGGCTCGGGCGTCGACAGCGTCAGCGATCCACCGAAGCTGGTGTCGTTGAGGATGAACGGCGTACCCTGCGGATCCTTCAACGCGGCGAGCGTCGCGCGATCGACGGTCGATGGCGCGGTGTAGGTGCCGGGCGGCGTCACTTTCAGGTAATAGCGACCGGGCGCGGTGAGTGGGAATCGGTACCGGCCGGTCTCACCCGGGTACACGCGGCCGCTGGCGTCGGTGACTGCCTCACCGGTGACGACGGTGGAGGGATAGCGGCTGACGCCGTCGTCGCCGAACACGGTGGCGGGCTGGCCGGCATCGTCGACCAGCGACACGGTCGTGCCGTCGACCAGCGCACCGGTCCGCGAATCGAAGGTGTAGCCGGCCGGATCGATCAGCAGCGACGCCATCGAGGCAAGGCTGTAGCCATCCTCGGCAAAGCTCAGCTTGATCGTTGCGCCGCGCATGTTGCGGATGTCGCAGGCGGCGAGTTCGGGATGCTTGCCCGTCGCGCTGGCGGGGATGCCGCCGGCGAAGATGCCGCTGTCGGCCGCGGTCTCGGTGAGTGTCAGCGTCGTGTGGATCTTTCCGACATCGACCGCGATGACCGCGGTCTCGCGCGCGTCCGGGTCGTGGTTGCCGGCCTGGTTGTCGAGCACCAGGATCATGTCGGCATAGATGTCGATCGCCGCGACCCAGGGCGATTTGGCGAAGGTCGCGGCATCGATCGGCGCGGGTGTGAACTGGAAGCTGGGGGTAGTCTGGCACGTCGCGCCCGTCAGGTCGTAATTGGGCGGCGGGAGGTGGAATGTAAGCGTGGTCGGGCGCTTGGCCCGGTTCACGTCGAGCGAAACCGTATTGGACGGCAACGTGCGTACGCCGGAATCGCTGGCCGCGTCGTCGAACGACAGCGTCGCGGTATTCTGGATACGAGTCGTCTGGACACCCGTCTGCGCGGCCGCCGGCAGGGTGCCGACGATCAGCCCGAGCAGGAGCGTCAGGAGCAGGGCGCAAAGGCGCGAAAGGCGACGGAAGCTGGACATGAAGGGTCCTCTCCCGACGCGCGTCTCCACGCGCCGGGATCGGTCGTTCCTTGTTCGTGAGGAGCGGAGTCTGGGTGGTGGGACTTAGTTGATCGTCACGCGGAAGCTTGCCGCCACCGACGTCCCGCCGAGCAGGGTCGGAATCGTCGCGGTCACCTTCTTCGTGCCGGCATTGTACGAGCCGGTGAACGGAGTCAGCGGGATCGCCGATCCGTCGTCGTTCGCAGGGAAGCCGTTCAGCACGCATGCCCCGCCGACGCCCAGCCCACCGATCGTGATCGATCCCGGCTGATAGGTCGTATTGGCCGGAATGATGTCGGTGAGATTGATGTTGCTCGCAGGCACCAGCAGCGTCGCGTTGTTGACGACCAGGCAATATTGCACGACCGCGCCCGGAATCGCCTTCGGCAGCAACAGGCCGGAGACCGGATCGGAAATCACCACCGACGACTTCGTCACCGTCAGGTTGACGTTGCGCGTCGTGATTTCATAGCCAAGTGCCGCACGGCCATAGCCGTTGCTGGCGATATCGGGGCCAAGACCATCCGAATCATTGTCCGCGAAGACCACGTCGACCGCATTGTCGTCGTTGGCGAGAAGGCTGGGCACCAGTGCCGCGCCCTGCGCCGCCGCATCGCCGCCCGCCGCGACCTGCGCGATCAGCGTGACACCTGCGAGCGAGACCGCCTGAACGTTGGGCACATCCGCGACGATGAACACGATCGCCGATTGATCGGCACCGAGTTCGTTGATGTACGTGGCGGTATCGACGCCCGAATCATAGGTGCCGTTGCCGTTCGAATCGACGAACACCTTGATGTTGGTCACGTCGAAATTGTCGCCGGTGAACAGCCCCTGGATCGGCGTCTGGCTGGTCGACAGCAGGAAATCCTGTATGCCGTTGGTGTTGTTCGTCACCTTGAACGTCAGGACCGCGCCCGCCTGGCCGACCGAGACCTGCGTGTTGGCGGGCTGGTTGGTGGCGACGGTCAGGTTGACCTTGCGATCGACCACGAACGTCGCGGCGTTCGACGTCGCCGATTGCTGGACGCCGTTGACCAGATAGCTGGCCTGCGCGGTGTTGGTGACAGTCGTACCGGCGGCGGTACCTGCTGGTCCCGGTGCGGTCTGTGCCATGGCGGTACCGGCCGACACGATGGCGGCCGTACCGGCCAGCAGCGTGCGTATTACCCCTTTTGCGTGCATCGTTTAGGTCTTCCTTCTGTGATGGTTTTGGTCAGGTGTGGAGAGAGAGATCGGCCGGATCATTTGAGGACGGCCTGGAACGCGAACTGGCCCTGCGAACCCGCCGCTAACGGGCTCGCGAGGCGCCACCGGACGCTGGTGACATCGTTGGGGCTCGCCGCGCGCGTGCTGCCGTCGGGGCTGCGGACGCGGAGGGTGGCGAGCGAACCGTAAGTCTTGCCGTCGACCGAGACGTCGGGCGCGGGCGAACCGGGATTGGCCGATCGATAGGCGATCTGGCGCGGCAACGGGTTGTCGAGCACAACGTTCGCCAGCGGCTGCGCGCCGCTGTTGCGATAGGCGAGGACGAAGATCACCTTGTCGCCCGGCGTCACCTTGGTCGGCTTCACCAGTGTGACCCGGGTGGTGCCGTCGGGCGCGGCGCTGCGCGCCTCGACGAGGATGCTGCTGCTGACCTGCAACGGACCGGCAGCCGCGGAGGCTGCGGCGGCCGTGGCGACCAGAACGGCGGCAGTCATTGGACGCGTAATCATAGCTTGGCTCCTCATTGGATCTTGGCTTTGAACTGGACGGTATGGCTGGACCCGGCGGCGACGCGGCCGAGCGCGACGGTGACGCCGGCACCTTGCGCAGTGCTCGGGTCGAAGCGCCCGGCGTCGTCGTCCGCGCCATCGCTGAGCGGCGCACCGTCGAGCGTCAGGCTGCCGGGGACGAAGACGGTGCCGAGGGGAATCGGGTCGGCGATCCGCGCGCCGGTGACGGCATCGGTGAAGCGCGCCTCCAGCGTGTAGGTGATGACCGCGTCGCGGACCGCGGTCTGCGATCCGTCGGCGGCGCGCACCGACTGGCTCTTGAGCAGCACCGGCCCCGCGAGCGCGGTGCCGAGCGGGACCGAGACGGTGGCGAGTGCGCCGGTCGGTCCGACCACCGCATCGCCGCCGCCATCACCCGCGCTCGGATAGACGTTGCCCGTCGCGCCGGATCCCGTCGTCGAGCGCGCGGTGACGGTCAGCACGGCGTTCGTGGCGCTGCCCTCCGGCGTGGCAACCAGGATCGCGAGCAGCTTGATCGACTGGCCGGGCGCCAAGAGCGGTGTCTTGCCACCGACCGGCGCGACGTCCTTGGCAGGATCGTAGAGGCCATCGCCGTCGGTATCGATCACCAGCGTACGCAACACGGCCGCGCCGGGTGATACGGAGGCGGCCAGCACGAACGACTCGGCGCCATTGTCGAGGTTGGTCAGCGTGAAGGGAATGGCGACCGGCTGCGCGGTGACGACGACCGCGCCCCGGCCGTCGCGGACCAGCGCCACGTCGAGCCGCTCGGCGACGATGATCGTCACGGTGTTCGAGCTGGTCGACTGCGCCGTACCATCGGCATCGTACCGCAGGCCGGCGGTATTGACGATCGGCGTACCCGCCGGCGTGCCGATCGACGTCGCGACGGCCGGCGTCTGGGCAAGCGCCGGCTGGGACAATCCTGTACTCAGAATGCATGTCAGCAGGCACGGTGCCGCTGCGACGCGTCGAAACCGCCCGCTCTTTCCCCCATGCTGTGACATCAGACGAATCAATTTTCTTCCCAATCCTTTGATCGGGAACAAAATGTCCGAAGCCGCTTAATCAAATACTACGAAATCAAAATGGGATCATAAAGCAAAACTATGATAGTTAATGTGACGACATCCGTTTCGAACTTTAAGTTCAGTATATTACACTGTGAAACGGCATCATATTTCATTGCTGTTGAATCGCAAGCAACTTGAACCCGTAATGGCTTTATTGTGGAATACGTAAAAAAACCGGCCGCGACACGCTTCAAAGAAGACGCGCCGCGGCCGGTCTCGGCAGGCGTAGTGCTGGGGTTAGCCGCGAAGAAGCGCGCGCAGATAGGCCTTCATCTGCTGGTCGCCGGTATAGCTCAGCGAGATCTCGACGCGCCGCCGGTCGGTCGGGTCGGTGACGCGGTCGATCAGCTTCAACTTGTGGAGATGCTCGATCCAGCGCTGCGACGTGGTGACGGGTGCGTCGGACATGCTGACCAGCGCCTTGATGTTCATCGGCATACGGTCGTCGCGCGATGCGAACAGCGCGAGGAGCATGTCCCAAGCCGGTTCGTGGAACAGTTCGCCAGGCAGGAACTTCCGCCGCAATCGCCGTTGCTCGAGCACCGCATTCGCATGCTCGATGAGTGCGGCGTCGTTCGGTTCATTGCCTACCGGCGCCGGTTCGGCAGCCTTGGCGACCCGTCCGTTGAACTCCTCCGCGACTGCCGACAATTTGGCAGTCAGATCCTTGACCAATTCCACGACGGTTTCGTTCTTCACCAAAGGCTCCCCGTTGCCATCGACCCGTTCCCATCGACCCGTTCCCATCGACCTTGATGCGCGATCGAGACCGCGTGCCCGCAACATGTCGCTGCTATCGCACGCAAACCTTCGACCATCCCAGATACAGGCTGAGACACCCCGATATTCGGACTAAACGCCAAAAAGCCAGCGGCGTCCTTCCATTTTGTTAACTAACGGGACAGTCACACCCGAATACAACTATATTTAGGTATCACACCCCAACTTATTATATATTAATCAACTCGTTATGGATCTTATTGTCGTGCCAGACGCCCGTTTTGGGTTCGATCAAAGGCTCGATATTGTGCTTCTACAAAGGCACGTGAGTCCTCCTTGCGGATGCTTCATACCTGGCAGATCATGCCAGCAGCGAAACACCGATTTGCGATGAATCGATATCGCATGCGTCCCATAGTCCGATCGAACGTGCCATGCGTTGGGCGTCGATCGCAGGAAAGGGTATCGTGTCCGCTTATCTCAATGCCGTAGGGTCCGCCGTTCCCGGTCACGATATCCACGCGGCGTTCATCGACTGGGCGCGATCGCGGGTCGATGCCCGTGCCGAGCGCGTCTTCGACCGGATGGCGTCGCGGTCGGGGATCGGACATCGCTGGTCAGTGTTGCCGCCGACCGCGGGGGGTGGCTCGCCGGTCGACGATTCCGGCTTCTACGCCGCCGAGCCGCATCCGGGGACAGCCGCGCGGATGGTCCTGTATGCCGAGCACGCACCCGACCTCGCGATCCGCGCGATCGAGGCGTTGCGCGAGAAGGTTGTGATCGAGGGCATCACGCATCTGGTCGTCGCCAGTTGCACGGGCTTCGTCGCGCCGGGGATCGACCAGATCATCGCACGCAGGCTTGGGCTTTCGTCGAGCGTGGAGCGGCTTCTGATCGGTTTCATGGGGTGCTATGCGGCGATCGTCGCGTTGCGGAGTGCGCGGCACATCGTCCGCTCCGAGCCGGACGCGCGCGTGCTGGTGGTGACGGTCGAGCTTTCCACGCTGCACCTGCAACCGGCCAACGACATCGAGGCATTGCTCGCGATGCTGCAGTTCGGCGATGGCGCCGCCGCCGCGCTGGTGACGGCGGATGCAACCGGGTTCGAACTCGAAGCGCCGTTCGCCGCGTCGTTGCCCGATAGCGAGACGCTGATCCGCTGGGACGTGACCGATGCGGGCTTTGCGATGCATTTGTCGGGCGAGGTGCCGGGGCGGATCGCCGCGGCCCTGTCCGACGAGGAGTTTCGCGCGATCGTGAGTGCCGGACAGCCACCCGAATCGATCGACGGTTGGGCAGTCCATGCCGGCGGGCGATCGATCCTGGATGCGGTCGAGCATGCGATGCATTTGAACCCCGAGGCACTGGCGGCGTCGCGGCAGGTGCTGGCGGACAATGGCAACATGTCGTCGGCGACGTTGATGTTCGTGTTCGAGCGATTGCTTGCGGGGCCGCCGGTCGAGCACGGCGTGGCGCTGGCGTTCGGGCCCGGCCTCGCGGCGGAGGGCTTCGGGTTCCGGAGCGCGGCATGAGCCTCGCGGTTCGCAGCCAGGCCGAAGAGCTGATGGACGCCGACGACCTCGACGCGGCGACCTATGCAGACGTCGTCGGCGATCTCGCGACGGTCAACACGGTGACGATGGCGCGCCGCCCGACGCTCGGCTTTCTCGCGCGTGCGACTGCGGGGCGGAAAAGCTTCCGGCTGCTCGACGTCGGGTTCGGCGATGGTGACATGCTGCGGCGGATCGCGAGCTGGGCGAAGGCGAAGGGTATCGAGGCGGAGCTGGTCGGGGTCGATCTCAACCCGCGCAGCGAGCAGGCGGCGCGGGCGCATGGCGGCGACATCCGCTACGTCACGGGCGACTATGCCGACCTCGCGCATGAGCCGTGGGACGTGATCGTCAGCAGCCTCGTCGCGCATCATATGAGCCACGACCAGCTGATAGCGTTCCTGCGGTTCATGGAGGGCCATGCGAGCGCAGGGTGGTTCGTCAACGACCTCCACCGGCACGGCTTCGCGCACTGGGGTTTCCCCGTCCTCGCGACGATCGCGCGCTGGCATCCGATCGTCCGCCACGACGGCACGCTGTCGATCGCCCGCAGCTATCGCCCAGACGAATGGCCGCCGCTGCTCGCCGAGGCCGGCATCACCGAGGCGAAGGTCCGCCGCGTATTCCCGTTCCGGTTATGCGTCGAACGCCTGCGCTGATCGTCGGCGGCGGACTCGCCGGGGCCGCGACCGCGATTCAGCTCGCGCGCGCCGGACTGCCGCATCTGCTCGTCGAGCGATCGCGTAAGACCGGCGATGCGATCTGCGGCGGGTTCCTGAGTTGGCGGACGCTGGAGACGCTCGCCGGGCTCGGGATTGATCCGGACACGTTGAACTCTGAACGCGTGACACGCGCCCGCATCTTTGCCGGCAATCGCCGCGCCGAAGCCGCCCTCCCCCATCCGGCAATCTCGGTCACGCGCCACCGGCTCGATACGGTCCTGCTGGCCGAAGCCGAACGGCTGGGCACGCCGATCGAGCGCGGCGTCACCGTACGCGAGATCGAGGGGACAAGCGCTCGGCTCGCAGACGGCGCGACGATCACGGCCGACGCGCTGTTCCTCGCGAGCGGCAAGCACGACGTTCGCGGCATGGCGCGCCCCGAAGACGCGCGCGGTGCCGACCCGACCTTGGGTATCCGGGTGAGGATCGCCCCCTCGCCTGCGCTGAGCAAATCGCTCGCGGGCGGCATCGAGCTTCATCTGTTCGACCGCGGCTATGCCGGTCTCGCGATGCAGGAGGACGGCACCTCGAACCTCTGCATGGCGGTCCATCGTTCAAGGCTTCAGGCGGCAGGTTCCCCCGCGCAACTGCTCGAAGCCCTCGGCCAAGAGATGCCCGCGCTCGGCGAATGGGTCGCGCTGATCGCGCCGAACGCGTCGATCGATGCGATCGCCAACGTCCCCTACGGCTGGCGCCAACGCACCGGTTCCGATGCACTCTTCCGTCTCGGCGATCAGGCCGGCGTGATCCCCTCGCTAGCCGGCGAAGGCATGGGCATCGCGCTCGCCAGCGGCGTCGCGGCGTCGACAGCTTATGCAAAAGGCGGCCCCGAAGCCGCAGCGTCATGGCAGGAGGATTTCGCCCACCGCCTCGCTCGCCCGATCGGTATCGCCAGCATCGTCCGCCACATCGCCGAAAGCGAACGCGCCGCGTGGCTACTTCCTTTCCTGCGCCCCACACTGATCCAGGTCATCGCCAACGCAACCAGATTGGGGCAATCTTGAAAGCCGCCCCGCCAGCACGAGATGCATGTCCATGGACCAGCTCAATCTTTCCGAGGCCGAA
Source organism: Sphingomonas faeni (assembly GCF_003053745.1). Taxonomy (GTDB): domain Bacteria; phylum Pseudomonadota; class Alphaproteobacteria; order Sphingomonadales; family Sphingomonadaceae; genus Sphingomonas; species Sphingomonas faeni. Next base: position 272,875 of record NZ_QAYE01000004.1, on the reverse strand, counting down.
TGGCGCAAGCGGCTTACCCCCGAGCAATATCACGTACTACGCGAGGGCGGCACGGAGCGTGCCTTCGCCGGCGTTCTGACCGACAACAAGGCCGATGGGATCTACCGGTGTGCGGCGTGCAGCAACGAGCTGTTCGACAGCGCGGACAAATATGATTCCGGGTCGGGCTGGCCGAGCTTCACCCAGCCGATCGGTCCCGACGCGGTCACCGATCACGCGGATCGCAGCCACGGCATGACCCGGATCGAAACCCGGTGCGCGCGCTGCGACAGCCATATGGGCCACGTCTTCCCGGACGGTCCGCCGCCGACCGGGCAGCGTTATTGCATGAACTCGCTCTCGCTCGAATTCCGGCCGCGCAAAGCGAACGTCGCGGCCTGATGTCGCTTGTAGGGCGGGACCATCGCGCGTAATTCTGCGGCCACATGGCTCGTACGCGTTCTGCTCCCCCGTCCCGTCGGTCCCCAACTCCCCCGGCGTCACGCTGGCGGCGGCGGCTGGTCGTCTTTCTCCAAGTCATGGTCGGGATCGGTGTCCTTGCGCTCGGTGCGCTGGCGATCGCGGTCTATATCGCGATGTCGCAGCTGCCCAGTTTCGACAGCCTGAAGTCCTCGCCCAACGGCCAGATGATCCGCGTCCATGCTGCCGACGGCACCGTGATCGTGTCGATGGGGCCGAGCTTCGGCGAATGGCTGCCTTACGGCCAGATTCCCAAGGTGATGCGCGACGCGACCGTCTCGGTCGAGGATCGCCGCTTCCGCTCGCATATCGGCGTCGATCCGGTCGGCATCGCGCGCTCCGTGAAGGTACGGTTCGATCGCGGCCACTGGACGCAAGGCGGCTCGACGATCACGCAGCAGCTCGCGCGGACCGTCTTCCTCAACAACCAGAAGAAGTTCGGCCGCAAATTCCGCGAGGGCATCCTGGCGTTCGCGCTCGAATGGAAGTTTTCGAAGGACCAGATCCTCGAACTGTACCTCAACAAGGTCTATTATGGCGGCGGTGCCTACGGGATCGACGCGGCTTCGCGGAAGTTCTTCGGTCATGGCGCAGATCATCTGAGCCTGGCCGAAGCCGCCGTCATTGCGGGTCTCGTCAAGGCACCGTCCAACTACTCGCCGACTGCCGACGCGGAAGCCGCAATGGGCCGCGCCGGTGTCGTGCTGGAGACGATGCAGGAAACCGGTGCGATTACCGCGTCCGAAGCTGCCGATGCCGACGTATCCGGGCTGAAACTCGCGCCTGAGCCGAAGCAGAACAGCGTGCGGTACTTCACCGACTGGGCGTTGCCGCAGCTCGATACGCTGATCGACGAGACGACCGAACCGCTCGAAGTCTGGACGACGCTCGACCTGACGATGCAGCGCCAAGCCGACGATGCGATCCGCGCCAATGCCCCACCAGGAGCACAGGGGGCGCTGGTTGCGCTCGATCGTGGCGGCGAGGTCCGCGCGATGGTCGGCGGCAAGGATTACGTCTCGTCGATCTACAACCGCGCGACGCAGGCGGTCCGCCAGCCGGGCTCGTCGTTCAAGCTCTTCGTGTACCTTGCCGCGCTGGAGGCCGGCCACAAGCCGGAGGACTCGATCGTCGACGAACCCGTCACGATCAACGGCTGGAGCCCGCGCAACGATTCGCGACGCAATTCCGGCGCGGTCTCGTTGCGGACCGCGTTCGCCTATTCGCTCAACACCGTGGCGGCCAAGCTCGGCCAGGAGGTCGGCTTCAACACGGTCGCCGACATGGCGCGGCGGTTCGGCATCACGACGCCGGTCAACGTCCATCCGTCGATGGTGCTCGGCACGTCGGAGGTCCGCGTGATCGACATGACGCGCGCGTTCGCGTCGGTCGCCAGCAAGGGCGTGGCGGTAACGCCGTACGGGATCACGCGCGTGACGGCGAACGGCCAGACGATCTACACGCACGAGGTCGACCGCAGCCACGTGCTGGTCGCACCCTATGTCGCCGCCGAGATGACCGACCTGCTGCAGACCGCGGTCAACACCGGTACCGGCCGCGCGGCGCAGATCGGTCGGCCGGTCGCGGGCAAGACCGGCACCACCACCGCATCGAAGGACGGCTGGTTCCTCGGCTTCTCCAGCGGCATCACCACCGGCGTGTGGATGGGTCGCGACGATGCCAAGCCGATCGCCGGCCTGCACGGCGGCACCGCGCCGGCAAAGGCCTGGGCGGCGTTCATGAAGCCCGCGACGGCCAACCGTCCGATCGAGCAGTTCGATACGAAGGTTACGCTACCCGAATGGCAGCTGGAGCCCGACGAGGAGAGCTATTTCGGGCAGCCCGACAATGGCCAGATGGCGGTCGATGCGGACGGTAATCCGATTGAGCAGGGACAGCCGTCGGTCCCGACCGACGCGCAGACCGGCGACACTATCCCGCGGCCCGATGCGGATCAGCCCGAAGCTGCGCCGGCTCCACCGCCGCAGCAGATGAACCAGGATTGGATCGACCGAGTCATCGGGCGTGAGCGGCGTGAACCTTCACCGGCTGGGCGGCAACCGCTCCAGCGCGATGTGCCGCGCGATCAGGTGCAGACTCAGCGCTTCCAGAGCGATCAGGAAGAGCGTCCGAACCAGTGAAGGCCCGCGCCGTGCGTGCGTAACCAGACGCGCGCGGGCGTCGGGTCTTCGCCGTAGAGTTGCTCGACCAGCGCGTGGAAGACCGGTGCGTGGTTCATGTGGACACGGTGCGCGACTTCGTGCGCGACGGTGGCGCGGCGGACCCAACTCGGCGCCAGGATCAACCGCCAGCTGTAGCGGATGATGCCGCTCGACGCGCAGCTTCCCCAGCGGCCCTTGGCATCGCCGACTGCGACCTGCGCGACGGTTACCTTGGCCTTGGCGGCGTATTCGGCGGTCTCGGTCTCCAGCAGGGCGAGCGCGGTGCGCTTCAGCCAAGCCTCGACACGACGGGCGATCGTTTCGGGCGGGCCTGATAGCGACAGGACCGAGCCTTCGCGGACCACGGTCCGACGGCTACCGGGTGTCCACACGATCGTCAGCGGCTCGTCGGCGACGGTGAGGATCGCACCGGGCACGAATGGGCGCGGCTGGGGGAGCAGCGCGCGCTGTTCGGCAATCCAGCCGGCCTTATCCTCGGCCCAGGCCAGCGCCTGTTTCAGCGCCGCACGCTTGGGGAGGACCAGCCTTGCCCGGCCACTCGCGGGATCGATCGAAAGACGCGCGCGGCGTGCGCGGGGGTGACGGACGATCTCAAGGCCCTCGATCATCGGGCTATCACCAGGTCAGAGCTCGCGGTCGATCACGTGGTATTCGAGCTCGCCGGCCTCGTCCTCGCTGATCGTCCAGCCGCGCACCGATTGCTTGGCGCGGTGGACGGCTTCGCGGTCGCCGCAGACGAGGTAATGCCATTCGGGCAGTTGCTCGCCGGCCGCGCGCAGACGGTACGCGCAGGTCGAGGGCAGCCAGTCGATCCCGCGGACGTTGCCGGTCGTCAGCCGCACGCATTCGGGGACATAGGCGTGGCGGTGGCGGTAATCGGAGCATTGCCCGCTGCGGCGGTCGAGCAGCCGACACGAGACGTTGGTCGCGACGAGCTCGCCGGTATCCTCGTCCTCGAGCTTGTGGATGCAGCATTTGCCGCAGCCGTCGCACAGGGCTTCCCATTGGCCGCGGTCGAGCTGGTCGATCGGCGTATCTTCCCAGAAGCGCGCGCTCACCGGGCCCAGCGCTTGATTTCCGTTACCACTGCGTCGGGCCCTTGTTCCTGCGGCAGCAAAGCGAGGGGCTTGCCGTCCGGGTCCATCAGATAGGCCTGGCGCGAGTGGTTTACGAGGTAGCCGCCGCCGGGCGAGGCGTCTCCCTTGCTGGAATACACCGCATACTCGGTCTTGATCTTCGCGATCTGGTCGTCGGTGCCGGTCAACCCGACCATCCGCGGGTGGAAGGCGGAGACGAACTGCTTGAGCACCGCGGGGGTGTCGCGTGCCGGATCCACCGTCACGAACACCGGCACGATCTTCGCGGCGAGCGCAGGGTCGCTCGCCTCGAGCTTTTTCACCGCGGCGCCGATCGCCTGGACATCCGTCGGACACACATCGGGACAGAAGGTGTAGCCGAAATACATGATCCGGTATTTGCCTGCGAACGCCTGTTCGGTGACGGTCTTCCCGTTCTGGTCGGTCAGCGTGAAGGCGCCGCCGATCCGCGCACCTTCGAGCGGTGGTTTGGCGGGCGGTGCCGAAGCGGTGCACGCGGATAAAGCGAGTGCCGGTATGAGAAGGAAACGGAGGGTCATGGTCCCGCCAGCCTTGATCTGTTCGCTACTGCGGCGCAAGCGTCACCCTATATCCAGGACGAACCAAGGAAGTCTCTCGATGCGTATCCGCCTGATGCTCGCCGCTACCCTCCTGACGCCTGCGCTCGCCTGCGTCGCGGCGCCCGCGTTCGCGCAAGGCCAGTCGGAGGGGTACAAGTTCCTGTCCGCGGTGCGCGATGCGAAGAACAACGATGTGCTGGAGATGCTCGGCAAGCCCGGCAGCAACATCATCAACACGCGCGACGTGACCAGCGGCGAAGGCGCGCTCCACATCGTCATCAAGCGCAGCGACGAGGTGTATCTGCGCTTCCTGCTGCAAAAGGGTGCGGACGCGAACCTGCGCGACGGCAAGGGCAATACGCCGTTGCTGCTGGCGGTGACGCTGGGCCAGACGAACATGATCCCGATCCTGACCGCGGCGGGGGCGAACCCGAACCTTGCCAATTCGGCGGGCGAGACGCCGCTGATCCGCGCGGTGCAGCGGCGCGACGTGGGGATGATCCGGGTGTTGCTGGCCGAGAACGCCGATCCCGACCAGGCGGATATCATGGCGGGCATGTCCGCGCGCGCCTATGCCAAGCAGGATGGACGCAACCCGATCGTGAGCAAGCTGCTGGAAGACGCGCCGAAGAAGGTGCGCAAGGCGGTTTCGGGCCCGAAGTTCTAAGCTGGAGTGGCGGTCGCCAACGCCGCCAGGACCACGACAGGCTCCCCGCCCTGAAAGGGAGGGGCTGGGGGTGGGTAGGCCAGCTTGCGACGGGACCTCACCCGATACGGAAACCGACCCACCCCCGACCCCTCCCTTCCAGGGAGGGGGGAAGTTCACGACGTTCCTTTAGAATGCCAACCCGTCGGCGTCCGGGTCCATCTGCGCGATCAGCCGCCGTGCCGCGCGCCGGGCGAACGCGAGCGTACACCGTTTCCGCACATGCGCCGGCAGCGGCACCGTATGCGCCTCCCGCACGATCGCCGCGTCATAGCGATCGGCGACGATGATCCCCGTCCGCTCGGGCAGGAACGCGGGCCCGTTCAAGGGCCCAACGTCGAACCCGGCCGGGACCGCCCAGAAATACCGGTCGCAATGCCCGAGATAATCCGGCCACTTTCCGTCGCCTAGCAGATCGGCGCGCGACACCTTGATCTCGACGATGACGATCTGACCGCGCGCATCCACCGCCATCAGGTCCGCGCGGCGGCCACCATCGAGCGGCACTTCGGTCATCGCGGTGAGGTCGTGACGCAGCAACATCCGGATCACGCCGCGCGCCACGTCGGCGGCGCACATCACCGAATCGGGAGGTGATCCAGGTTTGTCGATGCAGGAGTCCGGCGGCATGTCGAGCATGCGGCGGAAATAGAACAATCCGCGAACGAGGCAAGCCCATTCGCGGATTGCCTGGCGGTCAGCCCGCCTCGCCCTTCAGCGGCCGGGCGAGCAGGTCACCGATGACGTCGCTCACTGGCGCGCCCTCCAGCAGCCGGCAGACGGCTTCGGTGATCGGCATGTCGACACGCGCGTCGCGGGCGGCTTCGCGGAGGACGGGCGCGGTGAAGGCGCCTTCCGCGACGGTCCGGCGATCTGCCAGCAATGTCGCCGCCGAATCGCCACGCCCGAGGCCGACACCCAGCGAGAAGTTGCGCGAACTCGTCGAGGAACAGGTGAGCACGAGATCACCCAGCCCGGAAAGCCCCGCCAGCGTCTCCGCGCGCGCACCGCGTGCCAGGCCGAACCGCGTCATCTCGGCGAACCCGCGCGCGATCAACGCGGCGCGCGCGTTCTGGCCGAGCCCTGCCCCCTCGACGACGCCGCAACCGATCGCAAGGACGTTCTTCACCGCGCCACCGATCTCCGCCCCCGCGACGTCGGTCGAGGCGTAGGTGCGGAAATGGCGGGCCGCGAGGCGTGTCGCGAGCCGCTCGCCAAGCGCCGCATCCTCGCAGGCCAGCGTCACCGCGGTCGGCAACCCGGCGGCGACTTCGTGCGCGAAGGTTGGTCCCGAAAGCACCGCGATCGGCGCCTCCGGATGTACCGCGCGCGCGACCTCGCCGACGAGACGCTTGCTCCCCGCCTCGATCCCCTTCGCGCAGAGCACGAGCGGAATGCGGCCGATCGGGGCGGCGGCGAGCACGCTGCCGACGTGCTGGGCGGGCGCGACGACGAGGATCGCATCCATGTCCGCGAGCGCGGCGAGGTCGTCGGTCGCGCGAATCGTCGCTGACAGCGCGACGCCGCCGAGGAACAGCGTGTTCTCATGGGCGGTGTTGATCGACTCGACCACCGCGTCCTCGCGCGCCCACAGGATCACGTCGCGGCCACCATAGGCTGCGACCTGCGCAAGTGCCGTGCCCCACGCCCCGCCACCGATGACGCCGATCTTCATGCCTTCACCCCCGCGCCACGCACCGCTTCGGCATTCGGATCGAGCGGCCAGCGTGGTCGCGCGGCGACATCGAGCGGATCGGTAAGGCCCGCGGCGAATCGCTCGGCCCCTGCCCAACCAATCATCGCGGCGTTGTCGGTGCACAGCCACAAGGGCGGCGCGACGAAGCGGAGCCCGTGCGCGCTCGCGAGCCCCTGCAACGCGGTACGGACCGTCGTGTTGGCGGCGACTCCGCCCGCGACGACGAGCGCGGTGGCGCCATGCGATGTCCGCAAAGCCTTGGTCGTGCGGTCGATCAGGCAGTCCACCACCGCCGCTTGGAACGAGGCGGCGATATCCTCGGGCGAATACTGGCCGACGACACGTGCGACCGCGCTCTTCAGTCCGGCGAACGAGAAATGCGGCTCGGCCGAGCCTTTCAGTGGCCGCGGGAGGGGGACGGCCTTGAGATCCCCCAACGCCGCAGCGCGCTCGACCGCGGGACCTCCCGGGAAGCCCAGCCCCAAGAGCTTGGCGGTCTTGTCGAACGCCTCACCCGCCGCATCGTCGATCGTCGTGGCGAGGCGCCGATACGCACCGACGCCCTCCACCAGCAGCAACTGGCAATGCCCGCCCGACACGAGCAGCAGCAAATAGGGAAACTCCAGGTCCGGGTCCGACAGCCGCGGCGAAAGCGCATGGCCCTCAAGGTGATTGACCGCGATCAACGGCTTCCCCGCCGCGTGCGCGAGAGCCTTGCCGGTGACGAGCCCGACCATCACCCCACCGATCAGCCCCGGCCCAGCGGTCGCGGCGATCGCGTCGACGTTGGCCAGCGTCAGCTTCGCGTCGGCCAGCGCCGCGACGATCAGCGGCTCCAGTGCCTCGACATGCGCGCGCGCGGCGATCTCCGGTACGACGCCGCCGAACGGAGCGTGTGCCGCCTCCTGCCCGAGCAGCCGGTGCGCGAGGACCTGCCGGTCGCCGGTGACGAGCGCGGCGGCGGTTTCGTCGCAGGAGGATTCGATGCCGAGAATGATCATCGCATGTCTGTATAGGCCCGCGTGAAGCTTGTCGAAGGGGGCCCCTTTCTGCATGGCACGCAGGATGACAGTTTTTCGGCTCGGTACGCGCGGTTCGCCGCTGGCGCTCACCCAGGCAGGCCTGGTCCGCGATGCCCTGTGCGCAGCCCATGGCTGGTCGGCGGACAAGGTCGAGACGGTCGTGATCCGCACGACGGGCGACCGCGTGCAGGATCGCGCGCTCGCCGAGATCGGCGGCAAGGCGCTGTGGACGAGGGAACTCGATCGAGCGCTGCACGACGGCGACATCGACTGTGCGGTGCATTCGATGAAGGACGTCGAGACGATCCGGCCGCACACGCTGAGGATCGCCGCGATGCTGCCGCGGGCCGACGTCCGCGATCGGCTGATCGGTGCGGAGACGTTTGCCGACCTGCGCCCGGGCGCCGTCGTCGGCACGAGTTCGCCGCGACGCCGCGCGCAGATGCTGCGGCTGCGGCCCGACCTGGAGATCGTGCTGATCCGCGGCAACGTCGACACGCGGCTCGGCCGGGTGGCGAGCGGCGAGATGGACGCCACGCTGCTCGCCGCCGCGGGGCTCGATCGCCTCGGCCGCGAGGACGGCCATGCGATCCCGACCGACATCATGCTGCCCGCTCCGGCGCAGGGCGCGGTCGGGATCGAAGTCCTTGCCGACAGCGCCGCGCACGCGATCGTCGCCGCGATCGACCATGCTGACACCAGCCTGTGCGTGCTGACCGAGCGCGCGTTGCTGGCGCGGCTGGGCGCGGATTGCCACTCGCCGGTCGCGGCGCTCGCATCGCTGGCGGGGGAGACGCTGACGTTGCGCGCCGAGTTGATCGCCGAGGACGGGACGTGCGACGTCGCCGGATCGATCGAAGGCAGCGCGGGAGAAGACCTGGGCACGATGCTGGCGGTCGACCTTCTCACGCGCGCGCCGGCCAGCGTCCGCCGGTTGTTCGCGGCATGACGTCGCCCCACGCCGTCGTCGTCGTGCGGCCGGAGCCCGGCAATGCGCGGACTGCTGCGGCGCTGCGGGCGCTCGGACTCGACGTACGGCAGGTTCCGCTGTTCGCGGTGACGCCGGTCGACTGGAGCGTGCCGGATCCTGCAGGGTTCGATGGGTTGTTGCTGACCAGCGCGAATGCGGTGCGGCATGGCGGCGCGGGACTGGACGCGTTGAAGCGCCTGCCGGTGATCGCGGTCGGCGCCGCGACTGCCGCGGCAGCGAGCGACGCGGGTTTTGCGGTCGCGGTGACCGGGTCGGGCAATGCGCGCGATGCCGTTTCCGAGGCGCGCGATCGCGGTTTCGCGCGACTTCTGCATTTGGCCGGGCGCGATCGTGCCCCGACCGGCGACGGGATCGAGGCCATTACGGTCTACGCGAGCGATGATGTGCCGATCGACGCTACGATGGCGCAGTCGTTCGCCGATACCGTCGTGTTGCTGCACTCCGAACGGGCCGCTGCCCGGTTGAAGGCTATGCTTGATACGGCGGGCATCGACCGATCCGGGATTGAGATCGCCGCGATCAGCGCCGCCGTCGCCGAAGCGGCCGGAACCCGCTGGGCGACCGTCTCGATCGCCCCGCAACCGAGCGATCCGGCGCTCGTCGCGCTGGCTGCTGCACGTGCGAACACACGCGCGATTGACCATCCGGTGCGTGGCGGGGATAAGCACCCCATGAGCGACTACGTGCCGACCGATCGCCCACGGGCACGCGGACCCAGAATGGGCGTCATCATCGCCCTCACCGCGCTTGCGTTCGTCGCCGGATTGGCGCTGATGGCCTATGCCGCGAGGAAGCTGCCCTGGTTCGGCGCCACGGCGTCGACCACCGCTGGCGCACCCGTCGCGGGCCAGAAAGCCGGCGCGAGCAATTCCGGATATATCCCGTCGCAACCGCTCGGCCCGGACGGCCAGCCCCAGACGGCTCCGCCGGTCGACACTGCCGTGCTGGCAACGCGCGAGGCGACGCTGGCGGGCCAGTTGACCGCCCTCGAGTCGCGCACCGCGGCGATCACTACCGACGCCGCTGCTGCTGGCGCGCAGGCGACGCGGGCGGAAGGCCTGCTGGTGGCCTTCGCAGCGCGACGTGCGCTCGATCGCGGGGTCGGGCTCGGCTATCTGGAGGAACAGTTGCGCCTGCGGTTCGGTCAAGCCCAGCCGCGTGCGACCATGTTGCTGATCCAGTCTGCGCGCCAACCGGTCACGCTTGAGGATCTGCGCCAGGGTCTCGACGCGATCGCGCCGGACATCACGAGTTCGACCGGTGAGAACTGGCTCGACACGATCCAGCATCAGATCGATTCACTGGTGGTATTGCGCAAGGCGGGGACGCCTTCGCCGATGCCCGCCGACCGCCTCGCGCGCGCGCGCCGACTGCTCGGCGCAGGCCAGGTCGAGGCGGCCCGCGCCGAAGTCGCCCGCCTGCCCGGCGCCGCGCAAGCCGGCAACTGGATAGACGCGGCCCGGCGCTACGTCGTTGCCCGCCAAGCGCTCGACCTGATCGAGAACACAGCACTAATCGGTCAGGCGGGGCAGCCGCAGCCGGCGCCGGTCGTCATGCCAACGCCACAAACGGCAACCGAAACGGACACCGCCCCGGACCCGTCGGGTATCTGAACTAAACGCGTTTTCGCTAGTGTAGAACGATCTACGGCCATAGCTTTGCATTCGGCTGTCAAAGATACAACAGCAAGACCGTTCGATCTCTTTCCGATATCAGGATAGCGGCGTACCGACAAATCGTCCCGGGAACACCTACGGGGTCACGCACTGAAGTCGGCGGTGTGTTTCGATCTACGACAGTCCGGAACAGACTTTGTGTGATCCGGCCTTATCTTCCTCAACGTGCCCAGTGGGGCAGTCGTTCTGTAAAGGAAGTCGACGCTCAATAGCGCCGACCCTGTCTTTTCTTACCAGAGCACGCCGCGGACCGGCTGCAACGGCTCCGGTGCCTCGTCGCCGATCGCCTGGAGCAGGTCGATCTCGATCGTCCTGCACATTGCGTTCAGCGGGACGTCGTGGATCGTGTCCGCGAACGGGTCGACCAGATCGTCGCCGATCTGGAGCACGGCCAGGAACATCAACCCGGCAATCGTCGAACCGATCGGCGTCGCGAACCCAAGCGTCTCGACCAGACCGATCGGCAGCAGGATGCAGAACAGCCGCGTGAAGATGCTGGGGAAAAAGCGATACTGGTTTGGCAGCGGCGTGTTCTTGATACGCTCCATGCCACCCTGCGCGTTGGCGATATCGACGAGGATCGCCTCGAACTGCGTCTGCTGGATGGTGTCGATCCAGCCGTTGCGGCGCGCAATATCGATTCGGCGGCCGGTGCCGTCGAGCAGGCCGTTGGCGATATTGGTGCGATCGAGCGCGAACGACGCCTCTTCCTTCGACAGGAAGCGCAACACTTCGGGAGGCGCTGGCTGCTTCCGCAACTGGCAGCGCAGTGCGTTCACATACGCGATCTGGCGGAGGACGATCGTCCGCTTCATATCGTGGCCTTCGGGCTCTGGCAGCATGTTGCGCGCCATTCGCGCCAAATTGCGCGAGGCATTGATCATCAGGCCCCACAGCCCGCGGCTTTCCCACCAGCGCTGATACGCGGAGTTGTCGCGAAAGCCGAGGAACAGCGCCAACGCGGTACCGAACAGCGTCAGGGGTAGGGCTGGCGCATGAAACGGCAGGACGTAATAGGTGATCGTGACGACGACGTCCCAGACGAAAAGACCCAGCAGCGGGCGCCAGACCTCGCTCAAGATTTGACTGAGGCGTGGTGTTGCGGTGACGATCAAACGAAAGCTCCCTTGTTTACTGGGCGTTTAATGCGCGAAGAGACGTTTCGCTGCAATGCAGCGACGATCAGCCGCCCCGCTTAGCCGCCGACGAGCGACTGATCGCGCAGGCCGCGCCAGATCTTTACCGCCTGCACCGTCTCTACGACGTCGTGGACGCGCAGGATCTGGACGCCGGCCTCGGCGCCCTTGAGTGCCAGTGCGAGCGAACCAGCGAGGCGCTGGTCGATCGGCGCTTCGTTCGAGAGAGCGCCGATCAGACGCTTGCGGCTCGCGCCGAGCATGATCGGGCAGCCGAGACCGTGGAAGATCGCCAAGCCGTTGAGCAGCGCAAGGTTCTCCGCGAGCGTCTTGCCGAAGCCGATGCCGGGATCGACCATGATCCGCGACCGGTCGACGCCGCCCGCGACGACCGCGGCGATGCGGGTTTCGAGCCAGTCGAAGACGTCGGTCAGGACGTTGGCGTAGCCACCATCGCCGTGGCCGCCTTTCTTGGGGTCGGGCGAATGCATCAGCACGACCGGGCAGCCGCTTTTTGCGACCACATCGAGTGCGCGGTCATCCCAGAGGAGTGCGGCGACGTCGTTGACGATGTGCGCACCGGCGGCGAGCGTCGCCTCCATGACGGCCGCCTTGCGCGTGTCGACCGAGACGATCGCGCCGGCGCGCGCGAGGCGTTCGACGACGGGGACGAGGCGCGAGATCTCGTCGCCTTCCCAGACCGCGGGGGCGCCAGGGCGGGTCGATTCGCCACCGACGTCGATCAGCGTCGCGCCGGCGGCGGCCATGTCGATGCCGGCTGCGGCGGCGGCGGCGGGGTCATCGACATGCTTACCGCCGTCGGAGAAGCTGTCGGGCGTGACGTTGAGGATGCCTGCGACGATCGGCTGGTCGAAGCGGAGCGTGCGTTCGCCGAGCAGGAGGGGCGCGCGGGGGGCGGTGATGGCGGCGTGAAGGTGCGCAGCGCGGTCGCCCAGCGTGGCGACGTCGGCGACGGGGATGATGCGGCGGTCGCGGCCTTCGATCACTTCGTAGGCGGCGAACCACTGTAGGCCGCCAGCGAGGCGCGCGACGCTGCCGTCTTCATGGCCGATCGGGGTGTCGACGAACTGGACGGGGCGGAGGTGGATGATCGTTCTCCTGCTCCCCTCCCTGGAAGGGAGGGGTCGGGGGTGGGTCGGCCGATTGGTTTACGTATCGCCCGCCAAGCCGCCAACCCACCCCCAGCCCCTCCCTTCCCGGGAGGGGAGCAAAAGTCAGATCGTGTTCGCCAGCAGATACGTCTGGCGGAGGTCGTCGATCGGTTTCAGGCCCTTGTCGCTTTCGTAATGCCAGAAGCTCCAGCCGTTGCAGGCGGGGGCGTTCTGGAGGGTCGAGCCGAGCTTGTGGATCGAGCCGATCGTGCCGCAGTCGCTGAGCAGCGAGCCATCCGCGCGGATGGTGGCACGCCAGCGGCGCTTCGAGTCGGTCAGGACTGCGCCGGGGGCGAGATACGCGTTCTCGACCAGCACGCCGAACGCGACCTTGGGCTGCGTGCGGGGGCTCATCATCGTCGCGAGTGCGGACTCGTCGAGCGGCAATGCCGCCTCGATCCGCTCCTGTGCGGCTTCGATGTAGTCGCCTTCGCGGTCGATGCCGATCCAGCTGCGACCGAGACGCTTGGCGACCGCGCCGGTGGTGCCGGTGCCGAAGAACGGGTCGAGCACGACGTCGCCGGGCTTCGTGCACGCGAGCAGGATGCGGTAGAGCAGCGCCTCGGGCTTTTGCGTCGGATGCACCTTGGTGCCGTTCTTCTTCAGCCGCTCGGCGCCGCCGCAGGTCGGGAATTCCCAGTCGCTGCGCATCTGGAGCTCGTCGTTGAGCGTCTTCATCGCGCGGTAGTTGAAGTGGTATTTCGCCTTCTCGCCCTTCGACGCCCAGATCAGCGTCTCGTGCGCGTTGGTGAAGCGGGTGCCGCGGAAATTCGGCATCGGATTCGTCTTGCGCCAGACGATGTCGTTGAGGATCCAGTAGCCGAGATCCTGCACCGCCGCACCGACGCGGAAGATGTTGTGGTAGCTGCCGATGACCCAGAGCGCGCCGTCGTCCTTGAGGATGCGGCGTGCTTCCTTGAGCCAGGCGCGGGTGAAGCGGTCGTACGCGGCGAAGGTGTCGAACTTGTCCCAGTCGTCGGTGACGGCATCGACGTGCGACCCGTCGGGGCGATAGAGTTCGCCACCGAGCTGGAGGTTGTAGGGCGGGTCGGCGAAGATCATGTCGATGGAATTCGACGGCAGCGCCTTCATGTGCTCGATGCAGTCGCCGCGCAGTATTTGGTCGAGCGGAAGGACGGCCTGGACCGCCGGCTCCACTGCCTTTTTCGCACGCGGCCGTGCGATCGTGTCGATCAAACCCATGTTTTCCGCCCCTTATCGACGCCCATAGCGGCGGAATTGTCCGACTCCGTCAAGCAAACATTCGTTAACGGCGTTTCGGTGCAATTCCGTCGCTGCGACCAATCGAGTCGCCGTTGCCCAGATGTTGAGTCGTGGGAGACTCGCGGCTCAAGCCCTTGGGGTGTGGCGCGAAAGACTCAGCTCGTCGTTTCCTGTGCGAAAAGTCCCTCGCGCGCCAGATAGGCGGCGGCGACGGGCGCGAAACTGCGGCGGTGAATCGGCGTGGGGCCGTGATCGCGGAGCGCCTTCATGTGGTGCGCGCAGCCATAACCCTTGTTCGAATGCCAGTTATATTCCGGGTGCACGTCGGCGGCGGCGATCATGATGAGGTCGCGCGTGTGCTTGGCGACGATCGAGGCAGCGGCGATCGACAGCGATTTCGCATCGCCGCCGACCAGCGGCGTGGCGGGGTAGGTCCAGCGGGGCAAGCGGTTGCCGTCGACCAGGACGTGGCCGGGGGCCTGGCCGAGTTCGACCGCCAGCGCATCGACCGCGAGCGTCATCGCCTTCATCGTCGCCCAGTAGATGTTGAGCGTGTCGATCTCTTCCGGCTGGACGATGCCGACGCCGACGATCGCGCAGCCTTTGAGGCGGGCGCAGAGCCGTTCTCGCTCGGAGGCGGAGAGCTTCTTTGAATCGTCGATGCCGCGGGGGACGCCTTTTGCGGGGAGGATCACGGCGGCGGCGACGACTGGTCCCGCGAGTGGGCCGCGGCCGGCTTCGTCGACACCCGCGACCGGGCCGACGCAGAGCTTTTCGTGTTTCATGCCGGGCATTATCGGGTTCTCAACTGATCGAACGGGCTGACGCCGAGTGCGTGGCCCATCGGGCCGTGCCCTGCGCCCAGCCCCGGTGCGTTGGCAAGCGCGGCGCGGACGAACGCGATGGCGCGCTCGATTGCGGCGCCGAGCGGCAGGCCTTGAGCGAGCCCGGTGGCGATACCGCTGGCGAGCGTGCAGCCGGTGCCGTGCGCGTGGCGGGTTTCGATGCGGGGGTTGGTCCAGTGGGTTTCGCCGGCGTTGGTGACGAGGCGGTCGGTGACGGAGGGGCCTTCGGCGTGGCCGCCTTTTATGAGGACGGCGGGGCCTAGTGCGCGGATTGCGGCTTCCCCGCCAAGGGCTGCGAGTTCGGGGAGGTTGGGGGTAACGAGCGTCGCGATCTGCATGAGGCGGGTGAAGGCGGCTATGGTGTCGCGGTTTGCGAGGACCGAGCCGGAGGTGGCGATCATCACCGGGTCGAAGATGATCGGGAGTTTGCTCCCCTCCCTGGAAGGGAGGGGTTGGGGGTGGGTTGGCTTGGGGCCGGTGTCGCGCTTACCCAGCGGCCTACCCACCCCCGGCCCCTCCCTTTCAGGGAGGGGGGAAAGACTCTCTAGATATGAAGCGACCGCATGTGCCGTTTCTGCCGAGCCGATCATGCCGATCTTTACGGCGTCGATGCCGATGTCCGAGACGACGGAGTCTATCTGCGCCAAGACCATGTCGGTGGGGATCTGGTGGACCGCCTGCACGCCGAGCGTGTTCTGTGCGGTGATCGCGGTCACGGCCGTCATTGCGTGGCCGCCGAGCATGGTTACCGTCTTGATATCCGCCTGAATTCCAGCGCCGCCGCCCGAGTCGGAGCCGGCTATTATGAGCACCCGCGCTGTCATAAAGTGTCCCAGATCGGGGCGAAGTGCACGAAGTGCAGACGCTGGCGCAGGTCTGCACTTTGCCTGAGGTGGGGCTGCAATCGGGATGCCGGACTGGGTTTGGCGCGGTTGGCGGTCATGGGATCGGCTATGGCATGATCGATCGGATGTAGGACAGGGGTGCTGGACATACGCCTGCATCCGCCCCGGCGGAGGCCGGGGCCCAGTTGGGAGACGTCGCTAACCGCGGACTGCGATCTGTTACCTGGACCTTTCCAACTGGGCCCCGGCCTCCGCCGGGGTGGTAGGAGAGGTTGGGGTGGCAACAAGGAGCTAGGTAGCGCTTACCCGACCGGCGCCTAGTGCCGCCGCGCGCCTGCCGGCTTTTGCGGCGGTGCCTCGCCGAGCCTCGTCGGGCGGTCGAGCAATTCGCCGCCGCAGTTGGGACAACGCTCGTCGAGCGCGTCCGCGCATTCCGCGCAGAAGGTGCATTCGAACGAGCAGATGAATGCGCCCGGCGCGTCCGCCGGAAGCTCGGTGGTGCAGCGTTCGCAAATGGGGCGCATCTCGAGCATCAGGCGGCAGCCTTCCGGACAGCGTCGCAGATGCGGTCGACGACACGCTCGACCTGTGCCGGATCGTCGCCTTCCGCCATCACGCGGATCACCGGTTCGGTGCCCGATGGACGGATGACCAGACGGCCATTGCCAGCGAGCTCCGCCTCAGCCTGCGCGATCACCGCCTTTACGGCATCGTCGTCGAGCGGCTTGCCACCGGCGAAGCGGACGTTCTTCAGCAACTGCGGCAGCGGCTCGAACCGGTGCAGCACTTCGCTCGCCAGTGCGCCCGAACGCTTGACCTCCGCCAGGATCTGCAGCGCCGCGACCAATCCGTCGCCGGTCGTCGCATAGTCGGACAGGATGATGTGGCCCGACTGCTCGCCACCGACATTGTAGCCGCTCGAGCGCATCTTCTCGAGCACGTGGCGGTCGCCGACCTTGGTTCGGACGAGGCCGAGGCCCTGCGCCGCGAGGTGGCGTTCCAGGCCCAGGTTCGACATCACCGTCGCGACGAGGCCGCCGCCCGCGAGCCGCCCCTGGCGCGCCCAGCTGGCGGCGATCGTCGCCATCAGCTGGTCGCCGTCGACGATCGTGCCGGTCTCATCGACGACGATCAGGCGATCCGCGTCGCCGTCGAGCGCGATGCCGATGTCCGCGCCGCTCGCGACCACCGTCTCGGCGAGCGTCTGCGGCGCGGTCGAGCCGACGCCGTCGTTGATGTTGGTACCGTTGGGCGTGACGCCGATCGCGACGACGTCCGCGCCGAGTTCCCACAGCGCCGATGGTGCGACCTTGTACGCTGCGCCGTTCGCGCAATCGATCACGACCCGCATGCCGTCGAGGCGAAGGTTCTCGGGGAAGGTCGACTTGGCGAAATGGATGTAGCGGCCCTGCGCATCGTCGATGCGGCGTGCGCGGCCGATCTGGCTCGACGGCACGAGCGGGATGTCGCCGTCGATCAGCGCCTCGATCGCTTCCTCCGCTTCGTCCGACAGCTTGTAGCCGTCAGGACCGAACAGCTTGATGCCGTTGTCGGCGTAGGCGTTATGGCTAGCAGAGATCATGACACCGATATCGGCGCGCATTGAATGGGTGAGCATCGCGACCGCGGGTGTCGGCATCGGCCCGACCATGACGACATCCATACCGACGCTAGTGAACCCTGCAACCAGTGCGGATTCAAGCATGTAACCCGACAGCCGCGTGTCCTTGCCGATGACGACGCGGTGGCGATGATCGCCGCGCAGGAAGTATGCGCCGGCGGCCATGCCGACCTTCATCGCCATCTCTGCTGTCATCGGCGAGACGTTTGTGGCGCCACGAATGCCATCGGTGCCGAAATATTTCCTTGCCATCACACGTGCTTTCCGTCCGGTATCGGGGTTTGCACCGTTGATAGCGCGGTAAACCACGAAGGGCGAGCATGTCGCAGGCTACACGGATCCTGATCGCCCTCATCGGCGGCATCGCGATCGGCATCCTCGCCGCCGCACTCGCGCCGTCCCAGGCGATCGCGGTCACCGCGGTGACGCAGCCGATGGGCTCGGCGTGGCTGCACGGACTGCAGATGGTGATCGTGCCGTTGATCGTGTCGCTGCTCGTCACGGGAATCGGCGCGACGGCCGAGGCGGCACGCGCGGGACGGATCACGATCCGCGCGCTGGTCATGATGGTCGCGATCCTGTGGGCGGTGACGATCATGTCCGCACTAGTGACGCCGTTGCTGCTCGAAGCGTGGCCGTTGCCCGCTGGACTCGCGACCGCACTCCGCACCGCGCTGACGACCACCGCGCCGGTCGGGTCGGTGCCGGGGATCGGTGCGTTCTTCGATACGATCGTGCCGACCAACGTCGTCGCGGCGGCGGCGGGGGACGCGTTCCTGCCGCTAACCGTGTTCGCGCTGGCGTTCGCGTTCGCGGTCACGCAATTGCCCGAAGCGCAGCGCAGTATCCTGACCGGGTTTTTCCAGGCGGTCGTCGACGCCCTGCTGATCGTGATCGGCTGGGTGCTGAAGCTCGCGCCGATCGGCATCTTCGCGCTCGCCTACGGGGTCGGCGCGCGGACCGGCACCGCGGCGTTCGGTGCACTGGTGCATTACATCGTCTGTGTCTCGGCGATCGGCGTGGTCGTGCTGATCGCCGCGTATCCGGTCGGGATGATCGGCGGGCGCGTGCGGTTCGGGCGCTTTGCGCGCGCGGTCGCGCCCGCGCAGGCGGTGGCGATCAGCACGCAGTCGTCACTCGCCTCGCTGCCGGCGATGCTGAAGGGCTCGGTCGAGCTCGGCGCAGCGCCAGCGACAGCCGGGATCGTGCTGCCGCTGGCGGTCGCGGTGTTCCGGGCGACGAGTCCGGCGATGAACCTCGCGGTGGCGCTGTACGTCGCGCATCTGGTCGGCGTACCGATCGGGCCGGGGCAGCTCGCCGCGGGGATCGCGACCGCGGCGATCACGACGATGGGGTCGGTGTCGCTGCCGGGCACGGTAAGCTTCATCGCCTCGGTCGCGCCGGTCGCGATCGCGATGGGGGTGCCGATCGAGGCTCTGGGGCTGTTCATCGCAGTCGAGACCGTGCCCGACCTGTTTCGTACCGTCGGCAACGTGACGATGGACACCGCCGTCACCATCTCCGTTTCAGCCCGCAGTGGCTCACAGGAGATTCCGCATGAAGTATCGCACGCTCGGCCCTGATTTCGAGGTTTCCGCGCTGGGTCTCGGCTGCATGCCGATGGCCGGCATCGGCAAGGGCATGTACGGCGAGGCGAACGCCGATGAGAGCATCGCGACGATCCACCGCGCGATCGAGCTGGGCGTGACACTGTTCGACACCGCCGAAATCTATGGCCCGCTGGTCAACGAAGAGCTGATCGGCAAGGCGATCCGCGGCAAGCGCGATGGCGTCGTGATCGCGACCAAGTTCGGCTTCCGCTACGACGAGAACGGGATGACGGGGGTGGACTCAACGCCTGCCAATGTGCGGCGGGCTTGCGAGGGATCGCTGAAGCGGCTTGGGGTCGAGACGATCGACCTACTGTACCAGCACCGCGTCGATCCGGACGTGCCGATCGAGGATACGGTCGGCGCGATGGGCGACCTCGTGCGCGAGGGCAAGGTGCGGCATCTCGGGTTGTCGGAGGCGGGGCTCGACACGATCCGGCGGGCTGCGGCGACGCATCCGATTGCGGCTTTGCAGAGTGAGTATTCGTTGTGGGAGCGCGATGTTGAAGAGGCGATCCTGCCATTGTGCCGCGAGCTTGGGATCGGGTTCGTGCCGTATTCGCCGCTCGGGCGGGGCTTCCTGACGGGGCAGATTACCGCGCGGTCGGATCTGCCTGAGGGCGACTATCGGCGGAACGATCCGCGGTATTCGGAGGAGAACTTCGCCAAGAACATGGAGATGGTCGCGGCGGTGAAGTCGATTGCCGATGCGCATGGGGCTTCGCCGGCACAGGTGGCGCTCGCCTGGTTGCTGGCGCAAGGCGACGATATCGTGCCGATCCCGGGGTCGAAGCGCCGGGTTACGCTCGAGGACAGCATGAAGGCGGCGGACATTACGCTGACCGCGGACGATCTGGCGAAGCTGGATGCAGCGGCGCCGAGGGGTGGGACGGCTGGGCCGCGGTATGGCGAGAAGGCGCTGTCGATGACGCGGATCTGACGGCCTCCCCTCCCGCCTGCGGGAGGGGTCGGGGGAGGGGCGTGCCTCGCACACCGGACGCCAGTACGTACGTCGCGCCCTCCCCTAGCCCCTCCCGCAAGCGGGAGGGGAACTGGTTTACTCACTGAACGCCGTGCATCCACTTCTTGATCAGTGGCGAGATCAGCAGCAGCACGACGCCGATGCCGGCCGAGACCAGACCGATGGTCCAGAACACGCCGGCATAGGTATCCAGGCTGACCTTCAAATTGGTCACCTGCCCGCCGACCGTCTCGACGCTCGCCACCTGCGCGACCACGCCGGCGACATACTGCGCGACCGAGATCGACAGGAACCACACGCCCATCATCAGACCGACGACGCGCGCGATCGACAGCTTGGTGATCATGCTGAGACCGACCGGCGAGATGCAGAGCTCGGCGAACGAGTGGATGAAATACAGCCCGGCGAGCCACCAGATCGCGACCTTGAACGAAGGCCCGACCATGCTTGCGCCCCAGACGAGGAACAGGAAGCCGACGCCGACGCCGATCAGCGCGATGCCGAACTTGACGGGGATCGACGGCTCCAGGCCCTTGGCGGCGAGCTTGGTCCACAGGATCGACATCACCGGCGCGAGCGCGACGATGAAGAACGCGTTGAAGAACTGCGTCTGGCCGGCCGAGATGCTGAAAAGGCCGAACACGCTGAGGTCGGTGTTGCGATCCGCGAACAGCGTGAGGCTCGACCCAGCCTGCTCGAACAGCGTCCAGAACACGACGTTGAACACGATCAGCACCATCGCCGCGAGCATCATCTGGAACTCGCGACGCTCGCCGTTGATGAACGACCAGATCAGGATGCCGGGCACCGCGATCAGGAACGTGCCGAACAGCAATTTGCCCATCAGCGACAGCGAGGCGATGTAGCCGACGATCCCGGAGCCCGGCACCGGCGGCACCGCGTTCATGAGGTTGACAAACAGCAGGTAGAAGATCGGGATACCGAGCAGCGCGAGCGCATAGATGCCGAGCGCACGATCGGGACCGGTGCGAACCGGGGGCTCGCCGTAGCCGTCGAGCTTGCCGCCATCGAACTGGATCAGCGTCCACGACGCGAGCATGCCGATCGCGGCGAGGCCGAAGCCTGCCCACCAGCCGACCGCGACCGCGAGGAACGGACAGAGCAGCTGCGAAAACAGCGAGCCGAGGTTGATCCCCATGTAGAAGATCGTGAACCCGGCATCGCGGCGCTTGTCGCCCTGTGCGTAGAGTTCGCCGACCATCGTCGAGATGTTGGGCTTGAAGAAGCCGTTGCCGACCGAGATCATGCAGAGCGCGAGCAGCATGATCGTGACGTAGAAGCTGCTGCGTTCGGCGCCGGATTCGAAGCCGCCCTTCTCGACCGTGCGCGCGGTCGAGCCGTCGGGCGCGAGCAGCGAGACGGTACCGTCGTCGTTACCCTTGATCTTCAGCTTGTTCGCGCCGTCGACGAGATAGCGGACTTCGCTGTCGGCCTGGTCGACGACTTCGATCGCGTAGCGCTGGTTGGCGATCGTCGCGTAGGGCTTGGCAGTCTCGCCGCCGAAGCAGAGCAGCAGATAGCCGAGCGCCATGATGATCGCGCCGAACTTCACCGCGCGCTTGGAACCGAGATATTGGTCCGCGAGATAGCCGCCGACCAGCGGCGTCAGATACACCAGCGCGGTGTAGCCGCCGTAGAGCCCGGTCGCCTCGCGGTCGCCGAACACGAAATGCTTGGTAAGGTACAGCGTGAGCAGCGCGCGCATGCCGTAATAGCCGAACCGCTCCCACGCTTCGGTGGTGAACAGCCGCGCGAGCTGGCGGGGATGCCCGAACCAGGTTTCGCCGGACGCCGGGTTGATATGGGTGATGTCCGGCTCTCGCGGGGTATCCGCGGTCGGGGTGTCCACCATTCTTACGCTCCCTGATACTCGTCTTGGCCGCCGTCGAACGCGGGGCCGTTATGGCGCGCAACCTAGCGGCAAAGCTCGGCCTGTAAATATCGCACATCAGGGCTTATCTTGCGGGACATGCTCAACGACCGCTCCACGCCGCTCTCGCTGCTCGCCACCCGCCGCTCGGGCAAGCCGCGCGACCTGATCGCGCCCGGCCCCGATTCCTACCAGCTGGCGACGATCCTGGAGATCGCGGCGCGGACGCCCGACCACGGCAAGCTCGCGCCGTGGCGGTTCGTGGTCGTGGGAGACGAGCACCGCGCCGCTCTGTCGACGTTGATCACGGATGCGTATCTCGCGGAGCGGCCTTCTGCGTCGCGGACCGAACTCGAGTCGCTCGACCAGTTCGCGCACCAAGCGCCGACGCTGGTGGTCGTGCTGTCGTCGCCGAAGGAGAGCAAGATTCCGCTTTGGGAACAGGAGCTTTCGGCGGGGGCGGCGTGCATGAACCTGCTTCATGCGGTGCATGCGGAGGGGTTTGCGGGGGGCTGGCTGACGGGGTGGCCAGCCTATTCGGACCTGGTGCGCGATGCGTTCGGGACGGCGGCGGAGCGGATCGCGGGGTTCATGTTCATCGGCACGCCGTCGCGCGCGCTCGACGAACGGCCTCGCCCGGATATGGCACGGCTCGTAAGCCATTGGGAATCCTAAGCCTCGACTTTCCGCCAGATTGCTGTATTAGAACAGCATGACAGCGCTCAGCAGCGACGACAGCCCCGTATATATCCGCCTTCGCAGCACGATCGCTGCGGGTATTTTGCGCGGCGACTATCGTGCAGGGGACCAATTGCCGTCGGTGCGCGCGTTCGCCGCTGAGCAGGGGGCGAACCCGCTGACGGTCGCCAAGGCGTATCAGAGCTTTCAGGACGACGGCTATGTCGAGGTCCGACGCGGGGTCGGAATGTTCGTGATGCCGGGTGCGGCGGAGGCTTTGCGGGTGGCGGAGCGCGAGAATTTCGTGACGACGCAGTGGCCGCGGATCCTGGGGCATATCGACCTGCTGGGGTTGGATGCGCATGATCTTTTGGAGCGCGAGCGGGCCTGAGCCGCTGCGAGCGATTTCCTTCGCCTCCCCTGCCCCTTGCGTTTGTCTGCACCCTGTCCCGTTCGTCCTGAGTAGTCATCGAGTAGCTCCAACGGAGCGTATCGAGAGGACGTATCGAAGGACAGGTTGGCGCGGGGAACCCATGCTTCGATACGCGCCCTCGATACGTTGCTGACGCAGCTACTCGGTCGCTACTCAGCACGAACGGAAGCGGGGTGCTGCTTCAGAATAACCCCAGCGCCGCGACGTCCTCGACGCTCAGGTCGATCCCGAACAACAGGCTCATGCGGATGCGATACACGCGCGGGTCCGTGATCTCGCCGACCGTCGTGTCGGTGCCCGAGCGCCGGCGGTAGTTGCGGCCGATCAGCGACGCGAAGCCGTTCGGGAGGACGATGCTGGCGATCGGGGTGTGGGTGAATCGACTGGACGGCGCGGTCGAGGTCCAGTGGTTAGACATTGCCAAGTCCGCATCGAACACTTGCGCGAGCGTGAAGCTGTATTGCGGCTGGAATCCTCCCGTTTCGCCGCGACCATCGGTGGTCATCGGATCGCCGTCGCGGAGCAGCATCCAGCCTTGTTCGGTCGCTTCCAGCCGGAAGCGGGCGCCATCGGGAGCGGTCGCCTCGGCGCCGTCGGCGAGCGGGAGGACGGGCGTGTAGCTGCCGCCGAAGCCGGTGTCGGCGATCCAGTCCTGGCCATCGATCGTCACCAGCGCGAAGGTGTGCGTGAGCGGCGGTACGTCGGTGGCGGCGATCCAGACGCGGGCCAGCAACGGGCGTGCGGTGAAACCGAGTTCTTTGAGCGCATCCAGGAACAGCCGGTTGTGCTCGAAGCAATAGCCGCCGCGCCGTGCGGTGACGAGCTTGGCGAAGACCGATGTGCTGTCGATCGCGATGCCGCGGCCGAGGACGACGTCGAGATCCTCGAACGGGATCGAAAGACGGTGCGCGTGTTGCAGGCGGCCGAGGCCGATCGAGTCGAGCGTGGGCCGCGCGGGCATGGCGACACGGAGGAGATAGGCTTCGAGGTCGAACATCGGTCAGGCTTTCAGAGATTTCCGCCCTCCCTTACCGTTCGTTGCGCAGGGACGTCGAGTGCTGGGCACCGGATGTTGCATGTGGTGCAGCCCCCCTCCCCCGTTCGTGCCGAGCGAAGTCGAAGCAGCTGCGCGTTGGGCATACCCTTCGACTACGCTCAGGGCGAACGGGATATGGGGTGCCACCCCTGCTCGCTCCGTCGCCCCGGGCTTGTTCCGGGGACCACCGTTCCGCGTTCTCATTTCCCCCGGATCTGTGGAACGGTGGATGCCGGAACGAGCCCTGCATGACGGCGTGGTTTGGCGCTGTCACGACCAGTAGCGTCCCTCGCGATCCTCCCCCGCAAGGGGGAGGCGGCTGGCGCTTGCCGGACGGAGGGGGCGGTAAGGGTTTACCGCCGTTGCGTGTCCTCCCCCTCCGTCACCTTCGGTGCCACCTCCCCCTTGCGGGGGAGGATCGAGGCGGCCTGGGTGCCACTCCGCGACAGCCTGTACCGCCTTCCCACTAGCTACCTCCCCGGCGGAGGCCGGGGCCCAATTGGAACGTCGGAAGTAACCGAGCACCGCGCGGATCACGGCCGTCCCCCAATTGGACCCCGGCCTCCGCCGGGGAGGGGCGAACGACGATGTCGCGTTCGATCAGGCCGCGAACAGGTCCGCTTCGATCGAGTAGAGCACCGCTGCGCTGGCGTTCGCGGCCGCATTCAACCCCATCGCCTCGGGGACGATCTGGTCGAGGTAGAAACGCACCGCCGCGGTCTTCATCCGGCCGAAGTCGTCGCTGCCGGCGACCCCGCCCTGCCGCTCCATCAACCAGCCACAGGTCGCGACCGACAACATGGTGAGGAAGGGGTAGCTCGCCGCCAGCTTGTCGTCGGCGTCCGCGGTGGCGAGCTTACGCCCGATCGCTTCGCACGCGTCGACCAGTGCCAAGAGCCGATCGTCCTTCGCTTCCGCACGGATGTCGGCGATCAGCGTGGCGAACGCGCCGCCATTGTCGAGGCCGAGTTTCCGCCCGACGAGGTCCGCCGCCTGGATGCCGTTGGTGCCCTCGTAGATCGGCGTGATGCGGGCATCGCGGAAATACTGCGCGGCGCCGGTTTCCTCGACATAGCCCATGCCGCCGTGGACCTGGATACCGAGCGAGGCGACTTCGTTGCCGAGATCGGTGCCGTGCGCCTTGGCGAGCGGCGTGACGAGCTCGAGCCGGTTGCGCGCGGCGTGGTCGCCGAGATTGGCGCGGTCGACCTGCCCGGCCGCGTAGTAGACGAGCGCGCGCGCCGCCTGCGTCTGCGCCTTCATCCGCATCAGCATGCGGCGGACGTCGGGATGCTCGACGATCTTGACCGAGTCCTTGTTCGGCGAGCCGGCGCGGGCGGACTGCACGCGGTCGAGCGCATAGGCGACCGCGCCCTGCGTCGCGCCCTCGGCGACCTGAACGCCCTGGAGGCCGACGTTCAACCGCGCGTTGTTCATCATCGTGAACATGGCGCGGATGCCGCCGAGTTCCGCGCCGATCAGCTCGCCGATGCAGTCGTCGTTGTCGCCGAAGCTCAGCACGCAGGTGGGCGAGGCGTGGAGGCCCATCTTGTGCTCGATCGAGACGACGCGGACGTCGTTGAAGTCGCCCGGCGTGCCGTCTTCCTGAAGGCGAAACTTGGGGACGAGGAACAGCGAGATGCCCTTCGTGCCTGCCGGTGCGCCCGGCGTCCGCGCGAGGACGAGGTGAACGATGTTCGGCGCCATGTCGTGATCGCCGAACGAGATGTAGATCTTGGTGCCCTTGATCGACCACTTGCCGTCACCGAGCGGCGTCGCGGTCGCGCGCAACGCGCCGACGTCGGAGCCCGCCTGCGGCTCGGTAAGGTTCATCGTACCGGTCCACTCGCCGGTCGCGAGATGGGGGAGGTACAGCGCCTGCTGCTCGGGGCTGCCGTGATGCTGGAGCGCCTCGATCGCGCCGACGGTCAGCGTCGGGCACAGCGCGAAACCCATGTTGGCCGAGCCCAATGTGTCGAGCACCGCGGTCTGGATCGCGAACGGAAGGCCCTGGCCGCCCCATTCTTCCTCGACGCCGATTCCGCCCCAGCCGCCCTCGACATAATCCTTGTACGCCTGCGCGAAGCCGTCGGGCATGACGACGCCGTCCGGAGTCCATTTTGCGCCGACGGTGTCGCCGGTGCGGTTGAGCGGCGCCCATTCGCCCGACGCCAACTGGCCGACGCCTTCGAGGACCGCGTCGACGACGTCGTCGCTGGCGGCGGCATAGCGTTCGGTCGCGGCGATCTCGCCGATCCGCACGACATGGTCGAGCACGAAACGCTGTTCGGTGGTTGCTGGAGTGAAGGCCATCGCATCCTCTTATCGCTACGGTTTGGACCCGCTATACGCCTGTGGAATGACCCGTCCACACCCTCGGATTTTACCCTACGGCACGGCCGCAATCGCCGAAGCCGCCGCACTGATTCGCGACGGGGGGATCGTCGCGGTGCCGACCGAGACGGTGTATGGGCTGGCGGCGGACGCGACCAATGCGGAGGCCGTGGCGCGGATTTATGCCGCGAAGGGGCGGCCGAGTTTCAATCCTCTGATCGTGCATGTGGCAGATCTGGCGGCGGCTGAGCGTATTGCTGTGTTCGATGCGGATGCTCGGGCGTTGGCCGAGGCGTTCTGGCCGGGGCCGCTGACGTTGGTGCTGCCGGTGCGGGGGGATTCGGGGATCGCTTCGCTGGTGACGGCGGGGTTGGATACGGTCGCGATACGGGTGCCTCGGCATCGGGCTATGCAGGGGTTGATCGCGGCGTCGGGGCGGCCGTTGGCGGCGCCTTCGGCCAATGCGAGCGGGGGGATCAGTCCGACTACCGCCGCGCATGTCGCGGGAAGCTTGGGGGGGAACGTACCGTTGATCCTCGACGATGGGGCTACCGAGGCGGGATTGGAGTCGACGATCGTGGCGGGGCGGACGGTGCTGCGGCCGGGGCCGGTTACGGCGGAGGCTATCCGGCAGTACTTAGAGCACCCCCCCGGCGGAGGCCGGGGCCCAATTGGAACGTCGGATGTAACCGGGCAAGACCTGCGTCATGACCGTCCCCCAATTGGGCCCCGGCCTTCGCCGGGGGGGATTGAGAGTGGGGTGACGGCGCCGGGGCAGCTTGAGAGCCATTATGCGCCAAGCAAGTTGCTCAGGCTGAATGCGTTCGAGACAGGGTCTGATGAGTGGCTGATTGGTTTCGGCGATGTGGCAGGCGACGTGTCGCTCTCCGCGTCTGGAAACCTTGTCGAAGCCGCGGCGAGGTTGTTCGACCTGCTCCATGCAGCGGACGCAAACGATCGCTCAAAGATCGCGATCGCGCCGATCCCATTCGACGGCATCGGCGAAGCGATCAACGACCGCCTTCGCCGCGCCGCACATCGATAGTCCGTTCCCCTGCGCACGCAGGGGTCCAGGAGTCAGGTCGGACGGCGGTATTTAGCTGGGCCCCCGCTTCCGCGGGGGAACAGCATTGGTTCGATCTTACGCGTTCACCGCCGCCTTCGACCGCGCGGCGAAGCTCTTGCGGAGCTTCTGCAGCTTGGGCGGGATCACCGCCATGCAATATGGGTTCGAGCGGCCCGAGGTTTCCCAGTAATCCTGGTGATAGCCCTCGGCCTCGTACCACGTGTCCATCGGCTCAATGGTGGTGACGATCGGCTTGGGCGAATCCGCCTGCGCGCGCTCCAGTGCCGCTTCCATCTCGGCCTTCTGCGCGTCGTCCGCGGGAAACATCGCCGAGCGGTACTGCGTCCCCACGTCGTTGCCCTGCCGGTTCAGCGTCGTCGCGTCGTGCGTCGCGAAGAAGATGTCGAGCAGGTCGCCGAGCTTCAGCTGCTCCGGGTCGAAACCGATCCGGATCGCCTCGGCATGGCCGGTGTCGCCGCCGCAGACCTGCTTGTAGGTCGGGTTGGGCACATGCCCGCCGATATACCCGCTCTCGGCCGACCCGACCCCGATCACATCCTTGAACACAGCCTCGGTGCACCAGAAGCAGCCGCCGGCCAGCGTTACATAATCCGTCATAACGATCTCCTTTCCGCCAATGTAGGAAGTCGCTACCCCGCAACAAAGAGGAGACGCGCGTGATTGACGGTAAGGTTATGGTGACTGGCGGGGCCGGCTATATCGGCAGCCACGCGGTGCTGGCGTTGCTCGATGCGGGGTATGACGTCGTCGTGCTCGACAATCTGGTCACCGGGTTCGACTGGGCGGTCGATCCGCGCGCCGCACTCGTCGAGGCGAACGTCGCCGACGATGCGAAGGTCCGCGCGGCGATCCGCGAGCACAACGTCAAGGCGATCATGCATTTCGCGGGCTCGGTGGTGGTCCCCGAATCGGTTAGCGACCCGCTCAAATATTACCGCAACAACACCGCCGCCAGCCGTGCGCTGATCGAGAGCGCGGTCGTCGAGGGCGTGGCCCATTTCATCTTCTCGTCGACCGCCGCGACCTATGGCACGCCCGAGAAGGTACCCGTCGCGGAGGGCGATCCGACCGTGCCGATCAACCCGTATGGCATGTCCAAGCTGATGACCGAGGCAATGCTGCGCGACGTCGCCGCGGCGCATCCGATGAACTATGCGGCATTGCGCTACTTCAACGTCGCCGGCGCCGATCCGCAGGGGCGCAGCGGCCAGTCGACGGTCGGTGCCACGCACCTGATCAAGATCGCGGTCGAGGCCGCGACCGGCAAGCGCGACGCGGTAGGCGTTTACGGCACGGATTTCGCCACGCCCGACGGCACCGGTGTGCGCGATTACATCCACGTGACCGACCTGGCCGCCGCGCACGTCGCCGCGTTGGAAGTCCTGGTCGCGGACCCTGCCAAGAGCCACACGCTCAACGCGGGTTATGGCAAGGGATTCTCAGTGCTCGAGGTGCTCGATGCGGTCGACAAGGTTACCAACCGGACGATCGAGCGTCGCCTCGAAGGGCGTCGCGCGGGGGATCCGGCGATGCTGATCTCGGACAATCGCGCGATCCTCGAGACGCTCGACTGGACGCCCCGCCATGCCGATCTCGACCGGATCGTCCGCGACGCGCTGGCATGGGAGCGCGCGCTGGCCGAGAAAGGTCGCTAGGAGGCCGGATCGGCGGGCGGGGTGCCGAACGCGTGGCGCTCGCCGCCGATCGCTCGCCGCGCGCGAGCGGTGGCGAGCCACCAGGCGAGCGCCCAGAGCGTGCCGAAGCTCCACCCGGCCAGCACGTCGCTCGGCCAGTGGACGCCCAGATACACCCGGCTGCAGCCGATCGCGCCGACCAGCAGGATCGCGACGACGAGCAGATACGCTCGGGTCGCGCGATCCCGTGTCACCTGCGAGGCGAGGCCGGCGAGCGTGAGATAGACGATCGCGCTGTTCGCGGAATGCCCGCTCGGGAAGCTCATATGCGTGACCGTGACGAGGTGCGCGACGATATCGGGACGCGGGCGGGCGACCTGCAGCTTGACGAGTTCGACCACGATATTGCCGGTGACGCTGGCCGCGACCATGGCGGCGGCGGTCAGCCAAAGGCGCTGGACGATCAGCAGGCCGGCGGCGACCACCACGACGATCGTCAGGACGATACCGCCGCCGAGCGCGGTGACGTCGGCTGCGACCTTGGGCAGCCATGACGGCCCGCCCCACGCGCGCAGGCCGAGGATGATCGACCGGTCGAACGCGAACGGCCAGTGATCAACCGCGAGACCGACAAGGAGGATGAGGGCTAGCCCGATCGCCGCGACCGATGCGCCCGCGAGAATCGCCGGGACATGCCGCCGCCTGCTCGGCGCAACGCCCGAAGCATCGATGGTGGGTCCGCCGGGGCTCGAACCCGGGACCTCTCGATTAAAAGTCGCTTGCTCTACCAACTGAGCTACGGACCCCCGCCATCGTGGACCGCGCACCTAATCGCGTGGCCGCTTTCGGTCAACCGATTGCGCCAATTGCCGGATCGTTCGCCCGGTCAGCGGATCGCGCCATTGCGGGATCAGGCTGGCGAGGGGGCCAAGGACGAAGCTGCGGGTGCGAAACGCGGCGTGGGGAACGGTGAGCCCGGGCGACGACCACGCGCCGCCCGACCAGAGGATGATGTCGAGATCGATCACGCGGCTTCCCCAGCGGCGGCCGGGGCGGCGGCCGAACGCGCGCTCGATCCGTTTGAGGCGGACGAGCAGCGCGGCGGGGTCTTCGGGCGTCTCAATCAGTGCGACGGCGTTGGCGTAGCGGCGGTTCGAGGGGCCTAATGGTGCGCTAGTTACGGTCGGCGATCGTGCGACGACAGTGCCGAGCGTCTCCAAAGCGGCGGCGATCTCGTGTTCGGGGCTCCCGTGACGGCCGCGTCGGTTCGAGCCGAGCGCGATCGCGTAGGTGGTCGCGGCCTGCGCGATCGGCGGGAGCGGGGTTGCAGGCGACATTTGGTCCGCCTAGCGCAATCCCATGGATTCCACACCTTACACCTCCAAGCTTCCCGAAACCCTCGAAGACACCGGCGAAGTCGACGTCACGACGGTCTTCGCGCCCGTCTCCGCGCTACCCGAGACCGAGCCGCCGCATGACTGCCCGCTCTGCCCTCGCCTCGTCGCGGTGCGCGAGCAGGTGCGCACCGAGTTCCCGACCTGGTGGAACGCGCCGGTCCCGGCGTTCGGCGATCCGGCGGCGTGGCTCGGCATCATCGGCCTCGCGCCGGGCAAGCATGGCGCGAACCGCACGGGCCGCGCGTTCACCGGCGATTATGCGGGGCAGTTCCTGTACGAGACGCTCGGGCGGTTCGGGCTTGCGACCGGGACATATGGTGCGAAGGCCGAGGACGGGCTGGCGCTCGACGGCGCGATCATCCTCAACGCGGTGAAGTGCCTGCCGCCCGAGAACAAGCCGACGCCGGAGGAAATCCGCACCTGCCGGCCGTTCCTCGAGACGCAGGCGGATGCGGTGCCGACCGCGCGGGTGTTCGTGGCGCTGGGGCATATCGCGCATCAGTCGGCGGTGAAGATGCTCGGCGGTCGGTTGCCGAAAGCGCGCTTTGCCCACGGCGCGGAGCATGTGATGCCCGACGGCCGCATCCTGATCGATAGCTTCCACTGCTCGCGCTACAACGTGAATACCGGTGTGCTGACGGCGGAAATGTTCGACGCGGTGTTTGCGCGGGCGCTGGAGTTACGTGGGGCGGTTTGAAACGCTCACCGGACTCCGGCCCCCAATACGGTCAGTGCCTCTCGCGGTAGAACAGACGCATTTTTCCGGTGGAGGCCGGGGTCCAATTGGTGAGATCGTCGTGACAGAGCGCCGCCGCTGATCAGCGGCAGATCGTCCGTCTCAGATCTTGAGCCCCTGCAACAGCTTCGGCAGGTCACCCGATTCACCGCGTGCTTCGGCCATGAAGCGGTCCTTGAGCGGCGGGATCGCGTTGACGGCGCTGATGCCGAACCGGCGGACGGCGCTGGCAGTCTTGCCGGGGAGGCCGAACAGGCGGGTGAGCGTGTCGGTGGCGGCGGCGGTCATGAACGTGTCGAGCCCGCGCCAGCGCTGGTAGCGCGCGAGCAGTGCCGCGTCGCCGAGATCGAGGCCGAGCCGCTTGCCCTCGACCAGTACCTCGGCGAGCGTCGCGACGTCGCGGAAGCCCAGGTTGAGACCCTGCCCGGCGATCGGGTGGATGCCGTGGCCGGCGTCGCCGACGAGCGCGAGCCGCGTGTCGGTAATGCGCGCGGCGTGGTGGAAGCCGAGCGGGTAGCTCGACCGCGGGGTGGCCATCGACAGCTTGCCGAGGAAGCCGCCCATGTTCTTTTCGGCTTCGGCGAGGAACGCGCGGTCGCCGAGCTTGAGCATGCCGGGCGCGTTCTTCGAGTCGACCGTCCAGACGATCGCCGAGCGGTGACCGTCGGCGTCATCGGGCAGCGGAAGCAGCGCGAACGGGCCGCTTGCGTAGAAGATCTCGTACGCGACATCCTCGTGCGAGCGTTCGTGGTGGAACGCGGCGATGATCGCGGTGTGCTCGTACGACCAGCGCGCGATCGTGATCCCCGCAGCTTCGCGCGTCGGCGAGTTGCGGCCCTCCGCGGCGATCAGCAGCGGCGCGCGAATGACGTCGCCCGAGTCCAGCGTGGCGGTGACGCCCGATTCGGCACGGTCGACCGACGTCGCACGCGTCTGCATGCGGAGATCGACATGCGGCGCAGCAGTTGCGGCGTCGAACAGCGTGCGGCGGAGCAGCTTGTTCTCGTACATCGTGCCGAGCGCGCCATCGTCTGCGGCGGGGACGAAATCGAGCGCACCCGGTTCCAGCCCATCGCTGACGCGAATCTGGCGGATCGCACAGCCCTGCCCCGCCAGCGTCGCGCCGATGCCGATCGCGTCGAGCATGCGGTGGCTCGCGCTTGCCACCGCCGACGCACGGCCGTCGAAGCCGGGCGCCAGCGTCACCGCGGGGTCGGCGGGGTCGATCACGATCGTCGAGATGCCGTGCACGTCGAGCGCCACGGCGAGCGTCGCGCCGACCAGCCCGCCACCGAGGATGATTACATCTGTGTCCATGGTCGCGCTTTATCCCGGTAGCCGGTCGCTGCCAACGACGATCCGGGCGCAGCTTAACCCGTGTTGCAGAGGACCGCGCTTGACGTTCAACCCGCCCGGCGCGATGAATTTTCAATCTGAAGTTGAAACTTCACCATTTAGTTGAATCTGGAGAATACGGGTCATGGCCAGCCGCGCGCAGCCAGCCTTGTGGCGTGAGACGGTGAAGGCGGGTGCCGTCCGCAGCGGCGCGCTGATCGCAGCGATCGCGTTGTTCGTTGGCACGCTGCTGATGGCGCTGGCGCTGGCGAGCTATCACCCGAGCGACCCCGCCCTGAACACCGCGTCGGGCGGAGACCCCGCCAATCTGGTCGGGCCGCCGGGTGCATGGTTCGCCGACATCGCGCTCACGCTGTTCGGGCCGGCGGTCGCGCTGTTGCTGCCGATCGGACCGATTCTCGGGATGCGACTGTGGCGTGACGCGCCGCTCGGGCATTGGGTGCGGATGGTGCGCGGCGCGGCGATCGGCGTCGCGCTGATGGCGAGCGCGCTTGCGTTCGTATCGGGCACGTCGGTGCTCGCGCTTCCCGCCGGCTGGGGCGGCGTGATCGGCCTGTCGGTCTCCAGCGCGGTGCATTGGGCGTTGAGCTTCATCGGCCAGCCGGTCGCCGAACTCTGGTCCGCGCGCTCGATAGGGCTGGTCGCGGCGATCGCCGGCGCGATCGTCTGGGGCAAGAGCATCGAGATCGATCTCGGCGAGCGCAAATGGCGCCTTCCCCGCCGCAATCGGACCGAGGCGCTCGGCTATGACGGCTTCGCGGAGATCGACGAGGACGACGACGAACCGCTGACGTTGACCCGGAAACCGGTCGAGCCGCGTGCAGTCGCCGAGCCCGACCCGCGTCCCGCTCCCGTCATCGCGGATCGCCAGAATGCGCCATCGCAGGCGAAACCCAAGGAGCGCCAGTCGTCGCTCGACCTGCGCGACAATTTCACGCTGCCGAGCCTGGACCTGCTGACGCCGTCGCCGCCGAGCCAGGGCAATGTGATCGACAAGGCGGGCCTGGAGCGCAACGCGCGGCTGCTGGAGAACGTGCTCGACGATTTCCACGTGAAGGGATCGATCATCGAGGTTCGGCCGGGCCCGGTCGTGACGATGTACGAACTCGAGCCAGCGCCCGGCATCAAGGCAAGCCGCGTGATCGCGCTGGCCGACGACATCGCGCGCAACATGTCCGCGATCTCCGCGCGTGTCGCGGTTATTCCGGGGCGCAACGTGATCGGTATCGAGCTGCCGAATGCGCGGCGCGAGGCGGTGTCGTTGCACGAACTCGTCGGCAGCCAGACGTTCGAGGACCAGTCGGCGCAGTTGCCGATTATCCTCGGCAAGAACATCGCGGGCGATTCGGTGATCGCCGATCTCGCGCCGATGCCGCATCTGCTGGTCGCGGGCACGACCGGCTCGGGTAAGTCGGTTGGCCTGAATAGCATGATCCTGTCGCTGCTCTACAAGCTGACGCCGAACCAGTGCCGGATGATCATGATCGATCCGAAGATGCTCGAACTGAGCATGTACGACGACATTCCGCATTTGTTGTCGCCGGTCGTGACCGATCCCGCCAAGGCGGTGCGCGCGCTGAAATGGGCGGTCGAGACGATGGAGGACCGCTACCGCCAGATGTCCTCCGTCGGCGTGCGCAGCCTTGCGGGTTTCAACGACAAGGTGCGCGGCGCGAAGGCGAAGGGTCAGCCGCTCGGGCGGAAGGTGCAGACGGGGTATCACCCGGACACCGGCGCGCCGATGTACGAGGAGGAGAAGCTCGAATACGACGTGCTGCCGCAGATCGTCGTGATCGTCGACGAGCTCGCCGACCTGATGATGACCGCGGGCAAGGAGGTCGAATTCCTCATCCAGCGGCTTGCGCAGAAGGCCCGCGCGGCGGGCATCCACCTGATCATGGCGACGCAGCGGCCGTCGGTCGACGTCATCACCGGCGTCATCAAGGCCAATCTGCCGACCCGGATCAGCTTCCACGTCACGTCGAAGATCGATTCGCGCACCATCCTCGGCGAACAGGGCGCCGAGCAGCTGCTCGGCAAGGGCGACATGCTCTACATGCCCGGCGGCAAGGGCATCGTCCGTGTCCACGGGCCGTTCGTGACCGACGACGAAGTGCGGCTGGTGGCGGATCACTGGCGCTCGCAGGGCCTGCCGGATTACATCTCGTCGGTGACCGAGGAGCCCGAGGAGAGCTTCGCGCTGGAGGGCTCGCCGACGGGTGAGGATTCGGCGGAGGACCAACAATATCGCCAGGCGATCCAGCTGGTGTGCGAGTCGCAGAAAGCCTCGACCTCGTGGCTCCAGCGCCAGTTGCGGATCGGCTACAACTCCGCCGCGCGGTTGATCGAGCGGATGGAGAAGGACGGCATCGTCGGCCGCCCCGATCACGTCGGCCGCCGCGAAGTGCTCCGCGATACCGAGGGGCATGCGATCTAGGGTTAGGATCGATCCTCCCCCGCCAGGGGGAGGTGGCTGGCATTTGCCAGACGGAGGGGGAGGCAAGCGACCACCTCGGCTCCGTGCCCTCCCCCTCCGTCACCTGCGGTGCCACCTCCCCCTGGCGGGAGAGGATTCCTGGAGTCCCTTTGGCTTGTCGAGGGTTTCGGACTGCGAAGGCCCGGTATACGGGGTTGATACAAGTTACGAAAAACAGGTGGGCGTAATGGGGTATCGGCGGTTCTGTGCAGCGGCAGCGGTGGCGCTCGCCCTACCCGGTCAGGTCTCCGCGCAGGATACCGCCAAGCAGACCCCCGGCAGCAGCGCGACCGACACGCAGCACCGCCCGCGCTCCGGCGTGCGTCGCGACAGCGATCTGTCGCCCTCCGCGCTGACCGCCGATACGCAGCGGACCCCGCCGCCCGGGCTGTTCGCCGACTGGTTCGACATCCGCAAACGGCTGGCGGATCGCGGGATCGGGCTCAGTGCGCGCTATGCCTCGGAAAGCGCGTATAATTTCTCCGGCGGCGACCGGAAACTGTTGCGCGAGACCGGCCAGTTCGACGTCGGCGTGCTGCTCGATCTCGACAAGGTCGTCGGCCTCAGGGGCGGCGCGT
The DNA here is from genome assembly GCF_003053745.1 of Sphingomonas faeni. Taxonomy (GTDB): domain Bacteria; phylum Pseudomonadota; class Alphaproteobacteria; order Sphingomonadales; family Sphingomonadaceae; genus Sphingomonas; species Sphingomonas faeni. The sequence continues at coordinate 237,414 of NZ_QAYE01000004.1, read as the reverse complement.
TCCAGGCGACCGTCACCTACCGCCGTGGCCGCGACCTGGGTGCGGATGCGAATCTCGGCGTGCTGCAACAGGTGCAGGAAGTGTACGGCCGCGGGCAGACCGTCCGGCTGACGCAATTCTGGTACGAGCAAATGCTCGGCGAAAAGCTCGAACTGAAGATCGGCCGGACCAATCCGGGCGAGGATTTCGCCTCCTTCTCGTGCTATTTCCAGAACCTCAGCTTCTGCGGTGCGCCGCCGGGCAATCTGAACGGCGATTACTGGCAGAACTGGCCGATCAGCCAATGGGGTGCGCGATTGCGCTACGACGTGAACGATCACCTCGCGCTCAAGACCGCCGCCTACGAAGTGAACCCGCGCAACCTCGAAAAGGACTTCGTGATTGGCCATTTCCACGGTGCGACCGGCGCGCTGATCCCCGTCGAGGCCGAATGGCGGCGCGGCGACGACGACGGCCGGGTCGGTGCGTACAAGGTCGGCGGCTGGGTCAACACGTCGAACGGCGACGACGTGTTCTACGACCTGAACCGTCGGCCGATCGCGATCACCGGACTCGAACCGCTCCGCCGCAGCGCGCGCTACGGGGTGTATCTCAACATCCAGCAACAGGTTACCGGCACCTCGAAGGACGGCAAGTCGGTCACCGGGCTCAGCGTCTTCGTCAACGCGACGCAGGCCGATCGTGCCACCTCGACCACCGACAACCAGATCGCCGCGGGGCTGTTCTACAAGGGGCTGGTGCCGTGGCGGCCGAACGACATCCTCGGCTTCGGCGTGGCGCGGACCAACGTGAACGGACGCGTGGCGAAGGGCCAGGCGCTCGATCCGACGCGGCCCGCCGTGCAGGATGCCGAATACGCGGCGGAGATCTATTACAGCGTCCACCCCACCAAGTGGCTGGAACTGCGCCCGAACGTGCAATTCGTTCACAACCCCGGCGGCGTGCACGACGCGAACGACGTCGCGGTGCTCGGCCTGAAGGGCGCGATTACGCTGTAGTCCGCGCGCTCTCACGGAACTCGCCGAATTCAGTGGCGGTTCAAGCGCGGGCGGGCAACGGTCGCGCCTTGAGGAGATTTCGATGTTCAATACCCGCCCCGCGGTGATCGCGACGATCGCCGCTTTGTCCGTTGCCGCCGTGCCCTCCCCTATCGCCGCGCAGGCGACTGGTGACTTGGCCGCCGTGCAGAAGCACCTGCAATCGGTCGAGACCATGACCGCGAACTTCTCGCAGGCGGATCGCAACGGCAAGGTGCTGACCGGCGTGCTGACGCTCAAGAAGCCCGGCAAGCTGCGTTTCCAGTATGAGAAGGGCGTGCCGATCCTGATCGTCGCGGAGGGCGGCGCGCTGACCTTCATCGATTATTCGGTGAAACAGGTGCAGCGCTGGCCGATCAAGAACTCGCCGCTGGGCGTGCTGCTCGATCCGACTCGCGACATCACGCGCTACGCCAAGCTCGTCCCCGGCTACGACCAGCGGATCGTGTCGGTCGAGGCGAACGATCCGAAACATCCCGAATACGGCCGGATCACGCTGGTGTTCGTCCGCAACGCGAGCGCGCCGGGCGGACTGATGCTGCAGGGCTGGGTCGCGCTCGACAGCCAGAACAACCGCACGACGATTCGCCTGACCAACCAGAAGTTCGGCGAAGCGGTCAGCGACAACAGCTTCCGCTGGAACGATCCGCGCCGCACGGGTGTAAGAAAATAACATAAAATTCGTGTCATTCATGCAAGCGACAGGTTCGGCCCCCTAGAGAGTGGCTCGCGGATGTGGGGCATTCGGGATTTTTCCCCCTGTTGCCCGGATGGTTTCCTCATCTTTCGCCTGCGTGACGAACGCTGAGTCGGCCCTCGCTCCATGCCCCCGGAGCGGGGGTCTTTCGCGTAGAGCGGCAAGAAGACTGCGTCTTCATGACTCGCTCAAGCGCGGCCGGCGGGCAAAACCCGGTCGACGACAGCGGCTTTGCCGATGGCGCCTTCTACCGTCTTCAAGACCTTGCGCGCTTCCTTGTCCCCACCCCCCCGCAACGCTACATCGCGCCGGTGAAGATCGTCTCCTGGAACATCAACTCGGTCCGTTTCCGGATCGCCATCGTCGAACAGTTTCTGCGCGACGAGCAGCCCGACATCCTGTGCCTGCAGGAGACCAAGGTCATCGACGGCGACTTCCCGTTGGCGGCGTTCCGCGCGCTTGGTTACGAGCACATCGTCCTGCACGGCCAGCGCATGCACCACGGCGTCGCGATCCTGAGCCGAGTCCCGATCGTCGAGGACGACCGCTTCGACTGGCAGGCGAACAGCGAGGCGCGCCACATCGGCGTGCGGCTGGAGAACGGCGTACGGCTCGAGAACGTCTACGTCCCCGCCGGCGGCGATGTCCCCAATCGCGACGTGAACCCCAAATTCGGTCAGAAGCTCGACTTCATCGAGCGCATGACGACCTGGTCCGAAACGCTGCCCGGCCCGACAATCCTCGTCGGCGACTTCAACATCGCCCCGCTCGAATCCGACGTCTGGAGCCACAAGCAGCTGCTCGACGTCGTCAGCCACACCCCCATCGAGGTCGAGGCACTCGGCAAGTTGCAGGCGGCAGGCGACTGGGTCGATCTCGGCCGCCATTTCCACCCCGCCCCCGCCCGCCTGTTCACTTGGTGGAGCTACCGCGCGAAGGACTGGGCAGCATCCGACCGCGGCCGTCGGCTCGATCATATGTGGGCAACCGGTGCCGCCGCCGAAGCTGCGGTGTCGCATCACGTCTATGAACGCTGCCGGAGTTGGCTGAAGCCGTCCGACCACGTCCCGATCATGACCGAGTTCGCGTTTTGAGTAATCCTCGCGCAGCGGCACGCGCGGTCGATGCGCTCAGGCGCGGCTGGCCGATCGCGATCGACGGGCTGGTGCTGCTCGCGGTCGAGACGGCGGATGCAGAGCGGTTGGCGGCGTTCGATCCCGAAGCGAATGGCGGCGTGCTGATCTCGTCGGGGCGTGCGGCAACGTTGAAGCTCGCGAACCAACTCGCAGCCGCGGATCCGACCGAGCCCGTACTCGTCGATCGCGCCCCCTGGATCGACTTTGCCGCCGCTACCGCATTGGCCGATCCGCAATTCGACCTGGCCACCCCCCTCAAGGGTCCGTTCCAGACGCTCCCGCTCGCCGATCCGAACGCGGCGGCAGCTGCCTTGCGCCTTGCCCGGATCGCCGGACTGCTGCCGGCGTTCTTCCTCGGCACGGGCGAACCCGAGGTCCGCATCACCCGCGCAGACATCGACGCACACGAAGACGCGAATCGACTGACACTCGCGGCACGCGCACGGCTTCCGGTCGAAGGCGCGGAGGATGCGGAGATCGTCGCGTTCCGCAGCCCAGAAAGCGCGGACGAGCACATCGCGCTGCTGATCGGCCAGCCCAATGGTCAGCCGCCGTTGGTCCGCCTCCACAGCGAGTGCCTGACGGGTGACGTGCTCGGCAGCCTCAAATGCGATTGCGGGCCGCAGCTGCACGCCGCGATACACGCGATCCAGCATGGCGGCTGGGGTATCCTGCTCTATCTGCGGCAGGAAGGCCGCGGGATCGGCCTCGTCAACAAGCTGCGCGCGTATGCGTTGCAGGACCAGGGCTTCGACACGGTCGACGCGAACACGCGGCTCGGCTTCGCGGTCGATGCGCGCGATTTCGGCGTGGCGGCGCGAATGCTGACGCTGCTCGGCCAGCGCGAGGTACGGTTGCTGACCAACAACCCCGCCAAGGTCGCCGGGCTCGAAGCGGCGGGCGTGACGGTGATCGAACGCGTGCCGCATTTCCTCCCCTCGAACCCACATAACGCGCACTATCTCGCGACCAAGCGCGACCGCACGGGCCATCAGTTCTGACCGAGATCCCTCCCTCACACCGCCTGATAGTCGTGTTCGGCGCGGCCGTTCGTCCCGACGGCAGCCCCAGTCCTACCCTCGCCCGCCGAATCGCATTCGCAGCGGCGGCGGCGGCGCGCTATGTCGATGCGGACCTGTTCTGCTCCGGCGCGAAGGGCACGCACGGGCCTTCGGAAGCGTCGGTGATGGCGAATGTGCTGGCCGAGACGGTCGACCGGTCGCGAATCCATCTCGACGAAGCCAGCGTGGACACGTTGCAAAGCGTCGTCGCCGCGACCGCCTTCGCGCGCGCGGGCCAGTATGCGCAGTGCATGATCTGTACCGACGGCTACCACCAACCCCGCATCCGCATGCTGTTCGCGATGCTCGGCATGCCCGCGAGCGCGATCCACGTGCCGCATGGCGGGAGCCGGCGGTACCAGCTCAAGATGCGGACGCGCGAGGCGGCGGCTATTCCGTATGATCTGGTTGCAGGAGTCGGTGCGATCTGGCGGCGCAAGCGGGCGGGCTAAGCGACCATCGCCTCCACGCTGGTCGAGTGGAGCACCCTTGCCCGTCGTCTAGTTTGTTTCCCCGCGAAGGCGGGGACCCAGACTGGGCTCCCGCCTTCGCGGGAGAACAAGGAGGCAGGAGACTCCTAGGCTCCGATCAAATGCTTCCAATCAACCGCGCCACGTCGTCGAAGCTCTCCGCCAGCGCATCAACACCGATCGCCTCGAGCCGAGCACCATGCTCGGCGTTGCAATGCGACCCCGCCGACAAGCCGATAACATAGCCCCCCGAAGCCACTGCCCCGGTCGCCCCCACAGGCGAATCCTCGAGGATCGCCGTCCGCGCAATATCGACGCCCAACTGCCGCGCCCCGAACAGATACAGATCCGGCGCCGGCTTGCCGTTCGTCACATGCTCCCGCCCGCTATAGAGGTGGTCGCCGAACGCATCGCGCAAGCCGATATGCTCCAGATGCCGCGCGATCCACGAAACCGGGCTCGACGAGACGATAGCCTTGGGCAAATTGGCCGGGAGCGAGCGGACGAACGCCACCGCGCCTTCGATCGCGTCGACGCCAGCCGCCATCACGCGCTCGTCCTCGGCCTTCCGCGCGGCGTAGAACGCCTCGGGGAGCGGACGGTCGATCCAGCGCTCGATCGCATCGATGAACTGCGGCCCGGCGAGTCCCATGAAGTTCGCCATCGAATCTTCGGCGCTGGTCGGGTGCCCCGCGGCGGTCAGCCATTCGGCGATGTGGCGGTTGCCGACGGCTTCGCTGTCGATCAGCACGCCGTCGAAGTCGAACAGCAGCGCGTCGAACCGAACCGCAATGCTCATGCGCTCGTCCCCCGCGCGCCGAACAACGCGCTGCCGATCCGGACGTGAGTCGCGCCGATCGTCACCGCGGTCTCGAAATCGTCGGACATGCCCATGCTGAGCCCAGTCAGCCCGTGATCGCGAGCCAGCTTCGCCAGCAGCGCGAAATACGGCGCCGGCTCGATGTCCGCGGGCGGCAGGCACATCAGCCCGGCGATCGGCAAACCGGCGGCGCGCGCCTGCTCCACCAGCGCGGGCAGGTCCGCGATCGCGCAGCCACCCTTTTGCGGCTCGTCGCCGATGTTGACCTGGAGGAAACAGTTCGGCCGACGATCGCTCGCCTCCATCGCCTTCCCCAGCGCGGTGACCAGCGACGGGCGATCGACCGCGTGGATGCAGTCGAACAACGCCACCGCCTCGGCCGCCTTGTTCGACTGGAGCTGGCCGATCAGGTGCAGTTCGACGTCCGGATATTGCTCACGCAATGCCGGCCATTTCTCGGACGCTTCCTGCACGCGGTTCTCGCCGAACACGCGCTGGCCCTCGTCGAGCAAAGGTTCGATAGCCTCGACCGGATGCGTCTTGGAGACCGCGATCAGCGTCACGTCGTCCGCGCGGCGATCCGCTATCTCGGCGGCCTTGGCGACCCGGGTGTGGATGGCCTGGAATTTGGTGGTGTCGTCAGCAATCATGCGGCGCGCTATAGGCAGCGGCGTGGCCCGTCGTAACCCCATTCCCGCGCGCTGGCTGATGACGGACGAGCGGATGGGCGACGCCTTGTGGCCTGCGCTCAGGCGACTGCCGCCGGGATCCGGCGTGGTGTTTCGGCATTATGCTACGCCTGCGCGGGAACGGCGGGAATTGCTGCGGCGGGTTATTCGCGTCGCGCACGCACGACGGTTGACCGTGGTAGTGGCCGGAAAGTCTACGATCGACGCCAACGGGGTGCATGGTCGGGCACGGACTCACGGGATCAGAACCTGGCCAGCGCATTCGAGGGGCGAGGCCTTGGTTGGCAAGCGCGCCGGAGCTGCTGCCCTGTTCGTGTCGCCGATCCACATCACCCGGTCGCACGACGGCGCGGCGGGGGTCGGTCCAGCGCGGGCCATGCGGATCGGACGAGGACTCGGGATACCAATGATCGCGCTAGGCGGAATGACCGAGTCGCGCTGGCGGCAAATCCGGCGATTCGGCTTCCACGGCTGGGCCGCGATCGATGCCTGGATCCGTTAGCTGCTAAGCGAGAACGAACACCCCGACCCCGTTATCCCAGCGAAGGCTGGGATCTTACATTGGGGCCCGCGTCACCCGCATCGAGGAATACCTCAGCTTCCGCTGGGGTGACGGCGAAGACAAGCAGCATCGAACTCTATCCCTGAAGGAAAAGCGGCGCGGTAAGGTCACCCGACCGTTCAAAAACTCCAGCAAAGTACCACTTTGCTGGATGCTTAGAACCGGAAGGCGGTGCCCAGATACACGGCCTGGCTATCGCGACGATCGTCATCGACCTTCACGAAGCGCTCGCGATCCGACCGGTACCGCACGCCAGCCGTCACCGCGAGGCTACGCGTCAACGCGTAAGACCCGCCAAGATCCACCGAATAGCTCGGCGCGTCCTCGACAAGCCGCGGCGCGCTCGACAGTGGACGATCCGCCGCAGCCTTCACCGTCCCGCTGAACCGCTTGGCGCTATAGCTCACTGCCAAGTCGGCCGCTTCACGCCCACCCGGCATTACGCCGAGATCGAGCTTGTTCACGTCACCCGAGATCGCGAACCGCTTCCAGCCGACCGACATGCCGAGATTGTAGGCGATCGGCGCAATACCGACGGTCGGCGTTGTCGATGCGAGGCTCGCCGTGTTGGCAACACCGCGGTTGGTCTGCGCACGGACCGCGACGGTCACCGCGCGGTTATCTTGGCGCGTTTCGGCAGGCGTAAAGCGGAAGCTGCCAGCGTCGAAGCCACCGCGCGCGAACATCGCGGCAAGGCGGGGGTCGGCGGCGGCCGGCGTAAACGATCCGATACCGCGAACCGCGGCGACGTTATGCTTGGCGATCCGGGCGGGCTGTTCGCTGGCGCCGAAGGCAGGCGCGACGATTGCGGCGGTGGCGACAAGCGCCCCGGCAACCACCCCAACTATTCCCCCACGCGTCATCACAACGAATCTGTCCTTCGAATCCCGTAATCGGATCCTGTTAAACCGCATCTAACATGAATTGATCCACAGCAAAGGCCGCAGAACCGCCCATTCCCACCCTTCGTCGCCGAATTGTCCGACAGTGTTGCAATCAGCACACAGATCGCCGCGATAGCGCTACCGAATCGGTCGCTTTCCCGGATCGGCCAGCCCTCCGCGCATACGCTCGTCGCGCACGCCGGCGTCTGCTTGCGGGCGCGCGGGCTCGCCTGTAGAGCAAGGGCTGATTTTCTTGCCAGGATGATGCCCATGTTCCGCCGCTCGCGTATCGCAGTCGTGCTGTTTGCCCTGCCTCTCGTCGCATGCGGCGGCGGTTCCGCGCGTCCCAAGGCGGATCTCGCCGCGTCGAAGATCACGACGATCGGCGTGAACAGCTACCTGTGGCGCGCGAGCCTCGACACATTGGGCTTCATGCCGTTGCTCCAGACCGACTCAAATGGCGGCGTGATCGTCACCGACTGGTACATCAATCCGCAGACGCCGACCGAGCGCATGAAGGTGACGGTCTCGATCCTCGACCAGGATCTGCGCGCCGATGCGCTGCGCGTCGCTGCCCTCCGCGAAGTCAATCGCAACGGCCAGTGGGTCTCGTCGCCGGTGCAGGCCGCGACCACGCAGAAGCTGGAAGACATCATCCTGACCAAGGCCCGCGACCTGCGCCGCGCCTCGATCGCGGGCTGAGGACTGATATAATGGCGTCGCGTTTCAATGCGTTGAAGGCGGACGCGGCGTGGCAGAAGGTCTGGGACGAGCGCAAGACGTTCGCCGCCGACGACCTGTCGACCAAGCCGCGCTCGTACGTGCTCGAGATGTTTCCCTATCCGTCGGGGCGCATCCACATGGGGCATGTCCGGAACTACACGATGGGCGACGTGCTCGCTCGGTTCCGTCGGATGAAGGGCATGGAAGTGCTCCATCCGATGGGCTGGGACGCGTTCGGCATGCCCGCGGAGAACGCGGCGATGGAAAAGGGCGTGCATCCGGGCAACTGGACGCGCGCCAACATCGCGACGATGAAGGCGCAGCTGAAGCGCCTCGGCTTCGCGCTCGACTGGACGCGCGAACTGGCGACGTGCGAGCCCGAATATTACGGGCATGAGCAGGCGCTGTTCCTCGACCTGTTCGCGGCTGGCCTCGTCTACCGCAAGGAATCGGCGGTAAACTGGGATCCGGTCGACATGACCGTGCTGGCCAACGAGCAGGTGATCGACGGCCGCGGCTGGCGCTCGGGCGCGCTGGTCGAGCGGCGGAAGCTGTCGCAGTGGTTCCTGAAGATCACCGACTTCGCCGACGAACTGGTCGACGGGTTGGGCGCGCTCGAGCATTGGCCCGACAAGGTCAAGCTGATGCAGGAAAACTGGATCGGCCGCAGCCAGGGCCTGCAGTTCAAGTTTGACCTCACTGCTCCCCTTCCGCTCGCGGGAGGGGTCGGGGGAGGGCCTGACACGAACGCGGCGGCAGCGTCCGAGGATGCCTCCCCTCCCCTGACCCCTCCCGCAAGCGGGAAGGGAATAGAGAGCGTCGAAGTCTTCACCACCCGCCCCGACACGATGTACGGCTCCAGCTTCGTCGCGGTCGCCGCCGATCACCCGATCGCGCGCGCCATCGCCGAGACGAACCCCGACGCCGCAGCCTTCATCGAACTCTGCAAGCGTGGCGGCACCACTGCGGCGGAACTCGATACGCAGGAAAAGCTCGGCTTCGACACCGGCATCCGCGCGGTACATCCGCTCGACAAGACGTGGCACCTCCCCGTCTACATCGCGAACTTCGTGCTGATGGAATACGGCACCGGCGCGGTGTTCGGCGTGCCCGCACACGACCAGCGCGATCTCGATTTCGCGCGCAAATACGACCTGCCCGTCAAGCGCGTCGTCAGCGAAGGCGATGACGAGACCCCCGTGTTCGTCGGCGACACCGCCTGGACCGGCGCCGGCACGATCGTGAACTCGCACTTCCTCGACGGCATGGATATCGAGGACGCCAAGCGCGTCGTGATCGAGCGCGCCGAGGGCGAAGGCTGGGGCAAGGGCACGACCGTGTTCCGCCTGCGCGACTGGGGCGTCAGCCGCCAGCGTTACTGGGGCACGCCGATCCCGATCATCCACTGCGACGCGTGCGGCGCGGTGCCGGTGCCCAAGGACCAGCTGCCGATCGTGCTGCCCGAGGACGTCTCGTTCGACATCCCCGGCAACCCGCTCGATCGCCATCCGACCTGGAAGCACGTCCCCTGCCCGTCCTGCGCAGGCCCTGCGGGGCGCGAGACCGATACGCTCGACACGTTCGTCGATTCGTCGTGGTATTTCATCCGCTTCGCCAGCCAGCCGGACGCGAAACCGTTCGACCGGTCGGGCGCGGAGAAGTGGCTGCCGGTCAACCAGTATATCGGCGGCGTAGAGCATGCGATCCTGCACCTGCTCTACGCGCGGTTCTGGACGCGTGCGCTGAAGCATATCGGCATGCTCGACATCGCCGAGCCGTTCGCCGGGCTGTTCACGCAAGGCATGGTCACGCACGAGACCTATAGCCGAGGCGACGCCGGTGACGCGCAGCCCGAGTCCGAGACCGACGACGACGATACGAGCGACGCGCCGGTAAAGACCAAGTGGCTGTCTCCCGACGAAGTCCGTAAGACCGATTCAGGGTATATCGAGATCGCGACCGGAGGCCCCGTGACGGTCGGTCGCGTGACGAAGATGTCGAAGTCGAAGAAGAACACCGTCGATCCCGAGCCGATCGTCGACCAGTACGGCGCCGACGCGGTGCGCTGGTTCGTGCTCTCCGACTCGCCCCCCGAGCGCGATCTCCCCTGGAGCGAATCCGGCATTGAAGGCGCGTGGCGGTTCGTCCAGCGTCTGTGGCGCCTCATCGAGTCGGACGATGCGGCCAAGGCCGAGGGCGAAGACATCGCCTTGCGTAAACTCTGCCACCGCACGACCGTCGGTATCGAGAGCGATATCAATGCCTTGCAGTTCAACAAGGCAGTCGCGCGGCTCTACAGCTTGTGCAGCGCGATCGAGAAGGCGGCACCGTCCGCGGACCGCGAACAGGCCATCCGCACGTTGCTGCTGCTCGTCAGTCCGATGGTCCCGCACGTCGCCGAGGAAGCCTGGGCGACCGCAGGCAATGACGGCCTGATCGCCGACGCCGCCTGGCCGATCGTCGATCCGGCGATGCTGGTCGACGACGAGGTGACCATCGCGGTGCAGGTCAACGGCAAGCTGCGCGACACGCTCGTCTTCCCCAAGGGCGCACCGAAGGACGAGGTCGAAGCCGCCGCGCTCGCCTCCGAAAAGATCGTCCGCCTGCTCGAGGGCAAGCCGCCCCGGAAAGTGATCGTCGTGCCCGACCGTCTCGTGAACATCGTCGCATGAAGCGCCTAGCGATCCTCGGCGCACTTGCGCTGGCCCCCGCACTGTCCGGCTGCGGCCTGCATCCGCTCTATGCTGGCGGCAGCAGTGGTCCGGTCGCGGGCGCGCTCGGCCAGGTCGAGATCGCGCCGATCGCGGGCAAGAACGGCTGGCTGATGGCCACCGCGCTACGCGATCGCCTGCCCTCGAACGGCGCACCTGCGCTCTACCGGATCGACATCCGCCTCGACGACACGATCAGCGGCCTCGGCGTCCGCACCGACGACAGCGTCTCGCGCGAACGCCGCACGTTGCGCGCGCGCTATCAGCTCGTTCGGATCGGCGACAACTCGGTGCTGCTCGACGCGACCGCCGGCTCCGACGCCGGCATCGACGTCGTCCGCTCCGAATATGCGACGATCGCGGCCGAGAATACCGCGCTCGAACGCCTGTCGCAGATCGTCGCCGACCAGATCGTCGCGCGCGTTGCGCTATATGCACGCAACACGCCTGCGGACGCCGCGGCGCAGGCCACTACGCCCGCCAAGTGAAGGCCAGCGCCGGCCAGATCCGCGGTGCGCTGGCCAAACCGGGCGGCGACATCCGCCTGTACCTGCTCCACGGCCCTGACGAGGCTGGCGCAAGCGACCTCGCCCGCGTGCTGGCCAAGGCGATGGGCGCGGATGCCGAACGCGTCGATCTCGACGGCTCGACGCTCAAGAGCGACCCCGGCCGGCTGACCGACGAAGCCGCGTCGCTATCGTTGTTCGCCGGGGCCCGGTTCGTCCGCGTCGCGTCGGCCGGCGAGGAAAGCCTCGAAGCGTTCACCAACCTCCTCGCGGCCGAACGCGTCGGCAACCCGGTCGTCGCGATCGCCCCGACCGTCAAATCCACCGCCAAGATCGTCAAGCTCGCGATCGACTCCCCACGCGCGATGGCGTTCGCCTGCTACGCCCCAACCGCGCAGGACGCAGAACGCCTCGCGACGACGATCGCCAACGAGAACGGCCTCCGCCCCGCCCCCGGCGTCGCCCGCCGCCTCGTCGATACGACTGGCGGCGACCGCGCCGTCATTTCGCGAGAGATCGAGAAGCTCGCGCTGTACCTCGACGCCGCCCCCGATCGCCCTGCGGACCTCGATCACCACGCGCTCGACGCGGTCGGCGCGGACCTCGGCGATGCTGAAATGAGCCGCGCGATCGACGCCGTCATCGAGGGCCGGGCCGACGATCTCGGCGCCGAACTCGCGGTGTTGGAGGAAGCCGGCACCTCGCCGATCCCCTGGCTCCGCCAACTCGTCCGTCGCCTGATCGCGCTCGCCGACATGCGCGGCGAAATCGACCGCGGCGAAGCGGTCGACGCGGTGATGAAACGCCACCGCGTGTTCTTCAAGGAAGAGGCCAGCACGGCTAGGTCGTTACGCCGCTGGACCCCGACGATGCTCGCCACTGCGATCCAGCGTGTACGGACTGCCGAGCGGGCGATCATGGCATCGGGGAATGCCGGCGGTGTGGTGGCGGAAGCTGCCGTGGTGGCGCTATCCCAAGCGATCGCACGGCGAAACTAATCTTGAGCGCGCTTCGCCGCGGCATGTCCTTCTAATAACCGTCCACACACCTTCCGTCATCCCGGCGCACGCCGGGACCCATGGATAGGGTGCGATCACTAACGAAGCGGACCGCAACCGTGGGTCCCGGCTTCCGCCGGGATGACGGAGAATATTGGTCCTCCCTCTCCCCTCCACGCTTCCCTATCCCCGTTCGTCCTGAGCGAAGTCGAAGGATGGTCCAGCACGCAGGTGCCTCGACTTCGCTCAGCACGAACGGAGCGCGTGGTTAGATCGCCCCACCCGTCAACCGCTGACACACCATATCGAGCTGGTCCAACGTCGAGTAATTCAACGTCAACGTCCCCCCAGTCTCGGTATGCGCCACCCGCACCTGCAACCCCAGCAAATCCGCCAACTGCCGCTCCAACGCCGCGATATCCGCATCCGGCACCCGAGGCTCGGACGAACCACCACCACCACCACGGCTCCGCCCAGGCTTCGCATCACGCGCCAGCTTTTCGGTCTCGCGCACCGACAGCCCCCGCGACACGACCTGGTCCGCTAGCGACTCCACATCCGGCGACCCCAGCAACGCCCGAGCATGCCCCATCGACAGCGATCCATCGACCACCTGCGACTGCACCTGCGCCGGCAATTCGAGCAACCGCAGCAGGTTCGCCACATGACTGCGCGACTTGTGGACGATCTTAGCGAGCACCTCCTGCGTATGCCCATACTCGCCCGCCAGCCGCTGATACGCCTGAGCCTCTTCGATCGCGTTGAGATCCTCGCGCTGAATGTTCTCGATCAGCGCGATCTCGAGCGTCTCAGCGTCGTCGAAGTCGCGGACGACGACCGGCACCTCGTGCAGCCGCGCGCGCTGTGCCGCCCGCCAACGCCGCTCACCAGCAACGATCTGGAAATCATGCCCATGCGGGCGAACCACGATCGGCTGGATCAATCCGCGCGACGCGATCGATGCGGCCAGCTCGTCGAGCATCGCCTCATCGAAATGCCGCCGCGGCTGATCGGGATGCGGCGACAGCGAGCTGACCGGCAGCATCCGCACGCCCGACGATTGCTGCGCCGCACCATCGGCCGACACCGGCGTCTCGCGCGCCATCTCACCGAGCAGCGCGTTGAGGCCCCTGCCCAGCCCCGGCCGGCCGCGTTTGTTACCGTCGCTCATGCCGCAACCTGCGCAGTTGCCGGAAGCCGCCCGATGAGCTCACGCGCCAGCGCAATATACGCCTGCGACCCCGAACACCGGTGATCGTAGATCAGGGCAGGCAATCCGTGGCTAGGCGCCTCCGACAGTCGCACGTTGCGCGGGATCACCGTTTCGAACACGACCTTGCCCAGCACAGCGCGAACGTCCGCCGAGACCTGGTCGGTCAACCGGTTCCGGCGATCGAACATTGTCAGCGCTACGCCGAGGATCGACAGACCCGGATTGAACCGCTGGCGGATGCGCTCGACCGTGCTCAACAACTGCGACAACCCCTCAAGCGCGAAAAACTCGCATTGCAGCGGCACGAGCAGCGAGTCCGCCGCGACCATCGCGTTGATCGTGAGCAGCCCCAGCGACGGCGGGCAATCGATCAGCGCGATATCCCACGGTCCCTGCGCCGCCTTCACCGCACGATCGAGTCGGTGCGTGCGCGCATCGAAATCGACCAGCTCGATCTCCGCGCCCGACAGGTCGACCGTCGCGGGGACGATATCGAGCCGCGGCACGCGCGTATGCACCACCGCGTCCTCGATCGACGTCTCGCCGACCAGTACGTCATAGCTCGACCGCTCGCGCTGCGAATGGCCGATGCCGAGCCCGGTCGACGCGTTGCCCTGCGGATCGAGATCGACCAGCAGCACGCGCATCCCCGTCGCGGCGAGCGCGGTCGCGAGGTTGATGGCGCTGGTGGTCTTGCCCACCCCGCCCTTTTGATTGGCGACCGCGATGGTGATCATCGCGCGCTTACCCGATCCAGAACCACGATCGACGACTCCGGGTTCGTGACGCTTTGTTCCACGTGGAACATAAACCGCCAATGCTGCTTGAGCGCGGCCAGCTCCTCCTCGTCGAAACGCCCCCGAGGAAGCAACCACCGCGTCTCCGTTGTGGCGCAGTGCGCCGCGCCACGCAAAAGGTTTTGCAACGATGCAACCGCACGAGCCGAAATGATCGAAGCGTCGGCTGCGGCATTCTCAACCTTCGAGGCATGAACGCGGACCTGCTCGCCAAGCCCAAGCCGAGCGACACAAAGCTGGAGGAAGTCCGCACGCCGCCGACGGGGCTCGACCAGATCTACCGGCCCCTCGCGTACCAGCGCAACGACCATGCCGGGAAACCCCCCGCCGGTACCGATATCAAGCCAGCGCTTTGAGGAACTGCCCACCCCTGCGAGCGCGACGAGCTGGAGCGAATCCACCACGTGCCGGTCCCAGATCGTCGGGATCGTCGACGGCGCAATCAGATTCTGATGCGGCGCTTCCTCGACGACCATCGCCACGAACGCGTTCAAGCGCTCGGTCGCTGCCGCCCCGAACCGCTCGGTGGTCCAGCTCTGCGCTTCGTCTTCGGTCATGCTGGCACTCGTTTCGTATGCAATAATACAGCGGACAAAGCCGCCGGGGTGATCCCCCGCACCCGCGCCGCCGCCGCCAGCGAGGTCGGCCGCGCCGCGCTCAGGCGATCGATCATCTCGTTCGAAAGACCCGGCACGCGATCATAGGCAAGGTCCTCCGGCAAACGGATCGCCTCGTCGGCCCGCAACCGCGCGACCTCCTGCGCCTGCCGCTCGATATACGGAGCGTAGCGCGCGTCCTCTAACACTTCGTCAACGACCGCCATCGGGATCCCCGCCGCAGCGTCCGGCGCGACATGCGCGAGCGTCACGCCTTCGAACCGGAGCCAGTCGAACGCAGTCCGCCGTGCACCGTCCCGACCAATCGCAACGCCCTGATCGGCAACCTCGGTTGCCGTCCGCTCGCAATCGAGCGCCGACCGGAAACGATCACGGTCCTCGGCCAGTGCATGCTGATGCGCCAGCCGCTCGGGTCCAAGACACCCAGCCGCCTCCGCAATCCCGCCCAGCCGCGTCTCAGCGTTATCCGCGCGCAACGACAATCGGAACTCCGCCCGCGCCGTCAGCATCCGATACGGCTCGGTAACACCCTGCAGCGTCAGGTCGTCGATCATCACCCCAAGATAGCTCGACGCACGATCCAGGATCACCGGCGCCAGATCGCACGCATACGCAGCTGCATTGAGCCCAGCGACAAGCCCCTGCCCCGCCGCTTCCTCATACCCGGTCGTGCCGTTGATCTGCCCCGCGCAGAACACCCCCTCGATCGCTCCCAGCGCAAGCCGCGTATCAAGCGCCCGCGGGTCGATATAATCATACTCGACCGCATAACCCGGCATCGTCATCGTCACGCGCTCGAGCCCCGGAATGCTGGCAAGCATCGCCGCCTGAACCTCGACCGGCAGCGACGTCGACAGCCCGTTCGGATAGACGGTCGCGTCATCGAGACCCTCGGGTTCGAGGAAAACCTGATGCCCATCGCGGTCGCCAAACCGATGCACTTTGTCCTCGATCGACGGACAGTAACGCGGCCCCGCCGCCTCGATCGCACCGGTGAACAGCGGCGACCGATGAAACGCCTCGCGGATGATCGCATGCGTCCGATCGGTCGTCCGCGTGATGGCACAGGCGATCTGGGGCAATGGACGAGCACGGGTCATCGGCGACATCATCCAGGGATCGAGGTCCGACGGCTGCTCGGCGAGTGCGCCCCAATCAATCGTGCGCCCATCGAGCCGCGGTGGCGTCCCCGTCTTCAGCCGCGCCATCGGCAGGTTCCGCGCACGCAGCTGGTCGGCAAGTGGCTTGGCCGCACGCTCACCGATCCGACCCCCTTCCTCGCGGTCATCCCCTCGGAAGATACGTCCGCCGAGGAACGTGCCGGTCGCCAGCACGACCGCTCGTGCCTCCACGATCGCGCCATCCGCCAGCACGACACCCGCCACGCGATCGCCGTCGAAGTGCAACGCCGTCGCCTCGCCCTCGACGATCGACAGCCCTGCCGTGGCCGCAAGCATCGCCTGGATAGCACCGGAATAGAGACGCCGATCGGCCTGGATCCGAGGCCCCTGCACCGCCGAACCCTTGCTGCGATTGAGCATCCGATAGTGGATCGCGGCAGCATCGGCCGCGCGTCCGATCAGCCCATCGAACGCGTCGACCTCGCGAACCATGTGCCCTTTACCGAGCCCACCGATCGCCGGATTGCACGACATCGCGCCAATATGCGCAGCGTCGAACGACACGAGCGCGGTACGCGCGCCCCTCCGCGCCGCCGCGGCTGCGGCTTCGGTTCCGGCATGGCCACCGCCAACCACCACTACATCGAACATGTCACGGCCGTAGAACGCCGCGACCGACGCGTCAAAGATGTTCCACGTGGAACATCACTTCCCGATGCAGAAACGTCCGAACAGTGCGTCCAGCATCTCTCCGGTGGCATCGAGCCCCAGCACACCAGCAAGGATCGCGCGAGCCTGTCGAAGCTGTTCCGCAACGATAAGCGCGTCCGAGCTTCGATACCGAAGAGCCTCGACCGCCGCAGCGCATTGTCGGCGCTGGTGCTGCTTCAATGCGATCTCATCGCCACGCGGCAGCATAGCAATCGCTCGCCAATGCAGTTCATCCCAAAGGGCATCGAGCGATTCCCGGTCGTTCTGCGAGACCGCCAATGTCCGGTCAGCGGGCAACTCTCCGCGCCCCGGCAGATCGGCGCGCGCATGAATCCAGATCGCATCCCCGCGGGGCGGCGCGGTATCGGCCAGCCACATCACGATGTCCGCCGCGGCGATCGCACCCTCCGCACGCGTGACACCGATCGCTTCGATCGGGTCGAGCGTATCGATCAAACCGGCAGTGTCGGTCAGCACATAGGCGACACCGTTCCGCGTCACCGGCACGTCGATCCGGTCGCGTGTCGTTCCTGAGATCGGCGAGACGATCGCCGCATCGCGCTCGCCGAGCAGGTTGAGCAGCGTCGACTTGCCGCTGTTCGGCGGACCGCCGATGACGACGCGCAAGCCGTCCTTCAACCGCTCGACCGGCGGGGCATCGACCACCGCCTCGATATGCGCGGCGAGCGCGGCGATTTCCGAGACGATCGCGTCGAACGCGGCGGTATCGCTCGCAACGTCATCCTCCTCGGCGAAGTCGAGCATCGCCTCGACCCGCGCGGACAGCATCGCGACCGAGTCCATCCAACCGCGAACGGCCTGACTCACCCGCCCTTCCGCGGCCGTCATCGCCGCGACGCGCTGGCTCTCGGTTTCGGCTTCGAGAAGATCGGCGAGCCCCTCCGCCTCGGTCAGGTCGATCCGCCCGTTGGTCAAAGCGCGGCGGGTGAACTCCCCCGGCTCGGCGTGCCGCAACCCTGGCATTCCCGACAGCACACGCTCGACCGCCGCGATCACCGCCCGACCACCGTGGCAATGAAACTCGACCAGGTCTTCGCCAGTCGCCGTCGCGGGTCCCGGAAACGCGATCACCAGCGCGCGATCGAGCAACGCCCCATCGGTGTCTCGCAGTCCCCGGAGGCTGGCATGGCGCGGAACCGGCAGCGGTCCCGCCAGCGCCTCGGCCGCGGCAAACGCCTGAGGCCCGCTCACCCGAACGACGCCGATCGCCGCTGGCGGCCGTCCGCTCGATACCGCGAAAATCGTCTTCACGGGAAACTCAGCCGCTTTTCGTCGCGCTGTCGAACAGGCGCTTCCACATCGCCATCCCCGCCTCGCCCATCGGCTGCCAGCCGCGCATCATCGATTCGAGCATCTCGGGTTTCATCTGGCCGTCCGGAATGGCCTCCATCATCATCGCGATATAGCGGTCGTGGATCGGCGTCAGGTCGGGCAGCCCGACCGCGCGGCGCGCTTCTTCAGGCGTGCATTCGATCTCGATATTCATCTTCATGTGACACACCCTCGATGACGCTTGAGCGGTCCATCGCGGCGCTGCATAGCGTGGGAATGTATGCGCGCGATGCCGCCTCGATCGCAACGCCTATCGGTCTGGTCCGCGTGACCGGCACCGGGGACCGGATCGACGCGATCGACATCGGCGTAGAGGCAAGGTCACCCAGCGATGCCCCCGCAATCCTCGAAGCACTCCGCCAGATCGACGCGTATTTCGCCGGACGGCTGACCGAGTTCGACCTGCCGCTTGCACCCTCCCCTACCCCGCGCGGTGCCGACCTTCGCCAGGCGATCGTCGACATCGCCTACGGCACGACGGCCAGCTACGGCGCACTCGCGAAAGCGATCGGTTCCAGCCCGCGCGCGATCGGCCAAGCGTGTGCGCGCAATCCTTTTCCGATCATCGTCCCCTGCCACCGAATCCTTGGAGCCGGCGGAGCGCTTGGTGCGTACTCCGCGGGGGAAGGCCCGATCACCAAATCCCGGCTGCTCGACCATGAGCGGCCGCCAGGAGGACTGTTATGACGAACACTACCAAGATCGCCACGCTCGCGGGCGATGGCGAATTCACCGCGTATCGCGCGACTCCGGCAGGCACGCCAAAGGCCGCGATCGTCGTGATCCAGGAGATCTTCGGCGTGAACGCCGGGATCCGCCGCAAGTGCGATACGCTCGCCGAGGCCGGCTATCTCGCGATCGCCCCCGACCTGTTCTGGCGACTTGAGGCCGGTATCGAGCTCGACCCGGACATCAAGCCCGAGTTCGACCGTGCGCTCGAACTGATGGGCCAGTTCGACCAGGACAAGGGTATCGCCGATATCGAAGCGAGCATCCGCGCCGTCCGCAGCGAACTCGGTGACGACGCCAAGGTCGGCGTGGTCGGCTACTGCCTCGGCGGGCGCCTGGCGTTCATGACCGCGGCACGAACCGACGTCGATGCGAGCGTCGGCTATTACGGCGTCGGGATCGACGGCCTGCTGGCTGAAAAGCACGCGATCGCACACCCGGTGCTGCTGCACGTGCCGGAAGAGGATCACTTCGTCGACAAGGCCGCACAGGCAGCGATGCACGCGGGGCTCGACGATCACCCAAAGGTGACGATCTACGATTACGCGGGCGAGGACCACGGCTTCGCGACCGAGTTCGGCGAGCGCCGCTCGGATGCGTCGGCCAAGCTGGCGGACGAGCGGACGGCGAAGTTCTTCGCGGAGAACCTCGCCTAAAACCCCTCCGTCACCCCGGACTAGTTCCGGGGTCCACGGTCCCGCGCAATCACGACTATCGAGCGTGCGGAACAGTGGATGCCGGAACGAGCCCGGCATGACGGGGCGCTGAAGACGAAAAAAAGGCCTCGCCGGACGATCCCGGCGAGGCCTTTTTCTTATCCCACTCGCACCGCGATCAGCGCAGCAGCGAAATGATCCCGAGCGTCTCGCCAGTGCCGACCCAGCCCTCGTAGATCATCTTCAGCGCGACCACGAGGATCACCGCAAGGCCGATATACGCGATCCAGCGATACTTGTTGATGACGCGCGCGATGTAGTTCGCCGCCAGACCCATCATCGCGACCGACAGCAGCAGGCCGATGACCAGGATGCCGGGATGCTCGCGCGCCGCGCCTGCGACGGCCAGAACGTTGTCGAGGCTCATCGAGACGTCGGCGACGGCGACAGCCCAGGCCGCGCTCGCAAAGCCCTTCGAAGAGCGGATACCCGATCGCTCATCGCCCTCGATTTCTTCCGAACCCGCATTCTCCGCGCCCTCGCGGATTTCGCGCCAGAACTTCCAGCTGACCCAGAGCAGCAACAGGCCGCCCGCGAATATCAGCCCGACGATGCCCATCAGCCACGTGACGATCAGCGCGAAGAAGATACGCAGCACCAGCGCCGCTCCGATGCCGATCAGGATGACCTTCTTGCGTTGATCGGCGGGAAGTCCGGCGGCGAGTGCACCGACGACGATCGCGTTGTCGCCCGCGAGGACGAGGTCGATCATGAGGACCGATCCGAATGCGGCGAGCGCCTTCGGGTCGCCGAGGTTGGAGAAGTCGGCGACGATGTGCTGCCAGATTTCGAGCGGCGAGCCTGGCCCGGCGACTCCCGATGCGGCGGCGGCCAGCATGGCGATGATACTCAAGATGTCAGCTCCCGGTGACGGATTACGTAGGGTTT
Source organism: Sphingomonas faeni (assembly GCF_003053745.1). Taxonomy (GTDB): domain Bacteria; phylum Pseudomonadota; class Alphaproteobacteria; order Sphingomonadales; family Sphingomonadaceae; genus Sphingomonas; species Sphingomonas faeni. The sequence goes on along the minus strand of NZ_QAYE01000004.1, from coordinate 216,975 downwards.
AATAGCAAAGCGGCACGCGAAAGCCATGCTCTCGCGTGCCGCTTTGGTCTGCTTGGCCGGACATGGGCAAGGCCCATGTCGTCGGTCGGGAGGCTCGCGCCCCCGCCGGCCGAACCGGTGCGAGTCCTGCGCCAGCTTGGCGCAGGCCGCACTCGGTTATTGATTCATACTGTCGAAGAAATTCTCGTTGGTCTTCGAATCCTTCATCTTGTCGAGCAGGAACTCCATCGCGTCGATCGTGCCCATCTGCATCAGGATACGGCGCAGGACCCACATCTTGCTGAGCTTGGCCTTGTCGACCAGCAGCTCTTCCTTGCGCGTGCCCGACTTGCCGACGTCCAGCGCTGGGAAGATGCGCTTGTCCGCAACCTTGCGATCCAGCACGATTTCCGAGTTGCCGGTGCCCTTGAACTCCTCGAAGATCACCTCGTCCATGCGGCTGCCCGTATCGATCAGCGCGGTGGCGATGATCGAGAGCGAACCGCCCTCCTCGATGTTGCGCGCGGCACCGAAGAAGCGCTTCGGACGCTGCAGCGCGTTTGCGTCGACACCGCCGGTCAGGACCTTGCCCGACGACGGCACGACGGTGTTGTAGGCACGACCCAGACGCGTGATCGAGTCGAGCAGGATCACGACGTCCTTCTTGTGCTCGACCAGGCGCTTGGCCTTTTCGATCACCATTTCAGCGACCTGGACGTGACGCTGCGCGGGTTCGTCGAAGGTCGAGCTGACCACCTCGCCCTTCACGCTGCGCTGCATGTCGGTGACTTCCTCGGGGCGCTCGTCGATCAGCAGGACGATCAGGAACACCTCGGGGTGGTTGTCGGTGATCGCCTTGGCCATGTTCTGCAACATGACCGTCTTGCCGACGCGCGGCGGTGCGACGATCAGCGTGCGCTGGCCCTTGCCCTGCGGCGAGACGATGTCGATCACCCGCGCCGACTTGTCCTTGACGGTCGGGTCGGCGGGATCGAGCGTCAGCTTGCTCTCGGGATAGAGCGGCGTGAGGTTGTCGAAATTGACGCGGTGGCGGACGACGTCGGGGTCGTCGAAATTGACGGCCGTGAGCTTCACCAGCGAGAAATAGCGTTCGCCATCCTTCGGCCCGCGGATTTCGCCCTCGACCGTGTCACCGGTACGCAGGCCGAACTTCCGCACCTGGTTCGGCGAGATGTAGATGTCGTCCGGGCCGGCGAGATAGTTCGATTCCGGCGAACGCAGGAAGCCGAAGCCATCGGGCAGCACTTCGATCGTGCCGAGCCCCATGATCTGGTCGCCATTGTCGGCTTGCACCTTCAGGATCGCGAACAGCAGGTCCTGCTTACGCAGCGTCGAGGCGCTCTCGACCCCCAGTTCCTCGGCCAGCTGGACCAGCTCGGCGGGTTTCTTTTTCTTCAGGTCTTTGAGATGCATGGGGATTTCCGGATAGCAATCAACGGGAGAACGCTCGGTCGGCGGTGCGCTTGGGAAGCGGAACTGGGCGAGACGAGTCTGGCAAGACACGACCGGGCAGGACGCCAGGAGGCCGTGTTGGGAGAAGGGGTTAGAATTGGGGGGCGGGTTAGTCAAGCGGGGACGGGAGGACCACTTCTGGATCCTCCCCCGCCAGGGGGAGGTGGCTGGCACTTGCCAGACGGAGGGGGAGGAAAGGACAACGGTTGTTGCGCGTTCCTCCCCCTCCGTCACCTTCGGCGACACCTCCCCCTGGCGGGGGAGGATCAGGAAGTCAGAACGGCTTAACGATCACCAGCACCACGATCAGCGTCACCGCCAGCGCAGGCACCTCGTTGAGCATCCGCAACTGCTTACCCGCCAGCGTCGGCTTCCCCGCTGCGAGCTTCTTCGCATAACCGACCGCCCAGCCGTGATATCCCGTCAGCAGGAATACCAGCACGAGCTTCAGGTGCAGCCACCCAAGCCCCGGTGCGCCGTCCGCCAGCCCCAGGTTCAGCGCCAGCGCGATCCCCAGCACCCAGACGACGATCATCGCCGGCGTCAGGATGATGTGGCGGATCTTGCTCTCACGCTCGACCCAGTTCGCCGCCTCGCCCGCATTGCCAGCCGCCAGCGCCTCCTGATGATACACTAGATAGCGCGGCAGCATGAAAAGCCCCGCCATCCAGAAGATCACGAAGATCAGATGCGCCGCCTTCACCCAGTCATAGGCAGCGCCGAGAAAACCGCTCATGTCGTGCTCCTTACGCGGGCGATCAGCTGCTCGACATGCGCGATGGGCGTGTCGGGCAGGATGCCGTGGCCGAGATTGAAGACGTGCGGGCGCTCGACGAACGCCGCGAGGATCCGGTCGGTCGCCGCATCGAGATCCGCCCCGCCTGCGATCAGCGCCAGCGGATCGAGATTGCCCTGCACCGGCATGTCCACGGGCAACGACGCATGCGCCCAGACCGGATCGACCGTCTCGTCCAGCCCGATCGCATCGACGCCCGTCTCACACGCATACGCCGGGAGCTTGCCTCCTGCCCCCTTCGGAAAGCCGATGATCGGCACGCCGGGGCACCGCGCGTGGAGCCGCTCGACGATCGACGCGGTCGGCGCGATCACCCAGCGCTCGAACTGGGCAGGCGATAGCGACCCCGACCAGCTGTCGAACAGCTGCACCACGTCGACACCCGCCTCAATCTGCCGCGCGAGATACTCGACCGTATTGTCGGCGATAGCGTCGATGATCGCACCAAACGCCTCGGGATCGCGATACGCAAAACGCCGCGTCTCGGATTGATCCTTCGAGCCCTTCCCCGCCACCATATAGGTCGCGACCGTCCAGGGAGACCCCGCAAAGCCCAGGAACGTCGTCTCGGGAGGCAGTGCAGCCGCGACCTTCGCGACGGTGCCGTAGACCGGCTCCAGCCGCCCCATCACCGGTTGCAACCGATCGAGCGCATGATCGACAAGCGCCGGCTCGAGCCGAGGCCCCTCGCCGACCCCGAAGCTCAGATCCTGCCCGAGTGCCCACGGGATCATCAGGATGTCCGAGAACAGGATCGAGCCGTCGAACCCGAACCGGCGGATCGGCTGGAGCGTGACTTCGGCTGCGGCGTCGGGATCGGTCGCGAGCGCGAGGAAGCCGCCCTTCTCCGCACGAAGCTCACGGTATTCGGGGAGATACCGCCCCGCCTGCCGCATGAGCCACAGCGGCGGTACGGCCTGACGCTCTCCGCGAAGAGTCGCCAGGAGAGGCTTGATGGGAGGCGAGTTGGGAGTCGAATCGGTCAGCGGAGCACCCTTCTTCTACTATAAGAAGATTCAAGAAATAGGTTGTTGCAGTGGTTGGGCGGTTGAACCCGGGACTTATGCGGTGATCCCGGAATTGCCAACAGCTTGACCCTCGCGCACCGCCACAAACGCGCTGATTCGATTCAAGGCTCCCCGTTACCCACAGCCTGTGGATAAAATCCGGCCCTGTGCGCGGCGGTGTGGATAGAATCGGTGTTATCCACGGCGAACCCGTCGCTTGGCGAGGCGGACGAGTTACGCTAGCCGTTCTCCCCATGTTATCCACAGATTCACGCCCACAGGTCCGCCCGCTGGGGATAAAACGCCGATGATGCGGCTCCACCTTCATTTGTTGTCGGATTCGACCGGCGAGACGCTGGAGAACATCGCGAAGGCGGCGCTGGCGCAATATGACGACGTCGAGACGGTCCGCCATTTCTGGCCGATGGTGCGAACAGAGGCGCATCTCGAGCGCATTCTCCAAGAGATCGCGCAGAACCCGGGGTTGGTCGTCTTCACGCTAGTGAACCCCGCGACGCGGCGCATCTTGGAGCAGAGGTGCCTCGCGTTGGGGCTGCCCGCGGTGGCGCCGCTCGACCCCGTGAACGACGCGCTCTCCGGCCTGCTCGGGCAGCAGGCGAAGGCGCGGCCGGGACGCCAGCACGTGCTCGATGCCGCGTATTTCGCGCGCGTCGACGCGATCCAGTGGACGATCGCCCATGACGACGGGATCGCCTCGGAAGAATGGGAGGAGGCCGATATCGTCCTCGCGGGCGTATCGCGTTCGTCGAAGACGCCGACCTCGATCTATCTCGCCAACCGCGGCTACAAGACCGCGAACATCCCGATTGTCGTGGAAAGCCCACCACCGCTGAACCTCTACAAGCTCGCCAACCCGCTGATCGTCGGCCTCACGACCAGCGCCGACCGTCTGATCCAGGTCCGCCGCAACCGCCTGCTGTCGCTCAACCAACAACCCGACACGTCCTATGTCGAGGAAGAAGCGGTGATGCGCGAGCTCGCCTTCGCGCGCCGCATGTTCGCCGACAATGGCTGGCCGGTGATCGACGTTACGCGCCGCTCGATCGAGGAAACCGCGGCGGCGATCATCGCGTTGTGCAACCAGCGCCGCGCCGACGCCGCTCCAAAGGTCGAGTCATGAGCCTGATCCTCGCCTCGCAAAGCGCCTCGCGTCGCGCGATGCTGACCGCTGCCGGCGTACCGTTCGAGGCGACCTTTGCTGGCGTCGACGAGGATGCGGCCAAGGCGGCGCTCCGCGACCTGTCCCCGCGCGATCTGGCTGATGCATTGGCGGAACTGAAGGCACTGAAAGTGTCCGCGCGGATGCCGGGCTATCTTGTCCTCGGCAGTGACTCGCTGGTCGCACTGGAAGACGGCAGTATCCTCGACAAGCCCGTGGACCGAGACGATGCGGCGGCACACCTGCGACTGATGTCCGGCAAGCGCCACGACCTCTGGAGCGCCGCGGTCATTGCCGAGAACGGCCAGGCGATCTGGCGCCACGTCGAGCGCGCGAAGATGCACGTCCGCCCGCTGTCCGACGCATTCATCGAGACGTACCTCAATGCGGAATGGCCCGCGATCGCGGGCTGCGTCGGCTGCTACCGCATCGAAGGCCCCGGCGCGCAACTGTTCGCCAAGATCGAAGGAAGCCAGTTCACGGTACTCGGCATGCCGCTGCTCAACGTCCTCGACTTCCTCCGCGTGCGTGGCGAGCTGCCGGCATAACCCGACGCTCTCGATCCTCCCCCGCCAGGGGGAGGTGGCTGGCGCTTGCCAGACGGAGGGGGAGGAAAGGGAAACGCCTGTTCCGCATCCTCCCCCTCCGTCACCTTCGGTGCCACCTCCCCCTTGCGGAGGAGGATTGGAGGAGGGTCGCACATGGCATTCCGCGCGCGCTAGACTAAACCCCGTTCACCCGCGAAGGCGGGTCCCCAGACTGGATCCCCGCCCCCGCGGGGAAACACGGAGCCTTGAATGACCCGTCCCTACGCAGAAGTGATCGGCGATCCGATCGCACAGTCGAAATCGCCGCTGATCCACGGCTTCTGGCTAGACGCGCTCGGGATCGACGCGGAGTACCGCCACAAGCTCGTCACCACAGCAGACCTCCCCGCCTATTTCACCGAACGCAAAGCCGACCCCGCTTGGCGCGGATGCAATATCACGATGCCGCACAAACTCGCCGCGCTCGACCACGTCTCCGACCCCGGCAACGTCCGCGGGACGATCGGCGCGATCAACACCGTGTTCCGCAACCAGACGGGCGACTGCATCGGCACCAACACCGATGCCGCCGGATTCTGGGCGCCGATCGACGATCTCGACATCGCCGGCCAACCCGTCACGGTGATCGGCGCCGGCGGTGCCGCCCGCGCGATCCTGTTCGCCCTGTCACGAATGGGTGTCGGCCCCGTCACCATCCTCAATCGCAATCCGCTGAAGGGCGCGGCGCTGCTGTCGACGTTCGGCCTTAAGGGTCAGGCGCTGCCGATCGGCCCCGCCGTCCCGCCATCGCGATTGCTCGTCAACGCCAGCGTACTCGGCATGGCCGGTCAGCCACCGCTCGATATCGATCTCGGCGCGCTCGAACCGGACTCGCTCGTCTACGACATCGTCTACTCCCCGCTCGAAACCGGTCTGCTCAAAACGGCACGCGCGCGCGATCTCGAAACCGTCGACGGCCTGGAAATGCTGATCGGCCAAGCAGCGGTCGCATTCGAGATATTGTTCCACGTGGAACCACCGCGCGATCGCGACGACGAACTGCGGGCGTTGTTGATGAAATGATCATCGGCCTCACCGGATCGATCGGCATGGGCAAGTCGGCCGTCGCCGCGATGTTCGCCGACGAGGCCGTCCCCGTGTTCGACGCCGACGCCACCGTCCACCGCTTGCAAGGCATCGGCGGTCGACTTGTCCCCACAATCGAAGCCGCCTTCCCCGGCACGACCATCGACGGCGCAGTCGATCGCGCGAAACTCGGCGCGGCGGTCTTCGGCAACGACGCCGCCATCAAGCGCCTCGAAGCGATCGTCCACCCCGCCGTCGGCGAAGAACGCGCCGCTTTCCTCGCCAAGCACGCCGGCCAGCGAGTCGTCTTCGACGTCCCCCTGCTGTTCGAGACGGGTGGCGACCGCAACGTCGACCTGATCGTCGTCGTCTCCGCCGCCCCCGACGTCCAGCGCGCCCGCGTCCTCGCCCGCCCCGGCATGACCGTGGAGAAGTTCGCCGCGATCCTCGCGCGCCAGACCCCCGACGCCGAGAAACGCGCCCGTGCGAATCACGTCATCCACACCGACACCAGCTTCGACGCAACCCGCGCGCAAGTCCGGGCGGTGCTTGCATCCTTGGAAATCTGAGCCGATACCATCGGGATGCGTGAGATCGTCTTCGATACCGAAACCACCGGGCTCAGTTTTTCCGGCGGCGACCGCATGGTCGAAATCGGCTGCGTCGAGATGCTCAACCGGGTCGAGACCGGCCGCACCTTCCACGCCTATTACCACCCCGAACGCGACATGCCGGTCGAGGCGTTCAACGTCCACGGGCTGAGCGCGCAGTTCCTCTCCGACAAGCCGAAGTTCGCCGACGCGGTCGAGGACCTGCTGGAATTCGTCGGCGACGCGCCGATGATCGCGCACAATGCCGGCTTCGACTTCTCGTTCCTCAACGGCGAGCTGACCAAGTGCGGCCGCCAGATCGTCCACATGAAGCGGATGGTCGACACGCTGCAGATCGCGCGCAGCCGCCACCCCGGCGCCAAGCATTCGCTCGACGCACTCTGCTCGCGCTTCGGAATCGATCGCAGCCACCGCGTCCTGCACGGCGCGCTGCTCGACGCACAGTTGCTCGCGCAGGTCTATGTCGAGCTGATGGGTGGCCGCCAGATCGGTCTCGGCCTGCTCGGCGATACCGGCAGCACCGCCGCGACTCCGATCGTCGCACAGGCGCCTCGGGTCGTTCGCCCCGCCCGCGTTTTCGCGGTGAGCGAGGGAGACCTTGCGGCCCATGCTGCGTTTATGAAGGGGATCAAGGATCCGATCTGGGGGGCCGTGGCGTCCGGATGACGCTGGCAGGGTGGAGCCAATAGGACCGCCCGAAGACTGTAACGCCGACAAGGAGACGACAATGGATATCCGGATTTCTGGTCATCAGGTTGACACTGGCGAAGCACTCAACAGCCACGTGGAAGACCGACTCCAGGGTATCGCCGACAAGTATTTCTCGCGCGCCATCTCGGCGGAAGTCACATTCGGCAAGGGCCCGCACGACGCCGGCTTCAAATGCGACATCGTTTCGCACGTGATGAAGGGCCTCGTTATCAAGGGCCACGGCGACGCCTATGACGCGCGCGCCGCGTTCGATGCCGCCGCCGCCAAGATCGAGACCCAGCTCCGCCGCTACATGCGCCGCCTGAAGGATCGCCATGCTGGCGAAGCGGTCGCGATTGCCGAGAGCAACGGCTACGACAATGCCGGCTACACGCTGTTCCAGGAAAGCATCGAGGAAGACGATGTCGCGGACGCACCGCTGATCATCGCCGAAACGCGCGTCGATATCCCCGAGGCCAGCGTGTCCGACGCGGTGATGATGCTCGATCTGCGCAACACCGCCGCGCTGCTGTTCATGAATGCGGGCACCGGCGCGCACAACATGGTCTATCGCCGCGGCGATGGCACGATCGGTTGGGTCGAGCCACAGCGCGCAGCGGCCACCCCGGCCCAATAAAGAAGGGTCCATAAAGGCGCGCGTCTCAAGGCCGCGCCTTTACGCCCCCGCGCAACCCGCTAAGGCGGACGCGCGCGGGGGCGCTTGAGACATTGAACACAATGACCGATTTCAGTGATATGCTGCGTCCCGACGCAGTGCAGACGGGCGTGATTGCCAAAAACAAGAAGGCAGTGTTCCAGCATCTCGCCACGGTTGCGTCTGAGATACTCGATGCCGACCCCAAGATGATCGCCGATCGGCTGGCGGCACGCGAGAAGCTCGGCTCCACCGGGTTCGGGGGCGGCGTCGCCATCCCGCACGCCAAGCTCGAAGGGCTCGCGCAGGTGACCGGCGTCTTCGCGCGGCTGGCAGAGCCTGTCGACTTCCAGGCGGTCGACGATCTCCCCGTCGATCTCGTCTTCATGCTGCTTTCCCCCACCGATGCCGGCGCGGTCCACCTGAAGGCGCTCGCCCGCGTCTCGCGACGCCTGCGCGACAAGGCATTCCTCGAGAAACTGCGCGGCGGCGGTTCGCCCGACGCGGTCTACGCGCTGTTCACCGCCGACGAGGTCCGCGATGCCGCGTGAGGCGCTCGCACACCATCCCGTCATCCTGACGAAAGTCAGGACCCAGAGCCACGAAGAACAGGCCTTCGTGGCTCTGGGTCCTGACTTTCGTCAGGATGACGGGGCGTGGCTAGTCGCGAGCGACGCGAATGTCTGACACGCCAAACACGGCAGGCGCAGACGCACATTTCCGCGCACTGGAGTCGCTTTACGCCCAAGCCCCGATCAACCGCTTCTTCGACTCCTCACTCGAAATCCCCGAAGCCGGCGTCGCGCGCATCCATTTCACGATCGACGAGCGCCACTACCACGCCGGCGGCGCCGCGCACGGCACGAGCTATTTCAAGATGCTCGACGATGCCGCCTTCTATGCCTGCAACAGCCTGGTCACCGACCGTTTCCTGCTCACCACCGCCTTCAACCTGCTCCTCACGCGTCCGCTGAAAGTCGGCCCCGTGATCGCCGAAGGACGCTGGATCAGCGGCAAGCGGCGTGTGTTCGTCGCGGACGCGCGGCTGATCGACGCCGACGGTGAAGAAGCGGCAAGAGGCACGGGCACGTTCATGCGCTCCCGGATCGCACTCGCTGGTCTCCCCGGATACCGCAGCGCAGCATGAGCGGTCGTCTCCCCAGCGGAGTCCTCGTCAGCGCCCTGTTGCGGCGCGTCAACGACGCCGGCGGCTTCGGCGCGGTAATAGCGAAGGGAGACCCGCAAGGCGGCGCCATCCTGGTCATCGCGGTCGACAAGGGCGCCCCTCCCCGCCTGCTGGAACGCGGCATCGGACCCGACGGCCGGACCGCGCTGATCGACTCCACCCCACTCGAAGACCTCGACGGATATTGGCATCGCCGCCGCGCAAGCGACCCGGATCTCTGGGTAATCGAGGTGGACATCGCAGCGGCGGAACGGTTCGCCGCTGAAACGATCCTCGACGATTGACTCGAAAGCCCCCCCAATAGAGGGGAATTGCAACATTGATTGGCGTTGTGCTGGGACGGGTGCGATCCGGATCAGTTACGCAGTCGGGGGGATGCCTGGACGATCGGCTCGTACGATTGCTTCCGCGGTCCAACCGCATCTGAATAAGTTTGAATGACGATTCTTCAGCGGGCTGCGACGATCGCAGTCATGACCTTCTCTCTCGCCGGCCTGCTCGGCAACAGCGCTCCCGGTCAGGCAACCGGTATCGATCGCTCGACCACCAATCTCACTGCTCTTGCCAATCTAAACGCGCTCTTGCCGCAGAATGTTCCGCAGATCGCTCCAGTTGCAACGACCGTCGCACCTGTCGAGACGAACGCCGAGAACACCGCAGTCAGCCCTGTCGTCGCAGAAGCCGAAGAATTCGACACGCTCGCCCAGGCCGTCGCCGCGCAGGATAGCGCCGCCGCCGACGAAGCGCTTCAGTGCCTTGCCGGCGCAATCTACTTCGAATCCAAGGGTGAGCCGCTGACCGGCCAGCTCGCCGTCGCCGAAGTCATCATCAACCGCGCCAAGTCGGGTCGTTTCCCCGCCAACGTCTGCGCCGTCGTCAAGCAGCGCGGCCAGTTCAGCTTCGTCCGCGGTGGCCAGATCCCCAACATCAACGCCGGCACCGCCTACCGCACCGCGATCGCGGTCGCCAAGGTTGCCCTCGCCGATGCGTGGAACAGCCCGGCTGACAAGGCGCTCTACTTCAACACCCCCGATCGCCGCCCCAGCGTCCGCGCGATCAAGGTCGCCTCGATCGGCAACCACATCTTCTATCGCTGATATCCCCGGATATCGCTGAAGTCCGCCCCCGTCCCGCACCCAGCGGGGCGGGGTTTTTTATATCCGCTGACGTCTCAGCCTACCGCAGCGCTCGTGCCGCCAACCCCGAACAGTCCGCATCGCTAGCCGTCGGCCCCTGCTTGCCGGTGATCGCCCGGCCGATCGCCTTGAAGATATTGCCGACGGATTTCACCTCCGGCGGGATTGTCACATTCGGCTGCTGGATCGTCCCGGTCATGTACGCCGACCCCGGCAGTTGGAGCAACGCATTCTGCTTCGGCGCGCCACTCAGCCGAATGTTGAGCGCTTCGGACGGAAACACTACGCTCCCCTGCCCGCGCAACTGGCTGGCGGTGGTATCGACGATCATCGGATCGGCGCGCCCGCGCCCCCGCGTCACGTCGAGTTTCACCACCACGCAGCGCAGCCCGGCGCGCTCGCCATCTTTCGCCAGCAACGCGCGCGCCGCATCGAACCCCAGCGCGGCCGCGATCCCCTGCGGCAACTGCCCGTCCCGCGCGACGAACCCGATGCTTCCATCGGCGTTCCCGACCGCAGCCCGGATCGTCTCGCCCGGCCCCTTCAGCCGCACCCGCGCACTCACGTTCCCGCTGAAATCGCCGCGCCCGCCCGCCAGCGCCTGTACGCTGCTACCCCGCAACCGCAGGTCGATCGCGACGGTCGGCGTCTTGCGATCGCCTCGCTGGTCGACCGTGACCTTGCCGGTAACGGTCCCCTGCGGCAGCCTCGCGACGAGCTGGTCCAGCGTCAGCAGCTGGTGATCGATCGCGATCGTCCCCTTGGCCGACACGATCGGCGACTTGCCCTTCGCGGCGACGATATGCTGGATGCGGAACCCGAACTCGGCATCGGTGCTGTCGATCTTGCCTATGTCGATCCGCGTATTCGGCACCAGCCTCGGCCCGATCGCTCGCTCAAGCGCAGCGCCCTTGGCCTGCGCCTCGTCCGACGACAGGTCCGCGAAGTCGAACTGGCGCGAGACGATGTCGCCGTTCACCTTGCTCCGCCCGTCCCGCTTGTCGACCGTCACATGTCCTGCGAAATCCGACCGCCCGACCACGCCCTTCAGCTGCGTGATGGTCCATTTCGGCGCATCGTGGCGGACGTGCGCGCTGAACGACACCGGCTGCGTCCGGAACAGCCCTGCCTCGATCACCGCGTCGATCAGCTTCAGGTCGGTCGCGCGCGCCGTCACGTCGAGTGTCATCGCATCGGTATCGAGCGGCCGGTCCATCACGCCCTTCGCCGATATCGACAGTCTGTCCCCGTCGATCGACGCGGTGAACGGCCAAGGCTTGCCCTGCGATCGCTCGATCGACGGCCCTGAGACCGCGATCCGCACCGCCGCACCACGCACGGTGCCGGTGCCATTCGCGCGGATGCCCGCAACCGGATCGGACGAGAACTGCGCGGTGACTTGCCGCCCCTGCTTGGCATCGCGGTACGAGATCACGCTGTCGCGGATGACGAGACCCTGCAGGTCGTTCGAACTGCCGCCGCTCTTGGCCTTGCCCGGCCGATCCCAGTTGGTCCGCCCCTGCTTGTCACGCACCAGCGCCAGGTACAGTCCGGACGCCTTCACGTCGCGCGGCCCGAACCCGCCCTTCAACAGCGATAGCGCGGAGAACGTCGCCTCCGCCTCGCGCAACCGCACGAAATCGCCGCTGCCGGCCCATGCCGCCTGCGGAATGCGCACCTGCGTGATGCGGATCGTCGGCGAGAAACCGAACCCGTCGACGCGCTCGATCCCGCCGATCGTCACCGGCCGGCCAAAGCGCGCGGTCAGCTGCCGCTCGATCACGCCTTTCAGCGATCCCCAGGGGAACACGGCGAGCCCGATTATGACCGTAGCCATCACGGCCACGACGACGATGCCGGTGACTTTCACCCAGCGCTTGGCGACCCATCTTCTCATCTACTGCGGCGACGCGTCGAAACGAGAAACGTTCCGCAAGCGTCAGGACCGCTGCCGCAGAATGACCGCGGCGCGTATGGCTCGCTAGACCCGCACGCTCTTCGGCGCCAACCTGCGGATATCGAGGACGTCGACCTGCGCGAGCATCACCGCGCCCAGCGCCTTGTCCCCGGTCTCGACCAATATCCCCTCGTGCGTCGCGCGCACCGTCCGCCACGATACCTCGCGCACCGTCAGGGTCTTGCCGATCCGCTTCACCGCAGCAACCCGCCCGTCATCCGCGATCGCCAGCGCGCCCTGCCCGTCCGCGCCGACGACAGCGCCAGCCACCGCAAACCCGCGAAGCTGCGCCTGCGCCGCGTCCGCCGCCTCTTCCGGAGTCTCGATCTTCACGACCCGCCGCATCCGCACGACTACCCATCCCAAGGCGGCGAGCAGCAGCACAACGACGGCCACGATGCCGCCGACGATGGCAGGCGTCATCGCGGCCCTGCGAGCGCGTCCAGCATCGGTCGGATTCCGCGCAGGTCATATCCGGCGTCCTCGGCCTGCGCGAGCAACAGGTTCGGGTTGCGCCCCGCCTTCGCCGCCGCCAGCGCCCACAAATTGCAACTCCGCGTCCCCGACCGGCAATAGGCCAGCACGGGCCCGTCCGAATCCGTCAGCGCCTGCGTCATCGCGTCGATCTGCGGATGCGAGAACCCCGCATGCGTCACCGGGATCGAGACGTATTTCAGCCCGGCCGCTTCCGCCGCGGCGCGGATCGCATCACCCGAAGGCTGCCCCGCATCCTCGTCGTCCGGTCGGTTGTTGACGATCGTCTTGAACCCCGCCGCGGCGATCTCCGCGACCTGCTCGACCGCGATCTGTGGCGCGACCGAAATACTTTCGTTTATTTGCCGTATCATGCGGACTCGCGGATGACCTGGAGGAAGGCATCCCCATAGGCGTCGAGCTTGCGCGCGCCAATGCCTGATAACAGGCTCAACTCGGCACGCGACGCCGGCCGCTGCCGCGCAATGTCACGCAACACCGAATCGTGGAAGATGACATACGGTGGAACGCCCGCTTCCTTCGCCAGATCGCGCCGCCGCACGCGCAACGCCTCGAACAGCGGATCGTCCACGGGGTTCGGCACAGCGCCAACTGCACCCTTGCGCCGCCGCTCGCGCTTGGGCGGAACGACGATCGACACCGCCGCCTCGCCCTTGAGGATAGCCTTCGCCGCCGGTCCGAACTCGAGGCCCCCATGAGGATTGGTGCGCAACGCATCCTTCAGCATCAGCGCCCGCGACACAGGCTTCAGCAACGCCACCTCGTCGCCCTCGACGATCCCGTACACCGACAGCGCCTCGTGCCCGTTCATCAGGCTGCGCTCGCTGGACACGCCCGTCAGGATGCCCTCGATATACCCCACACCGTACATCTGCCCGGTCCGGAACACCGCCGACAGGAATTTCCGCGCGGTCTCCGTCGCATCCACCGCATCGACGTTGCCGAGGCAATTGTCGCAATTCCCGCAATCCTCGAGCCGCTCCTCGCCGAAATACTTGAGCAGAATCCGCCGCCGACACCCGGCCGTCTCGACCAGCCCGCCCATCGCGGTCAGCCGCTGCCGCTCGCCCGCCTGCCGCTCGGGCTCCACCTCGCCAATCCGCTGCCGAGCGCGCGCGAAATCTTCCGCACCCCAGAACAGATGCGCGATCGCCGGGTCGCCATCACGCCCCGCGCGCCCGGTTTCCTGATAATAGGCCTCGATCGATTTCGGCAGCCCGGCATGCGCCACGAACCGCACGTCGGGCTTGTCGATCCCCATCCCGAACGCGACCGTGGCGCAGATCACCATGTCCTCGCTCGCGACGAAATCGGCTTGGTTCTTCGCACGCACCTGCGGATCGAGCCCCGCATGATAGGCCCGCGTCGGCCGCCCGCTCCGCCCCAGCGCCTCCGCCAACTTCTCGGTCGCCGCGCGCGTCTGCGCATAGACGATCCCCGGCCCCGGTATCTTCTCCAGGATATCCGCGATCTGCCGGTTGACGTTGTCGCGCCCCGAAATCGCATAGCGGATGTTCGGCCGGTCGAACCCCGACACGATGAGCCCCTCCTGCGAAATCCCCAGCTGCTCGAGGATATCCGCCCGCGTATGCGCGTCCGCGGTTGCCGTCAGCGCGAGGCGCGGCACATCCGGAAAGCTGTCGAGCAGAGGCCGCAGCAACCGGTAGTCCGGCCGGAAATCATGCCCCCACTCGCTGACGCAATGCGCCTCGTCGATCGCAAAGAGGCTGAGTTTGGCCTGGCTTAGCAGGTTCCGAAAACTCTCGTTCGAAGCCCGCTCCGGCGCAACATACAGCAGGTCCAGATCGCCCGCCCGAAACCGCGCGATCGTCTCCTCGCGATTGGTATCGACCGACGTCAGCGTAGCCGCCTTGATCCCAACAGCAGTGGCGGCCCGCAACTGGTCATGCATCAGCGCGATCAGCGGCGACACGACCACGCACGTCCCCTCCAGCATCGTTGCCGGCAACTGGTAACACAGCGACTTCCCCGCCCCCGTCGGCATGACAGCCAGCGTCCGCTGCCCCGCGAGCACCCGGTCGACGACATCGCGCTGCACCCCACGAAAATCAGGAAAGCCGAAGATGCGCTGGAGATCGGGAAGAGGGTCGAGTGCCATTGCCATGCGATCTAGGCGTCGCGCAGTCGCCCGTCGAGGGGCGAGCCTGCATTGGTTATCCAATCATTACCGATCATAAATTCGTTGCGAATACGATATGACGCGGCAAGATCGCGGCGCCTGACGCCGGAGACCTCACGATGATCACCAATATCCTGAGAACCAGCGTGGCGGCATCGGTCCTCGTGAGCAGCGTCGCGCTAGCCGGCGACACGGTCACGGCCATCCGCGACGTACCGGTCGGCGGGATGATCGCCGCAACGATCGACGGCAAGCCCGTCACGCTGCGCGTCGACCCCGCCGCGCCCGGCCTGGTCTTCGTCACGACCGCGGTCGCCGAGCGACTTGCGTTGAAGGGCGGTGCGCTGGGACTCGGCTATTCGGTCGGCGGGCAAGGCGCGATGCAGGCGACGACGGTCCGCCCGATGACGTTCGGGACCAATGCGGTGAAGCGGCGGATCGGCTTTCCAAGCCGCAAGCACGAGGCCAAGGGAAAGGCTGCGGACCCCCGCTGGGTCGGGCGGCCCTATGCCGATGTCGGCGACGGCAGCATCGGCCCGGCGTCGCTGCCCGAACCCGTCGTACGCATCCTCCTGAACGCGCCGCGCGCGGGAGAGCGGACCGTCGCGTTGCCGATGGTCGACGGCGGCGGCCTGTTGGGGAAGCTCTCCGGGACTTTCGCGCAGATCACGATCGGCGGCCAGCCGATCCGGGTTCGCTTCGATCCCTATCATCCACGCACGACCGTCACCGCCAACGCCGCCACGCTGATCGCGCAGGCGCAGCGCGGCACGCTGGCCGGCCTCACCGCTTCGGTCGAGATCGCCTTCGGTATCGCCCGACCCGTCCGCACGATGACGCTCGCCACCCCGCTCCTCGTCGGCCCGCTCGCGCTATCGTCGCTCGGCGTCCGCACCACCGACGTTGGCAGCGCCGCCGCGATCCCCGACGCCGACGCGCCACCACCCGACCCCGACGAGATCGTCGTCGTCGCCAAGGGCAAGCGTGATTTCAAACGCGATCGCCTGACGATAGGTGCCGACCTGCTCGATCGCTGCTCATCGATCGTCTTCGACAAACCCGCCAAGCAGGTCCGCCTCACCTGCGGGTAGACTCGCCCATCGCAGACGCCGTTATTCAGTCTTGCTGATGGCTTTGCGGGCACCGACAAAAATGCCCGTCAGAACCATGCCGACAAGGCCCAAGACCGTGACGGCAGTACTGCCGACCAGTAGATCGAGCACGCTTTCATCGAGATCGAAGCTCTGCCAGTGGCTCCCGTCCAGCACCAGCAACGCGAAGGCACCGCCGGAATAGACCGACATATACGTGAATGCCTTCTTCGCCGAAGGCGCGATCAGCTTGTCGAGTTCGGCAATCGTGCTGCTGCCCCGGCGCAATTCTTCAAAGTCCTGCTGGATCCTGTCCTTGTCCGCCGTGACCTCGTTGAAGCGCTCGCGTAAGGTTTCCAGCTCGCCCCTGTAATCGACCGGTTCGGTAACCGGCAGACTTACAGGCGCCCGGTCGATATCCTCAAGCGATGCCCGTTCCGTCGCCGAACGCGGAGACTCCGGAGGATCGGTTGCCACTATCAGGCTGGAACCCGACCAGCCTGAGCCAGCGCCAGATAATGCGCTCGAATATCTTCGTTCGGGATCACCGCGTTGCGACCCCGATCATAATAGGCACGAGACCAGGGCGTATTCGGCTGATGCGTCAAATCGGACAGTTCGCGCGCGCTTTTCAGGCCGTATTTGTTCCACACATGCTGGATCACGGCGCGCTCCTCATCGGTCAAAGCCGCGGTTGGAGTCGATCCGTCATAGTCGCGAATCTTGCCCCTTGCGCTGCCGAGATCCCTCAGGCGGTTCCAGATCGAACGGAACACCGGGCCGTTGTCCCACGCTTCGGGTTGCGCATCGACCAACGGCACACCGGCGATCGCCAGGTTCCAGCCATCGGCGATATACGTCAGCTTTTGCAGCTTCATCTGCGGCATCACATGCCCTGCAAGATCTGCGAAGGCATTTGCGACGGCTGCGGGCGAATAGTTAGGCAACTGCTCTTCCCATCGATGAGTACGGCAAGCTTTTACAAAGAACAATGTAGGAACGCCACCTTCAATTATCAAAATGCGGCCTGGAATACAATCGATCGCTATTCCGCCGCCAACGCCCCATCATCATCGCCAGCCCGCTCCTGCGCCTGCCGGTTCCACATCTCCGCATACACGCCGCCCCGCCGTAGCAAGTCCGCATGCGTCCCCTGCTCGACGATCCGCCCCGCCTCGAGCACGACGATCTGGTCCGCATGCACTACCGTGGACAGCCGGTGCGCGATCACGATCGTCGTGCGCCCGCGCTCGATCGCCTCCAGCGTATCGAGAATTTCCGCCTCGGTCCGGCTATCCAGCGCCGACGTCGCCTCGTCCAGGATCAGGATCGGCGGGTTCTTGAGCAGTGTCCGCGCGATCGCCACGCGCTGTTTCTCGCCACCCGACAGCTTCAATCCACGCTCGCCGACGCGCGTCTCATACCCCAGCGGCTGGCGCTCGATGAAGTCGGCAATTGCCGCGCCCTTGGCAGCAACCTCGACCTCGGGCATCTCCGCACCCTCGCGGCCATAGGCGATGTTGTACCCGATCGTGTCGTTGAACAGCACCGTATCCTGCGGCACGATCCCGATCGCGGCGCGCAACGAAGCTTGCCGAACTTCCGAGATATCCTGCCCGTCGACGGTAATCCGCCCGCCCGTCAGGTCGTAGAACCGGTACAGCAACCGCGCGAGCGTCGACTTCCCCGCCCCCGACGGTCCAACGACAGCCAAAGTGGACCCCGCCGGCACGTCCAGCTCCAGATCGCGCAAGATCGGCCGCCCAACGTCATACCCGAACGACACCCCCTCGAACCGCACATGCCCCGCGCTCACCGCCAGTGCCGGCGCACCCAGCGCATCGACGACCGTGGCCGGCGTATCGATCAGGTCGAACATCGCCGCCATGTCGAGCGCGCCCTGCCGGATCGTGCGATACACCATACCCAGCAGGTCGAGCGGCCGGAACAGCTGCGCCAGCAGCGTCGATACGAACACCACGTCGCCCGCCGACGCCTCGCCGCGGCTCCACCGCCACACGACGAACCCCATGCCGCCCGCCAGCATCACGTTGGTGATCAGCGCCTGGCCGAGGTTCAGCCACGCAAGCGAATTCTCGCTTTTCACCGCCGCCTCGGAATAGGCCGTGATCGCGCTGTCGTAGCGCTTCGCCTCACGCTCCTCCGCGCCGAAATACTTCACCGTCTCGAAGTTCAGCAGCGAATCCACCGCATGCGCGACCGCTCCGGTATCGAGGTCGTTCATCCGCGCGCGCAGCGCATTGCGCCAGTCGGTCACCATCCGCGTGAAAAGGATATAGCCAACCACCATCACGACGGTCGCGACGACCAGTGGCCAGCCGAACTTGGTCGAGAACAGCCCGAGCACCAGCACCAGTTCGAACACGGTCGGCGCGATGTTGAACAGCAGGAAATACAGCATCGTGTCGATGCTCTTGGTGCCGCGCTCGACCACCTTGGTGACCGCGCCCGTCCGCCTGGACAGGTGGAAATCGAGGCTCAGCGCATGCAAATGGCGGAACACCTGCGCCGCCAGCCGCCGCGACGCGTCCTGCCCGACGCGCTCGAACACCGCGTTGCGCAGATTGTCGAACAACGTCGTCCCGAACCGCGACGCCGCATACCCGACCACCAGCAGCACGACGAGCGTCAGCGCGGTACGGTCGTTCCCCGCCATCCGGTCGACCGCATATTTCAGCGTGAACGCCGCGCCGAAAACCTGGATCAGCTTCGACGCGATCACCAGCAACATCGCGACGACGATCCGCGCCTTCAGCTTGGGCTGCCCCGCCGGCCACAGGAACGGCAGGAAGCGGCGGAGCGTCGGCAGCAGGGGCTGGTCCGCGCGGGTGGAGGTGTACGTGTCAGGGGGCATGGATCGATGCGATGTAGGCGCAGTCAAGCCCCGGCGAAAGCAGTTGGGGGAACAATCCTGCCACTTCGTCGCTTTTGTTATCGTGTCCGATGTCGGCCACCGCGAGCCACTGGAGAATGAAATGGAACCGCTGTTCTACGTCATGGCCATCATGGGCTGCGGTGACGGCAACGTGAACTGCACCGAGGCGCGGGTGATCCCGGCGCGGTACGAGACGATGGCGCAATGCCGCGCGGCACTGCCCGATCAATTGGCACAGAACACCGACGTTCCGTATCCGATGATCGGTGCAAATTGCCGTGCGCAAGGCCAATTGATGGCCAAGACCGGCAAGGCTAAGCCACAGGGCTAGACTGTTTCCCCGCGAAGGCGGGGACCCAGACTGGGCTCCCGCCTTCGCGGGAGAACAAACTACCGTCGATGATTACCTAGGCCGCGTCCACAACCGTGCATCCCGCGCTGTCCGCGGATACAGCGTGTCCCGCTGTGCAGCCTCCCGCGCCGCGGTCACGATAAACCCCAGCTTCTGCATCCCCGACGTCGTCACCCGGTGATCCCACGCATGCTCACCCCGAGCCGCCACGGTCCGCCCGATCGCCCCATAAATCCCCGCCGCCGACAGCACCGCCCAAGCCGAACGGAACGACAGCGCCGGCGTCCCCTCCCGCGCACTAGCCTCGAACGCCGCCGCCCGATCCGCCATCCGCTTCGTCAACACTGCCAGCCGAGACCGGAACGGCGGCTTCATGTGCTGCCCGGGCGGAAAGTCCATCTCGACCAGCCACTCCTCGGGCAGGTAACACCGCCCGACCCGGTCATCCTCCTCGACATCGCGCGCGATATTGGCGAGCTGGAACGCCATCCCCAGGTCGCACGCACGGTCGAGCGTATCCTCGTCCTCGGGATCGACGCCCATCGCAATCGCCATCATGCACCCGACGACGCCCGCGACATGGTAGCAATATTTGTAGAGGTCGTTCTCCGACCGCGGCCGCCACTCGCGCGCATCCAGCGCGAATCCCTCGATCAGGTCGCGCGCGAACCGCTTCGGCAGGCGCGTTTCGGCCGCGAAAATCCGCAACGCATCGAACGCCGGCTCGCCGACGACTTCGCCCGCTAGCGCCTGCTCGGTCATAGCCGACAGCGCGGCCAACCGAGCCGGGGCGTCCTCGACCACGGTCATCCCGTGGCCATGATCTTGCCCATCCGCGATATCGTCGCACCGCCGGCACCACGCATACAATAGCCAAGCCCGCTCCCGCGTCGGCTTGTCGAACAACAGGCTGGCCGCCGCAAAACTCTTCGACCCACGCGAGATCGACTCATGCGCGGTAGCAACGATCGCCTCGCGTGAGGGCAGGGGATGGATCACGACATCAGCTCGCACGCCACCATTATTACAGCCGCCACCCCGGCGAAGGCCGGGGCCCAGTTAGGGGACATCAATTGGCTGGCGCTGCGCGTCGTTACTGCAACCTTCCCAACTGGGCCCCGGCCTTCGCCGGGGTGGCGGCGAACATTGGGATGGCGGCAGGTGCTGGAGTGAGCCGTCAACCTCACAAATCCGACGCGTTCATCCGCACAATCGGCTGCGTCGGCACATGGTCCGCCATCCGGTCGAGCAGCACATCGAGCGTATCCGCCACGATCAGCAGATCCCGGTGCTGCGGCCGCAGGAAGCCAACCTCGCCCATCTTCTCCCAGAACGCGATCAGGTGATCGTAATAGCCCGCGGTATTCAGCAACCCGACCGGATCCGCATGATACCCAAGCTGCGCCCAGCTCAACGCCTCCCACAGCTCATCCATCGTCCCGGTCCCGCCCGGGATCGTCACGAACCCGTTGGAAAGATCGGTGAACATCTGCTTGCGCTGATGCATGCCGCTGACAACGTGCAGCTCGGTAAGCCCCCGATGCGCAACCTCCGCATCGACCAGCGCCTGAGGAATAACCCCGATAACCTCGCCGCCGCCCTCAAGCGCCCCATCCGCGATCGCACCCATCAGCCCGGTCCGCCCGCCGCCATAAACGAGGCCAATCCCCCGCTCGGCAAAAGCCAGCCCCAGCGAGCGAGCGCCTTCGATATAGGTGGGATCAGCCGGCGTCGCCGACCCGCAATACACAGCAAGTCTCTTCATCCCGCCTCGCTAGGGGAAGCGCGCGGGGTGCCGCAAGGAAAGAATGGGTTCACGCGGAGACGCGGAGACGCGGAGGTGTTGCGTTCCGGACAGCGTTCGCGCTGTCTTCACGCAAGTTCCGCAAATCGTTGGAGACACGCTCGCTAAGCGACAAGCGCGACATCTCCGCGTCTCCGCGCCTCCGCGTGAACAAACCTTACTTCTCGCCTTCCAGCATCAACCGAGCCGTAGCCTTCGCACTCCCGACGACCCCAGGAATGCCCGCCCCCGGATGAGTCCCAGCACCCACAAAGTACAAATTCGGAATATGCTCGTCGCGGTTGTGCACCCGGAAATACGCACTCTGCGTCAGCACCGGCTCCAGCGAGAACGCGCTACCCAGATGCGCATTCAGATCCTCCGCGAAATCCTTCGGCGCATACGAGAACTTCGTCACGATCCGCTCATGGATGTCCGGGATCAACCGCCGCCCGATCTCGTCGAGGATGCGCTTCTCCAAAATCGGCGCGATCTCGTCCCAGTCGACCGGGAATTTCCCGAGATGCGGCACCGGCGCCAGCGCATAGAAGGTCGAATGCCCCTCCGGCGCCAGCGACGGATCGGTCACGGTCGGATGATGCAGGTACAGCGAGAAATCTTCCGACAGCACGCCGTGGTCGTAAATGTCCTCGAGCAGCCCCTTATAACGCGGCCCGAACAGGATCATGTGGTGCGGGATGCCCGGCCACGTGCCCTTGATCCCGAAATGCACCACGAACAGCGACGGCGAATATTTCTTCCGCTCGAGCGACCCCGTCTTGCGCTTCGCACTCCGCGACGTCGCCAGCAGGTCGCGATACGTGTGCATGATGTCGCTGTTCGCCGCGATCGCATCAGCCTGACCCGACCAGCCGCTCGCCGTCGTCACGCCGGTCGCGCGGTCGCCCAAAGTCTCGATCGACGTCACCGGATCGTCGAGCCGCAGCACGCCGCCCAGCCGCTCGAACTGCGTCACCAGCGCCGCCACCAGTCGATTGGTCCCGCCACGCGCGAACCACACCCCGCCATCGCGCTCCAGCTTGTGGATCAGCGCATAGATCGCGCTCGTCGTCATCGGATTGCCGCCGACCAGCAGCGTATGGAAGCTCAACGCCTCGCGCAGCTTCTCCGACTTCACGAAGCTCGACACGATCGAATAGACCGACCGCCACGCCTGATACTTCGCCAGCGCCGGTGCCGCCTTGATCATCGACCCGAAGTCGAGGAACGCGACATGGCCGAGCTTCTCATAGCCCTCGTGAAACACCCCCGCCGAATATTGCAGGAACTTCTCGTATCCTGCCCAGTCGCCGGGATGCAGCTTCTCGATCTCGGCGCGCATCTGCACGTCGTCGTTGGTGTAGTCGAAATTCGTCCCATCGGGCCAGTTCAACCGGTAGAACGGCAGCACCGGATCGAGCGTCACGTCCTCGCTCATGTCGCGCCCGGTCAGCGCCCACAATTCGCGCAGACAATCCGGGTCGGTGATGACCGTCGGCCCCGCATCGAACGTGAAGCCGTCGCGCTCCCAGAAATACCCGCGCCCACCCGGCTTGTCGCGGCTCTCGACGATCGTCGTCTGCACGCCCGCGGATTGCAGCCGGATCGCGAGCGCCAGCCCGCCGAAACCTGCGCCGATGACTATTGCGGTCTTCATGATGACATACTGCCTGCGATGGCGCGGACGGCGCGCACGATGGGGACGGGGGGCTTGCCGGTCAGAACGCGCGCCTTGTCGGAAAGCGTCGAGCGGCCGGCGTAGAAACGGCCGATAAGCGAGGGGGAGAGGCGGTAGAAGCGCTCGAGGATACGGTAGCGTTCCTCCGGTTCGGCGGCGCGGAACAACATCGTGTCGAGCATCCGGTAGAAGCCGCGGCTTTTCCAGGTCGCGCGCGCCATCGCATGCGTCGCATCGTGGAGTTTCGCGCCCGAGAAATCGCCGAGGCCGGCGAGCATCGAAGCGGTCCGCACCGCGTCGGGCAGCGAATAGCCGGTGGTCGGATGAAACATCCCCGCGCGCATGCCGGCCTTGGCCACCCGAGCACCACCCGACCGCCAATACGCCTCGAAATCGCCCCCCATCGCGACCGGCAACACGCCCGACTCCTCGCGCACGACGCGCTCCACGTCCCAGCCGCGCGCCGTGACATACGCGTCGATCCGCGCGCCCAGCACCGGCACATCCAGATCGGGCGTGTCGCTATAATAGGTGTCCTCGACGAACATCCGGTCCGCCGAGAACGGCAGGCAATAGACGAACCGATACCCGTCGATCTGCGGAATGGTGGCATCCATCACCATCGGCCGCGGGCTTTCGTGCGGCACGCGCAACGCCAGTTCGCGCCCGAGAAACTTCTGCCAGGCGAGATCGAGCAGCGAAAGATCGCCCGCCCCCCGCGCGTCGATCACGCCGGTCGCCTCGATCCGGTCGCCATCCGCCAGCACCACCGCGGTCGCACTAGCCCCCGACACCTTCCGCCCAAGCATCAAGGCATGCGGCGGCAGCGCGCGACGCACTTCGCGGTCGAGCCGCGTGCTCTCGATCGAATAATAGGTCGCGTCGATCGTCCGCTGATGCGCCGGGAAGCGCACGTCATATCCGCGCCACGCATGCACCACGAGCGGCGCGACAATCCAGCGATCGCCTTGCGCCACGTCGCTGCCGAAGAACGACCAGAGATGATTCCCGCCGACGACTGGCGCGGAGTCGATCAGTCGCACGTCGAGCGCGGGGTGCTTGGCCTTGAGCGCCAGCGCGATCATCCCGCCGGCCAAACCCGCGCCAACGATCGCAACGTCGCAGGAGATCGTCGATGCCATGCCTCCGACTAGCGCAAAGCGAGAGCCTCGAAAACAACCTTTCCGAACCAATCGCCCGCGAAGACAACCTGCGTTGCCGGGGGCGGGGGGCGGGGGGCGGGGGGCGGGGGGCAGGGGAGGGGCTCACCTCAATCCTCCCCCGCCAGGGGGAGGTGGCTGGCACTTTGCCAGACGGAGGGGGAGGAAAGGGAAACCTCTGTTCCGCATCCTCCCCCTCCGTCACCTCCGGCGACACCTCCCCCTTGCGGGGGAGGATCAAACGAACGATCATCGCGGCGTGCGAACGTGCGAACGTGCGAACGTGCGAACGTGCGAACGTGCGAACCGTACGAAGAGGAGAAGCTCAATCTGCTCCCCTCCCTGGAAGGGAGGGGCTGGGGGTGGGTCGGCTTCCGCAAGTTCGAACACGCGCGGTTAAAGAGTGGACTGCCTTCCGCATACCGGAACGCGAGTGGCTCAAGCGGGCCGACCCACCCCCGACCCCTCCCTTCCACGGAGGGGAGAAAGCTTTGCAACGGATACCCCTCCGTCGAGATCACCCGTAGACCGTGGAAATGCCCACATCCGCTCCCACGTTAACCACCGCCCGCCTAACCCTGAGCGCCCACGCCGCCACCGACCTCGAAGACTGCGCCGCAATGTGGACCGACCCGCGCGTCTACACGATGATCGGCGGCCAGCCGCGCACCCGAGAGGACGTCTGGATCCGCCTGCTCCGCTCGATCGGCCAATGGTCGCTGTTCGGCTACGGCAGCTGGATCGCCCGCGACACCGCCACAGGCCACCTCATCGGCGAACTCGGCCTCATCGAAGCACGCAGAGCCATCGACCCCTCGATCGACGCAACTCCAGAAACAGGCTGGACGCTGACCGGCGATGCGCAAGGAAAAGGCTACGCCTCCGAAGCGCTCGCGGCGATCCTCGCCTGGACCGACGCGCGCATCCCCGCGACGACCTGCATCATAGACCCCGCTAACGCCCCCTCGATCCGCCTCGCGGAACGGCTAGGCTACCGCCTTCGCACCACGGGCACCTACCGAGACGCCCCGATCCTGATCTTCGACCGAGCCGCGGCGTCGCAAAGTCCCGGCGCTATTTCTGCGCAGTAACCACCGGAGTCTCCACCGACGCGATCGGCATGGAATCGCCGGCCCGGTCGTAGAACGCCATCAACACCAGCCCCAACGCCAATATACTCCCCGCGATCACATAGATCAGGCTCTTGTGATCCCTGCCGGAATCGGCGCTGGTATTCGTGCCGGTATCCCCGCGCGCGGCGTTTTGATGTGCCATGCATCTCTCTCCGTATTGGCAGGTCGTCCTGCTCTGAAGAGGGAGGCTATCAGGTTTCGCCGCACTGCATAGAGGCTATCGCAACCGCATCGAACGCGTCGGGACTACACCGCCCGACCTACGCCAATCCCGGCGCGATCGGCCAGTAGGTCGCATAGCGCTCATGCGCGACGCGGAAATACGGCACCATCCGCACCGGCTGCCGGTCCGCCGCGAGGATCGTGAACTCCAGCGGCCGGTCCCCCGCGCGCATCTTCTGCGCGATCGTGTCGGGATCGCCCGCCAGCGTCGGCGGCGTGAACGGCGCGGCATTATACTCGCCATATTTGCGCTCGTTGACGATGATGTCCGATCCCGGCGCCAGCCCCTCGCGCCCGAAGCTGCCCGCCATCACCAGCGGCCCGTAAGTGAACGCGACGATTTCCGGCGCCGCCGGCGACCGCTCGACCCCGGCGCGCATATCCAGCCGCAGTTCCACCGTATCGCCGTCGCGCCACCCCCGCGCCAATTCCAGATACCGCCCCGGACTGGTCGACCGCACCGCCTCGACCCCGTTCACCAGCACCACCGCGGTCCGGCTCCACCCCGGATGACGCAGCTTCAGCGTCAGCTCGGCTGGTCGCTTCAACGTCCAGCGCAGCGTCGTCGTCGCCGCATCGGGGAACGCCGTCACCTGCGTCAGCACCGCGTCCTTGTCCTTCCACCGCACGGCGGAGGGCACGAACAAATTCACGTACAGCGCGCGGTCGTCGTGGAAATAGATCGAGTCGCGGTATTTGACGTGGTTTTCCATCCCCGTGCCGGTGCAGCACCAGAACGAGTTCTCGGGCGTGTGGTACAGCTTCATGTAGCCCGGCCGCGCACCCTGGAAGTACGTCGCCATGCCGCTGTCCGGGTCCTGCGACGCGAGGATCCCGTTATACAGCGTCCGCTCGTAATAATCGGCATAGCCCGCCTGCGGATCGTGCAGGAACAGCGCCCGCGTCAGCTTCAGCATGTTGTGCTGGCAACACGTCTCCGATCCCTTCGCCGACAGGACATGCTCGGCGAAATCGGCGACCGGAAAGAAATGCTCGTTGTCGCCGTGCCCGCCGGTGGCGAACGACCGCGTCAGCGCCACCGTCTTCCAGAAGAATTCGGACGCCTCGCGGTATTCGGGCTTCCCCGTCACCTCCCACACCCGCTGGAAACCGATGATCTTCGGCACCTGCGTATTGGCATGCAGCCCGTCGAGATGGTCGCGGCTCTTGGCCAGCGGCGCGAGGATCGCCTTGTGCGAGAACCGCTCCGCCATCGTCCGATACTCGGCGGTCCCGGTCATCGTGTAGAGGTCGGCGAACACCTCGTTCATGCCGCCATGCTCGGTATCCAGCATGGTCTCGAACTGCGCATCGCTCAGCGGCCGGCTCGCGACCACCGCCCAGTCCGCCAGCCGCAGCAGCACCGCGCGCGCCGTGTCGCTGTCCGCCAGCAACGTCGCATCGCGCAGGCCCGCATACACCTTGTGCAGCGTGTACCACGGCACGCCGGTGATCGGATCGCCGCGCAGATGCGCCGCCACCAGCGCCGGCCCGTCTGGGAACGCGCAGACCAGCCCGGTCCCCGACGCCGCCTGGCACGCCGCCAGTTCGCGCGCGATATGGTCGATCCGCACCTTGAACCGCCGGTCGCCGGTCGATCGATAGGCGAGCGCACACGCCGACAGATAATGCCCCAGCGTATGCCCGTGGCAGTTGATGTCCGCCCACAGCGGATCCGATTCCCAGCCGCCATAGACCGGTGCTTTCGGTGCCAGCCCGGCATTCACCCGGAAATTGTGGAGCATCCGGTCGGGTTGCAGCGCGAGCAGATACGCCTCGGTCTTGCGCTGCGCATGCAGGAACGGTCCCTCGCCGAGCGTGACGTCGGCCAGGTCGAACGCCTGCAATGTCGCGGTCGGCACCGTCGCCGGCACCACCTCTGGCGGCACGAACGCAAACGCCTGCGGACCGATCGACAGGGAGCCCACGGTCAAAGCACCGGTCGCGACACCCGTCAGGAATTTCCGGCGGGATTGGCCCCCGCGGCACAGCTCGACCATAACGACACCCTCTCGTGCTCTCATTATTTGTCTGAGTAGCAGGCGTGTCGCACAGGCGAAAGAGGCGGGATGTCGTGGATTAGGGTACCCAATGCGCGCAGACATGGCCGGCGAACTGGGCACGACCATCCGCGACTCCATCATGCGGGAGTCCGACACGATCACGCGCCTACAACGGCGTCTCGCGACCTCCTGATCAAGGCGATCCGATCGAGCCGATCACCGGCGCTGTGGTAATTCCGCTACGGGTGCTGTTGATTCCGATCAACATCGACGCACCGGGTCTGGTACTGACGATCATGACGGCTATGGGGTAACCCATCGCATGACGTGGGGAAGTTTTTCTCCGGTTCATGTGGCGGGGCGCATGGGGCGGCTGGCTGATCACGGCGAGCCATCATCGGCGACATCACGAACGACACGGGTGCATCTATGGCCTCTATTTCCGCTTTTGGGATCGGCTCTGCGGCACCGACAAGCAACGCGGCGATCTTGCCGGCGCGCATGCGGAAGCGGCTGCTCGTCGTGGCGGCAGCAACGACATGGGCGATGCTGTCGGCGACCGCGCCCGTCACGCGGCTCGACGTCCAGGTCGACAATCTCCGCTCGTCGAAGGGGATGATCCGGATCTGCCTCACCGCGGACCCCGACAATTTCCCCGCCTGCGTCGACGATGCCAAGGCACTGACGCGGACGCTGCCCGCCAGCATCCACGCTACCAGCTTTTCGGGCCTGCCGCAGCGAGGCTATGCGCTCGCGATCATCCATGACGAGAACAGCAATGCGAAGCTCGATACGATCGCGGGCATCCCGCGCGAGGGCTATGGGTTCTCGCGCAATGCCGCCGTCCGCTTCGGCCCGCCGCGTTTCGATGCCGCCCGGTTCATGCTTGCCGGTGATGCCGAAATGCAACAGGTAAAAATGCGTTACATCTTCTGACCGATCGCAGCGGACCGAAAACGGTTTTACCGCGTTGCGACGTGGAACCTTTTTCTCCGGAGCATTTCCTTGCGCGCATTCACCCTTCTCATGTCTGCCGCAATCGCGGTGCTGGCAACCGCCACCCCGGCGCTCGCCCAGACCGATCCGAACCCGTCGCCAACGATCACGGACCCGCGCGACAACAACCGTATCACCATCGCGGTCGGTGCGGTGTCGATGCCCGATTACGAAGGTGCGGACAGCAATTCCTTCACCCCCGCCGGCGCCATCGTCGGCACGGTGCGCGGGCATGACTTCTTCCTCCGCGGCACGCAGCTCTATTTTAACCTGATCCCGAACACGGGCGAAGTCGGCATCAACTACGAAGTCGGCGTCATCGGCGGCATCCGCCGCGATCGCACCGGCGACATCGACAACCGCCAGGTCCGCGCACTCGGCAAGATCGATACCGCGTATGAGCTCGGCGGCTATGTCGGCATCGGCAAGACCGGCGTCATCACCAGCGACTACGACACGATCACCGCGCGCGTCGCGTACGTCCACGACGTGTCGGGCACCTATGACAGCTACGTCATCACCCCGCAGGTGAACTACACCACGCCGCTGTCGGTCCGCACGCTCGTCTCGCTCGGCGTGTCGGCGGATTACGCCGGCAAGGGCTTCGGCCGCACCTATGCCGCCGTGACGCCGATCGGCTCGCTGAACAGCGGCCTGCGCACCTACGACATCAACGACAGCGGCTTCCGTCGCGCGAACGCCTCGCTGTTCGTCGTGCAGAGCCTCTCGGGCGATCTGCGCCACGGCTTCGGCGTCGGCGCAGGCGTCCTCTACGGTCGCATGCTCGGCAAGTATAAGAACACCCCGATCGTCGCCGACGTCGGTGATGCGGACCAGTGGCTCTACGCCCTCGGCCTGACCTACACGTTCTAAGCTATCGATTTCGGCGGATCCGGCTCGGCCCGATCCGCCGAACGCGTTACCTTTTCTCTCTCTCCGGTAGGGAGAGAAAAGAGGGCCTGCCGGGCGTTTTCCGGGAGGACCAGGGAAAGGTGAAGCCGGCATCCAGCCGCCACCAAAACCCCAATCATCGCAAGCAGGTAAGCCTCTCTGCCGGGTCGTGAAATTTATTTCATCGCACCCCCTTGAACCGTGCATCCATTATTCATCCGCGTACGTTTCTCGCCACGGACGGCTTTTTTTATGTCCGTAATTGAGCGCGTTACGAGCGGGATTCGAGCAATCGACCTGATCGGGGCATGCCCCGTTGCGCGACTGCCGCAGAGCATTTCGACGTCCGCAACAGCAAGGGGAGGACCCTGATATGACCGAGAGCGTGCACCTGATCGAAGCCCTCGATGCGCGAGTGGAACGCCGCAGCGAGCGACGTGAATTCTTCAAGACCGCGCTGGGCGCCGCTGCGATGACCGCAGCCGGTGCGACCGCGCTGTCCTTCTCCAGCTCGGCGTCGGCACAGACGATCACCGATGCGGACGTCCTGAACTTCGCACTCAACCTCGAATATCTCGAGGCGCAGTTCTACTCCTACGCCGCCTATGGCACCGGCCTCGACAACAGCCTGCTCACCGGCACCGGCACCCAGGGCGCGGTCCGCGGTGGTCGCCAGGTCAACTTCACCGATCCGATCGTCCGCCAGTACGCGCGTGAAATCGCGCAGGACGAGATCGCACACGTCAAGTTCCTCCGCACCGCGCTCGGCACCTCGGCCGCCGTCGCGCAGCCGGTGATCGATGTCAGCGTCTCGCCGACCAGCGCCTTCTCGCTCGCGGCACAGGCTGCTGGCCTCGTCCCCGCCGGCACCGCGTTCGATCCGTATGCTTCGGACGAAGCATTCCTGCTCGGAGCGTTCATCTTCGAAGACGTCGGCGTGACCGCGTACAAGGGCGCCGCCCCGCTGCTCACCAGCAAGGCTTATCTCGAAGCCGCTGCCGGCCTGCTCGCGGTCGAGGCGTATCACGCTGCGATCGTCCGCACGACGCTGTACGGCAAGGGCATCGCGACCCCGTCGCTGCGCACCTCGGCCGACGCGATCTCGCGTGCTCGCGACAGCCTCGACGGCGGTGGCGCCAACACGACGATCTTCGGCACCAACGACATCGATCAGGGCATCTCGTCGTATCAGGCGACGCCGATCAACCTGTCGGCGACGCAGGCCGCCGTCACCGTGTCGAACATCGTTCCCCTCGACGCAGATGGTGTCGCCTACAGCCGCTCGGCCAGCCAGGTGCTCAACATCGTCTATCTCAACAGCGGTGCGGCATCGGCCGGCGGGTTCTACCCGAACGGCATGAACGGCACCATCAGAACGAGCATCGCGGCAGCCTGATCGCATCGGCCTCGCCCAACGCTCTTCTTTGCTATTCAGGGGATTAACCCAATGACCGATCTCTCTACCAAGCTCGAAATGTTCGACGCGATCGCCAGCCGGCGCAACGAACGCCGTAACTTCCTGCGTTTTGCCGGCGGTTCCGCGCTCGCAATCGGCGGTGCCACGCTTCTCTCGGCATGCGGCAGCGACGATGCCGATCTCGCGCCGACCCCGACTCCGGGACCGGCGCCTGTTGCGGCACTCAACGACGCCGACGTGCTCAACGTCGCGCTGAACCTCGAATATCTCGAAGCGCAGTTCTACGCGTTCGCGGCATTCGGCGTCGGCCTGAACGCCAACCTGCTGACCGGCATCGGTACGCAGGGTGCTGTCACCGGCGGTGCGCAGGTGCCGTTCCAGGATACCGTGGTGCGTGAATACGCCCGCGAGATCGCGATCGACGAAGTCGCTCACGTCGCGTTCCTGCGTCGCGCACTCGGCAACGCTGCCGTCGCGCAGCCAGCGATCGACATCTCGGTCGGCACGGCTGCCGCTCCCGGCGCGTTCACGGCCGCCGCACGCGCGGCTGGCGTCATCGGCGCAACGGGTGTGTTCAACCCCTATGCTGACGACAACAGCTTCCTGCTCGGCGCGTACATCTTCGAGGACGTCGGTGTGTCGGCGTACAAGGGCGCAGCACCGCTGATCGGCAACAGGACCTACCTCGAGGCGGCCGCCGGCATCCTCGCGGCAGAGGCGTATCACGCCGGCCTGATCCGCACGATCCTGTACCGCAAGGGTCTGCAGACGCCGAACCCGATCCCGTCGCTCATCACCGCCGCCAACCAGATCAGCGACGCACGCGACAGCCTCGACGGCTCGAGCGATATCGATCAGGGCATCACCGGTACCGATGCGACCGTCTCGAACATCGTGCCCACCGACGCCAACGGCCTCGCCTACAGCCGCTCGGTCGCTCAGGTGCACAACATCGTCTACCTGACCAACACCGCAAAGATCGGCGGGGGCTTCTTCCCCAACGGCACGAACAACCGTCTCGACTCGCTGCGGACCAGCGGCGCCAACGCGTGATCGCGACGATCGTCTAAAACATAAACCTGGGGTCGCGGCGCACGGGAGCACCGCGACCCTTGTTTGGGGAACGACCATGAAAAACCTAACGAAGCTCACCATGCTCGCCGGTCTCGCCGCCGCGGGCATTTTTGCCGTTCCGGCCGCCGCGCAGGACATGACGACGGACAGCGACCGCAATCCGTTCTCGGGCGTCTATATCGGCGCGGCCGGCGGCTATGACGTCCAGGGCAACGACGTCGGCTCGTCGATCCTGTTCGACCGCAACAACGACGGCAATTTCAGCGACAGCGTCAACACCATCACCGGCGCCAACGCCTTCTCGCCGGGCTTCTGCAACGGCTCGGCCCGCACCGCGGTCCCCGCCTATGGTTGCCGCAACGACGATGACGGCTGGTCGTATTACGGCCGTGCAGGCTTCGACGTGCAGCGCGGCGCGTTCGTGGTCGGCATCGTCGGCGAATTCGGCAAGTCCGAGATCACCGACAGCGTCGCCGCCTTCTCGACCACGCCCGCCAGCTACACGATGGCGCGCAAGCTGAAGTGGGAAGGCTCGGCCCGCCTCCGCGCCGGTCTCGCCGCGCGCAACACGCTGTTCTACGCCACCGGCGGCGCCGGCTATGCCAAGATCGACAACCTGTTCTTCACCACCAACACCGCCAACGCGTTCGCAGCCACCGGCTCGGACAAGCGCTGGGGTTATGTCGGCGGCGGCGGCATCGAGCAGAAGCTGACCAAGAACATCTCGATCGGCATGGAATACACCTATCACCAGTACAAGGACGACGACGCCCGCGTCTTGGTCACCGCCGGCACCGCGCTCGCCGGCAGCCCGGTCCTGCTCGCGAACAACCCGTTCGTCCTCGCCCCCAACACCGCTGGCACCACCTTCCGCCGCAGCGACGAGAACTTCCGCTGGCACTCGCTGCGCGGCACCGTGTCGTTTAGATTTTAATGCACAGGGCGGCCTGCACCAAGCTGGTGCAGGACTCGTCCAAGCCCGGCCAGCGCAGCAGAGCACGCCACAAGGCGTATCTTAGCTACGACTGACGGCGCGCGGAGTGACAGAAAAGGCCGCAGCCCCAAACCGGGCAGCGGCCTTTTCTTTATGTGCTCGATCCTCCCCCGCCAGGGGGAGGTGGCACCGAAGGTGACGGAGGGGGAGGGCCACGCAACAGAAGTTTCCCTTACCTCCCCCTCCGTCTGGCAAGAGCCAGCCACCTCCCCCTAGCGGGGGAGGATCGCAAGAGGCACCCTCCGTTCGCCCTGAGCGAAGTCGAAGGTCAAGCCCCAAGCCCAAACGTCTCGCCCCCGCACCTCGACCACCAAATTCCCCATTGCACCCCAACCCAACCCCCCTATGCTCACCCCACCCCGGGGGAGCGCTTATCCGCGCTTGAGAGGAAGGCAGGAGCCTTCGACCCGCTGAACCTGATCCGGTTGATACCGGCGGAGGGAGGGAGCGGTCGCCACAGAACCGCAATCCTTGCTCCGACACCCGTAGGAGCAAGCGCATGGCCATCGATACGCAATCCAAGACCGCAGACATCGGCGTAACCACCGGCCCGATCCGAGGCTCCCGGAAAATCCACGTAGCAGTCCCGACCAGTCCCGACGTCCGCGTCGCCATGCGCGAAATCGTCCTAGACCCAAGCTGCAGCGAACCCCCGCTACGCGTCTACGACACCAGCGGCCCCTACACAGACCTCCGCGCGAAAATCGACATCAACGCCGGCCTCCCCCAACTCCGCCGCGCCTGGATCGAAGCCCGAGGCGACGTGGAATCCTACGAAGCCCGAGAACTCCGCCCCGAAGACAACGGCTATCTTGCCGCCAGCCGGCTCGGCACGGACCGCACCGCCCAAGCGGCAGCGCAGGGCGGCAACAAAGACTCCGGCGTCCCCCAGTTCCCCGCCACCATCAAGCGCCCCCTCCGCGCGCGCGCCGGCGCCAACGTCAGCCAGATGCACTACGCGCGACGCGGCATCATCACCCCGGAAATGGAATACGTCGCCACTCGCGAAAACCTCGGCCGCGCGATGCTCAAGGATTACAAGCGAGACGGCGAATCCTTCGGCGCGCAGATCCCCGACTTCGTAACCCCCGAATTCGTCCGCGACGAGATCGCCCGAGGCCGCGCGATCATCCCCAACAACATCAACCACCCCGAATCCGAACCGATGGCGATCGGCCGCAACTTCTTCGTCAAGATCAACGCCAACATCGGCAACAGCGCGGTCGCCAGCAACGTCGCCGCCGAAGTCGACAAGCTCGTCTGGTCGATCCGCTGGGGCGCGGACACGGTCATGGACCTCAGCACCGGCCGCAACATCCACGACACGCGCGAATGGATCCTCCGCAACTCGCCGGTCCCGATCGGCACCGTCCCCATCTACCAGGCGCTCGAAAAGGTCGGCGGCGTCGCCGAGGACCTCACCTGGGAGATCTTCCGCGACACGCTCATCGAGCAGGCCGAACAGGGCGTCGATTATTTCACGATCCACGCCGGCGTGCGCCTCGCCTACATCCCGATGACCGCGAAACGCGTCACCGGCATCGTCTCGCGCGGCGGCTCGATCATGGCGAAATGGTGCCTCAGCCACCACAAGGAGAGCTTCCTCTACGAGCGCTTCGACGAGATCACCGAGATCATGAAGGCGTACGACATCGCCTACAGCCTCGGCGACGGCCTGCGCCCCGGCAGCATCGCCGACGCCAACGACGAAGCGCAGTTCAGCGAACTCTACACGCTCGGCGAACTCACCCACCGCGCGTGGAAGAGCGACGTCCAGGTCATGATCGAAGGCCCCGGCCACGTCCCGATGCACAAGATCAAGGAGAACATGGACAAGCAACTCGAAGTCTGCGGCGAAGCGCCCTTCTACACTTTAGGGCCACTCACCACGGACATAGCCCCCGGCTACGACCACATCACCAGCGGCATCGGCGCCGCGATGATCGGCTGGTACGGCACCGCGATGCTCTGCTACGTCACGCCCAAGGAGCATCTAGGCCTCCCCGACCGCGACGACGTGAAAGTGGGCGTAGTAACCTACAAACTAGCCGCACACGCCGCCGACCTAGCGAAGGGCCACCCCGCCGCCCAGATGCGTGACGACGCGCTCTCCCGCGCCCGCTTCGAGTTCCGCTGGAGAGACCAGTTCAACCTCTCCCTCGACCCCGACACCGCGGAATCCTACCACGACCAGACGTTGCCAGCCGAGGGTGCCAAGACCGCCCACTTCTGCTCGATGTGCGGCCCAAAATTCTGCTCGATGAAGATCACGCAAGAGGTGAGGGACTTTGCAGCGAAGCAGAACGCGCCGGCGGATACGTTCCTGGCCGCAGACGTCGACCAAACCGACGCCAACCGAGCGATTTTCGCCAAGGGTTCCCACGCCGACGCCGAAAAAGGCATGGCGGACATGAGCGAAAAATTCCGTGAGAAGGGCAGCGAAATCTATCTGCCTGCAGAGTAAGCGAAGGGCGGGGAAGCCGTGATTATAACCGCGGCTTCAAACCATTCTTGGCGAAATTGGCGATTAGTCGAGCAGCTTCTTCGTCCGCATATTTGATGACACGGATGTTAATGTCGTTCTTTTGATTTTTTTGTTCGTCGGTTAGGTTTGTACGTTTTCGCCAATAATCGAGATAATCGTCTTTCTCCTCCGTCGAAATGACGCCTCTACGTGCAAAAAGATCGAGGGCCGCAGGATTCAAAGACTTTTTTAAATCCCATCGGATTCTTTTTAGAACTGACAAAACTCGCTGAGAAGCTAGTTTCATGAAACGATGAACGCATACGTTCCCTACTTCGGCCTCGTTACTGTTGTCCTTATTTCTGATGACGCATATCTGAATGATAGGTTGATGGCCGCATTCACAGGCTCTTTCGGATGGGTCATCATAGACAAGATGCAACTCCCACTCGGACTTTGCTTCCGCCCAAATTTTCGACTCACTACGCAGTAAAATCGCGGCTTTGAATTTTTCTTCGTTATGGCCAGCGCCCATGCGATATTACACCATATGTAAGTGTTAAGGGCATTAACCTTATATATATCGAAATATCCATCAACTTAGATCATGCCAGTTGGAAGGAAAAAGCAAACTAACAGTGAAAGAAAAGTAGATCTTCGCCTACGAACGCATGTTTGTAAGCTACTGAATCAGCTATTCAATTTGATACTAACTCGCGTCATGCAGCGTGGTAGCGTTTACGGGGCCGTATGCCACTTATCGTATGCATCATGCAGAGATCTGGCCAATAAACCCATGATTCGTATCGGCGGGCAATGGATTTTGAAAATGCGAATTAGATAATTTCGATCGGATACGTTGTGTTTTGAATCAGGGCTGCTGAACAGGTGTGAGCTATTATGGGAGTAGTCCAAGCGAATATTGTGCGCCATGCACGACCCGCACGATATCCACGCTGTCGCGCTCCACTCGATACAGCACAAGATAATTGCCGACCGTAATGCTTCGTGCGCCAGTCCCGATCTCAGGCCGCGCCGAACCACTTTCTGGATAGTCCGCTAACCGAGCCACACTCGAGACAAGTCGCTCGACCAGTCGCGTTGCCGCATCGGGATCGTGCCGTGCGATATACAGCCATATGTCGTCGACATCGCGTATCGCCTGCGGGAGGCGACGGATCTTCATCCGTGCTTGCGAACCGCCTCACCAGACCGGCCACTGCGGCGTGCGATATCTGCGGCATTGAAATTGCCGTCGACGGGAGGGCCACTGCCGATACCCTGAGCCCAGGACCGGCGCAGGGCACCAAGCGTATCGTCGTCGCGATCTCGGCGCGCAGTCATGTCCGCCATCGAGTCGTCAGCCGGTTTCGATGCAAGGCCGTCCTCGATCGCAGCATTCGACGGGGCTAGTTTCCCAGCATCATCCATGTTGCGCGTAACAAGATCAGCGACATAGGCGTCAAGACTATCATAGCGACCTTCGGCGACTTGCCGCTCGGCCCAAGCCATCAGCTCGTCAGGAAGGTCTACACTATTCTGTGCCATGTCCGATCCTATGCATTTGCGGGGTACGCGACAAGCACATCAATAATGATACCTGCACTGCGCGACCTGCAACGTCTGCGCATCGCCGCTTCCCGTCACGCGGTACACGAGTCGGTGCTCGTGGCTGATCCTGCGCGACCACCAGCCCGACAGATTGCCGCCGAGCGGTTCGGGTTTGCCCGTACCTTTGAAGGGATGGCGTCGGCATTCCTCGATCAGCACGTGCAACTTGTCGACCAGTTTCGCGTCATGATCCTGCCAGTGACGATAGTCCTCCCAAGCCGTAGGCCAGAAGGCTACGTTCACGGAAAAGGAACTGCTTCTGCATCGTTAGTCTCGAACCCACGGACCGCTTCCAGCAACCGTTCGGCGTTCTTGGGCGAGCGCAACAGATAGAGCGTCTCCTCCATCCCGGCCCATTCGCTCGCCGAGATCAGCACGACATTCTCGCCGCGTTGCCGCGTAATCATCACGGGGGCCCGGTCCGCCGCGACCTTGTCGATCACGGACTTCAGGTTCTCGCGCGCTTCGGAATAGGTCACGGTCTGCATGAATGGAATATGGACAATATCTTGTCCAATGTCAACCATGCGCGGCTGTCGTGAAGGATGCCCCCGCGCCACACCCTCTCCACAAAAAGTCCAACAGCCCGCGCAAACGCTGTCCTACACGCCGCCCGCCTGATCCGCTCCGGCCATGACCAAACCCACGCGCACGCGCGCTCGCCGCGATGTCATGCCCGACATCGCCCCCGCTCTCGAACCGGCCACTCCCGAGCCAACCGCACGGACCACCGCGATGACCATCATCGAGGCGGAGCATCTCCCGACGGTCGAGGACTTCGACCTCGCCGAGTATGACTGGGTGCCGGTCCGCCGGAAGGTGCGGCACGATGGCTGGACGGTCGCGACGCAGCAGGCGTTCATCGGCGTGCTCGCGGATACCGGTTCGGTCACGCAGGCCGCGCGCGAGGTGAACATGTCGGCCACCTCCTGCTACCGCCTGCGCCGCGCGGCCGATGGCGCGGCGTTCGCGGCGGCGTGGGATGCGGCGGTGCAGACCGCGTCGCTGCGGCTGGTCGATCTCGCCTTCGACCGCGCGATCAACGGATCGCCCGAGCCGGTGTTCGACCGCGACGGCAACCGCGTCGGCCAGCGCGTCCGCTTCAACGATCGCCTGCTGATGTTCCTCCTGCGGGCGCACCAACCCGATCGCTATCGCACCCCCGGCCAGTCGCCTGCGCCGGCGCCCATTCCGGTACCGCCGGTCGATACCACGCTCGCCGCGCTCGCGCCGCCGATGCCCGCCGAACCGCACCGCCTGATGGCCCCCGAGGCGCTGGTAATGGCGCTCGAAGTCGCCGATATCCGCGCTGAACCCGTCGCCAGGCGCCGTCCCGCGTCAGCCGGTTCCGCACCGTCCGTCCAGACGTTCGAGGCGCAGCTCGCCGCCGCGAAGGCGACGATCCCGCCGAAATACCCCGAGAGGCTCCGCGTCCAGGAGGGTGAGGATGACCATGAAGGTCCTGGCCGGCGCCGTTTCCGAGCGTAACTTTATCGTGACCTTTGGCGCCGCCCCCTCAACCGCGGCTTCGAAGCCCTACCGCTTCCGGACGAACTCCGCGCGCAGCACCAGTCCCTTGATCCCCTCGTACCGGCAGTCGATCTCCTGCGCGTCGCCGGTCAGCCGGATCGACTTGATCAGCGTGCCGCGCTTGAGAGTCTGCCCCGCACCCTTCACGGTCAGGTCCTTGATCAGCGTCACCTGGTCGCCGTCCGCCAGCACGTTGCCGACGGAGTCCCGCACCACGACCGCACCGTCGTCCGCCGCCACCGCGGTCGCCGCACCGCCCGCAACCCACTCGCCGGTCGCTTCGTCATAGACATATTCGTCGCTCATCGGTCAGTCTCCGGCAGCGCCCAGTCGATCGGCGCGCGCCCATGGGTTTCGAGAAAGGCGTTGGCCCGGCTGAACGGCCGCGATCCGAAGAACCCGGTCCGCGCGGCCAGCGGCGAAGGATGCGCCGACTGGATCACCAGATGCCGCCCGCCCTTCGCAACGTCGTCGACGAACGCCGCCTTCTTCTGCGCATACGCCCCCCACAGCAGGAACACGACCGGTTTGTCCTGCGCGTTCACCGCCGCGATGACCGCATCGGTAAACCGCTCCCACCCGCGCTTCTGGTGCGACGCCGCCTCGCCCATCCGCACGCTCAGCACCGCGTTGAGCAGTAACACGCCTTGTGCGGCCCAATGATCCAGCATGCCATGGCGTGCCCGCGGAATCCCGAGATCCGCCTCCAGCTCCTTGTAGATGTTCACCAGGCTAGGCGGCGTCCGCACCCCCTCCCGCACCGAGAAGCTCAGCCCATGCGCCTGCCCCTCGCCATGATACGGATCCTGCCCCAGGATCACGACCCGCACCTGATCGAGCGGCGTCAGCTCCAGCGCGCGAAACCGGTCCGCATCCTCCGGAAACACCCGAGCCCCCGCCGCCCGCTCGCCCTCCAGAAACGCATCGAGCGCGCGCATGTACGGCGCGTCGAACTCGGCAGCGAGCGCCTGCCAACTTGGGGGGAGCGTATGATCGATCATCCCTGCCGCATGTCGGACAGGGCAGGGGAGTGTCAATCGCCCCCTCGTTCCCCCGCGAAGGCGGGGGCCCAGGATCACAAACGACACCGCCCGAGATCCTGGACCCCCGCCTCCGCGGGGGAACCGGATCACCAAAGGCTCGCACAACCCGAACCGCTCTCTTATATGCGCGCCCATGACCGAGATCACCGTCGCCGCGCTGCAGCTGGGCTTCACGCCCAACATCGACCGCAACATCGCCAACGTGTCGCGCCTCGTCCACGAGGCCGCGGCAAAGGGCGCGCAGGTGATCCTGCCGCCCGAACTGTTCGAGGGCGAGTATTTCTGCCGCGTCGAGGACGAGGGCCTCTTCGCCAACGCCGCACCCGTGGGCGAGCATAAGGCGGTGCTCGCGATGCAGGCGCTCGCCGAGGCGCTCAAGGTCACGATCCCGACCAGCTTCTTCGAGGCGGACGGCCCGCATCATTACAACAGCCTCGCGATGATCGGCCCCGACGGCAACGTGCAGGGCGTCTACCGCAAGAGCCACATCCCCGACGGCCCCGGCTATGAAGAGAAGTTCTACTTCCGCCCCGGCAACACCGGCTTCAAGGTCTGGCCGCACCCCGCCGGGAAACTGGGCGTCGGCGTCTGCTGGGACCAATGGTATCCGGAAACCGCACGCGCGATGATGCTGATGGGCGCCGAAGTGCTTTTCTACCCGACGGCGATCGGCAGCGAGCCGCACGACACCTCGCTCGACACCGCGCGGCTCTGGCGGCGCGCCATGGTCGGCCACGCGGTCTCGAACGTCGTCCCGATCGTCGCCGCCAACCGCGTCGGCGTCGAGCACGGCCAGACCTTCTACGGCACCAGCTTCATCGCCGACGAGCGCGGCGACATCCTCGCCGAGCTAGGTCGCGACGACGAGGGCGTGATCACCGCGACGATCGACCTCGATATCGTCAAGCGCCACCGCGCCGCCTTCGGCTTCTTCCGCGATCGCCGCCCCGACCTGTACGGCCGCCTGGTCCAAGACATCTGACCTCTCGATCCTCCCCCGCAAGGGGAGGTGGCAGCGCGCAGCGATGACGGAGGGGTGACGCGGTCTCGATAGGGCATCACCCCTCCGTCGCTTCGCGCCACCTCCCCTTGCAGGGGAGGATCAGAACCAAGCCAGCCCAGCCAACAACGCGCCCACCAGCGCAGCCGCCCCCGCGACCCACAACAACCACCGCCGCCCGGTCAGCGCCGTAATCGACGCCAGCGCGATCGCCACCTGGATCGCGGTCACCGCCAGCGCCAGCTTCGTATGCGGCCGCAACGCCTCGTCCGACTCCCCGTCCGCCGCCGCCGAGCGACGATCGAGCGTCTCCGCCTCCCGCTTCAGTGCCGTCCCGCGCGCCTTGTACCGCGCGATATCCGCCCGGTGCGTCGCCATCTGCGTCGCACCGAACCCAGGCGGCGCGAGATCGACCTCCATCTGCGCGATATGCCGCTTCAGATCCTCCGCCTGGTAATAGCCCCACGCATCCGACGCTTGAGCCTTGATCAGCACCGCCTCGTTCTTGTGGAGCAGCGCCTCGTTCTGCGTATGCCCGCCGAGGAAACTGGTCACCGCCGCCAGCGTCGCCAGGATCGCGGTGAACAGCGCGATTCGCTGGTCGAACGCCTCACCCTTGGCTGCGCGTTCCTCCGACAGTTGCTCATGCAACCCGCGCACTTCGAAATCATCATCCATGTTGGTCGCTATGGCCCTCCGCGCGTGACTGGACCCTGATGATCGCGTGACATAGTCGTCAGCGCGCCATGATCCGCCCTCGCTCGATACTGCTCGCTCTCGCGCTCCTCACCGGCTGCGCGACGCCGTCGACAAAGACCTTTCCGCGGAGCAATCACTTCAACGGGACGCGCTTCTTCAACCCCGACGGCGTGCAGGGCAGCACCGGCGAGCAGAAGCAGGGCCCGGTCGCGCTGCTTCGCAATCTCGTGAAGCCACCTTACCGCAGCTGGCCCGAAGTCCCCGTCACCCCGACGCGGCCCCCGGCCCGTGTCGAGGGCCAGACGCTGCGCGTCACCTGGATCGGCCATTCGACCGTGCTGGTGCAGACCCAGGGGCTCAACATCCTGACCGATCCGATGTGGCTCGAACGCTCGTCCCCGGTCCAGTTCGTAGGCGTGAAGCGAGTCCGCGAACCCGGCGTGCGTCTCGCAGACCTGCCGAAGATCGACCTGATCCTGCTCAGCCACGACCACCGCGACCACCTCGACATGACCGCGATGAGACGGCTCTGGCGCCGCGACAAGCCACTGATCGTGACCGGCCTCGGCAACGACCAGATCCTCGCGCGCAGCGGCATCCATGCGGTCGCGCGCGACTGGGGCGGCCGGGTGACGCTACGTCCCGGCATCGCCGTGATCGTCGACCGCACGCACCACTGGAGCGAATACGACCCCGGCGACCGCGACAAGACGCTCTGGGCGGGCTTTACGGTAACGCTGCCCGGTGGGAACCTATATTTCGCGGGCGACACCGGGCCGGGCGACATGCGCTGGGCAACCGAAGCGCGCGCAGCCGGCCCGGTCCGCCTCGCGATCCTGCCGATCGGCGCGTATCATTTCGCAGGACACGAGACCGACAACCACATCGGCCCGGACCAGGCGGTGACCGCGTTCGAACAACTCGGCGCAGCCTATGCGATCGGCGTCCACTGGGGCACGTTCGAGCTGACGTCAGAGGGGATCAACGAACCCCCCGATCACCTCCGCGCGGCGCTGCTACGCGAACACATTCCCATCAGCCGCTTCCGCACGCCCGTCGCCGGCGAGGCTTGGGTGATCGAGTAGCTTCCAATCCCGGAGTTACACAGGAGCCCGCCGTTCACACCTCCCCGGCGGAGGCCGGCGCCTAGCTGGGAAACGCCTGTCGTGAGCGCGGGACTATGGCGGGCTCGAGCCCGGTCGACCACAGGGTTGCCGATACGGGACGCTGGTCGTCGGTCGAGGTCACGATGCATCTCATCGAAGAGCAGGGTCCATGCCGACCGTCGAGCGAACGGCGCCTGCACGGTCCTGGCAGAGGACCCTCCTAATCGATCAGCCGGTCTTCAGCCATTGGCGGAGCAGTGCGGTGACTTCGCCGGGACGCTCCATCGGTGCGAGGTGACCGCAGGAGCGCAGCATGTGAAACCGCGAACCCTCGATCCGTGCACTCAGCGCGCGTGCGTCGTCGGGGGTGCAGATCAGGTCGCGGTCGCCGACCGCCACCAGCGTCGGGACGTGGATCGCGGCGATCGCCTCGCTGATGTCGGGACGGGCGAGCAGCGCGCGTTGCTGGCGTTCGAAGACGGTCTGGCCGACGCGTTCCGCCATCGCCTGTGCGGGGCCGGCGACGATCGCGGTCAGGCGCGGGTCGGCGTGCGGCGCGGTGGCGAGCAGGCCCTGGCCGACGACGGTACGCGGGCGTACCTCCATCGACGCGCGCGTGCCGAACAGCGCGATCCGCTCGATCCGGTCGGGGGCTTGCCGCACCATCTCCATCGCGACGTAGCCGCCGAGGCTGACGCCCGCGACCGCGAACCGCGGTGGTGCGCTGGCGAGGACG
The DNA here is from genome assembly GCF_003053745.1 of Sphingomonas faeni. Taxonomy (GTDB): domain Bacteria; phylum Pseudomonadota; class Alphaproteobacteria; order Sphingomonadales; family Sphingomonadaceae; genus Sphingomonas; species Sphingomonas faeni. The sequence continues at coordinate 174,178 of NZ_QAYE01000004.1, read as the reverse complement.
CGCGCGGCCATTTCGGACAACGTATCGTCCTGCGACAGGTCGCCGAACTCGACTTGTGCGACGGCGGCGAGGTCGACGATCTGGCGCGCCCAGAGCTGCCCGTCGCAGCCCATCGCGGGAAGCAGCATCAACGGTGTACGCGGTCGGACCATGCGAAATCTCCGGTAGCGGCGGGTTGCGGGGATGCTCACCTCAGGCGACGAACGGGAAGGCGAGCGCGATCATGCCGACGATCGTCATCACCGTGCAGACCGCGATCGCGGGCACGAGCGTGAAGCGCTGGTGATCGGCGAGATCGATGCCGACCAGGCTGACCAGCAGATAGGTCGACGGCACCAGTGGGCTGAGCAAGTGGACCGGCTGGCCCATCAGCGACGCGCGGGCGATCGCCTCGGGTGCGACGCCGTAATGCGCGCCGGCCTCGGCGAGGATCGGCAGCATCCCGAAATAGAACGCATCGTTCGAGATGAAGAAGGTGAACGGCATGCTCAGCACCGCGGTGATCGGCGCCATGTACGGCCCGAGTGCGGGCGGGATCACGCCGACCACCGCCTTGCTCATCGCCTCGACCATGCCGGTGCCGCCGAGAATGCCGGTGAAGATGCCCGCCGCGAAGATGAGCGAGACGACCGCGAGCACGTTGCCGGCATGCGCGGAAATGCGCTCCTTCTGGTCGGCGACGCCGGGATAGTTGACGATCATCGCGATCGCGAACGCCAGCATCATCAGCACCGACAGCGGAAGAATGCCCCACACCAGCAACGTCAGCAGCGTGATGACGAGCGCGGCGTTGAACCAGATCAGCTTCGGCCGGCGGGCTTCAGGGTATTGCGAGACGGCCATGCCGGTGAACTCGGTGTCAGCGGTGATGCCCGCTTCACCCATCCGGACGCGCTCCTTGCGGCCGAAATACACCGCGAGACCGATCAGGAAGGCGAGGCCGGCGATCATGCCGGGGATCAGCGGCAGGAACAGCGTGGCCGGATCGAGCTTCAGCGCACTCGCCGCACGGGCGGTCGGGCCGCCCCACGGCGTCAGGTTCATGATCCCGCTCGTCGTCATCAACAGGCAGACGAGGTACAGCCGGTTCATGTTGAAGCGCTTGTAGAGCGGCAGCAGCGCGGCGATCGTGATGATGTAGGTGGTCGACCCATCACCATCGAGGCTGACGAGCGCGCACAGCACGACCGTCCCGATCAGGATCCGCATCGGATCGCCGTGGACCATCCGGATCAGCCGTCCGACCAGCGGATCGAAGAGCCCTGTATCCGTCATCGTCGAGAAGAACAGGATCGCGAACAGCAGCATGACGCCGGTCGGCGCGAGGTTCTTGATGCCGTCGATCATCATCGGGCCGAGACCCGCGGCCTCGCCCGCGAACACGCCGAAGAGCGACGGAATCACGATGAGCGCGACCAGCGGCGTCATCTTCTTGGTCATGATCAACGTCATGAACGTGGCGACCATCAGGAAGCCGAGCAGGGCAAGGTTCATCGCATCGTCCTAGGAAAGGGCGTGAATAGGGGGGTGGGGGATGTGGCAGACGTCGCCGCAGTTACCGTCGCGGGGACCGCCACACGGGCGGCCGCAAGCACCCCGTCATCCTGACGAAAGTCAGGATTGAGGGTTACGGAGCGTGGTCCCTTGTGGCTCTGGATCCTGACTTTCGTCAGGATGACGGAGGGGTGGGGCCGGGCCGTCGTGGCAGATCGCATGCCGGCCAGCATCAGAAGGTGACGCCGACGCGGGCGCTGAGCGTCTGCCCGCTATCGTTGCCGACATAGTCGCCGGCGCGGTTGTCGGTGTTCCACTGGATCGCGTTCACCTGGAAGCGGGTGAAGGAGTTCAAATACCAGTTAACCCCGACGGTCGCCGCCCAGCCGTCGCCGCCGGTCAGCAGATTGTCGAAATCGAGGCTTTCGTAGCGTGCAGTCAGCTCGATCGCGCCGACCCCGCCGTCGAACGTGGGCTTCAACACCTTGGGCTGGCCGAAGCTGCCGAGCCGCGGGTTGTATGGCGGCAGGTCGCCGGTCAGGAACAACCCGCCCGAGACGCTCCACGCCTTGCTGACGAAATCGGGACGCCCGCCGTCGAGCCGCGCGTTGCGGCGGCCCGCTTCGCCCATTACCCACAACGGCCCGCGATAGCCGCCCAGCTCGACGCCGTAGCCGGTCGTGCCGGTGCCGCCGATCAGCGGCCCGGTCGACACGCGCAACGCGCCGTTGAAGCGGCCGCCGATCACCGTGTTGCGGGTCAGCGTGCCGGCGACCGAGGAGAGCGACTCGTCGAAGCCCCACGCGCCGATGTGGAGTACGCCGGTATCGGACTTGATCGGGTTCCAGTGCGCGCGGCCAAGCACCGTGCGGCTGTCGCCGACGGTCTGCGTGCCATCGATCCGGTCGCCGGTGATCGTCACCGAGGCATGGCCGGTCTTCCAGAAGATGCGCGGCATCACGCCGATACCGTAGAAACCACGCTGCGGGATGATCGCGGTCGCGACCGTGGTGCGCTCCAGGAACGGCGTCGAATCCGAGCCGGTCGAGCCTTCGAAGCCGCGATCGTTGAACAGGTGACCGGCGCGAACGTCGTAATCGAGACCCGGCTTGATCTTGTTGCGCCAGCCGACGAACGCGGTGACGACGTCGACCTCGTTCTCCGAGAAGTCGCTCTCGAACTGGTAGAAGAAGTGCGTGCCGACGCCGCCTTCGAGACCGAGGCGCAGCGCGCGCATGCCGGTCGTCGTGATGTTGCGGCCGTCGTACTTCGAGCCGAAGCTGGAGCTGACGTCGGTCAGGATGCGGCCGCGCGGCTTGAACGTGTAGACGCCGTCCGCCGAGTGGAAGACGGGCAGGCCGGCGCCCCATTCGGTGGTCACGCCCGACGGATTGTCGCGTGCGGCGACCGCCTGCGCGACGCTACGATCGGCGGGACCCGGAGGCGCGAGCTGCGGCGCGAACGGCACGGTGCGACGCGGCTCGGTGTTCTGCGCGACCGCCTGCGGTGCGATCTGCACGGGCGGTACTGGCGCGGACGCCTGCGCGACGGCGGCGTTGTTCTCCAGCCGATCGAGACGCGACTTCAGCGCCGCGATCTCGGCGGCCTGCGCACGCACCAGTGCGGCGAGGTCGGCGTCGGTCGGAGCTTGGGCCAGCGCCGGAGTCGCGGCGATCAGCGCGAGTGCGGCGCACCCGGTACGGAAGAGAGTCATTGTTGGGCTCCGGTGGCGAGAATCGCGGTCCAGTCGCGCAGGAAACGCTGGCGCTTGACGCGGTCGAGGTTGACGAGAAGTTGCGGGCCCACGCGGATCGGTCGCGCCTGGCTCGAGGGAAGACGGCGGGCGGAAACGTCGGTGCGGACCGGCCACAGGCTGCGCTTGGCGAGCAGCGACTGGCCTTCGCGCGACAGCAGGAAATCAAGGAACAGTTTCGCCGCCGCGGGGTGCGCGGCCTCGCGCGCGATGAACGCGATCCGCGAGGTGACGATCGTATAGTCCTGAAGGAACGCGACGCCGATCCGGGGATCGGTCCGCGCGCGTTCCAGCGCGTAAGAGCCGATCACGTTGTACGCGATCGCCTGCCGCCCCTCGGCGACGCCGCGCAGCATCGGCTCGCTGGTCCGCGACAGGACGGGCCTGGTCGCGGCGATCGCCTCGAGCAGCGACCGCGTGTCGCGCGTGATCGCGAGGTCCTCCGAGAGATACAGATAGCCGACGTTGGAGCGTGCCGGGTCGAACGTCGTGACGCGGCCATTGAGCGCGCGGACGTTCTTCCGCAGCCATGTCTCCAGCGCGGCGTGCGTGCGCGGCACCTGTGCGGCAGGCACGAGACGCTTGTTGTAGACGATCCCGATCGGCTCCGCGGTGACGCCGAAGCCCATGTTCTTCCACACCGACACCGGCGGTAGCGCGGGCTTTTCGGGGCTCGCATAGCCTTGCGCGAAGCCGTCGTTGATCAGCTTGACCTGTAGGTCCATCGCCGACGACCAGACAAGATCGGCGGACATTTTCTTCGCGCGCGTCTCGGTGACGAAGCGGCGGTACATCTCGGTCGAGCCGATGTCCGCATACAGCACGGTAATGCCCGGATACCGCTTCCGGAACGCAGCGACGACCGGCAGCAGCTCGGCGCGATCGGCATTGCCATAGATCCGCACCTGCCGTTCGGCACGCGCGTCGGAGATCAGCTGGTCGTAGGAGCGCGGATAGTTGGCAGGGCGCTGCGCCACGGCCGTCGCGGCAAGCGCCGACAGCCCGGTCAGTATCGCGATCTTCATTAAAATTCGTGCCATCGTCACTCTCCTCGCCTTCCGTCTCTGTGTTCGGATAGACTGCAACGGTGGAGTACGAACCGAACCTGTCACCAACCTTTCATGGTTTTTCATGCGCATCCTGCTGATCGAGGACGACGCGGCGTTGGCGCGCAGCATCGCGGCGTTGCTGCGTGCGGACGGTAATGCGGTCGATCACGTCGCGACGGGCGAGGATGCGCTGTCAGTGATCGCGGGGGAGCCGTATGCGCTGGTGATCCTCGACGTCGGGTTGCCCGGTATCGACGGGTTCACCGTGTTGGAGACGTTGCGGCGGCGCGGCGAGCGGGTGCCGGTGCTGATGCTGACCGCGCGCGATGCGCTCGACGACCGGGTGCGCGGGCTCGATCTCGGCGCCGACGATTATCTGCGGAAGCCGTTCGACCCCGAGGAACTGGAGGCGCGCGTCCGGGCGCTGGGGCGGCGGCGAGGCGGCGATCCTTTGCCAGTGCTCAGCGTCGGTACGCTGACGATCAACCGCTCGACTGGTGACGCCGACATCGCCGGCCGTGCGCTCGACCTGCGTCGGCGGGAGCGTGCGGTTCTGGAGGCGCTTGCCACCCGAGCTGGCCGGGTCGTCCCCCGAGCGTTGCTGATCGGCGAGGTGTTCGGGTTCGACGAGCCAGTAGGCGACAACGCGATAGAGGTCCATGTCACGCGGCTGAGGGGAAAACTTGCGCCCGACGGCCCCGGTATCCGCACCGTCCGCGGGGTCGGCTATATGCTCGATGCCGGCTGAGACGCGTACCCCAGCGCTGCGTACGCGCCTGCTGGTCGCGGTGCTCGGCCCGTTGCTGGCGGCGGCGATCCTGATCGGCGTGGTCGGCGCGACGCTGATCGCCGACGTCGTCCGCCGCACGAATGACCGCGTGCTCGGTGGTGCGCTCGGCGCGATCGCCGAGACGGTGCAGGTCGAGCGCGGCGAGGTGACGCTCGATCTGCCGTCCGCCGCGTTCGGGATGCTGGAGAATACCGAACGCGACAACGTGTATTACCGCGTTGCCGTCGGGCCGGACCTGCTGACCGGCTATGCGGATTTGCCCGCCCCCGATCCTGCGACGCTCGACATCGACGTGCCGCGCTATCGCTTCGCGCGCTACCGCGGGCAGCAGATCCGCATCGCCGAAGTCCGCCGCTCGCTTCCCCGGATCGACAAGCCCGTGATCGTCCAGATCGCCGAGACGCTCGACAACCGCGGTGCGCTCACCCGTCGGCTGATGCTCGCGCTGCTGATCGGGGAATGCGTCCTCGTCGGTGCCGCGGCGTTGCTCATCCGGCCTGCGTTAGGCTGGAGCCTCCGCCCGCTTGCCCGCCTGCGTGGTGCCGTCGAAGCACGCGATGGACGCGCTCGCCCCGATTTCTCGCCGCTCGACACCGGGCCGCTCCCGAGCGAACTCCGCCCGCTCGCCGGTGCGTTCGACCGCCTGCTGGCGCAGCTCGACACTGCGACCGTCGGCGTCCGCCGCTTCACCGCAGATGCATCGCACCAGATGCGCACGCCCTTGTCGGTGCTGAAGGTCCAGGTCGCGCTCGCCCGCCGCGGCTCGGGACCCGAACGCAGCGTCGCGCTCGACGAGATCGCCGACGCGGTGGTGCGCCTCGAACGCCTGGTGACGCAGTTGCTGGCGTTGGCGCGCGCCGAGGAGGCCGGCGTGTCCGCGCCGCTCGAGGCGGTCGATCTGCGCGAAGTGGCGGTGGCGGTCATCACGCGACAGATCAACCGCGCGATCGAAGCCGGCATAGATCTGACCATAGAAGGCGACCCGGAGGTCAGCCACGTCGTACCCGGCCACCGCACGCTGATCTTCGAGATCGTGTCGAACCTGATCGACAATGGCATCCGCTACAACCGGCGCGGCGGCACCGTTTCGGTGAGGCTCCAGACGTCGCCATCGGAGACGACGATCGCGGTGGTCGACGATGGGCCGGGGATACCGATCGACCAGCGCGAGATGGCGTTCGACCGGTTCGTCCGGCTCGGCGCATCCGGGAGTCCGGAGGGAAGCGGCCTCGGCCTGGCGATCGTGCGGTCGGCGGCGACTCGCCTGAATGCGACCGTGGCGTTCGGCGAGGTGGCCAGCGGCACGAGCGTGATCCTGCGGTTCTTTCACGCGAATGAGTAACCTGCAGCAACATCCCTCGATGCGCAGAATGGCGGGCGTGCGATTTCGTTAACGTGTTCGTGTCACTCGGGAAAAAACGACCGAGCGACCATGCTACCAACCCTCTTCAATCTTCATTTCCAGCATTCGGGCTATCTGGTCGTCGTCGCGATCGGCATCTGCCTGACCGCAAGCTGGTCGGTGTCGCTGCTGACCACCGACATGGCCAATGCCCCGCAGCGCGAGCCGTTGGGCTGGCGTCACGGCGCGCTGGCACTGGCCGCCGGGCTGGGGGTGTGGGCGACGCACTTCATCGCGATCCTCGCATACCGGCCCGACCTGCTGCTGCGCTACGACCCGTTCGTGACGACGGTATCGGCGCTGGTCGGGATCCTGACCGTCGGCGTACCGATCGTCGCGATCACGCGGTTGCGGTCGCACAAGGGGCGGATCGTCGCTGCGGGTGCGGCGGGGGCTGGGATCTGGTGCATGCACGCGGTCGGCATCACCGGCATGACCGACTGCATCCACGTCTTTTCGTGGCCGACCAATGCCGCCGGGCTGGTGATGGGGACGCTGCTGCTGTCGTCGTGGCAAATCAATCGCAGATGGTCGCGCTCGCGGCCGATCGGGTGCCTGGTGTTCGCGCTGTCGATCTGCGTCACGCATTTCCTGTCGCTGTCGGGCGACCTCGTCCTCGGCAGCGTCAACGAGGTGCCCGGCAGCGTGTTGTCGCAGGGGCTGGTCGCTGCCTGCATGACCTTCGCCGTGTCGGTTACGTGCCTCGGCAGTCTGCTGACCTTCGCGCGGTTCAAGACGACGCGGGAGGAGGAGGCGCAGACGCTGAAGTCGGTTATGGAGAGCATGTCCGACGGGCTGGTGTTCATCGACCGCGAAGGCCGCCTGCGTCATTTCAACCGACGCTTCCTCGACCTGTTCAACACGCCGGTCGACGCGATCGCCGCGGGCCTGACGATCGACCAGTTCCTCGACGTCATCGCGGAGTGCCGCAGCTGGCCGCCCGAGAAGCGTGCGTTGGTCGGTGGTGGCATGAAGCGCTGGGTCGAGATGGATAGCGACTTCGATCGCGAGTGCGAGATGGAGGATGGCCGCACCTATCAGATGCAGTGCCGGTCGATCCCGCGACAGGGCATCGTGCTGACGTTCAACGACGTCAGCGCCGAACGCCGTGCGCTCGATAACCTCACGCATCTCGCCTATCACGACCCGCTGACCGGCCTGCGCAATCGCCGTGCGCTGCGCGAGGAGAAGGAAGCGCGGATCGGTCTGGGCAAGCCGTTCTCGCTGCTGTTGATCGACCTCGACGATTTCAAGCGGATCAACGATGCGTATGGCCATGCGGTCGGCGATACGTTGCTGATCCATGTCGCGGCCGAGCTGACGAGCCTGCTGCCCGACGACAGCTTCGTTGCGCGGATGGGCGGCGACGAGATCGCGATCATTGCCACGCAGCTTGGCGACGCGGCGATCGCGCTGGCCGACACGATCGTCGTCCGGCTGAGCGCGCCGGTGATCATCGACGAACGCCGGCTGCTGCCCGGGTGCAGCATCGGCATCGCCGGGTTCGCCAACGACCTGACCCCCGACGAACTGATGAAACGCGCCGACATGGCGCTGTACGAGGCGAAGCGACGCGGGCGCCGGCGTGCGCAACCCTATGTCTCGGGCCTTGCCGAGCGCCTGGTCGAACGGCAGCACATCACCGACGACCTGTACGAGGCAGTGCAGAATGGCGGTTTCTCGCTCGCGTTCCAGCCGGTGGTGGCGCTGTCGTCGGGCATCACGACGGGATACGAGGCGCTGATCCGCTGGAACCACCCCACGCGTGGCTGGATCTCGCCCGATACCTTCATCCCGATCGCCGAGGATTGCGGCCTGATCGAGGAAATCGGCCGGTGGGTGATCATGGAAGCGTGCCGCCAGCTGGCGGGCTGGTCGTCGCACCTGCATGTCGCGATCAACGTGTCGGCGGGACAGCTGAAGTCGGACGCGCTGCTGCACCACCTGACGCAGGCGATCATGGTCCACGGTGTCGCGGCGGAGCGGGTCGAGGTCGAGATCACCGAGACCGCGCTGATCGACGATGCCGCGCGCACCGCGGCAATGCTGGCGCGGATCCGCAGGACCGGGATCAAGGTCGCGCTCGACGATTTCGGCACCGGCCAGTCGTCGCTCGCGCATCTTCGCGATTTCCAGTTCGACCGGATCAAGATAGACCGGAGTTTCGTGATCGAGGCGGGCTCCGACGCGCGGTGCATGGCGGTGCTGCGCGCGACCGTCGCGATCGGCCAGGAACTCGGCGTCCTCACGCATGCGGAGGGAGTCGAGACGCGCGAACAGCTCGAATTGCTGCGCTCGATCGGCTGCGACGCGGTGCAGGGCTATCTGGTCGGGCGACCGGTCGTGCCGTTCACCGATGCGGTCGAAAATCTCGTGCCGGTGTCGGTGGGCATGGTCCCCAGCCCGACAGGCGGCGAGCCGGCGGCTGTCGCACGGATCGCCGCCTGACCGCTTACCGGCAGATCCGCAGCGCGATCGCGTCGAGTTCGCGGTCGTAGCTGGCGCGCTCGGCCGCGCTCAGGAAGCCCTGTTTGGCGATTAAGCGGTCGGTGGCGCGGCGGACCCTGTCGACTCGCTGCCAGAGTTGCGTGCCTTGACGCTCTGTGATCCGGCGAGCTTTCCGCGCGGTGCCGATATCCGCCTGGAGGATGTTCGCGCGCACCGAGATATGCGCCTGGCGCGGGTCCTTGATCGATCCACCGAGATCGCCCTCGATCGCGTGCTGCTCGGTCCGGTTGCAGCTCGGATAATCCTGTCGCGGGGTCTGCGCCGTGGCACCGGCCGCGCCGACCGCCAAGACGACGAACATGAGACTTTTTACGATTGCTCTCCTGCCACGCACCCCATCGGTGCACGAGCGGCCTTACCTGGATCAAACTGAACGCTGGTTGTGCGCGCGACTACGGGCGAGGACGCCACACCCCCGCATCGCGAAATATTGCCCGGGAGTCGAAATGCCCCGCACAACGACGGTATGCTATTGTGGACGTGCCAGACTTTAGGTAGCAAATACTTGCTTGGAACAGAGTAAGAACCAGACGTCCTTGCGGGACGAGGATGCCGATCATACGCTGATCCTGGCGGCATTCGGCCGTTCGCTCGACGCGGCGGATCCTTTCGTGGTCGGGTTCAACGAAGCGATCCTGCCTATGGCGATCAGCGATCCGACGCTTCCCGACAACCCGATCATTCACCTGAACGCGGCGTTCGAGCGCCTGACCGGCTATGCCCGCGACGAGGTGGTCGGCCGGAATTGCCGGTTCCTGCAAGGGCCGGAGACGCGTCCCGAGGACGTGTCGCGGCTGCGGGATGCGATCGGGCGGTCCGAGCGAATCGAGATCGACCTGCTCAACCACCGCAAGGACGGGACGCCGTTCTGGAACCGGCTGCTGGTCGCGCCGGTGTTCGATCGCAGCCGGCATCTGCGCTATTACGTCGCGTCCCAGCACGACGTGACGCTCGAACGCGAAACGCTCGCGCTGCTGGAGGCCGAGCAGCGCGAACTCGAGGCGTCCGCCGCAGAGACGCAGGTTCGGCTCGCCGACAGCGCCGCGCGGCTGCAATTCGCGTTGAAGGCGGGGCGGCTGGGCGCGTGGACCTTCGATCCCGCCAGCCAGCATCTCGACGCATCGGATGGCTGCAAGATCGTCTTCGGCTATGATCCGGGCGCGGCGTTCGGTTATCCCGAGTTCCTCGAAACGATCCATCCGGAGGATCGCGCGCGCGTGGTCGAAGCGATCCAGGAGACGATCGCGACGGGTTGCGACTACGACATCGAATACCGCATCGTGACGCCGACGGCCGAGGTTCGCTGGGTCGCGATCCGCGGCGAACTGCTGACGCGCGCGGATGGGACGGCGCTGTCGATGACCGGATTCTCGACCGACATCACCGAGCGCAAGCGGACCGAGGAACACCGCGCCCTGCTGGCGGGGGAGTTGACGCACCGGGTGAAGAACACGCTCGCGACGGTCAGCGCGATCGTCAACCAGACGTTGCGCGATGCAGCCTCGATGTCCGAGGCGCGCGACACGATCGGTGCGCGGATTGGATCGCTGGCGGTCGCGCACGACCTGTTGCTGCGCGACGAGGTAGAGGGTGCGACGATCGCGGATATCGTGACCGGGGTGATGGCGCCGTTCGACGATGGCGGCGGTCGCCTGTTCTCGGTCGAGGGGCCGCATGTCCGGCTCGAGCCGCGCGTGACGCTCGCCTTGTCGATGGCGCTTCACGAACTGGCGACCAACGCCGCCAAATATGGCGCGCTCCACGTCGCGGGCGGGCATGTCACGATTTCATGGAGCGTCGGCATCGGTGAAGGCGGACGCCGGCTGGCCTTCATGTGGGAAGAGACCGGCGGCCCGGTGGTCACCACGCCGACGCGTACGGGCTTCGGATCGCGGATGATCGAACGCGTGCTCGCGCAGCATATGCGCGGCACCGCCCGGATCGAGTATCGCGACACCGGCGTCGTCTTCACGATCGACGCGCCGCTCTAGGCTCGCTCGCGTCGATGCCGAAACCGCCCCCGCTGACGACTCCCGACGGACGCTATATCGTGGTGCGCGGACGGCTTTGGCGGACCGCGAACCCCGGCCTGGACGAAGACGACCGCGTGCGACTGGTTGCGGCGTTGATGGACGGCCGGCGAGGCGTGGCCGCGGCGAAGCGGGATGGCGATGGCGCAGCAGAGGCGGCTGCGCGGGCCGCCGTGGATGCGGCCAAGCACGGTCTGGGCGAGCGCGGGCCGGTATGGTGGACCGACGGCGCACCCGATCTCAATCGGCACATGGCGCGCACGACGCCCTATGCGGACTGGTTTGCGACGGTGGATGACGCCGCGTAACCGAGTAACCTATTTAACCATAAATTGCGTCCACGCCGGACCCGACCCAGACCCAGCGCGTTGAGAGGCACTGGTTTTACGGGAAACGCAGATGTGCCACGTGCTTGTAATCGAAGACGACTGGCTGATCGCGGACCATATCATCAGCCTGATCGCGCAGGCTGGCGCCACCTCCTATGACCAGGCCGATTGCGAGACCGATGCGGTCTTCGCCGCGGGCGCGCGCATCCCGGACATGATCGTGTCAGACGTCCGGCTGCGTGAGGGTACTGGTCCACTGGCGGTGCAGCGGATCATCGCGGCACACGGCGACATCCCCGTCATGTTCATTACCGGAACGCCCGAGGCATGCGTGCCGTGCGATCCGCCGGCTGCGATACTCGACAAGCCGATCAGCGAATCTTCGGTTATAGAGACGTTCCGGAGACTTGCCCCGCACTGAGCGGCGGCGAGGTACGGCGTGGTGAGCGCCGTACCTCGATCGGCTATCAGCCCTGGATATCGCTCGCGTCGAATTCCATGAACGCGGCCTTCACCTCGGCGGCGCGCGCATCGTCCGCGATGTCAACGGAGACGACGATCTTGCCTTCAAGGGCGGCATCGTCACGCGACTCCGGCGTCGGGTCCTTGCCTTCGGTATCCGAACCGGCCTTCTCGTCTCCGACGCTGTTGTCTGCGCCGTCGGTGGTGATGAAGATGTCGGTCCGCTCGATGCCCTGCTCCTGGACCAGGCGCTCGACGGTCATCTCGGCTTCGCGGCGGGTATCGAACTTAGCCTTGAGGGTGGTGGACATTGGTCGCTCCTTGTTGCGGGTCAAAAGGTCAGGCGGGACACAGATCGGGCGATGCGGCGTGTGCGCGATCGCTAGCGTCGATGTCCGCGAGGTGATCGAGAAAGTTGGTCAGTTCGGTGCGGCGGCGCGCCTCGTCGGCGAACTCGCGGTCGACGCCGAGCGCCCATAGCAGCGAGCGGCGATCGGGGTCGTGGTGGAGCGTATCGAGCTGGTCCGCGCGGTGCTCGACGTCGCCGGTCGTCTCCGCGAGCCCGGCTTCGACGATGTCCTCGGCCTGGCGCCGCAACGCCACCGCGATCTCGCCGAGCGCGAGTTCGGGATGATATTGCACGCCCCAGAACGTCCCGCCGTCGTGACGGATCTCGGCGGCTTGGATCGTCGTGACGGCGTTGCTCGCGAGCAGGGTCGCGTCTGCGGGAAGCGTCTCGACCTCGTCGCCGTGGATCGCGGGGGCGTCCCAGCTGGCAGCGCGGCCGGCGAGCAGCGGATGATCGCGGCCGGCGTCGGTCGGCGTGATGCGGCGAGCGATCCCGGCCTCCATCCGCTGTGGCATCTTGCGGACCTTGCCACCGGCGGCGGCGACCGCGAGCTGCAGCCCGGCACAGGATCCGAACGACGGCGTGCCCGATGCGAATACCGATCGCATGAAGGTCAGCTGGCGTCGGACCTCCGGGCTGTCATCATAGACGTGGAGCGGCGATCCGGTGATGAACACCGCCTCGAACAGGCCCAGGGCGCTGGCCTTGTAGACCTGCGCATCGTTGTCGGCGGGTGCGACGATCGTGATCTCGGCATCGGGACGGAGCTGACGAAGCGTCGACGCGTAGGTTTCGCCCGAGCTTTTGCCGGCGTGGCGACGACGTGCCTCGCGTTCGTCCGCGGTCTCGCTTTCGGCAACCAGAAAATGCGGCAAACCCGGTCCTCTCCCGTTTCGGTTCGAGCGACCTCAACGCGCTGGCGCGGATTTCGTCCGCCGCCGCCGCAAATTTTGCGCGCTCACATCTCCAGCGCGCGCTCGTAGCCGGTGAGTTCGAGATAGCCGCGACCGCCACGGGTGCGGACCGCGCCCTCCCAATAGACCGGCAGGCCGCTGCGGCGGGCGTCGAGCTCCTGCGCAGCGAACATCGGTACGAGGCGCCAGCGCTGGACGCCGCCGGCGATGCGAACGCTCAGTTCCTGCGAGACGGGGTAGAGCGCGCCGGTCGCCTTGCTCCGCCATGTCGCGAGCGGGCGGAAGGCGACGTCGTTGGGGCCGAACACCGTCATGCTGCCATCGGCGCGACGGAGCGAGCCGCCTGTCCAGACCGTGCCGCCGCCCTTGCGCCGGATGCGGAACGCCATCAGCGCGGAGCCGTCGTCGAAATTGAGCCCGGTCCAGTCCCAGCCTTGCGCGGCGGGGGCGAGGTAGTTGGACGACCATTCGCGATCGAGCCACGCCTCGCCGGTCACCGCGATCGTTCCGCCACCTCTGCGGACGCGGCCGGTCACGCGGAGATGCGGCACCGAGTAATAATAGCTCGCTTCCTCGGGGCGCGGTCCCTTGCGGCTATAGCCTCCAATGCCCTGCGCCAGAGGAGGCTGGGTCGGCTGGAAATCGAGCGCGAGGCCGAAGCCGTCCGCATCGACGCGCGTCGTCCAGCGGCCATTCCCCGCGCGGCGCAATCGCCAGTCGCGGATCGCGACGTCGGCATCGCCGGTGCGCGCCTGCGCGAGACCGAAGCCTTCGCGTGCCGCCTGCTCGCCGTGGAGCAGCTTGCCCGTGGTCGGATCGGACAGCGCGGCGTGCGCGAACAGGACCTGGCGTGCGGCGAACCGGCTCGGGTTGCGCGGATCGACCGGCGGGCGCGTGCGGAAGAACGTCACCTGGAAACCGAGATCCTTGCCATCCTCGGTCCGCAGCCAGCCGGTGACGTACCACCATTCGGTACGAAACGCCGGGTGCGCGCCGTGATCCGCGGGGAACCGAAGCGTGATCCCCGGCCGCACGACCGGATAAGGGGCGGGCGGCGTGGCGGCTGGCGCGGCGACACCGATCGCGGCGATCCAGCCGAGCAGGGCCCAAGGTCGCAGCATCACCAATCCTCCCGCACCGACTGTACCGCGCTCTTCGCCGTCGCGCGCCGCCCCGCCAGCATCGCGGTCGCCGCCGCCGCGCCCGTCAGCGCGGTCGCGACGCCGATCAGCGTGTCGACCGGGATGCGGGTGGTCATCGTCCAGTTGAACGACTGCGGGTTGATGACGTGGATCAGCACCTGCGACAGGACCAGCCCGAGCCCGATCCCCGCGAGCGCGCCGGTGAGCCCGACGATCGCACCCTCGGTGGCGAGCATCCTGGTGAGCTGGCCGCGGGTGAGGCCGAGATGTCGCAACATCCCGAACTCGCGTTCGCGCGCGATCGTCTGCGCCGACATCGTCGCCGCCACGCCCGCCAGCCCGACCAGGATCGCCACCGCCTCCAGCAGATAGGTGACCGCGAAACTGCGATCGAACAGCGTCAGCGCGAGTTTCCGCAGCGTCGCCGGCTGGCCGGCCTCGACCTGGGGACGCAGGTCGGCGGGCAGGCGATCGGTCATCGCGCGCGCGACCTTCGCCGGATCCGCACCGGGCAGGATCGTCGCGGAAATCTCGTCGCGGCGATCGTCGCCCGTCAGGCGCTGGTAGTCGCCCTCGTCGATCAGCACCGCGCCCGCCTGGCGTCCATAGTCACGCCATATGCCCGCGACCGTGAACTGCGTGCGGCCGGCGATCGGCAGCGTGATGCGCTCGCCTGGATCCCAGCCGTACAGGCGGTGTGCGGGCTCCGAGACCCAGATCGGCAGCGCGTCGTTCTTCTGCACTGGCGGCCCGCGATCGATCAGCACCAGCAACGGATCGCGGCCACCGCGCTCGGGTCGCGCGATCAGGCTGACCGGTGGGCGATCCGCGGCGATGGTCAGCGGAATCTGGCGACTGAAGGCGAGGCGGGCGATACCCGGCGTGCCTGCGATACGCGTGCGGGTCGCCGGATCGAACGTCGCGCCGCCGGTGGTGCGCAGATACAGGTCCGCGCCGAGCACCTGGTTGAGCCACTCGTCGACCGCGCCGCGGAAGCTGGTCACCATCGTCGCCATCGCGATCATCAGCGCGGTCGAGGCAACGATCCCGCATAGCGCCGTCGCCGCTTCGCCCGGCGCGCCGTGAAGGTGACGGACCGCGAGCAGGCCGGGCACGCTGCCTCGCGTCCGCCTTGCCAGCGGGGTCAGCAGCGTGCGCGCGAACCACGGCACCCCCGCGACGCCGCCCGCGAGCATCAGCGCCATTCCCAGGAAACCGAACAGCGGTAGTCCGGCGATCGCGGGCAACAGCGACGCGGCGCCCCCCGCGACCAGCAGCACGGCGGCGGGCCACCACGCGACCGGTCGCCTCGGATCGAGCACGTCGCCCGCGTTCTTGAGCGCTGCGGCAGGCGCAGCCCGTGCCGCGACGCGCGCGGGCAACGCGCTGCCGAGGATCGCCGCGAGCAGGCCGAGCGCGAAGAACCCGATCGCGGCACCGGGCTGGATCACGACGCGCCCGGTGCTGCAGCCGAAATAGCCCGCACCGAGGTCGCCGCCGAACCAGTGGAGTGCCGCCCATGCCAGGCCGTACCCTGCCGCCAATCCCGCCGCCGCGCCGACCAGTCCGATCGCAAGCCCCTCGATCACGACCGCGGCGATGATCCCGGCGCGCGGCATGCCCAATGTCCGGAGCAGAGCGAACGCACGTTGCCGCCGCACCACCGATAGCGACTGCGCCGAATAGACGAGGAAACCGCCGGTCAGCAGCGCGACCAGCGCCAGCATGTCGAGATTGACACGGTACGCGCGCGACAGGGCATCGCCCTGCGCGTTCTGCGTTTCGGCGGTCGACAGGATAGCGTCCGCGGGCAGGATCGCGCGCAACGCCGGCTCCGCGATTGAGCGATCCGACAGCGCGAGGTCGAGACGATCGATCCGCCCGAGACGCCCGAACCGCCACTGCGCCGCGGCGATATCCATGACCCCGACCGCGGTCGATTCGTCCGTCGCCGGCAGCGTGCCCGCCACCCGCAACGGCACCGACCGGCCATTGGCGACGACAACCAATCGCGTGCCGATCTTCGCACCGACTTGGGTCAGCGCCGCGCGTGACAGGAACAGCGCGGACTCGTCGAACGCCGTATCGTTGCCGGTATCGGGACCACGCGGGCGGATGCCGATCAGCGACGGCGTCACCGTGGCGGCACGGATCACGTCGACACCCAACAGCGTCAGCCGCGCCTTGCCGATCCGCGCATCGAGGCGCAGCACCGGGCTGGCATCGCCGACGCCATCGGCCCGCGCGACACGGGGATAGAGGCGTTCGTCGAAGCCGAGCGGGCTGGTCGCGCGGACCGACAGTTCGGCGGCCCCGCTGACGCCGCGCATCGCGCCGTCGAACGACGCCAGCGCCGATCCGTTGACGAGATGCACCGCAAAGCCGAGCGCAACGCCAACTGCGATCGCGACCGCCGTCAACAGGAAGCGGGCAGGGTGGAACCGCCACTCGCCCGCGATCAGCCAGCCGAGTCCGAGCCGTCCCGACCAGAGCCCGGACCCCGACTTCAGACCATGCTCAGGCGCCACGCCGCTCCACCAGTCCCTCGGCGCCCAGCGTCAGCACGCGGTCGGCGATCGCCGCGCTCGCGTCCGAATGAGTCACCATCACGCCGGCCGCGCCATTGCCGCGCACCGCATCGGCGAACAGCGACAGCACGCGCGCCGCGGTCTCGGGATCGAGGTTGCCGGTCGGCTCGTCCGCGAGGATCAGCGCGGGGCGGTGGACGAGCGCCCGGGCGATCGCCACGCGCTGCAACTCGCCCCCCGACAGGTCGCGCGCATATCCGTCGCCGCGACCGTCCAGGCCGACCGCTTCGAGCATCTCCTCGGCGCGCGTCGAAGCCGCGACGTAGTCCGGCGAGACGAGCGCCAGCGGTAGCGCGACGTTCTGGCGCAGCGTCAGATAGGGAAGGATGTGGAAGGCCTGGAACACGAAGCCGATCCGCTCGCGCCGCAACCGGGTCCGCGCGGTCTCGTCGAGCGTGCTGAGGTCGATGCCGTCGATCGCCACGCTGCCCTCGTCCGCCTCGTCCAGCCCGGCGAGGATATTGAGCAGCGTCGATTTGCCGACCCCGGATTCGCCGATGATCGCGACCAGTTCGCCCGCGCCGACCTCCAGATCGAGATGCCGGAACAGCCGCCGCGGCCCCGGTACCGACTTACCGAGCGCACGGACCGCGAGAAGGGGAGGGGCGTCAGGCATATCAAGTCCGTGCAATAGCCTGGGTGGCGCCGCAAGCACCGACATCGCTGGATATGCGGTAGATCAGTAACCCGGTCGATAGGTTCGTTCGACGTGCCCCGCCAGTTCGTCGGGATGGAAATAGACCGGCCGCAACCGTCCCTCGGCATAGCGCGCTATCTGATCGGCGAAATGCGGCGATCGAACGTCGCCGCTCTGGCCGCCGGCCATGACCGCCATCGCCTTCACCCGCGCGCCGAACTCGACCACCGCGACGAAGCTGTTGCCGCTGCTGCCGTAATAGCGCTTCGTCCCCGGCCACGGTTTCGCGCCGAACGATGCGAGGCTGCCCCACTGCGCCGAGGTGAACGGCACCGGGGTCGAGGCGCGGGCATCGTCGAAATGCGGCGCGATCGAATCGTCAAGCCGCTGGAAGCGGTTGATGTCCTTCCACGGCGTCCGCCAGTCGCCGAAATCCTGCTTGAGCCGAGTGACGGCCGTGCTCAGCGCGGCGAGCTTCGTATCAGGGCCAACGCGCGTGGCGATATAGTCGGGCACGTTCAGCCTCTCCGCCTGCGCGAAGCTGCCGACCTCGCGCCACAATTGGTCGCCCCAGAAGACCGCGAGACTGGTCGCGGTGGAATCATAAGCCCAGCGGTGGTCCCAGCGCTTGAGCAGCGCGATCGGTGCGGCAAGCGCGGCGCGACGCGGATCGCCCGCGGGAAGTGCGTCCCATGCCGCGACCAGTCCGGGCAGCAGCCGCGCAAAGGCGGGGAGATAGGGATCGAACGCGGCCGCCCGCAGCGTGTCGGGTGTCCAGCCGGTCTTCCCCGTCAGCAACAGGTCGGCATGGACGCCGCGCGCATTGCCGCCGACCTGGTCCATGTAGCGCGGATAGTCCGCCGCCTTGGGACTGTCGGGGCCCGCCGCGCTCCACGGCCAGTCGTTGGTGTTGTGCGCCCACCCTATGCGCGGGTTGAGCACGCTCGGCAGGCTGGGAAGCGTATGCAGGCCATGCCAGTCGGTCGCGGGGGCGCTGCCGTCGACCGGGCGGGTATAGTCGAAGCGATCGTCACGGATCGGCATGAACTGCGGCATCAGGAATGCGATCTCGCCTTTGCTGTCCGCGAACAGCGTGTCGTTCGACGAATTCGCCTTCAACGCCGCGACCTTCATGTAGCCCGCGAGATCGGTCGCCTTGGTCCGAAGGTAGCTTTGCTCGAGCGCGGGCACCGGGCGCCACATCAGCGCGGTGGCGATCCATTTGCCGGCCTTGGTGGCGACGATCGGGCCGTGATGCGTGCGGTAGGTGGTGAAGCGGCGCTCGGCCATC
Organism: Sphingomonas faeni; assembly: GCF_003053745.1. Classification (GTDB taxonomy): domain Bacteria; phylum Pseudomonadota; class Alphaproteobacteria; order Sphingomonadales; family Sphingomonadaceae; genus Sphingomonas; species Sphingomonas faeni. The sequence goes on along the minus strand of NZ_QAYE01000004.1, from coordinate 155,440 downwards.
GTCCCGTCGAGTTGGCGGACGTGCAGCGTAACGGTGCGTGCGACGACTGGCCGGCTGGCCGTTCCGTAGCGATAGGCATAGCCGCCGCCACGCCGCGTGATCCGCTCGGCGAACTCGTCGACGTTGTCGACCGTCGCCGAGGTGTGCATCCACCCGGCCTTCGGATTGAAGCCCTGGTAGACGAAGAACTGGCCCCAGGTGCTGGCGCCATATGCGTTCAGCCCTTGGTCGCTGGTCATCTGCGCCTCGGAACGGAAATAGAAGCTGGTGTGCGGATTGATGAGCAGCAGCGCGCGGCCGTTCGCGGTCAGCCTGGGCGCGATGGCGATGCCGTTGGACCCCGACGGTTCGCGCGGGATCATCCCGAGTTCCTCCGGCGTCGGCGGGGTAGGCTGGCCGTAGAAGGTCTTCAGGTCGCTGAGCGAGATCCGCTCGATATCGCCGCCGATGCTGCCTTCGGTGAAGCTGAGCGCCATCCACGGCTCGAACCGGGTCAGCACGCGAGGCTTTGTCTGCGGGTGCGTCGCGAGATAATAGTTCAGACCGTCCGCCCAGGCCTGCATCAGCGTGCGCAACCATGTCGGGCTCGCGGCATAGTCCGCCTTCAGCGTGGTCGGATCGACGAACAGCCGCTGGCGAAGATCCGCCCAGACCGCGTCCTCTCCCACGTCAGCGCCGGCCGCCTCCGCGGTCCGGCCGAGCGCGGTCAGGTAATTCGCCTCGATCCGCGGGAAATCGTCCTCCGCCTGCGCATAGATCATCCCGAACACCGCATCGGCATCCGACCGACCCTTGATATGCGGGATGCCCCAGTCGTCGCGGGTGATCGTCACGCGCTTGGCCTGCGCCTGCCACCGCTGCATGTCGGGGGAGGCCGAAACGGGGGTGGCCGAGGAGGGGGCGGCCAGCAGCAGGGCCGACAGGATCAACAGGTGACGCGCGTGCCGAAGGATTGCCATGCGCCGAGCGTAAGGCGAACGCACGGGAAATGCCATGCGTACTGGTAATGGTTGATATGCTGGATCGCAATGCCGAGGCTATATCGCCTCGCGCTGGACCGCTGTTTTCCTAGGAAAACTGGAGCGGGCGAAGGGATTCGAACCCTCGACCCCAACCTTGGCAAGGTTGTGCTCTACCCCTGAGCTACGCCCGCTCTGGCGCCTATGTCTCCGGTCGAAAGCGACACGGTGACTGGGTGAGGCGCGCTGTTAGCCCGGTGTTTCCGGGACGGCAAGCGCCTTTTCAACTTTCGCGTGAAATTCGACGCAAACGAGATTCCGCTTGGCGACTCCTGCACTAGAACATTACAAGAACAATTGTGAACGAGTCGCTTGCCTTGATAGCCCGCCTGAAGCGGATTGCCACGACGGGGATGCCGACTCAGGGCGATGGCCGTGCGGACGATGCGTGGCTGACGCATGGGATGGCGAAGGCGCAACTCCACGAGATTTTCGCGACGGTCGACGATTCGGCGAGTGGCGCGGGGTTCGCGATCGCTTCGGTGTTGGCGGCAAAGGCGGCGCCGGTGATGTGGCTGCGCACCGAGGCGAGCGAGCGGCAGGGCGGGCGGCTGCACGCGACCGGGCTGGTCGAGATGGGGCTCGACGTGACGTCGCTGGTGTTGGGGCTTGTCGAGGACGAGGCGAGCTTGCTGCGTGCGGCCGCCGATGCCGCGCGGTGCCACGGGCTCGGCACGCTTTTGATCGAGTCTTGGGGTCGTGCGCCGAAGATCGACCTGACCGCGACGCGGCGGCTGATGTTGGCGGCCGAAGCCTCGGGCGTGACGATCCTCAGCCTGCGCATCGGTGCCGAGCCGGTTCCGAGCGCGGCCGCGTCGCGCTGGCAGGTCGCGGCGTGTTGCTCGCGACCGCTGGAAGCCGACGCACCGGGCAAACCTGCCTTCGACATCGAATTGCTGCGTCGACGCGGAGGCCAGGCCGGGCTTCGCTGGCGTGTGGAGTGGGACCGTGACGCGCACATCTTCGACCAAACCGCCTTCGCCTCTGGTGATTCCGCGGCGCTACCTGGCGCTGGTGTTCCCGTGGCTGCCGATCGAGCGGCTGCGGACGATGCGGCCGCATTTGTTCGTCGGACGGGCTGAGACGCCGATCGCGTTCGTCGAGACGGTCTCGGGTGGGGTGCGATTGAAGGCGCTCGACCGCGAGGCGGTGCGAGCCGGACTCCAACCGGGGCTGACGCTGGCGGATGCGCGGGCACAGGTTCCGGAACTGGAAGTGTACGAGCATGACGCGCATGCCGATCACGAATGGCTCGAGCGGCTCGCGGACGGGTGCCAGCGGTACACGCCGTCGGTGGCGCTCGACGAACCCGACGGGCTGATCCTCGATATTGCCGGGTGCGTACACGAGTTCGAGGGCGAGCGGCGCCTTGCCGCCGATCTGGAAGAACGCCTCGCGCGGCGCGGGCTGCTCGTGCGTCATGCGTTCGGCGACACCCCCGATACGGCGCGCGCGTTGGCGCGGTATGCGGGGGCGCCGGCTCCGGATGAAAAGCGTGCGGTGAAGCGGTTGCCGGTGGCGGCGCTGGGCCTCGACGAGGATGCGACGACTGCCCTGTCACGCGCGGGGTTGAAGACCGTCGGCGACGTGATGGCGCGGCCCTTGGCGACCATCGCGGCGCGGTTCGGCGAGGAGGCGGCGATGATGATCCGCCGGCTCGACGGTTCGGTGAAGGGGCCGATCGTCGCGCGCCGCACTGTGCCGAAGATCGGTGTCGAGCGCCGCTTCGCCGAACCGATCGCGCGTACCGAATACGCACTGGAGATGCTCGCCGAGCTCGCCACGGAAGCGGCGGTGCAGCTTGCCGACCGCCACGAAGGTGGACGAAGGTGGGAGGCGCGCCTCTTCCGTGCGGACGGCCTCGTCCAGCGGCTGCGGATCGAGACCGGCCAGCCGACGCGCGACGTGGCGCTGTTGATGCGGCTGTTCCGCGAGCGGATCGACAGCCTCGCCGACCCGCTTGATCCGGGGTTCGGCTATGATCTCGTCCGCCTCGATGTTGCGTTAGCGGAGAAGCTCGATGCGTCGCAGTTGAAGCTGGAGGGCGGCGAGGCTCAGAAGGGTGAGGTCGCGCAACTCGTCGACCAGCTTGGCACGCGACTGGGGCGAACGCGGGTGCGCCGGTTCTCGGCACGTGACAGCCATATCCCCGAGCAGGCCGAGCTGATGCTGCCGGCTGCCGAGGCGCCCGCCCCGACGCCCTGGACTGCGCCGGAAACGGGCGAACCGCCGCTCCGCCCGATCTACCTGTTCGATCCGCCGCAACCGATCGAGTCGATGATGGCCGAGGTTCCCGACGGCCCGCCGCACCGCTTCCGCTGGCGCCGCACCGTGCATGACGTGGCGCATAGCGAGGGCCCGGAGCGGATCGCCGGCGAATGGTGGCGACGCCAGGACATTCCGACGCGCGATTACTACCGCATCGAAGACCGTCGCGGCCGCCGCTTCTGGATCTTCCGCCACGGCCTGTATTCCGAGATGGAGGCGCCGCGCTGGTACCTCCACGGCGTCTTCGCGTGAGGATCGGATGAACGAGCGAGCCGCGCCAGCGTTCGCGGAACTTGTCGCTGCGACGAATTACTCGTTCCTCGACGGCGCCAGCCATCCGAGCGATATCGTCGGCCGCGCGATCGAATTGAAGCTGGCCGGTATCGGCATCGCCGATCGCAATACGGTTGCCGGCGTGGTCCGCGCCTATGATGCCCTGGAACGCGCAAAACGAGGCCAGCTCGGTGCGAAGCTGCCGCCGTTCGATTTCAAGCTGGTGGTCGGCGCGCGTCTCGTATTCGCCGACGGTACGCCGGACATCATCGCCTATCCCGCAACCCGGGCCGGATGGGGACGGCTGACGCGGTTGCTGACGCTCGGCAACCGGCGGGCAGAGAAAGGCGGCTGCATCCTTGGCTTCGACGATCTGGTCGCGCATCTCGGCGAAATCGTGTTGATCGTCATGCCCGAGTGCACCGCGCGACCGGCGGTCGCGCACAAGGATTTCGTGCTTCCCGTCCGCAACGATGCCAGTCTCGAGGCTACGCTTGCCGCGCTTCGTCCGCTTGCGCGGCGATCGGTGTGGCTTGGGGTTACGATGCCGCATGGCGGTCGCGATCGGCGACGCCAGACCCGGCTTGCCCGGATCGCCGTCAAAGCGCGCGTGCCGATCCTGGCGACGAACGACGTGCGTTATGCGGTCGCCGACGATCGCTCGCTTCACGACATCGTCACCTGCATTCGCGAGGGCACGACGATTCAGCGAGCCGGCAAACGGCTAGGTGCCAATGGCGAACGCCATCTAAAGGATGCGGACGATATCGCGCATCTTTACCGCGACCGGCCGCACGCGATCGCCGAGACGGCAAAGCTGCTCGCGCGGATCGACTTCACGCTCGACGAACTCAAATACGAATATCCGCATGAGCCCGTCCCCGCAGGCTGGGACCCTCAGGGATGGCTGGAGCATCTCGCCTGGCAATCCGCGATCGACCAATATGACGGCTATGTGCCGGACAAGCTGCTGGCATCGCTGCGCGACGAGTTCGCGCTGATTCGGCAGCAGGAATACGCCTATTATTTCCTGACGGTCCACGACATCGTCCGGTTCGCACGCAGCGCCGATCCGCCGATCCTGTGCCAAGGGCGCGGATCGGCCGCCAACTCGGTGGTCTGCTACGTGCTCGGCGTCACGTCGGTGGATCCGATGAAGCACGATCTGCTGTTCTCGCGCTTCGTCTCGGCCGAACGGAGCGAGCCGCCCGATATCGACGTCGACTTCGAGCATGAGCGGCGCGAAGAAGTGATGCAGTATATCTACGGGCGCTACGGTCGGGAGCGTGCGGCGATCGCGGCGACCGTCATCCACTTCCGCTCGCGCAGCACCGTGCGCGAGGTCGGCAAGGCGCTGGGCTTCACCGAGGACGTCACGCAGCGGTTGACGAGTACGGTGTGGGGCAGTTTTTCGAACCGTTTTCCGGAACGGCGCTTTGCCGAAACGGGGTTCGATGTCGCCAATCCGGAAATCGCTAGGTTGCAGGACATGGTCGAACGGCTGCTCGAATTTCCACGTCATCTGTCGCAGCATGTTGGCGGCTTCGTACTGACGCAGGGTCGGCTCGACGAGATCGTGCCGATCCATAATGGCGCGATGGAGGATCGTACGTTTATCGAATGGGACAAGGACGATATCGATTGCCTCGGCCTGATGAAGGTCGACATTCTCGCGCTCGGCATGCTGACCTGCATCCGCAAGAGCTTCGACCTGATGCGACAGCATGGGCTCGGCGATCATGAACTGAAGACGATCGCCAACGACGAGAATTCCAAGGTTTATGACATGCTGTGCGATGGGGACAGCATCGGTGTGTTCCAAGTCGAGAGTCGGGCGCAGATCAACATGCTGCCCCGTCTGAGACCCCGCAAACTCTACGATCTGGTGGTGCAGGTCGCAATCGTTCGACCCGGCCCGATCGAAGGCGACATGGTGCATCCGTATCTGCGGCGGCGAGCCAAAAAGGAGGTGGTGGTCTATCCCTCGCCATCGCCCGAGCATGGCAGAAGCGACGAACTCGAAGTGCTGCTTGGCGAAACATACGGCGTGCCGTTGTTCCAGGAACAGGCGATGAAGCTGGCGATCGTCGCGGCAAAGTTCACCCCCGACGAGGCCAACGAATTGCGCAAGTCCATGGCGACGTTCCGCAAGGTCGGAGGGATGAACAATTTCCAGGCCAAGCTGATCGGCGGCATGGTCGCTCGTGGGTATGAGGCAGAGTTCGCCGAACGCTGTTTCAAGCAGATCGAGGGGTTCGGGTCTTACGGGTTTCCCGAGAGCCATGCGCTGTCGTTTGCGCGGCTGGTGTATGTGTCGTCGTGGATCAAATGCTTCCATCCGGCGGTGTTCTGTTGCGCGTTGCTCAATTCGCAGCCGATGGGGTTTTATGCGCCGGCGCAGCTGGTGCGCGATGCGGTCGAGCACGGGGTGTGCGTGCTGCCGGTCGATGTGAATGCGAGCGGGTGGGATAACAGCTTATCCTCCCCGGCACGGGGAGGGGGACCGCGCGAAGCGGGGTGGAGGGGGGCTTCCGCGGACGTATCGCTTGCGGATGCCCTTGTTACTGGCGGCGCTGATGAGGCTGCCACTCTTCCAAGCGGGACGTCTGCGGCGGCCCCCCTCCACCATCCTGCGGATGGTCCCCCTCCCCGTGCCGGGGAGGATGTGCGGCTCGGGTTTCGGCAGGTGGATGGGTTTCGGAAGGATTGGGCCGACGAGATCGTTCGCGTTCGGACCACGCCGTTCGCTAGCATCGAGGACCTCGCGCGGCGCGCCAATTTGCCGCAGCGGGCTATGAACCTGCTGGCCGATGCGGATGCGTTCCGGTCGGTAGCGAAGGAACGGCGTGAGGCTTTGTGGGATGTGCGTCGGACGCCACCCAAACAACTCTCGTTATTTGCTGCCGCCGATGTGCCCGAGCTTGGCGCGGAGCCCGACGCGCACCTGCCGGCGATGCCGCTGTCCGAACAGGTCGCGGCGGATTACCAGACGACGCGGCTGTCGTTGAAGGCGCATCCGATGCAGTTCCTCCGCGAACGCTTTGCCGCCGAGGGGATCCTGTCGAGCGCGCAGGCCAACGCGACCAAGGATGGGCGGCGCGCTAAGGTCGCCGGGGTGGTTTTGGTCCGCCAACGGCCAGGCAAGGGCAATGCGATCTTCGTGACGATCGAGGACGAGACCGGGATCACCAACGGTCTGATGTGGGCGCGCGATTTCGAGGCGAACCGCCGCGCGGTGATGGCCTCGCGGCTGATGGTGCTGGAGGGCGTGATCCAGCGCAGCGAGGAAGGCGTCAGGCACCTGATGACGTCGCGGGTGCAGGATCGCAGCGACATGCTGCGGCTGTTGTCGGAAGATCAAGCGCTGGAGCCGCCGCTCGCGCGCGTGGACGAGGTGATCCGGCCCGTCCTCCCACGCGGCCCTGACGGACGGACACCCCGTGTCCAGCATCCGCGCGCCCAGCATCCCCGGGACGTCCGCGTCCTACCCAAATCGCGCGACTTCCATTGATGCCCGTCACCCCCGCGGACGCTAAGGTCTCCCTATTGGGCGTAGGTCGCGTGCCACGTGAGATACCCCAATTTTCGCTGGGGTGACGGACTGGACCACTGGCGAGACAAGTGGTGCGCTCGTGGAATTTCGGACGCGATGGTCTAGAGGTAGGCTCTAGAGGTGGCATTCGCCGCGGGGGCGCCCCAGATAGCACGCGAGAATTACACGGGAGTTGAACTTGGCCACGCTTGGAATGTCCCCCGCGGAGAAGGACGCCGTCGAGGCGTTCCGTCGCGATGTCGTCGAACCGTCGATGACGAGCCTCGTGATCATCGATTTCTGGGCGGAATGGTGCGGGCCGTGCAAGGCGCTGACCCCGACGCTGGAGAAGGTCGCCGCGGATTATGCCGACAAGGGCGTCGTGCTGGCCAAGGTCGATACCGACAAGAACCAGTTCATCGCCGCGCAATTCCAGATCAAGTCGATCCCGACCGTCTATGCGATGTTCCAGGGCCAGCTGGTCGCCGACATGACCAGTGCGCGCACCGAATCGCAGCTGCGCGTGATCCTCGATCAGTTGCTCAAGCAGCTGCCGATCGAAGCCGGCGCAACCGACGCGGTGCCCGACGTCGAGCCGTTGATCGCGATCGGTGAAGAGGCGCTCGCGGCCAATGACGGCGAGCGCGCACTCGGCATCTTCCGCGAGATCGCCGAGATCGCGCCCGAGCATCCGCAGGTCCATGCCGGCTTCGTCCGCGCATTGGTCGCGACCGGGCAGATCGACGAGGCGACGGACTGGCTGGCGAACCTCGATCCGGCCATCGCCAAGGACCCGGCGATTATGCGCGCACAGGCTGCACTTGCACTCGCGCAGTCGGCGCCGCCGGTCGAGGATTTGTCGCCGCTGCTCGCTGCGGTCGAAGCGAACCCCGGCGACCTCCAGGCGCGGTTCGCACTCGCCAACGGCCAGATGGCGGCGAACGATCGTGATGCAGCGGCCGACACGTTCCTCGGCATCATCGCCACCGAGCGCGACTGGAACGAGGGCGCGGCACGGACGCAGTTGTTGAAATTGTTCGAGGTCGTCGGGCTCGAAGATCCGTGGGTGTCTGGACAGCGACGCCGCCTGTCTGCGATCCTGTTCGGATGACCACCGAGTCCGCCCCTCCGCGCGCCACGACGCGACTGTCGATCTTCCCGCTGCCGGGGGCGCTGCTGTTCCCCGGCATGCACTTGCCGCTGCACATGTTCGAGCCGCGCTATCGGGCGATGATCAGCGATGCGATGGCGCGCGACCGGCGGATCGGGATGATCCAGCCGCGGGGCGGACCACATGACGACGCGGATGCGCTGTACGACATCGGCTGCGTCGGCAAGATCGCCGAGGTCGAGGCGCTCGACGACGGGCGCTACAACGTCGTGCTGGAGGGCATCGCGCTGTTCCGGATCGTCCGCGAGCTCGACGTGACGACCGCATTCCGCCAGGTCGAGGCGGAGTTGCTGCCGTTGATCGAGGACGACGCGCTGTCGCTCGGGCGACGGTCGTCGCTGGAACTGGAGTCGCGGCGGTTCGCCGACATGCAGGGCTACGCGGTCGACTGGGATGCGGTCGGCCGGCTCGACGACGAGAGCCTGGTCAACGGCATCGCCCAGATCGCGCCGTTCGATGCGGCGGCGAAACAGGCGTTGCTCGAGGCGCCGAACATCGAGCAGCGCGCCGAGCTGATCATCCAGCTGATGCAGTTCTTTGGGCGGCACGACGGCGATGAATCGGTGACGTTGCAGTGAGCGGGCTCGACCCCTGGCTGCTCGAACGCCTCGTTTGCCCGATGACGCGCACGCCACTCCGCTACGACGAGCCCGCGCAGGAACTGATTTCGGACGCCGCCGGGCTCGCCTATCCGATCCGCGATGGCGTGCCCGTGATGCTGGTCGAGAAAGCGCGCCGGCTCGACGAGACCGCCGCCTGATCGTCCTGCTTTAGCAGCCCATCCGCGTCGCGCCGGCCTCCCGAACGGCCGCAATCGTCGGATAGCCGTTCACCGCCATCAGAAGGTCAGTTTCGGCGATGATGCATTTCAGCACGTGTGCAGCGCCGTTCGCGCCGTCGAGCGCCAGCCCGTACGTGTAGGGTCGGCCGATCCCGACCGCGGTTGCGCCGAGCGCCAGCGCCTTGACGACGTCGGTGCCGGACCTGATCCCGGAGTCGAACAGCACCGGCACTGCACCGCTCGCCTCGACCACCGCGGGCAGCATGTCGATCGCGGCGATCCCGCCATTCGCCTGGCGACCGCCATGGTTCGAGCAGTAGATCGCGTCCGCACCCAAATCGATCGCGCGTCGGGCGTCGTCGGGATGGCATATCCCCTTCAGGACGATCGGCAGCGACGTCATCGATCGCAACCACGGCATGTCGTCCCACGTCAGCACCTTGCCGAACGTGCCGGCCCATTGCCGCACCGCCGCCGGCAGGTCCTCGCGCGGGGGCTTGGCGAGCATCGCGCGGAAGACCGGATCGCTGAAGTAATTCTCGAGCACATGGCCGCGCAGTTGCGGGAAGTTCGCGACGTTCAGGTCGCGCGGGCGCCAGCCGGTCACCCAGGTGTCGAGCGTGACGACGATCGCCTTGTATCCCGCCGCCTCGGCACGGTGGACGAGGCTCTCGGCGAGCGGCTTGTCCTTCGGAGTGTAGAGCTGGAAGAAGCCGGGCGTGTCGCCCATCGCCGCGGCGACGTCCTCAAGCGGATCGTTCGACAGCGTCGACTGGATCAGCGGGACGCCGGTCGTCGCAGCCGCCCGCGCGGCGGCGAGATCGCCGTGGCCGTCCTGCGTGCACAGCCCGTTGATCCCGACCGGGCTCATGAAGATCGGGCTGGGCAACGTCATCCCGAACAGGTCGATCGACAGGTCGCGGCGCGTGGCATCGACCATCATCCGCGGGGTCATGCCCCAGTGCCGGAACGCGTCGGCATTCTGGCGCTGCGTGAACTCGTCGCCGCACCCACCTTGCAGATAACCGAGCACAGACGGTGGCAAGGCCGCTGCCGCCCGAGCCTCGAACGATGCGAAATCGACCGGGACCTTCGGGACGACACCGGCGAGCCCGGCGAAATAGATCTCGTTCTGGTAATCGCCGTAATGCGGCATGCGCTGCCCTCCGAAGCTGGTTGCGATCAGTCCCGATAGCCCGGATTGACGCGGTCAAGCTTGCGTAGCAACGCCGGCCAGGCGAGCCCGTCGGCGAGCATGCGCATGCCTGTCGAACTCGATTGCCCTTCGACCTTTTCGGCAACGCCCTGGTTGGGGTTGTTAAGATTCTCGCGACCGGCGCTCAGCATCAGGACCTGTGCCTCGCAGGCGCGTTCGAGGAAATACATCCGCAGGAACGCCTGCGGCACCGATTCACCCACCGTCAGCGTGCCGTGGTTGCGCAGGATCATCGCGTTCTTGGTGCCGAGATCCTGCACCAGCCGCTCGCGTTCCTCCAGTTCCGTCGCGATGCCCTCGAAGTCGTGATAGGCGACGTCGTGCCCGGCGATCATCGCCGTCTGCGTATGCGGGAGCAGCCCCTCGGCCATCGCCGACACCGCCTGGCCGTGCGGCGTGTGGAGATGCAGCACCGCCACCGCATCGTGACGCGCGGCGTGGACCGCCGAGTGGATCACGAAGCCCGCGCGGTTGACCGGGGCAGGGGTGTCCATGACCTTGTTGCCGTCGACGTCGATCTTGACCAGCGACGATGCGGTGATCTCCTCGAACATGTGCGTGTACGGGTTGATCAGGAAATGATGCTCGGGTCCGGGGACGCGCGCGGACAGATGCGTGAAGATCAGATCGTCCCAGCCGTAGAGCGCGACCAGCCTGTACGCGGCGGCGAGATCGACGCGCAGCGCCCATTCCTCGGCCGATACCTGGTCCTTGATCGTCGTCGTCGCTGCCGCCGGTTCCATCGTTTTGAGTGCCGTTGCCATCATCCGCCTCCTTATGTTTGACCCCTTGTACGACCGGCCTTCGACAAACTTTGTCTCGATGGTGACAATTGCGAAATTTCGCCTAGCCTTGCGTGATGCACGATCCGGATCACGCGATACTGGCCACCGATAGCTGGTTCGGCGCGATACCGGCGGGCCGTCGCGAGCGCCTGTTGCAGGAGGCGCGAGTGGAGGTGCTGGAGAACGGCGCGCGGATCTACGGCTCGGGTGATCCGCCGAACGGGTTGTGGGCGGTTCTGGATGGACAGGTCCGGTTAAAGGGCTTGTCCGCCAATGGTGCCGAACTGCTCGCGCTGATCGTGCGGCCGGGGACGTGGTTCGGGGAATTGTCGACGCTGGACGGCCATCCGAGGCCGCACGACGCGACGGCGTTCGGCACGGCGCGGCTGCTGCATGTGCCGGTGGCGGCGTTCGCGCGGGCGGCGGCGGCGGACCCGGAGCTTTACCGCGATCTCGGACTGCTCGTTTGCGCGCACCAGCGCACCGCCTTGCGGTTCATCGCGCAGAGCGTGGGACAGTCGATCCGGGTGCGACTGGCGCAGGCGCTGATGCGCGCGTCGCAGGCGGGGGATGGTCGGATCACGATCCGTCAGGAAGAGCTGGCCGGCGTCGTCGGTATCGCGCGCCAGACGCTCAACCGGCATCTGAAGCGGTTCGAGCGGGATGGCCTGGTCGCGGTGGCCTATGCGCAGGTCCGTATTCTCGACCTGCCGGGGCTGCGCGGCGTCATCACCGAATAGGGCATCGCCAAGCGCTTCTCTAGCGCGCTACACTTGCGCCCATGACCATCAGAATCGGTATTGGCGGCTGGACCTACGAGCCGTGGCGCGGGACCTTTTATCCGGAGAAATGGCCGCAGAAGCGCGAGCTCGATTATGCCGCCGAGCACGTCACCGCGATTGAAATCAACGGCACCTATTATGGCAGCCAGAAGCCCGCGACGTTCGCATCATGGGCGAACGCGGTGCCCGACGGGTTCGTCTTTTCGCTCAAGGCGTCGCGCTATTGCACCAACCGGAAGGTGCTGGCCGACGCGGGGGAGTCGATCGCCAAATTCACCGGACAAGGGATCGTCGAACTCGGCGACCGGCTCGGACCGATCCTGTGGCAGTTCATGGCGACCAAGAAATTCGACGCCGACGACTTCGCCGCGTTCCTGAAGCTGTTGCCTGGCAGGCAGGACGGGCTCGCGCTGCGCCATGCGATCCAGGTCCGTCACGAGAGTTTCGCGGTTCCGGAGTTCGTGGCGATGTGCCGCGATGCGGGCGTCGCGATCGTCTTCGCCCAGTCGGCGGAATATCCCGCGATCGCCGACGTGACCGGCGACTTCGTCTATGCGCGATTGGAGGATGCCGAGGAGCGCTTCGTCGCCGGCTACGCGCCGACCGCGCTGGACGAATGGGCGGACAAGGCGAAGACCTGGGCGGCGGGCGGGCGACCGGAGGGTTTGCCCTATGTCGAGGACGCCACGCCGGCAATGACGCCGAGAGATGCGTTTGTGTTCTTCATCAACGGCGCAAAGGTTCGCGCTCCCCATGCGGCGATGGCGCTGATCGATCGGGTGCGGGGGTAAATAAAGCGCGGTCAGTCGCACGCCGCTTCGTAGTTGCCCGATCAGCGTTGTCCGACTGAGCTTCCGCCAAAGCTGCCGCTTGTTCAGGTTGCGGCGATGAAGATGGCACGCCCGTGGTGCTTCGCGACTTTGAGCTTGGCCGGGTGTGGGGCGGAGCCGCTCTGTTCCTCCGATGTGACACACGTCGCGCGTGATATCGGGAGCGATCGTTATACTGTTACGGCGACGCGGAATTGTGGTGCCACGACTGGCTATGCGACCATCTTGCGTATCGGTCGCGCGAGCGAGCCACAATCGGCCGCAACGGAAGTTTTCGTCGCCGACAGCAACCACGGGGCGGCCGCTGAAGGTCCAAGAGGCGCGATTTGGCTGAAGGTCGTCTGGACGGCACCCGGCCAATTGTCAGTCGCCTACGATTCAAGAGCTCGTGTATTCAAGCACGTGCTCGACGCGAAGGGGGCTTCGGTCCGCTACACGGCGAGTGATCCGTACTTAAGGCTCTAAGTGCCGTGGTTGGCAGGTCTTGTAGCTGCTCCAGAGTCAAACCGACCGTTTCACCCAAATCCGAACGCTCAGGTAGTCGGCTCGCCACCCGAGAGCAGCCATTCGTTCAGGGCGATCTTTCCCATCCCGGTCATTCCTGATGGAGAAATCAAAAGTTTTGCATCAATGTTAGTATCCTACTTCCAGCGTCACGACCGTCAACCGACCTTTGATTTTGCCAACCAACGTCACATTGCCACCAGGCGAGTCAGGGCTGTTCATTGCCATTATGGTGCTGGACGTCATTTGGGCCGTGAAAAGAGGTTTGAAGGTTGTTGCTCCCGGCGCGGTAACAATGGTGACCTTTGCCCGATCATCGACCCAGGCGCCGTAACCCCATGCCGCCCCTATGAACCGTAGTGAGTGGCCGGGAGGTGGCGGAGGAACGGCTGGCTCATAAAACTTTCGTGACCCCTCGCATCCTGCTTTGCTCAACCGGCCGTTAGAGAGTGTGCCTCCCTCATAATCAGCTTGGAGCACGTAGCAGCGACCATCGCTCAATGAGAGAGTGACGGGCAGAAAACCTGGGGACTATGCCGCTACGACACGCGCTTTGCTCGTTTCGGCTATCGCAAATGCGCCAACAACCTTGGCACGGCCTACAGCCAAGCCGCGCTTGTAAGTCGGATCAACGCGGAACACGTTTGATACCGCCGCATCAGGGATGCGAGCTAGTGACGGTGCGCTGGGATCTGATGGCACCGCGACACCTGGTCGCGATCCGTTACCACTGTATCCGGCGGGCGGGACAAACTGCGCCTGAGCGCTGATCGCCGCGACGGCTATGGTAATCCCTGCGCTTGTGCGGGCTAATGCTGATGCTTTAGTATTCATCTGCTACTCCCTGATCGGAGCAATTTACGACCGTGGTGGCAAAGAGCCAGCGGAGATGCTGGCAGTCGGCATGATGCAAAAATCACAGGGTATGCATTGACCAAAGAACGACGAGAAACCGTCGGATTCGCCGATGCTAAAGACTAATGCAGCGGGGGTGCCCGTCCACTGGACGGTTTCCTCATGTTTGGACCTCAAAGTGGACGGTCCGCTAACCTTCCCAACCCAGCCGTCATATCACGCCGCGTTGTCGATCCCGAGTTCGCCGAGCTTGCGGTACAGCGTCGAGCGGCCGATGCCGAGGCGGCGGGCGACTTCGGTCATGCGGCCGCGGTAGTGGCCGATCGCGAGGCGGATGACGTCGGCTTCGATCTCCTCGAGCGCGCGGAGGTTGCCGTCGGGGCGGAACAGCGTGACGCCGCCGCCGCCGATCGCCGCCGGCGCGGATGGCCGCTCGCGCGTGCCGAGCGCGGCGATCTCCGGGAAATCCTCTTCGGTCAGCGCGGTGTCCTCGCACAGCACGGCGGCGCGGAAGAGCGCGTTCTGCAACTGGCGGACGTTGCCGGGCCAGTCGTACTGGACCAGCAGCGCGAGCGCGGAATCGGTAATGCCGAGCGGTCGCAACCCCGGCTGTTCGGCGATCCGCGCGAGCAGGTGACGGGCGAGCGCGGGGATGTCGCCGGTGCGTTCGCGCAATGGCGGGATCGTCACCTGGACGGCGTTGAGGCGGTAATACAGGTCTTCGCGGAAGCGCCCCGCCTCGACCTCGTCCAGCAGTTTGGTATTGGTCGCGGCGATCACGCGGACGTCGACTTCGCGCGGGTGACGGGCGCCGATCGCGAGGACTTCGCCGGTTTGCAGGACGTGCAACAGCTTCGCCTGCGCTTCGAGCGGCATCTCGCCGACCTCGTCTAGGAACAGCGTGCCGCCGTCGGCGTCGTGAAACCGGCCGATCTTGCGCTCGAACGCGCCGGTGAACGCGCCCTTCTCGTGCCCGAACACTTCCGATTCGATCAGGTTCGCGGGGATCGCACCGCAATTGACGCTGATCATCGGCTTCTTCGCGCGCGGGGAGGCGGCATGGATCGCCTCGGCGATGACGTCCTTGCCGACGCCGATCTCGCCTTCGAGCAGGATAGCGACGCGGGCGCGGGCGGCTTTCGCGGCGATCGCAAGGGCAGCGCGGAAATCGGGGGAGGAGCCGACGATCTCGTCGAAGGCGAGCAGCGCGGGGATCTTCTCGGTCAGCGGGCGGAGCTCGCCGGACGATTTGCCGACCACCGCCGCGTCCAGCGCGGCGAGCAGGCGATCGGGGGCAAGCGGTTTGACCAGGAAATCGGTGGCGCCGGCGCGCATCGCGCTGACCGCGTGCGCGACCGATCCGTTCGCCGTGATGACCAGGATCGGCAGCGCCGGACGCCGCTCGCGCAGGGTCGCGATCAGGGTGGTCGCATCCTCGTCGGGCGCCCAGTGATCGATCACGATCGCGTCGAGCTGCATGCCGTCCTGCGTGCCGAGCGTGGCGATCGCGGTCTCGTCGTCCGCCGCGAAGACCGCGCGCCAGCCGCCGCGCGCCGCGAGGGCAGCCACCAGCCGCCGCTGCGTGGGCTCGTCGTCGATCAGCAATAATAGGCGCTGGCCATTGCGCGTCATGGCGAATCCTGTCCCGTTCCGGCACGTGCAATAGCTAGCGCAAGTAAAGAGCGACTTAAATGTCCTGCTTGGCGATCCAGGATACGCGCGATAAGGTCTCGGCCATAGAGGATGGCACTGACAGGATTGGGGCACGAACCATGGCCGGCAACGGGGACATGAAGGCGCACGTCGCGACCTATTCGAGCGTGACGGGAATGATGAAATGGGGCGCGGTCGGGTGTGCGCTGGTCGTCGCGCTCGTGATCTGGCTGATCTCGTAACGCCATGAAGATCGCCGTCCTGAAAGAGCAAGCGGACGGCGAGCGGCGGGTTTCCGCGACGCCGGAAACGGTCAAGAAATTCATTGCGCTGGGGGCTGTGCTGGCCGTGGAAGCGGGCGCGGGGGATACCGCCTCGATCGCCGATGCCGCGTATTCGCATGCAGGCGCGTCGGTGGGCGACCGTGCGGCGACGCTGGCGGGGGCGGATATCGTGCTCGGCGTGCAGGGGGCTGATCCTGCTTCGCTGGACGGCGCGACGCCGGGGGCGTGGATCGTCGCCAGCCTCAATCCCTTCGCGGACCGTGCGCGAGTCGAGGCTTATGCCGCGGCGGGCTACGAAGCGCTGGCGATGGAGTTCATGCCGCGCATCACGCGCGCGCAGTCGATGGACATCCTGTCGTCGCAGTCGAACCTGTCGGGGTACAAGGCGGTACTTGACGCCGCCGCCGAATATGGGCGCGCGTTTCCGATGATGATGACCGCGGCGGGGACGATCTCGGCGGCCAAGGCGTTCGTGATGGGCGTCGGCGTGGCCGGGCTGCAGGCGATCGCGACCGCGCGGCGTCTCGGCGCGCAGGTGTCGGCGACCGACGTGCGCGCCGCGACTCGCGAGCAGATCCAGTCGCTCGGCGCAAAGCCGATCTTCGTCGAGAACGTCGCCGGGATCGAAGGCGAGGGGACGGGCGGGTATGCCGGCGAGATGTCACCCGAATACCGGGCGGCGCAGGCCGAACTCGTGTCGGGGCATATCGCCAAGCAGGACATTGTGATTACGACGGCGCTGATCCCGGGACGTGCCGCACCGCGGCTGATCTCGGCGGCGCAGGTTGCGAGCATGAAGCCGGGGTCCGTGATCGTCGATCTTGCGGTCGAGCAGGGCGGCAACGTCGAGGGCTCGGTCGCGGGTGAAGTGGTCGTGATGAACGGCGTGAAGATCGTCGGCCATCGCAACGTGCCGTCTCGTCTTGCAACCGACGCCAGTGCGTTGTTCTCGCGCAACCTGTTCAACTTCCTCAACGCCTTCTGGGACAAGGAGGCTGGACGACCCGTGCTCGACGCCGAGATCGGCGATGCGATCCGGCTGACGCAGGGCGGCAAGATCGTGAACCCAAGGCTGCTGTCTTGATCCGGGGGGCGTGACCCGTGGCGATCGGCTTCTCGATGCGATGCGGGCCAATCCGCGGGACTGGCGGATTGAGGATGTCGTCGCCGCGTGTACTGAGGCGGGGATATCTTGCAGCCCGCCTCGCAACGGCTCACACTACAAGGTGAAGCATGCAAGCCAGATCGAAATCCTGACGATCCCCGCGCACCGGCCGATCAAGCCGGTCTATATTCGCGATCTCGTCAGGTTCATCGATGCGGTGCGGAGAACGGAACGATGAGCCCGCAAGATTATGAGGTCGTGATTCGGCCGCTGTCGCCTTCAGATGGTGGGGGATATCTTGCGGTTGTCCCGGCACTCCCTGGGTGCAAATCCGACGGCGACACGCCGCAGGATGCGCTTGCCAATGCTTATGATGCGATCGCCTGCTGGATCGAAGCTGCCGAACACATGGGACGCACCATCCCCGCCGCTGCGCGCGCGGCAGCCTGAGAGAATCGGAGACCGAACAATGGACTTTATCGCAATCCTGTCGATCTTCGTGCTGGCGTGTTTCGTCGGGTATTTTGTCGTCTGGGCGGTCACGCCCGCGCTGCACACGCCGTTAATGGCGGTGACCAATGCGATCTCCTCGGTGATCATCGTTGGCGCGCTGATTGCTGCGGCTGCGGCAGGCATCGGCGCCGGATCGGGCGTGGCAAAGGCGCTCGGGTTGCTGGCGGTGGTGCTGGCGAGCATTAACATCTTCGGCGGCTTCGCGGTCACCGCGCGGATGCTGGCGATGTACAAGAAAAAGGAACGGCCGGTCGCGCCTGCTGCGAGCAAGTGAGCGATACGGACGTGATGGGGACGCGCGATGCATGAACTGACGGTCAGCCCTTGGGCATCGCTCGCCTATCTGGTCGCGGGGGTGTGCTTCATCCTCGCGCTGCGTGGGCTGTCGAGCCCGGCGTCAAGCCAGCGCGGCAATCGGTTCGGCATCATCGGCATGACGATCGCGGTCGTGACCACGCTGGTGACACATGTGCCGTTGCGTTCGGAAGCATGGCCTCCTGGCAATCCGCACGATTGGATGATCGACTGGACCACCGTCGTCGAAATCCTTGCCGCGATCGGCGTCGGTGCTGCAATCGGTCTCGTGACAGCACGCCGGATCGCGATGACCGCGATGCCGCAGCTCGTTGCCGCGTTCCACAGCCTCGTCGGCCTCGCCGCGGTGTTGGTCGGCGTCGCCGCGTACCTCAACCCGCAGGCGTTCGGCATTTCCGACCTCGTCATCCCGCTGATCGGCCAACCCTTCGCGGTCATCCACCCCGTCAGCCGAATCGAACTCGGCCTCGGCGTGGCGATCGGTGCGATCACCTTCTCGGGCTCGGTCATCGCGTTCCTGAAGCTCAACGGTAACATGGGCGGCAAGCCGATCATGCTGCCTGGGCGCCACGTCATCAACCTTGCGCTGCTCGCCGCCATCCTAGGGCTGATCGCGTATTTCGTCACCGACCAGTCGGCGTGGATCTTCTGGACCGTCGTGATCCTGAGCTTCGTCATCGGCTTCCTGCTGATCATCCCGATCGGCGGCGCGGACATGCCGGTGGTGGTCAGCATGCTCAATTCCTACTCGGGCTGGGCGGCCGCCGCGATGGGCTTCACGCTGCACAACAGCGCGATGATCATCACCGGCGCGCTGGTCGGCAGCTCGGGCGCGATCCTCAGCTATATCATGTGCCGCGCGATGAACCGCAGCTTCATCAGCGTCATCGCCGGCGGCTTCGGCCAGTCCTCGGACGCGGGCGGTCCCGCGGCGGTCAGCGATCGACCGTGGAAGCGCGGCTCGGCGGAGGACGCCGCGTTCCTGATGAGCCAGGCCGAGCAAGTCATCATCGTTCCCGGCTACGGCATGGCGGTCGCGCAGGCGCAGCACGTCCTTCGCGAAATGGGCGACAAGCTGAAGGCGGAGGGGGTGCGCGTGAAATACGCGATCCACCCTGTCGCGGGACGCATGCCGGGGCACATGAACGTGCTGCTGGCAGAGGCGAACGTGCCGTATGATGATGTGTTCGAGCTGGAGGACATCAACAGCGAGTTCGCGCAGACGGACGTCGCGTTCGTGATCGGCGCGAACGACGTGACCAATCCCGCCGCGAAGACCGACAAGACGTCGCCGATCTACGGCATGCCCGTGCTCGACGTCAAGAAGGCCAAGACCGTGCTGTTCATCAAGCGATCGATGGGCGGCGTCGGCTATGCTGGTGTCGATAACGAGCTGTTCTACCGCGACAATACGATGATGCTGCTGGCCGACGCGAAGAAAATGGTCGAGGATATCGTCAAGGCGCTCGACTGAGTTGTTCGCGTGGGGTTCCCAACTGCAACGGAACTCGATCCAGTTCGGGTGTAACTCCTCGCATAACGCAGGTTAGTCTCCGCAATACAGCGGAGACCTTGATGACCCGACCGGACGGCCTGCCCGACGCGGCGAATTACGACACGGGGATCGACGCGGTCCTCATCGGCGGGCCCGGCGCGCCGGACCGGCTGACCGTTGCCCTCGCCGCGCTGAACGGTCGGATCGTTGCCCGACTCGATTGGCCGGCAGGCTTTGGTGATCATGCGACGCCGCAGGTGATCGTCGTCGAGACGGCCGGCGTCGACCCCGCGATACTAGCCGAACGCCTGCCAGGAATCGTCCATCAGGCGGCCTCGATGCAGGCGGGACTGGTGGTCGCCCTGGGCGTCGACGAGATCGACGTCGTCGCGGCGGCGACGCTGGGTGGCGGCACACGGTTGCTGGTCGATCCCACCGTCGGCGATTGCGTGGCTGCGATCGTGGTCGCTGCCGAGGCGGCGCGTATCCCGGCGGGTGTGTTCGATTTCCACCGCGAGACCGACGGCACCCGGCTCGAGCGACTGAACACGGAGGTCGCGCGGATCGCCGAGGCGCTCGCCAAACTGACGCGAGCCGAGATCGAGGGCGACGCACCCGCCGCGCCGATCGTCGGCGACCGCACCAATCGCTATGGCGCGCCGCCCGCCTTGGTCGAGCCGAGCGCGGCTGACGTCCGTCGGGCGATCCGCGCGCGCCGATTGCGCGACCAGTTCTTCGGCGCGACATTGTTCGAGGATCCCGGCTGGGACATGCTGCTCGATCTCTACGCCGCCGAGTTGGAGCGGGGCCGCGTCTCGGTGTCGAGCCTGTGCATCGCCGCCGCGGTCGCACCGACGACTGCGCTGCGCTGGATCGCGCGCATGACCGACACCGGATTGTTCGAACGCCGCCCCGACCTGCTCGACCGACGCCGCGCCTTCATGGTGCTCTCCGATCGCGCGAGCGAGGCGATGCGCGGGTATATCGTGGCCACCAGGGGCGCCGACCTCCGCATTCCGTGATTTTAGCTTGCCCCGGCCGCCCGGCTTTGGCATCGGACGTCCTCCCGAGAGGGGCGATTAGCTCAGTTGGTAGAGCGTCTCGTTTACACCGAGAATGTCGGCGGTTCGAGCCCGTCATCGCCACCACCCTCTATAGCTCGCGCACCAGCCGCATCGCGACTGCGATCCAGGCGGGGTCGGCGATGGTCAGCGACTGCGTGCCGGTACCCGGCGGCAGGACGGTAACACCGCCGTTGCATCCGGTGAGTCGTCCGAACGCGAACCTTCCCGCCGCTTGCGGGACGAGGACGTCGCGGTTGAGCGCGGTTGCGAAATCTCGGGGGGCAAGGGTCGCTGCCCAGATAACGTCGCCTGCCCGGTAGTCCCCGGTGCCATTCGCGACGGTTATGGCGATCTGGCCGGGTGCGACTTGAGGTGGGGGTGCGGTGGTGGTTCGCCGCGGGGCGTGGGCTCCGCGGGCGTCGAGTATTGCGGCGACGGGCAGGTCCACGCGGTCCGGCAAGGTCACGAGCGCAGCGGCCTCGACGCCCAGTGCCGCGGCGATCCGGTTGAGCCAGCCGATCGACACGGTGCGCGTGCCCGTCTCCAGCCGACCGATCGTCTGTGCGGTGGTGGGTGGGTCGCAACGCCTGGCGACGTCCTCCAGCGTCAGCCCCTTGGCACGCCGGACTTCGCGAATGGCGGTGATCATCGAACAGCTCCAAACCAGATAGGTTATTCTTCTGTCCTACAACCGTGCGGATATGGCAACCGGCAAGCGCAACGGGAGATGGCGGATGCGTGAACTGGTAGAGCGGACGGTCGATTCGGAGGGTGTTCCACAACCGGCCGGCGTGCGTCGCGGTCGTACCGTGACCGTGAACCTTGCCGAGTCGCCGCTCGGCTGGTTGCGGTCGCGCGCGTTGATCGACGTGGCGCAGTTCCAGGCCGGGGAGCGGTTGCTTGCGGATTACGAACGCGCGTCGATCGCGCCGAGCGTGACGATGCGCTGGGTCGAGCGGGTCGATGGGGGAGGTGGTGACGGGCTCGATCCGACGTCGGCGCAGATTGCGGCGAAGCGTCGGTTCGACGCGGCACTGGCGGCGGCGGGGCCCGGGCTGGCGGATATTCTGTGGCGCGTGGTTTGTGCGGGGGAGGGGCTGCCGGTGGCCGAGAAGGCGTTGCAATGGCCGGCGCGGGCGGGGCGGGTCGTGCTGACGCTCGCGCTCGATCGGTTGGCCGCGCATTACGGGATCGGTTAGGCGCTCGCATTGGTGCGCGGGCGTGACTAAGTGGCGGGCATGCGTTTCGACCTCATCAAATGCCACGGCTCCGGTAACGACTTTCCGCTGATCGACGCACGCGCGTCGGCGCTTGGCGATGCGGCTTGGGCGGCCGTTGCGCGGGCGCTGGCGGATCGTGACGGGCTGGTTGGTGGCGATGGGCTCCTGCTGCTGACTGGCGGCGACGCGACCCACGCGTTCGGCATGCGGATGTTCAATTCGGATGGCAGCGAGTCGGAGACGTGTCTGAACGGCCTGCGCTGCGTTGCGCGCGCGGGGTTCGCGGCCACGGGTGCCAAGACTGCTATGGCGCTGCTGAAGATGAGCGACGCGGCCGTCGAGCGCGATGCCGATATTGCCGAGGGCGTGTTCACCGTGCGCGAGATCGCTGGCCCTGCGTCTCTGGATGTCGAGGCGTGGCCGATGGCGGTCGGGACCGATCGCATCGTCGATATGCCGATCGCGCAACTGCCGACGGACCTTACCTTCACTGCGGTCGCAATGCCCAACCCACATCTCGTAACGTTCGTTGATGCCATCGACGAAGCCGAACTCATCCGCGTCGGCGAGGCGTGCGAGGCAGCACCCGACTGGCTACCCAACCGCGCGAACGTCAGTTTTGTAGAGGTGCGTGGCCGCGACCTTTTCGTGCGGACGTTCGAGCGCGGCGTCGGGCTGACCGACAGTTGCGGTAGTGCGATGGCGGCGTCGACCTATGCCGCGTGCCTGACCGGGCGGATCGCGTACGATACGCCGACCACCGTCTTCAACAAGGGCGGGCTGGTCCGCGCGGAGGCGAGCGAGGCGGCGATGGTGACGCTGTCGGGCAATGCGACGTTCGAGTGGACGGGCACGATCGACGTCGATCTCGACACGGCGACCGCGAGCGACCTCGTCGTCACGCGGCGGCATGACGATGAGATCGCGGCGTGGGCGGGGCTGCTCGCGACGATCTGAGCGCCGGCTGCGTCCTTCTTGCGGCGCGCGCGTATCTCCCCGCAGTGGCGCCGCACACCGGCTCCGCACGCAGGAGAGAAGCCATGAACCACTTCATTCGTACCGCGATCGTCGCGGCCGCCGTTGCCGTCAGCGGCGGCGCCATCGTCGCAGCGCAGACCAACCCGATGGTCGGCGGCGCCGCGATGTACCCGACCAAGACGATCGTCGAGAACGCCGTCAATTCGAAGGATCACACGACGCTGGTCGCCGCGGTCAAGGCCGCCGGCCTGGTCGAGACGCTGTCGGGCCCGGGTCCGTTCACCGTGTTCGCGCCGACCAACGCCGCATTCAAGAAGCTGCCGGCCGGCACCGTCGACACGCTGCTCAAGCCCGAGAACAAGGCGCAGCTTGCCAGTGTCCTGACCTATCACGTCGTGCCCGGCACGATCACCGCCGCCGACATCGCCGCCAAGGCGAAGGCGAACGGCGGCACCGCGACCTACACGACCGTGCAGGGCGAGCCGCTGATGTTCAAGAAGGCCGGCACCGGCTGGGGCATCATGGACGGCAAGGGCCACAAGGGCCGGATCACGATCGCCAACGTCATGCAGTCGAACGGCGTGATCCACGTCGTCGACACGGTGATGCTGCCGTAATCGGCGATTTTGCGAGATAGCTTCCTCGTTTTCCCCCCCGCGAGGTAGTTTGCGTCGGGCCCGTTGCCGAAAGGCGGCGGGCCCGATTGCGTTTGGGCGCCTTGTAGTCTCGGCCCGTCATCTCGACCCACGTCATCCTGACGAAAGTCAGGACCCAGGGTAACAAGCGCTGCCCCTCGTGGCTTTCGGTCCTGACTTTCGTCAGGATGACGGATGGGCGGGATTCAGCCGATCAGCAGGCCCGCGAGCGCCGCCGACATCAGGTTCGCCAGACTCCCCGCCGCCAGCGCACGCAGCCCAAGCTTGGCGATCATCGGCCGCTGGTTCGGCGCGAGGCTGCCGGTCACCGCCATTTGGATCGCGATCGACGAGAAGTTCGCGAACCCGCACAGCGAGAAGGTGATGACCGCGATCGTCCGTGCGCTCAGCCCCTGCTGCGTGCCGAGCGAGATGTAGGCGACGAATTCGTTCAGCACGATCTTCTGTCCGAACAGCCCGCCGGCGATCCCCGCCTCGCTCCACGGCACGTTCAACAGGAACATGATCGGCGCGAAGACATAGCCGAGCAGCCCCTGGAAGCTCAGCCCCGGCAGCCCGATCATGTTGCCGAGCCCACCAAGCAGGCCGTTCGCGAGCGCCACGAGTGCGACGAACGCCAGCACCATCGCGCCGACCGCGACGGCCAGGCGCACGCCGGTCTGCGCGCCTTGGGCTGCGGCCATGATGAGGTTTGCAGGCTTTTCCTCGTCATGCGTAGCTTGCGGCATCGGTTCGCCCGCCGACGATTCGCCGGGCAGGTCGCCGAGCGCGAGTTCGCCTTCTGGCGGCGTGACGCGGTCGGGCATGATGATCTTCGCCATTAGGATGCCGCCCGGCGCGGCCATGAAGCTGGCGGCCAGCAGGTAATCGATGCGGATCCCCATCGACGCATACGCCGCGAGGATTGTGCCGGCGACGCCCGCCATGCCGCTGGTCATTACGGTGAAGAGCTGCGCCGGGGTCAGCCCCGCGAGATACGGCCGGATGACGAGCGGCGATTCGCTCTGGCCGACGAAGATGTTCGCGGCGGCGCACAGCGATTCGACCTTCGAGACGCCGATGACCTTCTCGATTCCGCCTCCGACCCAGCGCACCACGAACTGCATGATGCCGAGATAATAGAGGATCGAGACGAGGCTGGCGAAGAAGATGATCACCGGCAGCGCGGCGATCGCGAAGCTCTGCCCGCCGATCTCGGGGGTCGCCATCTTGCCGAACAGGAACTCGGTGCCTTTCTGCGAATAGCCGAGAAGGTTGGCGACGCCGCCCGACATCTCGCCGAGCACGACCTTGCCGAAGCTCGAATACAGCACGAGCACGGCGATCCCGGCCTGCAATGCGAACGCGGCGCCGACGATGCGCAGGCGGATCGCACGGCGGTCGCTCGACAACAGCACGGCAATGCCCAGGATGACGGCGATGCCCGCCAAACCGATGAAGAGTCTTTCCATGGACGCCCTGCGTTTTCTTGCGATGACACGCGCCGCCCCCCGGCTGCGCAAGCGACCGACATGACACGCGAGCGCCGCGCTCGCCAGTTATTTGAAGCGCGCTAGTCATTTGACGGCGCGCGCGTTTTCGCTAGCGTCCCCGGCGATGGATAAGTTGCCCCCCGCGTTCCCGCGTTCGCTCTTCGTTTTTTCGGTCTTGTACGGCGGCATGGTCTGCATCGCCGGCGTGTTGGGAGTGAAGCAGGTCGCGCTCGGACCGCTTGCGGTCGAGGCGGGGATCTTCGGCTTCCTGCTGCTCGTGGTGCTGAGCAGCGCGATCGCCGAGCTGCACGGCCAGAAGACCGCGACGTTCCTGGTGCGCCTTGGCTTCATCCCGCTGCTCGTGTCGGCGGCGCTGATCCACCTGGTGCTGGCGCTGCCGCACGATCCGGGAATGTACCCGCCCGCGGTCGATGCCTTCCCGATCGTCGTCGGCCAGAGCTCGCGGATGATGATCGCGGGGCTGATCTCGTACGGGATCTCGCAGACGCTCAACGTGCTGATCTTCTCGAAGCTGTCGGGTCAGGTCGGCGGCGGCGACGGCAAGCTGGTGTGGCTGCGCGGGATGATCGCGAGCATCATCTCGCAGATCATCGACACCATTTTGTTCATCACCATCTCGTTTCTGGGCGAACGGCCGATCGTCGCGCTGATGGAGGGGCAGATGCTGACCAAGGTCGTGCTGTCGATCGTGCTGGTGCCGTTCATGATCACGTTCTTCGTGAAGCTGGGACGGCGGTTGGACCGGGCATAATGTTAGATTTTTCCGTTCGTGCCGAGTAGAGACCGAGCCTGTCGAGGGCTCGTATCGAGGTACAGGTCTCTCGATACGCCATCTCGACAAGTGCTCGATGGCTACTCGAGACGAACGGAAGTTTAGTTGACCGATCACACGCCCGATCCCGCCCTGCTCGCCAAGGCGGAAACGCTCACCGAGGCGCTGCCGTATCTGCAACGCTACGCCGGCAAGACGTTCGTCGTGAAATACGGCGGCCACGCGATGGGCGATCCAGAGCTGCAGCGCGATTTCGCCGAGGACATGGTCCTATTGAAGGCGGTTGGCATCAACCCGGTGGTCGTCCACGGCGGCGGCCCGCAGATCGGCGCGATGCTCAAGCGATTGGGTGTCGAATCGCGCTTCGTCGACGGCCTGCGCGTCACCGATGCGGAAACCGCGCAGATCGCCGAGATGGTCCTGGCCGGCTCGATCAACAAGGAAATCGTCGGCTGGATCGGCCAGGCGGGCGGCCGCGCGGTCGGCATCTCGGGCAAGGACGCAGGCCTCGTCCTCGCGCAGAAAGTCGGCCACGGTCGCGAGCCGGACAAGCTCCAGGGGATCGAGCGGCACGTCGATCTCGGCTTCGTCGGCGAACCGATCGCGGTCGACCGGACGATCCTCGACACGCTGATCGCCGCCGACATCATCCCGGTGATCGCGCCGATCGGCATCGGCGCCGACGGCCACACCTACAACATCAACGCCGACACGATGGCGGGCGCGATCGCCGCCGCGATGGGCGCGGCGCGGTTCTTCCTGCTGACCGATATCGTCGGTGTGCTCGACAAGCAGGGCGAACTGCTGACCGACCTCGACCCAGCGCGGATCGCCGAACTGCGTGCCGACGGGACGGTGACCGGCGGCATGATCCCGAAGCTCGACACCTGCGTCGCGGCGGTCGAATCGGGGGTCGATGCCGCGGTGATCATCGACGGTCGCGTGCCGCACGCGATGCTGCTGGAGATCTTCACCAAGCAGGGGGCGGGCACGCTGGTGAGCGCCAACGGGCGCTCGCGGTAAAGGGGGTAGCCTTGGCCAACCCAACGATCCTCCCCCGCAAGGGGGAGGTGGCTGGCACTTGCCAGACGGAGGGGGAGGCACGCGCTAACCTCCGTTCCGTATCCTCCCCCTCCGTCGCCTCCGGCCCCACCTCCCCCTGGCGGGGGAGGATCGCTCGGGGCGGGCATATGTGATGACGGTCCGTCGGTAGAATAGAGTCGGTACACCTCTCAGACACCACAGGCCTTCTCGTTCTCCCTCGGCTACCTTATATCGGCGACACACCAGCGGAGACCCTTGCCTTGATCGCCCTTCTTCAGATCATCCAGTTGCTGCTAAACCTCGTCTGGTGGGTCATCGTCATCCAGGCGATCCTGTCGTGGCTGATCGCGTTCAACGTCATCAACACGCACAGCGATTTCGTCCGCACGGTGTGGAACGCGCTGCAGAAGATTACCGAGCCGCTCTATCGCCCGATCCGCCGCGTGCTTCCCGATTTCGGTGCGCTCGATCTGTCGCCGCTGGTCGTGCTGCTGATCCTCTACATCCTGACCAACATCGTCATCCCGAACATCGCGCAGAACTACCTCGTCGCGGCCTATTGATCGGGCCGGCAGCCTGGCGCGCGGTCCATGACGGCCTCGCGATCGCCGTCCGGGTAACCCCGCGCGGCGGTCGCGATGCCCTCACTGCCGGAACGCCCGAGCATTTTGCCGCGCGACTGGCGGCGGCGCCCGTCGATGGCGCCGCGAATGCCGGACTGGTAGCGCTCGTCGCCAAAACCTTCGGCGTACCCAAGCGTGCCGTAACGATAATCTCCGGCGAAACCGCCCGCCTGAAGCGCCTGCACATCGCGGGCGATGCCACTGTGCTGGCGGAAATCGCGTCCGCGCTCTATGGGCCGCGGGCATGAGCGCGACCATCATCGACGGCAAGGCCTTCGCCGCCGGCCTCCGGGCCCGTATCGCAGACGGCGTTACCGCCTTCAGGGCGCAGGCAGGCCGCGCGCCAGGCTTGGCCGTGGTGCTGGTCGGCGAGGATCCCGCCTCCAACGTCTATGTCCGTTCGAAGGGCAAGGCGACGCGCGAGGCAGGGATGGACAGCATCGAGCACCGCCTCCCCGCCGACGTCCCCGCCGAAGACCTGCTCGCGCTGGTCGCGACGCTCAACGCCGACCCGACGATCGACGGTATCCTCGTCCAGTTGCCCCTGCCGAAGCATATCGACGAGCAGGCGGTGATCGCCGCGATCGACCCCGACAAGGACGTCGACGGCTTCCACCCGATCAACGCCGGCCGACTCGCAACCGGCCTGCCGGGTTTCGTTCCCTGCACGCCGTATGGCTGCGTCATGCTGCTGAAGAGCGTGCGGCCGAACTTGAGGGGATTGGAGGCGGTCGTCGTCGGCCGCTCGAACATCGTCGGCAAGCCAATGGCGCAACTGCTCCTCCGCGAAAGCTGCACCGTCACCGTCGTCCATAGCCGGACACAGGACGTGCCCGCGCACATCCGCCGCGCCGACATCGTCGTGGCCGCGGTCGGCATCCCGCAGATGATCAAGGGCGACTGGCTTAAGCCCGGCGCGACCGTCATCGACGTCGGCATCAACCGCACCGACGCCGGCCTCGTCGGCGACGTCGATTTCGCCAGCGCGGTCGACGTCGCGGGGGCGATCACGCCGGTGCCGGGGGGCGTCGGGCCGATGACCATCGCCTGCCTCCTGCGCAACACGTTGGTCTCCGCAGGCCGCCGCGAAGGCGTCGCGATCGAGGAGTCGAGCCTGTGATCGAACTCTACATCTCGTCGCTGATCACGTTCTTCGTGGTCATCGATCCGCCCGGCTGCGCGCCGATCTATGCCGGGCTGTCGGCGAGCGCGTCTGCCCTCCAGAAGCGTGCGATGGCGATCCGCGCGGTCGGCGTGTCCGCGCTGATCCTGTTCGTGTTCGCGCTGTTCGGCGAGGCGTTGCTGAAGGGCCTCGGGATAAGCCTGGCCAGCTTTCGCATCGCCGGCGGCATCATGCTGTTCCTGATCGCGCTCGAAATGGTGTTCGAAAAGCGTACCGAGCGCCGCGAGGATCGTGCCGCCAAGGTGGCGAGCGATCCCGAGGCCGAGGACGTCTCGATCTTCCCGATGGCAATGCCGATGATCGCAGGCCCGGGCTCGATCGCGTCGGTGATGCTGTTGATGAGCCGGAACAGCGGGATCGAACGCTCGGCGGTCGTGCTCGCGGCAATGGTCACGATCCTGCTGCTGACGCTGGTCGCGCTGCTCGCGGCGGGGCCGATCATGCGGATCCTCGGCGCGAAGATCGAGGCGGTGATCACCCGGTTGCTAGGCGTGTTGCTGGCGGCGCTGGCGGTGCAGTTCGTGCTCGATGGTCTGTCGGTGGTGTTGCGCTAATCCGTTCTCCTGCGAACGCAGGAGCCCAGGATTACGGACGTTGTCTTTCGTTACCCTGGGCTCCTGCGTTCGCAGGAAAACCGGGGGGTGGCGGTCAATCCACGTTGAACAACCGCAACGGCGACTTCGCGGGCAGCGGCAGAGGCGTCAGCCATGCCGGCACCTCGTTCTTCGCCAGCTCGGCATAGAACCCCTTCGGGCTACGCGCCTTGTAGTTGGTCGACTCCGCTGCGTTCGGGCACAGCAGCAGCATCGTCGCGCCGTGCCGTTTGATGATCGCATGCGCCTGGTCCGCCGTCCCCCCGAACGCATGCTGGACGTCCAGGATCGCGTCGCCGTTCCGATGATACGGCCCCGCGATCGCATCATGATGCGTGATCGTGATCAGGCGGGGCCCCATGTCGACGAAGGTGAAGATCGTCTGCGCGGGATATTTGTTCAGCGCGAGCAGCACGGTCGTACGCAGGCAGTCGCCGGTCGCCATGTTGACGCGCTTTTCATACGGCTTCGGCCGGTCGATCGGCAGGTATTTGAGCACCATCCCGGCGAACATGCCCGAGACGATCAGGAACGCGAAGGCCGTCCCCAGCACGCGCACTGCGATCGATCGGTTGCCGAGCAATCGGGGGATGATCAGCCAGGCCAGCGCGGTCGCTCCCGGGATCGCCAGCATCTGTGCGGCGGGTCCGGCGCGGACCTGCCACAACAGCATCGCGCAGGCGAACGCGGTGAACAGCGCGACAGCTGCCCAGCCGACTGCGCTTGAAGCGCGACGCGCACGCCAAGCCGCAAGGATCGCCCCGATCAGGCCGATGATCGGCAGCGTCGCCAGCGAGAAACCGACCCGGAAGCTGTGCTTGTAGATCGGTTTCGCCTCGCGGACATTGTCCAGCCAGTTGCGTTGCAGCTCGGGCGAAATCCCCTCGGGCCGGCCCAGGCACTGCGGGAAGACCAGCGCGAACCCGACGACGATCGCCGCCCCGGCCGCGACCGCCAGCGCCAGCCGCATCCCGCGCGACGAAGGGCCGAACCGCGCGAGCAGGAACAGCAGCATCCCCGCCGCGATCATCACGCTCAGCCACACCGGCGTCAGCGCATCGCACCGCATCGCCTGGTTGGCGTTCGAGGCGAACAGCGCGAACCCGAGCGTGCTACCACCACCCAAGGTCAGCGCATAGATCGACAGCCGCTCGGCTTCCGATCGATCCCATACCCAGCGCAAGGCGATGATCGCCCCCGCCATCGCCGCATAGGGCAACAGCTCGAGCCCGATCGACAGCGACACCGCACTCGCGATCCCGACCATCGCGCCACCACGACGTCCGTTCGCATCGCACAGACCGGCGACCGTCAGGCTCAGCATGGCAAGCTGCCAGCCGTGATGATCGATCCGTTCGGGCATGAACATCAGCATCGTGCCCGTCGCGCCGACCATGAACACGACCGCGAGCGGCCACGCGTAAGGGCTGATCAGCCTTCGCACGGTCGCGCCGATGCCGAGCATCGCAATCGACAACGGCAGTAAGGGCGCGATCCCGCAGGCGAGCCGCTCCGCCCAGCTGTTGCTGGTGAACAGGCGGAAGAACAGGATGAGGCCGGCGATCGGCAGGTCGACGATCCGGCTCCAGTGAATGTCGAAACCGACCGGCGGGTTCATCCGATAGTTGCGCAGATCGTACCAGCCCTGCCCGTCGAGCAGCGCGCGGACCTGCATCAGCCGCATGTTGTCGTCGGTATCCCCGAGCGACAGCCAGCGGATCTGGCCCCAGCGATCGACCATCGACCACGCCGCCACCGCCACCCAGGCGAGCAGCGTCAGCGCGATCCAATGCCGGTCGAGTTCGTCCAGCAGCGTGCGCTGTCGAGAAGCGGGGGCCTGATCCAAAACGCTTTCCTCCTGCCCGCGCGCACACTAGATGCGCGGGCTTGTCTTCGGCGCCGCTCTATCGCGGTATCGGTAAAGAACAAGGCGGGCATGCAGGCGATTTGGCGACAGATGGAGCAGATGCGGGCGAGCGGCGTGCTCGGCCAGCTCGTGCGCTTCGGGATCGCCGGCGGGATTTCCAGCGTCGTCTATTCGCTCGTCTACCTGCCGCTGACCGCGTACGTGTTCCCGCCCCGCCAGGCGGTGGCCGCGGTGCCGTTCGCGTTTGCCGTCGCGGTGGTGGTAGGCTTCTTCCTGCACAGCCGCTGGAGCTTCAAGGGGCATGCGAAGGAGCCGGGCGCCGGTCGTCATGTGAAGTTCGTGATCGTCCAGGGCTCGGGGCTAGCGCTCAATGCGGTCATCACTTGGATCGGTACGGCGCTGCTGCACTTGCATCCGTGGATCCCGTTGATCCCCGCCGTTTTTCTTGCTGCGATCGTGACGTTCGTGCTCAACCGTTTCTGGGTTTTCAACTGACATGAACTTCAACCGCAGGGCCGACACTTAATGGACCGCATCGTCTACGACCGGATGGCCGCGCATGACTCCACCCACTGGTGGTACCGCGCCCGCCGCGACATCCTGGCGGATTACCTGACACGCTACGGCGCGTTGCCGAAGGATGCGAAGATCCTCGAGATCGGCTGTGGCACCGGGCATAACCTGCCGATGCTGGCCGAGTTCGGTGAGATCGACGCGATCGAGATTGATCCGGCGGCGCGCGAGATCGCGAGCGAGCGGCTGGGGAAGCCGGTGGGGGCGGCGCCTTTGCCCGAGCTGCCGGGGGTGCCCCGCAAGCATTACGACCTGATCGCGGTCCTAGACGTGGTCGAGCACATCGAGGACGACGTCGCCGCGCTGAAGGCGATGGCCGATTGCCTCGCGCCCGGCGGCAAGATCCTGATCGCTGTGCCTGCGCATGCGTGGCTCTGGAGCGCGCACGACGTGGTGAACCACCACCACCGTCGCTATTCGAAGGCCACGCTCAAGACAGCGATCGAGACGGCGGGCCTGAAGCCCGAAAAGCTCGGCTATTTCAACTCGCTGCTGTTCCCGCTGGCGGCCGCGGCGCGGATCGCCGGCCGCCTCTCCGGCCGCGACGACAGCGACGACTCCCCGCCGCCCAAGCTGGTAAACGCGCTGTTCGAGAAGATCTTCCGCCTGGAACGCCACATGGTCGGTCGCCTGCCGATGACGCCGGGCGTCTCGATCGTGACGCTGGCGGTGCCGCGGTAAGCTAGGTTCGGGGACTGCCACGCCCCTTTGTCCGTTCGTCCTGAGCGAAGTCGAAGGACAGGCCACGTGCGTAGGTGCTTCGACTTCGCTCAGCACGAACGGGGGGTGGGGGCGGATTTGAACGCTTAGCGACTTTCATAAGCTACCACCCCGGCGAAGGCCGGGGCCCAATTGGGTAACCTTGCTAACTTCGGGTGCGCTTCGTTACTGCGACCTTTCCAACTGGGCCCCGGCCTTCGCCGGGGTGGTGTTGTGATCGGCAGGCGCGTTCGTTATTCCGGGTGGAAGGGAAGGGAGCTGTCAGGCAACCGCGCTACTTCCACCGGCTCCGCACGGAATCCCAACGTCGCCTTCCCCTGGATCGGGCCTGCCACGTCGGCGACGATATACAGCGGCCGGCGCTTGGACTCGACGTATAGTCGCCCGAGATACTCCCCGATCATGCCCAGCACGAACATCTGCACCGCGCCCAGGAACACCGTGACGAGCATCGTCGAGGTCCAGCCTTGTACCGCGCTGCCCGAGAGCCAGCCGATCGCGATGTAGACGAACAGGAGCAGCGACACGCCGGTCAGCGCGAGCCCTGCGTGGCTGGCGAAGCGCAGCGGGGCGGTGGAGAAGCCGGTGACGGCGTCGAACGCGAGCCGGATCATCTTCGCCAGCGGGTAGTTCGTCTCCCCCGCGAGTCGCTCGGCGCGGTCATAGGGGAAGGGCACCTGCTTGAACCCGATCCAGGCGACCATGCCGCGGATGAAGCGGGCCTGCTCGGGGAGCGACAGGAATGCATCGAGCGCGCGCCGGCTCATCAGGCGGAAGTCGCCGGTGTCGAGCGGGATCGGCGTCTCGGTCATCCGGGTCAGCAGGCGGTAGAACGCAGCGGCAGTGGCTTTCTTGAACACGGTTTCGCCCGCGCGTTGGCGACGCACCGCGTAGACGACGTCGGCCTGGCTTGCCGCCATCGCCGCGCGCATGTCTGACAGCAGTTCGGGCGGGTCCTGGAGATCGGCGTCGATGATCAGAATCTGCTCGCCGGCGCAGAGATCGAGCCCGGCGGTGAGTGCGAGCTGGTGACCGTGGTTGCGCGAGAGGTTGATCGCGACGAGTCGCGGATCGGCGGCGGCCAGACGCTGCATGACGGGCCAGCTGTCGTCGCGCGAGCCGTCGTTGATCAGGACGATCTCGTAATCGTCGCCGACCGCGACCTTCGCGGCGCCGGAAATGCGCGCATGCAGGATGTCGAGGCACGCCGCCTCGTTATAGCAGGGGACGACGATCGATAACGCGGGACGGTTCATTCGCCCCGTCTAGCGTCGGGTTTGTCTGTCGTCATTGAAAGATGTGGGAAGCCAAAAGCAACAAACTCTACACCCGCTCCACGGTATGCACCGCATCCGCCGCCCGCAGCCCCGCCATCAGCCGCATCAATTGCTGCACGTCGTGCACCTCGACGTCGATCTCGTTGGTGTGGAAGCTCTTGTCGCGCGTATCGAGCCGCAGGTTGATGATGTTCGCCTTGTGCCCGCCGATGATCGTCGAGACGATGCCGAGCGAGCCCGGTTCGTTCTTCACCATCACCGATATGCGTGCGACGGCGCCTTCGGTCTTGTCGCCCCAGGCGACGTCGACCCAGTCGGTCTCGTTTTCCGATCGCTCGGCGAGTTCGGCGAGGACCTTGCAGTCGATCGCGTGGACCTCGATCCCGGCATCGGGCCGGCGCAACCCGACGATCCGGTCGCCCGGCACGGGATGGCAGCACGTCGCCAAGTCGTAGGCGACGCCGGGGGTCAGGCCCTTGATCGAGATCGCGCTCGATTGCGGCGCCAGCGCATGCGTCACGTCCGCACCCGCCGAGCCCGGCATCAGCGCTTCCATCACCGCCGCATCGGACAAGGTGCGCCGCGCGATCGCCACCATCAGCGACGAATCATCGGGCAGCTTCAGCCGCTTCAGCGCGTGGCTCAGCGCATCCGTGCCGATCTGCGCAGGCAGCCGCGTGACGATGTCGTCGTACAATGTCCGGCCAAGCGCGACCTGCTCGATGCGCTCCTTTTGGCGGAGGTGCCGGCGGATCGCGGCAAGCGCTTTGCCGGTGGTCGCGACGTTGAGCCATTGCGGCTGTGGCGACTGGCCCTTCGAGCGCAGGATCTGCACTTGATCACCGTTCTCGATCACCGTCGACAGCGGCACGACTCGGCCGTTGACCTTCGCGCCGACCGCCTGGTCGCCGAGATCGGTGTGCACCGCATAGGCGAAGTCGATCGAGGTCGCGCCCTTGGGTAGCTGGATCAGTTCGCCCTTCGGCGTGAACGCGAAGATGCGATCGGTGTACATTGCCATCCGCGTGTGTTCGAGCAACTCTTCCGGGCTCTCGGCGGTGTCGAGAATCTCGACGAGGTCGCGAATCCAGCTGACCTGCCGGTCGCTGCCGTTGATCTGCTGCTTGTACGCCCAGTGTGCCGCCAGCCCGAATTCGGCCTGTGCGTGCATGTCGGCGGTACGGATCTGGATCTCGATCCGCGCGCTGTCGGCATGGATCACCGAGGTGTGCAGCGAGCGATAGCCGTTGCGCTTGGGCGTCGAGATGTAGTCCTTGAACCGGCCCGGCACCATCGGCCAGCGCTGGTGGATGATCCCGAGCACCCGGTAGCAATCCTCCTCGGTCGGGACGATCGCGCGGAACGCCATGACGTCGGACAGCTGTTCGAAGCTGATGTGGCGCTCCGACATTTTCCGGAAGATCGAGTAGGGATGCTTTTCGCGTCCCGAAATCTCCGCCTCGACGCCCGCGCGCGACAGCACCAGTTTTAGCCCGGAGGCGATCTTGGCGATGCGGTCGCCGTCGCCCTTCTTGAGCTGTTCGAGGCGGCGGTTGATCGATTCGGAGGCTTCGGGTTCGAGCTGTTCGAACGCCAGCGACTGCATCTCGCGCATGAACTCGTACATGCCGATCCGCTCGGCGAGCGGCGCGTAGATGTCCATCGTCTCCTTGGCGATGCGACGGCGCTTCTCGGGCTTGGCGATATGGTGGAGCGTCCGCATGTTGTGCAGGCGGTCGGCGAGCTTCACCAGCAGCACGCGGATGTCGTCGGACATCGCGAGGAGGAATTTGCGCAAATTCTCGGCGGCGCGTTCGTTCTCGGTCTGCGCCTCGATCTTGCTGAGCTTCGTCACGCCGTCGACGAGGCGTGCGACAGAAGCACCGAACAGTCGCTCGATCTCCTCGGGCGTGGCGACCGTGTCCTCGATCGTGTCGTGGAGGATCGCGGTGGCGATCGTCTCGGCATCGAGATGGAGGTCGGTCAGGATCCCGGCCACCTCGATCGGATGGCTGAAATACGGATCGCCGCTCGCGCGCTTCTGGCTCCCGTGCGCCTGCATCGAGAAGACATAGGCGCGGTTCAGCAGCGCCTCATCGGCATCGGGATCGTAGTCGAGGACGCGATCGACCAGTTCATATTGGCGCAACACGGCTTATAGATGGGGCCGGGTTGCGATGCATTGCAACAAATTCCTCGTTATTTCGCGTGGTTGTTGCACGTGGCGAGCGCGTCGGCGTCATAGGCCTTGCCCGCGACCGTGAAACTGGCGAGCGGCCCCACGCGCTTGGCGACCGTGGCGCAGAGGATCACGTCGCGCTGCGGTGCCTTGCTGGAGACGAACGCCGCATTCTCCCAGCGCCACGGCGTGCCGTTGGTGATCAGCCGGGTGGAAGTGGGCGCGGCGGCCGGGACGGCTACATAATAATTGGTGGGGGTCTGAGCCGATGCCGGTGTCGCGACCAGTGCGGCGAACCCCGTCGTCAGGGCGGGAACGGCGGTCAGAAGGGCGCGGGTGATGACGGACATCGGTAGACTCCTAAAAGGTTTCTAATCGAGACCTATTCCGATTAGTTTCGAGTTGCAACTGAAATCGGAGGAGCATTTCGCTTCTGCCTTTTATGCGGTACCGTTGCTGTCCAATAAGGAAGACGCCGTGGGAAAATTGCGCGAACCCTTGCTCGAATGCAGCCTGCCTGCCGCGCTGGAGGCGATGGGCGAGCGCTGGTCGTTCCTTATTCTGCGCGCGTCGTTCAACGGCCTGCATCATTTCGAGGAGTTCCAGTCGGAACTGGGGATTGCGCGTAATATCCTGGCGAACCGGCTGGCGCGGCTGGTCGAGCACGGGATTCTGGAGCGGCGGACTATTCCGGAGGATCGGCGCAAGATTGCGTATGGGCTGACCGACAAGGGGTTTGCGCTGTTGCCGACGATGATCGCGCTCCGGCAATGGGGCGAGCGGTGGGAGACGTGCGTGCCGGCGTTCCCGATCCTGGTCGACGCGCGCGATCGGCGGCCGTTGCAGCCGGTGTCGGTGCGGTCGCATGATGGGCGCGTGCTGAGTAAGGGGGATTTGATCTGGGCGCTTCCGGGAGAAGTTGCCGGGGATGGGGTGGAGGCTGAGGCGGCTGAGTAATCCGCGGCGGCTCCTCCTTGTTCTCCCGCGAAGGCGGGAGCCCAGTCTGGACCCCCGCCTTCGCGGGGGAACATGCTATCTACGGGTTATTGGGCGGGTAGCGTTTCCAGTACCGTGCGGATCGCATCAGGCAACGTCACCGGGCGGCCCGTTTCCAGATCTACATGCACGCTGACCATGGTGATGACCGTGTGCAATTCCCCCGTCTCCGCATGCGCGAGCTCGAACCGCTTCGTCAGGCTCGTCGTACCGAGCTTCTCGATCCGCACGAACGCCTCGACTGTATCCCCCAGGCGGAAAGGCTTGAGATAATCTATCTCCGTCCGCCGCACGTTGAACTCGGTGGTCGGCCAGACGTCTGGCAGAGCCTCCGCGATCCCGGTCCATTCCCAGAACTCGGTAACCGCGACGTCGGCATATTCGAGATAGCGCGAGTTGAAGACGATGCGCTGGCCGTCGATCTCGGCATAGCGCACGCGGAACCTGGTCGAGAAGGCGAAGCCCGGCCGCATGTCAGAAGATCAGCTTCACGCCGACCAGCGCCAGCACGGTCGCGAGCACGGGGACCAGCACGCGGTCGGAGACACGCGTCGCGATCAGGCTGCCGACGATGATGCCGGGGATCGAGCCGATCAGCAGCGACACCAGCAGGTCGACGTCGACCGAGCCGAGGATCCAGTGGCCGATCCCGCCGAGCAAGGTCAGCGGTACGGCGTGCGCGATGTCGGAGCCAACCAGCCGGTTGATCGGCAGCGTCGGGTACAGGATCAGCAGTGCGGTCATGCCCAGCGCGCCGGCACCGACCGAGGTCAGCGACACCAGCACGCCCAAGACTGCGCCGAGCAGGATGGTCAGCATCGCCTGCCGCTCGCCGCCGACCGTGCCGATCCGCGGGGTCAGCCACGCGACGATCCTGCCGCGGAAGAAGGTCGCGACTGCCGAGAGGATCAGCGTGACGCCGAGCACGGCGGTGATCGCGTGGCCGGTGTCGGACGACTTTTCGCCGAGATGGTTGAGCACCAGCAACGTCGCGATCGCCGCGGGGACGCTACCGGTCGCGAGCCTGCGCACGACGCGCCAGTCGACCGTGCCGCGCCAGCCATGCACCGTCGTCCCGACCGTCTTGGTCGCCGAGGCGTAGAGCAGGTCGGTGCCGACCGCGGTGGCGGGGTGGAAGCCGAAGACGAGCACCAGCAGCGGCGTCATCAGCGACCCGCCGCCGACACCCGTCAGCCCGACGATGAGGCCGACGAGCACGCCGGCCACCGAATATAACAGGTTGATATCCACGCTGGCGAAGGTCAGCCAGCGCCACGCGCAGGCGTATTGACGCCCATCGACTGGAGATATTTCTTCACGTTGCGCGCCGCCTGGCGGAGCCGCTGTTCGTTCTCGACCATCGCGATCCTCACATAGCCCTCGCCGTTCTCGCCGTAGCCGACACCTGGGGCCACCGCGACGTGCGCGTGAGTCAGCAATTGTTTGGTGAACTCAAGGCTGCCTAAATGCGCGAGCGCCGGTGGCAGTGGTGCCCACGCGAACATGCTCGCACGGGGGCTCGGGATGTCCCAGCCGGCGCGGCCGAAGCTCTCGACCAATACGTCGCGGCGCTTGTGATAAAGCTGCCGGTTGCGCTCGACGATGTCCTGCGGGCCATTGAGCGCGGCGCAGGCGGCGGCTTGGATCGGCGTGAACGCGCCGTAATCGAGGTACGACTTCACGCGAGTCATCGCCGCGATCAGCGTCTTGTTGCCGACCCCGAAGCCCATCCGCCAACCGGCCATCGAATAGGTCTTGCTGAGCGAGGTGAACTCGATCGCGACGTCCTTCGCGCCCGGGACCTGGAGGATCGAGGGCGTCGGCTTGCCGTCGAAATACAGCTCCGAATAAGCGAGGTCGGAGATCACCCACAGCTTATGCTTCTTGGCGAACGCAACGACGCGCTCGTAGAAGGCGAGGTCGACGACTTCGGCGGTCGGGTTCGACGGATAGCCCATCACCAGCACCGACGGCGCGGGCACGGTGAACGCCATCGCGCGCTCGAGGCTCTCGAAATACGCCTCGTCGGGCGTGGTCGGCACCGCGCGGATCGTCGCGCCGGCGATGATGAAGCCGAAGGTGTGGATCGGATAGGACGGGTTGGGCGCGAGCACGACGTCGCCGGGCGCAGTAATCGCGGTGGCCAGACTCGCGAGGCCTTCCTTCGAGCCCATCGTAACGACGACCTCGGTCTCAGGATCGACGTCGACGCCGAAGCGGCGGCCGTAATAGTTCGCCTGCGCTTTCCTCAGGCCGGGGATGCCCTTCGACTGCGAATAGCCGTGCGCGCTAGGCTTGCGCGCGACTTCGACGAGCTTCTCGATGACGTGCTCGGGGGGCGGCAGGTCGGGGTTGCCCATGCCGAGATCGATGATGTCCTCCCCGCCCGCGCGCGCCGCCGCCCGCATCGCGTTCACTTCGGCGATGACATAGGGGGGCAGGCGTTTGATGCGGTAGAAGTCTTCGGACATGATCAGCCTCTAGCTGGAGGAGCGGGTGCTGTACCGCAGGTGAGCGGGGGCGTCATCCGCCTCATTCGTCGAGGGGACGAAAGCTGGGGTATTCTGGTTCGCGCCGCACCCTTCGACAATTGGGATACCCCAGCTTTCGCTGGGGTGACGGGGTTTGTGTATGGTCCGCTCCCCACCAGATTCCGTCACGCCAGCGAACGCTGGGGTATCCCGGTTCGCGCCGTACCCTTCGACAATTGGGATACCCCAGCTTTCGCTGGGGTGACGGAGTTTGTGTACGGTCCGCTCCCCACACATCCTCCGTCATCCTGACGAAAGTCAGGACCCAGGGTCACGGGCGTAGGCGTTTGCGGCTCTGGGTCCTGACTTTCGTCAGGATGACGGGTGGGGTTGCGGGCGGCGTGGTTGAATCCACACGTCCTTCCGCTTGGCCGATCGCTCGGCTAAGCTCCCGAAAAACCAGAGGATGCCATGGCCGATACTCCTCCCGACGCCTCCACGCCGACCCTGCCCGATCTCCAGCATTGGACGTGGGTGATGGGGCGTGCGCAGCAGATGATGATGGAGCAGGGGCTCGCCGCGATGCAGGCCAAGCCCGAGGGAATCCCGGCGATCCCCGGCTTCAGCGACCCCGCGACACTGGAGCGCGCGCGAGATTTCTGGACCGAGAGCCTGACGCTGTGGCAGCGGTTTCTCGATCCCGCCAAGGCGCCCGAACCCGCGCCGGTGACCGACAAGCGCTTCAAGGCGCCGCAGTGGCGCGAGCCGGTGTTCGACCTGATCCGGCAGAGCTATCAGCTGATCGGCGACCACATGCTGCGCGGCGTCGAGGCGGTGGACGGGCTCGACCCCAAGCAGAAGGAGCAATTGCGGTTCGCGACCAAGGGGTTCGTCGATGCGATGAGCCCGACCAATTTCGCGCTGACCAACCCGCAGGTGATCGAGAAGACGATCGAGACGCGCGGCGAGAATCTGTTGAAGGGCCTGCAGAACATGATGGCGGATCTTGCCCGCGGGCAGGTGACGCATACGCCCGACGGCGCGTTCGAACTCGGGCGCAACCTGGCGATGACGCCGGGCAAGGTGGTGAAACGCACGCCGCTCTACGAGCTGATCCAGTACAGCCCGACCACCGACAAGGTGCTGGCGACGCCGCTGGTCATCTTTCCGCCGTGGATCAACCGGTTCTACATTCTCGACCTGACGCCGGAGAAGAGCTTCATCTGCTGGGCGGTCGAGCAGGGCATCACCGTGTTCATGGTGTCGTGGAAATCCGCCGATTCGAGCATGAAGGACGTGGTCTGGGACGACTATGTCGGCGCGCAGGTCGAGGCGATCGATACGGTTCGCGCCGCGCTCGACGTGCCGGCGGTGCACACGATCGGCTATTGCGTGGCGGGGACGACGCTGGCGGCAACGCTGGCGCTGCTAGCGGCGCGTAACGAGGCGGCGAAAGTGGCTAGCGCGACGTTCTTCACCGCGCAGGTCGATTTCGCGCAGGCGGGCGAACTGCAGCATTTCATCGACGACGAACAGCTGAAGATGGTCGCATCGCTGTCGCCCGAGGGGGTCCTCGACGGGCGGTACATGGCGACGACGTTCAACCTGTTGCGCGGCCGCGACCTGATCTGGAACTACGTCACGCAGAATTACCTGCTGGGGCAGGATTACGTGCCGTTCGACCTGCTCCACTGGAACGGCGACACGACCAACCTGCCCGCGAAATGGCATCTAAGCTATCTGACCGACCTGTACCGCGACAATCTGCTGGTGACGGGCACGATGACGGTGGACGGTACGCCGATCGACCTGACCAAGGTCTCCACGCCGAGCTATGTCCAGGCGGGGCGCGAGGATCATATCGCGCCAGCCGAAAGCGTCTGGAAACTCACGCACTTGTTCGGCGGGCCGCTGAAGTTCGTGCTGGCGGGGTCGGGGCATATCGCGGGCGTGGTCAACCCGCCGGCTGCCGGGAAGTATCAATACTGGACCCATCCGGGGGCGCACACGACGCTCGCCGACTTCGTTGCCGGTGCGACCGAGACGAAGGGCAGCTGGTGGCCGGACTGGGTCGAATGGTTGCGCACGCTTGATGCCGAGACGGTGGCCGCAGACGGTGCGCGGCTACCGGGAGAGGGGGCTCTGAAGGCGCTTGGCGAGGCGCCCGGCGAGTATGTGAAGAGCCGATAGCGCTACCTTACGTTTGCGTCATGGTGCAGTGCACAATTTTATTGTGCGGCGCCGCGAATCGTGTATGAAGACCGCGACATAACTCCGAAGAGAGGTGCGTGGATGGTGGATATCGTGAAACGGACGGCCAAGGCCGGTTCGAAGCCTGCCGCCATCGCGAAGGCTCCTCGGACCGTCGTCAAGCCGGCGAAACCGGCACCCGAGCCGATCGCCAAGACGTCGGCACCTCAACCTCTCGCGGCTGCTTTTGTATTGCCGCACACGGACATTCCCGCCCCGATTCAGGCCGCCGCGCCATCGGGGATCCCAGCCAGCGAAACAAAGGACGCCATAATGGACACGATCCAGAGCATCACCGAGAAGACCAAGGCCCTCTTCAGCGGCGCGAACACCGCCGAATTCAACGAGCAAGCCAAGGGCGCGATGGAGAAGTCGGCGAAGATGGCGGAAGATTTCGTCGCATTCGGCAAGGGCAACATCGAGGCGCTCGTCGAGTCGTCGAAGATCGCCGCGAAGAACGTCGAGGCTCTCGGCCAGGAAGCCGCTGAGTACGCCAAGACCTCGTTCGAGAGCGCGACCGAAGCCGCCAAGACGCTCGCCGCCGCCAAGTCGCCCGCCGAGTTCATGAAGCTTCAGGGCGATTATGCGCGCACCGCGTTCGACACGATGATCGCCGAGGGCTCGCGCTCGACCGAGCGGATGCTGAAGATGTTCGGCGAGTTCGCACAGCCGATCTCGAACCGCGTTGCGGTCGCGACCGACAAGATGAAGATCTCGGCCTAAGTCACGCGATGCCGGCTTCGGCCGGCAGGTGACGAGAAAGGGGCGGCCGTCATGCGACGGTCGCCCCTTTTGCGTTTGCGGTTTTCGCGTGACGGGTGCCAGCGCCCCCTTGCCCTTGCCCCCCGGCATGCCATATTTTGGCAGCATGCTTTTGACCCCTGAAATGACGACTCCCCAGCGGACGGGCGAGCAGATGGCCGAGCGCCGCGACGATAATGGAGAGGACGGCCATGATGGCACCGGGGGCGGCACCGGCGCCGGCATCGCGACCAAGACTCGCGCGAAGACAAAACAGCCGACGCCGTACCGCGTGCTGATGCTCAACGACGACTATACGCCGATGGAATTCGTCGTGCTGTGCCTCCAGCGCTTCTTCCGGATGGACATGGAGGCCGCGACTCGCGTGATGCTGCACGTCCACCAGAAGGGCGTCGGGGTATGTGGCACGTTCAGCTACGAGGTAGCGGAGACGAAGGTGTCGCAGGTGATGGATTTCGCCAAGCAGAACCAGCATCCGCTGCAGTGCACGCTTGAGAAGGCGTGAGCCTTACCGTTTGAGGTGATCTGTCTTGATCCTCCCCCGCAAGGGGGAAGTGGCACCGAAGGTGACGGAGGGGGAGGCAAGCGCCAACCGCTGTTCAGTATCCTCCCCCTCCGTCTGGCAAGAGCCAGCCACCTCCCCCTTGCGGGGGAGGACTGAAGGAAGGGGTTACCGCGCTGGCGGCAACCAGCGCAGGTCGAGCCCTTCGAAGCGGTCGATGTAGTTCGCGGCCTGCGCCAATTGCACCTCGTTGAGCAACGTCACTCGGCCCATCTCGCGGCGAATCAGGCCGTCCTCTTCCAATTGTCGCAACATGCGGTTGACGTGGACCGCAGTGAGGCCTGTGGCGTCGCCGATCTCCTCCTGCGTCAGCCCGAGCGTGAAGCTGTTGCCCGTCGCGCGATCGCGCATCCGCAGGCGGTTGCGCATTTCGAGCAGCAA
Source organism: Sphingomonas faeni (assembly GCF_003053745.1). Classification (GTDB taxonomy): domain Bacteria; phylum Pseudomonadota; class Alphaproteobacteria; order Sphingomonadales; family Sphingomonadaceae; genus Sphingomonas; species Sphingomonas faeni. The sequence goes on along the minus strand of NZ_QAYE01000004.1, from coordinate 112,395 downwards.
CGCCGCGATCCGCGCCTTGGCCGAGGTCCGGCCGAGGGCGGCGAGACGGTCGGTCAGCGCGACCTTCTCCATCTGGTTCATGACCATGATCAACGCCGACAGCCGCGGGTGATCGGTGACGAGCCCGGTCATCGCCGACCGATCGAACGAACAGACCGTGCAGTCGGTCAGCGCGACCACCGTCTCGGGCGAATCGCGATAGACCAGCGCGGAGACCGCCAGCATGTCGCCGGCATAGAGAAAGCGCAAAATCTGGCGGCTGCCGTCGTCGAGCAGCACATAGCTCATCGCCATGCCACGTTGCAGGATGAAGAGTTCGGCCTGCGGATCATTCTCGCGCACGAGGACGGCACCGCGACGCAAGTCTCGCGGGCGCTCCTCCAACCGCGCTAACGCAGCCTTCTCGTTCATCGACAGGTCGATGAGATCGCCGACGCGGTCGGCGAAGCAGCTGTCCGGCACTCTGTAATGGTCCCCAATGTTCGAGAACCACAGAGCAAAGCTAGGATTTCCGCGCATTAAAGTCGATCAAGCGGGGTGTGTTAGCGCTTCGGAAGGCGCGCCCGGTCCCGACGCGGGACTCGACCCCCGGCCAGCATCCGCCTGTCGCCCGATCGATGCGCGGCCCTTGCGCAGAACGCCAGCCGCGATAGACACCCGGGATGGACCGTATTCTCATTCGCGGCGGCAATCGCCTGTCCGGGCGCTTGCCCATTTCCGGCGCGAAGAACGCCGCGCTCACGCTGATGCCGTGCGCGTTGTTGACCGAAGAGCCGCTGACGCTGCGCAATTTACCGCGGCTGGCGGATGTCGACGGCTTCGGCCATCTGCTCAACCAGCTCGGCGCGTCGACCGCGATCCAGGGCACGCGGCCGGAGGATTTCGGCCGGGTGATGACGATCCGTGCGGGTAACCTGACCTCGACCGAGGCGCCTTACGACATCGTACGGAAGATGCGTGCGTCGATCCTGGTGCTCGGGCCGCTGCTCGGGCGTGGCGGCGAGGCGACGGTGTCGCTGCCGGGCGGCTGCGCGATCGGCAATCGTCCGATCGATCTGCATTTGCGCGCTCTGGAAGCGATCGGCGCCGAGCTGGAGATGGCGGCGGGCTATGTGAAGGCGATCGCGCCGGGCGGGCGCCTGCCGGGCGGACGCTACCGCTTCCCGATCGTGTCGGTCGGCGCGACCGAGAACGTCGTGATGGCGGCAGTGCTCGCCAAGGGCACGAGCGTGATCGAGAACGCCGCGCGCGAGCCCGAGATCGTCGACCTGTGCAACTGCCTGGTCGCGATGGGCGCGTCGATCGACGGGATCGGCACCGAGACGCTGACGATCGAAGGCCGCGACCGGCTGCACGGCGCGACCTATGCCGTGATGCCCGACCGGATCGAGGCGGGCAGCTATGCCTGCGCGGCGGCGATCACCGGCGGCGACCTGGAGCTGGTGGGCGTGGCGATCCCGGACATGGGCGCGACGATCGATGCGCTGGTCGAGGCGGGCGTATCGGTGACGCCGACCAAGGACGGCGTGCGGGTCGCGTCGGACGGCGTGCTGAAGCCGCTGACGCTGTCGACCGCGCCGTATCCCGGGTTCGCGACCGACATGCAGGCGCAGTTCATGGCGATGCTGTGCAAGGCGGACGGCGCCAGCGTGCTGACCGAGACGATCTTCGAGAACCGCTACATGCACGTGCCGGAACTGGCGCGGATGGGGGCGGATATCCAGGTGCGCGGGCGGACCGCGGTGGTGCGCGGCGTCGACAAGCTGGTCGGGGCGCAGGTGATGGCGACCGACCTGCGGGCTTCGATGAGCTTGATTTTGGCCGGGCTTGCGGCGGATGGCGAGACGTCGGTTGGGCGGGTGTACCACCTGGATCGCGGGTATGAGCGGCTTGAGGAGAAGCTGAGCGCGGTGGGTGCTGATATCGAGCGCGCCAGCGACGGGTGATTGTGGCTGGGGCTTAGTTTGAGCCGGGGTAACCCTCTCCCCTTAGGGGAGAGGGTTGGGTGAGGGGCAGCCAAGCAATGCTGCGCCTGGAACAGCCCCTCACCCCGGCCCTCTCCCCGAGGGGAGAGGGAGCAGGATGCTGGGCATTTTGTGGTGGCACTCTTGTTCGCCGCGGACGCTGCGGGGTTCGGTTTAAACAGCGCAATCCTTCTTAGGTCCCCCGCGGGGGAGGGGGCCCAGGATCAAGCAGTACCGTCCTTGGTTATCCGGTAGACATCTACTCAGCGCCGCCGGCAAAGCCGCCGTCGGACGGGTTCGGCTAGCCGACCCGCCGGCCGTGCCGGGCGCTGCCCGCTTCGCTTTGCTCGCGGGCATCGGCGGCGCTTTGCGCTGCCTGCGCCCGTCAGTACATGTGCTGCCCGCCATTGATGCTGAGCGTCGACCCGGTGACGAATCCGCCCTCCTCCGAGCACAGGAACGCAACCCCGCGCGCGATCTCGGTCGCCTGGCCAAGTCGCCCGACCGGGATCTTCGCGACGATCTTCTCCAGCACGTCGGCCGGCACCGCCGCCACCATGTCCGTATCGATATATCCCGGCGCGATCGCGTTGACCGTCACGCCCGCGCGCGCGCCTTCCTGTGCCAAGGCCTTCGTAAAGCCGTGGATGCCGGACTTGGCTGCAGCATAGTTCACCTGGCCATATTGCCCGGCCTGCCCGTTGATCGAGCCGATGTTGACGATCCGTCCCCATTTGCGCGTGCGCATGCCGGGGAAGACGGCTTTGGCCATGTTGAAACAACCGCCAAGATTGGTGTCCATCACCTCTTTCCAATCCTGGTAGGTCATCTTCAGGATGGTGCCGTCGCGGGTGATGCCGGCGTTGTTCACGACAATGTCCACGTCGCCCAGATCGGCGGCGACCTGCGCGCAGCCGGCCTGGCACGCGTCGTAGTCGGCGACGTCCCACTTGTATGCCTTGATCCCGGTACGCTCGGTGAACTCACGGGCGCGGTCGTCGTTGCCGGCATAGGTAGCCGCTACGGTCAGGCCCATGTCCTGTAATGCGAGACTGATCGCTTCGCCGATTCCGCGCGTACCACCGGTTACAATTGCGACGCGTGCCATCAGTCTCTCTCCTCAGTGTTTTGTGGGAGGCTAGCCAGCCCGCACCCATCCTTCAAGCTCGCGCGCCAAAATGCTGCGCAACATTTCCACGCCGACCGGGCTGTCGTTGAGGCAGGGGAGATAGGCGAAGTGCGTCCCGCCAGCCTCTTCGAAGCTCTCGCGACCGCGGATCGACAGTTCCTCCAGCGTCTCCAGGCAATCGGCGGAGAAGCCGGGCGCGAAGATCGCCACCTTGGTCTTGCCCGCCTTGGCGAGCGCGACGAGCGTCTCGTCGGTTGCCGGCCCCAGCCACTTCTGCGGCCCGAACCGCGACTGGAACGCGATCGTAAGCTCGCGCCCCATCCGCTCGCCGAGCAGCCGCGCGGTCTTCTGGCAGTGGCAATGATATGGATCGCCCTGCTGCAACGTCCGCTTCGGCATTCCGTGGAAGCTGGCCACGATCGCGTCGGGGGTGAAATCGAGCGCCGACAGCCCCTCTTCGAGCGAGTCCTTCAGCGCGTCGATATAGAGCGTGTCGTCATAGTAAGGCGGCAGTGTGCGGATCGCCGGCTGCCAACGAAGCCCGGCGAGATGCTTGAACGCCTTGTCGTTCGCGGTCGCGGTCGTTGCTGCGCAATATTGCGGGTAGAGCGGCGCAAGCAGGATGCGTTCGCAGCCCGCAGCTTTCATCGCGGTCAGCCGGTCCGAGATCGACGGATTGCCGTAGCGCATCGCCCAGTCGACCAGCACTTCCGGACCGAACGAATCCTTCAGCGCGGCGGCCTGCAACCGCGTGATCGCGGCGAGCGGCGAGCCGTCCTCGCGCCAGACCTGCGAATAGGCGTGCGCGGATTTTTTCGGGCGCGTGTTGAGGATGATGCCACGCAGGATCGGCTGCCACGCGATCTGCGGGATCTCGACGACGCGTGAATCGGACAGGAACTCGCCGAGATAGCGCTTCACCGATTTCGCATCGGGGCCATCGGGCGTGCCGAGGTTCATCAGCAACACGCCGATCTTGGGTTTCGGAATCGGGGGATGATCGGGGGGCAGGGTCATGGCGCTGGTCTTAAAGGCAAATTGCGGATGCGGAAGCCCGTTGACGCATAGAGCGCGTTCGCGATCGCCGGTGCGACCGCGGGGACGCCGAGTTCGCCGACGCCGCCGGGGGCCTCGTCGCTGCGGATGACCTCGACCGTGATGTCGGGCGTGTCGGCGAGGCGGGGCAGGCTGATCGTGTCGAACCCGCGTGCGTGGGCGAGGCCGCGGGTGAAGCCCGTGGAGGCTCCGAGTGCGGAGGCCATGCCGAAGATCAGCCCGCCCTCGATCTGCTGGCGGACGATATCAGGGTTGATCTGCGCGCCGCAGTCGACCGCGGCGACGAGGCGGTCGACGACCGGGCGCTGGTCGGGCCCCATGTGCGCCTCTGCCATGACCGCGATGTAGCTGCCGCGAAAGGCGTGGGCTGCGATCCCCTGGCCGCTGCCGGCTACGCCGCCGTCCCATCCGCCGAGCGCTGCGGCGGTCGACAGGCAGCGTGCGAGTCGCGGTTCGCCGCCGAGCATGGCGATGCGGAACGACATCGGTTCGGACTGCGCGGCGCGCGCGAGTTCGTCGAGAAAGCATTCGGTGAAGAATGCGGTGTAGCCATGCGCGCCGCCGCGGAGGTGGCCGGTCGGGATGCCGATTTCGGCGGGGTGGTGCTCGATCGCAAAGGCTGGGATGCGATAGACGGGCGTCGCGCCCGCGACGGCGTAGCGATCGCCTTTGACGCCGATCAGCGCGGCTTCGGTCGGGAGGCCCGGCATCATCCGGCCTGCCATCTCGGCGCCGGTGGAGGGGGCGGCGATGTTTGCCGACCAGCCCATGATCGCGCCGTTGGGGGCGAGCCGTGCGGCCATCTTCGCGACGGCGGGTGGGCGGTAGTGATCGTGGAGCGAATCCTCGCCGCGCGACCAGACGAGGCTGACCGGGCGTCGTAGCTTTACCGCCAGCACCGCCGCTTGTTCGGCGACGTCGTGTTCGAGTGCGACGCCGAATGATCCGCCGATGAGCATCGGGTGGACGACGACGGCGTCTTCGCTGAGGCCCGCCGCGCGCGCTGCTGCCGATCGTGCGAGCCCCGGCGCTTGCGTTGCCAGCCAGAGTTCGAGGCGGCCGTTGGAGAAGGACGCGGTTGCGCTGCGGGTCTCGATCGCTGCGTGCAGGCCGAGGCCAGCGCGGTAGGTTGCGGTGACGAGCTTGGCGCCCTGGAAGGTTGCGGCGACATCGCCTGCGGACGCTATCTGCGTGCCGGGACGGGCTAGCGCGGCGTCGAGTGCTGCGTCGATCGACCTGGTATCGGGGAGGGGGGTATCGTTCTCGAACCGCGGGGCGAGCGCGTCGAGAGCCTTTTGCGCGGCCCACCCTGTCGTCGCGACGGCCGCGACCCAGCGCGGGTTCTCGACTACCGACAGCACGCCGCGGATGCGGTCGGCGGCGGCGCGGTCGACCCTTGTCAGGCGACCGCCGACGGGGCCTTGGCGGATTGCGGCGTGGACCATGTCGGCGAGGCGGACATCGCCTGCGAAGTTAGCCGAGCCGTCGACTTTCGAGGGGGTGTCGAGGCGGGGGACGGATTTGCCGACCAACTTGCCGGCGCCCTGGATGCCGAGCGGTAGGGGATCGGGGAGGGTAAACTTCGCGGCCTCCTCGGCGAGTTCGGCGAAGCGGATGCGCTTGGCTTGGTAGGTGCAGAAGCCGGCGTCGACGTTGACCTGGGTCCAGTCGGCATCCCAGCGCTTGGCCGCCGCCATGCAGAGCAGTGCGCGGGCGCCCGCGCCGGCCTCGCGACAGGCCTGCTCGAACATCCGGATCGAGCTCGATCCGCCGGTGAGCATCGGTGGTTGCGGGGTGCCTTGCGGGAGGCGGTCGAACAGGCCTTCGAACAGGTCGTGCGTGCCGATTGGGTTGGCGTAGAGCGGGTTGAGCGGGGCGGGCTCGACGCCGATCGTGCGCCAGTCCGCGCCGAGCTCGTCCGCGACGATCTGGGGGAGGGTGGTGTAAACGCCCTGGCCGTGCTCGACCTGCGGGACGGCGACGGTGACGTGGCCGTCGGTGCCGATCTTGAGCCACGCGCCGAACGGGGTTTCGCCGGGGTTGGCGACGAGGTTTGGGGCGTATGTTCGTGGCCAGAGGCTCCAGGCAACGACGAGCCCGATCCCTGCGCCGCCGCCGACTAAAATCTCACGCCTGTTGATCATGAGGTGGCTCTAATCCTTCTCCCTCACGGGGAGAAGGTGGCGCGAAGCGGCGGATGAGGGGGAGTGGGTCTCCGGGACTCTGCCGGGAGTCTCACTCCCCTCTCCCTTCCGTCGCCAAGTGGCTCCTCCCTCCCTCTCCCCGAAGGGGCGAGGGATATTAGGCCATCGCTCGATACGTGGCCTTGAGCGAGACCTTGTCGATCTTTTCCGTCCCCAGTCTTGGCAGCGGCTCTTCCGAAATCCAGATCCGCTGCGGTATTTTGAATGCGGCGATGTGCTGGTGGAGGAACGCGGTCAGGTCGTCGGAGGTCAGCGTTTCGCCGTCCTGTGGCACTACTACCGCACCGGGGACCTCGCCGAAGCGCTCGTCTGCGAGGCCGAAGACGGCAGCCTCCGCGACGGCTGGATGCTCGTACAACGCAGCCTCCACCTCCTGGCACGAGATGTTCTCGCCGCCGCGGATGATAATGTCCTTCTTGCGATCGACGATGAACAGATAGCCGTCCTCGTCGAGGTAACCGATGTCGCCGGTGCGGAAATAGCCGTCCGACGTGAACGCGGCGGCGGTCGCGTCGGGGCGGTTCCAATATTCCTTGAAGTTGCAGATCGTGCGGATGCAGACCTCGCCGCGCTGGCCCTGGTCGACCGAGTGGCCGGCATCGTCGAGGATCGCGAGATCGACCAACGGCGCGCCGGGGCGGCCGGCGGAATTGGGCTTGGCGAGATAATTGCCGCGCCAGTTGCCGGTGCCGACCGCGTTGGTTTCGGTCAGGCCGTAGCCGATCAGCGGCGCGCTTCCGCCCATTTCCTCGTCGATGCGGCGGACGTGATCGACCGGGCGTGGGGCACCGCCTGCGGCGAAATCGGTGACGGTCGAGAGGTCGTAATTCGCGCGGTCGGGGTGGTTTAGGATCTCGAAGCTCATCAAGGGCACACCGACGAAATAGGTGACGCCTTCCGCTTCGATCAGCCGCATTGCCTCGCCAGCATCCCATTTCGGCATCAGCACGAGTTTGCGCCCCATCGCGAAGCTCTGGAGGAACACGGGAACCTCGCCGGTGATGTGGAACAGCGGGATCGTCAGCAGCGTGACCGGCTGGCCGACCGGCGGATTGCCTTGCGCGGTGGCGATGCCGACCATCATCATCGCCTGGCCGAGATAGTTGAAGATGCCCTGCACGACCGCACAGTGTTCGGAGAGCGCGCCCTTCGATTGGCCGGTCGATCCGCTCGTGAACAGGATCGTCGCATGATCCTCGGGCCCGAGCAGCGGCAGCTCGGCGGTGTGGTCGTCCTTCGCCAGCACTTGCTCGAGCGCTTCGGCAAGCGGGCGCGAATCGTCGATCTCGACGACCGGCGCGCGTAGGCCCGCGATCTGGGCAAGGCGCTTTACGCGCGGCGGATCGGCGAACACGAGCGTGCAATCGACCTCGCCGATCGCGGTCTCCAGTTCCTCCGACTGCCACCAGCCGTTGAGCAGCGTCGTGACGCCGCCGGCCATAATGATGCCCATGTACAGGACGATCCACGATGGCGAATTGCGCATCGCGATGCCGACTCGGTCGCCCTTGGCGATGCCGTAGCCGCCGACGAGGGCGCGGGCGGTGCTCTCGGCCGCCGCGTAGACCTCGCCGAACGTCAGGCGCTCGGCGCCTGATACCAAGAAGACGGCGTCGCGGTGCTCGTTGGCGTAGTGCGCGAAATAGTAACTGAGTGCGGGCGGCGCGGCGGCGATCGTCGGCAGCGTCACGCCGAACCGCTCGGCCGACCCGAGCGCCAGCATGCCGTCGGGCGCGGTCAGCGCGGCCATCGTCGAATCCATAGCCAGGTCCAGCTCGGTCCGCATATCGCTCTCCTACTTGGTCTTATCGTTATCGGCCTTTATGCAGGGGCGAACGCGTGGGGAAAAGCCTTTGATCCTGTCGACCATCACCGCCGCTGCGGGCGCCGTAGCGCCTGCCGTCGGCAGTCACATCCGCTTCGAGGATCTCGGGCTGCATCCCGACGTCTTCTCGATCGGATTCTTCACGCTGCGCTGGTACAGCCTTGCCTATATCGGCGGGATCCTGCTCGGCTGGTGGTATCTGCTGAAGCTGCTCGCCCAGCCCGGCGCACCGATGGCGCGGCGACATGCCGACGACCTGGTGTTCTACGCGACGCTCGGCATCATCCTCGGCGGGCGGCTCGGTTATGTGATCTTCTACGCGCCCGAGATGTTCCTGCACCCGCTGCGGATCTTCCGGCTCTGGGACGGCGGCATGTCGTTCCACGGCGGTGTCATCGGCACGTCGATCGGGCTGATCCTGTTCGCGCGGAAGCATCAGCTCAACTGGTTACGCGTGCATGATTATATCGCGTGCTGCGTACCGTTCGGGCTGTTCTTCGGGCGGCTGGCGAACTTCGTGAATGGCGAGCTGTGGGGCAAGCCGACCGACGTCGCTTGGGGTATCATCTTCGAGCGTACCGTGCCGTTCGGCATGGTCGAGCCGGCGCGGCATCCGAGCCAGCTGTACGAGGCGGGGCTGGAGGGCGTGGTCCTGTTCGCGCTGCTCTGGTTCGCGTTCTGGAAGACCAGGGCGCGCTATGATCCGGGCAAGCTCGTCGGGTTGTTCGTGCTGGGGTACGGGATCGCGCGGTTTACCGTCGAGTTCTTCCGCGAGCCGGATTCGCAGCTGCGGGCGTTTGCCGAGCATACCGGGCTGCACATGGGGCAGTGGCTGTGCGTGCCGATGATCGTCGGTGGCGCGTATCTGGTGGCTACGTCGGCCAAGCGCCGCGTGCGGGTCGAATCGATCGCGGGGACGGCGAGCGTCGCCTGACGCCCCTTCCGCTTGCGGGAGGGGTTGGGGGAGGGCATGGCCGCAAATGTCATGGCCAACGATAATCCAGCCCCTCCCCTAACCCCTCCCGCAAGCGGAAGGGGGATAGACACCGCCCTCCCCGAACGCCTCGCCCGCGCGATTGCGCTCGCGGGTCCGATCCCCGTCGCGCAGTATATGGCGGCGGCGAACGCGCACTATTATGCGACGCGCGATCCGTTGGGGGCGGGGGGCGACTTCACCACTGCGCCTGAGATCAGCCAGATGTTCGGCGAGCTTGTCGGTTTGTGGTGTGCCGATCTTTGGGACCGCTCGGGTCGGCCGGATGTCGCGTGGGTCGAGTTGGGACCGGGTCGCGGGACGCTTGCTGCCGACGCCGCGCGGGCGATGGCGAAGGCGGGGCTCGAGCCGCCGGTGCATTTCGTCGAGACCAGCCCGGCGTTGCGAAAAGCTCAAGCCGAGCGGGTGCCCGCTGCCACGTGGCACGACGCGGTCGATACGCTGCCGACCGATCGGCCGCTGATCGTCGTCGCCAACGAATTCTTCGACGCGCTGCCGATCCGGCAATTGGTGAAGCGCGAGCAGTGGCACGAACGTCTGGTCGCGGCACAGGACCTGCTGTTCCTGCCGATCGCTGGCAAGCCGCTTCCGGATGCCGTCATTCCCGAGCCGTTTCGGGACGCGCCCGCGGGTTCGATCCTCGAAACCTCGCCTGCTGCCGTGACGATCATTCGCGGTCTCGCCAAGCGGATCGCCGCGCAGGGCGGTGCGCTGATCGCGGTCGACTATGGCTATGAGGGGCCGGCGCTCGGCGACACGTTGCAGGCGGTGCGTGGGCATGCGTTCGCCAATCCGTTCGATGCGCCGGGCGAGCATGACCTGACCGCGCATGTCGACTTCACCACGCTCGCCGCCGCGGCACAGGCCGAGGGGGCTGTTGCTTGGGGGCCGGTGACGCAGCGCGACCTGCTCGGTGCGCTCGGCATCGATTCGCGGACGTCGGCACTCGCCAAGGCGTCGCCTGCGCGAGCGGAAGCATTGGCAGCGGATCGAAGGAGGTTGATGGACGATATGGGCACGCTTTTCAAAGCGCTGGCGATCACCGCGCCGACTTGGCCGACGCCGGCGGCGTTTGCATGATCGCCTATCGTGATGCCGTGCCCGCTGATGGCGCAGAACTCGCCGCGATGGCGAAGCGCTCGTTTACCGACACGTTCGGTACGCTGTACCGGCCTGAAGACCTTGCCGCCTTCCTCGACCAGACGTTCGGTGAGACGGGGTTGCCTGCGCAACTGTCCGATCCTGCCTTCACGGTGCGGGTCGCGGTGAACGAGGCGGGTGCGATCGTTGGGTTTGCGAAGATCGGCCCGGTGGCATTTCCGGGCGACTGGCCGGCGGCGGCGATCGAACTTCACCAGCTTTATGTGCGGGGTGACCAGCATGGTGCGGGTGTCGGCCCTGCGTTGATGGACTGGGCGATCGATGTTGCGCGCGCCGATGGGCGGACGGAGATGATCCTCAGCGTGTATGTGGAAAATCACCGGGCGCACCGGTTCTATCAGCGTTACGGGTTCGTCGAGATCGGGCGGTATGTGTTCATGGTTGGGGAGCAGCCTGACGATGACCGGATCATGCGGCTCGTGTTGTGATGGTCGTTACCTTTCAGGAGCGCCACCCCGGCGGAGGCCGGGGCCCAGTTGGAAAGGTCTTGGTAACGGCGCGATGTCTGCTGTTAACAACGTCACCCAACTGGGCCCCGGCCTCCGCCGGGGTGGGGATGTGTTTGATGTTAGGTGACCTGAAATGACCATCGACCTCATCCGCGCGAAAGCGCTTGGCGACATCCCGCACGGCTTTTTTGGACGGCGTGGCGGCGTTTCGACCGGGGCGTATGCGAGCCTCAATGTCGGCATCGGGTCCGACGACGACCCCGCCGCCATTGCCGAGAACCGTCGTCGCGCGACCGAAGTCGTTCTACCCGGCGCGAAGCTGGTCGGTCTGTATCAGGTCCATTCCGCCGACGCGGTCACCGTGATCGAGCCGTTCGACGACGCGATCCGTCCGCATGCCGATGCGCTGGTCACCAACCGTCCCGGCCTCGCGCTCGGCATCCTCACCGCGGACTGCGCGCCGGTGCTGTTCGCCGACCGCGAGGCCGGTGTCGTCGCGGCCGCGCACGCCGGGTGGAAAGGCGCGCTCGGCGGCGTCACCGATGCGACGATCCTCGCGATGGAGGCGATCGGTGCGCACCGCGACCGGATCGTCGCCGCGGTCGGGCCGTGCATCGCGCGCGCCAGTTACGAGGTCGACGACGGCTTCATCCGCCGGTTCTGCGAGGCGGATCCGGAGAACGAGCGCTTCTTCGCGGACGGTCGCGCCGTCGAGAACAGGGGCGATCATTACCAGTTCGACCTGGAGGCCTATGTCGTCAGCCGGCTCGCGGTCGCTGGGATCGATCGGATCGAGGCGCTTGGGCTCGACACTTACACCGACGACGATCGCTTTTTCAGCTATCGGCGCGCGACCCATCGCGGTGAGCCCTCCTATGGGCGTCAGATCAGCATCATCGGCCTGTAACGGGAGGCCGTAACGGTTCCCAAAGCCCTCGCCGGTCGTTTAGGCTCCGCACATCGGCTCGCATAAGACGGGCCACGCAGGAGCATATTGATGTCCGATACCCCCGAAAACGCCGGCGCCGTACCCGCTGAGACAGAAGCGGACCTGACCGGCGTAGCGGCGCGCGTCGCGCCGAAGCCCGAGGTCGAGAAGATCGGCGGGCGCAAGTTGAAGCCGTCGACGCTGATGATGGGCCACGGTTACGACCCCGCGCTGTCGGAAGGCTCGCTGAAGCCGCCGATCTTCCTCACCTCGACGTTCGTGTTCCCCAACGCGGCGGCGGGCAAGCGTCACTTCGAAGGCGTGACCGGCAAGCGTCCGGGTGGTGCCGAGGGCCTCGTCTATTCGCGCTTCAACGGGCCGAACCAGGAGATTCTCGAGGATCGCTTGGGCGTCTGGGAAGAGGCTGAGGACGCGCTCGCTTTCTCGTCGGGCATGTCGGCGATCGCGACGCTGTTCCTCGCGATGGTCAAGCCGGGCGACACGATCGTCCATTCGGGACCGTTGTACGCGGCGACCGAGACGCTGATCGGTCGCGTGCTTGGCAAGTTCGGCGTGAAGTGGCTCGACTTTCCGGCGGGTGCGACTCGTGAAGAGATCGATGCGGTGATGACCGAGGCGGCGACGGGCAACGTCGCGCTGATCTATCTGGAAAGCCCGGCGAACCCGACCAACGCGCTGGTCGACGTCGAGGCGGTCGCGGCCAGCCGCGACGCGATCTTCAAGGGTGAAAAGCCGCCGATCGCGATCGACAACACGTTCCTCGGGCCGCTGTGGTTCCAGCCGCTCAAGCATGGCGCCGACATCGTCGTCTACTCGCTGACCAAATATGTCGGCGGGCATTCGGATCTCGTCGCCGGCGGCGTGCTGGGCACGAAGGAGCACATCAACACGATCCGGACGATGCGGAACACGATCGGGACGATCACCGATCCGAATACCGCGTGGATGCTGTTGCGATCGCTGGAGACTCTCGAACTGCGGATGAGCCGTGCAGGTGAGAATGCCGCGAAGGTCTGCGCTTTTCTCCGCCACCATCCGAAGGTGGAGCGGGTCGCGTATCTCGGCTTCCTCGAGGACGAGCCGGGTATGGAGCGGCAGGCGGATATCTATCGTCGCCATTGCACCGGCGGGGGCTCGACCTTCTCGCTGTATCTCAAGGGCGGCGAGCGCGAGAGCTTCGCGTTTCTCGATGCGCTCAAGATCGCCAAGCTGGCCGTTTCGCTTGGTGGGACCGAGACGTTGGCTAGCCATCCTGCGGGCATGACGCATCTGTCGGTGCCCGATGCGCGGAAGCAGGCGCTGGGGATCACGGACAACCTCGTGCGAATCTCGATCGGCGTAGAGGATCCGGACGATCTGATCGCCGATTTCGAGCAGGCGCTGGATACAATTTGAGCTGCTAAAACAACCCCCGCTTCTTGTTCTCCCGCGAAGGCGGGAGCCCAGTCTGGGTCCCCGCCTTCGCGGGGAAACAAGGAGTGGGCGTTACATCTATGGCGCAAGGCGGGCGGGTTTTGGGTGAAGTCTTCGTCATGACCCGCTAGCATCCTGTCGATGCCGATCTTTACCCCTATCCCGCAGCACGAGTTCGTCGCTGCGGTCCACATCCTCGCCGCCAAGCTGGTCGAGGATACCGCGTGGAAACCCGATTACATCATCGGCATCGGCCGTGGCGGGCTCGTGCCGGCGGTATTCCTTAGCCATGCGATCGGGCTGCCGACGCTGTCGGTCGATTATTCGAGCCAGGTGAAGGACTTTGCCGACGAACCGCTGGTGAAACTTGCCGCGCGGACGCGAGGGGGCGAGCGGCTGCTGTTTGTCGACGACATTAATGATTCGGGGCGGACGATCACGCATCTGCGGCGCGCGCTGGCAGCGGCGGGTGCTGTCGAGGGGGCGGTGCGATTTGCGATGCTGATCGACAACGTCAGTTCGGCCGAGCGGATCGAGTATTGTGCGCGGACGATCGACCGGGCTGTGACGAAGGACTGGTTCGTGTTTCCGTGGGAGGCGGTGGCGCCGGCGGCTGCGATTGCCGAGGATGCGGCCGAAGTGCCTGAGCGGATCGCGTAATGTCCTGTTCTCCTGCGAACTCAGGAGCCCAGGGTCTCGGGGGCTGGGCCGAGTAACCCTGGATTCCTGCGTTCGCCGGAAAACGATAGACGAACAAAGGGCCGGCTCCCGTACGGGAAGCCGGCCCTCGCCCTCGATACGCTACGCGAGGGAACTGGGAAACTGGTTGGGTGGCTCGAACGGGCGCGACGTCGGCAAAGCCGTCGTCGGTCGGGACAGGCTTAGCCTGCCCGCCGTCCGTGCCGGCGGTTGCTCGACCGCTTTCGCGGCGAGCACCGGCCCGGGCTTTGCCGGGCTTACCGCCGGCAATACCCCGGGTTATCCGACTTATCGATCGCGTTGCCGGCTAGGCCGCCACCGGCCGCACCGAGGACTGCGCCTAGCGTCCGGTCACCACGACCGGCGACGGTGTGACCGAGCAGGCCGCCGGCGAGGGCGCCGATGATCGTGCCGCCGGTGTTGTCGCAGCCGCGACGGCTGCGTGCGTTGTAGCGGCGGTCGTTGCCGCGATACTCGCGGTAGCCCCGGTCGTCGCCGCGATAGCCACGATCGTAGCCACCGTCGCGATAGCCGCCACCCTGATAGCCATCGTAGCCACGCTCGTAGCGCGAGCCCCAGCGCTGCGCATCGGCGGCGGCGGGAACGAGGGCGGTCGCACCCAATGCGAGGGCACTGGCGGCGAGAGTAAAAGTCTTGAACATCGTGCGTCTCCCGTTGGGGATTTCGGCGGCGGCGGGGGCCGTGCTTCCATCCTCGATGAAACGCTTATGAGTGATTCGCATTGAGCCGAGCCTGAATGCCTCCGTTATCCGCTGTTCATGCTTCCGCGGATCGCCGGACACCCTATGAGGGACGCGATGCGGCGCCTGATCACTGTCCTGTTCGTCGCCGTGAGCGTCTGTGCGATCGTGCCCACCTGGTCGGGCGAAGCGCGGCTCGACCTGCTCGGCAAGCGGGCACAGCTGACCGCGACGCGCGTGATGCTCGATCGCACCAACCCGCGGCATGTGCGCGTAGGCGGGCTCACTTATCTCGGCGGGGTGGCGCTCGACAGTCGCGATCCGGCGTTCGGGGGTTTCTCGTCGCTCGACGTTGCGCCGGCCGCGACGGGCAACCGCTTCACGATGCTGAGCGACGGCGGCAACATCGTGCAGTTCGACATGGGGACCGACTGGCGCCCGCACCGGGTCGTGTTCAAGAACCTCCCCGCTGGGCCCGGCATCGGCTGGGAGAAACGCGACCGTGACAGCGAATCGATGGCGATCGATCCGGTAACGGGAAAGGTCTGGGTCGGCTTCGAGAGTAGCAATTCGATCTGGCGTTATGCCGCGGGATTTGCGCGGTACGAAGCGCGAGTGGTGCCCGAGGCTATGCGGAAATGGCCGTCGAACGGTGGACCCGAATCGATGGCGCGGCTTCCCGATGGACGATTCGTCGTGATCAGCGAGGAGGCGCATGTGCGTCGGCCGGACTGGTCCGGGTCGGAACGCGAGCGGTTGCACACGCGGCAGGCGCTGATCTTCGCGGGCGATCCGACGGGGGCGGGGGTGCCTGAGCGATTCGCGTATGAACCGTTTGGGCGATACGACCCGTCGGACGCCACCGCGTTGCCGAACGGCGACCTGCTCGTGCTCGATCGTGGTTTCCGGCTGCCGTTCACGTTTTCGGCGCGGATATCGCGGGTCGCGGCGCGGGACGTGGCGGCGGGGCGAATCGCACGCGGCCGGCTGATCGCGACGATCGACGCGCCGCTGATCCACGATAATTTCGAGGGGATCGACACGACGGTCGTGAACGGCGCGAGGATCGTGTGGATCGTGTCGGACGACAACCAGATGTTTCTCCAGCGCACGCTGCTGCTGAAGTTCCGGCTGGATCGCTGACTACACAAACGCCGACGGCCCGCCCTGCTAGGTGCAGGGCGGGCCGCGGTGATCGCAGTACGACGTCGCTTGTAGGCGACGACCGCCAACCGTCGCTGTTAGGCGGCGACGGCCGAGGCTGCGATCTTCTTGACGACTTCGCGCTTCAGGCGACGAACGCGGAGCGACAGCTTGTCGTCCGAGACCTTCACCAGCCAGTTGTCGAGGCCGCCGTTATGCTCGACGGTGCGCAGGCCATGCGTCGAGACGCGCAGCTTGACGCCCTTCTCGAGCGAATCGGACAGCAGCGTGACGTTCTGCAGGTTCGGCAGGAACGTGCGCTTGGTCTTGTTGTTGGCGTGGGAGACGTTGTTCCCGACCATCCGGCCCTTGCCGGTCAGTTCGCAGATGCGCGACATGTGATTACCTATTCAAGTGTCGGGAGGAACCCCGGAAAGGCGCGCGGATAGCTGGCACGCCGGCTTTCGTCAACCGATTCACGTGAAACGTGCCTACGGTCGTCCGCAATGAGCATTGTGCAACCCACAGCGATCGACGACGTTGTTACGCTATCGAACTGTTCAATAAAAGGGGATGTCCCATGCGTACGCTCTTGTCACTGGTCGCGATTGTGGTGCTCGTCGTGGTCGGCCTGATGTATTTCGGGATCATCAACATCGACCAGACCCGCCAGGGCGTCGTCCAGGCCCCGAAGTTCCAGGCCGACGTCGCCAAGGTCACGCTCGGCACCGAGAACAAGACCGTGGCGGTGCCGACGATCAACGTCGAGAAGCCCGCCAACAGCCAGGCGCCGAACTGATCTTTACGCGGGTGTTTACGCGGGGCAGGCGGCAGGGCAGGGCCTGAGGCCATGTTCCCTGTCCCCGACCCTATGCGCCGCGCGCTCGACGCGGCGCGCAATGCGGCGCTGGCTGGGGAAGTCCCGGTTGGCGCCGTTGTCGTTAAGGACGGCGTGATTATCGCGACGGGGGCGAATGCGCCGCGGGCGTTGTGCGATCCGACTGCGCATGCCGAGATCCAGGCGATTCGTGCTGCTGCATTGGTTATGGGCAGCGACCGACTCGAGGGGTGCGATCTGTGGGTAACGCTGGAGCCTTGCGCGATGTGTGCCGGGGCGATCGCGCATGCCCGGATCTCGCGGCTCTATTATGGGGCAGCGGATGTTAAGGGCGGGGCGGTCGAGCATGGACCGCGGTTCTTCGGGCAGCCGACGTGTCATCATCGGCCTGAGGTTTATGCGGGGATTGCCGAGACCGAGGCGGCGATGATCCTGCGCGAGTTCTTTACAAGCCGCCGGTAGGGGCGTTGCGATCCTGCGATCCTCCCCCTGGCGGGGGAGGATCAAATCGGTTCAGCCCTCCAGGCTCTTGGACGCCTGCTCGAACACATCCTTCGACAGCCCCGGCGTCCGCACGATCCGCTCCAGTTCCGCGCGCATCAATCCGGCGCGCGCCGCGTCGAACCGGCGCCAGCGCCCCAGCGGCGGCAGGAGTTTCGCCGCGGTCTGCGGGTTGAGGCGGTCCAGCGCGATCAGCTGGTCCGCGAGGAACCGGTATCCACTCCCGTCGGCATTGTTGAACGCCCGCTGGTTCGCGCCGAACGCGCCGATGAGCGATCGCGCGCGGTTTGGGTTGCTCAGCGTGAAGTCGGCATGCTCGGCGAGCCCCGCGACGATCGCGCCGGTATCGTCTCGCGACGACTGCGCTTGCGCCTGGAACCACTTGTCGAGCACCAGCGGATTGTCGCAATATTGGCTGTAGAAGATGTCGAGCGCAGTGGTGCGGATCTCGGACTCGCTGCTGACCAGCGTCGTCAGCGCGCCCATCCGGTCGGTCATGTTGTCCGCCGAATCGAACTGCGCGAACGCGAGGTCCGCCGCATCCGCCGCGCCGCTCGCCGCTATATAGCCGAGTGCGACCGTGCGCAGGCGGCGCAGGCCCTTGCCCTCCGGGATATAGGCATAGGGCTGACCCTCGCCACGCGCATAAGCCTGCCGCCATTGCGCTTCCAGCCGCGTGCCGAGATCGCGGCGCAGTGCCTCGCGCGCACGGAAGATCGCGTCGGGATCGACGACGGCCATCTGGTCGCCGATGAAGCTCTCCGACGGCAGCAACACCGCTTCCGCAACGAACGCGAGATCGAGATCGGTATTGGCGAGCGTGTTCGCGACCGCGGCGATGACGCCCTCGTGATCCGCATGCCCGCCCGCCGAGGCGACCAGCGTATCGAGCATCAACTGCTGCATCGCCTCGTAGCGCGCGAACGGATCGTCGTCGTGCGCGCTGAGGAAGGCGAGGTCGGCGGCGGTGCGGTCGCTCTCGACCACCACCGGGGCGGAGAAGCCGCGGTTGATCGACAGCACCGGGCGTTCGGCCAGATTTTCGAATTCGATCGTGTCGAGCGTGTCGTCAAACAGGACGAGGCGCTCGTCGGTCAGCGCCGTACCCGATTCGGCACCGAACAGCTTCACCCGCAACGGTAGCACCATCGGCGACTTGACCGGCTGGCCGGGCGTCGCAGGTACCTGCTGTGCGAGGTGCAGGGTTGTGCGGTCGCCGTCGTGCGACAGGCTTGCCGAAACCCGCGGCGTGCCCGCCTGCGAATACCAGAGGCGGAACTGGGTGAGGTCGACCTTGCCGCCCTTCTCCATAGAGGTGACGAAATCCTCGCAGGTCGCCGCCGTGCCGTCATAGCGGTCGAAATACAGGTCGGTGCCCGCGCGGAAGCCCTTCGGTCCGAGGATCGCGGCCATCATCCGGATCAGCTCGGCGCCCTTGTTGTAGATCGTCGCGGTGTAGAAGTTCGAGATCTCCTGGTAGGATTCAGGCCGCACGGGGTGCGCGAGCGGGCCGGAATCCTCTGGGAATTGCGACGCGCGCAGGCCCCGGACGTCCTCTATCCGCTTGACCGCGCGCGAGCCCTGGTCGGCGGAGAAGCCTTGGTCGCGATAGACGGTGAAGCCTTCCTTCAGCGATAGCTGGAACCAGTCGCGGCAGGTGATCCGGTTGCCCGACCAGTTGTGGAAATATTCGTGCGCGACGACCGCGGCGATCGCGTCGTAATCGTAGTCGGTCGCGGTATCCGGGTCGGCCAGGATGTAGCGCGAGTTGAAGATGTTGAGGCCCTTGTTCTCCATCGCGCCGAAGTTGAAGTCGTCGACCGCGACGATGTTGAACACGTCCAGATCATACTCGCGGCCATAGGTCGTCTCGTCCCACGCCATCGCGAGCTCTA
The DNA here is from genome assembly GCF_003053745.1 of Sphingomonas faeni. Taxonomy (GTDB): domain Bacteria; phylum Pseudomonadota; class Alphaproteobacteria; order Sphingomonadales; family Sphingomonadaceae; genus Sphingomonas; species Sphingomonas faeni. The sequence goes on along the minus strand of NZ_QAYE01000004.1, from coordinate 93,474 downwards.
GCGCCTTCAACGCGTGGTCGGTCTTGGGGAGGTCGGCCTCGCGCACCCAGATACCAAGCGAGACTTCCCGGCCCGACATCGTCGTGAAGCTGCCGCGGTTCACCGCGAGATCGCCGGCGACCAGCGCGAACAGGTAGGAGGGTTTGGGGAAAGGGTCGTGCCAGGTCGCCCAGTGGCGGCCGTCGTCGAGATCGCCCTGTTCGACCGGGTCGCCGTTCGCGAGCAGCACGGGGAAGTGCTTCTTGTCGGCGGTCATCCGCACCGAATAGACGCTGAGGACGTCGGGCCGATCGGGGAAGTAGGTGATGCGACGGAAGCCTTCCGCCTCGCACTGGGTGCAAAGATTGCCGCCCGAGGCGTAGAGCCCCATCAACTGCGTGTTGCGATCGGGTGCGATCTCGACCTGAGTCTCGACGACGTGTGCGGCGCCGGTGAGCGGGATGACGAGCTGTTCGCCGTCGATCCGCCAGTCGTTAATGGTCACGCCGTCGACCGTGACCGACAGCGGCTTCTGGCCCGCGCCGTCGAGCCGGAGCGGTGCGGCGTGATCGCCGTTGCGCGTGACGGACAATGTTGCCGTTACGCGGGTGGTGGAGGGATCGAGGTCGAAATCCAGTTTCGTCTCGGGGACCAGCCACTCGGGCGGGGTATAGTCCTCGCGGCGAATGACGAGCGGGTGGGCGAGACTGTTCTGGATATCGAGCATATGTTTGCGAATATAGGGCTGCGCCCGCCTATCGCCAGCCAAAGCTTGCGCGGGTGACGGTGGGTGCTACGCCGCTGCAACACGTTCCCTTTGCAAGGATTTCCGGATGTATCGTCCTATCGGCGCGCTCGCGTTGCTCGCGCTTTCTACCTCTGCCCTTGCTCAGATTGCGCCCCAAGTTGCCCCCGCGCCGGCTCCGGTGACCGCTCCGAGTACGGCCGAGCTGAACGCCAAGCTCGCTGCGCCGCTGCCGGCGGATCAGGCGGCGATGAAGGCGCATGTGCTGTTTCTCGCGTCGGATGCGATGAAGGGTCGCGAGGCCGGCAGCCCCGAGTTCGACATCGCCGCGCAATATGTCGCCGCGCAGTTCTATGCCGCGGGGCTTCGTCCGGGTGGCGATGCGGGGGGATATCTTCAGGCGGTGCCGCTGGTCAGCTACAAGGCCGCGAGCAAGGGCGATTTCGTCTGGACGGGTCGCGGGCCTGCGCAGCCGCTCGTGTTCGGTGAGGATTACGTGCCCGCCGCGAACGGCGCGAAGGCGGAGACCAGCGTTTCGGCGCCCGTCGTGTTCGTCGGCTACGGCATCGACGCGCCGCAATATGGTCAGGACGACTACAAGGGCGTCGACGTGCGCGGCAAGATCGTCGCGTATTTCGGCGGCTCGCCCGCGCGGTTCGGTGGCGAGGAGCGTGCGTTCTTCGGCTCGGGCGGCACCAAGGCGGCGATCGCGCAGGCCAAGGGCGCGGTCGGCGTGATTACGCTGGAAAGCCCGCGCTCGGCCAAGGTGCGGACGTTCGGCAAGATGGCTGAGTTCTACGCGACGCCGCGGATGACGTGGGCGAATCCCGACGGCACCGGCAAGGTCGATGCGCCCGGCGCGCCCTCGCTCGGCACGGTCAGCATGGTCGGCGCGGCCAAGCTGTTCGCCGGTGCGAAGACGCCTTGGGCCAGAATCGTGAAGCAGGCAGACAGCGACAATGCGAAGTTCAAGGCAGTGCCCTTGGTCGGCACGCTGACCGTTGCGACCAAGACGAGCTTCGTGCCCGGCGCGAGCAGCAACGTGGTCGGCGTGATCCCGGGCAGCGATCCGGTGGTCGGCAAGGAGGTCGTCGTGCTCTCCGCCCATCTCGATCACATCGGCATCACGAAGCCCGTGAAGGGCGACTCGCTCAACAACGGCGCGCTCGACAATGCGATCGGCATCGCCAGCCTGATCGAGGAGGCCAAGCGCTTCACGGCCAGCGGGCAGGCGCCCAAGCGGACCATCATGTTCCTGGCCGTCACCGGCGAGGAGAAGGGGTTGGTCGGCAGCGATTACTTCACCAATCACCCGACCGTGCCGCTGAGCTCGATCGTCGCGGACGTGAACCTCGACATGCCGATCCTGACCTACAAGTTCGAGGACATGGTCGTGTTCGGTGCCGAGCGTTCGACGATCGGCCCGATCGTGCAGAAGGCGGTGGCGGCGATCGGCGTCGGCCTGTCGCCCGACCCGATGCCGGAGGAGGGCATCTTCGTCCGCTCGGATCATTTCCGCTTCGTCCAGAAGGGTATTCCGTCGGTGTTCCTGTGGCCGGGTCAGAAAGGGCCGGGCAAGGCTGCGGTCGCGTATTTCATGGCGAACAATTATCACAAGCCGTCGGACGACCTGACGCAGCCGATCCTGTGGGATCAGGGCGTGCGGTTCGTCGATGCGAACTACCGGATCGCGCGCGAGATCGCCGATGGCGCGCAGCGGCCGGTGTGGAACGCGGGCGATTACTTTGGGACGCTCTACAAGGGGCCGATGGCTGGCGCGGCGGTGGGCAAATGAGCCGGCTGCTGGTCTTCGGTCTCGGCTACACCGCGTCGCGGCTTACCGAGCGGCTCGCGGCGGATGGCTGGCATGTCGTCGGCACGACGCGGGATGGGCGGGGTGATACGCTCCGGTTCGACGATGTGGACGCGGTGACGGCGGAGATCGCGGCGGCGACGCACATCCTGTCGTCGGTGCCGCCCGAGCATGAGGCGGACCCCGTGCTCGGTCGCTACGGTTCGCTGTTGCTGCGGACGCGGGCGTCGCTCGGGTATCTGTCGTCGACCGGGGTGTACGGTGACGCTCAAGGCGCGTGGGTGGACGAGACGGCACCCATCGGTGGCGGTCGTCGGAGCGCGCGGGCGGCGGCGGATGCGGACTGGCTCGCCATTGGTGCGCGGACGTTTCGGTTGCCGGGGATCTATGGTCCTGGCCGCTCGCCGCTCGACCGGGTGCGACAGGGCAAGGCGCACCGGATCGAGCAACCCGGACAGGTATTTAGTCGCGCGCATGTCGACGATATCGTCTCGGGTGTGATCGCCGGGTTCGATGCGCCGGCAGGGGCGTATAATCTTGCGGACGACGTGCCTGCGTCGCAGAACGACGTGGTGGCGTTCGCGGCGATGTTGCTTGGGATGCCCGCGCCGCCGTTCGTGACGCTCGAGGAACTCTCGGCGATGGGGCGCGGATTTTATAACGAGAACCGGCGGGTGGCGAACGGCAAGGCCAAGCGGGTGCTCGGCTGGACGCCCGCCTGGCCCGACTACCGCGCGGGTCTGCGTGCGCTGAGTGCGATGACTAGTCCGATGCCCGACAGGATCGCGCCGGCGACGGCCAGCGTCGACCAATGATAGCGCTCGAAGATCGTCGATAGCAGCATCGCGATCACCGGCACGATGACACCCGAATAGGCCGCCTTGGCCGGGCCGATCGCGCGGATGACGTTGAAATACAGCGGGAAGGCGAGCGCCGACGCGAACACGCCGAGATAGAGGATGCCCGCGACATAGCCGAAGCGCGGCTCGAACACCGGCGGGCCGGTGGTGATCCAGGCGAACGCCGCGTCGAGGGTCGCGCCGATCAGCATCGCCATCGCGAGCGTCGGTGCCATCGGATAGCGCTTGGCGAAAGCGCTGCCCTGGATGACGTTGGCGACCGACGCCGCCATCACGCCGCACAAGGTCAGGACGATGCCGATCGTCGCCGAGCGCGGCCCGTGCGGATCGACCCGCGCCTCGTTGACGAACAGCAACGCGACCCCCGCCATCGCTACCGCGCAGCCGACCATGAGCTGTCGTCCAAGGCGCTGCTTGAGGAAGATGCGGCCGAAGATCGCGTTGGGGACGAGCAGCAGCGCAAACACGACCGCGACGAGCCCGGAGGTGACGTAATGCTCTGCGCGGTAGACGAAGTTGAAGTTGAACGTGAACAGCGCGATGCCGATCACGGCCGCGAACGCGTAGCCGCGCGCGTCGAACTTGAAGCTCTCGCGCTTGATGCCTGCGTAGATCGCCATCGCGATGCCGGCGACGAGGAAGCGGTAGCTGATCGACCAGCTCGGCGGCACCACCGCGATTTGGTCGCGGATGACGAGCCAGGTCGAGCCCCAGATCAGCGTCACGATGCCGAACGGGATCAGTACGGCCGCACGGGTCGACTGTGGTGGATCGGTGGGGCCGGTCACAGCTCGCGGAGGGCGTCGGCGAGGAGGCCGACTGCGTCCGCGGGGCTGTCCCATGCGGTGACGAGGCGAATCTCGCCCGCCGCCCAGTCGTAGAAGTCGAAGCCCTTCGCGCGGAGGGCGGCGGCTTCTTCGGGGGTGGCGCGGAGGAAGACTTCGTTGGCTTCGACCGGGTGGACGAGGCGGTCGCTGGCCGCGGTGGCGAGCTTGGCGGCGGCGTCGTTCGCAGCCTTGGCGTTGGCGAGCCAGAGGTCGTCTTCGAGCATCGCGAGGATCTGTGCGGCGAGATACCGCCCCTTCGATAGGAGGAGCCCGGCGCGTTTGCGGCGGTATTGCGTGACGGCGGCGAGGTCGGGCTTGAAGAAGACCAGCGCCTCCGCGCTCATCGCGCCGTTTTTGACGAAGCCGAAGCTCAGCGCGTCGACACCGGCGCGCCACGTCATCTCGGCGGGCGAGCAGCCGACGCGTGCCATCGCGTTGGCGAAGCGCGCGCCGTCCATGTGAAACCCGAGCCCGCGCTCCTTCGCCAGCGCGCCGATCTCCGCGACTTCGTGCGGCTGGTAGACGCGGCCATATTCGGTGGCGTTGGTGATCGAGATCGCGTGCGGCTGGACGCGGTGGACGTCGTCGGGGATCGCGTCGATGACGGTGCGGATCGTGTCGGGGGTCAGCTTGGCGCCGTCGCCGTCGGCTAGGAACAGCTTGGCGCCGTGGGTGTAGAATTCGGGGGCGCCGCCCTCGTCGTTCTGGATGTGCGCGTCGCGGTGACAGACTATGCCGCCGTGCGGGGGGCAGAGGGCGGCCAGCGCGAGGCAGTTGGCGGCGGTGCCGGTGGGGACCCAGAGGACGGCGACGTCGGTCTCGAACAGCGCGGACAGGCGGCCGTCGAGCTGCTGGCTCCACGCGTCGCCAGCATAGGCGGTGTCGAGCGTGTCGGCGGCGGCGATCGCGGCCATGACCTGCGGGTGGATCGTGGCGGCGTTGTCGGAGAAGAAGCGCATGCGTGAGACATGCTGCGATGCGGTGGTGGCGTCAACGGGGGTGAGGCCGCTCAGACGCACATCAAAGCTGCTCTTCCACCCCGGCGAAGGCCGGGGCCCAATTGGGGGCGGCAGGTGGCGAAGGCTGCGCGTCGTTACCGCGACCTTTCCAATTGGGCCCCGGCCTCCGCCGGGGTGGTGCCTAATAGCTGGGGGTGGTGCCTAATCTCTGAAGTGGTGCTGAGTGACGGATGGTGCCGATCAGGGTTCTACTGCCCATCGTCGGGCCCTTGTTCTTCCTCCGGCGGTCGGCGATCGTCGCGGGGGGGCGGGCCTTCCTGGCGGTCGCGGCGGGAGGGGCCGACGGAGATGGTGCCGTCCTCGCCCATCTTCAGGTTGAAGCCCATTCCTTCGATCTCCCCGCCCAACGGCAGAATGGAATTCTCCTGGTCTTCCGCCGGCAGTGCGTCAGGATCGACTTCCTCGACAGCGGGCGCCGGCGCAGCGATCGGTGCGATGCCCAGCGCGCTTTGCATGAAGTCGCGCCAGATCCGTGCGGGGATACCGCCGCCCGACAGGCCGGGGTTCGACGAATTGTCATCGTTGCCGACCCATACGCCGACCACCAGATCGCGCGCGAAGCCGACGAACAGCGCGTCCTTGTTGTCCGAGGTCGTGCCGGTCTTGCCGAACGCGTCGACCGTCAGGTTCGCGCCGCGCCCGGTGCCGGTGCGGATCGAAGCCGCCAGCAGGTCGAGCATCTCGTCGTGGATCTTGCTCGGCATCTCGGTCGCGCCACCCGTCAGCGACTGGTACCAGCCCTTCTCGCGGACGTCGGCGAGACCGCGCGGCTGGACCGGATATTGCTCGCGCGCGATCGCGGCATAGGCGGCGGTCAGTTCGAGCAGCGACACCGTCGAGGTGCCGAGGCCGATCGTCGCCTCACTCGGGATTGGCGTCGAGATGCCGAGATCGCGCGCCGCCTTGATCACCGCCTTGACGCCGACCTGTTGCGTGAGACGTGCTGCGGCGACGTTGGAGGAGCGCGCGAACGCCTGGCGGAGCGTGATCGTCCCCTGATAGCGGCCGTCGCTGTTCTTCGGCGTCCAGTCGCCGATCGTGACCGGGCGGTCCTCGATCGTCGAATCGGGCGTCAGCCCCTGCCGCATCGCGGCGAGGTAGACGAACAGCTTGAAGGTCGAGCCGGGCTGGCGCCGGGCCTGCGTCGCGCGGTTGAACGGGCTTTTCGCGTAGTTCTTGCCGCCGATCATCGCGACGACGCGGCCATCGGGACGCATCGCCACCAGTGCGACCTGTGCCTGACGCAGACCCGCGCGCGCTATGGTGCGTTCTGCTGCGCGCTGTAACCGCGGGTCGAGTGTCGTCTGGACGGTCGCCTCGGTCTTGATCTCGCCGGCTTGGTCGCGCGCTTCGGGGAGGATCCAGTCGGCGAAATAGGTGCCGTTGGGGAGCTGCGACGGACGGCTGCCGAGCACGCGCTGCGGCTGGACCGCGTCGCCCTCCGCCTTGGTGAGGAAGCCCGCGTCGACCATCGCGCTGACCACCACGGCCTCCCGCTTGCGCGCGCCTTCGAGGTTCGACGTGGGGGCGAGGCGCGATGGCGCCTTGACCAGACCGGCGAGCATCGCCGCCTGGCCGACGTTGAGCTTGTCGGGGGTGCGGCCGAAATAATGCTTGGCGGCGGCGCTGATCCCGTAGGTGTTGTCCCCGAAATAGACGTTCGAGAGATAGCGCGAGAGGATCTCGTTCTTCGACAGCCACGCCTCGAGCCAGAACGCGATCATCGCCTCGCGGATTTTCCGCGTCGCGGTGCGGTCCGAATCGAGGAACGCGTTCTTCGCGAGCTGTTGCGTGATCGTCGAGCCGCCCTGGCGGACGCCGCCCGAGCCCATGTTCGCCCATGCCGCGCGCGCGATGCCGCGCGGATCGACGCCCCAGTGCGAATAGAAGCGCCGGTCCTCGATCGCGAGGAACGCCTGCGTGACGTGGGGCGGGAGCTTCGAGGCATCGACCGACTTGCCGATGATCGCGCCGCGTCGCGCGATCGGCGTGCCGTCGTCCGCGGTGAGCGTTATCGAGGGCGGGGTCGGCGGCTGGAGCGACTTTGACAGCGGCGCGGTGATCGCCAGCCAGATGATTGCGATCACCAGCAGGACGATGCCGATCCCCGCTCCGCGCAGGATCCAGCGACCGATCGGGCGCTTGCGTCGTGGCGCGCTGGGGGTGGCGTAGGCCGCGCCGAAGTCGCGATCATACGGGGCGGGATCTTCGCCGTCCCGCTCGGCTTCGTATTTCTGACGCAGGCGCTCGCGTTCGGTGATCAGCCGCTCGCGCTCATAGGCGTAGGGCTCGCGATCGCCGCTGGAGCCGGAACGGTTGGTGTCGAAGGGATCGGGGCGCATCGGTCGTTCCAGCGGGTCGGCCAAGCGGCGGACTTCAGGTGTATTATCGTTCTATGACAGCTCGGGCAAGTCTGTGCTTACGCCGTTCGTTCCTGCGCATGCTTAACGTGTACAGGGGCTTAGCGACAGCGGCACGACGTTCGCGGGACGAGAACCGACCGAAGCTGTTGTCATCGCGCGACGAAACGGGAAAGAGCATCCCATGACGTTCGAACAGGATAAAACCGTGGCCGCTTCCGGCACTCTTCCCGCCGTTCTGCCGCTGGTCGTCGGCATAGGCGGCACGATCGGCGGCGTCTCGTCGACCGAGCGCGCGTTGCGGATCGCGCTCGATGCGGTCGAGAAGCAGGGCTATCGCACGCAGATGTTCGGCGGTGCCGACATGGCGCGGCTGCCGCTGTACGATCCGAAGGCGACCACGCGGACAGCGGACGAGCAGGCGTTCGTGGAAGCCGTACGTGGTGCATCGGCGGTGATCATCGCAAGCCCGGGCTATCACGGCAGCATCTCGGGCGTGGTCAAGAACGCGCTCGACCTGCTGGAGGAGACGTCGCGCGACGAACGCCCGTATCTGGCGGACATGCCGGTCGGACTGATCGCCACGGCGTACGGCTGGCAGGCGACGGGGAGCACGATCGCGGCGTTGCGCTCGATCGTCCATGCGTTGCGCGGGTGGCCGACGCCGTTTGCCGCCGCGATCAATACGCAGGTGACGAAGTTCGACGACGAGGGCGGGGCGAGCGATCCTGCGGTGCTCGAGCAGTTGCGGCTGGTCGGGCGGCAGGTTGCGCGGTTCGCGCCGTTGTCCGAGCCGGCGAACTAGGACCTTCTCGCCCCTCCCTGAAAGGGAGGGGTTCGGGGTGGGTCGGTTTCGATCTGTCCAGACGTCGCGACACTAGCAGGCCTACCCACCCCCAGCCCCTCCCTTCCAGGGAGGGGGGCAGGTCATGCCGTTGGAAGCGGGCCTTACTTCAGGCCACCGCCGAGCGAGCGGTAGAGTTCGACCGCGTTGCTGTCGCGGACCAGGCGTGTCGCGAGCAGGCTCTGTTGCGCGGTGTAGAGTGCGCGCTGCGAATCGAGCGTGTTCAGGAACGGGTCGATCCCGGCGCGGAAGCGGAGCTGCGACAGATTGTACGCACCCGCCGCATTATCACGCAGCGACGTCTGCGCCTCGAGCTGGCTGTTGATCGTGCCACGGCGCGCCAGCGCGTCGGCGACCTCGCGGAAGCCGGTCTGGATACTCTTCTCGTACGTGGCCAGCATCGCGTCGCGCGTCGCCTTGGCGTATTGCAGGTTACCCTTGTTGCGGCCGAAATCGAAGATCGGCTGCGTGATCGACGGCGCGACCGACCATTGCTGGCTGCCGCTGCCGAACAGGTTCGACAGGCCGAGGCTGAGCGTGCCGAACGCTGCGGTCAGCGAGATGTTCGGGAAGAATGCCGCGCGCGCCGCGCCGATGTTCGCGTTGGCGGCGATCAGATTATGCTCGGCCGCGGCGACGTCCGGACGGCGCAACAGCACCTCCGACGACAGGTTGGCTGGCAGATTCTCCAGCGTCGGCGTCTTGTCCGGCATCCGCGCGGGGAGCAGCTCCGGCGTCACGGTCGTCCCGGCGAGCAGGTTGAGCGCGTTCTGGTCCTGCGCGATCAGCGTGGTCGCGTCGGCAATGTCCGAGCGCGCCTGATCATAGGTGGTGCGCGCCTGACGCACTTCGAGTTCGGAGGCGATGCCGATGCGGAAACGATCCTGCGTGAGCTTCAGCGTCTGGCCGAACGCGCGCTCGGTATCCTGCGCGATCTTGAGACGGTCCTGGTCCGCGGCCATCGTCAGCCACGCGGTCGCTGTTTCCGAGATCAGCGAGACCTGGGCTGCGTTGCGGTTTTCCTCCGCCGCGAAATACGCTTCCTGCTGTGCCTGCGTCAGGTTGCGGATGCGGCCGAAGAGATCGATCTCCCAAGCCGAAACGCCGACATTGGCCGAGTAGATGTCGATACGACCGCTGCCGGCCACCGCGCCTGCGCCGGTTCCTCCGCCAACGCCACCCGTGCCACCGCCACCCGTGCCGCCGCCGACGCCACCGCCGCCGACCGCGTTGAACGGCGACTTCTGGTAGGTCGCGCTGCCGGTCGCGCCAAGCGTAGGGAACAGATCCGCGCGCTGGACGCGGTATTGCGCGCGCGCCTGCGCGACATTGGCGACCGCGATGCGGACGTCGCGGTTATTGTCGAGCGCGAGGCGGATCACGCCGCGCAGACGGTCGTCCGTGAAGAACGCCTCCCACGCGGTGTCCGCCGGTACGATCGCGTTCGCGGCGTTGCCGGCCGAATAGGCTGGCCCGATCGGTCCGCTCGGCGCCACGGGAAGCTCCGGGCGGACGTATTTGGGGGCGAGATTGCACCCGGCGAGCGTGAGCCCGGCAGCGAACGTGAGCGCGGTGCGGCTGGAGATCTTGGTCGAGAACATCTGGATCAGGCCTCCTGCGGCCGCTGGTCGTGGGGCGGATGGCCGCCGTCACGGTTGTCGTCACGGGTGTCGTCGTGGTCGGGCACCTGGTCGCGGTCTTGCCCCGAGCCGGCCTTGTCCTGCTTGAAGACGCGCTTCACGAGCAGGAAGAACAGCGGCACGAAGAAGATCGCGAGGACGGTCGCGGACAGCATGCCGCCGACCACCGCCCAGCCGATCGCGTTCTGGCCACCGGCACCGGCACCGCTCGACAGTGCGAGCGGCAACACGCCGAAGATGAACGCGAACGACGTCATCAGGATCGGGCGAAGGCGAAGCTTGGCCGCCTCGACCGCGGCATCGGCCGCGTTCATCCCGTCGCCCATCTTCTCCTCGGCGAACTCGACGATCAGGATCGCGTTCTTCGCCGCCACACCGATCGTCGTGATCAGCCCGACCTGGAGGTAGATGTCGTTGTTCAGCCCGAAGATCATCGCCGCGCCGACCGCGCCGAGAACGCCGAGCGGCACCACCAGCAGGACGGCGATCGGGATCGACCAGCTCTCGTACAGTGCGGCCAGGCAGAGGAACACGATCAGCAGCGACAGCGCATAGACCGTGGTCGACTGGCCGCCAGACAGGTTTTCCTCGTAGCTGAGCCCGGTCCACTCATAGCCGATGCCGGGGGGCAGCTTGGCCGCCATCTCCTCCATCGCCTTGATCGCGGTACCGCTGCTGACGCCGGGCGCCGGCGAGCCCATGATCTCGAACGAGGCTACGCCGTTGTACCGTTCGAGGCGTGAGGGACCGTAGTTCCAGCTCGTTGTCGAGAAGGACGAGAACGGCGCCATCGCGTTGCTGGTCGTGCCGCGGACGTAGAAGTTGCCGAGATCGGCGGGCGTCGTGCGGAACGGTGCGTCGGCCTGCACGAACACCTTCTTCACGCGACCGCGGTCGATGAAGTCGTTGATGTAGGCGCCACCGAACGCGGTGCTGACGGTGGTGTTGATGTCCTGCTGGCTGAGGCCGAGAGCGCCCGCCTGCGCCTGGTCGACGTTCAGTTTCAGCTGTGGCGCATCCTCCAGGCCGTTCGGACGGACCTGCATCAGGCGCTTGTCCTGGCTGGCCATGCCGAGCAGCATGTTGCGCGCTTCGAGCAGTTTCTCGTGACCGACGCCGGCATTGTCCTTCAGCATGAAGTCGAAGCCGTTGGCGTTGCCCAGTTCCTGCACGGCGGGCGGCACGAAGCCGATCACCATGCCGGCCCGGATCCCGGCGAGCGCCTGGTTGGCGCGTGCCGCGACCGCCGCGACGCCGTTCTCCTTGCCGCTACGATCTTCCCAGGGCTTCAGCTGGATGAAGGCGATGCCGACATTCTGGCCCTGGCCGACGAAGCCGAAGCCGCTGATCGTGAAGATGCCCGCGGTGTTGGCCTTCTCGTCGATCATGAAGTGATCGCGGACCTTGTCCATCGTCCGGGCGGTCTCCTCCATCGGCGTACCCGACGGCATCGAGACCTGTGCGAACATCACGCCCTGATCTTCCTCGGGGAGGAAGCCCGACGGCAGGCGGACGAAGATGAAGGCCATCGCGACGACGATTACGGCATAGACCAGCATCGTGCGGACCCAGCCCTTCTCGACGCGGCGCAGGCCGTTACCATACTTGCCGACGCCCTTGTCGAAGGTGCGGTTGAACCAGCCGAAGAAGCCCTTCTTTTCGCTATGGCCTTCCTTGGCAGGCTTCAGGATCGTCGCGCAGAGCGCGGGCGTCAGGATCAACGCGACCAGCACCGAAAGCGCCATCGACGACACGATGGTGATCGAGAACTGCCGGAAGATCACGCCGGTCGAGCCGCTGAAGAACGCCATCGGCAGGAACACCGCCGACAGAACGAGGCCGATGCCGACCAGCGCGCCGCTGATCTCGTCCATCGACTTTTTGGCGGCTTCCTTGGGGGAGAGCCCTTCCTCCTGGATCAGGCGCTCGACGTTCTCGACGACGACGATCGCGTCATCGACGAGCAGGCCGATCGCCAGCACCATGCCGAACAAGGTCAGCGTGTTGATCGTGAACCCCGCGACCTGGAGCACGGCGAGCGAGCCGAGCAGCACGACCGGGACCGCGATCGTCGGGATCAAGGTGGCACGGAAATTCTGGAGGAACAGGAACATCACGAGGAAGACGAGGACGATCGCCTCGATCAGCGTGTGGATGACCTGCTCGACCGAAAGCCGCACGAACGTCGAGTTGTCGATCGGGAACGCAACCTTCACGTCGGGCGGGAACTGCTTGGCGATCCGGTTGACCTCGGCCTTCACCAGCTTGACGGTATCGAGCGCGTTGGCACCCGGTGCCAGCTTCACGCCGAAACCTGCCGCCTGCTTGCCGTTATAGCGTGCCTGGAAGCTGTAGTTCTCCGAACCCATCTCGACGCGGGCGACGTCCGACAGGCGCACGGTCGCGCCGCTGGTCGCCGAGCGGACGATGATCGCGCGGAACTGCTCCGGCGTCTGGAGGCGCGACTGCGCGGTCACGGTGGCGTTGAGCGACTGACCCTTCACCGCGGGCAGACTGCCGACTTGCCCCGCCGAGACCTGTGCGTTCTGCGCGGTCAGGGCGGAGGTGATGTCGGTGACCGTAACGCCGAGGTTCGACATCTTGAAGGGGTCGACCCAGATCCGCATCGAATATTGCGCACCGAACACCTGCGTGTCGCCGACGCCCTTGATGCGGCTGAGCGGATCCTGGAGCTTCGACGCGATCATGTCGCCGAGATCGACCTGGTCGTGGTCGCCGTTTTCCGAATAGGCGGCGATGATGAGCAGGAAGTTGGCGGTCGCCTTGGTAACGCGGAGACCGGCCTGCTGCACTTCCTGCGGCAGGAGCGGCGTCGCCTGTTGCAGCTTGTTCTGCACCTGGACCTGCGCGATGTCCGGGTCGGTGCCCTGCTCGAAGGTGAGCGTGATCGCGAGGTTGCCCGAGCCGTCCGACGTCGAGGCGAAGTAGCGAAGGTTGTCGATGCCCTTCATCTGCTGCTCGATGATCTGCGTCGTCGTGTTCTCGAGCGTCTGCGCGTCGGCGCCCGGATAGGACGTCGCGACCGTCACCTTGGGGGCGGCGATCTCAGGGAACTGCGCGATCGGCAGCGACCGGATCGCGAGGATGCCGGCCAGCATCAGGATGATGGCGATGACCCATGCGAAGATGGGTCGATCGATGAAATAGCGTGACATGGGCGGTTACTTCCCGGCCTGCGCGGAACTGTTGCTGGTCGCACCGGACGCGTCGCCGCCTCCGGGTGCAGCGCCAGGCGCGCCAGCGGGCTTGGCGACCTGCTGCGGGGCGGCAGGCTTGACGGTCGCGCCGGGACGCAGGTTGAGCAGGCCCTCGACGATCAGCTTGTCGCCGGGCTTCAGGCCGCTGGTGACGATCCACTTGTCGCCGATCACGCGATCGGTGGTGACATTACGCTGCTCGACCTTGTTCTGCGCGTTGACGACCAGAGCGGTCGCGCCGCCGCGCGGATCGCGCGTGATGCCCGCAGTCGGCGCCATGATCGCCTGGCGACGCGTGCCCTCGACCAGCTTGGCGCGGACGTACATGCCCGGCAGCAACAGGCCGTTGGGGTTCGGGAAGCTCGCGCGCAGCGTCACCGCGCCGGTGGTCTGGTCGACCGTGACTTCGGCGAACTGGAGGCGCCCCTCGATCGGATAGGTCGTGCCGTTAGGAAGGATCAGCTGGACGCGCGCACTGCCGTCGCCGCGGGTCACGCCGCCGGTCGCCATCGCCTGCTTGAGATCGAGCAGCTGCGCCGCCGACTGGACGACGTCGACATACACGGTGTTGGTGCGCTGGATCGTCGCGAGCGGATCGGTCTGGCCCATCTGGACCAGCGCACCGACGGTCACCAACGACCGGCCGATGCGGCCCGAGATCGGCGCCTTGATCCGCGTGAAACCAAGGTTGACGCGGGCCGACTGGACCGCTGCCTGCTGCGCTGCAACATTGGCACGAGCCTGTTGTGCGGAGGCGTTTGCGTTGTCTGCTTCCTGCTTGCTGACTGCGTTCAGCTGTACGAGCTGGCCGTAGCGCTGCGCCTGAAGACGGGTCGCATTGATCTGCGACTGGGCCGCGCCGAGCTGGCCCTGCGCGCTGGCGAGCGCCGCGCGGTAGGGGGCGTCCTCGATCGCGTAGAGCACCTGGCCCTTGCTGACCATCGCACCCTCGGTGAAGAGGCGATCGCGGACTACGCCGCTGACCTGCGGACGGACCTCCGAGGTCTCTACCGCGGCGATACGGCCGGGAAGCTCGGAGGTGAGGACGACCGCTTCCTCGCCGACCGTGACGACGCCGACGGTCGGTGTGGGCGGAGGCGGCGGAGCCTGCTCCTTGCCGCAAGCCGACAGCAGGGCGAGCGCGAAGAGCGCCACCGATCCCTTGAGGTTCAATTGCTGCATGTTAAGCATCCCGACGTCCGTGCAGATTAGGTTCACCGGAATGAACGTTCATTCCGCTTGCTTGCCCGCTAGGATTGTGCGAGCGGCCGGTCAACCTAAAAACGCGTCGGGAACATGGTTTTGAGTGCAGTGCAGCATGAAATGGGAAGTCGGGAGCGTATCGTCTCGTCGGCCCGTCATCTGTTTGCGACACAAGGGTTTCATCAAACCCCGATGTCCGAACTGGCCGTGGCGGCGGGTGTGTCCGTCGGCCAGATCTATCGCCTGTTCACCGGCAAGAACGCGGTGATCCAGGCGATCGTGATGGAGGATGCGGCAGCCAAGATGGGCGAGCTGCAGACGATGAACGACTCGGTCAAATCGGAGCGGTTCTCGATCGAGGAAGGGTTCGTCGAACTGGCGCGGCGTGCCTTGTCCAAGGGTGACGAGGCGCTGTCGTTCGAGATCATGGCGGAGGCGCACCGCAACGCCGACGTCGCCGACACGATCGCCGACCTGTGCCGCGATTTCCGCCGGATGATCCGCGAGCTCGCCTGCGTTGCCAATCCGGACTTGCAGGAGAACGAACTGGAGGGCGCGGAGGAGCTGATCCTCGCCTTCATGTTCGGGCTCGGCCACCGTACGCTGTCGCGGCCGCGGCTGTCGGAGGACGAGACGGCGCGGTTGACGGGACGGATGATCCTGGCCGCGGTCCGCGCGCTCTAAAATCCTGCAGAAAACCCCGTTCGTGCTGAGTAGCGACCGAGTAGCTTCGTAGAAGCGTATCGAGGACGCGTATCGAAGCATCGGTTCCGCACGCCAACCTGTCCTTCGATACGCCCTCTCGATACGCGGCTATGCCGCTACTCGATGGCTACTCAGGACGAACGGTAGAGGGCACGACGGGCGAATGATTCCGTCGTTGTAACTTGCGTGCCCTATCGTACCGCCGCGCGGAGGGTGGCGCGGACGCCGGTGTGGGTGGGGTCGTACTCGACGATCGACTGCAGGCTCTGCGCCATCGCGCGGATCAGCTTCGTGCCGAGGCCGGTGCCGCGCGGGACGGCGTCTTCGGGAATGCCGCAGCCATCGTCCTCAACCGCGAGCAGGAAGACGTCATCGTCGATCCGGCGCAGCGCCACGCGAACTTCGCCGCCGCCGGTGGGATAGGCGTATTTGCACGCGTTGGTGACGAGTTCGGTGACGATCACGCCGAGCGACACCGCGCGGTCGGTGGGTAGGCGTATCGGCTCGGCGGCGAGGCTCAAGGCGCGGGGGAGCGCTTCGGTCGACCAGGTCTCGGCGAGTTCGTCGACCAGCGCGCCGAGATATTCCTGCATGTCGACGCTCTCGACGTCGTTGCTGGTGTAGAGCCGGCGGTGGACCTGCGCGATCGCCTGGATGCGGCGCTGCGTGTCCTCCAGCGCCTCGCGTGCGGAAGGATCGGTCAGCGCGGTCGCCTGGAGGCGGACCATCGCCGAGACGAGTTGCAGCGAGTTGGCGACGCGGTGGTTGACCTCGCCGAGCAGCGCCTCGAGCCGCGCGTTGCTGGCGCGGAGATCGGCCTCGGCGGACGCCTTTTCGTGCTCCAGCAGGGCGCGGGCGCGGACCTGTTCGAAGGAAGCGGCGAGCAGGTCGAAGAAGTCCTCGCCGATCGTCTTCACGACGTAATCGGCAGCGCCGGCCTTCAGCGCGGCGACCGCGATGCGGCCTTCCTCTGAGCCGGTGACGTACACGACTGGGGGCGGATCGGGCAGGCGGCGGAGTGCTTCCAGGGTTTCGAGGCCGTCCATGCCGGGCATGTAATGGTCGACCGCGATCAGGTCGAAGCGTTCGGCGGCGGCTTTCACGACACCCTCGGCCCCCGTCTCGGCAACGGTCATCCGGTAGCCGCGGCGTTCGAGCGCACGCGCCGCCAGCCGCCGGATGCCGGCGTCGTCGTCGATGTAGAGGACGCGCGTTTCGCTCACTCGGCTTCGGGAACCTGGATCACCGACAGGAACAGCCCGAGCTGGCGGATCGCCTGCGCGAAACTCTCATAGTTCACCGGCTTGGTGATGTAGACGTTGCAGCCGAGATCGTAGCAGCGCTCGATCTCGACCTTGTCGTCGGTGGTGGTGAGCACGACGACTGGCGTGCGCTTGAGCGGGCTGCCCTCCGCCTTGATCCGGGCCAGGATGTCGGTGCCGCTCATGTCGGGGAGGTTCAAGTCGAGCAGGATCATCGCCGGGCCGCTCTTCGCGGGGCCATCGGCGGCGTTGAACAGGAAATCGAGCGCAGTGGTGCCGTCGGTGAAGTGACGGATATCGTTCAGGATTCCGGCGCGGCGGATGTTCTTCTCGATGAGGCGGGCATGGCCCTCGTCATCCTCGATCATCACGATACCGACGGTCTTGTGATCGTTCATGCTGCGTCCTGGATGGTCATGTGGGTCGGCAGGTTGAGCCGGAAGGTCGCGCCGTCGCCGAGCGTCGACTGTACGTCGATCGTGCCGCCCAGACGATAGGCGAGCGCGCGGACATGCGCGAGTCCGATGCCTTCGCCCGGCTGGTCCTGCGCGCCCGAGCGGCGAAACAGGTCGAACACGCGCTGGTGATCGCGCGGATCGATGCCGCGGCCATTGTCGACCACCGAAAGGATGACGCGGCCGCGTTCGGTATGGCCCTTGACCGTGATTTCGCCGGGGCGGCCGGGCTTCAGATATTTGGTGGCGTTCTCGATCAGGTTCGACAGGATCTGTTCGAGCGCGAGACGATCGGTGACGATGGCCGGCATCGGCCGCTCGACGCGCACCACCGCCCCGCGATCGTCGACGATGTGCTGCATCGCGCCGACGATCGTATCGACCAGCTGCGCGGGGTCGATATGCTCGGGCGCGATCGTCCGGCGACCTTCGCGCGCGAGCTTGAGGATGGCGTTGATCAGCCGGTCCATCTTCTGCGTCGAGGTGCGGATGAAGCCGATCGCCTCGGGCAGGTCTTCGCGCGCCGCAAGACGCGCGTCTTCGGTGAGGATGTGCGGTGCCTCGGCTTCGGCACGGTCGACCAACTCGGCAAGCGGCACCGCGGCGGCGGCGAGTTCGGCGGTGAAGCCCATCACGTTGACGAGCGGCGAGCGCAGATCGTGGCTGACGATATAGGCGAAGCGCTGGATTTCCTCGTTCGCGCGGCTGAGGTCTGCGGTGCGTTCGGCGACCTGTTCCTCGAGCGTCTCGTTGAGGGTGCGCAGGCTGTCGCGCGACGCGGCGAGGTCGGCGGTATAGCGGCGGATCAGCAGGACCGCGAGGATCGCGACGATCAGCAGCAGCGCCGCGGCGAGCCCGGCGACCGAGAGGAACAGCGCGCTGGTGCGTTCCTGCCGCTCGGTGCGGATCGCGAGCAGGCGAACCTCGTCGGCGGCCATCGCCTGGAGGCGGTAGCGGATGCCGCGCATCAACGGCACGCTGGCATCGACCGCGAACCGGCGCTGCGCCTCGGCGATCCGACCCGCGGCGACCAGGGTCATCGATTGCGTCCGGAGCGCGCGCAACTGGACGAAGCGCGGCTCGATCAGGTCGAGGCGGGCACCCTGCCGCGGATTGTCGCGGGTCAGATGGCGCAGCTTGCGGATCGACGGCACGAGGTTGCCCGCAGTCCGCGCATAGGCGGTGGCGAATAGCGGTTTGCCGGCGAGGATGTAGCCGCGCCGCGCCGTCTCGGATTGCTCCATCTGGATCTGGAGCGTGGCGATCGCCTGGCGGACGTCCTGCGTATGGAGGATTTCGGCGGTGTAGGTGCGGTTGCGGACGGTGATCCAGCCGATCGCGATCGCGGCGGCGGCCAGCGCGATGAAGCCGAGCGTCATGAACGCGACCAGCCAGCGTGCGACTCGCCCTTCCGAAGAGGGCAGTTTCAAGCGTACGCGAACCATAGGACGGGCGGTGTAGGCTGGCGGATGTCGTTACGCCAGCGATACTGCCGGGTCCGCCAGCGCAACGATATTGATTTAGAGCAGCAGGTCCTGTGCGCTCGCCTTGCCGACGCGGCCGCCACCGCTGCGCCGGTCCATCTCGTGGTTGGCGGTGAAGCGGATGTCGGGATCGCGATCGGTCATGAACGCCATCAGCGTCTCGTGATCGAGCTCGGACCATTCCTTGCCGCGATCGGGGCCATAGCGGACACGGGGGATGAGCCCCGGATCACGCGACCATTCGAGCAGCTGCGCAAGGCTCGCTTCGTTCAGCATGTCGCGGAGGTGGAACGCGGTGACGTAGGCGTCGGGGAACGCGCGGTGCGCAGGCAGGCCGCGCTCGTGCTCCATGCCGTGCGGTTTGCGCCAATAGCGCAGCACCTGGTTCGAGAAGCTCGGCGAGTCGGGCCAGAGCCGCAGCGCGCATTTCCACGTGCAGATCCACTCCGCGTCGCGGGTGAGCGCGGGGGTGCTGAACTTCTGCTCAAAATCAGCGCGGTGCGCGGCGAGTGCGAGCCGGCGCGGCCACGGGTCGAGCACTTGGCGGGCACAGTCATGCCAATACGGCGCGTCGGCGACATGCTCGTCGAGGATGTGGTGGATCGCCTGAGTCACCGGCGGGATCAGTCGGCCGGGATTGACGAGCAGGCTGCCGCCTTCGCCGTAGATTTCCCAGCGGCCGTCCTCGCCGAGCGCGACGTCCTGCCAGCCGATCTCGCAGACGCCGTGCGCGGGCGGGGCCGAGCCGGTGGTCTCGAGGTCGACGACCCGGATCATCTGGGGTTGCTGTTTGAGCTTGGGATAGGGGGGCGCCATGCCCGCCATGTGGGGACAAAAGCGCGCTTAATCCAGCGCGTATGAGTCGTCCACGTCGAGTTCGCGAACGCCGCGGCGCTGGCGGGCGCGGTCGACCAGTTTCCGCAGGCCTTCGCGGCGGTCGCGCGCCATCGGGATGTCGCGGAGGGTGAACTCGCCGCCGCTGGTGGTGCGATCGCTCGAAGTGAGGATGATCGTGCCAATGTCGGTCATCTGGTTGAGGAGGGAGTAGCCGAGGCGGACGTCCTTGATCCGGTAGAGCTCGATCTCGTCGATCGTCTTGAACAGGATGCCGCGCTTGATGATGAGGCGCTGGTCGGTGATCTCGTAGCTGGCGCTGCGGTTCTTGAGCCAGCGGACGCCGATGATGACGAAGCCGACGCCGGCGAAACAGGTGAGCAGGGTGCCCCAACCGGCAAAGCTGCCGAGCAGCCAGCGGCGCGTGCTGGAGCGGAATTCGTCGACTGGGCGCTCCACTTGGGGACTCCTTGGGGTGGTGGGACGGTAGGCTGGGGCGTTACGGTGTCAGTCGGCTCGGCAGCGGATGCAAGTGTGCGATCTCCTTTTCATCAGCACCTCCCCGGCGGAGGCCGGGGCCCAATTGGGGGAGGTTGCTAACGGAAGACAGCGCGCCGTTACTTCCACCTTTCCACTTGGGCCCCGGCCTTCGCCGGGGTGGTGCAATTCTCGCGGTTAGCGTCGTGTTACACCGCTTGCCGACAGGTGTGCATCTACCTCGGCCAGCAGCGCATCGAGCGCTGCCTGATCCTTTGCCTCCGCGCGGACGGTCAGCATCGCCTGCGTGTTCGAGGCGCGGAGGAGCCACCAGCCTCCCGCGGTCGTGACCCGTGCACCATCGGTAAGGTCCATCTCCGCGCCATCCGACTTCAACCGTGCGATCACCTCGTCCACCACCGCAAACTTCCGCACATCCTCGACCGGGAAGCGCAGGTCGGGCGTCGCCACCAGCGCCGGCATCGCGTCGCGCAACTCGGTCAGCGAACGCGCTGACAGATGCACCGCGCGGATCAGCCGCACCGCCGCGTAGTGCGCATCGTCGAACCCGTAATATTCGCCCGCGAAGAACAGGTGTCCGCTCAACTCGCCGCCGATCGGTGCGCCGGTGCGGGTCATCGCGGTCTTCATCAGGCTGTGGCCTGTGGCGGCCATCACCGGCTTGCCGCCCAGTTCGGCGATTCGGTCGAACAACGCCTGCGACGACTTCACGTCGGCGACGATCGGCGCGCCGGGATGTTCGCGCAGCGCAGGTTCGACCAGAATGGAGAGGATCTGATCGCCCCAGATCATGCGGCCCAGCCCGTCGACCGCGCCGATCCGGTCGCCGTCGCCGTCGAAGGCCAGTCCGAAATCGAGGTTTTTCTCCGCGACCAGGCGTTTCAGATCCGCAAGGTTCGCCTCTTCGGTAGGATCGGGATGATGGTTGGGAAAATTGCCGTCGACTTCGGCGAAGATCACATGATGCTCACCCGGCAGGAGCTGGACGAGTTTCTCGATTACCGGACCGGCGGCGCCGTTGCCGGTGTCCCAGCCGATCCGGTACGCGCCGCCCGCATAGCCTGCCATCAGCCGGTCGACATAGGCGTCGAGCACGTCCGCGGTCGTGACTTCGCCCTCGCCTTCGCTCCAGGCGCCGGACGCCGCGAGCGCCGCCAAGTCCTGGATGTCGTCGCCGAAAAATGGCGCGTGGGCGTGCACCATCTTGAAGCCGTTATACTCGGGGGGATTGTGGCTGCCGGTTACCTGGATGCCGCCATCCACCTCTAGCGTCGCTTCGGCGTAATAGAGCATCGGCGAGGTGCTGAGGCCGATCCTGACGACGTCGACGCCGCCTGCGGTCAGGCCGGACACGAGTGCGGCTTCGAGTTCGGGGGAGGAGTTGCGGCCGTCATAGCCGACCGCGACGCGGTGGCCGCCGGCGGTGCGGATGCGGGTGGCGAAGCCTCGGCCGATCGCCACGGCGTCGGAGGGGCCTAGCGCTTTGCCGACGATCCCGCGGATGTCGTATTCGCGGAGCGAGGTCGGGTCGAACTGGTGGGTCATGGGCCTCTCGACGATTATATCTCACTGCGGTTCCCCCGCGAAGGCGGGGGCCCAGGAGCCAAGAGCAATAGCGTTTGTAACCCTGGACTCCTGCGTTCGCAGGAGAACGGTTTAGCGCGTGCGCTTCAGCAGCAGGTCGCGCGCCGCGTTCACTCGCCGGGTCAGGTCGGTCGAGCCGCCCCGGTCGGGGTGGACCGAGGCGATCAGGCGGCGGTGCGCGCTGCGGATCGCATCGGCGTCCGCGCTGCGATCGATGCCGAGGATCGAGCGGGCCTCGGCTTCATCCGTGACCACGCGCTGTTTTGGCTTGGGGCGGAGGTAATGCCATGCCAGCCAGATGAAGACTGCGGCGACGATCCACTTCACGCAGCGACGCCCGGAACCTGCTCAACCACGTCGGGCAGCTGCAACGCGGCCATCATCTCGCGCAGTTCCTGGCGCGCGGCGACATGCGCGAGGCCCATGCTGCCGAACGCCTTCGAATCAATCATTGTCAGGCCGGCGGGGAACATCTCGCGGTAGATCACGCGCTCGCCGAGCCCCGGGATGATCCGGAAGCCGACGCGCTTGGCCAGTTGCGCGAGCGCATCCGACACGCGGCGCATGTTGCGCGCCTCGATATGCTGGAGGCGGTTGCGCAGCACGACCCAGTCGATCGTCGTGCCGTCGGCGCGCGCACGCTGTTTCCGCGCATCCCAGATCAGCTCGGAATAGAAGCTCGGGCGGGTCACCTGATAGGTCTCGGGATCGACCTGGCCGATCAGGTCGAAGTCGACGAAGCTGTCGTTCATGGGCGTGACCAGCGTGTTCGCGAGCGCCGCTGCGGTGCGCGCGAACGGATCGTCGCGGCCCGGCGTGTCGACCACGAGGAAGTCCGACCCCTCGCATAGCGAATGCCACAAATCCTCGAACTGGTCCTCGCTCTGCTCCGACAGCGTGGCGTGGCGCGGCATCGGCAGTATCGAGCCGTTGCGCCTCATCGTCTCGGCGCGGTTGTCGAGATAGCGGCCGACGGTGCGCTGGCGGTGATCCAGATCGAGACACGCGACGCGCGCACCCTTGGCGGCGAGCGCGATCGCGACGTGCACCGCGGTCGTCGACTTGCCGGTGCCGCCCTTCTCGTTGGCGAACACGATGACGTGCGTCGAAGCTTGGGGTGAGTCGGGGCCCGTGGCCAACGCGCGTTTCCTTATTGATCGTAACAGTCACCCTTCATAGAAGCCGCGACCGCACTTATCGAGTAGGAGTTTCACGTGGACACCGTCCGGGACCTTAATGCGTTGCGCGAAAGCGTCGCCGCCTTCCGTGCGGCGGGGCAGCGCGTCGCGCTCGTCCCGACGATGGGCGCGCTCCACGCCGGCCATGTCGCGCTGATCGAGGCGGCGAAGCGGCCGGGGACCAAGGTCGTCGCGTCGATCTTCGTCAACCCGACGCAGTTCGGGCCGAACGAGGATCTGTCGCGCTATCCGCGGCGCGAGATGGCCGACATTCGGATGCTGACCGAAGCCGGGTGCGACCTGCTCTGGCTGCCGTCGGTCGAGACGATGTATCCCGATGGGTTCGCGACGTCGGTGCGCGTCTCGGGTGTCAGCGATGGGTTCGATGGCGCCTCGCGGCCCAGCCATTTCGACGGCGTCGCGACGGTCGTGTCGAAGCTGTTCAACCAGGTCGGGCCTGATGCGGCGTATTTCGGCGAGAAGGATTACCAGCAGCTCGCCGTTGTTCGGCGGTTCGTCGCGGATCTCGATTTTGCGATCGATATCGTCGGGGTGCCGACGCAGCGCGACGACGACGGCCTGGCGATGTCGTCGCGCAACATCTATCTTGACGACGAGCAGCGCAAGCAGGCGGTCGCCTTGCCGCGAGCCTTGGGTGTCGCCGCGCGGGCGATCGCGAAGGGCGAGGGCGTCGACTCGGTGCTGGACGATGCGCGTACGGCGTTGGTCGGGGCGGGGTTCACGATCGATTACGTCGCGCTGGCGGACGCCGAGACGCTCGCGGAAAACCCTGCGGCGGACCGTCCGCGGCGGTTGCTGGCGGCGGCGCGGATGGGTGCGACGCGATTGATCGATAACATCGCCATCGATGCGCCAGACGCGTTGTAAAAATCGAGCGTTAACCCATTAACCATTTCGTAGCCCGAATCACCGCAGGATGCCTTTAAGAACATTGGGGGCAAGACCATGGGCAGCAGTCTCAAGAATGCGAATATCGGAATCGAACGCCGTCTGGCGGATGCCGCGCGCGGCGACGACCGGGCGTGTTACGAACTCGGGATGGTGTATTCGACGGGGACGTCGGGTGTCGTCCTCGACCTGATCGAGGCGCACAAGTGGTTCAACTTGGCGGCGGTGTCGGGGAACATCGCCGCGCAGGAATGCCGGGCTGAGATCGCCGAGGACATGACTGCGCGGGAGATTTCGGTGGCGCAGCGTGCTGCCCGGGATTGGATGCAGTTGACGCAACGCCGGGCTGCTTGAGCTGAAGGCTCCCCTTCCGCCTGCGGGAGGGGTTGGGGGAGGGGATCACCGCGAACGTCGCGTTCGTAGGGTATTTCGGTCCCTCCCGTAGCCCCTCCCGCGAGCGGGAGGGGAATTAGGCTTCGGCTTTCTTCTTTGGCGCGGCTTTCTTGGCGGGGGCCTTTTTAGCCGGCGCCTTCTTTGCCGGAGCCTTCGCTTCAGCCTCGTCCTTGGCCACTGCTGTCTTGGCCGGAGCCTTTTTCGCCGCCGGCTTCTTGGCGGGCGCTTTCTTCTTCTTCGTTGCCGGCGCCGCGGCGGCGCGTGCGTCGATCAAGGACGCGGCTTCCTCAAGCGTCAGCTGATCCTTTTCGATCGACTTGGGCAACGTCGCGTTGGTCGTGCCGTCGGTGACGTAGGCGCCGTAGCGGCCCTCCATCAGCTTGATCTCGGCCTCGGTGCGCGGGTGGTTGCCGAGCACCTTGAGCGGCGCCTGCGCCCCGCGTGCGGTGCGTCCGCCGCCGGCTGCGGCTTCGGCGAGCTTCACGACTGCCGCGTTCATCCCCGTCTCGAACACGTCCGCGGTCGTCTGGAGCCGCGCATACTTGCCCGCATGCTTCAGATACGGGCCGAACTTGCCGATCGTCGAGATGATCGGTTCGCCGGTCTCGGGGTGATTGCCGACCGTTCGCGGGAGCGACAGCAGCTTGACCGCCCATTCCAGGTTCAGCTCGCCGATGTCCTTCGGGATCGACGCCATCTTGCGGTCTTCGCCTTCGCCGATCTGTAGATACGGGCCGAACCGACCCGACTTGCGCTCGATCGGCTGCCCCGTGTCGGGGTGCGTGCCAAGCGTCGACGGGCCGGCATCCGCTTCGGCGTCGCCGCCGGGTTGCGCGAAACGACGTGTGTACTTGCACTCGGGATAGTTCGAGCACGCGATGAACGCGCCGAACTTGCCACCGCGGAGCGCGAGCTGTCCCTCGCCGCAGTTCGGGCAGAGACGCGGATCGCCGCCGTCCGCCTTGGCCGGGAACAGATACGGCGCGAGGAAGGTGTCGAGCTCGGCGGTGATTGCGGAGGGCTGCTGCTCCATCACCTCGTTGGTGCGCGGCTTGAAATCGCGCCAGAACGCGTCGAGCACCGACTGCCACTGCGCGCGGCCGCCGGAGACGTCGTCGAGTTCTTCCTCTAACTCGGCGGTGTAGTCGTAGCCGACGTATTTCTCGAAGAAGCGCTCGAGGAACGCCGTCACCAGGCGCCCGGATTCCTCGGCGAAGAAGCGGTTCTTCTCGATCCGGACGTAGGCGCGGTCCTTCAGCGTCTTGATGATCGACGCGTAGGTGGACGGGCGGCCGATGCCGAGTTCCTCCATCCGCTTGACCAGCGAGGCTTCGGAGAAGCGCGGCGGCGGCTGGGTGAAATGCTGCTCGGCGTCGACCTTCTTCTTGGCAGGCGCATCGCCTTCGCGCATCCGCGGCAGGCGGCGGGCGTCCTCATCGGCCGAGTCATCCGACCCTTCCTCGTAGAGCGCGAGATAGCCGGGAAAGAGCACGACCTGGCCGGTCGCGCGCAGGATGTTGCGGCCGGTGCCGTCGGCCATCTCGACCGTCGTGCGCTCCATGCGGGCGGACGCCATCTGGCTCGCCAGCGCGCGCTTGAAGATCAGGTCGTAGAGGCGTGCGTGATCGCCGCCGCCGGCCTTGTCCTTGCCGAAATCGGTCGGGCGGATCGCTTCGTGCGCTTCCTGTGCGTTCTTCGCCTTCGACTGATATTGCCGCGGCTTGTCGGGGACATAGCTCGCGTCGAAGCGGTTCGCGACGGCGAGGCGCGCGGCGCTGATCGCGCTCGAATCCATCTGCACGCCGTCGGTACGCATGTAGGTGATCGTGCCGTCCTCGTAGAGGCCCTGCGCGATCCGCATCGTGTGATCCGCCGAGAAACCGAGTTTGCGCGAGGCTTCCTGCTGCAAGGTCGAGGTGGTGAACGGCGGCGGCGGGTTGCGACCGGCGGGCTTCGTCTCGACCGACTGGACCGAGAAATTGCCGTCGAGCACGGCCTGCTTGGCGCGCAGGGCGTCACCCTCGTTGCCGATCGAGAGGCGGTCGAGCTTGTTGCCCTCGAACTGCGTCAGGCGCGAGGTGAAGGCGGTGCCATCATGCTCCATCTCGGCGGTGACGGACCAATATTCCTGCGGCTTGAAGACGTCGATCTCGCGCTCGCGCTGGACGATCAGGCGGAGCGATACCGACTGGACGCGACCGGCCGACTTGGCGCCTGGCAGCTTGCGCCACAGCACCGGAGAGAGCGTGAAGCCGACCAGGTAATCGAGCGCACGACGAGCGCGGTAGGCGTCGATCAGATCGTCGTCGAGCTCGCGCGGGTTCTTCATGGCCTCGGTGACGGTGGCCTTGGTGATCGCGTTGAAGGTGACGCGCTCGACCTCCTTGGGGAGCGCCTTCCTTGCCCGCAGCACTTCGCGGACGTGCCACGAGATCGCCTCGCCCTCGCGATCCGGATCGGTCGCGAGGATCAGGCGGTCGGCGACCTTGGCGAGATCGGTGATCGCCTTCAGCTGCTTCGACTTGTCCGCGTAATTCTCCCACGTCATCGCGAAGGCGTCGTCGGGATCGACCGAGCCGTCCTTGGGCGGCAGATCGCGGACATGGCCGTAGCTGGCCAGGACGCGGTAATCGCTGCCCAGATACTTCTCGATGGTTTTGGCCTTGGCAGGCGATTCGACGATGACAAGCTGCATGGGGAAACCGGGGTCCTTACGTGTACGCGTACGAGGGTGGGGACGAAGGGGCGGTGCCGTCAACCCGGGGTGGGTATGAGCGAAGTACGCAGATGAGGACGCAGGCGCTGCTTTTCGAGAGGGGTCCTGGGGGCGGGGTATTTCCCGGATTATGCCGGCGCTGCTGGCACAATATCCGTGTCGGTATGATGACAGTAGACCAGTCCCTTTCGTTGCGTCCGATCAGATCAGGCGCAGAGATCGTTACAATTGACGGTCCTCAGCCATCCCTTTCACCGGCCGCTATATCTGGCCGCGCGCACGATTTTCGTCCAGCTTCCTGGCTACCGCAACCAGATACCTCTTTTCGCCAAGGACTTGCAGTTCGGCGTAATCATGATGGATCGTTGCTGGCAGGCGCGAGCCAATGTTTCGTACTGGACCGGAAGGATAGAGCGTGACCCGACATGACCTCGCGATAGCGAAATGGAAGTGTTCGTTCCTCGCCAAAAATATCGTCATCCTTCGCCAGTCGGATCCGGAGCCTCATGTCCTTAACCTGATCGCCTCGCATCAGCACGAACTGGACCTGCTGCTTGCGGCTATAGTGAAGACGCATGAGGCAAAGGACTGGGCTGCGGCCTGGATGGCGAAATCGCAGACTGAGGGTGGCGTGGCCTTGGCGGCGTCCTGAAACCAGGACGATCAGCGCAGGCTGGCTCGGCCGCCCGCATGACGTTCCAGATGGCCGCCGAGTTCGAGTTCGAGCAGCACGGTCTGGACGACCGCCGGGCTCAGGTGCGACTGGCGGATGAGTTCGTCGATCGTCACCGGTACGGGGCCGAGCAGGTCGGTGATCCTGCGGCGCTCGCTATCGGTCGCGTCTTCCGGGGGCGAGGCGGCGTAGGCATCGATTGGCGAGCGGACCGAACGCGGGTCGAACGGGCGGATCTGTTCGAGAATATCGGCGGCGGACTGCACCAGCGTAGCGCCTTCGCGGATCAGCAGGTTGCAGCCTTGCGCTCGGGGGTCGAGCGGGCTGCCGGGGACAGCCATGACTTCGCGGCCGGATTCATTGGCGAGGCGCGCGGTGATCAGCGAGCCCGATTTGGGGACGGCCTCGACCACCACCGTGCCGATCGCGAGACCGGCGATTATGCGGTTGCGCGAGGGGAAATTGCGCGCCTTGGGCTCGGTGCCGGGTGGCTGTTCGGCGAGCAGAAGGCCTTCGGTGGCAATGCGCTCCTGCAACGCGGTGTTGTCGGGCGGGTAGGCGATGTCGATGCCGCTGGCGATGACGCCGATCGTGGTGCCGCTGGAGTAGGCGCCGAGTGCCCCAATGTGCGCGGCGGTGTCGATGCCGCGGGCTAGGCCGGAGACGATCGTCGTGCCCTCCTCGGCAAGTTGCAGCGCGAGCTGGCGGGCGAAGCGGCAGGCGGCGGCGGACGCGTTGCGCGCGCCGACCATCGCGATACAGGGGCGGCTGGCGTGGGCGATGTCGCCGCGGAGGGTGAGTGCCGGGGGTGCGGTCTCGATCTCGGCCAGCAGGCGGGGATAGTCGGGGTCGTCGAGGAAGAGGTAGCGAGCGCCGAGCCTGGCGGTGGCGGCTATTTCGCGTTCGGCCATGGCGGCATCGGCGATCTTGGGCGCGCGTCCGCCGCCGCGTTGGGCGAGCATCGGGAGTGCTTCGATCGCGGCGTCTGCGCTGCCGAAGCGGGCGATGAGCTGGCGATAGGTGACCGGTCCGATCCCGGTCGTGCGGATGAGCCGAAGTCTTGAAACGGTAGCGTCAGTCACCCGGCGGTCGTTTGGAGCGGCCGATGCGTGGCTCGGTGCCGGAGAACAGGCGATCGACGTTTTCGCGGTGCTTCCACAGGACGATCAGCGCTAGCGCGAGGAGCAGCAAAACGAGATCGAAGCGACCGAACAGGGCCGCGGCAAATGGCGCGCTGAGGGCTGCGGCCATGCCGGCGACCGACGAGATGCGCAGGCCGGCGAGCAGGCCGAGCCAGACTACCGCGTAGACCAGCCCGAGCGGCCAATGGAGTGCGACGACGATGCCCATGAGGGTTGCGACGCCCTTGCCGCCCTTGAACTTCAGCCAGACGGGGTAGCAATGGCCGATGAACGCACCGGCAGCCGCGAGCAGTGCGTTGCCGGGGAACAGGTGTGCGACCAGCAGCACGGCGACCGCACCCTTGGCCATGTCGAGCAGTAGCGTGGCGGCGGCGAGGCCCTTGCGTCCGGTGCGCAGGACGTTGGTCGCGCCGATGTTGCCCGAGCCGATCGTGCGCAGATCGCCTGCGCCACCGAGCCGCGTCAGGATGACGCCGAACGGGATCGAGCCGAGCAGATAGCTCAGCACGAGCGATAGCGTGGGCGCGACCCAGAGAATTTCCGTCTGCAACTATGTCCCCCGTTCTGGAGGGGCTTATAGGCTACGCGGGGCTGACGGCAAATGGGGCGACCACTTGCTCCGTCATCCTGACGAAAGTCAGGATCCAGAGCCACGAAGGACGACGCTCGCTACCCTGGGTCCTGACTTTCGTCAGGATGACGAGGCGGGCGGGCACGACGGGGACTGGTTTGCACGGGCCGATCCAGCCTAAGGACCGCGCATGGACACGCGCCCTATCCTGTTCTTCGATTCCGGTGTCGGCGGGCTGTCGATCGTCGGTCCGGCGCGCGCCGCGCTGCCCGATGCGCCGTTCGTCTATGCCGCCGACTCGGCCGGCTTTCCCTACGGGACCAAAAGCGAGGCGGAGATCGCGGCGCGGGTGCCGGTGTTGCTGGGGCGGCTGGCGGAGCGGTATCGGCCACGGCTGATCGTGATCGCGTGCAACACCGCCTCGACGATCGCGCTACCGGTGGTGCGCGCCGCGCTCGACCTGCCGGTGGTGGGGACGGTGCCGGCGATCAAGCCCGCAGCATTGCTTTCGAAGACCCGGACGATCGGCGTGCTGGGGACCGAGGCGACGGTGCGGCAGGCGTATGTCGATGATCTTGCCGCGAGGTTCGCGGGCGATTGCACGGTGCTGCGCTACGGCTCGGCAGCTCTAGTAGAGATGGCCGAGGCGAAATTGCATGGCCGAGTCGTCGCGCCGGAACGCTATGCCGCCGTACTGGATGGGCTGTTTTCGCAACCCGGCGGCGACGCGATCGACGTGATCGTCAACGCCTGCACACATTTTCCGCTAGTCGAAACGGAGCTTGCGGAGGCGGCGCCCGGCGTCCGGTTCGTCGACGGCGGTCCCGGAATCGCGCGGCGGATCGTTCATCTGATGCAGGGCGAATCGTGGTCGGGAGCGGGGGAGGGCGTTGCCGTCTTTACCCGGTTGGGTGAAGACGAACGTGCGCTCGGCCCCGCTTTGGCTGCGCATGGATTCGCCAGGATCGAGCCGCTCTGAGCGTCAGCCTGAGACACTATGGCACCTTGCGTCGCGGGCGCATCGTGGCAATGTGCGCCCAGGATGAGGAAAGCGATCACCGTAAGAGCGGTATTGCGCTGGAAACGAGTGAAAGCGAGGCGTAGTGCCCAAGCCTATGATTACCAACGGCATCTCGGCAACGGACTCTACCTTGGGTCCACGAGTCGATTATTCGCGCGTTTTCACGCAGGCGATCGATCGGTTGCATGCCGAAGGGCGCTACCGCGTGTTCATCGACATTCTCCGCAACAAGGGTGCGTTTCCGAACGCGCGCTGTTTCGCGGGGCACAACGGGCCCAAGCCGATCACGGTGTGGTGCTCGAACGATTATCTCGCGATGGGCCAGCATCCGAAGGTGATCGCGGCGATGGAAGAGGCGTTGCATGACGTCGGCGCGGGCTCGGGCGGCACGCGCAATATCGGCGGCAACACGCATTACCATGTCGACCTGGAGGGCGAACTCGCCGACCTCCACGGCAAGGAAGCGGCGTTGCTGTTCACGAGCGGGTACGTCTCGAACGAGGCTACGCTGGCGACGTTGGCGAAGGTGCTGCCGGGCTGCATCATCTTTTCCGACGAGCTGAACCACGCGTCGATGATCGCTGGTATCCGCAATTCGGGATGCGAGAAGCGCGTGTTCCGCCACAACGACCTCGCGCATCTCGAAGAGCTCCTCGCGGCCGAAGATCCGGCGGCACCAAAGCTGATCGCGTTCGAGAGCGTGTATTCGATGGAGGGCGACATCGCGCCGATCTCCGCGGTGTGCGATCTGGCCGACCGGTACAACGCGCTGACCTATTGCGACGAAGTCCATGCGGTCGGGATGTATGGCGCGCGTGGCGGCGGCATTTCGGAACGGGACGAGGTCGCGCATCGGATCACGATCCTCGAGGGCACGCTCGGCAAGGCATTCGGCGTGATGGGGGGCTATATTGCCGCCGATCGCACTATCGTCGACGTGATCCGTTCATATGCACCGGGGTTCATCTTCACGACCTCGCTGTCGCCGGTGCTGGTCGCTGGTGTGCTTGCGAGCGTGCGGCATCTGAAAAGCTCGAGCGTCGAGCGCGAGGGACAGCAGGCTTCCGCGGCGATGCTCAAGGCGATGCTGAAGGACGCCGGGCTGCCGGTTATGATCGGCGATACGCATATCGTGCCGCTGATGGTCGGCGATCCGGTCAAGGCAAAGAAGATCAGCGACGTGCTGCTCGCCGAATACGGTGTGTACGTGCAGCCGATCAACTATCCGACCGTGCCGCGCGGCACCGAGCGGCTGCGATTCACGCCGGGTCCTGCGCATACCGAGGCGATGATGCGCGAACTGACGGATGCGCTGGTGGAGATCTGGAGCCGCCTGGATTTACGCAAGGCGGCTTGAGGCTGGCCTCGCTCACTGCGGGGCAACTCTGGTCAGTCGATCGTGATCGCGCCGTCGGTGCTCGGCACGTCTAGTGTTTCGCCGAAACCTACCGAATGGAACCGCGTGTAATCGCCTTCCAAGGGGTTGGCGTAGACATGGACGACGGACCGGTTTCCATCGACCACCCAGTAGTGCGGAATGCCGCCGCGCGCATAGGCGAAGCGCTTCATCGTGGTATCGCGCGCGACCGACGTTTCCGCGACTTCGACGACGAGCAGGAAGTCGGCGGCGAGCAATAGGCGGTTTTCTTCCACCGATGAGCGTAGAACTGCGACGTCGCAGCCAAGCACCGTATCGTTACCCAGATCGACGCCGGCCTCGCCAACGATTCTCGACTCCGCAAATAGACGCGACAGGCGAATGGCTATCTTGGCTTGGCGCGAGGCGTGCGCAAACTGGGGCGGGTTCATCCGGACGAGTTCCCCTTCGACCAGTTCGACTTTCATGTCGTCGAACGCGCCGGACTCACCCATGCGCAGGAACTCGGCGGTGGTGAAACGCGCCTTTTCCTGCCGATCGGTGCGGAGACTCGCGGCGGATGTATTCATGACCGATTCGTACCATGAATCGAGCCAGCCCGCGAATCGCGTGGCGCAGCCCTAAAGCGCGGCGGCGAGCATCGTCAGGACGCCGAGGCCGAGCGACAGGGGTATGCGCAAGGCCATCCATCCGGGTGGGGCGATGCCGGCTTTGACCAGTGCGCGGTCGACGAGCAGCGCGGCGATCAGGCTGATGCCGAGCACTACCAGCGAGGGGCCGGGCCAGCGCAGGCCGACCATCCAGGGCCAGGCGGTGACCAGTGCGATCAGCGAGGGGGCGACGCTTGCGAACCAGAGCCAGCGCGGCGGCGAGTCGGTGCGTGCGGCGAGGCCCCACCAGAGACCGCCGAGGAAGCTCAGGATGATCGCGGCATAGGCGTAGGCGATCGCCAGCGCCGAGAACCGGCTTTGCGGGTCGCCGCTCAGCAGCAGCGCGACCGCCGCGAGTTGCGGGAGGAGGCCGCTCAGTCCGAGCAGGCGCGCGATCGGCGGGATGCCGCCGGTCGCGGCGGGTCGCTTGGTCATCAGACGCGCGCGACCACGCCGGTAGCGACGACCGGACCGGTCGGCAGGCCGGTCGGCGAGCCGCCGAGCGGTTCGACAGAGATCGCGAGCGTTGCGCCCGGCGCTATGCGACCGCGATCGACGCCCTTGGGTGCGAGCGAGGTCGGACGGCCGGAGAGCAGGCCGAGCGAATGCGGTACGCCGTCTCCGCCGATCACCCAGAGCTGCGCGACGCGGGCGTCCGGAACACCGGGGCCTGCCGCGACGCGGAGCCCGCCGTTTGCGGGATCGTACACTGCTGCAACCGGCGACTTCGCATCGCCGAGCATCGCAACGAGCACGCTGGTCGGCCGCGCGGCCGGTATTGAGGGGGCGATCGGTTGCGAAACGGGCACGGTCGGCTCCGGGCGGACCATGACGAACAGCAACAGCGACGCGGCGATCGCGCTGGTGACGGCGGCGAGCGCCGGCCAAGCGAAGCGACCTGTTTGCGCACTCGCTGGCGTTCCGTCGAGACTGGCTTCGATCCGGGCGGCGAGATGCGGCGGCGCGGCGCGTTCGGGCCAGAGGTCGAACAGGACTGCCAGACGCGACCGCCACCATTCGACCTGCGCGGCGAAACCGGGCTCGGCGAGTACGCGGCGCAGCGCTGCCCCGCGTTCCTCGCCTTCGAGCAGGCCGAGTGCGAGTTCGGCGGCGGCAACGTCCTCAGGCACGCCGGTATCGGTGGCTGGATCAACCATCAAGGCAATCCTTCAGGCGGGCGAGGCCGCGGCGGACCCAACTCTTCATCGTGCCCAGCGGCACGGCGCGCTTGATCGCGAGTTCGGCGTAGGTGATGCCGTCGAAGAACGCGGTACGGATCGCGTCGCGCTGTTGCGGTTCGAGGCCGTTCAGGCACTCGATCAGTTCGCGCGACGATTCGCTCGCCAGCATTCCCGCCTCGGCGCCTTCGCCGGGATCGGCGATGTCGGGCGCGTCGTCGAGCGGGCTCGTGCGGCGGACGCCTTGCGCGCGCTGCCAGTCGATGGCGCGGTTGCGCGCGATCGTCGCCAACCAGGTTATCGGGCTCGCGCGGCCGGGTTCCCAGGCACCGGCGCGTTTCCAGATCGTGAGATAGACCTCGTGCAGCACATCCTCCGCGGCTTGGGCGTTGCCACAGATACGGTGGGTGATGCCGAAAAGCTTCGCGCTGGTCAGCGTATAGAGTTCGCGAAACGCGTCGCGGTCCTCCTGGCCGGTGCGCAGGAGCACTTCGGAAAGGTGCGCGCGGGCGGCGTCGGCGTTGGCATGTGCGATAGTCACGGGCGGGAACCTAGCGGCTAAGTCCGTCGCGGCAATAGCCTTCGCCGGGCTTGACGGTAAGGCAATCGGTTTTGCCGGCGAGGTATTTGAGCCCGGTCGCGTCGCCGTTGGTCGGCCGCAGGGTTTCGCGGATGCCACCGCGATCGAACGCTATCGTGTCGCCGGTCGCGATGCCGTCGAATTTGCCCTTGTTGTCGAGGTCCCACTGCATGGTCAGCGCGTAGTGGCTGGCGGTGGCGGTCGGGGCGACGTCGAGGACCATGCCTTCGACGCCGATCCAGCGACCGGTGTAGTCGGGCGCCGGTTTAGGCTTGGGAGCGGCAACCTTGCGTTCGACCGATCCGGCGGACGTCATGTTGCCGTCGCTGGAGGTATCGGGGGCCGGGCCTGAGCAGGCGGTCAGCGCGGCGGCGGCGAGCAGCGTGAGGGCTTTCATGGCGCTTCTCCTTTTGCGCGGTCGAACGAGCGCGCATTGTGCTCCGTCATCCTGACGAAAGTCAGGACCCAGAGTAACGTAGAACTGCGCTTTGTAGCCCTGGGTCCTGACTTTCGTCAGGATGACGGGGTGAAATGGGATGCCGTCGTCCATCACGACCCGCGAACAGGTGTGGCAAATTCCGGCTTGGGTGGGTAAGGGGCTGGGCACCCGATCTCCCGTCACAGGATTACGCCAGGTGCGCATCGCCATCGCGTCCGATCACGCCGCCGTTTCGTTGAAAGCGGTGCTCGCCACGTGGCTGCGCGAGGCGGGGCATGACGTGCTCGATCTCGGGCCCGAGGGCACCGCCAGCGTCGATTATCCTGACTATGGGTTCAAGCTTGCGTCAGCGATCGCCGATGGTAGCGCCGAGCGCGGTATCGCGCTGTGCGGCTCCGGGATCGGCATCTCGATCGCCGCCAACCGCAACCCCGCCTGCCGCTGCGCGCTCGTGTCCGAACCGCTGTCGGCGAGCCTCGCGCGCATCCACAACGACGCCAACGCCATCGCGATGGGCGCGCGCCTGATCGGCGAGGAAATGGCCAAGGCGTGCGTCGAAGCTTTCCTGTCCGCCGATTTCGCCGGCGGTCGTCATCAACTCCGTGTCGACAAGTTAAAGGTCCCCGCATGAGCACTCAGCCCCGCGAACTCCACGACGTCCAGCCCGATGGCTTTTTCACGCGCGGCCTGGCCGATGCAGACGCTGCCGTATTCGCCGGCGTGGCTGCCGAACTCGAGCGCGAGCAGACGCAGATTGAGCTGATCGCGTCGGAGAACATCGTCTCGAAGGCGGTGCTCGAGGCGCAGGGTTCGGTGTTCACGAACAAGTACGCGGAAGGCTATCCGGGCAAGCGCTATTACCAGGGCTGCGCGCCGTCGGACACGGTCGAGACGCTGGCGATCGAGCGCGCCAAGCAGATCTTCGGCTGCGGGTTCGTCAATGTTCAGCCGCATTCGGGCGCGCAGGCGAACGGCGCGGTGATGCTGGCGCTGGTCAAGCCGGGCGACACGATCCTCGGCATGAGCCTCGATGCGGGCGGTCACCTGACGCATGGCGCGAAGCCGGCGATGTCGGGCAAGTGGTTCAACGCGGTTCAGTACGGCGTCGACGCGACCACGCACCTGATCGACTACGATCAGGTCGAGGCGCTGGCGGTCGAGCATCAGCCGAAATTGATCATCGCGGGTGGCTCGGCCTATCCCCGCGTCATCGACTTCGCGAAGTTCCGCGCGATCGCGGACAAGGTCGGCGCGTATTTCATGGTCGACATGGCGCATTTCGCCGGGATCGTCGCAGCGGGCCTGCACCCGACGCCGTTCGGCCACGCGCATGTCGTGACCACCACCACGCACAAGACTCTGCGGGGCCCGCGCGGTGGCATGATCATGACCAATGACGAGGGCGTAGCGAAGAAGATCAACTCGGCAGTGTTCCCGGGGCTTCAGGGCGGGCCGCTGATGCACGTGATCGCGGCGAAGGCGGTCGCGTTCGGCGAGGCGCTGCAGCCTGACTTCAAGAGCTACATCGCCGCGGTCGTCGAGAACGCGAAGGTTCTGGCGGCGACGCTCAAGGAACGCGGTTCGGACGTGGTCTCGGGCGGCACCGACACGCATCTCGCGCTGATCGACCTCACGCCGCTGGGCATCACCGGGCGCGATGCGGACGAGGCGCTCGAGCGCGCGGGGATCACCTGCAACAAGAACGGCATCCCCAACGATCCGCTGCCGCCGGTCAAGACCAGCGGCATCCGCGTTGGCTCGCCCGCAGGTACGACGCGTGGCTTCGGCCCGGCGGAGTTCCGCGAGATCGGCAACATGGTCGCCGACGTGCTGGACGGCCTCGCGAAAAAGGGCGAGCATGGGGACCCGGAAGTCGAGGCGGACGTTCGGACGCGTGTTCGTGCACTGTGCGCGCGCTTCCCGATCTATCAAGGATAAGTAGCATGTCGAAGTTCGACGACGTTCAGAACGACATCAAGGCAACGCCCGGCCTCGGCAAGAGCATGGCCAAGTGGAGCGCACTCGGCGCGGTCGTCGCGATCCCGGTGCCGATCGTCGGCCCGATCTTCGGCGCACTCGCGGGCGCGGGCTACGCGTACTACAAGGGCAAGAAGAAGGTCTGAATGCGCTGCCCCTTCTGCGGACATGAAGACAGCCAGGTAAAGGACAGCCGCCCCACCGAAGACGGGGCGGCGATCCGACGCCGGCGACAGTGCGAGGGGTGCGCGGCGCGTTTCACGACGTTCGAGCGCATCCAGTTGCGCGAGCTGTTCGTGTTGAAGAGCGAGGGGCGGAGAGAGCCGTTCGATCGGGAGAAGCTGCTCAGGTCGCTGTCGATCGCGACGCGGAAACGGGCGATCGAGGCTGGGCGGATCGAGAAACTGGTGAGCGGGATCCAGCGGCGGCTGGAGACGCTAGGCGAGAACGACGTCACGTCGAAGCGGATCGGTGAGATGGTGATGGACGGGCTCAAGGGGCTCGATTCGGTGGCGTATATCCGGTTTGCTAGTGTTTATCGGGACTTCAGCGAGGCGAAGGACTTCGAGGCTTTTGCCGGGAGTGTGGAGGAAGTTGGCCGGGCGGAGTGAGTTGGGCCGTAGCTGTCCTTCGATATGCGCTTGGGATGCCCTTTGCTGGCAAGAACGTAGCACTTACCCTATCGACACATCTCACCACTCCCGTTCGTCCTGAGTAGGGACTGAGCTCGGCGAAGGCCCGTATCGAAGGACAGGTTGCATGAGCTTTTACGCCTACATGCTGCGCTGTTCAGACGGCAGCTACTACATCGGCCACACCGATTCGCTCGAACGCCGCATCGCGCAGCACCAGCACGGTGAACTCCCCGGATACACCCACAATCGGCGCCCCGTTACGCTGATGTGGTCGCAGGATTTCCCGAGCAGGATCGAGGCACTGGAGGCCGAGCGTCAGCTGAAAGGCTGGACGCGGGCGAAGAAGGAAGCGCTGGCAGCGGGGGATTGGGACGCGGTGCGCTTACTCTCGCGCAAATCCTTCGATACGGGTCTTCGGCTTCGCTCAGCCCCTACTCAGGACGAACGGGGTGGGGTGGATGAGCGGGATGATTTGGCTGAGCAAAGTAGATTGGCCGAGCCGGACGACTTTGGTGAGCTTGGCGAGATTGGTGGATTTGGCGACGTGATTGACGAAAACATGATTGGTACGGACGCGGCTGTGGACAGCGATGTGCTTGCGGATGGCGATGGGGCGGTTGGCGCTCCACCTCCCGTCATTGTTCTCGTCCGCCCCCAACTCGGCGAGAACATCGGCAAGGCCGCGCGCGCCATGCTGAACTTCGGCCTCACCGAAATGCGGCTAGTCTCCCCGCGGGACGGCTGGCCCAACCCCTCAGCCGGTCCCGCCGCCAGCGGTGCCGACATCGTCCTCCAAAACGCAAAGGTCTACGACAGCGTCGCCGCCGCCACCGCCGACTGCGCGCAGGTCTTCGCCACCACCGTCCGCAAGCGCGGCGTGACCAAGCCCGTCGTCACCCCGGAGCAGGCGTCGACCGAGATCCACGCCGCCCCCGGCCGTTCCGCGATCCTGTTCGGGCCCGAGCGTTCCGGCCTCGAAACCGACGACGTCGCGGTCGCGCGCACGATCATCACGGTGCCGATCAATCCGGAGTTCGGCTCGCTCAACCTCGCCCAGGCGGTGATCCTGGTCGCGTATGAATGGTCCAAGGGCCTCACCGCCGAACGCGAACTGTCGCAGCCGTCGATCAACCCGATCATGCCGCCTGCGCCGCAGGAGGAGCTCGACGGGATGATCGGGCAGCTCGATGCGATGCTGATGGGCGCGGGATTCTTCCACCTGCCCGACAAGATGCAGTCGACGCGGCGGACTCTGCGCACGTTGCTAACCAAGCCGGGCTGGTCGAGTCAGGAGGTCCGGACTCTCCGCGGGGTCCTGTCGTCGCTGGCGGGGAAGAGGCCGCGGGCCTGAGTCCCTTCCCAAATAGGCGTACCTCTTCCCCCCTCCCTGGAAGGGAGGGGCCGGGGGTGGGTCGGCTATTTGGTGGGCGTGGCGGCAGCTACGGGCCGACCCACCCCCAACCCCTCCCTTCCAGGGTGGGGAGTGCGTTATCCTAGCGGCGGTCGAACGCGACCAATTCATACGCGATCGAGGCTTCGACTAGAGTTTCCCAAAGTTCCGCGACCACCGCGTCCGGCACCCCAAGCTTCACCGCCTCAGCCCGCGCGTTGTCGATCACCTGCGTCTTCCGCGCCTCGTCGCGGACATGCCCGCGCTCGGGCTTGATCCGCGCGGCGGCGTCCATGTAGGCGAACCGCTTGGCGAGGAGAGCGACCAAGTCGCGGTCGAGCGCGTCGACGCCTGCGCGGACGTCGGTCATGGTGGTGCAATCTGGGCCCGGGAGAATGGTCATGCGCCGTCTCTTGCCGAGCCCCATCCGGCCTGTCCAGCTTGACTCTGGACCGCCCCCCGTCTAGGCGCCCGCCTTCGCAATGGCCCTGCACCCCGGTGAAGCGGTGGCCCTGCCCTGTCTGGACATCCGTCTCGTACAGCCAGCAGAGCGATACCGGGAACAACGTTGTTAGCATTTGCCAAGGACTTACTATGTCGAAGCGTCAAAGCGCGAAGTACAAACTCGATCGCCGCATGGGTGAGAACATCTGGGGTCGTCCCAAGTCGCCCGTCAACAAGCGTGAATACGGCCCGGGCCAGCACGGCCAGCGCCGCAAGGGCAAGGTCAGCGATTTCGGTATCCAGCTGCGCGCCAAGCAGAAGCTCAAGGG
This sequence comes from Sphingomonas faeni, assembly GCF_003053745.1. Taxonomy (GTDB): domain Bacteria; phylum Pseudomonadota; class Alphaproteobacteria; order Sphingomonadales; family Sphingomonadaceae; genus Sphingomonas; species Sphingomonas faeni. The sequence continues at coordinate 54,541 of NZ_QAYE01000004.1, read as the reverse complement.
CTATTACGGCGACGTGACCGAGAAGCAGTTCCGTGCGTGCTACCATGAGGCTGCGCGTCTGAAGGGCGATACCTCGCAGAACCTGATCGGCCTGCTCGAGCAGCGCCTCGACATGATCGTCTACCGCGCCAAGTTCGCGCCGACGATCTTCGCGGCGCGCCAGATCGTTTCGCACGGCCACATCCGCGTCAACGGCGTGAAGTGCAACATCGCCTCGCGTCGCTGCTTCGTCGGCGACGAGATCACGCTGGGTTCGAAGGCGCAGGAAATGGCGCTGGTCATGGAAGCCCAGAGCCTCGCCGAACGCGAGATCCCCGACTACGTCGCCACCGACGGCGCGGCCAAGGTCACCTTCACGCGCGTCCCGACGCTCGACGAAGTGCCTTACCCGGTGAAGATGGAGCCGAATCTGGTCGTCGAGTTCTACTCGCGCTGATATCTCGGTACGACTGTTATACGAAAAAGGGCGGTCCTGCGGGGCCGCCCTTTTTCATTCTACATCCCCAGCGACGTCCGCAGGAACGCATCGGCCTTGGTCAGCATCGCGGTACGCGCGACATCGTCGTCGAGCTGGTGATCGAGACCGGGGAACTCTACCAGTTCGACCTTTCCACCCGCGCCCCGCAGCTTGGCCGCCATCAATCGCGATTCACCGATTCCGACGTTGCGATCCCGATCGCCGTGGAACAACAGTACGGGCACCTTGATCTTGTCGGCGTTGCGCGCGGGCGATCCCGCCTGGATATGCGCACCATGCCCGATGAACGTGTCGACTTGGGCGAAGGCCGTAAAGCCTCGCGACTCCTCGCGCAACGCGTCCAGATCCGTCACCGGCGCAATGCCGATGACCACCTTGAACAGGCCAGGATCGAGCACCGCCGATTGTAGTGCTGCATAGCCGCCATAGGACCAGCCGACGATCGCAAGCTTGTCCGGCGCCGCAATCCCTTGCGACATCAGCCAGCGTCCGGCATCGTTGACGTCGCCGATCGCGGTCCGCCACGACTGGAAGCCGTTTTTCTGGAACCATGCCGACCCATAGCCGGTCGAACCCCGGAAGTTCGGCTGCAGCACAGCAAAACCGCGCGCCGCGAAATATTGCGAGAGCCAGTCGAACCCCCATTCGTCGCGTGAGCCCGGCCCGCCGTGCGGCATGACGATCGCGGGCAACCCCTTGCCAGTACCGCCAATGGGCAAAGTCAGATAACCGGGAATCATCGTGCCGTCCGCGGCGTGAAAGGTGATCGACTGGACGCTGGCGAGTGTCGTCTTCCCCAACTCCGGACGTGACGGCGCAACTTCGCCCATCTTGTTGGTCGTCCGATCCAACAGGTAATAACGGCCCGGATCGACGTCGCTGCCGGCGAACAGCAACAGCTTGGTCTCGTTCGCGCTCGCGTCGACGAACGTGATCAGCGGCCTGCCGGGCAAGGCCTTGCGTAACGACGCGGCGAGCTTTTGCAGCGTAGGATCAAAGAATTCGACTTCGCGGCGGTCGGTTGCGTAGGCAGCACCCACCACCCGGTTCTGGCGACCCAACCGGATCAACTGGTCGACGTCCACATCCGGGCGTGCAAGTACGAGATCGCGCTTGAGGCTGCCGTCTAGCGCGATTTTGTACAGCGCTTGCCGGCCGTCCCTGTCGTCGAAGCCGTATGCGACGTTCAGCGCGGGATCGATGGCGTAGGGATCGAACCCGCTCTTGCCACCACTGACAGTACTGGCGACCTGACTTAACGGCTGCCAAGCGCGATCACCGGCCTTGCGGTATGAATAGATCACCTTCGCACCGTCATAGCCTCCACTGGTCATGGCCCGCGAGCCAACGATCCGGACGGAACCCTGGCCGTCGCTGATATATTCGATGGCATTCGCACGGGCCGGCTCGACGACCCGTCTTGTCAGCGTGACGGTGTCGATCAGCTCGACGCCCAAGCCAACCGCCGAACGGGCCAGGAGCGTGCCGATCATCGCTTCGGGTACGAACTTGCGGGTCATCAGCACGGCACCCTCCGCGCCGTCTGCAGTCCAGTCGATGACGTTGCCGCCGTCTTGCATGATACCAAGCGAGCGTTCGTTCGTGCGTGCGCTCAGGATCTTTCTGTTGCCGCCATTGCTGTCGATGGCGAGCGCCCGGCTGAAGGCAAGCAGATCGGTTCCGGTATGTGCGGTAGTGATGAACCGGCAGACGAGGCGCGTATTGGTCGACCAGCGGCAATCCCTCAGGCTTTCGGGGTCGCCGGAGGACGACAGGATCGGGTCGGCGATCTTGCCTCCGACCATGTCGGCGATGCGCAGCATGGCGCCGCGACCCTTCATCGGCACGATCATGGCGATGTGCGTACCGTCGGGCGAGAGGCTCAACTGCTGGATTTCACGAGCGCCGAACGCTGCTTCTGTCGAAATGACCGCCGCGGTGTCCTGCGCTGCCGCGGCTACCGGCAGCGCCAAGACGGCCGGTAGCGTCATCATTTTCCAGACCGAACTACTCGCGCGCAACCCGCCAAGATATCGCATCCTCGTCGCTCCCCAAAGCCCCTGCCCACATCCTATCGAAGCCGGACAGCACGGCAAGCGATGCTTGCGCGGTGCCGGCGCCGCTGCCAAAACGCGCGGCATCTCTTTGGGGGAATGACCTTGCGCGCTGCCATCCTGCCTCTCCTGCTGCTTGGGACCGGTGCGTCCGCGCAGATGTCTCCCGCGATTTCGGTCGAGACGTTGAAGACCGTCACGCAGGTGCTGGCGTCGGACGCGTATGAAGGCCGCGCGCCGACCACGCCTGCGGAGGCCAAGACGGTTGCGTATATCGTCGAGCGGATGAAGGCGGCGGGCCTAAAGCCGGGCAATAAGGGGTCGTGGACGCAGGACGTGCCGATGGTGGAAATTACGGCCACGAACGTGCAGCCTTACGTGTTCACTGGCGGCAAGGCGCCTGTCAGCCTTGCCTATCGCACCGACATGGTCGCGGGCACCTACCGCGTGGCGCCAAAGTCCGCGGTGGCGAACAGTGACGTGGTGTTCGTCGGCTACGGCATCACCGCACCCGAAAAGGGCTGGGACGATTATGCCGGCACCGACGTGAAGGGGAAGACGGTGGTCATCCTCATCAACGATGCCGACTGGCAGACGATGTCGCGTCAGGGGCCGTTCGAGGGGCGGGCGATGACGTGGTACGGGCGCTGGCCGTACAAGTTCGAGAATGCCGCCAAGCACGGCGCGGCGGCGGCGATCATCGTCCACGATACCGAGCCGGCCGCGTATCCGTGGGCTGTGGTGCAGTCGTCCTGGACCGGACCGCAGCTCGAGCTGGACGAGAAGGGCGATCATCTCGACCAGTCTCAGATCGTCGGCTGGCTGCAGAAGCCCGCGGCGGAGCGCGTGTTCGCGAGCGCGGGCAAGGATTACGCGACGCTGGCGGCTGCGGCGAAGGTGAAGGGGTTCAAGGCAGTGCCGCTCGGGCTGAAGTTCGGCGGTGGATTCGACAACACGATCAAGCGGCAGGCGTCGAAGAACGTCATCGGCGTTCTGCCGGGGACAACGGCGTCGAATGATTACGTGATGTATTCCGCGCATTGGGATCATCTCGGGCGCTGTGACGCGGTCGATGGCGACGACATCTGCAATGGCGCGGCGGACAATGCGAGCGGGGTCGCCGGGCTGGTGGCGTTGGCCGAGGCTCAGGTAAAGGCGGGGCCGGCCAAGCGCTCGATCGCGTTCCTGGCGGTGACCGCGGAGGAGTCCGGGCTGCTCGGGTCGCGCTATTATGCCGAGCATCCGATCTATCCGCTCGCGCACACCGTCGGCGGCGTGAACATGGACGTGCTGAACGTCGATGGCCGCGCGAAGGACTTCGTGCTGACCGGCGCGGGGAAGTCGGAGATCGAGGATCTGGTGAAGCCGTTCGTCGCCGCCGAGGGCCGCGTGATCGGCGTCGAGGCGAACCCGGAACGCGGCGGCTATTACCGGTCGGATCACTTCAGTTTTGCGAAGCTCGGCGTGCCGATGCTCGATGGTGGTAGCGGCGAGGACCTCGTCGTCGGTGGTACGGCTGCGGGGCATGCCGCGCGCGAGGATTATGTCGCACATCGCTATCACAAGCCGGCGGACGAATATGACGCGAAGTGGGACTGGTCGGGCGCGGTCGAGGACCTGACGATCTATTACGGGCTCGGACGGAAACTCGCGGACGATACCAGTCTGTGGCCGAACTGGTATAAGACCGCCGAATTCCGCGGCATCCGTGACCGCGATCGCGCAGGAGCCAAGTAAGTGACCCCGACGACTACCGCAGTCTCTACCCCCGCCGAATGGGCGCACCACAAGGCCGTCTGGATCGGCTTTCCAAGCCATGCGGACCTGTGGCTGGAGGATCTGGAGCCGGCGCGGGACGAGGTCGTCGCGTTCGCCAAGGCGGTGCATGCCGGCGGCAAGGGCGAGACGGTGATCCTGGTCGCGGCCGATGTCGGGTCGGCGACGACGGCCAAGCGTCTTGCTCCGTTCGCGGACGTGGTGGTCGAGCCGTTCGGCGATATCTGGCTGCGCGATACCGCGCCGATCATCGTCGGCGACGGCAGCGCGCGGGACTTCCGGTTCAACGGCTGGGGCGGGAAGTACGATCTGCCGGGCGACGACACGATCGGTCAGCGGCTGGCGGAGAGCCGGAACACGCAGGTCGAGGCGTGCGACTGGGTGCTGGAAGGCGGCGCGATCGATGGCGATGGTACCGGGACGGTGGTGACGACGCAGCAGTGCCTGCTCAACCGCAACCGCAATCCGTCGCTGACCAAGGCGGAGATCGAGGCGCGGCTGGCGTCGGATCTTGGCTACACTCGCGTGGTGTGGCTGGGCGACGGGTTGGTCAACGATCATACCGACGGCCATGTCGACAACCTCGCGCGGTTCGTCGGCGAGGGACGCGTGGCGATCCCGAAGGCGACTGACAACGATCCGAACTGGCAGGTGTACCAGAACGCGGCGCGGGACGCCGAGGTTGCCGGGCTGGAAGTCGTGACGATCCCGTCGCCGGGCCGCGTGCTGCGCGACGAGGAGGTCGTGCCGGCGAGCTACATGAACTTCTATATCGGCAATGCCGCGGTGGTGGTGCCGTTATATGGTGCGGAGAATGATCAGGCGGCGGTGGTGGCGATCCAGGCGCTGTTCCCGGACCGTGAGGTGGTCGGGCAACGTGCGGACCATATTCTGACCGGAGGCGGGAGCTTCCACTGCATCTCACAGCAGATTCCGGGATGATCTTCTGCTCCCCTCCCTGGAAGGGAGAGGCCGGGGGTGGGTCGGCCTGGGGCGGGTGCCTACGTCAGCCAATGGGCCGACCCACCCCTAACCCCTCCCTTCCAGGGAGGAGGATGCCTGTATCAGCGGCTCCAGCGGGCCCAGATTGCCGTGGGGAGGACTAGCCCCCGCGCTTCTTCGCGGACGCCGAGTTCGCCGACTTCGACCTTGCCCGGCAGGTCCGCGAACACCTGGTTGAGCAATTCCCCGATTGCCAGTGCTGACATGCGGACGGCATAGACCGTCAGGAACAGGAACCGCGAATTCTCGTCGAGCAGCTTCCGGCAATCGGCGATCAGCTTCGGCAGGTCCTCTTCCAGCCGCCACACTTCACCCTCCGGCCCACGCCCGTATTTAGGTGGATCGAGCAAAATCCCATCATACCGCCGCCCGCGCCGCACCTCGCGGGCGACAAACTTCGCCGCGTCGTCGGTCATCCAGCGGATCGGCGCATCGGCCATGCCCGACAGTTTCGCGTTGGCCTTGGCCGCCTCGACCGATTTCTTCGACGCATCGACGTGGACCATGCGGACGCCTTTGGTCGCCATCGCTAGCGTGCCGACGCCGGTATAGCCGAACAGGTTCATGCATTCGGGCGAATCGAGCCCCGCCACGCGCTCGCGCATCCAGCTCCACACCGGCGCCATGTCGGGGAAGAAACCGAGGTGGCGGAACGGCGTGGTCTGCGCGGTGTACGACACCTCGTTCCACTTGAGCGTCCAGCCCTCGCGGGGGACGGGTTCGGAGAATTCCCAGCGGCCGCCGCCGTCCTCGTCCGAACCGGGGACGAATTCGCCCTGCGCCTGCCAGTCGGTCGAGGCAGGCGCCCACATCGCCTGCGGCTCGGGACGGATGAAGCGGAAGCGGCCATAGCGTTCAAGCTTCTTGCCGTGGCCGGAGTCGATCAGGCCGTAATCCGCCCAGGGCTCGCCGATGAGGGTTTCCAGCTTCATGCTGACGGCTTCGCGCGCTCGGTGATGTAGGCGGTAATTGCTTCGAACGTCGCTGGCAGCGTGGCGTAGCGCTCCTCGCGGTCGAAGAGGTCGCCGACGCGGGCGGGAAGCGAGGGTCGGACCCCGGTCGCGCGCTCGACCGCGTCGCCGAACTTAGCCGGATGTGCGGTGGCCAAAGTCACAATTGGCACGCCGGCGGGGACCTCGGTGCGCAGGGCTGCGGCGAGGCCGATCGCGGTGTGCGGGTCGATCACTTGGCCGGCGTGCTCGTGTGCCCAGCGCATCGCCAGTGTCATGTCGTCGAGGTCGATGCGCTCGCTCTGGAAAACGGCCGAGGCGCCTTCCGACTGCGCATTGGTGAGACGCATCGCGCCCGAGGATTCGAAGCCAGCCATCTGTGCAGCGAGCGCTGCGCCATCGCGGTCGCCGAGGTCGAACAACAGGCGTTCGAAGTTCGAGCTCACCTGGATGTCCATCGACGGGGTCGGGGTCTGCTGGACGCCCCCCTTCGAATAATCGCCGGTGCTGAGCGCGCGGTGGAGGATGTCGTTGACGTTGGTCGCGACCACCAGCTTGGCGACCGGCAGCCCCATCTTCGCCGCGACGTAGCCCGCGAAGACGTCGCCGAAATTGCCGGTCGGGACCGCGAACGCGACCTCGCGATCGGGCGCGCCGAGGCGAACGGCAGCGTAGAAGAAATACACCACCTGCGCCATCAGGCGGGCCCAGTTGATCGAGTTGACCGCCGACAGCGCGAACTTGGTCGAGAAGGCGCGGTCGTTGAACATCGCCTTCACCAGCGCCTGCGCGTCGTCGAAGCTGCCTTCGATCGCGATATTGTAGACGTTGGGGCTGAGCACCGTGGTCATCTGGCGGCGCTGCACGTCGGAGATGCGGCCGACCGGGTGGAGCATAAAGATGTCGATGCCCGCGCGGCCCGCGACTGCGTCGATCGCGGCCGAGCCGGTGTCCCCGCTGGTCGCGCCGACGATCGTCAGGCGCTTGTCCGTGCCGGCGAGGAAGCGCTCGAAGAAAAGGCCAAGCAGCTGGAGCGCGACGTCCTTGAATGCGAGCGTCGGGCCGTGGAAGAGTTCGAGCAGCCACTGGTCGTGGTCGAGCTGCACCAGGGGTGTGACGGCTGCGTGCGAGAAGCGGCCATATGCCTGTTCGCAGAGTGCCTTCAGTTCGTCGTACGTCATCGCGTCGCCGACGAACGGGGCCATTACCGCGACTGCCGTGTCGACATAGGAGAGCCCGGCGAGCGCGGCGATCTCGTCGCGGGTCATCGTCGGCCACGCCTCGGGGAGGTAGAGGCCGCCGTCGGAGGCGAGGCCGGTGAGCGTCGCCGCTTCGAAATCGAGGATTGGCGCCGAGCCGCGGGTGCTGATGTAACGCATGGCCAAGCGGTTAGCGAATGGGCGGGGAGGCGACAAGCTGCCCGCACCGCTCGTTTTCCTGCGAACGCAGGAATCCAGGGTTACGAAGGAAAGCGCGCGGTACCCTGCGCTCCTGCGTTCGCAGGAGAACGGCTAGCGTGGCCGGCGGCGCAGCGCGAGGGTGTAGATGATCGCGGCGATGGCGGCGAAGAAGAACCATTGGCCGGCGTAAGCGAGGTGGTTGTTCGGGACTGAGGCGATGTCGGGCTTGCCGTTGGGGTTGAGACCCGCTTGCGGGGTATCCGCGACCAGCATCAGGCGTTGCGGGGTGTGATCGAACAGCGATCCGATCAGCGAGCGGCCGTCGGGGGCGTGGCTGATGTAGCCGAAGACTTCGCCGCCGGTCCACGCGATCTTGGCCATCGGATCACGCGTGGTGCCAAGCTGGACGATCATGCCGGGGCCCTCCGCGCCGGTGCGGCACTCGGCGATTGCGCGGAAGCCGGACTTGCCGGCGCCCGCGAGCTTGATGTCGGTCGGCTGGAGGCAGAGGCCCGAGGCGCGGCGGAACAGCAGCGTTTCGTCGGGGATGCGCGGAAACGCCATTGGCGGCTTGGCGGGGTTGGCGGCGAGCTGTGCGAGGAACGCTTCCTTTTTCGGGAGGCGGTCGAGGAGTTGCCACAGGCCGAGGCCGATCATCGCCGCGATCGCGAGCGTGACGAGGATGGTCGGGATGACGGGGATGCGTCGTGCAGGTCGGGTCACGGGTCGATTCGGCCTTCGCGGGCTGCGTTGCGGTATTCGGCGGACATGAGCGCGCCCTTGGCTGCTCGGAGCGAGAGGACGACCCCGCCGGCGGTGAAGGGGATCCAGATCAGCATGTGCAGCCAGAGCGGGGGATGGACTTTGAGTTCGAGCGTGATCGCGAGCGCGACGACTAGCGCGCCGAGGATCAGGGTCAGGAATGCGGCAGGGCCGTCGCCGACGTTGAACTTGCTGAAGTCGAGCGCGCAGTTCGGGCAACGATCGGCGAAGTTGGACCATTTCGCGAAGAGCGTGGGCTTGCCGCAGCGGGGGCAGAGGCCTTTCAGCGCGACCTGGGCGATCGTGGGGGCGTTGGCGAGCGGGTATGGGTCTTCGGTCATGCGGTCAGCGCTCTCCCTTGTTTCCCCGCGAAGACGGGGATCCAGACTGGGCTCCCGCCTTCGCAGGAGAACAAGGGGAGGGAGCGACGGTTGGTTCGCGTCCGTTCCGCATCCAAAACCGCCACCACCCCGGCGAAGGCCGGGGCCCAATTGGAGGACGCCGCTAACTGCGGACAGCGCTTCGTTACTGCAGCTTTGCCAATTGGGCCCCGGCCTTCGCCGGGGTGGTAGCCGCCGAGGTGGCGGCCAAAGATGAGCTGGTAGAAGCTCAACCGCCGTGGACGGGGGCGCCCCAGCCGCCCCAGACGTAGACGGTGACGAACAGGAACAGCCATACGACGTCGACGAAATGCCAGTACCACGCCGCCGCCTCGAAGCCGAAATGCTGGCGCGGGGTAAAGTCGCCGCGGTACGCGCGGACCAGGCAGACGATCAGGAAGATCGTGCCGATCAGCACGTGGAACCCGTGGAAGCCGGTCGCCATGAAGAACGACGCGCCGTAGTTGATGCCCTTGAAGGGGAACGGCGCGTGGGCATACTCGTACGCCTGGATCGAGCTGAACAAGATTCCGAGGATCACGGTCAGCCACAGGCCCTTGAGTACGCCGTCGCGGTTGCCGACGCCGATCAGCCCCCAGGCCCCCGTCTTCTCGCCGCCGCGCTGGTTGTGGATCAGCGCGTGATGCGCCCACGTCACGGTGGTGCCCGAGGTCAGCAGGATCAGCGTGTTGAGCAACGGTAGTTCGAACGGATTGATGACCGTCAGGCCCTTCGGAGGCCACTGCGCGACGATCGCCGCACCGCCTTCGACGGCGCGCGTGACGGTGCCGTCGGCAAACGTCATCGCGGTCGGGAACAGCGAGAAGTCGAAGAACGCCCAGAACCAGCCGACGAAGAACATCACTTCGGAAGCGATGAACAGGATCATGCCGTAGCGGAAATGAAGCTGGACGACGGGGGTGTGATCGCCCGCACGTGCCTCGTGCACGACCTGCGTCCACCAGGAATACATCGTGAAGAGCACGCCCGCGAGGCCGATGAAGAACACCCAGCCGCCGCCATTGGGCTTGTCGATATGGCCGCCGTGCATCCACATGATGCCGCCGACCGCCATGATCAGTGCCGAGAACGAGCCTACCAGCGGCCAGATGCTCGGCGGCAGGATGTGGTAATCATGGTTCTTGGCGCCGGCCATCGGTACTCCCCTATTTTCTTTGGCGTCGTTCTAGCTGGCTGTTTTCGCAGAATCCACCGGGTAAAACGTATAGCTGAGTGTGATCGTCTGGATATCGGCCGCGTCGGGGTCGGTCAGGATCTTCGGATCGACGAAGAAGATCACCGGCATCCGGGCGGTCTCGCCGGGTTTGAGCGTCTGCTGCGTGAAGCAGAAACACTGGATCTTGGTGAAATACTTGCCTGCCTGCGCGGGCTGGACGTTGAAAGTCGCGGTGCCGGTGAGCGGCTTGTTCGAGGTGTTGGTCGCGGTGAAGAACGCCATGTCGCGCGCGCCGACGTCGATCGTGTCCGAGCGATTCTCGGGCACGAACTTCCACGGCAGCTTGGGGCTGACGTTGGTGTCGAAGTCGACGGTGATCTTGTGGTCGACCGCACCAGGGGCGGCCAGCCCGCGGTTGGTGGTGCCGTTGAGCCCGGTCGCGGCGCAGAACAGGCGGTAGAGCGGCACGCTGGCCCAGGCGAGCCCGGTCATGAAACAGATGAACAGCACGGCTAGTGCCGCGGTACGGTTGGTGCGCGACATGGCCTTCCATGTGGCCATCAGTGCGGCATCCCCGCGCGGATCTTGGCGATCGAGATCGCGAAGACGAGGATGACGAACGCCCCGAGCAGTATGGCCATGACGCGCGCGCGACCGCGCTGGCGGCTGCGGATCAGGTCTTCGTCGCGGATGGGATCGGGCATGCTCATGCGAACCACCGATCGACGACCAGCGCGCCGAACATCACGAACAGATACAGGATCGAGTATTTGAACAAGGCCTTCTCCGGTTTCATCGCATCGTCGGCATGCGTGGTGCGCTTCGCGACGCGGACGGCGAGCAGTGCGAACCAGCCGGTCAGCAGGACGGCCGCGATGCCGTAGATCGGACCGGTGAGCCCAAGCGGCCAGGGCAGGATCGCGACCGCCGCCATCGGGATCGTGTAGAGCCCGATCTGCGTCCGCGTGGTCCGCTCGCCCGACACGACCGGGAGCATCGGCACGCCCGCGGCGGCGTAATCGCTCTTCATGAACAACGCGAGCGCCCAAAAATGCGGCGGCGTCCACAGGAACACGAACAGGAACAGCAGGACCGGGAGCAGGGCGATGTCGCCGGTCGCTGCGGCCCAGCCGATCAGCGGCGGGAACGCACCCGCGGCACCACCGATGACGATGTTCTGCGGCGTGCGGCGCTTGAGCCATACGGTGTAGATCAGCACGTAGAACAGGATCGAGACGGTCAGGATCGCGGCGGCGACCGCGTTGACCGCGAACCCCATGAACAGGACCGAGAATGCACCGAGGCCGACGCCGAAATGGAGCGCGGCCTGGCGTTCCATCCGGCCATCGGGCAGCGGACGCTTCTGCGTGCGGCGCATGACCGCGTCGATGTCCGACTCATACCATTGGTTGAGCGCCCCCGCGGCACCCGCACCGAGCGCGATGCACAGGATCGCGGTGAAGCCGATCACTGGATGCACGCCGACGGGCGCGGCCAGCATACCGCAGAGCCCGGTGAAGACGACGAGCGTCATCACGCGCGGCTTGGTCAGCGCGAGGAAATCGCGCCAATGCGCTGGTGGCAGGAGGGGGGTGGCGGAAGTCATGGTTCGGGTACGCTATACGCGTTGCGGCGGAGGTCGGAAAGCCTTCGTGATGGTTCAGCGGTTTGCCCGGTACGTGGGTACGGCTTGGTGAATGACCGCGGTATCGTCCGCGTAGATCCGCCGCCAAGCGGGGTCATGGTCGAGCAGGCGGACCAGTGGCGAGCGCAGCGGCAGGATGGTCCAGCCGAAATGCCACTTCGCATTCGCTGCATGCCAGCGATCTGCGTCGCCGCGGGCAATCGAAAAATAGTCGAGCGTGAAGGCGTCGCCGTACATGTCGGTCCGCCCGTCGATATACGGACGGATGCCCGCGAGGATCAGTGACCCGCCGAAGCCGTATTCGTTGAAGACTCGCTGGTAGCGTAGCGCGGGCGGCAAATGCGCGAGCGCGCGGACGGGAATGCCCTTGGTTTCCGTGCGGACGACCGGCACTGCCACGCGGTAGGCGGTGAGACTGATTGCAAGCGCGGATACCAGAAAGGCTACGATTAGTCGCTCTGAGCCATGAGGAAGGGGGTTCGAAAAGCTGGTATCGCGGTAGCGCCACGCGCGGCCGAGCGGCTTGGCCAGCACGAGTATGCCGACGGTCACCAGGATGATCTCGTGGCGGGTGTGCTGCAGCGTCATGTGGAGCATGCCGAGTACCAGCAGCAGGCGGATCGGTGGGATACGGATCGGCCGCGCCAGCAGGAACGCGAGGCTAGCGAGCAAGATCGCCTCGAAGCCGGAAAAGGTTCTGAAGTCGGATGGCTGCCATTCGTTGATCTGACCGAGCGCTTTCAGGTCGTTCAGATAAAATGGAAACGTCAGGCCGTGCACGCCCCACGGCGTGACGGCTGCGGCGATCGTCGCGCTAATTCCGAATAGGCCCCAGCGCTGGATCACGGTGCGGCGGTTGGAAGGCTTGGCGGCCAGCAACGCCTCGAGCGCGAACACGCCGACCAGCGCCAGTCCGAAGACGTAGCTGCCATGCGCATTCGCCCAGATCAACATTGCCGCCGCCATCGGCAGTGGTGGAGCTCGGTCGTGTTCGCGCGCACGCAACAGCGCGATCGTCCAGCCGACAAGGATCGGCAGCACCAGCATGTGCGGCCTTGCGATCAGCGACGGAAGTAGCCCGGTGGCGAGAAGGAGCAGCGCGATGATACTTGCCCGCGCGCTCATCCAGCGGCGGAGTTCGGCGGCTGCCAACGCGAACAGCGCCGCCGTTGCCACGCCGACTAGGACGATCAGGCCGCTCCAACCGCCCGCGCGGTAACTCGCGTACATCGCCACTTCGGAGAGCCATTCGTGTGCGACCCAGGGACGGCCGACGACGCTGAACGAGAACGGATCGGTGATCGGCACAGCCGCATGCGCGACGATCCAGGCGCCGGCGACGAGGTGCCAGCCGGTATCGCCGTCGCGCAGCATGGTGGGGACGATGATCGTGAACGCAAACGCCGCGAAGGCGGAGAGCAGAGCGAAGGTCGAATAGGGGATGCTGATTGGCGCGTCGGGGCTGATTGGGAGTTGCGCGTTCGGCATGACGCGGGGTTAGCGCGAATGTCCTGTGGAATGGTGAATGCGAGGTGCTTGAGGTTGGTATTTGGCCAACGCTATCTGGTCACCCTAGGAAAAGCTGGGGTCTCGCTCCTGGCGTGCGAGTGGAGTCCGAGGGTGAGATCCTAGCTTTCGCTCGGATGCGGATGATGACGTACGCAGGCATCCCCTTCCCTTGTTCTCCCGCGAAGGCGGGAGCCCAGACTGGGTCCCCGCCTTCGCGGGGAAACACGATGTGGCCGGGGACGGCTGTTCAACGAAAAACGCCCCGGGTTTCCCCGAGGCGTTCTCTTTTTTGGCTGGCTCCAACACGGGAGCAAGTCCCGCGTCGTCGGACGCGGCGTTGCCGCGCCGGCCGGGGGCCTGATGGCCCTTGTCCGCCTCAGTCGATCCGCGGCAGCGTCTCGAACTGGTGGTACGGCGGTGGCGAGGAGATCGTCCACTCCAGCGTCGTCGCGCCGTCGCCCCAGGGGTTGTCGCCCGCCTTCTTGCCGGCCGCCAGCGACCAGATCAGGTTGACGAAGAACACCACCATGCCCGCTGCCATGATCATGTAGCCGACCGACGCGACCGTGTTCCAATGCTCGTACTGCGGCGTGTAGTCCGGGATGCGGCGCGGCATGCCCTGGAGGCCGAGGAAGTGCATCGGGAAGAACATCACGTTCACGCCGACGAAGAACACCCAGAAGTGCAGCTGGCCGAGGAACTCGTTGTACATCTTGCCGGTCATCTTCGGGAACCAGTAATAGAACCCGGCGAACAGCGAGAAGACGGCGCCCAGCGACAGCACGTAGTGGAAATGCGCCACCACGTAGTAGGTGTCCTGCATGTAGTCGTCGATGCCGCCGTTGGCGAGCACCACACCGGTCACGCCACCGACGGTGAACATGAAGATGAAGCCGATCGACCACACCATCGGCGTCTTGAAGGTGAGCGAGCCACCCCACATCGTCGCGATCCACGAGAAGATCTTGATGCCGGTCGGCACCGCGATGACCATCGTCGCCGCGGTGAAGTACATCTTGGTGTTAACCGACAGACCCGTCGTGAACATGTGGTGCGCCCACACGACGAACCCGACGACGCCGATCGCGACCATCGCATAGGCCATGCCGAGATAGCCGAAGACGGGCTTACGGCTGAACGTCGAGATGATCTGGCTGACGATGCCGAAGCCCGGCAGGATCATGATGTAGACTTCGGGATGGCCGAAGAACCAGAACAGATGCTGGTAGAGGACGGGATCGCCGCCGCCGGCCGGATCGAAGAAGGTCGTGCCGAAGTTGCGATCGGTCAGCAGCATCGTGATTGCCGCGGCGAGCACCGGCAGCGCGAGCAGCAGCAGGAACGCGGTGACGAGCATCGACCACACGAACAGCGGCATCTTGTGCAGCGTCATGCCCGGCGCGCGCATGTTGAAGATCGTCGTGATGAAGTTGATCGCGCCGAGGATCGACGACGCACCCGCGAGATGGAGCGCGAGGATCGCCATGTCGGTCGACGGTCCGGGCTCGCCGTACGTCGAGAGCGGCGCGTAGAGCGTCCAGCCGTTACCCGCGCCACCGAAGAACGGCGAGGCGAGCAGCAGCGTGAAGGCGGGGATCAGCAGCCAGAACGACACGTTGTTCATGCGCGGGAACGCCATGTCCGGCGCGCCGATCATGATCGGCACGAACCAGTTGCCGAAGCCACCGACCATCGCCGGCATGACCATGAAGAACACCATGATCAGGCCGTGCGCGGTGATTAGCACGTTCCAGAGATGGAGCGATTCGTCGAGGCTGGCGGGACCGCCGTGGAGCATGCTCGCCCAGCCCTGCAGATACTGGATGCCGGGATGCGCGAGCTCTGCGCGCATGAGGCCCGAGACCGAGCCGCCGATGATCCCCGCGACGATCGCGAAGATCAGGTACAGCGTGCCGATGTCCTTGTGGTTGGTCGACATGAACCAACGCGCGAAGAAGCCCGGCTTGTGATCGGTATCGTGATGGTCGTGCGCTTCGTGGGACACGAAGGCCGACGGGGTGAGAGCGGTGTCGGTCATCTTACTGTCCCGCGTTGCCGGCGCCGGCCGGATTTGAGGTCGCGCCCTGCGTCGTCGCGGGGGCTGTTGCGTTGGCGGGGGTCGCTACGTTCTCGACCGGGCCGGTGGCGTTGGCGGTTTCCGCGGCCTCCTCGGCCTTCGCCGCGGAGCCGTCGGCGCCGGGCTGCGGGATGACCTTGTCGGACGCCTTGCCGGGGGTCGGCATCGTGCCGCCCTTGGCCTTGACCCACGCCGCGTATTCGGCGGGCGGAACCGCCTCGACCGCAATTGGCATATAGCCGTGGCGCGCGCCGCAGAGCTCCGAGCACTGGCCGAAATACAGGCCGGGCTTTTCGATCGTGAAGCTGGTCTCGTTCAGGCGACCGGGGATCGCGTCGAGCTTGATCCAGAACGCGGGTACCGCCCAGCTGTGGATCACGTCGTTCGAGGTCGTGATCAGGCGGATCGGCACGCCGACGGGGAGGACGATTCGGTTGTCGGTGGCGAGCAACTTAGGGCCGTCGGCATCGGTGCGCGGGCGCTCGCCGGCGGCGACGTCAGCCTTTTCCTTCAGCATGTTGGCGGTGATCTCGAAGCCGCCATTGTCCGGATACTGGTAGGTCCAATACCATTGGTTGCCGATCGCCTTCAGCGTCACGGCACCGGAGGGGGCGGGCTTGAACTGGGCTTGCAGCAGACCGATCGAGGGAACCGCGATCAGGACGAGGATCACGACCGGTGCGAGCGTCCAGATGATCTCGATGAAGGTGTTGTGGCTGGTCTTCGACGCGACCGGGTTGCGTGCCTTGCGGTAGCGGAATGAGACCCAGAAGAGCAGTGCGAGGACGAACAGCGAGATGATCGTGATCGTCGGCACCAGAATCGAATTGTGCATCCAGTGCGCGAACTGGCCGTTCTTTGTCACCTGGGGCTGGAGGCCGAACAGGCCGTCGGTCGGCTGGCCGATCATCGGCTTGACCGTCATCGCGGGCGCACCGTCCATCGCGAGCTCGGGGCTAGACGGGTTGGCGGTGGGCGTCGCGGCGGCGGTCGTCGGCGCAGTGTTCGACACGCCCCCCGGAGCGGCAGCGGCTTGCGGCGCGGGTGCTGCTGACGTCGGCGTGCTTGCAGGCTGGGCCGCATGCCCGGCGACGCCACCGAGACTCGCCAGTGCGAGCCCCGCTGCCATCGCAAATCCTCTCATCCCCATCTTGCGCATCGTTTTTCTTGACCCCGGTTTATAGCGAACCCGATTCCGGACGCGCGGATGTCTGCTTATGATTTGGGAAGAGCTATACCCAGCGGGGGGGCTCGCCTCAAGCCTTGTCTCTAAACCTCCGTCATCCCGACGAAAGTCGGGACCCGGAGCTGGGATGGTGTTTGCGATCCTGGGTCCTGACTTTCGTCAGGATCACGGCGGTGCGCCGGTTCTCGTTGCACGTGGTTTCGCGCGCTCGTATCAGCGCGTGCAGACCATTTGGAGCGATGACCCGCGATGACCGAAGACGACGTGCTCGCCGAATTCCGCGCTGCCGAAGCGTTGCTCGAAGGGCATTTCATCCTGTCCTCCGGCCTGCGCAGTTCGCGCTATCTGCAATGCGCGCGGGTTTTGATGGACCCGGCGCGAGGCGCTCGGCTTTCGGAAGCGCTGGTGGCGTCGATCCCCGAAGAACTACGTGCGCAGATCGATATCGTGGTCTCGCCGGCGATGGGGGGCGTGATCGCCGGCCACGAGATGGGCCGCGCGCTGGGTGTCGAGGCGGTATTCCTCGAGCGGCCCGACGGCGTGTTCGAACTGCGCCGCGGGTTCCGCTTGGCGCCAGGCCAGCGCGTGCTGATGATGGAGGACGTCGTCACCACCGGGCTGTCGTCGCGCGAGGCGATCGCGGCGATCGGGCGCGCGGGCGGCGTGACGGTCGCGGCGGCAGCACTGGTCGATCGCTCGAACGGGACGGCCGATCTGGGCGTGCCGTTCTTCCCGCTGATCCGGCTCGACGTGCCAACCTATCCGGCGGATGCATTGCCGCCTGAGCTGGCGGCGATCCCTGCGATCAAGCCGGGAAGTCGGGCGGCGGCATGAGCCCCCTTGGCAACGACCATCTGCGCCTTGGGGTGAACATCGACCACGTCGCGACGGTGCGGAATGCGCGGGGGGCGGGGTATCCCGATCCGGTGCGCGCGGCGCTGGTCGCGGCGGCGGCGGGCGCTGACGGAATCACCGCGCATCTGCGGGAGGACCGGCGGCACATCACCGACGACGACATCGCGCGGCTGTCGGGCGAGCTGACGATCCCGCTGAACCTAGAGATGGCGGCGACCGACGAGATGCTCGGCATCGCGCTGCGTCACAAGCCGCACGCGGCATGCATCGTGCCGGAAAAGCGCGAGGAACTGACCACCGAGGGCGGGCTCGACGTCGCCGGGCATTACGAGCGGATGGCGCGACTGGTCGACTCGCTCGGTGGCGCTGGCATTCGCGTGTCGCTGTTCATCGAACCGGACGCGCGCCAGATCGAGGCGGCGGTTCGGCTCAAGGTGCCGGTGGTCGAGCTGCACACCGGGCTGTACGCGGAACTGTCGGGCGAGGCGCGGACGGTGGAGTTGCGGCGGCTGACCGACGCGGCGGCGTTGGCGGCGAAGAACGGAATCGAGGTGCATGCGGGGCATGGGCTGACCTACGACAACGTCGCACCGATCGCGGCTATCCGGCAGGTTCGGGAGCTGAACATCGGGCACTTCCTGGTGGGGGAGGCGCTGTTCGTCGGGCTTGGTGAAGCGGTTCGGTTGATGCGCGAGGCTATGGATGCGGCGCGGTAGCTTTCAGAATTTGTTCACGCAAAGGCGCAAAGGCGCGAAGAGAAAGGAGAGAGCCGATAGTTCGCTTCCCTTCTTGTTCTCTTCGCGCCTTAGCGCCTTCGCGAGAACCAAATCTGTCTTCCGACTCCAGGCCGCCTCGTGATCATCGGACTTGGCTCCGACCTGTGTAACATCAAGCGGATCGCGGCGTCGATCGAGCGGTTCGGCGATCGGTTCGAGCAGCGGGTGTTTACCGATGTCGAGCGGGCGAAAGCGGCGCGGCGGCCTTTCACAAAGGCGGGGACGCTGGCGAAGCGGTTCGCTGCTAAGGAGGCGTTTTCGAAGGCGGTCGGGACCGGGTTTCGCGCGGGCGTGTTCATGCGCGATATCGGCGTGGTCAACGCCCCCAACGGCGCGCCGACGCTGACGCTGACCGGGGGCGCCAAAGCGAGGCTTGACGCGTTGACCCCCGAAGGCCACGCCGCGCGCGTGCATTTGACGATGACCGATGATCATCCGTGGGCGCAGGCCTTCGTGATCATCGAAGCTATACCTCTGATATCCCCGGACATGCGCCAGGATACGAATCGATGAAGGACGCGGCGTTGGACGGCAACGAGTTCCCCGAAAAGCCCCTCGCGCAGACCCCCCTTGCGCAGACCAGCGCGGTCGATCCCGCGCCCTCGGCCATCACCACCCCCGAAACGTCGCGCCGCCGCGGCACCGACTGGTGGGGCGAGGTGAAGGGCATCTTCTGGCTGATCCTGGTCGTGCTCGGCTTCCACAGCTTCATCGCCAAGCCCTTCTATATTCCCAGCGAATCGATGCTGCCGGGCCTGCGCATCGGCGACCGGCTGGTGGTGACCAAGTTCGCGTACGGCTGGTCGTTCGTCTCGCCGACGATCCCCAACCCGGTCGCGATCTTCAAGGGCGTCGTACTGCGCCAGCAGGAAGACAGCTGGAGCGTGTCGCTGCCGTTCATCCACGGCCGCCTGTTCGGCTCGCTGCCGACGCGCGGCGACGTGGTGATCGTGACGCCGCCGGGGACGCATAACGACTATATCAAGCGCGTCATCGGCCTGCCCGGCGACAAGCTGGCCGTGCGCGGCGGGATCGTGTTCCTCAACGGCGTCGCGGTGAAGCGCGGCCCCTTGCACGACACGCTGATCCCGGTCGACACCAACAGCCCGTGTAGCGAGATCGACTATCCCGGCGCGCGCGAGACGCTGCCCGACGGGCGCGAGATGTGCCGCCTGCCGACCTATACCGAGACGCTGCCCAACGGCCGCCGCTACGAGACGATCGATCTCGAATCGGACAGCCAGGGCGACAACTTCGCGGAAATTACGATCCCCGCGAACCATGTTTTCCTGATGGGCGACAACCGCGATCGCTCCGCCGACAGCCGGTTCGCGCTGAGCCAGCTCGGGCTCGGCGGGCCGGTACCGTACGAGAATCTCGGTGGCCGTGCGGAGTTCATCACTTTCAGTCTCGACGGCGATGCGACGTTCAATCCGCTGAGCTGGTGGGGTTCGTTGCGGTCGGATCGAGCGGGTACCTCGCTGCACCCTGCCAAGGTCAACTGACATGGTCGAGACGAAGACGGTCGACGAACTGAGCCCGGTCGAGATGCGCGATCCGTTCCTGCGCAAGGAACTGAAGCGCGCGATGATCTGGCTCGGGCTCGCCTGCGTGATCGCGCTGCTGATCGTGCTGGTTCAGCCGTTGCTAATCATCTTCGCTGGCGTCGTGTTCGCGGCGCTGCTCGATGGCGGCGTGCGGCTGCTCGGGCGGGTGCTGCCGATCGGGCGCGGCTGGCGGTTGCTGATCGTCGTGCTGCTGACCTTCGCGTTCCTCGTCGGCACGTTCGTGCTGACCGGCGTGCAGGTCACCGAGCAGGTGACGCAGCTGCGCTCGACGCTGGAATCTCAGGCCAATCGCTTTACCGGCTATCTGACGTCGCAGGGGCTGATGCCGGGCGCGTCGGACGTCAACGGGATCGTCAAGCAGGCACTTGGCTCGGTCGGGCGCGTGACGTCGTGGGTGGGCAGCGCGATCGGCGCGATCACCAGCATGTTCATGATCCTGATCCTCGGACTGTTCATCGCGATGGACCCGGGAACGTACTCGCGCGGGCTCCAGTGGATGGTGCCGCTCGACCTGCGCCCCGAGTTCGCCAGAACTTTGGTCAAGATGGGCGCGACGTTGCGGCGGTTGCTCGCCGGGCGCTTGCTCGGGATGGCGGTCGAGGGTGTCGCGAGCGGCATTGCCTTGGCGGTCGGGGGCGTGCCGATGGCGATGCTGCTCGGCATCATCGCGGGTATCCTGGCGTTCATCCCGAACGTCGGCGCGATCGTGACCGGCGTGCTGATGGTCGCGGTCGGGTTCAGCGCGGGGGTCGATACGGGCTATTGGGCGATCGGGACGTACCTGATTGTGCAGACGATCGATGGGTATGTGATCGTGCCGATGGTCGCCAAGCGCACGGTCGATTTGCCGCCGGCACTGACGCTTGGTGCGCAGATCCTCGCGAGCGCGTTGTTCGGGATTCTGGGGCTGGCGCTGGCCGACCCGATGACCGCGATGCTGAAGACCGCGCTCGAGCGGCGGTCGGAGCGGGAAGAGGAGAAGGCCGAGGCGGGCGAGGGTGAGGCTACGGCCTGATCGAGTTTAGTGCCCCCTCTTAATCCGGGTTCATCGCACACCCCCGTCATCCCCGCGGACGCGGGGACCCATATCCTTCGAGGTTTGCCAGTATGGGTCCCCGCGTCCGCGGGGATGACGGGGGGTGAGGGCCGGGGACATCAATGGGGCGGGTAATCGAGTGGGGTGTTACCGCCTCACCAGTTGGTCGAAGAGTGCGAGGTAGCGGTTGGCTGAGTCCGTACCCGGTTGGGGGATTGTTTCGGGTCGCTGCCGAGTTGGCTCTAGCCACGCATCCAGCGCTCCAACCAATGCGGCAGCGTCGTCCCTCGCAATCACCGTCCCAAGCTCCGGCCTATCAACGATCTCCACTACCGCCGCGCTCGAGTCGGTCGAGATTACCGGCGTCCCAACCGACAGCGCTTCTCGCAAAACCCCCGGTACGCCTTCGTAATCCGACGTCAGTACCAGTACCGCCGCGCGGGCCATGACCGGGAGCGGATCGCTACTGTGGCCGAGCAGGAGAACGCGGCCCCCCAAGCCGAGCGCGTGGATTTGCGCTTCAATCGCCCCCCGCTCGCTACCTTCGCCGAGGATGACGAGCGGTAACGTCCGGTCCGCTAGCAGCGGGAGCGCGGCGATCAGGCGATCCCAGCGTTTCTGCGGTTCGAGCCGGCCGACGCCGAGAATGTAGCGCGGTGGCAGAGCGGGCAACGTGCCGGGGATGGGCACTGCGGGCGGGTTCGGGATCACGCTGGTCCGCCCGACCATGCGTGTCGCCAGCGCCGCCTCGTCCGCGGTCGCCGGAGTCATCGCGACGAGGTGATCGAGGAAGCTGCCGTGCCGCGCGAGCCAGACCTGGTGTGCGGCGTGCATCAGTCGGGTATGATCGGCGCGCGCGGGGGCGTTGGACATCTTGGCGACGATCGGCGGACACGTCTTGCCGAGTCGCAGCCGGGTCCATGCCGCGATGCCGGTATAGAAATTACCGGGGCAAAATATGATGTCCGGCCTGAGACGTCGCACGACATTCGGCAACGCGAGCAGCCGCGACGGCGTGACGATCTCCAGCCCTTCCGGGAGTTCCGCCGCCAGCGGCCCGGAAATATCCTCGATCGCCAGCGTCACGAGCCGGCCCGCCGCCAGCCAGCCGCGCGCGAGCCGCAGTTGCGCGCGCTCGACCCCGCCGCCGCGCAGATCCTCGGCATAGGTCAGGATGTGCTGGGCGGTCGGTGGCTCGGTCACGAGTGAAATATGGGGGTCATCATAGTGCGCGATGGATAAAGCGGAGATCGCGACCGATTGAAACCGACTTTGCGTGCATGCGCGACGGCGGGCGGCTATCAGGCCGCGCGACGGAGGGTGGGCAACGGGCGGCGGAACGGCTTGAGGACAAAGGTTTGAGGACCAGCGAGTGAATTTCCGTACCAAAACTGCCGATCGCGACGGCTATGCGGATATCGCGCGCGCCGGGCTCGAGCCGCTAAAGGCGCTCGGCAGCCGTTGGCCTGCAATTATTGGCGCGGTGCTGACGCTGGCGATGATCGTCGGGCTGGGGCGCGAACTGCTTGGGCATGGCCTTGCCGGACTGTCGCGCTCGGTGCCGCAGGATCCGCGCTTCTATGTGTGCTTCGGCCTGCTCTACATGTCGCCGCCGACCGGGGATTACGTCATCTTCCGTCGGCTCTGGGGTATTCCGCTCGGTGGCCTCGTTGCGCTCATCAAGAAGCGGATCGCGAACGAGGTCGTGTTCGGATACTCCGGCGACGCGTATTTCTACGCCTGGGCGCGGGCGAAGGCGCGGATGGTGGCGTCGCCGTTCGGTGCGGTGAAGGACGTGTCGATCCTGTCGGCGATCGCGGGCAATGCGGTGACGCTGTTGCTGGTGGCGATCGCGTTGCCGCTCGGCCGGCACCTGCTGACGCACGACCAGTTCCGCACCGTGCTGGCGTCGGCGGGCGTGACGCTGGCCATTTCGCTGCCGTTCCTGATCTTCTCGCGCCGCGTGTTCTCGTTGCCGCGCGCGAAGCTTTGGTGGGTGTTCGGGATCCACTGCATCCGATTGCTGTGCGGATCGGTGCTGATCGCGTTCGCGTGGCATTTCGCGTTGCCGGGCGTGCCGGTGGGGATGTGGCTGTTCCTTGCAGCCGGACGCCTGCTGGTGTCGCGCCTGCCGCTCGTGCCGAACAAGGACCTGCTGTTCGCCAACGCCGCGATCCTGTTGATTGGGCAGGACCAGGCCTTGTCCGAGCTGATTGCGTTCACCGCCGCGCTGACCCTGCTGGTGCATGTCGCGCTGATCATCCTGTTCGGTATCCACGCCGGGCTTACTCGGTTGCGCGCGTGATTCGCGCCTGTGTCGCGCTGGTCGCGATTGCTGCATTTGCGGGGCCGGCCGGGGCGCAGGTGCTCGGGAGCGATGCGGCGGCGTGCCGACCGGGGGAAGGACCCGCAATCGCGGTGGAGGTCACTGGGCTGAAGGATCGTACGGGCGAGTTGAAGCTCGAACTCTATCCTGATGACGAAGCGGGCTTTCTCAAGGATGACCACGTGCTGATCGCGGCGGGAAAGACGTTTCGGCGGGTGGTGGTGCCGACGCCGCCGAGCGGGGCGCCGATGCTGTGCATCCGGGTGCCGCGGCCGGGGCGCTATGCGCTGTTGCTGACGCATAATCGCGACGGGAAGAACAAGTTCAGCTTCTGGACCGATGGCGCCGGGTTCGCGAGCAACGCGAAGCTCGGGCGGTCGCGGCCGAAGGTCGAGCAGGCGCTGGTCGAGGTCGGCGCGGGCGTGACGACGGTGCGGATCACCGTGCAGTATCTGCGCGGGCTCGGCGGGTTCGGGCCCGTCACACCGTGAGAGTGGTCGCATGAGGATCGTCGACGTTAACGAGTTCTACTCGCCGACCGGTGGTGGCGTTCGGACCTATGTCGATCGGAAAATGGGCATCATGTCGGACATGGGCCATGAGTTGATCGTCGTCGCGCCCGGCAAGGAAGACCGCGTCGAGGAGCGGCCTGGCGGCGGGCAGATCGTCTACCTCAAGTCGCCGGGCATGCCGTTCGATCGCAACTACGGGTTGTTCTGGGATGAAAGCGCGATCCACCGCGTGCTCGACGATCTCGATCCGGACGTGGTCGAATGCTGCTCGCCGTGGCGGCCGGCGTGGTTTGTCGGCGACTGGCAGGGACGGGCCGTGAAGTCGTTTTTCATGCACAACGACAATATCGCGGCCTATGCGCAGCGCTGGTTCGCGGGCGTCGCGAGCCATGACCAGATCGAGCGCGGCTTCGCCTGGTACAGCCGGTACATGCGGCGCTTCCTCGAAAAATACGATGTCGTCGTTACCAACGGCCCGGCGCTGGAGAAGCGGCTGCGCGCGCGGGGGCTGAGGATCGACGCGGCGATGCCGCTCGGGATCGAGCGCGGGCATTTCTCGCCGGACCTGCGCGACACGCGGTTGCGCGCGGCGTTGCTGCGGCAGTGCGGGTTGCCCGAGGACGGGATGCTGTTGCTCGGGCTAGGGCGGCATCACGGCGAGAAGCGCTGGCCGCTGGTCGTCGATGCTGTGGCGCGGGCAGGCGCTACGCTGCCGGTCGGGCTGGTGCTGATCGGGGCGGGTGCGCAGACCAAGGCGATCCAGCGGCGGATCGGTGGCTCGCCGCATATCCGGATGTTCGCGCCGGTGTATGACCGCGAGCGGCTGGCGCGGATCATGGCGAGTTGCGATGCGCTGATCCACGGGTCGGAGGCGGAGCCGTTCGGGCTGGTCGCGTCGGAGGCGATGGCGTCGGGCCTGCCGCTGATCGTGCCGGATACGGGCGGATGCGCGGAGGTCGCCGACCGCCACGCGAGCGAGCTTTACGCGGCGCGCGACGCGGAGAGTGCGGCGACGGCGATCGGACGATTATTCGCACGCGATCCGGCGATGTTGCGGCGGGCGGCGGCGGTGGCGGCGCGGCATGTTCGCAGCGACCGCGAGCATGCGGTCGAGCTCATGGACTATTATGCGAAGCTGGTCGCGGCGAAGCACGGCGTGCGACGTACAGGGTGAATCGGGTGTCGGGGGCGGGGACCGCGCGGTAGCCTTCCCGGACCGCGTAGGTCGCGAGCGCTGCGTCGATCCGGTCGTCGCCACTGCTCCACGCGCCTTCGCCGCCGGTCATGATCGCGGGCGGTTGGGCGAGAAGATGCATCCGCGCGTGCGAGACGAGGTGCAGTCGGTATTCCTGATTGCCGTTCAGGAGCGCGGTGCTGCGGAAATAGAAGGGGCCGGTGGCGAAGCGCGGGTCTATCGCCCGGCCAGGGAGGAATTGCGGGGAGAGTGTCGCGACCGGGCCGATGACGTGCTCGCGGTCGAGTGTCGCTCGCACCACTGCGGCGTCGCGCATCGCATCGAGCATCGGGATACCGCCGCTCGCGACGGCTTCGACAGTGGGGGCGAGCCCTGCGCAGGCGAAAACGATTGCGGCGATCCGCATCGCCTTGCCGGGCGGGTGCGCGTGCCAGACAAGCGCCAGCCGCACGAACAGCGCGGGCAGCATCGGCAGCAGATATTGCCGCCATGTCGGCACCGGCGCGAGCGCGGCGATCAGGCCGGCGAGGATCAGCAGGTCGAGGATCAGGTGCCAGCGATGGCGTCTGCCCGCGGTGGCGACGATCGCGAGCAGGGCTGGGCCCAGTGCGAGGAACTTGAGCGTGTCGATGATCTTGGCCGCGTTCGACAGCTTCCAGGGGCGGGCCTGATACCATTCGGTGGGCGCCTGGCTGGGGAAGCTTAGTACGCCGAACAGGAAGCCTTCGGGGGCCTTGAAGAACAGCGCGGTCGTCAATGCGACGAGGGGGAGCGCGCCGAGCAGCGTCCACCACGAGCGGCGGTCGGCGCGGAAGAGCGTCCAGATGCCGTAGGTTATCGCGGGGAGGGCATAGGAGATTTTCGCGGTCGTCGCGGCGGCGAGCAGCGCGCCGATGAGGATCGCGTCGCGCCGGCTTCCCTGGTCGCGCGCGGTTCTGACGATCGCGGGGAGGGCCAGCGCGAGGCAGGCTGCGGGGAGCGCGTCGTTGCGCGCTGTGCCGATGCTGAAAAGGAGGATGTCGCAGGTTGCGAACAGGGCGGCGGCGGTGGTGGCGGCGCTCGTGCTGGCGCCGCCTATGCGGGCGGCGCGGTGAACGGCGGCGATCGTGGCTGTGCCGAGGAGGGCGTTGGTTATGCGGAGGGCTGGCCAGATCCAGGCGCCTGCCAGGGCTGCGATCGGGGCGAAGAGATAGGGTTGGAGTGGGGTTTGGAGGTAGGCGAAGTCTCGGTAGGGGAGGAGGCCGTGTGCGGTGAGGAGGGCGGCGGCGACGTATTGACTCTCGTCGTGGTCGACGGGGCGGAGGAGTGCGAGCGCGATGAGGACCATCGCCAGCGCTGCGAGCATCAGAAGATTGTTCACCCGCGAAGGCGGGTGTCCAGTCTGGGCACCCGCCTTCGCGGGTGAACAATTTTGGGGAGCGGTGTTCCCCATCACTCAGCTCCACCCCGCTCGCTACCACCCCGGCGGAGGCCGGGGCCCAATTGGGGAACGGTTATGACTGAGGGTGGCGGTTCGTTACCATGGCCTTCCCAATTGGGCCCCGGCCTTCGCCGGGGTGGTGTGATGGGGGGCAAGATTAGGCTTTTACCGCGGTCAGGAAATAATCGAGGCTCGTCGAATTGCTCAGCGCGAACCCCGTCGCCGGCGAGAAACTCAGCCCGCGCGTATCCGTTACCCAAAGCCCCGCATCCTTCAGCAACGCGGTCAGTTCCTCAGGCGTCAGGAACTTGTTCCAGTCGTGCGTGCCCTTCGGAATGACGCCTGCACCCTCAGCCACGGTGATCATCGCCAGCCGAGACAGCGGCGTACGATTAGGTGTCGACAGGATCAGCAACCCGCCCACCGCCAGCGTCCGTGCCAAGCCTCGGACGAAGCCCGCAGGGTCGCTGACATGCTCGATCACCTCCAGGCTGGTGACCAGATCGAATTGCCCGACCAGCCCCTCGACTCCCCCCGCGCGGTAGTCGATCGCAAGACCACTCTGCGCCGCATGGATCTCCGCCACCGCGATATTCTCGGGCGCCGCATCGATCCCCGTCACCGCCGCCCCAAGCCGCGCGAGCGGTTCGCACAGCAATCCCGCGCCGCAGCCGACGTCGAGCGCGGTCTTCCCCGCCAGCGGCGTGAAGGTCGAACCGTCCCCCCCCCAATGCGCATCGACCTGCTCGCGGATATAGCGCAACCGTGGCGGGTTGAGCTTGTGGAGCGGGGCGGACGAGCCCTTCGGATCCCACCAGTCCTTCGCCATCGTGCCGAAATGCGCGGCCTCGCGCGGATCGATTGTTGCGCCGTTTACGGTGTCACTTGCCAGTATCATGCGCGCTACCTATCAGGGCCGCCGCTTCGACCCAAAGGGATTTGCGCTGCCAATGGCCCGTATCGTGATGAAATTCGGCGGGACGTCGATGGCTGGGATCGAGCGTATCCGCAACGTCGCCGCGCGCGTGAAGCGCGAAGTCGACGCCGGCAACCAGGTCGCCGTCGTCGTCTCCGCGATGGCCGGCGAGACCGACCGGCTGGTCGGCTTCTGCCGCGAGGCGTCGTCGCTGTACGACGCGAAGGAATATGACGTCGTCGTTTCGGCCGGCGAGCAGATTACGAGTGGTTTGCTCGCGATCGCGCTCCAGGCGGCAGGCTGCAAGGCGCGGTCCTGGCTGGGCTGGCAGTTGCCGATCAACACGTCGGACGCGCACGGATCGGCCCGCATCGGCGAGATCGACACGGCCGCGCTCGACGCGAGCCTAGCGGACGGCGTCGTCGCGGTGATCCCCGGTTTCCAGGGCGTCGCGGATGGCCAGCGCGTCACGACGTTGGGCCGCGGCGGCTCGGATACGTCGGCGGTGGCAATGGCGGCGGCGATGAAGGCCGATCGCTGCGACATCTATACCGACGTCGATGGCGTCTACACGACCGACCCCAGGATCGTGCCCCGCGCGCGGAAACTGAGCAAGGTCACGTACGAAGAGATGCTGGAACTCGCCAGCGTCGGTGCCAAGGTGTTGCAGACGCGGTCTGTCGGCCTTGCGATGAAAGAGAATGTGCGTGTGCGCGTATTGTCCTCGTTCGAGGATGGCGACACCAATGATGGTCACCGCGGCACGTTGATCGTGGGCGAAGAGGAAATCGACGATATGGAACGCCAGCTCATCACCGGCATCGCGCACGACAAGAACGAGGCGAAGATCACCCTGACGCAGGTCAGCGATCGGCCGGGCTCGGTCGCGGCGATCTTCGCGCCGCTCGCGGATGCGGGGATCAACGTCGACATGATCGTGCAGAACGTCGCGCATTCGACGGGATCTACGGACGTGACGTTCACGGTGCCGGCGGCCGATCTCGCGCGCTCGCTCGACGTGCTCGACAAGGCGAAGAGCGCGATCGGTTATGCGACGATCGTCCACGACACGCGCGTTGCCAAGGTGTCCGTCGTTGGCGTCGGCATGCGCAGTCATGCAGGCGTCGCCTCGACGATGTTCACGACGCTCGGCGAGCGCGGCATCAACATCCAGGCGATCGCGACGTCGGAGATCAAGGTCAGCGTGCTGATCGAAGAGGATTATACCGAGCTGGCGGTGCGCGTGCTGCATACCGCGTACGGCCTCGATGCCGAGGATGCGGCTTGAGCTTGATAGATAACGACATGATCCCGGCAGGCGCCGGGACGACGGGGATGGATGCATGACGATCGGTACTGAGCGGCTGCAACGCCGGATGGCGCGTGGCGCCGCGTTCCTCGGGTCGGAGGTCGCGATTCTCGGCGGCGCGATGTCCTGGGTGAGCGAGCGGCATCTCGTGTCGGCGATCTCCAACGCGGGCGGGTTCGGCGTGATCGCGTGCGGCGCGATGACGCCCGCGCTGCTCGATACCGAGATCGCCGCGACCAAGGCGATGACCGACAAGCCGTTCGGCGTGAACTTGATCACGATGCACCCCGATCTGTTCGAGCTAATCGCGGTCTGCGCCAAGCATAAGGTCGGCCATGTCGTGCTCGCCGGTGGCCTGCCGCCGAAGGGCAGCATCGAGGCGATCAAGGAGACGAGCGCCAAGCTGATCGCGTTCTCGCCCGCACTGGCGCTGGCGAAGAAGCTGATTCGTTCGGGCGTCGATGCACTGGTGATCGAGGGGATGGAGGCCGGTGGGCATATCGGTCCGGTCTCGACCAGCGTGCTGGCGCAGGAAATGCTGCCCGAGATCGCCGAGCAGGTGCCGGTGTTCGTCGCGGGCGGAATCGGTCGCGGCGAGGCGATAGCAGGGTATCTCGACATGGGCGCGGCGGGCGTCCAGCTCGGCACGCTGTTCGTGTGTGCGACCGAGTCGATCGCACACGCCAATTTCAAGAAGGCGTTCATCCGGGCGTCGGCACGCGATGCGATCGCCAGCGTGCAGATCGATGCGCGGCTTCCGGTGATCCCGGTGCGCGCGCTGAAGAACGCGTCGAGCGAGTTGTTCACGGCCAAGCAGCGCGAGGTCGCCGGGCATCTCGATGGCGGTGTCGTCGAGATGGCCGAGGCGCAGTTGCAGATCGAGCATTACTGGGCGGGTGCGCTGCGTCGCGCGGTGATCGACGGCGATGTCGAGCATGGCTCGGTGATGGCGGGCCAGTCGGTCGGCATGGTCAAGCGCGAGGAGCCGGTCGCGGACATCATCGGCGGGCTGATGGCGCAGGCGGCCGCGGCGCTGGAAGCGCGCGCGGTTTAACGCTCGATCCTCCCCCGCAAGGGGGAGGTGGCAGGCTCTTGCCTGACGGTGGGGGAGGGTGACGAAACGTCTGTTCCGTGTCCTCCCCCTCCGTCACCTGCGGCGCCACCTCCCCCTGGCGGGGGAGGATTGAGACGGCGGCGACTTCTGCTCAGTGGTGATGCACGGGCGTCTTCCTAGTACCACCCCGGCGGAGGCCGGGGCCCAGTTGGGGGACGTCGCTGACTGAGGTCGCGCTCCGTTACTGCAACCTTTCCAACTGGGCCCCGGCCTCCGCCGGGGTGGTGGAGTGGTGGGGCGGCTTAACGCCGCACGGCGCCGAAGCAGCACACCGCCAACCCCCAACCTCATCCCCTCTCCACTCGCCGCAAAGCGCGTACGGCTTACGTCTCGTTAACCTAACCCGTGCATAGAGTGTCCCGTCGGGGGACGTTACGAGGTGTTGCGATGAGTCGTCGGTTTGCTTTGCTGTCCGTTACCGCGCTAGGCCTGCTGGCCGGCTGCGCACAGAAACCACGGACCGTGGCTGCCGTTGCACCGCCCGTCATCATGGTGCCGGTGCCTGCCCCGGTGATGCCGAAGGGCGCGTCGCCGACCATCGTCATCCCGGTCGCGCTGGCCGACGGCACGTATCCGACGCCGAATCGCAACCTGACGACGTCCGCCAAGGTTTGGCACCTCCGTGCCGCGCTGAACGTCGCCGCGCTGGCGTGTCGCGGGCCGCAGGAATTGACGATCGTCGCGGGTTACAACGCGTTGCTGTCGGCGCAGAAGCCGGTGCTCGCCAAGGCCGAGGCGACCTATGCCAGCGAGTACAAGTCGGGCGGCGGCGACTGGCAGGATCGCTACGACGATTCGATGACGCGCCTCTACAACTTCTTCTCGCAGTCGCCCGCACGCGACGACTTCTGCGCCGCGGCGCAGACGGTTCTCGCGCAGAGCGCCGGTCTGACGGCCGAGGCATTGCCTGCTTTCGCTGCACAGAATCTCCCTGTGCTCGAGCGGCCGTTCACCGATTTCTACCGTGCGGTCGACGCGTGGCGCGGTCGCACCGTGCGTCCGGTTCAACCGCAGCTGATGGTCTCGCGCCAATATGCGTCGAACATGCCGGTGCAGACGGTCACGCAGGCGCGGCTCCAGCCGATCTCGCAGCCGGTGCCACCCGCGCAGCCTCGCCTGAAGCTGGACCCCAGCGTTTTTCAGTAGGCTGATCAGGCCTTGATGGGCGATCCGACCGACCAGCTATGGCCGAACGGATCGCGCACCTGGCCGTAGCGATCGCCCCAGAACTGGTCAGCGACGGGCATCGTCACGACCGCTCCCGCTGCCACCGCGCGGTCCACCCAGGCGTCGGTATCGTCGACCTGGAGATGTAGCGTAATGCCGGCAGGTTCAGGCTCGGCATGACCGCGCCATTCCGGGAACTCGTCGCACAGCATCAGCCAGCCGCCGTTGATTCGCAGGCTGGCCTGCATCAGCCGGACGCCGTCGTCGGCGACGTTCGTCTCGACGATCTCCGCGGCGAATGCAGCCTCGTAGAACGCGAGCGACTCGCGTCCCCGCTGGTTGCGGATGACGAGGAACGGTGTGATTCCGCTGGTGGGACGATCGGCCATGCGAGTCTCCTGCGTTGAACCCTGCCGGCGTACGCCGCTCGCCTGCCCCCGACCAGTGCCGACATGGTGAAGGCAAAGCTTGGCTTACCTGCAAAGACTGGGTTAACAGCCGCGGGAATGGCTGAGGTTTCAGATCGTCCGGCGGAAGGCCGCTTCGAAGGGCGCGAGCACCGGTTTCCGGTGCGCGTCTATTTCGAGGACACCGATCTGTCGGGCGCGGTCTATCACGCCAATTACCTGCGCTACATGGAACGTGCACGCTCCGACATGCTGCGGCTCGGCGGGATCGACCAGCGCGCGACGTTCGAGGCGGGCGAGGGCTCCTACGCGATCGCCAGCGTCGCCATCCGCTATGCCGCACCGGCGAAGCTCGACGACGCCTTGCTGGTCGTCTCGCGAATACGCCGTGTCCGCTCGGCCGGGGTCACCATTCATCAAAGGGTCATGCGCGACGGGGTTGTCTTGGCCGAGGCGGACATTGTGGCGGCATTGGTCGCTCCCAACGGTCGCCCACGCCGCCAGCCACGCGCATGGATCGATATCTACGAACGCCTAGTCTGGCAGGGGGAAGCATGAATCCGGTGTTGACTATGGATAGCGCGACGCTGTCGCCGATCCACTTGTTCCTCCAGGCCGACTGGGTGGTGAAGGGCGTGATGATCGGGCTGCTGCTCGCCAGCATCTGGACCTGGGCGCTGATCGTCGCGTTCTGGCGGCGGATCGGCAAGACGCGCAAGGGCATGACCCGGTTTGAGCGCGATTTCTGGAAGGCCGAGGACATCGACGTCTTCTACAAGGCGGAGGGCGAGAACGACCTGCCGTCGGCGCGCGTGTTCGCGGCGGGCGTGACCGAGTGGCGGCGCTCGACCGCGGGCGGCACGATCGACAAGAGCGGCACGCGCGAGCGACTGGCGACCACGATGGGTGCAGCGGTCGCGGGCGAGATCGACAAGCTGTCGGACCGGCTGAACGTGCTGGCGACGGTCGGCTCGGTGGCGCCGTTCGTCGGGCTGTTCGGGACGGTCTGGGGTATTATGCGGAGCTTCACCAGCATCGCGGCCGCGCAGAACACGTCGCTGGCGGTGGTCGCGCCGGGGATCGCGGAGGCGTTGTTCGCGACCGCGATCGGCCTGTTCGCGGCTATTCCGGCTGTGATCGCGTACAACCGGTTTTCGCACGGCATCAACCGGATCGAGGCGAGCCTCAACCGGTTCGCCGACGGTTTCCACACGACGTTGAGCCGCCAGCTGGACGGCTCGCGATGAGCGCGACGCAAATCCTCCCCGGCACGGGGAGGGGGACCGCGACGCGCAGCGACGTGGTGGAGGGGGTTTTCCCCGCAGCACAGCGTCTGTGGAAAGGCGCCCCCAACGCAACACAGCGCATGGCGCACGCCCCCACCACCAGCTTCGCTGGTCCCCCTCCCCGCGTGCGGGGAGGATTTTAGATGGCGATGAACCTTCCCTCCTCCCGCGGCCGTGGGCGGCGGGCGCCGATGGCGGATATCAACGTTACGCCGCTGGTCGACGTGATGCTGGTGCTGCTGATCATCTTCATGGTGACCGCGCCGCTGATGACCGCGGGCGTCCCGGTGAACCTCCCCGACGCGCGTGCGAAGGCGCTCGACCAGGAGCAGAAGCCCGTCGAGATCTCGATGGACGGCACCGGCGCGCTGTTCATCGACAAGGATCAGGTGACGGACGATGCGCTGCCGGTTCGGCTTGCCGCGATCGCCGCCAGCCGAGCGGTCGGCGACGAGCCGCAAGTGCTCCTGCGCGCGGACCGGAAGCTCGATTACGGGCGCGTGATGCGCGTGATGGGCGAACTCAACCGCGCCGGTCTGAACCGCGTCGCGCTGGTCACCGTCGAGGGTAACCAGAACTGATGGCTGGCTGATGGACCGTTCGGAGAAGATCGGCTTAGGCGTCGCTGTCGTCGGGCACGTCCTGCTGTTCGGCGCGCTGTCGCTCGGGTTTCTCGGCGCGCCCGAACTGCCGAAGAAGATCGAGCAGCAGCCGATCGATGTGAGCCTAGTGCCCGACGTCGCGCTCGAGGCGACCGCGCCGCAATCGGTCGAGACGCCGGCCGAATCGGTCGCGCCGGACGAGGGTGCGCCCGAGGATGCCGCGCCGCCTGCTCCGGAAGAAGCCGAGCCCGAGCCGAAGCCCGATCCCGTGCCGCCTGCGCCGCAGCCCAAGCCCGCACCACCGAAACCTGTGCCCAAACCGCAACCGGCACCCGAGCCGAAGCCTCAGCCCAAACCCAAGCCCGCGCCGCCGAAACCCGTCGCAAAGACCGCGCCGGTCCCGAAGCCCGTCGTGAAGCCACAGCCCAAGGCCGAGAAGGCGCCACCCGCCAAGGCCGCGCCCGCGAAGTCCGCGCCGACCAAGGCTGCGGCGAAACCGAGCGCCACGCCCGCGAAGGCATCGTCGTCCGCGTCGTCGGCCAAGCCCGCCAAGCCGTCCTCGACCAAGGGCAGCGGCTCGACCGCCGAGGCCAAGACCTCGCGGCCACACGGCTCGCGGCTCGGCGACAATTTCCTGAAAGGTCTGTCGGCCGATCCGTCGCCGAGCAAGTCGGAAGCGCCCAAGGCCGCCAAGCTCGGCGCACAGGCGGCGGCGAATATCGGCTCGGCGATCCTGCGGCAGGTGCAGCCCTGCGCCAACCGCCAGGTCACGCCGGGGCCCGGCGCGGAGCGGATCCGCGTGACGATCAACCTGAAGCTCAACCGCGACGGCACGCTGAAATCACGGCCGACGATCAGCGGTCATGCCGGCGTCGACGACGACAACCGGCGCTATGTCGACCGCGTCGACGATCTGGCGATCGCGACCTTCGTCGGATGTTCGCCGCTACGCGGTTTGCCCGACGACCTGTATGACGTGCAGAACGGCTGGAGCAATTTCAGCCTGCGCTACAAACTTCCCGGCTGAGGATGTCCGTTATGACTCGATCGATCCTGGGGTTTTTCCCTTCACCGCTATCGCTGACCCAGCTTGACCGCCACCCCGGCGAAGGCCGGGGCCCAGTTGGAAAGGTCGATGTAACGATGCGCGGACCTCAGTCAGCGGCGTCCCCCAACTGGGCCCCGGCCTTCGCCGGGGTGGAAGCTGTGTTGGTTGGGCGTAAAGCTCGTGCGGTACTGGCTTCGGTTGGGTTGCTCGCGTTCGTCTCCGGCAGTGCAGCGTACGCGCAGGACGCACCCGTTCCAGCGCCCCAGCAGACCCCCGCCGATCCGGCCGCGCCAGCCCCCGCAGGCGATCAGTCCGGCGGACTCGTGGTCGACGTCACCGGCGGTATCTCCGCGCCGATGCCGATCGCGATCCCCGTCATGCCTACCGCAGCGGTCGTCTCGACACCCGCCGGCCAGACCGACGTGCTCGGCCGCCAGCTCGCCGACATCGTCACCAACGACCTGCGCAACTCCGGCCTGTTCACGCCGCTGTCGCCCGGCCAGCTCCGTCCGATCACCTTCCCCGAAGTCACCGCCCCCGGGTTCGACTACTGGGGCAGCACCGGCGCGCAGGCGCTGGTGCAGGGCTTCATCCGCGCGAACGGCGACGGCAACCTGACGGTCGGCTGCTACCTCTACGACGTGTCGTCGAAGGCCGAGCTGACCCGCACCGGGTTCGTCGTGCCGCCGTCGGACTGGCGTCGCGCCGGGCATAAGTGCGCAGACATGGTCTACACCCGCCTCACTGGCGAAGGCGCGTATTTCGACAGCCGCGTCGTGTACGTGTCCGAGACCGGACCCAAGGGCCACCGCATCAAGCGGCTCGCGATCATGGATCAGGACGGCGCCAATCACCGCTTCCTGACCAACGGCCAGTCGATCGTGCTGACCCCGCGGTTCGCGCCGAACCAGCAGTCGATCGTCTATATGAGCTATCTCAACAATCGCCCGGCGATCTATGTCTACGACATCGGCTCGGGCAAGCAGCGCCTGGTGGTCGCGAACGCGAACCTGACGTTTGCGCCGCGCTTCTCGCCGGACGGTCGCAACATCCTGTTCTCGATGGCGCAGGGCGGCAACACCGACGTATACCGCGTGTCGTCGCAGGGAGGGACCCCGCAGCGGCTGACCAACTCGCCGGGGATCGACACCGGCGGCAGCTATTCGCCCGACGGGTCGAAGATCGTGTTCGAGAGCGATCGTTCGGGCGGGCAGCAGATCTACGTGATGAACGCGGACGGATCGAACCAGCAGCGGATCAGCTTCGGCGGCGGGCGCTATGCGACGCCGGTGTGGAGCCCGCGTGGCGACCTGATCGCGTTCACCAAGCTCGGTGGCGGCTTCCGGATCGGCATCATGAGCCCGAGCGGCGGCGGCGAGAAATTGCTGACCAACGACTGGCAGGACGAGGGTCCGAGCTGGTCGCCGAACGGTCGCGTGATCAACTTCTACCGCTCGGGACGCGGCAGCGGCGGCAAGGCCGATCTCTGGTCGGTCGACCTCACGGGCGTCAACGAGCGGAAAATCCCGACGCCGCTCGACGGCTCCGATCCGGCATGGGGCCCCCTGCGGCCCTGAACCTGCTATGGGGGCATGAACGGGAAACGTGATTTTCTACGGGAGACTATCTATGTCGAAGCTTTCCAACATCTTGCTTGCGTGCACCGCACTGATCGCCGTTTCGGGTTGCGCGAAGAAGCGCCCCGCCGTGCTGCCGCCGGCACCGGTCGACAACAACGTTGCGGTCGATCCGAGTGCGGGGATGAACAACGGCAATGTCGGCGGGGCGATCGTGCCAGGGTCGGATGCCGACTTCCAGCGCTCGGTCAGCTCGAACACGGTGAATTTCGGGCTCGACATGTACGACATCGATCCGACCGCGCGCGCGATCCTCGACAGCCAGGCGCAGTGGCTGGCCAAGTTCCCGAACCAGCGCATCACGATCGAAGGCCATGCCGATGAGCGTGGCACGCGTGAGTATAACCTCGCGCTCGGCGATCGCCGTGCGAACGCGACCAAGAACTATCTCGCGGCGAAGGGCGTGTCGTCGTCGCGGATGACGACGATCAGCTACGGCAAGGAGCGCCCGGTGGCGATGGGCTCGGACGACCAGAGCTGGGCAGCGAACCGTCGCGCGGTAACGGTGGTGCTGAACTAGGGTTGTTGCGGCAGTCCCTCTCCCCTGCGGGGAGAGGGAAGGAGGAGCCGCTTGGCGACGGGAGGGTGAGGGGCTGTTGGGATTAGTGTCCCGAGCCTCAAGCCCCTCACCCTCCCACGTGCAAGAGCCCGCGGGCCCCTCCCTCTCCCCGGTGGGGAGAGGGGTTTTAGCCCAGCGCCTTGTCGAGCAGTTTCGCTAACCGAATACCCCCGCGGCGAACCTCTTCGCGCGACAACGGCACCATTTTGGCGATCGTCGCATCGTCCATTTTCACGCGCGCCGGCACCGCTCCGCAAGCGTCTCCACCAAGCGCCGCCGCATACGCCTCATGCGAGGCTTCCCACGACTCCCGGCTCCAGTCGGTAACCGTCCCCGCCCCGATCTTCGCGCGCTCGGCCGCCGGATACCGCCTTACCAGCGACGGCGGCGTCGAGATCGCGCGCTCCGCCAGCGGCCCGTCCCAGATCGAATGCAGGTTGAACCGCGCGGGGCCGTAGATGCCGTAGTCCGCCTTCACGTCGTTGCCGCCCTTGTCGTGGCGGTCGCCGGCATGCAGCGGCTGGTGGAGATCGCCGACGAAATGGATCAGGAACGCCAGCGCCTGGACGCGGTCCTTCGGCGATGTAGCGCGATCCCGCAGGAGCTTTACGTCGCGGTCGATCTGCACCGAGACGCAGTCGCCGTCCTTGCACGCGGGCGTCAGGTCGAACGGCGCGCAGACGTCGGCGTTCTGATAGTGCCAGCTATAGGCGAACCCGAAGCGCGGCTTGCCGTCCGCGGTCTTCAGCGGCTTGATGCAGTCCGGCCAGACGCTGGCCTCCTCGATCGTGCCCGCGGGGCAGGTCGGGGTATCCAGCAATGCCTGTTGCGCGAGCAGCTTGCGGATCGCGGCCTTGGTCTTCGGCGTGACGTTGGCATAGGCGATCTGCGCGACGGTCTGGTGGCCGTACTCCCAGAATGCGGTGGCGGGGGAGGCGAGGCCGAGCGAGGCAATCGCGGCGAGGAGAAAGCGCTTCATGCTGGCTCGTTAGCGTAGATCGCGACCGTCCGGCTACCCACGGACGACGCGCGTCCGCGGTACATGCCGACGGTGTTGAAACCCCACGCCATGTCGCCGTCCGGCCCCGCGACGATGACGCCGCCGGTGCCGCCGAGCGCCTTTACCTCGGCAAGCACCGCGTCGGCCGCGACTTGCAGCGACTCGCCCGACAGGCGGACGCGTGCGGCGATCTCGTGGCCGACGCCGACTCGCAGGAAGAACTCGCCAGAGCCGGTGCACGAGACGGCACAGGCGCGATCGTCGGCGAAGGTCCCCGCGCCGATCACCGGCGTATCGCCGATCCGGCCCCAGCGCTTGCCGGTGACGCCGCCGGTCGAGGTGGCGGCTGCGACGTGGCCGAGCGTATCGCACGCGACCGCGCCAACCGTGCCGTATTTCATGTCGACGTCGAACCCGCCGCCATTGGCCTGGAACTCGGCGAATTGCCGGCGGCGTTCGTCGGTCGCGAACCACGCGGCATCCGCCTGGGGAAGGTCGCGTTCGAGCGAGAACGCATCCGCGCCCTTGCCGGCAAGGAAGACGTGGTGGCCATCGTCGAGAATCGCGCGCGCGAGGCCGACGGGGTTGCGCGTGGCGGTCGCTGCGGCAACGGCCCCCGCCGCCCGCGTGCGACCGTCCATGATCGCGGCGTCGAGTTCGAGCGTACCGTCATGCGTGAAGACCGCGCCGCGCCCCGAATTGAAGTGCGGGTCGTCCTCCAGCACGCGGACCGCCGCCTCGACCGCATCGAGCGCGCCGCCGCCGTCTGCCAGCACCTTCGAGCCCGTGTTGAGAGCTCGCGACAGGCCGGCTCGCGCGCCCGTATCCTGCTCGGGCGAGACCATCTCGCTGTCGAGTTTACCGGCGCCGCCGTGAATGACGAGGGTCCAGGTCATGCTGAGTCTTTCGAGGGTAGGGCGCGGAGGCCGATGAGGGGACGTAAGGGCGCGATGCTGCGGCCGATCCAGTAGAAGCCGATGCAGCCGATCGTGGTCGCGGCGAGCAGGCACGCGAACTCCGCCCAGCCTGGCAGGCCGGCGGGGAGCAGCGCGTACATCACGAGCACGATGATCGTCTGGTGGATCAGGTAGAACGGGAACACCGCCTCGGTCAGCGTGCGGCGCCAGCGATGGTCGCGGTTCCAGTGGCGCTCGGCGATTCCGATCAGCGCGACGATCGCGCCCCATTGCTCGAGTGCATGCGCGACGCCGTAACCGGGATAGATCCAGCGCGGCGCGACGATGTCGCCCGGCCATTCGAGCTCGACGCCGATGATCGCGCCATAGCCGAGCACCGCGGCGACGGCGCCGACCTTCCACCAGCGTGCGATCGCCGCCATTGCGGGCTCGGAACGGGCTAGGCCGAAGCCGAACAGGAACGCGGGAAAATAGGTGACGTGCGCGACCCAGTCGCCGTACAGCGCTTGGGTTTCGGCGGCCATCTGGAACCACCAGCCGTGGACGAAGACGAGCCACGCGACGGGGAGGACGAACACCGCCCAGCTGCCGAAGATCCAGTCGAATACGCGCTGCAGCCAGTCGCCGCGGACGACGATCAGGCCGAGCGTCAGCGCGGTGGTGTAGGCCCAGAGATAGACAACGAACCAGAGATGGTTCCAGGTCGGCAGCGTGAGCCCGGCGAGCTTGCCGAAGCGGAAATAGTCATGGCTCCAGAACGTCAGATAGCTGCCGGCATAGGCGTGCTTGGTGACCAGCTCGACCCAGGGTTGCGGCGGCACGATCACCGCCATGCCGAACAGCAGCGGTACGAGCAGGCGGTAGCAGCGGTTGGCGAAGAACCCGGCCGTGCCGCTCGACCGGGCAAGCAGCGCGCGGCTGGCATAGCCCGAGACGACGAACAGCAGCGTCAGCCGCCACGCGTTGCTCGCCAGCATCGGCAGCCGCACCCAGTCTTCGACATGGAGCGACTTCACATGGAAGTTCCACGGCACGAAGACCATGCCGATATGGTAGAGGATCAGCAGCGCGAACGCACCGATCCGCAGCCAGTCCATGCCATAATGCCGCGTCATCGCGCGGCCCTACGGGGCGGGGAGCGGTGCCGCAAGCGTCGGGAAGCCCAGCCGTTCCCCGCGCCGGTTCACGCTTTCATGCGGGGCGTGCCCATGAAATCGCGCTTGCCGATCGGTACGCCCTGCGCGCGTAGGATCGCGTAGGCGGTGCTGGCGTGGAAGTAGAAGTTGGGCTGCGAGAACGAGAGCAGGAAGTTCGCGCCCGTGAACGGCATGACGAACGTGCCGAACTCGAAGGTCGTGTCGTTGTCGGCGAGCGCGTCGAACGTCTCCCGGTCGATCGCTTCCAGCTTGGCGATTGCGTCACGCATCAAAGCATGGAGCCCCGCGAAATCCGTCGGCCAAGCCGAGCGATCGGGCGCGAAGGTACCAGCGCGGACGCCTTCGATCCCACCGACCGAATGCCCGGCGCACGCCTTTACCTGGTAGCCGAACGGCAGCATGTCGTCGGCAAGCTTCGCATCGATCAGCGTCGCGGGGTCGATACCCTTCTCGACAGCGAACGCTTCCGCCTTGTCGAGCAGCGCGTCGACCGCGCGGAGAATCTGGAGGTTCGAGGGAATCGTCGCATCGTAAAGGGACAGGGTCATCGCGTTCGCTCCTAAAGCCGTGCGCCGCTATGGCCGACGATCGCTACTCCGGCCAGCGATGTTCCGTTCCAGCGCGCGAGTCGCTATATAGGCCTCGAACTCCCGAGGAATCTCCATGTCCCTTCGTCCCTGGCGCGATATCACCCGCCGCAAGAGCCGCCAGATCATGGTCGGCAACGTCCCCGTCGGCGGCGATGCGCCGGTCACGGTGCAGACGATGACCAACACCCCGACCGACGACGTGCGCGCGACGGTCGACCAGATCCGCCGCTGCGAAGACGCGGGCGTCGACATCATCCGCGTCAGCTGCCCCGACGTCGAATCGACCGCCGCGCTGAAGCAGATCGTCCGCGCCAGCCGCGTGCCGATCGTCGCGGACATCCATTTCCACTACAAGCGTGCGCTCGAAGCGGCGGACGCCGGCGCGGCCTGTCTGCGGATCAACCCGGGCAATATCGGCTCGGCGGCGCGCGTGAAGGAAGTCGTCGATGCAGCCAAGTCCAATGGCTGCGCGATCCGAATCGGCGTCAACGGGGGGTCGCTCGAGCGGCATCTGCTCGAGAAATACGGCGAGCCGTGCCCCGATGCGTTGGTCGAGTCGGCGCTCGATCACATCAAGCTGTTGCAGGACCATGACTTTCACGAGTTCAAGGTCGCGGTGAAGGCCTCCGACCTGTTCCTCGCGGTGGCCGCGTACCAGCAGCTCGCCGAACAGGTCGATTGCCCGCTGCATCTCGGCATCACCGAGGCGGGCGGGTTCGTCGGCGGTACGGTCAAGTCGGCGATCGGGATGGGCA
This sequence comes from Sphingomonas faeni, assembly GCF_003053745.1. Lineage (GTDB taxonomy): Bacteria > Pseudomonadota > Alphaproteobacteria > Sphingomonadales > Sphingomonadaceae > Sphingomonas > Sphingomonas faeni. The sequence goes on along the minus strand of NZ_QAYE01000004.1, from coordinate 13,993 downwards.
GCCTGCTCTGGTACGGCATCGGCGACACGATCCGCGTCTCACTTTCGGCCGAGCCGGAAGAGGAAGTCCGCGTCGGCTTCGAGATCCTCAAGGCGCTCGGCATCCGCAATCGCGGCGTCCGCGTCGTGTCGTGCCCGTCGTGCGCGCGCCAGGGCTTCGACGTGATCCGTACCGTGCAGGCGCTGGAGGAACGGTTGCAGCATATCCGCACGCCGATGTCCCTGTCGGTGCTCGGCTGCGTGGTGAATGGTCCGGGCGAAGCGCGTGAGACCGACATCGGCATCACCGGCGGCGGCAACGGCAAGCACATGGTGTATCTGTCGGGCGTCACCGATCACCACGTCCAGGACGCTGACATGGTCGACCACATCGTCCGGCTGGTCGAGGCGAAAGCGGCCGAGATCGACGCAGCGGACGAGGCGATGGCGGCGCTGGTGCCGGTAGCGGCCGAATAGGGGCTACCACCGTACCCCGTCATCCTGACGAAAGTCAGGATCCAGAGCCATGAGGGGCAACGTTCGTTACCCTGGATCCTGACTTTCGTCAGGATGACGCCGTGTGGACGCGGCCCTTCTCGTTCTCCCGCGAAAGCGGGAGTCCAGGGTTACCGGCGATGGCGTCGCGATAGGATGCGGGTTAAGCGGACCGCATGAGGATGATCCGAACATTGACCGTTCACGATGCGGTCTAGTCCGGTGACGAACCGCGTCGTTTCCCCAGCATTGGCCTTCGCGATCGCCGCGCTCGGCATCGGACTGTTCTCGATGATGGACGCGGTAATGAAGTCGCTCGTGCTGGCGATCGGCGTCTATAACGCGCTGCTGTGGCGTCAGATGATCAGCGTCGGTCTCGGTGCGGTCGCGTGGAAGCTCGGGAAGAGCGGACGGCCGAGCGGGCGCGCGTTGAAGCTGCATCTGGCGCGCGGGTTGGTGACGACGGCGATGGCGGTGCTGTTCTTTTGGGGGCTCGCGCGTGTGCCGATGGCGCAGGCGATTTCGCTGACCTACATCGCGCCGATCCTCGCATTGCTGCTCGCGGCGGTTACACTGGGCGAGCGCGTGGGGTGGAAGACCTTCGTCGCGTCGATCGCCGCGCTGGGTGGCGTGCTGGTGGTGATGATCGGGCAGGGACGCGAGGTGCCGGAACCCGAGACGTTCCACGGGACGCTCGCGATCCTTGGTTCGGCAGTGCTGTACGCGGTGAACCTCGTCATCGCGCGGCTGCAGAGCCAGGCGGCGCGGCCGGGGGAGATCGCATTCTTCCAGGCGCTCGTCATCACTGCGACGCTGGCGCTCGCCGCGCCGTGGCTGGTGGTGGTGCCCGAAGCGGCGCAGTTGCCTAAGCTCATACTCGCCGCCGGGCTCGCGACCGCATCGCTGTGGCTACTCGGCTGGGCGTATGCGCACGGCGATACGGGGTTTCTCGCGACCACCGAATATACCTCGTTCGTCTATGCCGCCGTGCTGGGTTTCCTGGTGTTCGGCGAGCGGGTATCGGCGTTCACGCTGGCGGGCGCGGCGATCATCGTCGTCGCGTGCCTGTACGCGGCGCGGCGGCGTGACATCGCGCAGACATCGATCGAGGCTAGTGCATGACCGTCATCCGTTCCGCCACCGCTGCCGATGTCGGCACGATCCTGCGCTTCGTCCGCGAACTCGCCGCGTTCGAACGCGAACCGGATGCGGTCGAGGCGACCGAGCCGATGCTGGCGGAGGCGTTGTTCGGGGAGCGGCCTGCCGCGGAGGCTCTGATCGCGGAGACCGCGGAAGGCCCGCTCGGGTTCGCGCTGTTCTTCCACAATTTCTCGACGTGGACGGGCAAGCGCGGGCTGTACCTCGAGGATCTCTACGTGACGCCGGAAGCGCGCGGGCAGGGGGTCGGCGGCGCGCTGCTGGCGCATCTGGCCGGCATGGCGCTCGATCGCGGCTGTGCGCGGTTCGAATGGTCGGTGCTCGACTGGAACGCCGACGCGATCGCGTTCTATCGGAAAGTCGGCGCGGTCGGGATGGACGACTGGACGATCCAGCGGATGTCGGGGGATGCTTTGGTGAAGCTCGCGGGTCGGTAGGGCAGCAAACGATCCTCCCCCGCCAGGGGGAGGTGTCACCGCAGGTGACGGAGGGGGAGGACACGGAACGTCGGTCGGCGCTTACCTCCCCCTCCGTCTGGCAAGTGCCAGCCACCTCCCCCTGCGGGGGAGGATTGTCCGTTGCGCCCGCCTAGCCCTTCACGTCGATATTCATTGCGATTGAGATGCGGTCGCCTGTGCCCAAGTGCGGCCGGACGCCGTGGCGGAGCCAGGCGGGGAACAGGATCAAGTCGCCCGCCTCGGTCGGCAGGCGGCGTTCGATGGGCTGCGGCTGGCCGTCGATCCCGACGAGGCGAAACCCCGGCAGCCGCATGAACGGCACCGGGAAGCGCGGGTCCTCGAAGAACAGCTCGCCGCCCGCTTCGCCCTCCGCAGGCGGGGTGCCCATGTCGATATAATAGACAGCGGCCCACAAAACGCCGGGATGCGCGTGGCTCATGTTGAGCGCGCCGGGCGGCGAGACGTTCGCCCACATCTTGACGGTCCACTCGACGGTCGCCGCATCGCGCCCATCGAAATGCGAGGCGCGCTTCGCCATCTTTACCGCGATATCGGCGAGCGCGACCGCTGCCGGCCCGCCCCAGTCGAGCATGTCGGTAGCGGAATGCCAGCCACCGACATTCGATCGAGCCAAGCTGGGCGCGGCGGCGTAGCGATCGAGGATCGCGGTGCGCAATGCCGCAGTCAGGGCGGCGGCGTCGGCCAGCCGTCCGTGCAGGATCGGCGTCTCGTACAATCCGATCTGCGCCGCGCGGACGCGGATGCCGTCGAACGAACGAGACGCCGTCGTCATGCTATCAGCGTCCTGCGGTGTCGTCCGCGTTCATCGGCTCTTTGCCCTTGGCCTTCTCGGCGTTGTAGCGCTCGATCGCCTCGATCGTGACGCGCTTGGCTTCTTCGGCATCACCCCACTTGCCGACGCGGACCCACTTTGTCTTCTCGAGGTCCTTGTAGTGGGTGAAGAAATGCTCGATCTGCTCGAACACGATCTCGGGCATGTCGCCGCGCTCGCCGATGTTGGCGTAATACGGGAACACGGCGTCGACCGGAACGCAGATGAGCTTCTCGTCGCCGCCGGCTTCGTCTTCCAGGTTCAGCACCGCGATCGGGCGGGCGCGGACGACGCAGCCCGGGATGAACGGCGAGCGTGCGATCACGAGTGCATCCAAGGGATCGCCATCGGGGCTCAGCGTGTGCGGCACGAAGCCATAGTTCGCGGGATAGCGCATCGGCGTGTGCAGGATGCGATCGACGAACAGCGCGCCACTGGCCTTGTCGAACTCGTACTTCACGGGCTCGCCGCCGGTCGGCACTTCGATGATGACGTTCAAATCCTCGGGCGGGTTCTTGCCGGTCGGGATGAGGTCGATACGCATGGCGGTCCTTTCGATATGAAGATGCCGGCGCTCCTCGTCTGGGGAGCGGCCGGCACCACGTTGGATTAGTCTCTGGTCAGCGCGGCGTCAGCAGCTTGTCCAGTCCGCCGTCACCTGTACCCACCTTCTGTAGCTGCGGATAGCGCGGGCCGTCATGGTAATCGAGCAAGATGTCGCGGAAACGGTCATTGTTCTTTACAGTCAGACGGATCGGCACCTTCGTGCCCTTAGCGGCCAGGATCGCCGCCTTGATCCGGTCGGACGAATAGGTCTCGCTGTTGACCGCTTCGATCTCGGTACCGACGTCGAGGCCCGCCTTGAACGCGGGGCTGTCCCAGATCGACGACGTGACCACGCCCTCCTTGTTGATCACCATGCCCAGCGAATAGCTGACGTCGGTGCCGCGGGTTTTCTCGGCCTGCTTCAGATACGGGCTCTGCTCGGGGCCGTAGACCAGCTTGTAGCCGTTCATCGCGAAGCCGTTGATCGGCGCGGGCTTGCCCGTCTCGGTTAGGCGCGTGTTGAGGAACGTCGCCCAGTCATAGGGGACGATGCCGTTCAGCGTCTTCGCGACGTCGGCGAAGGTGTAGGTCAGCTCGCCGTAATCGCCGTCACGCACGCCGAAGAAGGCCTTGGCGAAATCGTCGATCGACCTGGTCCCGTTCGACTTCTGGCGGAGCATCGCGTCGACCTCCATCCAGACCATCAGGCCTTCGTTGTAGTAATCCTCCGACCGCTGCCAGCTGGTCCAGCCCTTCGGTTTCCGTGCCGAGATGACGGGATCATTGGTCGTATCGATCAGCGGCCGCCATTCGCGACCCTTCGCGGTGTCGTAGATGCCGAGGATCGAGGCGTAACCGTCGAGCGTGTCCTGCTTGCTGACCAGCCCCGACCGCGCCTGGAGCACATAGCCCCAGAACTGCGTCTGGCCTTCGTAGACCCACAGCAGCGAATCGCGCATCGGCGTGCGGAAGTCCGGCGTCCACAGGTCGGCGCCGCGGCGGAACTTGCCGTCCCAGCTGTGCGTGAACTCGTGCGGCAGCAGGTTGCGCGCGGCGGCGCCGGTTTCCCATTCGGTGAAATAGCCGGGACGGACGCCGTTCTCCGAACTGCGGTGATGCTCCAGCCCGATCCCGCCGAGCTGGTCGGTGATCGACAGCAGGAATTCGTAATGATCGTAATGCTGCGCGCCGAACGTCTTGGCGGCCTGGTCGACGAGGCGCTTGTGCGCGTCGATCTGCTCGGGCTTGGCGGCGAGCTGGTCGGGGCTGTCGGCAAAGACGTTGAGATCGACGCGGGGGGAGAGCGGCCAGACCTTGCCGTACTTGCCCGCGAGCGTTGGCGAATCGACGAGGATCTCGTAGTTGGTCGTGTCGTAGCTGTAGGTCGAGCCCGCCACCTTGGCCGGCACCGCGCCCGCCGCGGTCCAGCCAGCGGGATAGGTCGCGGTCATCTTGATCGGGATCTGACGCGTGAAATAGCCCGCCGGGTAGAGGCTGACGAGGTTCGGTTGGAGGCTGACCATCGTCGGCGTCATCACGATGCGGCCCTGGTCGCCCTTGGTCGCCGAGATGAACTGGAATTCGGCGACGACGGTCTTCGCGCCGGTCGGCACGTCGATATGGAACGCGAACACGTCGACCGGATCGCGCGTCCAGGGGAGGATCTTGCCGTTCGCGCGGATCACGAGACCGGCGAGCTTCTCGATCTCGCCGCGCGGGGAGTGCGCGCCGGGGAGCCACTTCGGATAGAGCAACGCCATCGGGCCGGACTTGGCGACCGGAATCGTCTCCTTCACGCGGAAGATGCCGCGCTCGGTGTCGGTCGCGTCGACGTCGAGCAGGAGCGTGCCGGGATAGGGCGCGTCGACCGCGTCGGGAATGGTGTCGACGAACGGCACCGGCTGCGGCGCGGTGTTGCCCGCAGGGACTTGCGCGATTGCGGGGGCGGCGGACGCGAGCAGGGATGCGACGATAAGCTTGCGGATCAAGGAAGGGCCTTCCGGCTAAGAGACGATGACCCGAGGTGTAATCGCGATAAAGGGCAGCCGTCCAGTCCTTTACCCGGTACCCTCAGCCAGCACTCCCGAGCACGTTGATCGTGAACGCGAGCACGCCGATGTTGAACACGAACGCCGCCATGCACTGGCCGAGCGCGGCTTTGCGGACCCGGCGCGACGTGATCTCGACGTCCGAGGTCTGGAACGTCATCCCCAGCGTGAACGCGAAATAGGCGAAGTCCCAGTAATCGGGCTCGTCGCAGCTCGGGAAATCGAGGCCCTTCGCGTCCTTCCCATCCGGATCGTCGACATAATAGAGATGCGCGTAATGCAGCGTGTAGATCATGTTCGAGAACAGCCACGCGAGCGCCAGCGTCGTGATCGTCAGCGCGATCCCGACCGCGTCGTTCTTGCCCTGCAATTCCTTGGCGACCGCGACCAGGATGACCAGCATGATCGTGCCGCTGAACCCGAGCAGCACGGCGCGGTTGGCGTCGTTCTCTTCCGCCGCGCGACGCATTCGGGCGGCGGTGGCGTTGCGGAACAAGGTCGACACCGCGATCAGGAACACGACCGCGGCGACGTCGAACGCCGCCATCGTGCCCCGCCCGAGCCCGAACCGCGGGATCAGCGTGGCCAGCCCGATCGCGAAGACCAGCACGAACAGGATGAAGCGCGGCGGGGCAACGCGTTGGCCGAGACCCCAATATCTGGCTTTTTCAGTCATGCCACAGCGCTAGCGCTTCGTGGGCACGTCGCCTAGATACGCGCGCATCATGGCCAAGACAGAAACCCCGCGCCGCATCCGTGGCACCCAGGACATTTTCGGCGACGAGCAGCGCCGGTTCGCTCACGTCCTTGCCACGTTCGAACGGGTGCGGGCGCTGTATTGCTTCCAGCGCATCGACATCCCGGTGTTCGAGTCGACCGCGGTGTTCGCGCGCTCGCTCGGCGAGACGACCGATGTCGTGTCGAAGGAGATGTACACGTTCGAGGATCGCGGCGGGGATTCGCTGACGCTGCGGCCCGAGTTCACCGCCGGCATTGCGCGCGCGTACCTGACCGAAGGCTGGCAGCAGTTCGCGCCGCTGAAGCTCACCACCAGCGGCCCGGTGTTTCGCTACGAGCGCCCGCAAAAGGGGCGCTTCCGCCAGTTCCACCAGATCGACGCCGAGGTGATCGGTGCGGCTGAACCAGCGGCGGACGTCGAACTGCTCGTGCTGGCGGACCAGTTGCTGCGCGAACTCGGCATTTCCGAGGGCGTGACGTTGCAGCTCAACACGCTGGGCGACGCGGCGACGCGCGACGCCTGGCGCGAGGCGCTGGTCGCGCATTTCGAGGCGCACCGCGGGGAACTGTCCGAGGACAGCCTGACGCGGCTCGAAAAGAACCCGATGCGGATCCTCGATTCGAAGGACCCGCGCGACCGCCCGATCGCCGACAGCGCGCCCGATATCGATGCGTATCTGACGCCCGAGGCGCGCGCGTTCTTCGAGGCGGTGACGGCCGGGCTCGATGCGGCGGGCGTCGCATGGGAGCGCAATGCGCGCCTAGTCCGCGGCCTCGATTACTACCGCCACACCGCGTTCGAGTTCGTGACCGACCGGCTGGGTGCACAGGGGACCGTGCTGGCGGGCGGGCGATATGACGGGCTGATCGGCTCGCTCGGTGGGCCGGATACGGCCGGCGTCGGCTGGGCCGCTGGCGTCGAGCGGTTGATGTGGCTTTGCGAGCTGGAAGAGGCTGACCGACCTCAGGTTGGCCTGATTGATGATAGCAGTCGCTCGGAAGCAGCGCTGATCAAAATAGCTACGTCGCTACGGCGGGCGAACATATCGTTTGCGGGCCCGTTTAAGGGCAAACCGAAGCGCCAGTTCGAACTTGCTAACAAAGCGAATGTCATAGCGCGACTTAATTTGAGGCGCTGGGAACCCAATGACGTTCTCACCGCCGAAGATTTGGCCTTAAATGACCCAGTCATTGCCACGATCCGATATTCCCTCGGGACAGATGGTGTCGAAATTGATGGTAAGCTAACGGCGCGAATTTTTGCTGCGTTACGTGATGCATTTGAAGTCAGTACGCCGGTCGGGTCCGACGGGCTTGTGCTGCTTCGAGAAAAGAAGCTGTGACTCAGATCTCCCCCGACCGCATCCGCGCGATCGAGGCGCGGCGTGACGAGCTGCAGGCGCTCATGTCGACCGGCGATCTCCCCTCCGACCGCTTCGTCGCGGTGTCGAAGGAATATGCCGAGCTCGAACCCGTCGCCCAAGCCGCCACCGAAGTGCGCCGGTTGCGACAGGAGGCGGAGAGCCTCGCGTTCATGGCCGAGGATGCCGACGACGAACTCCGCGCAATGGCGTCCGACGAGTTGCACGAGAACCGCACGCTGCTCGAAACCGCGGACCGAAAACTCGCGCTCGCGCTGTTGCCGCGCGATTCCGCCGACGAGCGTTCGGCGATGCTCGAGGTCCGCGCCGGCACCGGTGGCGACGAGGCGGCGCTGTTCGCGGGCGACCTGTTCCGGATGTACCAGCGCTATGCCGAATCTCAAGGGTGGCGGGTCGAGATGATCTCCGGATCGTCGTCCGACGCGGGCGGTTTCAAGGAAGTCGTCGCCAGCGTCACCGGCCAGGGCGTGTTCGCCAAGCTCAAGTTCGAGAGTGGCGTCCACCGCGTCCAGCGCGTGCCGACCACCGAAGCCGGCGGCCGGATCCACACCTCGGCGGCGACCGTCGCGGTGCTGCCCGAGGCGGAGGAGGTCGACGTCAAGATCGACGACAAGGACTTGCGCATCGACGTCTATCGCTCGTCGGGGCCGGGCGGGCAGTCGGTCAACACGACGGACTCGGCGGTGCGGATCGTCCACATCCCGACCGGGCTGACGGTGATCCAGCAGGACGAGAAGTCGCAGCACAAGAACAAGGCCAAGGCGCTGCGCGTGTTGCGGACGCGGCTGTACGAGGCGGAACGCGACCGGTTGCATGCCGAGCGCGCGGGCGCGCGGAAGTCGATGGTCGGCTCGGGCGACCGGTCTGAGCGGATCCGGACGTACAATTTCCCGCAAGGCCGCGTCACCGATCACCGCATCAACCTGACGCTGCACCGCCTGCCCGAGATCGTCGCGGGCGAGATGGACGAACTGATCGGCGCGCTGGTCGCGCAGGACGAAGCGGACCGCCTGGCGCAGCTGGATGGCTGAGCCCGCCTACTTCCCCCCCTCCCGCAAGCGGGAGGGGGCCGGGGGGTGGGCTCGCGGCCGGTTCCAGACGGGCGTTGCGTTCGGGTCTTCCGATCCATCGCAACCGGTGCGTCCGCGGTGAGCGCGTGCCCACCCCGCAACCCCCTCCCGCAAGCGGGCGGGGGGGTAAGCGCAGCCCTCGCCACCGCCGCTGCGCGCCTCACCTTCTCCGCCACCCCCCGCCTCGACGCGGAACTCCTGATGGCGCACGCGCTCGGCGTCGAGCGCAACGCGATCCTCCTCGACCCCGATCGCTACACCGTCCCCGACACCTTCGCCGCGTTCGTCGACCGCCGCCTCAACCACGAGCCGATCGCCTACATCACCGGCTCCCGCGGCTTCTGGTCGATCGACCTCGCCGTCGGCCCTGGCGCACTCGTCCCCCGCGCCGACAGCGAAACGCTCCTGATCGCAGCCCAAGCGCACTTCGCAGGCCGTGCCCCCGCAACGATACTCGACCTCGGCACCGGACCCGGCACATTGCTCCTCGCGGCGCTCGACGAATGGCCAGCGCAAGGCCTCGGCGTAGACTATTCCCCCCAAGCGCTCGCCTACGCCCGCGCCAACGCCGCAACCCTAGGCATGGCCGACCGCGCGCAGTTCATCCGCTCCAGCTGGGCCAGCGCGATCGTCGGCCAGTTCGACCTGATCCTCGCCAACCCCCCCTACATCGCCACCGCCGAACAGCTCCCGTCCGAAGTCCACGACCACGAACCCCACGCCGCGCTCTTCGCCGGCGCAGACGGGCTAGACGACTACCGCATCCTCGCCGAACAACTCCCCGCCTTGATCGCCCCCGGCGGCGCGGCGGTGATCGAGATCGGCTCGACGCAGGCCGCCCCCGTCACCGCGTTGCTCGAAGCGCAGGGCCTGCACGTCGCGCTCCACCACGACTATGGCGGCAACGCGCGTGCGTTAGTGGCAACCCACGCCCCCGCGACTTGAACAATATGGCGCTAAACCTCACATTTCGCTTGTAGTAGGTCCCTTGCGGCCGCTATCACGCGGGCAGGGGCACGCACTCTCGACGATTGGTCGGTTTAGAGCGATGACCCGCATCCTTCGCTTTGAGGTCGCTGCAGTCCGGCGGCCCTGGCAAGTTCGACGCACCGATCTCGTCTAGATCGTCGGTGCGCGACGGGGGTTTGCACCGCATTTCGGAGCACGACCAGATTTTGGTTCGACGACTGAGGACACAAGCTTGATCAACAACCGGCAAGCCGGCCGCCGTCGCGGTCGTGGCAACAATAATAATGGCGGCGGCGGTAGTGGTGGCGGTCAACGCCAGGGTGGCGGCGGCGGCCAGGGTGGTCGCGACACCGGCAACCGCATCGACAGCCGCGCGCGCGGCAACGCGAGCCAGCTGTACGAGAAGTACAAGAACCTCGCACGCGACGCGCAGCAACAGGGCGACCGCGTCAACATCGAATATTACCTCCAGTTCGCGGATCATTATTTCCGCGTCCTGAGCGAAACCCGTGCCCGCTTCGAAGAGAGCCAGCCGCAGGCACAGCAGCAGCCACGCCGCCAGCAGCCGTTTGATCTCGACGGCGACGACGATTACGGCGACGAGGGCGAACCGATCCGCTCCGGCGAGCAGCAGGGTACGCCCGAGCAGCCTCGTGGCGAGCAGAACGGTGGCCAGCAGAACGGCCAGTACCAGAACGCGCCCCGTCAGAATCGTGACACTCAGAATCGCGAGGACCGCCCTCAGCGTGAAGATCGTCCGCGGTACGAGAACAACCGCTACGAGGGCCAGCGTAACGATGGCCCCCGTAATGAGGGTCAGCGCAACGACGCTCAGGCGCGTAACGATGGGCAGCGCGAAGACCGCGTCCGGGGCGACAATCCGCGCAACCAGCGCAACGCCCAACCGCGTGATGCCCAGTCGCGTGATGCTCAGCCCCGCGACGACCGCAACGGCGAAGAGCAGGATCAGGCCCGCGAGGCACAGGCACGCGAGACCCAGCCGCGCGACGAGCAGGTCCGCGAGCCCCGCAGCGATTACCGCGATGCGCCGCAGCGCGAGACGATCCGCCGCACGCCCCGCGTGAGCGCGCCGGTCGCCAACGCCAACCAGGACTCCGAAGCCGATGCGGTCCGCTCGGTAACCGAAGCCCCCGAGCAGGCGGCCCAGCCGACCGAAGCCGTCGAGACCGCCGCGCCTGTCGCAGCGACCGAGGAGCAGCCCCGCCGTCGCGGTCGCCCGCGCCGCGATCGCAGCCTCGACGCACCCGTCGCTCAGGACCAGGGCGCGACCGAAGATGCGGCACCGACCGCATTCGACGCGGACCGCCTGCCGCCATCGCTCGGGATCTCGGCAATAACACCGGCGCCAGCACCTGCGAAGGACTCGCCCGCCGCCGATGCTGCGCCCGAAGAAAAGCCCCGCCGTCGCCGCGTTCGTGCGGTACCGGACGAGGTCGCAGGCTGAAGCCGCCATCCCGGACTCCTCCGGGGTTTCGCCAAGACCTGAAAAGGCCGGTGCCGCTTAACGCGACACCGGCCTTTTTCATGCCCGACTATATTAGCGCAGCCCGCTCAATCGAGCCGCGTCACGTTCTCGTCATGCCCGCTTCCCGAACTAAGGAATGCGAGCCCCATCAACAGTCCGGCCATCATCACCGATCCGCCGACCCCGCCCATCACCGCCAGCATCGTCACAAGATGCAGCGGCCCTTGCACATGCGCCATCGCCGCAATGATCGCCGCGACGCATATCGCCGCCGCCAGCACCATCCACGCCATGATCCCGCGAAACCGCGCCCAGGCGAATGCAGCGTAATGCGGGTCGTCCAACCCAGCCGGTGGTTCAGGCAGTCGATCGGTCATCGCTTCACATTGCCGCGCAAACATGGTTTCCTCAAGCCAAGCGCAACATACGCAGTTGAGGAGAGGCGAAGATGACGATCGCGGCGATCCTGAAGGACAAGGGCGACATACAGTCGTTGACCCCCGACTCCACCGTGGCCCAGGCGGTGGCCCTGCTCGCGGAGAAGCGGATCGGCGCGGCGCCGGTGCTCGATGGCGGCAAGGTCGTCGGGATATTCTCCGAACGCGACGTCATCCACTGCCTGCAGTCGGATGGCGCAGCGGCGCTCGAACGGCGGATCGGCGACGTGATGACCACCGCGGTAAAGTCGATCGGACCTAATGAATCGGCGATCGGTGCGCTGTCACTGATGACCCAGCGACGGATTCGTCACCTGCCCGTGATCGACGGCGACACGCTGGTGGGGTTCGTCTCGATCGGCGACTTGGTCAAATACCGCATCGATCGGATCGAAGCCGATGCTGCGGCGATGCGCGAATATATCCAGTCCGCGTAACTAGGCGGCGACCGGCTGCTTCCGCGCAACGGCGATCAGTTCGCGCACGGTCGCCCGCGCAAAGACCAGCATCCACGCCGCATAGACCGCCGCGCCGATCGCGACGAGCACCACCAGCCGCCAGTGCGCGTCGAGCGGTGGCAATGCGCGATCCACCAGCCCGACGATCAGCGCCATCGCGATCGCTGCCAGTGCCGGCGACGCGACCGCGCGTGCCACGTCGCGCGCGCGCACGCCGATCACCGGCAGCGTCCGCCAAGCGCTGATCCCGAGGTAAAGGGGATAGGCCGCGATCCACGCCACGCCCATCCCGGTCGGCCCCCACTGGACACCGACCAGGAATGCTGTGGTCAGGATCAACGCCCCCACCGCGCCGTTCTGGACGCCGATCCCTGGTCGGCCGCGCGCATCGGACGCCGGCGTGAACAGCACCTGCAACGTCATGAACGGCATCGCCAGCGCGAGCAGGTGGACGATCGGCGCCGTTTCGCGCCATTTGTCGCCCAGCACGGTGAGTACCAGCGGCTCGGCAGTCGCGGCCAGCCCCATGTAGAACGGCATCGCTACGATCATCACCATCCGGACGCCCTTCACGAACGCCCGCCCGATCGCATCGGGATCGGCCTGCATCCGCGCATAGGCGGAGAAGGCGACCTCGTTCAGCGGTGGCACGAACTTCGAGACGAAGATCTGCGTCAGAAACAGGCTCGTCGTGTAGATTCCCAATGTGTGTGCGGAGAAGCTGCGCCCGGCGATGAACACGTCGGTCTCGCTTTGCAGGAACCAGAACAGTTGCCCCGCCGCCATCACCCCGCCATAGCGCGCGATCGTCCCAGCACCGCGAAAGTCGAAACTCGGCCATACGAGGGACCGCGCGCTCCACGTCATCATCGCGCCGCGCACGCTGAACAGCACGATCGGCGCGATCACGAGCGTCCAGACCCCAAGACCGTACAGCGCGCCACCCAAGGCAACGCTGGCGGAGGCGATCGACGCGGTGATGTTGGCCTTCGCCTGATGGCGAAAGTCCATCGCCCTGGAGAGCAATGCGTACGGCAGCGCGATGAAAGGCGTCGTCAGATACAGCAGCGCCTGTACCCGGAGCATGTCACCGACGATCGGTTGCCGGTAATAGGCTGACGCAAGCGGCGCCAACGATACCTGTATGATCGCCAGCGTGACGTTAAGCAGAATCAGCATGCCGAACAGCTGGCGAACTTCGCGCTCGGTAATCGTCTTCTGCTGGATCAATCCGCTGGCGAGGCCATAGCCGTTGAGCATCCCCATGAAGGTCAGGATGACCTGGCACATCGCGAACAGGCCGTAATCCGACGGTGCCAGGATACGAATGACGAGGAAGGTGGCGCTCCATTGCACGAGCTGCGCGACGATCTGGCTCCCCGACCGCCAGATCAACGCGCTACGTACCTGTCCGGCGAGCGAACTCGGCTCGCGGGGAACGGGAGTGGCGGCGACAGGTGCGGGGCTCACGGTGTCCATCGTATCGGGCATGTAGCGGTAATGGCCTTCACAATCGCTTAAGGCGATGACGTAGAGACGATCGAGCCAAGGCGTCGGACGTGACGTGCAGCGGCAAAGGCGCGGGACGTGGTCGTCGAACGTAGTGTGATCAGCGGCTTGGAAGGGGTGGGGCGTCCTAAACGCGCCAATCCGAGAAAATTGCCACAAATGTGAAAGATTGTGTTTGACGCGAATCGGAACCCCGCCTAGAGGGGTGTCACCGCAGCGGAGTGCCTCACCGGCTTCTGCGGCGGTCGCAAGAAAACCAGATGCTCCAAGCTTTCTCGGAAGAGAGGGTTATGCGAGTGTCGGTATTTTTGTCGGCTCTTTGACATTGTAGGTAAAGATGAAGGGACATGTGGGCGGCGGCTTGCGGTTTCCGGGCTCCTCAAGGGTTCGGAGTATCGTTTAAAGCTAAGTCGTTCTCATATGTCCTTC
>NZ_QAYE01000003.1 GCF_003053745.1 Sphingomonas faeni | reverse complement strand
GCGATGGGACGAACTCATGCCCTGGAACTGGTCCGCGCAAACCGCAGAGCGAGTGGCGCAAGCCGCGTAATCTGCGGCCTGCCGGCCACGCTTACCAAATCGGCTTTTGAGCGAACAACTCACTATGCCGAATTGCAATCATGGCAGAGGTTGCGTGATGCCACCGAGGCAGTGGTAAATCTCAATCGCGCAATGGCCCAAGGGACTATTTTTCTAAATCCCGAGACCCACGAGCGAATCGATATGTTCGCGGCCACACTGCGCGCGGCATACGACCGTTTCAGGGAGGCAAAGCTTTGGGATTCCGATAACGAAGACGCATCGGACAACACCCCCATAGACAACTATCGACATGACGGGAACGAAGGATATCAAGATTTGGCGCGCTACCTCCGACAGCGTTACTGGAAACAGAATAGCGCGGATTAACAAGCCAGACGGAGATTAGCCGTCTACCGCGCAAGGCTACTTCTTTTGAATGACTGCCTTTGCGCCATCGTCAATGGCGCTCGTCCCGACATGACCGACCTCCCACAACGCGCTACCACTCAAGATAAATCCGAGACCGAGCAATAGAAACGGAATCCAAAATAGACGACGATAGGTCCACTTGGAAGTCAGCGCGCTGCCCGCCTCCACCACGTCTTCCAATTCTGCGCCGCGAGTGAAAAAAGCTTCCGCCGTATTTGCATACAACGCCCACCTCGCACTGTGCAGTTGGAATTGCGAATACAGAAAATAGGCAAATGATAGCAATGAAGATGCAAAGGCGGCGAATGCCAAAAGCGCAAACGCCGGAATCCCGGTCTTCGACTGCTGACCGATAAAACCCAGTATCGCGATCGTCGATCCTGACGATATGATACCCATGAATGTCACCAGTCGGTTAAGGGCGTTTGTTTCCTGCTCTGACCTCTTTCCAATAATACCAAGAATTTCACCACGAATTCTTTCGAGAGCAATCTTTTCTTCGTCTTTAATTTCGTTGATGTAGACCACGCAAAGCTCCAATCTGACGAAATTCACGCGAACACGAGAGGACGTCTCTATGTCGGCATACGCACTTGATGGAGCATGGCCCGTGCTCCTGACAAGACCAGCCTCTGAAAACGGGTTCGAGGAACCCCATATCCCCTGTTCGCAACGGAGGAACATATGCCGAAATCAACCGATGATCTGATCAATGACATCAAGCAGGCCAAGGCGCATCGCGATGCCGAACAACTGAAAAAGAACGATGAAGTTGCATTCGCGCTTCAAAAGGAACGCGCCGAACTGATATGGGCCACCGACGACTGGGACAAGGCTCGGAATTTGCTCGATATTGTGGTGGACGATGTCAATCGCAAACTTGCTGACGCAAACATGGAACTCGTCTTCGCCCAAACTGACGAGACACCGGGATCAGGTAATTTGAAGCATTGGCTGATGCACTTCACCAACACCTCACAGGGGCTCCGAGAACGGGTTCAGGTTCAGATCGTCCCATCTATTTCGGGAACTCTGAATGCCGTTTTCCAAGTAGAAAATGACCACGCGTTCGAAGAACGTAAATTTCAAACATCGAAGTTCACCTCCGAACAAGCAGACCTAATCATCAATCGAATGTTGGAACGGGCGACATCATAATCACCTAAAAGTGCTGGCGTGAGTAACCATGTGATACTCACGCCAGCCTATTGAGCGCATGCGGTATTACTCATCCTTTTCGTCCACTGCATCGCTCGTTTTGACATTCCAAGCTCTCAAAAGGTTGAGTAGGGCTTCATCACTAATCGGCTCATTCACGTCAAGTGTGGCGCGCTGCTCTGGTGTGAGAAGGGTAGCAAGCTTCAATCGCAACTCTGCTGCGGACGGACCGGCAAGCATCGATGCAATAGACGGATCATTTTGATTCACAAAGGTAACAAAACCCTGCTTCCCGGTTCCTGATTTTAACTTAATCTCCCTCACAGAACGCGCTTGAAGATTCCGTAGTGATGCCCCGTCTTGCTCCAACCGTGAAAGGCGTTCCTCTAAACCTGCGATGATCTGATCTTTTGGATCGGCACTTTCCTTCAAGGCACTGACCGCAGCCGCCTGAACCACGGGATTGGACACCTGATAGTCGTCTCGGTTGACCGCGCGCACCGCGCTACGCAGCCTCGACTTCGCGTCCTCCACGCTATCAAAGTCCGCGATGTTGACGAAGATCGTTCGCTGGTCGGCATTGTCGAAAGGCAACTTCACAAGCTCGGCGGTTATGTGGATCGCAGGCTTTCGAAGCGCATGGCGAATGCCAAGCTCGTAAAACGCGTTTGGATTAAACCCCGTCAGATCGGCAATCACGAGATCGGCGTTCACCAGATCAGCAATAACAGCGCTGGTGATAGAACCGGGGTCCGTGTCGTGATCCGCCCGCTTTACGTTGTAGCCAAATTCATCAGCTTCCAGCACGGGTTTAATGACCCCCTTCAAAAGCCAATCGGCAAGTTGGCGGACTGGCGACAGGGCTTCCCCAATGGGTCCGACGATAAAACAAGTCTTTTTGGCAAGTGCTTCGTCGGCCATTCATTGTCCCCAAGTATGCTTATTCCGTGGTGCGACCACAGAGCGCATGTCAGTGTCAAGGCGTGGGAGGCTCTTGACTGACGCAGCCGTAGCGCCCCACCACCAGCATATGGCAAACATATCGCTACTATCGAGACGCTTCGCTGACCTGACCGAACAACTTGCCGCTGTAGAGGCTACAAAGGCATATTCCGATAGTGGATATACGCGCGGGTATCGCGTCGATAGCGAGGCATATACAAACTGGAAAACGAAAGCACGGCACCTTCTCGCAACTGCCTGTGGGCAAAACTCTGTCCACTTCAAGGATTTTGTCGACAAGGAACAGGGAGGGGGTTATTCGACAAGCCATGAGGACTTATTGCAGGTCCGGGCTGTCTTCAACGCCGCAAAGGAAGACTTTGACGGCGGTTACCTAAACTCTGTTCGCAGCATGGTTCAAGCCGAGGTGTTCAGCACCGAGTTGGATCAAGCTAACGAACTGATGAAGGGGGGCTACATCGTCGCTGCTGCGGTCATCGCAGGTGTGGTGCTGGAAACAACCATGCGTCGATTGTGCGAGGACGCAGGGATTGAACCGGGTAGTTTGAATAAGATGAACGCTGACCTGACAAAAGCAGGCATATATAATCTGCTGGTCAACAAGCGCATCACGGCATTAGCCGACATAAGGAACAATGCGGCACATGGTCATCCAAACAAGTTCACCAAGGACGATGTGGTTGACATGATAGCTAAGGTAGAAGCGTTCGTTGCAGATCATGTCTGATCTATCAGGTAGGTGAAATCGCTTCGCTCATTCACCTGCTACTTTTCTCTTGCCCTCATTCGCTACGCTCAATCGTGCAAGAGATGCGTAGCTATGTGGAGGTAGAGAGATAGCTATCTGTCGTTAATCCTCAAATGCTGATCTGATCAGCATTCTGTATGCTTCATCTTCGGAAGACACACCTCTACTCCCCCCCACCATTCGAGGCTTATACAAAGGATACAGGGTCAGTGACCTATCAGATATCCAAGACCCTTATAGGGCCTATGCTCAAATAGTGGAGGGGAGTAGAAGGGTTTCATCTTGCGGTTTTGAAACTGTCGGCTTGCGGTGATTGCAGGAAAGGCGGACGCCCGGTTGTCCTTCCCCCACCGCACTCTACTTGGGACTTATCCGTGTTAGGGTTGCCCATCGTCGGGTGCGCGGTTGCGCTTTCGTCCACCAAGCCGCCTGTTGAACTCTGACCGGGTGGACGCGGGCGGTTGACGCTATGTCAGAGCCACCCTCATTAAAATCGCAAAGCCCGTCTCACGGAAATCAAGGCCATCTCCGGAGAGTCACCGCACTGGTAGACAGCGCATCCCCCGTCATCTGTCGGGACTATTTGACAGTATTATCTGCTCTTAGTCTTATTTATACCAGATTCCCTAATGTCCTGTCACTAATTAAAGACGATCTGCTTCCTTTGCCAGTCGAATTTGATAGTTTATATTTAGCAGATTTCCCAACTTGTTGAAGTAGGTGACGGATACATTTACACCTTGCTTCGTCATCCAGTCGGCTTCATACCCAAGTGACGACTGGTGTAGGTCAACCTCCGGGCCATACTTGACGCGCAACGCGGTGACGATGCCTCGAAATTGCGATTCATATGGGTCGCCGTTGGCTGTCAGCATGACCTGTGACAACGCTCCATTCTTGAAGAAAAAACAGACGGTGTAAGGGTCGTTGTTTACTTCGAACTTGGGCAATGACAACTGGCACGACGCGCCGTCATTCAATGTCGAGGGCTTTGCTGGCTCGACCGCTTCTGGCTGCGCTCGCTTTACTTCTGCGTAGGTCATCCCCACCTGCGTATTTTGCCAAAGCGTCGGCGCTGGGACGGTCGCGCCTGCGATCATCGCGGCTATTAGCATCATAGTAGGCGCTCCCTTGTCGCACCCATTTTATGGGCCGTTGCCCCGAGCATAGGCGGGGTAATAAGAAATGACGATATGATGCCCTGCTCTCGAGATCGCTTGCACTGACTTCGAATAGGACTGACCACTGACGGTTGATCCCTTACCCGCCGCTCCTATGATCCCCGGATGGTCCTACTCCCCGACAGCTTCCACGCGTTCGCCTACCAGTCAGGCGTCGACAGCATCCGTGATGCCTTCCAAGCGTCAATCACCACCTTGCGAGAAGCGGAACGGAAAGCTGGTGCGGAATACCTGAACTACATGCAAAGCGGCGAGGACGACGACGAATATGACGAAGATGGGTGTCTGACGCACAGCACGCTGCACAGCCTTGCCCATGCCGAAATTCAGGTAGGATACGCCGCGCGCGAAGTGCGCAAGGCGTTCATCACCAGCGCATTCCACTACTGGGAGCGATCAGCGCGAAGCTGGACAGGAATGTTCGAACCAAAGCACGGGTTCGACGTGCTGCTGGAAGCATCGGCGGAAAAACACCCGATCAGCCCTGACCTCGTAATGCTGAACCACCTGAACAATGTGCTGAAACATCACAGTATCAGGAGCGCACCGAAGCTGGCGGACATACGCACCGATCATTTCTATCGCCCGCCTTACCGGGATACGCCAGATGGGCCCCTGATGTGGACAATGAGGATCAATACCGGACACGTCGAGGAGGCGATCGAGATTGTGCGCGCATCGGGACCGCAGGTCTCGTAGCCTCCTCCCACCTTTACCGTTGACCGACGCCATGGCTGTAACCATGCCCCGCAACTGGATACGACGCTAATCCTCGTTGATTAATTCCAGCAGCCGATTGAACATCAGTCCTACTTCGGTGTCCTTCGTAGTGACGAGTTCGAAGGTTACCCTCGGGTTTGAACCGGGATTTCGGTCATTCTGGTAGACCACATGCAACTTACCGTCATGGGTCCGGTTCAATACAGCAACATATTGATGCTTAAACGCATCCTTATTACCACCAACGCTTATTCTAAATATCGGGAGGGCGTTGCTCATGGCTGAATTGCGCTGCTCGCGCATCGACAGCTTGACCCCTGTCGCGCTCAACGCCTCGTTCAGTGAAACAATCTCGTTATCCACGAGCATCTTGATCCGCTCCCACTCACGTTCATTATTTGCTTTAGCGACGACCGCAGCGGCTTGCGCCTTTTCCGAAGCAAGACGCTCAATTTCTTTCGCAGAGTTCGCTGTGTCAGAACGCGTCTTCATTTCGGCGATCAATTCTTCGGTAGTTTTTGGCACAAGCACCCCCGTTGAGACGACTTTGATATAGTGCTCGTGAACCGGCGTTGAAGGGCAAAGTCGTTGCATCGTCCGGGCTTGGTGCCTCGACGCCCCCCTCCTATATTATTCATCCTACGGGGGAGTGAACGCATTGAGCTTGGTTGAGGAAATTCAGGCAGGGGCGTTGGATCGCACCGTTCCTGTTGTGGACCTATTGCGCCGGGTGAAACTGGCGGCGGCAAAGCTCAAACTATCCGACACGCTCGAATGGGTGGAGCGCGAGCTAAACGGCTTCACCTGCGACTATGACGGCGCTCCTCGCTACAGGATCGCGAGCGGCCAACTTATGGGCTACTCCCCCTACCGTGGCACCTACTTGGCGCACGGCGATCCGTATATGATAGCAGTGCTGTCCACATCTTTCTTCCGTGAACCCATCGGGAGCCTCGAATCCCTGATTAACGCAGAAGGCGTGACCATCGTTATGCCGATCGATTTGAAGCTTGCAAAGGGTCTGGCAAAAAATGGGGCCGGGGAGGTCTATAAAGTCCATTTCAGCAAGAATGTTCTCGTCGGCGTCGTAGATACCGTCCGAAACCTTGTCCTTGATTGGGCAATCGATCTGGAAGCCGAAGGCATTCTCGGAGAAGGAGTGAGTTTCAGCGTGGAAGAAAAGAAAAAAGCGGCTGATGTCGCGCCTAATGTTCATATTACGAACTACGGCAATTTCCATCAGGGCGACCAGAATGGACATCAGAATCGAACCATGATCGGTGGGGTTGATGCATCGTCGAACTCGCTCGAAATCGATGTATTCGAACAGCTTCAAAGCGCAGTGACGAATAACATCGACAACGCCACAGACCGTGAAGCGCTGCTCGAACTCATTAAACAGATGAATGCCAGCAAGAATACCAGCGCCTTCAAACAGAGTTACACCGCCTTCCTGACAAATGCAGCAAGCTACATGACGATAGTGGCTCCCTTCCTGCCCGCATTGAGCGCCTACCTTCCTGCGTAGCACCACAATGCGACGCGCTTCATCTCACAATCAGACGGCGCACCGGTTCGGACTGCCGAGCTAAATACTTCTATCGAGGTGGTAGAAGAACCGACGACGAGTTTTAGCATTCACTCCTGTGAAGAACCGAAGACCCGACCTCTACTGCGTCGGGTCTTTTTCTTTAAGGAGCCGTCAATGCTGTCCGCCATCATCCGAGCAATCATACCCGCCATGATTCTTGTCGCCCTCGCAACCGCGCTGGGAGCCCCACCAGTCGCCCTGACCCTTGGGTGGAAGATCGCACTGACAATAGCGGTGGTGGCGCTGTGTGACCTCCACGCGCTGATTTGGAGGGTGTCGCGATGACCGCTGACATCACAAGCACCGCGCACGATCTGGGAACGCAGCGGGCGAAGGCTACGGCGGCGCTGGTCTTGGCAAGCATGGCGCGCAAGCCGCGCACCGAGCTTGTCGATGAACTGAAACGGATCGAACGCGCAACGATGGTCAGTAACGGGCTGCTGAACAGTTCCCCCACCCTGCCCTTCCCGGTCGCGCTACCCGTCTCGCTAACCGGAGCGACCATCGCCACGGAGACGTCTGATCTACCGTCAGCGCTGCGGTCAGCCATCGCCGACACGGTAAATGGACGCCACGAATTATGGTTCACCCTCGACGGTCACGCGATGATGTCGATGGAATTCAGGGATGACGCGGTGCTGTTCGCGTTGCGGGTCGGAGCCGGGTCAGGCTGACGCGGCGCGGTAATAAATAAGAATGTGCCGCGTTGCTCCTTCGCGTCATGCTCGACGATCCACCGGAGGTCGATACCAATCCCTCCGGTGGGTTTCCTACCTATCCAGAAATGGAACATAGCGCTCCATCCTCTGTGGGGTTAGGCGGACAGTCTTCAACGCAGGAAAGACGCGAGCGATGGGCATCCTGAATGCTGTCTTCAACCGGAAACCACAGCCGGATTTCTATTTTGCCGCCAAAGGTTTTATGTTCATCGCAGTGCTGAAACGCGAGGGAAAGGATGAAACCTACCTTCGTCGCCAAGAGCGTCTGAATGCGATTGAATATCTGAAAGACGGATACAGTGAACATCAAGCACTATCCGCCCGATGGGGTGGATGCCTCGCTATCGAGGACGACTTGGTTCTGTTCGAGACCGCCATCAAATATGGCAAGGTCGAAGCCACTGAAATTGGTGATTTACCCAGCGATGATGCAGCAGCGGCTAAAGAAATCTATCGCGCTATCTACCATCGTTCCGCCGACTTTGCGGTGCGTGCGGCTTGGGAAGCTGACCGGACTATGTATCGACGGTTCCTGAACTTCATTCAGCGATAGAACAGCGTCAGCGGAGTAGCGCGGTCACCACACCCGCAACGGTAGCCGTTGCCGGAAGCGCTACGACGACGATGGCAAATAGAGCGTTTCGGGACCGGTGTTCGGGTGGGGTCGCTTTCACGATTTCCACCAAAGCCTGAAACTTGTTCATTGGACACAACCATCCTTACAAAAAAGGTCTATGGCTGTGGTAGGAAAGGCGATTAGCCCTACGGGCGTGGGACCACTTTGCGGGGTCGGCGTCAACGGGAAATTTGTTAACGATGCTGATCAGACGAAGTTGGTTCGCGGCTGTGATTAAAAACACGCGAAAAGTTGGTCGAACGACCCACCTTCCTTCAACGCCGCTGACGCTCGTTACATACGCTGACGATTAGGGAGACCATTATGCCGAAGCGTTCACAGAAAAAAGAAGACCTCGACCACATCCGCGTCATGATTAAACGCGGGATGGATAGCGGGCTGACATTCGACGAAGCGTCGGTGGAAGCGTCGAAGGTTCTCCCGGATGAATACGGCCGCATTCAGGGTCGCCAGAAACCCTGATCAAATCCATCCAAGAGCTTTCACGCCAGCAACGATCGCACCTGTTCCGCCAATGGTCCCGACAATCGACCAGCGATACATGATGGCGAGCGCAAGGACCGTCCAACCGGGACCGCCCTTGTCGGTCAGACGGTTCAGCACCGATGCTTGATGTTGGTTCATTGGACCCACCTCCGGCGAAAAATTCGTTTCGGGGTGGCCTCCCGCCTCCGGCAATATCCGGCGATCTCTGAATCGACAAGACCCGGTTCTTGCCCGCGCTGACGCTTCTAATCCGATTTAATGCCCCCTGATGGCTCCTGATGCCTCTTGGTCAGAAAAGTATATTTTACGCAGCCACCTTCATCGCTGCTGACGCCCGCGCCCGTTCTTCCGCCAAGACCGTTTTCAGGTGGGCGTTCCACAGGACGAGCGCTGACCGCCTTTCTTTCAGGTAGGCGTGCTTGTTATAGACGCCTGCCACCCCGGCTTTCATCCCGCTGACGTGGTTCAACAGAGCCTCGACGACCATGGGCGGAATTGATGGGGTCAGATCGTCGTCAGTGATCGCTGACATCTGCGTCGAGAATGTGCGGCGAATGGCGTGCGCGCTCCACACTTCGTGTTCCAGACCGTCCCGCTCCGCCAGCGCGGATGTGCGCGACAGCATCGCCGCCTGTGGCTTGCTGGTGCCGGTCAGGGGCGTTTTTCCGTTCGTGCTGAACACCCAGTCGCCGGTCGCTTTCGCCTTCAACGATTTCAGCCAGTCGAGAGTCTCGCCCACCAAGGGGACCAAATGCGGAAGGTCATTCTTGGTGCGGGTATCGGGGATCGACCACAGACCAGCTTCAAGGTCGAATTCCGACCAACTCGCTTCGAGCGCTTCCGAAATGCGGACCCCGGTCATGGCACAGAGTTTCAGCGCGCGAGCGTAGACCGCGCGGTAGCCCTTCCCGTTCAAGCCATCGAGCGCCGCCAACAGGTAGCCAAGCTCCCGACGATCCAACACGCGCTGCTTGCGGGTTCGATCCTCGTTCGTCGGCTTCACCAGATGTTGCGCTGGATCGACCTTGAGCCCGGTTTGGGTTCGAAGGCTTGACACCGAGCGCTTGAACATCGTCTTCACCATCGTGGTCAGCCGGTTGGCTGTGACGGGAGCGGTCGTGCGGACTTTCTCTATCATGTTGGCAAGATGATCGTGGTCGATATCTGCAAGCGGAAGGTGACCGATGGCGGGCTTGATGGCGGTCTTCCACATGCGTTCGGTTTCGCGCTTGTCCTCCAAAACCGAGACGAACCGGGGGTGGTAAAGCTCGCGCCAAAACCAATCGGCTGTCTTGGCCTGCGTTGCCTCCAAAGCCTGCTTGGCAGCTTCGGCCTGCGCTTCCCGTTCGGCCTTCGCAGCCTTGGTATCCTCCCCCAGATCGCGGGCGCGCGTTAGGTCCACCGACCAATCCACCGCCTGCTTGAAGGAATGCGTGTCGAGGCTCCCGAGCGTGACCTTCACCGTCCCCGGCTCCCCGATCCGACGCGCTCGCCAAGCCCACGATTTCTTCGCGCTGGGGTTAGGTTGGATCACCAGATAAAGGTTCTTTGTTCCATCGACCGCGATTTCTTGGCGCTTGTCGGTGGCCTCCCATGCCTTGGCTTCCGTCGCGTTCCGAACCTTCGAGACCATATTATTTCCCTCCCCCAAGTAATCCGATTGAAGGTCGCGGAGACCGTCAATCTGTCTACCCTCGGGGTATACATCGGGGAACAGTGAAACAAGGGGGAACAGATTGTTTCGCTACGATGCGCGGGATCGAACTGCGACAAATGGCTGATTTGTGGGGGTTTCAGGTCAAATCGAAGTAATATGGCAACCCCGGAAATAAACGGATTTGCGGTTTCCTAAACCGTAGGCCGCGTGTTCAAATCTCGCCGGGGGCACCAGCTTTTCCGCCGCATGCCGTTTCCACTTCGAGGTGCCGGACGGACGGCACCCTTATCCGCAGCAGCGTTTGGATTTCTTCCCCGAGCCGCAGGGGCACGGATCGTTTCGGCCGATTTTCGTCGGCGTGGCGACCACCGGTGTGCCTGATGATGCACCCGCGTTCTGGGAATGCGCTGCATAGAGTTTCAAGACGGCGGCGACGATCTGCGCCGGGGCATGCGCGTCGAGAGCGTTGACCTCTACGCTGTCTAGCGTGGTCTCGTTGGTGACGATCGCGATCAGCGCCATGATCTGCGCCATGGCGTCGGCGGTATCGGGATCGGTGCCGTCGCCCAACGCCGTCCAGCTTTCCGGCCTGAGCGCTACCGCTTCGGCGAAACCGTCGATCCAGGCTTCCCAAAGGACATCGCCATTGCGGTCGTCGGTGTCGAAGATCGGCTGAGGCTTGCCGCGGGTCAGGTCGCGAACGATCTCGGCGTAGCGTGCCATCACCGCATCGACGAACCACTGGACGTCGGCGGGATCGTCGAACGGCGGGTCGACGCTGTCGTCCGAACCCCAGATGCTCTGGAGCCACTCGGCCTGCGGGATCGTGTCGGGGCCGACCACCAAGGCCGTCAAAAAACCGTCGAGTTCGGTGAGCAGCATCGGCTCCTCGAGTGGAAGGTCGGCGAGCGCGCCGTCGAGACGTCGGAAACGGGAGGGGAGATTTTTCATGGGTTCGGGTCGGCTGCCTTGAAGAATGCAGTGCGTCATAGCCTGCCGATGATAGGCGCTGCCAGCGACGAGTGGTGCAAAGCCCGGCGCCAACCGGAATGGACGGCGCGCGTGACACTTGCCTCGTGCGGGCGATCCTTCCATTGCATTCGGGTCGCCCACCGGATCGGGAAATTCGTACGTGATCAGAACCCTTTGCCGTTTCGCCGCGCTGGCATCGATCGCGACGATGGCTCCCGCGCAGCAGAACTCGCCTTCGTCGGTTCGATCGCCCGCCGACCTCTACGGCGTGTTGTTTGACGCCGTGCAGCAAGGCCATGCTTTTGCCGACGGGAAGACGTTCGTCGACGCGGTGCCGAAGCGGTCGGCCGAGGCGATCATGGCCGACTATGTGCGGACCAAACCTGCCGGCCCGGCCCTCAAGGCATTCGTGCTCGCCAATTTCGTGGTGCCGGGGGAGAATGATCGGGGCTCGGGCGATCTTAGGACGCATGTCCGGACGCTCTGGCCGCAACTCGTGCGCCAGCCGGTCCCGCCGGTCGCGGGCAGTTCCGCGCTGCCGCTCCCCGCCCCGTATGTCGTGCCGGGCGGGCGCTTCCGCGAGATCTATTACTGGGACAGCTATTTCACGATGCTCGGGCTGAAGGTCGATGGCCAGCAGCCGCTGGTGGAGTCGATGCTCGAGGATTTCACCAGCCTGATCGAGCGATATGGGCATATCCCGAACGGGACGCGGACCTATTATCTCAGCCGGTCGCAGCCGCCTTATTACGCGCTGATGCTCGATCTTTCGACCAACACCGATCCCACGGTAACCAAGCGGCGGCTGGCGGCGCTGCGCGCCGAGCACGCGTTCTGGATGAAGGGCACGGGCTGCCTCGACGGCAAGCCTGCCTGCTCGCGCGTGGTGCGGATGCCCGACGGGAGCGTGCTGAACCGCTATTACGACGACCGAGATACGCCGCGTGACGAATCCTATGCCGAGGACGTCGCGACCGCGGCGAAGGCGGCGCCCCGACCCGTTGCCGACACGCAGCGCAACCTGCGTGCGGGGGCGGAAAGCGGGTGGGATTTCAGTTCGCGCTGGCTCCGCGATCCGAAGTCGCTCGCGACGGTCCACACCATCGACATCGTGCCGGTCGATCTCAACAGTCTTTTGTGGGCGATGGAACGCCGCATCGCCGAGCGCTGCCAAACTGTGGGCGACGCGCAGTGCGCCACCACCTTCACGACGCTCGCGGCGAAGCGCAAGACCGCGATCGACCGGTATCTCTGGCAGGCGACGACCGCCCGCTACGCCGACTGGGACCTGTCGACGCGCAAGCCCACCGCGAGCATCAATGCGGCGATGCTGCACCCGCTGTTCGTAGGCCTTGCCTCTCCGGTGCAGACGAAAGCCGTGGCCGCGACGGTGCGCAAATCGCTGGTCGCCGAGGGCGGTTTGCGCACGACGACGCTGAACACCGGGCAGCAATGGGACGAACCAAATGGCTGGGCGCCGCTGCAATGGGTTGCGATCGCCGGGCTGGCGCGGAACGGCGAACCGGCGCTCGCGAAGGACATCGCCAAGCGCTGGCTCGGGACAGTCGGCGCGGCCTATGCCGAAACCGGCAAGATGCTGGAGAAATACAATATCGAGCAGCGTACGCCGGGGGGTGGCGGCGAATATTCGGTGCAGGACGGCTTCGGGTGGACCAACGGCGTGACCAGCGCGATCCTCGACCGGTATCCCGACCTGGCGCAGAAGGCGAAGTAAGGCAGGCGCTAGCGAACATGCCAGCGGCAATGGTTGCTTACGGCACCCGGCGCCACATATGGACGTGTAATGCTCGACCCCGCGCCCGCCAGCCAGACCGACGTCGCCGACATGCTCACACCGGATTTCGTCGTCATCGACGTCGAGACGGCATGCTCGCGCGTCAGCAGCATCTGCCAGGTCGGTATCGTCGGGTTCCGCGACGGACGTGAGATCTTCGAATACGAGACGCTGGTTGATCCGCGCGACGAATTCAACATGTTCAATACCCGGATCCACGGGATCACCGAGGATCACGTCACGGGCAAGCCTTGCTTTGGCGACATCCACGGCATCGTCGACGGTCATTTGTCGGGCCGGACGACGGTGGCGCATTCCTATTTCGACAAGGGCGCGCTCGCCGCGGCGTGTCGTATCCATGACCGTCCCCCGATCGAGACGGTCTGGCTCGACAGCGTCCGCGTCGCGCAGCGCGCCTGGCCCGATCTGGCGAGCCACCGGCTGGGCGGCCTCGCGCAATATCTCGGGATCGCGCACAAGCATCACGACGCGCTGAGCGATGCGCGCGCCGCCGGCTGGGTAATCGTCAAGGCGATAGACCATACCGGCATCGCGCTTGACGAATGGCTGAAACCGCCGCGCAAGCCCGGCCCCGCCCCGCGCCCTGCGCCCGCCGGGCCGCTCAGCGGCGAACGTATCGCGATTCTCGGTGAGCCTCGCGATGGCCGGCTTGCGTGCGCAATTGCGGCGCTTGGCGGAAGGATCGTGCCGGCGGTCGGCAACACGACGACGATGCTGGTCATCACCGGGCGTGAGCCGTTCAGCTATTCGGTGCGCAACAGCGGCGCGTATCGCCGGGCGGAGCAGTATCGACGGCTTGGCGGAACGATCCGCGTGGTCTCCGAAGTCGAGCTCGATCTGCCGGCTATCGCGGCCAGCTTTACGGCAGCCTGAGCAGGCGGATGCTGCCGGCAATGTGAAGGAATAGCGACTGTCCGCCTTGGCAAACGCCAGGTGGGGTGCGACCATTGCCTCAAAGCGATAGCGGAGGGCGATATGCGGTTGGCGACTTGGGGAATGGCGGTCGGCTTGCTGGCCGCACCGGCGATGGCGCAGCGCGTGCAAGTCGCGAGCGGAACGCTCGAAGGCACGCACGTTTCGACCGCCGCAACGCCGATCGATGCGTATCTCGGCATCCCCTATGCGGCGGCACCGATCGGCCCGTTGCGGTGGCAGCCGCCGCGGCCAGCCGCGCAATGGACGGGTGTACGCAAGGCAGACCGGTTCGGTTCGCGCTGCATGCAGCAGCCGCTGTTCGCCGACATGAAGTTCCGTTCGCCCGGTATCAGCGAGGATTGCCTGACGCTCAACGTCTGGACGCCGGCGGGCACGAAACCGGGCGCGCGGCTGCCCGTGCTGTTCTACATCCACGGTGGCGGCGCGATCGCGGGTGACGGGTCGGAACTGCGCTACGACGGCGCGGCGATGGCGCAGAAGGGCATCGTCGTCGTGACGATCAACTACCGGCTCGGCGCGTTCGGGTTCCTCGCCACCACCGCGCTGGCGGCGGAATCGCCGACACATTCCGCGGGGAATTACGGCCTGCTCGATCAGGCCGCGGCGCTGGCCTGGGTCCGGCGCAACGCCGCCGCGTTCGGGGGCGACCCTGCGCGGATCACGATCGGCGGGGAGAGCGCGGGTTCTATGTCGGTCAGCGTGCTGATGACCTCGCCACTCACCCGCACGCAGTTCGTCGGCGCGATCGGTGAGAGCGGCGGCGTACTGCCGCCGACCTTCCGCCCCAAGCCTCTAGCGGTGGCGACGAAGGATGGCGACGCGTTTGCGGTCGCGGCGGGGGCGGCGTCGATCGAGGCCCTTCGTGCGATGCCGGCCGAAGCTTTGCTCGCTGCACAGGGGACGCAGCGGTTCCGCGCGGACTTCATCGTCGACGGGCAGTTCCTGACCGAGCCGCCGATCGACACCTATACGGCGGGGCGCGCGGCGCGCGTGCCGTTATTGGTCGGTGCGAACTCGCAGGAGGGAAGCTGGACGAGCATTCTTGCCGGGCAACCGCCGACGGTGGCGAATTATCGCGCGGGCGTCGCGAAGCTCTTTACCGATCCGGATGCGCTGCTCGCCTTATACCCGGCGAAGTCGGATGCCGACGTGCCAGTTGCGGCGACCGCGCTGGCAAGCGATGCGTTTCTCGGCGCGTCGACGTGGCAGTGGTTCGACCTGCACCGCCGTGCGCGCCAGCCAACCTATTATTATCATTTCGCGCATCCCCGCCCGGCTGCGCTGCCGCCGCTGACCAATCCCGACGTGCCGCCGATCGGGGCAGTGCACAGCGCGGAGATCGAATATGCGCTGGGCAACCTGGGCACGAACCCGGCCTATGCGTGGACGGCGGACGATCGCCGGATCTCGACGGTGTTCCAGGGGTATTTCGCCGCGTTCATCAAGACCGGCAACCCGAACGCGGCGGGGCTGCCGAACTGGTCGCCTGCACCGCCCGCGGGGGGCGTCATTCCGCGCCAGATCGTCGACGTGCAGACGCGTTCGGAACCGTTCGTCGAGCAGGCTCGCTATGTCGCGGCGACACCGTTGCTCGAACGGCGGGTGCCTTGAACTAGCGGACGCCTGCTAGAACTGGCCGACAAAGACCACGCCGGGCACAGGCAGCGTTTGTCCGGTTGCGGTCAGTCGGCCATCGGGTTCGATCCTGAAGATCGCCAGCGTGCCTGATCGCTCGTTGCCGACGAGGACACGGCGCTGCGCTTCGAGAACCAGCAGGAAGCGCGGCCACTTGCCGTCGCTGGGGATGTGCTGGAGCAGGCTCGGCACGCCTGACGCGTCGAGCGCGAAGACGGCGACGCTGTCATGGCCGCGGTTCGAGACGTAGAGCCGCCGCCCGGCCTCGTCGATCGCGATATGCGCGGCCTGCGAGGCGCCCTCGTACCCGTTCGGCAGTGTCGAGACCGTATGGCGGGTGGCGAAACTGCCGTCTGCGCGGGAGTCTAGCATGATGACCGTGTTGGACAGTTCGCACACTACGTAGGCGAGTGGACGGCGGGGATGATGGACGAGATGGCGCGGCCCCGCGCCCGGCGGCGCACGCCATGCCGCGACTGGCTCGGCCAGTGAACGCGCACGTGGGTCGAAGCGATACGCGAAGATCGTGTCCGTCCCCAGGTCGACCGAATGCAGCCAGCGGCGATCCGGGCTGAAGCCGACCCAGTGCGCATGCGGTGCCTCTTGCCGGGCCTTGTTCGGGCCTTGTCCCGTGTGGCGGAACACGACTGGTTCGCCTGGCACGCCGGTGCGCGCGTCGAGGCGGTGGAACGCGACGCTGCCGCTCGAATAATTGGCGACCGCGAGGCAGGCACTGGCGCGGTCGATCGCGACGTAACACGGGTCGGCGCCTGACGTGGCGGCCGTGCCGCGGTGCGACCAGTCCGGCGCGTAGGCAGCGATCTCGCCCGCAGCCTTCTCACGGACGAAGTAATACGCACCGCCCGGGCCGCCGCCGACACCGAACGAGGCGTCGTCGATCCCCGATATAGGCGTGCCGACCTGCCATGCGTCGCGATCGGGGTCGAACGAGATCGGATACACGCCCTTGCCGCCTTCGCGTGCGTAGGTGCCGGCGATCAGCCGTACCCGGCGCTTGCCGCCGCCGGCCGCGACCGCCGGGAAGGCGAGCGTTGCCGCCATCGCGGTCAGGGCCGACCGTCGTGTCGTGGTCCAGTCGGTCATGCCCGTTCCTTTGCAGCTATCGGCGGGTGTCATGCGTCAGCGGTGCCACCGAGGCAACGAACGTCGCTCAGGTTTCGACCGCGTAGAGCGCGTGGTGCGTCAGGATGAACAACGTCCGCCCGTTCGCACCGCCGAAGATCAGTTGCAACGGCCGCTCGGGCACGTCGATCCGTCCGGACTCGCGTCCATCCGCGTCGTGGACGAACACCTGGCCGTTGGCGAGATAGACTCGGCCGTCCGGTCCAGCCGCGACGCTCTCACCGCCGCGATTGGCGAACGGCTTCAGATCGGTGATGCTGCCGCCGGCGCCGACCAGTCCGCTATAGGTTTTGGCTTCGGAGCCATTACTGACGAACACGCGCTCACCGAGCTTGGCGTTCACGAAGCCGTAGGTGTCGAGTGCGTCCGAGAAGCGCCAGCCGAGATGGTTGGGCGGCCCCTGCTGGACGGTGCGATACGCGGGCAGGACCAGCGAGCCGTCTCGCGAGACATATTCGCGCGGTTTGGGCACGGCCATGTCGCGCGCGAACATCTCGCCGAGCGTCGTGAACTGATAGGTCGTCGGATCGATCTGATCCTTGAACTCGCCATTGACCCAGAAATTGCCCGGTAGCGCGATGTTCGCATCGCGGTGCGGAGTGACCGGCGTCGGGGGGATCACGGCGATGCTGTCCGGATCGCCGGGCTTGATGCTGTAGACCGACCCCGCCGCGCCGTCCGACGACAACACCATGAGGTTACCCGAGCGATCGACCGCGAGATTGACCGGATCGACGGGCGCGTCGGCAGCGACCGACAGCCCCTCACTCGCCGTCCAGCCATAGATGCGGTGAGTATTATGCTCGACGAAGTAGAGCTTGCCCTTCGCATCCACCGCCGCGCCGGCGATCGAGTAGAACCCGTCTTCCAGCTTGCGAACGGCCGGGCCAGTGGTCGTCGCGACCGGCGTGGCGCCGCGTTTCACGTCCAGCACCGCGAACTCGCGTTCGCGCACCTCCGCTCCGGTGGTCATGTCCTGCACCGCGTTCCCGTACGGGAACTTGCTCGCGCGCAGGTCGGTGCCGCAGCCCTCCGCATCGCAGAATGCCAGCCCGCTCTCGCCGTTCACATGCACGTTGCGGAAGCGGATATCGTCGGAATTGTAGATCCGCACCGCCGATGGCGCCGGCTGAAGCGACCGCGTGACGCGGTAGGCGTGATAGTTGGCGAACAGAATGTTGCTCGAATTGCGAACCTCGAGCGACAGCGCGTTACGGCTCTCGCCCGCCTCTTCCTCGGTTTGCGGTGCAAGGAACTCCCAGTTCTTGACGCCATCCAGGACGATTTCGGCGCGCGCATGATGCTCGGCGGACATCTCGTACACATGGCCCGGCGTGCTGGTGTTCGAGACGTGGAGCCCGGAGGCGGCGAAGGTGTTGGGGGTCCACAGATTGTTAAACGTGCCGCCGCCATCGGTGACCGACAGGCTCGCATATTGCCCATCCCAGCGCTTGCGCGGATCGGCGTCGCCGGTGTGGTCGGCGTTGTACGGATCGATCCGACTGCCGTCGGCGCGGCTGGTACCGTGACCGCCGTGAAAGCGGACGTCGTCGACCAGCGAATCCGCGCCGGCCTTCCACAACAACGCGGTCGCGCGCGGGTTGATGCCGCCGGTGGTCAGGCCGATGCCGGAGACGATCGCGGCGCCACCCTTCGCGCTTTCGATCAACCCCTTGGCGGCACCGATGCCGCGGAAGGCCGGCGTGTCGTCGACGAGCACGATCTGCGTCATGTCCGGATGCAGGCCGATTAGCACCGTTTCGGGCCGCAGCTTCAGCGTATCGGAAACGCGGTAGAAGCCGGTCGGGAAATAGACCACGCGGTGCGTGTCGATCGCGTGCTGGATCGCCGAGGTATCGTCGGTCGCGTCGTCGCCCTTTGCGCCCGCGCTCCGAACGTCGAACCACTGCGCGACGGGCGGCAGCGAGCGGATCGCCGCCGGTATCCGCTTGGGCATTGCCGGGATCGTCGCGGCATCAACGCGCGTCTCGTACTTGCCGGTCGCGCCGAGACCCGGCAGCGTCAGGCCATAGCTGAACGCCTTGACCCGGTATTTTGCGCCCTGCCCGGCCACGGTCTTCCCGCTGTCACGGAACCGCGCGAAGATCGGCACGGCGCTGGCAGTGGCGTCCTGGAAGCCGATCTGCGTGTAGACATTGTCCTCGTTGCTGATGACGACGGCGGCGTCCGAGACGTTCTCGAACCGCACGTCGCGGCCCCATAGCCAGTCGCCATAGCCGCGGTCTATCTCGATCCCGACGGGGACGTTGCGGATGCTGGTGTTGACGAGCGTCAGCCCCGCCTCATGCTCGCGGATGGCGGCGTCGCGCTGGCCCTCGAACGACGAATCCAGCAAGGTGTACTGCCATGCGGGCGAGGTCTTCTCGCCGAGGATGCCGTAGCGTCCGCCGAAGAAGCGCAGATCCTGCCCGACATTGCCGACCTGATAGATACCGGCCAGCCCGGAGCCGACGTGAAAGTCGATATGGCTCAGATACGCGTGCTGCGCCAAATGGAAACGCACCGCGGTTGCCGCGGGATTGCCATCGCCGATTTCGAAATCGACGTTGCTGAGCGCGGAGTAGAACGTCCCCGAATTGGCGTCGGCGATGGTGGCGTCGAACGGTACGCTGGTCGGCGGTGGCACCGGGACCTTTGGCGGTGCGGCGCGGGTGTCGGCGCGCGAACCGGTGAAGAACAGCATGTTCGCCACGCCGGTCTGGAAACCGGGGGTCGCCGCGCCGAGCGTGATGACGGGGCGCGTCTTGCCCGTGCCGAACACGCGCACGCCGGGCCAGACGAAGATGGTTCGCGAGATGCGGTAGCGGCCGGCGGGCAGGAAGACGATGCCCTCGCCACCTTTCGCGCTCGCCGCGCTGTCGATCGCGGCCTGGATCGCGGCAGTATCGTCGGCTCGGCCGTCACCACGGCCCCGAACCGTCACCGCACGCGGATCTGCCGGTGCGGTGAGAAAGACCGATTGAGACGGAGAGGCCGAACGGGGGGCTGCAAACGCTGGAACGGTCGTCCCGAGAAGCGCGATCGCTAGTGTCAGTTTCACAGGCTCACCCGAGATTGTTGTGGGACGCGCCGGACGATGTCCGCCAGTGTGCACCGGAGGTAGTGGCCCATGCGACCATAGGCGATCACGACCAAGGTCGTAGTAGCCGATCCCGCGCGCACGGACGATAGGCGGTGACGAACCGACCGCGCGCAGCTTATGGAGAGCCAGTGCCTCCTTCCTCCGAAACGATCCCCAATCCGGCCGACGCGCTACCCTATGCCATCATCGTGATGGGCGTCAGCGGCAGCGGCAAGTCGACACTGGGTGCCGAACTTGCGCGACGTCTGCGCTGCGATTTCCTCGAAGGCGATGATTTCCATAGTTCCGACAGCGTCGCGAAGATGCGGTCGGGTAAGCCGCTCGACGATCAGGATCGCTGGCCCTGGCTCGATAGGATTGCAGCCGGATTGCACGGTGCCGCCCGGACGGATGGTACTGCCGTTGCTGCATGTTCGGCTTTGAAACGTGCGTATCGCGATCGACTGGCGGACGCCGTCGGTATGCCGTTACTGTTCGTGTTCCTCGATACGAAAGACAGCGGCGAACTCGCACGGCGACTTGTTCACCGTGCGGACCATTACATGCCCGCCAGCCTGCTCGCGAGCCAGCTCGATACGTTGGAAGCACTCGGCCCCGACGAGCGCGCCGTCACGCTCGATGCGGAGGACGCACCCGATCGGCTCTGCGCCGAAGCGCTCGCGTGGATCAGACGCGAGATGTCCGGCGCGACCAAGATACCCGAAGACGCACGACGAAGGTCGTAATAGCCAAGCCGACCGACAAAGCCGACACTCGAAAGCAGTACTCGCGCAGGAGTGCGGTCGAGGGTCGTTGATGTCGCTACGCGTTGCTTTCGCCCTCATGCTGGTCTCCGCGCCCGCCGCTGCGCAACAGGCCCCCGTCGTCTCGCTCTGGCCGAACGGCGCGCCTGGATCGGAAGCGCGCCGGACCGAAGCCGAGACGGTGAAGGACAGCTATGTCAGCAACGTCCACAACCCGACGCTGACGATCCACCGCCCCGCCCCGAGCCATGCCAACGGTGCGGCGGTGATCGTGGCGCCCGGTGGCGGTCACCGGATGCTGGTGTGGATCAACGAGGGCGAAGTGCCCGCAAAGGCGCTCAACCGCTACGGCGTCACGACGTTCGTCCTCAAATACCGCCTCGCGCGCGATGTTGGCTCATCGTACGATATCGAGAGCGACGCGGCGGCCGATCTGCGGCGCGCGGTCCGGTGGGTCCGCGCGCATGCGAGCGACTACGCGATCGATCCTGCGCGGATCGGCGTGATGGGCTTTTCTGCAGGCGGCGAACTCGTGTCACTCATCGCCGACAACCCCGCGCCGACCCAGACGCCGGTGGACGCGATCGATGGGGTGAGCGCACGACCGGACTTCCAGGTGCTCGTCTATCCGGGACCACTTGGCACGCCGGCCAAGGCCGTCGCAAACGCGCCGCCGGCATTCCTCGTTGCGGGGTCGCTCGACCAGTGCTGCGCGACATCGGCGATGACGCTGTATTCGCAGCTCCGCGCGGCGGGCGTTTCGGCGGAGTTGCACCTTTACGCGGACACCGATCATGCGTTCAATCTCGGCACGCGGTCGGAGCGCATCTCGATCCAGCACTGGCCCGATCGACTGGCGGACTGGCTCGCCGATGGCGGCTGGCTCATTCCGCGCGGATCGGCAAAGATGCTTCCAGTTTCTCGAAAGGAACCCTGATGGAATTCGGCAGGCGTGATCTCCTGGTCGCCGCGGCAACGCTGGCCGCTACCTCAAGCGGCGTGGCGCGTGCGGCGCCCGATCGGAAGCTCGGCTATGCGATCGTCGGGCTCGGCTATTACGGCTTGCAGACGATCCTGCCGCAATTCGTCAATTGCGAGCATTCGCGCGTGACGGCGCTCGTTAGCGGCGACCGGACCAAGGCGCTCGCGACCGCGGCCAAATACGGCGTGCCCGAGCGGTCGATCTATACCTACGCCGACTTCGATCGCATCCGCGACAATCCCGACGTCGACATCGTCTATGTCTGCCTGCCCAATTCGATGCACGCCGAATACACCATTCGCGCGGCGAAGGCGGGCAAGCACGTCATGTGCGAGAAGCCGATGGCGATCTCGGTCGCCGAATGCGAGGCGATGATCCGGGCGTGCAAGACCGCGGGCAAGAAGCTGATGATCGGCTATCGCTGCCACTTCGAGCCGTTCAACCTGGAGGCGATGCGGCTCGCCAAGTCCGGTGCGGCGGGCAAGATCCGCTACGTCCGTTCGGAGCATGGTTTCGTCCAGGGCGACCCGACCAAATGGCGGCTCAAGCGCGCATTGTCGGGTGGCGGTTCGCTGATGGACATGGGCATCTACAGCCTGCAGGCCGCGCGCTACATGACCGGCGAGGAGCCGATCGCTGTCACTGCGCGTGAATCCACCGACCGTCGCGATCCGCGGTTTCGTGAGGTCGAGGATATGATCGAATGGACGCTCGAATTCCCGTCGGGCGCGATCGCCGGGTGCCAGTCAATGTACAGCGCCAACCAGAACCATGTCCTGTTGATGGGCGACAAGGGCCGCATCGAGCTGGAGCCGGCGACGCGCTACGACGGTAACAAGATGTGGACCGGCCGCGACGGACGCGAGACTGCGATCACCAGCCCCCCGCCCGGCCCCGGCAAGACGCAGTTCGCGGGGCAACTCGATCATCTGGCCGAATGCATTCTCGACGGGCGCGAACCGATCGTCTCGGGCGAAGAAGGCCTGCGCGACATGCGGATCGTCGAGGCGATCTATCGGTCCGTGCGCGAAGGCCGGACGGTGAAGCTGTGATGCGGCCTTTGCTTGCGGTCGTGCTAGCTATTGGCGCGACCTCCTCCCTGCCCGCACAGACCGCCAGCGATCCGACGAGCTTTGCCGGATCGGCCGACGTGCGCGCGCGGATCGTTGCGCTCGAGAAGACGATGAAGCCGGGCCAGGGGTTCGCCATGGCGCCGCTCGTGCAGGCGGACGGGACGAGCGCCTCGCTCGAATATTGGAAGGCGCCGGGCAAGCCTGCGGTGCATCCGGACGAGGCCGAATACGCGACCGTGATGGCGGGATCGGGGACGCTCGTCTCGGGTGGTACGCTGGTCGCGCCGAAGCTGCGCTTTCCGGGGCTGGTCGAAGGTGATCGGATCGAGGGTGGCACGACGCGGAAGCTCGCGGTCGGCGACGTGTTCCTGATCCCGGCGGGGACGCCGCACTGGTTTGGGATCGACGGCAAGCTGGTGATGCTCGGGACGAAGATCAGGACGTCAGGTCAGCGGAAGCCTAGCCAGTAGAGCAAGCCGATATTGACCGCGAGCAACGGCAGCGCGGTCGGTATCTGCGCGCGGATGACGGCGTTCTTGTCCTTGAGATCGAGCAACGCGGCGGGGACGAGATTGAAGTTCGCCGCCATCGGCGTCATCAGCGTGCCGCAGAACCCACTGAGCATGCCGATCGCCGCGACTACCGCCGGGTCGCCGCCATAGTGCCGCACGAGTAGTGGAATGCCGATCGCGGCAGCCATCACCGGGAACGCCGCGAATGCGTTGCCCATGATCATCGTGAACAGCGCCATGCCAAGCGTGTAGGCGAGGACTGCACCGATCAGGCTGCCCTCCGGGATCGCATGACCGGCGAGACCGCCGACGACGTCGCCGACGCCGGCGAGCGCGAACACTGCGCCGAGACTCGCCAGCATCTGGGGGAGCACGGCGGCCCAGCCGATCGCGTCCATCAGCCTGACACCCTCCGCAAGCGGCGTGGCGATGCGGGGGCGGAACCACAGGTGCATGGCGACCAGCGCGATCAGGACGCCGCAGGTCAGCGCGACGAGTGTTGCTTGCTTGGGGTCGACCAGGCTGGGGACGGCGCGGAACAGGACCGTGCCGCCGAGTGCTGCGGCCGGAATGATCAGCGCGGGGAGGAATATCCGGTTGCCGAGCCGTGCGGCTTCGGCGCGGCGCTCGTCGAGTGTAGTCGTAGCACGCCCGCCCCTCCCCATCGCGCCCGAGCCGGCGATCGCGACCAGGGCCAGGACGAGAACGCCGTTGCCGACGTCGCCGAGCTTTCCACCGAGCAGGAAGCTGATCGCCAGTACCGCGTAGAAGGCCGCGTTGCCGAAGCGCTTCGGGTTGGCGTTGTCGGTCGCGCTCAGGATCGCGAATGCCGCGAACATCAGGCCGGCGACGCCGTAGATGAAGCCGGTGCCGATCATGCCGATCATCGGCCGCGCGCCAGTCGGCGGTCGAGCAGCCAGAGGCGGAAGCCGTGGATCAGGAATGCGGCGATCGCGGTCGGGATTGCCCACATCGAGAGGTGGAGCGGCTGGATGACGATGCCGTAGCCCTCCAGCACACCCTTCATCAGCAGGATCGAACCGATCGCGATGAAGATGTCCTCGCCGAAGAACAGTCCGATATTATCGGTTGCGGCAGCCATCGCGGGGATCCGGTCGCCGCCGGGTGGGACGCCCTGCGCTTCAGCCGCGGCTTCGGCCATCGGCGCGACCAGCGGGCGGACGCTTTGCGCAGGGCCGGCGATCGAGGTCAGGCCGAGCGCTGCGGTGAGTTGGCGGAACAGCAGGTAACCGATCAGCAGCCGCCCTACCGTGGCGCCGCGGAGTTTGCCGATCGCGAGTCGGGCGCGTTCCTGCAATCCGTGCCGTTCTAGCATCCCGATCACCGGGAGGACGATGTAGATCACGGTGACGTAACGGTTCTCGTTGAACGCCTTCCCGAACGCGGCGAGGATCGCGAGGGGTGCTATCCCGGCGGCTAGGCCCGTGACGAGTGCGGAGACGGCGACGACGAGCAGCGGATTGAACCGGAGCAAGAAGCCCGCGACGATCACCGCGATGCCGCAAAGGACCAGCATGCCGTCTAGCGTGCCTGCTTGGCGAAATCGGCGTCAAACGCGATCTTGGCCTTCGCGACGATCTTCGGGAGCAACGTTGGATCGACGAACGCGGTCGTGTCGCCTGCTTGGCGACGTTTGCCCATGGCGATGACGTCGGCGAGTTCGGGGTGCGACGGCAGGACGATGTCGGCATGCAACGTGCCGAGCATGGCGATGCTGCGGCGGTAGTCGGCGACGATGCCGGAATAGGCGCGGTTGCCGATCAAGCGGTTGCCCGCGACGCTGACGCTGCACGGGAAGACCACGTCGAGCGGGCGTGGCTTGGCGGGGATTCGCATCGTCCAAGTCGTGCAGCCGGGGGTGTGGCCGGGTGTCGCGCGTGCGCTCAGCGTGACGTTGCCAAGCGTGACCTTGTCGCCGTCGCGGACGCCGCGATCAACGTGAACGGGCGGGAATCGGATGACGCCGTAGTTGGTCTCGCCGGGCGGTATGCCGGTTTCAAGCGCGCGGACATCGCGAGCACCAGCGACTACGCGAGCGCCGGTTGCGCGCTTGAGTGCGGCGACACCCGCGGCGTGATCGAAATGGGCGTGCGTGACGAGGATCAGCTTTACGTCGCGCGGGCGTACTCCAGCGGCGGCGATGTTGCGTTCGATCATGCCCGCATTCTCTGCGAGCGTACCGTCGATCAGGATCGCGCCGGCGCTGGTCTTGATGAGGTAGGCGGCGATACCTTCGCTGCCGACATAGGTGATCGGGCCGGCGATCGGGAAAGGCGCTTGGGGACGCGTCCAGGCACGCGGATCGGCCGCGCCGAGGAGCAACGGTGCGCTGGCAGCGATCGCCATCGCGACAACCAGCGATTTGGTGCGACGACCTAACGATCCTCCCCCGCCAGGGGGAGGTGGCAGGCGTAGCCTGACGGAGGGGGCGGTCAGCGGTAACCTCTGCATCTTATCCTCCCCCTCCGTCTGGCAAGAGCCAGCCACCTCCCCCTGGCGGGGGAGGATCGCGTAGTGTGCGTCTAGTTCACTCCCACTCGATCGTGCCGGGGGGCTTCGAGGTGTAGTCGTAGGTCACGCGGTTGATGCCCTTGACCTCGTTGATGATCCGGGTCGCGACGCGCGGCAGGAAGTCGCCGGGGAACTGGAACGCCTGCGCGGTCATGCCGTCAGTCGAGGTCACCGCGCGCAACGCCAGCACATTGTCATAGGTGCGGCCGTCTCCCATCACGCCGACGCTGCGGACCGGCAACAGCACCGCGAACGCCTGCCAGATCGTGTCGTAGAGCCCCGCCGCGCGGATCTCCTCGAGGTAGATCGCGTCAGCCTTGCGCAGGATGTCGCAGCGTTCCTTGGTGACTTCGCCAGGAATGCGGATCGCGAGGCCGGGTCCGGGGAACGGGTGGCGACCGACGAAGATCTCGGGAAGCCCGAGCTCGCGCCCGAGCACGCGGACCTCGTCCTTGAACAGCTCGCGCAATGGCTCGACGAGCTTCATGTTCATGCGCTCGGGCAGGCCACCGACATTGTGGTGGCTCTTGATCGTCACCGACGGCCCGCCGGTGAAGCTGACGCTCTCGATCACGTCCGGGTACAGCGTGCCCTGTGCGAGGAACTCCGCGCCGCCGAGCTTCTTCGCCTCGGTGTCGAACACGTCGATGAACGTCTTGCCGATGAACTTGCGCTTCAGCTCGGGATCGGTGATC
This sequence comes from Sphingomonas faeni, assembly GCF_003053745.1. Taxonomy (GTDB): domain Bacteria; phylum Pseudomonadota; class Alphaproteobacteria; order Sphingomonadales; family Sphingomonadaceae; genus Sphingomonas; species Sphingomonas faeni. The sequence continues at coordinate 344,284 of NZ_QAYE01000003.1, read as the reverse complement.
CCGGCGAGGCCGCTGAGGAACAGCTCCTCGACGTTCACGTGGATCAGCGGGATGTTGTAGGCGCCACGGAACAGGCTGACGACCTGCTCGCTCTCGCCCGCGCGCATCAGGCCGTGGTCGACATAGACGCAGGTGAGTTGCTCGCCGATCGCCTCGTGGATCAGCACCGCCGCGACCGCCGAGTCGACGCCGCCCGACAGGCCGCAGATGACGCGACCCTTGCCGACTTGGGCGCGGATCTCGGCGATCTTGGTCTCGCGGAACTCTGCCATCGTCCAGTCGCCGCTCAGGCCGCAGACGTGGCGCGCGAAGTTGGCGATCAGCTTGCCGCCATCGGGGGTGTGGACGACCTCGGGGTGGAACTGCACGCCGTAGAAGCGCCGCGCCTCGTCGGCGACGATCGCGTAGGGCGCGCCGGTAGAGACCGCGACGGGGGTGAAGCCGGGCGGGATCGCGTCGACCTTGTCGCCGTGGCTCATCCAGACCTGGTGGCGCTCGCCCTCCGCCCAGAGGCGGTCGAACAGCGCGCAATTCGACTTGACCTCGATGAACGCGCTGCCGAACTCGCCGCCATCGCCCGAGACGATCACGTTGCCGCCGAGCTGCGCGGACATGACCTGCTGGCCGTAGCAGATGCCGAGGATCGGGATGCCCGCCTCGAAGAAGCGCTGCGGCACGCGCGGCGAGTTCTCGGTGGTGACCGAGGCGGGGCCACCCGAGAGGATGATGCCCTTGGGCTGCATCCGGTCGAACGCGGCCTCGGCGGACTGGAAGGGGGCGATCTCGCTATAGACGCCGGCCTCGCGCACGCGGCGGGCGATCAGCTGGGTTACCTGGCTGCCGAAATCGACGATGAGAATGCTGTCTGGGTGCTCCATGTCGGGCGCATAGCCGGATGGGACCCGTAACGAAAGAGGCCGCGCCCATTGCTGGACGCGGCCCCTACGGTTTCCCTGTTCTCCTGCGAACGCAGGAGGCCAGGGTAACGGACGATTACGCTTGTGATCCTGGGCTCCTGCGTGCGCAGGAGAACAGTCTTACGCTGCGTCGTCGTACTCAGCGTCGGACATCACCGGACCCGAATCCTGGCCCTTCGCCGAGACGTCGCGGTCGACGAACTCGATGACGGCCATCGGCGAGGCGTCCGACATGCGGATGCCGGCCTTGATGACGCGGGTGTAGCCGCCGTTGCGATCCGCATAACGGGTCGCGAGCGTGTCGAACAACTTGATCAGCTGCGCATCGTCGAGCAGCTTGCCGTGCGCGAGACGACGGTTGGACAGGCCACCCTTCTTCGCGAGCGTGATCAGCTTCTCGACGTAGGGACGCAGTTCCTTCGCCTTGGCGACGGTGGTGGTGATCTGCTCGTGCTTGATGAGCGCGGCGCTCATGTTGCGGAACAGGGCAAGACGGTGGGCCGAGGTCCGCTGAAGCTTACGGCCGCCTACGCGATGGCGCATGTTTAATACCTTTTCGTTCGTTCAGGGGCCGTATGAGGTACCCGGGAGCAGGCAGTGTTGCGGCCACTGCCAATCGCCGTAGTCCAAAGGTCACACTAAGGTTACGCCAACGACGCTCCCTCAGCCTTTCCCTCCATTGTCTCCCCGCAAAGGCGGGGATCCAGTCTGGGCACCCGCCTTCGCGGGTGAACAAGAGGTCAGGGCCGATCTTACTCGGCCCCGAACCACTTATCCCATAATCTCTTGCTCGAGCTTCTTGGCCATCTCTTCGATGTTCTCAGGTGGCCAGCCGGGGATTTCCATGCCCAGGCGAAGACCCATCGACGACAGCACTTCCTTGATCTCGTTCAAGGACTTGCGGCCGAAGTTAGGCGTACGCAGCATCTCGGCTTCGGTCTTGCCGACCAGATCGCCGATGTAGATGATGTTGTCGTTCTTGAGGCAGTTCGCCGAGCGCACCGACAGTTCCAACTCGTCGACTTTCTTGAGAAGGTAACGGTTGATCTGCTGGGTGTCGCCTGCTGGCTCCGCACCACCGGCAGCAGGTGCTGCCTGGCCGATCGGGGCCGACGAACGCGTCACCGACGAATCGTCGAAGTGGACGAACAGCGCGAGCTGGTCCTGGAGGATGCGACCGGCATAGCCGACTGCGTCTTCCGGGGTGATCGTGCCGTCGGTTTCGATCGTCAGCGTCAGCTTGTCGTAATCCAGGTCCTGACCGACGCGGGTCGGGTCGACCTTGTACGAAACCTGACGTACCGGCGAGTAGAGCGCATCGACCGGGATCAGACCGATCGGCGCATCGGCCGGGCGGTTTGCGGTCGCGGGCACGTAACCCTTACCGATGTCGGCGGTCAGCTCCATGTTGAGCGTCGCACCCTCATCGAGGTGGCAGATCACGAGATCCTTGTTCATGATCTCGATGTCGCCCGAGACGGCGATGTCGCCGGCCTTGACTTCACCCGGACCCGTTGCCGAGAGCTGGAGGCGCTTGGGCCCCTCGCCCTGCATGCGGATCGCGATCTGCTTCACGTTGAGGACGATGTCGGTCACGTCCTCGCGGACGCCGGCCAGAGACGAGAACTCATGCAGCACGTTCTCGATCTTGATCGAGGTGACGGCCGCGCCCTGCAGCGACGAGAGCAACACGCGACGCAGCGCGTTGCCGAGCGTCAGGCCGAAGCCACGCTCGAGCGGCTCGGCGATGAAGGTCGCCTTGCGCTTGGTGTCGCCACCGGCCTTTTTCTCCAGGCCGCTGGGCTTCTTGAGTTCCTGCCAGTTCTTTGCGTTGACAGACACATGCTTCCCCTAATTTGGGGGCCGGCGAACGGGTGTGTCCGCCGACCAATAAAATACACCCGTGCGGCGCGATCAACCGCGCACGGGAGGCGGAGAATCAGACGCGACGACGCTTCGAAGGGCGCACGCCGTTATGCGGGATCGAGGTCACGTCGCGGATCGACGTGATCTGGAAACCGACTGCCTGAAGCGCGCGCAGTGCCGATTCGCGACCCGAGCCGGGGCCCTTGACCTCGACTTCGATCGTGCGGACGCCGTGCTCGGCGGCCTTCTTGCCGGCGTCTTCCGCTGCGACCTGGGCCGCGTACGGAGTCGACTTGCGCGAGCCCTTGAAGCCCATTGCGCCGGCCGACGACCACGAGATCGCGTTACCCTGGGCATCGGTGATCGTGATCATGGTGTTGTTGAAGCTGGCATTCACGTGAGCGACGCCAGAGGTGATGTTCTTGCGCTCGCGCCGCTTAATGCGCTGAGGTTCGCGTGCCATGGTGTATTTCCTGACCTGTATCTGCGTGACGCCGGGCGGCCCGTTGGGACCAGCGCCGGCGGAGTAATCCATTGAAAAAGTGGATTACTTCTTCTTGCCGGCGATCGGCTTGGCCTTGCCCTTGCGGGTGCGCGCATTGGTATGCGTGCGCTGGCCGCGGACCGGGAGGCCCTTGCGATGACGCAGGCCGCGATAGCAGGCGAGATCCATCAGGCGCTTGATGTTCATCGAGGTCTGGCGGCGCAGATCGCCCTCGACGGTGTGATCGGCGTCGATCGTCTCGCGGATGTGCAGGACTTCCTGGTCGGTCAGGTCCTGGACGCGTGCGGTATCGGCGATGCCGAGCTTCGCGACGATTTCCTTGGCCTTGGTCGAACCGATGCCGTGAATATAGGTCAGCGCGATCACCACGCGCTTGTTGGTCGGGATATTAACACCCGCGATACGTGCCATGAACTTGGTTCTCCTGCTCCACGAGGTCCGGCATGGCTGCACAGACCTCATCTCTTAGCGATGAACCGAAACGCACGATAGCGACGAACGCAAACAAGCGCCGCCGGAACCGTCGTGTCGGGGAGAGTTCGAATAAGCGCGCGCTAACGCAGTGTCAAGCGAGCGGTTCCGCGGCGGGCGGCGCAGCGTGGCGCATCTTCAGCCACCGGCGGAACGAGACGACCGTCCAGATCAGCTCGACCACCCCGAACGGCCACGCACCCTGGAGGAAGCCGTAGATCGAGCCGAGCACGCAGCCGAACGCAAAGCCGAGTGTCCACCAGTGCGAGCCGGCTTCCTTGGCGTAGCATAGCAGAGTGAAGGAGACCGCGGCTAGGCCGAATAGGGAGAGTGCGTCCATGGGAAGCTCATGCCCCGAACAGGCCCAAGGCACCAGCCTATGCGCGCACCAGGAGCGGTTCTGCGCAACCGCCGGAAACAGTCGTGAATGCTAGGGATTTGAAGTTTTGCTGACCGACATCCGCTGCGCCAGACGTTTCCACTGATCGCGTGTTCGACACTCACGCTTCTTCGTGGATTTTCGAATGAGACACGTGGTCGGCTCAACCGACGTTCTAATGAATTCGGAGTTTCTACCTTCGTAGATGCGCCCCATGTCGATTTGCGATATTCGACCAGTATCTACCTGTGATTGTGCATCCGCCGCACCGGTGACTAGCAGACCGATCAAAATAAGCCCCGCGTTCCGCATCGCACTCTCCATGCCAGACGTTTACGAAATTAAAGGTAACGTACTGAATCGCCGACGGGCACGCAACGCCCCTAGATATGCTTTGGCTCTCGGGATGATTAATAATCTTACGGCTCTTCGAAAGGTCCTCACTTCCGCCCGAACAGCTTCTCAATATCGCCGTGCGCGAGCTTCACCCAGGTGGGGCGGCCGTGATTGCATTGGCCTGAGTGGGGGGTGACTTCCATTTCGCGGAGGAGCGCGTTCATTTCGGGGACCGACAAGATGCGGCCGGCGCGGACGGAGCCGTGGCAGGCCATCGTGCCGGCTACTGCGTCTAGGCGCTCTTTTAGCGAGAGCGCTTCATCGAAGGCGGCGAGTTCGTCGGCGAGGTCGGTGACGAGGCCTTTGGCATCGCTTTGGCCGAGGAGTGCGGGTGTGGCGCGGACCAGCATGGCGTGGGGGCCGAAGCGTTCGAGGTCTAGGCCGAATTCGGAGAGTTCTTCGGCACGGGACTCGAGGCGGTCGCAGGCGGATTCGTCGAGTTCCACGACTTCGGGGATCAGGAGGGCCTGGCTCGCTATGGTGCCGCCGATCAGGGCTGCGCGCATGCGTTCGAGGACGAGGCGTTCGTGGGCGGCGTGCTGGTCGACTAGGACGAGGCCGTCTTCGGCTTCGGCGACTATGTAGGTTTTTGCGACCTGGCCTCTGGCTACGCCCATTGGGAAGGCGGCGGTTTGGGGCGGGAGTGACCAGGCCGGTTCGGCTCTTGCCTGCGGGGGTGCGGCGAAGAAGGTGGGGCGGGCTTCGTTTACGGTGCTGTAGCTTCGATTTTCCAGCGGGAGCCTTTGGGGCGTGCCCTCACCTTCCCATTCGCTTTGCGGACGGGCCCCTTCCTCTCCCCTGAGGGGAGAGGAGATGTTTTCCGGTTGCCACATCGAGAGGGCGGACTCGCTGGCGCGTTGGCTTCTGTGGCCGGCGGCATCGAGGGCGCGACGGAGGCCGGAGACGATCAAGCCGCGGACCATCGCGGGGTCGCGGAAGCGGACTTCGGTCTTGGCGGGGTGGACGTTGACGTCGACCTGGTCGGTCGGGATGTCGAGGAACAGCGCGACGACGGCGTGGCGGTCGCGCGGGAGCATCTCGGCATAGGCGCCGCGGATCGCGCCCATCAGGAGGCGGTCCTTTACCGGGCGGCCGTTGACGAAGAGATACTGGTGGTCGGCGATGCCGCGATTGTAGGTCGGCAGGCTTGCGACGCCGCCTAATACCACGCCGTCGCGTTCGAGATCGATCGCGACCGAATTGTCGGCGAGCGCGCGGTCGGTGAGCGTCGCCACCCTGCCCGGCCGGTCCTCGACCTGCATCGCCGACAGCGCGCGGCGGCCGTCATGCTCCAGGGTGAAGCCGATGTCGGGCCGTGCCATCGCGAGCCGGCGGACGACGTCGAGGCAGGCGGCGTATTCGGCGCGGGGGGAGCGGAGGAACTTGCGGCGGGCGGGGACGCGGGCGAACAGGTCCTCGACCACGACGCGCGTGCCGGGCGGGAGTGCGGCGGGGCCTTCGCGCTCCACCCGGCCATTGTCGACGGTACGTGCCCAGCCTTCGGCGCCGCGAATCCGGCTTTCGATCGTCAGCCTTGCGACGCTCGCGATCGAGGGCAACGCCTCGCCGCGAAAACCGAGCGTCACGACCGATTCGATAAACTCGTCGGGCAGCTTGGAGGTCGCGTGGCGTTCGAGTGCCAAGGCCATGTCCGCGGGGGTCATGCCGCAGCCGTCATCCGCGACTTCGATCCGCGAAGTCCCGCCTTCCACGAGGAGAATCGCGATGCGTCCTGCCCCTGCGTCGATGGCGTTTTCGACTAACTCCTTCAACGCGCTGGCGGGTCTTTCCACCACTTCACCGGCGGCGATGCGATTGACCAGATGCTCGGGGAGACGCCGTATTGACATGGGTTTGCGTCTAGACCAAGCGACGGCATCCCGCGACCCGCAAACGCAAGCACCCGGTGAGTTAAACACCGGCGGGCCACGCGAGATTTTTGTGCGATGGGCTGCCCGTCCGGCGGCCAAGGATTACGGGACCCTGATTGAATGGCCTTCTACTCGCGTTTCTTCAAGTTCATGTCGCACGACATGGCGATCGACCTCGGCACCGCGAACACCGTCGTCTACGTCCGTGGCCGCGGCATCGTCCTGAACGAGCCGTCGGTGGTCGCGGTCGAGACGATCAACGGCATCAAGCGCGTCAAGGCGGTCGGCGACGACGCCAAGATGATGATGGGCAAGACGCCGGGCAACATCGAGGCGATCCGTCCGCTTCGCGACGGCGTGATCGCGGACATCGATGTCGCCGAGCAGATGATCAAGTATTTCATCCAGAAGGTCCACGGCCCGCGCAAGTTCGCGCGCTGGCCCGAGATCGTGATCTGCGTGCCGTCGGGCTCTACCAAAGTGGAGCGCCGCGCGATCCGCGATGCCGCGTCGAACGCCGGCGCGTCGCAGGTCTGGCTGATCGAGGAGCCGATGGCGGCGGCGATCGGCGCGGACATGCCGGTGACCGAGCCGATCGGTTCGATGGTCGTCGATATCGGCGGCGGCACGACCGAAGTCGCGGTGCTGTCGCTGCGTGGTCTCGCCTACACCACCTCGGTGCGCGTCGGCGGCGACAAGATGGACGAGGCGATCGTCTCGTACGTCCGCCGCAACCATAACTTGCTGATCGGCGAAGCGACCGCGGAGCGAATCAAGAAGGAGGTCGGCATCGCCAAGCCGCCGGTCGACGGCATCGGCATGATCATCCAGATCAAGGGTCGCGATCTCGTCAACGGCGTGCCCAAGGAGATCCAGATCAACCAGGGTCAGATCGCCGAAGCGCTCAGCGAGCCGGTCGCCACGATCGTCGAGGGCGTCCGCGTCGCGCTCGAGAACACCGCGCCTGAGTTGGCCGCGGATATCGTCGACCAGGGCATCGTGCTCACCGGCGGCGGCGCGCTGCTCCAGGGTCTGGACGAAGTGTTGCGCGACGAGACCGGCCTGCCGGTGACGGTTGCGGAGGATCCGCTGACCTGCGTCGCGCTCGGCACCGGTCGCGCGCTCGAGGATCCGTTGTTCCGCGGCGTGCTGATGAGCGGCTAAGGGTTTGTTTTTGCTTTAAGACACGCGGACACGAAATCGCGTCGTCCGAGTCGCGGGGGTAGGTCCCCCTGCGCTTTGGCGGCGCCCGAGACAGGGGGACAGGCGCATGGCGCCAGCCCGCGACCGGCGCACGGGGTTTTCCCGGCGTCGGCAATATGGTGTGTTCATGGGCTATGTGCTCGCCGTCGCCGGTGCGGTGGTGGGCCTGGTGCTGCTTGTCGCGTCGACGTTCAATCCGCCGGCGTTTTCCGCACTGCGGATGGGCGTGGCGGGCGTGACGACGCCGGTGTCGACGGGACTCGCCACTGTTGGATCGTCGATCTCGGGGATTCCCGATGCGATCGGCAATTACTTCTTCGTGAAGCAGGAGAACGTCGCGTTGCGCGCCGATCGCGAGCGGACGCGGGCGCTGCTGATGCGCGCGCGGACGATCGCGTATGACAATCGCCGGCTGCGCAGCCTGCTCGCGATCCGCGAACGCTCGACTGTGCCGGTCGTGACCGCGCGGCTGGTGAGTTCGAGCGCGTCGAGCGGGCGGCGCTATGCGTTGCTCAACGCGGGGCGCTGGAACGGCGTGCTCCCCGGCATGCCGGTGCGCGGCCCCGACGGGCTGATCGGGCGCGTGGTCGAGACCGGCCCCAACGCGGCGCGCGTGCTGCTGCTGAGCGACGGGGACAGCATCGTGCCCGTCCGCCGCACGCGCGACGGGATGCCGGCGATCGCGGCGGGGCGCGGCGACGGGATGATCGACATCCGCTCGGTCAACGCCACCAACGTGCGCTTCAACGCGGGCGACCTGTTCGTGACGACCGGCACCGGCGGGATCTACGCGCCCGGCGTGCCTGTTGCGCGCGTCACCAAGGCGGGCTCGGACTCGGTGATGGCGCGCGCGTTCGCCGATCCCGACGCGCTCGACTTCGCGCTGGTCGAGCGGATGTTCATGCCGGTCCCGCCCCCTCGCCCGGTGACCGAGCAATGAGTCGCGCTCGCGTCGTCGATAGCGTCGACTACAAGCCGTTCGAGACCAAGATCCCGGCAGGCCGGTCGCGTGCGATCCCTTGGGCGACCGTCATGGCGGGATCGCTGATCACGATCATCCCGGTGGTCGCGACGATCCCGCTGCTGCCGCCGTTCGGGTTCGTCATGCTGCTCGCATGGCGGCTGCTCGCGCGGTTCGCGTTCAAGCCCTGGGCCGCCGCGCCGCTTGGTTTCTTCGACGACCTCGTCAGTGGCCAGCCGCTTGGCAGCGCCGTGCTGATGTGGTCGCTCGCGTTCGTCGCGATCGACATGATCGAACAACGCTTGGCCTTCCGCGACTATTGGCAGGACTGGCTGATCGCCGGCGGGCTGATTGCCGCGTGCATCCTGGTCGGGCGCTTCATCGCGGTGCCGGTCGGCGCGCATGTCGACACAATCCTGATCGCGCAGATCGCGGTCACGATCCTGATGTTCCCGCTGGCAGCCCGCATCGTCGCGGCGATCCAGAACAAGCGCGGTGCCGAGTGAGGAATACACCGCGCATCGTTACCGAGATGTCGCAGGCGTACAGCTTCTCGCGGCGCGCGTGGATGCTGGGCGCGGCGCAAGGCGGCGTGGGGCTGCTGCTCGCCGGGCGGATGGCGTGGCTGTCGATCGCGCAGAACGAACGCTACACGCAAATGTCGGAGAGCAACCGCGTCAACATGACGCTGTTGCCGCCGCGCCGGGGCTGGATCGTCGACCGCCACGGCGTGCCGATTGCCAACAACCGCACCGATTTCCGCGTCGACATCATCCCCGATCGCCTCCGCGACAAGGAGCGCGTGCTGCCGCTGCTCGGCCGCATCCTCCAGCTACCGCCTGAGGAAGTCGAGCGGATCGCGATCGATCTCGAACACGCCGCCGGGTTCCAGCCGGTCCAGGTCGCGGAGAATCTCGATTGGGAGCGGTTCGCGGCGGTCAGCGTCCGACTGCCCGAACTGCCGGGCGTCGCGCCCACCCGCGGGTTCGCGCGCAGCTATCCGGCGGGCGCCGCGGTTGCGCACCTGACCGGCTATGTCGGCGTGCCCAACGCCGAACAATACAAGAAGACGCACGATCCGCTGCTCGTCACGCCCGGCTTCAAGCTTGGCAAGGACGGGCTCGAGAAGATGCTCGAGGCCGAGCTCCGCGGCGTCGCCGGTGCCAAGCGCGTCGAGGTCACCGCGCGCGGCAAGCTCGTCGCCGAACTCGCCACCAAGCCCGACGTCCCCGGCAAGACAGCGCGGCTGACGATCGACGTCGGGCTGCAGGAATACGCGGCACGGCGGCTCGGCACCAACTCCGGGTCGGTCGTCGTGCTCGACACCCGTACCGGCGAGATGCTGGCGATGGTGTCGATGCCGGCCTATGATCCGAACAGCTTTTCGGATGGGATCAGCCATCTCGAATGGCAGATGCTGAGCGACGACGATCACGTGCCGCTGATGAACAAGGTCACGCAGGGGCTGTACCCGCCGGGCTCGACCGTCAAGCCGATGAACGGCCTCGCGCTGATGAACGCCGGCGTCGATCCGCTGACCCGCGTCAATTGTTCGGGCGCGATGCGGCTCGGGACCAGCGTGTTCCATTGCCACAAGAAAAGCGGCCACGGTCCGCTCGATCTTAAGAACGCGATCATGCAGAGCTGCGACATCTATTTCTACGAAATGGCGCGGCGGGTCGGCTACAACGCGATCGCGCCGATCGCGCGGACGCTGGGGATGGGCCAGAAGTTCGACCTGCCCTTCTCGACGCAGCGTTATGGCACAGTGCCCGATCCGGCGTGGAAGCTGAAGAAATACAAGCACGACTGGACCGTCGCGGACTCGCTGAACGCGTCGATCGGCCAGGGGTATGTGCTCGCCAACCCGTTGCAGCTCGCGGTGATGGCGGCGCGGCTCGCCTCGGGGCGCGCGTTGCAGCCGAGCATCCTGGCCGCCCAAGTCCACCGCGACTCCCCTGCCCTCGCGATCGATTCGGAGCATCTCGCGCGTGTTCGCGACGCGATGTTCGGCGTGATCAACCAGGGCGGCACCGGCGGTGCGGCGAAACTGCTGATCCCCGGCGTCGCGATCGCGGGCAAGACCGGCACCGCGCAGGTCCGCCGCATTACGATGGCGGAGCGACGCTCCGGCGTGCTCAAGAACGGGCAGCTGCCGTTCAAGATGCGCGATCATGCGCTCTTCATCGGTTTCGCGCCCGCCGATAATCCGCGGTACGCACTCGCAGTCGTGCTCGAGCATAACGGTCATACCGTGCGCAATCTCGACACGCCGATGATCGGCCGCGACATCATGACCTACATGCTCGACCGCGAGCGTGCGCTGAAGTCGCTCGCCGAAGTCGAACCGACCTGGGGCGGCGACATCCGCACGCGCATGGCGGCGACCGCGGAGACGTACCGCAAGGCGCAGTCCGCGCCGCCCGCCGCGATCGCCACCAAGACCGACGCGATCGTGCCCAGCGACGCCCCCGCGGTCGAGAACGCCACCGACATGGCCAACGCCACGCAGGAAGCGCTGACGGCACCGGGCGCTACGGTCGCCGAAGATGATTCAAGGGACCGCCAGCCGTGAACCGTACCGAGCGTCAGCGATGAACCGTATCGTCCCCGAACCGCTCGCAAAGCTGCCGTGGCGCGTCCTCCTGCTGGTGGTCGCGATCGGCTGTTTCGGCCAGGTGGTGCTGTATTCCGCGGCCGGCGGCTCGCTCAAGCCCTGGGCGCTGTCGCAGGGCATCCGCTTCTTCGTCCTGCTCGCCGGTGCGATCGCCTTGTCCTACGTCCCCGAGCGGACGTGGAAGGCGGGCTCGCTGCCGGCCTATGCGCTGATCGTCGTGTCGCTGGTCGCGGTCGAGATCCTCGGCAAGGTCTCGGGCGGGTCGCAGCGCTGGCTCGACCTCGGCTTTATCCGCCTGCAACCGTCCGAGTTCATGAAGCCCGCGATCGTGCTCGCCTGCGCGAAATTCTACGACATGCTTCCGCCTGGCGAGACGCGACGGTTCAGCGCGGTATGGCCCGCGGCGCTACTGATCGGCGTCCCGGCTGCGATCGTCATGAAGCAGCCCGATCTCGGCACCGCGTTGATGATCTGCGCGGGCGGCGCGACGGTGATGTTCCTCGCGGGGATCCCGCTACGTCTGTTCGTCGGCGGCGCGATCACCGCCGCAGTGGCGATCCCGCTCGCGATCAACTTCGCGTTGCACGATTACCAGCGCAACCGCATCCTCATCTTCCTCGACCCCGAGAGCGACCCGCTCGGCACCGGCTATCACATCAGCCAGTCGAAGATCGCGATCGGCTCGGGCGGGATCTGGGGCAAGGGCTTCCTCCAGGGCACGCAGAGCCACCTCGACTACCTTCCCGAAGGCCATACCGATTTCGTCTTCGCGACGATGGCGGAGGAATGGGGCCTGGTCGGCGGCTGCCTGCTGATCCTCGCCTTCCTGCTGGTGATCCGCTGGGGGATCGAGGTCGGCCAGCGCGCGCAGACCCGCTTCGGCCGGCTGACCGCCGCCGGGCTGTCGACGACGATCTTCTTCTACGTCGCGATCAACCTGATGATGGTGATGGGCCTCGCCCCCGTGGTCGGCATCCCGTTGCCGCTGGTGAGCTTCGGCAGTTCGGCGCAGATGACCGTGCTGCTGTGCCTCGGCATTTTGATGTCGATCGACCGCCAGAACCGCAAGACGGTCGGCTGGTAGGGCGAAAAACCGACTTATTTCGCGAAAAAGCGGCGCGATCGACGAAAACGGACTCCGATCGACGAAAAGGGGGTTGCGGGTCCCGATGAGTCTGCTAACAGCGCGCCTCCAGCAGCGGGGCGCCACACCAGGGCGCCGCTCAAAACCGCCCCGGAATGGACGCATAGCTCAGTTGGTAGAGCAGCTGACTCTTAATCAGCGGGTCCTTGGTTCGAGCCCAAGTGCGTCCACCATTCTCTTACAGCGTTAGATACCGGCACCGATTGGCCGCATCGGCGAGTGACCTGCATCAGGCAACTTTCGCAGAGCGGCGCCTCGCGCTATCGGTCGGCATGGCGCGTGTCCAAAAGCTGAAGGTGTACCGGACCGTAGCGGGTTTCTACGATGCGTATGTCGCTGCGCCGAGCCAGAAGGCGGCACTGGCGGCGTGGGGTAGTGACCGCGACTTGTTCGCGCGGGGCATTGCCGAGCAAGTCACGGATCCGGCGTTGATGGCGGAACCGCTGGCCTCCCCTGGCACGGTCGTGAAGCACTCGCGTGGGACGACCGCGGAACAGATTGCGGCACTGCCCGAACAGCGGGCGCCTGCCGCGTCGCGCGATACCGATGCGGATGCCGATCCTAAACCTACCGCGAAACCTCAGGCTAAACCCAAACCCAAGCCAAGGCCGAAACGCGACGAGCTTGATGCGGCTGAGGACGCTTTGACGTCGTTACAAGCAGACTTTGACCGGAAGAAGAAAGATCTCGTCGAACGCGAGGCGGCGCTTGCGCGGGATCGTCGCGCTTTGGAGCAGGCTCGCTCCTCCAGCATCGAGGCTGCGGAAAACGCGCTGAGGGGGCAAAAGCAGGCGTATGAGGAAGCCGTGCGTCGGTGGCGGGCGTCCCAAGAGTGAGTACTGCACGCGGATTTCTGACGTAGGCGTCGATAGTTGCGTATGTTCCGTCCGGGGGACTCCTTGGGGGCGAATGTCCTCGTCGGGTCGACGTCGCTACCGCGATGACGGTTCACGCTTCAGAGGTCTTGTGTAGAGCGCGCGCATTGCCGCCTCCATCTTATCGCGGTCGACACGAAAGACGACCGTCTGCGCGCGTTCGCCGAGATGTGGGCGGTATGCGTCGTGCCACGACAGGGTATCGCCATATCCGGCCGTCTGGCTGGTGTCGAAATCGATGTAGAGCGTCTCGGCGCGTGTGACGATGGCGGGCTCCAGCCAGACCATCGCCGCAATCTCGTCCCACATCGGAAACCCCGGTTCGAGCCCGGTCTGAAGTGTGTCGGTGAGCGCCGTGTGGGCTGGCTTGAGGCTGTCGAGGAAGCCGCGCGTCCACTGCGTGCCCGTCGACGGATCAATCGGGACCATCGTCACCTTCGGCCACGCGCCGTGCGCCATGATCCGTGCGGCTTCGGGATCCCAGCGGATGTTGAACTCGCGGCGCGGCGTGTTGACGAATTCGCGCGCAAACTCTGCAGCTGCCGGCGTGTCGAGCGACTGTTGCGGATTGAGGCTGCCGCCCATGTAGACGAGTTCCTTCACGTTCGCGGCAAAGCTCGGGTCGAGGCTTTGCGCGATCGCGATGTTGGTCATCGGGCCGGTGGCGAACAGCGTGATCTGGTGCGGGTGCGCGCGGACCATCCGGACGAGGAACGCGGCGGCGATCTCGGTGGACGGCTTGGTAACGGGATCGCCGATCGGCAGGCTGGGCACGACCGAAGGCGACGGCGTCCCGGAGGTGGACTGGCCCGAGCCGGCGGACGCGGGCTCCGTCCACGGCCCCTTGAACTCGAGCCGACCGTACAGCCCTTCCCACCGCTTGGTCGCCGCCTCGCTGTTCACCAGCGGATAGGTCGCGCCCGGCACCACCGGTACGTCGGTGCGCCCTAGGATCTCGACGGTCCGCAGCGCATAGGCCGTGGCGGTATCGCGCCAGACCGAACCACTGGTCGTGGTGATCCCCAGCACCTCGACGCCCGGTGCCTGAAGGAGCAGCGCGGGCGCGCCGTTCAGACCGACGACGTCGTCATCGATCAGAACGAGTCGCTTGCTCGGCGCTCCCTTCGCCGAGATGGCAATGGGCATCGCGAAAGCCAGCAGACCGAGGCCGACCGTAGAGAAGAAACGAAAGGCCATCGCGCAATTCCCTGCCTGACCGGCTAACCCGTCGCCTCATGTAAAGGCCGCGCGGAACCGACCGGTCACGCTCTCCGATCAGATCAGCACCTTGTCCAGCGTGATCGGCAGGTCGCGCACGCGCTTGCCCGTGGCGTTGTAGATCGCGTTCGCCACCGCTGCGGCGACGCCGGTGATGCCGATCTCGCCCACGCCGTGCGCGCCCATCGGCGTGTGCGGGTCGGCGATGTCGGTCCAGATCACGTCGATCTCGGGGACGTCGAGGTGCACGGGCACTTGATATTCGGCGAGGCTCGGGTTCATGATGCGACCGTTGCGCTCGTCGAACTGCGTCTCCTCCATCAGCGCCATGCCAAGGCCCATGACGATCCCGCCGCGGAACTGGCTGCGCGCGGTCTTGGGGTTGAGGATGCGACCGCAATCGAATGCGCCCAGGAAGCGGCTGACGCGCGTCTCGCCGGTGACCGCGTTGACGCGCACCTCGCAGAACAGCGCGCTGTGCGAATGCATCGACCAGTGCATCAGTTCGAGCGGCTGCGACGCCTCTTCGCTGACGACGACGCTCTCGCGCTGCGCCCGATCGAGGATCGAGACATAGCTTTCGCGTCGCAACGGATCGTCGAGCTTGGCCAGTCCGCCATCCTCGCTGCCGACCTCGTCGAGCGACAGGCCTGCGAGCGGCGAATCATTGCCCGCGAGTTTCAGCAGTTCGGCGACCAGCGCATGGTGTGCGGCGATCACCGCAGCGCCGATCGCCGCGGTCTGCTGCGACCCACCGGCCAGAATCGCGCCGGGGATGATCGAATCGCCATAGCCGACCGAGACGCGTTCGAGCGGGAGTCCGAGGCGATCGGCGGCGACCATCGCGGTCGTCGTCGACGTCCCCATGCCCATCTCATGCGCGGCGATCTCGACAAGGGCATGCCCGTCACGGCGCAGCGTGATGCGTGCGGCGGCGCCCGGCATCCGGTAATAAGGATAGGTCCCAGTCGCGCAGCCCATGCCGATCAGCCACTCGCCGTCGCGACGTGTTCCCGGCTCGGCGGTCCGGTCGTTCCAGCCGAACCGCTCCGCGCCGCTGCGCCAAGCCTCGACGATGTGGCGTGACGAGAATGGCAAGCCCGTGGTCGGATCCTTGTCCGGCTCGTTGCGGATGCGCAGCGCGATCGGATCCATGTCGAGTTCGACCGCCAGCTCGTCGATCGCCGATTCCAGCGCGAACGTGCCGACCGCCTCGCCGGGCGCGCGCATGAAGGTGTTGGCGAGCATGTTCATCGTGACCGTCTCGACCGACAGCTTGAAGCTGTCCGCCGCGTAGCCGCCGCGCGTGCCGAGGATGAACGGTTCGGGCATGTTGTTGTGCGGCGTCATCGCGGCGATGCCGGTGTGGACCAGCGCCTTGAAGCGGCCGTCCGCGTCCGCACCGATCGCGACCCGCTGTTCGGTCAGCGTACGGCCACCGACGACGCGGTACACGCCCTCGCGCGACAGTGCGATCCGGACCGGACGCCCAGCGAGCTTGGCAGCCGCGGCGCCGAGGATCTGGTGATCCCACAGGCATTTGCCACCGAACCCGCCGCCGACGAATGGCGAGGTGACGCGGACCTGCGCCGCCTTCAGGTCGAACACGTCGGCGATCGTCTGCGCCTCTGCGGTGACGAGCTGCGTCGCGTCGTGGACGACCAATTCGTCGCCGACCCACGCGATCGTCGCGGCATGCGGCTCGATCGCGTTGTGATTATGGCGCGGCGTGCGATAGACGTGATCGACCTTGTGCGGCGCCGCTGCCAGCATCGCATCCGCATCGCCGATCTGGTTGAGCAACGGCTGGCCCATGAACAGGCCCTGCTGGGGTCCTTCAGCCTTGGCCGCGGCGAGTGATGTGGTCGAAGGCTCGGCCGCATGGCTCGCGACGATCAGCGACTTGGCGTGATCGGCCTGCTCCTGCGTCTCGGCGAGCACGACCGCGATCGGCTGGCCGTTCCAGTGAACGCGGTCGTCCTGCATGACCGGCAGGTCGGCAGGCCCCGCCGCGGTGGGCGAAGAGCCGAACACCGCCGGCGGGTTCATCCGGGGCGCGTTCAGGTGAGTCATCACCGCCACGACGCCCGGCGCAGCCTCGGCGGCCGCCGTATCGATCGCCGCGATCCGCCCGCGCGGGATCGTCGCATAGGCGAGCGCGGCGTAGACCATGCCCTCCAGCGGAAACTCGGCCGCAAAGGTCGCCGCGCCGCGCACCTTTAGCGGACCATCGAGCCGCGAGACCGACGTACCAATCAGCCCGTGCTGCTGGCGGATCAGCGGATCGGGCACGCCTCCCGGAACCCAGCTGTCGGGGGCGAGCGGCACGAGCTTGCTCATCGCGCCCTGGACCAGGCCTTGCGCGGTTTCCTTGACCGTATCGACGATGCTCATGCTGCTGCTCCGGCAAGGTCGCCGAGCACGGCGACGAGGGTCCGCTTGGTCAGTGCGATCTTGAAACCGTTGTCGCGCAGCGGCACGGCGTCCGCCATCTCGGCGACGGCAGCGGCGAGGAACGCCTCCTCGGTCGCCGGACCGCCCCGCAAGACCGCCTCCGCCTTCGACGCGCGCCACGGCCTGTGCGCGACCCCGCCGAGCGCGATCCGCACGTCCTTGATGATGCCGTCCTCGATCTCCAGCGCGGCTGCGATCGAGACCAGCGCGAAGGCGTAGCTCGCCCGGTCGCGCACCTTGCGATAGGTCGAGTTGGTCGCGAAACTCAGCGGCGGCAGTTCGATCGCGGTGATGAGTTCGCCCGGCTCGAGCACGGTATCGAACTCCGGATGCTCGCCCGGCAGGCGGTGAAGATCGGTGAACGGCAAGGTGCGTGCCCCGCCCCGCCCGTGCAGATGCACGACCGCATCGAGTGCGGCGAGCGCCACGCACATGTCCGACGGATGCGTCGCGACGCACGCCGACGACGCACCGAGGATGGCGTGTCCTCGCGTAAACCCCTCGATTGCGTCGCAGCCCGACCCCGGCGCACGCTTGTTGCAGCGCGATCCGTCGGTGTCGTAGAAATAGGTGCACCGGGTTCGCTGGAGCAGATTGCCGCCGACCGTCGCCATGTTCCGGATTTGCGCCGACGCTCCCGCCAGGATCGCGCGCGACAGTACCGGATAGCGCGTCCGCACCGCCAGATGCTCGGCCAGCGCGGTGTTGCGGACCGCCGCGCCGATCATCAGCCCGCCACTCTCGGTCTCCTCGATCTCGGTCGACAGCCCGGTTACGTCGACCAGCGCACTTGGCCTAGCGACCGTCTCGCGGATCAGGTCGACCAGGTTGGTGCCGCCGCCGAGATAGGCCATCGCATTCGCCTGCCCGAGCCGGAGCGCGTCGGCCGCGTCTTCGGCCCGTGCATAGGTGAAGGGGGTCATGCCGCCATCTCCGCTGCCACGGTTTCGCGGATCGCGTCGATGATCCCGTTATGCGCACCGCAGCGGCACAGATTGCCGCTCATCCGCTCCTGCAATTCCTCGCGGGTCAGCGTCACGTCGGCGGTGAGATCGGCGCTGACATGGCTCGGCACACCGCGCTTCGCCTCCGCCGCCATGCCGATCGCCGAACAGATCTGGCCCGGCGTACAATAGCCGCACTGGAAGCCATCGTGATCGATGAACGCCTGCTGCAACGGGTGCAGCGCGTCGCCCTCGGCCAAGCCTTCGATCGTCGTTACCTGGCGCCCGTCATACTGCACCGCGAGCGCGAGGCAGGACACGATCCGCTCGCCATCGACGAGAACGGTGCAGGCGCCGCACGCGCCCTGATTACACCCCTTCTTGGTACCAGCCAGATGCAGCCCTTCGCGCAACAGATCGAGCAGTGAGACACGGGGATCGTCGGGCAGCGCAACCGCTGACCCGTTGATAAGTATCGACATCGCCACTCTCCTGTTGAGCCGACGGTGTCGTTGCATCCGCCGAGTCCGTATTTCAGTACCGAGCGGTATAGTCGCTCCCAGCGGGGTCTGCCAAGCGTCTGGCGGTGCGATCGTGAAGATAGATCGATGCCCTCTTGCCGCCGCGTCGCGCATCGGCGAGCATCACGTATCAAAGGGGGACTATGTGATGATCAAGGCATGGATGATCGGGCTGACGGCAATCGTCGCGGCACCGGTATTGGCGCAGGGCAAGCCATCGACCACGACCTATATCCAGGCGGGCACGGTGCTCGACCGGCCCGGCCAGACGCCGCGCGGCAACACCACGATCATCGTCCGCGACGGGAAGATCGTCGAACTGCGCGATGGCTTCGTCGCGCCGGAACAGGGGGCGAAGCTGATCGACCTGCGTACCGCGTTCGTACTGCCCGGGATGGTCGACATGCACGTCCATCTCTGGGGCATCGGCGGCGATCCGATGCGCGCGCGGCTGGAAGCGCTCAATCGCGACCGGTTCGACGACGAGATGACCGCGGTCGCCAATGCGCACACGACGCTGGCGGCAGGCTTCACCTCGGTTCGCGACCTGGGCGGCGACCCGCGCGGTATCCGGGCACTGCGCGATGCGATCGATGCCGGCACCGTCGAAGGGCCGAGCATCACCAACGCCGGCGAGATGATCTCGGTGACGGGCGGCCACGGCGACGGCGGCAACGGGCTGGCGGAAGAATTCGCGGACATGGTGCACGCGAAGGAAATGAACCTGTGCGACGGCCCCGACGATTGCCGCCGCGCGGTGCGGGCGCAGGTCGCGCTGGGCGCGCGCGTCATCAAGTTCGCGGCGACCGGCGGCGTGCTGTCGAACGTCAGTGGTGGCCTCGGCCGTGCGATGACACCCGAGGAAATGCGCGCGATCATCGAGACCGCGCATGCGCTCGGCCGCAAGGTCGCCGCGCACAGCCATGCCGCCGAGGGCACGAAGGCCGCGCTGGAAGCCGGCGTGGACTCGATAGAGCACGGCACGTTCCTCGACGACGAGACGATCCGGCTGTTCAAGACCAAGGGCGCCTATCTGGTGCCGACCGAGATCGCACCCGTCGCGGCGCTGGCGCAGGCGCGCGGCGGGGCGTTGCCGCCGGCGACGATCGTCAAGGCCGAGGCGGCGGCCGCGGCGATGGCAGCCAGCCACCGCCGCGCCTATGCCGCGGGGGTCAAGGTCGCGTTCGGCACCGATACCGGCGTGTCGAAGCACGGCGACAACGCCACCGAGTTCGCGCTGATGGTCAGGAACGGGCTCACCCCGACCCAGGCGATCGCCGCCGCCACGGTGGGCGCCGCAGACCTGCTCGGGCGCGACGACATCGGCACGCTGGCACCTGGCAAGACTGCAGACATCATCGCCGTTGCGGGGTCTCCGCTGCAGGACGTCACGCGGCTGGAACATGTCGAGTTCGTCATGCACCGCGGGGCGGTCGCGAAGACGCCTGCTGCCGGCATCTGATTGGCTGCCGCTCGGCGCGCGCTCAGCCGATGAGCATGCGCGCGCCGAGCGCGGCGAACAGCGCTGGCGGCATCACCACCGCGCCCACCTTGAGGAACCGCCAGAAGCCGACATCCTCGCCCTCGCGGCGGATTGCGGTCAGCCACAATATGGTGGCGAGCGAGCCGGTGATCGACAGGTTCGGGCCGAGATCGACGCCGATCAGCAGGCCGTCGGTGACAATCTGCGGAACGTGTGCCTGTTGCAGCGTGGTGCTGGCGATCAATCCAGCCGGCAGGTTGTTCATCAGGTTCGAGCCGAACGCCAGGATCGTACCCGCGATGCCTGCGGTCGTCGACGGCGACCGCGCCGCCCCCTCCGCCAGCCAGCGCGCCAGCATCGTGATAACGCCGGTGCTTGCGAGTGCCTCGACCAGCACGAACAGGCCCGCGACCAGCGGCAACACCGCCCAGGATACCGAACCGAGCGTCCTGAACGGCGACTTGCGCTCCCCGATGCAGATCGCGGCCATCGTCGCGATACCGGCAAGGCAGGTCGGCAGTCCTAACTCATACCCCTGCGCCGACGCGGCGATCAGCAGAACTGCGGTCGCGACGATCCCGCCGAGCGCGATCTTACCGCCACGCGGCAGATTGCCGGTCTCGACGACGGTCTCGCACTGGCCAGTGAGCCGCTCGCGCTCGACCCAGCGCAGGACGAGGAACGTCACGCCGATCGACAGCAACGACGGCAGCGCGAACGACGCCATCCACGCGCCGAGCAACGGCATTTCGCCACCGTACAACACAAGGTTCGCGGGGTTTGAAATCGGCAGGACGAAGCTCGCGGCGTTGGCGATCAGCGCGCAAGCGAACAGCATCGGCAGCGGGTCTGCCTTCGCCTTCTTCGCGGCGGCGTAGACGGCGGGGGTCAGCACCACTGCGGTCGCGTCGTTCGAGAGGAAGGTCGTGACGACGATGCCGACGCCGAAGACGAGCGCGAACAGGCGGCTGGTCGATCCCTTTGCGAGGCGGACGGCGTGCTCGGCCACCCAGTCGAACAGCCCCTGTTCGCGGGCGACTTCGGACAACAGCAACATGCCGATCAGGAACAGATAGACGTCGCCACCCTTCAGCACCGCGGCCCATGCTGCACCGGGCGACATCAGTCCGAACACGAGCAACACCGCAGCGCCAGCGACCGCCCAGACCGCTTCGGGCAGCTTGAACGGACGCGTGATCACGCCGAAGGTCGCGACGAAACAGATCGCCCAAATCGCGTAGGTGTGGAGCGTCATGCCGCGGGCATCCGGGAGCGGATACGCCGGATTATCGTCATCGTTGCGGTATTCACCAATCAAGTCCGTTCTTGTTCGGGCCGCGTTGCACGCCGTCGATACCACGATCGGGCCAGGCGCCGATCGCGTTCACGTCGCGGCCGAGCGCTACTGGAGGATTGCGCTTCGGTCTTGGCCCCGAGTTGCGGACGAGAATCTCGATCCGGTCCTCGCTTCCGTCACAGCGGACAGCGAGACGGTGGAGGCCGTCGGTTATGCCATCGACCGAGGCGCTCCAGAGCGAAGGCACGCCGTCGATGCGCGTCATCGGGATGACTTGGCCGTCATCGACGTGCAGCGACACCGCATCTGCGCCACCGAACACCTTCGCGCGGACCGTGAAGGCGCTGCCGGGTACGTTGTCGGCGCGCGCCGGGTCGGTGATCAGGCGGCGGTCGGCAGGGCTGGTGATCTGGACGAGTGGCCAGGGATCATTCACCGCCTGAAACCGCCAGCTCGGCACGCCGTCGTCGAGCGTGACGATCGAGAAACCAGGTGCGCCCTCCTCGATCTGGCCGGTCGAGCGGGTCGCGCCGTAGATCACGCGGCCGTCATTGAGCAGTTCGTTGTAATGCGTGTGGCCGGTGTCGACGAACGCGACGCGGTGCGCGGCGAACAGCCCGGCGATGCCATCTGGATCGTCGCGCAGGTCGCCGGGATAGGCATGCATGAACACCGCCACCGGCTCGCCAGCCACCGTGGCGGTGCTCAATTCGCGTTCGATCCAGGCGCGCTGGGCCGGGTCTATCCGAAAATCGGGACCGCCCTTCCCCGCCGAGACGATATCTAGGAACAGGCACCGATAGCCCGCGATCGTCTCCGCATAGGGCGCCATCTTCGCCGTGATCACGCACATCGCGGTCAGGTCGCCGGGTTCGAAATCATGATCGCCCGCCAGAACGTGCCACGGCAATGACAGCCCCTTCATCGCGTCCGCGATCCGCGCATATTGGTCGTCGGTACCGTGATTGGCATTGTCGCCGGGTAACAACGCGAAGTCGACCGCGTCGCCCAGATTCGCCTCGGCGCTCGCAACCAGCGCGCGAAACCGGGACAGTCCTTCATACCCATCGGCCTCGTCGACATGCAGATCGCCAAAGTGTATCCAGGTCAGGCATCCTGTCATTAAAGCACTTTCAAGTCGTGTGGCAGATGATCCGCCGATGCTGCCCATAGCGAGGCTGAGGGTTCATCGTTCCGTGACAATAGCTTCATGATTTGAGACTTAACGGACCCGTTCAGTTTCGGTTTAGCTTTTGACATCACTGGAAAATATCAAGCTAAACAATATTTCCGCGGCGTGGAAACTTTGCCCGTTGCCGCAGCTTTAGCGATCCGACGTCTCGCGGGTTTCTCGAGCGGCACCCGGCTCGACCACACCGATATTTCAGGGAATTCTCATGGCCACGACGGACACAGCATCCGCCAATAGCGGCAAGGCCAAGGGCGGGTCGGACGGCAAATCCGCGCCGAAGAAGACGCTCGACGCGCTGAACTTCTTCCTTGCCGACGTTCGCGACGGGCTCGGGCCTTATCTGGCGATCTATCTCGTCGCGGTGCGGGGCCCTGCGCATGGCTGGAACGAGGCGACGGTCGGCATGATCCTGACGATCGCCGGGATCGTCGGCCTGATCTCGCAGACACCGGCTGGCGGGTTGATCGATCGCAGCAGGAACAAGCCGCGGATCGTGATGATCGCCGCGCTGCTCGTGACGCTCAGCAGCGTGTCGCTGCCGATCGTCAGTGGCTTTACCGCGGTTGCGGTCACCCAGTCGATCGCGGCGGTTGCGGGCGCGGTGTTCGCGCCGGCGATCTCCGCCATCACGCTGGGGCTGGTCGGCCCGAAACTATTTGCCAAGCGCGTCGGTCGCAACGAGGCGTTCAACCACGCGGGCAACGCCGTGTCGGCGGCGCTCGCGGGCGTGCTCGCGTGGAAGTTCGGACCGGTCGTCGTCTTCTACCTGATGGGCGCGCTGACCGTTGCGAGCATCGTTACCGCGTCGCGGATCAGGAACGACGACATCGACAACGCGGTCGCGCGCGGTCTCGATTGCGAGCCGGAGGACGATTGCGAGGAGCCGAGTGGGTGGAAGGCGCTGGTCGAGAACAAGCCGCTGATGATCTTCGCGGGGACGGCGTTCCTGTTCCATCTCGCCAACGCGGCGATGCTGACGTCGGTCAGCCAGTTGCTCGCGCGGACCGTCGGTAAGGATCAGGCGACGTCGCTGACTGCCGCGTGCATCGTCGCGGCGCAACTGGTGATGGTACCCGTCGCGATCGTGGTCGGCCGCAACACCGAGAAATGGGGCACAAAGCCGCTGTTCCTCGTCGCCTTCGGATTCCTCGCGGCGCGGGGCGCCTTGTATACCGTGTCGGACAACCCGTGGTGGCTGGTCGGCGTGCAGGCACTGGACGGCATCGGTGCCGGTATCTTCGGCGCGCTGTTCCCGGTCGTGATCGCCGACCTGACCAAGGGGACAGGGCGCTTCAACGTCAGCCAGGGCGCGGTGGCGAGCGCGCAGGGCCTGGGTGCAGCATTGTCCGCGACGTTGGCGGGCGCGATCATCGTTTGGGCGGGCTACAGCGTGAGCTTTCTTACCTTGGCCGTCGTCGCTGGCGCTGGCTTCATGCTCTATTTCTTCGCGATGCCCGAGACGAAACAGAAGGCGGGGTGAGCCCCCCCTGCCTCACCGGTCGACGGCGATGGTCGGCAGATACCGCGGCGCCGACCGGGGCTTGGCGCGCTGTTCATAGGCATATCCGGCGCGCAGCACGGTCTGGTCGGCGTCCTTCGTGGCGATGAACGACAGGCCGACGGGCAATCCGCGTACGAGACCCATCGGCACGGTCAGGTGCGGATAACCGGCGACCGCGGGCAACGTCGCGGCGGAGGGTCCGGCATAGGTATCGCCGTAAACCGGGTCGCTCAGCCATGCCGCATCATAGGTCGGCTCGACCAGGATCTGCGCACCCGCCGCGCGCAGCATCGCGTCGATCCCCTGCGCTCCCGCCAGCCGCAGCGAGGTCGCGCGTGCGGCCTTGTACGCGGGATCGTCGAGCCCCTTGGTCTTGTCCGCATCGTCGAACAATTCCTGCGTGAAGAACGGCATCTCGGTCGCGGCGTTCGCGCGGTTGAAGGCGATCACGGCGCCCAGCGTCTTCGTCTGCACCGTCGATGGCGTGGTCGCAAGATAGGTGTTCAGGTCCGCCTTGAGTTCGGTTTTCAGGACCATCAGTTCCGCCTCGCCCAGTCCGTCGAGCTTCGGCGTCTTGACCTCGACCAGCACGGCACCCGCTGCTCGCAGGACGTCGAGCGCCGCATTGTAGCGGACTACGAGATCCGCGGACATGCCGTCGGGCCGGACGACGCCGACCCGCATGCCGGACAACGCGCTGGCCGAGAGCCCGGCGGCATAATCCCTGGTTACCGCGGCCGCCGTCACGCCGTCCGCCGGATCCGCACCGACCATGCCCGACAACAGGATCGCGACGTCGGTCACGCTGCGCGCCATCGGCCCCGGCGTATCCTGGCTATGGCTGATCGGCACGACGTGAGTACGACTGACCAACCCGATCGAAGGCTTGAAACCGACCAGACCGTTCAGGGACGACGGGCACACAACCGAACCGTCGGTCTCCGTGCCGACTGCCGCAGCGGCGAAACTCGCAGCGACTGCGGCTCCCGATCCCGAGGACGAACCACACGCGGTCCGGTCGAGCGCATAGGGATTGCGAACCAGCCCGCCGACCGCGCTCCAGCCGCTCATCGAATGAGTCGAGCGGATGTTCGCCCATTCCGACAAGTTGGTCTTGCCGAGGATGACCGCGCCCGCACGCCGCAGATAGGCGACCATCGGCGCGTCCCGGCGCGTCATGTTGTCGCGCAATGCGAGGCTACCAGCGGTCGTCGGCAGCGGATCCGCGGTCTCGATATTGTCCTTTATGAGGATCGGGATGCCGTGCAGCGGACCGCGCACATGCCCCGCCTTGCGTTCGGCATCGAGCGCCCTCGCCTGTGCGATCGCATCGGGATTGACCGCGATGACGCTATGCAGCGCCGGTCCCTTGCGATCCATCGCGGCGATCCGCGCGAGATAGGCCTGGGTTATGTCGACGCTGCTCGCGGCGCCGTCATTCATCAGCGTCCTCAACCGATCGAGCGATACTTCTTCGACAACCACCGTCCTGGCGAGAACGGGCGTGGCGACGCAGGCGAGCAGTACCGCAGTGATGAGACGACGCATGAGACCCCCGTAGACAATGTCGCAGGATGGTCCCGAGCCGCGCACCGATGCAAGCGGCATCTGCACGACGCGTATCCCGCTGAGGGCAGGCGATAAACTGCCGCCAGCGGGATGCCCGGTCAGGCGGCGACTAGGCCCGGCGCATAGTCCATCGCTTTTAGATCAGCGATCAGCCCCGGACCGGTCGGATTCCAGCCGAGTTGCGCGCGCGTCCAGTCGCTGGAGGCGAGCATGTCGAGCGAGGCGAACATCCCGAACCAGCCAAAATGATCGTTCGCCTGCTCCTGGGTCAGCGATAGCGTCGGCAGGCCCAGTCCGGCCGCAACAACCTCGGCGATCGCCCGCGCGCTGACGCCTTCCTCCGCAACGGCATTGTACCGCGCCCCCTTCTCGCCCTTGTCGAGGACGAGCGCGTAGAGTTTCGCGACGTCCAGCACGTGCGCAGCGGGCCAGCGATTGGCGCCGTCACCGACATAGGCGACCACGCCCTTCTCGCGCGCGATATCGACATAGGGCGTGATCAGCCCCTGCTTGACGGTATCGTGAACCTGCGGAAGGCGCATGACACGGACGTCCAGGCCGGCTTCCAGCAGCACCTGCCCCGCCTTTTCGGATGCAATCCGCGGATTGTGATAATCGGCGTTGAACGCGGACTCGAGCGCAGGCTCGCCGGGGCCAGTATCGCCGATCCCGGTACCCGACGTGATGATCAGGGGACGACCGCTCCCCTTCAGCACCTCCCCCATCGCGCCAATCACGCGGCGGTCCTTTTCGCAGTTCGCGACGAAGTTGGTGAACTCGTGATCAAACGCGGTGTGGATCACCGCATCCGCCTGCTCCGCCCCACTACGCAGGCTGTCGAGATCGACGAGATCGCCGCGATGTACGTCGGCGCCAGCTTCCTCAAGCGAACGAGCACCGGCGTCGGACCGGGTAAGACCCAGAACCTCATGCCCAGCACTCAGCAGTTCCGGCACGATACGCGACCCGATGAAGCCCGTCGCACCCGTCAAAAATACACGCATCCAAACTCTCCGATATTGTCCGGAGCAAGACTTGGGCGTACTTCGACACCTGTAAAAGTAGTGACCTTATCATGGTATAATCTTCAACAGGATGTCGATGTCTATCGAGACTGACAATGCGCTCGGCACGTTCCTGCGCGATCGCCGGGCACGCATGGACGCAGCAGCGTTCGGGTTCAGCGGTGGACGACGGCGGACGCCCGGCCTGCGCCGCGAGGAAGTCGCCCAGCGCGCGAACATCTCGGCGACCTGGTACACCTGGCTCGAGCAGGGCCGCGGCGGCGCTCCGTCGGCCGACGTCCTCAACCGCATCGCCGGCGGCCTGATGCTGACCGAGCCGGAGCGCGAGCACCTTTTCGTGCTTGGTCTCGGCCATCCGCCCGAAGCGACCTATCGCGCCTCCGACGAAGTCACGCCGCGGCTGCAGCGGGTGCTGGATGCGCTGGAATTCAGCCCGGCGATCGTCAAGACGCCGACCTGGGACGTGGTCGCGTGGAACGCGGCGGCGGCGACGCTGCTGACCGACTATGCGACGCTGCCGCGCGACCAGCGCAACATCCTGCGCCTGATGTTCACCAATGCGAGCATCAAGGCCGCGCAGGAGGACTGGCTCAACGTTGCCCGTTACGTCGTCGGCGCGTTTCGCGCGGATGCCGCGCGTGCAGGTGCGGGCGCGGAGATCAGCCAACTGGTCGAGGAACTGTCGCAGCTCAGTCCCGAGTTCGACGCGTTGTGGCGCGACAACAACGTTGCCCGGCACGCGGACGGCCTGAAGCGGCTTCACCACCCGGTACACGGCCTGCTCGAGCTCGAATTCTCGGCGTTTGCGGTCGACGGTCGGCCGGAACTCGGGATGATCGTCTACAATCCCGCCACCCCGGAAACGGCGCAGCGGATCCGGTCATTGATGGCGCCGACCGCCTGAGCCTTTCGCACGCGGATCGGCAGCTGCTCCTTTATTCCGACGAGCCGTCCGAACTCCTGTCGGCGCCGCCCCAGCCCGCCGCCTTGCGCAGTACGCGAGACAATTGCTCGACCGAATACGGCTTGTGGAGCAGTTCGAACCCGTGCGTACCATCCTGCGCGAGGATGTTGCTGTATCCCGACGTCAGCACGACCGGCAGGTTCGGATGGTCGGCGCGGATCGCCTTGCCGAGCTCGATGCCGTTCATCCCCGGCATCACCACGTCCGAGAACACAATGTCGAAGCGCGAGGCATCCTTGCCCAGCTCCGCCAGAGCCTCCTGCGCATTGGCCGCCCAAACCGTCACATAGCCAAGCTCGGCCAGCGACTGCGTCGTGAACGTCCCGACTTCCCTGTTGTCCTCGACGACCAGCACGCACGTTCCATGACCGTCGGCCAGCGTCTGGACGGTGTCGTCCTCGACCGGACGGTCGCTCTCGTCGACCTGCGGCAGGTACAAAGTGAAGGTCGCGCCCTCGCCGGGCGGGCTTTCGACGACGATGTCGCCCTCGGACTGTTTGGCGAACCCGAACACCTGGCTAAGCCCCAGGCCGGTGCCCTGCCCGACGCCCTTGGTCGTGAAGAACGGCTCGAAGATCCGCTCCAGTTTCTCGGGTTCGATGCCGGTGCCGCTGTCGGTCATCGAGATCGCGACATAGCGCCCAGGCACGGCCGGGTGCGAGCGAACGGCGGGGATGAACGATGCGGGCCGCACCGCGATCAGGATATGCCCCGCGCCGTCCATCGCGTCACGCGCGTTGACCGCCATGTTCACGAGTGCGGTATCGAGCTGGCTCGGATCGACGTTGGTGAACAGCGGCGTCTCGGGTACGTCGATGTCGATGACGATCCGCGAGCCCGTCAGCGTGCCCAGCATATCGGCGATGACGCGCAGGCTATGCCCGACGTCGATCACCTCGGGCTGGAGCGCCTGCCGCCGCGCGAAGGCGAGCAGCTGCCCCGTGAGTTTCGCGGCACGATCGGCGGTGTCGGAGATCGCGTCTATATAGCGCTCGCGCCGTTCCGCGCTGAGGTCCGGACGCTTCAGCAGGTCGGTCGCCGAGCGAATGACCGTCAGCAAATTGTTGAAATCATGCGCGACGCCGCCGGTAAGTTGGCCGACCGCCTCCATTTTCTGCGACTGGCGCAACGCGTCTTCGGCATGCTGGAGCTCGCCGGTCCGCGCCGCGACCTGCTGTTCGAGCGACGCCGCGAGAGCCGCGAGCTCCTGTTCCGTGCGACGCCGTTCGGTCGCGATCCGGGTGCGCTCGGCAACTTCACGAACGAACGCCACCTCGTCCGCGCGCCATTGCCGTGCACGGCCGCTGCCAAGATAGAGCATTGCAACCAGCCGACCATTCTCCATGATCGGTATGTTGACGATCGCGCGAACGGACACCGCCTCGAGTGCATCGACCGACGACCGCGTCCGCGGATCGTTATGCGTGTCCTCGATGCACACCTCGTCGCCGTTTTTGAGATCGTCGATGTACGTTCCGAAGCTGCGTAGATCGAAGCTACCGAAAAGGGGCGCGACACGCGGCGCACGCCAGTCGCGCATGATCGTGAGCGTGTCGGCGTCGATCTCGCCATAGCCCGCCCGATCCGCCCCGACCGTTTGGCCGATGATCCGCGCAGCCGCGAAGGAGATATCATCCGGTTCGTCCGTATCGCGAAACACGTCGCCCAGTTCGACGAGCGCCGCGCGCATGATCTCGCTGCGACGCTGGTCGGTGATGTCGGTCGAGACGCCGGCGATCCGCAACGCCTCGCCCTTGGTGTTGAAGAAGGGCTGGCCGCGCGAGGCGACCCAGCGCAGTTCTCCATCGCGCCGATAGATGCGGTAGACCACGTCATAGTCGGTGCCCTCCGCGACGCAGCGACGGACTTCGGCAACGCTTTTCGCCCTATCCTCGGGATGGATCGCCTCGAGCCGATCCTCGTAGGTGAAAGGCTCGTGACTGGGGCGGCCGAATATTTCCTTGCATGTATCGGAGGCAGTCAGCTGCTTGCTGGCGATCTCCAGGCTCCAGGTTCCGAAGCGCGCAGCCTTCAGCGTGAAGGCCAGCTCGCGCTCCTGCTCCTGCTGCATCCGCAACCGGTCGGTCAGCTCGGCCAGAAGCGCGGCATTGCTCGATTCCAAGCCTTGCAGCCGTTCGCGCTCGAGCGTCACATCGACCTGGCTGGCGAAGAAATAGGCGAGCACGCCTTCGGTATCGAACACGGGCGCCAGCAACAGGCGGTTCCAGAACAGCTCGCCGTCCTTGCGGTGGTTCTGGATGTCGATCTCGATCGGCCGGACCTGCCGCACCGCCTCGCGAATCTTGAAGACCGTCGCGGGATCGGTCTCCGCCCCCTGCAGGAACCGACAATTACGGCCGAGGATCTCCGCCCGGCTATACCCGCTCAACCGGCAGAACGCGTCGTTGGTGAAAACGACCGGATTGTCGGGCAACCGGGGATTGGTGATGATCATCGGCATCCGCGTAGCCCGCACGGCCGCGACGAACGGATCGGTGCCGACGTCCTGCGCGATCAGCTCGGCCGCGATCCGCTCGGCATCCGCCGTCATTTTCGGGGCGCTTTCGACGGCGCTGTCGATGATATCAGTCAAAACAGTCTACTCGTCGATGATCACCAATCACGGTATCTAGGGTAGCGACCAAATCATCGCAACGCCGACCATTGGATACTGAGCCAAATCAGCCGCATAGGTGGCAATCGAAATTTCGGTTTTACCTTTTCGACAGGGCTCGAAGCGAGGTTTGGCACGTTCGATCCGGTAGGGAATTCGAGAGGATGACATGCTTTTCAAATATTCGGCCGCAATCCTGACACTCTCGCTAGTCGCCGCGCCCGCCGCGGCACGGACCCCGCCGCCCGCCGGGATCTGGGCCAACCCGCACAACACCGTCCACGTGACCTTCAAGCGCTGTCGCGATGCGATCTGTGGAAAAGTCGTGTGGGCGAGCCGCACTGCGATCGAGGACGCGCAGCGCGGCGGCGTCGACCAGCTCGTCGGCGAGGAACTGTTCCGCGATTTCGTCGAGGACGAGCCTGGGCGATGGAGCGGCGAGGTCTTCATTCCCGATGTCGGCCAGACCGTGTCCGGCACGATCACGCAGATCGATGCCCGCACGCTGGTCGGCGAAGGCTGCATGTTCGCCGGGTTCGGCTGCAAGACGCAGTCGTGGAAGCGCATCAAGTAACGGATCGCCGCCGCTCGCGACCGGTGCAAAAAATTTCGTTCGGAAATCTTGACGCCTTCGGACGCGAAATTATTTCCCCGCTCGCCGGACGCGTCGATCGGTCCGGCGACTGAGGGCACCGGCTTTACCGGTGCTCCTCGTGCTCAGATTGCTCATGAGGAGGATTTGGATATGAGGACGAACTTCGACTTTACGCCTTTCCGCCGTTCCACGGTCGGTTTCGACCGGCTGTTCGACTTACTGGAAGCGACCGCGCGGACCGAAACGGCCGATGGCTACCCGCCGTTCGATATCGAACGCGAGAGCGAGGACAGCTATCAGATCACGCTCGCCGTTGCCGGGTTTCGCCCCGACGACATCGAGATCGTCGCGCAGAACAACCAGTTGACGGTCAGCGGGCGCAAGCCCGACGAACGCGACGATGGCCGCTTCGTCCACCGCGGGATCGCGACCCGTGCGTTCGAGCGCCGCTTCCAGCTTGCCGACTTCGTGCAGGTCCAGAATGCGAGCTTCGACAACGGCCTGCTGCGTATCGCGCTGAAGCGCGAAATCCCCGAGGCGATGAAGCCGCGCCGGATCGAGATCACCGGCGCTGCGGCGAACGATCGCAGCGGCGATCGTCTCGAAGACAAGCAGGCGGAACGCTCTGCTGCGTAAGGGGAATGACGACTGCCAGTCCGGGTGCTGGCAGTCGTTCTTTTATTCGGGCGTTATTTGAGGCGTCCGGCTTTAACGCGGCGGTGGCATCCGGACATGAATATCGGCAGCGGACGGCACGACATGGTTCGGTCGAGCGGTCATCCGCAGCCATCCGCCGCGGACCATGACGAGTGCTACGCCCGCGGCGATGACCGCCAGCCCGAACTCGATCTTGCGGATCGTATCGCGGTTGCGATCGTCGGTATTCCAGACCTTGTCCCAGTCGTCGTCGGATCGCTGCTCGCGGTGTCCCACGACGAGGTTGGAATCGTAATCGGTTTCGTAATCCGTATGATCCGTCATGCGGGGCTCCTCTCCGACGTCCGATCGACACAGTTTTTCGGCAGTGCGACCGTGGATCACGGTCCGCACTTGCAGCGCGTTGGTGTTGCGTAGTTCGCTATGAGGTCGTCGGATGTTCGATCGACCATCCACAGCTTTTTTATCAGTAGCGCAACGAATGCGTGCGCTTGGTGTCGTACGTCTTCGGTAATTCAAACAGCGGTATAGCGGCGGGAGCGATCATGCGCCCCCGCCGCGACACGCCGAGGCTTACTTGCCGCGGAGCGTGTTGATCAGGGCGATACCCAGTACACCGGCAACCGCTGCGGCGGTGAACGGACGCTCCTTCGAGAACTGGCGGACATAGTCGACCAGCGGACGGATATTCTCTTCGACGACGTCCTTGGCCTGGCCGACCGTCTTCTGGACGGTACCGGTCAGCTGATCCGCTGCGCCTTCGCTCTGCAACGACTTGTCGCCGATCGCGCCGCCAAGGGTTTCCTTGACCTTGCCGCTGACGTCGGTTGCTGCGCCGCTGAGGGTGTCGGTGTTCATGAATGATCTCCTTCGATACGTGGATGATGGGGCTTCAAACGATGAAGCGGACGGGAATATCCCGCACTGCTCCGCGCTTGTGAAAACGATAGGGTCGCACGGGCAAAGGGGTTCGGCGTCCGTTCGACCCGAAACTCATATTGCCCAGAGACATAACCCATCGGACCGCGGATGTTTCCGCAGTATTCCTGCACCCGAATCAGGTGCCAACCTACTAACCCGGCCGAGCGCGAGCCCGATCAGGACGAAAGCCGATCCCGCTGCATCGTCAGCGTGATGATCACCCCGCCCGTCGACCATTCATAGGCGATCGAGCCCCCAAGCTGCCCGGCAACGGTACGGCGGACGAGCTTGCTGCCGAAGCCTTCTCCGGCATTCGGGCTTTCGACTTCCGGGCCGCCGCGTTCGAGCCAGGTCAGGATCACTTCGTCGTCGGTCGCCGTGCTGGACAGGTCGAGCGTTCCGGTCGGTGCGGACAACGCGCCGTATTTCATCGAGTTGGTCGCAAGTTCGTGGATGATCAGCCCCAGTCCGGTCGCGGCATTCTCGCCGACGCCCATGCGCTCGACCGCGACGCGGATGCGGCCCTTGAAGGCGCCCATGTCGTCATAAGGTGCAAGCAACACCGAGAGCAGGTCGCCCAGCAACGCCGCGTCGCCCTGCCCGCCCGGCAACGGACGGACGAGATCGTGCGCCCGCCCCAGCGCGCTCAACCGCTCGGTCAGTTCGCGTGCCATGTCCTGCGTATTGGGTGCGGTGCGCGAAGTTATCGCGGTCAGGCCGCTCGCGATCGCCAGCAGGTTCTTGACGCGGTGGCTCATCTCGCCGGCGAGCAGTTCGTTGCCCTCCTCCGCCTGCTTGCGGCCGGTGACGTCGAGGAAGATGCCGAACATCGTCCGTCCGACGATCCCGACATCCTCGCCCTGCCCGCGCGCCGAAATCCAGCGGACCTCCTCGCCGATCATGATCCGGAAGTCGGTCTCGTAGCTGCCAAGCACCGCGCGGGTGGCGGCGAAGGCGGAGCGGACGCGGTCGCGGTCTGACGGATGGATATGCGCCGACAATTCCTCGAACGTGACTTCGGCGCGCCACGGGAGGCCCCAAAGCTCGAAGCCGCGCTCGTCCATCGTGAAGGCGTCGGTGTCGACGTTCCATGCCCACAGGGCAACGCCCGCCGCGCTGACTGCGAGCCGCAGATGGTCCGGGTCCCACGCGTGCGCCTTGGGTATTTCAGCAGTTCCGTCCGCAATCACTTCGGCAATCCCCCGTCCGAACGCAGAGCCCGGCCACGAAACCTAATACACACCGCGCGCGCTTTACGTTAACTTCGCGCAAGTGGCGGTGTTCGCCGCACTCACGGGTCTGCGGCCGCAGTTGAGGTCCTCCGACATCGCCCCTAGGAATGCGCACCACGAGGGCGGATCGGCGTGCTACTCGACCGGGCACTAGATGGACGAGGGTAGCGAAATGGACAGCATGACAGGCGATGCGCGACGGGACGCGACGGTGTTCGCCGATGTCGTCATCGTCGGCGGCGGGCACGGCGGAGCGGCGTGTGCGATCGCGTTGCGCAAGACCGGCTTCGAGGGATCGATCCTGATCGTCGGCAAGGAGGCGGAGCTTCCCTATGAACGACCGCCCTTGTCGAAAGAATATCTGTCGGGCGAGAAGGTCTTCGGCCGTATCCTGATCCGACAGGCGGCGTTCTGGACCGAGCAGCGCATCGATCTGCGGCTGGGATCGCGCATCGTATCGGTCGATCCGGTCGGCCACAGCGCAACGACCGAGGACGGTACGACGATCGGCTACGGGCGGCTGGTCTGGGCGACAGGCGGGACGCCGAGACGGCTGGCCTGCGCTGGCCATCATCTCACCGGCGTCCACACCGTGCGCGACCGCGCCGACGCCGACCGGATGATCGCCGAACTGCCGGATGTCGGGACCGCGGTCGTGATCGGCGGCGGGTATATCGGGCTCGAAGCCGCCGCGGTGCTGCGCAAGTTCGGTAAGTCGGTCATCCTGCTCGAGGCCTTGGACCGGGTGCTTGCGCGTGTCGCGGGCGAAGACCTGTCGCGGTTCTTCGAGGCGGAGCACCGCGAGCACGGCGTCGACGTGCGGCTGGGGCAGTCGGTCGACTGCATTCTGGGCGATGACCGCGTCACCGGGGTCCGGCTGGGGGACGGCACCGTCATCGCCGCCGACATGGTGATCGTCGGCATCGGCATCCTTCCCGAAGTCGCACCCCTGATCGACGCTGGTGCGGCGGGCGGCAACGGCGTCGCCGTCTATGGTGCATGCCGGACGAGCGTGCCGGACGTGTATGCGATCGGCGACTGCGCGTTGCACGCCAACCGGTTTGCCGGTGGGGCGGCAGTGCGCGTCGAATCGGTGCAGAACGCGAACGACCAGGCGACCGTCGTGGCGAAGGACATCGTCGGCCAGCCAGCGGTGTATGACGCGGTGCCGTGGTTCTGGTCGAACCAGTATGACCTGAAGCTGCAGACCGTCGGACTGTCGATCGGCTATGACGACACGGTCCTGCGCGGCGATCCGGCGACGCGTAAATTCTCGGTCGTGTACCTGCGCGACGGCCGCGTCATCGCGCTCGACTGCGTGGGAGCGGTCAAGGATTACGTCCAGGGCCGCAAGCTGGTGGAAACCGGTGCGATCATCGACCGGGCCATCCTCGCCGACCCCGCCATCATGCTGAAGGACATGGTGCCGCTGGACTCGCCGACGCTTTCTTGACTCCGGTTCGGCATCGGTCGCACTTTGCGGTCGAACAGCGCGGATATCGGATCGCATGGCAATGACGAGTATCGGCGCATGACGGCGCTGGCGGGCCTGCGGGTCGTCGAGTTCGCCAGCATCGGGCCGGGCCCGCATGCGGCGATGCTGTTGTCGGATCTCGGTGCGGAGGTACTGCGGATTGAGCGGCTCGGCGGCGGTTTTCGCAATCCCGTGCTGGACCGTGGTCGTGCGCGGCTTGCGCTGGATATCCGAACGCCGGAGGGACGAGACCGGGCGCTTGCGATCACGGACCGCGCCGATGTCGTGATCGAAGGGCTTCGACCGGGGGTAATGGAGCGGCTCGGCCTCGGCCCGGACGTGATGCTCAAGCGCAACCCGCGGCTTGTCTACGGGCGAATGACCGGGTGGGGACAGACCGGACCGCTCGCACAGGTGGCGGGCCACGACCTCAATTACATCGCACTCAGCGGCGCCCTGGCAGCGATCGGCCCGCCGGGAACACCGCCGCCGCCGCCGCTCAACCTGATCGGCGATTTCGGGGGCGGGTCGCTGTATCTCGTCACCGGTATCCTTGCGGCGCTGCTCGAACGCGCACGATCGGGACTGGGCCAAGTCGTCGATGCAGCGATCGTCGACGGGGTTTCGTCGATGATGGCGCTGTTCGCGGGAATGGTCCCGGCCGGGGTGATGTCGATGGACCGCGACCGTGACCTGCTCGGCGGCGCGGCGCCGTTCTACCGCTGTTACACCTGCGCCGATGGGCGGTACGTCTCGGTCGGCGCGATCGAGCCGAAATTCTATGCCGAGCTGCTCGATCGGCTGGGGCTACCCGACGACCTCGCGGCGGAGCAGATGGTCGTCGAGCGCTGGCCCGAAACCGCGCGACGATTTGCCGCCGTATTCGTGACCAGATCACGGGACGAGTGGTGCGCCGCGCTCGAAGGCACCGACACGTGCTTTGCGCCCGTGCTCGAACTCGACGAGGTGCCGACGCACCGCCACATGGCGGATCGCGGCGTCGTCGTCGACGGCATCTGGCAGGCAGCCCCTGCCCCGCGCCTGTCCCGCACGCCGGGCCGAATCGCCCCCAGTTCCGATGGCACGGCGCTGCTGGCGGAATGGGGCGTCGGCTAGGACGCCCCGATCACGCGCGGCCGACTTGCCGCAACAGATGCTCCGCGCGCGACAGATACGGTCGGTCGAGCATGCCGCCCTTGTAGCCGATCGTACCGACGCCGGGATTGGCCGCGAACAGATCGACGATCGCCTGCGCCTCGGCGATCTCCGCCTCGGTCGGCGTGAAGGCGGCGTTGATCACGTCGACCTGCGCCGGGTGGATCGCAAGCATCCCGCGGTAACCGTCACGCCGGACCTGCTCGGCGCGCGTCTTCAGCGTGTCGAGGTCGCGGAAGTCCCCCTGGATCGTCTCGATCGCGGTGACCCCCGCCGCCGCAGCACCCAGCAGGCACATCGACCGCGCCAGTTCATAGGTGAAGCGATAGCTGCCATCCGGATTGCAGTTCGCGCTCGCGCCGATCGAATCCGCCAGGTCCTCCGCGCCCCAGGTCAGTGCGACCACCCGAGGCGCGCCCTTATAGTCGCCGGTGTGGAACATCGCTTCCGCCGTCTCGGTGATCAGTACGATCACCGGGGTCGACCCGATCGCGATGCCGTTCGCCGCCTCGAACGCGGACAGGTAATGATCGAGCCGCTCGACATCCTGCCGACCCGTAACTTTCGGCAGCATGATACCACCCGGCCGCGCGGGCATGATCGCGGCGAGATCGGTCAGCGTATATGGTCCGTCGAGCGGATTGACCCGGACCCACATCCGCGCGCGGTGTGCGACATTTGCGGTCAGCACGTCGTGGGCGGTCTGGCGCGCGAGTGGCTTGTTCTCGGTCGTCACCGCGTCTTCGAGGTCGAACAGGACGATGTCGGCGCTGCCTTCGACCGCCTTGATCATCTTGCGTTCGCTGTCCCCCGGCGCGAACAGCCAGGAACGCATTTTCAACGATGCAACGGACATGGCGGCATGGTCCCAGACGGATCGAAACAGGTGCGTTGCGTACGGCGTCGATCGCGGGCGGGCAACTGCGGCGCAGGGTTCGCCGCGAAATCGTGCATGGTGCGCGGCGCCGTCATTGCGGCATGAGATAGCGAAGCGTTCCCCGACCGAAGAATGCATTGATTGCCGACACCGCCCTGCGCCGGGCAAACGGCGCCGCGGAGACACATTATGGCGAAGACACTCACCCATCTGGAACGGCTCGAGGCGGAGGCGATCCACATCCTGCGCGAAGTCGTCGCCGAGGCCGACAAGCCGGTGATGCTGTATTCGGTCGGCAAGGATTCGGCCGTGATGCTGCACCTCGCGCGCAAGGCCTTCTACCCCTCGCCCCCGCCCTTCCCGCTGCTGCACGTCGATACGACCTGGAAATTCCAGGAAATGTACAAGTTGCGCGACCGGATGGCGGCCGAGAGCGGGATGGAGTTGCTCGTCTACCAGAACCCCGAAGCCGCCGAGCGTGGGATCAATCCGTTCGATCACGGTGCACTTCACACCGACATGTGGAAGACGGAGGGCTTGAAGCAGGCGCTCAACCTTCACGGGTTCGACGCGGCATTCGGTGGCGCGCGGCGTGACGAGGAAAAATCGCGCGCGAAGGAACGCATCATCTCGTTCCGCACCGCGACGCATGGCTGGGATCCGAAGAACCAGCGCCCCGAATTGTGGAACCTCTATAACGCGCGGAAATCGAAGGGCGAGAGCATCCGCGTGTTCCCGATCTCGAACTGGACCGAACTCGACGTCTGGCAATATATCCAGCTCAACGACGTGCCGATCGTGCCGCTCTACTATGCTGGCGTACGCCCCACGGTCGAGCGCGACGGCATGCTGCTAATGGTCGACGACGATCGCTTCCGCCTCGAACCCGGCGAGGTCCCGATCGACCGCTCGATCCGTTTCCGTACGCTCGGCTGCTATCCGCTGACCGGCGCGGTCGAGAGCACGGCGTCGACGCTGTCCGAGATCATCCAGGAAACGCTGTTGACCACCACCAGCGAGCGCCAGGGTCGCGCGATCGACAAGGATGCCGGCGGCGCTGGCATGGAGAAGAAGAAGCAAGAGGGGTATTTCTGATGCGGCCTCGTTCGCTTTTTGTCGTCATCCCCGCGCAGGCGGGGATCCAGAAACTCCGGACCCACGTAACCGAAACGTTGCGCTTATGGATTCCCGCCTTCGCGGGAATGACGAGGTAAGAGATGGCCACCACAGTGCAAACCTCCGCCTACCAGACCGACGCGTTGATCGCCGAGGATATCGACGCGTATCTCGACCAGCATCGCAACAAGACGATGCTGCGCTTCATTACCTGCGGTTCGGTCGATGATGGCAAGTCGACGCTGATCGGCCGGCTGCTGTATGATTCGAAGATGATCTTCGAGGATCAGCTTGCGGCGCTCGAAGCAGACAGCAAGCGGGTTGGCACGCAAGGTGGCGAGATCGACTTCGCGCTGCTGGTCGACGGGCTCGCCGCCGAGCGCGAACAGGGCATCACGATCGACGTCGCCTATCGCTTCTTCTCGACCGAAAAACGCAAGTTCATCGTCGCGGATACGCCGGGTCATGAGCAATATACCCGCAACATGGTGACCGGCGCCTCGACCGCCGATCTCGCCGTGATCCTGGTCGATGCGCGCAAGGGCGTGCTGACGCAGACCAAGCGCCACAGCTATCTCGCGCACCTGATCGGCATCCGCAACCTCGTGCTCGCGGTCAACAAGATGGACCTGATCGGCTACGATCAGGCGCGCTATGAAGAGATCGTCGCGGAGTATTCGGCGTTCGCAAAAAGCATCGGCATCACCGCGTTCACGCCGATGCCGATCTCGGGCTTCAAGGGCGACAACATCTCGATCGCGTCCAACACCATGGCCTGGTATTCCGGCCCGACGCTGATGGAGCATCTCGAAGCCGTGGATGTCGATGTCGACGACGACCAGGCCAAGCCGTTCCGGATGAGCGTGCAATGGGTCAACCGCCCCAACCTCGATTTCCGCGGCTTCTCCGGCCAGATCGCCGCCGGTACGGTCAAGCCGGGCGACGCGATCCGCGTGCTGCCCGGCGGCAAGACGTCGACGATCAGCCGGATCACGACGCTCGACGGCGATCTCGACGAGGCGGTCGCGGGGCAGTCGGTCACGCTGTCGTTCGCCGACGAGATCGACTGCTCGCGCGGCAACGTCATCGCCGCGTCGGATGCGCCACCCGAGACTGCCGACCAGTTCGAGACGACGATCGTCTGGATGGACGACGAGCCGCTGATCGTCGGCCGCTCCTATTGGCTGAAGCTTGGCACCCAGATGGTGTCGGCGACGGTGCGAGAGCCGAAATATCAGGTCAACGTCAACACCATGGAGCGGCTCGCGACCAAGACGCTCGAGCTGAACGCGATCGGCGTCGCGGAGATTACGACGGACCGCGCGATCGTGTTCGAGGCCTACGCGCAGGACGGCGCGGCACCGAACAAGGTGCTCGGCGGGTTCATCCTGATCGACAAGATCACCAATGCGACCGTCGCGGCGGGGATGATTCATTTTAGCTTGCGCCGCTCGCAGAACGTCCATTGGCAGGCGACGGACATCGGCCGCGAGGCGCATGCCGGGCTGAAGAACCAGAAACAGGCGGTGCTGTGGTTCACCGGGCTGTCGGGCGCGGGCAAGTCGACGATCGCCAACGAGGTCGAGAAGCAGCTCAACCTGATGAACCGGCATACCTTCCTGCTCGACGGCGACAACATCCGCCACGGGCTGAACAAGGATCTGGGCTTCACCGAGGCCGACCGGATCGAGAATATCCGCCGCGTCGGCGAGGTCGCCAAGCTGATGGCGGACGCCGGGCTGATCGTGCTCACCGCGTTCATCTCGCCGTTCCGCGCCGAGCGCGACATGGTGCGCGCGATGCTGCCAGCGGGCGAATTCATCGAGATCTTCGTCGACACGCCGCTCGATGTGGCGGAAGGTCGCGACGTGAAGGGCCTCTACAAGAAAGCACGGGCGGGCGATTTGAAGAACTTTACCGGGATCGACAGCCCTTACGAGGCGCCGCTCAACGCAGAGATTCGCGTCAACACGGTCGAGATGACGCCGGCCGAAGCCGCCGCGTTCATCGTCCGCCAGATCATGCCGCTCAAGTGACCGTCATTGAAAGCGACGTCCGTCTTGCCGAACGCCTTGCCACCGAGGCGGGCGAGATCTTGCTCGCGCTGCAGAAAAGCAGCGGGCTGACCGGCAAGGATCTCGGCAAGGCGGGCGACGAGCAGGCCAATACCTTCCTCATGCGGATGCTGCGCGCCGCGCGGCCCGACGACGCGATCCTGTCCGAGGAAGAGAAGGACACGGGCGATCGCTGTTCGGTGCGCCGCGCCTGGATCGTCGATCCGCTCGACGGCACGCGCGAATATGGCGAAGGGCGGACCGACTGGGCGGTGCACGTCGCGCTTGCCATCGACGGCGTCGCCGTCGTGGGCGCCGTGGCGCTGCCGGGACTCGGGATCACGCTGACATCGGGTTCACCGAAGCCGCTGGAACCCGCGGGCGATCCGCTCCGCATGCTGGTCAGTCGCAGCCGTCCGGCACGCGAGGCGGTGGCGGTCGCCGAGACGTTGGGGGCGACGCTCGTGCCGATGGGCTCGGCGGGCGCGAAGGCGATGGCGGTGGTGCGCGGCCAGGCCGACATCTACCTCCACACCGGCGGGCAATATGAGTGGGACAATTGCGCACCGATCGCGGTCGCGCAGGCGGCCGGGCTCCACGTCAGCCGCGTCGACGGATCGCCGCTCGTGTATAATTGCGCCGATCCGTATCTGCCCGACCTGCTGATCTGTCGGATGGAACTGGCGGCGCGCGTGCTCGACCTGGTGAAAGCACTACCGCCCGCCTGAACGGCGGACGGTATCAGCCGTCGGAGGCCACCAGCTCGACGAACTCGAAGTCGTAGCGCTGCCAGCCGCGTTGCGCCGCGGCCTCGGCAAGTGCGTTGCGCTTCTTCTTCGCTTCGACCAGCGACTTGGTGTGGCCCCAGAAGATCTCGGTCTTGCCGTTGGCCAGCACCGCGACGATCCGCCAGTAATGCGTGAACGGCGTCGACGTCGGGCCGATCGTCTTCACGTAACCGTCGGGCAGCGTCGCGGTGAGGTAGCGTTTCTTGGCCATGACGCTGCCGTTAGCCGTCCGCGCGATCGGACGGAAATGCTTAGTCGAGCGCAGCGTCCGTGCCGATCCGATCGAGTGTCGCGATCGCGTCGGCTGGCAGCACGATGTCCCCCGCCGCAAGGTTCTCGCGCAGATGACCGACCGACGACGTGCCGGGGATGAGCAGGATGTTAGGCGAACGCTGCAACAGCCAAGCGAGCGCGACCTGCATCGGCGTCGCGTCCAGGTCCCGCGCGACGTCCGACAACGCGGTCGATTGCAACGGCGAGAACCCACCGAGCGGGAAGAACGGCACATACGCGATCCCCGCCTCCGCCAGATCGTCGATCAGCGCATCGTCGTCGCGGTGCGCGAGGTTATACTGGTTCTGCACGCAGGCGATCGTCGCCATCGCGCGCCCTTCCGCGACCTGCGTCGGCGTGACGTTGCTGAGACCGATATGGCGAACCAAACCCTGGCGCTGGAGATCGACGAGCGTCGCGAGCGGCTCGGCGATCGAGCCCTCGGCGGGTCCATGCGCATCGAACATCGCACGCAAATTGACGATGTCGAGCGTTTCCAGCCCGAGATTGCGCAGATTATCGTGGACCGCGCTGGTCAGGTCCGCGGCCGAGAAAGCGGGATCCCATGAGCCTTCAGGTCCCCGCCGCGCGCCGATCTTCGTGACGATCACGAGGTCGTCCGGATACGGGTGCAGCGCCTCGCGGATCAGGCGATTGGTGACGTGAGGGCCGTAGAAGTCGCTCGTGTCGATGTGGTTCACGCCTGCCTCGATTGCCACGCGAAGCACCGCAATCGCCGCGTCGGGATCCTTTGGCGGCCCGAACACGCCGGGGCCGGCGAGTCGCATGGCGCCGTAGCCGAGACGGTTGACGGTGCGGCCTGCGAGCGGGGCGGTGGTGGTGATGCCGTGCGTGGTCATGATCCGGTCCTTTCGAAGTGTGACCTTCATATGGGCGGCGTTGGCTGTTACGATAACGCGGCAGTATCGGCACGGGCTGTACGGGAGCACGCACAATGGCAGTGGATGCAGGCGATCTCTCCGCGTTCGTAACGGTCGCGCGGGCGGGCGGATTTCGCGACGGCGCACGGATCAGCGGTGGCAGTGCGTCGGGGCTGAGCGAAGCGGTTCGCCGACTGGAGGCGCGGCTCGGCGTACGGTTGCTCAACCGGACGACGCGGAGCGTGGCGCCGACCGAAGCCGGTGCGCGCCTGCTCGACCGGCTCGGCCCCGCGCTCGCGGAAGTCGAGGCGGCGCTCGACGTCGTCAACGGCTATCGCGACTTGCCGGCAGGACCGTTGCGGCTGAACGTGCCGGTCAGCGCCGCGCGCCTGGTCCTGCCCGCGATCGTGCCGGCGTTCCTTGCCGCCTATCCCGATATCCGGCTGGAGGTGATCGCGGAGGACAGCTTCGTCGACATGCTCGCGGCGGGGTGCGACGCCGGCATCCGCTACGACGAACGACTGGAACTTGACATGATCGCGGTGCCGATCGGTCCGCGCGAGCAACGGTTCGCGACGGCGGCGTCCCCCGACTATCTCGCCCGCCGGGGCACGCCCGTGCATCCCCGCGACCTGCTCGACCACGCCTGTATCCGCGGCCAGTTCTCCAGCGGCTCGATGATGCCCTGGGAGTTCGAGCGCGATGGCGAGATCGTCAAGGTCGAGCCCGGCGGACCGCTGATCGTCCGCGTCGGCGCGGCCACCGATCTCGCGGTCGATGCGGCGCTGGCGGGGACCGGCATCATCCACCTGTTCGAGGATTGGCTGCGACCGCATCTCGACAGCGGTGCGCTGGTGCCCGTGCTTGAGCCGTGGTGGCAGCGCTTCTCGGGTCCGTTCCTTTATTATTCGGGACGGCGGTATCTCCCGGCGCCACTGCGCGCGTTCATCGATTTCGTTGCGACCAGGCGCTCCGAAAAATGACCCATGTCCGACCATCCTCTGAAATATGCCGAACACACTCGTGCGGCAGGACCGGCGAATGATCCCACGTCCCGTGCCCGACCTTGCGAAACCCGTGCTGCTGGTGGTCGATGACGATCACATGATCCGCACGCTCCTGGCGGAGAGCCTCGGCACGCACGGCTATCAGGTCGAGACCGCGACCAACGCGCAGGAGATGGACGGCGTGCTCGCGCGGTGTGCGGTGTCGCTGATCCTGCTCGACGTGATGATGCCCGGCGAGGACGGGCTGTCGGTGTGCCGTCGCTTGGCGCGGACGGGGGCACCGCCGGTGGTAATGTTGAGTGCGCTCGGCGACGAGCCCGACCGAATCCTGGGGCTGGAGATCGGTGCGAGCCATTATCTGTCCAAGCCGTGCAGCCCGCGCGAAATCCTGGCGACCGTTCGTGCCGCGTTGCGGGCACGCGAGATGCAGGATGCGGGCGACAGCCGCGCGTTCGGGTTCCTCGGCTGGCGAGTCGATTTCGCGGCGCACGAGCTGTTTGATCCCGACGGCACGCTGATCGACCTGACCGACGGCGAGTTCGCGGTACTGCGCGCGTTCGTCGAGCGACCACGGCGCGTGCTGGCGCGCGATGCGTTGCTGGAAGCGGCACGAGGGCCGGATACCGATGCGTTCGACCGCGCGATCGACGTGCAGGTCAGCCGCTTGCGCCGCAAGCTGCGCTCGCACGACGACGAGATCATCCGGACGATCCGCAACGAAGGCTATTTCTTCGTTCCCCGCGTGGTGCGTCTGTGATGCGCGACCAGAAGGCCACAGCCGCCAAGATCGACCAGCCGATGCGGCGTAACCCTCAGCGATCCTGGCCGATGTTCCTGCGCATCTTCGTGCTGGGGCTGACGACCGTGTTCCTGGTCCAGATCCTGAACTTCGCGATCGTGTTGCTGATGCCGCCACCGCGGCCGCAGATCTTTACCGCCAACCGGGTCGCTGCCGTCGCGCGGACTGGGCGAGACCCGACCGGTCAGCTCAAGGTCGAGATTGCAACCGGCCCACCCCACCCGACCGACAATCCCCGCGACGCTCGGCTCGCCGAATCGATCGCCGCCGATCTAGGACTGCCGCGGACCAAGGTGACCGTCGAGACCGAGCGATCGGCGATGCCGCTGTTCGCGGGCGCACTGCGCCCACCGCTGCCGCTCGGCATGGGACGGTCGGCGCACCTGCCGCAATCGTTCGACAATGCGCTGTTCGGCCCGTTCGTCGTGTCGATCGAGACGCCGAGCGGCCGGTGGCGCGTGATCCGGCCGACGCACACCACGATCGGCCCCTGGCGTATGC
This sequence comes from Sphingomonas faeni, assembly GCF_003053745.1. Taxonomy (GTDB): domain Bacteria; phylum Pseudomonadota; class Alphaproteobacteria; order Sphingomonadales; family Sphingomonadaceae; genus Sphingomonas; species Sphingomonas faeni. Next base: position 299,967 of record NZ_QAYE01000003.1, on the reverse strand, counting down.
GGATCGTGCTGTGGTTCCTTGTCGCGATGGTCGTCGCGGCGGCGGTGGCCTGGGTGATGGCGCGGCGCGTGGTAAAGCCGATCGCGCTGTTCGCCGCCGCCGCCGAGCGTCTCGGTCGCGATCCGCGCGCCGAACCGCTGCCGATCGTCGGCCCGCCCGAGATCGCCGAAGCGGCCACCGCGTTCAACCTGATGCAGGAGCGCCTGAACCGCTATGTCGAGGATCGGACCACGCTGATCGCCGCGGTTGCGCATGATCTGCGGACGCCGTTGATGCGGCTGTCGTTGCGGCTCGAAAAGGCGCCCGACGATATCCGGGCGGCAAGTGAGGGCGACATTCAGGAGATGAGCGAGCGGATCGGTTCGGCGATGGCGTTCGTCCGCGACATGACCCGGCATGTCCGCCGCCAGCGGCTCGATCTACGGTCGCTCGCTGAAAGCGTCGCGGATGATTTTGCCGATCGCGGCGATGCGGTCGCGTTGCTTCCGGGCGACCCGCTCGCGCTAGAGGGCGATGCCCCGTCGTTGAAGGCGCTAATCGCGAACCTGGTCGGCAACGCCGTCAAATATGCCGGCCATGCCGAGGTGGAGGTGCGCTGCGAGGGTGGCGTGGCGATCGTCGAGGTGTGCGACTCGGGACCGGGCATGGCGCCAGCTGATCTCGCCCGCGCGTTCGAGCCATTCTTCCGCGCCGAGCAATCGCGCAATCGCGACACGGGCGGCAGCGGACTTGGCCTTGCCAGCGTCCGCGCGGTGGCGCGCGCGCATGGTGGCGATGCGACGATCGAGAACCGACCTGGCGTCGGGTTGCTCGCGCGCGTGACGTTGCCGATCTGAACTGCTGAAGCGAGCAGCCGAAACATCGCGGCAACGATCGCCGTGTCAGACGGACATCACGGCATTTCGGGAGATTGCATGCGTATCCTTTACCTCGGCATCGCCGCCGCGCTGGCCGGATGCTCGGCTCAGACGCCGCACCCTCAGGGCGGACACGGTCCGGCGCGAGGCCGCGGCCAGTTGTTCATCAGCCCGATGGGCGAACCGTTCCGCGCTTCGCTGAAGCCGGGCGCGGCGCAGGATCTGTGGTTCGCGAGCGCGGATACCAATGGCGACGGGCGGATCACGATGGCCGAATTCCAGCATGATGCCGCGCGCTTCTTCGCCGTGCTCGATCGCGGCAAGGACGGCGAGATCGATCCCGACGACATCGCCTATTACGAGAACGTGCTGGTTCCGGAGATCCGCGTGGCGTCCGGCGGCCGTGGGCCAACGTCCGAAGGTGGCGAGCGAGGCCGTGGCGGACGCCGACGAGGTGGCGGCGGGTCCGGCGGTCAGGGCATGCAAATCGGCAATGGCGACAAGAAGAGCACCGCCGCCGTCCACGAACGCATCGGCGCCGCGCGCTACAGCTTCTTCGACCTGCCGGAGCCGGTGATCGCAGCCGACGCGAACCTCAATCGCGGTATCGACGCGAGCGAGTTTGCCAAGGCTGCGGCAACGCGCTTCGCCGCGCTCGACCGTAACCATGACGGCGCGCTGACCCACGGCGAACTCCCACGCGCGGGCGGCGAGACGTGGCGGAACGGCTCGGACGAACCGACCGCCCCGCCTCCGGAACGTCGCGACCCCTGACGCTTAGGGCGGCGGTCGAATCAGCCGAGCAGGCCCGACACGATCCAGCGGCGGCTGACCGCGGACTTGACGATCGCCGCGCCGCAGCACCGGCAGGCGGAACGCTGGATCGGCTCACCCTTCACGTCGCGGTGCCGGGATCGCGGCATGTGGCGGCCGATTGCACAATTGCCGGGTCGTGATGGTTGAGCCTGCATACCGCTTCCTTCGTGCACCAGTCGTCGAATGATCGAGCTGGCGGTGTGACAGGCGAAGTTTTCCGCGGTGTTTCGGCAGCCGCGCGTGACACTGAATTCATGTAGCCATGGCGGTGGTTTCGGCGTTCAGTGCGAAGTACCCCCCGCGGTGTCCTGGCGTCCGTTCCGGCGCGACGGCGGCGCGTCACTTGGAGCCGACCATGGCCGAAGCCGAACTCGTCGCTTTTTCCAATATCCAGTTGCGGCCCGACCCTTCGCGGACCGTGATCCGGCCGTTCAACATCGAATATCCCGGCGCGTTCAACGTCGATGGCCACCCCCGTGCCGCCCGCGTGATCGATCGCGTGCAGTCGCTGTCGCCCGACGAACTCCGCGCCGAGCGTCGTCGCGTCATGGAGTCGCTCGACGAACGCCACCGCGATGTCGACGAGCTTCTCCTGCACCGGTTCAGCGAGATCATGGCGGTGCTGAAGGACCAGCGCGAGATCGACACCGACCAGAAACTGCTGATCGGCGCCTATCTCAGCGGCGAATATTCGTTCGAGGCAGCCGCGCTGTTCAACCCGAGCATGGTGCTCGATCCCGACCAGTCGAAGGCACCCGAAGGCGGCCTGCGCTTCATCCTGTCGCTGCGCGGGATCGGCGAAGGCCATGTCTCGTCGGTGACGTTTCGCACCGGAAGCTGGTCGCCCGGCGACGGTTTCTCGGTCGACCCGTCGAGCCAGACCGCGGTGCCGCCGCGCGTCACGCCGACCGATCAGGGTGCGACCGATGGCGGTCCCACCCGACTGGAATGCGGTGGCAGTCGTGAATTGTCGGAGACGGTAATCTTCCCGATCCTGCCGAGCCAGCATCAGGGGATCGAGGACCTGCGGCTCGTCCGGTTCGAGGACGCCGGCAAGGTGCAGTATCTCGGCACCTATACCGCGTTCAGCGGCGCAGAAGCGCGCTGCGAACTGCTCCGCGGCGAGGACTTCAAGACGTTCGAGATGCAGCCGATGCGCGGCGCAGTTTCGGCGACCAAGGGCATGGCGCTATTCCCACGCAAGATCGACGGGCGCTATGCGATGCTCGGACGGCAGGACAACGAGAACATCTGGTACCTGACCTCGGACGACCTGCTGACCTGGGACGGCGGCACCAAGATCGTCGAGCCGAAATGGCCGTGGGAGTTCATCCAGATGGGCAATTGCGGATCGCCGATCGAGATCGACGAGGGTTGGCTGGTGCTGACCCACGGCGTCGGCAGCGTCCGCAACTACTGCATCGTCGCCTGCCTGCTCGACAAGGCCGACCCGACCAAATTGCTCGCGCGGATGACCGATCCGTTGATCGTCCCAAGCCCGACCGAACGCGACGGTTATGTGCCGAACGTCGTCTATAGCTGCGGCGGAATCGTCCACGATCGCACGCTGTTGCTGCCGTTCGGCGTGGCGGACAATTTCGCCTCGTTCGCGACGGTGGATGTCGGGCGGTTGCTTGCGGCGATGGCGTGAAGGCCTCGCTAATCCTCCCCCGCTAGGGGGAGGTGGCTGACACTTGTCAGACGGAGGGGGAGGACACGAAGCAGCAGTTCGCCCTTACCTCCCCCTCCGTCACCTCCGGTGCCACCTCCCCCTGGCGGGGGAGGATCGTGCGTCCAAAGATACGTCAGGTCAGACGAAGAGTGCCTTACCCGCGAAATCTTCCGCCGCAACCGCATCGATCTGCCGCTCGATCCCGCGCGTGAGTCCCGCCGGAACAGTCACCGCGAAACCCCGCGCGAGCAGTCCATCGACCGCCCAACGGACGCAGTAATCCGCCGCGACACCGATTACCGTAACCTCCGTAACGCCACCTGCCGCCAACGCCGCGAAGAAAGCCTCGCGCTCAATAGTCGGCCGTTCGGCATTCCGCGCATCCTCGATCACCAGACCCGGCTCGGCCCACATGTCGAACACCCCCTTCTCGATCCGCCACGCAGGGATCGCCGGGTCGACCAGCGCGACGTCGAGCATGTTGCCCCACCCTCGCGTCCCCCGCACGCAGTGGATCGGAAACATCTGCGCCTCGGGCGACGCGGCGTAGGTCTCGACGAAATGCGTGTCGAACGTGAACAGGACGCCGACAACCTCGTCAGGCGTGAGAGCCGACAGCCACGCCTGCATCGGCGCGACCAGTGCGTCGGCCCCTACCACGCTCAGCGCGCCCTCGCCCGCCATAAAATCCCACTGCGTATCCACCACGACCACGAACCGCGCCATCGCCCATCTCCTTTGCCCGCTGCTTGACACAAACGCGTCTTCTCGGACACCCGGCCCCTACGCAACGCAGGAGCCCATGCGCATGGCCGTGACCGATATCGCCACCCGGACGTACAATCACAATTTCCGGCTCGATCCGATCGTCCGCAGCCTGCTCGATACCGATTTCTACAAGCTGTTGATGTTGCAGATGATCCGGCAGGCGTATCCCGACGTCAGCGCCACCTTTGCGCTCATCAACCGCACCAAGACGGTGCGGCTCGCGGAGATCGTCGACGAGGCCGAACTGCGCGCGCAGCTCGATCATGCGCGGACGCTGCGGTTCGCGAAGAAGGAGCTGATCTGGCTCGCGGGCAACAGCTTCTACGGCAAGCAGAAGATGTTCGGGCCCGAGTTCCTCGCCTGGCTCGCCGAGTTCCAGCTGCCGGCGTACGACCTGCGCAAGGTCGACGGACAGTACGAACTGCATTTCGAAGGGCCCTGGAGCCACACGACGATGTGGGAAATTCCCGCACTGACGATCATCAACGAACTGAAGTCGCGCGCGGCCCTGCGTGATCGCGGCCGGTTCGCGCTCGACATCGTCTACGCGCGCGCCAAGGCCAAGCTGTGGGAGAAGGTCGAGCGGCTGCGCGAACTGCCCGACCTCGTGCTGTCGGACTTCGGCACGCGGCGCCGGCACGGATTCCTGTGGCAGCGCTGGTGCGTCGAGGCGCTGAAGGAAGGGCTCGGCGACCGCTTTATCGGTACGTCGAACGTGCTGCTGGCGATGGACGCCGACCTCGAGGCTATCGGGACCAACGCGCACGAGCTGCCGATGGTGACCGCCGCGCTGGCGAACAGCGACGCCGAGCTTGCGGAAGCGCCGTACCGCGTGCTCGAGCATTGGCGGCAACATTATAACGGCAATCTGCTGATCGCCCTCCCCGATGCGTTCGGGACGACCGCGTTCCTGCGCAATGCGCCGCACTGGCTGGCGGAATGGACCGGCTTCCGTCCCGACAGCGCGCCGCCGATCGCGGGCGGCGAGCAGATCATCCGCTGGTGGGAGGAGCAGGGCGTCGATCCCAAGACCAAGCTGCTGATCTTCTCCGACGGGATGGACATCGACACGATCGAGCAGACGTATCGCCATTTCCACGGCCGCGTGCGGATGAGCTTTGGCTGGGGGACCAACCTGACCAACGACTTCCGCGGCTGCGATCCCGACGGCGCGGCGGCGCTGGAGCCGATCTCGCTGGTCTGCAAGGTGATCGCTGCCAATGGCCGCCCGGCGGTAAAACTGTCCGACAATCCGGCGAAGGCGACGGGCGAACCGACGGAGATCGCACGGTATCTGCGCGTATTCGGTGAAGCGGATCGCGCCGCGGCGCCCGTCCTGGTCTGAGTACAGGCGTGTCCTGCGCGCAACACGCAGGACACATTTAGCAACAAAATTGTCGCATCGCGCAATCCCCCCTTGCTTCATTACGCTTCTGAGCCATCATTCGCACACATAAGATAAGTGAGCGGATGTTTGCCGGGGCGCGGACAAGGGGAAAAATGTTGAAGCGTGGGTTCAAGACGTTCACGGGCGCGAGCAAATATGCCGGCGCCAGCGGGTTGGCATTGGTGGCGATGCTCACGGCGATGCCGGCATTCGCACAAGCGGTGACGACGCCGGCCGCGGAGGGCGTGCAGGCTGCCGACCCATCCGTAGACCAGGCTGGCGGAGATGAGATCGTCGTGACCGGATCGCGCATTCGCCGCAGTCCGCTCGACCAGCCCTCCCCCGTCGTCACGGTCGATGCGCAGTCGATCCAGCGCACCGGGCTTTCGTCGGTCGCCGACGTCCTCCAGCGGCTGCCAAGCGCGGCCGGCGGGCTCAATTCGAAGGTCAACAATTCGGGTAACATCGGCAATCCGCCCGACGGTGGCGGCGTTGGCGCAGGGTCAGCCGAGATCGATCTGCGTTATCTCACCGCCAAGCGGACGCTGGTGCTGGTCGACGGCCTGCGCTTCGTCAACGGCGCCTCGGCAAGCGGCATTCCCTCGACGGTCGATCTCAACACGATCCAGGTCGGCTCGATCGAGCGGATCGAAATCCTCCAGTCGGGCCAGTCGCCGCTCTATGGCTCCGACGCGCTGGCCGGCGTCGTCAACATCATCACCAAGTCGCAGCAAAAGGGCCTCAAGGCGTCTGCGCAGTTCGGCACGTTCCGGCAGGGCGACGGCCATACGCAGGACTATAACGTCAGCTACGGCATCCAGGCGCCGCGCACGAGCGTGGTGTTCGGCGGCAGCTACGTGAAGCAGGAGGCGGTCAGCACGCGCGATCGTAGGATCTCGCAGTTCCCCAACCCCGGCCAGACAAGTTGCTCGGACGTCATTGGTGGCTGTTCGGGCGCTACCCCCAACGGATTCTTCCAGGTCGGTGGCCGGAACCTGACGTTGAAGTCGGCGCCTATCCTCGGGCGGCCACGCTACGACGCCGCCAATCCGACCGGCCCGAACAGCGATTTCAAGGAGTTCACCTCCGCCGACCGCTTCAACTTCTCGCCGTTCAACTATTTCCTGACCCCGTCGGAGCGCTACGGCTTCTTCGTCAGCGCCAAGCAGGAACTCACCGACACCGTGAACCTGCGCGTGAAGATGAACTACACGCGACGCAACTCGCAGAATCAGGCGGCGTTCCTGCCGCTCGTGATCGGGCCGGACGCTGGCAACGGCAATTTGCTCGACACGATCTCGGTCGATGCGACCAACCCCTTCAATCCGTTCGGCTACACGCTGTCGGCGGGCGGCGCAGGCAATGGTCCGGCGAACTATTCGACGGTGCGTCGTCGCCTCGTCGAGGCTGGCCAGCGGACCTATTCGCAGACCGTCGACACGATGTCTGCGACCGCGACGCTGGACGGCTCGTTCAACGTCGGCAGCCACAAATTCTACTGGGACGTGAATGCGGTCCTCGGCTTCAACGACGCCAAGCAGCTGTTCACGGGCAACATCAACGCGGCCAATCTCGCTCAGGCACTAGGCCCGGTCGCGAACTGCACCGGGGCATGCGTACCGTTCAACATCTTCGGTGGCGCAGGCTCGGTCACGCCGGCGATGCTCGGCTTCATCGCATTCGACGAGCGTGCGCGCAGTTCGCAGAGCCTGGAGGACTATACCGCCAACATCTCGGGCGACCTGTTCGACCTTCCCGCCGGCGCCGTGGGTCTCGCCGCGGGCTATGAGCACCGCGTCCAATATGGCAGCTTCACGCCCGATCCGCTGATCACCGCAGGGCTCGGCGCCGATATCCCGGCGCAACCGGCACGCGGGCACTTCAACTCGGACGAAGTCTATGCCGAGTTGCGGGTACCGCTGATCCACAACACGCCACTCATCCAGTCGCTCGAGATCGGCGGCGCGGTGCGGCATTCGAACTATTCGATCAGCGGCAGCAACACGACCTATACCGGCAGCGGCCTGTGGAAGCCGTTCAGCGACCTGCTGTTGCGCGCCTCCTATGCGCAGGGCTTCCGCGCACCGAGCATCGGCGAATTGTTCGGCGCGGCATCGCGGTCGGATGCCGCGATCGACGACCCCTGCACCAATGTCGCGGGATCGCCGTTCCAGTCGTCCGCGACCGTCCGCGCCAACTGCATCGCCAACGGCGTGCCCGCGAACGGCAGCTATCAGGAGCCGAATGGCGGACAGCTGAGCGTGCTGACCGGCGGCAATGAGGCGTTGAAGCCCGAGACGTCGCGGACATGGCTGTTCGGCGCGGTGTATGCGCCAAGCTGGGCACGGACCAGCGGGATCGCCAGCCAGCTGAGCATCGAGGGCAATTACTACGACATCAAGGTCGACGACGCGATCGCGGCGACCGACGCGACGCTGACGCTCAGCCGCTGTTCGCAGGCGGCGGACGCCCTCAGTTGCGCGGCGATCTCCCGCACGCCCAACGGGATCATCTCGCGGATCAACGCGCAGTTGCAGAACATCGGCGGCATCCGCACCCGCGGCGTCGACGTCACCGCGGTTTATCGCTCGCCGCAGACCTCGGCGGGCACGTTCGGGCTGTCGCTCAACGGCAATATCCTGCTGAAATACGCCGAAAGCTTCCCGGCGACGGTCGGCTTCACCACCACCAATTACCAGGGTACGACGCGTGGCTCGCCCGAGCAGTCCTATCCGAAGTTCAAGGGCAATGCGGTCGTCGACTGGGACATCGGCATGGCGCGCGCCTCGTTCACCGGCCGCTACATCAAGAGCGTGAAGGAAGCGGACGGCAAGACACTCGACAACACCTTCTACGGCGACGTGCAGGTTACGCTGTCGCCGGGCTGGCTGGAGAACCGGCTGGGGCTGACGATCGGCGTGAACAACGTCTTCAACCAGGACCCGCCGGCCTGCTACAGCTGCACCGGACCGAACTACGACCCGAGCACCTATGACGTGCCGGGGCAGTTCGGGTATGTCCGGCTGTCGTGGGGGCTTTGATCTTATGAAATGCCGGTCCGCTCATTGTGAGTGGGCAGGCTAATCGATCCTCCCCCGCCAGGGAGAGGTGGCGCGAAGCGACGGAGGGGGAGGATACGGAACAGCGGTTTCCCTTTCCTCCCCCTCCGTCAGGCAAGCGCCTGCCACCTCCCCCTGGCGGGGGAGGATCACAAAGTTCGGCCTAGTCCTCGACGAGCTTCATGAAACGGCGCTCTACCGGGGCCAGCACCGGGCCTAGCTCATGCCCGCGCTTCACCACCGCGCCGCCCTCGCCGATCAGCGCCCACATTCCCTGCTTGTTACGCAGCGACGGGCGCTTCTCGATCCTGAACTCCGGCCGTTCGGCGGCGCGGCGAAAGGCGGCGAAGACCGCGGCATCCTTGCCGAGATCGATCGCGTAGTCGCGCCAGTGACCCGCCGCGACCATCCGACCGTACAGGTCCAGGATCCGGTTCAGTTCGAGGCGTTCGAAGCCGACCTGCGTCGCCTTGGACGGTGTGGGAAAAGGTACGACGCCCATCAGTTACTCACCATCATGCGCGGTCGCGGCGGTCCTCTGGATGCTCGTCGGCGAGCAGCGCGTCGAGCCGCTTGCGCATCGTCTCCAGCTCGCAGCGCATGATCTCCATCTTCTGCGTCGCGGGATCGAACATCTCGCTGCACGGCGTACCGTAGGGCACGAAACGCGGCACCTCGGGCGCGTTGCCGCCCTCGATCGTCGTCGCGCGGGCTGGGATGCCGACCACCGTCGTGCCAGCCGGCACGTCGCGCGTCACGACCGCGTTGGCGCCGACGCGCGAGCGCTTGCCGAGCGTAATCGGGCCCAGCACCTGCGCGCCCGAGCCGATGATCGCGCCATCGGAGATGGTCGGGTGGCGCTTGCCCTGAACGCCGTTGTCGGGGCTGGTGCCGCCGAGCGTGACACACTGGTAGATCGTGACGTCGTCGCCGATCTCCGCGGTCTCGCCGATCACGACGAAACCGTGGTCGATGAAGAAATTGCGGCCGATCGTCGCGCCCGGATGGATGTCGATCGCGGTCGCGAAACGCGACCAATGGTTGACGCAGCGCGCGAGGAAATAGAGTTTCGCCTTGTACAGGCGGTGCGCGATGCGGTGATAGCCGAGCGCCCAGACGCCGGGGTACAGCATGATTTCGGCGCGCGAATGCGGGGCGGGATCGCGGGCGCGGATCGAATCCAGATAGGCCAGTAATCCGCTCGACATCCGCAGTCCCCTTCGCGATTTCCGTATCTAGGGTATCGGGCGGCCGATTTCCAGAACCGCTCATCAGGGCTGCATCGCGCCATAAGGATCGGGGTAAAGCCTATCTTTGTTGTGGGATAAGCCCGCGCGTTGCAATCTGGGCCCAATATTGAGGGGATGCCGATGTTCGACCTGACGACCTTGAGCTTCGAGACGCTCCTGCCCTTCATACTTGTCGGGTTCGCCGCGCAGATCGTCGATGGCGCGCTGGGGATGGCGTTCGGAGTGATTTCGAACACGCTGCTGCTGTGGGTCGGCGTACCTCCGGCCGCGGCGTCGGCGGGAGTGCATACCGTGGAGACCTTCACCACCGCGGTGTCGGGGATCAGCCATGTGCTGCACAAGAACGTCAACTGGACGCTGTTCCTGCGGCTGATGATCCCGGGCGTGATCGGCGGCGTGCTGGGCGCGTACGTGCTATCGAACATCGATGCGAGCACGGCGAAACCGTTCATCCTGGCGTATCTAACGTCGATCGGCGTGTATCTGTTGTGGCGGGGCTTGCGCTATCCGCCCAAGCAGAAGGAGCCGAAAATCGTCGAGCCGCTCGGGCTGGTCGGCGGGTTTCTCGATGCGGCGGGCGGTGGCGGCTGGGGGCCGGTGGTGACGTCGAACCTGCTGGTGCAGGGGGCGTCGCCGCGGACCACGATCGGTACGGTGAATACGGCGGAGTTTTTCCTGACCGCGACGATTTCTGCGACGTTCATCACGCAGCTCGGCTGGGCGGCGTTCACGCAGGCTACGGTGGGTCTGCTGATCGGCGGGGTGTTGGCGGCACCGTTTGGCGCGATGCTGGCGAAGCGCGTGCCGGCGAAGACGTTGATGGTGCTGGTCGGGGTGATCCTGACGATCACGAGCTTGTTCGGCCTATACCGCGCGATCTGGCACTGATTACTTCTTGCCCCTCCCTGGAAGGGAGGGGTCGGGGGTGGGTCGGCGTCCGTATCAGGCGACGTTCGCGACACAGGCAGGCCAACCCACCCCCAGCCCCTCCCTTCCAGGGAGGGGAGCTTCCCGGCTTCAGGTCACAGCGTCGCGTGGACCGTTGCGACCGCCGCCATTACCGCGCCGATGCGGACCGAGGTCTGGATCGCTTCCGCCGTCACGCCGGCCTTCTTCAGGATCTGCTCGTGGCTGTCGATGCACATGCCGCAGCCGTTCATCGCCGACACGGCCAGGCTGAACAGCTCGAAATCGACCTTGTCGATCCCCGGCTGGCCGATCACGTTCATCCGCAGCTTGGCCGGCATGTTGCGGTATTCCTGGTTCCCGGCGAGGTGCGTGAACCGGTAATAGACGTTGTTCATCGCCATCACTGCCGCCGCCGCGCGCGCCGCATTGGCCGCCTCGGGCGAAAGCTTGGGCGCGCATTCGGCCTCGGCGGCCTCGACCAAAGGCTTGTAGCCAGAGCCGTGCGCGCAGGTCAGCAGCAGGCCGTATTTGCGCTGATCGGTGAGGTGAGTCTCGTTGAGGAGCGAGCCGACGTTGAGGCGGATGTCCTTGGCGTAGTCCGGGAGTGTCCCGGCGAATTCCTTGAGCGACATATGATTCTTCCTCCCCTCCCGCCTGCGGGAGGGGACTGAGGGGTGGGCCCGCGCTCACCATGAACGGATGCGTTCGGGGAGCGCGCGGGCCCACCCCCTGCCCCCTCCCGCAAGCGGGAAGGGGAAAGAAGATTTTAGTTACGCAGCGAGCTGGAGGACGTCGTCGCCCTTGTTCCAGTTGCACGGGCAGAGCTCGTCGGTCTGCAGCGCGTCGAGCACGCGGAGCGTCTCGGCGGGGTTGCGGCCGACGTTCAGGCCGTTGACCTGGACCGCCTGGATGACGTTGTCGGGATCGATGATGAAGGTCGCACGGAACGCGACATGCTCGTTCTTGTCGACGATGCCGAGCGCGTCGGCGAGCTTCGCGCCGTTATCCGCAAGCCACGGGAAGTCTGCGGCGGCAAGGTCCGCGTCCGACTTGCGCCAGGCGAGGTGGACGTGCGCGGTATCGGTCGACGCGCCGATCAGCACGGCGTCGCGGTCCTCGAAATCGCCGCGGATGTCGCTGTAGCCGACGATCTCGGTCGGGCACACGAACGTGAAGTCCTTCGGCCAGTAGAACAACACCTTCCACTTGCCGGGATATGCCGTCGTCACGTCGAGCGTCTCGCCGGCAGGCAGTGCGGCAACGCCCTGCTGGACGGGAATGGTCATCGATGGGAACTGGTCGCCGATGGTCAACATGATGGAAGCCTCCTGGAAATAAACTTGGCTCCAGGCATCCTCAAAGGCGGCGGTTGGCCCGCTCGGTTGTTGTGCATTGCGGTATAGGGGGCTGGTGTAATCGATCCAACGCTCTATTTATCATCTGATGATCGATAGAGGCGATTAATGGCTGCGACCTACCTACCCACGTTGAAACAGTTGCAATATCTTGTTGCGCTGAAGGACCACGGTCATTTCGGACGCGCTGCGGAAGCGTGTTTCGTGACGCAATCGACGCTGTCGGCGGGCCTGCGCGAGCTCGAAACGCTGATCGGCGTGGTGCTCGTCGAGCGCACCCGGCGAGTCGTGCGGTTCACGCCGCTGGGCGACGGGATCGCCGACAAGGCGCGGCGCGTGCTACGCGAGGCGGAGGAACTGGGCGACATGGCGCGCGCCGCCGGCCAGCCGCTGTCGGGCGACATGCGGATGAGCGTCATCCCGACGATCGCGCCGTTCATGCTGCCGAGGATCCTGCCACGGCTCCGGAAGGACTATCCCGACCTGAAGCTGTTCCTGCGCGAAGAGCCCAGCGGCCCGGCATGCGAGGGGCTGCACAACGGCCGGACCGACTGCGTGCTGCTGGCTCTCCCCTACGCGTGTGGCGAGGTGACGTCAGAGACGCTGTTCGAGGATCGCCTGTTCGTCGCGTATCCTTCGGGCGAGGAGCCGACCGCGCTGCCGGCGATCCCCGCGTCGGCGATCGACGAGACCCGGTTGTTGCTGCTCGAGGACGGGCATTGCCTGAAGGACCACGCGCTCGGCGCTTGCAACCGGCCGGAGTTGCGTGCGGAGGCGACGATGCTGGGAACGTCGCTGCACACGATCGTCCAGATGGTCGACAATGGCCTTGGCATCACGATGCTGCCGGAAATGGCGCTGAAGGCGGGGATCCTCGACAACACCAATATCACCGCAAGGCCGCTCGACGAGAAGAATGCGGTGCGGCGGATCGCGCTCGTCTGGCGCAGGGCGAGTCCGCGAGAGAAGGACTTCCGGTTGATGGCGAAGGCACTGGCCGACGTTCAGTAACTGCACTTCTACTCCCATCCCTGTTAGGGAGGGGTTGGGGGTGGGTCGGCCAGCTTGGGTCGCCGACGGTCCAAGATGCGGAAGCCGACCCACCCCCTGCCCCTCCCTTTCAGGGATGGGAGGCCGTTGCGAACTGGGCGCGCTCGGTCTTCACCCCATCCCGAGATCGACACGCTTGCGCAACCAACTCGGGCTTCGATCGTATGTTTCCCAGTTCCCGCTGGAGATCGAACGATGTCGAAGACGCTTCCACTGCTGCTGATGACCAGCGCGCTGGCACTCGCCGCGTGCAGCGGCAAATCCAAGGACGACGTAGCCAGCGCCTCGACGACGCCCGCCAATCCCGCACTGGCGGTACCGAACGGGCCGCCCGCAGTCGCCAACCCGACCGTCGGCGGCGTGCCAATGATGGCGACGCGGACGATCGTCGACAACGCGTCGGCGGCGCCTAACCTGTCGACCCTGGTTGCCGCGGTAAAGGCCGCGGACCTGGTCGGCACGCTGTCCGGCCCCGGCCCCTTCACCGTATTCGCGCCGACCAACGATGCGTTCGGACGGCTCGCGCCCGGCATGGTCGACACGTTGCTGAAGCCAGAGAACAAGGCCTCGCTGACCAAGGTGCTGACGTATCACGTCGTGCCGGGCGTCATCACTGCCGACGATCTGCGCCAGCGCATCGCGGCCGGTGGCGGTACCGCGACGTTGACCACGGTCGAGGGTGACCCGATCACTGCGACAATGGTAGGCGCAGTCATCGCGCTCACCGACGTCAACGGTAACAAGAGTTATGTCGAGACCGCAGATGTCCGCCAGTCGAACGGCGTCGTTCACGTCGTCAATGGCGTGATCGTCCCTAAACTGAGCTAAATATGAGTTAGACAGGCTCGGTTCATCGTACCGATGCTACGGCCTGTCGGTGAAATAGTTGAGATCGCCGCCTCTATCCCCAAATTCCATCGTTCGAGTTTCATCCGTCCCAATCACAATCTCTGGAGTTGCAGATGACTGTTAAGACCAACCTTATGATTGCTGCGGCAACGAGCCTGTTTATTGCCACGGGTGCGACTGCCCAGACGGCAGCGCCAACCGCGCCGCGGACTGCGGCACCGGCCGCACCACAGACGGCGATGCCAGCGACGCCATCCACTCCGGCGGCACCTGGCACGGCGGTTGCTCCGCAACAGCCCGGCGCGCCTGTCGCCCCGACTGCGGCGGCAACGACGACCATCGCCGCTGCACTGCCAACGCTGCCGAACCGCGCGACGCTGGCAAAGCTGGTGACCGCCGCGAAGTTGCAGGCGACGCTCGCAGGCCCTGGCCCGTACACGCTGTTCGCACCGAGCGACGAGGCCTTCACGCGCCTGCCCGCCGGTGCGCTCGACACGCTGTTGAAGCCTGAGTCGGCACCGACGCTGGCGACGATCATCAAGTATCACGTGGTCGCCGGCGCGCTGACCGCGGACCAGTTGAAGGCCCAGATCACCGCGGGCGGTGGCAAGGCCACGCTGACGACGCTGGCAGGCCAGCCGCTGATCGCAGGGCTTGGGCCGAACGGCAACATCGAGTTGACCGACACGGCTGGTATCAAGTCGTACGTCGATACGGCGGACATCAAGGAGACGAACGGCGTCGTTCATCTCACCAACGGCATGAGCGTTCCGAAGCTCGGCTGATGCGACTACGGGCCGCGATCCCATCCGGGAGCGCGGCCCGCACTACTTTGTTTCCCCGCGAAGGCGGGGATCCAGTCTGGGCTCCCGCCTTCGCGGGAGAACATTCTTTGGGTTAGCCCTTCGAGATATCCCAGCGTGCCGCGGCCGCGTGGTCGCCATCACGTGCTTCGACCCAGCTGGCTTCGACACCGCGCGTTTCGCGCTTCCAGAACGGCGCATCGGTTTTCAGCCGGTCGATCAGATACGCGCAGGCCTCCAGTGCCGCGCCACGGTGCGCCGCCGTCGCCGCAACGAATACGATCCGCTCTCCCGGATGCATCGGTCCGACGCGGTGCACGATGATCGCCGCACTCAGCGACCAGCGCTCGATCGCACCCTCCGCAACCTTGAGCAACGCCGCCTCGGTCGCACCGGGATAATGTTCGAGTTCGAGCGTCCCCACGCCGTCGTCAGCGCGCACCAGCCCGGTGAACGTCGCCACCGCGCCCGCTTCTGCCGCCTCGGCGCGCGTCATCTCGGCCGCGATATCGATCGGCAATTGCTGGACCGAGATATGGATCATCCGCCGGTCACCGGTGGGAAGATAGCGATCTCCTGCGCGCGGCCGATCGGCGTATCGAGCGGCACGAAGTCCTGATCGATCGCCGCGCGCAACCGCGATCGGTTCTCGAAAGCCCCCGCATGTGCCGGGCTCGTCTCGGCCAGCCAGTCGACCAGATCCGCTACCGTCAGGACGTTTGCAGGGGGCTCGACCGACTCTTCGCCCGTGCCGATACGTTCGCGCACCCAGGCGAAATACACCATTCGTACCGTCATGTTCAGTCCATGTGCTTCAGGCCGACGCGGAGGTAATCCCATCCGGTCAGCAACGTGAGGACGGCCGCACCCCATAGCGCGACGATGCCGACGGTGTGGACCCAGATCATCTCGGGTACCGAACCGCCGAGGATGATTCCGCCGAGCGACACGAGCTGCAGCGTCGTCTTCCACTTGGCGAGCTGCGATACCGGCACCGAAACCTGAACTTGCGCCAGGAACTCGCGCAGGCCCGACACCGCGATCTCGCGCAACAGGATCACCAGCGCGGCGATAACATGGATGCCGGCGATATCCCGCGTGCCGACGAGGATCAGGATCACTGCGGCGACCATGATCTTGTCGGCGATCGGATCGAGGAAGATGCCCAACCGCGATACCGCACCGCTCGACCGCGCGAGATACCCATCGAAATAATCGGTGATGCCCATCAGGCAGTACAGCACGAAGGCGATGCCGTACCCCGCCTCCCAGTCGGGCCACCACAGGAACCAGACCAGCAGGGGCACCGCGACGATCCGCGACAATGTCAGGAGGTTAGGCAAGCTCAGCACCCACCACCCCTATACCGGTCGGTCGCGGGGCGAAACCGGTTTAACGTTGGCGTGCGGATGACGCTCGGCTAAGGTTCGACACATTACCGCAACGATCAGGGCTATTTCCCGTCATGCTCAATGCCCTCGGGTTGCTGAAGCAACGTCGCTTCCTGCCCCTGTTCACCACGCAGTTTCTCGGCGCGTTCAACGATAACCTGTTCAAGACCTCGATGGTCCTGTTCGCGACCTATGCCGTCTTCAACGATCCGAAGATGGAGGCCAATTTCAACGCGCTGGCGACGGGACTCGGCATCCTGCCGTTCTTCCTGCTGTCCGCGCTCGCCGGGCAATTGGCGGACAGCCACGACAAGGCGCGGATCATCCGGATCGTGAAGACGGTCGAGATCGGCATCATGCTGCTCGGCGCGACCGGCCTGATGGTCGCGCGTGCCGGGCATCCGTCGCTGGGGATCGGGCTTATGCTCGGCGCCGTGCTGTGCCTCGGCGTGCACTCGACGTTTTTCGGGCCGATCAAATACGCGATCCTGCCGCAGCATTTGAAACCGTGCGACGTGCTCGGTGGCACTGGGCTGGTCGAGGCCGGGACGTATCTCGCGATCCTGCTCGGCACGGTGACGGCAGGCTGGATCCCGATCGAGGGCGCCGCCGCCAGCGTGCTGGTAGTTGCGGTGATCGGCTGGTTCTCCGGCCGCCAAGTGCCGCCGGCACCGCGAGAAGGCCCGCCGTTGAAGCTCGACTACAATCCGTTCACCGCCTCGTGGCGGTTGATCAGCGCGACGCTGCATATCCCCCGCCTGTTCCTCGCGATCGTCGCTATCAGCTTCTTCTGGACGATCGGCGCGGTGCTGATCATCGTCTTCCCTCCGCTGGTCAAGAACGTGCTGACCGCCGACGAGCGAGTCGCGAGCTTCGTGATCGCAGTGTTCTCGGTCGGGGTCGCGATCGGCTCCGTGGTGATCAACTCGATGCTGCGTGGGCGGATTTCCGCGAAGTTCTCGCCCGCGTCGGTGATCGCGATGGGCGGGTTCGTCGTGCTGTTCTCGTTCCTGGCACGTAACTGGACGCCCGCGGCTCCGGGACATTATTACGATTGGGCCGGATTTATCCATCAGCCAGGTGCGATCCCCGTGCTGGCGACGCTACTGGCGATCGCGATCACCGGCGGGATGTTCGTCGTGCCGCTCTATGCGTTCCTGACGACGACCGTCGAGAAGGACCAGACCGCGCGCACCGTGGCGGCAAACAACGTCGTCAATTCGGGCGCGATGACGATCGGCTCGATCCTCGTCATCGGCATCACCGCGATGGGCGTGACGCCCGAGGACATGCTGTTCCTCGTCGCGGCGATGTGCCTCGTCTCGGCATGGCTCGCGCAGAAGCTGCACCGGGCCTGCGACGACGACGCGATCGGGTGTTTGCCGACGCTTCGAGGTTGAGTATCCTTCCCCGCCAAGGGGAGGATTACGCCCGGCTCTCTCAGAAAATGAAGCTGTAGAAGCACGTGAAGAACGCGGCGAAGCTCAACAGGAACAGCTTCACGTCCTGATCGTCGTTTCTTGCGCTCGCGATCACCGGCGGCGGCAGCGAACGGCGCAGCGGGTGGCGGGCGGCTTCGTTGGTGAGGACTAGGCGTCTGGTCATGATGCAAACGTTAACGTCGCGTTTACCAATTCGACCAGTGACAAAGGTGGTTAAGGTAGCGGCGTCCGGCAATGGGACAGAAATGGACCCGCGGCGACGGTCCGAAAACTCTCCGCTGTGCCGCTATCCTTGCGTAAAAACCGGGTATAAGCTCCCGACTTTCCCCGCGATTCTGCGGGTGCGAGGACCCGAACCATCGAGCAGATCGGCGCACTTCCCTATGTGATCGACGAAGCCGGCCACGCTCGCGTGATGCTGATCACCTCGCGCGACACCGGGCGCTGGGTGATCCCCAAGGGCAATCCGATCGTGGGCCTCGCCAGCCACGAGGCCGCCGCGCAGGAGGCGTACGAAGAAGCCGGCATCCGCGGTATCCCCTGCCCGTCTCCGGTCGGTCAGTTCGCGTACCGCAAACGCCGCCGCACCGGCCGTTACCGCGACATGATCGTCACCGTGTTTCCGCTCGCATTCGTCGAGCAGGTGGAGGACTGGCCCGAGCGTCATCAACGCGACACACGCTGGTTTACGCTTGATCGCGCGGCGGAGGCTGTCAATGAGCCCGGCCTGAAGGCGCTGATCGCTGCTTTCCGTGAGCCGCCGATCCCGGCGTCGCTCGCGCAACGTATCTTACCCGTCGTACGCACGAGTGCGAAAAGGAGAATTCCGATGCTGGGCTGGTTCCAGTCGCTGATGCCGAAGCAGGGGCGGTTCTTCGAACTGTTCGACGCGCATGCCGCGACCCTGGTCGCCGGTGCCGATGCACTCGCACGGCTGCTCCACGGCGAAGGCTCGATCGAGGGTCAGATCGCCGAGATCGTCAAGCGCGAACACGAGGCAGACGATATCACGCGCGAGGTTCTCCAGGACGTCCGCCGCGTGTTCGTGACGCCGTTCGACCGCAGCGCGATCACGGATTTGATCGGCGTGATGGACGACGCGATCGACCAGATGAACGGTACCGCCAACGCGATCGCGCTGTACGAGGTCACCGAATTCTCGCCGCAGATGCGCGACATGGCCGGCATCATCGTCGAGGCCGCACGGATTACAGCCGAAGCGATCCCGCTGCTCCGCTCGCTCGGCACCAACGCGGGGCGGCTGCACGACCTTACCGCCCGGCTGATCCAGATCGAGGGGCATGCCGACGACATCCACGACACGGGTCTGCGCGCGCTGTTCCAGGCGTCGAAGATCAGTGCGGACCCGATGACGTTCATCATCAACCGCGAGATCTACAGCAGCCTGGAAAAGATCGTCGACCGCTTCGAGGACGTCGCGAACGAGATCCAGGGGCTGGTCATCGACCATGCTTGATGTGTTTCGCGGGCGTGTAGCGGATCGCGCACGCCCTTCCTGTTCCCTCGCGAACGCGGGGGCCCAGGAATCCCACCCACGACGCCTATTGGTATCCTGGGCTCCCGCCTTCGCGGGAGAACAGGCTGGGTCGGGTCTGTGTTCGGGTGAAGGCGGCCGCGCATGATCCTCTCCCTCCCCCTCCTCATCGGCCTGATCGGCATCGCGCTGCTGTTCGACTTCCTGAACGGCCTCCACGACGCGGCGAACTCGATCGCCACCGTCGTCTCCACGCGCGTGCTGAAACCCCAATACGCCGTGCTCTGGGCCGCGTTCTTCAACTTCATCGCCTTCGCGGTGTTCGGCCTCCACGTCGCGCAGACCGTCGGCACGGGTATCGTCCAAGCGCACGTCATCGACGCACAGGTGATCTTCGCCGCGTTGATGGGCGCGATCGCGTGGAACGTCATCACCTGGGTGCTCGGCATCCCGTCGAGCAGCAGCCACGCGCTGATCGGCGGGCTGCTGGGCGCCGGCATCGCCAAGATCGGCTTCGGCGCGATCGTCTGGAGCGGCGTCATCAAGACCGTCCTCGCGATCTTCGCCTCGCCCGCGATCGGCCTGATGCTCGCGCTCGTGCTCGTCCTGATCGTCGCGTGGACCAGCCTCAAGCTAACCCCGCTCGGCGTCGACAAGCGCTTCCGCAAGCTCCAGCTGATCTCGGCCGCGCTCTACTCGCTCGGCCACGGCGGCAACGATGCGCAGAAGACGATGGGGATCATCGCTGTGCTGCTCTATTCGCAGGGCCTGCTCGGCGGCGAATTCCACGTGCCGCTCTGGGTCGTGCTGTCCTGCCAGGCGGCGATGGCGCTCGGCACGCTGTCGGGTGGCTGGCGGATCGTCCACACGATGGGCTCGAAGATCACCCGTCTTACCCCGGCACAAGGGTTCTGTGCGGAGACCGGCGGCGCGATCACGCTGTTCGCAGCGACCTTTTGGGGCATCCCGGTGTCGTCGACACACACCATCACCGGCTCGATCGTCGGCGTCGGCGCAGCCCGGCGCCTTTCCGCGGTCCGCTGGAACGTCGCCAGCAACATCGTCGTCGCGTGGACGCTCACCCTGCCAGCGGCTGGGCTGATCGGCGCAGGGACGTATCTGCTCGTCGGACTGTTCGTCTAAGCCTCGAAATCATCAAGGCTGGCCGCCGCCGTCTCCGTCATATCGACGGAGCGGCGGCGTTCTTGCTCGTCCGTACGCCGCTCCACCCCGGTTGCACCACCCCGCTTACTTCGGCCCGTCGCCACGAAATGGCGCCACCGCATCCTTGCCGAACTTCATGATCAGCTCGCCGATCTCGCGCGCCTGGCTCATGCTGCGCTGGCTCTGCTCACGCAGGTAATCGCCCTGGATCTTCATCACCTGGGTCAGGTCGCTGGCGCTCGCCGCCTCGCGCATCGCCGCGAATGCCTCGCGGGCGTTCTGCTCGGCCTGGTCGATCATCGCCTTGCCGATCGTCGCGCCGCCCTCGGCGATCTTGCCGCCTGACTCCTTCATCGCCTCGCCTGCGCGCCGCGCCGGATCGACCACCTTCTCGGAGAACGCATCGCGCGCCTTCCCGGCATTCTCGCGCATCGTGTCGGCCGCGCCCTTCGCCGCATCCGCCGCGCGGTCGGTTGCCGCCTTGCTCGCGTCCGCGCCATCATCGACTGCCTGCTTGAAGTCGTCAGCCATCGTTTCTCTCCTGTTTTGCGCTGCCATTTGGTCGAGGTTTCAACCGGTATGCTCCGCTTTGGTTGCGCCCGCCAGCTTGCACCCGCGCGCATTACTCACGATAGGTCGCGCGGCTTTTACGAGGAACGTCCATGCGCATCACGATGATCGGTTCTGGCTATGTCGGCCTGGTGTCCGGCGCCTGCTTTTCGGATTTCGGCCATGACGTGATCTGCGTCGACAAGGACCAGTCGAAGATCGACGCGTTGCTCGCCGGTCGCATGCCGATCTTCGAACCCGGCCTCGACCAACTCGTCGCGTCGAACGTCGCCGCGGGCCGGCTGACCTTCACCACCGATCTCGCCAGCGCGGTCACAGGCGCCGATGCGATCTTCATCGCGGTCGGCACGCCGTCGCGGCGCGGCGATGGCCATGCCGACCTCAGCTACGTGTTCGCCGCGACCGAGGAGATCGCCGCAGCGGTCACCGGCCCGACCGTGGTCGTGACCAAGTCAACCGTCCCCGTCGGCACCGGCGACCGAGTCGAGGCGATCTTCCGCGAGAAGCGGGCGGACGTCGACGTGGCGGTCGTCTCCAACCCCGAATTCCTCCGCGAAGGTGCCGCGATCGGCGACTTCAAGCGCCCCGACCGCATCGTCATCGGCACCGAGGACGAGCGCGCCAAGCACGTCATGCGCGACGTCTATCGTCCGCTCTACCTCAACGAATCACCGATCCTGTTCGTCGGTCGCCGCACGTCCGAGCTGATCAAATACGCGGCGAACGCGTTCCTCGCGACCAAGATCACCTTCATCAACGAGATCGCCGACCTGTGCGAAGCGGTCGGCGCGGACGTGCAGGACGTGTCGCGCGGGATCGGGCTCGACAATCGGATCGGCAAGAAATTCCTCCACGCCGGGCCGGGCTATGGCGGCTCGTGCTTCCCCAAGGACACGCTGGCGCTGCTCAAGACCGCCGAGGATTACGACACGCCGGTCCACATCGTCGAAGCCGTCGTGAAGGTGAATGACAGCCGCAAGCGCGCGATGGGCCGCAAAGTCCTGCACGCACTCGGTGACAACCCCCGCGGCAAGACCGTCGCGCTGCTCGGTCTCACGTTCAAGCCCAACACCGACGACATGCGCGACGCCCCGAGTCTCGCGATCGCGACCGCACTCGCCGACGCCGGCGTAACGGTCCGCACGCACGACCCCGAGGGCATGGCGCCCGCCAAGGCGATGATGCCCGACCTCGTCTACTGCACCGACGCCTATGACGCGGCCGAGGGTGCCGACGCGGTCGTGATCGTGACCGAATGGGATGCCTATCGCGCGCTCGATCTTGCGCGGTTGAAGCGCGTGATGGCCGGGCCGGTGATGGTCGACCTGCGCAACGTCTATCAGCGCGCCGACGTCGAACAGGCCGGGTTCGCCTACACCGCGGTCGGTCGATGAGCGTCCCCGGCAACATATTCCAGTCACTGGACCTTTTGCGCGCTCTCACTATATACCGAACGGTATGAATAGGCTTTGCACGCTCACCGCCCCCAAGGGCCGCCCCCGCGAGTTCGATCTCGACGATGCGTTGGCGGGTGCGCTGCGCGTGTTCTGGCGCAACGGGTACGAGGGTGCATCGATGGCGGAACTGACCGCCGAGATGAAGATCACCAAGCCCAGCCTGTACGCCGCGTTCGGCAACAAGGAGGCGCTGTTCCACAAGGCGCTCGACCTCTACGAGCGCGAGAAGCTGGCGTATATGACGTATGCGCTGGATGCGCCGACCGCGCGTGCCGTAGCGGAAAACCTGTTGCGCGGCGCACTCCAGATGCAATCCAGCACGTGCGATCCCAAGGGCTGCCTGAGCGTCATCAGCAGCGTTGCCTGCAGCCCGGAAGCCGAGCCGATCAAGGCCGAGGTGGCGAAGCGTCGTGCGTCGTCCCAGGCCGCCTTGATCCGCAGGTTCGACGAAGCCAAGGCCGCGGGCGAATTCCCCGAGGGTCTCGAGTCGGACGCGCTGATGCGGTATCTGTTCGCGATCATGCAGGGTCTGACGATCCAGAGCGGATCGGGTGCGACCTGCGCCGAGCTGAACCAGCTCGTCGAGACCGCCATGTCGGTGTGGCCGACCAAATAGGCGAGACGCGACCGGCAAAATTGTCACGCATCACGATGCGATGAAATTTAAAATACCGGCCGGTACAAAAGTCTGTTGACTAGATGAACGCTAGGTTTATATACCGACTGGTATCGAAGCTCTCTCCTACTTCGGATGGGGCAGCCGGGGACACCAACCCATGACCACGGTTCAAACCTAAGACGGCTTCGGCCCGATTTTCGAAAATTCCAAGCGGGCAAGCGTGGCACGGTGATGTGCCGGCAACGACCGCGCACGCCCTGCGACCAGCTGACGTCGGTGGACCGTCCACCGACGAAGGCCAGCGCTTGCCCAAGATCAAAAGGGGGACAATCCCATGGCTTATCTCGACCTCGACAACATGTTCGCTTCGCCCGTCACCAGCCGCACGCAGACGGTCGCCGCCCCTGCCCCGACCGGCTTTTCGGCATTGGAATGGAGCGTCATCGCGCTCGCCAAGCGCGACACGTTGCGCAGCCTGTCCGGCCCGAGCCGCATGTCGCGCGCGATGGGCAGCCTGTTCGGCCTGAGCACCGCGTCGCGGCTCGCCGACCCCCGGCTCGAAGCGTTGCGCCGGATGGCCGTGTACGCCTGGCGCCGCGGCTTCGCACTGCCGATGGCCGAGATCCAGGGCTTCCTCGCCGCCGGCTTTGCCGAGGCACAGATCGAAACGCTCGTCGAGAGCGTGACCGGCATGCGCGTCGGCATCCAGCAGAAGCGGAGCATCGCAGCGTGAACCAATTGACCACGATCACGGCCGCGAACGACGCCGACGTCGTCGCGTCGCCGCCCGCGGACCGTCACCGACGACCCGCATGGCAGCGCGGCGCGATGGTGCTCGTGCCGATCGCGCTGCTCGGTGCGGTCGGCGTGAAGCTGTTCGACCATCCCGACGCAGCGATGGCGGCCCCACCGCCCGCCTCCGTCACGGTCGCGTCGCCGCTGGTGCGGCAGGTCAGCGAGTGGGACGATTATGTCGGTCGCTTTGCACCTAGCCGCACGGTCGAGATTCGTCCGCGCGTCGCGGGCGAAGTCACCGGGATCCACTTCCGCGACGGCGAGATCGTCAGCAAAGGGCAGCTGCTCTTCACGATCGATTCCCGCCCGTTCGCCGCCGCGCTGGCCGAGGCGCACGCCAACGTTGCTAGCGCACGAAGCGCCTTGTCGCTGGCACGTACCGACTTGGGTCGCGCGCAACGACTGGTCGCTGACGAAGCTGTTTCGGCGGGCGAAGTCGACGCCCTGCGCGGTCGGCTCGAAGCAGCGCAGGCGGCACTCGCTGCGGCGCAGGCTCGCGAACGCGCTCGCGCGCTCGACGTCGGTTTCACGCAGGTTCGCGCACCGATCGGCGGTCGCATCTCCGATCGCCGCGTCGATGCAGGCAACCAGGTCGCAGGCGGCGAGGGCACCGGCGGCACGGTGCTGACGACGATCAACGCGCTCGACCCGATCTACTTCACGTTCGACGGCTCCGAGGCCTTGTACCTCAAGACGCAGCGCGCACGGCGGCCCGGCGCGACGCCGGCGGCGGTCGAGATCCAGTTGCAGGACGAGACCGAGCATCGCTGGAAGGGCAAGCTCGACTTCACCGACAACGGCCTCGACCAGCGCTCGGGCACGATCCGCGGTCGTGCGGTGCTCGCCAACCCGGGGTATTTCCTAACGCCGGGGATGTTCGGCAACATGCGCCTCGCGAGTGCGGGAACGCGGCAGGCTCTGCTGGTGCCCGACGATGCGGTGCAGACCGATCAGGCGCGCAAGGTTCTGCTGACGATCGATGCGAAGAACGTCGTGAGCCAGAAGCCGGTCGAGCTTGGGCCGGTGATCGATGGTCTTCGGATCGTGCGCTCGGGGATCGGGCCGAACGACCGGATCATCATCCAGGGCACGCAGATGGCGATGCCGGGTGCCACGGTTGCGCCGAAGGTCGGCCGGATCGTGGTCGCCTCGGGTACGAGTGCGCCGGCGTCGGTCCAGCCGATCTCGGGCGAGGCCACGCTCGCCAAGTAAGCGTCCACCCCGGCGAAGGCCGGGGCCCAATTGGGTTAGCGTTTCGACTAAATCACTGCGGTTCGCCCAATTGGGCCCCGGCCTCCGCCGGGGTGGTGTTGGGGCGTGTCCGTCGCTCTTCTTTCGAGGACACAAACCATGCGCTTCTCGCGCTTCTTCATCACCCGGCCGATCTTCGCGGGCGTGATCGCGGTGATCATCACGATCGTCGGTGCGATCGCCTACATGACGCTGCCGGTGTCGCAATATCCCGACATCGTCCCCCCCACCGTCACGGTCAGCGCGACCTATCCCGGCGCCTCTGCCGAGACAGTCGCGGAAACCGTCGCCGCGCCGATCGAGCAGGAGATCAACGGCGTCGACAACATGCTGTACCAGTCGTCGCAATCGACCGGCGACGGCAAGGTGACGATCACCGTCACCTTCAAGATCGGCACCAACCTCGACGCAGCCCAGGTGCTCGTCCAGAACCGCGTCGCAGTCGCCGTCCCGCGCCTGCCCGAAGACGTCCAGCGTCTCGGCGTGGTGACGCGCAAGACGTCGCCCGACTTCCTGATGGTGGTGAACCTTGTCTCGCCCGACAACTCGCTCGATCGCGGCTACATCTCCAACTACGCGCTGACGCAGGTCCGCGATCGCCTCAGCCGCATCGACGGCGTCGGCGACGTGCAGCTGTTCGGCGCGCGCGATTACTCGATGCGCATCTGGATCGACCCCGGCCGCGCCGCCGCGCTCGACCTCACCGCCGGCGAAATCGTCGCCGCTCTGCGCGCGCAGAACGTCCAGGTCGCCGCGGGCACGCTCGGCCAGCCGCCGTACGACAAGGGCAACAGCGCGTTCCAGCTCAACGTCGAGACGCAGGGCCGCCTGACCGATCCCAAGCAGTTCGCCGACGTCGTCATCCGCACCGACGCGCAAGGCCGCCAGGTCCGCGTCTCGGACGTCGCGCGGGTCGAGCTCGGCGCACAGGATTACGGCGCGAATACCTATCTAAGCGGCAAGCCGACGGTCATCGCCGCGGTCTTCCAGCGCCCCGGCTCGAACGCGCTCGGCGCGGCGCAGGCCGTCACCGCCGAGATGGAAAGCATGTCGAAGCGCTTCCCCAAGGGCCTCGAATACAAGGTCATCTACAACCCGACCGAGTTCATCGCGCAGTCGATCGACGCGGTGAAGCACACGCTCTTCGAGGCGATGGTCCTCGTGGTGCTCGTCATCCTCGTCTTCCTGCAGAAGTGGCGCGCGGCGATCATCCCGATCGTTGCCATCCCTGTCTCGCTTATCGGCACGTTCGCGGTGCTCGCCGCCGCCGGGTACAGCCTCAACAACCTCTCGCTGTTCGGCCTCGTCCTCGCGATCGGCATCGTCGTCGATGATGCGATCGTCGTGGTCGAGAATGTCGAGCGCAACCTCGAACACGGGCTCTCCCCGTTGGAGGCGGCGCGTACGTCGATGGACGAAGTGTCGGGCGCGCTCGTCGCGATCGTACTCGTGCTGTGCGCGGTGTTCATCCCGACCGTGTTCCTCACCGGGCTGTCCGGCGCGTTCTACCGCCAGTTCGCGGTGACGATCTCGACCGCGACGATCATCTCGCTGCTGATCTCGCTGACGCTGTCGCCGGCACTCGCCGCGATGCTTCTCAAGCCGACTGCCCCCGCCGATTCCGGCAACCGCCTGACCCGTACGGTCCGCCGCGCAGGCGATGCCTTCAACCGCGGGTTCGAGCGGATGAGCGACAGCTATGCCCGCCTCACCGCGCGTCTAGTCACCGCGCCGCGCCGGATGATGATCGCCTATGCCGCACTGATCGCGGTTACCGTTGGGGTGTTCACGATTACGCCGTCGGGCTTCGTCCCCGCGCAGGACCAGGGCTACTTCCTGACCGTCATCCAGCTTCCGCCCGGCTCATCGGTCGAGCGTACCGATGCCGTCATGCAGAAGGTCGCGAAACGCATCCTCCCGCTCGCCGGCGTCAAGGGCGCGGTGATGCTCGCGGGCTTCGACGGCCCGTCGCAGACGCTCGCCCCCAACTCGGCCGCCGCCTACATCCCGCTCAAGAGCTTCGAGGAACGCAAGAAGCTCGGCGTGACGCTCGCGAGCATCATGGCGGAGTCGCAGAAGGCGACCGGCGACATCACCGAAGCGCGTCTGCTGATCGTCCCGCCACCGCTGATCCAGGGTATCGGCTCGGCCGGCGGCTATCGCCTGATGGTGCAGGACCAGGGCGGCCACGGTTACGCCGACCTCGGCAAGACGAGCTACGCGCTGATCGGCCAGGCGAACCAGACCAAGGGTCTCGCCCAGATCTACACGTTCTTCGACACCGCCACGCCGCGCATCTTCGCCGACGTCGATCGCGCCAAGGCCAACCTCCTCGGCGTTCCCCCCGAGCGCGTGTTCGAGGCGTTGCAGGTCTATCTCGGCTCGGCGTTCGTCAACGACTTCAACCTGCTGGGCCGCACCTACCGCGTCACCGCGCAGGCCGACGCACCGTTCCGCAACACCACCGCGGACATCGCCAATCTGAAGACGCGCTCCAACTCGGGCCAGATGGTCCCGGTCGGCTCGGTCTCGACGTTCAAGGACAAGACCGGACCGTACCGCGTGGTCCGCTACAACCTCTTCCCCGCGGTCGAGGTCGATGGCGACACCGCCAAGGGCTATTCGTCGGGCCAGTCGCTGGTCGCAATGGAGAAGCTCGCCGATGCGTCGCTCCCGGCGGGCTACGCGCATGAATGGACCGGCATCGCTTATCAGCAGAAGGCCGCCGGCAGCACCGCCGCGCTCGTCTTCGGCATGGCGGTAGTGTTCGTCTTCCTCGTCCTCGCCGCACAATATGAGAGCCTGACGCTACCGCTCGCGATCATCCTGATCGTGCCGATGTGCCTGTTGGCCGCGATGACCGGCGTGAACCTGCGGGGCATGGACAACAACGTCCTCACGCAGATCGGCCTGGTCGTGCTGATTGCGCTCGCCGCGAAGAACGCGATCCTCGTGGTCGAGTTCGCCAAACAGGCCGAGGAACAGGACGGCCTCACCCCGGTCGAGGCCGCAGTGCGCGCGGCGAAGGACCGGTTGCGGCCGATCCTGATGACGAGCTTCGCGTTCATCCTCGGCGCGGTGCCGCTGGTGATCGCGACCGGTGCCGGTGCGGAACTCCGCCAGGCACTCGGGACCGCGGTGTTCTTCGGGATGATCGGCGTGACCGGGTTCGGGCTGCTCTTCACCCCCACCTTCTACGTCGTAGCACGGGCGCTGGCGCTGCGGTTCGAACGCCGCCGTCCCGCCCCCGCCGCGACCCTTCAGCCAGCCGAATAGGACCAGCATCATGAAGTCCGCCCTCCTCGCGAGCCTCTCGGCGCTGACGCTCGCCGCCTGCGCCGCCGGCCCCGACTATGTCGCCCCGATCACCCCACCCAAGGCGGCGGCGTCGTTCGTCACCGCCAACGCAGCCACCGTCACGACTGCGCCCGACAACGACTGGTGGCGGATGTACCGCGACCCGGTCCTCGACGGCCTCGTCGCAGACGCACTCGCCGCAAACACCGACCTGCGCGTGGCAGTCGCCCGGCTAGATAGCGCCCGCGCGTCGTTGCGCGGCGCGAAAACCGACCGCGAGCCACAGGTAAACGCGGGCGCGAGCGGCAACTACGCGCGTACCTCGCAACTCCAGAACCTGCCCGGTCTCGATCGCGAGCGCGCTACCTACGACGTAGGCCTGGACGTCAGCTACGAGGTCGATCTCGCCGGCCGAGTCCGCCGCAACGTCGAAGCCGCCCGGGGTGACGTCGGCGCGGCGCAGGCCGATGCCGACGCCGTCCGCGTCTCGATCGTCGCGGCAACCACCCGCGCCTATGTCGACGCAGCGTCGTCCGCCGAACGCCTCGCGGTCGCGCGGCGGATCGTCGACCTGCTCGACAAATCGAACACGCTGACCGGCAAGCGCGTCGACGCCGGTCGTGCAGCCCGCCTCGACCAGGTCCGGATCGCAGCCCTGCGTGACCAGCGCGCCGCCAACATCCCGCAGATCGAGGCCGAGCGCCAAGCCGCGCTCTTCCGCCTCGCCACGCTCACCGGCCGCACCCCGCAGGACCTGCCCGCAACCGCCGGCGCCCGCACCACCACGCCCCGCCTCGACCAGCCTATCCCGATCGGCGACGGCGCGACCTTGCTCGCGCGCCGCCCAGACGTCCACGCCGCCGAACGCCGGCTCGCGGCCGCCACTGCCCGCATCGGCGTCCAGACCTCGCAACTCTATCCGCAGATTTCGCTCGGCGGCTCGATCGGCTCGACCGCGCTTAGCGTTGGCGACATCTTCACCGGTGGCCCGATCCGCTGGCTGCTCGGGCCGCTGCTGAACTGGTCGCTCAACCAGTCCGCCGCGCGCGCGCGCATCGCCGGCGCCGAAGCAGACTCGCGCGGCGCGCTTGCCAACTTCGACGGCAGCGTCCTCACCGCACTAGAGGAAACCGAGACCGCGCTGTCGAACTACGCCCGCGAACTCGATCGCCGCACGCAACTCCAGTCAGCACACGACAACGCCGCGACGGCCGCGCGCATCACCCGCGCCCGCCAGCGCGAAGGCCAAATCGATTTCCTCGACGTCCTCGACGCGGAACGCACGCTGGCGGACACGGATACGGACCTCGCCGCCGCCGACTCGCGGATCGCAGGGGCGCAAGTCGACCTGTTCCGTGCGTTGGGTGGTGGCTGGCAGGCGCCAAGTCGCCCCGCCGCATGAGGTAGATACATCCAGAACCGATGCGTTAACCAACATAATACTGTAAGGAGCAACTAAAGTAGATCAAGTCTGACGACGAACGGACCGCAGTATGACCGACGACATCGAACAGACGGAGACGAACGCCGCAGCGTGGCGTGATCGTGTCGCGTATCACGAAGACCGGGCCGCGCAGGAACGGGTACTTGCAGCTTCAGCGCGCTCGGACGCGGCCTATACCGCGCATCGGGTACTCAGCGAGCGACATCTTCAACTCGCGGCGACCGCCGAACTGGTCGCAAAAATGCCCGATGCCGAACCACCGCAAAGCGTGTCGCTGGAGCAGACCGGCGACCTGATCCGCAGGAGTTACGGTGATGTCGGATAGCGGCCCATCCGACCGGGGAATGTCAGGCGATGTCGGCCTTGCCGAGGTTGATCTTGTCGTAGAGCGCAAGCAACGCGGTTACTTCCTCGACGACGGTCTCCTGCTCGGCACGCCACCGCTCGGTCGCATCGTGCGACGGCACGCCGTCCTGGCCATCATGCAGGGTAAACCCTTGGTCTATCAGCCAGATCGCGTCACTCGCCCGCGAACGCTGTCGTCGCAGGTGATAGACCCATTGCTCGATTATCCCCGAAGGTACCAGTCTATCCAGATCGCCCATCACGCCGCGGTAGGGCAACGCCGACGCCAATACCAGCCTGCCGCGAATTTGCCGAGATACCCGCATGTTGCCGCAGTTGTCGGCGTTAACCGCGTCGCGAAATCCAGCGGCAACATTGCTGGCTCAACACGGTGGTGACGGACCTCATCCCCCACCCTTCCGTGATCGAACGCCGGATGGACGACCAGTCCGTGCTGGCGATGCGCGCGCCAACCCCGATGATCGCGCGGATGCATGAGGAACTGGCGCTGCTGTACCGCGAACAACTGATCGCGCTGCTCGAACGCTGATCCGAATTGGGATGCGACGACCGGCCGACCGCGGCTAGGAGCGGTGACATGACGTTTCCCGACCCCCGCCCCGATTTCGACACCGCGCGATCGCTCTGGATCGGCACCTATGCCGGCGGTGGCGGCGCGGGCGTCTATCCACTTAGCAGAACCGGCTCTGTCGGCGCTCCGTATCCGGATGCACGCAACGCATCGTTCGGCACCTATTCGTCGCGGTTCGATCTCCACTATCTGGTCGACGAGCAGGACGACGGCGCGCTCGGCGTACACCGTCGCACCGCCTCGGGCTGGGTCCGGCTAGCGCGTGTCCCAGTCGACGGGGCAGCACCGTGTCACATCGCGCTGAATCGCACGCAATCGTGCGTCGCGGTCGCGAACTATGCGAGCGGGAACGTCTCAGTGTTCCAGCTGGATCCGGCGAGCGGGCTGCCGATCGGCCAGCCGACGGTGCACGCCAATGACGGTAGCGGCCCCGATCCCGAACGCCAGCAATCGTCACACGCGCACTGGGTCGGCTTCGGCTTCGACAACCAATTCCTGTATGTCGCCGATCTGGGGACCGACGAAGTGCTGGCCTTTGCATTCGACGCGGAACGGGCAACGCTAGGAGAGCCATACACTGCGCTCAAGGCCGTGCCCGGATCGGGGCCACGACACCTGCTGTTCCATGAGCAGCACCCGCAATCGGCGTATCTAGCCTGCGAACTCGACAGCACGCTCGTCGCGCTGACCGTCGAGGGCCGCGATCTGAAGCCCCGCGCGTCTCTATCCACCCTCCCCGCAGGCTGGCACGGCGCGAACATCGTCGCACACATCGGTGCCAATACCGCGGGCGACCGGCTGTACGTCTCCAACCGCGGCCATGACAGCATCGCGGTCTTCGCGTTGAACGAACGCGGCGATCCCACACTCCTCCAGCATATCGCCAGCGGAGGCGCATCGCCGCGCTTCTTCATGGTGTTGGAAGAGGAAAACCGAATGATCGTCGTCCACGAACGCGATCAGCGCGTGACGATGCTCGATATCCTGCCGGACGGGACGCTCGCCCCGACCGACTTCGCGGTGCACGTCCCCGGCGCCGCGTATGCCTTCGTCGCTTAGCTGACGCTGGCGATCAGCAGCGTCAGCTCGGTACGGACCGGATTGTCGTCGATGCGGATCGGCTTCACCGCGCGGCGCTTGACGGGATAGGACGCGCGCACCGCATCGCACAGATCCTTGACCGAGACGCGCACGCACGCACCTTCGTCGCAGACCAGGCGCGGCGTGCTGATCGACTGGATGCAGGTCGTCGGCGTACCGGCCCAGGCTGGCGCCGCGCTCGACAAAAGGCATGCGGCTGCGATCCGCAAAACGGTGTTCTTGGTCATCATGGTAGCTGGCCCCCCACAGGCAGTTCGTATCTGGTAAAGCGACCGTTAGGGGCCAAGTGGTTGCGATAACGTTTCAATCGGCGGGCAATCGTACGACGGCCCGCCGGTGGTAAGAAAACGACAACCGGAGCGATCAATCCGCGGCGATCGGTCCTTGTGGGGGGCTCGCACGGCGCGTGAACCAGACGATGATCACCATCGCGAGGCACAGCCAGGCCGAGATACGGAACAGGTCGGTCGACGCGAGCAGATACGCCTGCGCCACCATCTGCCGTGTGATCGCGCCGGCCGCCTGCACGTCGGTCAGCCCCATCCGCGTCAGCGCACCCTGCGCCATCTGGTAGGGCGAACCGGTGCCGATCGCTTCCGACAACCGGCTCTGGTGCAGCGTCTCGCGACGATCCCAGGCGGTCGTGATGATCGACGCGGCGAAGCTGCCCGAGGTGATGCGCGCAAAGTTCGAGATGCCCGTCGCCGACGGCAGCCGCTCGGCCGGGATACGGTCGAGCGAAATCGTCAGCATCGCGAGGAAGAACGTGCTCATCGCGATCCCCTGCACCATCAGCGGCAGCATGAGGTCGTAGAAGCTCGCGCCCGTCGTGTAGCCCGAACGGAGATAATAGGAGTAGCCGAACGACGCGAACGCCACCGTGGCGAGGATACGCGCGTCGATCTTGCCGCTGAGTCGGGCCACGAACGGCGTCAGAATCACCGCCACCGCGCCCGAGGGTGCGGCGACCAGTCCCGCCCAGGTCGCGGTGTAGCCGAGCTGCGTCTGCAACCAGAGTGGCAGCAACAGCGTGTTGGCGAAGAACACCGCATAGCCGAGACAGAACGCGATCGTCCCGATCGTGAAATTGCGGCTCTTGAACAGCGACAGGTTCACCGCCGGGTTGGCGTCGGTCAGCTCCCAGATGATCCAGCCGACAAAGCCGATCGCGGCGACGACCGCGGCGATGACGATCCGGTCGGCGGCGAACCAGTCGTCGTTCTTGCCGAGATCGAGCACGATCTGCAGCGCACCGACCCAGATCACCAGCAGGATCAGCCCGACTTGGTCGATCGGCAGCTTCCGCGTCGGCGTGTCGCGCTTGCCGAGCTTGTTCCAGCACACGAACGCGCAGAACATCCCGAACGGCACGTTGATCAGGAAAATCCAGCTCCAGTGATAATTGTCGGAGATGTAGCCGCCCAGGATCGGCCCCATGATCGGCGCGACGAGCGTGGTCATCGACCAGATGCCGAGCGCGGTCGAGCGCTTGTGGACGGGGAAGATCGCGATCAGCAGCGCCTGGCTGCCGGGGATCATCGGCCCGGATACGGCACCCTGGAGAATGCGGAAGCCGATCAGCGAGGGCAGGTCCCACGCGATCCCGCACAGGAACGACGCGATCGTGAACAGGAACACGGACACGCAGAACGTTCGCACCACGCCGAACCGCCCCATCAACCACCCGGTCAGTGGCACCGCGACGCCGTTGGCGACGGCGAACGCGGTGACGATCCAGGTGGAGTTGTCGCTGGAAACGCCGAGATTGCCCGCGATGGTGGGGAGAGAAACGTTCGCGATCGTCGTGTCGAGCACCTGCATGAAGGTGCCGAGCGCGAGCGCGAATGCGGTGAGGGCTAGCGAGCCGCCGACGAGAGGGGCGGGACCGGCGCCGGAGGGGGCTGCCATCAGGTGGCACTCCGTTCGGGAAGGTGAACCTCGACCACGCCACCACCCCGGCGAAGGCCGGGGCCCAGTTGGGAAACGAGGCTAACAGAAGGCAGCGCGCCGTTACGACCACCTTTCCAACTGGGCCCCGGCCTCCGCCGGGGTGGTGCACCCTGAAACGCGGTGGACTGCCCCACGCTTGTTTCCCCGCGAAGGCGGGGACCCAGACTGGACTCCCGCCTTCGCGGGAGAACAAAGAGGAAGGGACCGGACCCTACTAGCGGCCACCGCAAAACCATCACCGGTTAGCCGCGATGATCTGGCGGATCTTCGCATCGACCGCGGCATCCCCCTGCCCGGTCGCCAACCCCTTATACGCCGCCACCGCCGGCCGCCCGACCATGGTGCCCGACTTGTCCGCGGTATCGACGATCGCGTTCACCGACAGCCCGACCCGCAACGGATTGCGCCGCAGTTCACCCTTGTCGAGCGCGATCCGCACCGGCACGCGCTGGGTGATCTTGATCCAGTTCCCGCTCGCATTCTGCGGCGGCAGCAGCGCGAACGCATTGCCGCTACCCGCGCCGAGCCCGACCACATGGCCGTGATAGACCAGGTCGTCCCCGTACATGTCGGCCGTCACCGTCGCCGCCTGCCCGATCCGCAGATCGCGCAACTGCGTCTCGCGGAAGTTCGCATCGACCCAGACCCGGTCGAGCGGCACCACGGCCATCAGCGGCATCCCCGCCGAAACCTGCTGCCCAAGCTGCACCGTACGCTGCGCGACGACGCCGTCGATCGGCGCCACCACATGCATATGGCTGCGTGTGATCGCCGCGCGACGATAGGCCGCGATCGCCGCCAGCACTGCCGGATTGTTCGATACGGTGGTGCCGACGACGCCGTTCTTCGACTGCGCCTGCTGGCTGCGCGCGAGTTGCAGCGTCGCGCTCGCCACCTTCACCTGGTCCGCCGCGTGGCTCAGCTCCTCGCCGGAGATCGCGCCTTCCGCGGCCGCCCCACGCCGGCGCGCGAGATCGTTCCGCGCGCGCGCCAGTTCGGCCTCCGCCTGCACGACCGCGGCCCCGGTCTCGTTCACCTTCGAGAAGTCCGACCGCGTCGCGCGAACCGCCCGCGCAAGCTCCGCCTCCGCCGACGCAACACCGACATCCGCGGTCGCGGCGTCGAGGTCGATCAAAGGCTGCCCCGCCTTCACGACCTGCGTGTTATCTGCATGGATCGCGGTCACCTGCCCCGGATCACGTGCGGTGATCGCTACCACGTCGCCCGCAACATAGGCATCGTCGGTCTCCTGCTCAGGCGCGGCGAGCAGGAAGTGGAACACCGCCCACACGATCGCGCCCGTCACGACGACGACGCCGAGGATCGTCAGCGCGCGCTTGCGTGCGCGCGGATTGCCGGTCGGAGCCGCGGCGGGCGCCGGCGTTTGCGTATCGGTCATCGCGTCATCCCCTGAAAATCATAACCACCACCCAGCGCCAGCACGAGCTGCACGCGCTGTTGCGCGGCATCGGCGGCGAGGTCGGCATCGGCCTGTTCGGCGGCCAGCGTGCGGACATCGTTGTCGACGAGGTCGAGCCGGCTATCGAGGCCGCTGGAAACGCGGATCGCGTTCAGCCGCCCGGTCTCGGCATAGCCGCGCACCACCTCGCGCTGTCGCTGACGGTCGGCGTCGAGCGCACCGATCCGCGCAACCGCATCGCCTGCCTCGCGCACCGCACCGATCACCCGGTCGTTGTAATCCGCGGTCGCCAGATCGAGTGCCGCGGTCGCGCCCGCAAGGTCCGCCTTCAACCGGCCATTGTCGAAGATCGGCAGATGGATCGCCGGCCCGACGCCGACCGTGCCCGCATCGAGCGAGAGCAGATTGCCGAGCCCGACCGCCTGGAACCCCGCCAGCGCCGCCAGATTGACGTTCGGATAGAACGCTTTTCGCGCAACCTGACGCCCGGCAGCCGCAGCCTCGATCCGCGCTTGCGCCGCCGCGATATCGGCACGCCGCGCCAGCAGGTCGGCCGGCACGGTCTTGGGCAACGGCAGCGCCGCATCGAGCCGCAACGCCGTCGCGCCGATCGTCGCCGGGTAATCCGCGCCACGCCCGGCCAGCGCCGCCAGTGCGTTCTTCGCGAGCACCTGCGCCGCCTGCGCACGCAGCAACGCCTGCCGCGCCTGCGCCAGCAGAGTCGTCGCAGCCTGCGCGTCGAGCTTGCTCGCCAGATTGTTGCGGTTCCGCACGTTCACCAGCCGCAGCGAATTCTGCCGCGTCGCGATCGTCCGCTGCGCGATCCCCGCCTGCGCCTCGGCGCGTTCGAGATCGATATACGTCTGCACGACCGCCCCCGACAGCGCCATCCGCGCCGCCGCCACGTCGAGCGAAGCCGCACGCACCGACGCCCGCGCCCCCTCGATCGCAGCCTTCTGACGCCCGAACAGATCGAGGTTCCAGCTGAGGTTCGCCGCGGTCGACCCGACGAACCGCGTCGACCCGGCATAGGGCGGCGGGATCGTGTAGCGCCCGCTCAGGCGCGCCAATTGCTCCTGCGCATCGAGCGTCACGTCGGGGCCATTGTCGGCCCGCCGCGTCGACAGCACCGCCTGCGCCTGCGCGACCCGTGCCAGCGCCGCATCGAGCGACGGGCTGCCTGCGACCGCATCGCGTACCAGCCGATCGAGCTGCGGATCGCCGAACGACCGCCACCAGTCGGCCGCGATCACCGGCGCGGCGTCCGGAGCCAGCCCCAGCGCG
Source organism: Sphingomonas faeni (assembly GCF_003053745.1). GTDB lineage: Bacteria > Pseudomonadota > Alphaproteobacteria > Sphingomonadales > Sphingomonadaceae > Sphingomonas > Sphingomonas faeni. The sequence goes on along the minus strand of NZ_QAYE01000003.1, from coordinate 263,575 downwards.
GTGGCCGATACCGGCTCCACGACAGTCTTCGACGCCGGGATCGCGCATCCCGCGAGCAGCCCCGCCACCGTGAGCGGGGCCAGGGCAGTGCCAATCTTCATGCGCGGCGTCCTTCGGTCAGAGCGTCGTCCAGCGTCGTGCGGAGTTTCTGCATCAGTTCGATCAGCTTCTCGATTTCGGCCCGGTCCCAGCCCATCAGCAGACTATTCCAGTATTCTATGATCTTATCGCGACACCGGATCGCAACCGCCTCGCCGTCGGCCGTCAGTTCGAGATTGAGTACCCGCCGGTCGTCGCTCGCCCGCGACCGCGTGACCCACCCGTTCTGCTCCATCGCGTCGACCAGCCGCGTCGTCGCACCCTTGTCGTGCGAAAGATCCCGCGCGAGGTCGGCACACGTCGCCGCCCGGCCTGCGAGGATGGACATGAGCGCCGACCACTGCGTCCCGGACAGACCCTCCGCCGCAAACACCGGCTCGATCAGGCTCTGCCCGATCTGATGGATCCGTCGCGCGAGGTAGCCGAGCGAACAATCCGGCCCGAATTCCGATTTGGTGTAGAACGCCATATCGTTGCCATGGCAACCATTGCTCAGGCAGTCAATTGCGCGTTTTGCATGTTGAGGCGATGACGGCGGACGTTCGTGGTGTGGCGGCCCAAGGTACGATAAGTCGTCCATGCGCGCTCTCCCACCCTCCGTCATCCTGACGAAAGTCAGGATCTAGGGTGACGGAGGACCGCCCTTTACGGCTCTGGATCCTGACTTTCGTCAGGATGACGGAGGGGTGAAGGGGAGGCGGCCTGGAAGCGCTCGCCCCCACCCCACCGGATCTCAACCAAGCTCGGCCGCGAATAAGAAAAAGGCCACCCGCACGAGCGGATGACCCTTTCGCTATTCCAACGATCTGGAACCGCCGCGATCAGAAGCGGATCTTGATCGAGCCCTTGTACGACTGGTTCGACACGTCCTTGCGCTCGACGGTGGTGTCCGCGCCGACCGAGATGTCGACGCTGTCGCCGACCAGCGTCAGCCCGGCGCTGATCTCGCCCCAGTTCTTGTCCTGCCCGGCCAGCGCGAACAGGGCATTCGGACCGATCCCGCCTACGAAGTTCGCACCGAACACGCCCGGCGTCGACTGGAAGTCATGGACGTAGTTCGCGGCGGCATAGGGCCGGAATGAACCACTGCCGTTGAGCACTAGCCCCGCGCGGCCCTGCAGGCTGTCGAAGCTGTCGCGATCGACGAACAGAGCTGGTCCGCCGCCATTCTCGATCGACTTGCCGAAGCCGATATGGCTTGCGCGCATCGACACGCGCGGACCGACCTTGAGCATCGACAGGTCGAACGCCTTGCCGAGCCCGACTTCGCTGACGACCGTCAACGCATTGTCGGTACCGCGCAGGCGGTAGCTGGTGCCGACGAAACCGACGGTGCGATCGGTCTTGGCGACAAACGCGCCCGCGCTGAACTGCGTATCGAGGACGATCCCCGATGCGGTCTCCAGCTTGCCGTAAAGCGTGCCCTGGAACAGCTCGCCCTTGGCGCGCTGCGCGATCCCGCCGGTCGTTCCGTCGGTGTTGGTGTACGAGAACGAGAAGCCGATCACGCCACCCTCGCCTGCCTGCTTTTCAAGACCAACAGCCGCGAAGTAACCGTCGAACTTGTCGTGCCCGCCGAACGGATTGGTCCCCGGCATCGACCGGCTCTTGCCGTCGATATAGCCGCCCGCGATGAAGCCGCTCATGTCGTCGGGCAGACGACCCTGCTGCAACACGGTGCCGCTCGAGTCGCTCATCGTGTCCTGCCCGCCCGGCAGGTCGCTCGCCATCAATGAGGCGACCTGGACCGGCTTGCCGATCAGCGCCAGCGTACCGCCGAGCCCGCCACGTGTATCGATCTGCGCGATGTGATCACGATAGAAGCGCGACATCGTGTCGATCGACGCGACGCCGAGGCTCGACTTGAGCGTCTCGGCCCGCGGTGCCAGCCCTTCCAGCGTCGAGCGGATCGTCGCCGCGTTCTGCAGGTCGAGCGAACCATAGACGTTGCTCAGCGCCGCATAGTTGGAGCGATTCTGGTCGAGCAGCCCAGCATAGGCCGACTGGACCGGCGTCGCATCGACGACGTTGCGATACTGACCCGCGAGGATCCGCACCTGCACCGCATTGGCACTGTAGACGTAGCTCGGCGTCAGGATCGCGCTGAGCGGGGTAGCCGCACCGAACGCGCCGGTGATGCCGCCCTGTGCGGTCAGGATCGTGTAGAGGTCGTTATACCGGACGGTATAGCCGGCGACCGGCGCGAACCCGACGCGACCGCTGAGGCTGACGATGCCGTTGGTCGCGGCCCCTGCCGCATTGAACGTCGTCGCAGCGAAGGCGAGCTTGTCCGACGTGCCGTTCGGGCCGAGATCGACCAGCAGGTTGGTGCTCGAGGCGAGCACGCCGTTGCCGCCGATCGTCAGCGTGCCGATCGTCCCCGTCGTGCCGGGTGCGATCATCCCGGCGACGCTGGTGAAGAACGGCGTGTTGATCCGCCCAGACCCGGTGAGCATGCCCGACAGCATGAAATAATCGCCGGGCGTCGAGATCACGCCGTCGTTCTGGACGACGCCGGTCACCTGGTTAATCGCCATCAGGCTGGTGAGCGACCCGGCCGACGTCACCGCCAGCTTCGCCGTGCTGCCCGCGACGGTGAACTTGTCGACCGTCACCGCGGAGTTCAGCGTGGTCGTGCCCGCCGCCGACAACGTGACGTCGTAATAGCGTGCGCTACGCTGTGTCGTGCGATCGGGATCGATGTTGTTCGGCACGAAATTGCTCGCGCCCGGCAAGCCGTTGGCGAGCGTCGGCGACAGGACCGCCAGTGCCACTGCATCGCCGCCAGCGCCGATGGTACCCACCTGCGCGATGCTCTCGGCGCTACCGCCAAGCGTCGCGATATCCACGCTGGTCTTCTGCGCGATCGCCTCGACGATCTTGCCTTCGCCGACCGAACCCGGTGCGCCCTTGGTGGCAACCGCGCCGCCCGCCGTCGCAGCCGTCGTCGTGGTCGCGGCATTGGTCGGAACCGACTTGCCGTCGACATAGGTGACGTTGGTCTTGATATCGAAGCAGACGTCGATGCCTTCGCCTGGCTCCTGGTCGCAGACCTGACCGAACTTGTTCGCGTCGCCGGCGATCCCTGCGCCGGTGGTGGTCGGCATGCCGTTGACCAGCTTGCCGTCGACGATGATCTGGTAGTTCGGATCGAGCGCGGTCACCCAGTGCGACGCGTCGGTCCACAGGCCGTCGCCCGTCTTGGTCTGCGCATACCGATACGGGTTGTTCGCGGCGATATAGTCCGAGAACAGATAGAGCGGCTGATAGAAGCTGGTCGTGCCATAGGCGCCGAACGGCTGCGCGTTGAAGAAGCGGTTGCCGCCCGACAGCACGCCGATGACCACTTGCTTGGCGAAGGTGCGATCGAGGATCAGCGGCCCGCCCGAATCGCCGCCGGCCGTTGTGCCTTCGTTCGGCAGCGGGGCATCCTTGAAGATGTTGAAGTCGTAAGGGCTGGCCGCCGCGGTGCCACGACGGGGATCGTCGAAGTCGAGCTGGTACAGATTCTGTGGGCGGCCGCTGGTCGAGCCGAACAGGAAGGCATCGCGGTCGTCGAACGAGCCGAGGATACCGATCGTGTTCTCGGCGATGCGGCGGCGGTAATCGATGCCGTTGGTATCGCCGACGAGCGTGCCGCCCTGGCCGCTCCGACCATAGCCGGTGATCGTGACGTGATAGCCGGTACCGCTGGTGTCGCCGATCGACGCGGGCGCGGGCAGTGCCGATAGCAGCAGCGCCCAGGTCGGCACGTTGGCGGCCGGCGTATCCAGCGTCGCGATCGCGACGTCGCCCTGCAGGAAGTTCTGCGCAAGACCCAGCTTCAGCGAGTCGGCGTTATAGACGACCTGGTTGACGTTATAGAGAAAGTTGGCGGTGTTGGTCTTGTACTGCTGCGTGTTGACCGCGCCGGTCGCGGTGGTCGGCAGGAACCAGTCGAGCAGGGCCGGACGGTTGTTCTGCTGGAAACCGAACGCGATCGGGATGCCTCCACCCTGCGCACCATAGCCCCAGGGGTTCTGCGCGCCGGTGCCGGCAGCGTTCTCGTTCACGCAGTGCGCGGCGAAGATCACGGTGCGCGGATTGATCAGCGTCCCCGTGCACAGGCCGACGCCGCCGCCGCCCGTCGAGATCGTCATCTGGCCGACGCCGTTCACGCCGCCGGCGACATCCTGCGCCGTGGTCGGCGTGCCCGGCGCCGAGATCACGATGTTCGGTTCGGAGGCGAAGTCGGCCGGGTTCAGAGCGCTTGAATAGGCGATCGATTCAGGGCGCGGCAGGCGATCCTGTGCAAACGCGATCGACGGCAGCGCCGCCGCGGCGAGCAACGCCGTCGAGGTCAGCAAGGCCGCGCGTGCAGGACGCGATCCGGTGCGAGCGCCGCGCATGCGCGAGGTAGCGATTGTCGTCACGTTCATCCCCTTGTTCGCGCCGCCCGCTGTGGGACGTGCGCCAATTCGCTGAGGGTATGCAGACCATTTTGGGAACGCAATCAATGACTACGCATCGTTCACGTTGCTGTAATATTCCGTCGCGAAACGTTGTAAAATTGTCACCGCAAGTCCGACTTGGGCCATTCGAACTTTCGCCGCGACGTCCCCTTCACTGCGCGCGCGGCAAGCACGGAGGTTGAGACTATCAGGCGCTTGCCGAGGGATTATCCGCCAGTTCGTCGAGGCAATGCGCAAGCAACGCTGCCGTCAGGTGTCGCTGCTGAGCGTCGGCGATCGCCAGAGCGTGTTCGATGGCGTCGCGAAGAGCTTGGGTGTCGTCGGTCTCGTGTCCCATACCGTCTGTTCGTGGCTGATGCGACGCCGCGCAATGTGAAAGGTTATCATGGCCGTTACCAACCTGAGTTAGTCTCGATGATGACAAGATTTTTGTTAGCGCGACGCAAGCGCGATCTGTCATGTTGGCGCATGGCAATCGACACCGACTCGGCTCGCACGGCAGCAAACCTCCTCACGGTGCGCGACATGCGCGGCGAGATATTCCCCAGCGAGATCTTCGACGAACACGCATGGAACATGCTGCTGCGGCTGTTCGTCGCCGAAGCCAGCGATGAGGCCATTACCGCACCCGACTTGATGGCGCTCACGAAGACGCCGCCGGCGGTGGGCCAGCGCTGGCTCGCCCATCTCGTCGCGGATGCGCAGATCGAGCCCTATGCGGACGGCAGTACGATAACGCTCACCCGTTCCGCGGTCGATCGCATGAACATGTTCCTGCGACGCGCGGCCGGCGTCCACGAAAGCGACGGTCCCGCCTGACGCGCCGGCGTACGCGTCCACCCGGCAACGCGAAGGCGGAATAACCGGCCCACGGCACTCCCGCGCCCTTCCCCGATGCGCTCCCCCTTGCTAAGGCCCCTCCGGTAACAGCATTTTTCGCTCGGTCCCCGACGCGCCCGCGTGGCCTATACGGCTGCTTTCCCCTCGGCGCCCGGCGGCCCGACGCCCACGGGAAGGACCCCTATGACTGCCATCGGCCAGGACACCCTCAAGACCCGCACCAGCCTCTCCACCGGCGGCAAGTCGTACGACTATTACAGCCTTGCCAAGGCGTCGGAACAGCTCGGCGACATCAGCCGCCTGCCCTTCTCGATGAAGGTGCTGCTCGAGAATTTGCTGCGCTTCGAGGACGGCGTGACTGTCACGCGCGAGGATATCCAGGCGATCGTCGACTGGCAGAAGGAACGCCGCAGCGACCGCGAGATCCAGTATCGCCCGGCGCGCGTGCTGATGCAGGACTTCACCGGCGTGCCCTGCGTGGTCGATCTCGCGGCGATGCGCGACGCGATGACCAAGCTCGGCGGCAACCCCGAGAAGATCAACCCGCAGGTCCCCGTCCATCTCGTCATCGATCACTCGGTGATGGTCGACGAGTTCGGCACGCCGCAGGCGTTCCACGACAACGTCGATCTCGAATATGAGCGCAACATCGAGCGCTACGAGTTCCTGAAGTGGGGCAGCAAGGCGCTCGACAACTTCCAGGTCGTCCCCCCCGGCACCGGCATCTGCCACCAGGTGAATCTAGAATATATCGGCCAGGCCGTCTGGTCGTCGGCATCGTCGGGTGACCACGGCGACGGCACGATGATCGCATATCCCGACACGCTGGTCGGCACCGACAGCCACACGACGATGATCAACGGCCTGGGCGTGCTCGGCTGGGGCGTCGGCGGGATCGAGGCCGAGGCCGCGATGCTCGGCCAGCCCGTGTCGATGCTGATCCCCGAAGTCGTCGGCTTCAAGCTGCTCGGCAAGCTCAACGAAGGCATCACCGCCACCGATCTCGTGCTTACCGTCACGCAGATGCTGCGCGCCAAGGGCGTGGTCGGCCGCTTCGTCGAGTTCTTCGGCCCCGGCCTGTCGTCGATGACGCTCGCCGATCGCGCGACGATCGCCAACATGGCGCCGGAATACGGCGCGACCTGCGGCTTCTTCCCGATCGACGACAAGACGCTCGATTACATGCGCCTCACCGCGCGTTCGGACGAGAATGTCGAGCTGGTCGAAGCCTATGCCAAGGCGAACGGCTTCTGGCGCGACGAGAACGCCGAGGACCCCGTCTTCACCGACACGCTCGAGCTCGACATGGGCACCGTCGTCGCGTCGCTCGCAGGCCCGAAGCGCCCGCAGGACCGTGTCAGCCTCAACAAGGTCGACGAGGTGTTCAACAGCGACCTCCACAAGCTGTACCACAAGGAGCAGCCCGCCCGCGTCGCAGTCGAAGGTCGCGAGCATGACATCGGCGACGGCGACGTCGTCATCGCCGCGATCACCAGCTGCACCAACACGTCGAACCCGTCGGTGCTGGTCGCCGCCGGTCTCGTCGCCCGCAAGGCGAACGCACTCGGTCTGAAGTCGAAGCCGTGGGTGAAGACCTCGCTCGCCCCCGGTTCGCAGGTCGTCACCGACTATCTCGACAAGGCCGGCCTCACCGCGGACCTGAACGCGCTCGGCTTCAACCTCGTCGGTTACGGCTGCACCACCTGCATCGGCAACTCGGGCCCGCTGGCGCCGGCGATCTCGGCCGCGATCAACGAGAACGACCTCGTCGCCGCGTCGGTGCTCTCGGGCAACCGCAACTTCGAGGGGCGCGTGTCGCCGGACGTCCGCGCCAACTTCCTCGCCTCGCCGCCGCTCGTCGTCGCCTATGCGATCAAGGGCACCGTCACGACCGACATGATCGAGACGCCGCTGGGCCAGGGTTCGGACGGCCAGGACGTGTATCTGCGCGACATCTGGCCGACCAACGAGGAAGTCCGCACGACGATGGACGCCAACATCGACGCCGGCATGTTCGGCGCGCGCTACGGCGACGTCTATGCGGGCGACGCCAAGTGGCGCGAGATCGACGTCACGGGCTCGGACACCTACGCATGGCGCGCAGGGTCGACCTATGTCGCCAACCCGCCGTATTTCGAGGGCCTCAGCATGACGCCGTCGCCGGTGCAGGACATCATCGACGCCAAGCCGCTCGCGATCCTCGGCGATTCGATCACCACCGATCACATCTCGCCGGCCGGTTCGATCAAGGCCGACAGCCCCGCTGGTCGCTTCCTGCAGGAGCATCAGGTCAGCAAGGCGGACTTCAACAGCTATGGCGCACGCCGCGGCAACCATGACGTGATGATGCGCGGCACGTTCGCCAACATTCGCATCAAGAACGAGATGGTCCCCGGCATCGAGGGCGGCATGTCGAAGTACGACGGCGAAGTCATGGCGATCTACGACGCCGCGATGCGCTTCAAGCAGGACGGCACGCCGCTCGTGATCGTCGCCGGCAAGGAATACGGCACCGGCTCGTCGCGCGACTGGGCAGCGAAGGGCACCAACCTGCTCGGCGTCCGCGCCGTGATCACCGAGAGCTTCGAGCGCATCCACCGCTCGAACCTGGTCGGCATGGGCGTGCTGCCGTTGCAGTTCGCCGAAGGCACCGATCGCAAGACGCTCGGCCTCGACGGCTCGGAGACGTTCACGATCCTCGACGTCGCGAGCATCCGCCCGCGCCAGGACGTCACCGTGAAGATGACCCGCGCCGACGGCACCAGCGAGACGTTCCAGACCAAGTGCCGGATCGATACGGTCAACGAGCTGGAATATTTCCTCAACGGCGGCATCCTCCACTACGTCCTGCGCAAGCTGGCCGCGTAAGACTAAAACGTCGTCCCGGAGCGATTCGGGACGATTACGCTTCAGCCCAGACAACTACCGTCATCCCAGCGAAAGCTGGGATATTCCCGTGCGGCACACGTCGCCCACCAAGAGGGATATCCCAGCGTTCGCTGGGATGACGTGTATTTGCGGATGATGAAGGACGATCTGCGCGAGTTGACGAAGGCGCGCACTCCCAACCAAAAAAAAGGCGGGGCGATCGCAAGGATCGCCCCGTAGTTCAGGGAGAAGACCGGGACAGGGGAGACCCGGTCAAATCGCCGTCCACAGGGGGAGAGGGAGCGGCGACGCACTCCCCTTCGCCCCGATATGTTGCAGGGATATGTCGAACGCGGCGAATGACGAACTTTTCACGGAGCGCGGCCCAACCTCGTTCTCCCGCGAAAGCGGGAGCCCAGGGTTCCAAGCGCTGACGCTAGCGCCCCCTGCCCTCAACCTTGCCGCCTTCGGCGTCTCCCCCTCTCCCATCGGGAGAGGGAAGGGTGAGGGTGAGGCTAAACCTCAGCCCCGAGAAAGCGCCCGCCCCGCCACGGCATCCAGCTTCGCCACCAGCGCCGGATCGCGAGCCTCCCGCGCCGTAATGATCGCGCTATCGAGGCACGTATCGATCGGCGAAGCCTCCCGCTCCACCGGCAACGCGCGCAGCAGCGCCATCACCATCGCCCGAGCCTTCCCCGCATTCGCACCAAGCCGCGCCACGACCTGCGCGACATCGACGCCCACCTCGTCCTCGCGCCAGCAATCGTAATCCGTCACCATCCCGACCAGCGCGTACGGAAGCTCCGCCTCCCGTGCGAGCTTCGCCTCGGGCATCGCGGTCATCCCGATCACGTCGCACCCCCATTGCCGGTAAAGCAGGCTTTCCGCGCGCGTCGAGAATTGCGGGCCTTCCATCGCGAGATACGTGCCGCGGTCGTCGACCTGCGCGCCCGCCTCACCCGCGGCGTCGGCGGCATAGCGCGAGAGCCGCGGACAAACCGGGTCCGCCATCGACACATGCGCGACGAGGCCCGTTCCGAAGAAGCTCGACACACGGCCCTTGGTCCGATCGATGAACTGGTCGACCACGGTGAAACTCCCCGGCGGCCGCTGCTCGACCAGCGAGCCGACCGACGACACCGCCAACACGTCCGTCACGCCAAGCCGCTTCAACGCATCGATATTCGCCCGCGCGTTCAGCTCCGAAGGCGAGATCCGGTGCCCCCGCCCATGCCGCGGCAGGAACGCGACTCCGACATGCCCAACGCGCCCGGTAAAGATCGCATCGGACGGCTCGCCCCAGGGCGTCTCCACCGTCCGCCAGCGACCGTCCTCGATCCCATCGACGGCATACAGCCCCGAGCCGCCGATGATCCCGATCGTCCAGCCGCTCATTCGGCGAGCGCTCTTGGGCGTGCGTAAACGAAGTAGATCACCAGCCCGAGCAGGTTCCACAGCCCGAAATAGAGCTGCGTCTTCGAGGGCAGGCTGAAGAAGAGATACAGGCAGCCGAGGATACCGATCGTCCCGACCAGCGTCGCAGCCGGTGCCCGGAACGTCCGCACCGCATCGGGCGCACGGCGACGCATCACCAGCATGCACGCACAGACCGCCACAAATGCGGCGAGCGTGCCCGCGTTGGCCAGCGCGGCGATCTCGGCCAGCGGCAATAGGCCTGCAATCACCGCGACGATCGCCGCGGTGATCCACGTGATCCGCACGGGAGCGCCACGCTTTGAAACCTTGGCGAGGCTCAGCGGGAGCAGGCCGTCGCGTGCCATCGTGAAGAAGATCCGGCTCTGTCCGAACAGGAACGCGAGCAGCACCGTCGGCAACGCGATCACCGCGGACGCACCAAGAAACGTCGCGAACCCCGGCCGGCCAATCTCGCGCAGGATCAGCGCGAGTGGCTCCGCGCTCCCTGCAAAACGCGTGTACGACAGCGCGCCGACGGCAGCGACCGCGACGAGGATGTAGATCGCGATGCAGGCGACCATCGACCCGACGATCCCGATCGCGAGATCGCGCCCCGGATTCTTCGTCTCCTCCGCCGCGGTTGAGATCGCGTCGAATCCGTAGAACGCAAAGAAGATAATCGCCGCCGCCGCCATGACGCCCCGCTCGGCACCATCGGGCTGAACGGCCTTTGGGAAGCCGTAGGGCATGAACGGGTGCAGGTTGGCGCTGTTGAAATAATGCAGCGCGATGAACACGAACACGGCGAGCGCGATCATCTTCACGCCGACCAGCACCGCATTCAGCGTCGCACTCTCGCGCGTGCCGAACGACAGCACGCCCGCGACGACCGCGATGATGAAGATCGCCGGCACGTTGAGAATACCGCCAAGTTCGGGGCTGAGCGTCAGCGCCTCGGGAAACCCGAACGCTCCGCGCAGCAATGGCGCGGCATAGCCCGACCAGCCGACCGCGACGGTCGACACGACGAGCGAGTATTCGAGGATCAGCGACCAGCCGATCACCCATGCGATCAGCTCACCGAGCACGACATAGCTGTAGGTGTACGCGCTGCCCGAGGCGGGGATCATCGTCGCCATCTCGGCATAGGCGAGCGCCGCGCAGGCACAGATCCCGCCGGCGATGATGAAGGACAGGATCACGGCGGGGCCCGCGAGCCCTGCGCCGACTCCGATTAGCGTCAGGATGCCGGTGCCGACGATCCCGCCGACGCCCATCGCCACGAGATGCGGCCACGACAGCGTCCGCGCGAGCTGGTGCTCGGGCGGCTGCTCGGTGACGATTTTTCGGCGGAACAGACTGGCCACGGATATCCCCTCTTCTTGCGCGGGGAGTGGCACAGGTCGTGACCGGGGGGCAAGGCCAACAGCCAACCGCTACCCGAGCGACAATATCCTCCCCGGCGGAGGCCGGGGTCCAGTTGGCAAGGTCATCGTGACGATGCGCAACACTATGTCAGCAGCCTCTCCCAACTGGGCCCCGGCCTTCGCCGGGGTGGTAGAGGGGAGACGAAATCGAACGGCAGTCCGCTCGTCCTTGTTCTCCCGCGAAGGCGGGAGCCCAGTCTGGGTCCCCGCTTTCGCGGGGACACAAGCTATCTGATGCCGGAATTCAAACGGTAAAGCTCTCGCCGCAACCGCACGCACCCTTGGCGTTGGGATTCTGGAACACGAAGCCAGCGGTGAAGTCGTCCTCGACCCAATCCATCGTCGACCCGATCAGATACAGGATCGACCCGCCATCGACGAACAAGGTCCCCCCCGGCGTATCGATCCGTTCATCGAAAGGCTTAGCCTCGGTCACGTAATCCACCGAATAGGCCAGCCCCGAACACCCACGCTTAGGCGTCGACAGCTTCACCCCGATCGCATCCTCCGGCGCCCGAGCCATCAGGTCGGCGATCCGCGCGTGCGCCGTCGCCGTGAGGTTCAGCGCCGCCGGCCGTGCTCGCAATGTCGTCGCCATGATCGTCCTTCCTTCCCCCCTCCCGTAAGCGGGAGGGGCCGGGGGTGGGCTCCCGGCAAGCCACTCATAACCGTCGTTCGCGAGGTGAGCGTGAGCCCACCCCCTGCCCCCTCCCGCAAGCGGGAGGGGAAGCAGAAGTCAGAGCATACCTAGCTCCAACTTAGCCTCGTCCGACATCTTCTGCGGATCCCAAGGCGGATCCCAGACCAGGTTCACTTCCGCAAACCCGACCCCCGGCACCGACCCGACCCGCATCTCGACCTCGGCAGGCATCGACTCCGCGACCGGACAGTTCGGCGTGGTCAGCGTCATCGCCACCACCGCATGCCCGTCCTCGGTCACCTCGACGCCGTAGATCAGCCCCAGGTCATAGATGTTCACCGGGATCTCGGGATCGTAGATCTCCTTCAGCGCATCGATGATCGCATCGTACACCGCGCCACCGGGCTCGCCGGGCGAGTCCACCTGCGGCTTCTGCGCCAGAAATCCCGCGAGATAATCGCGCTTCCGCTCGGCGTCGGAGTCCGTCTCCATGACGACGCGCGCCTTGGGGGGGGACGCCACCGCGTCGACTTCCTCGATCTCAAACCGATCGCTCATCCAAAAATCCTCGTTACTCGCTCGATACCGCGCACCAGCGCCTCGACGTCCGCCGGCCCGTTATACACGCCAAAGCTCGCGCGTGCGGTCGCCTCGACGCCCAGCGCCTCCATCAACGGCTGCGCGCAATGATGGCCGGCACGGATCGCAACGCGCTCTTCGTCCAATATGGTGCCGATGTCGTGCGGATGAACCCCCTCGATCGTGAAGCTCACGATCCCCGCCGAGTCCGCCGGGCCATAGAGGCGCACCGAATTGATCCCGGACAGCGCCTCGCGCGTGGCGGTCACCAGCGCGGTCTCATGCGCGTGGATCGCGTCGAGCCCGATGCTCTCGACATAGTCGATCGCGGCATGCAGCCCGAGCGCCCCGACGATATGCGGCGTCCCCGCCTCGAACCGTCCCGGCGGCGGCGCATAGGTGGTCTTCGCAAACGACACCTTGTCGATCATCGACCCACCGCCCTGGTACGGCGGCATCGCGTCGAGCAGTTCCGGCTTGGCCCAGAGCACGCCGATCCCCGTCGGCCCGTACAGCTTGTGCCCGGAGAACACGTAGAAATCACAGCCGATCGCCTTCACGTCGACCGTGATCCGCGGCACCGACTGGCACCCGTCGAGCAGGATCTTCGCGCCGACCGAATGCGCGATCTCGGTGGCGCGCTTGGCATCGAGCACCGAGCCAAGCACGTTCGAGACATGCCCGAGCGCGACCAGCTTGTGCGCGGGCGTGATCATCCGCTCCATAGCGTCGAGATCGATGCGGTGGTCGGGCGTCAACGGCAAAACGTCGATCGCGACGCCGCGCGCTTCCGCGATCATCTGCCACGGCACGATGTTCGAGTGATGTTCGAGCATGGAGAGCAGGATGCGGTCGCCCGCCTTCAACTGCGTCCCAGCCCAGCACTGCGCGACAAGATTAATCGCCTCGGTAGCACCGCGCACGAACACGATCTCGTCCGACGATCCCGCGCCGATGAACCGTGCCACGGCCTTACGCGCCGCTTCGTAAGCGACGGTCATGTCGGCGGACCGCTGGTACACGCCGCGGTGCACCGTCGCGTAAGTCTCGCCATACGCGCGCGTGATCGCGTCGACCACGACCTGCGGTTTCTGCGCAGTGGCAGCGGTATCGAGATACGCCCAGCCCTCGGGGATCGCCGGGAAGTCCGACAGGCGATCCAGGGGACGAACGTCGGCGATCACGCTCACAATGCCCGCTCCAGCCACGCATCGGCGTCCGCAACGAAAGCCTCGCGCACCGTCTCGTCCGCGATCTGCACGAACGCATCACCGACGAACGCGCGCGTGAGCAGCGCCTGCGCCTTGGCATGCGGGATGCCGCGGCTCTGCATGTAGAACAGCGCGCGCTGATCGAGTTCGCCGACCGTCGCGCCATGCGCGCACTTCACGTCGTCCGCGAAGATCTCCAGCTCGGGCTTCAGATTGACCGTCGCGGTCCGCTGCAACAGCAACCCGCGCAACGACTGCACGCCGTCGGTCTTCTGCGCATCGCGCGCGACCTCGACCCGCGCCGCAAGACTGGCCGTCGACTTGTCCGCAGCGACCGCACGCCAGATCTGCTTGCTCTGCCCGTTCAGCGCGGCATGCCGCACCGACACCGCGCACTCTTGCCGCTGGTCGTTCCGCGTCAGCAACGCGCCGCCATATTCTGCGAACGCATCGTCACCCGTCACCGTGATCGCCCCATCGATCCGCGTCCCGGCATCGCCCGCGCCCAACACAGTGACGATCAGGCTCGCCTCGGCACCGATCTCGACCTCGTCGCGCAAAGACACGAAACCACCGGCCTGAAGCAACCGCACCGCCCGCGTAAGTTTCGCACCCTTACCAAGCGCCATCCGCGTCGACCGGTTCGACCAGCCAGCCCCGACATAGGTCTCGACCACCGACGCTCTTGCGCCATCGGCAAGCACGATCTCGGCCGGAAGCTGGTTCTCGCCGCCGGTCGCGATGTGGACGATCTGGAGAAGCTCAACGCCGGCATTCGCCTCGACCCGGATCGACCAACCGTTGCCCGTTGTACGACGACCAAGCGCGTGCTCGCCACCATGTATCGCCGTCATCGTGACGTGGCGCAGATCGCTTCGACCCTGATCCAGCACGCCATCGACAAACAGCGCACGCGCACCCGGCAGGTCCAAAAACCACGCATCGGCGTCCAGCGCGGCGCCGCGCGGCAGTCCGGCCGCCGCCGCAATCGCCGCCGGATCACCCCAACGCCACGATTCCTCGCGCGTCGAGGGAAGGTCGAGCAGCATCGTCACGCGGCGATCCCCACATAGCCTTCGCTCTCGAGCTGCTTGGCGAGGTCCTTGCCGCCCGAGCGGACGATCTTGCCGTCCGCCAGCACGTGGACGAAGTCCGGCTCCACGTAATCGAGCAGCCGCTGGTAATGCGTGATCAGCAGCACCGCCTTGTCGGGCGCGCGCATGATGCGGTTGATGCCGTCACCGACGACGCGCAGCGCATCGATGTCGAGCCCCGAATCGGTCTCGTCGAGGATCGCGAACTTCGGGTTGACGATGCCCATCTGGACCATCTCGTTGCGCTTCTTCTCGCCACCCGAAAAGCCGACGTTCACCGGCCGCTTGAGCATGTCGTAATCCATGCCGAGCAGATCCGCCTGCCCGCGCGCGAGCTTCAGGAACTCGCCGCCGGACAGCGGCTTCTCGTCCCGCGTCGCGCGCTGCGCGTTGAGCGCCTCGCGGAGGAACTGGACGTTCGACACGCCGGGGATCTCGACCGGATACTGGAAGCCGAGGAACACGCCCGCCGCGGCGCGCTCATGCGCCTCCAGCTCGAGCAGGTCGACGCCGTCGAACGTCACCGACCCCGCGGTGACCTCATAACCGGGCCGCCCGCCGAGCACATAACCCAGCGTCGACTTGCCCGCGCCGTTCGGCCCCATGATCGCGTGCACCTCGCCCGCGTTCACTTCGAGCGACAGGCCCTTGAGGATTTCCTTGCCGTCGATCTCGGCGTGGAGGTTTTCAATTTTCAGCATCGAATGTAGCCCAATTCCAAATCTCTAAAATGCGCGGCGCCAGCTGCCCCAACCCCATCCCGTCATTCCTGCGAAGACGGGAATGACGGGAGCAAAGGGTCATCCCACGGAGCCCTCGAGCGAAATCCCCAGCAGCTTCTGCGCTTCCACCGCGAACTCCATCGGCAGTTGCTGCAGCACTTCCCGCGCAAAGCCATTCACGATCAGCGCCACCGCCGCCTCCTGGTCCAGCCCGCGCGACATTGCGTAGAACAGCTGGTCCTCGGATATCTTCGACGTCGTCGCCTCGTGCTCGATCTGCGCGGACGGGTTGCGGACCTCGATGTACGGCACGGTATGCGCGCCGCACTGGTCGCCCAGCAGCAGGCTGTCGCACTGGGTGAAATTCCGAACGCCCTCCGCCGTCGGCGCGACACGCACCAGCCCGCGGTACGTGTTGTCCGAACGCCCCGCCGAAATCCCCTTCGACACGATCGTGGACCGCGTGTTCTTGCCGAGGTGGATCATCTTCGTGCCGGTATCGGCCTGCTGGCGATTGTTCGTCACCGCGACCGAATAGAACTCGCCGACCGAGCCATCGCCGAGCAGCACGCACGACGGATATTTCCACGTGATCGCACTGCCGGTCTCGACCTGCGTCCAGCTGACCTTCGAGTTCTTGCCCTGGCATAATGCACGCTTGGTGACGAAGTTGTAGATCCCGCCGACGCCGTTCTCGTCGCCCGGATACCAGTTCTGCACGGTCGAATACTTGATCTCGGCATCGTCGAGCACGACCAGCTCGACCACCGCGGCATGCAACTGGTTCTCGTCGCGCATCGGCGCGGTGCAGCCTTCGAGATACGAGACGTACGAACCCTTGTCCGCCACGATCAGCGTGCGCTCGAACTGCCCGGTATTCTCGGCGTTGATGCGGAAATACGTCGACAGCTCCATCGGGCAGCGAACGCCCTCCGGGATGTAGACGAACGTGCCGTCGGAGAAGACCGCCGAGTTCAGCGTCGCGAAGTAGTTATCGCGCTGCGGCACGACCTTGCCGAGCCACTTGCGGACGAGATCGGGATATTCCTTGATCGCCTCGGAGATCGAGCGGAAGATCACGCCCGCGGCCTCGAGCTCCTTGCGGAACGTGGTCGCGACCGAGACGCTGTCGAACACCGCATCCACCGCGACGCGACGCTTGGGCGTGCCGTCCTCGTTCAGCGGATCCTCGACCACGCCCGCCAGCATCTTCTGCTCGCCGATCGGAATGCCGAGCTTCTCGTAGACGCGCAGGATCTCCGGATCGACCTCGTCGAGCGACCCGAGTTTCGGCTTCGCCTTGGGTTCCGCGTAATAATACGCGTCCTGGTAATCGATCGGGGGCACGTTGAGCTTCGACCAGTCGGGCGCCTCCATCGTCTGCCACAACGCGAACGCCTTCAGCCGCCAGTCGAGCATCCACTGCGGCTCGCCCTTTTTGGCGGAAATGAAGCGCACCGTGTCTTCCGACAGACCTTTGGGCGCGAATTCCTGTTCGATGTCCGAGGAGAAACCCCACTCGTACGTCTTGTTCGCGGCGGCGTATGCCTCTGCGTTCCGGGTAGCCATCATTCCATCTCCGCCGCGACGCGGCTCTCTAAAAACTCGGCGATCTCTGCGTCTCTGCGCGAACAAATACTTTTGCGCGCAGAGGCGCAAAGAGCGCGGAGGAAGGGGTAAGGCGCTGCGCGCGTCATGCGGGCACTTGTGAAAGAGGGGGGTGTAAAACCGGGGTTTGCGAAAGGCTGGCGAGCGACACGCCGGCAAGCGCACCGCGGACCGCGCCGTTGACGGCGTTCCAGTGCGGCTTCACCTTGCACGTCTGCTCGACGCAGCAATCCTGCGATGCGCCATCGACGCATGAAGTCAGCGCGATCGGTCCCTCGACCGCCTCGATTATGTCGGCGAGCGAGATCATCGCGGGCGGACGCGACAGGCGAAACCCGCCGCCGGTGCCACGCGTGCTCTCGATCAGCCCCGCGGCGGACAGCCGGCTCACCAGCTTCTGCACGGTCGGCAGCGGCACGCCGGTCTCCTCCGCGAGCAACGTCGCGTTCAGCCGCGCGATTCCGCCGCAATGACGCGCCGCGGCGCTCATCATCACGACCGCATAATCGGCTAGGCTGGAAAGACGCATGGTGGCTTAGGAGTCCAATCGGACCGATATGATCCGATTGGTCAAATGGGCGTTGTACAGTGCATCGTCAACCCGGCGAGGGGTGCTAACGACTCGCAACTGAGCGCTGGTTTTGTGTGTCGTGGATGACCCGAAAGCTTGACTTCCCCCCTCCCTGGAAGGGAGGGGTCGGGGGTGGGTCGGCTGCTGACGTCAGGGAGCACCAGCCAACGGACCACCCCGCCCCCAGCCCCTCCCTTCCAGGGAGGGGAGCAAGAATGACCCTTCCCGACCAGTGGAAGGAGCAAGGACGACGCGCATGGCCTTCTACCACCCGATCCTCTTCCGTCTCGACGCCGAGCGCGCGCATACCCTCACCATCGCCGCGCTCGGCGCATGGGGGAAGGCCGGCACGCCGCTCGCCCCCAGCGTACCGCGGCTCGCGACGACCGTGGCGGGGATCGCCTTCCCCAACCCGGTCGGCTTGGCGGCAGGCGTCGACAAGGACGGCCGTGCGATCGACGGCTTCTTCGGGTTGGGCTTCGGCAGCGTCGAGATCGGCACGCTCACACCACTCGCGCAGCCCGGCAACCCCAAACCCCGCATCTTCCGCCTCCCCGAAGACCGCGCGGTCATCAACCGGCTCGGCTTCAACAATGGCGGCCTCGATGCAGCGCTGCAAAGAGTATGTTCACCCGCGAAGGCGGGTGCCCAGTCTGGGTCCCCGCCTTCGCGGGGAAACAAAGTTTTGGGCATCAACGTCGGTGCCAACAAGGACGCGGCGGATCGCACCGCCGACTATGTCCACGGCGTTACCAGAGCCGCCCCCCACGCCGACTACATCACCATCAACATCAGTTCCCCCAACACCCCCGGCCTGCGCGACCTCCAGCACGGCGCAGCGCTCCGCGACCTCCTTGCCGCCTGCACCGCCGCCAAGGGCACCACGCCGATCTTCCTGAAGGTCGCCCCCGACCTCGAACCCGCCGACATCGACGACATCGCCTGCGCCGCACTCGACAACCGCATCGACGCGCTAATCATCAACAATACCACGATCTCCCGCCCCGCCCTGCGCTCGGCCAATGCCAAGGAAACCGGCGGCCTGTCCGGCGCGCCGCTCGTCCCGCTGGCCCGCCAACGCCTGTCGGATTTCCGCAAGGCCACCGGCGCAGCGTTCCCTCTGATCTCGGTCGGCGGCGTGGACAGCAGCGCCGAAGCCTACGCCCGCCTCCGCGCCGGTGCGAGCCTCGTCCAGCTCTACACCGCGCTGGTGTACGAAGGGCCGGGCCTCCCCGCCCGCATCCTCCGCGAACTCGACGCGCTTTTGCAGCGAGACGGCTTCGCCACGGTCGCCGACGCAGTAGGTGTCGACGCCTAACGATCCTCCCCCGCCAGGGGGAGGTGGCTGGCGCTTACCAGTCGGAGGGGGCGGAGAGAAAAAACCTCGGTTCCGTACCCTCCCCCTCCGTCGCCATCGGCGCCACCTCCCCCTTGCGGGGGAGGATCGCAAGGTTGCGAGACGGGTTGCCTCATACCCGAACCACGCTAGGCTCGCGCTCGATGAAGACCTCCCTCCTCGCGCTCGCCCTCCTCGTCCCCGCAGCCACCGTAGAGGCGCGCCAAGCCGCCCCCGCCCCGGCCAAAGACCAAGGCATGGTCAGCGCCGCCGACCCGCGCGCAGCCGCCGCCGGCGTCGAGGTCCTCCGCGCCGGCGGCAGCGCCACCGACGCCGCCATCGCCACCATGCTAGCCCTCAACGTCGTCGAACCGCAAAGCTCGGGCATCGGCGGCGGCAGCTTCTGGGTCTCCCACGCGGCCGGCGGCGCGCTCAGCACGATCGACGCGCGCGAAGAGGCGCCCGCCGCCGCCGATGCGCGCTGGTTCTACGCGCCCGACGGCACGCCGCTCAGCCACAGCGACGCAGTCCCCGGCGGCCGCAGCGTCGGCATCCCCGGCGCACTCCGCGGCATGGCGCTCGCGCACCGCGCCTCGGGCAAGCTCCCCTGGGCGCAACTGTTCGCCCCCGCGATCCGGCTCGCGACCAACGGCTTCCAGGCCACCCCCCGCCTCGTCAACGGCATGAAGGCCTATGGCGACCACATCACGCCCGAGACGCGCAAACTCTTCTCCGCGCCCGACGGCTCGCCGGTCGCGATCGGCGCGGTCATCAAGAACCCCCAGCAAGCCGCGCTCCTCCAGCGCATCGCCACCCAGGGCCCCGACAGCTTCTACGTCGGTCCGCAGGCGCAGAAGATCGTCACCGCGGTCAACACCGCCGCGCGCAATCCGTCGAAAATGACGCTCGGCGACCTCGCCAGCTACGACGCCAAGTCGCGGCCGCCGGTCTGCGTCAAATACCGCGTCTACCGAGTCTGCGGGATGGGCCCGCCCTCGTCCGGCGGCGTCACCGTGCTGATGATCCTGAAGCAGCTCGAACGCTTCGACATGGGAAAACTCGGCAAGGACAGCGCGCAGGCCTGGCACCTGTTCGCCGAATCCTCGCGCCTCGCCTATGCCGACCGCGACCTCTACGTCGGCGATCCCGATTTCGTCCGCGTGCCGGTCCAGGGCATGCTCGACACCAAGTATCTCGCATCGCGCTCGGCGCTGATCTCACCGGCGAAGACCATGGCGAACGTCATCGCCGGCTCGCCTCCCGGCGCCCCCGCACGCACCCGCGCCCCAATCAGCGAGGTCCCCGGCACGACAGCCATCGCGACGGTCGACGCGCGAGGCAACGTCGTCGAGGTGACTACCACCGTCGAAGGCTATTTCGGCTCCGGGATCACCGTCGACGGCACTGTCCTCAACAACCAGCTCACCGACTTCGACATCGTGCCCGTCAAGGACGGCGCGCTGGTCGCCAACCGGGTCGAAGGTGGCAAGCGGCCGCGCAGCTCAATGTCGCCGACGATCGTCTACGGCCCCGACGGGAAGGTCCGGCTCGCGGTCGGCGCGGCAGGCGGCTCGACGATCATCGCGCAGGTGGCCAAGGCGATCATCGGCGTGGTCGACTGGAAACTGTCAGCGCAGGACTCGATCGCACTCGGGCTGCTTTATGCGCCAGGGCATGTCGCAGCGGCCGAAAAGGGCACCGAGCGCGAGGCGATGGTCCCAGCCTTGCAGGCGCTAGGCGAGACCGTCCAGGTGGCGGCACTCGGCCTGAAAGCGAACGCGATCGAGCGCGTCGGCGGCAAGTGGGTCGGCGCCGCAGACCCTCGCAGCGAAGGCGTCGCGATCGCGGAGGACGGTACCGTCACCAAGATCCAGCGCGTCGGCGCACTCCAGCGCGCACCAGAGTAACGACAAACTCCACCTCCCCGGCGGAGGCCGGGGTCCAGTTGGGAAACCTTGCTAATTGACGTTCGCGCGTCGTTACTGCGACCTTTCCAACTGGACCCCGGCCTCCGCCGGGGGGGTGCCAAGTCCGTGGCAGCGGATGGGGTTGAGCCCCCGCCGGTTATGACGCACTAACCGACCAACGCTCAGAATCGCGTCGGACAAGGCGCAACGGCACAGCGCCCAGGGAGAGACAATGGCCCGCCAGCTCGAACGCTTCCCGAACCTCGTCACGATGTTCTTCACGCGCGCCGCCGAGAAAGGCGACGCCCCGTTCCTCTGGACGAAAACAAGCGGCACATGGGTCGCCACCAGCTGGGCCGAAGCCGCGCGCCAGGTAGCCAGCCTCGCCACCGCGCTGGCCGCGATAGGCCTGAAACGCGGCGACCGCGTCATGCTCGTCGCCGAGAACCGCCCCGAATGGTGCCTCAGCGACCTCGCGATCATGGCCGCTGGCTGCATCACGGTGCCGACCTACGTCACCAACACCGAGCGCGATCACCTCCACATCATCGAGAACGCCGGCGCCTGCGCGATCATCGTTTCGACTGCCAAGCTCGCGAAAACCCTCCTCCCCGCCGTCATCCGCTCGAACCAGGCGCAGACCGTGATCGGGTTCGAGGACATGAAGGTCCCCGCCGGGATCGACTTCCACAACTGGCACGCGCTGATCGCCGCACACCAGACCGCGCCCGAAACCGCCGCCGCCCGCGCCGACTTCGAACGCGAAGACCTCGCCTGCATCATCTACACTTCGGGCACCGGCGGTGCGCCGCGCGGGGTGATGCAGCACCACGGCGCGATCCTCCACAATTGCGCCGGCTGCGCGTCCGTCATCTCGGAAGATTTCGGCTGGGACGACGAGGTCTTCCTCTCGTTCCTCCCCTTGAGCCACGCGTACGAGCACACAGGCGGCCAGCATTTCCCGATCTCGCTCGGCGGCCAGATCTACTACGCGGAAGGCCTGGAAAAGCTCGCCGCGAACATCGAGGAAACCCGACCGACGATCATGTTCGTCGTGCCCCGCCTGTTCGAGGTCCTCCGCACGCGCATCTCGAAGACGATCGAGAAGCAGGGCGGCGCCTCGGCCTACCTCCTGCGCCAGGCGCTCAACATCGGCGGCAAGCGCTACGCCGGTCGCCTGCGCCTGATCGACCGCCCGATGCAGGCCGCCGTCGCCACGCTGTTCAAGCCCAAGATCTCGAAGAAGTTCGGCGGCCGACTTAAGGCAATGATCTCTGGCGGCGCGCCGCTCAATCCCGAGGTCGGGCTGTTCTTCGAGGCGCTCGGGCTCACCTTCCTGCAAGGCTACGGCCAGACCGAAGCCGCCCCGGTCATCTCGTGCAACCGCCCCAAGGCCGGCGTCCGCATGGACTCGGTCGGCCCCGCGCTGAACGACACCGAAGTCCGGATCGCCGAGGACGGCGAGATCCTGGTGCGCGGCGAACTCGTCATGCACGGCTATTGGCGTAACGACGCCGAGACCGCGAAGGTGCTCAAGGACGGCTGGCTCCACACCGGCGACATCGGCGAGATCGACGACCGCGGCCGCATCCGCATCACCGACCGCAAGAAAGACCTGATCATCAACGACAAGGGCGAAAACGTCGCTCCCCAGAAGGTCGAGGGCATGCTCACGCTCCAGCCCGAGATCGCGCAGGCGATGATCGCCGGCGACAAGCGCCCCTACATGGTCGCGCTGATCGTGCCCGATCCCGACTGGACACAGGAATGGTGCGCGAAGAACGGCGACGCGTGCAGCTTCACGCGGCTGGCCGAGAACAGCGAGTTCAGGACAGCGATCGGCCACGCGGTCGAGCGGGTGAACAAGGACCTGACGGTGACCGAGCGGGTGCGGCGGTTCGTGCTCGCGGATGGTCCGTTCACGATCGAGAACGAGCAGCTGACCCCCAGCCTGAAGATCCGCCGCCACGTCCTGAAACAGGCCTACGGCGAACGTCTGGACGCGCTCTACAAATAACCCTCTCCCCCACGGGGAGAGGGAGGGACCCGCACGCGCTTGCGTGTGGGAGGGTGAGGGGCGTGAGGCTCGGGACGTCTCCGCCAAAGCCCCTCACCCTTCCGTCGCCAAGCGGCTCCTCCCTCCCTCTCCCCGGTGGGGAGAGGGGACATAGAACCTTACTTCTTCGCAGGCGTCGCAGCCGGCACGACGGCCATGGTCCAGTCCTTCTCCGGTCGCAGATACTTCGCCGCGGTCGCCTGCAACTCCACCGGCGTCGTCGCCACCAAATCGCTCGCGATCCGCTGCGTTGCCGCGATCCGCCGCGGATCGAACGTCGCGCCGCCAAGCTGCTGCAACCAGAACTGGTTCCCGGTCGAGGCGCGCAAAATATACTGCCCCATCGGCTTCTTGATCCGGTCCAACTCGTCCGCCGCGATCGGCGTCGACACCAGTTCGGCCGCGATCTGACGGGCGATCTGGAAGAAGAACGACACCTTGTCCGGCGCCACCTGCCCGATCGCGACCATCCGGCCGCCGGTGTTCATGCCCACCGGCCACTGGCTCGACACGTTCGGGCTGTAGCTCGCCCCCGCCGCCTGCCGCAGCCGCTCGAACAGCCGATCGCTGAACACCTGCGCCAGCACGTCGAGACGCCGCGCCTCGACGATGTTGTCGATCCCGCCCCCCGTCGGCCATGCGATCACCGCCGCCGCCTGGTTCTCGGGCCCGGTATGCGCGCGCATCACCGGCGTCGTATTGTGCGCAGGGAAGCCGACCGGCGCGCCGACCGTCGACACCGCCGTCCGCGGCTTCATTGCCCCGAACGACTTCGCCACCGCGGCGATCGCGTCCTCGGTCTTCACGTCGCCGAAGATCGAAACCTCGATCGGCCCGGTCTTCAGGATCGGCTCCCAGAACGCGCGGAAGTCCTTCGCATTCAGCGCCTCGACGGTCGGCTTCGACGGCGTCCCCCAGCGCGGATCACCCGCGCGAAGCAGACCTTCGAGGTCCCGCGACAACACGCCATCGGGCGACGAGTCATAGCCGGCGAACCCTGCCAGCGCCGCAACCCTAGCACGTGCCACCGGTGCCGGATCCCACGCCGGGAACGCGAGCTTCGCCGCCATCAGCCGCAACTGATCGGCATAATCCGCCGGCGACGTGATCGCGCTCAGCGTGAACGCATCGTCGTCGATCCCGAAGTCGAGCCCGATCCGACGCCCCGCCGTCAACTGGTCGAGATCGCCCTGGTCGAGCTTGCCGATACCCCCTGCGACCAGTGCGAGATCGCCCGCCCATGCCGGCGTGGGCCGGTTCGACGGGATCGCGGTATAGCCGCCGCCGAACCGCACGCGCACATACACGCGCCCGGTCTCGCCCGCGTTCGGGAACAGCAGCACGCGCGTGCCGTTGGCGAAATTCACCTGCTCCATGTCGAACGCGGCGATCTTTTCGCGGCTCGCGACGACACCCGGCTTGCCGAGCGACGGTAGCTTCGAGAAGTCGACCGCCGCCTGCGCGCGCCGCTTGCCGGCAAGACCCGAAACGTCCGCCTTCAACGCCGTCGCCAGCTTGTTCGCGGCCCCGGCATCAGGCGTCTGCGTATTCACGAGCGCCCGCGTCGTTCCTTCGAAGATCGCCTTGCTCGATGCGAGTAGCGTGGCGGGCGTGAACATGCCCTTCGCCTTGGCGTCCTGCAAAATCTTGTACGACGTCTCCGGCCCCGCGACCGTCTCGCGGATGTCGAGCGCACCGACCATGTCGTCCGCCTGCTTCGACCCCGCCTCGACCTTCGCCGTCTCGACGCTGGTCCGCATGATCGTGTCGAAATCGGCGTATTCGCGGTCGACTTCGGCCTGGCTCGGCGCGTTGGTCTGCGCGTCGGCGATCACCGCGCGCACGTCCTTCAACGCCGCTTCCCAGTCGGTCCCGATCGGCACGATGTTGACGCTGGTCAGGTTCGCCGAGCGCGACACGTCGTCGATCGACACGCCCGCCTGAAGGAAACTCCCGCCAGCCCGAGCGCGCGTTTCCAGACGACGACTGATCAGCCGGGTGGCCAGCACGTCGACCAGCCGCTTCTGGTTCATGATCGCGGTGTCGTCCTTATACTCCCACGGCCGCACCACGCCGAGCGTCACCACTGCCGGAATTGCCGGCTCGGCGATCGTCGCGGAGACCGGCGCCTTCGGATTGGGCTTGCCGAAGCTGGGCGCCGGCACGAACGGCCCGATGCCCTTCCAATCCGCGAAGTTCTTGACGATCAAACGCCCGAACAGCGCCGGATCCATATCGCCCGAGATGATGACGACGGTGTTTTCCGGCCGATACCAGCGGTCGTGAAACGCCTTCACGGTCGCACCAGTGGCAGCTTCCAGCGTCTTGATGTTACCGATCGGCGAGCGATCCGCGAGGGGCTGCCCTGCGAAGAACGTCGCGCGGATCGCATCGCCGAACCGCACCTGCGGCCCCGGCTGCTCGCGCTGTTCGGCCAGCACGACCGGACGTTCGGCGGTCACGGAGGCGTCGGTGATGACCGGCTTCTCCATCATCCCCGACATGATCTTCAGGCTCTCGTCGAGGCCGGACTCGGTCGCGGACGGAAGATCGAGCTTGAACGTGGTCGAGGTCGGCGTCGTCTGAGCATTGGTATCCGAGCCGAAGGTCGCCCCGAACCGCTGCCACACCCGCTTCGCCTCGCCATCCGGCACGTATTCGGACCCACGGAACGACAGATGCTCGATGAAATGCGCGAAGCCCCGCTCGCTGTCGGTCTCGTTCAGCGACCCCGCATCGATCCGCACGCGCACCGACACCTGGCCCGGTGGCACGCCGTTCTTGCGCACCGCAAAGCGCATGCCGTTGGGCAACGTGCCGAACTTCCACTCCGGATCCCGCGTGAGATCGCTGCCCTTGTAGAGCCACGCGGTCGTATCGATTCCCGGCAGCTCGGGAAGCGTCGGCGCCTCCTTCGTGGGGGTGGATACGGCCTGCTGCGTCGCCATCTGGCCGCTCGCCGGAATGGCGAGGCCGAGGATGACGGGGAGGAGGACGGGAGCGCGGTACAAGCGCGAAAAGGACACCATGGCTCACCTGTAGCGGTCGCGGGCGTCGCTCGCCAGTGCCCTGCCTCCGCGCCGGGCGAGTGGTGCCATCATTTCGTCCAACACTGCCGGTATATCGTGTCCGAACAAGGGGATCGGCGCCGGGGCGCGCCTGGATACTAGGGTAGAAATGACGGTCGAAGCCGAACTGGGCCACGAACTGGGGCAGTGTTCATTGTGGCCGGATTCGGGCGAACCGGCAGTACGCCGCGGCGCCCGCATGCCCGATCTGAAAATCATATCCGGCGCGCCCAAACCCGGCGCGCCGATGGTGGCCGAAGCCAACCGCCCGCTGATCATCCGCGTCGGCAAGCATCTGCGTGGCGTGTTCGACCGCATGATCGCGTCGTCCTCGCTGGTCGCCAACGATCCGGTGCTCGACGTCCGCGACTTCGCCTGGACCGCAGGCCTGCGCGAGAACTGGGCCGCGATCCGCGACGAAGCCGTCCGCGTTGCGTTGCAAGGCGAAGCATCGCCCAGCCTCGCGACGATCTCGCCCGATCACCGCTCGATCGCCGAGATCGACAAGTGGCGCTCGTTCTTCCTCTATGGGTACGGCTACCCGATCGAGGAGAGCCTAGCACGCTGCCCCCACACCGCCGCCGCAGTGGCACGCATCCCCGGCCTCAACAGCGCGTTCTTCTCGATCCTGGCGCCGGGCACCCACATCCCCGAGCATCGCGGCGTGACCAAGGGCCTCATCACCTGCCACCTCGGCCTGATCGTCCCGCGCGACGGCGACGTCCGCATGCGCGTCCACGACCGCACCGTGCGTTGGGCGGAAGGCGAGACGCTCGTCTTCGACGACACCTACCAGCACGAGGTCTGGAACGACACGACCGGCACCCGCGTCGTGTTGCTGATCCAGTTCGAGCGCCCCCTGCGCAACCCCGGCAAGTGGATCGCCGACCTGTTCCTCGGCATCGTCCGCCGCTCTGCCTTCGTCCAGGACGCGGTCCGCAACATCGGCAACTGGAACGCGGCAGTGAAGCAACTCGACGTCTGAGCAATCCCACGGAAGAGGTTGCACCGATCCGGACCGATCTCCAGACGTCGTTGTGATCGTCTACTGATACGCTCAGGCTAGCAGTGGGAGAGGGCGTCGTGGACAGTGATCGTGCGAGACCGAGATACATCCTGACGATCGATGGCGGCGGGACGCGCGGGCTGATCCCCGCGCTGATCCTCGCCGAGTTGGAGCGCCGGATCGGCCGGCCGCTGCACGAGTGTTTCGATCTGATCGCCGGTACGTCGACCGGTGGGATCATCGCCGCCGGCCTCACCGCACCCAGCGAGGCGGATCCGAAACGGGCCGCCTGCACTGCGAGCGACCTCGTCGATCTGTACCGCAACGAGAGCAAGCGGATTTTCCCGCACCTCTTCGGCATACCCCTTCGCGTACCGGGCTGGCCCTATAGCGCCCGGCCGCTCGAACGGATCCTCGCGGCGCGGGTTGGCACACGCGTGACGACGCGCGATGCGCTGACGAATATCGTCATTCCGGCGTATGACCTGCTGGCGCGCAAGGCGGTGTTCATGGCCGGCGGCCCCGACTATAACCGTAAGCTCGGCATCCCCGAGCGGGTTTTCCCACTACATATCGCCGCACGCGCGACATCGGCGGCCCCGACGTTCTTCAAGCCGGCCGCGATCGACGATCCCACAAAGGTGGAGCCGGATCTGCTGATGGTCGATGGCGGCGTGTTCGCCAATGATCCGACGATCGCCGCGATCATCGAGGGACGCAAGCTCGGCTGGCATCTCGGCGACATCGAGATCCTGTCGCTGGGTACGGGCCGGTCCGATCGCCCCTATCCCTCTGCGCGGAACTGGTCGTTCCTCGGCTGGGTGAACCCGTTCCGGGGCGTGCCGATCTTCTCGATCCTGATGCAGGCCAGCTCCAGTACGATCTCCTATCAGGCCCGGCGGCTGGACATCGCCGCGTATGACCGCGCCGATTTCGCGTTGCCCTCTGGTGATGGCGGACTGGACAATTCGAGTGCTGAGTATCTCGCCGCTCTCACCACGCTGGCCCAGAACTGGATCGTCGCAAACGATGCCGTGCTTACCCGCTGGGCCGACAAGTTGCGGACCAAGCAGTCAGGTCCGCCGCTGCCGCTCGCAGCGTAAGTCCCTGACGCAATTTACACGTTTCGCATTGCCGGCCAGCCAGGGCACGGTACCGGCGCGAACGAGTTAGCCGGGATGCCCCTCACCCCCCGAAAGAAACCGTTTCCCGTTCCGCGCTTGATCCCCCGCCCCCTTCGGGCCACATGCCTCTCATGCTCATCGAAACGGAATCCACTCCCAACCCGTCGACGCTGAAGTTCCTGCCGGGACGCACCGTCATGGAAGCCGGCACGCGCGACTTCGCCACGCCTGAAGAAGCCGAGGCGAGTTCGCTCGCCGACGCGATCTTCGGGCTCGGCGACGTCACCGGCGTGTTCTTCGGCCGCGATTTCGTCTCGGTCACGGCCGCGCCCGGCACCGCCTGGTCGGACCTCAAGCCAGACGTGCTCGCGATCCTGCTCGATCATTTCTCCGCCGCGATGCCGCTGTTCAAGCCCGCGCGCGCCGGCTTCTCGGTGCCGTCGGACGAGCCCGCGCTGTCGGACGACCCCGCCGACGCCGACATCGTCGCGCAGATCCGCGAGCTGATCGACACGCGCGTCCGCCCCGCGGTGGCGAACGACGGCGGCGACATCGTCTATCGCGGTTTCGACAAGGGCAAGGTCTTCCTCCAGCTCCAGGGCGCCTGCGCCGGCTGCCCATCGTCGAGCGCGACGCTCAAGAACGGCATCGAGCAGCTGCTGAAATACTACGTCCCCGAAGTCACCGAAGTGAGGGCCGTCTGATGCGCGAGAAACTCGACGACACCGTCCTCGACGCCGTCTTCCGCGATGCCCGCAGCTACATTGGCTACACCGATCAGCCGGTCGCCGAGTCCGAGTTGCATGCGATCTGGGACCTCATGAAGTGGGGCCCGACGTCGGCCAACCAGCTCCCCGCGCGCCTGATCTGGGTGACCAGCGACGAGGCCAAGCAAAAGCTCGCCGATGCGTGCAGTGCGCAGAACCAGCCGAAGATCCTCAAGGCGCCCGTGTCGGTAATCATCGGCATGGACACCAATTTCCACGAGCATTTGCCCGAGCTGTTCCCGCACGCCGATGCGAAGTCGTGGTTCGACGGCAACGCCGAACTGCGCGAGGCCTCCGCGTTCCGCAACTCGACGTTGCAGGGTGCGTATTTCATCATCGCCGCGCGGATGCTCGGGCTCGATACCGGGCCGATGTCGGGCTTCGACGCGGGCAAGGTCGATGCGGCGTTCTTCCACGAGACGCCCGCGGTGCGGACCAATTTCATCTCGACGCTCGGCCACGGCGACCCCGCGACGATCTACGCCCGCTCGCCCCGCCCCGACTTCGCGAAATTCAACAGCATCGCTTGAGGCGGGACCTGCTCCCTCTCCCCTGCGGGGAGAGGGTCGGGGTGAGGGGCAGTTGGGGAGGACGGCGCTCGCGGCGCCCCTCACCCTGCCCTCTCCCCTGAGGGGAGAGGGTAAGAAGTAATGCGCACGTTAGTCATCGAAACATCCACCACCGCCTGCTCGGTCGCCCTGATCGAAGACGGCGCCATCATCGCCCGCGCGCACGAAGTCGTCGGCCGAGGCCATGCCGAGCGCCTGATTCCGATGATCGCCGAGCTCCCTAACGGTGGCCGAGCCGACCGCATCATCGTCGATTGCGGCCCCGGCAGCTTCACCGGCGTCCGCGTCGGGATCGCCGCCGCGCGTGGCCTCGCACTCGGTTGGAACGCGGAAATCGCAGGATTTTCCTCGCTCCCGCTGATCGCCGCCGCCGGTTTCGCCGACCGCTTAACCGACGATATTGCGGTGATCATGGAAGGCGGGCATGGCGAGGTCTTCATGCAAGCGTTCTCCGCCGATCTGTCGCCGCGATCCGACATGGTATCGCTGAAGCCCGACGCCGCGCTCGCCGCGCTGGCAGGACGGCGCGCAGTCGGCAACGGCATCCGCTGGCTCGCCGCACTCGACGACGGCTTGGACCTCACCGAAGCGCTTCCCGACGCAGCCTCCGCGATCCTGCTCCCCGCGACGCTGACCGCACTCGCGCCAAGCCCGATCTACGGCCGCGCCCCCGACGCCAAGCCCTCGGTCCCGAAATAATGGCCACCCGCCAAGTCGCAACCCGCGCGGTCACGCTCCGCACCGGCGACGCGCGCGATCTCGCAATCGTCGACGCGCTGATGACCGAGGCGTTCGACCCGAGCTACGGCGAGGCCTGGACGCGCAGCCAGTGCCTCGGCGTGCTCGCGCTGACCGGCGTCCACCTCACGATCGCGTTCGTCGACGATTTCCCCGCCGGTTTCACGATGACCCGGTCGGTCGCCGACGAAGCCGAACTGCTGCTGATCGCGGTCGCGCCAGACTATCGCCGCCGCGGCGTCGGCACTGCGCTTATCCGCGCGGCAATCGCCGATTGCTCGGTCGGTAGCATCGCCAAGCTCCATCTCGAGGTCCGCGCGGGCAACGACGCAGTCAAGATGTACGACGCGCACGGCTTCACCAAGGTCGGCGAACGCCGTGCCTACTACCGCGGCAAGACCGGCGTCGCGTATGACGCATATACATATTCGAAAGATATCAACAGCTAAGGCTTATTGCGAGTCACTATCCCTTTTCGCAACAGCGCGGAGGCCCTACATGGCACTCAACGAGGGAACGACACATGCCGCGCAAAATCGATCTGGAAGCACTCTGCAACGAGAAGGGCCTGCGCATCACCGAGCAGCGTCGCGTCATCGCGCGCGTGCTGTCCGAGGCGGACGACCATCCCGACGTCGAGAAAGTCTATGAGCGCGCGTCGCAGATCGACCCCGGCATCTCGATCGCGACGGTCTACCGCACGGTCCGGCTGTTCGAGGAAGCCGGCATCCTCGACCGCCACGATTTCGGCGACGGCCGTGCGCGTTACGAGCCTGCGCCCGAAGCGCATCACGATCATTTGATAGACGTCGAAAGCGGCAAGGTGATCGAATTCGTCGACCCCGAACTCGAGCAGTTGCAGAAGGCGATCGCGGAGAAGCTCGGCTTCCGGCTGGTCGATCACCGCATGGAACTCTACGGCGTCGCGCTCACTCGTAAGGACTGACGCGATCGGCCACATCCGCTTTGGCGCGCGGTTGGCGGCGCTGCTGGTCGCGCTGGTCCTGGCGCTGCCATGGCACGGGATGTGGCGGCTATTCGGGCGAAAGTCGCCATGGCCGCCTCGCTTTCTCGGGTTGGTCGCGCGGATCGTCGGCGCCAAGGCGCATGTCGCCGGTACCCCGCTTCGCCACGACGTGGTCTTCGTCTCGAACCATCTGAGCTGGATCGACATCCTCCTTCTGTCCGGCGCGACCGGCACCGCGTTCGTAGCAAAATCCGAACTTCGCAGCGCACCGCTGGTCGGCTGGCTCTGCACGCTCAACCACACCATCTTCGTCTCGCGTGCGGACCGCATGGCGGTGACCGCCCAGATCGCCCAGATTCGCGACACGCTCGCGGCCGATTGGCCAGTGACCCTGTTCCCCGAGGGAACGACGGGAGACGGCACCACGCTGCTACCCTTCAAGGCCGCGCTGCTAGCCGCGCTCGATCCGCCCCCGCCCGGTGTGAAGGTCCAACCGGTCCGCATCGATTACGGCGCGGCCACCGATGAACTCGCCTGGGTCGGCGACGAGCCCGGCCAACATCACGCCGCCCGCGTCCTCAAGAGCCGGGGCACATTCGTCGCGACGCTGCACTTCGCCGAACCCTTCGACCCGGCAGACTATGGCGACCGCAAAGCCATAGCCGCCGAAGCCCGCCGCCGCATGGAGGCGCTGTAACTCACAAACAAAGCTTGTTCCCCCGCGAAGGCGGGGGCCCAGACTGGACTCCCGCCTTCGCGGGAGAACAACGTAGGCACGAGTTACACCCAGAGAGGAAGGCCACCACCCCGGCGAAGGCCGGGGCCAGTTGGAAAGGTCGCTGTAACGGATGGCAGACTTTAGTCAGCAACGTCCCCCAACTGGGCCCCGGCCTCCGCCGGGGTGGCGCCCCTTTCCAGGGTTGGCGCCATGTGACAGGCAGGAGCAACGCCCCCTCCCCCCGCGCGCGGAAATTTGATATGGCGCGGCTATGTCTCCCCCCAAAACCTTCCACGTAAAATCGTTCGGCTGCCAGATGAATGTCTACGACGGCGAGCGCATGGCCGAACTGATGGCCGCCCAGGGCCTCACGCAAGCCGACGCAGTCGACGCCGACGTAGTCGTCCTGAACACCTGCCACATCCGCGAACGCGCCACCGAAAAGGTCTATTCGGACATCGGTCGCCTCCGGAAGGACCAGCGTCGCAAGTCCGGCAAGACCCCCATGATCGCCGTCGCCGGCTGCGTCGCACAGGCCGAGGGCGAGGAGATCTTCACCCGCGCGAAAGTCGACATAGTCGTAGGCCCGCAAGCCTATCACAACTTGCCCGAGCTCGTCGCGAAAGCCGCCGCCGGCACGCCCTCGCTCGACACCGATATGCCACTGCTGTCGAAGTTCGGCGCGCTCCCCTCGCGTCGGAAGGTCGCCCCCTCGGCGTTCCTCACAGTGCAGGAAGGCTGCGACAAATTCTGCACCTACTGCGTCGTCCCGTACACACGGGGCGCAGAAATCAGCCGCCCGTTCGCCGCCATCGTCGACGAGGCCAAGGCGCTGGTCGACGCCGGCGCGCGCGAGATCACGCTGCTCGGCCAGAACGTAAACGCCTGGAGCGAGAACGAGCGCGGCCTCCACGACCTGATCCGTGACCTCGACCGCATCCCTGGCCTCGCGCGCATCCGCTACACCACCAGCCACCCCAACGACATGACGCAAGGCCTGATCGACGCACACCGCGACATCGAGAGCCTGATGCCGTTCCTCCATCTCCCCGTGCAGGCCGGTAGCGACCGCGTCCTGAAGGCGATGAACCGCAGCCACACTCGCGACTCGTACCTCCGCCTGCTCGACCGCGTCCGCGCCGCCCGCCCCGACATCGCACTCTCGGGCGACTTCATCGTCGGCTTCCCGGGCGAGACCGACGCCGAGTTCGAGGACACGCTGAGCCTCGTCGACGCGGTCGGCTACGCACAGGCCTACAGCTTCAAATACAGCCCCCGCCCCGGCACCCCTGCCGCGTCGATCGTCGAGCAGGTCCCGGAATCGGTCATGGACGAACGCCTCCAGCGCCTCCAGGCCGCGCTCAACCGCGACCAGCACGCCTTCAACGCCGCCACCGTAGGCCGCACCTGCTCGGTCCTGCTCGAACGCGCGGGAAAACTCCCTGGCCAGCTGATCGGCAAGTCCCCCTGGCTGCAATCGGTCCACCTGATCGGCAACCACGCAATCGGCGACTTGGTGGAAGTCACGCTGGCGGCGGCCGGCCCGAACTCCCTCACCGGGATCGAACGGATCGCAGAAGCAGCCTGAGCCCCCTCCTAATCCTCCCCCGCCAGGGGGAGGTGGCAGGCACTTGCCTGACGGAGGGGGAGGCAAGCGCCGACGCCTGATCCGTGTCCTCCCCCTCCGTCACCTGCGGCGACACCTCCCCCTTGCAGGGGAGGATCGCAACGGCGTCCCCAAGGCGTCAGAACGATACGCGGGGCTCGCGAAACCACCCCCCGCGATTTTGCTGTCCTACACCCCGATCGCCTGTCACACTCACACCCGATGCAGCTTCGCCCACGCGACTCGAACCATCTCTCGGCCAGCGCCCCGGCGCGGCTTGAACGCGTCGCTTGGCGTGCTCATCTTCCTTTCAAAGGTTACGGTTCGACGCTTCTAGGCGTAACCTTTGACACCCTGAAAGGACCGTATGAGCCGTAAACCCGTTCCCGCCCAGTCCGGTGACCGCGCCCGAGTCGAGCTGCTGTTCGACAAACCCCAATTGCTCGTCCGGCTGTTCGGCCAGTACGATCAGAATCTGGTAGCGCTCGAAAATCGCCTCGGCGTCTACATCACCGCGCGAGGGAACAAGATCGGCCTGGAGGGCACCGCCGAACAGGTCGCGAAAGCCCGTGACGTGCTCCACGATCTCTACGCCCGCATCCAGCGCGGCGAAGACGTCGACGCCGGCCTCGTCGACGCATCGATCGCAATGGCGGACGAACCCGTGCTCGAAGGCATCATCCGCGCCGATGCCGGCGGTGGCGCCGCGCCCCCGATCATGATCCGGACGCGGAAGAAGACGATCGTCCCGCGCACGCCGGCACAGGCGCACTACATGCGCGAGCTCGCCAACAACGACATGATCTTCGCGCTCGGGCCGGCAGGCACGGGCAAGACCTATGTCGCGGTCGCGCAGGCGGTGCAGCAGCTCATCAACGGCAGCGTCCAGCGTCTCATCCTGTCACGCCCCGCGGTCGAAGCAGGCGAACGCCTCGGCTTCCTCCCCGGCGACATGAAGGAGAAGGTCGATCCGTACCTCCGCCCGCTTTACGACGCGCTCTACGACTGCCTCCCCGCCGAGCAGGTCGAACGCCGCATCGCTAGCGGCGAGATCGAGGTCGCCCCGATCGCCTTCATGCGCGGCCGCACGCTTGCGGATGCCTTCGTCATCCTCGACGAAGCGCAGAACACCACGCCTGCTCAGATGAAGATGTTCCTCACCCGCTTCGGCCAGAATAGCCGCATGGTGATCTGTGGCGATCCGAAGCAGGTCGACATCCCCGGTGGCGTCGCGGCGTCCGGCCTGGCGGATGCAGTCCGCCGCCTCGAAGGCGTCGAAAGCATCTCAATGTGCCGCTTCACCGTCGGCGACGTCGTCCGCCACCCGATCGTCGGCCGCGTCGTCGAGGCGTACGAAGGAACCGATGGTTGATGCTCGGGATATCCCGGAGTATATCCGGGATATCCCAGGAGGATGACGATGGCGTCTCTCTACATCAAGGACAACGAAACCGCCGAGCTCGCGGCTGAGCTTGCGGCGCGTCTGGGCGTCACCAAGACGGAGGTCGTTCGTGATTTGCTGCGCCGCCAGAAGGCAGAATTGACACCGTCGGTTTCGGTGCCGAGCATGCGCGAACGCCTGGACGCATGGCGCAAGGCTCACCCCCTAGGTGAGCCGACTGGCCTGAAAGCCGATAAGGCGTTTTTCGACGAATTATGGGGCGAGGAACCGGATTGACCGTGTTCGTCGATGCATCCGCGCTTGTAGCGATTATTACAGGTGAACCGGAGCGCGATGCTTTCATCACCCGTGTCGAACATGACGGAAATGCCCTGTGGTCGGCGATGTCATGCTGGGAGACGGTGTCCGCTCTTCGCAGCTCCTATCGGTTCGATATCGATGTGGCTCGCAGTGAAGTGGAAAACACCGCTCAGGTGTTGGCTCTTCGCATTATCGCAATTGGAGAGAGCGAATTATCTACGGCCCTCGACGCCTATCAAATCTACGGCAAGGGCCGCCACCCCGCGAAGCTCAACATGGGCGATTGCTTCGCGTACGCCTGCGCGAAAACCCATGGCGCGGAACTTCTCTACAAGGGTAATGATTTTGCCCTGACCGATCTCGCCTGAAGGACCTGCATGCTCGAAATCGCGCTCTCTTCCGACGCCCCCTGGCCTGAGCAGGACTGGGACGCGCTTGCCTTGCGCGCAGCAACGGCAGCGATTCAGCGGACACCGCATGGTGAACTGCTGACCAGCGCCGCGACGGTCGAGATCTCGATCCGGCTCGCGTCGGACGACGAGGTCCACACGCTCAACCAGCAGTATCGCCAGAAGGACAAGCCAACCAACGTCCTGTCCTTCCCGATGGTCCAGCCCGACCTGCTCGCCACGGTCAGCCAGAATTCGGACGACGGCGAAGTCCTGCTCGGCGATATCATCCTCGCGCACGGCGTCTGCGTCGCGGAAGCCGCCGAGCGCGGTATCTCGGTCGAGGATCATGCGATGCATCTGATGGTGCACGGCACGCTGCATCTGCTAGGTTACGACCACATAGACGACGATGAGGCCGAGGGCATGGAGCAGATCGAACGCGACGCGCTCGCCGCCTTGGGCCTCCACGACCCCTATCTGATAACAGAGGACTGACGACCACGATGGCCGATGGCCCCAATGCCGGTAACGGCGATAGTAGCGACAGTATCTGGCGCGGGCTCAAGGGCCTGATCTTCGGTGCTCAAGACGAATCCCTTCGCGACCAGCTCGAGGATGCGATCGACCGGCACGAGGGAGATCCCGCCCCCGATGCGAAGGGCGATCTCACCCCGCTCGAGCGCCAGATGGTCCGCAACCTGCTCCACTTCAGCGAACGTGATGCCGGCGACGTCGGCGTGCCCCGTGCGGACATCATCGCGGTCGAGGAGGACACGCCGTTCGCCGATCTCGTCAAGCTGTTCGCCGAAGCGGGCCATAGCCGCCTGCCGGTGTACCGCGACAACCTCGATACGATCATCGGCATGGTCCACATCAAGGACGTCTTCAACATCCTGGCCACAGGCGCCGAGCATCCGACCTCGATCGCCGGGCTGATCCGCGAGCCGCTCTACGCGCCGATGTCGCGCGGCGCGCTCGATCTGCTCGCCGACATGCGGCAGAAGCACGTCCATCTGACGATCGTGCTAGACGAATATTCGGGCACGGAGGGCCTCGTCACGTTCGAGGACCTGATCGAGGAGATCGTCGGCGAGGTCGAGGACGAGCATGACGAAGCGCCCCAAGTGCTGATGACGCCGATTGAGGGGGGGGCATGGGATGCCGACGCGCGCGCAGAATTGGAGGACGCCGCCGAGTTGATCGATCCGCGGCTGGCGGAAGTCGACGGCGATATCGACACGCTCGGCGGTCTGGCCGCGCTGCTCGCAGGGCACGTCCCGCAGATCGGCGAATGCGTCGATCATCCAAGTGGCTGGAAGCTCGAGATTATCGACGCCGACGAACGCCGTATCAATCGCCTGCGACTCCATCCGCCGAAGGTCGAATTGATCGAAGACTGATCAATCTCCTCGATCTGCAAAACCCCGTTCATTTCGATACGGCAATGATCGTCACTCTGTAGGGAGATTGACGATGCGGTACGCAATGGGTGTGGCGATGATGACGATCGCGAATGGGGTTGCGGCACAGACTGTCGACCGTCCGTTCACTGGTCCGTCGATCGGGGTCGAAGCGGGGCTGCTTGAGCATCATTTTGCGCTCGAGTTCGAAGAATATGAGAACGATACGGTCGTCTCCCGATACGACCGCTATTATCGTGCCAATGGCTTGGGAGGTGGCGTATTCGCCGGCTACGATATCGCCGCCTCGCGTAATTGGCGACTGGGCGTCGAGATTGCGGGGACCGCTGGTGGCCGCGACAACAGGGCGACGTTCGAGGGCCTCGTCTACGACCAGAAGCCGAAGTTCGGCGTCCGGGGCACCGTACGCGCCGGTTACGTTCTGACGCCGCGACTGATGGCATATGGCTCGGTCGGCTATGGCGGTAACAAATACCGCATTCGCGACCAGATCGGGATCGGCAAAGAGTTCGCGTGGGGAAGCAGCTTCGTCGTAGGCGGTGGTGCGGAGTATCGGATCGATCGCCGCTACGGGCTGCGTATGGACGTCAAGCATGTCGACAACCAGACCTGGCAGGCGTTCGTGGGCGTGCCGATCCGGTTCTGACCTCCACAAGCTGACGTGGTCGGCAATAGTCGTAGCTGAGCATTGCCGACGTGATCTATTGACGGGCGTGCGTTGGCGGAGATGCATACGCCCATGATGCGAACGAGACGTCGCGGGTGCATTTATGAAGGTCTCGAATAACGTGATCAACGCCGGCCTTTTCCCGTGCGGGGGAGGATTGCCCCGGCCCCCTCGTCCCCCTAATCTCCTCCCATGCGCAAACACATTCTCATTGTCCTAGGGCTGATCCTGCTGGTGATCGCCGCGGGCGTCACCTATCTCGCCTGGCCCGACACGGCGGAATTATCGGTCGACCAGGTCGCCGGCAAACTGCCCAAGATCACCGATCCCCGCATTCAGACGATCCCGACCGTCAAGGTTGCCAAGGTCGTCGGCTGGCAGAACGGCGCGATGCCGACGCCTGCCGCCGGACTGAAGGTCCAGCCGTTCGCGACCGGGCTCGATCACCCACGCTGGATGTACCGCCTGCCCAATGGCGACGTGCTGGTGGCCGAGACGAACTCGCCGCCACGCGAAGGCGGCGGGATCACCGGCTGGGTGATGAAGGTTCTGATGGGGCGTGCGGGTGCAGGCGTCCCCTCGGCAAATCGCATCACGCTGCTTCGTGACGCGAACGGCGACGGCGTGGCAGAGACCAAGTTGGTGTTCATGACCGGTCTCAACTCGCCGTTCGGCATGACGCTGCTCGATGGCCAGCTCTACATCGGTAACACCGACGCGCTCGTCCGCGTGCCGTACACTGATGGCGCGACCAAGATCACCGCCAAGCCCGAGCTCGTCATCAAGCTCAACCCGGGCGGCAATCACTGGGCGCGCAACGTCATTGCCGCGGCGGACGGCAAGACGCTCTACGTCGGCGTCGGCTCGTCGTCGAACATCGCCGAGAACGGCATGGACGCCGAGAAATACCGCGCCAACATCCTGCAGGTCTGGCCCAAGGACAAGAACTGGCGGATCTACGCCGCCGGCCTGCGCAACCCCAACGGCATGGCGATCAATCCCAAGTCGGGCGGGCTGTGGACCGTCGTCAACGAGCGCGACATGCTCGGCTCCGACCTCGCGCCCGATTATTTAACGCAGGT
Source organism: Sphingomonas faeni (assembly GCF_003053745.1). Lineage (GTDB taxonomy): Bacteria > Pseudomonadota > Alphaproteobacteria > Sphingomonadales > Sphingomonadaceae > Sphingomonas > Sphingomonas faeni. The sequence goes on along the minus strand of NZ_QAYE01000003.1, from coordinate 224,923 downwards.
CGAGTTCGGCGATCATTTCGGCTGGCCCTGGTATTACTGGGGCGGCTATCCCGACAGCCGCGTCGAGCCGAAGAACCCCGCGCTACAGCAATACGCCAAGCGCCCCGACTACGCGCTCGGACCGCACGTCGCCGCACTTGGCCTGACCTTCTCCGCGGACGCGAAACTAGGCGCGAAATTCGCCAACGGCGCCTTCGTAGGCGAACACGGCTCGTGGAACCGCAAGCCGGTGTCAGGCTACAAGGTCGTCTACGTGCCCTTCGGCGATACCGGCTTCCCCGCGGCGAACGCGAAGCCGGTCGACGTGCTCGGCGGGTTCCTGAACAAGGACGGCGACGCGCAGGGTCGGCCAGTCGGCGTCATCACCGACAAGACCGGCGGCCTGCTGGTCGCGGACGACGTCGGCAACGCGATCTGGCGGGTCACCGCCGGGCGCTGATCTCGGCGGAGGGCGGACCACGATTCCGCCCTTTATCCGCTCGGTAGTTGGGGCACACGATCTTCTGCACGTCATCCCCGCGAAGGCGGGGATCCAGATCCCCAACGGGTATCGCGTAAATCCTGAGGTTTGCCAGTATGGATTCCCGCCTGCGCGGGAATGACGATTGTTGGGTTTAGGCAGGCGGCTTTCTATCAGCACCTGACGTACCCGCTAACCCCGCCAAAATTTCCTGAGCCTCGTCGAGATCATCCTCGTCGACCATGACCCGGACCGGGATCAGCAACCAACTCCCCTCCATGATCGACATCCCACCATCGAACGCGATCGCGGGAATGCCCTCGCTCTCCAGCCGCCCGACGATGATATGCGCCTCGTTGCGGCCGTACCGCCCGAGTTCGATTAAGCTCATACGCCGACGCGGTCCGGCAGGACGGTGCCGAGCCGAACCGGCAACCCGTCGATGCTCTCGGTCGGTCCCGCCAGTTCATCGATCCGCTGGGCCTCGGTCTGCTTCGTGTGATACTTGGACAGCGTTTGCCGTTCGCGCTCCAACGTCATGAACGGCACGCCCCAGCCGCAACTCGTCTGCACCTCATCGATGGCGATCACGAAAATCTGCCGCGTGCCCGGCAACGGCGTGAACTGCGCATAGAGTTCGGCCCAGCTTTCGTCCTGCGGCAACACCGCGCGCCCTTTGCCATAAATGCGGAAGATCAACGCGGGCTGGTCGAACGCGCAGAACATGATCGTGATGCGACCATCCGCGCCCAGATGCGCGTTCGTCTCGTTCCCCGACCCGCCGACGTCGAGATACGCGACCGTCTTCGCGTCGAGCACACGGAAACTGTCCATCCCCTTGGGACTGAGGTTGATCCGAGCGCCCTCCGCCGCGGTCGCGACGAAGAACACCGGTTGCCGCATCACGAACGCGCGATGATCGTCGGTCAATGCAGGAAAGAAGTCCATCGGTCGGCTCCGAATTGACGCGCTCCATAGACGCGCATACTCTGTGCGCATGAGACATGATCCTATTGCCACGGGCAAGCGCAAATCGGTGAACCTGTCGCTCGATACCGGTATCGTCGCGGCTGCACGCGAGGCCGGAATCAACCTCTCACAAGTCAGCGAAGTCGCAATCCGCGCGGCGGCGAAACGCGTACAGGAAGAAAAATGGCGCGAGGAGCATCGCGACTGGATCACGGCAAACAACGCCTGGGTCGAAGAGAATGGCCTACCGCTCGATCGATATCGACTGGCCTGATGGCGCGGTTCGACGTCTACCCCGCACCCGAAGGGGGGTATTGGCTCGACTGCCAATCCAATTTGCTGTCGGACCTGAACAGTCGTTTCATTGTACCGCTCAGGCTATACGCCGATATACCAGGGGGCGATCGACGGCTAAACCCGGTCTTCGCAATTCACGGCATCGAATACGTCATGCAGACGCATCTCGCAGCCGCGATCTCCGTGAAATTGTTGTCCGAGCCAATCGTCTCGCTGGTCGAGCACGAATACCGCATTGGCAGCGCGATCGACATACTAACGGGCAGCTACTGAAGCACCTTAAGCCGCCGTCCCCCCGACCGTAAGCCCATCGACCAGCAACGTCGGCTGCCCGACGCCAGCCGGCACCGACTGCCCGCCCTTGCCGCAAATCCCGATACCCTCGTCGAGCGCAAAGTCGTTGCCGATACCGCGGACCTTGGTCAGCGAACTCGGACCATCGCCGATCAACGTCGCGCCCTTGATCGGCGCGCCGAGCTTGCCGTCCTCGATCAGATACGCCTCGGTGCAGCTGAACACGAATTTTCCGGACACAATGTCGACCTGCCCGCCGCCGAACGCCTTGGCGAAAATGCCCTTCTTTACCCGGCTCAGAAGCTCGGCAGGATCGTCGTTGCCCGCCTTCATGAAGGTGTTCGTCATCCGCGGCATCGGTGCGTGGGCATAACTTTCGCGGCGGCCGTTACCGGTGGCCTCCACGCCCATCAGCCGCGCGTTGAGCCGGTCCTGCATATACCCCTTGAGGATGCCGTCCTCGATCAGCACCGTCTCACGCGTCGGCGTGCCCTCGTCGTCGATCGTCAGCGACCCGCGGCGATCCTGAAGCGAGCCGTCGTCGACCACCGTCACGCCCTCGGCCGCGACACGCTCGCCGATCCGTCCCGAGAACGCCGACGTGCCCTTGCGGTTGAAGTCGCCTTCGAGCCCGTGACCGATCGCCTCGTGCAGCAGGATGCCGGGCCAGCCGTTGCCGAGCAGCACCGTCATCTCGCCCGCGGGGGCGGCGATAGAATCGAGGTTGACCCGCGCTTGCGACAACGCCTCGTCGATCGCGCGGTTGTAAGTCTCGGGCTCGAACAGGTCGTTGTAGAGATAGCGGCCACCGATCCCGTAGCTCCCCGTCTCACGACGACCATTCTGCTCGGCGACGATCGACACGTTCAGGCGAACCAACGGCCGGACATCGGTCGCAACGAAGCCGTCCGCGCGGACGATCTCAACGACGGACCACGTTCCCGACAGGCTGACAGATACCTGCGCGACGCGAGGATCACGTGCACGCGCGACGGCGTCGATTGTCTGGCACAGGTTCACCTTGTCGGCGAACGGCACGAGGTCGAGCGGATCGGCGGCGGTGTAGCGGCGCTGGTTGGTGCCCTGCGGCGGGCCGGCCTTCGCGGCGACGCCCGGTTCGATCAGCGCCATCGTCTCGGCGGCACGACGGATCGCGGCGGGGGTCATCTCGTTCGAATGCGCGAACGCGGTCATCTCGCCCGACACCGCGCGCAGGCCGAACCCCGAGCTGGTATCGTAGGATGCGGTCTTCAGCCGACCATCGTCGAACCCGAACGCCTCGGCCTTGCGGTACTGGAGATACAGCTCGCCGTCATCGGCCTTGCCGAGCGCCTTGGCGGTCAGTGCCTGCGCCTGTTCGGGGTCCAGGGTATCGCGGTAGAGAAACGAACGGGGGTCTGCTGCTATCGTCATCCGATAGATATAAGAGGCTTAGCGCCCTGCGCCATCCCCGTGATCGCGCAAAGTCGACTGGTCCGCGCCATCGGAGGCGCCGCCGACGAGAATGAAGCGGCGGTCGCAATAGCCGCAATCGACGTATCCCGTCTCGTCGATCTGCAACCAAACGCGCGGATGGCCGAGCGCTGCGCCGCCGGGAATGTCGGTGGCGCCGTCGCAGGCGACGCGGGCGTGGGTGACACGGGTGGTTTCGAGCGGCGGATGCATGAGGTGGCGATAGCAAGCGCGCGCGGGCCGGGCAATTGGTTCTTCCACCCGCGTCCGTTGCCCTGCAACAGAAGATGTGTTCACGCGAAGGCGCAAAGGCGCGAAGATGTTGCGCTTGTCGCACGGCGACTTTTCAATCGCCTATGGCAGCGCAGTTCGTTTTGTCTGCCGACCGATCGTCTGCGCGCCGCATCCCTCGCGCCTTTGCGCCTTCGCGTGAACACATCTTCTTGCAGCATCAGGGGATGACCCGCCTTGCGGCCGCCGCTATGCCGCAGCCATGACCGAAGCCGCGATCGCCATCAAAAACCTCAGCAAGACCTACGCGCCCGTCGGCACCGCGCCGCCCAAGCGTGCGCTCGACGACGTGACGTTCGACGTGCCCCGCGGCCAGATTTTCGGGCTGCTGGGCCCCAACGGTGCGGGGAAGTCGACGCTGATCAACATCCTCGCCGGCCTCGTCAACAAGACCGACGGCGGCGCCGCGATCTGGGGCTTCGACATCGACGAGCACCCGCGCAACGCCAAGGCGTCGATCGGCATCGTCAACCAAGAGATCCTGTTCGATCCGTTCTTCTCGCCATTCGAGACGCTGGAGATTCAGGCCGGCCTCTACGGCGTCCCCAAGGCAAAGCGCCGCACGATGGAACTGCTCCGCGCGGTCCATCTCGAGGACAAGGCGCACGCTTACGCCCGCACGCTGTCCGGCGGAATGAAGCGCCGCCTGATGGTGGCGAAGGCGATGGTCCACTCGCCCCCCGTCCTCGTCCTCGACGAGCCCACTGCGGGCGTCGACATCGAACTCCGTCAGCAGCTCTGGACCTATGTCCGCAGCCTCAACCAGGCCGGCGTGACGGTGGTGCTCACCACGCACTATCTCGAGGAAGCCGAAGAACTCTGCGATCGGATCGCGATCATCAACAACGGCCGCCTGATCGCGAACGAACCGACGCGCGAGCTGGTCGGCAAGGCGCAGGAGAAGATCGTCGCCGTCACCGTCGATCGCGACGTGACCGACATCCCCGCCAACGCCTGCTTCCAGAAGATCGCGCTCAAGGGCACGCGCACCCTCGAAATCACGTACAAGAAGGACCGCGTGAACGCCGGTGAAGTCCTCGCCGCGATCCAAAGCAGCGGCTTCGGCATCGTCGACGTCTCGACCAAGGAACCCGATCTCGAGGACGTCTTCCTCAGCCTGACCCGCGCCGCCAACGCATGACGAGCGACATCCTGATCGTCGGCTCGGGCGCCGCAGGTCTTACCGCGGCGCTCAATCTTGCCGACCGCTTCAAGGTCACGGTACTCGCAAAGGGCGCGCTCAACGAAGGCTCGACCGCCTGGGCGCAGGGCGGGATCGCCGCGGTGCTCGAACCCGGCGACACGTTCGAGAATCATGTCGAGGATACGATGGTCGCCGGCGCCGGCCTTAACGACCGCGCGATCGTCGAAATGGTCGTCGAAGGCGCCCCCGCCGCAATCGAACGCCTGACGCATCTCGGCGTCCCGTTCGAGACCGAAGGCAACGCGCTCCACCTCACCCGCGAGGGCGGCCACAGCCATCGCCGCATCGTCCACGTCGCCGACGCGACCGGCTGGGCGGTGCAGGAGGCGTTGCAGAAGGCCGCCGAAGCACACCCGAACGTCACGCTGGTGCCCGATCAGATCGCGATCGACCTCGCCACCGGCCGTCACGAGGAACGTTATTCGGGCTCGGGCAACGTCTGGGGCGTCTACGCGGTCGACCGCAAGACCGAGCGCGTAGCCCTCTACACCGCGCGGGCGACGATCCTCGCGACCGGCGGCGCGGGCCGCACCTACCTGTTTTCGACCGCCCCCCGCGGTGCGACCGGCGACGGCATCGCGATGGCGTGGCGCGCGGGCGCCCGCGTCTCGAACATGGAAATGATGCAATTTCACCCGACCTGCCTCTACAATCTGGAGGTCAAGAACTTCCTGATCACGGAAGCGGTCCGCGGCGAAGGCGGGCGGTTGATCAATCCGTCGACCGGCAAGCGTTTCATGACCTATTACGACCCTGCGCGGATGGAACTTGCCCCCCGCGATATCGTCGCGCGTGCGATCGACGCTGAGATCAAGCGCTACGGACTCGACTACGTCCATCTCGACATCAGCCACATGCCGGCCGAGTTCATCCGGCATCACTTCCCCAACATCCACGAGAAGCTGCTCGGCCTCGGCATCGACATGACGACGCAGCCGATCCCGGTCGTCCCCGCGCAGCACTATACGTGCGGCGGCATCGTCATCGACGAACATGGCAAGACCGATCTTCCGGGCCTGTATGCGGCAGGCGAGTGCACCGAGTCCGGCCTGCACGGCGCCAACCGCCTGGCGTCCAATTCGCTGCTCGAATGCTTCGTGTTCGGCGAAGCGGCGGCCGACAGCATCGCCGCGGCTTGGGACGATCTCCTCCCGCCCCCGCCGATCCGGCCCTGGGACGAGAGCCGCGTAACGGACTCGGACGAAGAGGTCGTGATCAAGCAGACCTGGACTGAAATTCGCCGCTTCATGTGGAATTACGTCGGCATCGTCCGCACCACCAAGCGGCTCGAACGCGCCAAGCACCGCATCGAACTGCTCAACGACGAGGTCGCGGAATATTACCAGCATTTCCGCGTCACGCCCGACCTGATCGAGTTGCGCAACCTGCTCCAGACCGCCGAATTGATCGTGCGATCCGCGCTGCATCGGCATGAAAGCCGCGGGCTGCACTTCACGCTCGATTACCCGGAGACGCTGCCGGAGGCGGTCGATACGGTTCTCGTTCCATAGGATGACGGCGGCTCGGCGCATCGTCGGCGCGCTTCGTCGCAGCGACGTGCCGCCGCAGTTTCGCGTGGCCGATCAACGGATAAGGGTCGATGCTTCAGTGCAGGGCGTTCAATCCATCATGACATCGGCGAGTGCATTCCAGCGCCTTCTGGCAACCGCCCTGTTCGGCACGGCGCTCGCCGGATGTGGATCGGCGTCGCGACCGACCCCGCCCGCCGTCTCCCCGGTGCATCAGTCCGAGGGGGTCGTGTCGATCCCGGTGCCGCCTCCCCTGCCGCGTACGCCGCGCCCCGCGCCCGCCGGTCTCGTCAACGCGATCTCCGAACTGCAGAGCGGGTTCCAGGGCAAGGCTGGCATCGCGATACGCGCGGTCGACGATGGCTGGACGGTGGAAGCCGGCGGTCGCCAGTTGCTGCCGCAGCAATCGGTCAGCAAGCTCTGGGTCGCGATGACCGTGATGGACCTGCGCGACCAGGGCAAGATCCGCCTCGACGAGCCGATCGTCGTGCGGCCGCAGGACCTGACGCTGTTCCACCAGCCGATCGCGATGCTGGTCAAGGGTGACGGCTATCGGACGACGGTCGGCGAGCTACTGACGCGCGCGCTGACGCATAGCGACAATACCGCGAACGACCGGTTGCTCACGCGTGTCGGCGGGCCGTCCGCGGTGCGGTCGATGATCGCGCGCAAACAACTCGGCGCGATCCGGTTCGGGCCGGGCGAGCGGTTGTTGCAGAGCGGCACGGCGGGGCTGGTCTGGCAGCCGTCCTACGCAGTCAATGGTGGCTTCATGACGGCGCGCAACAGGCTATCGCCCGCGGTGCGCGAGGCTGCGCTGAACGCGTATGTCCGCAATCCGCCCGATGGTGCCGCGCCGATCGCTATCGCCGATGCGATTGCCCGACTGGCCAAGGGCGACCTGTTGTCGGAGACTTCTACAAAAATTCTCCTCGATACGATGGGTCGCTCGGTAACCGGCCGCGCTCGCCTGCGCGCCGCACTCCCCGGCGGCTGGGAGATCGCGCACAAGACCGGCACCGGCCAGGACCTCGGCCGCCGGAACGCCGGCTTCAACGACGTCGGGCTCCTCACCGCCCCCGATGGACGTCGTTATGGAATCGCAGTGATGATCGGCGACACTATCCGTCCGATGCCGGAGCGCCAGAAACTGATCCAGGCGGCAGCGGCGGCGGTGGCCAACTATGCGGGCACCACGCGCCCAAGAGGCTGAGCTTTTGCCCCCCTCCCTGAAAGGGAGGGGTAAGAAGGCGCTCTTAGTCGAACCCGTTCGCCAAAAACCGCTCCGCCACCGCACAGTGCATCGCGATCCCGTGCGCCATCACGCGTTCGTCGATCGTCATCTTCGTGTTGTGAAGCGGCGGGTTGGTCCGCGGATCGCTACCCTCGGGCGCCGCACCAATGAACGCCATCGCCCCGGGCAGCTTCTGGAGCACGTACGAGAAGTCCTCCGCGCCCATCATCGGCGGCATCACCTGATACGCGCCCTCGCCACCGATCGCGGTCGCACACGCCTTCATCAAATCGGTTGCGCGCTCGTCGTTGACCGTGACCGGATAGCCCTCCTCGATCGTCGGCGTACCAACCGCGCCGTGCGCGGCGGCGATACCCTCGACCATGCGGATGAACGCCGCACGCACCTGCTCGCGGGTGCGCTCCGACAGCGTCCGCATCGTGCCGAGCATCTCGACGGTCGACGGGATGACGTTGTGCGCGGAGCCGGCGTTGAGCTTGGTGATCGAAAGCACCGCAGGATCGGTGACGGCAACCTGCCGCGCGACATAGGTTTGTAAAGCGGTAACGATCTCGCAGGCGATCGGCAGCGGATCGAGGCAGTCGTGCGGCATCGCAGCGTGCCCCCCGCGACCTGTAATCGTCGCACGCAGCGTATCGGTCGACGCCATCAGCGTACCCGCACGGCTGACCACATGGCCCATCGGCATGTTCGGCGAGATGTGTAGCGCGAAGCCAGCCTCGGGCAGCGGCGAGTCGAGCAGGCCGTCGGCGATCATATGACGCGCGCCGTGATGGCCCTCCTCGCCGGGCTGGAACATGAAGACGACCGTGCCAGGCAGTTCGTCACGCCGGGCGCAGAGTGCCTTGGCCGCGCCAACGAGCATCGCGGTATGCGAATCATGACCGCAGGCGTGCATCGCACCGTCGACCTTGGAGGCGAACGGCAGTCCGGTCTCCTCCTGCATCGGCAGCGCGTCCATGTCGCCGCGGAGCAGTATCGTCCGCCCGTTGCCACCAGCATTGCCTGCGCGCCCGCCACGCAGGATCGCGACGAAACCGGTGGTCGAAGGGCCCTCGCGGATTTCGAGCGGGAGGCCGGCTAGGGCTGCCTTCACCTTGTCCGAGGTGCGCGGGCAATGGAGCCCGACCTCGGGATCGGCGTGGATCGCGCGCCGGAGGGTGATCGCCTCGTCGAGGCTGTCCTCGCCGATGGTGGTCCAGTCGGTCGGGGCCCAGTCGGTAGTGGATTCGAAATCGAGGGACATCGTCTGACTCCTTGAAAACTGGCTTCCACCCCGGCGAAGGCCGGGGCCCAATTGGGAAGATCGATGCAACGGAGCGCCGTCCGACGTTACCTCCGTTCCCCAATTGGGCCCCGGCCTCCGCCGGGGTGGTGTGTTTGTTTGGGGGGCGGCTCGTCCCCTGATCATGCGAGCAGTCTACCCCCGGAACAGCCCGCCTAACACCCCGCGCAGAACCGTGCCGACCAGGCCACCGCTCGACGCCGACCGGCGCGACTTCGTCCCGAACACCTGCTTGCCGATCTCGTTGGCAACCTGCCGCCCGATCGACGAACTCGCCGCGCGTGTCGCCGACGATGCCATCTTGGTCCAGGGCGAATTCGCCGCCTCGCGGTCGGCCTCGCGCTGCTGGCGATCCGCCTCGCGCTGGTCCGCAATCCGAGTCCGTTCCGCCTCTTTCGCGGCCTTCGCATCAACCTTCGCCTGCGCTGCCTCAACCTTCTCCGCCTCGGTCGTTGCCTTGGCCTCAGCCGCCGCGGCACTCGCTTCCAGCGTCTTCGCGGCCAGCAATTCCTCCGCTGACTCCCGATCGACCAGCGTGTCGTACTTCGCCCCGACCGCATCGGTCTCGATCATCACCTTGCGCTCCGCTGGCGTGATCGGCCCGACACGCGAGGCAGGCGGCTTGATCAGCGTCCGCTCGACCGGGGTCGGCGCGCCGTCCGCCTGAAGCAGCGACACCAGCGCCTCACCCACCTTCAGCTCAGTAATGATCGTCGCGACGTCGACGCCGGGATTCGCCCGGAACGTCTCCGCCGCCGACCGCACCGCAGCCTGATCGCGCGGCGTGAAAGCGCGCAACGCGTGCTGGACGCGGTTGCCGAGCTGCCCCGCCACCGTGTCGGGAACGTCGATCGGGTTCTGCGTGATGAAATACACGCCCACCCCCTTCGAGCGGATCAGCCGGACGAGCTGCTCGATCTTCTCCAACAGGGCCTTGGGCGCCTCGTCGAACAGCAGATGCGCCTCGTCGAAGAAGAAGCACAGCACGGGCTTCTCGGGATCGCCGACCTCGGGGAGCTGCTCGAACAGCTCGCTCATCAGCCACAGCAAAAACGTCGCATACAGCTTCGGCGAGGCCATCAGTCTGTCGGCGGCGAGGATGTTGACGATCCCCCGCCCCTTGTCGTCAACGCCGATGAAGTCGTTCATCTCGAGCGCGGGCTCGCCGAAGAAATTCTCCGCACCCTGCGTACGCAACTGGAGCAACGAACGCTGGATCGCGCCGATCGACTGTTTCGACACGTTGCCGTACGTCACCGTCAGCTCGTCAGCACGCCCCGCGCATTCGGTCAGCATCGCTTGCAGATCGTCGAGGTCGATCAGCAGCAGCCCCTCCTTGTCGGCGACGTGGAAGGCGATCGTCAACACGCCTTCCTGCACCTCGTTGAGGTCCATGAGGCGCGACAACAGCAGCGGCCCCATCTCGCTGATCGTGGTGCGGATCGGATGGCCCTGTTCGCCGAACAGGTCCCAGAACTGCACCGGGTTGTCGGCATAGGCCCAGCTATCGTTGCCGATTGCCTTCGCGCGTTCGGCGAAGCTCGCATGCGTCTTCGCGGCCGGCGAGCCGGCCATCGCGAGCCCGGACAGGTCACCCTTAACGTCGGCGACGAAGCACGGCACGCCGTTCGTGGAAAAGCCCTCGACGATCCCCTGCAACGTCACCGTCTTGCCGGTACCGGTCGCACCCGCGATCAGGCCGTGGCGGTTCGCGCGCTTCAGTTCGAGCGTCTGCTGCTTGCCGTCCACGCTCGCGCCGATGAAGATGCCGTCGGTCATGGGTCTCGTCCTCTGTATCCGGCGCCGACCCTAACCCCGCGCGCCGCAAAGAAAAAGGACCGCCGCTCAGGCGAGCGACGGTCCTTTCGATCGATCATGTCAGTCGGGGATTACTTGATCTTGACCGGCAGGAACTGTGCCGGGGTACGTCCACGCTTGACCTGCAACAGGACCTGCGGGCGACCGGCCGACTTAGCGACGTTGACCGCGTTCTGGACGTCGACCGCGGTACGGACGGGCGTCCCGTTGACCGAGATGATGACGTCGCCGCGCTTCAGCTTGCCGAATGCATCGCTGGTCTGCGCGACTACGGCGATCACGACACCCTGCGTTCCCGCCTCGACGCCGACCGCCTGCGCAATCGCCGGGGTGAGCGGCTGGACACCGATCCCGAGCGCTGCGCCGGCCGTCGGTGCGGCGGGGGTGGCGGAATCGTCGCCATCATCGCCGTCGTCGGTGCCAAAGCCTTGCGCATCGCCGCCGACCACTGCCGCCAGCTTGTCCGCGCTGGGCCGCGGTACGACGACCACGTTGGCAACCACCGGCTTACCGTTACGCAGAATGTCAAGACGCGCGGTCTGACCAGGCTTCACGTTAGAGACGAGGTAGGACAGCGACTGTTCGGCGGTCACCGGCGTACCGTTGACCTTGGTCACGACGTCACCGGCACGCACGCCGGCCTTCGCCGAAGGACCGCCGGCAGTCACGTCATTGATCAGCTCGCCCGAGTTCTTGGCGATACCGAGCGCTGCCGCCGTATCCTCGTCGATCGGACCGCTGCGACCCAATTGCACGCCGATGTAACCGCGTTCGATCGTCCCGCCCTTCATAAAAGTCGCGATGATCGGCTTGGCGACGGCGGCAGGGATCGCGAAGCCGATACCGATGTTGCCGCCCGACTGGCTGAAGATCTGCGAATTCACGCCGATCACGTTGCCGTTGAGATCGAACATCGGACCACCCGAGTTGCCCTGGTTGATCGATGCGTCGGTCTGGATGAAGCGGTCATACGCACCACCCTGCCCCGTGACGCGGTTGATCGCCGAGACAATGCCCGCCGTGACCGTACCGCCGAGGCCAAACGGCTCGCCGATCGCGACGACCCAATCGCCGACGCGCGCCCCGTTCGAATCACCAAACTTCACGAACGGCAGGTTGGCGGCATCGATCTTCAGCAGCGCGAGATCGGAGTCCTGGTCCTTGCCGATGACCTTGGCGACATATTCCTTCTTGTCGCTCAGCGTCACTGTGATCGAATCAACCGTCGCACCCTGCGCGCCGGGCGAGATCACGTGGTTGTTGGTGACGACATAGCCGTCCGGCGAGATCAGGAAGCCCGAACCAAGCGATGCGCCTTCGCGCTTCACCGGCGCGCCGCCCTGGCCACCGCCGCCCATGCCGCCGAACAGGTCGCCGAACGGCGTGCCCGCGAACGGATTGGCCTGCTGCTTCTGGACGATCGTCTGCTTGGTCGAAATGTTCACGACGGCAGGCTGGAGCCGCGCGACCATGTCGGCGAAGCTCATCGGCGCGCCGGGCTTCGGCGAAACCGCCTGGATCGCACCGGGTTCGTTCTGCGCGACCTGCGCACCGCTCGGCTGGAGCGCGAGCGTCGCGGTCGCACCGCCGAGGAGAAGAGCACTGGTAATGGCGTAGGCGTAACGCACTAGATGTTGTCCTCTCGTTTCATCAATCGAAACAGGTACCCCGTAGGGACACCGTCCTGAATGATGCTTGAATATGAACGGGGTTCAAAGGTTCCGCAGGCTCAACGCCCGCGGCCCTCGAATTCCCTCAGGTAACTGTTGTTCGGCGACAGAATGATCGAAGTCGATCCTTCCGGTGCCGGGCCACCGTCGGCACCGAACGTGTGCCGATACGACTGCATCGCGCGGTAGAAGTCGTAGAAATCAGCGTCCTTGCCAAAGCTCTCGGCATAGATCTTCGCGGAATCCGCATCCGCCTGCGCACGGACGATCTGCGCCTGCTTCTGACCCTCGGCACGGATCGTGATCGCCTCCTGCTGACGCGCGCTCGACATGCGCTTGAGCGCGCTTTCGAGCGGCAGGCCGACGGGAAGATTCGCCTGCTTGATACGGACGTCGACGATCTCGACGCCGTACTGGCTGGCGACGCGCTGGAGACCCTTCTGGATGTTGTCCATCAGTTCGGACCGCTCGGGGCTCAGCAACTCGACGAAGCGCCGCTTGCCAAGTTCGTTGCGCAGCGCCGAGCCGAGGATCGGGCGAAGCTGGTCGGGAATCCGGTCCTCGCTGCCGACCGCGTTACGCATCTTGCGCGGATCGACGATCCGGTAACGGGCATAGGCATCGACCTCAAGCCGTAGCTGATCGGTCGACAGCACCAGCGTGTTGTCCAGCTCCAAATCCTGCACGCGCTTGTCGATCCAGACGATGCGGTCGACGAACGGGATACGCGCGATCAGGCCGGCACCGGTCTGGCCGAATGGCGTGTTAGGCTGCCATGCGTTAACCGTACGAATCGGCTGGCCGAAGCGCAGGATCACCGCCTGCTTGGTCTCGGGCACGATCGCGAAGGTCGATGCGGCGAGAATCACCAGCAACAAAGCGATGATCCCGGCGAGGATCGGGTTGCGGAAACTCACGGCGTTCACTGGGCAGCTCCAGGCTGGGGGGCAGCCGCCGCCGCGGCAGGCGCTGGTGTCGACTGGACAGCCTCGGGGTTCGGCAGACGCTTGGCGTTGGACAGCGGCAGATACGGCACCACCCCGCCCGGCGTCTCGACGATCGTCTTGTCGCTCTTGGCGAGCACCGCCTCCATCGTCTCGTAATACATGCGGCGACGCGTCACTTCGGGCGCAAGCTTGTACTGCTCATACACCTTATCGAACGACGCGGCCTCGCCCTGCGCGCGTGCCACGACCTGCTGCGCATACGAGCGCGACTGGTTGAGGTTGGCGATCGCTTCCTGCTGTGCCGCGGTGACCGCGTTGAAGTCCTCGACGATCCGTGCGGGCGCCGCGGCCTGCTTGATCGCGACACCCTGGATGCGGACGCCCGACTTATAGTCGTTGAGGATCTGCTGCGTGAGTTCGGCGACACGCTGCTCGATCACGGTACGGCCAGTGCCGATCGCCTGATCGAGCGTCGTCGTGGCGACCACCGCGCGCATGGCGCTCTCGGCGGCGGCGCGGACGGTGTCGTTCGGCTCGGCGAGCTGGAACACGTAATCGCGCGGATCCGAGATATCCCAGCGGACCGAATACGCCAGATCGATAATGTTCTGGTCGCCGGTCAGCGTCAGGTTCTCGCCATCGCCGACGGGGAAGTTGTCGGTGCGAATCTTCTGCACGTCGACCACCGTCACGTCGGCGATTGGTGCTGGCATCGTCAGGCGAACGCCCGGATCGAGCGTGCCTGCGTATTTGCCAAAATAGGTGACGACTCCGCGCTGCTGCGGGCCGATCTGGTGGACCGAGGTGAATAGGATCCAGACGACCGCGATGATCGCGACGCCGATCGCCCAGAGTGCGCGGGCGTTAGCGCCCGAGGGCAGGCCGCCGAAGCCGCCCGTGCCGCCACCGCCGCCGCCCGAGCCGCGCGCTTTACGCAGGAACTCGTCGAGCGCGGTCGGCTTGGCGGCAGGTTTGCGGCCACCTGGAGGTTGCGCCCAGGGATTGCGCGGGCCGCTGTTACCGTCGTCGCCCGAGCCGCCCCAGGGGCCTTTCGGTGTTTCGGTGGCGAGGATATCGGGGCGCCGGAACCAGCGCGAGAAGATCGTCATACCAACCTTTATAGGTGTGCGCTGGCGGAAAAACAGTGCCAAGCGGCCTTAGCGGTCCTATCTGGCGCGGATGATCGACATCGAAGGCGTAAAGGCGGCGGTTGCTGCAGTAGCGGGCAAGCGGGCGACCGTCCGGCTCGAAGGGACCCGAGCGGGCATCATCATCGATGCGACCGGGCTCGACCCGCAAGCGCGTGATGCGCTGGAAGCGACCGTGCGGATGGCCGCGACCCAGCCCGGCGTGACCGAAGTACGGATCGCGGTCACCGCCGAACGCTCGACCCGCCGGCTGATCGCGGTTGCCAGCGGCAAGGGAGGAGTCGGCAAATCCACGCTCGCTGCCAACCTCGCCATCGCGATGTCGCGTGCGGGGCGCCGCGTCGGGCTCGTCGACGCCGATATCTACGGCCCGTCGCAGCCCCGGCTGATGAACGTCGAGGGTACGCGACCGACCGCGAAGGACAAGGTGCTCGACCCCGTCCCCACCCCGTACGGCGTACCGCTATTGTCGATGGGCCAGCTCGTCGAGCCGGGCAAGGCGATCGCCTGGCGTGGGCCGATGGCGGCGGGGGCGCTTGGCCAGCTGGTCGAGGCGGATTGGGGCGTGACCGATACGCTTGTGCTCGATCTCCCCCCCGGCACCGGCGACGTCCAGCTGACGATGGTCCAGAAATACCGGCCCGCAGGCGCGGTAATCGTCTCGACCCCGCAGGATCTCGCGCTGATCGACGCCCGCCGCGCGATCGACCTGTTCGAGAAAGCGGGCATCCCGATAATTGGTCTGGTCGAGAACATGGCGGGCTATATCTGCCCGCATTGCGGCGAGGCGTCGGACCCGTTCGGCAATGGCGGCGCGGAAACGGCGGCGCGCGAACTCGGCATCCCGTTCCTCGGCCGCGTCCCGCTGACTATCTCTATCCGCACCGCTTCCGATGCGGGAACGCCGCCGGCTGCCGATCCCAGCGATACGGTGTTCATGCCGATCGCGGCTCAGGTCGTCGCATGGCTCGGAAAACTGTGAAACCCGCAGGCCTGATCCACGTTGTGTGATTACCGGTCGTACCCGACGCGTAGAGTCGCGGTACGAGCGGACCAAGTTTCTTCTCGCAGGAGGCATCGATGCCGTTGACCGCCGATGCCGACATCAAGGCCTTGCTCGAAAGCGCCCGCACGATCGCGATGATCGGCGCCTCCGACCGCCCCGATCGCCCATCCTACGGCGTGATGGCCAAGCTTCAGGCGCACGGCTACCGCGTGATCCCGGTCAATCCGCAGATCACCGGCGAGCACGTCCACGGCGAGTTCGTCTTCCGAGACCTGTCGCAACTCGGCGACCCGATCGACATCGTCGACATCTTCCGCAACTCGGCCGCAGCCAGCGAAGCGGTCGATCAGGCGATTGCAGCAGGCGCAAAGGCCGTCTGGATGCAACTCGGCGTCGTCAACGAAGAGGCCGCGGCACGTGCCGAAGCCGCCGGCTTGCAGGTCGTGATGGACCGCTGCCCGGCGATCGACATTCCCCGACTCGGGGTCGCCAAGATCGAGCAATGACGCTTGCCCTCCCCGACGATCGCGGCCAGTCTGCGTGTCTGTCCGGGAGGCGCCGATGCTCGCGATGCTGCTGTCGATACTGATCGAAGACCCGCTGATGGCAACTGCCAGGGCCCGCATGGCTGCCGAGCAACCCTGTATCCAGAGCGCGGACGAGACCGACATTACCGTCTGCGGTATGCGCACCGCCGATCGATTCCGCGTGCCGCTCGTCCTCCATGAAGCGGGCGACCCAAAGCACGAGAGCGTCCGCAACGAGCGTACCCGCCTGCTCAATCGCACCTCCCCGCTCGCCGATCTCAGCCCGTTCCAAGTCGGCGGCGGCATGGCGGGCGTCACGATGGCGGTTGGCGGCGAAGGCGGCACGTCGTTCCGCAAGCCCGCGCCGTAAGGACCTGACTATGTTCGCCATCATCCTGTCCGCGCTGCTGCAAGCGTCTGCCACCACCGCTGCGCCTGCGGCACCGCCAGTGCCGGAGCGCTTTTCGATCCTCGTCGACCCCTGCGCGACGCAGACGCAGGACGGGAACGAGGTCGTCGTCTGCGGCAAATCCGCGACGACCACCCCACGCCTGCCGATGCGCGACGATCGCGGCCCGCCCGATCATGCCGTCGCGTCCAACCCCAACCTCACCGCCGTCCGCGCCTTGGAGTTGTCGGACACACCGTGCGCAGCTCGACAGGGAGGATGCCAGGTCGGCTTCGGCCCACCGATCGCCCCAATCGCCAAGGCCGCGGTCGGACTGATCAAAAGCGCCCTCGCTAAGAAACCCGACAAACGCGGCCGCGTGCCGATCGACCTCGACGGACCCGTCGGCTCAGTGAACTAGTCGAATGAGGCGGTGGAGTAAGGTAGCGCGGCGCATCGCTTCAGCACGACCGCCCTTCCCTTGTTTCCCGCGAAGGCGAGAACCCAGTCTGGGCTCCCGCCTGTGCGGGAAAACCAGGGGGAGGTAGCTTTGCTGCCCACCACCCCGGCGAAGGCCGGGGCCCAATTGGGGGACGGCGCTAACGAAGCGCGCGTATCGTTACTGAGACCTCTCCAATTGGGCCCCGGCCTTCGCCGGGGTGGTCGCCGATGAGCGAGGCGTACCACTAAGGTTGCCGGGCCCCGCTCAATCCCGCTCCCTCAATCCAGAATATGCATCCACATCGGCTGCCCCACGAGACTCTGCGACCCGCGAAGTTTCTCAAGCGCCTGCGCGATCGACCGCTCCGGGCTCTCATGCGTCACGATCGCCACCAGCACGCTGCCGTCCGCGATCGCCCCGCGCTGGATCAGGCTCTCGATCGACACGCCCGCATCACGCATCGCCGCCGCGATCTCCGCCAGCACACCAACCCGGTCCGCCACGGTGAAGCGCAGATACGCACGCCCCCGCCGCTCGCCGCTGTCGGCCTTGGGAGCGGCGGTAAGCGAGACCACCGGCATCGCGAACGGCGGACCGAACTCGCCGCGCGCGATGTCGATCAGGTCGGCCACTACCGCACTCGCGGTCGGGCCATCGCCCGCGCCAGCGCCTTGGAACAGCAACCGGCCAACGAAATTGCCCTCCGCCACGACCGCGTTCAGCGACCCGGTGACGTGCGCCAGCGGATGATCGATTGGCACCAGATGCGGATGGACGCGCTGGAACAGTCCGTCCGCGCCCGCTTCCGCCAGCCCGAGCAGTCGCACGCGATACCCCAGCGCCGCCGCCTCGGCGATATCCGCGCCGAGCAGATGCCGGATGCCACTGATCGCGACGTCATCGAACGCGGGCTGCGTGCCAAACGCGACTGCCGCCAGGATCGACAGCTTGTGCGCCGCATCGACGCCGTCGATGTCGAAGCTCGGATCGGACTCGGCAAACCCCAGCGCCTGCGCTTCTGCCAGCACCTCGGCAAAATCGCGGCCCTCCGATTCCATCTTCGACAGGATGAAATTGCAGGTACCGTTGAGGATCCCATAAACGCGGGCGATTTCGTTCGCCGCAGCACCTTCCCGCAGACCCTTGATGACCGGAATGCCGCCCGCGACCGCCGCCTCGAACTTCAGCGCGACGCCTGCCCCTTCGGCTGCCTGCGCGAGTTCCAGCCCGTGATGCGCGATCATCGCCTTGTTCGCGGTGACGAAACTCCGCCCCGCCCCCAGCGTGCTCCGCGCGAGCGTCAGCGCCGGTCCGTCGGATCCCCCGATCAGCTCGACCACGACATCAGCCCCCGGCTGCTTTGCCAGCGCGGTCGTATCGTCGACCCACGCAAACCGCGACAGATCGACGCCGCGATCCTTGCCGCGATCACGCGCGGAAACCGCGACGATCTCAATCTCGCGACCTGCCCGCCGTGCAATCAACTCGCGGTTCGCATCCAGCAATCGGATCACACCGCCGCCAACGGTCCCCAGGCCCGCAAGGGCCACGCGCAATGGTTCGCTCATTTTCGTCCTCCACTCGCGCGTCCGGTTACGTTTCGCGGACGTTTTGCGCAATCCTGATGACGCACGGCGTTACGCGCCCTATCTGACCGTCATGTCCGGCCGCTTCGATCATCTCCCCAACCGTCGCACGATCATCGATCGCCGCGCTGTCGCCGAAACCATCGCCGCGTTGGAGGGCGTCGACCCGACCGCGCTCCGCCGTGACGCGACCACGCTGCTGAAGGCAGCGCTGGAGAAAGGCCGGGTAGAAGTCGAACGTCGCCTCGTCGAACACCCATCCCGCGGGTTGGAAGCATCGAGTGCGCAGGCGTACCTGATCGACGCGCTGCTCCGCATCCTGTTCGATTTCACGACGCAGCGGCTCTATCCCCTGCCCAACCCCACGATCGGCGAGCGCCTAACGCTGATCGCCGTCGGCGGTTACGGCCGCGCGGAAATGGCGCCGCACTCGGACGTCGACATCGGCTTCCTCACACCCGGCAAGCAGACGCCCTGGGCCGAGCGCGTAATCGAATCGATGCTCTACGCGCTATGGGATCTCGGGCTGAAGCTCGGCCAGTCCAGCCGCTCGCTCGACGAAATGGTCCGCCAGGCCAAGAGCGACGTCACCGTCCGAACCGCGTTGCTCGAAGCGCGCTACGTGTGCGGCGATACCGAACTCTACGAACAGGCCTCGCACCGCTTCAAGACCGAAGTCCAGGCCGACACCGCGCGCACCTTCATCGCCGACAAGCTCGCCGAACGCGACGCGCGGCACCGCAAGATGGGCGACACGCGCTACGTCGTCGAACCCAACGTCAAGGAGGGCAAGGGCGGCCTGCGCGATCTCCACGCGTTGTTCTGGATCGGCAAATACATCTACGACGTCCAACGCGCCGCCGAACTGGTCGAGGTCGGGCTGTTCACCAAGGCCGAATACCGGCTGTTCCACCGCGCCGACAATTTCTTCCAGGCGGTGCGCTGCCACCTCCACAGCATCACCGGCCGCGCCGAGGATAGGCTGACGTTCGACCTGCAACGCGAGATCGCGGACCGGATGCGGTTCTCCGACCGACCGGGAAAGTCGAAGGTCGAGCGGTTCATGCAGTTCTACTTCCTGCAGGCCAAGACCGTCGGCACGCTCAGCGGCGTCTTCCTGGCGCATCTTGACGAGAAGTTCGCGGCGCGGGGCCGGCGTTTCGGGTTGCCGACGATTCGACGCTCTCCGCGGAAACTCAACGGCTTCGTGCTCGATCGCGGGCGGCTCGCACTGCCTAGCGACGACTTCTTCCGGGCCGATCCCGAACGCCTGATCGAGATCTTCCAGCTCGCCGACAAGCACGGCGTCGAGATCCACCCGCTCGCGATGCGCGCCGCTGCGCGGGATGCCAAGCTGGTCGACGACGTCCGCAACAGCCCGACGGCGAACGCGCTGTTCCTCGACGTGCTGACCTCGCCCCGCGATCCCGAACTCGTGCTGCGCTGGATGAACGAAGCGGGCGTATTCGGCCGGTTCGTGCCCGATTTCGCGCGCGTCGTCGCGCAAATGCAGTTCGACATGTATCACCACTACACCGTCGACGAACACACCATCCGCGCGATCGGCCTGCTCGCGCGGATAGAGAGCGGCACGTTGAAGGAAGATCATCCGCTTGCGACCGCGATCTTCGAGCAGATCGTGTCGCGGCGTGCGCTGTACGTTGCGGTCTTGCTTCACGACATCGCCAAGGGCCGTGGCGGCGATCATTCGATCCTCGGGGCGGGGGTGGCGCAGCGTCTCTGCCCACGCTTCGGCCTGACGCCTGCCGAGACCGAGACCGTCGCCTGGCTGGTGCGCTGGCACCTGCTGATGTCGGCGACCGCGTTCAAGCGCGACCTCAGCGACTTCAAGACGATCCTCGATTTCTGTGACATAGTGCAGAGCCCGGAGCGGCTCCGCCTGCTGCTCACGCTGACGATCGTCGACATCCGCGCCGTCGGGCCGGGCGTATGGAACGGCTGGAAACGCCAGTTGCTCGGCGACCTCTATGAATCGGCCGAGGAAGTCCTTCGGTTGGGTCACAAGCAAAAGGGTCGCGCCGAGCGGATTGCGGCCAAGCAGGCACATCTTCGCGGGGAACTCGGCTGGACCAAAGAAGTCTTCGCAACGCTCGTCCACCGGCTGCCCGAGGCATACTGGATTGCCGAACCCGAGGATGTACTCGCGCACAACGCGCGCTTCCTCGCCAATACCGGCGAAGCGCAACTGGCGATCGACGCGCATGTCTATCCGGGGCGCGGCGCGACGCTGGTGACGATCTATGCGGCCGATCATCCAGGGCTGTTCTACCGCATCGCTGGCGCGATCCACGTAGCGGGCGGCAACATCATCGATGCGCGAATTCACACCACGCGCGACGGCATGGCGGTCGACAATTTCCTCGTCCAGGATCCGTTCGGACGGCCGTTCGACGAGTCCGGCCAGCTTTCACGCCTGAAGACCGCGATTGAGGATGCGCTCGCCAACCGCGGCAAGCTCGCCGACCGGTTGGTGGCCAAGCCCCTGCCCCGCACCCGTGCCGAGGCGTTCGATATCGTCCCGAATGCGCTCGTCGACAACAAGGCGTCGAACCGCTTCACGGTGGTCGAAGTCAATGCACGCGACCGCCCGGCGCTACTCAACCAACTCGCCAACGCGCTGTTCCAGTCGAAGGTCACGATCCACTCGGCGCATGTCGCGACGTATGGCGAGCGCGCGGTCGATACGTTCTACATAACGGATCTTACAGGCGACAGGATCACTCAGCCCGCCAGGCTGAGGACGCTTGAGCGCCGGTTGCTGGCTGCGGCAGCGGGAGAAGAGATCGACCTAGCGGCGTAACATCGAGGTCGACCGCACCCTGTCATCTCCGCGCAGGCGGGAATCCATATGCTCAGCCGTTCGCGATCCCGCCGTGAAGCCTGCCAGTATGGGTTTCCGCCTTCGCGGGAATGACGGCGGTTGAAAGACACGAACAAGCCGGCCCGCAGCGAAGTGCGGACCGGCTTCTTCTTACCTTAAACCCCAATCAGAAGCGCGAGCGTAGCGTCAGGCCGTAAGTACGTGGCTCGCCCAGATACGAGGAGAAGATCTGGTTGGCCGTCGTACCGAAAGCCTGGGTCTGCGCTTGGCTGCCAGCACCCTGGAACGGTGCGCTGAACGCAACCTGCTGGTAGTTCGTGTCGAGCAGGTTCTGTGCCCACACCTCCAACGCCCATTTCTGCTGCGGCCCACGGATTCCGACGCGAGCGTTCATCAGGAAGAAGCCGTCCTGCGCCTTCTCGGGGAACAGGTCCGAGCCGGTGTTATAGTCGCTCGTCATGCGGCCATCGACATAGAACAAGGCGGTCAGGCCCGATGATCCGATATCCGGCGTCCATGCGGTCGAGGCGGTCACGGTGTGCTTTGGTGCGTTCGACAGGTTGCTGCCCGAAAGCAGGAACAGCGCAGCGTCGAGCGGCTGGCCGGTTTCACTGCCGACCAGATTGTTGCGGAAGCGCGTGTTGGTGTAGGTATAACCGAGGTTCACCGAATAGTTCGGCGCCGGGAACAGCCCTGCCTCGAGTTCGAAGCCCTGCGAGACGACGCCATATTTGGTCTTGCCGGTGCACGCCCCTGTCGCCGAACTCGCATCGCGGTCCGCGCCGTTCAGGTTCGTGTCGCAGGTGCTGATGTTCTGGACGATGAAGTTGGTGCCGTTGAAAGTGTTCAACTGGAAGTTCTTGAACTCCTGACGGAAGCCTGCGACGTTGAAGGTGAAGTCCTTCGAGGTGAACTTCAGACCGACCTCATACGCGTTCACCGTTTCCGGATCGAAGCGCAGGTTGGCGGCATCGGCGGCGGTTGGGGTCGAGAACACGTTCGCGGTCAGATCCGACCGATCGAGGTTGTAGCCGCCCGCCTTGTAGCCCCGCGAGTAGGACGCATACAGCAGCGTATCGGTACGCGGCTTGTACGAGATCACGCCCGTGCCGGTGAACTCGCCTTCCTTGAAGCTGTTCGACGGCTTGACCGCGGTCAGTGCCGAGGTCGAGTTCCCGGTGCAGGTCAGCGTGACGATACCACCGACCAGCGTCTTCACTGCGCCAGGCACCGCCGCACTGGCGAGCAGCGGACTCAGATTCGCCTGCTGGACCGGGCAGACGGTATTGTTATTGTTGAAATCGGCGTGGAAATCCTTTGCCTCATGCGTGTACCGAAGCCCGCCGGTGATCGACAGCTTGTCGGTCAGCTTGAAGATATTGTGCGTGAAGAACGCATAGTTCTCGCTGTCTTGGTAATAGGTCGAGCGCGTGTCGCCGACGTCGCTGACCGTGCTGAGACGATCGATACCGGCGAGAACCGTACCAGTCAGTGTACCGAACGCAGGCTGCGTGCCTGGGACCAAGCCGGACAGAACGGCACGACCGGTCGGGCTGAGGCAGCCCGCAGCGCGTGGTGCGCGTAGTGCGGCGGCAGGGTTGATCGTCGCGACGATGCGGCAAGCGGCAAACGCACCGTAATCCTTGCCGAACTTCAAATTGTCGGCAACGACCAGATCCTCCTTCGAATAATAGCCGCCGACCAGCCAATCGAGCTTGTCGTTGAACAACGAGCCGTTCAGGCGGACTTCCTGGCTGAAGGTGTGGAACTGGCGATAGCTGTTGCCGTCGTCGGGACGATAGCCGATGTCGAGATTGCCGTAGTCGATATCGCCTGCGCCACCCGATTTGTATTCACGGTATGCCGTGATCGAGGTGAGCGATGCACCGCCAAGGTTGACGTCGATCTGGCCCGAGCCGCCGTAATCGGTCGTGACATTGGAATAAGCCCGACCGAGCGTATTGGCGATACGGCGGTTGTATGGATCGCCCGCGCTGGGGAACACGGCACCAAGGCTCTGCATGACCTGAACGATGCGATTACCGGCCGGGTTGATCGCGAAATCACCAGGGACGCCTGGGGTCGGATCGATCTTTTCCTGAGTGTTGAGATAGACCGCGCCGCAGCACTTCTCGTCGCGATGCGTGTAGTCGCCGATCAGGCGGACAGTGACATCGGCCGATGGTTCGAACAGCAGCTGGCCACGAACGAAATAGCGATTGCGGTCGTTGTAATCCGTCTTGTTGATAACGTCGTAATAAAAGCCGTCACGCTTTCCGAAAACGCCATCGAGCCGGAAGGCGAGCTTGTCCTTGATGATCGGACCGGTCAGCCCGCCGGCAATACGGATGTTGTTATAATTGCCGTAGGTCGCCTCGGCATAGCCACCGAAATTATAAGATGGCAGCTTTGTCAGGATGTTAATGGAACCCGCGGTCGCATTGCGCCCCGACAGCGTACCCTGTGGGCCACGCAGCACTTCGATGCGATCGACCTCACCAAGATCGTTCAACCCCGAGCCGGTGCGGCTGCGATAAACGCCATCGATGAACACCGCGACCGAGCTTTCGAGGCCCGGATTGTCACCGACCGTACCGATGCCGCGAACACGCGCCGACGCGTTCGCTTCGCTGCCGGTAGAAGAGATCAAGAGCGAAGGGACGAGCTGCGTCGCCTGACGAATGTCGTTCGCGCCGGTATTCTCCAGCGCAGCCGAGCCGACCGCGGAGACAGCGATCGGCACGTTCGACAACCGCTCGGAGCGGCGCGTCGCGGTGATGACGATGTCGCTGGCGTTGCCCGAATAGGCCTGCGGTGCGGCAACCGGCGCCTGCCGTGCGTCGACCGACCCGGCGGCTGTGCCTGACGTCGTCGTCGCGGCCTGCGCTTCGGGCTGCGTGGTGGGTACGTCTTGGGCGAATGCCGGGGTGACCAAAGCGGTGGTCGCTGCAGCGGACAACAGATATGCGATCATACGCATCGGCATTCTCTCCCTAGGTGTTCGGATGTTTTCGAACTTATGGTTTGGACGTTAGGTAGAGGCGGACACGGCTTCACGTCTAGCAATTTCCGCATACGGAAACTTATTTTTGAATAACGTGTCTCCAAACCGCCACATTGCGACACACAGCAAACCCTAGTTTCAAAATGCAACTGTTTGCTGGATCATGGAGTGATGGACTCTCCAACTCCGTCTTGGGCAACGATCGGGGCAACTCGTGACACCCCATCACCATGACGCTTCTTACCGCTCGTTCGCCTCCCCGTTTAACCAGACGGGTCCAAGCAAGCGTGGCGTACAGGCGCCGTGCAAGCGCTGTGCAAGCGCGACGAACACACAGAAAAGACCGGCCAATCCCGCAGGACCGACCAGCCTTCAAATTTCAACAATAACGGCCGAAACCGCTACGCCACTTACTTCGGTGCGAGCACCATCAGCATCTGGCGGCCTTCCATGCGCGGATACGCCTCGATCTTGGCGATCTCCGCGACGTCGTCCTGTACGCGCTTCAACAGGTTCATACCGAGCTGGCCGTGGCTGAGTTCGCGACCGCGGAAGCGCAGCGTGATCTTGACCTTGTCGCCCTCGCCGATGAAGTCGTTCACCTTCTTCATCTTCGTGTCGTAGTCATGGTCGTCGATGTTAGGACGCATCTTGATCTCCTTGATCTCCTGCGTCTTCTGCGACTTGCGTGCGAGGTTCGCCTTCTTCTGCGCCTCGTACTTGAACTTGCCGACATCGAGGAACTTGGCGACGGGCGGATCGGCGTTAGGCGACACTTCGACCAGGTCGAGGCCATGCTCGGCCGCCTGCTCGATCGCTTCGCGCGTGTACATCACGCCCAGATTCTCGCCCTCGTGATCGATCACGCGGACCTTCTGGCTCTGGATGAATTCGTTGAATCGCGGGCCGTTCATTGCGGGCGTCTGCATCGGCCGGCGCATCGTGGGAGGACGTATGGGGTTTGCTCCTGAAGTTTCTGACAATATTTGGGCCGGCGTATAGCGCAGAAACTTGCGCTCGGAAAGCCGGCCCCGTTGGATCACATATCGGGTGCGCGAGCCTCGTCCGCAAGACGCGCGATCGCCTCGTCGAGCGTCAGGATGGTCTGCGCCTGGCTGCCGAGCGTGCGCAGCGCGACCTTGCCCTCCTCGGCCTCGCGCTTGCCGACGACCAGCAGGTTCGGCACCTTCGCCAGGCTGTGCTCGCGCACCTTGTAGTTGATCTTCTCGTTGCGAAGATCGGTTTCGACGCGGATCCCGGCCGCCTTCAGCTTGGCCGCAACCTCCAGCGCATAGTCGTCGGCATCCGAGACGATCGTCGCGACGACCGCCTGCACCGGCGCCAGCCAGAGCGGGAAGCGGCCGGCATGATGCTCGATCAGGATGCCGAGGAAGCGCTCGAACGTGCCGAGGATCGCGCGGTGGAGCATGACCGGGCGATGCCGCTCGCCGTCCGCGCCGACATACGACGCGTCGAGTCGCTCGGGCAGCACATAATCGAGCTGCAACGTCCCGCACTGCCACGTCCGGCCGATCGCGTCTGTCAGGTGGAATTCGAGCTTCGGACCGTAGAACGCCCCCTCACCCGGCAGCTCCTCGAACTGAAAGCGATCCTCCATCAGCCCGGCGAGCGTCAATGCCTCACGCAGATCGCCCTCGGCGCGATCCCACAGCGTGTCGTCGCCGGCGCGATTGTCGGGCCGCAACGCGAGCTTCACCATGTAGTCGGCGAAACCTAGGTCGCGGTACACCGCGTCGAGCAACTCGCAGAACGCGCGCGTCTCGGCGACGATCTGCTCGGGCGTGCAGAAGATGTGCGCATCGTCCTGCGTGAACTGGCGGACACGCATGATGCCGTGCAACGCGCCGTGCGGCTCGTTGCGGTGGCAGCAGCCGAACTCGGCAAGCCGCAGCGGCAGGTCGCGGTACGACTTGATCCCCTGGCGGAAGACCTGAACGTGCGCGGGGCAATTCATCGGCTTCAGCGCCATCAGATCACCCTTGCCGGTCAGCACGGGGGCGTTCGGATCGATCCCGGGCACCTCGTCGGGGACCACGAACATGTTCTCGCGGAACTTGCCCCAATGGCCCGACGCCTCCCACATCTTGGCGTCCATCAGCTGCGGCGTCTTGATCTCGGCATAGCCGGCCGCGTCGAGCTTGCGGCGCATATACGCCTCGAGCTGCCGCCACATCACCCAGCCCTTGGGATGCCAGAACACCGAGCCCTGCGCCTCGGACTGGAGATGGAACAGGTCCATCTCTTGCGCGATGCGGCGATGGTCGCGCTTGGCCGCCTCCTCGATCCGCAGCAGATGCGCGTCGAGCTGCTTCTTGTTGAGCCAGCCGGTGCCGTAGATACGTGACAGCATCGCGTTCTTCTGGTCGCCGCGCCAATACGCACCGCTGACGCGCGTCAGCTTGAAAGCAGCGGGGTCGAGCTTGCCGGTCGAGGCCATGTGCGGCCCGCGACACATGTCGAGCCACTCGCCCTGCCGGTAGATCGTCAGTTCCTCGCCCTCGGGGAGTTCGGCAGCCCATTCGGCCTTGAAGCTCTCGCCCTGCTGCGTCCAGCGGTCGATCAGTTGCTGGCGCGACCAGACCTCGCGCAGGAACGGCTCGTTCCGGGCGACGATCGCGCGCATCTCGGCTTCGATCGCGGGCAGGTCCTCGTCGGTGAAGGGACGGTCCTTTGGCGCGAAGTCGTAGTAGAAACCGTCGTCGGTGGCTGGGCCGAAGGTGATCTGCGTGCCGGGGAACAGGTGCTGCACCGCTTCGGCCATGACGTGTGCGAAATCGTGGCGGACGAGTTCGAGCGCGTCCGCCTCGTCACGCGCGGTCACCAGCGCGAGCGCAGTGTCGCCCTCGAATGGTCGGTTGAGATCGCGCACCTGCCCGTCGATGCGCGCGGCGAGCGCCGCCTTGGCGAGGCCCGGCCCGATCGCGGCGGCGACATCCGCGGGGGTAGTCCCGGGCGCAACCTCGCGGACGGAACCGTCGGGCAGCGTGATTCGGAACATGGCGGACATGGAGGACTTTCTGGTGTTGGAAGAGCCGCGGCTTATGCCGTCGCACACCCTATATAGGCAAGCCGGCGTCGAACGTCACGCTACCCCGAACGGGACGACATGGTTTGCCTGTGTGTGGCCGACCTCCGCGCGGCCGAGATACGGCACGCCCATGTCGCGGCTCCACCGCACCATCATGTAATCGAGCGTCTCGCCCCAGGGTGGATCATTCTCCTGGACCGCGGTCACGGCGCCGAGGCGCAGGCCGGCGATGCCCTTCAACTGCGTGGCGTTGGCGACTTTAAATAGCATGCGGTCGATCGCGTACATCGGTTCGGACACCTCTTCGACGATCAGGACGTGGTCGGTCAGGTCGGGCAGCCACGGCGTACCGATCAGCGAGGTGAGGATGCTGAGGTTGAAGGCGGCCGACGGTTGCCCGTTCAGTCCCGGCTCCAGCCCGGCCCGATCGCCGCGCACCATCCAGCCGAGTGATCGCGCGACCGTCGCTTCTCCGTCATGACGGTTGACGTCGCTGACCATCGGGCCGTGCACCGGCCGCCCGATCCGCCTGGCGTAGAGAGCGCCGAGGAGGAAGCCGACGTCGGAATAGCCGAGAAAGGTCTTGTGGCGAGCGGCGCGGCCGAGCTCGGGCATGACCATCGCCAGGATGCGGTTCGAACCATAGCCACCACGGAGGAACCAGATCGCGTCGAATGTGGGATCGTTGGCATATTCTAGGAATGCCGCCGCCCTGCGGAAATCGGAACCGGCGAAGTGGCCGTCGGTCTCCAGGCATTGCGGGTGGAAGACCAGCTCGACCTCGGGGAACGCCGTCGCCGCATACGCCGTGATCTTGGCGATCGCCGCGGGATTGGTCCGGCTCGACGCGGCGAGGACACCGATGCGCATTGTTCGTGTTCCCGACCTTGCCCCGTTACCAAACCGCCCATATCGCGGGCCGATGGATATCAGCAAACCCTGTTTCTTCGTCGGCATCGGCGGCAGCGGCATGATGCCGCTCGCGATGATCCTCGCCGGCCGTGGCGCGACCGTCGCGGGTTCGGACCGCAACCTCGACCAGGGCCGCGTTCCCGCCAAGTTCGACGACCTCGCCGCGAAGGGCGTCGCGCTGTTCCCGCAGGATGGCAGCGGGATCGTCTCGGCCGACCAGCTCGTGATCGCCTCCGCGGCGATCGAGGCGACCGTTCCCGACATGGTTGCGGCGGATGCGCTCGGCTGCACCCGCTCGACCCGCGCGGCGATGCTGGCGTCGCTGTTCAACGACAGCCGCCTGCCGATCGGTGTCGCGGGCACGAGCGGCAAGTCGACCGTTACCGGGATGATCGGGTGGATCCTGCATGCTGTCGGGCGCGATCCGACGGTGATGAACGGGGCGGTGATGAAGAACTTCGCCACGCCTGACGCCCCGTTCGCCAGCGCGCTGGTCGGAGAGGGTGAGGCTTTCGTCAGCGAAGTGGATGAGAGCGACGGGTCGATCGCCGGCTATGCGCCGAAGATCGCGGTGCTGAACAACGTCAGTCTCGACCACAAGTCGCTGGAGGAGCTACGCGTGCTGTTCGGGGACTTCGTCGCGAAGGCCGAGACGGCGGTGGTGAATGCGAACGATCCCGATGCGGCGGCGCTCGCGGCGCGGCTGCCGCGGGGTCAGATCACCACCTTTGCGATCGATGCTTCGGCCGATCTGCGGGCCGAGAATCTGAAGCCGGAGCCGTTCGCGATCCGCTTCGACATCGTCTCGCGTGGCGTTCGGACGCCGGTGAAGCTCGCCGTGCCTGGGCGGCATAACGTGTCGAACGCTCTCGCGGCGATCGGGGCGGCGATGGCGGCGGATGTGTCGCTCGCCGATGCGGCGAAGGCGATCGCCGGGTTCACAGGCCTGCGACGGCGCTTCGATCTGGTCGGCGAGGCCGGCGGGGTCTCGGTGATCGACGATTTCGGGCACAACCCGGACAAGATCGCCGCGACGCTCGACACGCTTCACGCCTTTCCCGGTCGGCTGCTGCTGCTCTTCCAGCCGCATGGCTATGGCCCGTTGAAGGTGATGGGCCGCGAACTCGTCGCGACGTTCGTCGGGCGGATGGCGGAGGACGACGTGCTCGTCCTGCCAGATCCCGCCTATTATGGTGGGACGGTCGCGCGGGAGGTCACTAGCGCGGACATCGTCGGGCAGATCGTCGAGGGTGGTCGGGACGCGCGGCATGTCGCCGACCGTGCCGAGGCCGCCGCGGCGCTGGTCGCGGAGGCAAGGCCGGGCGACCGGATCGTGGTGATGGGCGCGCGCGATGACACGCTGAGCGTGCTGGCGGCGGGAATGGTCGACGCCTTGGCCGCTACCTGATACAGAGCAGGACAGGAGACCGCCATGTTCCGCCGCTTGTTCCTCGACCACCCTGCCACCGTCGGGGAGAGCTATGTCGAGCATTTCGGCGTCGCCGGACGCTTCGGCGTGACGATGATCAAGGGCGGCCTCGGCGCGCTGGTCCATGCGTTCGTGCCGGCGCTGTGCAAGACACGAGGGAGCGACACGGTCGCCGAACTGCACCGCCAGATGGTGCTGAAGCGCGGCGCGGTCGCGGCCGATCAGACGCAGATGAAGACGGTCGAATTCATCATCTGACGATGCTTCGGAAGCCCGCCGGCTCCAAAGGTTAGGATAAAGTCACGCCCAGGACGCGTTCGCGGCCGGGTTGAGGCCGCGTGCCCCTGCGCCGGCTGGGCGCTCCCCTACCGACGATTAGGCAAGCTTGTGTAAAGCGACATTGACTCGCTTATTATGGCATGACAAGTTTCCTTTACCGATTCGAAAGGACACTTGACCATGCATAAGAGTCCCGCTCTCCGCCGTTACAATTACACTGTGTTGGGCCTCAGCCTCGCTTACATCGGCGCGCTGTTTGGCATCGTTGCTCTGTTCAGGACCCGTCCGCCCCACGGGGCCCTCGCGTATGCCGCCGCCATCCTGCCGGCGCTGCCACTGGTCGGAATTTTTCTGGCCTGGGGTCGCTATCTCACTGACGAGCCAGACGAATATGTCCGAATGCTCACGATCCGACAGACGCTGATAGCGACTGGCTTCATGCTTTCGGCGACGACGATCTGGGGATTTCTAGAAAGCTTCGGCTTGGCTGTGCACATTCCCGCCTATGCAGCCGGTATCCTGTGGTTTGCCGGACTAATGCTGGGCGGTTGTGTCAATATCTTCGCGGTGCGGACCGGTCGCTCATGAAGAACCGCCTCAAGGTGCTGCGCGCCGAGCGGGACTGGAGCCAGGGTGACCTTGCCGATCGCCTCGAAGTCTCGCGGCAGAGCGTCAATGCGATCGAGACGGGGCGGTATGATCCGTCGCTCCCGCTCGCGTTCAAGATCGCCGAACTGTTCGAGATTGCGATCGAAGACATCTTCACCAGCTCCTCCAAGACGGTCTAAAGCCGGGGCATGACCGACGCCATCGCCGCCACGCCGCCCGCCAGAGAGCGCCCTCGCCTCGCCTATCATCATACACCGGGTACCGGTCCGACGATCGTGTTCCTGTCGGGCTATGCGTCCGACATGATGGGGACCAAGGCGGTAACGCTGGAAGCGTGGGCGAAGTCCGAAGGGCGGGCGTTCCTGCGGTTTGACTATGGCGGGTGCGGGCAGAGCGAAGGCGCGTTCGAGGACCAGACCCTGGTCGACTGGCGCGACGACGTGCTGGCGATGATCGATGCGCTGGCGGAGGATTCGGCGATCCTCGTCGGATCGTCGATGGGCGGCTGGCTGATGCTGCTGGCGGCGAAGATGCGGCCCGATCTGGTGAAGGGGCTGGTCGGCATCGCACCGGCACCCGACTTCACCGACTGGGGCTTCACCACCGACGAGAAGATGGCGCTGCTCAGCAACGGCCGGATCGAGCGCAAGAACCCCTATGGTCCCGAGCCGACCGTCTATACGCGCCCCTTCTGGTCGTCGGGCGAGGCCAACCGGCTGATGTTCGGCGAGATCGCGTTCGACGGCCCGGTGCGGCTGGTACAAGGGCAGCGCGATCCGGACGTGCCGTGGCACCGCACCGCACGCCTCGCCGAGCTGTTGCGTTCAGCCGACGTGCAGACGTGGCTGGTCAAGGACGGCGACCACCGCCTGTCGCGTGACAGCGACATCTCCCTCATCATCCGGGCGGTGGAGGATGTGATCGCCGCCTTATGATCCTGATAGTGTTGCTTGCCGCTGCGCAGGCCGCCGCCCCCAGTCCAGCCACCGCCCCTGCTGCCGACCCTGTCGATGCGCAGGGTGGTCGGTTCGCTCACTGCGCCGGCCTGACGCAAAGCGACCCCGCCGCTGCACGCGCCGAGGCGGGCCGCTGGCGGATCAGCGGGGGACGGTATTTCGCGCGGCAATGCGCCGGGCTCGCCTTCGCCGCCGAAAAGAACTGGCCGTCGGCGGCAGCCGAATTCGAGGAAGCGGCGCGGGAGGCTCAGATCGCGAAGGACACGCGCGCCGCAAATTATTGGGCACAGGCGGGCAATGCATGGCTCGCCTCGGGGCAGCCCGCCAAGGCGCGTGTCGCGCTCGATTCCGCGCTTACCGCGGGGTCGCTGACCGGACTGCCGCTCGGTGAAGCGCAACTGGATCATGCGCGCGCGCTGGTCGCGGCGGGCGAGCTTGATGCGGCGCGGAGCGATCTCGATCTTGCGCTGACGACCGCCGGCGCCGACCCGCTCGCGTGGCTGTTGTCGGCGACGCTAGCCCGTCGGATGAGCAACATTCCGCGCGCCAAAGCAGATATCGCACAGGCCTTGAAGCGCTCGGCCGACGATGCGTCGGTTCAGTTGGAAGCGGGGAACATCGCGGCGTCGGCTGGCGACGAAGCGGCTGCGCGGGAGGCATGGGGAACGGCTGCGAAATTGTCGCCGACGACCGATGTCGGACGCAACGCGGTCATGGCGCTCAAGCAGTTCGACGCTGCGAAATAATCTGGACTGTTGGGCCAGTCACTCGGGACCGGCCCGGCATTCTGATCAGCGGCGGACCATCGTGCTGCGTGCGATCTTACTCACCAGACCGGGCAGACCGGGATAGCTCGCCTTGTGATACGGCGAGAGCGCGTCGAGTTCGACGGTGATCCGCCGGTGAGCCTCGCCCAGTGCGTGGTAGGGTAGACCCGGCAACAGGTGATGCAGCGCGTGGTAGCGCAGACCCACAGGTGCCCAAAGCGCGGGCAGCAACGCCGGCGGCGGGACGTTGACCGTGTCGAGATACTGCGCGGTCACCGTCATCGGCTCGCCGTCATTCTCCCACAGATGCGCGACCAGCGTGCGGACTTGGTTAAGCACCGCGAACGCCGATGCGACCGCGAAGATCGTCACGAACGCACGGAGCGGCAGCACGCCAGTCACGGTGATCGCGATCAGCGTGATCGCCCACAGGCTCGCGGCAATCTCGAGTCGATCCCAATAGGCCTTCGCTTCGCCTTCGGGCGCGCGGCGGCGGAACTGCGGGTTGATCGCGAGCGCCGAATAGCGTTCCACGATCATCGTCCGCAGCTTGGGCGACAGTAGCGAGATCGGCGACAGGATCGCGAACCGGATCAGCAGCGCGATCGGCGCGAGCGCCGATACGACGATGAACAGCGGCAGTGTCCACGGCTTCATCAGCGCGAGCGGAAGATATTCGGGATCCTCGACCGTGCCGTACCGCGTCTTGGCGTGATGGAGGTTGTGGACGCCCTCGTACATGAAGGACGGGGTCAACAGCGGAATGCCGACCAGCACGTTCCAGCCGAGCCGGAAGTTCGGGACGGACGCATGCTTCATGTGGCTGACTTCGTGAATGAAGCTCAGACCGCGGTAGAGCCCCAGCATCGCCACGATGCCGGCAACGATCACCACCGGCGTCGACGTCGAGATGGCCGCCACCGCCAGTGCACCATAGCCGACAACCATCGATGCGATCAGGTCGGCCCAGTAGATTGCCGGGCGCGGCTTCACCAGATCGCGCGTCAGGTCTGCGGCTGCACGCAGCATCGCCTTGTCGTCGGCAACGCGCTCAATCCCTCCGACACGGGACGAACCCGCGGGAATGGAAGCTGGAGCGGCCGTGCCGCGAGCGAGGCTGAGCGATGTGTCCATGGGCATATCCATTGCCCGAAGATAGTGGCGGTACCGTGGCATTTACAGGCCGCGCGGATGCCGCCGTGCCGGAGGAAACCCGATCACTCTGACAGGGTCTTGCGATGACGCACGTGTCACTCGCCTTTATTCGCTTCGCTGGGTAGACACGCGCAACAGCGTATTCGGGAACACGACATGGCCAAGCTCATCATTCGACCGGTCGAGACCAAGAAGGACCGCAAGATCTTCATCGATCTGCCGTTCCGTCTCTATGCCGACGATCCCAATTGGGTGCCGCCTTTGAAGTCGGAAGCGCTGGGACTGATCACGCCCGAGAAGAACGGCTGGTTCAGCCATGCCAAGGCGCAGTTGTTCCTGGCCGAGGAGGACGGCCGCGTGGTCGGGCGCATTTCGGCGCATATCGATACGCTCGCGCTGACGATGCCGCCCGAGCAGGGGTTCGGGCCCGGCGTCGGCCAATGGGGGCTGATGGAAGCGGAGCGGCAAGACGTGTTCCAGGCGCTGCTGGAGCGCGCCGAGGCGTGGCTGCGCGAGCAGGGCATGACGCGCGCGCTCGGGCCGATCAGCATGTCGATCTGGGAGGAGCCGGGCCTGCTGATCGACGGTTACGATCATCCGCCGACGATCATGATGGGGCACGCCAAGCGGGAATATCGCGGCTGGATCGAGTGGGCGCAGTATCGCCCGATCAAGCAGCTGATGACCTATGAGGTCGACGTCACCAAGCAGTTCCCGCCGATCGTCCAGCGGATTATCAAGTCGGGCGAGAAGAACCCGCGGATCAGCGTCCGTAACGTCGACAAGACCAAGTTCGAAGAGGAGGCGGCGATCATCCTGTCGATCCTCAACGACGCGTGGCGCGACAATTGGGGGTTCGTGCCGCTGACCCCGCCGGAGATCAAGGACGTCGGCGTGAAGCTGAAGCCGATCGTCTTCAACGACCTGATCCGGATTGCCGAGCTGGACGGGAAGCCGGTTGCGTTCATGATCACGCTGCCGGACCTGAACGAGGCGATCAAGCCGCTGAACGGCAGCCTGTTGCCGTTCGGTTGGGCGAAGCTGTTGTGGTGGTTGCGCAAACCCAAGGTGCGGACGGTGCGCGTGCCGTTGATGGGGGTGGTGAAGGAGCTGCAGGCGTCGCGTATGGCAAGCCAGCTGGCCTTCATGATGATCGAATATATCCGTCGTGCCTCGGTCGAGAATTACGGCGCGCAGCGTGCGGAGATCGGCTGGATCCTGGATGACAACCAGGGGATGCGGTCGATCGCCGAGACGATCGAGAGCCGGGTGAACAAGGTGTACCAGGTGTACGAGCGGGTGCTTTAGGTAAGAGCGGGAAGCGTTCTCGGCCTGAGATAGCGTGTTCCCCTTCGCGGGAGAACAAGGAGGCGAGGACTGCTCGGCATTGTCGCGCCGCCCTACTCCCGCTTCTCCTTACCGAAGGGCATCTTGAGCGTCACCGCGGCCCCCTGCCCGCTTGCGCCGGGTAGCTGCGTTCGGATCGCGTGGACGTTCCCCTTGCCGCCACCCGGCAGCCGGAACGACAGCGGATCACCCCTCGGCGGTTGGACTGGCGCCGATAGCGTCGCCAACCTTTGGTCGATCGAACGAGCACAGACGATAATTTCGCCATCGGGGTCGGTCTGGACCGGACACGGCATCGTCGACCTAACAGGCCGCTTGCGCAATTCGGGTGGAAGCGGCGGCCCGGCTACCGCTTGCAGCAGGAGCAAGCCGGCCAGCATCTAGAACCGCCGGGATATGCCGGCGTAGACCCGCGCATCCGGGGTGTTCGCGTTCAACCCCGCCGCACCGAATATGTCGAACTGGAGATTGTCGTTCGCCATCCAGGCCAGCGACAACGCCGCGACGGCCTGCGTCTCATGCTCCTGGGGATCGTCATCGCGGAGCGCCTGCATCTCGCCGGTCAGCGTGAAGGCCTTGTCGAGTTTCACCGCCAGGCCAGCGGTCGAACTGTACGCGAGATGCCGGCCATTGCCGTCTTGGTCGACCGCCGCATCGATTTCCGGCGTGAGGTCGAGCGAGACCGTGTCGGAGATTTCGTAGGTCACGGGAACGAGGAACCCTGCGCCCCAATCGCCGGCGCCGATCGACGAGCGGCCAACCGGCAGCGTCACGAACGGCAGCACCGATACCGACAAGCCGGCGCCGTCGGGATTATGGAGGTTCGCCTTCATCCCGAGCGACACGTCGCCGACACCGTTCACCGTATCGACCCCGGTCGAATCGCGCATCCGGTCGTGCCCAAACGGCGTCCAGCCAACCCGCGCCTCGATCGAGTCGCTGACGCCGACGCGAACCAGCGTATCGCCGAACAGGATATTATCCTCGCGCGAGCCCGGCTGATCGTCGCGCGTCCAGTCCGCAATCGACGTCTCGACCGAAATCTTGCCCGGCGCGATCGTGCAGGCGGGCGTATCGATGCCAGGACGATCGGGGCAATATTCGCGGTCTTGCGCCATCGCAGCACCGGACAGGCTCGCCAGGGCGATACCGAGAAGCAGCCGCCTCATCGCAGGCGAACCCAGGTCGGCGCGTGGTCGCTGGCCTTTTCGCGACCGCGATAGGCCTTGTCGACGCCGGCATCGATCATCCGGTCGGCGGCCTGCGGGCTCAGCAGCAGGTGATCGATCCGGAACCCGGCGTCGCGCTGCCAGGCACCTGCCTGGTAATCCCAGAACGTCCAGACGCCGCCCTTGGGGAATTGCGTACGCAGCGCGTCGGTCCAGCCTTGTGCGACGAGCGCGCGGTAATGCTCGCGGCTCTCGGGCTGCATCAGCGCGTCGTCCTGCATCGTGCGGACCGAGAAGGTGTCGTCGTCGTTGGCGATGACGTTGTAGTCGCCGGCGAGGATGGCCGGCTTTTCCTCCGCGAGCAGGACGCGCGCGCGGGCCGCGAGGCGGTCCATCCAGCGGAGCTTGTAGTCGAATTTGGGGCCGGGCTGCGGGTTGCCGTTGGGGAGGTAGAGAGCGGCGACGATCAGTCCGTCGATCTCCGCCTCGATATAGCGGCTGTGCTCGTCCTCTGGTTCGCCTTCGAGACCGCGCTGGCGCACGACGGGCGTGTCGCTCTTCGCGAGGATCGCGACGCCGTTCCAGGCCTTCTGTCCGTGCCAGACCGCGCCGTAGCCGGCGGCTTCGATGTCGGCGATCGGGAAGGTGTCGTCGCTCGACTTCAGTTCCTGGAGACAGACGATGTCGGGCTGGTCTTCGGTGAGATACTCGATAAGCCGCGGCAACCGCGCCTTGATGCCGTTGACGTTGTACGTGACGATTTTCATGGCAGTCTCAGACCGAGAAGCTGGAGCCGCAGCCGCAACCCGACGCGGCGTTGGGGTTCTCGACCTTGAATGCCGCACCGGCGAGCGACTCGACGTAATCGACCGCGCAGCCACGGACGAGATCGATGCTGACGCTGTCGACGACGAGCTTCACGCCATCATGCTCGGCGATCACGTCATCGGACTCGACCGAATCGGCGAACCCGAACTTGTACTGGAACCCGGAACAACCGCCGCCGTCGACAGAGAGTCGCAGGATCGCCGGCTTCCCCTGCTTGACGGCGATCGCCGCGACGCGCGCCGCGGCGGAGGGGGTGAGGATGATGTCTTGGACCAGCGTTGCCATGCGCTGGAGATAGGAGGTTGCGCTATCCGCGGCAACCTTGGGGTTGATCAGTCCTGCGCGGCGGGGCCGCTGGTGGAGACGGGGATCGCGTTTACCGAGCGGTCCTGTGCGGCGAGGAGATAATCGGCGGTGGTCAGGAACGGCACCGGGTTGACCGCGTGGCCATCGATGCGGACTTCGTAATGGAGATGCGAGCCGGTCGAGCGGCCGGTCGAACCCATCAGCGCGATCAGCTGGCCACGAACGACGCGAGCGTTGTCGCCGACGAGGATCTTCGAGAGATGGCCGTAGCGCGTCGCGATGCCCTTGCCGTGGCTGATCTCGACCATGTTGCCGTAGCCGCCCTGGCGACCGGCGTGCGCGATGATGCCGTCGGCTGTGGCGTAGATCGGCGTGCCGATCGGACCGGGAATATCGACGCCGGCATGCATCGCCGCGGTGCCGCGGAACGGATCGGAGCGGATGCCGAAATTGCTGGTGAACGAGAGCGAGTGGACCGGCTGGACCGACGGGATCGCGATCACGCCCTGTTGTGTCGCATCGAGCTTCTTCCAGGTCTGGAACAGCGTGCGGAACTGCGCGTCGGCGCGGAGATCGGCGGTGGCTTCCTCGGCATTCGCGGCGATCATCGGACCACCGGTTGCAGCAACGTTATGCGCTATTTTGGAAGCGACGACCTGGGCCTCGGCAGTCGCGCCGACCGTGGTCATCCCCATCACTGTTGCGGCGATCGCCAGTCGGCGAAACGTGAACGACTTGGACACCATCGACACGGCCTTGAGGCGCGTCACGATGGCTGCTGCGGTAAATTCGACCATTGGTCCCCGACACAAAAATGCAGGGCCGTTCGCTTCAAGGCGGACGGCTCCGAAACTCTGTCCTGACTCGCAGCCCCTCCGCGCACCA
The DNA here is from genome assembly GCF_003053745.1 of Sphingomonas faeni. Classification (GTDB taxonomy): domain Bacteria; phylum Pseudomonadota; class Alphaproteobacteria; order Sphingomonadales; family Sphingomonadaceae; genus Sphingomonas; species Sphingomonas faeni. The sequence continues at coordinate 186,818 of NZ_QAYE01000003.1, read as the reverse complement.
GACAGTCTGGGTTAGGCCGGATACCGCCGTTCCGGGCAATAGCCCCGCGCGGTCGGCGCGGCGGAGCGGCAGGTTGCTGCGGCGAGTTGATGCGAATTGGGACGATTGCGAGGGAACAGTAAGCCGCCGACGACATCGGACGCGAAATGTCGGCGAATCTCCGAACGTTACTGCGGGCTGTTCAGAGCGCCTTGGCGGCGGCCAGAACCGTCTCGGCATGCCCCGCCACGCGGACCTTGTGCCACGCCTTGGCCAGCGTGCCGTCGGCGCCGAACAGGAACGTCGCGCGCTCGATGCCCATGTACTTGCGGCCGTACATCGCCTTCTCGACCCACACGCCGAAAGCCTCGCAGGCAACACCTTCGACATCGCTGGCAAGCCGGACCGCAAGTCCATGTTTTGCCGTGAATTTTACGTGCGATGCGGCACTGTCCTTCGACACGCCGACGACGGTTACGCCCGCGGCTGCGAACGCGTCGGAAAGCGCGGAAAAGTCCTTCGCTTCGGTGGTGCAACCTGCCGTGTCGTCCTTCGGGTAGAAATACACCACCAGCGGCGCGCCGAGGCTTGCCAGCGAAACCACGGCGTCATCGATCGTCACCGATACGTCGGGGATCATCGAACCTTCATCCATCCTGCTCTCCCGTCACCTGCGCCCAAAACCAGCGCACCTCCTGCCGCGTCGTTTCGAGCGTGGCAACCACCGCTGCCCAGTCCGTCACGCCGATCGCGCGGGCGATGAGATCCTCCGTGGCATGCCCTGGCGGCGCGGCATCGGGTGCGACGAGCCGCAACGTCACGAGCAAACGCGTGAGGACGTCGTGCGCCGGGCGGAGCGACGGCGGGACAAGGTCCAATCGGATCAACGCGTCGATCGCGGTGCCGAGATTGGGATCGAAGCCGGCCCTGTTCACGAGCTGAACGACGTGGGTCGCGAATTCGAGATCGACGAGGCCACCGGGAAGCAGCTTGGCATCGAGTGCGCCCTTGGGCGGCTTGTGCGCGGCCATGTCGCTGCGCATCGTTCGCGCGTCGGCGATCACGTCACGCGCCGGTCGATCGCCTTCGAGCACGTCGCGGACGATCGCCGCCACCGCATCCCGAGCTACGGCCGATCCGAATACCGGGCGGGCGCGGGTGAGCGCCATGTGCTCCCAGGTCCAGGCATCCTCGCGCTGGTAGCGGGAGAAGCTGTCGAGCGTGACGACCAGCGGCCCCTGCCCGCCCGATGGCCGCAACCGGGTGTCGATCTGATACAGCGGGCCCGCCGCCGTCGCGACCGACAGCGCGCCGGTCAGCCGCTGGGCGAGACGGTTGTAGTAGAGCGTTGCGCCGAGCGGTTTCGGACCATCGGACTCTGCGGCGAAATCGCCCGTAAACAGATAGATGAGGTCGAGATCGGACGCGTGCGTGAGCATCGCGCCGCCCATCCGACCGAGCGCCAGCACCACGAGTTCGCTGTCCGGCACGCGGCCATGGACCTTGGCGAACTCGTCGATCGTCGCGGTTGCGAGGACGCCGATCGCCGCCTCAGCGACCCGTGCATAGCCCGCCGCGACATCGAGCGGATCGGACGCACCGGCGACAATCTGTGCCCCGAGCGCGAATCGCAGCTCGCCGACGACGCGCCGGACATGGTCGAGCCGGGACTGATAGTCGCCGCCCGCCTCACCCGCGCGCATGATCGCTTCGAGCGCCGCGACGTCGCCGACCGGCTCGAACGCGGTCGCATCGATCAGTCCGTCGAGCAGATCGGGGCGACGCCCGAGATCGTCCGCGAGCGTGGGCGCATGGCTGAGGATCGCGGCAAGCAACGTCGCCAGGCCCGGACGTGCCTCCAGCAAGCGGAAGATGTTGATCGCGCTCGGCAGGCGTTCGAGCAACGCGTCGAGGCGAAGTAGCGCCGCTTGCGGGACAGGGGCAACCGCGAGCGCGGGGACGAGCGTGGGCAATACCGCCTCCAGTGCCTCGCGTGCGGCCGGACTGCGCAGTGCGGGATAGGCGCCACCGCGCCACGCCTCGATCCGCCGACGCGCCGATTCGGGCTCGTCGAACCCTGCCGCAGCTAGGTCGGCTTCCAACGTCACCGCGTCATGCGAGAAGGCGGGGCGGACGGTATCGTCGAGCGCGTCGTAGATCCGGCCGGTCACCGTGACTCGCGGTTCGAGCAGCGCCAACAACGCGCTCGAATCGTCCAGCCCGTGTAGTCTCGCCACGCGGTCGAGCGCATCGCCGGTCGGCAAGGCATGGGTCTGGCGGTCGTCGATCATCTGGACGCGGTGCTCGATCGTTCGGAGCAACGTGTAGCCGTCGATCAACGCAGTCGATTCGTCTGTGTCGATCCAGCCTGCTTCGGCTAGGCGGGTGAGTGCATCGCGGGTGGCGGGCGCGCGAAGAGCGGGATCGCGGCCGCCGTGGATCAGCTGGTGGATCTGCGCGAAGAACTCGGCCTCACGGATGCCGCCGCGCCCACGCTTGAGATCATAGCCGGGGCCGAATGCCTGGCCTTGTGAATGATGATCGCGGATCCGCGCGGAGATGCCGCGGATCTCGCCGATGGCACCGAAATCGAGCGCGCGACGCCACACGAACGGACGGATCGCGTCGAGAAATCGCTGGCCGAGCGCGATGTCACCGGCGGCGGCGCGCGCGCGAATGAAGGCGGCGCGCTCCCATGGCAGCGCTTGCGCTTCGTAATAGCCGATCGCCGCATCGACCGGCAGCGCGATGGGCGTGATCTCGGGTGATGGCCGCAGGCGGAGGTCGACGCGCAGGACATAGCCGTCGCCGTCCCGCGCCTGGAGCAATTCGACGACGCGCTTGCCGATCCGGACCGCCGCCTCTTCAGGCTCCTCGCGCGGGCGCCTTGGCAGCGTCGCCGGGTCGAACAACAGGATCGGATCGATGTCGGACGAATAATTGAGCTCGCTGCTGCCCTGCTTGCCGAGCGCGATCGCGACGAAGCCGCGTGGTTCGGCGCCGGGGGTCCGCTCCTCGATCGCGGTGCAGATCGCGGTGTCGAGCGCATAGTCGGCAAAGCGGGTCAGCGCGCCAGTTACTGCGGTAAGATCGAGAACGCCTGCCAGATCGCCGACCGCAACGTTGAGCGCCATTGCGCGCCGTTCGATCCGCAGGCGACGCGCGACCGGCATGTCGGCTTCGGCACTCGACAAGGAGAGGTCCAGCTTGCCGGCCGCCAGCGATCGCGCCAAGTCCGGCTCACGGTTGAGGACCATCGCCAGGAATGGGGACCAAAGTCTTGCGCGGTCGAGCGCGGCGTTTATCGCCAGTTCAGGTGAGACTAAAGCCATGCGCCATCGCTATAATCCGCTGCCTACGCGTGTCACGACAAAGCAACGAAAACGCTATTGGCCCGTTGTAGCGAACATGACTTACGCATTCCTCACGATCAGGCGCGAAGAGAACGGCCAGCAGGTCGTGCGCCGCCCCCAAGCGACCGACGTGATCGGTCACGTGCTACGTGGCGCGTTCGACGACACGCACTCGATGCCCGACGATATGATGATAATGTTGCGCCGCCTGGACGCGATGCCGCATCGCCTGAACTGAGCGATGCGGCCCCCGTTAATAGGGTTTAGCGACCGCGACTGAGTTCTTCGACATCGCCCATGATCGAGTCGAGTGCGGTCTTGCTCGTATCTGTCTCATGATCACGTCGCGATGGTAGCGAACCGTCGGTGAGGATCGTTTCGAGGGCAACGCGACCCCGCGCTACACGGCTCTTGATCGTCCCGACAGCTACGCTGCAGATTTCGGCGGCTTCTTCATACGCGAAGCCACCCGCGCCCACGAGGATCAAAGCCTCGCGCTGCGGCTGAGGCAAATGCATCAGTGCACGCTGCATGTCGCCTAGCTCGACGTGACGATCCTGGCTCGCAGGCGCGGCAAGGATGCGGTCGGCGACCAGATCGTCCCACTCGCCCTTGAAGCGTGCCCGGCGCATCTGTGAGAGATACAGGTTCCGGAGGATGATGAACGTCCATGCGCGCATGTTCGTCCCGGCCTGGAACCGAAGACGCGCGGCCCAAGCCTTGAGCAGCGTTTCCTGCACGAGATCGTCGGCAAGATCACGGCTACCCGACAACGAGCGACCGAACGCGCGCAAATGCGGGATTACCTGGGCAAGCTGAACCTTGAACTCGGCATCCGACAAGGAGACATGCTCGACCGGCTCGACAACATCATCCATTTCGTCGTCCACGGGCGAAGCAGGCTGGGTCATGGTAATCCGATCAATCCCGATAAAACACTGCCGTACGCGGACGACAGACATAGGCACAGGTCGCGGGAAATACCAGCGACCTGCTCATAATCCGGCTCAGCGCAGGATTATAAAGCCAAAGATAACAATGACCAAGACGAGGGAGATCGCCAGGATGTACCGGGTCATGTGCGGCGTGGAGCCAGCCCGTGCGTCCTCGGTATCGATATGGATTGGTTCGTTCGGATCAGCCATAATCACCAAACTCACGAAAAACGTTTTGGGTCCGTAACCGTCTTGCGGTCACGAACCCGATACGCGTGGCCGCCGTCAGGCGGTCGGGACGGTCGCTTGGTCGAAGAACAGCGCCTGACTGATCGCGGCCTTCACGGTCGAACGCTGGAACGGCTTGGTGATCAGGAACGTCGGCTCGGGACGCTCGCCGGTCAGCAGGCGCTCTGGGAACGCGGTGATGAAGATCACCGGGACCTCGAATTCGGCCAGGATGTCCTTGACCGCGTCGATGCCCGAGCTGTCGTCGGCGAGCTGGATGTCCGCGAGGACGAGGCCGGGACGCATTTCCATCGCCAGGGCGACGGCTTCGTCACGCGTGACCGCAACGCCGGTGACGTCGTGGCCGAGATCGCGGACGATCGTCTCGATATCCATCGCGATGATCGGCTCGTCCTCGATGATGAGAACTTTCGCGCGGGTCTGGTTTTCGATCTCGGACAAGGCATCCGCGACCAGATCGTCGACTTCGCTTGTATCGACCTCAATCAGATACGCGGCGTCCTCAGGCGTGAAGCCTTCCATCGCGGTCAGCAGCAGTGCCTGACGCGACAGCGGAGTCATCCGGGCGAGGCGAGCGCGGGCGACGGCTTCATGACCTTCGGAATCGGTGGCAGTCTCGTCGGCAACTTCGTCGAAGTTCGCCGAGTTCCAGATCGCCTGGAACATACGGTACAGTCCGAGACGGGGATCTACGTCGCGGGGAAATTCCTCGGGCGCGGCGACGATCGCCTCGAGCGTGGCGCGCACGTATTTGTCGCCGTGCATCTGGCTGCCGGTCAGGGCCCGGCCGTAGCGCCGCAAAAATGGAAGGTGCGGTGCAAGTTGCTGTCCAAGAGACATGGGTAACGAATACTCCCTGATCCTACGCGGCCCCTCATGTGTCGGGTGGCTCGCGTCATTGCAATGGTGTCGGTCGAAAATGCCCCGTGTCCACGCCATCGCCGCCAGGTATCGGCTGCGATCGAGCGGAGATGCGTATTTTTCGCTCAGGTGTGGAACCATCCAGATGCTATTTGGTTTCACGAACATCTTTCGCGAGTATGTAGTCCGGTGCCCATGGGCGCAGTTTTGCTCGTCATCACATATTGGTTTGCGTCGTGCAGGGGGAAGTTTTGAGTTTGGGCCACGACACGGAGAAGACAGTGCCTGCAACGAAACCCGCCAAGGTCCCTGATAAGGACCAACAAATGGGTTCGGCGTTGCGCTCGGTGTATCAGAAGACCGTGGACGAGACGATCCCGGACGACCTTCTCGAACTCCTCGGCAAGCTGGACTGACGGTGGGCCGCGAGCCCATAGCGACCGCTCCAGATACGACCTCCCCGGAGCCAGCGCCGCTAAACAAACGCCGCCTGCTGTCCGCGATGGGCAGTTTACCCACCGGCGCTAAACTTTTCCTGATCATTAGTGCGGCGCTCTTGCCGTTGGCCTTGATCGCTGTGTTTGCCACGTTGCAGACGACGCGACTGGCCGATGCAGAGGCGCGTGCTCGGTTGCGCGTAACGGCGGACGAAAGTGCGCGCGCCATCGCGATCGAACTCGTCGGCGACATGACCGCGCTTCGGGTTGCGGTGAACGCGCTCGGGACCGATCCTGCCGATGCCCCAAGCTGCGCACGCGCTCAGGGCGTGTTCGCCCAGCAGTCGTCGGCCGGTACGCGCTTCATCATCACCGACCGCGCCGGCCATGTACTGTGCGGCGTGCCTCTACCAAACCCAGTGACCGTGCGGCAGGACAACATGCCCGTGGCCGCAGCGATCGTCCCCGACAATGGACTGATCCTCGCGATTTCCGGTCCCAGCGGCGACACGTCCGCCCGCGCCTTCTTCCCCCGTGCCTTCCTAGAGAAGATCGGGCGCCCCTCGACGCGCGCGTCCGCGTTCAGCAGCGCGATCGTGCTCGACGAGGACGCGCTTCACCTCGAGACGATTGCCGACGAGCGCCCGCTCGATCGCATGGAGACGATGCGGACCGAACTGGGCGTCGCTGGGCTAGCGTTGCGGACGAGCATCCGCAGCGCACCCGTGACGTCGTCGCTGATCGTGGCGATGCTGTTGCCGCTGCTGATGTGGATCGCCGCGGCGAGCATCGCGTGGTTCGTGGTCGACCGGCTTCTGATCCGCCCGCTTCGTCGCCTGCGCGGTGCGGTCGCTGCCTTTACCCCCGGCGAGGAACTCGATTTCGGCACCGTCCACACCCTGCCCGCCCAGGAAATTCGCGAACTGGGAGAAACCTTCCAGTCGATCAGCCGGACGGTTGCGCTGCACGAGGCCGGCCTTGCCGAGGGGCTGGTGCGCCAGACCAAGCTTACGCGCGAGGTGCACCACCGCGTGAAGAACAACCTTCAGGTCATCTCCAGCCTGATCAACTTTCACGCCCGCAGCGCCCCCAGCCCTGACGCCACCGCTGCCTATTCGTCGATCCAGCGCCGCGTCGATGCGCTGGCCGTGGTTCACCGCAACCACTTTGCCGAGCTCGAGGAAAACCGTGGCCTGAACCTGCGGACGATGATCGGCGAGCTTTCCGCCAATATCCGCGCGACTGCGTCGGATCGCTCGCACGGCCTGGGCATCACGCTCGATATCGATCCGTATCTGGTCAACCAGGACGTCGCGGTCGCGCTGGCGTTTCTGGTGACGGAGACGATCGAACTTGCGATGAGCTGCGATCCTGCGGCGCAGATCAGGATCGTGGTGAAGCCGGCCGACAAGCTTGCCGACAAACCGGACCGGGCGGTTGTCCGCGTCGTTTCGCGCGCGTTGGTCGAGAGCGATGCATTCCGAGAGGCCTTGTCGCGCTATGGTCGCGTCATGGAAGGCCTGTCGCGCCAGTTGCGGTCGCCTCTCCACCACGATCCACTGGTCGGCGCGTACGAGATCGCCTTCGCCATTACCGGGCGCGACTAAGCGTTTTCTGCAGTGTCGGCTAATCCATATCAAAAGACGCATTTAATTGAATAGATTTGAAGAAAAGCGGGAACCGACCATCGCCGTTGCCGTTCTACACTTCGGATAGCGACTTTATGCCCCCCCGCTCTCGCTATCCAGAACACAGGCCCGGTAGCACACCCTCCCCCCCCTGGTGATGCTGCCGGGCCTTTATTCCAAAAATAGCCTTTTCCTGCCGTGCGTTGGTTCCAGCGGCGGAACGAATGGCGTCCCCGAACATTCCCCCTCCCGTGGCATTCAAGCCCTTCTTGGAGGAAGTATCATGCGTAAGTTGGTTGGACTGGCGATTGTAGCCAGCGCGTTGATGGTGTCGGCATGCAACACGGTCGAGGGCGCAGGCAAGGACGTGAGCTCGGCGGGCAAGACCGTCGCGAAGACCGCGAACAACGCCAAGTAAGCCTTTGCGCTTATCGTAATGAAACGGGGCCCGGTGCGCATGCACCGGGCCCCGTTTTCGTATCTGCCCTGCTTCTCGAATAGCCTCTGCGGCTCGGATCAACTCTCGACGATGTCGGTCGATTCACCTTCGACCGCCTTGGCCTTGGCCCGGCTACGCTCGGTGAACCAGATGCCGATCAGCGCGAGTTCGTACAGGATCACCAGAGGGATCGCCAGCAGCAGCTGCGAGCCGATATCCGGCGGTGTCAGCACCGCCGCGATCGCGAACGCCGCGACGATCGCATAGCGCCGAGCACCGATCAGTTGCTTGCGCGTGACGATCCCTGCCCGTTCCAGCAGCATCAGCAGGACCGGCAGCAGGAACGAGATACCGAAGCCGAACAGGAACTGCATCGTGAACGAGAGGTAGTTGCCGATCGCCGGCAGCGCTTCGCGGTGGATGCCACCGACCATCCCGTCGAAGCCGAGCAGGAAGTGCAGCGCCATCGGGATCGCGACGTAATAGGCCATTGCGGCGCCCGTGAGGAACAGGACCGGCGTGGCGAGGATGAACGGCAGCAGCGCGCCGCGTTCCTTCTTGTACAGGCCCGGCGCAACGAACTGCCACACCTGGTTCGCGATCACCGGGAACGACAGCATCATCGCGGCGAAGAACGCCACCTTGATCTGGACGAAGAACGCCTCGAAGATCTCGGTATAGATCACCTTGTTCTGACCCGCAGCGAGCAGCGGGTGAACCAGGAAGCCGAAGATGTTCTCGGCGAAATACATCGCCACCGCGAACGTCACGACCAGCGCGGCGATGCAATAGAGCAGCCGCCGCCGCAGCTCGATCAGATGGTCGAGCAACGGCGCCCGGCTTTCGTCGATCTCGCTCATGTCTGGCTTTCGGCGTTATGGAGGGCAGTCACGGCCGCCGCGGTCACGATGACGCCACGTCGGACTTGCCGGTCTTGTCGTCGGGATGGGGCGCGGTCGCGGCCGGCGTATCCAGCGGTCCGTCGAAGAGGTCCGGACCGCGATCCGCCAATGGCTTATGCTCCTGCTCGGCCGGTACCGGCGAAGCATGCTCCGACGCGGCAGCTACTACCGGCTTTTCGACCATCACCGGCTCATCGGTATGATCCACGGAGCGATAATCGCGACGATGCTCTTCCGTCTCCGGCGAGTGCACCACCTGCGTGGTATCGGCCGTCGAGTCCGTGCCCGTCTGCGGATGCTCGCGCATGATGCGTTCGTTCTCCGACGCCCAGCGCTTTTCCATTTCTTCGAGTTCAGCCTCGCGGACCATCGAATCGAAGCCCGAGCGAAACTGCCGCGCGACGCCACGCGCCTTGCCGACCCAATAGCCGACCACGCGCATCGCCTTGGGCAGGTCCTTCGGACCGATCACGACGAGCGCGACGAAGGCCACGAGCAAAAACTCGGAGGGCGCGATATCGAACATTCAGCCGCGCCTATCTAGGGTCGTCAACTCTGCCGGCTTCAGGCAGGACGGTCGTCGCGGACGCGATTGCCGTCGCGATCGAACGCGGGATCGGCAGTCTTCTGCGCTTCGATCCGGGCCGATGGCTTGGCCGGCGTTTCGTCGTCGTTCTCGGACATGCCCTTCTTGAAGTTCTTCACGCCCTTGGCGACGTCGCCCATCAGGTTCGAGAATCGGCCGCCGCCGAGAAGGAGGATCGCGACGACCGCGAGAACGAGCAAGTGAATCGGGCTAAAACCGCCCATGGCAATTCTCCTGGAAACTGAACCCTATCTAAGCCTCATCCTGCCGCTTTGCCAGCCACCTCGCCATCCCGACTGTCATCTTCGCCATCTTCGAGCCGATCGAAGGCGAGATCGACCGGATCGAGCAGCCCGGCGGCGCGCAAATCGTCGATTCCGGGGAGGTCGCGGCGGCTCTGGAGGCCGAAATGGACAAGGAATGCAGGCATGGTCGCGAACATCAGCGGGCGTCCCGGCACTTCGCGCCGCCCGGCCGGCTTCACCCAGCCCGCTTCCATCAGGACGTCGAGCGTCCCCTTCGAGATCTGCACGCCGCGAATCGCCTCGATTTCCGCGCGGGTGACGGGCTCGTGGTACGCTATGATCGCCAGCGTCTCGATCCCCGCGCGGCTGAGCTTGCGCGGTTCCTCGCGGTCCCGGCGGAGCATGTGCGCCATGTCGGGTGCGGTCTGGAACTGCCAGCGCTCGCCGCGCCGGACGATGGCGATGCCGCGGCCGGCATAGTCGGCGGTCAACTGGTCGAGCGCCGCTCGAACGTCGCCGGTGCCGACATGCGCGCGAATCGCGTCGAGCGTCAGCGGGGTCTCGGCCGCGAACAGCACCGCCTCGACAGCGCGCGCGAAGTCGTCGGGTGGGGTCACGCGCGGGCTCTCAGATACAGCGGCGCGAAGGGCGACGCCTGCCGCAGTTCGATCTTCCCTTGCCGCGCGAGTTCGAGCGCCGCGACGAAGCTCGACGCCAGCGCCGATCGCCGCAAACGCTCACCCGCTTTGGGGAGGAAGCTTTCGATCACGCTCCAGTCGATCCGCTCGCCAACCAGCATCGACACGCGCTCGAGCGCCGCCTCCAGCGTCATCACCTCGCGGTCGGCGACGACATGCATCACCGGCCGCGTCCGCGCGGAAATGCGACCGTACGCGGCGATCAGGTCGAATATTTCCGCCTGCCACGCGGCCTTGCGCACCGTCCGCAGCCCCTCGGGCGCGCCGCGCAGGAACACGTCGCGCCCTGTCCGATCGCGCGCCATCAGCCGGGCACCAGCCTCGCGCATCGCACTCAGGCGTTCGAGCCTCAGTTGGAGCCGCAGCGCGAGTTCCTCCGGGTCGGGCTCGGCAAGCGGGTCGCGTGGCAGGAGCAACGCCGACTTTAGATACGCCAGCCACGCCGCCATCACGAGATAGTCGGCGGCGAGTTCGAGCTTCAGCGCGCGCGCGGAATCGACGTACGCCAGATACTGCTCGACCAGTGCGAGGATTGAGATTTTTCGCAGATCGACCTTCTGCCCGCGCGCGAGCGAAAGCAGCAGGTCGAGCGGGCCCTCCCATCCGTCAAGATCCAGGGTCAGTTGCGCGTCGTCCATCGCCGGACGCTACAGCGCGCGCTGCCGAGCAGCCACCCTTCACGTTTGACGCGCAACCATATGAACCGTATACGTTTCATATGGTAAAAGTGCATGTGAGGCTTGAATGGGTATCGTGAAGATCGACGACGCGCTGCACGAAGACGCGCGGCGGGCGAGCCAGGTGCTGTGCCGGTCGATCAATGCGCAGGCGGAGTTCTGGATGAAGATCGGCATGCTCGCCGAGGCCAACCCGACGCTGTCGTTCAACGATATCGTCACCGCGCAACTCGCTGCCGCGTCGGTGCGCGTCGCCGACAAAACGGCAGCCTGAGATGGTGAAGACGCTGGCCGAACTGGCACTGATGCGCGTGTCGGGCGCGCTGCTGGCGTCGGTGTTCGGGATGCTCGACGAGCAGGGGCTGGCAGGGCTGTCGACGTTGCAGGTCAACGACATGGTCGATCGATACATCACCGAAGACCTCGCCGCCCGGCCTGCGAGCAAGGGGCAATATGGCTTCGAATATGTCCTGAACAGTTCGATCAACCATGTCGTCTGCCACGGCGTGCCGAACCCGCGCGATGTCATCCGCGACGGCGACATCGTCAATCTGGACATCACGCTGGAAAAGAACGGGTTCATCGCCGATTCGAGCAAGACGTATATGGTGGGCACCGTTCCGCCCGCCGCAAAGCGCCTCGTGCGGGTCGCGCAGGAGGCGATGTGGCAGGGTATCCGGCAGGTCCGGGCGGGCGCGCATCTCGGCGATATCGGCTTCGCGATCGAGCGGCATGCGAAGAAACACGGCTATGCGGTGGTGCGCGATTATTGCGGGCACGGCATCGGTCGCGAGATGCACGAGGAGCCGCAGGTGCTCAATTTCGGGCGCGCGGGGACCGGCATGACGCTGCGCGAGGGGATGGTGTTCACGATCGAGCCGATGATCAACCAGGGGACGCGGAAAGTGTCGACCGCGGATGACGGGTGGACCGTGGTGACCGACGACGGCAAGCTTTCGGCGCAGTTCGAGCATACGGTGGCGGTGACGCGTGGCGGGGTCGAGGTGCTGACGTTGCGCGGGGACGAGCGGGCTCGGGGGTTGGGGTGACGGGGGGAACGCGTAGCAGTTCGCATCCCCATTCCGTTCGTGCTGAGTAGCGACTGAGCAGGCTCGTCAGAGCCGTATCGAAGCGGCGTATCGAAGCACAGGTTTTACCCGCCAACCTGTCCTTCGATACGCCGCTTCGACAAGCTCAGCAGCTACTCAGGACGAACGGGGGTTCGGGCATCGGGAGTTAAGCGCTGGCAAGTAGCGCGTCTCGTGTTGCGATCAGTTCTGCAAACTCGCCTTTGCCCGTCCCGACCGACGCCATTGCTCGATCAAGCCGCGCAAGCGACGCCTCCGAGATTTCCCCCAGCCGCCCGGCGATCTCGACCATCTCGTCCATCCGCGCCCAGCAGTCGAGCACCAGATCGCACCCAGCCGCGATCGCGCCGGCCGCCTTGTCGCCGGCGGTACCGGACAGCGCCTTCATGTCGATGTCGTCGGTCATCAGCAGGCCGTCAAAGCCGATCCGCCCGCGAATGATCTCGTCGATCACGATCGGCGACAGCGTCGTAGGGCGATCGGCGTCCCACGCGTCGAAGACGATATGCGAGGTCATGCCCATCGGCGCCTGGTTGAGGGTACGGAACGGTTCGATGTCGATCTCGAGTTCGGCATCGGTCGCAGTGACGGTCGGGAGGTGGTGGTGCGTGTCGACCATCGCGCGGCCGTGGCCCGGCATGTGTTTGACGACACCGACCACACCGCCTTCGGCCAGCCCCTCCAGTGTCGCACGGCCGAGAGCCGCAACACGCATGGGATCGGAGCCGAACGTGCGCGAGGCCACGGCTTCGGTGGTGTCCGACTGCGACACGTCGAGCAGCGGCAGGCAGTCGACGGTGATCCCGACCTCGCTGAGCATCACGCCGAGCGCCTGCGCGTTGGCGCGTGCTGCCTGGATCGCGGTCATGGGCGCGCGTTCGTAGGCTGCATCGAACACCGGTCCTGCCGGGAATGCGGGCCATTCGGGCGGTCCCATTCGCGCGACGCGGCCGCCCTCCTGGTCGATCAGGATCGCGAGGTCGTCGCGTCCGGCTAGCACACGGAGCGAGTCCGTGAGCGCCCTCACCTGCGCGCGGTCGACGATGTTGCGCTTGAACAGGATGTAGCCGGCGGGTTCGCACTCGGCGAAGAACGCGCGTTCGGCGGGGGTGAGGACGGGGCCGGACAGGCCGAAGATGACGGGCTTCATGTCTCGTCTTTATCCCAGCACCGCGGAAGGATCATCCTTCAATAATCCTTCGACACGCGGACGTTGGCGCTCTGGCGGCCGAGTGTGGAGATGCTCGACAGCAATGACAGCCAGCGGGTGACCTGGAACTCGACCTGCGTGGCGGAATAGCCCTGACCGTCGGTGACGATCTCTGCATAGAGGCGCCGGGTGACGTATTTGCCCGCCGCGATCGAGGTGCCCTGCCCGGTCTGCGGATCGGCGGGGAGGATGCGGAGGCGGTCGAGTCCGGCGGCGCGGCGCACCGCGTTGATCGGGTTGAGGCCGCTGCCACCGCCCTGCAATGCCGCGACTGCCGCTGCCAGCTGCAACGCTTCGGGCGCGGACAGGTTCGTAATCGAGGTGCCGAACAGCAGCCGCGAGAGCAGTTCGTCCTCGGGCAAGGCTGGCGTGCTGGTGAATCCGATTTCGGGCTTCAGCGCGTAGCCGGTAACGCGGATCGATGCGCTGAGGCCCGTCGAGTCCGCGTTCGCCTCGATGTCCAAAGCTGGGTTCGCGGGCACCTGCCCGTCGAAGCGGATTACGCCGCGCGCCAACTCGAACTGGCGGCCCGCAAACTCATAGTCGCCGCGGATCAGCGTCGCGCGGCCGGTGATCGCCGGGTTCTCGGGCTGGCCGGCGATCTGGAGGTTGGCGGACCATTCGCTGGTGAGACCGAGCCCGCTGACCATCACCTGGTTCGGCGCGCGCGCCTTGATCGCGAGCGTCCAGGGCTTGGTCGGCGTCGCGACTTCCTCGCCGCCGTCGGGCAGGTTGATCTCGCGGATGTTGAGTTGGGGAACGGCGCTCGCAGCGGTGGCCTGGCCGAGGCGATAGCGGCTCTTGTCGAGCACGACGTCGCCGGCGATCGTGCCGCCCGAGCCGTTCGACTTGAACGTCAGCGGCCCGGACACGGTCGCGCCGATGTCGTCGCGGTTGATCATCACCGCCTTGTCGGCCTGCAGCGCGAGGTCGAGGCCGATCCCGGCGGCGGCGGCGAATTCGAACTGGCCGGTGCCGGTAACGCGCCCGCCCTTGCCCGCGTCCGCGCCGAACCGGTCGATCACGAGCCGCGAACCGCCGAACCGGCCGGTCGCCTGGACGTTGGTAAGGACGGTGCCGGTGGTGGCGCTCTCGATCCGCGCGCCATTGGCCTGGACGACGCCGCGCAGGGTCGGGTTGGCGAGCGTGCCGACGACGTCCGCACCGATCGCGACCGGGCCCGAGAGGTCGAACAGTTCGACGCCGGTGAGGCGCCAGAGCGTGTCGGCCGGGCCGCTGTAGCGGAGTTGTCCGAACAGGCGTGCGTTGCTGATCCGGGCGGCGAGGTCTCCCTGCCCCAGCGGCGCGAGTTGGGCCTGGGCGCGGCCGATCGTCTTGCCGGCGGACGCGATCACCGCGCGCAGGCCGAGCTTGTCGGGGGAGAGCACCGCCGCGACGCCGACGTCGATCGGGCGCGACGAGAGGACGAGGCCGGCGCGGCTGAGCCCGCGGATCGTCACGTTCGCCTTGCCGGTCGGGGCTGCACCATTAGCGGTCGCGATCGTGAAGCTTCCCGAGGCGCTGCCACTGAGACCGAGCCCGGGATAGGCGATGTCGAGGATCGCGAGCGGCATGCGCGTCAGGCTGGCATCAATCGCGGTGCTGGCGGCAGTGAAGCGACCGCCGACCTGGGCCTCGCCGCCCGAGAAGCTGAGCCTGGTCGGCGCGAGGTGCCAGCCATCGTCTTCCTGAGTCAAAACCGCCGGCGTGAGCAGTTTCAGCGGGCGGCCGTCGAGCGTGCCTTGCGCGGAGATCGCGTAGCTCGTGGCGGTCACCTGCGTGACGCTCTGGATATCGAACGCGCGGCCGCGGGAGCCGGCGATCGATGCCTTGATCGTGCCGACGCCGCCGCGCAGCGACGCGGAACCGTTGAACCGCGCGAGGCTGAACGTGCCGCGACGCAGGCCGAGGCCGGTCGCGGTCGCCTCGATCGAGGTTCCGGCGGGATCGAGCAACGTGACGAAATCGAGCTTGCCCTGGCGGAGCGCGATGCCGTCGAGCGTCGCGGCCTTCGCGGCGAGATGCCCTTCGACGCGCTGGATCTGGCCGACCGGGCGGAACAGGAGTTCGCCCGAGATACCACCGCCCGCAACCGCGAGTGCGCCGTTAAAGCCGCCATCGACGACCGCGATGTTCCCGCTCGCCTTGGTGCCGGCAACGTTCAGCGCGGCGATGGCGATCGTCGCATCCGCACCGGGTGGCAACAGGATCGCGCCGTTGGTGGTGAACGGCCCGAGCCGCGATCCGCCCGCCGCGGTGAAGGCAAACCCCTGCGGCGTCGGATCGAGATGCGCGCGGACGTTCGACAGGCCGAGCGTCGCGTTCGGGCTGGCGAAGACGAGGTCGAGCGTCGGCTTTTCGATCTGGCCGTCGAGTTTCAGCGTCACCGGGCCGTAAGTCTGCTGGCGCCCGCCGCCCTCGAAATGGAAGGTGCCGTCGCGCCTGCGATAGCCGTTGCCGATCAGCCGGATCTGCGGCGCGGTGAGCACGAGGTTGGTGAAGTGCAGCACGCCGTCGGTGGTGCGTTCGAGGTTGGTGGTGATCCGCGGCAACCCGCCTGAGAGGCTGCGGAAGAACGCGTTGTCGAGCCGCACCATCTGCGCGCTGCCCTGCCCGATCACGCGCGTGCCCTTGCGGTTCGGGCCGGGGACGACACGCAGGGTCGATTTCACATCGACGATGCCGAGACCGGGGATCAGATAGCGGGCGAGCCCGCCGTTGATGCCGACCTCGAACTGGCCGTTGCGCAGGTCGACCGCGAGATTGATGCTGCCGGTAAGCTTGTCCGACCGGAGCTTGAGCGCGTCGCCGGTGAGCAGCGTCGGGGTCACGCGGAGCAGTCCGTCGACCGACAGGTTGCGCAGGATCCCGCCCGCGACGGTGCCGACCCCGGTGACGCGCGCGGCGGTGAAGCGGATGGGGACGGTTACGGGTGCCGCGGACAGGCGGCCCTTGCCGGCGGCGTGGGCGTTCTCGAATCCGGTCTGGTCGAACGCGAAGCGGCTGGCGTTGAGGCGATAGTCGAACGCCGCGGTCGCGAACGGGCCGTCGAGGATCGCGCGCAATTCCACCATGTTGCCCGTCATGTTGTCGAACAGCGCGGGCGGCCGGAGCAACCGTGCCTTGATCCGCACGTCGCGATAGGCGTTGGCGGCGAGATCGATGATCCCGGTCGTGTCGATCGCCAGCGCGGGCGTGCGGAGTGAAAGCTGGCCGTCGAGCCGTCGGTTGGCGAACTCCGCACTGCCGTTGACGAGGATGCGCGGTGCCGTCAGCCGTTGCAGCCGCCCCTTGAGCAGCGACGACGGCGCGAGCGTGCCCGACAGCGTGTAGCGCCCGGCGACCTGCGCGAGCGCGAGATCGACGACGCGCGTCGTGCCGACGATGCCGTTCGCGCGGCCGTTCCACTTCGCCCAACTGCCGTCGCCGGTGACCGCGAGCGCGACCGGGCCCTTCGCCTTCACCATCCGCGCGAGCACGCCGCCTGCGGCCCCCTTCGCGGCGACGTCGAGGTCGAAGCGGTCGCGTGCGGGCTCGGCGTCGATCCGGAGCTTCAGATCGTCGCTGCCGGCGACGCGTGCCTTGAGGTCGACGAGTGCACGGCCGGAGCGAATGTCGGCGCGGCCTTCGAGCGTCCCGATCCGCTCGGTCCCGAGCACGCGCTTCGCCAGCGTGAGGCGGCCGACCGAGAGCTTGCCGATATGGATGTCGAAGTCGGGGAGGATCGGGCCACGGCTCTTCGACGGGCGCGTGCGCGGAGTGTGCGTCAGGATCGCGCGATCGACGATCAGGCGGCGTATCTCGAGGCGGTTCGAGAACCAGTCGAACGGGGACCAGTCGAGCGTGACGTTGGGCGCCTGGAAGACCAGCCCTTCGAGATCGTACACGCGCAGATCGACCAGCCGCGTGTCGCCGTATAGCGAGCCGTCGATCCGACCGACCGTGAAGCGCAGGCCGTTGGCGGTCTTGATCGCCGCGATCCGGTCCGCGACGAAACGATGGCCGATATCGGTGTCGACGATCAGCAACGCCGCGCCGACGATCGCGAGCAGCGCCATGACCGCGCTTGCGATCCACCGCCACCAGGCGATCCGGCGCTTTGGAAGAGTGACCTCTTCGGTCAAAATGCCTGCCCCAGCGAGACGTAGACGGCGATGCGGCTGTCGCCGGGCTGCGGGTTGATCGGGGTCCCGACGTCGAGGCGGATCGGGCCGAAGTTCGAATAATAGCGCACGCCGATGCCGGTGCCGTATTGCAGCCCGGTGAATTTCGGCAGCGGCGAGGTGTAGATATTGCCCGCGTCGAGGAACGGCACGATCCCGAAACTGCCGAGGACGCGGACGCGTGCCTCGATCGAGAATTCGGTCAGGCTGCGGCCGCCGATCGGGTCGTTGTTGGGATCGCGCGGGCCGATCGACTGATAGCCGTAACCGCGCACCGACGCGCCGCCGCCGGCGTAGAAGCGGCGTGACGGCGCGACTTGGTCACGCGGCGCGCCGACGATGGTACCGAGCCGGGTGCGCGCGGCGAGCACCACCCGATCGCCGAACGGTTGGTACACGCTGCCGTCGAACTGCGTGCGCGCATAGCCGAACACCGAGCCCTGCAACGAGACTTCGGGGCTGACCCGGCCGCCGAGGCGGAAGCCCCTCGTTGGGTTGAGCAGATCGTCCGAGCCGTCGTAGTTGAGGCTGGTCGGCAGCGCGCCGATGAAGAAGGTGCGGCGCCGTGGTGCGCCCGTCGAGAGGATCACGTCCTGCTCGTCCGACGCGAGCAGTTCGGCGCCCACGGACCATGTCCAGGTCTTCTGGAAGAAGATGTTGGTCTGGCGCTCCAGCGTGCCGGCGAGCGAATAGGTCTTCGCGTCGTACGCGTCGCGGTTGGTATGCGCGGCCGACGCCTGGAGCGTCAGCACCCGGTCTCGTGCCTTGAAATTGTTGCGACGGAAGACGACCGAGCCGAGCTGTTCCTGCGTTCCCAGCACGCCGCGCAACGTCAGCGCGCCTTCGGGCGGGAACAGGTTGCGATGCGTCCAACTGAGTTCCGCGCGCGCGCCTTCGCCAGTACCGTAGCCGAGTTCGCCCGCGACGGTATGCGGCGGCGCGCGATCGAGCCTCACGGCGATGTCGACGGTGTCGGGGGTGGCACCTTGGACCGGTTTGAGATCGACCGCGGAGACGAGACTGGTCTGGATCAGCGCGCGGCGGAGGTCGTCGAGCTTTGTCGCGTCGTAAAGGTCGCCGGGCGAGAAGCGTGCGATTTCCGCGACATGGTCCGCGCCGAATACGCGGTTGCCGGGCAGCGCGACGACCTGTCCGAACTTGCGCGCGCCGCCGGGTTGAACGGACAGGTCGAGCGTTGCTGTGCGCGTGGCATGGTCGACGACGATCGCCGGATCGCCGACCTTGGCGAACGGGAAGCCCTCGCGGCCGATCTGCGTCGTCAGCTTGGCTTGCCCCGCGACGATCGCATCGGAATTGACCGGGTCCTCGGGCTTCACGCCGAACGCAGTCGTCAGGCCCGGCGCCTTGTCACCTGCCGCGGCGATGCCGTCGATCGTCACGCCCTTGAACTTGTAGAGCGTGCCGGGGGTGGCCGAGAGCACGACCATTGGTTTCGCACCCGGCTCGACGCGCGTGACGACGTTGGCGTCGTAATAGCCTTCCGCGCGGAGCAGGCTGTTGAGCAAATCGGCATCTTCGCGTGCGCGACGATCGAGTTGCGCGGCGTTGGCGGCCTGATGATCGTTCGCGTCGAGCGTCGATAGCTGCGCGAACCGTTGGCGGAGCAACGCGTCGTTGATCCCGTCGATGCCGTCGATCCGCCAGGCGTAGCGGCTCTCCGCATTGGCATCGACCGCAGCGACCGTGGCGGCCGGGTCCATTGGCGACGTGGCGAGATCGGGCCAGGCGACGCCGATGTCTGGCAACGGCGCGAGCGGCGAATTGGGGTCGAGCGACATCGGTGGGTCGGCGGTTGGCGTTGCTTGCGTTTGCGTCGGCACAGACGGGGTTTGTGCTCCTGCGGCACGTATGCCCGCGCAAGGTAGCGCACCCGCTGTCGTCAGAACGAAAAAGACGGCGGCCGGCCCGGCTCGCCCGACGCGGAACACCATGTCCGGCTCCTAGCCGGGCTTGTCGTTGCGGAACAGTATCTAACGCCGTATTTCCGCCACGTTTCGTCCGGGGGGCGGAACAGGTGTGCCGTGTGGCTGGCATCCCATGGCTGCGCGTGGCAGGACATGGCGATGGCCGATCCGACTTCCCGCGACACCCTCCCCCCCCACAAGGACCCGAGCGCTGCGGGCGGGTTCCTCGTCGCGCTGGGGATGCTGGGCGGTGCGGGGGTCGGCTTTGCGATCGGGGAGGCGACGCCTGGGTTTCTGGTTGGGACTGGGGTCGGCGTGCTGGCGGCGGTACTGGTTTGGTTGAGGGACCGGCGGTAGGGGCATCGCTCCTCATTTCCGTTCGTCCCGAGTAGTCGTCGAGTAGCTCCAACGGAGCGTATCGAGACGGCGTATCGAAGGACAGGTTGGCGCGGGTAACCCATGCTTCGATACGCGCCCTCGATACGCTCCTTGCGGAGCTACTCGGTCTCTACTCAGCACGAACGGAATGTGGCGTGGGGCCCCGTACCATGCTGATTTAGCGACCACCTACCGCCTATCGGCTACCGCGCCAGATCTGAAGCGGTGCGCTCGGGTTCAGTCCGCCCTGATGCACGGGGCAGCGGCGGTAGCGGAAGCGGCGGTCCAGGCAGATCCAGACCTCGTCGAGCCAGCCCTGCTTCGTCGCGGTGACGCGCATCATGTCGGGCTTCAGGCCGGGATTCGCCCCCGCCATCGCCGCAGCGAACCGGCCCGCCGTCAGCGGTGCTCGCGACAACGCGTCCATGTCCGGATACCGAAGCTTGCCGTACAGCCCGGCGGACTGGTTGAAATACTTGGCCGGACGATAGCCGGGCATACAGGTGCCGTGCTTGGCCCATTCGTGCTGGAGCAACTGCGCGGACGGCGTCGTGCAGAGATGCGCGCGGATCACCGGCGGCGGGACGAACTCGGCGTCATGACAATATTGTGGCCAGTCCTTGCCGACCCCGTCCGGCCACAGACCGTGCAGCGTAAAGCCGAACCGGTTGCCCGCCCCGCACTGGAAGGTCGATCCGGTGCGATCGCCATTCTCACGGCAATATTGCGGCGCCCAAGTGATCGCGAGCGTGTAGCTGCCGATCGGGATATCGCGCTTCGGCTGGCTCTCCGACGGCAGGTCCGGGCGGACGCGCTCGACCGACGCGGGGGTCGAGCATTGATAAGCCTGCGCCTGCACGACGCTCGGCAACGCGATCACCACGGCGGCAAGGGTCAGCCTGGAGATCATGCGACGTTCCCTCTGTCGGTATCCGTGTCGAAATCGGCGTCGTCGTCCTCACCGAACCAGGCTTTGCTGCCGGGCCGGAAGAGGTGGACGGCGGCGGCGACGTAGAGTGCTTCTGCGATGAGCGAGAGGATCGATGCCGTGCCGACGATCGCACTACCCGTCGCGAGCGTCGCAAGCGCCTGAACGGCGGCCCAGGTCGACAAAGCCGCGAGGATCACGACCACCCATTTCGCGACGACGCTCGGCGCGCGCGCGGTGAAGTACCAGAGCAGCACCGTCACCGCGATCCCGATGGCCTGGAACGTCGGCAATATCCACGTCGCCTTGGCGAGTACCGGATAGGCGGTGACGATCGCCTCGCGCTGCGTCCAGGTCATCGCCGCGACGACCGTATCCAGTATGAACGCTGCCCAATAGAGGCGCTCGTAGCGAACGATGGCAACCGGCCTGATCATGGTCCTACTCCCTGACCTGGCCAGCCGAAGGCCCGCGCCGGATCTGGCGGAGCTATTCGACGGTCGCGAAGTCCAGCCCTATATCTGCTGCGGGCGCCGACTGCGTCAAGCGGCCGACCGACACATAGGTCACACCAGATTCAGCAATCGCGCGGATGGTGTCGAGATTGACGCCGCCCGATGCCTCGGTGGGGACACGACCGGCGACGAGCGCCACCGCGTCGCGCAACATCGCTGGCGGCATATTGTCGAGCAGCAGATGCGTCGCGCCCGCCTCCAGCGCCGGCTCGATCTGGTCGATGTGGTCGACCTCGACGATGATCTGCGCGATTCCCGCGGCCTTTGCGCGACGAACCGCCTCGGCGACGCCACCGGCAACCGCGACATGATTGTCCTTGATCATCGCGGCATCCCACAGACCCATGCGGTGGTTCTGCGCGCCGCCCATCCGGGTCGCGTATTTCTCCAGCACGCGCAGGCCGGGGATCGTCTTGCGCGTGTCGAGCAGGATCGCGCCGGTGCCCTCGATCGCGTCGACATACGCGCGCGTCATCGTGGCGATGCCCGACAGATGCTGGACGGTGTTGAGCGCGGACCGCTCCGCCGTCAGCATCGCGCGCCCTGCCCCTTCGAGCCGCATGAGTTCGGTGCCGGCGGCCACCTGCTGCCCGTCGTGGACGAGGCGTTCGATCCGCACGCCCGGGTCCAGCGCGCGGAAGAAGGCTTCGGCGAGATCGAGGCCAGCGACGACGATCGGATCGCGGCTGCCCATGACGCCGGTGAACCGTGCGTCGGCGGGAATCACAGCGGCCGAGGTTATGTCGCCGATAGTGCCGAGATCCTCGGTCAGCGTTGCCGCGACGAAGGCGTCGATATCGAACGACTCGGGCAATGCTGTCTTCACCTGTCGTCTCCGGATTGTTCGTCGAAAAGATGCTCGGCGCGCGGTGCCAAAAAATAGACGGTCGGAACAGTGACTTCACGGTTCATTCGACTCATCGAATTATTTTTCCGGTATAGGAACCATTCGATACTTCGAGGGTTTGCCGATCACTACCGAGGATATTCTTATGCCCACCACCACGATGGCCGATACCGCACGCCTGCATGCCCTGCTGGACGAAGCTCTTACGCTGGCCGATACGCTGCAGCTGCCGCTTGCCGCCATCCATATCGACCAGGCGCTCGCCCAGTTGAGCGGTGCCGACGTCCCGGCACTCTGAGCGCGCCCTGATCTGAACTATTCCTGATGTGACCGCGCCGGGTTGGAATAATCCAGCCCGAACGGCGGCCAATTGAAACGGGCCGTCACTTCGGCCCGAGATCACCCTTCCCGACGGTATTCGATGCCATCGACAGCATGCGGTCGAGGCTTTTCTTCGCCTGGAGCCGAAGCCCCTCCTCGATCTCGATCCGCGGCGAGAGATCGCGTAGCGCGACGTACAGCTTTTCGAGCGTGTTGAGCGCCATGTACGGGCAGATGTTGCAGTTGCAGTTGCCGTCCGCGCCGGGCGCACCGATGAAGCGCTTGTTCGGGAGCGCCTTTTCCATCTGGTGGATGATGTGCGGCTCGGTCGCGACGATCAGCGTGTCGCCGGGCATCGCGAGCGCATAATCGAGGATCCCGCGCGTCGAGCCGACATAGTCAGCATGATCGAGAATGATCGGCGGGCATTCGGGGTGCGCCACCACGGGCGCACCGGGGTGCTGCGCCTTGAGCTTCATCAGCTCGGTTTCGCTGAACGCCTCGTGGACGATGCACACGCCCGGCCACAGCAGCATGTCGCGGCCGGTCTTCCGCGCGAGATACCCGCCGAGATTGCGGTCGGGGCCGAAGATGATCTTCTGCTCGGGCGGGATCTGCGCCAGGATCGTGTCCGCCGACGACGAGGTGACGATGATGTCGGAGAGCGCCTTCACCTCGGTCGAGCAGTTGATGTAGGTCAGCGCGATGTGATCGGGGTGCTTCGCGCGGAAGGCGGCGAACTGCTCGGGCGGGCAGCTGTCCTCGAGGCTGCAGCCGGCATCCATGTCGGGGAGCACGACGATCTTGTCGGGCGACAGGATCTTGGCGGTCTCGGCCATGAACCGCACGCCGCAGAATGCGATCACGTCGGCATCGGTGGCCGCGGCCTTGCGCGACAGGTCCAGACTGTCGCCGACGAAATCCGCCAGATCCTGAAGCTCTGGCTTCTGATAATAATGCGCGAGGATGACGGCGTTCTTCTCCTTGCGGAGGCGCTCGATCTCTGCGCGTATGTCGATGCCGGCGAAGTTCTGCTTCAATTCCATGGTCGTATCCCGAGTTTAGCGCCCGTCTTCTAGCGACGATTCCCTAGCACGTCCTGCAGCGAGCGCGAGGTATCCCAGCGTTCCGCGTTCGCGGTCGGCTCGTCGGCGAAGCGCACTGCGACGGTCGCGTCGATTCCGGCAGCCCGCAGCGGCATCGCGAAACTGCGTTCGACCGCACGACGCGTCGCGTCGCGCGCGAGCTTGATCATCGCGGGCTCGCGCGCCTGGCGGATCAATTCGATCTGGCCGGCGCGACGGTTGGCGGCGTCGAGGCGCTTCTCGACATCGGTGAACGTGGTCAGCACGCCGCCCGACCCATATTCACGGACCGCGTTGAGATCGACCTGCGGGCCATCGGCCTCGACGGCCGGCAAGCGCACGGACAGCGTCTTCGAAGTGCCATCCCACGCGACATCGGACTGGGTCAGCTTGGCCATGTCGACTTCGTAGCGGACCATGCCGGGCATGATCAGCGTCTTCTCGGTGGTAAAGCCGAGCTGCGACTGTTTCGAGGTGACGACCGCGACGTAACGCGCGGCGAACGCCGACAGGCGGTTCTGCTCGCGCAGTCCTTCAAGGCTCGCGCTGGCGATCGTCGTCGGGTCGGGCGTGAGCCGGTCGCTGACGTAGCGCTGCACCCCCCAAAGCACGAGCAGCCCTGCGAGGACGAGGATCAAGACGATTCCGACGGCCTTAGCCAGGAACGGGGCCACGCCGCTCTTGCGTACGGGTTCGGTCACGCTGTCGTTCGCCATGTCTCGCCTTCCTCGATAACCAGTCCGCGGGTTTGCAGGTCGTACAGGTGTGCCAGCACCGATCGTGCAGCGGCGGGCACGAGTTGCGGGCCGAGACCGACATACATGCGCTCGACCATCGCCGGGATCGGCCGCGCGCCCTCGCGGAGCAGGCGGAGGATCTGCCCTTCGCGTTGCTTGCGGTGGCCGAGCATGCCGCGAACGAGGCGTTGCGGCTTGTCGATCGCCTCGCCGTGGCCAGGATAATAGATGCGGTCGTCGCGCCCCATCAGCTTTTCGAGGCTGGCCATGTACGCCGTCATATTGCCGTCGGGCGGCGAGACGATCGTCGTCGACCAGCCCATGACGTGATCGCCCGAAAACAGCGCCTTCGTCTCGGGGAGCGCGAAGGCGAGATGGTTCGAGGTGTGGCCAGGCGTCGCGATCGCCTCCAGCGTCCAGCCTTCGCCGGTGACGGTATCGCCCTCGGAAAGAACGCGGTCGGGTGCGTAGGCGGCGTCGAACGACGCGTCTGCGCGCGTACCCGGATCGGTCAGGTCGAACGGCGCCGCGCCGACGATCGGGGCGCCGGTGAGCGACTGGAGCGGACGCGTGGCGGGGCTGTGATCGCGGTGGTTATGCGTGACGACGATCGCCTCGACCGGGCGGCCATCGATCGCGCGCAGCAATGCGTCGATGTGCGCGGGATCGTCGGGGCCGGGATCGATCACGGCAAGATCGGTCGCGCCGACGATGTGCGTCTGCGTACCCGTATAGGTGTAGGGAGAGGCGTTGGGCGCGAGCACGCGAACGACGAGCGGCTCGAGCTGGATCGGGATACCGGTCGGATGCTCAGCCATGGATGCGAGATGGCGGCTCGACGCGGCGATGGCAAGACCTCGTTAGTCTCGGAAAGCTGTCGGAAACTCTTACAGGCCGACGCCGGGCCAAACCTGGATTAACTATCGAACGTCGCCAAAACTGCGAACGGCAGGTTCTGGCACAGGCCGTGCAAATACTATTCCGTCACCGAACGCGAACGCGTTCACAGGGTGGATCGACCGCTTTGCCTTCCGGTCTCGCGTCGATCCATCCACCCGGTGCCTCGATCAGTTGGCCTTCTGCGTCTCGAACAACTGCGCCAGCTCGCCGCTCTCATACATCTCCATCATGATGTCGGAGCCGCCGACGAATTCGCCATCGACGTAAAGCTGCGGGATGGTCGGCCAGTCGGAATAGCTCTTGATACCCTGGCGGATACCCTGGTCCTGCAACACGTCGACGCTCTCGAACTCAACCTCGAGATGGTTGAGGATCGCGATCGCGCGGCTGGAAAAGCCGCACTGCGGGAACAGCGGGCTGCCCTTCATGAACAGGACTACCGGGCTGGCTTTTACCAGGGCGTCGATGCGGGCGTTGGAATCGTCGGTCATGTCTTCGGTCCTCAGGAGATTGCGGTCGTAAGCTGTAGTGCGTGCAGGACGCCGCCCATCCGACCGCCGAGCGCGGCATAGACGGCCTGGTGCTGCTTCACCCGGCTCATCCCGGCAAAGCTGGCGGCGGTGACCTTGGCGGCATAATGATCGCCGTCGCCCGCGAGATCGGTGATCTCGACCTGGGCATCGGGGATCGCGTCCTTGATCATTGCTTCGATATCGTTGGCAGCCATCGGCATATCAATGCGACTCCAGCAATTGGCGACGCGCCTCGATCATCTGTTGCGCCAGCGCGCGGCGGACGGTGGCCTCGTCATGGTCGAGACCGGCCGCGGTCAGGTCGCCGACCAGTTTTCGCACGACATCGTCGTCGCCGCCGCCTTCCATGTCGGCATGCACGAGCGCGGTGGCATAGGCGTCCGTCTCTTCAGGGGTCAGCTGCATTTCATGCGCCGCCCAGCCACCCAGCAGCCGATTGCGACGCGCCGTTATCCGGAAGGCCATCTCTTCCTCGCGCGCGAAATTCGCCTCGCTGGCGCGTTCGCGGTCGTCGAAAGTGGTCATTGCGCAGGTCCCCGTTCAGCCTTGTCGTCGGCCCCGAGATAGGTCGCAGGGCGCCGCCGCGCAACAATCGACGAAAACGTACAAAAACTACTGGAACAATGGTGCAGTTGTAACGATATATAAGTCGATCACGTGACACAGTGCACGGATAGGAGAGTGATATGTCGACGCTATCCCAACTACCATCCGTTCCCCTGGCCAAGGCGCGTGCCACGCCGCCGGTCATGCATGGGCTTGCCTACGGAATTTTTGCGTCGATGGCGATGTGGGGCGCGATCGCTGCTGTTGCGTACAACGTGTTTTAAACCCCCTGTAGAGGCGGCTTTTATTTAGCCGACCTCTACGACCAGTTTCCCGATAGCACCGCGAGCCGCCATCTTCCCGATAGCCTTACCACCGTCCTCGAACGCAAATGTCTCGGTTACGCGTGGCGCGATCCTTCCCGCTTGCCACAGATCGAACAGCGTTTCGATATGCGCCTGGTTCGCCTTCGGATCGCGCGCTGCGAATGCTCCCCAGAATACGCCGCAGACGTCACAGCTTTTGAGCAGCGTCAGGTTGAGCGGGAGTTTCGGGATGCCGGCGGGGAAGCCGACGACGAGATACTTGCCCTCCCACGCGATCGATCGCAGCGCCGGCTCGGCATAATCGCCACCGACCGGATCGTAGATCACGTGCGCGCCGTCGCGACCAACCGCGGCCTTGAACTGCTCGGCGAGCGCCTTCGACTGGTCCTTGTCGAACGGGGCGCGGGCGTAGATCAGCGTTTCGTCGGCGCCCGCGGACTTGGCGGCGGCGGCCTTCTCCTCTGACGAGACCGCGGCGACGACCTTTGCGCCGAACGCCTTGCCGAGTTCGATCGCGGCGAGCCCTACCCCGCCGGCCGCGCCGAGCACGAGCAAGGTCTGCCCGGCCTTGATATGGCCGCGGTCGAGCAGTGCGTGGATCGTCGTGCCGTAGGTGAGGATGAGCGAGGCACCCTCGGCGAAGCTGCGGCCTTCTGGGAGGCGATAGAGCTTGGCGGGGTCGGCAATGACCTTCTCGCACAGGCCGCCGTGACCGAGCATCGCGATCACGCGGTCGCCGACTGCCCAGCCGGTGACGCCTTCGCCGATCGAGTCGATCGTGCCGGCGATCTCGCCGCCCGGTGCGAACGGGCGTTGCGGCTTGAACTGGTATTTGTCCTCGATGATCAGGACGTCGGGGAAGTTGATCGCACAGGCCTTGACCGCGACGACGACCTGTCCGGGGCCTGCTACCAAATCGGGCAGCTCGACCATTTCCAGAGTTTCAGGTCCGCCGACTGCCTTCGACACCAATGCTCGCATACCCACTCTCCACCGTCGTCCAGGGGCGATTCGATGCGACCGCCTCCTCGAATTTCGAAATCTGGGTATCCCTTGCCAGCGTCAGGCCGACTTCGTCCAGCCCTTCCATGAGACACTGGCGACGGAATGCGTCGAGTTCGAAGGTGAAGCGGTCCTGGAACGGGGTGGTGACGGTCATCGTCTCGAGATCGACGGTGACGGTCTGGTCCTTGGCGACCTCCAACAGGCGGTCGATCGCTTCCTGCGGCAGCACGACGGGGACGATGCCGTTCTTGAACGCGTTGCCTGAGAAGATGTCGGAAAAGCTCGGCGCGATCACCGCGGTGATGCCCATGTCGGCGAGCGCCCACGCGGCATGCTCGCGGCTGGAACCGCAGCCGAAATTATCGCCCGCGATCAGGATCGGCGAACCGGCATAGCGCGGGTCGTCGAAGATGTTGCCGGGTTGCGCGCGGACCGTCTCGAACGCGCCGCGGCCGAGGCCGGTGCGCGTGATCGTCTTCAGCCAGTGCGCTGGGATGATGACGTCGGTGTCGATGTTCTTCGCGCCCCAGGGATAGGCGCGGCCCGAGACGGTCGTGACGGGAGTCATCGCTGTTCCGTGCGCTCCGGAACCACACGCGCTGATGCGACATAGGCCGCGACGCCGCTGATCATCGCGCCAGCCGCCAGCAATACGAAAACCTTCTTCATGCTCTTTCCCCCATCAACTCTCTGACGTCGCTCAGCTTACCGGTCACCGCCGCCGCCGCCGCCATTGCGGGTGATACCAGATGCGTGCGCGCTCCGGGACCCTGTCTGCCGACGAAATTACGGTTCGACGTGGAAGCGCAACGCTCCCCCGCAGGGACTTTGTCCGGGTTCATCGCGAGGCACATCGAACAGCCCGGTTCGCGCCATTCGAAGCCGGCGGTGATGAAGATCCGATCGAGCCCCTCGGCCTCGGCCTGACGCTTGACGAGACCCGATCCAGGGACGACCAGCGCCCGCACGCCGGTCGCGACATGGCGGCCGTCGGCGATCGCGGCGGCGGCGCGCAGGTCCTCGATACGGCTATTGGTGCAGCTGCCAATGAAGACGTGCTGGATCGTGACGTCGCGCATCGCGGTGCCGGCGGTGAGTCCCATGTAATCGAGCGACTTCTGCGCGGCGGCCTGCTTGGCAGGATCGGCGAAGCTCGATGGTTCGGGGACGAATCCGGTGATCGGCACGACGTCCTCGGGACTGGTGCCCCAGGTGAGACCGGGGGCAATATCGGCGGCGTCGAGCGTGACTGTCTTGTCGTAGCGCGCGCAGGGATCGGTCGCGAGGCTGCGCCACCACGTCACCGCGCGGTCCCAGTTCTCGTCGGTCGGGGCCATCGGGCGGCCGTTCAGATACGCGAAGGTCGTGTCGTCGGGCGCGATCAGGCCGGCGCGCGCGCCCGCCTCGATCGACATGTTGGCGATCGTCAGTCGGCCTTCGATCGACATGTTGCGGATCACGCTGCCGGTGAATTCGATGACGTGGCCGGTGCCGCCCGCGGCGCCGATCTTGCCGATGATCGCGAGGATGACGTCCTTCGGGCTGACGCCGAAGCCGAGTTCGCCGTCGACGCGGACTTCCATCGTCTTAGCTTGCGACAACAGCAACGTCTGCGTGGCGAGGACGTGCTCGACTTCGCTGGTGCCGATCCCGAACGCCAGCGCGCCGAGTGCGCCGTGTGCGGAGGTGTGGCTGTCGCCGCAGACCAGCGTGGTGCCGGGGAGCGTGAAGCCCTGCTCGGGGCCGACGACGTGGACGATGCCCTGCTCGATCGCGGTCGCATCGATATAGTCGATGCCGAACTCAGAGGTGTTGCGGCGGAGTGCGTCGAGCTGTTGCGCGCTTTCGGGGTCGGCGATCGGCAGGACGCGACCGGCGGCATCTTTCCGCGCGGTAGTCGGGAGGTTGTGATCGGGGACGGCGAGCGTCAGGTCCGGGCGGCGGACTTTGCGGCCTGCCACGCGGAGGCCTTCGAAGGCCTGCGGGCTGGTGACTTCGTGGACGAGGTGGCGGTCGATATAGATCAGGCAAGTGCCGTCGTCGCGGCGTTCGACGACATGCGCCGCCCAGATCTTTTCGTACAGCGTTTGCGGAGTGGCCATGATGGAGCGCGCGGTAACCGAAAAGGGGTGCTGCGCCAAGGTTGTATGTAATTTTCGGTCGTTCAGAGGAGCCGGGGTCACGCTCAGAGGAAGCTTGTTCTCCCGCGAAGACGGGAGCCCAGACTGGGTCCCCGCCTTCGCGGGGAAACAAGATTACCGCGCGGGCATCGTCTTGTTCAGGAACGCGACGCTGTCGGCCAACACGGGCGCCTTGCCGCGGAACGGCTTCGACAATGCCATCGCGACGTTCTCGTGGCTCAATCCGGGGTAATCGATGTGGGTCACCGGCGCGCCGAGCGCCTGCAGCCGCGCGGTGAGGTTGATCGCGTTGTGCGGCTTTACCTGCGTGTCGTCGCCGGCGGTGATCAGCAGCATCGGCGGGGCGTCGGCGCGCGCGAAGTGGATCGGCTGGGTCATCACCGGGTCGGCGGCGCCCTGCATCGCATCGATCGCGCGCTTGGCGGTGAAGGGGTAGAAGTCGTAGGGCCCGCACAGGCCGACCGCGGCCTTGATGATGTGCGGGTCGACGCCTTCCGCCTTCAGCCAGCGCTGGTCGAGCGTCAGCATCGCCACGGTGTAGGCACCCGCGGAATGGCCGGCGACGGCGATCCGGTTCGGGTCGCCGCCGGACTGTGCGATGTGGTCGCGGGTCCATTTCACCGCTTCTGCTCCGTCCTGGACGAAGGCGGGGAAGCGGACGTCGGGCACTTTGCGGTAGTCCGGCATGACGACGACGTAGCCCGCCTTCGCATAGGCGCGGGCGGCGAACGCGTAGGCGCCGCGCGAGCCGTGAACCCAGCCGCCGCCGTACCAGAAGATCAGCACCGGCAGGCCGGTCTTGACGCCGCCGGACGGGCGCCAGACGTCGAGCTTTTGGCCGTGCGTGCCGAACGGGACGTCTTCGCGGATGCGGGCGGTGCCGCGACCGCCGCCCATCACGCCGTCGAGGACGCTGAGCGTGCCGGGGCCTGCGGTGAACGCCGTGCCCGCGATCAGGATGACGATCAGCGCTATGACGATCGCGGCGCGGCGCATCAGCGGCGGAAGTCCGCAGTGATCGATCCGTATGTCGCGAGGTCGGCCTCGTGGCTTTCCTCGCGCCATGTCTCAGCGAGCGCGGTCGCTTCCCATTCGCGCATCGCCGGGTGGGCGATGATCCGCTCGACCCAGGCGAGTCCAGCCGCACCGACGTCGATCCCGTAGGTCCGGACGCGAAACGCGACCGGCGCATAGAAGGCATCGACGGCGGTGAACTGCGCGCCTGCGAGCCAAGGTCCACCGAACCGGTCGAGTCCCTCGCTCCAGAGTTCGGCGATCCGCGCGACGTCGCGCTCGAGCGCATCGCTACCGGGGGCGGCGTCGACGCGGACGCCGACGTTCATCGTCCGCTCGTTCCGCAGCGCGGAGAACCCGCCATGCATTTCGGCCGTCGCGCAGATCGCCCACGCGCGTGCCTCGGCGTCGGAAGGCCAGACGCCGTCGTGGCGTTCCGCAAGGTAGAGGACGATGCCGAGCGAATCCCAGACCGTCCGCTCGCCGTCGATCAGCACCGGCACCTGCCCGGTCGGCGAGAAGGCGCGGAACGCCTCGTAATTGACGGGCTCCAGGAACGGCTCGATCCGGTCCTCGAAGTCGATGCCGAGCACCTTCATCAGGACCCAGGGGCGCAGCGACCAGCTCGAGTAATTGCGGTTCGCGGTGACGAGGGTGTAGCCCATCAGGCGGTGTAGCGTGCGGTGGTCTTCGCGGCGATCTCGTCCGCGGTGACGCCCGGCGCCATCTCGACCAGCTTGAACGGGCTGTCGTGATCGGGGCGCTGGAACACGGCGAGATCCGTGACGATCATGTCGACGACGTTCTTGCCGGTCAGCGGCAGCGTGCACGACGGGATGAACTTCGGCGTGCCGTCCTTGGCATTGTGGTCCATCACGACGATGATCTGCTTGACGCCTGCGACCAGGTCCATCGCGCCGCCCATGCCCTTGATCATCTTGCCGGGGATCATCCAGTTGGCGATGTCGCCGCCTTCGCTGACCTCCATCGCGCCGAGCACCGTCAGGTCGATGTGGCCGCCGCGGATCATCGCGAAGCTGTCCGACGAGCTGAAATAGACCGACGAAGGGAGTTCGCTGATCGTCTGCTTGCCGGCGTTGATCAGGTCGGCGTCCTCCTCGCCCGCGTACGGGAACGGGCCGATCCCGAGCATGCCGTTTTCCGACTGGAGCGTGACGGTCATCCCCTCGGGGATGTTGTTCGCCACCAGCGTCGGGATACCGATGCCGAGATTGACGTAATAGCCGTCCTTGAGTTCCTGCGCCGCGCGCGCGGCCATCTGGTTACGGTCCCAGGGCATCAGTGCATTCCTTCCTGGATGGTAGTGATGGTCGTGAATTGTTCGCGGAGTTCGGTGCCGACGCCGTCGACGATCGCCTGCAACGCGGCGTCCTCGTCGAGGCCCCAGGTGCCCGCATAGGCGCGCGCGGCGTGGCGGATCGTGTCGGCGAGGAGATAGCCGAACACGGTCGGATCCTCGAGGATACCCGCGTCGATCAGCACGTTGCTGCCGGCGCCATTGGTGATCCAGATCCGCGCGACCTCGACCGATTCGCCGGTGAGTTGCGCGCCCTTGTCGAGCGCGATCGCGTTTGGGTGGTCGGCCATCAGCGTACGCCTCCTGTCGGGGCCCAGCGGACTGCGGGCGGGAATACCTCGTCGCGCTTGCCTTTCAGCGCGGTGCCGTAGACGGGGTTGGGGAGGACGAACCACCCTGCTCCCCATTTCGCGGCAATCGCGGGCGACTGGACCGTGGCGCGACGCGCGGCGGGGGTCTGGCCGGCGTTGAAGAGGTCGCTGAAGTCGCCGAGCTGGTCGCCCCCCATCGCGACGACGCAGTAGCGCGCAGCGATCGTTGCGCGGCGGCCGTCCTTCTTCGAGCCCATCGCGTCGTCGCCGGCCAGGAACAGCGTCTCGCCGTGGCGGGCTGGGCCGAGGCCGGCGGCTTCGATCGTGGCTTCAGTCTGTGCGGCGTTGGCGGCGGAGCGGTTGGTGTTGAAGATCACCGTGACGCCCATCGCGCGGAGTTGCGTAAGCGCGGCGCGCGCGCCGGGGACGGGGGCGACCTGCTTGACGCCGGTGCGCTCCCAATCCTGCCAGCGGGGATCGGACCAGGGCTGACCGGAGGACGCATCGTATTCGAAGCCGAGGTTGAGGAGGACGGTTTCGTCGACGTCGAACACTGCTGCTTTGGGTTTGATGCCGCAGGTGGTCCAGGTGGGTGCGGCTAGCGAAGCGCCTTGGGCCAGGACCACGGAGGTTGGCATGTGTTGTGTGCGGACGTATCCGACGAACGCGTTCCAGGCCTGGATGCTGACTGCTGCGGCTTCGCCCGAGGCGTAGAGATACTGCATGCCGGCGGGGACGCCGTTAACGGTCACCGGTGCAGAGATGACCGGCGCCGTCGCTACCGAGGTTGGCGCGGACACGCTTACGCACCCCTGCAAAACCAGTGCCCCTGCGAACGCAGGGGTCCAGGATACCAAGCGCCCCGCCCGCGACCCTCGGCTCCTGCGTGCGCAGGAGAACGGGGAGCGCTTGCGATCAACCATCAGGCCTGACTTCACGCGGAAACCCGCTCGCGGACGGTGCGGAATTCGATCTGTTTGTCGTACGGCGCACCGACGATCATCCGCTTCACGTAGATGCCCGGCAGGTGGATCGTGTCGGGGTCGAGGCTCCCCACGGGGACGATCTCCTCGACCTCGGCGACGCAGATCTTCCCCGCGGTCGCCATCGGCTGGTTGAAGTTGCGCGCGGTCTTGCGGAAGATGAGGTTGCCGCTTTCGTCCGCCTTCCAGCCCTTGATGATCGCCAGATCGGCGTGGATGCCGCGTTCGAGGATGTATTCCTGGCCGTCGAAGACCTTGGTTTCCTTGCCCTCGGCGACCTGCGTGCCGACGCCGGTCTTGGTGTAGAAGCCTGGAATGCCCGCCCCCCCTGCCCGGCAGCGTTCGGCGAGCGTGCCCTGCGGGCAGAACTCGACCTCGAGTTCGCCGCTGAGATATTGCCGCTCGAATTCCTTGTTCTCGCCGACATAGGACGAGATCATCTTCTTCACCTGGCGCGAGCGGAGCAGTTTCCCCAGCCCCTGCCCGTCGATCCCGGCATTGTTGCTGGCGATCGTCAGGTCCTTCACGCCCGACGCCTCGATCGCGTCGATCAGCCGCTCGGGGATGCCGCACAGCCCGAACCCGCCCGCGCAGATCGTCATGCCGTCGAACAGCACGCCTTCGAGCGCCGCCGCCGCGTCGGTGTAGAGCTTGTTCGCCATGCATCCTCCTCAGGTCTTTGGCCTCGCATAAAGCGCGGCGGCAGCGACGGCAACGCCTCGACTTCGCGCGCGCCGCCTGGCTAGGATGCGGCGAGGAGATTTGCATGACCCAGCGTACCGGCGGCCGCATTCTGGTGGATCAACTCATCGCACAAGGGTGCGACCGCGTCTTCACGGTGCCGGGGGAGAGCTTCCTGGCGGTACTCGACGCGCTGCACGATACGCCCGCGATCGATCTCGTCGTGTGCCGGCAGGAGGGCGGCGTCGGGTTCATGGCGTGCGCGGACGGGACGCTGACGCATCGGCCCGGGGTGGCGTTCGTGACGCGCGGGCCGGGCGCGACCAACGCTTCGATCGGCGTGCATGTCGCGATGCAGGATTCGCAGCCGATGATCCTGTTCGTGGGCGATATCGATCGCGGCACGCGCGACCGCGAGGCGTTCCAGGAGATCGATTTCCAGGCGATGTTCGCGCCGATCGCGAAGTGGGCGGCGCGGATTGACGATGCGCGGCGGATCCCCGAATATGTCGCGCGCGCCTATGCGACGGCGATGTCGGGGCGGCCTGGGCCGGTCGTATTGGCGTTGCCAGAGGACATGCTGCTCGACGTGGTCGACGCGGTCGATCGGCCGCGGGTCGAGCGGGTGGCGCAGGCTTGCGACGCCGACACGATGGACCTGCTCGCGGATTTGCTGACGACGGCGGAGCGGCCGGTGGCGATCGTTGGGGGTGCGGGCTGGGATGTCGCGGCGTCGGGGGCGTTCTCGACCTGGGCGGATCGTAACGGCATTCCGGTGGCGGCGGCGTTTCGGCGGCAGGATGCTATTCCGAACGACTGCCCGGTTTGGGCCGGGAACCTGGGGTATGGGCCTAATCCGAAGCTGGTCGAGCGGGTGAAAGCCGCGGACCTACTCCTGGTAGTCGGGCCGCGGCTCGGGGAGGCAACGACCGACGGCTACGCGCTGATCACGCCTGATCATCCGGGGCAGCGGCTGATCCACGTCCATCCCGATCCTGACGAGTTGCACCGGGCGTATCGCGCGGATGTCGCGGTATGTGCGGGGATGGAAGAGTTTTCCGAGGCGTTGCTGGCGGTCGACTTGCCGCCGCGAACTGCCGGGTCGGAGGCGCATGTGGAATGGCTTGCGTGGTCGACGCCGGCGCCGCGGGATCTGGTGATGGACCTGGGGCCGTGCGTGACGGCGATGCGCGAGCGGCTGACAGCGGATGCGATCATCTGCAACGGGGCGGGGAATTACTCGGGGTGGTGGCACCGTTACTGGGCGTATGCCGGGCCCGGGACACAGCTTGCGCCGACTGCCGGGGCGATGGGGTACGGCGTACCGGCGGCGGTCGCGGCGTCGTTGCGGCATCCGGAGCGGACTGTGGTCGCGCTCGCGGGGGACGGGTGTTTCCTGATGAACGGGCAGGAGTTGGCGACTGCGGTGGCGCATGGTGCGGACATGCTGGTGATTGTCGTGGATAATGGCGGGTACGGGACGATCCGGATGCATCAGGAGCGGGAGTATCCGGGGCGGGTTTCGGGGACCGGGTTGCAGAACCCAGACTTTGCCGCGCTCGGGCGGGCTTATGGGTGTTGGGCGGAAACCGTCGAGCGGACCGAGGATTTTGCGGGGGCGCTGGAGCGGGCGATGTCGCGGGGCGGGGTGCGGATGTTGCACTTGGTGACGGATATCGAGGCGATTACCGCTGGGACTACGCTGGCGAAGGTGCGCGGGGGCTGAGCCGTCTTCTGAAGTAATGCCCAACGCTCGACACGAGCACCACCCCGGCGAAGGCCGGGGCCCAGTTGGGGGACGGCGATAACAAAGGACCGCGCTCCGTTATTACCACCTTTCCAGCTGGGCCCCGGCCTTCGCCGGGGTGGAGATAGTTGTAGCGGGCGACTTCATCAGCGCAGTCTGTTCCCCCGGCGAAAGCGGGAGGCCAGGAGCCAAGGCAGCTAGCGGTACTTAGCTGGCCCCTCGCGTCCGCGGGGGAACATTGCTTGGGGTTAGTGTGCGGCGATGGCGAGTTTCAGGCGCCCGCCGCCTCCAGCTTTGCTCGCACCGCCGCGACTGCTTCCGCAGCCTTTTCGCCGTCGGGGCCACCGCCCTGCGCCATGTCGGGACGGCCGCCGCCGCCCTGCCCGCCTAGCGTCGAGACCGCGATCTTGAGCAGGTCGACCGCGTTGTAGCTCGCCACCAGATCCGCCGTCACGCCGACCGCGACCGAGGCGCGGCCGTCGTTGATCGCGACCATAACCGCGATGCCCGAGCCGAGGCGCTGCTTGGCTTCGTCGACCGCGCCGCGCAGGCCTTTCGCTTCAAAGTCGTTGAGCACCTGGCCGATGAACGCGACGCCGCCGACCTGTTCGGGGCCAGCCGCTTCGCCCGAACCGCCGCCCCCCAGCGCCAGCGCCTTCTTCGCCTCAGCGAGTTCGCGTTCGAGGCGGCGACGGTCTTCGAGGAGGGACGCAACACGTGCCGGGACCTCGTCGGGGGTCGACTTCAGGACTGCCGCCGTCTCGCGGAGGCGGTCGTCACGGCTGGTCAGATAGGCGCGCGCCGCCTCGCCGGTGAGCGCTTCGACCCGGCGGATGCCGCTGGAGACCGCACCTTCGCCGACGACCTTGAACAGGCCGATGTCGCCGAGCGCGGTGACGTGCGTGCCGCCGCACAGCTCGATCGAATAGGTCCCGTCCTCGGTCGAGCCCATCGACACGACGCGGACCTCGTCGCCGTATTTCTCGCCGAACAGCGCCATCGCGCCCATCGCGATCGCGTCGTCGGGGGTCATCAGCAGTGTCGTCACGGCGCCGTTGCCGCGGACCTGCGCGTTAACGTCGGCCTCGACCTGCGCGATGTCGGCGGGGGTCATCGCGACCGGCTGCGAGAAGTCGAAGCGCAGGCGGTCGGGCGCGACGAGGCTTCCCTTCTGCGCGACGTGCGTGCCGAGGCGTTCGCGGAGGGCCTCGTGCAGGAGGTGCGTCGCGGAGTGGTTGGCGCGAATCTGTGCGCGGCGGGCGACGTCGATCTGGAGCTTGACCGGGTCGCCGACCTTGATCTCGCCCGCGTCGACGATCGCGTGGTGGACGAACACGCGGCCGAGCTGCTTCGAGGTCTCGGTGACGTTCGCGCGCAGGCCGCTATCGTTGGAGATGTGGCCGGCATCGCCGACCTGGCCGCCGCTCTCGCCGTAGAAGGGCGTCTGGTTGACGACGATCGCGACGGTGTCGCCGGTGGTGGCGTGGTCGACGCGCGCGCCGTCCTTGACCAGTGCGACGACCTCGCCCTCGCCGGTATCCGATGCGTAGCCGAGGAATTCGGTGCCGCCGGTCTGCTCGACGATGTCGAACCAGATGTCGTCCGAGGCCTTCGCGCCCGAGCCCTTCCAGGCGGCACGGGCGGCGCGCTTCTGCTCGGCCATCGCGGTGTCGAAGCCTTCGCGGTCGACCGCGATGTTGCGTTCGCGCAGCGCGTCCTCGGTCAGGTCGTACGGGAAGCCGTAGGTGTCGTAGAGCTTGAACGCGACGTCGCCCGCCAGCGTGCCGTCGGTCATCCCGGTGGTCGCTTCGTCAAGCAACTTCAGCCCCTTGTCGAGCGTCTGGCGGAAGCGCGTTTCCTCCTGCTGCAACGTCGCCTCGATCAGCGGGCGTGCGCGCGACAGTTCGGGGTACGCGGCGCCCATCTCGGTGACGAGTGCGGGAACGAGCCGGTGCATCAGCGGCTGCTTGGCGCCGAGGATGTGCGCGTGGCGCATTGCGCGGCGCATGATCCGGCGCAGGACATAGCCGCGGCCCTCGCTCGCGGGCAGCACGCCGTCCGCGATCAGGAAGCCCGCAGTGCGCAGGTGATCGGCGATCACGCGGTGGCTGGCGGTGTTGGCGCCGTCGGTCGCGGTGTGCGTCAGCGCGCCCGAGGCCGCGATCAGCGCCTTGAACGTGTCGGTGTCGTAATTGTCGGTGACGCCCTGCATGACCGCGGCGATGCGCTCGAGCCCCATGCCGGTGTCGATCGACGGCTTGGGCAGGTTGCCGACGATCTCGGCATTCTCCTGCTCATATTGCATGAACACGAGGTTCCAGATCTCGACGAAGCGATCGCCGTCCTCGTCGGGGCTGCCGGGAGGACCGCCGAAGATGTGGTCGCCGTGGTCGTAGAAGATTTCCGAGCACGGCCCGCACGGCCCGTTGTCGCCCATCGACCAGAAATTGTCCTTGGTCGGGATGCGGATGATGCGGTGATCGGGGAGGCCGGCGACCTTCTTCCAGAGATCGAACGCCTCGTCGTCGGTGTGGTAGACCGTTGCCGTCAATTTATCCGGCGACAGGCCCCATTCGCGCGTGAGCAGCGTCCAGGCGTGGACGATCGCCTGTTCCTTGAAATAATCGCCGAACGAGAAATTGCCGAGCATTTCGAAGAAGGTGTGGTGGCGCGCGGTGTAGCCGACATTGTCGAGATCATTGTGCTTGCCGCCGGCGCGGACGCATTTCTGCGACGAGGTCGCGGTGGTGTAGGGGCGCGATTCGAGGCCGGTGAAGACGTTCTTGAACGGCACCATCCCGGCGTTGACGAACATCAGCGTCGGGTCGTTCTGTGGCACGAGCGGTGCGCTGGGCACGATCTGGTGCCCCTGCGATCCGAAATAGTCGAGGAAGCCGCGGCGGATGTCGTTCGTCGATGTCATGCGCGGGGACTTAGGCGAGCGGGGCGGTTCGCTCAAGTGAGGTGTGTGGGGCTCGCCTTGCACGCATCGCATTGAAACGAAGATAGCTTGTTTCCCCGCGAAGGCGGGGACCCAGACTGGGCTCCCGCCTTCGCGGGAGAACAAGGAGGCGTGGGCTGCGGTTCGGTAAGAGCCGCCGTTTGCCACAATGCACCACCCCGGCGAAGGCCGGGGCCCAATTGGAGAGGTGGAAATAATGGAGAGCAGCGCTTCGTTATCGCCGTCCCCCAATTGGGCCCCGGCCTTCGCCGGGGTGGTGGTGTTGGTGGAGGGGGTGGCGGTCCTTGGGCGTCCCTTACCCCAACGGTGCGTCGATCGACTTGGGCGGTTCGCTGAACCATTTCGGCCCGGCATCCGTCATGTGGAAACAATCCTCGATCCGCACGCCGTACCGTCCGGGAATGTAGATCCCCGGTTCGTCCGAGAAACACATTCCCGCCGCAAGCTTGGTCGTCTCGCCGCGGACGAGGTTGACGGGTTCGTGGCCGTCCATGCCGATGCCGTGGCCGGTGCGATGCGACAGCCCGGGAAGCTTGTACCCCGGCCCGTAGCCCAGCGTCTCGTAATGCCGACGGACCGCGTCGTCGACGCTGCCAGCGGGTGCACCGATCTTGGCGGCGGCGAACGCGATCTGCTGGCCTCGGGCGACTTGGTCCCACGTCTTGCGCTGGTCGACGGTTGCCACGCCGTGGACCCAGGTGCGCGAGATGTCGGACTGATAGCCCTGCACGGTGCAGCCGCAGTCCATCAGCACGACCTGGCCGTCGGCGACGCGGTGGATCTCGCGGCTTCCGTGCGGATAGGCGGACGCCTCGCCGATCAACGCGAGCGCGAATTCGGGCGCGCCGCCCAGTTTCTTGGTCGCGGCGTTCATCAACGCGCCGATCTCGGGGCCGGTCATGCCCTTCTCGACGCGCGGCTTGGTCCAGCGATAGGCGGCGAGCGTGACTTCGGTCGCTGCCTGCATCAGCGCGATCTCGGCGGGGGTCTTGATCATGCGGCAGGTGCGGACGACCGGGTCGGCGGACACGATCTTCGCCTCGGGCAGCACGCGCGCGAGT
This sequence comes from Sphingomonas faeni, assembly GCF_003053745.1. Taxonomy (GTDB): domain Bacteria; phylum Pseudomonadota; class Alphaproteobacteria; order Sphingomonadales; family Sphingomonadaceae; genus Sphingomonas; species Sphingomonas faeni. The sequence goes on along the minus strand of NZ_QAYE01000003.1, from coordinate 147,104 downwards.
CCGGCATAGGCGAAGTAGCGCACCTCCGCCTCCAGCCCGACCGGCCGCGTTACGAGCTTTCGGTCGCGCAGGAACCCGGCGACCACGGCGAGCGGGTTCTCGTCCTCCTGCCACACGCGCACTTCGGCCGGGACGGCGAGCGTCTCGCGCACCGAGGGCTCCTCGAAGAACGGCGTGACGATGCACGGTTCGCCCTCGACCGGGAGGATCGCCAGCGTCAGCCGCTCGCTCGTGTGCCAGCGGACGCCGGTGAAGTAGATCATCGACGATCCCGGCTCGATCAGCACCGCGCCGATGCCCGCCGCCCTCATCAGCGATTGCGCGCGGACCAGCCGCGCGACGCGTTCGGTGGCGTCGATCGGTCTGGTCGCGCCGGTGATGTCGGACAGCGCCGACAGGTCGGGCTCGGCGGCGCGGAGAATCGCGCTGGTCGACAGCAACGGCGCCGCGATGGCGAGGCTCAGCAGGTCGCGACGCGAGGGGCTGAAGGCGGGCTTGTGGGATGCGGTCGACATCGCCGGACGATAGGGTCCTTGACCCGGGCGCCGCAATCCCCTTCCCTGTCGCCAATTCTCGGGAGCGATTAATGGCCAAGCGGCTAACCTATTACATCTTGTTCGGCCTCGTCGCGGGGATGGTCGTCGGCTGGATCCTGAACGCGTCGATCGACGACGGCACGGCCGAGTCCGCAGAACGGCTGAAGGACATCGCCGGCTATTTCTCGATCGTGACGACGCTGTTCCTCCGGCTCATCAAGATGATTATCGCGCCGTTGGTATTCTCGACGTTGGTCGTGGGCATCGCGCATATGGGCGATACCGGCGCGCTGGGCCGGGTCGGATTGCGTAGCCTCGGCTGGTTCATCTGCGCGAGCCTGTTGTCGCTCACGCTGGGCCTGATCCTGGTCAACGTGTTGCAGCCGGGCGTCGGCCTCGCGCTCGCGATCCCGCCCGCGACCGCGTCGAGCGGCGTCGACCGCGCGGCGTTCGATCTCGCCAAGTTCATCACGCACATCGTTCCCGATTCGATGATCGCGGCGATGGCGGGCAACGAGATCCTCCAGATCGTCGTGTTCTCGGTGTTCGTCGGCGTCGCGATCACCGCGGTCGGCGAGAAGGCCGCGCCGCTGGTCAAGGCGATCGAGGCGCTGGTCGCAGTGATGCTCCAGATCACCAATTACGTGATGCGGTTCGCGCCGTTCGCGGTGTTCGCGGCGGTGACCGCGACGCTCGCCGAGCGGGGGCCGACCATCCTTGGTCAGCTCGGCTATTTCATGTTGAGCTTCTATATCGGCCTTGCGCTGCTGTGGGCGATGCTGATCGGGATCGCGTTCCTGTTGATCGGCCCGCGGACGCGGTTGCTGGTGCGGTATATCCGCGATCCGTTGATCCTGGCGTTCTCGGCGGCATCGTCGGAGGCGGCGTATCCGCGGACGCTGGAGGCGCTCGACCGGTTCGGCGTGCCGCCGCGGATCGCGAGCTTCGTGCTGCCGCTGGGCTATTCGTTCAACCTCGATGGGTCGATGATGTACATGACGTTCGCGTCGCTGTTCATCGCGCAGGCGTACGGCATCCACATGCCGATCGGGCAGCAGATCGCGATGCTGCTGGTGCTGATGGTGACGTCGAAGGGCATCGCGGGGGTGCCTCGCGCGTCGCTGGTGGTGATTGCGGGGACGCTGTCGATGTTCAAGATCCCGGAGGCGGGGATCCTGTTGATCCTGGCGGTGGATCATTTCCTCGACATGGGGCGCTCGGCGACGAACGTGATCGGGAATGCGGTGGCGGCGACCGTGGTGGCGAAGTGGGAGGGCGGGCTCGACGAGCGCGAGCCGGCTGATCGGGATTTCCCGCATGCGCCTACCGGGCATGGGCCGAAGGTGGACGTGGACAGCTACGAGAAGATCGGGCCGGGGCAGGTTTGAGGCTAGTCGGCGATCTTGAACCGGTAACTTCTCAAGGCTGCCCTTTTACGCTGGCGGACCACTGAAGAAGTACCACCCCGGCAAAGGCCGGGGTCCAGTTGGGAGACGCCAGTGATCACCGTAGCGCCTGGTTATTTCGACCTTTCCAACTGGGCCCGGCCTTCGCCGGGGTGGTGTTCGAGGACAGGTAGTATTGTTGGCTCCGATCTGTTTCCCGACTCGCACTACTCAAGCGTAGGCGTAGGGGCCGCCCTTGTTGAGCCCGGCCTGATACGCTGGCCGTGCGTGGACCTTTGCCAGGCACGCGATCGTCGCGGGACGGGACTCGTTGAGACCGCCGCGGCTGCGGGCGGCTTCGAGGGGGAAGCTCATCATGATGTCGGCTGCGGTCATCTCAGCGCCGGCGAACCAGGGGCGCTTTGACAGTTCGGATTCGACATAGTCGAGGTGGACGTCGATCATCGGCTGGATCTTCTTGGTCGCCGCTTTGCCCAGGATCGGGATGCGCGCGAGGACGAGCTTCAGCAGCAGCGGCGGCATCATCGAGCCTTCCGCATAGTGCAGCCAGAAACGGTAGCGCAGCGCGTCGGCGCGGTTGGCGGGGGCACCGAGCTTGCCGTCCGCCTTGTCGACGAGATATTCGACGATCGCGCCGGTCTCGGCGACCACCTGGCCGTCATCCTCGATCACGGGCGACTTGCCGAGCGGGTGGACCTGCTTGAGTTCGGGCGGAGCGAGCATCGTTGCCTTGTTCCGCTCGTAGCGCTTGATCTCGTAGGGCAGGCCGAGTTCCTCGAGCATCCAGAGAATCCGCTGCGATCGCGAGTTTTCGAGGTGGTGGACGATGATCATGCGGGCTCCCCTATTCCTAATTCGTCGATTTACGCGCGGTCCAGATCCAGGCGGCGGCGGGGAATTCCACCGTGTCGCCGTCTCGGTACCGGTCGCAGACTTGGGTGAGACGCGCGATGTGGCGCTCGCGTTCCTCGGGGGCGGCGTCTCGGATGGCGGATGCTGCGGGGCCGATGCGGCGGAAATAGTCGACGGCGTCGGCTACGGGGTCGGCGCCCTCCCCTGCCCGGTAGGCGAAGTCGAGACGCTCGGGTGCCGCGACGTGCCAGCCTGATTTTCCGAGGATGCTCGCGACATAGGTTGGGTCGGCGAAGGCAAAGGGGCCGGGTGCGGTGCTTGCCGGAGCGTCTGCATCGCCGCCGGTCGCGGTGATGATTTCGGTGGCCCAGCGGTTGGCGGCGCGGTCGGCGAAGCAGGAGAAGACGAAAGTGGAGTTGGGGTCGGCGGCTTCGGCTAATGTCGTGAAGGCGGCGACGGGGTCCGCGAAGAACATAACGCCGTGGCGGGAGACGTAGAGGTCGATGGGGGCGTGGTTCGGGGCGGCGGCGGTGATGTCCGCGCACTTGAAGCTGGCGTTGGTTTGGGTTTTGGCGCGGTGTTTGGCGATCTCGATCAGGTTTGGTGAGAGATCTATGCCGGTTATTTGTGCGGTCGGGATCGCTTGGGCGGTGGTGAGTGAGGTTGCGCCGGCGCCGCAGCCTATGTCGATAATCTTGCGGGTTTGGGGGGTGGCGGCGGACAGGATCGCTGCGTTCAGGTGCGGTTTCAGGTTGGTGAAGCTGCGATCGGTTCGGCGCCATTCCGCGGCCCAGACATCGCCTATTCTGCCGGTCCAGTCGTAGGTGGTGGTCATGGGCTGGGGTGCTTTTTCGGTTGCGGTCGGGGCGGTGGTTTGGAGTGAAGTATAGGAAGTGTAGACGCTGGCGTGGGTTTGGTGTTGCGGGGTTTCGAGACTTTCCCAAAGCTCGCGCCCTGCCCTTCGCTTCCTTGTTTCCCCGCGAAGGCGGGGATCCAGACTGGGCTCCCGCCTTCGCGGGAGAACAAGGAGGGGGTCGGCTCGTTCAAGAATATGGTGCCATTGCCGCAAAAGAGCTTGGTTTAGCGCAGGACTTTATTTGCAGGGTCATGCCAATTGGGCCCCGGCCTTCGCCGGGGTGGTGCTGAGGGTGGGTTAGCGGGGTGCCAGTTCGCCACGCGTTTGAACTATCGGCCGTGCGCGTCCTTGGCACTATGAGCCGTGAGCCATGAAGCGTGCAGCCACCGCGTGCCCTCACCCTCCCATTGCGGAGGCAATGGGTCCCTCCCTCTCCCCACAGGGGAGAGGGTAAAGGAGGTTAGGCGTCGTCGCCTTCTTCGGGGCCGGCCATCATTTCCTCGGCGACCTTGTCGGTGCGCGCGCGGATCTGCTTTTCGAGGCGGTCGGCGGTTTCGGGGTTGTCCTTGAGGAAGGTCTTCGAGTTCTCACGGCCCTGGCCGAGGCGGACGCTGTCGTAGCTGAACCAAGCGCCGGACTTTTCGACTAGGCCCGCCTTCACGCCGAGATCGAGGATCTCGCCGAGCTTCGAGACGCCCTGCCCGTACATGATGTCGAACTCGACCTGCTTGAACGGCGGGGCGACCTTGTTCTTGACGACCTTCACGCGGGTCTGGTTGCCTGTCACCTCTTCGCCGGCCTTGATCGCGCCGATGCGGCGGATGTCGAGGCGGACCGAGGCGTAGAACTTCAGCGCGTTGCCGCCGGTCGTCGTCTCGGGGTTGCCGTACATGACGCCGATCTTCATGCGGAGCTGATTGATGAAGATCACCATGCAGCGCGAGCGGCTGATCGAGCCGGTCAGCTTGCGCAACGACTGCGACATCAGGCGGGCCTGGAGGCCGACGTGGCTGTCGCCCATCTCGCCTTCGATTTCGGCGCGCGGCACGAGCGCTGCGACCGAGTCGACGACGAGCACGTCGATCGCGTTCGAGCGGACGAGCGTATCGACGATCTCGAGCGCCTGCTCGCCGGTGTCGGGCTGCGACACGATCAGCTCGTCGATGTTGACGCCGAGCTTCTTGGCATAGACCGGGTCGAGCGCGTGCTCGGCATCGACGAACGCCGCGGTGCCGCCGCCCTTCTGCGCTTCGGCGATCACGTGGAGCGCGAGCGTGGTCTTGCCTGAACTTTCCGGACCGTAGATCTCGATCACGCGACCGCGCGGCAGGCCGCCGACGCCGAGCGCGATGTCGAGCCCAAGCGAGCCGGTCGAGATGACCTCGACCTGCATGGTTTCCTTGGAGCCCAGGCGCATTGCCGAGCCCTTGCCGAAGGCGCGGTCGATCTGCGCAAGCGCGGCGTCGAGCGCCTTCTGCCGGTCGTTGGTTGCGGTTGCCATGCCGGTGTCGATCACTTTCAGATTAGCGGCCATCGAATATGCTCCCATCGCTAAAGCAAGCGCGCGTGCCATTCAACGCGTCAAACACCATGTATTCTCTTTGTTCCTTTGGAACAAGTGGGGAACGATAGGTTTTCTGGAAAAGGTCGACGTTTGGTAACGGCCGTGAGCGGTTGCCGAGCTTAGTCATGCCGGGCTTGGTTCAGCGTCCACCGTTCCGCGCTCATCGACCATTGAGTATGCGGAGCGCTAGCCGCCTGAACACGTCGGCTGCTGTCCTTTGCGCGGAAGTAAGACATGTCTCCCCGCGAAGGCGGGGATCCAGACTGGGCTCCCGCCTTCGCGGGAGAACAAAACGCAAGGGCGTGGTGCCGTATCACTGCGGACTTCCACGTTTTCGAAGGGGATAAGCACCGTACACATCCGGATGTAACGAGATGGGCCGGGCAGAGTTTGGTCGAGATCGATTCTGGTTGTTCGAGCGCGGTTTTGGCGGCGATCGAATCGTCGATGGTGTCACGAACTGGTTTTAACGGGTGGTTCCGTTTGCCGCTCTGGATCCTGACGTTCGTCAGGATGACAGGCGGTGGCGGCGCGGTGGCGCCCCGTCTCAAAGCTGCCGCCGCCTATCGATCGATCACGCGAGCTTCGTTGCGAGGGCCCACCAGCCTTTGGCTTGGGCGGCGGTGGCGGCGGTGTCTCTGGCTTCGGGGGTTTCGAACAGGGCAAAGCAGGTGGCGCCGGAGCCTGACATTCTGGACAGGAGGACGCCGTGCGCCTTGTCGAGGAGGGTGCGGACTTCGGCGATTACGGGGGCGAGGGCCAGCGCGGGGGGTTCTAGGTCGTTGCGGCCTTCGAGGGCGCGGTCGAGGAGATTGCCTTCGGGGATTGGGCCTCGGTCGTGGCCGTCCCAGGTCTTGAAGACGGCGGCGGTGGAGACCGCGACACGTGGGTTTACGAGCAGGAGGGGGGTGCCGGACAGGCCTTCGAGATTGGTGAGGGTGTCGCCTTTGCCGGTGCCTAGCGTGGTGCGGTTGGCGAGGCAGGCGGGGACGTCTGCGCCGAGCTTTGCGGCGATGTCGTGGAGGCGGGGGTCGGTTGGGGGCACGCCGTGGAGGCGGGCTAGTGCGCGGAGCGTGGCGGCGGCGTCGGCTGAGCCTCCGCCTATGCCCGAGGCGATGGGGAGGTGCTTTTCAAGGGTTATTGCGTGGTGGGCCTCGGGGGCGAACGCGGTGGTGAAGGCGTCTGTTGCGGCGGTTACGAGGTTGCCATGCCAGGGGGCGTTGCCGGACAAGTGCGGTGCTTCGTCATTGCCCGTCCCCAATTGGGCCCCGGCCTTCTCCGGGGTGGTGTTGGGGGTCGGAGCGATGCTCTCGACGGGCAGGAGTGCTGCGGCGAAGGGGCCGGTTATGGTGAAGCTGTTGGTTTGGGCGGGTTCTACCGTGACCAGGTCGCCGTCGGTGGCGAAGGCGAAGAGCGTTTCGAGGTCGTGGTAGCCGTCGGGGCGGCGGCGGCGGACGTGGAGGGCCAGGTTGATCTTGGCGGGCGCGGGTTCGGTGATGGCGGGCATTGTCGGTCTCGGGGTTTGGCGGCGGGCCTGGTGCGTGCTTTGCCTATGCGCTTAGCCAACAATCGACCGTCATCCCAGCGAACGCTGGGATCTTATCGTTTGGCGGGCGGTGCGCGCCTCGTGGGAGATCCCAGCGTTCGCTGGGGTGACGGATGTTGGCGGAGCAAGCCCCTTCCCCATCGATTTTAGGGCGAGGGTCGTTGTTTCAGCGGCGGGCGTTGGCGGGGAGGCCGTTGGCGATCTTGGCGGCTATGCGCGCCGTGTCTGCGGGTTCGGCGGTCAGCAAGGCGGCGCGCCAAGCGTAGCGCGCTTCGTAGTTTCGGCCGGTGCTCCAATAGGCGTCGCCAAGGTGGTCGGCGATTTCGGCGTTGGTGGGTTCGGCCTGTGCGGCGGTTTCGAGCAGGGGGAGCGCTCGCGCCGTGTTGCCGGAGAGGTGGTAGGCCCAGCCGAGCGAGTCGGTGATCGACGCGTTGGTCGGGTCGATCCGGCTGGCGCGTTCGAGCAGCTTGATCGAGGTGGGGATGTCGTCGCCGTGCTCGACTTGCGCGAAGCCGAGATAATTGAGCGCGAGCGGTTGGGCGGGGCCGCGGGCGACGGCTTTTTCGAGCGCGTCGCGCGCTTCGGGCCAGCGGCCGGCCTGATCGAGCGCGCCGCCATATTGCAGCCAGTTGCCCCAGCTGCCGCCCTTCGCGCCGTCGGCAGTGATGATGCGCTGGTACCAGGTTGCGGCCTCGGCGGGGTTGCCGGTGGTCAGCAGGAGGTCGGCGTAGCGTTGCCAGTCGGCGGGCACCGAACCCTTCTGGTCGACGCGGTTCTTGGCGGCGGCGAGCGCTTCGCCGTTGCGGTCGGCGGTGGCGAGGATGTCGATGCGTTCGGCGGCGGCTGCCGGCGCGGACGGGCTCTTTGCGTCGACGCCGTCGAGCACGACGAGCGCGCGGTCGACGAGCTTGTTACGGGCGAGCGCGTCGGCGAGGAGGACGCGCGCTGCGTCGTAACTCGGATCGGCGCGCAGGGCTGCCTGGGTTAGCGCGATCGACAGCGGCGAGGGTTCGCCTGCGCTGAGGTCGCTGGCGAGGCGGGCGAGCAGGCGCGAGACGCCGATCGATAGCGGTTGCTTGCGCGGTGCCGCAGCGATCAGTGCGCGCGTCTCGGTGGCGAAGCGGTTGGCGACGGGGTCCTTCGCAGCGGTCGTTAGCGAGGGTTCGGGGTCGCGGCCTTCCGCATGCGCTACCCAGGCGTAGAGCGAGGGCGCGAGGACCACGAGGGGGCCGCTCGACAACGTGGCGATCGCAGCGCTGGCGGCTTTCGGATCGTTGCGGCGGGCGGCATCGGCGAGCGGGATCAACGCGGCGTCGGCGGGGGCTACGCCGGCCTTGTTTAGCACTGCGACGGCGCGGGTGGCGAGCGGCACGTCGCCGGCCTCCAGCGCCTCGCGGTAGGCGCGGATCGCGACGACGGGATCGTCGGGCGATGCCGCCAGCACCTTGGCGTAGCTAGCCGCTGCGAGGTCCGGCTGGCCGGCGGCGTCGGCGACGCGGGCCTTGAGATAGGCGGAGAGATCAGCCGGCGCAGCCGTGGCGGGCGCCGCCACGGCAAGACCTAGGGCTAAAAACAGACGCTTACATGTTGGGATAATTGGGGCCTCCGCCGCCCTCGGGTACGACCCAGTTGATGTTCTGGGTGGGGTCCTTGATGTCGCAGGTCTTGCAGTGGACGCAGTTCTGCGCGTTGATGACGAACTTCGGATCGGACGTGTCTTCGCCGACGACTTCGTAAACGCCGGCCGGGCAATAGCGTTGCGCAGGCTCGTCGTACATCGGCAGGTTGTAGGCGATCGGCACGCTCGCGTCCTTGAGCGTCAGGTGGACCGGCTGGTCCTCCTCGTGGTTGGTGTTCGAGACGAACACCGACGAGAGGCGATCGAAGGTGAGGACACCGTCGGGCTTCGGATAGACGATCGGCTTGACCAGGTCCTTGCGCCACAGGCTCTCGTTGTCGGGATGGTGGTGCATCGTGAAGGGCATCTTGATGCCGAGATGCTCGGCCCACATCGTGATGCCGGCGAGCCCCGAGCCGACGAGGTCGCCGAACTTCTTGACCAGCGGCACGACGTTGCGGACGACCGACAGCTCCTTCTTGACCCACGACTTCTCGAACGCCTCGGGATAGGCGGCGAGTTCGTCATGGCCGCGCTGCGAGACGATCGCCTCGACCGCGGCCTCGGCGGCCATCATGCCGGACTTCATCGCGGTATGCGTGCCCTTGATCCGCGGCACGTTGAGGAAGCCCGCGCTGTCGCCGATCAGCGCCGCGCCGGGCATCACGAGCTTGGGGATCGACTGCAGCCCGCCGTCGCTGATCGCGCGCGCGCCGTAGCTGACACGCTTGGCGCCCTTGAGCAGCGCGGCGATCTCGGGATGCGTCTTCCAGCGCTGCATCTCGCTGAACGGCGACAGATACGGGTTGGTGTAGTTCAGCCATGTGACGAAGCCGATCGAGACCTGGCCGTTCGCCTGGTGATAGATCCAGCCGCCGCCGTTCGAGCCGTCGGTTTCGGACAAGGGCCAGCCCTGCGTGTGGATGACGCGGCCGGGGACGTGGAGTTCGGGATCGATGTCCCACAGCTCCTTGATGCCGAGGCCGTAGACCTGCGGATCGCTGTCCTTGTCGAGCGCGAAATTGCGGATCAGTTCCTTCGTCAGGTGCCCGCGGCACCCTTCCGAGAAGAAGGTGTATTTGGCGTGGAGTTCGAGGCCGGGGGTGTAGTCGCCCTTGTGCGTGCCGTCGCGCGCGACGCCCATGTCGCCGGTCGCGACGCCCTTCACCGAGCCGTCGTCGTTGAACAGGATTTCCGCCGCGGCGAACCCCGGGAAGATCTCGACGCCGAGCTCCTCCGCCTTGCCCGCGAGCCAGCGGCAGAGGTTGCCGAGCGAGCCGGTATAAGTGCCCTTGTTGTGCATGAACGAGGGCGTGACGAAGTGCGGCATTTCGCTCTTCTTCGTCTTGGTCAGGATCCAGTGATGGTTCTCGGTCACCGGCACCTCGGCGAGCGGGCAGCCATCCTCGCGCCAGTTCGGCAGCAGCTCGTCGAGCGACTTCGGATCGATGACCGCGCCGGACAGGATATGCGCGCCGACTTCGGAGCCCTTTTCGAGCACGCAGACGCTGATCTCGGCGTCCTTCTCCGCGGCAAGCTGTTTCAGGCGGATCGCTGCCGAGAGACCGGCCGGGCCAGCGCCGACGATCACCACGTCGTACGGCATCGATTCACGTGTCGTCATCATCGTCTCCCGGGGGATGTCCCCTATTGCCATAGCTTTGCGCCCCACCCTTCGTTCGGGCTCGGGCCGGCACCATCTTGTCCAATATGGCGATTGCGCGAGTTGACCGCCACGTCAACCGTGCAGCATAGGTTACCCTGTGGGGGCGGACCAAACCATCGACTGGCGAAATACAGCGGCGAGCGCGCTCGACTGGTGGCACGAGGCTGGCGTCGACACGCTGGTCGACGACGTCCCGCGCGACTGGTTTGCGGCGCCCGAACCTCTTATCGTACCCGCCGCAGTGCCTGTTGCGCCAGTGTTGGCACCGTCCGCGATGCCGCATTTGCTGGCCGATTTCCTGGCTTGGCGGAGCAGCGCGGAGGTTCCCGAGGCGGACTGGAGCGGGGTTTCGCTCGCTGCCGTAGGTCCGGCTGACGCTACGGTCATGGTGCTTGTCGATTGCCCGGACCGGGACGATGGCGATGCGGGCGCGTTGCTGAGTGGTGCATCGGGGCGGCTGCTCGACAAGATGCTCGCGGCGATCGGTTTGACCCGTGACGAAGTGCATCTGGCGGCGGTCTGCGCAAAGCGGCCGACCGCCGGGCGGATCCAGAGCGAGGTCGAGGCGCGGCTGTCGGAAATCGCCAAGCATCACATCGGGTTGGTTGCGCCCAAGCGGCTGCTGTTGCTGGGCAATGCGGCGAGCCGTGCGATCCTCGGGACGGAATTACAGGCAGCGCGCGGGCGTTTACACGAGTTTAACCATAAGACCGGAGAAACGGGGTCCGGTTCGACGTCTGGCGAAGCTTCCGACGAGACCGGCGTGGTCGCGAGCTTTCACCCGCGGTTTCTGATCGAGAAGCCCGCGGCCAAGGCCGAGGCCTGGAAGGATTTGCAGATGCTGATGCGCGGACTGACGTCGCAAGAGGGTGTGAGATGATTCGGACTCTAGCTATCGTTCTGGGGCTCAGCGCCCTCCCCCTTCCGGCTCTGGCGGCGACCGGCGCCGGAGAGCCCGCTGGCGATGCGCGGCTCGGCACGACGCAGTTGATCGGCGCACCGACGATCGAGCAGATCCCCGACCAGCTCGATGCCAGCCAGCGCGAGGCGTACAAGACCGTGTTCGCGGCGATCCGCGACGGCAAGTGGACCGACGCGCAGATCGGGCTCGACACGATGAAGCCCGGCCCGCTGCATGCGATCGCGCGCGCCGAGATGTATACCGCGAAGGGCTCGCCCCGCGTCGAGATGGAGCCGCTGGTCGCGCTGCTCAACGAAGCGCCCGAACTGCCCGAAGCCGCGCAGATCTCGCGCCTCGCGACGACCCGCGGCGCGGTCGACCTGCCCCCCCTCCCCACGGCGCAGCGGCTGATCTGGCAGGACGGCGCACCGCGTCGCGTCCGCGCAAAGAGCCTGCAGGGCGACATGATCGCCGCCGATCTCGCGTTGAAGATGCAGCCTTATGTGAAGGCGGACATGGGCCGCGAGGCGCAGTCGCTGCTGGAAAGCACGCCGGGGCTCACTCCCGAGGCGCTGACCGAGTGGCAGCAGAAGATCGCGTGGATTTACTTCCTCCAGGGCGATGACGTGAACGCGCGCGTAATGGCCGCGAAGGCACAGGACGGCGTTGGCGATTGGGCAGTGCAAGGCCGCTGGGTCGGCGCTCTTTCGGCATGGCGGCAGAATGATTGCGCGAATGCCGAGACCGGGTTCGAGGGCGTCGCGGCGCGCGCCGGCGACGTCGATCTGCGCGCGGCGGCACTGTACTGGGCGTCGCGCGCAGATATGGTGTGCTCGCGCCCCGACAAGATCGAAGGCCGGCTGAAGGCGGCGGCGCAGTTCGGCGAGAGCTTCTATGGCCAGCTTGCGCGCCAGCAGCTTGCGATGAAGGACAAGGGCACGTCGGTCGGCGGGCTCGTGGCCAGCGACTGGAAGGTCGTCGGCAAGCGTCCGAACGTGCGCGTCGCCGCTGCCTTGGTCGAGGTTGGCGAGACCGACCTGGCCGATACCGTCATCCGCCAGCAGGCGAAGATCGGCGACCCGCGCGAGTTCGGCAACCTTGTCCGCGTGGCGGAAGCGCTGAGCTTGCCCGCTACGACCGTCTGGCTCGCGCACAACTGCCCGCAGGGGGTCACGTCGACCGCCGAAGCGCGGTACCCGACGCCGAACTGGACGCCCGACAGCGGCTGGCACATCGACAAGGCGCTGGTCTACGCGCACACGCTCGAGGAATCGCGGTTCCGCAACACGATCAAGAGCCCGGCCGGCGCGTATGGCCTGATGCAGATCATGCCCGCCGCCGCGACCGATTTCGCGCGCGAGCGTGGCACGTCGATCGACGTGAAGGCGCTGACCAAGCCCAGCACCAACATGGATGTCGGCCAGCGTCATCTCGAGCGGCTGCGCGACATGGCGGGCGTCACCGGCGGGCTGCTGCCGAAGGTCATCGCGGCGTATAATGCGGGCCCGCGCCCGGTCGGCGACTGGAACGCGATCGTCCACGATAACGGCGATCCGCTGATGTATATCGAGAGCATCCCGTATTGGGAGACGCGCGGCTACGTCACCACCGTGCTGCGCAACTACTGGATGTACGAGGCGCAGGGCGGCAAGAAGGCATCGACCAGCCGCAACGCGCTGGCGCAGGGCATGTGGCCGCGCTTCCCCGGCCTGCCGGGTGCGACCGCGGTGCGGATGGCGGCCAAGCCGTACACGCAATATCGTGCCAGCACGGCGCCGTTGAATGCTACCGTCGCGGTCAACGCCAGCGTCGGGCCGCAGTCCACCACTGTCACGCGCGCGGACTGAGCTTCATGCCGATCGATGAAAGCCGGACGTTCCTGCCGGTCCGAATTGCCGTGCTGACCGTGTCGGACACGCGGGGCCTTGCCGAAGATCGCTCCGGCGATACGCTGGTCGCGCGGCTGACCGAGGCGGGGCATGTCCTCGCCGATCGCCGGATCGAGAAGGACGACGTCGAGACGATCGTTTCGCGTCTCCACGTGTGGATCGGCGATCCCGAGGTCGACTGCATCATCACCACTGGCGGCACCGGCGTGACCGGGCGCGATGTGACACCGGAGGCGGTCGAACAGGTCGCGGAGAAGATGATTCCCGGCTTCGGCGAACTCTTCCGCATGCTGAGCTACCAGACGATCGGCACCTCGACGGTCCAGTCGCGCGCCTGCGCCTGCGTGTCGCATGGCACCTATATCTTCGCGCTGCCCGGCTCGACTGGCGCGGTGAAGGACGGCTGGGACGGCATCCTGCGCGACCAGCTCGATAGCCGCCACCGGCCCTGCAACTTCGTCGAGTTGATGCCGCGACTGCTGGAGCGCTGAGTTCATTTCAGGCTTGAGCCGGCATCTTCCAGTTTACTGTCATGCCCTCGCTCCTTTTACGGCCAAGTGCCGCGGACTCTTCCCCCTCCCGATTGAATGGGGAGAGCTGGCGAGTATCGATCCCGCCAATTTACTGTGGATTTCGCTAAGGTGTGGTGTGTCTCACTACGAAATCCACATCAGCAGACCTACCTCTACTTGTTGAAAAATCTCGCTAGCTAAGTGACTTCGCCCTCGCGTGGCGCTGTATTATGCAACTGGCACGGTCGATGCAGTAGTCGAGATACCGCCCAGCCGGGCGCGTCTCAACCACTGAAGGACGCTACCATGACCTCGATGATCCTGAAGAGCCTAGCCCTCGCCACCGTGCTCGTCGCCAGCGCGCCAGCCTTCGCAGCACCGTCGGATCCACAACAGAAGACCGTTCTCAAATACGAAGCAAAAACCGGTCAATATTGCCTGACCGAACCCGCAATGACCGGAACACGGATCAATCGGAAAACCTGCCGGACTTCCGCACAATGGTCGGAAGCCGGACTGAACATGCCGAAGCCGACCGAGCTCGCACAGAAGTGACCGGCGTTGCGCGGTCCGTCAGGGTGGCGGGCCGCGTCGCGGCGTATGACGCGACCGGACGTTCAGCCTTTGGCGGCGTGGATCAACTCGACGAGCTGTTTGTTGATCGAAGCGCCGTGCAGATGGAGATGCACCGCGTCATACCCCTCGCGCCGCAGTCTTTGGCGCAAGTCGTTGACCGAGTTGCACGCACCCGATCTTGCTAACTCGAAGGCACGCTCCACCGTGGTGATCTGTTCCGTCATCTCCCTGCCCTAGGCGCTCTGCCGCACCTCTGCGAGCGATCATTCGCACCGGTGCGAAACAGATCGAAAATGAATGTTTCACCACCGAATTAACCGTCTGGAAGGCACGTCGAATCCATGAACCCAGTGTGGGATCGGCCAGGGGGCCCGTCCGAAGGGGTCATCGTCGAATGTACAAGTTCATGCTTATCGCGGCACTCGCCGCAACGCCGGCGGCGCCTGCGTTCGCACAGTCCGACACCGGGCGGGATTTCGGACGCGACGCCGGACCGGGCTACGGCGCAACCGACGGCGTCAGCGGCTTTCGTGCCGAGCCGCGCATAGGGTACGACCGCGTGATCACCGAATTGAACGTCGAGACCGCGGACGACTCGGCGAGCGTGCGCGAGGGCAAGAGCGGCGTCACTTATGGCGGCGAACTCGGCTACGACATGGTCGTCAACACCGACATGATGCTGGGCGTCTATGGCGGCATCGAGGGATCGAGCGTCGAGCAGTGCTTCCCCGGCAACGGGACGGAAACCTGCCTTACCCCCGGCCGCAACCTGACGGCAGGCGTACGCGGCGGCTTCCTGCTGGACCCCAACACGGTGTTGTACATCAAGGGCGGCTATTCGAACGGCCAGATCCGCATCGGCTATTCGGACCGCGACTTTCCCCAGGACAATTTCCGCGTGTCGGACAATCTGAGCGGTTTCCATGCCGGCGCAGGCGTGCAGACCGCGTTCGGGCGCAATTTCTACGGCAAGCTCGAATATGTCTACACCGACTATAACGGCTACGAGATCACCGACGGCACCGACAAGGCCAGCCTGGATTTCAGCCGGCATCAGGTAGTTGCGGGGCTCGGCGTTCGCTTCTGATTTCGTTCTTGCTATGTTCTCGGACGTCGCCTAGTTTCTAGTCATGAAACAGGCCCGTCCGGTTCGTGGTGCCACGCTCAACAGCGAAAGCCGGCGGTTCAACCTGCCGCAAACCGAGGCGGATGGCGACTGGCTCGACATGCGCGAGGGAATCGACGGGATCGCGCCGAAACTTCGGACGACGGTGACAGTCGAGACCCCGCGCACGATCATAAGCCGCAACGCGTCGCCCGACGTGCCGTTCGACCGTTCGATCAATCCTTATCGCGGGTGCGAGCACGGCTGCATCTATTGCTTCGCGCGACCGACTCATGCGTTCCACGATTTGTCGCCGGGACTGGATTTCGAGAGCAAGCTGTTTGCGAAACCGTCGGCTGCGGCGCTGCTGCGCACGGAACTGGGGAAGCCCGGCTATACGGTCGCGCCGATGGCGCTGGGGACGAACACCGATCCCTACCAGCCGATCGAGACCGACTGGCGGATCACACGCGGCATCATCGAAGTGCTGGCCGAGACCGATCATCCGCTGACGATCACCACCAAGTCCGACCGCGTGGTGCGCGATATCGACCTCCTGGCACCGATGGCGGCGAAGGGGCTGGCGGCGGTGGCGATGTCGATCACCTCGCTCGATCCGAAGGTGGCGTCGACCGTCGAACCGCGTGCACCGCATCCGGAGCGGCGGCTGGCGGCGGTGCGCAAACTCGCCGATGCGGGGGTGCCGGTCTACGTTTCGATCGCGCCGGTCATCCCTGCGATCACTGACCACGAGATCGAGCATCTGATTGCGCGGGCGGCGGAAGCTGGGGCGACACGAGCGTTCTTCATCCCGGTGCGATTGCCGCATGAGGTGGCACCGCTGTTCCGGGCTTGGCTCGACGAGCATTTTCCGGATCGCGCGGGGAAGGTGATGGCGACGATCGCGTCTTTGCGCGGGGGCAAAGATAACGATCCGAACTTCTTCACGCGGATGCAGGGGCAAGGGCCTTGGGCGGACCTGTTGGGGACGCGGTTCCGGATTGCGTGCGCCAAGCACGGGTTGAACCGAGAGCGGGTGGCTTTGCGGAGTGATCTGTTCCGGGCGCCGCGGGGGCCGCAGGGGGAGCTGTTCTAGACGGGGACGAAGGTAGGGCTCGGCTAAAACCCTGGGGCAATCCACTGGTGAGAGATGACTGGCCAACCTGTTCCCCCCTCCCTGGAAGGGAGGGGTTGGGGGTGGGTCGGCTTCCGCACACCCGAATCGTGGTGGCTCAATCGGGCCAACCCACCCCCGGCCCCTCCCTTCCAGGGAGGGGGGAAGGTCGCCGCGTCGGCAAGGTCGAGACTAGCCCGCCCTCTCCCGAACTACCGCTGATCGTCAGACCAAGCTCGGGCGCTTCCTCAACATTCTGGTTCCTCGGGTTGCCACAGTTCGATCGGATTACCTTCCGGATCATGGATCCGCGCGAAGCGGCCAAAACCAGGCATGTCCCATTCGGGATTGGTGATTACCGCAATTCCCGCCGCATGGAGGGTCGCGATTAGAGCATCGATATCGTCGACGCGCAGATTGAACATCCACGGGCGATCCGTAGGAAAATAGTCGGCGTCGACAGCGAACGGCGAGAAGACGCTGGGGCCTGCCTGCGTCTCCCACGATCCATAGGGCACCGACCCGACGCCGAGATGCTCGACATACCATGAGCGTATCCCCTCCGGGTCCTTTGCCCGAAAGAAGAGGCCGCCGATCCCGGTCACGCCCATAGCCGCCCCCTAATGTCGCCCCGCCAAAAGCCGAGGCGATGATAGCAGACGGGGCATGGCGACACAGCCGACAGACCGGTCCGTTTCGGTTGCTCATGGCATCGGGTATCCAGGCTACTCCCGGCACAGCGCCGGTTAGCAGCCTTGGAGGTAACGCCGGTCCCAGCTTGTCAGCGCCTAGTAGGCGCGGCCGATCAGGATGCGCTCCACCGCGGGTTCGCCGGTGAAGATGCAGGCGCCGTCGTCACATCCGGTCTGCCCCATCGGCGCGTTGCGGATCGTGAGCTTGAGCGCCTTCAACCGCTCGACGACCTTGTCGAGCGCCGCGCCGGTCGGCTTGGACCAGCGGACGTCGACCCAGCCGGGGTTCTTCACACCGTCGGCGAAATGCGCCTCGACCGCGGCGAAGTCGTTGGCGGGGACGATGTTGCCCTTCACGCGGTTCATCGATTCGACGTGTAGCGTCGCCTGGATGTCGTGCAGCATGCCCGAGACTTCGCTCACGAACACGTCGCGCGACGTGGCGATGCTGTCGAGCTTGCCGTCCTCGCGGTAGAGCCGGTCGCGGCGGATCACGGTGACGTTGCCGCCGGCCATGTCGCGGCCGCCGACCTCGATCACGATCGGGGCGCCCTTCTTGACCCAGCCCCAGCGCTTGGTCGCGGCCTTGGCGGGCTTGAGGTCGAGTAGCGTGCGGACCGGTTCGCCGAGCGCGGACTGCTTGGCAAGTTCGGCCTGGAGCGACTTGCAATACTCGACGATCGCCGCGTCTTCGGGGACGTCGCGCAGCATCGGCACGATCACGACCTGCCAAGGGGCGATCATCGGCGGCACGCGCAGGCCGTCGTCGTCGCCGTGGACCATGATAACCGCGCCGATCATCCGCGTCGACACGCCCCAGCTGGTGGTGTTGCACAACTCGAACTCGCCACCAGCATTCTGGAAGCGGATGTTCTGTGCGGACGCGAAGTTGGTGCCGAGGAAGTGCGAGGTGCCGGCTTGCAGCGCCTTGCCGTCCTGCATCATCGCCTCGATCGAGTAGGTCGCGACGGCGCCGGGGAAGCGCTCGTTCTCGGGCTTCTCGCCGGTGATCACGTGGACGCCGAGGCATTCCTCCGCGAAATCGCGATAGACTTCGAGCATCTTGAGCGTCTCGTCGCGCGCCTCGCCGGCGGTGGCGTGCGCGGTGTGGCCTTCCTGCCAGAGGAACTCGCTGGTGCGCAGGAACATGCGGGTGCGCATTTCCCAGCGGACGACGTTCGCCCATTGGTTGATGAGCACGGGCAGGTCGCGCCACGACTGGACCCAGCGTGCGAACGCGGCGCCGATGACCATCTCGGAGGTCGGACGGACGACCAGCGGCTCCTCGAGCTTGGCGTCGGGATCGGGGATCAGGCGGCCATAGCCGTCGGCCTTGAGGCGGTGGTGCGTGACCACGGCCATTTCCTTGGCGAACCCGTCGACGTGCTCGGCCTCCTTCTCGAAGTACGAGAGCGGGATGAAGAGCGGGAAATAGCAGTTCTCGTGGCCGGTCGCTTTGATCCGGTCGTCGAGCAGGCGCTGGATACGCTCCCAGATGCCATAGCCCCAGGGGCGGATGACCATGCAGCCGCGAACGCCGGATTCCTCGGCGAGATCGGCCTCGGAGATGACGGCTTGGTACCAGGCGGAGAAATCCGCCTCGCGGGTGACGGGGAGTGCGCGCTTTATCATGGGGTGCGGATAGCGGGTGTGGGGGTGTTCGTCACCCCGTCTCCAGCGCCGGTCTGGTCAGATCAGCTTGCGAACTCGCTCGAATCTATTGGGGGTATCGTCATCGTACCTCCGACAGCCGACGCCCTGAAGAACCGTGCCCCATGATCTAGCCCGTTGCGCGTATCGTAGATCATCCAGCCAAGGTCGATCGACTCCGACGCGTAGTGGCTGACAGGGGGCCTATCATCCTTGTCCAGCAACCTGATTACGGCTGGAAATTCGGTCAGTCCAAGAAAGGGTGGATGATGGTACCGCCCCTGCCTGACTCGGCGTCGAAATAGTCCGGCATGCGCCGCCGCCGTGTCGGCAGTATCCGCGACCGCCGTAAGATCGAAGCGTCCCGTGACGAGATAGCCGACATCGAGCAGAATGTTCGCGCGACGAGTCCCCGCCCCTCGGTGTTCGACTATCGTCCATTGACTCCGGATCGGATGCAAAATCGTGATTTGCTCGATCGCCCAGCGGATCGACGGCGGCCCATGGATAGCCTGAAAGATATTGCGGGCCGCGACCGGCGGCATCGCGTCGTAACTCACGAGATCGGCGCCGAACTCCGGACGCCGGAAACACGCGCGGTCACCGCGTATCAACAATCTGAATACCACAGATTCTTGCCTCGTGTCGTTTTTGTTCGTCTTATGTTTTCGGTATTATCTGTTTTCGGGGCAAGGCGAAGTTCGACCGAATTGGCGGCGGTTTTCAAACACCCTGCCCTCTCCCGTTCTATCCTTTACGAGCCGCTGGCATTTGCCGGCGATTGTAGGAGGGCTAGCCTCATGACGACCAAACTAACGGCTACATGCGTTCTGAAAGGCTCCATCTGGACGGCGATCATGTTCGCAGTCGAACGTCGAAGGGCGCACTCCAGTGAGCCAGCCCGGCCGAGCCAAGCTAGCGGTGGCGAGGCAACCATTGCCGATCCTGCGAACAGGCATGCCTGCCGTTGCCGAACACCTTGAGGGCCGAAAGCGGAATGACGTAAGCGGGATGCTTGGTTAGAGGTCGCGCATGCCCACCGACCGCATCCTTCCCGCCATCGGCATGCGGTTGCTGTCGGTCGTGATCTTCGCGCTGATGAACACCGCGATCAAGCTGGCCGAGCGGCATGGCGCGAGCGTCTCGGAGATCCTGTTCTTCCGGCAGTTCGGGGCGTGCTTGCTGGTGTCGGCGGTGATCGTCGCGGGGCCGGGTTTGTCGTCGATCGCGACCAAGCGATTGCCGGCGCATATCGTTCGCGCGGTGGTCGGGCTGTCGGCGATGGCATTTACCTTCAACGGGATCGTCGCGCTGCCGCTCGCCGAGGCGACGACGATCGGGTTCACGGTGCCGGTGTTCGCGACGATCCTGGGGGCGCTGGTGTTGCGCGAACCGACCGGGTGGCATCGCTGGGCGGCGGTCGCGACCGGGTTCGCGGGGGTGTTGATCGTCGCGCAGCCGGGCGGGGATCACTTTCCGTTATGGGGTGCGGGGTGTGCGCTGGCGGGGGCGTTCGGGACGGCGAGCGTGTCGATCCTGTTGCGGCAGATCGGCAAGACCGAGAGCGCGCTGACGACCGTGTTCTGGTTCTCGGCGCTGTCGTTGATCCCGCTGTCGGTGTTCTACACGCAGGCGGCGCAGTCGCATGATCTGGTCGCCTGGATTTGCCTGGCAAGCGTCGGCATCTTCGGGGGGCTGGCGCAGATTGCGATGACGACGTCGTTGCGGCTTGGGCCGGTGTCGGTGGTGGTGCCGATGGATTATTCGAGCCTGTTGTGGGCGACGTTGCTGGGGTGGCTGGTGTTCGACACGCTGCCGGCGGAGGCGACCTGGGTCGGAGCGCCGGTCATCGTGGCGAGCGGGTTGTATATCGTCTGGCGCGAGCATGTCCGGCGGCGGGAAGAGACGGAGCAGGCGATTTCTTGAGGCCCTTCCCGTCATCCTGACGAAAGTCAGGACCCAAGGTAACCAAGCGCGGCGTTAGTGGCTCTGGGTCCTGACTTTCGTCAGGATGACGGGGGTTAGCGGACGCGGGCCGTTTCGAGCATCCGCTTGGCGCGGAGGTACATTTCGATCCGTTGCGTGGTGAACAGGCCTAGCGCCAGCGCGACCAGCATGTCGGTGATGGCGAAGGCATCGAGGTGGAGCACGTGGCCGTCGCCGATCACGGCGCGCGCGCCGGTGCGGACTGCGACGATCGCTACGATGAACAGGACCGCTGCCGGTGAGGACGTCGTGTTGAGCGCGTGGCTGTCGGGATCGATCGTGATCCGCATGAGCTTGCCGCGCTGCCAGCCGAGCGCGGCGCCCATGACCAGGGCTAGTGCGCAGAACAGCCAGGCGAGGCCGTGCGGCGGGTACATCAGGAACATGTAGAGCGTGACGGCCGCGTAGAGCGCGGGGAAGACCCAGAGGCGTTCGAGCTTGAGCGGCTTCACGATGCTCATGCGGCGCCAGCGGACCGCGAAGACTATGCCGATGACGACCGCGGTGATCGCATAGCTGATCCAGCCTTGTGCTTCGTGCGCCTGCATCGATCCTGGCCCCCACCCCTGTTGGGGCGGAGGCTAGATCGGTTGCGGTGTTCTAGGCAATCCGTTTTCCTGCGAACGCAGGAAGCCAGGGTTACGGGGGGTTGCGTTCGTAACCCTGGGCTCCTGCGTTCGCAGGAGAACTGCGAGGTTTACTCCGCGGCTTGCGCCAGCGGAGCCGGGTCCTTCCAGACCAGTACCGGTTTGCGTGCCGCAAGCGTCTCGTCGAGACGCGCGCGGGGGGCGAAGTGGGGGGCAGTCTTTAAGCTGGGGTCGCCGGCTTTCGCGCGTTCGGCGACCGAGCGGAGCGCGGCGATGAACTGGTCGAGTGCCGCCTTCGATTCGGTCTCGGTCGGCTCGACCAGCATCGCGCCATGGACGACGAGCGGGAAATACATCGTCATCGGGTGGAAGCCCTCGTCGATCAGGCCCTTGGCGATGTCGATCGTCGAGAAGCCGGCGGCGAGGCCCGAGTCCGAGAACAGCGCCTCGTGCATGCACGGACCCGAGGGGCCGAACGGGGCATCGAGCGTGTCGTCGAGGCTGCGCAGGATGTAGTTCGCGTTGAGCACCGCATCCTCCGACACCTGGCGGAGGCCGTCCGCGCCGTGGCTGAGGATGTAGGTCAGTGCGCGCGTGAACATGCCCATCTGGCCGTGGAACGCGACCATGCGGCCGAAGCTGCCGGCATGGTGTTCGCCTGCGGTTTCCTCCTCGACGAGGACGAACTGGCCGTCCTGGTTCTCGACGAACGGGAGCGGTGCATAAGGAGTCAAAGCCTCCGAGAACACCACCGGGCCTGAACCTGGGCCGCCGCCGCCGTGCGGGGTCGAGAAGGTCTTGTGCAAATTGATGTGCATCGCGTCGATGCCGAGATCGCCCGGCCGGACGCGCCCGACGATCGCGTTGAAGTTCGCGCCGTCGCAATAGACGAAGCCGCCCGCCGCGTGCACCGCGTCGGAAATCTCGCGCATGTCGCGCTCGAACAGGCCGCAGGTGTTGGGGTTGGTGATCATCACGCCGGCGACGTCGGGGCCGAGCCGGGCCTTCAGCGCGGCGGTGTCGACGCGGCCTTCGGCGGTGGCGGGGATGTCCTCGACGCTATAGCCGGCGAACGCTGCGGTGGCGGGGTTGGTGCCGTGCGCGCTCTCGGGGACGAGGATGATCTTCCGCGCGCCTTCACCCTTGGCTTCGAGTGCGGCGCGGATCGCTAGGATGCCGCAGAGTTCGCCGTGCGCGCCGGCCTTGGGGCTCATCGCGACCGAGGTCATGCCGGTGAGCGTTACGAGCCAGTGTGCGAGCTGGTGGATGACTTCGAGCGCGCCCTGGACGGTGTCGACCGGCTGGAGCGGGTGGACGTCGGAGAACCCGGGCAGCCGCGCCATCTTCTCGTTGAGGCGCGGGTTGTGCTTCATCGTGCAACTGCCGAGCGGGAAGAAGCCGAGGTCGATGCCGTAGTTCTGGCGCGAGAGGCGGGTGTAGTGGCGGACGGTTTCTGGTTCGGACAGGCCGGGGAGGCCGATCGGTGCGGTGCGCGACAGGTTGCCGAGGCGCGATAGCCCTCTCCCCTTCGGGGAGAGGGTTGGGTGAGGGGCTGTTCCGGGTGCAGCATTGCTGGGCTTCCCCTCACCCCGGCCCTCTCCCCGGGGGGGAGAGGGAGCAGCGAAATCTACGCCAGTGCTGTGCGCGTCACCGATCTCGAAGATCAGCGCTTCTTCCAGCATCAGGGCCTTGTTGCCGGTGACGCTGGCGGGAACGTTGCCCGTGTTCGCCTCGGGCGAGGTCGGGCGCCAGCCGCTCTGGTTGATGCTCATGCCAGTATCTCCTGGAGTTCGGACGCAAGCGTTTCGACGTCCTCCGCGGTGGTCGTTTCCGTCACGGCGACGACGAGGCCGTTCGCGAGGGCGTCCTGCCCGGGGTAAAGACGCCCGAGCGATACGCCGGCTAGGATGCCGCGATCGGCAAGCGTGCGGACGACGGGGCGGGCTTCGACGGGCAACTTCAGTGTGAACTCGTTGAAGAAGCTGTCGTTGACGAGTTCCACTCCGGGGATCTGCGAAAGGCGTTCGGCGGCGGACACCGCGCCTGCGTGGTTCACCTCGGCCAACTGGCGCAGGCCGGCTTCACCGAGCAGAGTCATGTGGATCGAGAAGGCCAGCGCGCAGAGGCCGGAGTTGGTGCAGATGTTCGACGTCGCCTTTTCGCGGCGGATATGCTGCTCGCGGGTCGACAGCGTGAGGACGAAACCGCGGCGGCCGTTGGCGTCGACGGTCTCGCCGCAGAGGCGACCGGGCATCTGGCGGACGTATTTGTCCTTGCAGCCGAAGAGCCCGACATAAGGCCCGCCGAACTGGAGGCCGACGCCGAGCGACTGGCCTTCGCCGACGACGATATCCGCGTCCATCTCGCCCGGCGAGGTGATTGCGCCGAGTGCGACGGGCTCGGTGACGACCGCGATCAGCAGCGCCTTCTTCGCATGGCACGCATCCGCGAGCGGACGCAGGTCGGCGATGCGGCCGAGGATGTCGGGGTACTGGACGACGACGCACGACGTCTCGTCGTCGATCTTCCCGATCAGCTGGTCGAGGTCCATGTCGGCGACCAGCTCGGGCGCGGCGGTGTCGAGCACGTCGCCGGTGAACTTGGCCATCGTGTTGGCGACCGAGACGTAGTGCGGGTGGAGGCCCGACGACAGGATCGCCCTGCCCCGCTTGGTGATGCGACGCGCCATTACGATCGCCTCCCAGCACGCGGTCGAGCCGTCGTACATCGAGGCGTTGGCGACGTCGGTGCCGAGCAGCCGCGCGACCTGCGTCTG
This sequence comes from Sphingomonas faeni, assembly GCF_003053745.1. GTDB lineage: Bacteria > Pseudomonadota > Alphaproteobacteria > Sphingomonadales > Sphingomonadaceae > Sphingomonas > Sphingomonas faeni. The sequence goes on along the minus strand of NZ_QAYE01000003.1, from coordinate 123,272 downwards.
GAACTCGAACAGCATCTGCAGCGTGCCCTGCGCGATTTCCGGCTGGTACGGCGTGTAGGCGGTGAGGAACTCGCCGCGCTGGATCAGGTGATCGACCGACGCGGGGACGTGATGCTTGTACGCGCCGCAGCCGAGGAAGAACGGCGCTTCGCCGGCGGTTAGGTTCTTCTTGGCGAGCGCCGACATGTGGCGTTCGACCGCCATTTCGGAGGCGTGCATCGGGAGTTCGCGGATGGGGCCGTCGAGGCGCGCGGCTTCGGGAACGTCGACGAAGAGGTCGTCGATGGTCGAGGCGCCGATGACGGCGAGCATCGCCTCGCGGTCGGGCTGGGTCAGGGGAAGGTAGCGCATTCTAGTCTCCTCCCCTCCCGTTCACGGGAGGGGTCGGGGGAGGGAATGAGACGGGGAACGACTGTAACAGCCCCTCCCCCGACCCCTCCCGCAAGCGGGAGGGGAGCAGTTAGCTCAGAGTCCTTCGACGAAGGCTGCGTAGGCGGCTTCGTCCATCAGGCTGTCGAGCTCGCTCGGGTCGCTGAGCGTCAGCTTGAAGAACCAGCCCGCGGCTTCGGCGTCCGAGTTCACCAGGCTGGAGTCGTCGGTCAAAGCCGCGTTGCCCTCGTTGACGGTGCCCGAGACCGGCGAATACACGTCCGAGGCGGCCTTGACCGACTCGACGACCGCGGCTTCGTCGCCCTTGCTGAGCGTCTTGCCGGCTTCGGGGACGTCGACGAACACGACGTCGCCGAGCTGGCTCTGCGCGTATTCGGAGATGCCGACGGTGCCGATGTCACCATCGACGTCGACCCATTCATGATCCTGCGTGAAGTAACGGCTCATATCACTTGGCTCCTGCACGGACGTAGCGGTGGGGAATAAAGGGCATCGCGGTGACGGTGGCGGTGTGGACTTTGCCGCGTTGCGCGATCTCGATGCGGGTGCCGGGCGTCGACAGCGCGAGCGGCACATAGGCCATCGCGATCGGCTTCCCGAGCGTGGGTGCGAAACCACCGCTAGTAAGGCGGCCGATCGGCGCGCCGGTGTCGTCGATCACTTCGGCGCCTTCGCGGGCGGGCTGGCGGCCTTCGACGATCAGGCCGACTCGCTTGGTGGCGGGGCCATGCTCGCGCTGGGTGAGGATGCGCTCGGCACCGGGGAAGTCGGCGGCTTCGCGGCGGCGCTTCGAGAGCGCGAAACCGAGGTCGGCCATGACCGGCGTGATCTCGGGATCGAGGTCGTGACCGTAGAGCGGCAGGCCGGCTTCGAGTCGCAGCGAGTCGCGCGCGCCGAGGCCGATCGGCTTGATCTCTGCGAGCGCGAGCAGCGCGTCGGCGAACGCGACGGCGTGTTCGGCGGGGAGCGAAATCTCGACGCCGTCCTCGCCGGTATAGCCCGAGCGGCTGATCCACAGCGGGACGTCGTTCCAGTGGAACGCGCCGGCGGTCATGAACACGAGGCCGTCGACGCCGGCGACGATCCGCGCGACTGCCTCGACCGCCTTGGGACCCTGCACCGCTAGCAATGCCTGGTCTTCGAGGATGTTGATCGTGACGTCGTCGGGCAGATGCTCGATCAGATAGCTGATGTCGTCATACTTGGTCGCGCCGTTGACGACGACGTAGAAGCTGCCGCTTGCGGTCGGCAACGGGTGGAGCGGGTCGTACGCCTCGGGCTCCACGTCCTGCGCGGAAAAAGGCGACGGCTGATCGTCGGGGAGGCGCGTGGCCATCAGGTCGTCGAGAATGCCGCCGTCCTGCGCGAGCAGCAGCGAATAGCGCATCTTGCCCTCGCCGAGTCCTGCGATGTCGCCCGGCAGCACGGTTTCGAGCGCATGCGCGACGCCTTCGCCCGAGAAGACGAGCTGGCCCATGTGGCTGACGTCGAACAGCCCCGCCGAGTCGCGCGTCCAGGCGTGCTCGGCCATGATGCCTTCATACTGGATCGGCATATCGTAGCCGGCGAACTCGACCATCCGCGCGCCGTGCGCCCGGTGCCATGCGTCGAGCGGCAATGGCAGGATCTCGGGCTCGACGTAATCGTCGGCCTGATCGATGATGCTGGCGTAATCGCTCATGGTCGTCTCCGTCGAAGGGGCGCGCGGCACCAAGGGGTGCAACGATCCGAACCCCCTCTGTCACGGGACCTGAGAGCTTTCGCGCCGGACTTGTCCAGCGCTTACCCCTTCGGTGGCCCTCGACTCACGTCAGGACGCTTTCCAGAGTGTCGATCAGCCCCGCGCGGTCTCTGGTGCCTGAGAGATTCCGGGGTGGTTGCTCCTTCGGCGGTTCCATCAGCCCTGAAAGGACCGGAAACGCTCTCCCGCGCGGTGCCATGCCGGTTGCCCGACATCGACGCCGCGAGTTGTGACGCGGCGCACAATCTTAGTCAATCGAGGGTTTGGGGCGGGGGGAAGAAATTGGTGGATACCCCGTCCTTAGCACCACCCCGGCGAAGGCCGGGGCCCAATTGGAAAGGTCGCTGTAACAGAGGACTGCGCCTCAGTTACCTCCGTCCCCCAATTAGGCCCCGGCCTTCGCCGGGGTGGTATAACGGGTGGGGTACGGGCGCGTTATTCGACCGTCACGCTCTTCGCGAGATTACGCGGCTGATCCACATCCGTGCCCTTGAGCACCGCGACGTGATACGCGAGCAACTGGACCGGTACCGCGTACACCAGAGGCGCGATCAGCGGGTGGACCTTGGGCATGGTGATGGTCGCCATGCAACCTTCGCCGGCAGCCTGGATGCCGTCGTAATCCGAGATCAGCACGACCTTGCCGCCGCGCGCCATGACTTCCTGCATGTTGCTGACGGTCTTGTCGAAAAGCGGGCCTGAAGGTGCGATGACGATGACGGGAACATGCTCGTCGATCAGCGCGATCGGGCCGTGCTTCATTTCGCCGGCGGCATAGCCCTCGGCGTGGATGTAGCTGATTTCCTTCAGCTTGAGCGCGCCTTCGAGCGCCAGCGGGTAATCGGTCCCGCGCCCTAGATACAGCACGTCGCGCGCGCCGGCGATGTTGTGCGCCATCGCCTCGATCGCCTCGTCATACGCCAGCGCGCCGTTGAGCGCGGCGGGCGCCTCGGCGAGGTGGCGGACGATCTCGCGCTCCTGGTCCTTGCTCAGCAGCCCCTTGGCATGCGCCAGATTGGCCGCGAGTGCCGCGAGAACCGCCAACTGGCAGGTGAACGCCTTGGTCGATGCCACGCCGATTTCAGGCCCCGCATGGGTCGGCAACAGAAGGTCGGCCTCGCGGGCCATCGTGCTGGTCGGCACGTTGACGACGACTGCGATCTTCTGGCCCTCGGCCTTGGCGTGGCGCAGCGCCGCGAGCGTGTCCGCGGTCTCGCCCGACTGCGAGATGAAAAGAGCGAGGCCGCCCTCCTCCATCACCGGCTCTCGGTAGCGGAATTCGGACGCGACATCGAGGTCGACGGGGACGCGCGCGAACTGTTCGAACCAGTATTTGGCGACCATGCCCGCGTAGAAGCTCGTCCCGCACGCAACGATCGTCACGCGCTTGATGGTCGACAGGTCGAACTCTGGGATCGGCAGCGTGATCTCGCCTTCCATCCGCTTCAGATACGAACGCAGCGTCTGTGCGACGACGATCGGCTGCTCGTAGATTTCCTTCAGCATGTAATGCTTGTGGTTGCCCTTCGAGATCACGTCGCCGGTAATGCCCGAGATCGTGATGGCGCGTTCGACAGGCGCGTTGTCGCGGTCATAGACCTGCGCGCCGTCGCGGGTCAGAACGACCCAGTCGCCCTCGTCGAGGTAGGCAATACGCTGCGTCAGCGGGGCGAGCGCCAGTGCGTCGGAGCCGAGATACATCTCGCCTTCACCGTGGCCGACGACCAGAGGCGAGCCGAGCCGCGCACCGATCAGTAGGTCGGGATGCTGGCGGAACAGGATGGCAAGCGCGAACGCACCATGAAGCCGGGGTAGGATCTCGCGGACGGCCGAAACCGGGTCCATCCCCGCCTCGATTTTTTCGCTCACCAGATGCGCAACGACTTCGGTGTCGGTTTCGCTGGTGAACGTCCGGCCGCGCGCGATCAATTCGTCGCGCAGCGGCTTGAAGTTCTCGATGATGCCGTTGTGGACCACCGCGACTTCGCCGGTGGCGTGCGGATGCGCGTTGTTGGTGGTCGGGCCGCCATGCGTCGCCCAGCGGGTATGCGCGATCCCGGTCTTGCCAGGCAACGGATGCGCGGCGAGTTCGTTCGCCAGATTGACCAGCTTGCCCGACGCACGACGCCGCTCGATCGCGCCGTCATTGTCGGTCGCGATGCCAGCCGAATCATAGCCGCGATATTCTAGCCGCTTCAGGCCATCCAGGAGACGACCGGCAACATCCTCGCCGCTCAGGATTCCAACGATACCACACATTTACATCATACTCCGTGGAACGGGTCTTACTTGCCGCTTGCCTGCGCGGCCTTACGCGCGATCATGCCGTCGCGAAAGCGCTTGGCCCAGCCGGCCCTCGCGGTTTGCGGCGGGCGGACCAGCGCAAGGGCATCGGCCTCGACGTCTTCTGTCAGAACCGAGCCCGCTGCAACGATCGCGCCTGCACCGACCGTGACGGGTGCTACCAGCGCCGAGTTCGAGCCGATGAATGCGCCCGCGCCGATCACGGTGCGGTATTTGAAATAGCCGTCATAGTTACAGGTGATCGTCCCCGCGCCGATGTTCGCGCCCGCGCCAATATCCGCGTCGCCGATATAGCTGAGGTGGCTCACCTTCGCGCCTTCGCCGATCACGGCCTTCTTGATCTCGACGAAATTGCCGACCTTGGCGTCCGCATGCAGGTCCGCACCGGGGCGGAGGCGGGCGAACGGACCAACGTTCGCGCCCTTGCCGACTGTGGCTCCCTCGACGTGGCTGAACGCGTGGATCGTCACGCCGTCGGCGATGCGCGCGCCGGGGCCTAACACGACATTGGGCTCGATGACGACGTCGCGGCCGAGGACCGTGTCGTGCGAGAACCAGACCGTGTCGGGCGCGATCAACGTGACGCCGTCGGCCATCGCCTGCGCGCGTCGCGTTGCCTGCCATGCCCCTTCAACGCTGGCGAGTTCACCGCGACTGTTGACGCCGGCGACTTCGTCCGCGCCGGTTTCGATGACCGCGGACGATCGGCCGGCGGCTGCGGCAAGCTCGACGATATCGGTAAGGTAATATTCGCCCGCCGCATTGTCGTTGCCGAGCCGGTCGAGCAACGCGAACAGATCGCTCGATCGTACCGCCATCAGCCCGGAATTGCACAGCGTCACGGCGCGTTCCGCCTCCGACGCGTCCTTATACTCGACGATCCGGTCCATTCGGCCCGCGGCATCGGCGATCACGCGACCATAGGCCCCGGGATTTTCAGGACGAAAGCCGAGCACGACGACGGCGGGCGTGTCGTCGGCGTGCAACCGGTCGATCATCCGCTGCATCGTCGTGGCGGTGACGAGCGGAACGTCGCCGTAGAGGATCAGGACGTCGCCCTCGAACCCGGCCAGCGCCTCGCGGGCCTGCGCGACCGCGTGGCCGGTGCCGAGTTGCTCCGCCTGGAGCGCAGTGGCGATCCCAAGCGGCGCCACCGCCGCCTCGACCTGTTCACGCCCTGCCCCGGTCACGACGACGGTCTTCGCCGGCTGCAACGCCGCCGCGCTTGCAACGAGATGCAGCAGCATGGGTCGGCCGGCGATCGGGTGAAGCACCTTGTGAAGATCGGATTTCATCCGCGTACCCTTGCCGGCGGCGAGGATCACGACTGCGATGGGGTGGGCCGGAATCGGTTGGTCGATAGAATGCGTCGTCATGGAAGGATCGCTGCCACGAAAGCCTTGCCAATTCCATAGTCTCGCTGGCAGGCCCGCCCCCAATGACGCATTTTTTATTCGATATCGTCGGGTTCGACCTAGACGGCACGTTGCTCGACACGAGCGGCGACCTAGCCGCCGCCGTCAACCACGCGCTCGCTACGGTCGGTCGCCCGCCCCTCACCGTCGCGCAGGTCAAGCCGATGATCGGCGGCGGCGCGCGGCACATGCTCAAGCAGGGCCTGACCGCGACCGGCGGCTATGACGAACCGATGCTCGATGCGCTGCATGCCAAACTGCTCGCCTATTACGAGGCGAATATCTGCGTGCTGACAAAGCCTTACCCAGGTGTGATCGCAGCGCTGGACGCTTTGACTGCGAAGGGCGTGACGCTGGGGATCGTCACCAACAAGATCGAACGGTTCGCGCGGACCGTGCTGGGCGAGCTCGGGCTGACCGATCGTTTTGCGTGCATCCTCGGCGGCGATACGATGACGGAGTCGAAGCCCTCTCCGATGCCGATCCACGAGATGGTGAAGCTGTGTCGTGAAAGCGGGGGCGGCGGAGACCGCGCGGCGTTCGTCGGCGATTCGATCTTCGACATCCAGGCGGGGCAAGCAGCAGGCCTGCCGACGATCGCGTGCAGCTTCGGTTTTCTGATGCAGCCCGTAGCAGAGCTTGGCGCCGACGCGGTGATCGACGGTTTCGACGAACTCATCCCGACGCTCGAAAGGCTTGGCGCATGAACCGGACAACGCTCACGCGTATCGCCCTGATCGTGGCGATCGTCTTCGCGGTGACGATGGCTTTGCTGCCGAAGCCGCCGCACATGCCGATCGACCAGTTCGGCGACAAGTTCGGGCACATGCTCGCTTTTGCGACGATGGCGTTGCTGGCGGCGCTGTCGTTCCCGACCGCGCGGCTGTTCCGGATCGGCGAGCGGCTGTCGTTCCTCGGCGCGATGATCGAGGTCCTGCAGGCGATCCCGTCGCTCCACCGCGATTGCGACATCTACGACTGGATCGCCGATACGTTTGCGATCACCGTCGTGTTGCTTATCGTCTGGGCCGTCCGGCGCAAACGTGGCGCGCGTCTCAACTAAGCCTTGCGCCACTTCGTCCAGAGGTGGCGGGCGAGCATTGCCGGGGGCATGCGTAGCCAGTGCGAGCGGACGTAGAAGGCTAGCCGGGTTAATGGTCGGGTCGGCCTGCCCCAGCCATCTCGCGCGGTGATGCGGCGAATGTAGAAACGATCGATGCCGGTCGGCTTGCCGTTGCCGAAGAGCGCATCGATCACCCGGAGCGACCGGCCGACTTCTTGGCATAGTCCGTGGCTTTGCGCTTCCGCATCGAGCCCGTCCATGCCGAAGTCATCGACCAGACAGCGGATATCCCACAGGTTGCGCAAGCCACCGGCGAGATCGCCATCGGCGAACAGATGCGCCGCGGCGTGAACCAGCATGCCGTTGGGGGAGAGCGTTCGCAGACCATTCTCCAGCGCCATGCTTCCGTCGATAAGCGCCGCCGCATCGGGCGTAATTCGCGCGGTTAGCGGCAATATGGTGTGGTGGACGTCGATCATCCGGTCGCGGTCGCGATGAATCAGCGGGGGGAGCTCGTGCATCCAGCGGCGGTAATAGACATCGTCATACGGGTCGGGCTTCACCCATTCCCAACCGGCCGCGAGCAGCGCCGCCTCGACCGCATCGAGCGATACACGCGGCACCAGAATATCGAGGTCGCCGATCGAACGCCCCTGCCCTGCCGACAATCCCGCGGCGACGAACGCGGTGCCCTTCAGCAGGATGACTGGGCAATCGACCGCAGATAGCGCCCGCCGTGCCATCTCGGCCTCCCATAGCGCGGCACGGCGGCCGTGCTCGGCGGCGGCGCGGGCGTCGGCCAGGATGGCCTTCACGCTATCCGGCATCGGCAGGCCGTCGAGACGCATCGCCAGCGTACCGATCAACTGCTCCGCTCGCGCCATCGTCAGCAGTGCGGTCCAGCCGTCCCAATCGAGCCCGACGATGCTGGCCGGATCGGCGAGCGCGCGAGCAAGGATGTGGGCATCGTTCACAGGGCGGACCATAGCGCTTCGACCTGCTCGATCGCGCTCGCACCGTCCGGATAATCGATCGCGACCGAAGGAACGTCGGCGATCAAGCCCGTCAGCGACCGAAAGCCGGCCTCGCCCAGCGCGACGTAATTCGTCGAGGCCTGTGTCATCCGCACGAACGCCTCGGCCGGCGGCACCGGTCGCGTCTCCGCCTCGAAACCATAGCGCGGAAACACGAGCAGCGCGGGCGTGGCGGGCACATCCATCGCCGCGATCGCACGCGCGTCGGGGACCATGTGGCGGATGTCGCCTTTCGGCGTCGCCGGCATCAGCGGCCCCATCCGCGCGGTCGGCCATGCCGCCTCGGCCGCCGCGATCGCTTCATTCTTGAGACTGATCAATCGCGGGAACGCATGGATCAGCCCGGTCGCGGGATCGAGCAGCGCGAACTCGTCCCCCATGAACCGCCAGCCCTTCACCGCGAGCAACGTCGCGAGCGTCGATTTTCCAGCGCCCGAAATGCCGGTCATCAACAGCGCGCGACCATCGCGTTCGACTGCGGATGCGTGGAGCAGCAGATAGCGGCGGGCGCCCAGCGCCATCTGCAGATTCATCGCCATCTCGGCTGCGAGCAATCCTTGGCGGAGCGGCAAAGGTGCAGCTTCAGGGAGCATGTAGTCGCCACCGATCTCGACGGACGGGCGGATTAACCGTCGCCACGGACGCCGCGCAAACAGGCGCACGGTGAAGTCCGGCACGCCGTCGTGCGGCTTAGGGTAATCGCGGTACAGGCTTTGGAGTTCGGCGATCGGCGCGCGCCAGTCGGAGCCGATGCGGAAACCGATCGGCCCGATGCGGACGGAAAAGGCGTACCTCATGCCCGCTCAATCAGTCCGGCTTCGACGAGTTCTTCGAGCCGTGCCGCCAAAGCCTCAGGCGTACCGTCGTCGAGATCATAGTCCCGTCCAAGCCGCTCCAGGAGGACGTCCAGCGACGATGCCCCCTCGCCCAGCACCGCTAGAATCTGCGGCGCGGGTTCGGTCAGCAAGTGCGTGATCCCCGACGCGCGATGATAGACCGCGGTGAATTCATCGAGCGGCGCGATCAGCAGGCCTCCGTCGAGCGGTCCCCGAAAGATCGTCCCCGACACGGCTTCAGCCGCGCGGCATCTGCAACGATGCGAAGCAGGTGAAGCCGCCCTGGCCGCGCTGCAACCGGCGGATATATTTGACGTACGCGCGGCTGCGGTCCGAATCGGTGCCGGGCAGCGTGCTGCCGCTCGCCATCGCGCGCTTGACCTCTTCGCCCTTGAACGCGCGCGTCGAGGGTGGGAATGCGCCCTTCGTACGCGCCGGTACGACGCCGCCGTTCGCATCAATATAGCTGCCGGCGCGGCCCGGATCGGGCACGGGGATCTCACAGTTCAGCACCGAGCCGGCGGTTTGGGCCAGCGCCGGACGGATCGACATGACCGCACCCGCCGTCACTGCACCCAACGCCAGCACGCGACGACGCGATGGAACGCCGGTGTCGGTCTCCGCGGTTGCGACCGGGTCCTGGTTGAGTTCGATGTCGTCCATGATGCCCCTGCTAGACCACAGCCCTTTCATAATCCTGAAGCGCTGACAACATCGCCGTATCGACGCTTGGAAGAGCGTGCCGGAGTAGGACGACTTCGCACGCCGTTCAATTCCGCGGTCGGCAAGTCGACGGCGCCAACAGACGATACCGGTTTGCACCGTGCCGCTGTATGGCGCTGCGCATGGACGTCGATTCCGTCCCAGGAGACCGCAATGCTTTCCGGATTTGGCCTGCGTACGTTTTGGGCGATCGTCGTGGTCGTCATCGCTGCCGTGGCGGTGTTCGCGCTTACGCATGACGTGCAGGGCGCGATCGTCGCGCTTGTCGGGGGAATCGCCGCCGCTTTGGTCGCCGCCGGAACCGGCGACGAGGCGCCTGCCTTGGATGACGCGACAAGCGTGTCGCCGTCCGTGCTCGACGACGTTCTCGACGCGATCGTCGCGCCGGTGATGCTGGTCGAGGATGGACGTGTGGTGGTCGCCAATCGCGCCGCGCGGACGTTGCTCGGGGCGCATATCCTTGGCGAGGACGCGCGCGTCGCGATCCGCCATCCTGCCGCCGCCGAACGGCTGGGAACGCCGGGGCCGATCGACGGCGAGCGGCCGATCGAACTGGTCGGGCTCGGCACGCGCGACCAGCGCTGGGAAATGCTGCTCAGCGAGACGTCGGAGGGCCAGCGCATCGTCCACCTCGTCGATCAGACCGGCAACTATGCCGCCGAGCGGATGCGGATCGATTTCGTCGCCAATGCGAGTCATGAATTACGCACGCCGTTGGCGTCGATCCTCGGCTTTATCGAGACGTTGCGCGACGAGGCGGGCGAGGATGCCGAGGTCCGTGCGCGGTTCCTGAAGGTGATGGACGACGAGGCGCGGCGGATGCAGCGGCTGGTCGAGGACCTGATCTCGCTGTCGCGCATCGAGGCGGAGAAGTTTCGCCTGCCCGACCAGGCGGTCGATTTCGCGCAACTCGTCGAGGACACGCGCGAGGAACTCGCCGATGCCGCGGGCGATCGCGGGCACGATTTGGTCGCGACGATCGATCCGAACCTCTCCTCGGTGTCGGGGGATCGGGTGCAGCTGTCGCAGATGCTCCACAACCTCATCGGCAATGCGATGAAATACGGGCGCGCGGGGACGCCGGTGACGATCGAGCTGAAGCGCGACGATGCCGGGATGATCCGCCTGTCGATCCGCGACGAGGGCGACGGGATCGCGGCGGTGCACATCCCGCGGCTGACCGAGCGCTTCTATCGCGCGGATGCGGGACGCAGCCGGTCGCTGGGCGGTACGGGTCTCGGGCTGGCGATCGTCAAGCATATCGTCGAGCGGCACCGAGGACGGCTCGATATCGCCAGTCAGGTCGGCGTCGGGACGGTGGTTTCCGTCATCCTGCCCCCGAGCGGCGGCGCAGCCAAAGGCGCTGTCATAAAAGGGTAACCCAACTGTCACACAGGATCGTCTTAAGTACCGCTAAGGCCGGTGCATGACGGGAATTCTGGTGCAGCAGTTCGTTCTTTTAGGGGTGGTTGGGGCTCTGGCCGCGTGCGTCGATCAGGCGAACGGCGGCGGTGCGGGCTCGCGTGACCAAATCACGGCTGTCGGGTCGTCGACGGTCTATCCGTTCACGACGATGATCGCCGAGCAACTCGTCGCCAACGATCCCGACGCGAAGGCGCCGGTGATCGAATCGACCGGCACCGGCGCGGGCATGAAGCTGTTCTGCGCAGGCGTCGGCGCGGCGCATCCCGATATCGAGGACGCGTCACGGCGGATGAAGGCGAGCGAGTACGCGACGTGCGCGAAGAACGGCGTGCGCGACGTGATCGAGATCCAGGTCGGGATCGACGGCATCGCCTTTGCCGAGGCGAAGAACGGCCCCAAGATGCAGCTGACGCCGACCGATCTCTACAAGGCGCTCGCCGCCAATCCGGGGGGCAAGGTGAACACGGCTCGGGTGTGGCACGACGTCAATCCTGCGCTGCCCGCTGTGCCGATCCAGGTTTACGGGCCACCGGCGACCAGTGGCACGCGCGATGCGCTGGCCGAGCTGATCCTGACCAAGGGGTGCGAGGCTAGCGATCCTTCGGCCAAGGCGCTCGCGAAGTCGGATGCCGAGGCGCACAAGGCGTTGTGCACGCGGGTGCGCGAGGACGGCGTGTATGTCGATGCGGGCGAGAACGACAATCTGATCGTCCAGAAATTGCAGTCGAATCCGAATGCGATCGGCGTGTTCGGGTACAGCTATCTCGAAGAGAACAAGGACAACGTGAACGGGGTATCGATCTCGGGCGTGGCTCCGACCTATGCGACGATCGCGGACAATGCGTATCCGGGGTCTCGGCCGCTCTATATCTATGTGAAGAAGGCGCATTTGACGGCGATCCCGGGCTTGCGGAACTTGTTGAAGCTGTATGCGGCGAACTGGGGGGCGACGGGGCCGTTGGTAAAGCGGGGGTTGATTGCTTCGCCGGCGGCGATCCAGGCGCGGTCTGCGGCGATTATCGCGAACGAGACCGTGCTCGATCCCGCGGTGTTGTCGTGAGTCGCTTATCCTCCAACCTCGCTCCCGCCCTAGTTCCCCCGCGAACGCGGGGGCCCAGGGGCCAAGCACGCCATCGGAACTTAGCTGGGCCCCCGCATCCGCGGGGGAACCGGGGTTCGGCTACGTTTGGTTCACACAAGGCCACCACCCCGGCGGAGGCCGGGGCCCATTTGGGCACCGTTGCATTGGCTGGCGCTGCGCCCCGTTACCTCGACCTTTCCAACTGGGCCCCGGCCTTCGCCGGGGTGGCGGCTAATGACTTGGTGCGCATGCGCGCAACCAATCATTGCGGGCGAGAAGTATAATGTCCCCCATCGCTCTTCTCTTCCTAGTCCTCGGCCTGGGCCTCATCGGCTGGCTTACCGCACGAGTCCGCGCCACGCGGTTCCGTACCGGCAGCACCGTGCGGTTCAGTTCGCTGCCTTCGCACCACGGCTGGTACGTCGCGCTGTGGACAGCCATCCCGCCGCTCGTCTTCCTCGTCGTCTGGTCGATGACCGCGCCGGCGCTCGTCACCGATGCGGTGCTTGCGACCCCGGCAGCGATCCAGCTCCCCCCGCCCGGCTTCGACCGCGCCTCGATCCTGTCCGAAGCGCGTAGCCTCGCGGAGGGCCGCAGCTTCGGCGCGTTCCACGGGCTCGCACGCACGCTCGCCCCGTCCTACGCCGCGGCGCAATCGCGCTACGACTGGATCGCCACCGCCGCCGCCCTCCTGCTCGCGTTCGCAGGTGGCGCGTTCGCCTTCACCCGCGTCAAGCCCGGCTTCGGCGCGCGGACGCAGGTCGAGCGGGTCGTGATGCTGATGCTGCTCGGCGCGTCGCTGATCGCGATCCTGACCACGGTCGGTATCGTCGCCTCGCTGCTGTACGAATCCGCGCGGTTCTTCTCGGTCGTGCCGATCACCGATTTCCTGTTCGGCACGCACTGGAGCCCGCAGGTGATCGACGGCCGCGATCCGGGCGCGTCGCTCGGCGCGGTGCCGCTGTTCTGGGGGACGTTCTTCATCGGCGCGGTGATCGCGATGATCGTCGCCATTCCGTTCGGGCTGATGAGCGCGATCTACCTTACGCAATATGCCGCGCCCAACACGCGCAAATGGATGAAGCCGATCCTCGAGGTGCTCGCGGGCGTGCCGACCGTCGTCTACGGCTATTTCGCCGCGCTGACCGTCGCCCCCGCGGTACGTGACCTCGCCGTATCGGTCGGGATCAGCTGGGCGTCGTCGGAAAGCGCGCTCGCCGCGGGTCTCGTGATGGGCATCATGATCATTCCGTTCGTGTCGTCGATGGCCGACGACTCGATCGCCGCGGTCCCCTCGTCGATGCGTGACGGCAGCCTCGCGATGGGCGCGACCTCGTCCGAGACGATCCGCCGCGTGCTGCTCCCGGCAGCCCTACCCGGCGTCGTCGGCGGCGTGCTGCTGGCCGTGTCGCGCGCGATCGGCGAGACGATGATCGTCGTGATGGCCGCGTCCGGCGTCGCGACGCTGACGCTCAACCCGTTCGCCAGCACCACCACGGTCACCAAGCAGATCGTCGACCTGCTGACCGGCGAGGCCGAGTTCGACAGCCCCAAGACGCTTGCCGCATTCGCGCTCGGCCTGACGCTGTTCGTGGTCACGCTCCTCCTCAACATCGTCGCGCTGCGCGTCGTCAAACGGTACCGCGAAGCCTATGAGTGACACGCTCGTGCCCCAGATTCCGGTGACGAATGCGGAGCCCGTGCGCCGCGTGCCGACCGACTGGACGACGCAGGCGATGCAGTCGCGCATCCGGCGCCGCTATGCGTCCGAGCGTCGCTTCCGCTTCGCCGGGCTCGCCGCGGTGTGGCTGTCCGCCGCCTTCCTCGCCTACCTGCTGATCACGATGGTGATGCAGGGCGCGAGCGGGTTTGTCGAGACGCGCGTGTCGCTCCCGGTCGATCTCGCCGCCGCCAAGCTGCCGATCGAGCCCGCCCGCCTTGTCGGTCGCGGCGCCGATCTCGCGCTCGCTGGCGCAGGACTCGAAGGCACGGTCGACCTCGCCGCCACGAAGGCGTTCGGCAAGGACGGCACCGACCTCCTGTCCGACGGCGCCTGGGCGGTGGTGCGCGATGCGATCAAGGCCGACCCGTCGCTGCTTCAGCGCAGGACCGTGTTCGAGGTCCCCGTATCCAGCCCGATCGATGTCGCCGCCAAGGGCAACGGCACGCGCGACGCCGAAGCGATCGTCGCGCGGCTGAAGGCGAGCGGCGCGCTGACCCGTGGGTTCAACGCGGGCTTCCTCACCTCGGCGGACTCGACCGACGCCACCCGCGTCGGGATCTGGGGGGCGTTCAAGGGGTCGCTGTTGACGATGATCGTCACGTTGCTGCTGGCTTTCCCGATCGGCGTGCTATCCGCGCTGTACCTCGAGGAATATGCGCCGAAGAACCGCTGGACCGACCTGATCGAGGTCTCGATCAACAACCTCGCCGCGGTGCCGTCGATCATCTTCGGGCTGCTCGGGTTGGCCGTGTTCCTCGGCACGTTCGGCATGCCGCGTTCGGCGCCGATCGTCGGCGGTCTCACGCTCGCGCTGATGACGATGCCGGTCATCGTCATCGCCGGCCGCAACGCGATCAAGGCCGTCCCGCCGTCGATCCGAGACGCCGCGCTCGGCATCGGCGCATCGCCGGTGCAGGTCGTCTTCCACCACGTCCTGCCGCTCGCGCTGCCCGGTATCCTCACCGGCACGATCATCGGCATGGCGCGTGCGCTCGGCGAGACCGCGCCGCTGCTGATGATCGGCATGCGCGCGTTCATTGCAGCCCCGCCGTCCGGGCTAAGCGATCCCGCGACCGTGCTACCCGTCCAAATCTTCCTCTGGTCCGATCAGGTCAGCCGTGGCTTCGTCGAGAAGACCTCCGCCGCGATCATCGTCCTGCTCGTGTTCCTGCTCGCGATGAACGGCGTCGCGATCTACCTCCGCAACCGATTCGAGACCCGCTGGTGATGCCAAAACCTTTCAAGCCTCCCGTCCTCAAGATGACGGCGCGCAACGTCTCTGTCGCCTATGGCAGCAAGATCGCGATCAACGACGTCTCGATCGACGTCGACCAGGACGAGGTGGTCGCGTTCATCGGCCCGTCGGGCTGCGGCAAGTCGACCTTCCTGCGCACGCTCAACCGCATGAACGACACCGTTGCCAGCGCGCGCGTCACCGGCGAGATCAAGCTCGACGGCCAGGACATCTATTCGCCCGACATGGACGTGGTGCAACTCCGCGCGCGCGTCGGCATGGTCTTCCAGAAGCCCAACCCATTTCCGAAATCGATCTACGAGAACGTCGCCTATGGCCCGCGCATCCACGGGCTGGCGGGCGCCAAGGCGGATCTCGACCGGATCGTCGAGAAGTCGCTGCGTCGCGCCGGCCTGTGGGACGAGGTCAAGGATCGCCTGAGCGACAGCGGCACCGCGCTGTCGGGCGGCCAGCAGCAGCGGCTGTGCATCGCGCGCGCGATCGCGGTCGATCCGGAGGTCATCCTGATGGACGAACCGTGCTCGGCGCTCGATCCGATCGCGACCGCCAAGATCGAGGAGCTAATCCACGAACTGCGCGGCCGCTACGCCATGGTGATCGTCACGCACAACATGCAGCAGGCCGCGCGCGTCAGTCAGAAGACCGCGTTCTTCCACCTCGGCACGCTGGTCGAATACGGCAACACCTCGGACATCTTCACCAATCCCCGCGAAGAGCGGACCAAGGATTACATCACCGGCCGTTACGGCTGAGTCGGGAAACGACCATGAACACGCATACGGTCAAGGCCTTCGACAACGACATCGGCGAGCTCCGCGGGTTGATCTCACAGATGGGCGGGCTCGCCGAGGACGCGATCGACAAGGCGATGCAGGCGCTGCAACGCAACGACCTCGCGCTCGCGGAGCAGGTGCGCGTCGCCGACAAGCAGATCGACGTCATCGAGGCGGAGGTCGAACGCCTTGCGGTACGGATCATCGCGCTGCGCGCGCCGATGGCGGTCGATCTTCGCGAGGTCGTCGCCGCGCTGAAGATCGCCGGCGTCGTCGAGCGGATCGGCGACTACGCCAAGAACATCGCCAAGCGCGTGCCCATGATCGAGAGCGAGCACCGGATCGAGCCGATCTCGATCCTGCCGGCGATGGGCCGGATGGCGAGCGAGATGGTCCACGACGTGCTCGACGCGTTTGCCGCGCGCGACCCCGAGGAAGCCGTCCGCGTCGTCGAATGCGACAATGCGCTCGACGATTTCTACGACAGCATCTTCCGCACGCTCGTCACCTACATGGTCGAGAACCCCAGGACGATCGGCCAGGTCGCGCATCTGCTGTTCGTCGCCAAGAACCTCGAGCGGATCGGCGATCACGCCACCAACGTCGCCGAGATGGTCTATTTCGCCGCGACCGGCACGCAGATGGTCGATCGCGAACGCGGCATAAAGAAGGAGCAGGCATAATGGCACGCGCAAAAATGCTGTTGGTCGAGGACGATGCTGCGCTGGCCGAATTGCTGGTCTGGCATTTTAAGCGCGAGGATTTCGAGATCGCGCATACCCCCGATGGCGAGGAAGCCTTGCTGCTCGCCAAGGAGAAGGTGCCCGATATTGTCCTGCTCGACTGGATGGTCGAGGGGTTGTCGGGGATCGAGGTGTGCCGACGCCTGCGCCGTGCGCCCGAGACGCAGAACGTGCCGATCATCATGCTCACCGCGCGCGGTGAGGAAGAGGATCGCGTGCGGGGCCTCGAAACCGGTGCCGACGATTACGTGACCAAGCCCTTCTCGCCGCGCGAACTCGTCGCGCGCGTCGGCGCGGTGTTGCGCCGCGTCCGCCCTGCCCTCGCCGGCGAAGCGCTCAGCTATGCCGACATCGAGATGGACACGGTCGGCCACAAGGTGCGTCGCTCGGGCGAAGTCGTGTCGCTCGGACCGACCGAGTTCCGCCTGCTGAAGCATTTCCTCGAGCATCCGGGCTGGGTGTTCTCGCGCGAACGCCTGCTCGATGCGGTGTGGGGGCACGACAGCGATATCGAGAGCCGGACGGTCGACGTGCACATCCGTCGGCTGCGCAAGGCGATCAACGTCGGCGAACGTCCGGACATTATCCGCACCGTTCGTTCGGCGGGTTATTCGCTCGATACGGGCGGATAAGGACTCTGTCCCGCGATGGGGCGAATGGAATCGGATGCGAAACGAAGGACCCAAGCGCGACTTAGTGCGTTCAGACGTCGCGCTACCAAAATGGTGCACCCATTTAGGAGATTCACATGAAGTCCATCCTTCTCGCCGCCGCCGCTCTTCTCGCGTCGCCCGTGATCGCCCAGACGACGCCGCCGGCAGACCCCGCCGCGCAGCCTGCGCCGGCCGATCCCGCGATGCAGACGGCCCCGGCCGATCAGGCTGCCCCTGCCGACCCCGCAGCGCCTGCTGCACCGGCGGATCAGGCAATGGCGGCTCCTGCCGATCCGGCAGCGGCACCAGCCGCACCGATGGCAGGCGCACCGATGGCGCCGGGCGCAGGTCGCGTGACGTTCGGCCAGCCGACGGTAACGCCGCCGACGCCGGCACCGGCGACGTATCCGGTGTGCTCGAAGACGGTCAAGGACGGCTGCCGCAACCTCGGCGGCAAGTAACTGACGTCTGCGTAAGTGGCGGATTTATCCGCCGCTTGCACGGCTAGCTTTACGTTCTAGGAAAGGCGCTCCAACGATAAGAGAGGAGCGCCTTTTCCATGTCTATTAGCTTTGACGGCCGGGTTGCCATCGTGACCGGTGCGGGTGGCGGCTTGGGGCGCGAATATGCGCTCGAACTCGCGCGCCGCGGCGCGAAGGTCGTGGTCAACGATCTGGGTGCTTCGCGCGACGGCACCGGACATTCCGACGCCGCGCTGAAAGTTGTCGAGGAAATCGAAGCGGCCGGCGGTGAGGCAATGTCGAACGGCGGCAGTGTCACCGACTACGACCAGATGGTCGAGATGGTCGCCCGCGCCTCCGAGAAATGGGGCAGCGTCCACATCCTCATCAACAACGCCGGCGTGCTGCGCGACAAGAGCTTCGCCAAGATGGAGCCGGCCGACTTCAAGTTCGTCGTCGACGTCCACCTCAACGGCTCGGCCAACGCCACCAAGGCGGTATGGGACACGATGCGCGCGCAGAATTACGGCCGCATCCTGATGACCGCGTCGTCGACCGGTCTCTTCGGCAATTTCGGCCAGGCGAACTACGGTGCCGCCAAGCTAGGTCTTGCCGGGCTTACCAAGACGCTCGCGATCGAGGGTGCGAAGAACAACATCAAGGTCAACACGATCGCGCCGACCGCGGGCACGCGCATGACGCAGGACATCTTCCCCGAGGAAGCGTTCAAGGCGTTCTCCCCCGACAAGGTCGCGCCAGCCGCGGTGTTCCTCGTGTCGGAGGACGCGCCGACCAACATGATCGTCGGTGCGGGTGCCGGCGTGTTCCAGGCGGCGTACGTGACGCTGACGCAGGGCAAGTTGCTGACCGGCGACGACCTGTCGGTCGAGGGTGTCGCGGCACATTGGGACGCGATCATCGACCGGACTGGTGAGATCGTCCCGCAGTCGGGCTCGGAACAGTCGATGACCATCCTGAGCAAGCTGCAGGGGCGCTGACTCCTGGGCATCCCTGCAAGGGGAGGCTTTTCTACCCGTTCCCCCGCGGAAGCGGGGGTCCAGGACCACGAACGTTGTCGGTTGTAACCCTGGGCTCCCGCTTTCGCGGGAGTACCGGATCCATTTAAGGAAGCTGCGGCTCCATCCTTACCGCGGCTCTCGCATTTGCCAGACTACGCGGCCGATGACGGCGATCGCTCCGTCCGGCACAGCCGCCGCGTCCGGGTTATCGCTCGTCGCAACCAACGCTCCCCGTATAAGGGCGACGCGCTTTACCATCACCGCGTCGTCGATCCGGATGACGTACACCCCCCCCTTTGCACGCGGCGTACGGTCGGCGGTGTCGACCACGATGTGATCGCCGTCGAACAGTCCCGGCTCCATCGAAGTGCCGCGCACGCGGATGATTGCCGCCTGCCCGTCCCTTAGCCCGAGTTTTCGCGCGAGGCCGGGGTCCAGCGTGTCGGTGCCGAGCACGATCTCGCCATCGACCAGCGCGCCCGGCCCCGCCGATGCCGCGACGTCGAGCTTGCGGATGCGAAACCCTGCCGGCCGGTCGGCGGGCGCGCCCAGCGTCGCTTCGCTCACCCCCAGATATTCCGACAGCAATCGACGATCGCGTTCGCCGAGCACCCGCGGCGATCCGCGCCCGACATATTGCTGAAGGTAGGCCGCGTTGCGCCCCAACATCGCCGACAGCGCCGCCAGACTGTCGCCACGCGCAGCGGCCAGCATTGCCAGCGCGGTTCTTGGATCGGGATCAAACACGGTTCTAGCCACGCCCGAACCGTAGCGTAGGATTTTTCCTAGACAAGTAGGATTTGTCGGAACAGATCAAGAACACAGGCAGGGACCCGGGCCAGGGACTCGGGGCCAGGAACAGGAAGGAGCGACCATGTCCGTTCTCATCAAGATCGACCGATATCTACGGCAGACCGGCATGCCGACGTCGAAGTTCGGCCGGTTGGCGGTAGGCGATCCGCGGCTGGTCCACGATCTCCGACTCGGTCGCCAGCCGCGCGCGCCGATGGTGGCGCGGATCGAAACCTTTATCGAACGGCACGGATCGTGAGAATGGACGCGATCCGTGGTCCCGACGCGGGCACGCTGCTGATCCGCGCGCTTCGCGGCCATGCGGCGGCGGCAGGCCTGACGATGTACGTCGAGTCGATTGCGTGCACGCCTTGGGCGAGCGCTACGTTCGTCGGCACGCTGCACCGGTTGACGATCGCAGCAATGCCCGTACCCGGTCTTCGAGACTGGATCGCGGGCTTGCCCGAAGCGGAGTTCGCGATGCGCGGGCATATCGCCGTCGATCTCGTGGTCGACCGCATCGAGTTGATCGGCGACCGCGAGCATGTGACGATCGCGGTACTGACGCTGATCGACGCTTAAACCGCTTGAGAGGGGTGGACTTTCGCTGGCCGAACCACGAAGTCGGCGGTCAACGAAGGAGATTCATATGGCCGGGATGGGCAAGTTCGACTGGGCAGATCCGTTCCTGCTCGACGATCAGTTGAGCGAGGACGAGCGGATGATCCGCGACAGCGCGAAGGCCTATGCCGACGACAAGCTCGCACCCCGGATCATCGACGCGTTCCAGCACGAGCATACCGATCCCGCGATTTTCCGTGAAATGGGTGCGTTGGGGTTGCTCGGGCCGACCATCCCGGAGGAATATGGCGGCGTCGGTGCGTCCTATGTCGCGTACGGTCTGGTCGCGCGCGAGGTCGAGCGGATCGACTCGGGCTATCGCTCGATGATGTCGGTGCAGTCGAGCCTCGTGATGTACCCGATCAATGCATTCGGGTCCGAAGAGCAGAAGCGCAAATACCTGCCCAAGCTCGCGACCGGCGAATGGATCGGCTGCTTCGGGCTGACCGAGCCCGATGCGGGGTCCGATCCCGGCGGGATGACGACGCGCGCGAAGAAGACGGCCAACGGCTATGTCATCTCGGGTGCGAAGACGTGGATTTCCAATTCGCCGATCGCCGACGTGTTCGTGATCTGGGCAAAGTCCGACGAGCATGGCGGCGGCATCCGCGGCTTCATCCTGGAGCGCGGGATGAAAGGGCTGGAGACGCCCAAGATCGAGGGCAAGCTGTCGTTGCGTGCGTCGATCACGGGCATGGTGATGATGGACGAGGTCGAGGTCGGCGACGACGCGCTGCTGCCCGACGTGCAAGGATTGAAGGGGCCGTTCGGGTGCCTCAATCGCGCGCGGTACGGGATTTCCTGGGGTGCGCTCGGCGCGGCGGAGTTCTGTTTCCATGCGGCGCGGCAGTACGGGTTGGATCGCAACCAGTTCGGGACGCCGCTCGCCGGGCGGCAGCTTTTCCAGAAGAAGCTGGCGGATATGGAGACCGAGATCGCACTGGGGTTGCAGGCGTCGTTGCGCGTCGGGCGGCTGATGGACGAGGGCAGGTTTGCGCCGGAAATGGTTTCGATCGTGAAGCGCAACAACGTCGGCAAGGCGCTCGATATCGCGCGGATGTCTCGCGACATGCATGGCGGCAACGGGATTTCGGGGGAATATCAGGTGATGCGTCACCTGATGAACCTGGAGACGGTCAACACCTACGAGGGCGCGCATGACGTGCATGCGTTGATTCTCGGGCGCGCGATCACGGGTATCGCTGCGTTTTGATCAAATTAGGCAGTTTGTTTCCCCGCGAAGGCGGGGACCCAGTCTGGGCTCCCGCCTTCGCGGGAGAACACAGGTGAAGGATACGCCCCTCGCCGGCTTGAAGGTGGTCGAACTCGCCCGGATCCTTGCGGGTCCTTGGGCGGGACAGGTTCTTGCCGATCTCGGTGCCGAGGTGGTCAAGATCGAAAGCCCGGCCGGTGACGACACGCGAACCTGGGGTCCGCCGTTCATCGACAATCCTGACGGCACGCACGACGCCGCGTATTTCCATGCCGCCAATCGGGGCAAGCGGTCGGTCGTGGCTGACTTTACCACGCCTGAAGGACAGGCTGTCGTCCGCGACCTGATCGCCGATGCCGACGTCGTGATCGAGAACTTCAAGGTCGGCGGGCTGTCCAAATACGGGCTCGACTACGCCACGCTCGCCGCGATCTACCCGCGGCTGGTATATTGCTCGATCACAGGGTTCGGGCAGGACGGGCCCTACGCGCCGCGCGCGGGCTACGACTTCATCGTCCAGGGCATGAGCGGGATCATGGACCTGACCGGCGAGCCCGATGGCGCACCGCAGAAGATCGGGGTCGCGTTCGCCGACATCATGACCGGGCTGTATGCGGTGATCGCGATCCAGGCGGCGCTGGCGATGCGCGAGCGGACCGGCAAGGGTCAGCAGATCGACATGGCGCTGCTCGACACGATGACCGGGGTGCTGGCGAACCAGGCGATGAACTGGTTCGCGAGCGGCGTGTCGCCGACGCGGGTCGGGAATGCGCATATGAACGTCTGTCCGTATGCGGTGTTTCCGTGTGCCGATGGGTGGTTCATCCTGGCGGTCGGGAATGACGGGCAGTTCCGGCGGTTTTGCGACGCGATGGGCTTGCCCGAGATGCGCGACGATCCGCGGTTCGCGACCAATGCCGGGCGGTTGGCGTTCAAGGAATTGCTGTTCGCGGGGATCGAGGCGGCGACGTCTCTGGTGCCTAAGCTGGAGTTGCTCGCGCGGCTGGAGGCGGTCGGGGTGCCGGCCGGGCCGATCAATACGGTGGCGCAGGCTTTCGACGATCCGCAGGTGATTGCACGGGGGATGGCTATCGAGGTGGCGCGGCCGGATGGGTCTCTGGTCCCGGGGCTGCGTACGCCGATCCGGTTTTCGGAGGCCGATCTGGCAACCGGACGGGCCGCGCCGATGTTGGGGTCTAGCGACTAAGCATGTGTCCCCGCGAAGGCGGGGACCCAGTCTGGGCCCCCGCCTTCGCGGGGGAACACGCTCAGTAGGCCGCTTCCGCCACCGGCTTCCTCGCATACAACCCATAAGCCAGGATCAGCGCGTAGCAGATCGCCGGGAGCAGCAGCGCGAAGTGCAGGCTGCCCGACTTGTCCGCCAGCATTCCCGTCAGATACGGGACGATCGCGCCGCCGACGATCGCCGTAGCGATCACGCCCGAGCCTTCCGCCGCACGCTTGCCGAGACCTTCGGACGCGAGGCTGAAGATCGTCGGGAACATCACCGCGTTCATCAGGCCGATCGCCAGCAACGCCCAGCCCGACAGCGCGCCCTCGGTGTTCGCCGAGATCAGGATCAGCGCCAGCGTGCCCGTCGCGACGCCCGCGAGGACCTTGCCCGGCGACACCTTGTTCAGCACGTATGCGCCGATGAACCGGCCGACCAGCGCGCCGCCCCAGTAGAACGGCACGTGCTTGCCCGCGGCGACATCGCTCAGGCCCATCACGCTCGGCTGCATCAGATAGTTCACGATCAGCGAGCCGACCGCGACTTCGGCGCCGACGTACAAGAAGATGCACGCCGTCCCCATCGCGAAGCGCGGGCGCTTCAGCAGCGTGAACGCGTGGAAGATGCTGCCGGTCTGGTCCTGCTCCTCGTTGAGCCGGTTGCGGCGGGTCCACACCACCGCGGCGACGATCAGCAGCGCAATCGCGAGGCCGATATAGGTGTGCACGACGGTCCGCGACGATTCCGTCCGGTAGGCGTCGAGCGCGGCGCCGGTGAGCTTCGAGGAGTCGACCGTCGCCAGCCCGCCGAGGATCAACGCGGAGCCGACATACGGGAAGATGGTGGTGCCGAGCGAGTTGAACGCCTGCGCGAAGGTCAGGCGGCTCGAGGCCGACTTGGGATGGCCGAGCGCGGAGATCAGCGGGTTGGCGACGACCTGCACCACGGTGATGCCGGCGCCGAGCACGAACAGCGCGAACAGGAACATGCCGAAGCTCGCCTGCCCTGCGGCGGGGATGAACAGCAGGCAGCCCGCGGTCATCGTCACGAGACCGATCGACGCGGTCCGCATGTATCCGGCCTTGCGGACGATCGCGGCGGCAGGGATCGAGAACAGCGCATAGGCGAGGAAGAACGCCGACTGGACCAGCATCGCGGTCGCGTGGTCGAGCGTGAAGAGCTCCTTCATCTTGGGGATGATGATGTCGTTCAGCGAGGTGATGCCGCCGAAGATGAAGAACAGCGCGAACACGAACACGCGCAGGTCGGGCGCGTCGTAGCCGTGGCTGGCATCGCCTCCGGCTGCTGGTGTGGATTTGGTATCGACGTGCATCTTGGTGCGCCCCCTCGCGGTATTATCCGTGCGACATAAGCCGGGGCGGCAGCGCGTGGCAATGCCGCGTGGTGCGATCCGTCTCGCGGGGCTAGGACGGCGGGCATGAGCCGCTTCACCGTCAACAACGAACCGATCGAATACAAGCTCGACAACGAGACGCCGCTGCTGTGGGCGCTGCGCGATGCGTCGAACCTGACGGGGACCAAATATGGCTGCGGCACGGGGCAGTGCGGCGCGTGCACGGTCGATATCGATGGGCGCGCGGTGCGGAGTTGCCGGGTGCCGATCGGCTCGATCGAGGGGGCGTACGTCACGACGATCGAGGGGCTGTCGAAGGAGCGTAACCACCCGGTGCAGCTGGCGTTTATCGCGGAGTCGGTGTCGCAATGCGGGTTCTGCATCCCGGGGATGATCATGGCCGCCGCAGCCTTGCTGAAGCGCAATGCCGACCCGAGCGAAGCGCTGATCCGCGAGCAGATCACGAACCTGTGCCGATGCGGGGTGTATCCGCGGGTGGTCGAGGCGGTGCAGCGCGCGGGGCGGGCGACGCGGGGGGAAGAGGTTATTCCGGCAGGACCGCGCCCGGGGATCGATCCCGCGGACTCGGCGCGGCTGGTGCCGGCGCTGGTGCCACTGCCGGCGCGATAGGCGATCCCCAGAGCCAAGCTTGTTCTCCCGCGAAGGCGAGAGCCCAGTCTGGGCCCTCACCTTCGCGGGAGAATAAGTACGCGCGAACTGTGTGCAGTGGTTGGGCCGCCCACCCAACCGTCGCCAACATAATCGCCGCTACCCCTCCTGCACCACCCCGGCGAAGGCCGGGGCCCAATTGGAACGTCCAAGGTAATTAGTCGCGCGCCTCGTTACTTTCCGCCCCCAATTGGGCCCCGGCCTTCGCCGGGGTCGACGCTTCAAAGACGTAGCGACGTATCCGACCTAAACCTGTCTGATCGCTGACGAACCCATTCAGCCTCTCCACATAGCGTAAAGCCTAGACCCGACCCCATCACAGGAGCCGGCTCGTGCGCCGGCAGTCGAGGACGACGGCGATGACGGGCAAGTTTCTCAAACTCTTGATGGCGGCCTCCGCGTTGGTGCCGGCGACCATGATGGCAACGACCGCCACCGCGCAGCAGGCCGACCAAGACCGCGGTGACCGTGGACCGCGTCAGGATCGTGGCCAGCGTCCGGATCGCGGTGATCGTGGCCCGCGCGCGGACGGGCAGGCGTTCCAGCAGCAGCGTCCCGATCGCCTCGCCGCGCCCGACCAAGGCCAGCGCCCACAGCGCGCAGATTTCGGCACGCAGCCGCAAGTCCGCAGCGACCGCCCCGACGGTCAAGGACGTCGCGACTGGAACGGCCAGCGCGGCACCGGCCAAGGCTGGAACGGCCAGGCTCGTCCCGACGCGCAAGCCGGGCAGAACCGTCCCGACTGGAACCGAGGGCAAGATCGCCCCGGTTTCGACCGCGGCAACCAGCAGGCGGATCGCAGCCAGTTCGACCGCAACGGACGCGGCGACTGGCGCAACGACGGACGTAATGACGGACGGGGCGACAACCGAGGCGACTGGCGCAACGGCGGCCGCGACGGTTACCAGAACCGCCAACCCAACCGCGCCTATGGCAACGTTCAGGGCTATGGTCGCGGCGGCTACAATCAGGGCCATTACAACCAGGGCGGTGCATGGAACCGTGGCTGGAGAAACGACAACCGCTATGCCTGGAGCAATTACCGCGCTTCGAACCGCGGCGCCTACCGCCTCCCGCGCTACTACGCGCCGAGCGGCTGGGGATCGGGCTATCGTCGCTTCGGCGTCGGCTTTTCGCTGAACAGCATCCTCTACAACCAGAATTACTGGATCCAGGACCCGTACACCTACCGCCTGCCCGAAGCGTACGGCGCGTATCGCTGGGTGCGCTATTACAACGACGCGTTGCTGGTCGATCTCGACAGCGGCCGCGTGGTCGACACGGTGTACGACATCTTCTGGTAGGCTCCGGCTTACCGGCACGAGGTAACAGGGGAGAGCCCCGCGGTGGTCCAGATCACCGCGGGGCTCTTGCGTTTACCCCTCTTGCCTTTCGGGGCGAGTTCGCCAAATCCTGCGGCGTGGGTATCTTTTCAAAAGCCAAGAAGGTCGATCCGGCCGCGGCACTTCGCCAAACCTTCGGATCGCAGGTCGGCGCGCGCCTCGACGCCAATCCCGCGGTGCAGCGCATCGCGATGGACACGGTGCAGTTCTATTACCAGGACAAGTTCCTCGATCCCGCGACGTGCAAGCGACTGATCGCGGTGATCGATTCGAAGCGACGGCCGTCGACGCTGCTCTCCGATCGCCCGAACAGCAATTTCCGGACCAGCGAGAGCTGCGACATGGACCGCTGGTCGCCCGACGTGCAGCCGACCGACGAGGCGATCGCGACGTTGCTCGGGATCGACCTGCTCCACGGCGAGACGATGCAGGGCCAGCGCTATGCCCCCGGCCAGCAATTCCGCGCGCACCATGATTATTTCCACGAGTCCGAAAGCTATTGGGCGAAGATGCAGGAGCAAGGCGGCCAGCGGACGTGGACCGCGATGGTGTTCCTCAACGACGTCCCCGAGGGCGGCGCGACGTGGTTCCCGCAGGCCGGCGTCAAGATCGCGCCGAAACGCGGCATGCTGCTCGCGTGGAACAACATGAACCCGGATGGGACGCCGAACGGGCTGACGCTGCACGAGGGTATGCCGGTGGTCGAGGGCGTGAAGTATATCGTGACGAAGTGGTTTCGCGAGCGTCCCTGGATCAAGTGAAGGGGCGCAAACCGACTCCGACATCGCTCGCCTATCCCCTGTTGCGGATCCGGCCGGCGCGGATTCCTTATCTCGCCCCCCTCCCCGTTCGTCCTGAGTAGCCGTCGAGTAGGCGTCGAAGGCGGCGTATCGAGACGGCGTATCGAAGGACAGGTTGGTGGCACGGAACCGATGCTTCGATACGCGCCCTCGATACGCTTCTACGAAGCTACTCGGTCGCTACTCAGCACGAACGGGATTGGGGTCTCCCCTTCGCCAATTAGCCGCCTCTTAGAGGAAGCGCCGAACTGTTTCCCCGCGAAGGCGGGGACCCAGACTGGACTCCCGCCTTCGCGGGAGAACAAGACGCAATGGGTGCATGCGGTGGCAAGATCACCCTAACAACGCGCCCCCTCCCCGCTCGACAATCCCCCCAGAGCCACTACGTCCGAGGCATGACAGTTCTCGGCGTAACCTCCTCGATCCTCGGCCAGCCCTGGCGCTGGCGCGCGCTCGCCGCCGACGGCCGGGACGGCTTCGGGATCAACGGTTCAGGCGACGACCTCGTCACCCAGCTCCTCCTCGCCCGAGGCTGCCCCCGCGACGCGCTCGACGCGCACCGTACGCCGTCGATCCGCGCGTTCATGCCCGACCCGTCGATCTTCCGCGACATGGACCGCGCCGCAGAGCGCCTCGCAGACGCCGTACAAGCCGGCGAACAGGTCGCGATCTTCGGCGATTACGACGTCGACGGCGCCACCTCCGCCGCGCTGATGGTCCTGGTCCTGCGCGATCTCGGCATCGAAGCCCGCCCCTACATCCCCGACCGCCTGCTCGAAGGCTATGGCCCCTCGGGCGAAGCACTCGTCCGCCTCGCCAGCGAAGGCGCCTCGCTGATCGTGACGGTCGACTGCGGCGCACAGGCGTTCGACGCGCTCGACGCAGCCCGCGACGCGCAGGTCGACGTGATCGTCATCGACCACCACAAATGCTCGACCGCGCTCCCGCACGCGCTCGCGCTGGTGAACCCCAACCGCCTCGACGAGACCGAAGGCGCCGCGCATGGCCATCTCGCCGCGGTCGGCATGTGCTTCCTCGCCGCCGCCGCGCTGGTCCGCACGCTCCGCGCACGCGGCTTCTTCGCCGAGCGCGCCGAGCCGAAGCTGATCGACCTGCTCGACATCGTCGCACTCGGCACCGTCGCCGACGTCGCGCAACTCCGCGGCCTCAACCGCGCGTTCGTGTCGCAGGGCCTCAAGGTCATGGGCGCACGCAAGAACATCGGCGTCGCCGCACTCATCGAAGCCTCGCGCCTGACGCGCAACCCGACCTGCACGGACCTGGGCTTCGCGCTCGGCCCGCGCATCAACGCCGGCGGCCGGGTCGGCCGCGCAGACCTCGGCGTCCGCCTGCTGACCACGCAAGACCCCGACGAAGCGCGGGCGATCGCCACCGAACTCGATCGCCTCAACGAAGAACGCCGCGCGATCGAAACCGCCGTGCAGGAAGCCGCCGACCTGCTCTCGAGCCGAGACCGCGCGGTCGCCGTCGTTGCCGGCCATGGCTGGCACCCCGGCGTGATCGGCATCGTCGCCGGTCGCCTCAAGGAGAAGCTCGGCCGCCCCGCGATCGTCATCGCGATCGACGAGAACGGCATCGGCAAGGGCTCCGGCCGCTCGATTCCCGGCGTCGACCTCGGCGCAGCTGTAATGGCCGCGCGTGAACACGGACTGCTGGTGGCGGGCGGAGGCCACGCGATGGCCGCCGGGCTGACGATCAGCGAGGCGGCAATTCCCGCCTTCACCGACTTCCTCGAAGAACGCCTCGCCGCAGCGGTCGAGCGCTCGAACGGCGACCGAGCGCTGCTGCTCGATGCCGTCCTCGCGGCAGGCGGCGTAAACCCCGGCCTCGTCGAATCGATGGAAGCCGGCGGCCCCTACGGCATGGGCTGGCCAGCGCCGCGCGTTGCGATGGGCCCGGTCCGCGTGATCAAGGCGGACGTCGTCGGCAACGGCCACGTCCGCACGATCGTCGCCGGCGACGACGGCCGCAGCATCAAGGCGATGGCGTTCCGCGCGGCGGAAAGCGCGCTAGGCCAGGCGTTGCTGGGCGCCGCCCCTCACCGCAAGCTCTGGCTCGCCGGTCGCGCCAAGATCGACGACTGGTCCTCGCGCCCGTCCGCCGAACTCCATGTCGAAGACGCGGCGTGGGCGGACTAAATTCTTGTATCGAAACGCTTGACGCCCCGCCCCCTTCCCCTTAGTCGGCCTCCACCACGCAGGCCCCTTCGTCTAGCGGTTAGGACGCGGCCCTTTCACGGCTGAAGCACGGGTTCGATTCCCGTAGGGGTCACCAATGGCTGAAATCAGTCGTTTTTGGTGAGTGTGTTTGGAGCGGTTGCCCCCGACATCGTAATGATTTTGCCCCCGGTCATCCGATCGGCTGCGCCACGAGCCACCATCAGGGCCCTCGCGCGCTTGCTGTAGTGGCGCACCATCTCCGGCGACATGCCGAGGATCTCGCCGATCTCGCTGTCGTTGATGCCGCATTCGACCAGGTAGCAGCACGCGTTCTTGCGCAGTCCATGGAACGAGAAGCTGGCGTCCTCGCGGATCATCTCGCGCGCGATCCGATCAGCGATCACCTCCTGCACCGCGGGCTCTGACATCAGCTTGCGCAGCCGCTCCTGGATGGCGGCGGTCGTCTTGAACGGCGCGCCTGACCGCTCGTAGAGCAGCGTGACAGAACGCCGAGGCAGCTTGGCAAGCTCCTCTAGCTAGAACGGATGCATCGGCACGGCGACGTCCTTCGTCACGCCGCCCTTGCGCTTTTTGACTTGCGTGAATTCCATGATGCCGGCGGTGATCCAGCCGTACTGCATCCTGACGCAATCGCTCACCCGCTGCCCGGAGCATAGTCCGGTGACGATCGCGAGGCGCGTCATGGGCGTAGCCTCGGCGAGACACACGGCCAATAGGTCGGCCGGCCACGGCTCGTGCTCGCCGATCGCGAGGATCGGGATCTTGTCGCATGGATTGTCGTCGCGCAGCCCGAGCTTGATCGCGTGGCGCATCAGTGAGCCGAACGCGCTCAGCCATACGTTCGCCTTGCCGGGGGTATCGGCATAGGTGTCGCGCATCTTGAACAGGCTGACCGGGCGGACGCCGGCGACCGTACGGTGACCGTGCACGGTGGCGATCAGCTGTAGATAGCGGCCTTGGTTCTCGCGCGTTTTGAGGCCCTTCGCCTGCCACTCCGGGCTCGCTCGGTAGTCGGCGACCAGCCATCCGAGAGTGCCGCGCGCAGGCCCCACGACGACGGCCTCGGGCTTTGACAGCCACGCATACTCTTCGGCGACGTCGGGGCTGTCGCCGGCCGGAAGGCGGATATACGTGTCCTTCCCGCCGATCTTACGCCGAAAGTACAGCAGCCCTTTGCGTTCGGTGACGTTCTTCACCGCAAGTCGTCCCACGAGCTATCTCCATCGCCGTCGGCGACAGGCTGGGGGATGGCGAACTGCTTGGCAATGATCCTGTCCAGCTGGACACGCGCCCACAGGACGTTCGCGCCCTCCTTCACGCCGATCGCACCGAAGCGCGTGGCGAAGGTCGACTTCGATATGCCCATGTAGATTGCGGCAACGTCGGCCGTCATGCGGGCCGGCCAGTCGGGTAGCTTTTCGAGGCGCGCGAGGTTCATGCTGCCGCTCGCTCCTGCTCGACGTACCCCATGCTGCGCAGCTGCTGGTTCACCATCGTGATGAAGCGCCGGCTTTCGAAATGCGGACGCTCCTGCCACCAGAGCATCGCCTCGATCGCGGCAGGCCACCCGAACGTGATCTACAGAAAACTCCGTACAAAGATGATGCGCCATCTACCGCCGCACGAAGTCCGCTTCAGTTCTGGATCGATTCTCACCCAAATGAATGGACTGCCCATTTGACATCTTGTTAGCCACCTAACATATATGCTAGATGGCTATCAAAATTGATGATCTCGAACCAGCCTCGGTAGGAGCATGGGCAAAGCGATGTTACTTCGCCGGACGTGCGATGATGGAGGCGGCTCTTCGGCCGCACGGTCTTGGCGCGACGCAATGGTATGTCCTGCACCAGCTTGGTCACGTCGGGCCGACGATGCAGCGCGAACTGGTGCGATTGCTTCGGGTCGAACGCGCCACCTTGAGCATCATCGTCGGCACGCTCGTCCGAAAGGGATTGATCGAGCAAGTTCCGGACACCGTCGACCAGCGGCAGAAACTGCTGCGCCTGACACCGGCGGGCAAGAGCCTGTGGGCCGACCTGCCTGATCTCGGCTTCATCCATGACGCGGCATTCGCCGGGTTTTCCAAGGCCGACATCGCGATCACGACACGGGTGCTCAAGGCAGCGACCGAACGCCTAAATCAACATCTTGAGGGAGAGCCGACATGACGATCCTCGTGACCGGCGCGACCGGACTGGTCGGCCAACGCTTGCTACCTCGCCTCGTGGAGGCTGGCGTGGCGTGTCGCGCGCTGGTTCGTCCCGGCAAGGACGGTCCTGCGGGAGTGGTCGCCGTCGAGGGCGACCTCTTCGATCCGGCGTCGTTGGCACGCGCTGTCGACGGCGTTTCGAGTATCGTGCATCTGGCAGCGGTGTTCCGCACGCCGGACACTGCGCTGATCTGGAAAAGCAATCTCGAAGGCACGCAGAACCTGATTGCCGCGGTCCAGGCTCATGCTCCCGCAGCGCGCTTCATTCTGTCGAGCACGTCGCACGTCTATGCCAGGAACTAGCCATATCCGGGGTTGGAGACCGATGCCGTCGAACCGGCAGAGGCATATCCGGCCAGCAAGATCGCGGCAGAAGCCACGCTGCGCGAAAGTGGCCTGAACTGGTCGATTCTTCGGTTCCCGTTCGTATACGGCGACGGCGACGGCCATCTCGCGATGTTGCCTCGGCATGTGGCTGCGTTCGGATTTCATCCGGCCAACCGTATGAGCACGGTCCACCACCGCGACATCGCAACCGCGACAAAGCTCGCATTGGACGGGACTTTCGACGGTCATATCGTCAATATCGCCGATGAGGCGCCGACCACGATCTACGAACTTGTCGACATGGTCGGCGAGTCGATGCCGCCGTCCTGCGAACCCATGCCGGATCCCTGGCATCTCCATATCGACGCATCGCTTGCGCGCAGCCTTGGTTTTCGACCGATAGTGAGGACCGTTTACCAGGCCGCGCAGGAAGGTATCCTGTAAGGGAGCGGCGCGGTCGCGTACAAAGCCCAAGGGCAGATGCCAACGCCCGGTATCACCACGGAACGACACCCATCGTGGCATGCGTGAACGTACCGGTGGGACCAGCAGCACCGAACACCGCCACGCGTACGGCCTCGACCGCACCTTCCTCGGGCGTATCCGTGCCAGCAAAACCGGTTAGTCTGGTCCGGGTAAAGCCGGGTGAGACCGCGTTGACGTTGATGCCGTAAGGCTCAAGCTCGATAGCCATCGCGAGGGTCAGCGCGTTGAGTGCGGTTTTCGAGGCGGCGTAATTGACGTCGAACAGTGGCCTCAACGGGAAGTCGGGGTCCGAGTTCAAGGTCAGCGACCCCATGCCGCTGGACACGTTGACGATGCGCGCGTTCGGCGTGTCGCGCAGGATCGGCACCATCGCCTGATAGACGGCGAGAACGCCGAACACGTTCGTCTCCCAGACCGCGCGCGTTTCGTCGAGGGACGCAGTGCTTGGACGACCTGCGCTGGCCAACTCCTCCCCCGCCTGTATTTGATCGCGCGTGGTTGCAATGGCGGCGTTCTGGACAAGTACGTCCAAGCGACCGAACTCTTGAGATATTCGCTTCGCGGCTGCCGTAATCGAGAGCAGGTCGGTAACGTCCAGTTGCACGGCGACCGCGGTCTGCCCGACATCCGCGGCCGCGACTTCACCGCGGGTGAAATCGCGCGACCCCACGAGAACGGTGAAGCCGCTAGCCGCGAGGCCTTTGGCGATCTCGAGGCCGATGCCTTGGTTGGCGCCTGTGACAAGCGCGACAGGTGTATCCTGCATGTTCAATCTCCTAGCGTAATGGCATCAGCACCGTGGTTTCCGCTGAACGAAATACCGGGCGTCGCTCAGATCGGCAGGCTTGCGGTCGGACGTCCGGTCAAAGCCAAGAT
Source organism: Sphingomonas faeni (assembly GCF_003053745.1). Taxonomy (GTDB): domain Bacteria; phylum Pseudomonadota; class Alphaproteobacteria; order Sphingomonadales; family Sphingomonadaceae; genus Sphingomonas; species Sphingomonas faeni. The sequence continues at coordinate 90,508 of NZ_QAYE01000003.1, read as the reverse complement.
CGCGTTCGCAATGGCTGGTGCGATCGGCGGCACGCCGGGTTCGCCCATGCCGGACGGCCTGTTGGTAGAGGCAATGATGTGCGTCTCGACCGCCGGCATGTCGCTCATGCGCACGACCGGATAGCGGTCGAAATTGGTTTCCTGGACGATGCCGTCCTTGAGCGTGACGGCGCCGAAAAGCGCAGCGGAAAGGCCGAAACCGATGGCCCCCTCCATCTGCGCCGCGATCTGGTCGGGTGAGATGGCGATACCGCAATCCACCACCGCGACGACCCGGCGGACGATCGGGCGGCCATCCTCCAGCCTGACTTCGGCAACCTGGCCGACGACGGTGCCGAAGCATTCGTGAAGGGCGATCCCGCGTGCCCAGCCGGTGTCGATCGGCTTGCCCCAATCGGCCTTGCGGCAGAGTTCGTCGAGCACCGCGAGATGCCGCTTCGCGCCCGCCCGGCGGTAGATCGAACGCCGATACTCCGCCGGATCCCGCCCGACCCGGCGTGCGAGCTGATCGACGATATGCTCCATTACCATGCCGTTGTAGGAATGACCGACCGATCGCCAGAATGCGACCGGCACCGGACAAGTCGGTGAGAAGACCTTGCCGTCAATGATCTCGGCCGCTGCCAGATAGGGCGATTCACCGATACCCTCGACCGCGGGTATGTTCGGAACAAACGGCAGCAGCGGCTGGGCGACGAGATGGTGCCGCCACCGTTTCGGGACGCCGCCCGCATCAAGCTCGACCCAGACTCGGTGGTGCGTCATCGGACGGAAATACCCCGACGACATCTCGTCTTCGCGCGTCCACATCAACTTGACCGGCCGTCCGTCGGTGCGCTTGGCAATCCGCACACATTCGACCAGATAGTCGGACACCATGACGCCGCGTCGACCGAACGATCCGCCGGCCGGCACGACCCGAATATCGACGCGGCCGGGGATCGTGGTCGCGATCCGTGCGGCCTGTATCTGGTCGACCGACACCAGGTGCGACCCCGAGATGATCTTGACGTCCCAGCCGTCGACCTGCGCCACGCAATCGAGCGTCTCCATCGGCGCATGAGCGAGATAGGGAAAATCGAACGTGAACAGGATCGCATCGCGGCCGAACGCGACCTCCGGATGATCACCCTTCGTGGCGAAATCGCCGGGCTCGACATCGGTCTGCCCGGTGGCGATCTGGTGATACTGGTGCACGATCTCCGGCGTGGAACGTGTTTCGGCAGCGCTGTCGTCCCATTCGATTTTCAGCGTATCGCGTCCCTGACGTGCGGCGAAACTATTGTCCGCGACGACCGCCACACCGGTCTCGATCGCGAAAACGTCGGAGACGCCCTTGACCTTGTACGCTTCGGTCGCGTCGAACCGCACGAGTGAGCCGCCGAAGCGCGGGCTGTGCGCGACCATCGCCACGAGCATAGCGGGCAACTGGACGTCCTGCGTATAAACCTGCTTGCCCGTACTTTTGGGCCGGCTGTCCTTCCGCCGTACCCGGTCGGTGCCGATCAGTCGGTAGGCCGTAGGGTGCTTCAGAGCAGGTTCCTGCGGCGGGGTCTGACGCGACGCATCAGCCAGCAGTTCGACGAAGGTCGCAGACCGGTTCGAACCCGCGTGAAGGACGACGCTGTCGCGTACCATGATCAGATGACGCGGAACGCCCCAGCGCAGTGCCGCCGCAGCGACGAACATGGCGCGGGCGGCCGCGCCGGCGGTGCGGAGCGGATCCCAGTGATTGGCGATCGCGGTGGAGCCGGCGGTGACCTGAATGCCGTAAGCGCGGAAATTGGCATGGGCGTCGATCACACGGACCCGGTCCCAGTCGGCATCGAGTTCCTCGGCGATCATGGCGGCAAGACCGACGTGGATCCCCTGCCCCATCTCCTGCTGTTTGTTGACGATCGTGACCCAGCCGTCCTTACCGATGCGGATGAACGAGCCGAAGACGCTGGGTTCGGGATCGTCACCGCCGCCTGCGAGGACTGCACCCGCGACCTGCATCGGATGCGTCGCAGTGTATCCAACGACGAGCGCGCCGCCCGCGAGCGTTCCACCGAGGATCATCTTGCGGCGCGTCATCCGGAAGCCACGCTTGGGGGCCGGCGTATCGATCACGAGCTATATCCTTTTTGCAGGGGGATCAGGCGGGGCATGTGCCACCGGTATCGAGCCAGGCTTTGATCAGCGCACCGAACTCCGCCTGTGTACCGGGCGCTGGAGTGCGCTTGCCACCAGGGTGCCAGGCCCAGCCGACCAGCTGGTCCGTCGCCATGTGATCGAGCAATTGCCCGCGTCCCATGTGCGAGCGCGTGGGGTCGAGGATCTGACGGCATATCTCACCGAGCGTCTTGCCAGCCCATGCCATCTCGATCGGCGCCAGCTTCCACTCAGGATTGCCGGGAACGCCCGACGACGCGAAATTCGCGTCATGATGGCAGGTCTTACAGCGGAGCGCCGGCGCACCGGCGTCGTCGGGCCCGCGAGTAACCCAAGGCAAATGGGGGCGCATTGCTTCCGTCTGCGTCGGGCGATCGGTGCGCGGGTGACAATTCATGCAACGCGGATGCTGGATCACGCGGCCCGCTTCCTCGAACAGAGCGACCGATCGCGTCTGCGGATCCGCGATTGTCGTGAACGCCGCAATCGGACGAAGATGCGCGATCTCGATCCGAGGATGGTGGGAAGGGAGCGGCTGCGCATCCGGCATCGGATGGGGACGCAGGACGAGCGAGAGCGCCAGGATCGAGCCGGCCACCACCAGCACCAGGACGGACAGACAGCCCGTGCGCCAGCCTCGCGTTGTTCCAAGAATACGCCGCCACCTCATGCCTCGACGGATACGATCACGCGAGCCGCATCGTGGATCGCGGCGCGGATGCGGGTGTAGGTTGCACAGCGGCAGATGTTGCCGCTCATCGCGGCATCGATATCGCTGTCGGTCGGCGTCGGAACGGTCCGCAGCAACGCGATCGCGCTCATCACCTGACCCGACTGGCAGAAACCGCACTGCGGCACGTCGCGCGCGACCCAGGCATCCTGGACCGCCTTCGCTTCTGCCCCGTTCACAGCCTCGATCGTCACGATTTGCGCCGTTCCTACGGCGTCCAGCGCGAGCGAGCACGAGCGCGTCGGCTCGCCATCGACATGCACGGTACAGGCGCCGCATTGCGCGATGCCGCAGCCGTATTTGGTGCCCGTGAGCTTCAACGTGTCGCGCAGTACCCAGAGGAGTGGGATCTGGCCGTCCTGGCCGACGTGATGGATCGCGCCGTTGACCGAAAGCGAATACCGCATGGATTAATCCCGAATAGCGACGATAATGACGATGAGATTATGCCGGCCGGGCCAACGCGAGAACGCCGGATCCCCCGAAAAACATGCCCGTTTCTACAAGAGCGCGCGGGGCATTTGCGCGAACCGTCACCAAGCGAGAGCGCGACCCGCCAGAAACGGCACGACCCCGAGGACCACGACTATCGCCACGCGCACTTTCATATAATCGCGGACATCGGGGCGGACGAAGATCCGTCGCGCGTTTCGCACGTCGTCGACGAGTGTCAGCACGATGCCGGCGATCACCGCATAGGCAAGGAAGCCCCATAAAGTTGCGCCGGACACGCCGATCCTGGCGGGCAACAGCGCAACCATCACCACGTTCGCGGTCCAGTGCAGCAGAAAGTCCAAGGTCATCGAACGATCGCGTTCCAGTCGGGTGAGCGGAAGCATTAACCGGCGACCGCGCAAGCCGCGAGACGGTATACGGAAGCCGGTGGCACGTTGCGCAGCGTGGCCCCGACCCGCTCGGCAGCAAGCCCGAGACGGGTCAACACCTCATCCGGTACGGAACATCTCCAGCCGTAGGTAAAGAGGTACAGCGCCGCATCGGGTTTCATCCGCGCAAACGCGGCGCGCATGATGGCCTCGACCTGCATGGCGTCCATGCTTCGCAGGCCCAACCCACAGATGGCAGCACCGAAAATTCCAGTGCCGGCCGTTTGCGCATGGCTCAGGTCCGCGGCGTCGATGCCGAGTATCGTCGCACGCGGAAAACGCTGCTGCAGCAGCCGGGCGAAGATGGGGTTCTGCTCGACCAGCGTGAGATCGCTTTCGGCGACACCGCGCGCGACCAGCGCGTGCGTGAACACCCCGGTGCCCGGACCGAGTTCGAGCACTGTGCCCGTCGTCTCGTCGATCCCGCGGATCATGAGCGCTGCAAGCGCCTTGCCAGACGGCGCCACCGCCGCGGTACCGACGGGGTCACGCACCCACTCGAGAAGGAACCGGAACGGATCCAGCAATCGCCTGCTCGCGGGATCGTGGAGGTTGGATGCCGTATCGACGGTCCTCGGGTAACCACGGTCCAACGAGAGCACGTCCGAACTGAGTCGCCCTTGTGCCAGGTGCCCGCCATGCCGGGTCACGTCGCGTAGCCCGCGGTGTTGGTGCCGGACAGGGCTTCTCCGCACGGAACAGGGTGGAACTTCACGGCAGTCAGCGTTTCCGACACCTGCCAAAGACGGGCGACCGCCGTCTCATCGAGCGCCTGTGGCGGCACAATCGCTAGCGTCGGAAAGCCGCGCGTTTCGCCCAATCTGTCAGGACCGTAATAGGCACCGCCGTGCGCCTCGAGCGATGTCGCGGCGAACAGAGTGGGGAGCGCCCCCTGATGGGCAGGCTGAAACAGAAACGGCAGCAGGGAGCGTGCGATGCCGTACGCGCTCCAGCGACCGGGCGCATTATGCAACAGATCGGTGCGCGAAACGCCGGGGTGCGCAGCGATACTGGTGATCCCCCAGCCCCCCGCCTTGCTCCGTCGATCGAGCTCGAGAGCAAACATCAAACAGGCGAGCTTGGACTGGCTGTAGACGGCCATCGGCCGGTAGCTGCGCAAGGCGTTCAGATCGTCGAAGTCGATCGTGCCAGCTCTGGCGGCGACGCTCGAAAGCGACACCACCCGGGTGTTACGGCCATTGCGAAGAAGCGGCAGGAGGTGAGCCGTCAGCGCGAAGTGGCCGAGGTAATTCGTGCCCAGCTGCAGCTCGAAACCGTCGCTCGTTTCCTGTCGGCGTGGCGGAACCATCACGCCGGCGTGGTTGATCAGTATGTCCAGCCTGTCCCACACAATCCGCAACCGCCCGGCGAATGCCGCGATCGACGTCAAGCTCGCCAAGTCGAGTTGCTCGAAGCGGACCTTCGCCAGGGGTATTGTCGCGCGAATTTTACGAACCGCCATGTCACCCTTTCGGGGATCGCGTCCGGCGATGACAATTTCGCTGCCGGCGCGCGCAAGCGCGAGCGCGTCTTCGAGACCAAGCCCGCCGGTGCCGGTCACGACGGCCATGCGGCCAATTTGCGAAGGGATGTCGGCCGCTGTCCAACGGGTCATGAAGATGCCTTCCTGGTTCGTATTCGGTGCGTCCTGGAAATACGCACGCGGCGAGAAACACCCATGCCCGAAGCTGGAAGTTACCTGCCTATTGCTACGCCTCAGTGCCCGGCTTGCCTGCCGATCATGTCCAGGAGCGCGCAGGTCTGAGACGCCGAGAAGCCGGCGTCCTCCAGGCTCGTCGTCGGCACGCTTCGCGGGAACAGCGCGCGCGTCAGTTCGACATAGGCCCGCAAGGCCTCCAGCCGTGGGTCGGCCAGCGGTCCAGGCCGTTGGTTCGCGAAGAAGAGGAAGAAGTTCTGCAACCGCGAGCGGATCTGGGCGATCCGACCATCCTCGATGCCGATCGAGATGGCCGTCCTCTCCAAGAGTGAGAACATGGGCTTAGTATTGACACGATCGACGGTAGCGACGGATATCGCCTGTGACAGGTCCATGAGCATTGGGATTCTACATCGGCCAGGGGTTTTGAGCGATGAAATCGTGCCCGTCCGCGGACGCGCATCTCGTGGCCTTGCGCCCGATGTGCCGGCAGAGGGGCGTATGGCTCAATGCCCGAACTCGCAGAAGACTTGCCTGTTACTCCATACGGGTGCGTTCCGTCGATGCGCGGGGGCATCCTGCGCGCGCCCAAGCGCCGGCGGACAGACCGACACGCTGATTGCGCGCAAGACGGTATCTACGCGAGCGACACCTTGAGACCCATCGCATCGCGCTTGGGTGCGACGCCGAACGCCCGCGAATACTCGCGACTGAACTGCGACGCGCTTTCATAGCCGACCTGGTACGCTGCCTCGGCTACGTTCACCGCCTCGGCCATCATCAGGCGACGTGCCTCCAGCAATCTCAGTTGCTTCTGGAACTGGAGCGGCGTCATCGATGTCAGCGCCTTGAAGTGCTGATGGAAGGAGGACTGGCTCATATGGGCCGCATCCGCGAGGCGCTCGATACGCAGGGTCTGCGCGAAATTGTCGCGCAGCAGGCGGATCGCCTTGGCGATGCGCTCCAGGTGCGAGTCGGGCACGGCCTGCTTGCACAGTTCCGCGCCGTTCGGTCCGCTCAACAGCCAATAGTAGAACTCGCGCATGAGCGCTGGATACAGGATCGGGATCGCCTTTGGCGTGTCCGTGAGTTTGACCATGCGCATGACGCAGTCGGCGAGCGGCCCATCGACATCGGCGACGAACATGCTTCGCCCGGTACTTGCCGCCGGCACAGGCGCGATCTCAAGGTCCCTCAACACCTCGCGCATGACCCCCACGTCGAACTCGACCGTAATGCCGACAAACGGCTTTTCCGGGCTGGCGACCACGATCCGGCCGCAGGCGGGAAGATCGACGCCGACCACCAGGCACTGCATCGGCCCGTAACTGAGCATATCCTCGCCGACGAGGAACTCCTTGGCCCCCTGCAGCGTGATGCAGAGCGACGGCCGATACACGTGATGATTGTTCATCCGGTGATAGGTTCGGATCATGTGGACGCCGACGTCCGGCACCGGGAAATACCCTTCGCCGCCGCCATGCGCGTCCATGAAGCCACTTACCGCTGCGAGCAGCGCGGACGCCATGCCGTCATTCTTTGCGCGATCAGTCTCTGCGTGATGCACCATCGAATCCGGCGCGGACACCACACTGACCGGGCCGCTTGCAGGAAAAGGCAAGATTTTTCCAGTTTCTGGCATTCTGACCATGGGTCGTTCCCTCTAGCGTGTTGGCGCCAACCAAAGCGAGGTGAGCGGTCATTATGTCAGTAATCGCCTCTGCGTCAACATATACTCCAATATAGAGGTGACCACTATCCAAGTTGTTGTTTTATAATTCAGAATAGATTTGCGCCACTATGCTTACCCCGATCCACATGCTTGATAAATTGATCGTCACGAACGACAGACGACCCGTTGTGATGTGAAGTCTCCTGCATCTTCATCACGACGGCGGTCGAGAACGCTACGCCGACTATCTCACCATAGCCACGCCGATCGTCGCTCGCTTCGGTGCCGAGATCCTGTTCGTCGGTGACGGCCTTCCGGCGCTTTAGGTCGAATCGGGGCAAGCCTGGGATGCTATGGCTCTCATCCGTTACCGACCCGCAGGTCTTTCGCGGATATGTCGAGGACGTCGATTACCGCACACTCGCGGGCCCGATGCGCGAAGCCTCACTGATCCAGGCAGTGTTGCAGCCAATCCGTGACCTGCCCGCCTGACCGGTGACGCTGTCACGACGCACCAAATGCCACCGTCGCTGACGCTCGATTTCTGGCGTCAGGAAGGGCGGTCGTTCCGGCTCCCTGCCCTCCCGAGCCATTCGACGAAGATCCATCCGGGTATTCGCGCTGGCCTAGTACACCACCCGAAAGGACCGTGCATGCGTACACTTTTCCGGACCCTCCTTGCCTGTGGCTTTGCTGCGTCGAACGCCGGTGCCGCACAGGCGCAAACTCGGACCAATCCAACCGATGGCGCGCCACACGGCGTCGTCGCGATCGGCCCCGGGATCGTTCCCCAATATGACGGCGCCGGAGACATGCGCGTGCTGCCGATCATCATGGCCGATATTCGCTGGGCCGGTGTCAACGTCCAGATGCGCGGCACGGGCTTGCGCGCGGACCTCGTATCGGACTCACGTCTTGCCTTCGGGCCTGTCATCGGCGGGCGCCTGCCCCGCAACGATGCGGACGGCCCCGTCGGCCTGCTCCCCGAGATCGGCACCGCGATCGAAGCGGGCGCGTTCCTAGGCTACCGCTTCGGTGGCGACCAACTGGGCCAGGGTTCGTTCCAGATAGAGGTCTCCATGGTCCACGACGTCTCGCAAACCCACAACGGCCTGCTCGGCACGGCGAGCGCGAGCTATGCCGTCATCCGGCAACCGGATGTCTTCTTCTCGCTCGATGCCCAGACGACATGGGCGAACCAGGACTATACGCGCACCTATTTCGGCATCGACGCCGCAGGTGCCGCAGCAAGCGGCCTTGCCGCATACCGGCCGGGCGCGGGTATCAAGGACGTCGGCGCCGGCGTAACTGCCGGCTATTGGTTCAGCCGTCATTTCGGCGTCACGGCGCGTGCCGGTGCGAGCTACCTCGTCGGTGACATCGCCGACAGTCCGATCACCGACGAGGGCAGTCGCTGGCAGCCAGCGGCCGGGCTCATGCTGTCTTACCGGTTCTGAGATGATGCGATGACCGACGAGCCGCTTGGCGACATCCGATGCTCGCCACCCCGCTGAGCGTTGCCGGAATCTTCGTCATGGCGACGAACTACCGCTTTGCGGTCGGCACGAATTCGCGTCGGGCCACCTGTTGGAAAAGGCAAGATTTTCCCGGTTTCCGGCATTCTGACCATCGATCATTCACTCTAGCGCGCTGGTTACAATCAAAGCGAGGGGAGCGACGGACATGATAGTAATCGCAGCTTCGTCACCATGCGCCGAAAACCACCGCGTTCATGCCCGAAATATTATCCCCGATGAATATTTCGACGGAGTGCAGATAGCGCTTCTCTTGGTAGCATTGTTTCTTGTCAGCGCATTCAGCCAGATCGACCGAATACTTCCCTTCATTCTTGCCGAGTCCATCAAGGCCGACCTTTCACTCAGCGATACGCAGATTGGTTTGCTGACAGGCATGGCGTTCGCGGTCTGCTATGCGCTGTTGTCGCTGCCGCTGGCGCGCGCGTCCGATCGTGGCTCGCCCCGTCTCGTCTTGGTATGCTGCGTTGCAATCTGGAGCGCGATGACGGCGCTGGGCGGCTTCGCCGCCAGCTTTCTATTTCTGGCCTTTACGCGGTTCGGCGTCGCATTCGGCGAGGCCGGCGCAACGCCATCCGCGCACGCGCTGATCGCTCGCAAGATCAGGCCCGAACGTCGCGGCCTCGCCATCGGCATCTTTTCGATGGGCATTCCGCTTGGCACGATGACCGGCTTCGCCGTCGGCGGCGCGCTCGGCGATACGTTGGGGTGGCAGACCGTGCTGCTCGGTGCCGGTGCGATCGGTGGGCTGATCGCAGTACTGGTACTAAGCGTCGCAGGACCGACCCCAACCTTGAAAACCGTTGCGGTCAATCGAGAGCCTTTTCTCCGTTCGAGCATGCGCTTGCTGTCGTCCCGGAGCTTCCGCTGGCTGTTCGTCGGCGCGGTTGCTGCCGGATTTGCCGGCGCGCCCTTTTACGCTTTCGCCGCGCCCTTCCTCATGCGCACCCACGGCTTCAGCGCCAGTCAAGCGGGGCTTGCCTTCGGTCTTCTCCAAGGGCTGATGGGTATCCTCGGTACGCTTGGTGGCGGACGCTGGTTCGACCGACTGGTTCGCGCCGGGCATGGTCGCGTGCTCGGTCCGCCCGCGATACTGTTCCTGATCGCCAGCGTGACGATGAGCGGCGCGTTGTTCACATCCGTGGGATGGCTCTCCATCGCCTTGATGGTGCCGACCATGCTGTCCTTCTCGTTTCTGCTACCCTGGACGTTCGGCGCGAGCCATCTCGTCGCGGGCAAGGGTAACGAGGGCATGGCGTCCAGCCTGGGCATGATCGGCTCCAGCCTGCTCGGCCCCGCACTCGGGCCCTTGTTCGTCGGCATGATGAGCGACGCCGCGGCGGCAGCGCAGGTCCCTCATGGTCTCTCGTTCGGCCTGCTGATCGTTCCCGTCGCAAGCGTCCTCACGGGCCTTGCCTATCTGATGGCCAACCGACGCATCGCCGACATGCTTGCGACGCCGCTGACCCCCATCGCGCCCGCCAACGTCCCACACGAAGGATACGCCTCATGAAGTACAAGACCTTGGGCAATACTGGTCTGTTCGTCTCCGAACTCTGCCTTGGCACCATGACCTTCGGCGGTCGGGGCGTCTGGGCGAACATGGGCAACGTGCAACTCGACGATGCCCAGGCGCTGATCGCCCGCGCACTGGACCACGGCATCAACTTTATCGACACCGCGGATATCTACTCGGCCGGCGCGTCGGAAGAGATCATCGGTCAGTCGTTGAGCAACTTGGGGGTGCGCCGCGAAGATGTCGTGATCGCCACCAAGGTATGCGGACCGATGGGAACCGGTCCGAACGATGCCGGGAATTCCCGCGCACACATTTTCGACAGCGTCAGGGCAAGCCTGAAACGCCTGCAGGTCAACCATATCGACCTCTATCAGCTTCACAACATCGACACGGTGACGCCGATCGAGGAAAGCCTCGACGCGCTCGATACGCTCGTGCGCCAAGGACTGGTTCCTGCTTATCGGTCTAGGCGCTTCGAACATCGTGCCGATCCTGTTCCGCCAAGCCGGTGCGCAAAGCGTCATGCCGGCGGGCCTTGCGATCGCCTCGATCACGACCATCGGTTACGCCGGCATCCTCGCAGGTCCTGCCGGGATCGGCTTTATCGCGCAAATCATCGGCCTCCCCGCTGCTTTCTGGCTGCTCACCGCGCTTCTGTGTCTCGTGCCGTTCTGCGCGAAGGCTGCGACCTCTGGCGGGCGCACGTCATGATCCGTCCCAACGTCGCCTTCCTTCATCGCCTCGCCGATCTTGCCGATGCCGAGACGATGCCCCGCTACCGCGCCGACATCGCAGTCGATATCAAAGTGGAGGAGGGTTACACCTTCTACGCAGTGACCGAGGCGGACCGTGCGGCGGAGGTAGCGATCGGCGCCGAAATTGGTGCGTGTTTCCCCGATCATGCCATTCTCGGCGAGGAACTCGGACTGACGGGGAGCGGGCGCTTTCAATGGGTGCTCGATCCGGTCGACGGCACACGCCCGTTCATTTGCGGTCTACGCGTCTGGGGGACGTTGATCGGGCGACGGTCGACGGACGTGCCAAGCTGGGGATGATGAGCCAGCCCTTTACGCGCGAACGCTCCTGGGCAGATCGCGACCGTGCCTGGATCGAGCGTGACCGTGTGCGCCGCCCGCTGGCAACGCGCGACGTCGGCAGCCTGAATTGCGCGATCCTGCACACCACCTCGCCCGAGCATTTCGACGATGTCGCATTCTAAGCGCGCCTTAAACTGCCTTGCGCGCCCGACCATAGCGGGCCGGAGACAGACCGGTATGTCGGCTGAAGGCGACGCTGAAGGTGCTTGCCGAACTGTAGCCGACGCGTTCGGCAACCTGGTCCACCCCGAGTTCGCGATCGCCCAGCAGGCGCTTGGCCAGCGCCATTCGCCAGGCCAGAAGATATTCCATCGGCGGCAAGCCAACGATCCGGCTGAAGCGGGCGAAGAAGGCGGAGCGCGACAACGCGGCCTCGTCGGCAAGGTCCGCGACCGTCCAGGGACGTTCCGGGCGCGCGTGGAGGGCGCGCAGCGCGGCCGCGAGACGCCGGTCGGCTAGCCCTTGCACCAGGCCGGGCGCCGACATCGTCGCGTCCCCGCTTCGCACCGCTTCGATGAGCACCAGTTCGAGCAGCCGTTCGAGGACGACTTCGCGCGCCGGGCGCCGTGCGAAGGTTTCCTCCCCCACCAACTGCATCAGGGTCGCAAGCCGTGGCTCGCCGCGCGCAAGGATGACGCGGGGGAGCAGGCGCACGAGCAGATCCGCATCCGGCGAAGCGAAGCGACAATGCCCGATCCGCATCGTGAGGTCTGCCGGCGCATCGACGCTGCCGACACGAAAGCATCCCTCGGCGATCTCGACCGGCTCTGTGGTGGTCTCGACCGGAGGCGCGTCCAGGCTCTCGCTGATGATGGCGTGCATCGCGGGCACCAGCACGAAATCTCCTGCCTGCAGAAGCATTGGCGCCTGCCCGTCCACCGTCATGCGGCACCGCCCGTCCAGTACTGCGCAATAGAAGGAATCGCCCGTGCCCGCACGGTAGATTTTCCACCTGCCGGCATATTCCACAAGCTTCGAGAAGCGGATCGTCGGTTGGAGCAGCGTGACGACTTCGGCTAACGGATCGACGGTCATAACAGGACTTATACCAACTTTTGAGCGACGCAGAAACGTACCGCGTCTTGATGGTATCGGCTAGATCCACTGCGACGACAAGCATTGGAGTAAGCATGCCAACCATCCTCATCACCGGCGGCTCGTCGGGCTTCGGTCTGGAAACCGCCCGACTGTTTCTCGATCGCGGCTGGGAAGTCGTGGCGACGATGCGTTCACCCGACGACAACGCCCTGCCGCCGTCGAAGACTCTGCGCACGCTACAGCTCGACGTGACCGATCCCACGAGCATCGCCCGCGCCGTCGAGGAAGCGGGGCCGATCGACGTCCTCGTGAACAACGCCGGCTTCGGGGTACCGTCACCGATCGAACTGACCGAGCTGACGACGGCGCACGCCTTGTTCGAGACCAATACCCTTGGCACGCTCCTGATGATCCAGGCCGTGCTCCCGGCCTTCCGGCAGCGTCGTTCGGGCGTCATCATCAACGTCAGCTCGTCCGCGACGCTCAGGCCACTGCCGCTCGTCGGCGTGTACCGCGCCAGCAAGGCTGCGGTGAACGCCCTGACCGAATCGCTTGCCGAGGAAGTGAAGTCCTTCGGCGTGCGCGTCCATCTGGTGTATCCCGGGCGAGCGCCGGAGACTCGGTTCGGGACAAATGCGTTCGCGCATCTGCGGGGTCGCGACGATCCCGCCTATGGACAGTTGGTCGAGCGGATCTTGACCGGCATGCAGGCCCATTCGGGTCCGATGACGCATGCCTCCGATGTCGCGGAAGCGATCTGGACGGTTGCGACCGATCCTGCCGCGCCGTTTCGGATCGCTGCAGGCGCGGACGCCGAGGCTTGGCTGGTCGAGGCGGGGCTGGCTGAGGCGGAGCTGGCCGAGGCGGGTGCGGGTTCCGCAAGCGTGATCAGCATCGATGCGGAAGGGTGACAGCGTGCGCGACTTCACCTTTCGATGCCGCATCGACGGCCAGCCCTATTCGCGCGGTCTGCTGCAGACGATCCGCTATCACCGCGACATCCACGTCCTGCACGAGTTGAAGCGGGCGGGTGCCGAAGTCGCGATCGACGGCCGGACCCTGTCCCATGACGACATCAACCTTCTTGGGGCCGACGAAGCTTTCGCCGTTTCGGTCGCCGTGCGCCGATCGCTCACTGCCGACGACATCAGAATGATGTTCAAGCAGCAATTGCTGGCCTCCGACCGGCGATGGCGCGACATGGACGCCGCATCGGACGGATTGCCGTTGCAGGCGTGCGTCGCCGAAATCGAGATCACCGGCATTTCCTTCGAAGCGTTCGTCGAAGACATGAAGACGCAGACGCCGTTCCTTGCGGACTACCCTGCCCTGCATCCCGACCATTTCTTCATCACGAAGCATGGCGAGACGCTGCAAGGTGTCGAGATCTTCGGTATGTATGGTGGGCCATCGGAGATGCGTCTCTCACCTGTTCCCGATCTCGTGGTGCCTATCGAGCGGGACGAGACATATCCGTTCGCGTTCGGCGCGGTCGCGACCCTCGTTGACGGCACGAACGCCAACGCCCCCGCCTTCATGCAAATGAAGCCGATCAAGAGCGGGCTCGCCGTGAAGGCGGGCTGCTGTTTTCCCGCCGCAGCACCCAAGGAAATGGTCGAGGGGCACAAGCTCCACCTCGCCATCGAGTTTCTCGGGTTCGCAACCACGGCCGCAGCGGCACACTGATCGCCACCGGAAAAAGGAAACGCAGGCATGCCAACGATTTTGATCACGGGCGGCCATGGCGGGATTGGGCTGGCGTGCAGCAAAAACCTTGCCGCGCAGTATCGTACCAATCTCCTGCTCGCCGGGCGCAGCCTGGAACGCATGGAACCAGTCGCGCTGGAACTGGCGAGGACCTACGGCGTCAAGGTGAATACCCTTGAGCTCGACACATCGTCATTGGCGTCGGTCCGGGCGGCGGCTGCCAGATGTCGTGCGTTGCTGGACGACGGGGCGGTCGACTCTCTTCAGGCCATTCTTTGCAATGCCGGCACCCGCATACGAGGCCTCAACTATTCGGTGGACGGTTACGAGGAGACTTTCGCCACCAATCACCTGGGTCACGTCCTTTTGCTGGAACTGCTGATCGACCGGGTGGCCGCGAGTGGCCGCGTGGTGTTCACAGCCAGCGGCACGCATGATCCCGATACGGTCGACGGAAAGCTTGTCGGCGTGGCGAGCGAGCCCGACGCGGTGATGCTCGCGAACGAGGGCAAGGAAGGTCGCAAGCCCATCTCGGGTGGAAAACGGTATTCCACATCGAAGCTGTGCAATGTTCTTACGGCCTACGAGCTCGACAGGCGCCTGAGGCGGTCGGGAAGCGCGATCACTTCTATCGCGTTCGATCCCGGCAGCACCGCTGGCACCGGGTTCCTGCGTGCCATGCCTGCGCCGCTCCGATGGCTGTCGAGAAGGCCTTTCTTCTATCGATTGCAGAAACGCCTTGGCATAACGATGGGCAGTATTGAATTCTCGGGAGCCTCGCTTGCGCGTCTCGCTGCCGATCCCGCGTTCGCAGAATCCTCAGGTAAGTATCTTCAGTCAAACGACGGTCGGCTGACCGAAACACGATCATCGGCGATGTCCTACGATAAGGCGCGAGGCTCAACGCTCTGGGACGATTCCAAGCTGCTTGTGCACCTCCGGCCCGACGAGCAATCCACACTGCTACGGTGAAGCTGGGGCAACTGGAACCGAGGCTGACGTGGTAATTGTTGCTCGCTGAGCGGCTCGTGCATTCGCAAATCTACTTTGCCGAGGAGAAAATCGGTGAGCGATATCCGTGAACTCAGCGTCGAGCGCCGCATCGCCGCCTCCGTGGAGGATGTCTGCGGACGATGATCGACCGTTTCGGGGAGTGGTTCTGTCCACGGCCGTGGTGCGCCGTTGCACGGGAGATCGAGCAGCGCACCGGAGGTCGTAGCCTGGTGGTGATCATGGCCCCGAGGGTGGCACACACATGCTCATCGCGCGGCGAGCAGCGCCGTCAGCCCATCCCGACGCCCGGCGACACGTGTCAGGTGGGGGTATCGCAGTCCGCCACGATAATCGATCGTTCGTGTCACGGAGCGTCCGTCGTGCTGCCAGGTGAGCGCAATCGGGTTCGCTGGAGTATTCCGTACTGCATCTTGGAGCGCGCCACGTGTGTACGGCGCCCCCGTGACCGCCGTAATGCGATCGCCGGGAGCCATCCCTGCGCGGAACGCCGGCCCGGCCCAATTCACCGCGCGCACCTTCCCGTCATCTGCAACCGTCAGGCCGATCGAGTATGAAAGGTCCGCTCCGCCGAGTTCCTGCTCGTTCTGCTGGAATGTTAGCGTCGGCTCTGCATCATAGATGAGACGCCATCCATGCCGCTCGAGCCCTTCGGACGGGTCCATTTCCCCATGGCCTTCGATCCAGCGCTTGAGGAAGCCGGGCCAGTCGAACGGCGCAACGCGGTGCAGCGCAGTGCAGAGGTCGCCGAAGGTATAGGTGCGAACGGGATGCTCCGCCGAGGCACCGGCGAAGAAATCTCGCGCGAAATCATCGGTTCCACGGCGCCCGTGGGTCTGTTCGCGTAACAGCGCATCGATGTCGAGCCACAGCATCACGCCTTCCAGGTAGTAATCCTTGCGCCGCTGCCAGTCGCGCCAAGGGACTGATTGGCGAAGCATGAATGAAGGGTAGTTCACGTCGTCCGACAGCGACCGCCACGCGCGTCCCGGTCGATTGACGACCTCGGCCGCATCGAGCGCAAGCTTGTCGAGCGTTTCCTCGCGGCTCCGCAGCCCCGAACGAGCGGCGAGCACGCGCGCCCAGAACTCGGTCTGGCCTTCGTACATCCACAGCAGGCTGCCGCTTTGCGGTACATTGGGAGTGGGTGCCCACAGGTCCGCGGGCACGCGGTAGAGGCCGTTCCAGGCATGGACGAACTCGTGCGCGACGATGTCGCGATTGTTGAGCTGCCCGGCCCAATCGCGGAAGTAGGACGAGGCCATGCCGATTTCGGCCGACGCCCGGTGCTCGGTGCCGCCGGACGAGCCGTCGTCGCTCATCCGTGCCAGCACCTCATAGCGGCTGAACGGCGGCGGGCCGAACACCGCGCTCGCCTGCGTTACCATGCGACGCAGATCCGCGATGCGATCGGGGGGAACGGCAAGATCGCCGGCTTTTGTTGCAACGAGGTCGAGCGTTACCGCGCCTGCGCCGTCTCGTGCGAGCGGCACGCGTGCGGCGTGACGTCCTGCGAGGATCGGCGAGTCGAGCAACCGCTCCAGAGAAACCGGTCTAAAGCTAAGCTTGCCTTCTTCCGGATCGGCAACGTCAAGCGACGAAAATGCGCTCAATCCCGTCGGCAGCATGACCGACGGTGCTACCGCGATATTTCGAGCGTACCACCCGGCCGGGTACAGCAGCAGGTGCTGCCAAGCCACGGCGACTACATCGGCCGACAGTCGATCTTCATCCGCGACGATCTGGAAGCTTACGTCGATCGTCTTGGTATCCTCGGGAACTTCTAGATGAAACGCGTGCGGCTCGATCGCATCCCGCCGCCACGCGATCGGTTTTCCGTTCGCCGATACCGTCAGCCCGGCCAGCTCGGTGACGGTGAGACTTGGCCCGTGGCTTGCCGCTTCCCAGCGCGGGTAGAGCAGCGTCATCGCGCCCGCGCGTTGCACCGGCACGCGTTCGCGGACGGCGAACACTCTGTGCGCCACGTCCCGCGCGTCCACTTCCAGCGCGATCGTCCCTCGGAACGGGTGATCGACGGGGGAAGTGATCGGTGTTCGATCGAGCGTCTGGACGGGGAGGTCCATCCGCGCCGCTACCTGTGGTGCGCCGGCAGCAGCGCCGGTTGCGCACAGCACAGCCGCCGCACCCGCCATTTTCCATTTTTGCATAACCGTCGCTACCTCCGTTCTTCTCACTCGTAGCCTCCTGATCGACCGCCCGCAAAAGCGTGAACGGTCACGGGCACGCCGATCTCGAACGGAGTCGGGTCGAAGACGAAGCGGCGAGCAAACTTGCCGCCGTCGACGACGTAAGAGCGGTCCCAGGTAAAGCCGACATCGGCGACTTCCTTGGCAAAACGGTAGAACAACCCCAGCGGACGCAGCAGAGCCAGCGGTACGCCCCACACCCGCAACGTGCAGCCACGAGAGGCAGCTGCCATCGCCAGCAGCGCACGCGGCGTGCGGGTCGGCGCGCAAGGCATATTCCAAACCTGATCGAAATCCTCGTCCGGCGCATCCAGCAATAGCACTGCTGCGCGGGCGATATCGGGCACATACGCGAAGTCGTGCGGCGTGTCGGTCGGCACCAGCATCTGCGCGGGCTTGCCCTTCGCGATTTCACCGATGGCGAGCGCACCAAGGTGCGACACCGTTACGCCAGGTCCATAGAAATCAGTGCAGCGCAGCGCCGCCACATGCACGCGGCCGCGCGCCGACTGCCAGATGCGCGTCACCTCGGCCAGGATCACGGGTTTTTCACCGACCGTGGTCAGCGGCATATCTTCCGTGCGCGGCGTCGTCTGCGGTCCGAGCTGATAGAGGTTATCGATAAATACCAACCGCGCGCCGGCGGCCGCACATCCCTCAACCATGTTGGTCATCGCCCGCGGCCAAACGGTGCGCCACAGCCGCGAATCGTAGGCAAAGCCAACTGCCAGAACCGCCTGCGCGGCACCCGCGAGCGCCGCTCGGACATCGGCGGCGTCGAGGACGTCACATGGCATGTGCTCGACGTCCGCAGGAAGGTTCGCAGGTAGGCGGCGCGTCGCGACACGCACGCGGTCTCCACGAGCCAGCAGCCTCTCGACGATTGGCTGGCCGACCGCCCCGTATCCGAACACCGTGATTTGCTGTTTCATGTTTTGTCTCCGTTGCCGTGCGACCGAATTACGTGGTCGCAACAACATCGAAAATTGCCTAAGAACGTTGATCTGCTATACAAAAACCAATGAGCGACGATCCTGATTGGGCCCTCTACCGCACGTTGCTCGCCGTTCTTGATGAAGGCTCGCTGTCTGCCGCCGCTCGCAGCCTTGGGCTCACGCAACCCACGGTTGCGCGTCATGTCGACGCGCTAGAGGCGGCTCTGGGCGCCGACCTGTTCGTCAGGTCGCAGCGCGGGCTGGAACCCACTGATCTTGGCCAATCTCTCCGATCGCATGCGCAGATTATGGCGACCACGGCCGCCGCGCTGCTGCGCACTGCCAGCGGTACGCTGGGTAGCGTCACAGGAACGGTGCGGATCAGCGCCAGTGACGTCGTCGCCGTCGAACATCTACCGCCAATCCTGACGCTGCTTCGACGCGACCATGCGGCACTTGTGGTCGAGTTGATGTTATCGGATCGCGTCGACGATCTGCTCGCACGTGAGGCCGACATCGCCGTTCGCATGACCGAGCCCACACAGACCTCTTTGCTCGCGCGCCGCCTCCCGCCTGTCGAACTCGGTTTTCACGCACACCGAAGCTATCTAGACCTGCGTGGAACGCCGGCCAACATGGAAGAACTCTCCGCCCATGACCTGATCGGGCATGACGCCGAAACGCCGGCGCTGCGCGCGATGGTCGAGCAGCTTCCGCCCCTTGATCGGCACGGCTTCGCGTTAAAGACAGACAGCAACCTTGCCCAGCTTGCTGCTATTCGCGCAGGGTTCGGCATCGGCCTGTGCCAATCCGCTGTCGCGCAGCGCGACAAGGCCTTGGTGCGCGTTCTTCCTGCAATTGCACTGCACCTGCCAATTTGGATCGTCATGCATGAGGATCTAAAGACCAGTGCCCGCTTCCGCACCGTGTTCGACGCCTTGGCTAACGGGTTGGGCAACATGACTGTCCAACGTTCCTTGCGGAGCTAGCACCCGAAATCGGTGCTATTAACCTCCTACGCTGGGCGGCGCGGCACCGTGAAAGACACAGTTCCGGACGCTAGGCTGCGGTTCCACGCCTCCCAGTTCCGGACCTCAATTCATGTCGGCTCTACGGCTTCGACAAGGCGCCCTTTATAGGCAGGAAGTGAGACGACGCGGTCGTTCGCAGGCCCGATGCCCATGATCCAGATCTCGGCAGGAGCGGACATTCGGGGTGCTTCCGACATCCTGCCTCGAAACGAACAAGCCTGGCCGCTGACGACCGACGGATTCCCAACTGCCTTGGGCAGAAAACCGTCTTTGAGCGAAGCCTGATGAAGCCGGACGGTGATCAGGAAGGTGTGCGGCGCCACCTCGCCTCGCTCCGCCTCGAGCGAGATCACCTTTCGCACCCGCACCGCCAGGACCCCAAGTGCAGAAGCGGCGCTTGCCGATAAGTGTCAATCGGACGGATCAAAGTGAACCGTCGCTCATCCGCGATTATAGTCCCAGGAGCCCGAGGCGCCCAATGCGCTCTGGAAAGGCGCACGGCCCGCGCCGGCAAGCCATTCCCGAACAGATTGCATCGCCGGGTTTACGGCGCGCAGCGCGTCCAGATCGGCGGTACCGGCGAGCCGCCCTGCATCAAGCAATGCCGTGAGGCCAGCAAGGAAGGGGCTTCCCTCTAGAACTTCCTCCGTGAAACGCGCGTAGCTGATCGGACGCCCCGCCGCCTCGCTGAACAGAACCTCCAGTTCCTTGCCTGTCACGGTGTCGCTGGCGATTTCGAAGGTCTGGTCGCCGAAGCGCCGCGGATCCGCGAAGATCGGTTCGACGAACTTGCCGATATCCTCGACTGCCAAAAGCTGGATCGACTGGTCGGGGTGCATGAAGAAATTGAACTGCCCCGTGTCGAGCCCAAAGCCCGGCATGACGAGCATGTCTATGAATGCGACCGGGCGAATGATCGTCGACCGCATCGGCAGCGTGCGAATATGCTGCTCGATGCGCATTTTGCTATCGAAATGGCCCATGCCGGTCGGCGTGTCGCTGACTGCGGCGCCCGAACTGTAGACCAGATGAGCAACGCCAGCCTCAACCGCGAGGTCAGCAACCGAAATGCCGACGCGCACTTCCTCGTCGTCAGTCAACTCTCCACTCGGCGAACTCTGCTGGACGCTGAAGACGCCGTAAGCGTCACGCATGGCTGTGCGGATAGCATGGGTATCGGCATAGCTCCCCTGGACAAGCTCTACGCCCGCCTGGAGAAGCGCGTCGGCCCTTGCCGAACCCGGGTCGCGCACCAGCGCAATCACCGGCCAATCCGCCTTTATGAGCGCGGTGGCAACGGATCCACCCTGCTGGCCGGTTGCGCCGAAAACCACGATCGGCTGCTTGCTGTGCGACATAATTTCCTCGGTGCGTTTGCGTGAGTTACTCATATATACTCATGCAGATTTGCTGGAAGACGGCACATTTTTCAGCGTCAGGCACAAGGATGATACGCATGGATAATGTCGTTCACGGGCGCCCTTACGAGGTGACGAAGGACGGCCCGCGCTTCCGCCCCTGCGCGCCGCACGGCGTGCTTTCCCGGCTTGGCGACAAATGGACAATTCTCGTGATGTCGCATCTCGCCATCGCCAGCGGCCATCGCCTTCGTTTCTCTGAACTCAAACACGGCATCGATGGCATAACCCAACGCATGCTGACGCTGACGCTTCGCAATCTGGAGCGCGACGGGTTGGTGAGCCGTCATTATTTTCCCGAAGTGCCGCCACGTGTCGAATACGAACTCACTGGCATGGGCGCCAGCATGCTACCCGCTCTCGAAGGTTTTACGTCATGGATCCGGGACAACTGGCCTCGCATGGAGGAATGCCGAAACCTCTTCGACTTGGCGAAGGCAGAACATGGCTGATCCATGTCCGGAGATACGGACAGTTCTCAGGCGGCCAAGTTCATCACGCGGCCTGCCCCGCGATGCCTTATTGCCTGCCAGCGAAACCCGGATCGAAGACGAAGGTCTTCAACATATCAATGAATGCACGAAGCCCAGCGGGAACGTGCCGGTTGCCAGGATGATAAAGGCACAGACCGGGGATTGCAGGTGCCCAGTCCTCCAGCACGATCGCCAACTTTTTGCTTTCCAGGCCCGCACGGGCAACGTGCTCGGGGACAAACGCGATGCCTAAGCTCTCGATCGCCGCCTCCACCATTAGGCCGCTGTGATCGAGCGTCAGCGCCCCCGGCACGTCGATCGCGATCTCTTGATCTTGTCTGGCGAGATCCCAACGGCGCCGTGACCAGGAACAGCATGTTGATGCCGGTCATCGCGTTCGTCAGCGTTTCCGGCCGGTCGAGGTGACCGAACACTGCGTCCACGTCATCCGTATGGAAGCGGTCGATCTGCTCTTGCTTGCGGGCCACAGCACGGAACGATGTGCCTGCATGCTTCAGCAGCCGGCAAACCTCGCCGCCGGTGGCGCCTGGGACTAGGATCATAAGAGAGTTTCTTCGGGGGTGTGGGGGATGGAGGTTGACGCGGCTTCGGCATCGTCGCGCCGCTCAGAGATAACGGTTATCATCTCGCCGAGCATGGCGATTGCAGCCTGCAAACGCTCGCTCCCGATCCGGTTGGCAATGGCTTGTCCAAGGGCGCGACCACGTTTTCCGCGCCGGTGACCGCCTTGAGGCCGACGGGCGTGAGAACGACCAGCTTGGCGCGTTGGTGGTGAAGATTGCTCTGAAACTCGACCAGCCCACGTTCGGCGAGCACATCAACAATGCGCTGCACCGGTTGCTGGGTCAGACCCGTGTTGCGGGCGATGGACGCGGTGGGCAACGGAACGGGCGAGTAGTGGAGCGCTGCCAACACCTGCCACCAGGCGCTGGTCAGGCCGAGGTCTGCAACGAACTCATCGCCGGCGCCGATCAGCCGACCGTTAGTCGTAAAGATCGTCAGCGCTAGCTCGCGAACGTTGTTGTTCTAATACTGCGAAAGACAGCCTACTTCCCATATGACGTCGTGCTGTCGACTGAGCTTTAGGCGATTGGTTCCTGCTTGCTGCGCAAATTGGCGCGTGTTGGTGTCAGAACCCCACGTCAGAATGTCCGCCCAAAATCCGTGCTAACGCCAATGGCGGGCGAACGTGGACCATCCGGCTTCCCGGAGTTGCCGCTCGGAGATGGGAAATCGGGACCGGCGTACTGAACGGATGCCCGCTTTAAGAAGTGCGTATCTACTAGGGGGATGTCCGCTTTGGGCGGGGGAAATGCCCGGCCAGTGCGGGGCGGCCGGGACCCATTACCGGACGCTCGCAGCGGCCTTTTGTTTCCCTACTCAGGCCTCTCGTTCATCGTCCCCTTTTGTCAAAGGGCTTCGACGGCGGAGGTTGCCCTGTCTGTGAAGCAGCAGACGGAGTTCCGTTGAACCAGTTGATCGCACGTGGCGTTACTTTTCCGCAGACAATTGCGAAAAGGGCGCCCAAGTTTCCTAAGGCGCCCTTCCAGTTCGAGCTGTGCTTGGGAGCGGCTCGTTCTGTCTCGTGAAACTAGATACCGTTCGACAGGTTCGTGTCGGGATCGTTCGTCCGCATATCGTCAGCTTGGTTCTGACCGGTTGCACGGACGGCATCCGCCTTGTTCTCGAGGCGCGCTTCGGCCGCGTCGTTGCTTACGTTGTCCGCAGCGTCTTCCAGGTTATCTGCGACAGCCTCGGTGTTGGACTCGATGTTATCGGCTGCCTGCTCGCGTGGGCTGGAGTTGCATGCCGACAGCGAGACAAGCCCGGCTGCGATCGCGATAACGAATACCTTCTTCATTTTTTCGATCCCCTGTCGTTCGGTCTGAACTGGGCAAGCTAATTCCTGCGTGAGTAATTTGTTCCGTTGTGCTTCAAGATTAGGGCGGGACTGATCGATCTATGCCGGCAGAAGGCATCGTCTAGATACAAACGGTTTACGGCGTCAGCGAGCCGGTCCGCGCGACATCGGCGCAAACAGCGTCGATTTGGTCCGTCCATCCGCTGACGCGTGCCGTGAGCCGCCCCGGCGCTGCAAACTAGGCGCTTCATGCCCCGATCTGCGCAACGCCATTTCACGGCATGCCTGGCCTGCTCGCTCACGTTTAAGCTTTGTCCGCAGGCAAATCGAAACGCCCCGTGGCCGTCAATGCAGGGCGGTGGGGGCTGGAATAAGGCTAAACAACTCGCGGTGATCGCGGGCCGCTGCCACGCCCGTCAAACCGCCGCCTTCCGGCACACCGGCAGTGCGGATCCAGATGGCGCCGCCCTCGTTCTTGGCCTCGTACATCAGTCGGTCGGCAAGGCTTACATGAGCCTTGTGGATGGCGGTTTCGCTCAGGTTCAATACCAGGGCGCCGATGCTGCAGCCCAGCGCGAACGGCGTCTGCATGCAGTTCATCCGTAGATGCAGCGTCGTGGCAAGCCCATAGCCTTCGGCTTCGCTGTCGACCGGTAAAAACAACAGAAATTCGTCGCCTCCGATGCGAGCGAACACGTCGCCCGATCGAATCAAGTCGCGCACCCCGCTGGCAAAGGCCTGTAGCGCTTCGTCCCCCGCGGCATGGCCGTGGCGATCGTTGATCTGCTTGAAGCCGTCGAGGTCCACATAGGCGAGTATACCCCATGCCCGATGCCTCGCGGTCGCAGTGGCATTGTCGAAAAAGGCTTGCTCATTGACAAGCCCGGTCAGGGGATCGCTGCGCGCGCGGTTCCATTCGCGATCGTGCGAGCGGCGCGTGCCGGACATCAACACGATGATGATTGTCACCGCCAGGATCCGCATGGCCATGTTCCAGGCGATCGCAGTTTGACCAAGTGGATAAGCCTCCAGCCCGTTCGCGGCGAGAGATACCGCCACACACGCGGCACTGGTCAGCGCGGCCTCACGCCAGCCCAAGGTCCAGGCGGGCATGCAGATAATCAGCAGGTAGATCGGGCCGAACCATAGGGCATCTCCGGTCGCATAATCGACGAGTCCGGCGACCACGACGGCTGCGGTGGTCACGGTGCGTGCCTGAGCACGCGAGAGCGCGGTCGACCAAGCAATCAGAGCGTCCAGCCGGTCATGCCAGCGCTGGGCGGGCGGCATCGCTTGAGACGACGAAGGTAGATTCATTATGTTTCCGTAAGGATAAAAGGTGAAGCTTGCGTTATGAAAAAGACACACCCTATTCGGAGCGAGCAGGAAATGGCTGCATTTAGCCACTCTTGTTTATTCGCGATCGACGGTTCCAAATGGGCGTAGTAAAAAACCTCTTTGGTGCCACCGAGTTTCCGACCGTGGACCCTCATCGCATGTTTGGCCATCCGAATAGCCGCCAACCTGTATTGGCTTCTGTTCATAATTATCGCCGTGCCGGCGTGCTTCGTCTGGGGAGCCGTCTGTATGGGTTCCACGCGCGCTAAACGATACGGGCGCGTTTTGGCCGACCCAGCAAACACGGATGGTGATGCACGACTAGCTGAGCACCTTACGGCTTCAGCCACTCTCAGGCACTAAGGCGGTATGTTCGCTCCCTAGCTTCAGCCATTCGTTCATTTGGTTGGACGCCAGCTCGCCGCAGCTGACTCAGCCGCCTGTTAGCCGGAAACAGGAGGGGATCTGCGTGTCCATGATCAAGGTATTTGAACCGGTTGATCGAGGTTGTCGATCGGATGACCGGTACTTGATATGCGACTTACATGCCAACCTACACCGTCACAATCGTCAACGAACACTTTACTCAGTCAGGTGAGCAGGAATCATCAGATAACATCGAGGCGTGGAAGTCTGCTATTTCAAGCGCGATTGCAATCGGTGCGGATCAAGTCTCGCATGGTAGCCCGTTCTTCGGCGCAGAAGTGATCGTAACGCAGGGCAAACAGCAGTTGGGCCGATACGTCGTGTCAGTGGGCGCTACTTCGCTGAAAGACTAAGGTCCACTACTGTAGTCCGAGCTACCTGGCGGCGCGCGGCTGGCAAGACCCAAGCCCAGATACTCAGCCGAGTTAAATCCTTTCAGAGGCCGGACGTCCATTAATATGGCAGTGCTTTAGGCGGCGAGGCCTTAAACTACAACGAGGCAGAGGCGGGCGCTGCAGCAGATTTTACTGCGGAATCGACCCGATTGCTGACATACGCCTGCTGACACAGCTCTCCCAATCTCTACCGCTCATTCACCGGCATCGGCGCCATCCATAGCGGTTGCTTGGCCTTCTTGGATGTACGCCGCAGCGCTATTCTGCCGGTCGACGCAAGCATCGAAGGGGGCTGAGCGTAAACTCGTGCTGATCCACTGTAGTGCGATTCCACACGAGCTGCTCGAAGGCGAGCTGTTTGACTATCTCAAGGGCAATTTCACTGGCGCGATGAGCGACCGTCCCGGGTTCGTCGAGACCGCAGCTGGCGGCACGCTGTTCCTCGACGAAGTCGGCGAAATGCCCGCAGCAACGCCGGTCAAGCTGCTCCGCTTCCTGGCCGACGGCAGCTTCCAGCCAGTGGGCGCGCGCGTCGCGTATCGCGGACGTCCGCATCGTCGCCGCGACCCACCGCGACATGGCAGCCTGCGTTGCCGACGGCAGCTTCCGCGAAGACCTGTATTACCGACTGAAGGGCGTCATTCTGCGCACGCCGTCACTCGACGAACGCCCGGGCGACGTATCCCTGCTCGCCTCGGTTTTCTAGGCCGCGCGAGCAACCGCACGGCCCGTTCACCACCGACCCGCTGGGCCTGCTAGCTACGCGGGGCCGGCCCGGCAACGTCCGTGAACTTGCCGCAGACACTGGAAGAGGAGATACCAGCGCTTTGGCGTTGTTCAATCGGCTTCCCACATGGTTATCGCCGCGGCGTGGGCTGCTGTCGGGCTCCACCTGTTCACACGACTAAATTCGCCGTCACATACCTGGCCTGCAAGATCGACCGACGAACGCCGAAATTTTTCCCGCAGCGCCGTTGTCGAAATGCCGCGGAAAGAACACCGATCGCGAGCAGCACTGTAGAGCCCTCCCCATTGCCTGATATCGGTCGAGCCCGCCGCAGTTACTTGTAACTACCCATAGTCACCTTGAGAATGACCGGCGTGGTGAGATTGATCCCGTAGTCGGTCTGGTCGCCGTTCCACACTCGGCTCATCACCCATCGTCCGTCGACCACGCGACCTTCTTCGACGCGGAATACCGAACCGTTCTTCGGGCCATCCTTCGCCGTCCCGAAGTTCAGGCGGACGTGATCGCCAACCACGAGGAATTCGTTCGGCGACAGATGTGCGACGGCAACGCCTCCCACAGGCTGCTTCGCCCAGACTGGCGGCTCGGACTTGATCCAGGTCCAGTCCTTCTGACCGAATTGCCATTCGCCGTAGCTGGTGGCGATCGTCCAGTTCCCCATGGTGGTAGACTGAGGAGCGGTCGGCCCCGTGCTCTCGTCGGGCTTGGCTGCACCCCAGGTCGGATGCTCGTACGCGATCTTCGCCCAGTCGCGCGCCATCGTCGAAAGGGCTGCGTATTTCAGCCCGATCGCGTCGACCGTGTCGTCGTCGAGCGCCTTCGCCCCGAGCGGATAGTTGAAATACCCCGTGTCATCCATGCCGAACGGCGCATAGCCGATCGCACCGCGCCCGAGCGCCGCATAGAAGAACCGCGCAAACTCCTTCGCATTGCCGATCTCGGGCACCATCAGCGCATTGTCGGGCCGCGCATACGCGTCGAGGTACAGCGCGACATGGCCTGCATCGCGGTCGTAGATATCGGGCGCCTGAAAATCGATCGCAGGCGCCGCCGCCTTCCAGATATCCAGCACGTCCTGTTGCGGTCCGCCGCTCGCGACGCCGGTCGGATCGGGCACGTTCGAGGGCCCTGCAAGCGACGCGTTGACGTACATCGGCAAAGGCTTGATCGCCTTGCCCGCCGCGGCGATCTCGTCGACGAAGCGCGCGGTATGCCAGGTGTTGAACGCGCGGTCGGCCTGCGCGCCGAACATCTGCGTCCAGCTGCCGCCCGGCTTCTTCAGCGCCTTCGCCAGCGCGGCGGGCACGGGCTTTGCAAACACCGCATTCGCCTGCGCACCGTAATCGCGCGGCGAGCGATAGCTGCCCACCTCGTTCTCGGGCTGTACCATGATCACCGTGTTCTGCGGATCATGAGTCTTCAGATATTTCATCACCTCGACGAACGCGCGCTTGTCCGCCTCCAGCGTCGCGCGAAACATCGGCGAATGGACATAATGGTCGGTGCCGTCCTTCATCTTCATCCGCGGAAAACGGCGATTGTCGGCCTTGAACCAATCCGGCGTGTAGCCGGGCGAGGTGTTCTTCCACGTCCCGAACCAGAGCAGCACGACGCGCTTGTCATGCGTCCGCGCCTGATCGAGCAGCGTCTGGAGAAAGCTCAGGTCGAACCTTCCTTCGACCGGCTCGACCTGCTGCCACGCGATCGGGATCTCGACGGTGTTCGCATGGATCCGGTCGAGCATCGGCCACACTTGCGGTAGCGCGGACGCGTAGTTGCTGCTGTTGTTGACCTGCGCGCCCAGCATCAGGAACGGCGCCCCGTCGACGATCAGCGCATGCCGGCCCGCCTTGCTGACGATCCGCGGAACCTCGGTCATGGTCTGTGCCGACGCGGTACCGCCGGTCAACGACACGGAAAGGGCCACGCCCGCGATTAGCTTATTCATACGAACCAAGACTGCATCCTTCTCCGTGAGCGCAAAGCGAACGGGCTACGCCGGTTTTCTAGTCCCGGGGTGCGACGATCAACGGAAATACAGTTGATCCATCTCCCGTATCTGCAATTATACGACAAAATCGCCGTTCCGGCCATGATCGCGTTACCGTAAGGGCATAAGCCCGTGGAGAGGATTTTAATGCATATTGCCCCAGCCCGTGTTGTCACGCAGCCGTCCGATCAGTCCGGCAAGACGTCACGACTAGACCGCTCGTCGCGGGGCTGGTCGTCGCGCCTGGTCGCACGGTTGGCTATTGGTGTCGCTCTCGCCACGCTTGGCACCACCGCCTTTGCCGCACCGATCGCGACGGTCGATCGCAACGGCAGCTTGGTTTCGGTCGAGGCCTATGCCCCCAACATCGTCCGCGTGACGATC
The DNA here is from genome assembly GCF_003053745.1 of Sphingomonas faeni. Taxonomy (GTDB): domain Bacteria; phylum Pseudomonadota; class Alphaproteobacteria; order Sphingomonadales; family Sphingomonadaceae; genus Sphingomonas; species Sphingomonas faeni. Next base: position 62,277 of record NZ_QAYE01000003.1, on the reverse strand, counting down.
GCGACCGACCGTAGACAGGTCGACGCGCCCCCCGGCGATGGCCCCAACGCAAAGCCCGATGCCGCCGGCTGGACGCATCGTAACGACACAGGCGCCGACGTCTTCACCTCCGCCGCGCTGTCGCTGTCGGTCGATGCCAAGCCCTGGCCCAAGGCGCCGTCGCAGATGGAGCGCTATTTCGCGCCGTCGCTGCCGCCCGTGTCGGTGACGATCCGCAAGCCCGACGGCTCGATGCTGACGCAGATGACCGGCTGGGAAATGGCGCCGCACACCGTCAACGGCGAGAAGACGTTCCGCGTCGGCGCCAGCTTCGCCTCGCCTGCGGACGAGCATTATTACGGTCTCGGCCAGAACCAGGAGGGCAAGCTCGACTTACGCGGCCGCACGATCGACTGCCGCCACAATTACGATGCGCCGGCGGGCGAGACGGTCTGCGTACCGTTCATGGTCACCAACAAGGGTTACGGCATCGTCTGGGACAATCCCTCCTCGACAATCGTCTCGCCCGGCCTGCACAGCGCGACGCACTGGCAGTCGGAGGTCGGCGAGCGCGTCTCGTTCTTCATCATCACCGGCGCCACCACCGACGAAATCTATGCCGGCTACGCGACGCTGACCGGCACCACGCCGTTGCCGCCGAAGGCCGCGTTCGGCCTCATTCAGAGCAAGGCGCGCTACGAGACCGAGAAGGAACTGCTCGATGTCGCCAACGGGTATCGCAGCCGCGGCCTGCCGCTCGACATCATGGTGCTCGACTGGTTCTATTGGTCGCGCATGGGTCAGCTCGACATCGACCGGACCTATTTCCCCGATCCCAAGGGCATGAACGACAAGCTCAAGTCGATGGGCATGCACTCGATCATCAGCGTCTGGCCGCGGTTCGAAAAGGAATCGCGCTACTTCGACCTGCTGTCGAGCAAGGGCTGGCTGCTGAAGGACAAGGACGGCAACGTCGTCGACGGCCTGCCGATCCGGTCCGACCGCGCGGGCGCGTTGCTCGACAGCACCAACCCCGATGCGCGCCACTGGTTCTGGGACCGGATCCGCGACAACATCGCCAGCCAGGGCTTCGACTGGTTCTGGCTCGACGAGACCGAGCCAGATCTGGTGCCCGACGGCAGCTTCTACTCGATTGGCTCGGGCGACCGCTATCACAACGTCTTCCCGCTGCTCCACACGATGAGCGTGGCGGACGGGTCGGCGAAGGATCGCCCCACGATGCGCAACCTGATCCTGTCGCGCGCGGCCTATCTCGGCGCACAGCGCAACGGCGGGCTGTTCTGGTCGTCGGACATCAAGTCGACCTGGGAGGCGCTGCACCGGCAGGTGCCGGCCGGGCTAGGCTTCACCGCGAGCGGCATGGCCTATTGGGGCAGCGACATCGGCGGCTGGCAATGGCCGAATGGACCCAAGGCAACCCGCCCCGTGCTGCTCGATCCCGCCGGCGCGACCGCGATGGCGCCCGACTACGCCGATTATCCCGAGCTGTTCACGCGATGGTTCGGCTACAGCGTGTTCACGCCGACATTGCGGATCCACGGTCAGCGCCCCGCCACCGCGATCTGGCAGTACGGCACCGCGGCCGAACCGGTCCTCGCGAACTTCCTGAAGCTGCGGTATTCCTTGATGCCGTACATCTATTCGCTCGGTCGCCACACGTATGAGAGCAACGCGCCGATGATGCGCGCGCTGTTCATGGATTTCCCGAACGATCCCAACGTCGCCGACATGGGCGACGAATATATGTTCGGCCCCGCCTTCCTGGTCGCGCCCGTCACCGAACAGGGCAAGACCAGCCGCCAGGTCTATCTGCCGGCCGGTGCAGAATGGTATGAGTACTGGACCAACCAGCGCTTCACGGGCGGCCAGACCGTCACCGCGAATGCGCCGATCGACAAGATCCCGCTGTTCGTGCGCGCCGGCTCGATCATCCCGATGGGCGTCCAGGTGCCGAGCACCGCGACCGCGCAGTCGCTTGAGAGCATCCGCGTCTATCCCGGCGCAGATGCCAACTTCGCGCTGTACGACGATGACGGCGTGACCAACGACTATCGCACCAAGGGCGGGCGCAAGGCAGTGCTGCGCTGGGACGACAAGACCCGGAGGCTCACCGCATCTGGCAAACTGCCGACCGGGCAGGATGCGGCGTCGCTGGTCCAGATCGTCGCTGCAAAGTGATGCGCGGGGAAGTGATGCGCGGCATCGCCATTGCGGCGTTGGCGTTGGTCTCGTTGCCAGCGGCTGCGCAGACCAATGTCCCGGGCGACCCCTATGCCGGCGATCCGGTCGGGATCGTCGCGGCCCCCTGCCCTGCGCATCCGTCGCCGACCGATGGCGCCGGGTGGGAGGCATGGAAGCTTCACATGCTCACGCGCGACTTCGGCCAATTGTGCCGGTACCGCGCGCAGAACGAACAGCTGAAGGCATCGAGCACGCCGGTCCGCGTGGTCTTCATGGGCGATTCGATCACCGACAACTGGATCGGCGCGGACGGCCAGCTGTTCACCGGCGGACTGGTCGATCGCGGGATCAGCGGCCAGACCACGCCGCAGATGCTCGTGCGCTTCCGCGAGGACGTGATCGCGCTGAAACCGCGCGCGGTCCACATCATGGCGGGCACCAATGATATCGCCGGCAACACCGGCGCCTCGACCATGGCGATCGTCCAGGGGAACATCGCCAGCATGGCCGATCTGGCGCGCGCGAACGGCATCAAGGTCATCATCGCCTCGACCCCGCCCGCCGCCGCCTTTCCGTGGAGCAAGGACAAGCAGCCGGTCCCGCAGATCCGCGCGCTCAACAGCTGGTTGAAAACCTACGCGGCGAAGAACGGCTTCACCTATGTCGATTACTACACCGCGCTTGCCACGCCCGAGGGCGCGATGAAGCCGGGTCTGGCGAGCGACGGCGTCCACCCGACCCCCGCCGGCTATGCGGTGATGCGCCCGCTTGCTCTCGCCGCGATCCGCCGCACCCTCGCAACCAAGTGAGTATCGATCTCAGCCGCCGGTCTGTCCTAGCCGGGATCGCCGCACTAGGTCCAGCAACGCACGCGCTCGCACGAAGCCCGATGGGGCTGGCCCGCGGGCCGGTACAACCGACCTGGCAATCGCTGGTCGATCACTATCGCTATCCCGAGTGGTTCCGCGACGCGAAGCTCGGCCTGTGGTCGCATTGGGGCCCGCAGTCGGTGCCCGAGCAGGGCGACTGGTACGGCCGCTTCATGTATATGCAGGGGCACCCCGTCTACGAACATCACCTCAGGACCTATGGCCATCCGACCAAGTCGGGGATGATGGAGGTGATGAACCGCTGGACCGCGGAGCGCTGGGACCCTAACGCGCTGATCGCCCGCTATGCGAAGGCCGGCGCGAAATATTTCGTCTCGCTCGCCAATCACCACGACAATCTCGACTGCTACGACAGTCGCTATCACGCCTGGAATTCGCTCCGCGTCGGGCCGAAGCGCGATGTCGTCGGCACTTGGGAAAAGGCCGCGCGGAAAGCCGGGCTTAAGTTCGGCGTCTCGAACCACGCTGCGCATAGCTGGCACTGGTATCAGACCGCCTATGGCTATGACCCGACCGGTCCGCTGAAGGGCCAGCGCTACGACGCGTTCACACTGCGCACCGCCGACGGGCACGGCAAGTGGTGGGACGGGCTCGATCCGCAACAGCTCTACACCGGCGCGCATGCGGTCCTGCCCAATGGCATCGACACGATCGCGGCGATGAACGCGTGGCACGACGCGAACGACGGCCAGTGGATCGAGACACCGCCGCCGAACGATCCGGGCTATGCCGCGAAATGGCTGCTCCGCCAGACCGACCTGATCGACAAGTACAAGCCCGACTTCTGCTATTTCGACGATTACGAGCTGCCGTTCGGCCCGATCGGGCTCCAGGCAGCGGCGGACTATTATAACCGCTCGATCGCGTGGCACGGCAAGATCGACGTCGTGCTGACCGCCAAGCAGTTGAAGCCCTATGCACGGTTCGGCCTTGTGCAGGACGTCGAGCGCGGATTCACCGACCATCTGTGGGACGAGCCGTGGCAGACCGATACGTGCATCGGCGACTGGTTCTACAACGTCGCGCGGCTCAACGACAAAAGCTACAAGACCGCCGAGCAGGTGATCCAACGGCTTGCCGATGTCGTGTCGAAGAATGGCAATCTGCTGCTCTCGATCCCGCAGCCCGGCGACGGATCGATCGACGGCGAGGAAGAGAAGATCCTCGACGGCATGGGCCGCTGGATCGCGGTCAACGACGAGGCGATCTTCGGCTCGCGGCCATGGCGCATCTACGGCGAAGGCCCGACCAAGCTCCAGGCCGGCATGCAGAACGAACAGTCGTCGGGCATGTTCACAGCCCGCGACGTGCGCTTCACCACCAACAAGGGCGCGCTCTACGCGCTGTTCCTGGGCTGGCCGCAGGGCGACGTGACGATCGAGGCACTGGGACGCAACCGCTTCGCCGACGGCGTGGTCGAGCGCGTGACCCTGCTCGGCGGCGGCAGCATGGCGCACCGCCGCGATACACGCGGGTTACATTTGACGATGCCCGTCAACACCGGCGAGGGTTTCGTCCCCGTCCTGAAGCTGGAAGGCCGTGGCCTGGTCTAGCATTCGACGATCTGCTCGTTCGAGCCGCCCCTAGCGACGCATGCCGGGCGTTCGCGAGTGCCGGATTATCGCACTGCCACCGGATCACCGTAGAACAGGCCGCGGCCGTCCGTGCCAATATAGACCCGCCCCTCGCGCCTGGGATCGCCGGAGATGACGCGGTAGCGGCCGCCCCAGCGATGCGCGTCGTCGTCGATCCGCGCCCAGGACCGTCCTTGATCCACCGAGCGCCAGGCCCCCCGGACACCGGCGAGCGTTCCTATCGCGAACATAGCGTTCCGGCCGAGACCGAAGAGTTCGACCCGCAGCTCACCATTCGCGAGCGTGAAGCTCGCGCCGCCGTCGACGCTCCGGAACAGTCGCTCGCCCGCCAGCAGCCACAATGTTCCCGTGCGGTCGGGGTCGGCCACGAGGCCGCTTTGCGCTTCGCGACCTTGCCTGCCGACCGGCTTGAGATCGGCCGGCAGCCCTCGTCCCGCGACAACGGAAAAACTGGCCGCAGCATCGCGCGACACCAGCACCCGCCCATGCAGGACGTCGACCGCGTAGAAAATCCTTGGGTCGCGTTTGTCGGCGACCGCACGGATCTTGCCCGGCAGCCCGGCGACGATCGACCAATGGCGACCAGCGTCGCGCGACACCTGCGGGACCGGGGTCGCCACGACCATCGTCGTGCCGTCGGCGGATACGGTGATCGGCCAATCGCCGTTCATGTCCTCGCGCCGCGGCGGGTTGCCCATCGGCGGCACGGTGATCTCGGTCCAGGTGCGGCCGCCGTCCTCCGACCGCCCCATCGACGCGTCACGCGGCCTGTCCAGGTAGAGGCTGCCGCTTCGGACGATGACGTTCGGCGCCATCCCGGCGTAGTCGATGGTGTTGGTGTTCGACATGTACGGATCGACGAACGTCGGCCGCGGCGAGCGGTCGAGATCGTCGTGTACGAAACCGGCGAGATCGCCGAACCCCGAGATCAATGGCGCGCCCCCGGTCGGCGACGCGAGCGTGATGATCGCCGTCTGTTCGATCCCGCGGGTCCAAGGCATCCAGTCGACCGCGCCCGAACGCCTGAGCGCCCGGGTCGCGTAGACCGTCGCACCGGTCGTGTAGGCGACATGATCAGGATCGAACGGATCGATCGCAAGGCCGGAAATCCAGTGGCCGAAATCGGCGCCCTTGCCCTCATGCAACAGGAACGGCGTCGCCGACACGTCGCGCCGGCTGCGCGGCCCGACATCGTCCCAGCTTCGGCCGTCGTCGCGGCTGATCCAAAGCGAATCCCGGTGTTTGTAGCGGTCGACGGTGCTGACCGCGACGGTTCCCGGCGATATCGCGGACACCGCAACGCCGAGGAATGCGCCCTCCGCCCCGGTATCGCGCCACGCGGCAGGGGTCACGTCGCGGCCGGTGCCGTCGGGATCGTAGCGCCACACCGCGCCGGTCGCGATGCCGCTCGGCCCCAGCCCGCTCGCATAGCCGACCCACAGCACGCCCCGCGGATCGATGACGCCCTTGGCCGCGAGCAGCGCCGGGCCCGTCACCGCGACCCACGTCTCGCCGGCATCGTCCGAACGATACAGATGCGTGGCGCCGGGATCGGCAACTCCGGCCCACACGCGCCGCGACGGTCGGCCTGCCCTGCCGCTGGTATCATCGACCACGACGAAGGCGACCCCGCCATGCGTCCGGTGGGAACCGGGGCGTCCCAGCCCCGCGACCGGAAAGCGCGCGACCTTTGCCCATGTCGCGCCCGCATCGTCGCTGCGCCACAAGCCGTCGTGCCGCGAGCCGAAGAACAGTCGCTGCGTCGCGTTGGGATCGATCGCGAGCCGCTCGCCGAGCCCGCGACCATCCTCATTGCCACCCATCGCGAACGGGACGGGCGTTATCCGCCAGGATCGTCCCCGGTCGGAGGATCGCAGGATTGCCGCGGGCTGGCTGGCACCCACCCCTGCCGCCATGTAGACGACATCGGGATCGCGGGGATCGGGCGCGATGCTCTCGATACCCATGTAGCTCGGCACCGCGTTACCGTCCTGCAGCGGCACCCAGCGGGCGTTCTTGTCGTCCCAGCGATACGCGCCACCCATGTCGGTCCGGAGATAGACGAGCCCCCGCTCCACCGCGCTGAAGACGATGTTGGGCGCGTACCCGCCCGCGCCGACTGTCACGTTGGTCCAGCGATACGGCATCGCGTCCGGCGCACGGGCGGACCCCGGCGTTGCGAGGGACGCCAGTAGCAACGCCGTCGTCGCGACGATGCGCAGCCGCCTTGTCGAGGCCAGCCGTCCGCCTGTGCGCCGCCGCGACGGGATCATGCCGCCTGGTGCGTTCGTGCAGCGCAGTTCTGGGCGATGAACGCCTCGTGCGTCGGCATCGCCGCAGCGGTCTTGTCGATCATGTCCCGAACATGCGCCAGGAACCGCGCGGACTCGTCGGCCGGCAGCGCGCTCGCCAGGGGGTCGAACGACACCGGCCGGATGCCTTGACCGAGCAGCACGGCGATCCAGCTGTCGGGCGTGAACAGCTCGCCCTGTTCACGGAACACCCGCGCCTTGTCCGACCACAGCGCCAGCTTGGCCTCCAGTGAGGCGGGCAGCGCCATGGTCCGGCAATGCTCCCAGAATGCGGAGTCCGACCGTTCCGTCGCGTGATAATGCAGGATGATGAAATCGCGGACCTGCTCGTATTCGCGCAGCATTACGCGGTTATATTCGTCGATCTCGACCGCGCTGAAGCCCAAGTCGGGAAACAGGCTCATGAGTCGCGTGATCCCCGACTGGATCAGGTGGATGCTGGTCGATTCGAGCGGCTCGAGAAACCCGCCCGACAGCCCGATCGCGACGCAGTTCCGATCCCACAATCGATCGCGCCGACCGGCTTCGAAACGCAGTTGCCGCGGCTCGCCCATCGCTTCGCCGTCGAGCCCCGCCAGCAGCGCCTGCTTCGCCGCGTCGTCGTCGACATGGGCGCTGGAATAGACATAGCCGTTCCCGACCCGGTGCTGGAGCGGGATGCGCCAGCGCCATCCGGCGACATCGGCAGTCGCGCGCGTGTACGGAATCAACGCGCCGCGTCGTGCGCTGGGCACGGCCCAGGCCCGATCGCATGGCAGCCACTCCCTCCAACTGGTGAAGGGAACGTCGAGCGCGCCACCAAGCAACAGCGACCGAAATCCGCTGCAGTCGATGAAAAGCTCGCCCTCGATACGGCGATCGCCGGCAAGACGCACCGCCTCGACGAAGCCGGTCCCGGCGTTGCGCTCGACGTCGACGACCCGGCCCTCGACGCGAACCACGCCGTCCGCCTCCGCAAGGTCACGCAGGAACCGCGCATAGAGTCCTGCGTCGAAATGAAATGCGTAGGACAGTGTCGACAGGACCGACTGGGGATTTGCGCTCGGCCGCGTAAACCGCCCGCGCCGCGCCGCCACCGATGACAGGCAATAATCGCCGATCGGTCCGGCACCGGCCCCGTCCGTAGCGGTGTCCAGCGCGGCCTGCCGCAACCAGAGCTGGTGGAACGATACCCCGCCAATATCGCGGCCATGCGTCCCGAACGGGTGCAGGTACGCGTCGCCGAGCCGAGCCCAGTCGCGAAACTCGATCCCCAGCTTGAACGTCGCACCGGTCGCGCGAACGAACGCGTCCTCGTCGATCCCGAGCATGCGGTTATAATCGAGCAGCGACGGAATGGTGGCCTCGCCGACACCGACTGTGCCGATCTCCTCGGATTCGACGAGCGTGACGGATACGCCGCTCGGCACCAGCCGCGACAGCGCAGCGGCGGTCATCCAGCCGGCCGTGCCACCGCCGACGATGACGACCTTCGTGATACGGCCGGCCCCGTCGCTGGTCATGCCGCGGCCCGCGCACCAAAGCTGTGAGTCTGGGCGTACGCGACGAGGTCCCGGTTCGACGGGAGGTTGGCGATCGCGTAGCGCGCCTGACGCTCCACCTCGGCGAACGCCCGCCGCGCATCCTCATGATAGCGCAGGGCACCGGCTTTCGCGCTCAGGTCCGTCTTCCACCCCATGCCGTACAGCACATACTGCCAGCTCGCCTCGGTGAAGATGTCGACCTGGCCATCGATGTCGAGCTCGTTGGGCGGCCGGAAGCGCCACCGGTCGAGCAGTTCGAGCAGGCTGTCGGGCACCGACGCATCGGCCACGTTGTCGCGCCAGAACGCCGTGTCGCGCCGTTCCGAGATGCAATAATGCAGCTTGATGAAATCCAGCGCTCGCTCGTAGCGGCGGAGCATGTTGGCGTTGAACTGCCGCGCGGACGTTTCGTAGTCGCCGCCCCACGGGAACAGGTTTGCGATCATCCCGGCGGATACTTCGGCAAACGCGATGCCCGTGGCCTCAAGTGGTTCGAAGAAACCACTCGACAGCCCGACCGCGACGCAGTTCTTGTACCAGTTGACCTCGCGATAGCCGGCATCGAACTTGAAGTGGCGAACGTCGGCCTTCTCGCCCGCCGCGCCGAGATAGCCCCGCAGGACGCGCTCCGCCGTCTCGTCGTCGCCATGATCGGACGAGTAGACATGACCGATGCCCCGCCGGCGATCGAGCCCGATATCCCAGATCCATCCGTTCTTCTGAGCGGTCGAGATCGTGTAGGAGGCAATCGGATCGTCGGGCCGCGCATAGGGTAGCTGCGCCGCGATCGCGCGGTTGCAGAACAGGACGTCCCGGCACGAGCGATACGGAACCTTCATCGCCTTGCCGATCAATTCGGCGCGAAAGCCGGTGCAGTCGATATACAGATCCGCGTCCAGAACGCCGTTCTGCTCGGTGCGCACGCCGCCGATCGCGCCTTCGGCATCAAGTAGCACCTCGCTCACGGTGTCGGTCAGGTGCCGTACGCCGTTCTTTACCCCCTGCTCGCGCAACAGCCCGGCCAGCGCGACGGCGTCGAAGTGGAACGCGTAGTTGAGCGGCCCGACATAATCGGGATTGGTCGGCAATTTGGGTGCGCGATGCCGGTCGGAGGCTTTTTTCTGCGGATTGGAGACCTCGTCCCAGTTCTCCGTGCCGCCAAGCCCCAGCAGCCAATACGGCAGCAGGTCGAGGCCATCGCTCGAATCCGCGACCTGGAAGGGATGCGAGTAATGATCGGTTGCCCCCTGCCCCGGCGCGTGGCGCCAATGCACGAACTTGGCACCCTGCTTGAACGTCGCACCGCAGCGACGGATCAGGTCCGCCTCGTCGATCCCGATCGTCGCCAGCGTTCGCCGGATCGTTGGGAACGTCCCCTCACCGACGCCAAGGATCCCAATGTCTTGCGACTCGACAAGCGTGATCGCGACGCCGCCCGGCAGGTCCGCGCCGAGCCGCTTAGCGAGATAGCCCGCGGTCAGCCATCCGGCGGTCCCGCCGCCCACGATCAATATCCGCTTGCCCATTGCAGCCTCGCTACGCCCGCTCGCCGACACGGTGTCGGCGAGCGGGCCATCATCGTCAGAAGGCGAGGTTGATACCAGTGCTGATCCGACGATCGGCCTGGAACCAGCTACGCCCGACCAGCTTGCCGCCGGGATAACCGCCCATCAGCGTACGCTGCGTCGACGCGGTCAGGTTGGTACCCTGCACGCCGAACGACAGATAGTCGGTCACCTTGAAGCGGACGCCGGCATCGATCGACCCGTAATTGCCGCCATAGATCGGCAGCGCGATCTGGGTCGAGGCATCGAGGCCGCCATCCTGATTGCTGACGACGCCCGGCGCGCTGTAATAGGTGTACGTACCGTTCGTGCCGTTGCTGTTCGTCGACAGCAGATATTGCGAGCGCCACGAGTACGCGATCCGCAGCGAGATCGGGTTACGCTCGTACAACAACGTCGCGTTCAGGTTGTGCTTCGACAGGCCCACGAGCGGCGCATCGTTCCTGCTGGCACCGGTGATATCGCGGTAGGCATCGCCCGGATTGCTGCTCTTGATGAACGTGTAGTTGCCCTCGAACCCGATCCCGGCAAGTGCACCCGGCAGCATGTCGAGGAAGAAGCGCCCCCCGACTTCGACGCCTTTGACCGTCGCCGCCTTAGTTGCGTTGCTATAGTCGGTCGCGGACGCGGAGACGTTCTCTGTGGTCCCATCGGTGAACTGAACAGTCACCTGCCGAGTTGTTAGCGCGTAGATCGGCAGGTTCGTCAACCGCTTGTAGAACGGCGCGATGTGGAACGACGTCCCCGCACGCCCGTAATATTCGAGCGATACGTCGAAGTTGTTCGACAACGTCGGCTTCAGCAACGGATTGCCGGTGTCGGCGGTGAAGTTGTTGAACGTCCCGATCCCGCCCGGAGTCTGGCTAGGCGTCGTCGCCACGCCGATCGACCCCGAGGCGCGCAGCGCGTTGAAGGTCGGCAGATCCATCGTGATGTTGTACCCGCCGCGCACCTTGATCCGGTCGGTCGGCGAATATTCGACATTGACCGACGGCAGGACGCGCGTGAAGTCCGCCTTGCCGCCGCGTGCCAGGAAGGTATTCGCAAGCGAAACCTGAGCGCCATTGCGGAAGAATACGGTCCCGCCATTCTGCTGGATGAACCCGCTGCCCTCGTTCTCGATGTGCACGACCCGCACACCGATATTGCCCGAGACGCCGCGCGCATCGCCCTGGGGCCCGAACCGCACCAGCGCATAGCCCGCGATGTTCTTCGTACGGTTCTCGACCTGGTCGCCCGGGAGGACGAAACCGACTGGCCGGATCGCCAGCGTGCCGTCCGGATTGAACTGACCACCATAGCCCGTCTGGGGCAGTGGGCCCGAAGCCGAACAGTCGAACTCGCGGCCGGTGCAGAAGCCCGCCGGCGGTGCGGTCACCAACCCGGTACGATTGACGTTGAACCGGTCCGCCAGACTTTCCGACGCGAACATCAAGTTGCCAGGCAGCGTTGTGTCGCCGCGGAAGAAGTCCTTGAATGCGTGGCTGGCGACGTCGCCCGGTGCGGCATTCGCGTAGGTCAGCTGCGGATCGCCGTTCCAGCCGCGGCCGAGCGCCGTCCAGTTATAGCCGTTCGCCAGATCGCGCTCGGTCCGCTTGGCGTAGCGCCCGCCGACCTTGACCGATCGGAAGAAGCTGTTGTCGAACGTGTATTCGGCATCGAGTTGGCCGGCATCGAGGCGGCCCTTGTTGCGCTCGTTGTGCGGCATGGACGCCGTCCAGAAATAATTCGCCGGATTGGCGAACGATGCCTGGGTTGCCTGGCTGACGCTGATCTCCGGCAGGTCGCCCGTCAGGTCCATGCCGAAGCTCTGGCCGAAGCCGATGTCACGGAAGATGTCGACGCGATCATAGATCTGGCGTGAATCGACACGCTGCAGCGAGCCCTTGAGCGACAGATGGCTGTCCTGCGGCGCCCACGCGAACGACAGCGAGTAATCGCGCGTGCGCGTATTGCTCTCTACGAAACCCTTGTTGCCGCTGCTGTTGACCGAGCCGCCGGTGGGCAGGAACGTCCCCGTATCGCGATTGAACAGCGCGTTCGTCTTCGTCAGCAGACCATTGCTGTCGAACGTGCTGCTCGCCGGATCGACCGCCAAGGTCTGCGAATCCAGCTGCGTGCCGTAATCGCTCGACTGGCTCTTGTAGCGCGACTGGAAAAAGCTGCCGGTGAAGGTCAGCGAATCGGCCGGCTGCCACTGTGCCGCGCCATAGATGCCGTAGCGCTTGTACTGGAACGCCTCGTCGCCATACGCAAAGCCGCTGGGAACATAGCGCTCGTTGCCATCGCTGAGCTTCGTCTTGAAATACGGGCTGACGCGGATGAACTGCGACAGCGAGCTGAACTGGCTGAACGCGACGTCGCCGAGCAGGCCGATCCGGCCGATCGGCGTATCGAACGAGTCGGTGACCAGCACAGAGCCCGAAGGATCGGCCTTGTTCGCCATGTCACCGAGCGCGAGTTCGCCGGTGCCCGCGACGTGGAACTTGCCGTTGAAGTCGAACGGCAGCTTGGTGCGGAGATCGATCTGGCCGCCGGTGCCGCCCTCGATTAGGTCCGCCGTCGAGGCCTTGTAGACGTCGACCGCCGACATCAGCTCCGGTGTCACGTCGCTCCACAGGATCGCACGCCCATTGTTCGCGCTGAAGATCTCGCGGCCGTTGAGGCGCGACGCCACGCCGGTCAGGCCGCGGACCTGCACGCCCGAACCCTGGACGGAATAGTGATCGGGATCGCCGAGTGCCGCAAAGCGCACGATCGACACGCCCGAGACACGCTGAAGAACCTCGGTGATCGAGTTGTCGGGAAGCTTGCCGGCATCGTCGGCCACGATCGAGTCGACGATCGTCTCGCTGCGACGCTTGCGCTCGTCCGCCGCCTCCAGTGCGGCGCGGCGACCGGTGACGACGATGTCGCCATCGCCCTGGTCAGCGGCCGGATCGCCGGGACCCTGCCCCGGTGCTGCTGCCTGCGTCGTGTTTGGCGATATGGCCTGCGTCTCGGCCTGTGCCCAGGCATTGCCGCTAACGCCGGCAGCGAGCAGCGCCGCCAAGGATACACCGGCGCGCATTGCGGCTGCGGCATGCCAACGTCGATCGGAATCGGTAGTGAAAACGCTCATAAATCCCCCCCATTATGCAACACCCTTTGGGACGCCACATCCTCTAGCTGCATCTTCTCGTCACGATGCTTCTACGCCGCCGTTAGCCCTAACATTATTATAGGACAATTGAATAATGTCATTTTTTATGCAGCCTGCCTCGCCGTCGTGGTGAGGTCCCTTGGACTGCCGCCAAACGCGCGGCTTCGTCACAATTACCCCTCATCTCGCTGCCATCACTCCAAATTTCGCCTGTCGCGCCACGAGCCGTGGCCTGGATATTGCCGGCCCTGCTTCGCCGCTCCGGCACTCAAAAAAAACGGCAGGCTCTTGTTCCGGCACCATGAAATTGCCTTGGTAAGGCTATTATCGTACGTCGACGGGCTCAGCGGGGTAGCACAGAATGCATTTTCGGTACGCAGCACAGGTATCCGCATTGGCAACCGGGATCGTTCTAGGCGTCTCAGTTCCAAGTGACGCGATCGCGCAAAAGACTGCGCCCCGCGTCATTACGGTGAATGTTCAAGGTAAAACCCAACCGCGAAATCGAATGGCGGAAATGTCCGTCGGCGCAGATTATCCGGGCACGCTCATCCGTCCTGATAGTCTGAAGCAACTGCGAACTGTCCAGAAGGAACTTCGCTTTCGACACATTCGCTTCCACAATATCTTTGCCGATCAACTGCATGTGTATCGGGAAGTTGCCGGCAAACCCGTCTATGACTGGCGTCGCACTGATTATCTGTATGATAATTTGTTGAAGATGGACTTGAAGCCGTTTGTGGAACTCGGCTTCACGCCCGACGGCATGAAACAATCCGACCAAACGCTCTTTTACTGGAAGGGTAATACGTCCCACCCAGAGCCCGCAAAATGGACGGCTTTGATCGATGCGTTCGTTCGGCATGCGGTGTCGCGCTATGGGGCGAAGGAAGTACGCAGTTGGTATTTCGAATTCTGGAACGAGCCGAACCTCAACGATTTCTGGGAGAAAGCGGACCAGCAGGCGTATTTCGATTATTATGCCCGGACGGCGCGTACGATCAAGGCGATCGACTCACAGTTGCGCATCGGTGGACCATCGACCGCCGGCGCGGCATGGATTCCCGAATTTCTCGCATACGCAAAGACGACCAGCGTTCCTGTAGACTTCATAACTACGCACACCTACGGCGTCGAAGGCGGCTTTCTGGACGAAAAGGGCGGGGACGACAACAAACTCTCGCGTGATCCGGATGCTATTGTTCGCGACGTGCGTAAGGTTCGCAAGGAAATGGAAGCCGCCGGGCGATCCAGCCTTCCGCTTTTTTTCACCGAATGGAGTACCAGCTACAGCCCGCGCGATCCCATTCACGATGATTATCTAAGCGCTGCGTACATCTTGTCGAAGCTGCGTCGGACCGAAGGGCTGGCACAGGGCATGAGTTACTGGACGTACAGCGACTTGTTCGAAGAGCCAGGCCCACAAGCCCGACCGTTCGAGGGCGGCTTCGGATTGATGACGCCGCAAGGCGTGCGCAAGGCATCGTGGTTCGCGTACAAGTATCTGGCGGATCTCGGCGACCGCGAATTGCCCACCGGTGACGATCAGACCATCGTAGCATTGAAGGATGGAACATTGCAGGTACTGGCCTGGCGAGAGGTGTTGCCAAATCAGCCCGTCAGCAATCGCCCGTTCTTTACCAAGCTGCGCAAGCCTGCACTGACCACGCCGCTCACGCTCGACCTGACAGGATTGAAGCCGGGATCATACCAGCTACGGACGCGGCGCATCGGTTTCCAGCAGAACGACGCGTATTCGACCTACCTGGAAATGGGCCGCCCCGCCAAGTTGACTGATGCGCAACTGCAAAAACTGCAAAGCGTCACGACCGACGCTCCGCTCATCAGCACCATTCATGTCCGCGCGGGACAGCCTTATCGACTGATGCTACCAATGCGCGAGCACGACGTCGCGATGGTGGAACTGCGCCACAAGTAACTGCAAGTACGGCAAGAACGACTTAGGTTGCTGATGCCCTTCCCCACCATATTAACAAACGGCTGCTTTATCCTGAGCGTCGTCCGTAAGCGGCCGGGCCGCTTTCCTCACAGTGGTCAGATGTGCGAAAAACCCGGTCGTAAACATGAATGTGCGTCAAACAGGTGAGTTCGGACGGCAGCCCCTCGATCATCGCAATACACCGTCGACAACACTGATTGGCGACCATCGTGTGTATTGCGACGGGGTTGTAATGGACAGTGGGCAGTCAAAAGCGGCCAGACCGCTTCCGCCGACACCCTCATCGATTATCGGCATAGGCCTGCGCCAACCAAAATGATCACACCTGTATTCATGAGTAAATACGATAAGCTCATGTCGTGATCGGCGTCTAATGCTCGTGACGCTGTAAGCCCATCTGGAACCGGAAGGTCGAGCTTTGATAGCCGGCGTGAAGGAGACAATCATGAAGACTCGGGAACTGGGTAAGAGCGGACTAAGAGGTTTCATCCCTTGGCTTCGGCTGCATGCGTCTCAACTTCGGCCACGGCCATGCACTCGACAATCGCGATGCGATCGCGCTGATCCGGCAGACCGTGGAGCGCGGCGAGCGGTTCTTCGATACCGCTGAGATCTACGGCTTTCGCACCAATGAGGAGATCGTCGGTGAAGCGCTAACACCGTTCCGCGGCGACGTGGTGATCGCCACCATATTCGGGTTCGATAGGTGAGCTACCCGGCAAGCTTGCGCCATCTGAGCATCGCAAATGACGATCGGAATCTGGATCGGCATGCGCTGCCTCCTTAAGAGAATTGGGGAACAAGGTCGCCCCGGATCGCGCTCGTCTGCGAGCGGGGCGAAGCCTTTCTCAGAAGATGTGGCGGACGCCGATCGTGCCGGACAGCGTGCGCGGCTTGGGTTCGTAGCGCGTGGCGGCACCCGCATCCTGGCCGTCGAATGCGAGCTTGCTGGTCTGCGAATACCGACCGCCGACCTCGATCGTGGTCTTCGGCGCGACGTTGATGCCGATGCCCGCGTCGCCGTGCCACGTCATGCCCCAGTCCTTGCCGGCATAGCTGCTGCTCAGTCCGTTCGCACCGGTGCGGGAGAGGTTCGCGTCGACCCGCGACGCGCCGATGCCGCCACCGAGATACGGCACGAACACGGCATGGAGCGGGATATCGACATAGCCCGACACGCTGACGTTGTACGACCGCGTGCGACCCGACGCCGGCAGATTGTCCGTGCCCAGGTCCTTCAGGTTGAGGCTGTTGCCGTTATAGCCGATCGTCTGCTCGACGCGGAACATCCCGAAGTCGTAGCCGCCGCCGATCTCGCCGGTCAGCCCGGTCTTGTACTTGGTCTTGTCGTCGAATTGCGACGGCAGCGAGTCGACGTCGAACTTCTGCTCGGAATTGACCGAGGCACCGGCGCGCGCCACCGCATAGATGCCGCGCGCGGGTTCGTCCTGCGCCTGCGCGACGGACGAAAGCGACGCGGCCGCACCAAGAGCGATCAGGCTGGCGAAAACGAAACGAGTCATGGGATAAGGCCTTTCGAGTGGTTCCCGCCTTGGGCTGGCGGGGTCGAACAGGCTGATGCCGGACGGCGATGAAGACGCGTCGTGGGTATGATGGACGAACGATGGAGCGCCGCCTCCATCGTTCGTCCACACTTCGCGGCAAAAGCCCTGACAATCGAATGAGCCGAGGAACATCAAGTGACCGACCGTATCCTGATCGTCGAGGACGAGCGCGAGATCGCCGAACTGCTCGCGGCCTATGTCGAGCGCGCCGGCTTCGAGGTGGTGAAGGCGGGTACCGTACAGGACGCGATCCGCGCGCATGCCCAGTCGAACCCGGTGCTGATGCTGCTCGACATCGGCCTGCCTGGTGGCGACGGGCTCGACGTACTGACGACGATCCGCCGCCGCGCCGACACGCCGGTCATCATGATTACCGCGCACGACGACGAAGTGACCAAGCTGTCGTCGCTCCGGATCGGCGCGGACGATTACGTCGTGAAGCCGTTCAACCCGTCGGAGGTCGTCGAGCGCATCCGTGCAGTACTGCGTCGGGCTCAGGGCGCGACCAACCGGCGGACGCTGTCGGTCGGCACGTTGTTGATCGAACTTGACGCGCGCGTCGTCAGTTGCCGCAACGCCGAGGGCGACGAGCCCGCCCGCATCCCGCTGACCCCGAGCGAGTTCGAGATTCTCGCGTACATGGCACGCCAGCCGCGCCGTGCCTTTTCACGTGCCGAACTGCTCGAGGCGGCGTCGCCCGACAGCGACGCCTATGACCGGGTGGTCGACAGCCACCTGTCGAAACTGCGCCAGAAGCTGGCGGCGGCGGGCTGCATCGACATGATCGAACCGGTGCGCGGGATGGGATATCGCCTGTGGCCCGCCTCCTGAACCGCATCGTCACGCGGATGGTCGTGCTCGCCGCAGCGACGACGATCATCACGATGCTGCTCGGCATGGTCGCCTATATCGCCGCCGTCCATTACCGGCTGAGCGTCACCACGCACCACATGCCGCCCAAGGCACGCGAGCAGCTGGAACTGCTGGTGCGGACGCATCAGGAGGGCAGCGATCGCTATTTCGACCTGTTCGATCGCTATGGCGCGAAGGCCCCCGCGCTCACCGATCTAGGGTTCGTCGCGACGATCGCGCTGGTCTCGATCCTGGTCGGTGGCGGGGTGGCGATGGTCTTCGCGCGCCGGATCAGCCGGCCGATCACCGCCGTCGCGAACGCCGCCGCGCGCGTCTCCGCCGGAGACCGATCGGTGCGGGTGGAGCGCGGCAGCACCTCGGGCGAAACCGGCGAGCTGATCGAGAGCTTCAACCGGATGGCGGCAGACATCGACGCATACGAACGCGAACGCACCGTCCTGACCGCGGGCATCGCGCACGAACTGCGCACCCCGCTGACGATCTTGAAAGGGCGACTGCACGGGCTGGCCGACGGCGTGATCGATCCCGCGACCGGCGAGGCCGACCGACTGCTCCGCCAGGTCGAGCACCTCTCGCATCTGGTGGAGGACCTGCGAACGCTCGCGCATGCCGATGCGGGCGAACTCGATCTCGACCGGCGCCCGGTCGATCTGGCGGTGTTGCTCGGTCTGGCGGTCGGCGATCTCCGAGGATCGGCGAGCGAGCGCAGCGTCACGATCGTCGAGTCGTACGAGACGGCAATGGCGCACGGCGATCCGGTCCGATTGATGCAGGTAATGACCAACATCCTCACCAACGCGATCAAGCACGCCCCCGATCGCAGCCGGATCGACGTCGCCGTCTTCAGCGCGTCCGGCCACGCGATCGTCAGCGTGACCGATGAGGGCGACGGTTTTGCGATCGACGACGAGGCGCGCATGTTCATGCCGTTCTGGCGCGCCGGCAGCGACAGGCTGGCCGGTCGCCCCGGCAGCGGCGTCGGCCTGACGCTCGCCGCGAAGATCACCGAGGCGCATGGCGGGCGTATCATGGCGAAGAACCGCGTCGACCGATCCGGTGCGTGCTTCTCGGTATGGCTACCCCTCTGACCTGACACGTTCGCCGTTTCAACACCGTCGCTCCATCGCGCCTCCATCACCCACTGCTTTGTACGGACCGCCGGGATCGTCCCGGTCGACAAACGGCGTGCCTCGCTTTGGCTAGTCTGGGCGGCGGCGCTTGGGAGATAGAATGATGGCGATATTCCGTAAGCTTGGCGCAGGCACGCTCGCGGGGCTCCTGATCGGCTCGGCATCGGGCGCGATCGCCGCGACGCCGGTGATCGGCACCTGGCTCACCGACGGGGGCAAGGCGCTGGTCCGGATCGAGCCGTGCGGCCCGGCGGTCTGCGGCAGGATCGTCAAGATCCTCAAGCACGAACCCGGCAAGCCGACCACCGACATCGCCAACCCCGACCCGTCCAAATGCCGCAACCCGATCGAAGGCAGCTTCATCCTGACCGGGTTCACCGACGCGGGATCGGTCTGGAAGGGCAAGATCTACAATCCCGACAGCGGCAAGACCTACACGGCGAAGCTCGCCCGCAACCCCGACGGCACGCTGAAGGTCGAGGGATGCGTCGCATTCCTGTGCCGTGGACCGACGTGGCAACCAGCGCGCTGACCCCCCGCATCGCAGGAGCATGACATGACGACGCTACGCACCGAGATCGTGAAGGACGCCATCGCCAGCCGCGTCCTCAACGACAAGACCAGCTTACTTGCGGGTCATCTCGCCAAGGATATCCGCGCGCTGCTTGAGGCTCGCGGCGTGCTGATTTTCCCCGAGATCCACTTCACCGAAGCCGAACAAATCGCCTTCACCCGGACGCTTGGCATGCCAGCGTCGGAAGGCGGCGATGGCAAGACCACCACAAAGATTTCGCTCGATGCGAAGCAGAACCCGGCGACGGCAGAGTTCCTGAAGGGTTCGCTCTACTGGCATATCGACGGCACCAACAGCGACGTGCCGATCCTCGCTTCGCTCCTGTCCTGCGTCGTGCCGGCACCGAGCGGGGGCAACACCGGTTTCTGCAACACCTATGCGGCCTACGACGCCCTGCCCGCCGCTAAACAAGCGGAATACGATCCCCTGCGCGTCGTCCATGCACCTTGGGCATCGCTGTTCTACTACCGCCCTGAACCCAGCCTCGACATGCTGACGGCGATGCAGGCGCTCGGCGAGAAGGAGTTGCCCCTGGTGTGGACGCACGCCTCGGGACGCAGATCGCTGATCCTCGGCTGCACCGCCCGCAACGTGGTCGGACTGGACCCGAAAGACAGCAGCGCGCTGCTGGTTGGCTTGCGCGAATGGGCGACGCGCGACGAGTTCAGCTACAGCCATGCCTGGAAAACTGGTGACCTCGTCATGTGGGACAACACCGGAACGATGCACCGTGCCGAACCTTATGACCCCGCATGCGGCCGCCTGATGCTTCGGACGAAGATCGAGGGTGACGAACCGTTTGCGTGATACCGGGTTTGGACTCCGGTAAAGTAACGTTGTCCAGAAGCGGCCACTCTTCTGATCACGCACCTTTCGCACAATCGTTCAGCTGTACTGTACGTCGCTAAGAAAAGTGGCTGACATACTAATAGCTGCACTGCGAACGATCGCGCTCTGGCGTGACGTGCTACGGTTGACGATCTGAACGAGAAAAAATTGTGACAAAATTTTCACGTTCGCCGTGGCACGAAACAGCGCCCACGCGTTGTCGCCGTTCCTCAGTGAACGGGATATCATGCCGAAAACATTGACAATTATCGGCATGGGCGCCTGCGGGGTCGCTGCGTTCGCCGAAGCGGTAACGCGGCTATGTTATGATCCAGGCGAAGGGTGGAGCATCCATCTAATCGAGCGCGACGATGAACTCGCGCGCGGGTTGGCGTTCGGCACGGAACAGCCGGGCCATCTCCTGAACACGGAATCCCGTCTTATGGGACTGTACGACCGCGAGCCGGGTCATTTCCGAACCTGGCTGGAGACTCGGCGCGCGGCATCGAGCGCGCTGCTCGATCCCGATGGCGTGGAATACCCGCAACGCCGCGAATACCGCGTCTATATGCAAGAGGTTCTCGACCGTGCGCTCGATCAGGCGCGGACCGCCGGTATCGATGTCCAAGTCCACCGCGAGGAAGCTATCGCCATCGAGGGCGATCATGCCGCGGCGACGGTTCGGCTCGCCAACGGGTCGACGATCGCGACGGACGTCGTCCTTCTGACGATCGGCACGCCTGATCCGGATCGGTTCGGCAATTTGAACGATACGCCTGGCTACTTCGACTCGCCCTATCCCGCCCACCGCATGACCGAGGGGATCGAGCGGGATCAGTCCGTCGTTATTCTCGGCAGTGGCCTGAGTGCCATCGACGCAGTGATGACACTGCTCGACGATGGACATCGCGGTCACATCCACCTGATATCGAAGGAGGGGATGTTGCCGCGCGTCGAAATTCCGGCGCCCGAGACAGGTTATGACCGTCAGCACCTTACGCTTGGAAACGTCCATCGGCTGATCCGCGAGCGGGGCAGCGCCTTCTCGGTGGTAGACCTGTTCCGCCTCTTTCGTCTTGAAGCCGAGACTGCTGCCGGACGCGCGGTCGACTGGCAGGCAGAGGACCGCTACGACGGTGACGCCAAGGCTGCCTTGCTGCACGACATTGCCGTAGCGGAAGCCGGAGACGAACCGTTCCAGCGCATCCTCACCGCCGCGCGCCATGACTCGACGGCAATATGGAACCTGTTGCGCCCCGCCGACCAGAAACGGTTCGGGCAATGGCTGGCGCCGCATTTCGCTGCGGCGCGCTTCGTCACGCCGATGGCGAACGCACGGCGCTTGGCGGATGCCATGACGCGCGGACTGCTCAGCGTGCGCGGACGGATCGATGAAACCGTTCCCAGCGGGACCGGTACGAGCTTCACGGTCCGGTTCGAGAATGGCGACACGCTCGACACGCCAATCGTCGTCAACGCCACGGGCCAGGCCACCGCGTTGGACGAGATGAAGGAGACGCTGATCAAGGACCTGCTCGCGAAGGAATGGCTGCAACCGCATCCGGTCGGCGGTGCCATCGCGCATCGGGCGACGTGTCGGATCATATCCGCCACGCGCGACGCACCTCGGTTGTACGCGCTCGGCCAATTGCTGAATGGCGAGTTGCGTGACACCAACGCGGTCTGGTTCAACGTCGAATGCGCCGGTCGTGCGGTCGACGATATCCTGCGCCAACAATGACCGCGCTCGGTAACATCGCAGCGGCGCTGCTGCCGCTCTACGGCGTGATCCTGCTGGCATGGGCTTTCGGCGCGCGCGTCCCCTGGGCGGCGAAGCTGTGTTCGGAGGTCCTCGTCTTCGGCCTCATCCCGTTGCTGGTCATCGACAAGGTGCTCGGTGCGGAAACACGACAGCTGTTGGTGATACCGCTGCTGATGTTCGTGGTCTCAGCCCTGATGAGCATCCCCGCATACCGGTTGGCCAAGCGGCTCGGCGACGACTTCGACCCCAAACTGCTGTCGGCGTCCTTCTCGTTCTTCAACGTCGCGTTCTTCGGCGTGCCCGTCAGCCAGGCGTTGTTCGGCGAGGTGGGCGTATCGACAGTGATCTGCGCGTATATCGGCAGCGCCCTGTACGGCAACACGATCGGGTACTTCCTCATTGCCCGTACCAAGGAGGGTACGCGAACGGCCGCGACCAAGGCGTTGCGGGTGCCGCTCGTCTATGTCGTCATCGGCTCCTTCATCGCGAGATGGAGCGGCGTGACGATGCCTGAAGCGGCAGCGCCTATCGTCTCGATCGCCAGCACTTTGGTGTCCGTGCTCGGGATGGCGGTTATCGGCCTCAACCTCGCTGAAACCGGCCGTGACGATTGGCGGCCTAAGCTGATGACGCGCATCCTCGCGGTCAGGCAGGTTGCCGGCCTGATACTGCTCGGCGCAGCGCTCGCACTCGAAGCGGCATTCGTCGGCGTACTAAGTCCACGCGACCACGTGATTGTCGGACTTGCCGCCCTGTTCCCGATCGCCAGCAACGTGACCCTGTTCGCGACCCTCCTCGATACGAACCGTAAAGCGGCAGCGATCCTTGTGGCGCTGTCGAGCGTTGTGTCCCTCGTCCTCGTTCTGCTGGTCGTGGGCATGTTTCACTCGGCCTTGCCGACGAATTAAATCATCGGAACCTGCCGGATGTACCTTCTTCTTTCCACCTTGGCCGCAACGCTAATGCAATCGCCGGTTGCTGCGTCCGTGGTTAAGCCAGGCACGATAGCGATCGTTGCTGCCGATAGTCCGACCACGTCTCCCGCTGTCACGAAAACGTTCACAGACGCCGTTCAGCGAACCCTCCTCCGGACACCTTTCCTGCCCTTGCCCGACGCAAACCACAGCCTCTACGTCGCCAAGGTTGAGGTATCGCAGACACAGCGCGGTGTTGTCCGGTCCGGCAACGACCGATCGGATCGGCCGGGCGTGGCGGCTGGGTTTGGAGGCTTGTCGCTGACTTTGCCCTCGGGGAAGGATCAGTTGCACGGTCTGATCGTGACCCGTCTTAAGGTGACCGTGTCGCTGCGCCGCGATAGTCACGTCGTGTGGACAGGACAGGCGACCACGGTCCGCGCCAGCGGCACACGAACGGGCGATCCCTCTGTTGTCGCTGCGGCGTTGTCGGACGCTCTTCTGACGTGGTTTCCCCGGCAGCTGCCGGGACCGCTGTCCGTGCCATAAGACCTACCGAGTAAGGCGGTTATCAGCCTCTGATCTTCGACAACACGCGCGCGGCGACATTGCTCCTGGCGGCAAGCGGGCGCCGGTAGCGCAGAAGACGCGCAGCACCTGTGCAATGCCGACGCCGTCCTCGCTGGCCGCAAACAGATCCTGCGTAAGCCCAACCCGGAGCGTATGACTCGACAAGGCGCGCGCCGCTTTCTCGACCTTAGCGATCGGTATCTCCAGCCCCTGATCGAATGCGCTCAACGCCACGCGCCGATAGCCCCCCTTTGGCACCCTGATGACTATGCGAGGCGGTCCCGCGGTGTAGACGGTCCGCGCCGGTTCCGCCTTTTTGCCCTTCAGCTTTTTCTGGCGGTGGCGCGTGTGTCCTGGGATCGCCTAGTACGCCATCGGCGGAACCGTGGCGCGCAAACCGCACCGATTGCGCGAGAACGCGGATTTGAGACGAGGCTCGCCGAAGCACGCCACCGGTTCGCGGAGTGCACGTTGGGCGAACGTCTCTGCATCGGAGGATCGGGCGACGCCGGACGCCGCCGGAGCCGTTGTAACAGCGAACGATCTGGCAGCCTGTCTCTCGAAGTCGACACCCGGCGCCGGGCAGCATCGGAAACTACGCAAAGGCCGATGCGTCTACGTAATTAACGTCGGTTCTCGGTCGCCATGGAAAGTAGCAGGCTGCCTCATCGGGAGCGTCGGTGCGTCCGTGATATCGGAGACAGACGGTGAACCGACGGCACGTGCTGATTGGTGCGGGAGCGACCGCCCTGGTTGGCGGTGAGGCGGCTTATCTTCTTGATCGACAAGCGAACACCTCATCGGCCTACGCTGCTCGAGCCACCGCCCTGCGCACGCCGTTGGCTGATGAGGCGTCTGCCCATGATCTCATTCGCTACGCGACGCTCGCGCCGAACGGCCACAACACGCAGCCTTGGCGCTTTCGGATCGGCGAACGGCGGATCGACATCATCCCCGACTTTTCGAGACGGACAGCGGTCGTCGATCCAGACGATCACCATCTCTTCGTCAGTCTCGGTGCGGCGACAGAAGCGTTGTCGTTGGCGTCGGCGGCACGCGGTATGCCCGCTACCATCACCTTCGATCCGCGGAACCAGGGATCGGTCGCAGTCCACTTCGAGACGGCACGTCCGACCCCTTCCCCGATGTTCGACGCGATAACCAGGCGTCAATCGACCCGCGCCGAGTATGATGGTCGGGCTGTTCCCGCGAGAGACCTCGACACGCTGGTCAAGGCCGCGGCCGTCCCCGATGTCGATCTCGTCCTGCTCACCGATCGGCATCGGATCGATCGCCTGAGCGACCTCGTCCTCGCCGGCAATACGCTGCAAAGGACCGACCCCGCCTTCGTACGCGAACTCAAGGCATGGCTTCGGTTCAATCCGCGACAGGCGCTGCGGACTGGTGATGGGCTCTACAGCGTCGCGAGCGGTAATCCCGCGCTGCCCGACTGGCTCGGGCCTCACGCGTTCGACTGGATCTCGACGGCGCGATCGGAAAATGAGGCCTATGCCGCCCAGCTACGATCGTCGGCGGGCGTCGCCGTGTTCGTGGGGGCGGGAGGAACCGCGGCGGATTGGGTTGCGGTAGGGCGTGCGTGCCAACGCTTTGCGCTTCAGGCGACTACGCTCGGATTGCAGCACGCCTTCATCAACCAGCCGGTCGAGGTCCCCTCGCTCCGTCCGGATCTGGCGGCGCTGATCGGCATACCCGGCAGGCGCCCGGATATGGTGATGCGGTTCGGCTATGGCCCGACGCTGCCGTGGTCGTTGCGGCGATCGGTGGATGCGGTGATCGTACCATGAGGGCGTCGATCGCTGCGATGAGGACTCGCGTATGAGCAGTACTGGAACCATGCCGACCGCCATCATCGATCTCGCCATGCGACTGGGTATACCACCGCCAGGGGCCGGTTCACCGCGCGTCAGCCTGACACAGACCGGGCACATGAAACGAACGCTCGAGTCCGACTCCTGGATCGCGTTCAAGGCCTCCCAAACCATCGCGACGGACCGTTGCGCGTTCGACTGGTGCGCCAAGGTCGGGCCGTTCGGGCTGATCTCCGGACGCGACGCGCTGGAGGATGGCGACGGGCGGTTCGACATCACCGCGCTCGGCGTCATCCCGCTTGCACGCGCGCACCATACGCCGGCGCTCGTGCGCGGCGAATTGATGCGCTACCTCGCCGAGATAGCTTGGGCGCCACACGCCATTCTCCACAATTCCGAACTGCGCTGGCGGGTCGACGGCCCCGACTCACTGTCGGTCAGCGCGGGTGTTGGAGCGACGGCGTCCGAAGTGATCCTCGGCCTGGATAGCGACGGACGGATCGCAACCGCCTTCGCGCTGGATCGTCCGCGATCGGCAACGCCGCCGATACTGCCTACCCCGTGGCATGGTCGGTTCTCCGACTATCGACTGGTCGATACGATCTGGGTCCCGATGGTGGCCGAGGTAGCATGGACGCTCCCGGCGAAGGATATCGTCTACTGGCGGTGCCAGGTGGAAAGTTGGCGCGCAGATGCCGACCATGACCGATCGAAGCGCAACAGGATGACAGGAACCTCATGAGCCGAATTGCGAACGACAGCCTGCGCGACAGGATCATGAGCGCCGACGACGCCGCGGCGCTGATCACCTCGGGATCGACGGTCGGGCTGACCGGGTTCACCGGCTCGGGCTATCCCAAGGCCGTGCCGATGGCGCTCGCCGCGCGGATCGAGGCGGAGCATGCCGCGGGCAACCCGTTCCGCATCCGCGTCTGGACCGGCGCGTCGACCGGGCCCGAACTCGATGGCGCACTGGCCAAGGCGGACGGCATCGAATTCCGCTTGCCGTATAATTCTGATCCGATCGCGCGCGAGAAGATCAACCGTGGCGAGATGGAGTATTTCGACATGCACCTGAGCCAGGTCGCGCCGATGGCGTGGCAGGGCTTTCTCGGGCCGCTCGATACCGCGGTGGTCGAGGTGTCGGGCATCCGCGCCGACGGATCGCTGATCCCATCCTCGTCGGTCGGCAACAACAAGACCTGGCTCGATCGCGCCGACCAGATCATCCTCGAGGTCAATCGCTGGCAGAACCCCGCGCTGGAGGGGATGCACGACATCTATTACGGCACCGCGCTACCGCCGCACCGCGTGCCGATCCCGCTGGTACGACCCGACGACCGGATCGGCGATGCGTATCTCAGGGTGGACCCTGCGAAAATCGTGGCAATCATAGAGACCGAAGCCCCCGATCGTAACCTGCCGTTCGCCGCGCCCGATGCGTCGGCTCACGCGATCGCGGGCCATCTGATCGAGTTCTTCCGCCACGAAGTCGCGCGCGGTCGCCTGCCCGCGTCGCTGCTGCCGTTGCAGTCCGGTGTCGGCAACATCGCCAACGCGGTGCTGACCGGCCTCGTCACCGGGCCGTTCGACGCCATAACTTCCTATACCGAGGTTATCCAGGACGGGATGCTCGACCTGCTCGATTCCGGCAAGCTGCGGATGGCGTCGGCGACCGCGTTCTCGCTCAGTCCCGAGGCGGCGGCGCGGTTGAATGCGGACATGGGCGCATATCGCGACCGTATGATACTGCGCCCGCAGGAGATCAGCAACCATCCCGAACTGATCCGGCGGCTCGGCTGCCTGGCGATGAACGGGCTGATCGAGGCGGACATCTACGGCAACGTCAATTCGACGCACATCGTGGGATCACGTATCCAGAACGGCATCGGCGGCTCAGGTGATTTCGCGCGTAACGCTTATGTCTCGATCTTCATGACGCCGTCGACCGCGAGGAACGGCGACATTTCCGCGATCGTGCCGCAGGCGAGTCATGTCGATCACATCAGCCAGGACGTGCAGGTGCTCGTCACCGAACAAGGCCTCGCCGACCTGCGCGGGCTGAGTCCCAAGCAGCGTGCGCTGACGATCATCGAGAACTGCGCGCATCCCGACTATCGCCCGGCGCTGGCGGATTACTATCGGTGTGCTCGCGAAGGCTCGTATGGACAGCAGACGCCGACGCTGCCGGGCGAGGCGCTGTCGTGGCACCAGCGGTTCCTCGACACCGGCACGATGCGGATGTGAGCCGCCTTACACGGCAGTGCTGAACTGTCGTGTGCCGGGATATCTGTAGGTATCGATCGTCGCGGCGATCGAGCGGGCATAAGGGCGAGCGTCGGCCGAAAGCTTGAGCGTCGCGCTCTCCCACTTCACCAAGCCCCAGTGTTCGAACGGGGCGAGGCGATCGCGCACCGGGCCTATATTCGGTATTCCGGACAGGTCGGCGATGCCCCGCGTCAGGATTGCCTCGATCGCGCGGCCCCGTACGCGATCTTCAGCGGTTCGGCGAAGTCCCCGGACCGTGGCGAACCGGCCCGCCGAAAGCGCAATGTGATAGCGGCCGGTGTTCTTCTCGTTCTGAAGCAGGGAGCCCGGAAACTCGCTGATCGCGCTCGCGCCCAGTGCGATCAGCGTGACCGCGGGGTCTTCGGTAAAACCCTGGAAATTGCGACGTAATCTGCCGTTCCCGCTGGCTTGGGCGAGCGCATCGCCGGGCTTCGCGAAATGATCGAAGCCGATCGCGGTGTATCCCGCCTCTGTCAGCGTCTCGTGCGACAGCGCAGCCTGAGCGAACCGCGCCTGCCCATCCGGAAGCGCGGTCGCGTCGATCCGGCGCTGGCGCGGGATCATGCTCGGTACGTGCGCGTAGCCGAACACCGCGAGCCGATCGGGGCCCATCGCCAGGCTCTCGATCAACGTTGCTTCCAAAGCAGCTTCGGACTGACCCGGCAGGCCGTACATCAGGTCGAAGTTGATCGATTCAACATCGGCGCTACGGAGCAACCCCATCACCCGGCGGATCTCATCCGCCGTCTGGACGCGCCCGATCGCAGCCTGGATTCCCGGATCAAGCGTCTGGACGCCGAGGCTGACGCGGGTCACGCGGTGTGCGGCGAGCATGGCGGCCCACTCCGCGGTGAACCCGCGCGGGTCGATCTCGACCGACACGACCGGATCGTCGCAGCGGAAGCTGGTCACGATGCGCTCCATGAGCCGCGCGAACTGTGCCGGGGCGACCGCGTTCGGACTACCGCCGCCGAACGCGATCCGGCCGATCTTCGCATGTCCGACGCGCTCGGCGACCAGCGCGATCTCGTCCTCCAGCCGCTCCAGATACGCGTCGAGCCGGGCGCTGCGATTGGCCGCGCCGGTGTTACACCCGCAATACCAGCAGATCTGCCGGCAATAGGGGATGTGCACGTAGAGCGAGACGGTTTCATCCGTGGCGATTCGTGCCAGCGCGGCGTGCATGTCCGCGTGGCCGACGGCGTCGGTGAACTCCGCGGCGGTCGGATAGCTGGTGTAACGCGGCACCGGCACCGCGAGCAGTTCTGGATGATAGGTCCACATGGCCGCGAAATGGGCGGCGGTCGGCGTGACGTCTTTGACCGCGGTCAACCCGATCCTTGTCCGCGATCAACGCCGGCGCCGCGCCGCGTGCGTAGCTCGACGGCATTGGATTGCAGGAGCCGGACCATGAACGTGTCGATCAAGAGCCTCGCCCTCGGTGCGACCTGTGCGGGTATGGCCGTCGCCGCCCCTGCCCTGGCGCAGACCGACGTGGGCCCACGCCAGGGCATTGCCGCCGGCGACGTGCTGCTGCGCGTGCGGACGATCCTGGTCGCGCCGAACGAGAAGTCCGGCAGCGTGCTGCCCGCATTTCCCGGCGAGCATGTCCGCGTCAACGACAGCTTCATGCCCGAGGTTGACGTCACCTACATGGCGAGCGATCACATCGGCTTCGAGCTGATCGCGTCGACCACCAAGCATCACGCCGACGGCCGTACCGGCACGACGGGCTCGATCGGCAAGCTCGCCTCGACCTGGGTCTTGCCGCCGACGCTGACCGCGCAATATCACTTGAACCCGAACGGCAAGGTCCGCCCCTATGTCGGTGCCGGCGTGAACTACACCATCTTCTGGAACGAGAAGGCGTCGGACGGTCTCGTCGCAGCCGTGGGACCGACCGACGTCCACATGAAGGACAGCTTCGGATGGGCGGCACAGGCCGGCGTCGATATCGACATCACGCCGAAAGTGTTCCTCAACCTAGACGTCAAATATATCGACATCGACACGACCGCGCGATTGCGAACCACGGCGGCCGGCACGCAGCGGGTCGCGATAAGCCTCGATCCGCTGGTGTTCGGCATCGGGCTCGGCATTCGGCTGTGACGACCGGGACGACGAAGCGAGTGGCCCCGTTCTGGGGCCGCTCGCATCACCTCGACCGGATGACGTTGCGCGAGCTGGTGATCGCGTATCTGCAGCATCATGTGATCGTCGCGTATCTGGCGCTGGTAGCGGCGTCGGCCAGCGTTTTCGCATGGCGTCCCGCGGACGTGGTGCCGACCGTCGCAACGATCACGCTGGTCGTGGTCGCCTATCCGCTGATCTGGTATGCCCTGCACCGCTGGGTGCTGCACTCGCAGTGGATGTTCAAGACGCCGCTGCTCGCAGGCACCTGGAAGCGGATCCATTACGATCATCACCGCGACCCCAATCATCTCGAGGTACTGTTCGGCGCGCTCCACACGACGGTGCCGACGCTGCTGGTGGTCGCCGCGGTTCCGGGTTGGCTGATCGGCGGGCTCGGCGGCGCGGCCGCGGGGTTCGCGACCGGGCTGCTGTGCACCTGCTTCTACGAGTTCTTCCACTGCATCCAGCATCTTTCGTACAAGCCGCGGGTGAAGTGGCTGGCGGTGATGAAGGCGCGTCACATGGAGCATCATTTCCATGACGAGACGGGCAATTTCGGGATCACGAATTTCGCCTGGGACCGCGTGTTCGGGACGCTCTATCGCCGGGTCGAACGGCCGGCAAAGAGTCCGACGGTCTTCAATCTCGGCTATACCGACGCGGTCGCGGTGCGATATCCCTGGGTAGCGCAACGATCGCACTCGGCACCGGCACGACCGCGAGTTGCCGATCGCACATCGCGACCATCGCCGGACGGTGGCTGACCATGAGGAGCCCCTGCCCGGTTCTGGCAAGCCGGGCGGACAGGCGTTCGGCGACGCAGCGCTCGGTAGCGGCGTCGAGCCCTTCGGTCGGTTCGTCGAGCAATAGCCACGTCGCGCGAACGAGGTAGGCGCGGGCGAGTGCAAGCCGCCGGCGTTCGCCACCCGACAGGCGCACGCCGTGTTCTCCGATCCAGGTGTCGAGACCGTTCGGCAGGGCTTCGATCACATCGGTCAGCGCAGCGTCGGCCAGCACCGCCCACATCGCAGCATCATCGGCTGGCGCGTCGCCGAGCGCGAGGGTGTCGCGGACCGTACCAGCCAGCAAAGCGGCGTCCTGCGGTGCCCAGCCAAACGTCGCGCGGCGGACGGCGAGCGGGACGTCGACAATATCCTTGCCGTCGATGAAGGCGGTGCCCGGGTTCGCGCCACGTAGGCCGAGCAGACTTTCCACGAGCGTGGTCTTGCCCGTCCCCGATGCCCCGACCAGCGCGACGCGGATGCCCATAGTGAGGTGCGTTCCGAGCAGATCTAGCGATCGCGCGGCGCCGAGGCACGCTGTCGGCTCATCCTCCGTCGTCTCGCAGGGCAACAGATCGTCGAGGCGGGCTGTGGCCTCGCGCACGGCGCTTCGCTGGGCCAGGCTGCGCAACACCGGTCCGGCGCCGTCGATCGCCATGACCGCCGCCAGCGCGCACAAGGCCGCGATCGGTGCGCCCGCGGGTGCAGCGAGGATCAGCGCCGCAACGCCTGCCACGCCGAGGGCGACCGCCTGGATGAACTCGAACCAACCGGCCACGCCGGCCTGCGCGCGTTGCGCTTCCGCGAGGCGCAGGCTGCATGCATCGACGGCGTCCATCGCTTGCGCCTCCACTCCATAGCAGCGGAGTTCGGCCGCAGCATCGGCGACGCCGGCAAAGGCGTCCTTGAGCGCCCCGCTCGCACGCTGCACCTCGCGCCCGGGTGCATCGAGGCGACGGGCCAGGACGCTTGCAACCGCCAGCACACCGGGGATGCACAGCACGAGCGCCGACGCCGGCCGCCACCCTCCCAAGGCACACAACAGCAGGCCGCTCGCCAGCGCCGCGATCATGCCGGGCATGGCGGAGAGCCGGACGAACTGCGCCTCGACGACATTCACGTCCTGCACGATGCGCGCGGTCGCCTCGCCCTGCGTCAGCGCGAGCGCGTGTTCCGCCGGACCGCGCGCGAGACCGAGAAACAGCGCGGGGCGGATGCGGGCAAGCGCGCCGAACGCCGCCTCGTGGCTGGCCAGCCGCTCGCCGTAGCGCCCGGCGGTGCGGAGGATCGCGAGCAGGCGTATACCCGCGCTTGGCAGCATATAGTTGAAGCCCTGCGCGGCGATCGGCCCCGCCACTCCAGCGAGCGCCGCGGCGGTGATGAACCAGCCCGACAGGCCGAGCAGCACGACCGATGCTATCGCGACGATCGCCGCATAGCTGCTTGCGCGCCACAGGCCGCGTCGTTGCCGTCGGCGTTCGTTTGCAATGAGGGTATCGAACGCAGTCATGCCTGCTCTCCGAGGTCAATGACGATGTCCGCGATCGCAGCGAGCCCTGCGCTGTGCGTCGCGATGATCGTGGTGCGCCCGGTGCAGGCTCGCGCGATCGCCTCGATCAGGCGCGCCTCGGACTCGGCGTCGAGATGCGCGGTCGGCTCGTCGAGCAACAGCACGGGGGCGGGCTTCAACAACGCGCGGGCGAGTGCGATCCGGCGTCGTTCTCCCCCCGAAAGCCCACTACCACGTGCATCGATCACCGCGCCCAATCCTCCGCGTGCGAGCAGCATCGGTGATAGCCCCGCGGTCCGTGCGACTTCCGCGATCCGATCGGCCGACGCGCTTGGGTAGGCCAGAGCGATGTTCGAGCCGATCGTCCCGGGCAGGATAAGCGGCGACTGCCCCATCCACGCGGCGATCGGCGCGATGCTGCCGATCTCGGCGAGGTCGAGGACCGTCCCGGCATCTGCTGCGCCCTTCCCTGAAAGGGAGGGGTTGGGGGTGGGTTGGTCGGCTTGTGTCACTGCCGTTCGAACATGCGGAAGTCGACCCACCCCCAGCCCCTCCCTTCCAGGGAGGGGGGGACTGCCAATGGTGACGCGGCCTTCGGACAAAGGCGCAAGTCCAAAGAGCAGGTGAAGCAGGCTACTCTTGCCGCTACCTGACGAGCCGACCAGCGCGACGATCATGCCGGGGTGCGCCTCGAACGAGACACCGGATACCGCAGCGCTGTCCTGACCAGCGTAGCGGATCGTAACGGAATCGAAGCGGATCGACGGCACCGTGTTCGACCAGACGGGCACGACCGGGAGCGGCGCTCCCTTGTCCCGCTCAACCGCTGCCAGCCGCTCGGCCGCAGTCTCTGCTGCCTGTCGGTCGTGATACGCCGCCGCCAATCGGCGCATCGGTGCGTAGAATTCGGGAGCGAGCGCCAGCACGAAGAACGCGCGACCGAGGTCGAGCTTTTCGGGCACTGGAAACGGGAGCAGGCCCAACAGGTTGAACCCGGCATACACGGCCACCAGCGCGACCGACAGCGCGGCGAAGAACTCCAGCGCACCCGACGACAGGAACGCGACGCGCAGCACGCACATCGTCCGTCGTGCCAGATCCTCCGCGGCGTCGCCGAGCGCAGCAGCCTCGCGCCCCTCCGCCCGAAAGGCCAGCACGATCGGCAGCGCACCGATCCGATCCGCGAAAAGCCCCGACAGCCGAGCGAGCGCGATGAACTGGCGGCGTGACGCATCCGCGGCGGCGCCGCCCGCCAGGATCATCGCAACCAAGAATGGAAAGAACGTCGCCACCAGGATCGCGGCCGCGATCGGACTAGCGAAAGCGGTCGCGGCAAGCACGATCAGCGGCGCGATCGACGCCGTCATCCTCGCGGGCAGGAAGCGCGACACATAGCCGTTGATCGCGTCGACCTCGTCCACCGCGGCACTCATCAGCGTGCCGGTCGTCGCCTCCGAACCCGGCGCGCGGTGCAGCGCCGCGGCGACGATACGCTGCCGCAACCGCGTCTTCGCCTGGTACGCACCGCTCGCGCCAACGCGGGTCGCCAGCATCGCAAACGCACCGCGCGCGATCGCCGAAACGCTCGCCAGCAAAGCCCACGGCGCCATCACGCCTTCGGGCACCGCGACCACGCCACCCGCCAGCCCTGCGGCGAACCCAATTGCCGCGACGGTGTCGAGCAACAGCAGGCTCGTCGAAACCCGCACCCCGCCGCCATCCGCGACGGCGGCCTTCAGATAGGCGCGGGAGACGCGCGCGCGGCCTTTGGCGATACTATTCATGTCCTCCGCATTCGAGGCCAAGCCCGCGCGCGTCTTTGACCGCGGTCAATGTTCGCGCCGTC
Source organism: Sphingomonas faeni (assembly GCF_003053745.1). GTDB lineage: Bacteria > Pseudomonadota > Alphaproteobacteria > Sphingomonadales > Sphingomonadaceae > Sphingomonas > Sphingomonas faeni. The sequence goes on along the minus strand of NZ_QAYE01000003.1, from coordinate 28,504 downwards.
GCCCGCGCCTAGCCCATCCCCAGACAGGGCCGTCGACGGTCGTGTGGGGAGCATAATCATGGACCTTGGGGTCATCGATCTGTCGCGGCTGCAATTCGCGCTGACCGCCTTGTACCATTTCCTGTTCGTGCCGCTGACGCTCGGGCTGTCGATGATGCTGGTCATCATGGAAGCCGTGTACGTGATGACGGACCGGCCGATCTGGCGCGTCATCACGCGGTTCTGGGGGCGGATCTTCGCGATCAACTTCGTGCTGGGCGTCGCCACCGGGCTGACGATGGAATTCCAGTTCGGCACCAACTGGTCGTATTTCTCGCATTATGTCGGCGACATCTTCGGCGCCCCGCTGGCGATCGAGGGGCTGATGGCGTTCTTCCTCGAGGCGACGTTCGTCGGGCTGATGTTCTTCGGCTGGGAGCGCCTGTCGAAGCTCGGCCATATGTTCGTAACGTTCATGGTCGCGCTCGGCACCAATTTGTCGGCGCTGTGGATCCTGGTCGCCAACGGCTGGATGCAGAACCCGACCGGCGCGGAATTCAACACCGACACGATGCGGATGGAGGTCAGCGATTTCGGCGCGGTGCTGTTCAACCCGATCGCGCAGGCCAAGTTCGTCCACACCGTCAGCGCGGGCTATGTCTGCGCCTCGGTCGTGGTGCTCGGCATCTCCGCCTTCTGGCTACTCAAGGGCCGCTACACCGCGGTCGCACGCCGTTCGATGACCGTCGCCGCGGCGTTCGGGCTTGCCGGCTCGCTCTCGGTCGTCGTGCTCGGCGACGAGAGCGGTTACGCGCTCACCGACAACCAGAAGATGAAGCTCGCCGCGATCGAGGCCGCCTGGCACACCGCCCCCGCCCCCGCCGGGCTGACGCTGTTCGGCCTGCCCAATGTCGCCGCACGCGAGACGCGCTACGAGGTGCAGGTACCCTGGGTCCTTGGCGTGATCGCGACGCGCAGCCTCGACAAGGAGGTGACGGGGATGTCCGAACTGGTGCTGAAGGCGCAGGAGCGGATTACGTCGGGCGTCATCGCCTATGACGCGGTCCAGCATCTGAAGGTCGACCGTACCGACGTCGCGCAGCGCGCGCGGTTCGAGGCGCATAAGCGCGATCTCGGCTATGCGCTGTTGCTGAAACGCCACGTCGCCGATCCTCGCATGGCGAGTCCGCAACTGGTCGCGGCGACTGCGTGGGACGTGGTGCCGAACGTGCCGCTGATGTTCTGGAGCTTCCGGATCATGGCGTTCATCGGCTTCTTCATGATCGCGCTGTTCGGTGCCGCGTTCGTGCTGACGTCGCTCAGGATGCACACGCAGACGCGCTGGTTCCTGAAGCTCGCGGTCATCGCGATCCCGTTGCCGTGGATCGCGATCGAACTCGGCTGGATGCTCGCCGAGATCGGCCGTCAGCCTTGGGCGATCGAAGGTGTTCTGCCGACCTTCCTGGCCGCGTCGTCGCTGACCCGGGGGGTGCTGTGGACGACGATCATCGGCTTCACCGCGATCTACGGTACGCTGGCGGTGATCGAGGTGCGGCTGATCCTCGCAACGATCCGCAAGGGACCGTTCGAGCATGACGAGGATCCACAGCCCGCGCCCGGCCCGATCCCAGCCGCCGCAATAACCGCCTGACAGGAGACACGACGATGTTCGATTATGAAACGCTGCGTCTGATCTGGTGGGTGTTGCTCGGAACGCTGCTGATCGGGTTCGCGCTGACCGACGGCTTCGATCTCGGCGTCGCGGCGCTGCTCCCGTTCGTCGGCCGCACCGATGCCGAACGGCGCATGGTGATCAACGCGATCGGACCGACCTGGGAGGGCAACCAAGTGTGGTTCATCGTCGGCGGTGCCGCGATCTTCGCAGCGTGGCCGTTCGTCTACGCGATCAGCTTTTCCGGCTTCTACCTCGCGATGTTCCTCGTCCTGGCGGCCCTGATCCTGCGCCCGGTGGGGTTCAAATATCGCTCGAAGCGGCCCGACGCGGCATGGCGGTCGCGCTGGGACTGGGCGCTGTTCGTCGGCGGGTTCGTCCCCGCGCTCGTGTTCGGGGTGGCGGTCGGCAATGTCCTGTCGGGCGCGCCGTTCCGCCTCGACAGCGACCTGCGCGCGTTCTTCGACGGCAGCTTCCTTGGGCTGTTCACCCCGTTCACGCTGCTATGCGGGCTGTTGTCGGTCGCGATGCTGGTGCTCCACGGCAGCGCATGGCTGGCGATCAAGGTCGAGCACGGCGCGGTGCACGATCGCGCGCGCAAGTTCGGTACGATCGCGGGCCTTGCGTCGCTCGCGCTGTTCGCAGCCGGCTGGGCGTTCGTCGCCTATGGCGACATCGGCTACCGTATCGTCGGCGCGATCGATCCGTCGGGGCCGTCCAATCCCTTGCGCACCACCAGCGAACTCGCGCGCGGCGGCTGGCTTGCCAATTACGGCCTGTATCCCTGGATGATGATCGCCCCGGTGCTCGGTTTCGGCGGCGCGGCGCTCGCGCTGTTCGGCATCCGGCGCGGATCGGAGAGCGCGGCGTTCGCAGGATCGTCCGCCTCCGCGCTCGGAATCATCGCGACGGTCGGGCTGTCGATGTTCCCCTTCATCCTGCCGTCGAGCATCGACTCGCACTCCAGCCTCACCGTCTGGAACGCATCGTCGAGCGCCAAGACGCTGGGCATCATGCTGTTCGTCACGGTCGTCCTGCTGCCAATCGTAATCGCCTACACCGCTTGGGCGTACAAGGTGATGTTCGGCCGCGTGACGACGCAAGAGGTCGCGACCAACCCCGATTTCTACTGACCACGAACGCTAAGGATATCTGATCATGTGGTATTTTACCTGGGTGCTCGGCCTCGGCCTCGCGGTCGGCTTCGGCATCTTGAACGGCATATGGCATGAGTTCCACTTGCCGATCGAAGACGATGCGGAAGCGCCTGGGAACTCGTAACGGTCGCGTAAAGAATTCGCGCGGATATCGCGGGCCTTCATACTATACTCGATCAATGGCTCACCACGACATCTGCGCTGATTGCGCGGTCCGCGACCAAGCCCTGTGCAGCAGCCTCAGCGACGTCGAGCTGAGCGCACTGAATACGCTCGGCCGCCGTCGCAAGATCGCGCGCGGCCAGACGCTGATCTGGGCAGGCGACGAGAGCGTCATCTGCGCGAACCTGTTGTCGGGCGTGCTCAAGCTGGTGGCGGCGACGCCCGATGGTCGCGAGCAGATCGTCGGGCTGCTGTATCCCGCCGATTTCGTAGGGCAACCCTATGCGGGGCAAGCCGACTTCACGATCACCGCACTGACCGAGTCCGAGTTGTGCATCTTCCCGCGCGACGCGTTCGAGCGCGTGCTGGAGGATCATGTGCGGATGGAGCGGCTATTGTTGCAACGGACGCTGGCGGCACTCGGTGTTGCCCGCACGCGGATATTGTCGCTCGCGCGAAAATCCGCGCAGGAGAAGATCGCCGGCTTCCTGCTCGACATGGCATTGCGCGCCGATGCGACGGGATGCCGCGCGACGCCGGACGCGCCGATGACGTTCGACCTACCGCTCACCCGCGGGCAGATCGCCGACGTTCTCGGGCTGACGATCGAGACGGTCAGCCGCCAGATGACTCGGCTCAAAACCGCCGGCGTGATCGCCTTACCCGGCGGCCGCGCGATCACGATCTCGGACCCCGATGCGCTGCAAGGGCGCGCCGAGGCGGCTTAGACCGCGTTCCGCTCGCCAAGCCCACGCACGAGCATGTCGCGCGCGCCCTGCGTCAGCCGCCCCGCGCCAAGTGTCAGGATCGCGAGTTGGGTGAAGTCCATCGCCTGCCGGGCCCCGTCGAAGAAACTCCGCAACATATAGCCGAACGCTTCCGCGCACGGCGTCGAAAGGCCGGACAAGGCGGCAAGTATGTCGTCAGCCTGGATCGCATCGCTGATATGGCGCGCACGCACGCGCCTCATCACTGCAGCCGTGAGCGGATCGCCTACGGCCCGCGCGAACAGCGCATCGATCACCGCAGTCTCATCGCGCGCGTGGCTGACTACAACGGCGCGCAGGTCGCAGCAGATCGCATTGGCGTCAGCACTGGGCAATCGACCGGGCAACGCATCGGCGTATCCCTCCAGCCGATTGCACATGCCCCGAAGCCTGGCATGAGCGGCCAGTAGCGGTTCCAAGTCGAGTTCGCGGATGAAATGCCGGCACCCGGAAAACAGTACGACGCGCGTGGCAAACTCGTCATGCTCGATCATCGAGGCTCTCCCTGAGCCTCAGTGGCACGTCCCCCCGCGCATGACATTGACGTTGGTCAATCAAGCCGATCGTTCCGCTGCCTCCGGCTCGCGAAGGCGGTCGCGAAACTGCGTCAATCGTGAGCGATAGCCGTCTGCGTCACCATATTCGAGGAACTCGTAATAGCGGTGGAGAGGATCGCTGACGCGCAGCGCATGCTTGATCGGGCACCAATATTGCTCGGTCCGGCTGCTGACTTCGCGGACGAACCCGACAAGCCCGTTGGCGTAGGAGCAGAAGGCGCAATTTAGCGCCTCGATCCGGTTCAGATAGGCCAGGTGCGCGCGGTCGAATATGATGTAGTCGCCGCGTCGGACCCGCGCGATCCCGTACGCGCGAAAGCAGATCGCCTGGTACAGGCTCACCCACGCATCGACGATCAGCAGCGGCACGATCAGCGAGTAGATCACCGGCGCAGTCACGATCGAAATCAGATCGGAACGCGCTACGAACCGCAGCACCGATACTTTCAACCGCCGTTGCGCATCGAGCACGCCGTGTTCGAACCCGACGATCCGGCCGGTGAGCTCGATGCCGAGCGCACGCCGCCGGCTTTCGATCTCGCGGTCGAGTTCGCCCTGGAGCCGGACGATCTCGTGCGCGAGATCCTGCATCCGCTGGATATCGATCGTCATGCGGTCTCCTCGCGGGCGGAGATCGCCCTTCGAAGCCAGCCTAGCCTCCGCCAATTGTTTCGGTAGCGTCGGAAACTACGTGTTTCCCGACGCTGAGGGAGCATCGACTTTATCGGTAGGCCGGGGTGTATCGCCATCGCGGCGAGCAATCGCAAAGGACAACACGATGGTCGAACTCGTCAGCGAGCGTGCGGGCGTCACGCAAACGCCATCGGCCGTGTCGTGGAGCACCGACCTGACGACGCGCGACGGCTATGTCTTTCACGTCCGCCCCGCATCGCCCGCCGACGAACCCGCGCTCGGCGAGTTCTTCGAGCATGTCGACAAGGAAGACCTGCGGTTCCGCTTCCTCAGCGCGATCCACAAGGTCGGCCACGACCAGCTCCTTGCGCTGGTCACGGTCGATCACGAGCATACCGAAAATTTCCTCGCCTTCGATCCCGCCACCAACCGGATCGTCGCGACCGGGATGCTGGCCGCCGACGAGAGCCTTACCCGCGCCGAAGTCGCCATCGCGATCCGCACCGACTTCAAACGCCGCGGGATCAGCTGGACGCTGCTCGATCATGTCGCAGCGTTCGCCCGCGCGAAGGGGATCGCGACGCTGGAATCGATCGAGAGCCGCGACAACCATCAGGCGATCGAGCTGGAACGCGAACGCGGCTGGATCGCGTCGGCTTGTCCGGGCGATCCGGCTTCGATGATGCTGCGGATGACTCTGTCAGCCTGACATCGCGAGCGCCTCGTCAAAGGTCTGGGTGCTGACGATCGGCCCGAGCCGGGCGCGGGCGAGCATTGCCGCCGGTTGCGCGGCCATGCCGCAGAGGATCACACGCGTCTGCGTCGTCCCGGCTCGCCGCAGCAGTTCGGCGATGGCGGCGACACCGCTTGCATCGAGCATCGGCACGCGCTCCAGCCGCAGGATCAGCACGCGCGGCACGCTGCCCAACCGGCGATAGGTGTCCATCAATCCGGCCGCGACGCCGAAGAAGAACGGCCCGTCGATCCGGAACATCTCGACGCCCTCCGGCAGCGCGTCCCGTTCGGCTAGTATGTCGTCCTCGGGGCCAGTGATCGCGACGGTCTCGCTCATCCGCGCCATGAACAGCAATGCGGTGAGCGTCACGCCGACGCCGATCGCCACCGTGAGGTCGACGAGCACCGTCAACCCGAACGTCAGCAGCAACACCGCGCGGTCGCCATTGGGCATCCGCAACAGGCCGACGAACCGCTCCTGCTCGCTCATGCCCCAGGCGACGACGAACAGGATCGCCGCCAGCGCCGCCATCGGCACGAACGCCATCAGCCGCCCGCCGAACACCACGAACAGCAGCACGAACACCGCGTGGAGCATGCCTGCGACCGGGGTCCGCGCGCCGGCCTTGATCGCGGTCGCGGTGCGCGCGATCGCGCCGGTCGCGGGCAGCCCGCCGAACAGCGCCGAGGCGATGTTGGCGACACCTTGCGCGACCAGTTCCTGGTTCGATCGATGACGCGATCCGATCACCCCGTCCGCGACGACCGCGGAGAGGAGCGCCTCGACGCCGGCGAGAAACGCGATCGTGAACGCCGATGGCAGTACCGCCTGGAGCTTCGCCAGCGTCCAGACGGGGAAAGCCGGTATCGCAATCCCGCTCGGCATCGCCGGAAAGCGTGAGCCGATCATCGCGACATGCGCGCCGCTCGCAATGACGAAGATCGAGGCGAGCAGGACCGCGACCAGGAACCCGGGCACGCGTGGTGCGACGCGCTTGAGGATCAGGATGACTGCGAGTGCGCCCATGCCGACCACGACGGTCGCGGCATCGATGGTTCGGATCGCTCCGACATAGGCTAGCCATTTCGGCAGGAAGTCGGCGGGCACCGCGGCCATATCGAGCCCGAGAAAATCGCGGATCTGGCTCGAGGCGATGATCACCGCGATGCCCGCCGTAAAGCCTGTGACGACGGTGTAGGGGATAAACCGGATCAGCGCGCCGAGCCGCGCATAGCCCGCAACGACTAGGATGATGCCTGCGAGCAACGTCGCCAGGATCAGGCCGTCATAGCCGTGCCGCGCGATGACGGTGAACACCACGACCACGAACGCGCCGGTGGGTCCGCCGATCTGGACCCGCGATCCGCCGAGCGCCGACACAAGGAAGCCCGCAACGATCGCGGTGACGAGCCCCTTGTCCGGCGAAGCACCGCTGGCGATCCCCAACGCCATCGCCAAGGGCAGCGCGACGACCGCGACCGTCGCACCCGCGATCGCATCCGCGCGGAGCGTGGCGAGCGAATAGCCTTCGCGCATGGTCGTGACGATCTTCGGGACGAAGGCGGTCATCGGCGTCGCTGCCAGATGACGACGGCTTGCTTTGTCGCTTCTGTGACCAAAACTGTCCCCAATACCGCGGCAACGCAGAACCGCAGCGTCGAGGCAGAGACCGGTGCGGTCCCAAGCACGCTGCCGAGCGGCGGCCAGAGCATCGCAGTCGCCTGCAACGCGAGCGCAATGCCTATTCCGAGCAGCAACCAGGCATTCGACAGCACAGGCTCGCGGTAAATCGAGCGGCGCTCGCTGCGCATGCACAGCACATAGACGTTCTGGAACAGCACCGTCATCAGCAGCACCGCGTTCTGGATTTCGGCGAGCGGGCGCCCCTCGCGCTGCATGTCCGCAACGAGATACAGCGCGAGCCCGGTCATCAGCAGCGCGGGCGGGATCATCAACGCAATCGCACTCCGGTCGAGGATCGGCGCGCTCGGCGGTCGCGGCGGCTGGCGCAGTTCGTCGCCCTCGCCGCGACCGAACCCGAGCATCACGTCCTGCGCGCCGTTGGTGACGAGGTTCAGCCACAGCAACTGCACTGCGGTCAGCGGCATCGGCAGGCCGAGCACGACCGCGCCGATGAACATGCCGATCTCCGCAATCCCGGTCGCGAGCAGGATGATGACGATCCGCCGGACATTGGCATAGGTGACGCGGCCCTCCTCGACGCCTGCAACGATCGACGCGAAATTATCGTCTGCGAGCACCAGGTCAGCGGCGCCCCGCGCGACGTCGGTGCCAGCGACGCCCATCGCCACGCCGATATGCGCCGCCTGGAGCGCGGGCGCGTCGTTGACGCCGTCGCCGGTGACCGCGACAAGTTCGCCACTCGTGGCGAGGATGCGGACGATCTCGAGCTTCTGCACCGGTTCGATCCGCGCGAACACGAGTCCGCCGAGGATGAGCGCCGCGAGCTGCTCAGGCTGTTCTGCAAGCTCCGTCATCTGCGCGCCGGTAACGACTTGATCAGCCGCGACCTCAAGCCCGAGCCCGCGCGCGATGGTAAGCGCCGTGCCCGGATGATCGCCGGTGACCATCCGCACGCCGATCCCAGCCTCGGCACAGCGCGCGATCGCGGCGGGAACTTCAGGACGGACGGGGTCGATCAGTCCGATCCAGCCGAGCAGCACGAGGTCACTCGGTGCCACCGGGTTGGTCTTGGTCGCGCCGTCCGACGCGGCGACGGCGATCACGCGGTAGCCTTCGCTGGCCATCGCGGTGGCGGCGGCGAGCGCGGCGGGATCGATGGCGCGACACATCTGCCGGATGATTTCAGGAGCGCCTTTGGCAAACACGCGCACGCCGGCCACTTCCGCGATCGCGACGGTCGAGAATTTGCGGACTGGTTCGTACGGCAGCGCCGCGGTCCGCACCACCGCATGCAGCGTGGCCAGATCTGCGCCGCCATCTCTCGCGAACCGCAGCAAGGCAACATCTACTGAGTCCCCGACAAGTTCGCCGTCGAGTCCGATAGATCCCTCGTTGCACAGCGCGGCGGCCTGGCGCATCCCCGCCAGACTGTCCGTAGGCCAGTCCGCACTCGCGAACGCGCGTCCATCGGCGAGCAGTATCTTCTCCACCGACAGTATGTTCCGCGTCAGCGTCCCCGTCTTGTCGCTGGCGATGATCGTGCACGCGCCGAGCCCCTCGACCGCGGGCAGCGAGCGGACGATCACGTTGCGCGCCGCCATCCGCCGGGTCCCCGCCGCCAACGCCACCGTCACCGCGATCGACAGGCCTTCGGGGATCGCCGACACCGCCAGCGCCACCGCAAGCAGCAGGATCTGGTCGCCCGGCCGCCCCTGCACCAGCAGGACGAACGCGAACGGGATGATCAGCGCGATCGTTCCGATGCTGATCTGCCGCGCCAACCGATCGAGCCGAATGACGAGCGGCGGCGGGGTCGGCTTGGCGGTCCGCAACGACGCGTCGATCGCGCCGAGTGCGGTATCCCCGCCCGTCGCGACGACGATGCCGGAGCCACGCCCCTGCTCAATCATCGTCCCCGCCAGCGCCATCGTCGCGCGCTCGCCCGGCGGCGTCCGGTCGGGGACAAGCGCCGCGTGGTCCTTGACGACCGCGACGGATTCGCCGGTGAAGGTCGACTGGTCGATGCTGAGCGCGCTGCTCGACGACAGGCGGATGTCGGCGGGGACGGCCATACCGCTTTCGAGTTCGACGACGTCGCCGACGACGATATCGCGCGCATCGATCACCGATACCGCATCGTCGCGCCGGACCATCGCGGTCTGACCGATCATCCGCCCGAGTGCCGCGAGACTGCTCGCGGCCTTGCTCTCCTGCACCGTACCGATCGTCGCGTTGATGACCAGGACGACGCCGATGAACCCCGCATCAGTGTGGTGCCCGAGGCCCAGCGAGATCGCCGCCGCTACGATTAGCAGGTAGATCAGCGGATTGTTGAACTGCCGCACGAACAGCAGCAGAACGGACGGCACCGGCGGCGGCGCGAGCGCATTGGGACCGTTCACGATCAGGCGCGCCGCCGCGACTTTCGCGCTCAGGCCTCCGCGACCCGTCTCGAGGAATGTCGCCACTTGGTCGATCGACAGCGCATGCCATGCCGTCAGGTGTGCGCGCGCCTTGCCGATCGGTCGCTCGGCGATCATTGCCCGACCGCCTCAATGATTGTCACGGGCGTGCCGGTGCCCGCACTCGCCAGCGTCTCGCGCGTCACCAGCAGCGTCGTGCCGGGTGCCATCACGCTTGCGATCGCCGTGCGAAAACTTTCCGGGAGGTGCCCTTTCGCGCGGTCCGCCGCGGTCAGTTCGCCGGTCCTCGGGTCACCGGGCAACGGCAGGCGCAGCCAATGCTCGCCGCCCATATCGACGGATTGGAGCGTGAACGCGGAGGTCCGCTCAATTCGTGCATCAAACGTGATCGCGCCGGAACCGATCTCGATGCCGTTGCGCAGGACGACCACGCGCCGGTCGCGTCCACTGATCACGATCGAAACCGGCCCCGTGGGCGACAGCGCCGGGTTCCAGGCAAAGTCCCCGCCCGCCGATCCCGCCGACGTCAGTATGCGAGGTGCAACTGCAACGACCGGAACGCGCGCGTCCTGCGTGATGACGACGGTGATCCCCAGCCGGGTAATCCCGAACAGCAGCTTGGCGAACGCAGGCGGCAGGCGGATACAGCCGTGCGACGCGGGATAGCCTGGTAGGTTGCCCGCATGCATCGCGATCCCGCCCCAGGTCAGCCGCTGCATAAATGGCATCGCCGCGTCCTTGTAGACGTTCGATACGTGATCCGCGTCCTTCTGGAGCACGGTGAAGACCCCGGTCGGCGTCGCATGGCCATCGCTGCCGGTCGACACGGTCGAGACCCCGATCGGCACACCGTTGCGGTAAGCATAGGCCTTTTGCGTGGCCAGGCTGACGATCACCGTGACCGGACCGGCGGGAGCGATCTCCGGTGCCCAGAGATATTCGCCGGGCTTGAGCCGTTCGATTTGGCCATCGGTGCTCGGCGGCACCTGCGCCGAAGCCGTCGTGGCGAACGTCAGCGCGAGCGCGAGGCGGCACGTCAGGCGGCGCGTCGTCATGATAGGGTCCGATCGATAAGGTGCCGCCAAACAAGCGGTCGACCAGACGCTATCGATCGCGCCGCGCCCGCATCACCATCGGAAACTACGCATCGGATTTCCGATCCCCCCAACTAGGGGGAGGATCGTCAGGTCAGTCGACCAGTCAGATGCGGATCACACAGTGCCGCCGATCAGGCGCCCGATCGCGGCGGTCGCTGCCATTGCGAACGCACCCCAGAAAGTGACGCGGAGCGTGCCGCGCCAGACGCTCGCACCGCCGGTCTTCGCACCAATCGCGCCGAGCAGCGCGAGGAACACCAACGATCCGCCCGCCACCGCCCAGACCAGCAACGCGGGCGGCACGATGAACACGGTCAGCAACGGCAGCGCCGCGCCCGCCGTGAAGCTCGCCGCCGAGGCGAAGGCGGCCTGGACCGGCCGCGCTCGGATCCCCAGCGTGATGTCCAATTCGTCGCGTGCATGTGCGCCTAGTGCGTCCCTCGCCATCAACTGCGCTGCGACTATCATCGCAGTGGCAGCGTCCACCCCCCGCGCGACGTAGATCGCCGCGAGTTCGGCCAGTTCGCCGCGCGGGTCATCGGCCAGTTCGCGTCGTTCGCGCCCGAGTTCGGCGGTCTCGGTATCCGCCTGCGCGCTGACCGAGACATATTCGCCCGCCGCCATCGACATCGCGCCCGCGACCATCCCGGCCGTTCCCGCGATGACGATCACGCCGACCTGACCACCGGCGACGGCGACGCCGATGATCAGGCTTGCGGTCGAGACGATCCCATCATTGGCGCCGAGCACCGCCGCCCGCAGCCAACCGATCCGATCGGCCACGTGGCGTTCGCGGTGCGACGACAGCGCGCCCATGTCAGGCGATTTCGAGCATGTTCTCGACCTTCACCGCGCCGGGTGCTGCCCAGGCCGTGCGTTCGGCGACCATCCGGTCGTGCGGGGAGTCGACCGAGCCGGTGAGCCGCACCGTGCCGCCGTCGACCGACACCTTGATCGTGTCGCCGTCGAAGAACCACGAGCGGTGCAGCGCGGTGCGGATGTCGTTGCTGACGTCGGTCACATCGACGCGCGGTTTGAGCGTGATGTGGTTGATCACGCCGACGACACCCGCGAGCGGCCGTACCGCCGCCTCGGCCGCGTCCTTCTGGAAATGCCAGCGCACCTCGCCGCGCAGGCTGACCCAGCCGTCCTCGACCTGTGCCTTGATGCTGTCGTGGGGGACGGTAGTGTCCCAGGACAGCCGCTCGACGATCGCGCTGGCGATCGCCTCGTCGCCACGCTTGAAGCGATCTTCGAGTTGCACCTCGATCTCCTCCGCAACCGCCTTCACACCATCGACGCGCGCGGCGGCGCGTTCGGCGGCGTATTTCGCGGCATAGCTGCCGGCGTGGCCGCTGAGCGTGACGACGCCGTTGTTCGCGGTGACGCCGATATGCCCGGCGGGGACGCTCGGGTCCCAGTTAAGTTCGGCGAGCACGGCTTTCTGCAATCTGGCGTCGTGGGACATGACACTCTCCTGAAACAGCGCGGAGAGGCCCGAGCCGATGATCGCAAGCCTATCGATACGACCGGTCGCGGACAGCGTCGGGAACTACGCACATGCGGCGCGCCTGCGTAGTTCCCGATCCTTTCCCGCCCCCATCCGAACGCCGAGAGCAGTGCGAAAGAGGGAGACCGTGCATGACCTATTCGACCCTGATGGTGCATCTCGACGGCGGACGCCCCAACGCCACCTTGCTTGACGTCGCGGCCACGCTCGCCGACCAGTACGACGCCGCGGTGATCGGTATCGCCGCGTGCCAGCCGGTGCAGATCGGCACGTGCGACGGCTATCTCGGCGGTGAATATGCGATGATCGAGCGCGATATCGTCGCCGACGAACTCGCCCGCGCCAAGACCGAGTTCCACGCACATGAACGGCTCGCACACCACGTACTGGAATGGCACTCGATCCCGACGCTAGCCAACCTCGCGCACGTCGTCGCCGAGAATGCGCGATCCGCCGATCTCGTCATCACCAGCGCCGGGCCCGGCTTCGCCGATCTCGCGACACATGCCGACACCGGCGACCTGATCCTGCGAGCGGGCCGCCCGGTGCTGGTCGTCCCTGACGGCGCCGCTACCGCGACCTTCTCGACCATCATGGTCGCGTGGACCGACACGCGCGAATGCCGCCGCGCGATCAACGATGCGCTGCCGATGCTCCAGGCCGCCGACCGCGTCGTCATCGTCGAGGTCGCGATCGACGCGATCGATGCGCGCAAGCCGATCGAGGACGTTACCGCCTGGCTCGCGCGTCACGGCGTCGACGCGGACAAGGTCGTCGCACGAATGAAGGGCACCAGCATCGACACGCTTGCCGGCATCGCGAACAACGTCGAGGCCGACCTCGTCGTCGCCGGCGCCTATGGCCACAGCCGGATCCGCGAATGGGCGTTCGGTGGCGTCACCCGCGACCTGCTGCTGCGCGATCGGCGTTGCACGTTGTTGTCGCACTAGGCCGTGGCCGCACCCGCGATCCGCAAATACTTCGCGCCGGTCGCCAGGGCGAACCGAAGACTAGTCGTCGGCGCCACGATCCTGTCGGCCATCTCAGTCATTGAAGGACTATTAGCATATAGCGGATCCTTGGCTTAACATGCGTCATGTTTCGAACGAGGGTATCGCACGATTGCCCCCCGCCGGATCGGACCAGTGTGTCGAACAAGGCCCGCGTCTCAATGACTTGCCTCTGCGCCCCCCGAGCTACCGCACCGCCCGCATGATCGCGTCGCAGTCCTCGCACGATACCGACGTTCAGGCGGTGGCGCGCGGCGATGCCGCGCTAGCGGAGGAACTGGGCCTGCTGATCGACGGCGCGACGACCTATGCGATCTACATGCTCGATCCCCAGGGCCGCGTGACGATCTGGAACCGCGGCGCCGAACGGATCAAGGGCTGGGCCGAGGCGGAGATCATCGGCCGCGATTTCGCGATCTTCTACCCCGCCGACGATATCGCCGCGGACAAGCCCGAAGCCGACCTCGCCCGCGCCCACCGGGATGGCCGGATAGAGGAGGAAAGCTGGCGAGTCCGCAAGGACGGCTCCGAATTCCTCGCGCACGTCACGATCACCGCGCTCCACGACGACGCCGGCGCGTTGCGCGGGTTCGGCAAGGTGATCCGCGACATCACGCATGAGAAGGCCGCAGAAGCCGCGATCGTGCGCCGCGAACACCACCTCCGTTCGATCCTCAACACCGTTCCCGACGCGATGATCGTGATGAACGAGAACGGCATCGTCGCCTCGTTCAGTGCCGCCGCCGAACTGGTCTTCGGCTATGCAGCGAGCGAGGTGATCGGCCAGAACGTCGCGATGCTGATGCCGCAGGCCGAGGCGCGCGACCACGACGCGCACCTGCGCAAATACAGGCATACCGGCGAGCGCCACGTGATCGGCAATGTCCGCCTCGAACGCGCGATGCGCAAAGGGGGCGAGACGTTCCCGATCGAACTGGCGGTCGGCGAAGCGTCGATCGCGGGCGAACGCATCTTTACCGGTTTCATCCGTGACCTCACCAACCGCCACGCGACCGAACGCCGCATGCAGGAGTTGCAGTCAGAACTCGTCCACGTCTCCCGCGTCAGCGCAATGGGCACGATGGCGTCGACCCTTGCGCACGAAATCAACCAGCCGCTGACCGCGATCGCCAACTACCTCGAGGCAACCCGCGCGATGATCGACGAGAGCGCAGGTCCTTCAAGCCACCCGTTGCTAGCCGACATTGCCGAGGCGCTGGAACTGGCCGCGGCGCAATCCCTGCGCGCGGGCACGATCGTCCGCCGGCTGCGCGCGTTCGTCGATGGCGGAGACACCGGGTTTCTCGACGAACGGCTCGATCTGCTCGTCGAGGAGGCAACCAGCCTCGGCCTGCTCGGCGCGCACGAGGCGGGCATCACGGTCGTCAACAAGGCGTCACCAAGCCCGGTCATGGTTCGCGTCGATCGCATCCAGATCCAGCAGGTGCTGGTCAACCTCATCCGCAACGCAATCCATTCGATGGCCGGGTCACCCGACCGGACGTTGTCGATCGCTACCGCCCCCGAGCGCGAAGGCTGGGTGCAGATCACCGTCGCGGACACTGGCTTCGGCATCGACAGCGAAGTCCGCGCGCGCCTGTTCGAAGCGTTTGCGACCACCAAGGAGGACGGCATGGGCCTTGGCCTGTCGATCTGCCGAACGATCGTCGAGGCACATGGCGGGCGAATCTGGGCAGATGGCGTCGCCACCGGTGGCACTGCGTTCCACTTCACCGTGCCGCTCGCCGCACCTTCTGAAGGGGAAACCCATGACTGATCCCACCATGGCGGACCCACGCCGCACGGTGCACATCGTCGACGACGACGAGGCAATCCGCCAGTCGGTCGGCTTCCTGTTGCGCAAGGCGGGCTATGCCGTCGAGACCTATCCGGCGGGCACGCACTTCCTGAAGTCCGTGACGCGCGAAACGCGTGGTTGCGTGTTGCTGGACGTTCGCATGCCTGACCTCGACGGGTTGGAGGTACAGGCTCGCCTCGCGCATAGCGGCATCGCGCTGCCGGTGATCATGCTGACCGGCCACGGCGATGTCACGCTGGCCGTTCGTGCAATCAAGGCGGGCGCGATCGAATTCCTGGAAAAACCGTTCGAGCGCAGCGTCTTGCTCGCCGCGATCGAGACGGCACTGGCGCACGCTGCACGGTCCGACCGCGAGCACCTCGCCGCCGCGGATGCGCTCGTTCGCCTCGCAGCCCTCACCCCGCGCGAACGCGACGTGCTCGACGGCATGGTACTCGGCCGCCCCAACAAGCTGATTGCCTATGACCTCGACATCGCGACCCGCACCGTCGAAGTCCACCGCGCCAATCTGATGGAAAAGCTCGCCGCACGCAGCCTGTCGGACGTGCTGCGCATCGCGTTTTCAGCCGGGTTGGGCGAAACCGCGGAACCGGCCTGAGCCCCTCCACGCCCCTCGTCTTCTACGTACAGACGCGGGATTGCCCGCGTGTCATCGAAGGTCGCAACGAGGACCGACTGATGACCGACCAATCTACCCACACCAATGACGGCATCGGCGTTTCGCTGGTCGATGGCGATCCCGCGATCCGCCGCGCGCGCCAGATCATGCTGCTGTCGGAACGCTACGACGTACGCTCCTACGCGACCAGCGCGGCGCTGCTTGCCGATCCGCGCTCGCGTGACTTTCCGTGCATCATCGTGGACGTCGAAAGCGCAGACGGCAGCGGGATGGAAACGCTCCACGCGATGCGCGCATCTGGTTGGCGTGGCAAAGCGATCCTGCTCGACGGGATCGTCCCGCTGCCCGAACTGGTCCACGCCGCCGAACGCCACGGCGACCGCATCCTCGACCGCAGCACGGGCGATGCCACACTCCTCACCGCGATCGCCGCGTCGATCGATCGCAGTTGGTCCGGCTGGAACGCCGAGGGTTGAGCCGGCCGAACCACCCCCCTCTCCACCAAGGACGTTCCTATGCCCACCACTGACCCATTCCACGAAGACCCCGACACCGCGCCCGTCCCGCGCGACGAGGGACGGGCCTTCCTGGTCGGCGGCGGGATCGCATCGCTCGCGGCGGCCGCGTTCCTGATCCGCGACGGCGACATGCGCGGGGCGGATATCACGATCATCGACGAAGGCGCGCTGCTCGGCGGCAGTCTCGACGGCGGCGGATCGGCAGAAAACGGCTATTCGCTGCGCGGCGGGCGGATGCTGGAATCGAAATATCTCTGCACGTTCGATCTGTTCGGCTCGATCCCGACGCTGGACGGCGACAAGACCGTGACGGAGGAGATCTTCGACTGGAACGCGGTGATGAAGACATCGTCGCATTCCCGGTTGTTTTCGGGCGGCAAACGCCATGTCGCGCCCGAATTCGGCCTGACCGGCCACCAGATCCGCAGCCTCGAACGGCTCGCGATCACGCCCGAGGCCATCCTCGACCGCTCGACCATCGCCGACCAGTTCGACGACGCATTCTTCAAGACCAATTTCTGGCTGATGTGGTGCACCACCTTTGCGTTCCAGCCGTGGCACAGCGCGGTCGAGTTCAAGCGCTACCTGCTCCGCTTCGCGCACATGGTCGGCGGCTTCAACCGGCTCGAAGGGATCATGCGGACGCGGCTCAACCAATATGACTCGCTGGTCCGCCCGCTTCACGCCTGGCTCGTCGCGCGCGGCGTGCACTTCCGGACGAACACGGTCGTTACCGATCTGCGCCTCGCCGACGAGGATGGAATGACCGTCGTCCGCGGCATCCGCATCGCCGAGGGTGCGAAGACGAGCGAGATCCGCGTCGATACGGACGATTACGTGCTGCTCACGCTCGGCTCGATGACCGAAGGCTCAAGTCTCGGATCGATGGGCACCGCCCCAACCCTCCTCGGCGCGAACGCCGGCGGCGGGTGGGCGCTGTGGGAGAAACTCGCGGACGGGCGGCCGCAGTTCGGCAGGCCGGCGGTCTTTACCAACGACGTCGACCGCTCAAAATGGGTATCGTTCACGACCACGCTCCACGACGCGACCCTGCTCGCGCTGATCCGCGACGCGACCGGCAACGTCCCCGGCGAAGGCGGGCTGATCACCTTTCCCGACTCCGCTTGGCTCGCCTCGATCGTGATCCCCTACCAGCCGCATTTCCTCGGCCAGCCCGACGACGTCGCGGTGTTCTGGGGATATGGACTGACCGTCGATACACCCGGCGATTTCGTGCGGAAACCGATGGCGGACTGCACCGGTCGCGAGATCATGGCCGAGATCCTGGGTCATCTCGGCATCGTCGCGGAGACCGAGACGATCCTCGCCAGCGCGACCTGCATCCCGTGCATGATGCCGTTCATCACCAGCCAGTTCATGCCGAGACGGCACAGCGATCGGCCGGACGTCATACCGGCAGACACCGCCAACCTCGCGGTCATCGGTCAATATTGCGAGCTCCCCGACGACTGCGTCTTCACCGTCGAATATTCGGTGCGGTCGGCGCAAACCGCGGTGTACGCGCTGCTCGGCCTGCGTCGATCGCCGCCCGCGGTCTACAAGGGCGCGTTCGATCCGCGCGTGCTGTTCAAGGCGTTCGTCGCGCTTCACGATCTCGCGCCCGCCAGCACGCACGGTAGGTAGTTCCCGACGCTGGTGCCGCCGCACCCCGATCGTACGGTTTGGCAACGCTCCCTTACCGAGGATCACGCCATGAAATTCAGCCATTCGATCGTCGCCGTGTTTGACGACCACGCCCAGGCCGATGCCGCGGTGAAGGCGCTTGCCGCGTCGGGGTTCGGGCTGCGGCGGTTGAGCATCGTCGGTAAAGGCTATCACAGTGACCAGACCGCGACGGGCTTCTACAATAGCGGCGACCGCATCCGCTTCTGGGGCTCGCGCGGCGCACTATGGGGCGGCCTGTGGGGACTGTTCATGGGTGGACTGTACGCGACCGTGCCGGTGGTTGGCGGGGTCGTGCTGCTCGGGCATCTGGCCGCGACGGTGATCGCGGCGATCGAGGGTGCGGTCGTGCTCGGCGGCACCGGCGCACTGGTCGCGGCGCTCGCCAGCCTCGGCATCCCCGAGGATTCGATCGTCAGCTACGAGACCGATATCGCAGCCGACGGGTTCCTCGTCATGGCGCACGGCAGCGAGGCGGAGATGCAACGCGCCAAGCTTGTGCTCGAACCGCTTAGCCCACGTCGGATCACCGTCCACCACGACCACAGCGCGAATACCAGCGGGGCGTCGCCGCATGCGCAACTGACCGGCGAACTCCCGGTCGCCGAGCCGGTCGCCTGACGCAGGACGCACCGCCGTTCTGGACCCGGTCGGCCGATGCGCTGCTCGCCGATCTCGGGACGTCGCGTGACGGGCTGAGCGCGCAGCAGGCCACGCTGCGTCTCGCACGCTACGGGCCGAACAGCGACAGCGCGGAGACGCATACCGGTTCAGCACGGGCGATCGCGCGCCGACTACTAGAACCGTTGTCGCTGATCCTGCTTGCCGCGGGGCTCGTCTCGGCGGTGACCGGCGATGCGGTCGGCGGGTCGATCATCGTCGTGATCCTCGGCTTCTCGGTGCTGCTCGACACCTATCAGGAGGGGCAAGCGGTCCACGCCGCGGCGATCCTGCGTCAGTCGGTCGCGGTCTCCGCGCGCGTCCGCCGCGACGGCGCGTTTGTCGCAGTCGCGATCGAGGCGGTAGTGCCTGGCGACATCGTCGAGGTCCATACCGGCGACATCATCCCCGCCGACGCGCTGATCCTCGCCAGCACGGCGTTCACGGCGAACGAAGCCGCGCTGACCGGCGAGCCCTATCCTGTCGACAAGCGTGCCGGCTTTATCACCGCGACGACCGCCGCCGAAGCCACGAACGCGCTGTTCCGCGGGGCAATCGCGCAGACCGGGACGGCGACCGCGTTGATCGTCGGCACGGGCCGCGCAACGCTGTTCGGCTCGGCCGCCGCCGCGCTGGCGACCGCCGCCGCCCCCTCCCCGTTCGAGCGCGATCTCCACGCGTACGGCCTGCTGACGACGCGGCTGACGCTGGCGCTGGTTGTGGTCGTGCTGACGGCCAGCATATTCCTCGGTCGGCCGCTGCTCCAGTCGCTGCTGTTCGCGGTCGCGCTCGCGGTCGGGCTCACGCCCGAGCTGTTGCCGATGATCACCACCGTCACGCTGTCGCGCGGCGCGCTGCGGATGGCGAAACGCAAGGTGATCGTGAAGCGGCTCGCATCGATCCACGATCTCGGCGCGATGACGATCCTGTGCACCGACAAGACCGGCACGCTGACCTCCGCGCAGATCAGCCTCGCGCGGAGCATCGGCCATACGGGGGCGGACGATCCCGAAGTTGCGCGGCTGGGGGCGATCGCTGCAGCGCTCGGCGGTGACCGCGGCGCACTAGATACGGCGTTGGCTGCCGCATCGCCGGACGCCGTGAAAGGGTGGACGCTGGCCGCGCAGAGCGTGTTCGACTTCGACCGCCGGCTCGCGACAGTGCTGGCGACCGGTGCAAGCGGCACGGTCCTGATCACCAAGGGTGCGCCCGAAGCCGTGCTCGCCGGATGCGTTTTAACCGACGCCGATCGCGCAGCGGTCATAGCGCAGGTCCACACGCTTGCCCAACAAGGCCTGCGCGCCATCGCGATCGCCTCCCGACCATGGACAGGCTTAACGCATGCACCGACCGCGGACGACGAAACCAACCTCGTCTATGCCGGTCTCTGCGCGTTCGCCGATCCGCCGAAGGAGACGGCCCCCGCCGCTGTAGCCCGCCTACAAGCCGCAGGCATCCGGTTGAAGATCCTGTCGGGCGACGACCCCGTAGTGGTCGGCCGTCTCGCCGGACTGGTCGGCCTCGCCACATCGCGCGTGCTGTCCGGCGCCGACATCGCCAAACTCAGCGACGACGCGCTGGCGGTGCAGGTCCGCGACGTCGATGCCTATGGCCGACTTGCCCCCGACCAGAAGGCGCGGCTGGTGCGCGCCCTCCAGGCAAGCGGTGCAATCGTCGGGTATCTCGGCGACGGGATCAACGACGCGCCTGCGTTGAAACTCGCAGATATCGGCCTGTCGGTCGCCGGGGCGGCCAGTGTCGCGCAGGCGTCGGCGGACATGATCATGCTCGACAGCGATCTGGGCGTGGTCGCGGACGGTGTCGAGGAAGGGCGGCGGACGTTCGCCAACATCCTGAAATACGTCCGGATGGGCGCGAGCTCGAACTTCGGCAACATGCTGTCGATGGCTGTCGCTTCGATGTTCCTCCCTTTCCTACCGATGCTGCCGACGCAGATCCTGCTCAACAACCTGCTCTACGACGTGTCCGAGATCGGCATTCCGTTCGACGGCGTCCGCCCCGAAGCGGTCGCACGGCCGCAGGTGTGGAGCATGCCCGCGCTGATCCGCTTCGCCGCGGTGATGGGTCCGCTGTCGTCGGCGTTCGACCTGCTGACGTTCGCGGGGTTGTCGCTAGCCTTCCATGTCGCGGCGCCGGAGTTTCACACTGCCTGGTTCCTCGAATCGATGGCGACGCAGATCCTGGTGATCTTCGTGATCCGCACCAACGGACGACCATGGGCGGACCTGCCGCGGCCCGCGCTTGCGCTATCGTCTCTAAGCGCGCTTATGGTGGCAATGGTGCTGCCGTTCACGCCGGTCGGCAGCTGGTTCGGGTTCGTCGCGCCGCCGCTCGTCGTGGTTGCGAGCCTTGGTGGCGTCACGCTCGGCTATCTTGTGCTGGCCGAGCTGTTGAAGACCTTCCTGTTCGATCACCGCCCCACCAAGCGCGCGCGTCGCTGAATGAGCCTGGCAAGCCTTTGGCGCGGGGTGTTGCGCCACATCGGCTGGGTGCTGGGCCTCGCGGTGATCGCGATCGTCGTCGGCGCGGTTCTGCGGATCGGCGACCTGCACGCGTTCGCGACGATGCTCGAAGATGCGCATCCCGGCTGGCTGATGGTCGCGCTGGGCTTGCAGGCGACCACCTATGCGAGCGTCGCGGCGGGCTGGAAGATCGTGCTGGGTCAGACCGATACGCCACAACCGCTGCGCCGGCTCTACTTGATCGCGGTCGGCAAACTGTTCGCGGATCAGGTCATTCCGGTCGCGGGCATGGGTGGCAACATGTTCCTCGTCGACCAGTTGACCGCGCTCGGGGCCAAGCGCGGCAACGCCGTAGCGACGCTGCTGGTTGCGATGATCGGCTTCTACACGGTGTACGGAATTTGCGCGCTGACAATGCTGGCGGTGCTGTGGACGAAAGGCTTGGCGTCCGTCTGGATCGCGGGCTTCGTGCTCGTGTTCCTGATCGCCGCGACCGCGATTCCCGGGTTGGCGCTGTGGATCCGCCGGCGCGGACGGCGCCCTGTCTCATCAATGCTCGCCCGGTTCGCAAGCATTCGCGCACTCGTCGCGATCGTTGGCGAGGCACCCAAGCGGCTGCTGGTCGACCGCCGGCTCATCGTCCGCGTTGCGGCGGTCAACGGCCTCGTCTTCCTCGCCGACGCCGCCAGCCTGATGGTATGCTTTCTTGCGCTCGGGCAGCCGGTCGCATTCCCGGTGGCGTTCGTCGCGGTGATGACCGCATCGATGATCGCGACACTCGGCCCGATCCCGCTTGGCCTCGGTACGTTCGAGGCGGGCGCGACGGGCATGCTGGCGCTGATGGGGGTATCGGTGGAGGAAGCGCTCGCCGCGACGCTGCTACTGCGAGTCTTCACGCTATGGCTGCCGCTAATCCCCGGTTTCGTACTGATCCGGGGCGCGCTGCGGACCAAGGCCGCGCTACAACGCGCCTAGCAGGCGAGCTTGAGCGTCAGGCGCGAGCGCGGCATTGCCGGACGCAGGACGCGCAAACCAACCGACCGGTCCGATCGCAGTGCGCGCGATGCGAACGTCAGCGGCGCCTCCGCGATCAGGCACTCCAGCTGCGCAGCGAGCGCCGCCAGCGTATCGGCATAGAGTCCTGCGAGCGTCTCGTGCGCGACCCGCGCGCATGGCCCCGCCGCGGCATCGGCCATCGCTTGCGTGGCATCCAGGCGGCGCTGGATATAGAGCATCTCGGTATGGATAGCGTTCATCACGAACTCCCCGCCGGCTCGTCCTCGCTACCGCACGATGCGGGTGTCGATGGGCTGATCCGTATCAAGACGATAGCGCGATCGGGCGAAGGCGTCGGGACTCGGAAAGCACGTACATCGCGAAGTTGGTCAGGTAAGCGCGACGGCGTGGAGCGCGATCTGCACGTCCTCCTGCGAGGGAAGTATGCGGATCTCGAGACCTGGAACCCAGCCTAAACCCGCACGGATTGCCTGGCCGGTAGACGCGTCGTTCTCCCCTATGCCCCCCGTCAGGACGAGCATGTCCGCGCCCCCGAGAGAAGTGATCATCGCCGCGGTCTGCTTACATACCGAGCGCTCGAACATGCGTATGGCGAGATCTGCATCGTCGGCGCTGGAAGCGCGCAGGACCCGCATGTCCCCGGACAGCCCGGATACTCCAGCCATCCCCGATCCGTGATCGACCAGTCTTGCCAGCGCGTCTCCATCCAACCCTGCCTCACGAGCAAGGTACAGCAGCACGCCCGGATCGATATCGCCCGTCCGCGTCGCCATCATCACGCCGCCGGACGGGGTCAGCCCCATGCTGGTGTCGATCGAGTGACCATCGTGAACGGCGGTCACGCTCGCGCCGTTGCCGAGGTGCGCGATCACCAGTCGGTCCGGCCTGTCTTCGCCGAGTTGGCGGACGATCGACTCGCAGGACAGGCCGTGGAAGCCGTAGCGCCGGACTCCGCTTGCCTGATAAGCCCGAGGGATCGGCAGCGTCTGCGCAACGTCCGGCAGCTTCGCATGGAACGCGGTATCGAAACACGCGACCTGCGGCATGCCTGGATAGCGTGCCTCGGCCGCGTGGATCAGCGCTAGCGAGGCGGGCCCATGCAGCGGTGCGAACGCGCACGCCGCCTGCATATCCGCCAGGACCGCGGCGTCGATTCGGCAATGCACGTCGCGGTGCGGGCCGCCATGGACGATCCGGTGACCGATCACCGTCGGGGTCGGCCACCTCCGTAACGCCATCTCGATCGTATCGAAGAAGCGCGCATGATCGTCGCCATCTTTCTCGGGCGTCTCAATCGTTCCGCCAACGAGCAGGACCGGATCGCCATCGACCGCGTACAGTCCGTATTTCAGCGACGACGATCCGCTGTTGAGCGCCAGCGCTACCGCGACCATTGCCAGTCGCGCACCTCCGGCAGATCGTCGCCTTGCTCGGCGATGTAGAGTTTGTGCCGCTCCATCGTCGTCCAATACCGCGCCGTCTCGCGCGGCACCTGCCCACGAAACCGCGGAATCCGTTCGATCGCGTCGAGTGCCAGCCGGTACCGGTCGAGATCGTTCAGCACGACCATGTCGAACGGCGTCGTCGTCGTCCCCATCTCCTTGTACCCGCGAACGTGAATATTGGCGTGGTTCGCGCGCCGGTACGTCAGCTTGTGGATCATCGCCGGATAGCCGTGGAACGCGAAGATCACCGGCTTGTCCGCGGTGAACATCGCGTCGAACTCGCGCTCGTCGAGCCCGTGCGAATGTTCGGAGCGTGGCTGCAACACCATTAGGTCGACTACGTTGACCACCCGGATGCGGACATCGGGCACGTACGCACGCAGCATCGTCACCGCCGCCAGCGTTTCCAGCGTCGGCACGTCGCCCGCGCACGCCATCACCACGTCGGGGTCGGCGTCGTCGCCCGCCCACGCCCAGATCCCCGCGCCCGCGGTACAATGCCGGACCGCCGCGTCGATTCCGAGCCATTGCCACTCCGGCTGCTTCCCCGCGACGATCACGTTCACATAGCCGCGACTGCGCAGGCAGTGATCGCCGACCGACAACAAGCAGTTCGCATCGGGCGGCAGATAGATCCGCGCGACGTCAGCGGTCTTGTTCGCGACGTGATCGATGAACCCCGGATCCTGATGCGACAGCCCGTTGTGATCCTGCCGCCAGACATGCGAGGTCAGCAGGTAATTGAGCGACGCGATCGGCCGCCGCCACGGGATCGTCCTGGTCGTCTTCAGCCACTTAGCATGCTGGTTGACCATCGAATCGACGATGTGGACGAACGCCTCGTAACACGAGAACAGCCCGTGTCGCCCGGTCAGCAGATACCCTTCGAGCCAACCCTGACACAGATGCTCGCTCAGCACCTCCATCACGCGTCCGTCGGGCCCGAGATGCTCGTCGACCGCCTCGACCTCCGCCATCCAGACCTTCCCCGACACGTCGTACACGTCGGCGAGCCGGTTCGACGCGGTCTCGTCCGGCCCGAACAGACGGAAGTTTACGCTGGCCAGGTTGAGCTTCATCACGTCGCGCAGATAGCGCCCAAGCACGCGCGTCGCCTCGACTTTCACCGTACCCGGCGCGTCCACCGCCACCGCGAACTCACGGAAATCGGGCAGCGACAACGGCACCATCAGCTCGCCGCCATTGGCATGCGGGTTCGCCCCCATCCGCCGATGCCCGGTCGGCGCGAGCGACGCATACTCCTCAAGGAACTTGCCCGTCTCGTCGAACAGCTCTTCGGGCCGGTAGCTCCGCATCCACGCCTCGAGCTGGCGCAGATGCTCCGGATCCTTGAAGTCCGCGATCGGTACCTGGTGGGCACGCCACGTACCCTCGACCGGCTTGCCGTCGACGAACTTCGGGCCGGTCCAGCCCTTCGGCGTGCGGAACACGATCATCGGCCAGCGCGGTCGCTCGGGCGTCACGCCTTCGACGCGCGCCACTGCCTGGATCGCCTGGATCTTCGCCAGCGCCTTGTCGAGCGCCGCGGCGAGTTGCTGGTGGACCGCCGCCGGATCGCTGCCGCCGACATAATAGGGTTCATGCCCACAGCCGCGGAGCAACGCGTCGAGCTCATGCCCGTCGATCCGGGCGAGGATCGTCGGGTTGGCGATCTTGAAGCCGTTGAGGTGCAGAATCGGCAGCACCGCACCGTCGCGCGCGGGGTTGAGGAACTTGTTCGAATGCCAGCTCGCCGCCAGCGCACCCGTCTCCGCCTCGCCGTCGCCGACCACGCACGCGACGATCAGGTCCGGATTGTCGAACGCCGCGCCATACGCGTGCGCGAGCGAGTACCCGAGCTCGCCGCCTTCGTGAATAGATCCCGGCGTCTCGGGTGCGACGTGGCTCGGAATTCCGCCCGGCCACGAGAACTGCCGGAACAGCCGGTGCATGCCGCTTCGGCTCCGCTCGATCGCGGGATAGCGTTCGGTGTACGAGCCCTCCAGATAGGTGTTCGCGACAAGCCCCGGCCCGCCATGCCCCGGCCCGATGATGTTGATCATGTCGAGGTCATGCTCGACGATCAGGCGGTTGAGATGGACGTACAGGAAGTTCAGCCCCGGCGTCGTCCCCCAATGCCCGAGCAGCCGCGGCTTGACGTCGGCGATCGTCAGCGGCCGATCGAGCAACGCATTGTCGCGCAGGTAGATCTGCCCGACCGACAGGTAATTCGCGGCACGCCAATAGGCGTCCATCCGGCGTAGCATGTCGTGGGACAGCGGGTGCGTCTTCGCAGGTGCCAGCGTTGCAGTATCGGCCATGTTCAGATCCCGAAGTCGAGGACGACGCGCGACGCGACCTGTCCGTGCTGGAGCCGGTCGAAGATATCGTTGATCGCCGACAAGGGCTGCACTTCGATGTCGGCCTTCACCTTGCCATCGGCAGCAAAGGCGAGCGCCTCCGCCATGTCCTTGCGCGTGCCGACGAACGATCCGCGCACCGTAATGCACTGCGCCACCACGTCGAACAACGGCATCGGAAAGTCGCCCGGCGGCAGGCCGACGAGCACGCACGTCCCCTTGCGCCGCGTCATCGCCACGCCCTGATTGAACGCGGTCAGCGACGGTGCGGTGATCAGCACGCCGTGCGCGCCGCCCCCGGTCCCGTCCTTCAGCGCCGCGATCGCGTTGGGCTTGCGCGCGTCGATCAACAGTTCCGCGCCAAGCGCCTTGGCATGGGCGAGCTTGCCCTCGTCGACATCGACAGCGGCAACGCGCAACCCCATCGCCTTGGCGTACTGCACTGCCAGATGCCCCAGACCGCCGACGCCCGAGATCGCGATCCACTCGCCCGGCTTCGCGCCGGTTTCCTTGATGCCCTTGTAGGTAGTGATCCCCGCACAGATGATCGGCGCTGCCTCGATCGCGGACAGGCCGGCGGGAATATGCGCGACGTAGTTCGGGTCGGCGAGGATATAGTCCGCGAACCCGCCATTGCGCGTGTAGCCGCCGAACTCCGCCTCGGCGCACACGGTTTCCCACGCGGACAGGCAATATTCGCAATGCCCGCACGCGGAGTAAAGCCACGGCACGCCAACCCGGTCGCCAAGCTTCACGATCGTCACCCCCGCGCCGACCTCGACGACGATGCCGATGCCCTCATGCCCCGGAATGAACGGCGGCGTAGGTTTGACCGGCCAATCGCCGTGCGCGGCGTGCAGATCAGTGTGGCACACCCCGCATGCCTCGGTCTTGACGACGACTTGGCCCGGTCCGGCAACCGGCACCGGCCATTCGCGCAGGGTCAGCGGTGCGCCGAACGCCTCGACGACGGCGGCTTGCATCATACGGGTCATGGACTGTCCTTGAAGATGCGAAGAACTCAACGCGCCATCCGCGCGACGAGCTTGGGATCGGCCAGCAAAGCCTCGTCCCCGAACGCGATCTGCGCGCAGGTCCGTTGCGCCTGGGCTGCAACCTCGCGCAGATACTGGTCGGCAAAGCGCGCGTTCAGCCCCGGCACGATGTGTGCAAACCGCCGATGCTCCTGCGACCGCATCCCGAACGCGTGGACGATATACTGGTCGAAGACGCTGTTGAGCCCTTGTGCCTGTCCCTGTTCGTCGAGCCAAACCTTGCTAGCCGCCGACGTCGAGAAGCTCACCAGTCGCTTGCCGCCGAGCAGGTCGGTCCGCACCCGCCCCTGCAACGCTTCCGGCTGGACGCTGGCACCGAACACGCGCTCGACATAACCCTTCAGCATCGCCGGCGGCGTCCCGAACCAGATCGGGTAGACAAGCACGAACACGTCGCACCCCGCGATCGCATCCACCTCGGCCAGCACGTCCGTGCCATACACTGCGGCAACATTAATTGGCCGCTCCGCCGCCTTCAGCACGGGATCGAAGCCGATCGCATACAGGTCGCGCAGCACAACCTCTTGCCCCGCCGCACGAACCGCGTCGCAATAGGCGCTCGCGATCGCGTGATTGAAGCTCGCCGGATCGGGATGGCACAAAATCACGGCATGCCGGCCTCCCGTCGCACCATGTTCGGCAACCACCATCGTTCCATCCTCGCCTGAGCGTCACGATCCCTGCAGGCTGCGGCGAAGAGCGGCGCTGTCGTACAGGGTTCTGGTCTAGGAGGGTATGCGCTGAAAGCCATCGAAGTGACCCTCGGAAACTACGCATGCCGGACGGCGCCAGCGGAGTGCCGGTCCGCCTTTTGAACGTCACGGATTTCCCGACATTCCTGACAACGACCACAACGCCAATCCCCGCGGCATGGCGATCCGCTTCGGCTCGGTGGCATTTCCCATGTTCGATATCGTCACGCATGATTTACATGGCTTGCCGACCCGCACGGCGGGGGAATTCGGCGCGTTGCCGAGGGCGATCGGGACTAGCGGCACGGGCGTCGCGAAGCCCAAGCCGCTCGATCTGTCCCTTGCCAGCCTTCCGTCGCCAAGACCTTCCTGACAACCCGGCATCCCGCGCCCATGAGCTACGCGACCACTGTACATTCTGGCGTGAACGCGGTCACTTTCGCAGATCGCAGGGCCGCACTGCTGCACGCAGCCTTTGCCGCGTCTATGGCGAGAAGGTCGAATTGCTCACCGCAGCATTCCAGAAGGCGCTCAAGGCGCAGGCGTTCGACCGGTTGCGCGCACTCATTGAGACTGTGGTGCTGACGCCGGAAGACGGCCATCTCGCGATCGACCTGCACGGCGAGCTTGCGTCGATGCTGTCGCTATGTGCCGGAGCGGAAACGCAAAAAGCCTCCGTCGGTGTTACCGAGGAAGTGTTGCAAATCAAGATGGTTGCGGGGACAGGATTTGAACCTGTGACCTTCAGGTTATGAGCCTGACGAGCTACCGGGCTGCTCCACCCCGCGACGGTTCCTGTTGAGGAA
>NZ_QAYE01000002.1 GCF_003053745.1 Sphingomonas faeni | reverse complement strand
TAGTTGAGCACGCACTCGCCGTCGCGGAACAGGTCCTGAATCAGATACCGGTCGCGCAGTTCGTCGTTGGAAACGCACTCCATCATGTCGGGATGCGTGGCGTAATACGTGCGGTCGTACATAATTAGCTCCGGTCAGGCCGCTTGCGCGGCAAAATGGGGTTCGTCGATACGGTAGGCGAGGCGGACGAGGCCGTTCGTGAGTTCGTGCGCGAGTTCGGCCGCTTCCCAGTCGGCAAGCCGGTGTTCCGCCACCAGTCGCGCGAGGAACCCGCAATCGATCCGCCGCGCGACATCGTGCCGCGCCGGGATCGAGAGGAACGCCCGCGTGTCGTCGTTGAAGCCGACGGTGTTGTAGAAGCCCGCGGTCTCGGTCGTCATCTCGCGGAACCGGCGCATCCCCTCGGGACTGTCGTGGAACCACCAGGACGGCCCGAGCTTCAGGCACGGATAATGCCCGGCAAGCGGCGCCAGTTCGCGCGCATACGAACTTTCGTCGAGCGTGAAGAGAATGATCGACAGCTCCGTGCTGGTTCCGAACCGATCGAGCAACGGCTTCAGCGCATGCACGTAGTCGGTCCGCGTCGGGATGTCGGCGCCCTTGTCACGGCCATGGCTCGCGAACAGGCCGGCGTTGTGATTGCGCGACGATCCCGGATGGATCTGCATCACCATGCCGTCCTCGACTGACATCGCCGCCATCTCGGTCAGCATCTGCGCGCGGAACAGTTCGGCGTCCGCCGGCGTCCAGTCGCCGCGCGTCACCTTGGCGAACAGCGCCTCCGCCTCGACGCTCGACAGGTTCGCGGTCGCGGCGGTCGGATGACCGTGGTCGGTCGCCGTGGCCCCTGCCGCACGGAAGTCGGCGCGGCGCTTGCGGTGTGCGGCGAGATACCCCTTCCAGTCGTACACGTCCTCGCCGGTCAGTTCGGCAAAGCGCGCCATCGCCGGTTTGAACGCCTCATGCTCGACGTCGATCACGCCGTCCGGGCGATAGGTCGTGACGACGCGCCCGTTCCAACCCGACTGACGGATGCGCTTGTGGGCAGCGAGGTCGTCATGCGCACCCTCGGTGGTTGCCAGAAACTCGATCCCGAACCGGTCGAACAGAGCGCGCGGTCGGAAGGCGTCGGAGGCGAGCTTCTCGCCTATAATATCGAAATACCGGTCCGCGGTCGACGCTTCGAGCGCGACGGCGATCCCGAAAACATCGGCAAACACATGATCGAGCCACAGGCGCGACGGCGTCCCATGGAACAGCGTATAGTGTTCGGCGAACAGCTTCCACGCCGAGCGCGGATCGGTCGCGGGCACGCCGCTCAGTCGCGGGATCGCCAGCCCATCGAGGTCGACGCCCTGACTGTAGAGCATCCGGTAAAGATAATGGTCTGGCGCGAGTAGCAATGAGGTCGCGTCGGTCCAGTTGGCATTGTCCGCGAACCAGGTCGGATCGGTATGCCCATGCGGACTGACGATCGGCAGACCACCCACCTCCGCGTACAGCGCCCGCGCGATCGCACGCGTCGTCGGTTCCGCCGGAAAAAGGCGGTCCGGATGCAGTTCCAGAGCCCTTGCCATCGTCCATCCTCCTTGCCGCTTGACGCGATCCTCGGTCAATTAGGTAACCGGTGTCAGGATAATGCGCAACTGCCTTCGGCTCTCTTCTCAAGCCTCGATGTCAGCGGGAGGGGAAACCGACGCGCGCCGGATCAGCGTCGAGAGGAACAGCGAGGGTTCCTCAACCAGATCGCTGCCATCGTCCGCTCCGGCGATCAACTTCAACGCAGCGGAGCGTGCCATTGACGCGATCGGCCACCGCACCGTCGTCAGCGGCGGCCAGACATGCGCGGCGATCGGCGTGTCGTCAAAGCCGATGATCGACAGGTCGCGCGGGATTTCCAGGCCACGTTGCCGCGCGGCGTGAATGATCCCCGCCGCCATTTCATCGTTCGACGAGAAGATTGCGGTGGGTCGCGGCATGACGTCGAGCAACCGCTCCGCCGCCACCAGTCCCGACTCGAACGTGTAGTTACCGTCCGCGATCATGCTGCGAGGCAGGGCGATCCCCGCCGCAGCCAGCGCGTCCTCGAATCCCAAGCGTCGCTCACGGGCCGACCGGAATCCGTGCGGCCCGGCGACTAGGCCTATCCGCCTATGTCCCTGCTCGATCAGATATTCGGTCGCTGCCCGCACCGCCTCACGGTCGTTCGATGCAACCATGTGGTCGGTATCGTCGATTACCGCAGAGCCCATCCGGACGTACCGACAGCCGATCGATTCGCAGAGTTTCGCGACGGAATCATTCTCGCTGACCGGTGGCATCAACAGCACCCCGAACAGGCGCTGCCGTTCGAGAAAATGCCGAAGATCGTCGAGCATCGTTGCCGACCCACGATCGAGCGGGCGGACGACCATCTCGAATTCGGTCCCGTGCAACGCCTCCAGCATGCCCTGCTGCACGTTGAGCACGGTCTGCGCATTCGGGTTGTCGTGAACCAGACCGATCAGGAAGTTCCGCCGCAGCGCTAGCGCCCGCGCCTGCGGATTGGGAATATAACCGAGCTCGGCGATGACATCCTCGACCCGCTTGCGCGTATCGTCGTTGAGGAGCGGCGACCGGTTGATGACGCGGCTCACGGTTTTCTTGGACACGGCCGCGATCCGCGCCACGTCGTTGATCGTTGGCTGACCGGTTTTCTGCATCGCGTGGGCATAGCTCGGTGATCGCGAGCCGACTAGTCACGCCCCACATTGAACGTCCATGACACGAGAGCCCGCCAATGCGCTTGTCAATGACACCGGTTTCCCATACGCTCCGAGAAACGCAGATCACTGCGAATACATAGGAGGGGTTCTTGGTGGTACAGCCGGACACGACCGAGAATATCAGCCGCATCGCCCGGACGTTCGTCGAGGCACGCCGCATCGGGACTTCCCTTGCGGAATTCCCGGGAAATGTTCCGACGACACTTGCCGAGGGGTACGCTGTACAGGACGAGGCGTTGCGCCTTGTCGAAGGTTTCATCGCCGGATGGAAAGTCGGCCGGATTAATCCGCCGCTCGACGGCGTCGACCGCCTGACCGGGCCGATCTTCGCGGACGAAGTCGCGTTGGCCGGGGTGGAACCGGTCGCGATGCCGGTCTTTGCGCAAGGTTTTGCTGCCGCCGAGGCTGAATTCCTGTTGCGGATCGGTACGGCGCCCGATCCCGCCAAGCTGCGCTATACGGTGGACGAGGCACGCGCGATGATCGACGCGGTGCATGTCGGAATTGAGATTGCCAGTTCGCCCTTCCCGGGCATCAACGCACTTGGTCCGACTGTCACGGTGTCCGATTTTGGCAACAATAATGGGCTAGTCGTGGGTGCGGATGCGGAAGGATGGCGCGAGGGTGACATCAATGAGTGGCCCGTCGAACTGTGGATCAACGATGCCTTGATCGGGGCCGCTACGAGTGCAACGATGCTCGATGGCCCGTTCGGTGCGGTGCGCTATCTGCTCGAGCATATGGCCGCGCGCGGCATCGCATTGTTGCCGGGACAATGGGTTTCGACGGGCGCGGTCACCGGCGTCCATCCGGTCACGATCGACGATCGGGTGGAGGCACGTTTTGACGGACGGTTCGCCGTCCACTGCACCATCAAGGCCCGCTAGAGGCTTCGTTTAGGAGAAAGCCCAATGGCGAGCTTAAACATGCCGGAGGTAGGCTCAGCAGGTACTGCCGGGAGCGGCGACGCGGGCATAGGGGGCAAGATCGGGCGGTATCGCTGGCTGATCTGCAGCCTGTTGTTTGCGGCGACTGCGATAAACTATGTCGATCGCCAGATGATCGGCGTGTTGAAGCCGACGATTTCCGCCGAACTCGGCTGGAACGAGACGACTTACGCCGACGTGATCTTCTGGTTCCAGGCGGCCTATGCGATCGGCTATCTGAGCTTCGGCCGGATCGTCGACGTGCTTGGGGCGCGGATCGGCTATTCGGTGGCGTTCGTGATCTGGACGCTCGGCCATACGCTGTGCGGGTTTGCGGGCAACGCGTTCCAGTTTTCCGCTGCACGCGTTGTGCTCGGCCTGGGCGAGGCAGGCAACTTCCCCGCGGGGATCAAGGCTGTCTCGGAGTGGTTCCCCGCCAAGGAGCGCGCGTTTGCGACCGGCGTGTTCAACGCGGGCGCCAATATCGGCGCGGTGATCACGCCGCTGATCGTGCCGATCATCACGATCGCGTTCGGCTGGCGGATGGCGTTCATCATCACCGGTGCGATCAGCTTGATCTGGCTGGTCGCCTGGATCGCGATCTATCGCCGTCCACGCGAGGTGGCGAAGCTGTCGCCTGCCGAGCTTGCGCATATCGAGAGCGATCCGGCGGATCCTGCCAAGAAGATCGGCTGGCTCAAGCTGCTCGGCTACCGCGAGACCTGGGCGTACGCTCTGGGTAAGTTCCTGATCGATCCGATCTGGTGGCTGTTCCTGTTCTGGACGCCGGATTTCCTCGCCAAGACCTATCATCTCGATCTCAAGAGCTTTGGACCGCCGCTCGTCGCGATCTACCTTCTCTCCGATGTTGGCAGCGTTGCGGGCGGCTGGTCGTCCTCGAAGCTTATGAAGCGCGGCCATTCCGCCAATTTCGCACGGAAGATTACGATGCTCGCGTGCGCGTTCCTGGTTATGCCGATCTTCTTCGCGCAATATGTCGACAATCTCTGGCTTGCGGTCGGCATCGTCGGACTGGCGACGGCCGCGCACCAGGCGTTCTCGGCGAACCTCTACACGATCCCATCGGACATGTTCCCGCGTGGCGCGGTCGGGTCGGTGGTCGGGATCGGCGGCACGGTCGGCGCGATCGGCGGCATGATGATGGCCAAGTTCACCGGCTACGTCTTGCAAACGACGGGAAGCTACACGCTGATCTTCGCTGTCGCCGGCAGCACGTATTTGATTGCGATCACCGTCGTGCACCTGCTGTCGCCGCGCCTGGCGAGAGTGGACGCGGGCTGACCCCCCGCCCCTTGTTCTCCCGCGAAGGCGGGAGCCCAGACTGGGCTCCCGCCTTCGCGGGAGAACAAGCTTAGGACGACGAACACTTTGCCAAGTCGCTCAATGCCGATTGGCCCCCAGGAGAGAGCAGTGAAGCGTTTCACCACGGCGTCCGTTCTTGCACTGGCTTTTGCCAGCATCGCGTCCGCCGCCGCGCAGGACGCGACTGGCCTCCTCTTCCGCGCGTCCGCCGACAAGAGCCTCACCGCCGACTACGCCACCGGCGACCCCGTCCCCAACTTCCGCAGCGGCGTCGACATCACGCCGGATGGTGCGATCGGCGGTGCCGCACGTTGGGCGGACGATGGCTATGTCGCCTGGAAAGCTCCCGGCAACATTCGCGCGGACCGTGGCACGCTCGCTTTCTTCTGGCGTGCCCGCACCCCCGTCGGCGAAGCCCCGTTCGTGATCTTCCGCACCGGGTTCGCCGACCATTCGAGCTGGGACATGGCGTTCCTGCGGATCGACTGGAACGGCCATGGCTTCGACGCCTTCGTCACCGACGCCAACCTCTCGCGCATTCGCGTCTCTTGGACGATTCCGCAAGCGCCAGCCGCTGACGCTTGGTCACACATCGCCTTCGCTTGGGACGAGACCGTCGGCGTGCAACTCTTCGTGAACGGCAAGCTGGTTGCACGGAAGGACCAGAAGGCCGACCTCGACAGCGGCCTTGACCAGTTCGGTCTCGCCGGCCGTGTCATGTCGCCGCACCAGGTCCAGAGCCGCTACAATTTCATGCGCGGCTCAGACCTCGACGAGATCCGCGTCTATGACCGCCTGCTGCCCGCCACCGACGTCGCAGCACTCGCCGACAAGCGCGAACCATCCCCCGCCCCCACGACCGAACCCACCGAAAAGCGCACCGCGTGGCTCCACCGCTACGGCTGGGACAAGGCTGCCCCGCCCGTCCTAGACACCTCCGTCACCCGAGTCCGGAAAGTCGAGTTCGCCGACGCGAAAGACCTCAAGGAATGGATGTGGAAGGGCGTCGACGGCATCGCCGAGACGACTTGGCCCGGCGTCTACAACCGCTCCCGCCTGTCCGGCCGCGACGATTATTTCGAACTGCCCGACTGGAACACCTATGTTGAAGGCGG
Source organism: Sphingomonas faeni (assembly GCF_003053745.1). Lineage (GTDB taxonomy): Bacteria > Pseudomonadota > Alphaproteobacteria > Sphingomonadales > Sphingomonadaceae > Sphingomonas > Sphingomonas faeni. The sequence goes on along the minus strand of NZ_QAYE01000002.1, from coordinate 425,386 downwards.
CAAGCGCTACGCCCTGACGATCCCACCGAACGAACGCGTCAATCGTGTCGAAATTCGCGGCGCGGCGTTCGGCCGCCTCGACTGGAGCGATGACGGCAAGACCTCCCTGCTCGCCACCCGCCCGCAAGGCACGGTCCGAAGCGTAGATCAGTTCCCCCCCCGCACCGGCGGCACGCTCAGCTTCACCAACACGGTGCAGGAGCAGCCGATCCAGGAACTCTGGGCCTACGACATCGGCGCGGGCTCGGAACCGACCGGCAGCTTCAAGCTCTCCTACACCATCGATGCCGCTGCCTCGCCGAACCTCGCAGCACTCGCGCCCCTGAACGCCTACATCACCGGCCGGTTCGCCCCCGACGAGCGCAGCACCGTCGTCGCGATGCCTTCCGCCGGCCTGAAGGCGGCCGTCGGCGCCGGCAACGGCGGCGCATCCGGCGCCCCGGTCCGCCGCACGGACGCCGCGCCGATCGTCCATATCCTGATCCCGGCAAGCTTCGGCGACGCGCTCCCCGACCGCCCGCTAGCCCGCGCGTTCGATTACGGCTGGCAGAACCTCAACGACGGCCTCGACGGCATCGCCCTCGACATCCCGGCGCTGAAAGCCAAGCCCAACGCCGCCGGCCTGATCGCGCTCAACATCCGCGTGAAGGACCCGATCTGGCCCGGCCGCGACATGATCGACCTCTCCGTCTCGGTCCGCCCGAACGAAGCGCGCACGCTCTGGCTCGACCTGCGAGACCGCATCCTGCCGAACGACAGCCTCTATCTTACGATCGCCAGCGCCGCCCCGGAGTTCGACGCCACCGCGTTGAACGGTGCCAAGATCCGCCTCGTCTTCAAACCCCGCACCGCCGCCCTGCCCGAACACATCGCCGACCGCATGGCGCAGGTGAAGGACAATTGGGGCTTCCTCGTCGAGGAACACACCGCCTCGAAGCGCGCCGGCCTCTACCAGCGCCTGTTCGCCGACATTTCCGACCTGCTCCGCGTCGACCCCGACAATGCGCGCGCCCGCGCATACTGGGCCGACATAAACTATCGCCCCGAAAACCTGCCGACCTTCGCCCAACCGATCGCCCCCGCCGGCGTCCCCCTATGGGCCTTCCGCCAACTCGAAGACCTCAAGCGCGTCCGCCAGTTCGTCACGTGGTGGATCGACGAGCGCCAGGTCCCCTATGGCGATTTCGGCGGCGGCCTTTCCGACGACACCGACCTGACGCAGCAATGGCCCGGCCTAGCGCTGATGGGTGTCGAGCCCGACAAGATCAACGCTTCGCTCCGCGCGTTGTCCGACGCGGTCTACAAGAACGGCATGATCGTGAACGGGCTCGGCTATATCACCGCCGACGAGCTCCACGCGTACGAGGAGGGCCTGAACAGCAACGCCGAGCGCCTCTACCTCAACTGGGGCGAACCCAAGGCGGTCGAGCGCCTGATGGACAACACGCGCGCTCTGCAAACCGTGATCCTCGAGAACCCAGCCGGTCACATGCACTTCGCCAGCAACTGGTATGGCGGGCGGAAAATGTACCGCGAAGGCGCGTGGGAATGGCAGAAACCCTATGCCTTCACCGTCATGCACGGCCCGATGCTCGTCGGCCTCTACAACGCCAACCCGCTCGCGCGCGGTCTCGTCACCGGCGTGATCGACGGCTGGATGGCACACGGCAAGCAAGGCCCGGAAGGCAGCTGGAGCTATCCCAACGAGATCAACTGGCGCACCGATGCCGAGCGTACCGGCGACGGCGGTGGCATCACCACCTCGCTACAGGCGACCTGGGCCGCATGGCGCTACACCGGAGATGCGAAATACCTCCGTCCGATCGAATCCCGCCTCGCGAAGGCCGGTCCCGGCGCGCTGGCCGAGTTCAACGAGAACGCGTTCGACGCGCTTCCCGGCGGTGCCGCAGCGCGCACCAAGCTGGCAGCGACCAAGTCTGAGGACCCGTTCTCCCGCTACACCGCCTGGGCCGCGACGGGCGACACCGCCCCCTTGGAAGCGCTCCACGCCGACGCGATCGCCGACAAGTCGCATCACATGGACATGTACACCGAAGGCCATTGGTGGAGCGACCGCGTCGACCAGCCGAGCGAGATTCTACAACGCGAACGCCTCGGGGGCGTTGCGCTCCGCCGCAACCAGAGCTGGCCGGGCAACACTGTGAGCTGGCGCTTCGCCGAGCCGGGCGCGGCCGAGCGCGTCGCGATCCTGCTGCCGGGCGCCACACCCACCAGGTTCCGCGTGATTGCGTACAATACTACCGACCACGCCCAGCAAGCGGCGATGTCGACCTGGACCGTCACCGCTGGCCGCTGGTCAATGCAGGCTTCGAGCAGCACCGACGGGGGCAAGACGATCGCGCCGATCGGGGCTGCGCGGACCATGACACTCGAACGCAGCGCGAGCACCGAGGTCACGTTCGCACCCGGCACGACGGTGTTCGACTTCGCGTTGGTCGAGGCCGGCGCGCCAGTGGACGAGCGCGCCGACCTCGGCATCGGCACGGACGACGTTGTCGTGAAGGGCCGGAGCGTAACGGTGATCGTCCACAGCCTCGGCGCGAAGGACGCGAAAGGCGGCCGTGCGGAACTGGTCGATGCGACGGGCAACATCGTCGCCACTGCGAGCATTTCCCCGCTAGCAGCCCCGCTCGATCTTCGGCCGAAGACCGCAATCGTGAAGCTCGCGATCCCGTCTCGCGTCGATCCCGCGGCTCTGGCCGTTCGCATAGCGCTCGCCGGAGATGAGCCGGAGATCACCCAGGCCAACAACCGCGTGGCGTTGCCGCGATGACGCACGCGTAATGACGCTTCTCCCGTCACCTGACCCCCGGCGTGGGCCCACCCCCATCTCGTTCGTGCCGAGCGAACTCGAAGCGCACCTACCTTGGGGCGCACCCTTCGACTCCGCTCAGCGCGAACGGAAGTGTGTAGGATGACTCCAAACCGCCGAACGGTGCTTACCGGATTGGCTTCCGCAGCCTTCGTCCCCGCAAAGATCCACGCACAATCCACCACGTCTCTACGCCAAGCCCTCGACGCAGCCGCAGCGACCGATCCAGAAGACGCACTCCAACTGCTCGCCCCCTTCGACGCGCAGTCCTTGCGACCGGGCGACCGCCTCGACCTGATGACCGCGCGCGCGGGTCTCGCGATCGACGCCGTTATCGCCCGGTCCGCCTTCGGCCGCACCGGACGTAGCCCCTACCGCGTCACCCCGACGACCGGCGCCTGGAAGGCGGCACGTCCCGATGCCACCAAAATCGACGCGGACACAGCCGCAATCCTCGCCGACGCCGAAGCCGGCATCATCCTTCCCCACCTGTCTCTCGACCGCACGGCTGGAGCGCTTCGAACCGTCCCCACGAACCCGGCGATCGACCGGCAGATAGCCGCGCTCGAAAGTCTCCGCGACACCGCCCCTTCCTCCCCGGGCGTCGGACGGCTCCGGGGCGGGGCGGACTGGTACGCGCTGCAACTCCAACGCTCGCTCGGTACCATGACGCCAGCCTTTGCCGAACGCCGACTCTTCGTCGAGCTGAACCGTCTCCATGCCCGCGCCACGCGCCTGTTCGACCGGATCGGCGCACCGAAAGGCACGGTCGCGGCACGCTACGAGCAGCTCTGGCGGGACGAGCGCTATCTCTACCCCGATACCGACGCCGGCCGAACAGACGCGATCGACGACATGAACCGCATGCTCGCCACCGCCCGCACCCATATCCCGGCGGGGTTCGGCCAACTCCCAGCATGGTGCCTGAACGCCAGCGCCCGCCCCTTATCCGCGCAAGAGATCGCTAGCGGCCGCGCCGGTTACCGCGAAGTCCCGACCCCGACCCGCCCCGGCGCCTACATCGTCGACCTCAAGGACATCCGCCGCCGCCCCAGATGGACTCTTCCCAGCGTCGTCGGGCACGAACTCCTTCCCGGCCACATGATCCAGCTCGGTCTGGAAGGCGCCACCCCGCCCCATCCGCTCCGCATCGACTACGCGTCGGCCTTCGTCGAAGGCTGGGGCATCTACGCCGAGCAGGTCGCCGAACGGGCCGGCGCCTTCACCGATCCGCACGACGCGCTCGGCCACATTCACTGGCTCCTGTTCCGCGTCGCCCGCGCACTCGTTGATCTCGGTATCCACCTCCACGACTGGTCGATCGAACAAGCCCGCGAGCGCCTCGTCGAATGGCAGGGCGAACCCGCGTATTTCGCGCCGTTCGACGTCGAACTCGCGCGCATCCCGCTCGAACCAGCCACGCGTGTCGCCGAGGCGATGGCGTGGCTCACGATCGCCGATACCGCGCGCGGTAAACCTCCGGTCGCGTATCACACCGCGCTGCTCGTCCACGGTCGCCAGCGCACCGATGACATCCGAAAGGTCCGATCATGACTTTCACGCGACGCGATGCCTTCACCACGCTCGGCGCAGCCGGCGCGTTGCTCGTCCCCGGCGAGGCGCCTGCCCGTACCGCAGCCAAGACTACGCCCGCCGCCCCCGATTGGCGTCGCGGTCTGGATAACCAGCGGATCGCCGATCTGGGCGACGGCCGCTTCCTCAATCCAGTGATGGCCGGCGATCGGCCCGATCCTGCGATCCTCAAGGACGGGTCGGACTATTACATGACCTTCTCCAGTTTCGATTCCTATCCGGGGCTCGTCATCTGGCACTCGCGCGATCTGGTGAACTGGCAACCGGTGGGCCCAGCCCTCACGCGCAACATCGGATCCGTCTGGGCGGTCAGCCTCGAGAAGCATGACGGCCGCTATTTCCTCTACATTCCCGTGAAAGCCGAACCGAATTCGATCTGGGTGATCCACGCTGACCGCATCGAGGGCCCGTGGAGCGATCCCGTCGATCTCGGCCTGCACAAGCATATCGACCCGTGCCACATCGTCGGCGAGGATGGCAGCCGCTGGCTCTTCCTCTCGGGCGGCGACCGTATCCGCCTCGCCGCCGACGGCCTGTCGACGGTCGGCGCGGTCGAGCACGTCTATGATCCGTGGCGCTATCCCGAGGACTGGATTGTCGAGGGGTTCTCGCCGGAGGGGCCCAAGATCGTCCGCCACGGCGGCTGGTTCTACCTCATTACCGCGGTTGGCGGCACCGCTGGGCCCCCGACCGGCCACATGGTGATCGCCGCGCGATCCCGGTCGATCCACGGCCCTTGGCAGGATTGTCCCGCCAACCCGATTGTCCGCACCACCGACACCGCCGAACGCTGGTGGTCGCGGGGTCACGCCTCGCTCGTCGAAGGGCCGGCAGGCGACTGGTGGGCACTCTATCACGGGTTCGAGAACGGCTATTGGACGCTCGGACGCCAGACGCTGCTCGATCCCGTGGAGTGGACCGCCGATGGCTGGTTCCGGATGAAGGGCGGCGATCTGTCGAAGCCGCTTGCGAAACCGAAAGGTGGCACCGCAGTCCCGCATGGCCAGATACTCTCGGACAATTTCGAGACCCTCGCGCTCGGGACGAAATGGAGCTTCTTCCGCCCCCGCCCCGACGAGGCGAAACGCGCGTCTGTCTCCGGCAAAACCCTGACGCTCGCCGCCAGCGGTAGTGCGCCCGTCGACTCCTCGCCGCTGCTGCTGATCGCCGGCGACACGCGCTACCAATTCGAATGCGATGTCGCGATCGATCCCGGCGCCACCGCCGGGTTGATCCTGTTCTACGACGACAAGCTCTATTGCGGTCTCGGCTTCGACGGCGATCGGTTCGTTACTCACCAATATGGCGCCGAACGTGGCCGTCCCACGAACCCGCATGGCCGTTCGATGCGGATCCGCGTGACCAACGATCGGCATATCGTCACGTACGACACCAGCGGCGACGGCGGCCGAACGTGGCACCGGTTCGATCGCGGGATGGAGGTGTCGGGCTACCACCACAATGTTCGCGGCGGTTTCCTGATGCTGCGACCGGGACTGTACGCGGCGGGAAAAGGTGCAGCGCGCTTCCGAAATTTCCGGTTCTCTGCTATCTGATACCGGATACTCGCCGGTCCTCTAGATCGCGCGTCTGCGTGCCTGCCGCGCGTCCAAATCCTCGGGGAGTCCGGTTTGCAGATTGTGACCTTGTGCCTGTTCCTGTTGCTCGCCGTCGTGGTGAGCGGCATCGTCTCGCGCATGCTGCCCTCGGCGCTGCCCCGGCCGCTGGTGCAGATCGCGCTTGGCGCCTTGATCGGCATGGTCGCGCACGTCCGGGTCGAATTGGATCCCGAACTTTTCTTCCTGCTGCTCGTGCCGCCGCTCCTGTTCCTCGATGGCTGGCGCATTCCGAAGGACGAACTGTTTCGCGATCGCGGAGCGGTGTTGGGGCTCGCATTGGGGCTCGTCTTCCTCACCGTGCTGGGCATGGGCTTGTTCGTGCACTGGCTGATCCCGGCGATGCCGCTCGGCGTCGCGTTCGCACTCGCAGCGGTAGTGTCGCCGACCGATCCCATCGCCGTCTCCGCGGTCGCCCAGAACGCACCGATCCCGAAGCGGATGATGCACATCCTTGAAGGCGAGGCGTTGCTGAACGACGCGTCCGGCCTGGTCTGCGTCCGCTTTGCGATCGCCGCCGTACTGACCGGTACCTTCTCGTTCGCCGATGCCGCCGCGACCTTCGCGTGGATGGCGGTCGCCGGGGTTGCGATCGGTGTCGGCGTCGCGCTCGGCATCGTCGCGACCAAGAGCGCCTTCGCACGACGGTTCGGTGACGAAGCCGGATCGAACATCCTCGTCAGCCTGCTGATCCCGTTCGCCGCCTATCTACTGGCCGAACACATCCACGCGTCTGGCGTCCTCGCCGCCGCCGCCGCGGGTATCGCGATGACCTTCACGGACGCGACCACAGCGGTCGCCGCCGGAACGCGCATCCGCAGGCGCGCGGTGTGGGACATGCTCCAGTTCACCCTGAACGGCGTGATCTTCGTGCTGCTCGGCGAGCAACTGCCCGAAGTGTTCGTTCGCGCCCGAGACACTGTTACGTCGACCGGGCATGTCAGCCCGTGGTGGTTGGCCGTCTATGTCATTGCCGTCGTCGCCGGGTTGGCGATCCTTCGCTACGGCTGGGTCTGGGTTTCACTTCAGTTCACGCTTCTTCGAGCACGGCGGCGCAACGATACGACCGCGGGCGAAAGCCCACCACGGCGCATCATTGCGGCGATGTCGTGCGCCGGCGCGCGTGGTGCCATCACCTTGGCAGGCGCGCTTACGCTGCCGTTGAGCCTCGCCGACGGTACGCCCTTCCCGGCGCGCGATCTCGTTATCTTCCTTGCGTCGGGCGTCATCCTGTCGTCGCTGGTCATTGCCGCCGTCGCGCTGCCGTTGCTGCTGCGGGGCCTCAGCCTGCCGCCCGAAACCGGCATTGGTGCCGCGCGCGATCAGGCGCGGCTGGTCGCTGCCAACGCCGCGATCGCCGAACTCGACCGCGTCCAACATCGGATGGCCGAGGGGCGCGACGATCCGGACCGTTTCACCGATGTCGCGGCGCGCTTGATGGACCAATACCGCGAACGCATCGACAGCCTGTCGTCGCGGCCGGAGGACCGCGCGCGGCAGGGCGACGTCAAGATCGAACGGGACATGCGGCTTGCGGCGGTGCGGGCGGAGCGCAACGCGATCTTCGACCTAGCTCGGCGCCGGGAGATCGGGGTAGAACTGGCGGAGCAACTCGGGCGCGAACTCGACCTGATCGATGCGCGGTTGTCGCGGCAGGGCTTGGCTTAACCGGAGTGAAATAGCGCCCCGTCCGTCCGTGTGACTGAAACCGACGGGGCGCTGAAGGTACGCGTTACTTGGGCGATGCCTCTACTTCGCGATATGCCGTTCGAAGGTGAATTAGAAATGAACGAGGTGCCCCGCCCGTCCGTGCGACACTCTCGTATCCGGGCAGGGCACCGAGGACGCAGCGCCCTTCGGCAGCGCGTCACTATCACTCAAGCTAGCAGGCGGCGGCGAAGTTAGAAGCGCAGTCCATCACGGGAAAGCCTCCCCTTGCCCCATATTTGTTCCCGTATGCGGGCCGCTGAACCACGCGAGACGGACTCAGTTTTTGGGCCTGCCGGGCAACTTAACTTGGCGCAATGCTGCAATCATTTTCCGCGCGCCGGGCGGAGCAACGCGCAGGAACAGATCGAACAGATCGTCGTCGTCGAACGCGTCGACATCCATACCGATCGGAAGTGCGATCGCTTGGCGGCTACGGGCACCCGGCTGTGCTTCCAATACGATCGTCCGCCACGCCATGCCAACGGGGGGCTGGCCATCGACGTCGCTGAACTCGCCTACCACCATATTGCGGATCCGCAGTCGGCGGTCTGGGTGCTTGGAAAACCAGGATACGTCCCCCGCCGTCGCAATCTCCACCGCCAGTATCTTGCCGCTCATCTCAGTCGTCCGTCTGCTTACGCTGTTCGGAGCTAGGTGTTGCCATATTGCCGCAGAGGCAAGCGCTATATGACTTGGTGACAGTGCGGCTATTGATAATAGTTATCAAAAACATTAGCGGGGTGCGATAACGTAAAGGGAATCATATGACACGTCGTCTTGGCATCGCCATCCTGCTGGGCTCCGCGGCTTTCGCCGCCGCGCCGGGCTATGCGCAGACTTTGCATGAAGACGCCTCAGACGTGATCGTCGTGACCGGACAGCATCCGCGAGACCAGGCGTCCTCCGGGACCAAGACCGATACGCCGCTCGCCGAGACGCCGCAGTCGATCACTGTCATCACCGCCGACGACATTGCCGGACGCAGTTTGCAGAACCTAAACCAGGCGCTCCGGTTCGTCGCCGGCGTCACCCCCGAAACGCGCGGGTCAAGCGGCGAGGTCTATGATCAGTTCAAGCTACGCGGCTTCGATGCCCCGGTCTATCTCGACGGGTTGAAGCAGTTCGGCAGCCCGTCCGGCTACGCGGTGCCTCAGGTGGACGTCTCGCGGCTCGACCGGATCGAAGTCATCAAGGGCCCCGCATCGGTATTGTACGGCCAGTCGAGCCCCGGTGGCCTGGTCGCAGAATCGAGCAAGCTCCCGCTCGACCAGGCGCTCTACGGCGCGATCAGCGGCACCTATGGCAACTACGATCTTTATCGCGTCGATGCCGACATCGGTGGCCGAGCCGGCGAAGGCGTTCTCTGGCGGATCAACGGCAGCGCGAACGGTGCCGACACGCAACAAAAGTTCGGCAAGCGCGAGCGCCAGACGATCTCGGGCGCAGTAACGGCGGGTGCGGGCAGCTCGACCAGCTTCACGCTGCTCGGCGCCTATTCGCATGATCCGTACAACGGCGATTACGGCGTGTTTCCGGCCAGCGGTACGTTGCTCGCCAACCCCAACGGCAAGTTGCCGACCAGCTTCGACGGCGGCGAGGCCGGCAACCGCTTCAGCCGGGAGCAGGCGGCACTCACCTACATCTTCCGTCATGATTTCGGTGGTGGCTGGGCATTCCGCTCGTCGGGTCGCTATCAATATGTGAAGTCGGCGCTCGGGCTCATCTATACCGCAGGCGGCCTCGACACGACCGACCCGACGCAGCAGACTTTCAGCCGCGCGTCCTACGCTACTCGCGAGCAGCTCAACAATTGGACGTTCGACAACCAGCTGACCGGCACCGTCCAGACCGGCCCGATCAAGCACACGCTCCTGTTCGGTGTGGACCGCCAAGTCGCGCACTCGCGCGAGCTTGCAGCGTTCGGCGTCGCGCCTCCCCTTAACGGCTTTGCCCCGGTCTACGGTACGGTGACGGTCCCGACGACCCCGGAACAGATCGGTGGCCAGTTTTCGATCAACGTACAGCAGCGTCAGCAGGGCATCTACGCACAGGACCAGATGGCACTGGGCGACCTTCGCGTAGTCTTGAGCGGGCGGCAGGATTGGGCACGCGCGCAACAGGACGGGCGTGTCAAGCACGATAAGAAATTCACGTATCGTGCGGCCGCCCTCTATACGCTGCCGTTCGGTCTGGCGCCGTACGTCAGCTATTCGACGTCGTTCGAACAGCAAGCGAGTCCGATCACGCAGAGCAACGGCCAGCCCGGGCTGGCAGACCCATCGCTCGGCAAGCAGATCGAGGCCGGTGCGAAGTTCAGCATCCCCGGAACGCAAATCCTGTTGTCCGGTGCGTGGTTCCGTATCGACCAGACCAACGTCCTGACGTCGACGCCCAATTTCAGCGTATCTCGGCAGACCGGCGGCGTTCGTTCGCAGGGTGTTGAATTTGAGGGGAGTGCCCCCCTGCCCTACGGCTTCAACGCGCGCGTCGCGTTCAGCCGGCAGCGCGTCAAGGTTACCAGCGATGCCGATGCTCCGGCGCGTGTAGGTCGTGGGCTGGAAACCGTCGGACGTGGCGGGACGTCAGCCTATCTCGACTGGGCGCCGCGGAGTGGTGGCCTCGAAGGGCTGACGATCGGCGGTGCGGTCCGGCATGTCGACGAGGTCTATGCTGGTGTCACGCCGAACGAAACCGCGGGCCGCAACAGCCCGTCCTACACCGTCTACGATGCGCTGATCCGCTACGACCTGGAGAAGTTCGCCCCATCGCTGCGGGGGCTTAGCCTTGCGGTCAACGGTGCCAACATCTTCGACAAGAAGTATCTGACGTCGTGCTTCGCCAACTATAACTGGTGCTGGTACGGCAACCGCCGGACCGTGCAGGCGACGATCGGCTACCGTTTCTGAGTTGACGGCCTTGCCGCGATCGATGCCGTTCCGCGGTATCGATCGCGGTAGCGCCGACTGTTCTCCGGATCAGGCGACCTGGACGCCCGATCGGGTTATGCAGGTCCGATGATGCCGATCCTCTACAGCTTCCGACGGTGCCCCTACGCGATGCGCGCGCGTCTCGCGATCGCGGCGGCCGATCGTAAGGTCGAACTGCGTGAGATCGTCTTGCGGGATAAGCCGGCGGCAATGCTCGACGCGTCGCCCAAGGGAACCGTGCCGGTGCTGGTGCTGCCGGACGGGACGGTGATCGACCAGAGCCTCGACATCATGCGCTGGGCCTGCGCGCGTACGCCCGACGCCGAGTGGCCAACCGATAACGACGCTGGATTGATCGCGACGAACGACGGCGCCTTCAAACACCATCTCGACCGCTACAAATATGCCGATCGCTACGACGTCGACCCGATCGAGCACCGCGATGCGGCTACCGTGCTGCTCCGCAATCTGGACGAGAGGTTGCGTGCTAGCGGCAGTCTCGGCACCACCCCGCAGTCGATGACCGATCTCGCGATCATGCCGTTCGTCCGTCAGTTCGCGCAAACCGATCGATCCTATTTCGACGGCCTGCCGTTCGAGCGACTGCATGCGTGGCTGGCGATGCACCTCGCATCGTCGCCGTTCGCTAAGGTCATGATACGCCCAACGCCTTGGCAACCGGGCGATCCACCGATGCTATTCCCGATCCAGTAGGAGGCCCCGGCAAAACCGAGGCCCCTGCCCGCGTCAGAAGCCGACGCTGATCGTCCCGAACACTTGGCGCGGTGCGACCGGGAATTGGTTGAACGTCCCACTCGCCGCGCCGATGCTGAGCGTCGAGGCGGCGCGCTTGTTCGTGATGTTGGTGACGTTGAGGCTGACCGTCGCCGTCTTGACGACCTGCCCTTCGGACAGCGGTACGTGCGCGGCGATGCGGCCGGACAGCGTGAAGTAGGCCGGCACCGACAGGTCGTTGGTGTAGGTCGCGAACCGCTTGCCGATATAGTCGCCGACGAGCTGCGCGTCGAAGATGTCGTAATTGGCCGAGGCGGTGAACTTGTTCAGCCAGTCGGGGCTGCCCGGCACTTTCTTGCCCGCCGTGGCGACGGCGCTCGTCCCGCTGATGTAGTTCTCCTCGTAACGCGAGTTGTTATACGACAGCGCATCGTAGAACGAGAAGTGCGAGCCGAACCGGAACGTGCCGGCAACGTCGAACCCGTCGGTCTTCACGGCACCGACGTTCTGGAGGATCGCCGCGCCGCTGACGACTGCGGTCACTACCGGGTTCGGGCTGATCCCGAGCAGGCGGTCGCTGAAGTCGACGTGATAGACGCTGATCTGGCCATCGAAGCCGGTCAATGGACCAAGGTTCAGTGCATGATGCGAGCGCAGGCCCGCTTCATAGGTCCAGCTCGTCTCGGGCTCGACGTCCCGCTTGAACAGGTCGAACGCCGCCTGGCTGCCGAGTGCGAACGGCGACAGGCCGGCCGCTGCGCTTGTCTGGAACTGGCGGATGTTCTTCTGAACGTTGACGAACACCTGTTCGTTGTCGGTCGCATCCCACAGCGCACCAAGCTGCGGCAGGAAGTATTTGTGCGTGTCGATCTTGCCGACCGGCAACGCGACCGAGCCGGTGAACGAGCCTGGGATCGGCTGCGTGGGCACGCGCTGCGACGCATTCTGGGACGTACTCTTGACGCCGCCCTGGATCGTGAGCGTCGGCAAGACCTTCCAGCTGTCCTGGATATGCGCCTGGTATTCGTCGACGCGGACTTCGCTGTGATACTGCGTGATCAGCGGTGTCAGTTCCTCGCGCGGGCGCTGGTACGGCGTGCTCGGATCGTTGACTGGGAACGGATACCAGCGGCGATACGCGGACGAACTCTGATGCTCGTACCAGGCGCCGAACTCGACATGATGCGCGCCGAGATCGAGCGCGACGGTGGAGACGAGGCCACCGCGGTCGATGCGGTATTCGGTGGTGCGCGTCGCGAGGCCCGAGCCGCCGAACACCGACGTCAGGTTCTGGCCTGGATAGTAGAACGAGAACAGCTTGGGCAGGCCGGCGACGTCGATCGGGCCGCCGATGACGCCGACGCCGTCATTTCGATGATAATAGGCCTGGTTCGAGAAGGTCACGCGGTCGCTGACGTTCCAGTCGTATTTCACGTAGCCGAGATAGTCGGTGCGTGCCGCGACCCCGTAGTAATTGCGGTAGTTCGAACCGTCTGCCTTGTATGCGCCGGAGTTGAGATAGGTCAGCATTGCGTTGAAATTGGGATAGACGAACGGGCGGACATACGGCGCGGTGGCTTGCGTGGCCGTCGTTATGACGGTCGAATCCTCGTTCGGCTCGGTCTTGTCCGAAAACGCGCCATAGAGCGTCAGCTTGCCGTTGCTGTCATCGTGGACGAACTTGGCGTTGGCCTGATAGCCGCCCTGGATACCGTTGAAATCCCAGGCCTTCGCCTTCTGCCGCGAGCCCGAAATGTAGAACGCGTTGCCGTTGCCCATGTCGCCGCTGTCGATCCGCGCGAACAATCGCGAAGTCGAATGGCTGCCGAGCGTCTGGTCGACCTGGACGCCCATGTCCTTTTTGGGGTCGCTCGAGAAGGTATCGATCGTACCGCCGAGGTTGCTGGTCGATGCGGTGCCGAGGTCGCCTGCGCCGCTGGCCAGCGTCACGCGCGAGACGTTCTCCGAGATGATCGCACGTTGCGGCGACAGGCCGTTGTAGTTGCCGTAATTCTGGTCGCCGAGTGGCAGGCCGTCGAGCGTGTAGCCGAGCTGCTGCGCGTTGAAGCCGTGGACGAACAGCGAAATGTTCTGCTCGTTGTTGCCCCAAGGATCGGCAGTAAGGAAGGTAACGCCGGGGAGCGTCTGGAGCGCCTTCAACGGGCTGACGCCGGGAAGGATCTTCTGCATGTCGACGCCGCTGACCTGCGTCACCGACCGCGTGTTGGCGCCGGTGACGACGATCGTATCATCCTGCCCGGCGGGCGGCGTTGTCGGATCGGCGGGATCGGTCACCGTAGCAGGCGAGCCTGGCTCAGCGTCCTTGGCAACCAGCGACTGCGCCGTTGCGGTGACTGGCACGCCGGCCACGACAAAACCGATAGCGCCGCACAACAGCCGCGCGGCCGTACGAGAAAACATCGTCATTCTTGAAAACCCCTAGCGAGATCGATCGATCGTCACTCCCGGGGCTGCGCCTATTGGCACGACGAGACAGTCGGATGACCGTTACGCTACAGATTTAATATGGTGCGGTGCAGCGGTCCAAAAGGCCGCTGCACGGCCGCCGCATCACTTCGCGGTCGCCGTCAGGCCGCGGTCTTCGAGCATCGGGCCGATATCCGGGTTCTTGCCGTAGAACGCCTTGAACATCGGACCATAGTCCTCGGTATGGCCCTTCGACAGGATCATGTCGCGGAAGCGCTGGCCGTTCGCGCGCGTCAGCCCACCATGCGCCATGAACCACGCATACGCGTCGTTATCCAGCATCTGCGTCCACAGATACGCGTAGTAGCCGGCCGCATAACCGCCCGCCCAGATGTGCGCGAAATAGCTGGTGCGGTACCGCGGCGGCACGTCCTTCGTGTCCAGCCCCATCGAGTTCAGCGCCTTTGTTTCGAACGCGTCGACGTCCTGCGGTCCTGCCGACGCCGGCAGCGAATGCCAGTCCTGGTCGAGCGTCGCCGCCGCCACCAGCTCGCCAAGCTCATACCCCTGGTTGAACTTCGCCGCGTTCTTGATCTTGGTGACGAGCGCCTGCGGCATCACCGCACCGGTGCGGTAATCCTTGGCATAGTTCGCGAAAATCTTGGGATCGAGCGCCCAATGCTCGTTGAACTGCGACGGGAACTCGACCCAGTCACGCGCGGTGTTGGTGCCCGACACCAGCGGATAGGTCTGGTTCGCGAACAGACCGTGCAGCGCATGGCCGAATTCGTGGAACATCGTCGTGACGTCGTCGAACGTGATCAGCGCGGGCTGGCCCGGCGCGGGCTTGGTGAAGTTGCCGACGTTATACACGACCGGCTTGGTCTTGAGCAGCTTCGACTGGCCGACGAAGTTCGACATCCAGGCGCCGCCCGCCTTGTTGTCACGCTTCCAGTAATCGAAATACATCAGGCCCAGCTCGGAGCCGTCCTTGTCGAACACCGTGAAGACGCGGATGTCCGGCTGGTAGGTCGGGATATCGCGGCGTTCCTTGAAGGTGACGCCGTAGAGCTGGTTCGCGGCGAAGAACACGCCGTCGGTCAGTACGCGGCTGATCTCGAAATACGGCTTCAGCTCGTTCTGGTCGAGGTCGTACTTGGCCTTGCGCACCTTGTCCGAATAGAAATCCCAGTCGGACGGTGCGAGCGGGAACGCGGCGCCGGTCGCGTTTATGGTCTTCTGCAACTCGGCCGCCTCGCGACGCTGCTCGCCTGCGGTCGCGGGGACGAGCTGCGTCATGAAGCCCTTCGCCGCCGCCGGGGTCTTCGCCATCTGGTCGTACAACGAATAGGCGGCGTAGTTCGGATAACCGAGCAGCTGCGCCTTCTGCGCGCGCAACTGCGCGATCGTCCGGATCAGCGCGCGCGTATCGTTGGCGTCGCCACGCTGCGACCGGTTCCAGCTCTTCTCGAACAGCGCCGCGCGGGTCGCGCGATCGGAGAGCGAGGCGAGCGCCGGTTGCTGCGTCGTGTTCTGGAGCGACAACACGTACTTGCCGGGCATGCCGCGCTCCTTCGCGCCCTCGGCAGCGGCTGCGATCTCAGCGTCGCTGAGGCCCGCGAGCTTGGCCTTGTCGTCGACTACCAGCGCGCCAGCCTTGGTGCCGGCGAGCAGCTTCTGCTGGAAATCGGTCGTCGCGGTCGAGATCTGCGTGTTGAGCAGGCGCAGCTTGACCTTGTCGGCGTCGTTCAGCTGCGCGCCGGCGTGGAGGAAGTCACTGTGATAGATCTCGAGGACCTGCTTCTGCTCGGCATCGAGACCTAGCGAGTCCTTCTTTGCGTAGAGCGCCTGGACGCGCGCGAAGAGCTTCGGATCGAGATAGATCGCATCGCTATGCTGCGCGAGCTTGGGCGCCTCGGCAGACCGTACCGCGTCGAGCGCATCGTTGGTGTTCGCCTGCGACACGCCGAAAAACGCCTGGCTCGCGCGGTCGAGCGTGCGGCCTGAGCGCTCCATCGCCTCGATCGTGTTCGCGAAGGTCGGTGCCGCGGGATTGTTCGCGATCGCCTTCATCTCGGCGATCTGTTCCGCCATGCCCTGTTCGAGCGCGGGCTGGTAATCGGTGTCCTTGATCTGGTCGAAGCGCGGCGCCTGGAACGGCAGCGTGCTGGGGACGGTCAGCGGATTGACGCGCGACGGTTTGACGGAGGTTTGCGCAGCGGCGGCGCTGGCGATGCAGCACAGGATGGCGGCGGAACGAAGCAGGCTGGAACGCGACATTGACGACTCACAATGGCAGGAGTGATGCCCCTATCCTTGCCCTGCCTAAGCCCTTGTTACAATCGGTTAGCAAACCACCCGGTTGAGCGCTTGCACTGCCGCCCGCTCGCAGGCAGTAGGCGGTCAAACCCCAGGAGTTCCGACATGGCAAATACCCTCGAAATCGATCAGGCGAGCGTCGTCGACAACGACATCCAGAAGCAGATCGAATTTTCCGGCGAGTTCGACGGCGACGAATATGAGTTCGCGGTCAAGTACGCGGTTTTGAAGGAACTGAGCGGCGACGAACCCGAGGACGACGGCATCGAGTTGTTCAACCGCTTCAACGACGACATCGTCGACGCGTGCCTCGCGGCCATCGAGCGCAAGCCGAATGCATCGACGATCATCGTCGACGAAGACGACCTCGAATAATCAGCACTTTAGCGGCGATCGGCGCCGTCTCGAACGCGCCGATCGCTTCTTTCAAGCGTACTCAGTCTCCCGTCACGAACCGGCGGATACAGGTCGAGTAGCGACTGCCGACAAGCAGCGTCACGCCGAACAGCATCGATGCACCCCATATCGCCGCGACGGCGATGATGATGATCTTTTCCATGGTCGGACTCCGGACTGGTTTCGCTGCGGGGCGCTTACGCCGCACACCCCGGATACTCCCTGAACGCGCTAGCAATCGGAGGTTCAGGGTAACCCCAGCCGATCGACCAAGCCGGGACGACGCAAAAGATAGATGTCCATGATCCAGCCATGGCGCATGCGAAGACTGGCTCGAGCCTGGACTATCTCACCGGCCACGTCGTCCAAGGGACCGGCGATCAACGTCTGCTGCTCCATGCCGAGATAGGCACCCCACCAGATACCGATGCCGCGCGGATCGAGTGTCTGGAACGCGCAATCGCCGTCGAGCATGACCGCGATCGTATCGACGCCCGTGGGCCACCCCCCTGCCCTCAACCGCCGCCCCGTCGTGATGAGCACAGGTGCACCGACCGTATTCAACGGTAGGGCATGAGCGGCCGTCAGCGCCTGCAGACTGGTGATGCCGGGTTCGACCGTCACGGTCATCGCCAGACCGTCCGCGCGTAGCCGATCGGCGATCCTGAGCGTGCTGTCGTACAGCGATGGATCACCCCAAACGAGCAACGCCAAGCCGCCGCCGTTCGGCAAATGGCGCGCGATTTCGTCCCGCCAGGCGACCGCGATCGCATCATGCCATTGCTCGACCGCGCTTAGGTACGGCGCAGCCGCGTCGCGCTCTGGCAGGTCGAATTCGACGACGCGGGTGGCGCCGGTCAGCACGTCTGCGCAGATGGTGCGGCGCAGGTCGATCAGGTCCGACTTCGCGTCGCCCTTGCGTGGCAGGAGGATGAGGTCGGCGGCGTTCATCGCCGCGATCGCAGCACGCGTGAGGTGATCGGGGTTGCCGGTGCCGATGCCGATCAGGTGGAGGTCGATCATTTGCTGTCGGTTTCTGGGTCCATCAGCGGCCCGTAAAGGATCAGCGCGGGTTTGCCGGAGAAGCCCGCCTCTAAATGCGCGGCGAGGTCTGCGATCGTCGAGCGGGTCAGGGACTGGTCGGGGTGGCCGACATTCTCGGCGATCAGCGCAGGGGTGTTTGGGGAAAGCCCGTGCTCGATCAGTGACTTCGCGAGCGCGGGGAAGGTGCGCTTGGGCATGAACACGACGGTGGTCGCTTCGGGATCGGCGAGTGCGGCCATGTTGCGCTGTTCGGGCAGGTCGCCGGTGACGTCGTGGCCGGTAACGAACTGGACGCGACGCGCGTTGAGCCGGCGCGTGAGCGGGATCTGCGCGGCAGCGGCGGCGGCGCTCGCCGCGCTGATGCCGGGGATGATCTCGAAGGCTATGCCTGCTGCCCTGAGCGCGACGATCTCCTCCTCGAGGCGGCCGAACATGCCTGCGTCGCCGGACTTGAGGCGGACGACGCGGATGCCGGTCTGGGCGTATTCGACCAACAATTGCGAGACATGCGCCTGAGTTGGCGAGGGGCGACCGGCGCGCTTGCCGACCGCGACGAGATCGGCGCCGGGGCGAGCGTGACCTAGCACCGCCGACGACAAATCGTCGAACAGCACTGCGTCGGCCGCCTGCAATCGCGACACCGCCTTCAGCGTCATCAATTCGGGGTCACCGGGCCCGGAGCCAACGAACGAGACGAAGCCGGTCATGGAGTGGCGGCGATCATGTGGAAGAAACTACCCGAGACGTTGCCGCGATACGAGCCGGTTTCGGGGACGGCGTTGCCCTCGGCGTCGGTGACGTGCGCGAGCGGAGCGTCGGGCTGATCGAGAATCGTGGAGTAGTGGAATTCGTGGCCAGTGAGCGCTGCGCCGGCCGCGACGCCTCCCATCGGCGAGAGCAACGTCGCGCGACGATAGCCGAGGTGCATCTTCCGCTGGGCGTAGCTGGTGACGAGACCGAGCAGGCCTGCCATCCGGTGGCGAATGCCGTCCGCGTCGATCAGAGCCTCGCCCAGCGCCATGTAGCCGCCGCACTCGCCGTGAACCGGGCGGGTCTTGGCGAACTCGGTCAGGCTTGCGTGGAACCGGCGTGCGTCGGCGAGCTTGCCCGCGTGGAGTTCGGGATAGCCGCCGGGGAGCCAGACCAGATCGGCATCCGCGGCGGGGGACTCGTCGGCGAGCGGGGAGAAGGGCAGGATTTCGGCCCCGGCGCGCCGCCAGCCTTCGAGGACGTGCGCGTAGGTGAACGAGAAGGCTGCGTCATGAGCGAGGGCGATGCGCTGAGCCGGGGGGCGTATCCAGCTTGGCACGCTTGTCGGCCCAGTGCTGGCGGTCGCGGCGCCGCGGAGCGCGGGAATGTCGACATGCGCGCGGAGAAAGCTCGCATATTCGGCGATCCGCGCGTCGAGATCGGGATGTTCGACTGCCTGCACCAGCCCGAGATGGCGTTCGGGCAGCTTCAAGTCGCCGCGCCGCAGGAGCGCACCGAACACGCGAATGCCGACCGCGTCCATGCCGTTGCGCGCGAGGCGTTCGTGGCGGGGGCTGGCGACACGGTTCAAGATAACGCCGGCGATGTGCACGCTAGGGTCGTAGCGGCTGAAGCCGAGTGCGGTGGCGGCGGCAGACTGTGCCTGACCCGAGACGTCGATCACGAGGACGACAGGCCAGCCCATCCGGCGGGCAATGTCGGCGCTGGCACCGTTGCCGGTCGCGCCCGGCTTCGCGACGCCATCGAACAGGCCCATCGAGCCCTCCGCCAGCGCGAAGTCCGCGTCGTCGGCCTTGGTGGCGAGGGTGTCGAGCATCGTCGAGGGCATCGACCAGCTGTCGAGGTTGAAGGAAGCGCGGCCGCTGGCGGCGCGGTGGAAGGCGGGGTCTATATAGTCGGGGCCGCTCTTGAACGGCTGGACCGCGAGGCCGTCGTCGCGGAGCGCACGGAGGAGGCCGAGCATGACGGTGGTCTTGCCGGTGCCCGACGCGGGCGCGGCGATCAGCAGGCCGGGGGTCATGCCTCGCGCCCTGCGAACTTCGAGTCCGCCGATTGGGAGCGGAAGCGGCGGTCATAGCCTTGCGCGTAGAGGCTGCTTTCGGCGAAATCCTGCGCGGCGAGGGCTTGGCCGACGAGGATCAGGGCGGTGCGGTCGGGTTTGCCCGCCACGGCGTCGGCGATCGTCGCGAGCGTGGCGCGTGCGATCTGCTGGTCGGGCCAACTCGCGCGCCAGACGATCGCGACGGGGCATTCCGAGCCGTAGGACGGCGTTAGGTCCGCGATCACCTGTGCGAGGTTGTGGACCGAGAGATGGATCGCGAGCGTCGCACCGGTTGCGGCGAAGGCTGCCAAGGTCTCGGCCGGCGGCATCGTGCTAGCGCGCCCGGGCGTTCGAGTCAGCACTACCGACTGCGCAAGTTCGGGCAGCGTCAGTTCGACCTCCAGCGCGGCGGCGGCGGCGGCGAAGGCTGGTACGCCGGGGGTGATCGTGAACGTGATGTTGAGCGCGCGGAGGCGGCGGAGTTGCTCGCCCATCGCCGACCAGATCGACAGGTCGCCGGAGTGGAGCCGGGCGACGTCCTGGCCTGCGTCGTGCGCGGTCTGGATCTCGGCGATGATCTCGTCGAGCGACAAGGGCGCGGTATTGACGATGCGGGCGCCGGGCGGACAATGATCGAGCATCGCCGCAGGAATCAGCGAGCCCGCATAGAGACATACGGGCGATCCGGCGATCCGGTCGCGCCCGCGGAGCGTAAGGAGGTCGGGCGCGCCTGGGCCTGCGCCGATGAAGTGGACGGTCATGCGGCTCCTTCTGCGATGGCGCACATCGCCATGCGATCCTGGGAAATGTGGCGCGGTGTCAGCAACCGCGCGCCGGGTCCTGCCGCAGCGAGTGCGCAAGCTTCGGCGACGCTGCCAGTCTGGCGTATCTTCAGGCTAAAAGCCGACTTCGTGGCCGTTTGTGCAGCGCGTAGCGCATCTGGGTCGATAGCGATCAGGAGCAGATCCAGCGCTTCGGCAAGCCGTTCGACCAGCGGAGCCTTGTCGCGGGGGGTGGCAAGCCGCGTGATCTGCGGCTGGCCCTGCCGCGCGCTGGCGAGCGCATCTTGAAGCGATGCCAACGTAGCCTCCGCGCGGAACCCGAAGCCAGCGACGATCACAGCGTGACGCTCCATTGGACGACCGGATAGCTCGCGCGCCAGCCGCGTCGTGTGCCGAGCGGGGAGGCTTCCGACAGATCGAGGCGCAGCAGCGTGCCGCCCTTCAGTCCGTGCCACCGCGCCAATAACGCCTCGGATTCAAGCGTCACTGCGTTGGCGACCAGGCGTGCGCCAGCTGGCAGCCTCGCCCATAATGTTTCGAGCACGGCTTCGGAGATCCCACCGCCGACGAAGACCGCATCTGGAGCGGCGTGACCTTCGAGTGCCTCCGGTGCACGGCCCCGGATCACACGAAGTCGATCAACGCCCAAGGCTGCGGCGTTGCTCTCGGCTCGGCTGGCGCGGATGGGGTCGGCTTCGAAGGCGGTGGCATGCGTCGATGGATGAGCGAGCAACCATTCGATGCCGATCGAGCCAGACCCCGCGCCAATGTCCCACAGCGTCTCGCCGGGCTTCGGTGCGAGCGCGGACAGCGTCAGCGCGCGAACCGGGCGTTTGGTAAGCTGGCCGTCATGATCGAACCATGTGTCCGGCAGGCCGGATGTGCGAGGCACAACCTTGCCCTGCCCCGCGAAGACGATCCCGACCGCAACGGGATGTACGATGTCTTCATCCCCGAGGTCGGCTGCTGCAATGTCGCGAACACGCTCACGGGGGCCGCCGAGTGCTTCGAGGATGTGCAGGCGCGATTTTCCGAAGCCGAGGTCGGAGAGATACCCTGCCAATCCGGCAACCGCTGCGCCGTCACGGACCAGCACGATCGCGCGACGATCCGGCACGATGTGCTGGCGGAGGCGGGCAAAAGGTGCAGCGTGGAGACCCAGGCAACTGGTCTCCTCGATAGGCCAGCCAAGGCGCGAGGCGGCGAGACCGAATGTCGAGGGCGCGGGGTGCGCTACCCATTCGCCGGGATCGAGGTGGCGTGTGATCGACGTACCGGCGCCGAACCAGAACGGATCGCCGGAGACGAGCATCGTGACGCGCTTGCCACGGTGCGCGAGCAGCCGAGTGACACCATCGCCGAACGGGACTGGCCAGGGTTCGACCGCGCTCTTAAGGTCCGGGAGCAACGCTAGGTGGCGGGTGGCGCCGGTCACGAGCTCGGCTTGCGCCAATGCGGCCTTCGCCGACGCGGACAGGCCATTCAAACCGTCTTCGCCTATACCGATGATCGTCAGCCAGGGAGTGTCAGCCATGTCGAACATCCTGGTGCTGGGCGGCACGACCGAGGCCAGCGCGCTTGCCGCGGCGCTGGCTGCGCGGGGCAACGATGCGGTGCTGAGCTATGCCGGACGCGTCGCCGAACCGAAAGCGCAACCGATCCCGGTGCGCATCGGCGGTTTTGGCGGCGTCGAGGGGCTTGTCCGCTATCTGAGCGAACATCGCGTGACGCATCTGATCGACGCGACACACCCGTTCGCGGCCCGGATGAGCGCGAACGCAGTCGTCGCGGCGGAGCGCGCCGGTGTCGCGCATATTGCACTGTCGCGGCCGGCTTGGTTGCCGGTTGCTGGCGATCGGTGGACGCGCGTGGCCGATATCGACGCTGCGGTTGCGACGCTGAACGGGCCGCAACGGCGCGTGATGCTGGCGCTGGGGCGGATGCACGTCGACGCGTTCGCGGAGCAGCCGCAGCACGACTATCTGCTGCGGTTCGTCGATGTGCCCGACCAGCCGCTGGGGTTGCCGCGTCATCATCTCGTGGTCGATCGCGGACCGTTCGATGTCGAGAGCGATCGGCGGTTGATGGAGGCGTATGGCATCGAAGTCGTGGTCTGCAAGAACGCTGGCGGCACGGGGGCGTCGGCCAAACTGCATGCGGCGCGCGCGCTTGGGCTCCCGGTAATCATGATCGATCGGCCTGCCCTGCCCGCTCGACGCGAGGTGCATGCGGTGGCGGATGTGATGCGCTGGCTCGATCATGACGCCGACCGGGGGGTGTAGAGGATCGGTCCCGCCGGGCGATCGATAACGCGCGTAAGGCTGGAGCCGATGATGATCATCGTCCGCATGTCCGCCATGTCCGCGCGAGCTTCGGTCAGGGGCACGATGCGGAGCGTTTCCTCGGGCGTGGAGACCGCGCGGGCGAACAGGACGGGGCGGTCGTCGGCGCAGGTTTCGCGGAGGAGTTCGAAGATGCGGATCAGGCCGTCGGGGCGCGCCTTCGATCGCGGATTGTAGAAGGCTATCGCGAAGTCGGCTTCGGCGGCGAGGCGCACGCGGCGTTCGATCACGCCCCACGGTTTTAGGTTATCCGAGAGATTGATCGCGCAGAAGTCGTGCCCGAGCGGTGCGCCCGCCCGCGCGCTTGCGGCGAGCATCGCGGTGATGCCGGGAAGCACGCGGATATCGATGTCGCGCCAGTCTGGCGGACCGGTTTCGAGGGCTTCGAACACCGCCGCCGCCATTGCGAACACGCCGGGGTCGCCCGACGAGACGACCACGACGCGGTGGCCTCGGGCCGTGAGTTGGAGCGCGTGCGTGGCGCGATCGAGTTCGACGCGGTTGTCGGTGGGATGGAGCGTCAGGCCTTCGCGGGGGGCGACGCGTGCGACATAGGGAATGTAGCCGATGACGTCGGTCGCTTCGGCGAGCGTCACGGTGACTTCGGGCGTCACGAGCGCTTCGTCGCCGGGGCCGAGGCCGGCGATGGCGAGCCAGCCAGTCATGGCCGCCGCCCCCGCCCGTGGATCAGCAGGATCGAGAAATACGGCGTGATCGCCTCCGCATCGCACAGCCGCGTCACGCGCTGGTCGGCCATCGCTGCGTATTCCACTAGCCATGCCTCGGCCTCGCGCCCCGCAGCGGCGACGGCACGGCGGAGCTTGGCGAGGTGGCGGCCGATCTTCATGACCACCAGCGCGTCGGTGTCGCGGATGCGGCGGACAAGATCGTCTTCGGGCAGCGTGCCCATCAGGACCGTCAGGACGTCGTCGCCCCAGGTGATCGGCGCGCCGCTGGCCGTCCATGCGCCGGACATGCCCGTGATGCCGGGAACGACTTTCACCGGCGCGATCGTCTGGAGGCGGGTGTAGAGGTGCATGAACGAACCGTAGAAGAACGGGTCGCCTTCGCAGAGGACCACGACGTCCTCGCCTGCGTTTGCAAGCGTTGCGAGGCGGTCGATGCAGGTGGCGTAGAAGGCGGACAGGCAGTCGTTGTAGCGGGGATCCGAGACAGGGATCTCGGTGGTGACGGGGTATTCCATCGGGAATTCGATCACGTCGTCGCGGAGCATGCCGTCGACGATCTTTCGCGCCTGGCCGGGGCGACCGGCCTTGCGGAAATAGGCGATGTGGCGCGCACCGCGGACGAGGCGGTCCGAACGGACGCTCATCAGGTCCTGCGCGCCGGGGCCCAAGCCTACGCCGTGGATCGTGCCCCCAGTTCTTACGGGTGTCATTCCGTGCCGCTCGCAAGCGCGTTGATCGCGGCGACGGTGATCGCGCTGCCGCCCATCCGGCCTTCCACGACGACGCAAGGCACGGGCTGGTCGGTCCACAGCGCCGCCTTGGATTCGACCGCGCCGACGAAGCCGACCGGGCAGCCGATGATCGCCGCGGGACGCGGGCAATCGGGGTCTTCGAGCATGTTGAGCAGGTGGAACAACGCGGTCGGCGCGTTGCCGATCGCGACGACGGCGCCGGCGAGATGCGGGCGCCAGAGTTCGAGTGCGGCGGCGGATCGGGTGTTGCCCATCGTCCGCGCGAGCTCGGTCGTTTCGGGGGCGTGGAGCGTGCAGACGATGCGGTTGTCGGCGGGCAGGCGTGCCCGCGTGATGCCTTCGGTCACCATGCGGGCGTCGCAGAGGATCGGGGCGCCGGCTTGCAATGCGCGGCGGGCTTCGATGGCGAAATTGGGCGAGAAGCGGAGGTGTTGGGCGAGGCCGACCAGCCCGGCGGCGTGGATCATGCGGACCGCTACTGGCTCTTCCTCGGGCGAGAACCGGGCGAGGTCCGCCTCGGCGCGGATCATCGCGAAGGACTGGCGGTAGATCGCCGCGCCGTCGGTTTCATAGGCGTACGGCATTCAGGCGGCTCCGAACTGGGCGAGGATCTGCGCGACGTCGAGGCTTGCGCGGGAGGGTGGCGCGCCGGCACGCGCGTTGAACGCGAGGTCGTAGCGGCCTTCGCGGCCGGTGAGCGTGACGTCGGCGGGGGCGGCGCGGGCGCACCCCTTGGCACAGCCGGAGACGTGGAGGCGTCCGGCGATGTGCGGCGCTAGGCGTCGGGCGAGCGCGCGCGTTTCGACGGTACTCTGCGGACAGGCTGGCGCGCCGACGCAGGCGTCCGCGTGAAGCGTTGGCGAGGCGGGATCGGTGATGAAGTCGACCGGGTCGGGCTCAATGAGAAGCACCGCGTCGGCTTCGCAGATCGCGATATGCCAAGGGGTAATGCGGATCGCTTGAATTGCTCGCTCGGTATCGACGTAGTGTGCCAGCGCGCGCGCTGTGATCCGACCGAATGGGAGGCCTAGCGCGAGTCCTAGGGAATGTTGTCCGACGCCAAGTGGTGGCGCGCTTGCGGCAGGAGGGGTTGTCGCGGCTGCCCAATTCGGGAGAGGCGCGCCGTGGCGTACCATGCGGCCACTGGCGGTGCCGCCGCTGTCGACGAACCAGTGCGCGAGTGCGATCAACCGGTCGACTTCGGTGCCGGGCAATACTGGCGTGCCAAGGGTCCGGCCGTCGGCGCGCATGATAAGCGTTCCCGATGCAGCGCGCTCGATGCGGAAGTCGGCGGGGGCGTCCTGTAACACCGGCGTCTCACCCGCGTCGATCGCAAAGCCTATTTTGCCGGGGAGTTCGGGCAAGTCCGCGAGACCTGCGCGTAAAAGCTCGGCGATGCGGTGGGTGTCGTCGCCTGTCTGCCATTCCGGCGCGACGAGGATGTTCGCGCGCGCTTCCCGGATCGGATCGGGATCGATCAGGTCGAGGTCGAGCAGCGTGTCGATCAATGTACGCCAGCTTTCCTCGCGGACGCCGCGGATCTGGAGGTTCGCGCGGCGGGTCCAGTCGATCAGGCCGTTACCGTGCGCCGTCGCCGCCTCGCACAGGCCGAGCGTTTGCTCCCGTATCAGGCGACCGAGCGGTGGGCGGACGCGGACCAGCAGACCGTCGCCGGCCAGCATCGGGCGCCATGCATCAGGGCACCAGCCTTTCACGACAAATGCGCTCATGCCGGCAGGTCCAGCGCTGCGAGGATCGAGTTGCGACGGGTCGGCCAGAGGTCGGCGGCGTGGAGCGCGGCGAAACGCGCCTGCATAGCCGCGAGCGCGCCGGGATTGGCTTCTGCAAGGAAGGCGTGGACGTCGTCGCGGCCCAGCGTCGCGTCGTAATAGAGGTCGATCAGTTCGGGACGGACTGCGCTGGCGAGGTGCGCGAAGGCGCCGAGGTGATCGAGCGTTGCGGCGATCTCCGCGCCACCGCGGAAGCCGTGGCGCATCATGCCGTCGACCCAGGCCGGATGTGCTGCGCGGGCGTGGACGACGCGGGCGATCTCCTCGTTGAGGGGGCGGGCCTTGGCGTGGTTCGGATCGCGTGCGTCGAGATGGTAGAGCGTGGCGCTGCCCCCCGCGACCGACTGCGCGGCGGCGAAGCCGGCTTCGTGTGCGGCGTAATCCGCGGCGAGCAGGAGGTCGGTTTCGGGCAGGTCCTGGACGTGGACGAAGGCATTGGCGGCGGCGATGCGGTCGCGGATGCCGGCAGGGTCGAACGTGTCCTGGCCCCCTTCCCCAGCGGCGTCGAGCGCATGGCTGGACGCGGACAGCCACGCTTGGCCGGCCGTCAGGCGCGCTTCGCCTGTGTAGGTCTCGGCCGCGTCGCCCATGCTCAGGCCGTAACGGCCGGGTTCGGGGCCGTAGACGCGCGCGGTGGCTGGCTTGCCAACGAACGGGTTCCAGTCGGCCGGCTCGTCGCGCGCGCCTAGGGCTCGAACAGTCTGGCCGAACATCGTGCAGAGCGTCGGGAACGCGTCACGGAACAGGCCGGATACGCGCAGGGTGACGTCGATGCGGGGGCGATCGAAGTTGGCGAGCGGGAGGATCTCGACGCCCGTCACGCGGTCGGATTGCATGTCCCATACCGGTTCCGCGCCGAGCAGGTGGAGTGCCATCGCGAACTCTTCGCCGGCCGTTCGCATCGTCGCCGAGGCCCAGAGGTCGACGACGAGGTTGCGGGGGTAGTCGCCGTGGTCCTGGAGGTGACGGCGGACGAGTTCATCGGCAAGTTTGACGCCCTGGGTATGCGCGGCGCGCGACGGGACCGCGCGGGGATCGGTTGTATAGAGGTTGCGGCCGGTCGGGAGGACGTCGGCGCGGCCTCGCCACGGGGAGCCGGAGGGGCCTGATGCAACGCGCTTGCCTTGGAGCGCGGACAGGAGACCGGCGCGTTCGGCTTCGCCTTGCTCACCGCGGCCGTAGATGTGGAGGCCGTCGCCATATTGGCTCTCCTTCACGTCGCAGACGAAGGTGTCGATGCGGGTGATCGCGTCGGCTGGGGATTGCGCATCGTCGAGGCCCAGCGTGGCGGCGAGGCCGGTGGCGGTGGCTTCGTCGCGGATGTCGCGTTGCAGGCGGTCTCGACGGGCTGGGTCGAGGCCGTCGGCGTTGGAGAATTCGTCGAGCAGGGCTTCTAGGCGACCGAGACCTGCGCCGGTGCGGGTGCGTTCGAGCGGCGGGGGGACGTGGCCGAGCGTGACCGCGCCGATGCGACGTTTGGCTTGGGCCGCTTCGCCGGGATCGTTGACGATGAACGGGTAGATGACGGGCATCGCGCCGGTGAGCGCTGCCGGCCAGCAATCGTCCGACAGTGCGACCGACTTGCCGGGCAGCCATTCGAGCGTGCCGTGCGCGCCGACATGGACCAGCGCGTCGGTGCCGCGCGCGCGGAGCCAGAGGTAGAAGGCGACATAGGCGTGGCAGGGGCAGCGGGAGAGGTCGTGATACTCCTCCGCGCGTTGCTTGGTGCGGCCGCGTTCGGGTTGGAGCGCGACGAGCGCCCCGCCCCGGTCGATCGCTGTGAAGGCGAAGTCTTCGGTGGGTTCGCCCCAGGTTTCCTGAAGGTCCTTGCGTAGGGATTCGGGGAGATGCGCGAGGGCTTTGCGGTACTGGGCAAGCGGCCAGTGAATGCGTGATGTAGCGAGGTCAGTTGGGTCGGGGGTGATCGCGTAGCCCGCGTCCGTGAGGTCGGCGACGATCGCTTGCGTGGAGGCTAGCGCGTCGAGACCGACGGCGTGTGCCATCTGGTACGCCTTGCCGGGGTAGGTCGAGAGGATGATCGCGAGGCGGTGGTCGGCGACGGGCTTGCTGGCAAGCCTGGTCCAGGCTTCGATCCGCGCGGCGATGGCGGTGATGCGGGCTGGGTCGGCGCGGTGTTCGCGGCGGGTGTATTCGAGGTCGCCATCTCGGGCGGCGGATTCCTTGAAGCTGGCGACGCCGGCGAAGAGGCGGCCGTCCACTTCGGGTAGCACGACGTGCATGGCGAGGTCGGCGGGCGACAGGCCGCGGGTGGCGCTGGCCCAGGCGGCGCGGTCGGAGGTGGCTAGCGCGATCTGGAAGACCGGAACGTTGGCACCGTCGAGCGGCGTGGTCTCGGTGGCGCCTCGTGCGGAGAAGGCGGTGGCGTTGACGATCGCGGCAGGCCTTAATGCATTGGCCCAGCGGCTCAGCCAGCGGGCTGCGTCGGGGGCTTTGAGCGAGGGTGCAAAGAGGCCGATCACGTCGAAGCCTCGCGCGGTTAGCTCGGCGTGAAGCGCTTCGATCGGGTGGAGGTCCGCGGCGGTCAGGTATGAGCGGTAGAAGACGATCAGGATGCGGGGACGTGTCGCGTTCAGGGCGAACGCGGCCGGGCAGGTCACGCCGTCATGCGGCTGCCAGCCTCCGACGTCTGCGATCGCGCGGACGCCGGCGACCGGGCCGGCGTAGATGCCGGCCGCGAGCGCGAACTGCGCCAGTGCCGCTTGCGCCGCGACGGCGCCGCCGGTGTCGCAGAGATGGGCCAGGCGGCGTAGCGTCGAGAGCGGGATCGTCGAGGCGGCGTCGAGGCGTGTGTCGATGCGGCCGTCTGCGGCGAGGACGGCTAGCGCGATGCCCCTCTCCCGCGCGAGGTTTTCGACCTGCTGCAGGCCATAGCTCCAGTACGAACGCCCGCCGATCAGCCGGATCAGGATGCCCTTCGCACCCGCCAACGTCTGTTCGACGTAGGTGTCGATCGAAAGCGGGTGCTGGAGCGCGGTCAGGTTGGCGAGGCGCGCCGACGGCAGCCGACTTCCGGCGGCGTCCGCACGTCTCCAGCCCGCGGCGAACGCACCGAGGTCGCCGTCGGAGAACGAGAGGACGACGAGGTCCGCGGGGGATTGGGCGAGGTCCTGCGGGACCGCGCTTTCCTCCAGCCCGTGGGTCTCGCGGAAGACGACGTGCATCGTGGGCCTCAGCCGTCCAGCGCGGCCTTGATGCGGGCCTCGTCGATCCGGTCGTGCTCGGCGATGACCACGAGTTGCGTGCGGCGCGGTTCGTCGGCACGCCAAGGGCGGTCGTACTGCGTACGGACGCGCGCGCCGACCGCCTGGACGAGCAGGCGCATCGGCTTGCCGGTGACGGCGGCGTAGCCCTTCACGCGGAGGATGTCGGCGCTGCGGGCGAGCGCTTCGATCTTCGCGGTGAGGTCGGCGGGGTCGGCGATCTCGCCAAGCTCGACGACGACGCTGTCGAAATCGTCATGCTCGTGATCGTCCTCGCCGTCGTGATGCGACGGGCGGCTGGCGATATCGTCCTCGGCCGCAGCGTTCAGGCCGAGGATCACGCGGGGATCGATAATGCCGTCGGTCAGGTCGATCACCGGGAGCGGCCGTGCGGACTCCGCGGCGATGACGGCGCGTGCCTTGGCGACGCCTTCGGGGCCGGCGAGATCGACCTTGGTCAGGAGCACCAGATCGGCGCAGGCGAGCTGATCCTCGAATACTTCAGATAGCGGCGTCTCGTGATCGACGCTGGGGTCGGCGGCGCGCTGGGCGTCGAGCGCGGCCACGTCGGAGGCGAAGCGGCCCGCGGCAACGGCTTCCGCATCGGCGAGCGCGATGACGCCGTCGACGGTGATGCGCGAGCGGATTGCTGGCCAGTCGAACGCCTTCAGCAGCGGCTTGGGCAGCGCGAGGCCGGAGGTCTCGATCAGGATGTGATCCGGGCGCGGGTCGAGCGCAAGGAGCGACTCCACGGTCGGGATGAAATCGTCCGCCACCGTGCAGCAGATGCAGCCGTTCGCCAGCTCGATCACGTTCTCCGCCGGGCAATCGGGGATCGCACAGCCCTTCAGAATGTCGCCGTCGATGCCGAGCGTGCCGAATTCGTTGACGACGACGGCGAGACGGCGGCCGTTCGCGTTGCGGATCAGGTGGCTGATAAGCGTGGTCTTGCCGGCTCCGAGAAAGCCGGTGACGATGGTAACGGGGACCTTTGAAAGATCGGGCATTGGTATTCTCCTGCGAGCACACGCACGCACGACCATAGGGCCGCACGCGTTCGTCGCTCAGACGGAGTACCGTGCCGCGACCATCCCCTGGATCGTAGCAAGAGCGACCGTTGCGCTGGCAGGTCTCCTGGCTCGCGGGTCGAGGCTCGACGTACGCCTTCCCAGGTTTCCCCAGTGGCTGCCCTTCTCGTGAAGGGCGTGTGCGTCTCGCTCACCGCTTACAGTTGCAGGGACAGCCGCGGCATTGGGAGCAACTCCCGCACCGCATTCCCATTCAAGCCCCGAAGGGCACCGGCGCGATCTGAGGTTCGGTGAAACCGAGCCTTGGGGGTGGGTTAGAGGAATATGGCGGGCGTGCCAATTCGCATATCGGTAGTTTTTGATCCTCCCCAGCCAGGGGAGGTGGCTGGCACTTGTCAGACGGAGGGGGAGGACACGGAACAAACGTGATCGCCGCCCTCCCCCTCCGTCGCTTCGCGCCACCTCCCCCTAGCGGGGGAGGATCGAAATTGGCGGGGGCGCTATCCGTGCACGACTTCGATCTCGTCGAAGCGTTTCCAGCGGTAGATCGCGAAGCTCAGCACCCAGCAGAACACGAACAGGCCGATGATCGCAAAGCCGAGGCCATTGAAGTTCTCGCCGAGCGCCGTTGCGACGTCCCATATGCCGCCGGTGAAGCCGAGCTTCGATCCGAGCAGCGCCAGCGTCTCGATCCCGCCGATCGCGATCGCGACGATCGCGGAGATCAAGGTGATGGTGATGTTGTAGTAGAGCTTGCGGATCGGCTTCACGAACGCCCATTCATAGGCGCCGAGCATGACGACGCCGTCCGCAGTATCGACCAGCGCCATGCCGGTAGCGAACAGCACGGGGAGGACTAGGACGACGCCGATCGAGAGATCATCGGCGGCTTGGCTGGCCGACAGGCCGAGGATCGCGACCTCCGTCGCTGTGTCGAAACCGAGCCCGAACAGGAAGCCGAGCGGCGCCATGTGCCAGCTCCGCGTGACCAGCCGGAACATCGGGCGGAACAGCCGGGCGAGCAAACCGCGGTTGCCGAGGAGGAGGTCGAGGTCCTCCTCGACATAGGTGCCGCCGCCGCGGACATGGCCGAAGGTGCGCCAGACCGACCGGAGTATGATGAGGTTCATCGCGGCGATCGTGAACAGGAACACGGCGGAAATGACGGTCGCGACCACCCCGCCGACCTGCTTGAACGCCTCGAACTGCGACAGCGCGTTCGCGGTCAGTGCGATCGCGACGGCGGCGATGAGCACGATCCCCGAATGGCCGATCGCGAACCAGAAGCCGACCGCGATCGGGCGCTGTCCGTCCTGCATCAGCTTGCGCGTCACGTTGTCGATCGCGGCGATGTGGTCGGCATCGACCGCGTGACGCAGACCGAGCCCCCAGGCCAGCAAGGCTGTGCCCAGCATCAGTGGTTGTGCGTGGAACAGCGAGAACGCCCAGCACCATGCGGCGATGTTGGCCGCGACCAGGCCTGCGAACATCCAGCCGATGCGCTTTCGGGTCGAAACCCGCGTCGGTCTTTCAAGTGTCAAAGTCGTCATGCACAAACCCCGCAGCGTCCGACGAGGACCGGGGCCTGCCGCGAACGGCCGGGCCATGCGACGACCGGACGCCATGAGCGACCGACGCACGACGCCGATGCGGCCCCCGCCACATGGTCGTCGCTCAGCCAGTGTCACGCAGGCGGCGTTCACCGTGCCTCGGCCACCCCCTGGACCGGGACAAGAGCGACCAGACGCCGGCAGGTCTCCTGGCTCGCGGGTCGCTGCTCAATGCACGCCTTCCCAGGTTTTCACCCAGTGGCTGCCCTTGCGAAAAGGGCTCGTGCGTCTCGCTCACCGCTTACAGTTGCAGGGACAGCCGCGGCATGGGACGGCGAACCGTCCGCACCGCATTCCCAATCAAGCCCTTCCGGGCACCGACGCGATCACGGGAAACGGCTGGAAGCCGCGTCCCGCACGATCGGTACCCTGCTTTGGATCGCCTGCCAACGGGCGTGCTATTTCGCGAGGCCGAGTTGTTGCAGCATGAACGCCTGCCACTCGGAGTTCTGGCGATAGCGTTCGAACCGGCCGGACTTGCCGCCATGCCCCGCCTCCATGTTTACCCGGAACAGCAGCGGGTTCTTGTCGGTCTTCAGTTCGCGCAACTTGGCGACCCACTTGGTCGGTTCGTAATATTGCACCTGGCTGTCCCACAGCCCGGTGCCGACATAGAGCGCTGGATAGGCCTTCGCCTTGACGTTGTCGTACGGCGAATAGCTTAGCATGTAATCGTACGACGCCTTTTGCGCGGGGTTGCCCCACTCGTCGTACTCGAACGTCGTCAGCGGGATCGACGCGTCGAGCATCGTCGTCACCACGTCGACGAACGGCACCTGCGCGATGATCAGCTTGTAGTCGGCGGGCGCCATGTTCGCGACGCCGCCCATCAACAGCCCGCCCGCACTGCCGCCCATCGCCGCGACACGGTCCTTCGCCGCGTATTTCTGCGCGACGAGATAGCGGGTGACGTCGATGAAGTCGGTGAAGCTGTTCTTCTTGTTGAGTAGATGGCCGTCGTCATACCAGCCGCGGCCCATCTCCTGCCCGCCGCGGATATGCGCGATCGCGTAGACCAGGCCGCGATCAAGCAGGCCGATGCGGCCGGGATCGACTGCCGGATCGCTGGATATCCCATAGCTGCCATAGGCGTATTGGAAGAGCGGCGCGGTGCCGTCGCGCTTGGCACCCTTGGCGTAAACCAGCGAGACCGGGATCCGCGTGCCGTCACGCGCCGGCGCCCAGACGCGTTCGGTGACGTATTTCGCGGGGTCATAGCCCGGCACCGGCGCGACCTTCAGCACGCGGCGCTCGCCGGTCTTTGCGTTGACCTCGTAGGTGGTGGTCGGCGTGACGAGCGAACCGTAGGTGTAACGGACCCACGGCGTTGCCGTCTCCTCGTTGACGTCGAGCGACATGCGGTAGGCAGGTTCATCCGCCGTCACCGGCGTGGATTTGCCCGCATCGCTGAGGACGCGGATCATCCGGTTGCCGTTCTCGCGCTGGTCGATCGCGACGAAGCCGTCGAACGGTCTGAAGCCTTCGATGAAGACGGTGTCGCTGGCTGACGTCAGGTCACGCCATGCGGCCGTGCCCTTGGCCAGATCGGCGTCGGCGACGGTGACGAGCTTGTAGTTCTTCGCGGCCTTGTTGGTGCGGATGATCCAGCGATTGCCGATATGATCCGCGCTGTAGCGGAATTCCCGTACACGCGGTGCGACGATCGTGAAGTTACTCGGGGCCGCGGCCGGCGCGCAGCGTTGCTCGTCGCTGACCGTGCTGCTCACGCCGATGCAGACGAACTTGTCGTCGGCGGTGCGCGAGACGCCCATCGAATAGGTGTCGTCCTTCTCCTCGTACAGCAGCCGATCGCTCGCGACGGGCGTGCCGAGAACATGCGCCTTCACGCGGTAGCCACGCAGCGTGACCGGGTCCTTCTCGACGTACAGGACGGTCTTGTTGTCGTCCGCCCAGACGACGTTCGGCTCTATGTTCGAGACGGTGTCGGCGATCGTCGCGCCGGTCGCGAGGTCCTTCACCTTGAGGACATACTGGCGACGGCCGATGGTGTCTTCGGCCCAGGCGACGCGGCGGTTGTCGGGGCTTACCGCCCAGTCGCTGAGCGCGAAGAAGCTGTGGCCCTTCGCCATCGCCGGCTCGTCGAACAGCGTTTCGGCAGGCGCGGTGCGGCTGCCCTTGCGGCGTTCGAGGATCGGGTAGTCCGCGCCGGTCTGGAACCGCGAACCGTAATAATAGCCGTTCTTTGCATACGGCACCGAGCTGTCGTCCTGCTTGATATGCGAGACTGTCTCTTCGTAGAGCTTGGCTTGAAGCGGCTTCAGCGAGGCGAGTTGCGCATCGGCATAGGCGTTCTCGGCGGCGAGATAGGCGAGCATCTCGCGGTTTTTCCGCGTGTCGTCGCGCAGCCAGTAGTAATCGTCCTCGCGCACGCCGTTGGGCGACGTTACCTGGAACGGCTTCTTCGCCACGCGCGGGGGCTGGACCTGCGCGACCGCCGCCGTCGAGACCAGTGCCACGCCGGCGAGCATCATGTACCGTATCGTCATTGTGCTGCTCCCTGTGCCGGCGTCGTTGCGCCTGCCGGCTTCCGGTATCGATCGAACCAGGCGATGATCGCCGATGCCTTGGCTGCGGATTGCGACGGGCGAGCGGCGAGGCCACCGTGGCTCGCGCCGGGCACCTTCACGAGCGCGGTTGGCACGCCGCGGATCTGCAGCGCCGCGTAATATTGCTCGGATTCGCTCACCGGCGTCCGGTAATCGTCGCCGCCGACCACCACCAGCGTCGGTGTCTTGACGTTGCCGACCAGGCTCAGCGGCGAGCGGTTCCAATAGCTCATTGGATCCTCCCACGGCAGCTTGGTGAACCAGTAGCGCGAGGTGAACAGCGTGTTGTCCATCGTCAGCGCCTCGCTGATCCAGTTGATCACCGGCTTCTGCGTTGCGGCGGCCTTGAACCGGTCGGTCTTGCCGACGATCCATGCGGTCAACAGCCCGCCGCCCGACCCGCCGGTCACGAACAGATTGTCAGGATCGGCGGTCCCGTCCTTGATCGCCGCGTCGACCGAGGCGATCAGGTCGTCGTAATCGGCGGCGGGATAGGTCTTGTCGATCAGGTTGGCGAACTCGGCGCCGTACGAGGTCGAGCCGCGCGGGTTGGTCCAGAGCACCGCGTAGCCGGCGGCGGCGTAGAGCTGCATGTCGGTCGCGAAGCCGGGGCCGTAGGCGGCGTTCGGACCGCCGTGGATTTCGAGGATCAGCGGCACGCGCTGGCCTGCGGCACGGCCCGACGGGGTGGCGAGCCAGGCGTCGATCGGGCGACCATCGGGTGCGGTCACTGCGATCTTGCGGACCTGTGCGAGCGCCTTCGATCCGGTCAGCACTGCGTTGAGCGTCGTCAGGCGGCGCGGCTTCCCGCCCGCCAGCACCCAGACGTCGGCGGGCGCGCTCGCATCGCCGCCGGTATAGGCGATCGTCCCGCCCTTCGAGACCGAAAACTCGCCGCCGGTATAGGGCCGGTCGAGCCCGCCGCCCGCGACGTTGTCGATCAGCGGCGTGACGCGGCCATCGACACCGATCCGTGCAACGCGGCGCTGGCCGTGATCGTCGTAGCTCGCGTACAGGCTGCGGCCGTCGGCGGACCACACCGCGTCCTCGATCGCGCGGTCGAGCGTCGCGGTGAGCGAGCGGGGCGAGGCGGCGTCGCGGTCGCCGACATAGAGCTGCGTGTTCTCGTAGCTGCGGCGCTTGTCGTCGAAACCGAGCCACGCGATCTTCGCGCCATCCGGCGACACGCGCGGTTGGGCGTCGGGGCCGTCGCGCGTCGTCAGCGTCCGCATCGTGCCGCTCGTCGCATCGACCGCGATCACGTCGGAATTCATCACCTGGCGGTCGGCGGCGGGCCCACGGATCGCGGCGAAGACGATGCTGCGGCCGTCGGGCGTCCATGACAGCGGGCCGCCATCGTCGAACTTGCCGTATGTCAGTTGTCGCGCCGCACCGCCGTCGGCTCCGACCACGAAGAGATGGTCGTAGCCCGGCTTCACATAGCCCGGCCCGTCGTTGCGGTAGTTGACTCGGTCGATGATCGTCAGCGGTTCGGCCCATTTCGCGCCCTCGGGCTTGGGCGGCTGCGTGCCGAGCTTGGTCCCCTCGCCTGCTACCGTCGCGATGTAGGCGAGCTTGGTCCCGTCGGGCGACCACGCGAGCGCCTGCGGATCGCCGGGGAAGCTCGTTACGCGCGCACTCGTCGAACCACTTAGCCAGCGGACGAACAGCTGCGATCCCTCGCCGTCGCGTGCGGCATAAGCGATCCTTGCCCCGTCGGGCGACCAGCGCGGGCTGCTGCCGTCGGTGGCGAACGGCGTCTGGCGGCCGCTTGCGACGTCGATCAGCCAGAGCGAGGATTGCATCTTGTCGGTCATCACGTCGCCGGTGCGGCGGACATAGACGATCGTCTTGCCGTCCGGACTGATCTGCGGGTCAGCCGCGATCGTCAGGCCGAACAGGTCGCTGCCGGTGAAGCTGCGCGTCGGGCCGTCGGGCACGGGGGCAGGTATCGGTGCGGCCGGTTGTTGCTGGGCATAGGCCGGCGTCGCCGCGAGCAGGAGGAGGGCAAGGGTCAAGCGCAACGAACGGCTCCTTCGAATGAACCGCGCGAGGATGACACACTATTACGGGGTGGCAAGCGGTACGAACGTCACCGGCAAACCATCCTTCGGGCGCGGGATCGGGAAGACCTGCCACGCATCGCCGCTGCCTGCCGCCGCCTCGATCCGGTAGCGCGTGAGCAGATGCGCGATCAGCAGCCGCATCTGCATCGTCGCGAAGTGCAAGCCGATGCACATGTGCGCGCCGCCGCCGAACGGCACCCAGGCGAACCGGTGGCGGCCCTTCGACGCTTCGGGCGTGAAGCGGAGCGGGTCGAACTTGTCGGGATCGGGCCAGTGCTCGGCCATCCGGTGCGTATAGGTGATGGCAGTGTTGACGCTCGTGCCCGCCGGGATATCGAACCCGCCGAAGCTGAAATCCTTGAGCGCGCGCCGCGGGATCGACGGGACCGGCGGCATCATCCGCAGCGATTCCTTGAACGCGTATTCGGTGAGGACGAGGCGATCTAGTTGCTCTGTCAGCGGTACCGACGGATCGAGCGCGTCTACCTCTTCGCGCAACCGCTCCTGCCACTCCGGGTTGCGCGCGAGCAGCATGACGAGACTCGTAGCGGACGAGGTGATCGTGTCGTGCGCCGCCATCATCAGGAAATTCATGTGGTCCGCGATCGCCAGCGCGGTCAGCGGCGCGCCGTCGTCATCGGTCGCGCGGCAGAATTGCGAGAAGAAATCCTGGCCGTCGCCGGTCCGGCGCGCGGGGATTTCGCGCTTGAAGAAGTCGACCAGATAGGCGCGGGCACGCACGCCCTTGCGCATCTGTGTGCCGGGCCAGGGCTTGCGGATCGGCGAGACGCTCGCCTGGACCTCGTCGACGAACGCTTGGTTGATCCGGTCCGCCTCCGCGCCGAGCGGCACGCCGAGAAAGCTGGTCGCGGCGAGATCGAGCGTGAGTTTCTTGACGGCGTCGTAGAAGCGCAAGGTCTGCCCGGCCCAGCCGCCGATCGCGGACTCGATCCCGGCATCGAGTTCGGTCGCGTAATGTCGCATCGGCTCGGGCTTGAACGCGACCGACAACGCCTTGCGATCGGCGCGGTGCTTGTCGAAATCCATCAGCATCAGGCCGCGCGGGAACAGCATGTTGAGGAGCGGCCCCCAACCCTGTTCGGACGAGAAAATCTTGTCGCGATCGAACAGCACCAGTTCGTTCGCATCGGGGCCGAGCAGGTTGACGCCGGTCCCGCCAAGCGCGCGATTGCGATAGATCGGGCCGTACCGCGCCGCCATGCCTTCCGAGAACGCAATCGGATCGGCTAGCAACTTGAACGTGTTGCCGACGAACGGCAGGCCGTTGCTCCCCGGAATATGATCCAGCGCACCCTTGGACTGACGTGGGAGCCAGTGCGGGCTGGCGTTCTGCAACATGGCATGGCTCATCGTCGGATCCTCAGCGACATGCCGGCTTGGCAAGCCTCGAATACCGGCATAACTATTGTTCTGCAACCGGGGCGCGGACCTCGGGGCTTTGACAGGAGAGATGCATGGACCTCGCAAACACTGCTGCCGTCGTGACCGGCGGCGCGTCGGGCCTGGGTGCCGCCACGGCGCGCGCGCTGGCCGCCAAGGGGGTGAAGGTGGCGATCTTCGACGTCCAGGCAGACAAGGGGGAAGCGCTTGCCGGGGAGATCGGCGGGGTGTTCTGCAAGGTCGATGTCACGTCCGACGACAGCGTCGATGCTGGGTTCGCGGCGGCGCGCGCGGCGCACGGCCAAGAGCGGATCCTGGTCAATTGTGCGGGCACGGGGAACGCGGCGAAGACTGCGGGGCGATCGAAGCAGGACGGCTCGATCAAGCATTTCCCGCTCGATGCGTTTGATCGGATCATCCAGATCAACCTCGTCGGCACGTTCCGTTGTCTCGCGAAGTCGGCGGCGGGGATGCTGACGCTGGAGCCGGGCGAGGACGGCGAGCGTGGGGCGATCGTCAACACCGCGAGTGCTGCGGCGGAGGACGGCCAGATGGGGCAAGCCGCTTATTCGGCGTCGAAGGCCGGCGTGGTCGGCATGACCCTGCCGATCGCGCGCGACCTGATGAGCGAGGGGATCCGGGTGAACACGATCCTGCCGGGGATTTTCGACACACCTTTGCTGGCCGCCGCGCCGCAGCAGGTCCGCGATGCGCTGGCGGCTTCTGTGCCGTTTCCGAAGCGCTTGGGACGACCGGAGGAGTTTGCGGCGCTGGCGCTGACGATGATCGAGTGCGGGTATTTCAATGGGGAAGACGTGCGTCTGGACGGCGCGATCCGGATGGCGCCTCGGTAACGCGGCTGAACATTGGTTCATAAAACCACCACCCCGGCGGAGGCCGGGGCCCAGTTGGGGAACGTTGGTAACGAGGCGCTGCGCTCCGTTACTGCGACCTTTCCAACTGGGCCCCGGCCTTCGCCGGGGTGGCGGCAAGCTGAAGAGCGGTTGCCCTCAGGCCGCCCGCGCCAACTGCCGTCCCTTGATCATATCCGCCGCCTTTTCCGCGATCATGATCGTCGGCGCGTTGGTGTTGGACCCGATCAGCGTCGGCATCACCGAGGCGTCCACCACCCGCAACCCCTGAAGTCCGCGCACGGCCAAGGTCGCATCGACCACCGCCAGTGCATCGTCTGCGGCGCCCATCTTGCACGTCCCCACAGGATGGTAGATCGTCTCCGCCGTTCGACGCACCCAGGCGTCGATCTCGTCGTCGGTCCGCACGTCCTCGCCGGGCGACAATTCCCCCGCCCGGTATGGATCGAGCGCCGCCTGCCGCGCGACATCGCGACCGATCCCGACGCAAGCCCGCATCACCCGGCGATCCTCCGCGGTCGCGAGATAGTTCGCGACGATCGTTGGATCGGCAAACGGATCGGCAGAGCGCAGCCCGATCCGCCCCCGGCTTTCAGGGCGCAACTGGCAGAGATGCAGCGTGAAGCCGTCCTCGGTCGCCTTGACCTTGCCGTGATCCTGCATGATCGCGAGCACCGCGTGGATCTGCACGTCGGGCCGCGACAGACCCTCGCGCGACGACACGAACGCGCCTGCCTCGAGGAACTGCTGCCGCCCCGCCCCCTTGCCGCGCAACAGGTAATTGAGCCCGACGCCGATCATCCCCACGCCCTTGGTCATCGCGTACCCGGTCCGCAGCCCGCGCGATTTCCAGTTCATCACGACATCGAGATGATCCTGCAAATTCTCGCCGACGCCGGGCAGCGCGTGCACCACGCCGACCCCCGCCGCAGTCAGCCGGTCCGGATCGCCGATCCCCGACAGCTGGAGGATATGCGGCGACTGCACCGCCCCCGCGCACAGCAGTACCTCGCGCGTCGCCGTCACGCTCTCCTTCCGCCCGCCCTTGTCGAGCACGTAATCGACGCCGGTCGCACGCCCCTTGTCGATCCGGATCCGCGTCGTCCGCGCGCCCGTGACACAGGTCAGGTTCCGCCGCGACAACACCGGCCGCAGATACGCCGCCGCGGTGCTCCAGCGCTTCCCGTCCGCGACGGTCAGGTCGTAGCGCCCGAAGCCCTCCTGGCTCGCGCCGTTGAAATCCTCGGTCACCGGATAGCCCGCCTGCCGTCCCGCCTCGACCAGCGCGTCGTAGAACGGGCTGTCGGACTCGCCGCCCGAGATCGTCAACGGCCCGCCGCCGCCATGCAAGGGGCACTCGCCGCGATGATGCCCCTCGAGCCGCTTGAAATACGGGAGGACATCGTCGAACGACCAACCGGGCATGCCCATCTGTCGCCACTCGTCGTAATCCTGCGGGTGGCCCCGCGTGTAGATCATGCCGTTGATCGACGAGCTGCCGCCAAGCCCCTTGCCACGCGGCCACCACAGCCGGCGCTTGTCGAGATGCGGCTCGGGCTCGGTCGAGAAGCCCCAGTTGCACGCATTCTTGCTCTTGATGAGTTCCCCGACACCTGCGGGCATTCGCACCAGCACGCCATCATTGCGTCCGCCCGCCTCAAGCAGCAGCACCGACACGTCGGGGTCCTCGGTCAGTCGCGCGGCGAGCACACAGCCGGCCGAGCCCGCACCGATAATCACGTAGTCATACGTCTGCATGCCTGCATCCTCTTGTTCGCGCTCCGCTTTTTTACGGAGTCGCGTCAGCCCACTACGCTAGCGCTCGCACAGCAATGTCAGCAATCCCTCGCGAACGACGCTGCGCTCAATCCCTTCGGCGGCATGGACCTGACTGAGGCCGATCGCCAACAGCGCATAGCTGCGAATCCCCGCCTCGGCAGGCTCGAAGCCATGCGCCACGAGTTGCTCGACGAGGAACGCCATCACCGTGTCGTCATGCTCGCGGATCGCCGCCGCCACCCGCGCGTCGCTTTTCGCCCAGGCCCGCATCGCCAAGGCCAGCTGGGCCATGTCGTGGTCGCGAACATGATCCGCGAATGCCCGAATGCGCTCGACCGGTGGAAGCCCCGACGCGGACAGCGCGACGATCAGGGGATCGATATGCGCTTCGACGAAATACCCTGCGAGCGCCGCATGATATCCATCGAAGTCCTTGAAATGATGGTAGAAGCTTCCCGTCGACGCACCAAGCGCCTGCGCCAGGCCGCGAAGCTTCAGCGCGCGGAGACCGCCATTCTTCAGCAACTGCAAGCCGATTTCCAACCAGTCGCGCGGCGCCAGATCTGCGCGTGGTGCCGCCCCGTCTTCCAACAATACCCTGCTTGACAAGCCATTCCCCATAACGAATGTTACGTCGTACCGAAGCCGGACGCAATCCGGCATCAGGCACCACGACCGAACCGGCGGGTGCAACAGGAGAGCGATGTGGCCGAGGCACTGATCATCGACGCCGTCCGTACCCCGCGCGGTATCGGCAAGACCGGCAAGGGCGCGCTTGCGCACATGCACCCCCAACATCTCGCCGCGACCGTCCTGAAGGCGATTGCCGAGCGAAACAAGCTAGATACCGCCGATGTCGACGACATCATCTGGTCGACCTCGACTCAGCGTGGCGAGCAGAGCGGCGATCTTGGGCGGATGGCGGCGCTCGATGCGGGCTATGACGTCAAGGCGAGCGGGACGACGCTCGACCGGTTCTGCGGCGGCGGGATTACCGCGGTGAACTTCGCCGCAGCGCAGATCATGAGCGGGATGGAAGACCTCGTCATCGCCGGCGGCACCGAGATGATGTCGCTGACCACGACGATGATGCAGGACGACATGGCGGCGGGGAAGCGACCGCTCGGGATCGGTTCGGGCAACGCACGGCTCGACGCCGCGCATCCGCAATCGAACCAGGGTATCTGCGCCGACGCGATCGCCAGTATCGAGGGGATCGACCGCGAAACGCTCGAAGCGCTTGGGCTCGAGAGCCAGCGCCGTGCTGCGGTGGCGATCGCCGAAGGGCGGTTCGATCGGAGCCTCGTGCCGGTCACCGACGACACCGGGGCGCTGGTGCTCGAGAAGGACGAATATCCGCGGCCCGATACGACCGCCGAGGGTCTCGCGGCGTTGCGCCCTTCGTTTGCCGGGATTGCCGACATTCCGCTCGACGAGAAGGGCACGACGTATCGCAAGCAGATCAACCGGCGTTATCCCGACGTGGATATCAAGCACGTCCATCATGCCGGCAATTCGTCGGGCGTGGTCGATGGCGCTGCTGCCGTGCTGCTCGCGAGTGCCGATTACGCCGCCAAGCATGGCCTGAAACCGCGCGCGCGGATCGTCGCGATGGCCAACATGGGCGACGACCCGACGCTGATGCTCAACGCCCCCGTCCCTGCGGCGCGTAAGGTGCTGGCGAAGGCCGGGCTGACGGTCGACGATATCGACCTATGGGAGATCAACGAGGCGTTCGCGGTGGTCGCCGAGAAGTTCATCCGCGACCTGAAGCTCGACCGCGACAAGGTGAACGTCAACGGCGGGTCGATCGCGCTCGGCCATCCGATCGGCGCGACCGGCGCGATCCTGATCGGCACGATCTTGGACGAACTCGAACGCCGCGACCTCAAGCGTGGGCTCGTGACGATGTGCGCGGGCGGCGGGATGGCGCCGGCGATCATCATCGAGCGCGTCTGATGCACCCCGTCGCGCACGCGCTGACGACGCCCGACAAACCCGCCTACATCATGGCGGCGACGGGCGAGGCGGTGACGTATCGCGACTTGGACGAACGGGC
The DNA here is from genome assembly GCF_003053745.1 of Sphingomonas faeni. Lineage (GTDB taxonomy): Bacteria > Pseudomonadota > Alphaproteobacteria > Sphingomonadales > Sphingomonadaceae > Sphingomonas > Sphingomonas faeni. The sequence goes on along the minus strand of NZ_QAYE01000002.1, from coordinate 382,796 downwards.
GAACCAAGGCGCGCATCTGCTCCGGTCGCTCGGGCTGAAGCGCGGCGACGGCATCGCCGTGCTGATGGACAATTCGCCGCGCTATCTGGAGGTGATGTGGGCGGCCGAACGCACCGGCGTGTACTGCACCTGCCTGTCGTCGAAACTCACTGCGAGTGAGGCGGCGTACATCATCCGCGATGGCGACTGCCGCGTGCTGATCGCGAGCAAGGGTTGCGCGGAGGTTGGGGCGGCCCTCGTTCCAATGCTCGATGACGTGCGGCGCTACGTCGTAGACGGCGCCATCGACGGGTACGCGTCTTACGAAGCCGCGCGCGACGCGATGCCCGCCACGCCCATCGCTGACCCGTCGCCCGGCGGCATCCTGCTCTATTCCTCGGGCACCACCGGCAAGCCCAAGGGCGTCAAGCACGCACTGTCGGACGAGCCGTTCGGCACCAACGTCTCGCCGCTCGTGATGCTCGGGAAGGGGCTTTACGGGTTCACGCCCGAGATGGTCTATCTCTCGCCCGCGCCGCTGTATCACGCGGCGCCGCTGCGCTGGTCGATGGCGGTGCATCAGGTCGGTGGCACCGTCGTCGTGATGGAGCATTTCGACCCGGAAGCCGCGCTCGCTGCGATCGAGCGCTATCGGATCACGCACGCGCAATGGGTGCCGACGCACTTCATCCGCCTGCTCAAGTTGCCGTCCGAAGTCCGCGCTCGCTACGATGTGTCGTCGCTGACAGCGGTCTGGCACGCCGCCGCCCCCTGCCCGCTTCCGGTCAAGCAGGCGATGATCGACTGGTGGGGCCCGATCATCGGCGAATATTACGCCGGCACCGAGGGCAACGGGTTCTGCGCGATCTCCAGCATGGAGTGGCTGACGCACAAGGGCTCGGTCGGCCGCAATCTTACCGCGCAGACGATGATCTGCGACGAGGACGGCAACGCGCTGCCGCCACGCGCTGAAGGCGACGTCTATTTCGCGGGCGGCGGCGCGTTCGAATATCACAACGACCCCGGCAAGACCGCGGAGGCCGCCAACGCACACGGCTGGACGACGCTCGGCGACGTCGGCTGGCTCGACGAGGAGGGCTATCTCTACCTCACCGACCGCAAGAGCTTCATGATCATCTCGGGCGGCGTGAACATCTACCCCGCCGAGATCGAGAACCTGCTCGTCACCCACCCGAAGGTCGCCGACGTCGCGGTGATCGGCGCGCCCGACGACGAGATGGGCGAACAGGTGGTGGCGATCGTCTGCCCTGCCGACCCGTCGGAGGACCGCGCGCAGCTCGCCGCCGAGCTCAGCGCCTTCGCCCGGGCGAACCTCAGCCATGTGAAAGCGCCGCGCCGGATCGACTTCCGCGAGACCTTGCCGCGGCATGAGACAGGCAAACTCTACAAGCGCCTGCTCCGCGACGAATATTGGGCGCAAGCCAAGGAGTCCGCATGAACTTCGATTATTCCGACGACCAGAAATTCCTCAAGGACGAAGCGCGCAAGTTTCTCGGCGCGCATTGCGGCAGCGACCGCGTCCGCGCCGTGCTCGACGATCCCGCCACCGCCTATGACGCTGATCTCTGGAAGGCGGTCGGCGAACAAGGCTGGCGCGGCGCAGCGATCCCCGAGGAATTCGGCGGACTAGGGCTTGGACATATCGAACTCTGCGCGATCGCCGAGGAACTTGGGCGAGCCTGCGCCCCGCTCCCGTTCGCGTCGACCGTCTATTTCGTCGCCGAAGCACTGATGCTGTACGGCAGCGACGCCCAGAAAGTCCGATGGCTGCCGCGGATAGCAGCGGGCGACGTTATCGGCGCGTTCGCCACCTCCGAAGGCGCCGGCCCGGTCACGGCGCGCTCGGTGCGCACCACCGTCTCCGGTGGCAAGCTCACCGGTGACAAGATCCCCGTCACCGACGGCGACGTCGCCGACCTGATCATCGTACTAGCGCGCGACGGCCTCTACCTCGTCGAGAAGGGCGCGAGCATCACCGCGGAAGTCCTGGAAACCCTCGACCCGACCCGGAGCGCGGCCCGCCTCACCTTCGCCGACGCGCCTTGCGAGAAACTTGGCAGCGACGACGGCATCGCCGCGATGCAGGCGGTGTTCGACCGTGCCGCCGTCCTCCTCGCGTTCGAACAACTTGGCGGCGCGGATCGGTGCCTCGAAATGGCGAAGGGCTACGCGCTCGATCGCTACGCCTTCGGACGGCAGATCGGCGGCTACCAGGCGATCAAGCACAAGCTCGCCGACATGTACGTGAAGAACGAACTCGCGCGCTCGAACGCCTATTACGGGGCGTGGGCGCTGAACGCGGGCGCCGCCGAACTGCCGCTCGCCGCCGCCACCGCGCGCGTCGCCGCCTCCGACGCCTATTGGTTCGCGTCGAAGGAGAACATCCAGACGCATGGCGGGATGGGCTTCACTTGGGAGTCCGACTGCCACCTATACTACCGCCGCTCGCGCCAGCTCGCGCTCGTCGCCGGCAGCCCCGCCGCATGGCGCGAACGCCTCGTCGGCCAACTCGAAATGCGCAACGCCGCCTGATCGGAGCAGCACATGGACTTCAAGGACAGCGACGCCGAAGCCACGTATCGCGCCGCCGCGCGCGACTGGCTCGACGCGAACATCGCCGAGCACGATGCCGGCCACTACCCCGACGACATGGCCAAGGCGAAGGCCTGGCAGGCGCGCAAAGCGGTCGGTGGCTACGCCTGCATCACCTGGCCGCAGGAATGGGGCGGCGGCGGCGGCACCCCGATCGAAAGCGTCATCTTCGGGCAGGAAGAAGCGCGTCACGCGGTCGACGGCAGCTATTTCACGATCGGGCTCGGCATGTGCGTGCCGACCGTGATGGCCTATGCCGACGACGCGACCAAGCGGCGGTTCGTCGGCCCGGCGGTACGCGGCGACGAGATCTGGTCGCAGCTATTTTCCGAACCCGCCGGTGGGTCGGATGTCGCCGCGATTCGCACGCGTGCCGTCCGTGACGGCGACGACTGGGTGATCAACGGCCAGAAGGTCTGGACCTCGGGCGCGCATTACAGCGACTACGGCATCGTTTTGGTGCGAACCAATCCCGACGTGCCGAAACACCAGGGCCTGACGATGTTCTGGCTCGACCTGAAGGCGCCGGGGATCGAGATTCGCCCGATCCACCAGATGTCCGGCGGGTCGAGCTTCAACGAGGTCTGGTTCGAGGACGTCCGGATTTCCGACGCGCAACGGCTTGGACCGGTCGATGGCGGCTGGAAGGTCGCGCTGTTCACGCTGATGAACGAGCGCCTCGCGATCGGCACCAGCGGCGGCGTCGGCCCCGAGGACATCCTCGCCTTCGCCGCCCAGGCCAACGGCGCAGACGGCCCGCTGCTGAAGGACGCCGCGTTCCGCCAGACGCTTGCCGACTGGTGGGTGCAATCGGAGGGCCTGCGCAACACGCGCATGCGGACGATCACCGCGTTGTCAAAGGGCCAGGTGCCCGGCCCCGAAAGCTCGATCGGCAAGATCGTCGCCGCCAACCAATTGCAGGCGATCGGCAACACCGCGGTCGAGGCGGGCGATCAATACGGCATCATATCCGACCCCGCGCTCGCCCCGCTCAGAGGCGCCTTCCACGCCGCGACGATGTGGGCGCCGGGCCTGCGTATCGCCGGCGGCACCGACGAGATCCTCAAGAACATCATCGCCGAACGCGTGCTCGGCCTGCCTGGTGAAATTCGCGTCGACAAGGATCAGGCTTTCCGGGACCTCCCGGTCGGGGCGTGATGTCTCGCACCTGAGAACGTGTAGGTTAGCTGCGATACTATGGCCTACCCGGCGGACACTGTCGGGGTAAACGGGGGAAAGCTATGTCGCTCTTGCTGGCTTTGTTGACGATAACCACCACTCCAGCTGCGGAGGAACGTCTCTCACGACTGACCAAATTGTACGAGGATATCTGTCTCCATCGCTTTCCGGACGACAAAGGTGTCGAGGCCATGATGATAGCACGAGGAGCACGAGAACTGTCCAAGTCCGACGTGAAGGTTACGATGCGTGATGATCCTGCACGTGCTTGGGATCTGAACGATGAGGGCGCCACGTTGTGGATCGAGTATCCGCCCTTTCATGCCTGCTCGGTCCGGTGGAGCGCACCAGACATCGGCAACATGGATGCGTATCGAGCCATCGCCAAAACCTACGAAGACGCGATTGGGGGCTTTGTCCCGATCAGTCCTATGGACGGCGATCAGGGCGACATTCACATCCACGCCGTTGGCGAGACGCGTACGCTTCCGGACAAAACGAGCGAGTCCTTGTTCTTCTTCGAGCAAAGGATCACCGATCCCAAACGGCTTGCAGCCGGCGAAACGGGCTTCACGCTAAGGTTCGTCCACCAATATGCGCCGCCCGAACCGGGGTCTGCGAACTGATAACCTGATCCATTCGAGCCCATAGCTCTAGAGGACGCCTAAATGACCGATATGCAAACCATCCTCACCACACAGCGCGATGCGTTCATGGCGGAGCTTCCCGTCACGAAGGCGGTGCGCCTCGACCGGCTCAAGCGCGCGGCGGCGATGGTGCGGGACAATGCTGCGGCGTTCTGCGACGCGGTATCGGAGGATTTCGGGCACCGTAGCCGCGAGCAGACGATGATCGCCGATATCGGCGCTTCGCTCGCGCCGATCGCGCATGCCGCGAAGCATCTCGATCGGTGGATGCGGCGGGAGCGGCGCGCGGTCCAGTTTCCGCTGGGGCTGCTCGGCGCGAAGGCCTGGGTCGAATATCAGCCCAAGGGCGTCATCGGCATCATCGCGCCGTGGAATTTCCCGGTTAACCTCCTGATGGCGCCGCTCGCAGGCGTGCTCGCCGCGGGCAATCGCGCGATGGCGAAGACGAGTGAGTATACGCCCGCGACGGCCGCGCTGTTCGACGACCTCGTACCGAAATATTTTGCGCAGGACGAATTCGCCGTCATCTCGGGCGGCGCGGATGTCGGGAAGACGTTCGCCGCGCTGCCGTTCGACCACCTGATCTTCACCGGCGCGACTGCGATCGGTCGCCACATCCTTCACGCCGCCGCCGACAACCTGACGCCCGTCACGCTCGAACTGGGTGGCAAGTCGCCCGTCATTCTTGGCGCCTCGGCGGATATCGCGAAGGCCACCGAACGCGTCACGCTTGGCAAGATGATGAACGCCGGGCAGATCTGCCTCGCACCCGATTACCTGCTCGTTCCATCGGCGAACGAGGCGCAGGTCGTCGACGGCATCAAGGCGGCGGCGAGCGCGATGTACCCGACGCTGCTCGCCAATGCCGACTACACGTCGGTCGTGAATGACCGTCACCACCAGCGGCTTACCGACTGGATCGCCGACGCCCGTGCGAAGGGCGCGACCGTCGAGGTCGTGAACCCCGCCAACGAGGATTTCGGCGCCTCCAACTTGCGGAAGATGCCGCTGCACATCGTCCGCGACGCGACCGACGACATGATCGTGATGCAGGAGGAAATCTTCGGCCCGGTCCTGCCGATCCGCCGCTACGACGGGATCGACGACGCGATCGCGCAGGTGAACCGCCGCGACCGACCGCTCGGGCTCTATTATTTCGGCAGCGACGACGCCGAACGCCGCCGCGTGCTCGGCCGGACGATCTCGGGCGGCGTGACGCTCGACGACGTGGTCTTCCACGTCTCGATGGAGGACCTCCCCTTCGGCGGCAGCGGCCCGTCGGGGATGGGTGCGTATCATGGCATCGACGGCTTCCGCACGTTCAGCCATGCGCGGGCAGTCTACAAGCAGTCGAAGTTCGACGTCGCCAAGCTTGCCGGGTTGAAGCCACCTTACGGCGCAGCCGCCGCGAAGACGATCGCGCGGATGATGCGGGGGTGATTCTGTGCGTGGTCGCCGCGCGTGCCCTCACCCTTCCCACGGCTAAGTAGCCACGGCCCCTTCTATCTCCGGTTGGGCGAGGCATTCGGGTCACTACCGTAACAATATCGCCGATCGTCTCTAAATCGTCTTCGATCTGTCGCCGACGCGTCACGTCGATCGGCAAAGGGCCGCTGAGCGCCGTCGCGCTTCAGGGGACATCATGCAGACCATATCGTCGCTTTTCGCCGGTGTCGCACTCGCGGCGCTCGTCACGCCTGCCGCGTTCGCCCAGGTAGCGCCGGAAACCCCGGTAGCGGCGCCGGCAGAAGTCCAAGCCGATCCGGCACCCGAGACGTCGCCCGACATCGTCGTGCTCGGCTTCGGCCAGAGCCGCCAGGTCCAGAGCGTCAGCGCCGTCGACCTCGCGCGCCTCACCCCCGGTTCGAGCCCGTTGAAGGCGATCGAGAAGCTCCCCGGCGTCAATTTCCAGGCGTCCGATCCGTTCGGCGCGTATGAATGGGCGGTCCGCATCTCGCTGCGTGGGTTCAACCAGAACCAGCTCGGCTTCACGCTCGACGGCGTGCCGCTCGGCGACATGAGCTACGGCAACGTCAACGGCCTCCACATCAGCCGCGCGATCATCTCCGAGAACGTCGCCCGCACCGAAGTCGCGCAGGGCGCCGGCGCGCTCGGCACCGCATCGACCAGCAATCTCGGCGGCACGATCCAGTTCTTCAGCGACAAGCCCCGCGATACGGCCAACGTCACCTGCGGCGGCACCTATGGCTCGGACAACACGTACCGCGGCTATGCGCGTATCGACAGCGGCGATCTCGGTGGCGGGCTGAAGGGCTATCTCAGCTACGGCTACCTCACCACCGACAAATGGAAAGGCGACGGCGTCCAGCGCCAGCATCAGGCGAACGGCAAGATCGTCAAGGATCTCGGTGCGTTCGGCAGCCTGTCCGCGTTCGTGAACTTCTCCGATCGTCGCGAGCAGGATTACCAGGATCTCAGCTACGACATCATCCGTCGTCGCGGCCTGCGCAACGACAACATCGCCGACAACTATCCGCTCGCGCTCCAGATCGCGAAGACCTACCAGAACCAGGGTGCGCTCGCGACGTATACGAAGGCGAACAACGGGTCGTCGGTCGGCTTCGTCGCGCCGTGGGCCGGCGTCGGCACGACCTTCCCTACCGGGTTCGGCACTGTCGATGATGCGTATTTCGATGCCGGCGGGGTGCGGCGCGACTACCTCGGCGGCGTTACGCTAGACGCGAACCTGACGCCCGAACTGACGATGACCACCACGGGCTATTATCACAACAACAAGGGTCAGGGGTCGTGGATCACGCCCTATTCCCCGACCCCGGCTGGCGCGCTGAACCAGGACGGCAGCGCCATCACCGCGCCCAGCCCGCTGGGCTTCCGGACGACGGAATACAGCATCAAGCGCGGCGGTGCGCTAAGCAACATCGCGTACGAGACGGGCGCGAACACCTTCGAGATCGGTGGCTGGCTTGAGACCAACACCTTCACCCAGGCACGACGTTTCTACGGCATGACCGACAGCGCGGAGCCCAACCGAGACGTGCTGAAGTTCCAGAAGAACTCGTACGCGACGCAGTGGGACGGCAAATACGGCACCGACACGATGCAGTATCATGTCGAGGACACGCTGAAGCTTATGAACGACCGCCTGATCGTTAACGCCGGCTGGAAGGGCGCCTATGTCGTCAACAGCGCGACGATGCTGCCCGATACGACTGCGCCGCTGTCGGTCGGCCGTATCTCTGCCAAGGACTGGTTCCAGCCACAGGCCGGTATCCTATTCAAGCTGACTCCCGCGGCGGAGGTCTTCGCCGACTATACCGAGAACATGCGTGCCTTCGTCTCGTCGGCGACCACCGGGCCGTTCGCGGCGACGCAGGCCGGCTTCAACGCGGTCCGCGGGCGCCTCAAGCCCGAGCGCTCGAAGACCGCAGAAGGCGGCGTCCGCCTCCACAGCGGCCCGTTCCAGGCCTCGGCAGTCGGCTATTATGTCGACTTCTCGAACCGCCTGCTCGCGTTTGCGAACGGCGTCGGTATCCTCGGTAACGCACCGACGCTCAACAACGCGGGCAGCGTGCGCACGTACGGCGCCGAAGTCTCCGCCAATTACCGCGTGTTCCGCCCGCTCTCGCTGTTCGCGAGCTATTCCTACACCAACGCAGAATATCAGGACACGGTTACCGACGCCTCCGGCTCGGTCCAGGTTCGCAAGGGCGATACCGTCGTCGACACGCCCAAGCACATGGTCAAGGGCGAGATCGTCCTCGAACAATCGGGCTTCACCGGCCGGGTCGGCGCCGACTACATGAGCAAGCGCTACTTCACGTATCTCAACGACCAGTCGGTGCCGAGCCGCGTACTCGTCGATGCCAGCATCGGTTATCGGTTCGAGAGCGACGGCGCACTGCGCGGCGTCGCGATCGAGGGCAGCGTCACCAACCTGACCGACAAAAAGTACATCGCGACGATCGGCTCGAACGGCTACACCGCAAGCGGCGACAACCAGACGCTGCTCGCCGGCGCACCACGCCAGTTCTTCGTCTCGTTGAAGAAGGGCTTCTAAACCTAGGAAGGATATCGGACCGGGCGGCATTCGCCCGGTCCGATCTCACTCGACCGCGCGCAGCTTCGGGCGGCCCGGTGGCGACTGGCGCAGCAGTTCGTCGACCCGCGCGGCGAGATCGGTCTGGCGGAACGGCTTCGACAGACGGGTGACGCCCTCGGGTACGTCCTCGCCTGCCGCGGCATAGCCGGTCACCAGCAAAGCCGGGATGCGATTACCCGATGACCAGAGTTCGGTGATGAGCTGCCCGCCGGTCATGCCCGGCATCAGATAATCGCTGACCAATATATCCGCATCGACGCCGGATCGGATCGCCGACAGCGCCTGGCTGGCGGAGGGGACCTCGACCACGACATAGCCGATGTCGCGCAGCATGTCGGCGGTCGCGGCGCGTACCAGGTCCTCGTCGTCGACAAGCAAAACCTTTGCCGCACGCCGCGCGATGACCGGCTCCGCGGTATTCTCGACCGTCTCGGTCGCCGCTTCCTCGGTTGCCGGCAGCCAGAGTTCGACCGTCGTGCCGGAACCGGGTTCGCTCGTCAGGCGGAGCGTGCCGCCCGACTGCGCAGCGAGGCCGTGGACCATCGACAGCCCCAGCCCGGTCCCCTTGCCGACGCCCTTGGTCGAGAAGAACGGTTCGGTCGCCCGGGCCAGCGTGGCGCGGTCCATGCCGACGCCGGTATCGATCGCCGCGATCCGGACGTAGCGGTCCGGCGCCAGGCCGACTACGTTTCGATCGTCGACGACGACCTCGCTGACCGTGAGAGTGAGTTTGCCGCCACCAGGCATCGCGTCGCGCGCGTTGATCGCGAGATTGAGCAGCGCGAGTTCGAGTTGGTTCGGATCGACGCGGGCGGACGACAGGTGCCGCGGAATCTCAAGCGTCACCGCGATCGATGGCCCGAGCGAGCGTCGCATCAGGTCGACCAACCCATCGATCAGCGCGCCGATATCGACGGCGCGCGGTTGCAGCGCCTGCCGCCGCGCGAACGCGAGCAGTCGCTGGGTCAACGTCGCGGCCCGCTCCGCCGCCTGCAACGCGCCGCCGATCATCCGCTGCGTACGCTCGTCGTCCTTGTGCCGCCGGCGGAGCAGGTCGAGGCTGCCGACGATCGGCGTCAGGAGATTGTTGAAATCGTGCGCGACACCGCCGGTCAGCTGGCCGATCGCGTCCATCTTCTGCGCCTGCGCGAGCTGCGCGTCGGCCTCCTTGCGATCGGTGACGTCGGAGACCACGCCGGTCATCCGCGCCGCCTTGCCCGCGTCGTCATACTGGACGCGTCCCTTGGCAACGAGCCACCGTGACGCACCGTCGGCCGCATCGATGCGGTACTCGACGTCGATAACGCCGGTTCGGGTCGCCTCGGTCATCGCGCGCGTGACGATACCGCGTTGCTTCACGTCGATATGGCTCAGGAACGTTTCCATGGTCCAGTCAGGTCGGCCTTCCGGATAGCCATAGATCGCATCGTGCCGCAGGGTCCGTCGGGACTCGCCGGTCGTCAGATCAATGTCCCAGCTTCCCATGCCGGCGGCTTCGAGCGCGATCTCCAGGCTCTCGCGGGCCGATCGCAACTCGCTGGTCCGGTCCAGCACCGCGCGTTCGAGCGTCACCGCGATATCACGCAACTCATACTGTCGCCGCCGCGCCGTGAGCGCCGACCGGATCGCGCCCAGCATCGCCTCGGCGTGCAGCGGTCGTTCGAGCAACAGGACATTGCCGAGATCGGCGAGCCGCTGCGTGGCGCGTGCACTGCGCGGCGTCCGCGTCCCATTCGCAAGTACGACGAACTGGATATCGGCCCAATTGGGTTGCGCCGCCACCCATCCCGCGAGCGACGCGACCTCCTCGGTGATCAGGGCTTCCTCGGTAAGCATGACTGCCCCGGCCCCCTTTGCCAGTTCGACGAGCAACTCAGCCTGGTCGCGACAGACGAAGGCGACGATGTCGTTGCGGCCAAGCAGGTCGGATGCGATCGCCGCATCGCGCCCACGCGGCGCCAGGATCAGGACGCGATCGTCCATATCAGCCGCGAATATCCTGGATCCCCATCCGGCTGGCCATCAACGTCTTTCCTTCGCCCGAGAATGTCGGAACACCCGTCAGCACGCCCTGGAATTCGCGAAGGGGCTCGCCGACTAGCAATCCGTTGCTACCGATCTGAAACTCCCGGATCGTCCGTTCGTGCCGTGCGGTGCGCGTCTTGATCACCGAAATCGCCTGCCGGACTTCGCCGTGTGCCTCGAAATAGCGAAGCTGGACGATCGTATCGGACAGATAACTGAGGTCGACATCCGAGCGAACGTCGCCGGTGATCCCGTGCAGGCCGAGGATCAGCAGGCTCACGATCCCCTTCTGACCGAGATACGTCAGCATCTCGTGCATCTGGAGGATCAGGAACTGCTCGTTCGGCATCGCCTGAAGATACGCGTTCAGGCTGTCGATCACGACGATCTTCGCGCCGTGCTGTTCGACTGCCGCCCGCACCGCACCGGAGAACTCGCCCGGCGACATCTCGGCTGGATCGATCGCCCGGAGTTCGAGCTGCCCGTTTTCGACGAACGGCATCAGGTCCATACCAAGCGACGCGCTCCGCTTCAGCAACGTCGGCAAGCGCTCGTCGAACAGGAAATACGCAGCCCGATCGCCACGCTTCAGTGCTGCGATCATCGACTGCACCGATGCCGTCGTCTTCCCGACACCGGCCGGCCCAGTCAGCAACGTCGCGGTGCCGGGGATGAGCCCACCGCCCAGCAGCGTGTCGAGTTCGGTCGACCCGGTCGATACGGCATCGTCCGAATATTTCATGACGTGTTCGGACGCGATCAGGCGCGGATACACGCACAACCCGCCGCGTTCGATCTCGAAGTCGTGATAGCCACCGCGATACCGTACGCCGCGCATCTTCACGACATGCATGCGACGACGTTGCGCGCCGAACCCGGACAAGGTTTGTTCGAGCGAAATCACACCGTGCGCGATGCTGTGCAACTGGAGATCACTGCCCGACCCGCTCTTGTCGTCGAGGAACAGCACGGTACAGGCGCGCGTCGAGAAGAAGTGCTTGAGCGCGAGGATCTGGCGGCGATAGCGGATCGGGCTCTGTGCCAGCAGTCGCAGCTCGGACAGGCTGTCGATCACCACGCGTTTGGGGCGAAGCTCGTCGACCTTCGCCATCACGTCCCGGATCGTCTCGCCGAGCTCGACCTCGCTAGGGTGTAGCAACGTCTGCTCGTGATCCTCGCCAAAACCGTCGGCCGGGACCATCTCGAACAGCGACAGCGAATCCAGCGACCAGCCGTGCGTCTGCGCCACTGCGCGCAACTCGACTTCGGTCTCGGCCAGCGTGATGTACAGCCCTGCCTCGCCGACCGATGCGCCCGTGAGCAGGAAGCCGAGCCCCAGCGTCGTCTTGCCCGTGCCAGGCGTACCCTCGACCAGGTACATCCGATCCGGCGTCAGCCCCCCATTCAGAATGTCGTCGAGCCCGTCGATACCGGTCCGTGCGAGCGCCGGTAATTGTCCGTTCAGTGCCAAGTGGCAGTCCTTCCTGTGATCGTACCGCGCATGGTGCGACCATATGTTCTCGTTCTAGGTTATAACCGGCGTATCGCATAGCCTTACGGTCGCGCCACTCCGAGGAACTTAATGTCGCTCAAGCACTCGTTTCCGCCGGTTTTCAATTCTGAAGCGCGGGTTCTGGTTCTGGGCAGCCTGCCGGGCGACCGCTCGCTCGCCGCGCAGCGTTATTATGCGCACCCGCAGAACCAGTTCTGGCAACTTATATCGCCGGTCGTCGGACGCGATCTCGCGACGCTCGACTATGTGGATCGGCTGGCGGCGTTGCGTGCGTACGGCGTGGCGCTGTGGGACGTGATCAGCTCGGCGCGGCGAAGTGGAAGCAGCGACGCGGCGATCCTCGATGTGGAAGGCAACGACATCGTCGCGCTCATCGGACGATTGCCGAAGCTTCGTGCGATCGCCTTCAACGGCGGCACCGCGCTCAAGCAGGGCATGAAGCTGCTCGGACCAAACTATGCTGGACCGAGCGTCGTCGCGCTTCCTTCCAGCAGCCCGCTGCATACGATTGGCGTCGCGGCAAAGCAGCCTGCCTGGAACCAGCTTGCCGCGTTCCTCCTCGACCGGACATGATTGCGCGCCTACGCCTGCGTTCATGACCCAGCTCTATGACCTCACCGTCCCCGCGTTTCGCCGCGGTTTCGCCAGTCTTTCGGCGATCCTGAAATCGGGCGAAGCCTATGCACAGGAGCACGGCATCGCCGAGGCGGACATGCTTGGCACGCGACTGATCGCCGACATGGCGCCGCTGACCGCTCAGGTCCAGCGGGCGAGCGATACGGCCAAGGGCGCGATGGTCCGGCTTGGCGGCGTCCCGACGATCGCGATGGCCGACGACGAGACGAGTTTCACAGCGCTCCAGCAGCGCATCGCCGCAACGGTTGCGTTCCTGGATGGCGTCCCGCGCGACGCGATCGACGGCAAGGAAGATGCTGTCGTCACGATCGTCACGCCCAGCCGGACGTTGGACTTTACGGGGCAGAGCTATGTGCTCGGGTTCGTGCTGCCCAATTTCTATTTCCACATCACGACCGCCTACGCGCTGTTGCGGATGCGCGGTGTACCGATCGGCAAGATGGATTATCTCGGTCGGTAGAAGCCCATCGTCCGGTCGATAACCGCCTGCAGCGAGGCGGATAAATCATACTGGCGGAGAACTCCGCGCTGCGGCAAGGGCGAGCGATGTCGATCGAAACGCTCATCGCCCAATACGGCCTCGCCGCGATATTCCTGGGTGCGGGGCTCGAAGGCGAAACCGCGGTCGTGACCGGCGGCGTGCTGGCGCATCAGAACCTGCTGCCGCTCTGGGGTAGTGCCGCCGCGGCAGTCGCGGGATCGTTCGCCGCGGACCAGCTCTTCTTCCTCGCCGGGCGTCGTTACCGCGACACCGCCCGCGTCCGCAAGATCGCCGCCAAGCCGGCCTTCGCCAAGGCACTCGATACGCTGGAACGCCACCCGACCGTCTTCATCCTTGGCTTCCGCTTTCTCTACGGTCTGCGGACGATCAGCCCCATAGCTATCGGCACGTCGCACGTCCCCGCGCGCACGTTCATGATGCTCAATGCGATCTCCGCGGCGGTCTGGGGCGTGATGTTCACCGGCATCGGCTATCTGTTCGGGGATACGCTGCTCGACGCGGTCCACAGCATCATGCCGAGGCACAAGCTGGCCGGCGTTGCGATCCTCGCAGTCGTTGTCGCGGTGGTGATGACCGCGATCCGTTATTGGCGCGGACGTCGATCCAACGCGGTACCGAAGACCAGCTGACTAATAGCGAATACTCGTGAGTACGGTCCCTGTCAGATGCCGGCAGGCCGCGAACTCTTCCAGAGCTCGCGCTCAAAAATGGTGGCCCAGCAGAGGGGATCCGCTGGACCACGAGTTTCCGTCTAGGGAGCTTCACTTCGCCTTGACGTTGCCCCGTTGTAATACCCACTTATCAAATGGGAATAGAGTTATTCACCACGATCGGTGAGCAGAGTATAAATTGCGCCGAAATGCATCGACTCGAAAACGTACTTCGATCGTTCGAAATACAAAAGGCGACGCATTCCCTAAAATGGGAAGTACGTCGCCTTTTGAGTTTTCCAACAGATGGTTCGATTACGGAACCAAGTCGTCGGTTACATTTCAAGTCGTGATCAGAGCGCGTTGCCGCTCGAATTCGAATCGACCGAGTTCTCGAGATCGGTGGAGTTGCTCGTCTCGATACCATCTACCGCGGAAAGATTCGCGTCCGACTCTTCGACGACCGTGTTCGACTGAATGTCGGTAACGTTCTCGGTCGCTGCGGGCTTCGTGCAGGCGGCGAGGCCAAGTGCCAGGACTGCAATCATTGGCACGATCGTGATCTTCTTCATCGAATGGTCTCCGTGATGACTAGTGCAGAATTACGACCGCAATGCGCGAAATCGATCCTGGAACCGAAAGCTAACCAGCGATGCCGCCGAACGCAATACCCTATCGTAAGACTATGATTTAATCACCAGCTCAGGCCGGCGCGTGCGTAGACGTAGCGGCCGTTGAACCCGAACGGCGAGTAATACGGGTAGCCGATCACCCCGGTCGGGTTGTTCGCGATGCTCGTCGCGTCGGGATAGACGTCGAACAGGTTGCTGACGCCGAGCCCGATCTGCGCGCCCTTCTTCGCCTGGTAACGAAGTTCGAGATCGGTGATCAGGTGCTTACCGCTATGCACGTCGCCGGCCGCCGTCGTGCCGGGCTGCGTCACGTCGCCATAATAGGTGACGCGGGCCAGTGCGCCGAGCTGGTCGAGCGACCAGTCGATCGACCCAGTCACCTTCTCGCCCGGCGTACCGTTCTCGAGCGACTCGATGCGGTTGCGGGCGAACAGCGTCGGTGCCGGGTTAAGCGCCGAGGTCGATGTCGGCACGCGCGTCACGTTCACATCGTTGACGTTACCGGCGATCGTCAGGTCGAACGTCCCGGCAGCATCGGTCGGCAGCCGGTAATGCGCGACCGCGTCGATGCCCTTTGTGGTCGAGGCGATGCCGTTGACGAAGAACCGCGCGGCGCTGACGTTGAACGGCGACAGCAGGGCCGCGACCTGCGGATTGCCCGCTGCGGCAAGGTTCTCCGACAGTCCGATCTGGTTGCGGATGCGGATGCGGTAGGCATCGACCGTCAGCTCGAACCTGCCGGCGCGGATCACCGTGCCCACCGAAAAATTGGTCGACTTCTCGGGCTCCAGCGGAAGGCCTCCGAGTCTAGCCGCAATGGGGCTCACCGATGGGTAGGTGCCGGTCTGGATTGGATTTCCGTTTTGAATGACGGTCGCAACCGAGGTGAAATACTGCTGCTGCAAAGCCGGCGCGCGGAAGCCGGTCGACGCCGTTCCACGCAGTGCGAACCAGCGCGCGAAGTCATAGCGCGCGGAGACCTTACCGGTGCCGGTCGAGCCGAAATCGGAATAGTCTTCACCGCGTCCGGCGAGTCCGAGCAGCAGCTTGTCCGTCACCTGCGCTTCTACATCGAGATAGACGCTGCCGTTGCGGCGGCTCCGCTCGATCGCGTTGTCCGGCGAGAATCCGCCAAAGCCCTGCGCGCCGGGAGGTGCGGTCGGCAATGCGCCGGTCACTGTCCGATCGGCGGGATAGCCATAGGATGCGAGTTCGCCCGGCTGGATCTTGAACCCCTCGCGGCGCCCTTCGAGCCCGAACGCGACGTTGACGCCCTGCAACACGTCGAACTTACGATCGACGTCGAGCCCGACGATGTACTGGTCGTAGATCAGCGCACCGTCGGAGAAGTCGCGCTGCGTGGTGCGGCCATAGGCATAGTTCGCGGAATCGAGCGTCCGGAACCCGATCTTGTTGCGGCCATAGCTGGCGTTCAGGTCGACGTTCCAGTCGGCGACCACGCCCTTGATCCCGATGGCCGAGTTGATGTCGCGCGACTTGGTATTGATCAGCGGCAGGAACCCATCCGAAAGTCCTGCCAGCTCCAGTCGCGCGACTGCTACCGGGTCCGACTGCAGCGGCAATCGCGGGAAGGCCGCGCTGCGCGTGTCGCGGTCCTGATAGCCGAGCCAGCCGTACAGCTTCCACGTGCCGGTCAGCGTGGTGCCGGCGTTGGCGAAGATGCTGTATTGCTCGACCTTGGGGTCGCCGAAGAGGCCGGTCACACGACCCGGCGTCCCGGGGACTTTGACCAGCGCGCGCGTGTCGAAGTCGGCGCGGTTGGTCGCCTGGCGATCCAGATACTCGCCCGAGACAGTCAGGAAGCCGTCCTCGCCAAAGCCGATGCCCTGCCAGCCGGACACGGTCAGCGCATGCTCGCCATTCGTGCTGCGGCTGCCGCGCGCGGTGTCGATATCGGTGTTGTAGAAGCCGTAGTTGACGGTCATGCCGCCGCCCGACCGGGCCTCGCGCAGTCGCAGGTTGACGACGCCGGCGATCGCATCCGAGCCATATTGTGCGGACGCCCCGTCACGCAGCACTTCGATTCGGTCGAGTGCCACGGTCGGGATCGTGTTCAGGTCGACCGCGGCCGACCCGCGCCCGACCGACCCGCCGACGTTGAGCAAAGCCGCAGTATGGCCACGCACGCCGTTGACCAGCACGAGCGTCTGGTCGGGCGAAAGGCCGCGCAACGTCGCCGGGCGGATCGCGTCGGTGCCATCGACGGCGGACGGACGCGGGAAGTCGATCGACGGTGCGATCGCCGACAGCGCCGCGCCCAGTTCGGTCGTCCCCTGACGCTGGATCGCGGCCGAGCTCAGCACGTCGACCGGCGACGCGCTGTCGAGCCGCGACCGACCAACCGCGCGGGTGCCCGTGACGATGATATCGTCTGCCGTGTCGGGTGCCGCAGCCGTGTCTGCGGCAGGCGCCGTCGCCGTTTGCGTGGGCACGTCCTGCGCATGGGCTACCTGCGCGCTGGCAAAGGCAAGGGTCGAGGCGGCGAGCGTCAACGCGGTACGATAAGCAGTCATGATAGTGTCCCTGTTAGTGGATCGCTCTGCGACGATCTCCGTGCGAACCAAACGAGCGGTCGCAGTCATCGGTCCCGATAGGTCCCAAGCGACTGGCCGATAAGTGAAAAGAATGCGCGGCTGGATGCGCTGGCTGCAACGTCCCATTCGGGATGCCATTGCACCGCCAGCACGTCGCCGCCGCATGGGCGCGCCGAGAACGCCTCGACCAGCCCGTCCGACACCGAATGCGCCTCGACGCTGAGCCCCTCCCCCAGCCGATCGATTCCCTGGCGGTGAACCGACGTGACCGAGATGCTGGGCTCGGCGATCGCGGCCGCGAGCATCCCGCCCGATCGCAGTCTCACGTCGTGGACATGATCGAACAGCGTCTCGTACGCTGTCGCGTCGTCGGTCGACCGGTGATGGCCATCGTCCAGCGCATCGGTCAGCGTGCCGCCGAACAGCACGTTCAGCTCCTGCAACCCGCGGCAGATACCGAACACCGGCCGCCCCGCCTCGATCATCCGGCCCGCAAGTTCGAGCGCCACCGCATCGCGGTCCAGATCGAGCGCATCGTCGGCCGCGTCCGACTTGCCGTAGCGTGCCCCTGCGACGTTCGAGCGCGACCCGGTCAGCAACAGGCCATCTAGGCGTCCAGCCAGCGCCCGCGTGTCCATCGCATCCGCCACGGCCGGCACCAGCAGGACGGTTGCGCCGGCATAGCGCACCAGCGGCTCGACGAAGCGGGTGGCGACCGCCTGGATCGGACGATCGACCACTTCGTTGCAGCACAACACGCCGATCACGGGCTTGGGCGGCCCATCCTCCCGACGGCAGCAGGCAAAACGCATCATGCGGCGCGCCCTCTCAGCGTCTCGTGCAACTGGTCCGCCGCATCGCCCGCGAGGATCATCGCGGTCGGCTGTGCGACCACGCTGCCGGCGGGTACGTCTTCGAGCAGCCAGACATTACCGCCGATCGTCGCGCCCTGCCCGATCGTCACGCGACCAAGGATCGTCGCACCGGCATAGATCACCACGTCGTCCTCGACGATCGGATGCCGCGCGAGCCGTTCACGCGCCGACACGTCGGTCACGCCGAGCGGACTGCGCGCGCCGAGCGTGACGTGCTGGTAGATCTGCACCCGGTCGCCGATGATCGCGGTCTCGCCGATCACGACGCCGGTGCCGTGATCGATGAAGAAGCTGCGGCCGATCGTCGCGCCCGGGTGGATGTCGATACCGGTGCGGTTGTTGGCGAGTTCGGAGATGATCCGCGCGACGATTGGCGCGCCGAGGCCGTAGAGCGCGTGCGCGATCCGGTGATACAGGATCGCGACGATGCCGGGGTAGCAGATCAGGATCTCGTCCGCGCTGCGGGCCGCCGGATCGCCGAGGAATGCCGCGCGGACATCGTCGTCGACCAGTTCGCGGATCGGCCCCAGTTCGGCGCAGAACAGGCCGATGATCATGCTCGCATGGCTGACGTCGAACGACAGCACCGCCTCTTCCTGCCAATAGGCGAATTCGCGTTCGACCTGCCGTTGCAGCCGTTCCAGCGCCTGTCGGAGCCGTGTCTCGACGAACGCGTCCTCGCGCTCGACCGGACCTGCGAACATGCCGAGCCGCCCGGGAAACAGCGCCGCGACGAGATCGTCGAGCGCGCGACCGGTCTCGTCCAGCGACGGGAAGCGCGCGACGCTATGTCGGCCGTCCTGCTCCTGCCGCCAGGCGCGACGTGCGCTGCGCAGTTCGTCGATCGTCGCGGCGAGGTCGATCGGGTCGGATGCTGATGACACGGCGTTGTCCTTCATGTCAGCGGAGCGTGGGATAGCCGGCCCGGACGGCGTCGGCTTCCAGCGTCGATATCGGGGTCAGCGCACCTGGCTCGGCGGGTACGATCCCGGCGAGGAGCAGCGTCTCGCGTACCGCCGCGAGCGCGGGATCGGCGGCGACATGATCGAGCGCGCTTCGCAATGCCGCCACCGTCTCGGCGTCGGTCCCGGTCGCGGTCACGAAGGGCAGGCTCGGCGATGCGGGGCTGGGCGCGACGATCTTCAGGCGCGCGACCAACGCCGGCTCGAACCGTGCGATGGTCGCATAGGTTACGCGGTCGATCGCGGCGAGATCCGCCTTGCCCGTCCCGACCGCGACGATGCTGGCTCGATGCGCGCCGGTTTCGACCACCTCGGCAAAGAACGGCCCCTGCCCTGCAAACGGCGCTACCGTCGCGCGGAACAGGTTCATGCCGGTGTTCGACTGGCGGTCGTTGATGGCCGCGCGGCTACCGCGGAACACCGCGACCGAACCGCGGGGATCGTCCGCTCTCGCCACGATCACGCTGCCACTTTCTCGCCCGGCGTAGATCGGGAACGCGATCACGCGCAGATCCAGCGTCGGATCGGCGATCAACGGATAGCCACAGGCCTGACCGAACAGCAGCGCCGGATCACGCCAGATCGCATGGACGTCGCGCGTTCGATCGAGCCGATCGGGCACCTCCGCGACACCGCGTTCGCGCAAAACGGCAGCGATCGCCGACCACAGCCGGTCGTTCGCAGCGTGCTGCGCGGGGTGATCGTACATCCCGAGCGAGGCGATCCGGCCCGTCAAGACGCGGGCTCGCGGTGGAGGGGATGGACCATGTCGTCATGCGCGCTGAAGGCGAACCGCCGGACGATCTCGCCATATCCCTGATAGATCGGCGCCCCCGCCTCCGCGAACCGGGCTCGGTTATGTCGGTGGTACGCTGGCAGGTCGTACCAGGCGAGCGACGGCCGCTCGTGATGCGCGGCATGCAAATTGTTGTTGAGATACAGCAGCCCGAACAGCCCTCCATGCTCGACGCTGGCGGCGCGACCAGGGCTTGCGAGATCGGCGCGATGTTCGGCGTAGGAGCGCACCATGGTCAGCGCCATACCCGGATAAACGAAGCAGAGCACGTAACGGCCGACGCCAAGACCGACATGGTCGAGCCACGAGAGCACCAGCACGACCGCGACGAGGTGCGGCGCCCAATCGCGCACGACGCGCCCCGGTTCGCGCGCCAGTCGGCGGGTCTCTTGCAGGAAGAAGCGGCCGACCGAGATCGCAGGTCCGAAGACCATCTGACCGAGAAGCGTGGATTGAAGCCGGCCGAGGACTGCGGCGAAACCACGCGCCTGCACCCGGTAGCGGGACTCGGGGTCATGCCGCGGATCGGTGATGACCTCCGCCCGGTGATGCGCGACATGGCTTCGGCGATAAAGGCGGTAGGGCAACCACAGTGACAGCGGCGCAAACCCGATCGCGTCGTTGATCCACCGGATCCGCGTCGGATGCCCGTGAATGACCTCGTGCTGCAGCGATCCCTGCCAGGCGAGCAGCCACCCGCCGATCAGCACCAGCAACGGCGTCGGAATGACCGCATGCCACGCCGTCGCGACCATCCATCCGCCGTACACGATACCTGCCAGAAGGACGGTCGGCCATCCTACCGTCGAACTCGAAGCCTCTCGCTGCATTCCCATCTCCGTCCGAGGAGACTAATATCCCCTAGCTCAATGGGAATTGACAGTCGATTGAACTTTGCGGCGGAAAAACTTTGATTGTCAGGCGCTAGTCCGAGGCATCGACGGCGATCCAATCCTCCCCCGCCAGGGGGAGGTGGCAGGCGTATGCCTGACGGAGGGGGCGGCAAGCGATAACCGATGTTCCGTGTTTCTCCCCCGTCACCTTCGGCGACACTTCCACTTGGCGGGAGAAGATCGTTTCAGGCGATCTCTTCCAGCGGCAGTTCGGGCCGTGCCGCGAGCGCACGAAACCGCTTCACGGTCGCTTGTGTGAACGGCTTGGCAAACACCGTCGAGACGGTCACGAAATCGGCGGTCGCCTGCTCAGGCGTGAGCGTCAGCAGCGTGAAGCCCTTGGCGTCCTGATCGCAGAACCGCACTTCGCCCTTGTTGGCGTCGGCGATCAACGTGCCGATACCCGGCAACAACGAACCGTAGGACGGACTGGTGATCGCGGTGCAGCCGAATTCGACCGCGACCAGCTTGCCCGCGTCGTCGTGCAGATCATTCGCCCAGGCGGCATGACTGTCGCCCGATAGCACGATCGGCCGCGAATTCGCTCGCCGGAACGCCGCGTACAGGCGCTCGCGGGCGGGCGGATAGCCGTCCCAGCTGTCGAGGCCGAACGGCATGCCGGCACGGTACGAAGCGATGCCCGCCGCCAGTCGCTCGCGCCACATCGCCGGCAGCTTCGCCATCGTCTCGCCGAATTTCACCGGCCCGAGTTGCCGCTCCATGTCCGGCCCCGCGACCTTCGCCATCACGATCTGGTTGCCCAGCACCTGCCAAGGCTTCCCCGCCGTCGCCGATGCCGCCATCGTCCTCTCGACCCAGGCAAGCTGCGCCGACCCGAGCAGTTCGCGGTCGGGCCGCGCGCGTTCGGCCAGCATCGGCGCGTATTCGGCGGGTGTGATCGCCTCGCCCTTCGACACGACCTGATGGCTGCGCGCGAGCAACCGCGTCTCGACCATCACCAGCGTTGCCAGATCGCCGAAATCGAAGCTGCGGTTGATCGCCGCCCAGGGCTGGCCGGGCTTCGGATCGCGGATCGGCATCCACTCGAAATAGGCCTGCATCGCGGCCGCCTTGCGCGCGTCCCAGTCGCCCTCGGTCTTGGGATCGTGGTTCTCGGCACCGTGCATCCAGTCGTCGTTGGCGACCTCGTGATCGTCCCACACGCAGATGAACGCGGCGCGGGCGTGCGCGGCCTGCATGTCGACGTCGCGCTTCACCTGCGCGTGGCGCATGCGGTAGTCGGCGAGGCTGACGATCTCGTGGCGCGGCTCGACCAGGCGGCCGATCTTCTTGGCGATGTCGGCGCCGTACCCGTCGACGCCATATTCGTAGATATAGTCGCCGAGATGCAGCACGGCGTCGAGCCGGTCGAGCTTGGCGATCGCGTCATACGCGTTGAACAAACCGCCCGCGTAGAGCTGGCACGAGACGACGGCCATCACGACATCGGCGACCTTGCCCTTGGGCAGCGTGCGGAGCCGGCCGATCGGCGAGCGCGTGCCGTCCGCGGCGTCGAACCAATAGCGATATTCGCGGCCCGGCTGGAGCCCGGTCGCCTCCACCTTCGCGGTGAAGTCGCGCGCCGCACGGGCCTTGATGCTGCCCGAGCGGATCGGCTTGCCGCCTTCGGTCTCCGCGACGTGCCAGGTCAGCGAGATGTCGCCGGCCTGCGTCGCATCGACCGGTGTCGCCCGCGTCCAGAGAATGGCGCCGTCGACCGAAGGATCGCCGCTCGCCACCCCGTGATCGAAGCGTGCTTTCGCCGTACCTGCCGCATGTGTCGCTACCGCGGGAAGCGCGAGCGTCGCGCCGGAGCCAGCGAGTTTCAAAGCATTCTTGAGCGCATCGCGGCGGTTGATCGTCATCGTCTCGGACTTTCGTAACGGGTGTTGCCCGCCTGCTAGCCACGATCGAAGACACCCCGGCGGCAACGATGTGACAGCGCCGTTACGGAATAGTCATTTTGCTTTCATGAAGACGCCATCGAAACGTCACCTCGTCCCCGTAGTGCGACGGCAACGACACGGGGGACTTAATGACACGTATCTTTACGCGGCTCGCAGTTGCGACGCTCGCCACGACCTGCTCGACCATGGCGCTCGCACAAGCCGGCACGCCAGCTACTGCCCAAGCCGAAACCGAGGCCGCAACGTCGGACGACGAGATCGTCGTCACCGCGCAGAAGCGCGAGCAGCGGATCGAAGACGTCCCCATTACCGTCACCGCGCTGACTGGCGTTCGCATGGCGTCGATCGGCGTCAACTCGTTGAGCGAAGTCGCCGCCTATATTCCCGGCCTCCAGATCCAGGAGCAGAGCGCGAACAACCCCGGCTTCGTGATCCGCGGCATCACCTCGGACAACGGCTCGTCGCAGCAGGGCGCGCGCGTCACGCTATACTACAACGGTATCGACATCAGCCGTTCGCGCGGCGCCTATCAGGACCTGTTCGACCTCTCGCGGATCGAAGTCGTGAAGGGTCCGCAGGCGACCCTGTTCGGCACCGCGGCTGCGGTCGGCGCGATCAGCCTTGTGTCGGCCAAGCCAGAGCCCGGCATATCGGGCGCGATCAACGGCACGTACGGTAATTTCGACCGCACCCAGGTGTCGGGTTTTCTGAATGCGGGCAACGACGTGCTCGCCGGTCGCATCGCCTTCGCGTATAAATATCGCAAGGGCTACGTCCGCAACATCGCCGGCGACGCGAACGTGCCGAACCAGAACCAGGGCGGCGTCGACCAGGACGATCTGAACGGCCAGGACCAGCGCGGCATCCGCGGTTCGCTCCGCTATCGCCCGAGCGACAGCATCACCGCCGACCTCGTCCTGACCTATGACGGACAGCGCAACCCCGGCACCGCATTCAAGAGCCGCGCGCACGCCCCGACCGGCGGCCAGACCGGCGACTATGGCTATGCGGAACTCTCCGGCTCTCCGTACAGCGCCGCGGTTCTGGGCGCGCGCAAGCTCGGTCTCGACCGCAATGTCTATGACGCGAACCTGACGATCACCGCGGAGCTGTCGCCGGGGATCACCTTCACCACCGTCAACGGGTATCGCAAGTTCGACGCGCTCGAAGTGTTCGACGCGGATGGTGGGCCCGCCGCTTATCTTGAGTTCGCCGAAGACGCGAAGGGCGACCAGTGGAGCCATGAGAGCCGCTTCGCCTTCGAAGGGCCGAAGTACCGCGCCTCGGTCGGCTGGAACGCATTCTTCGAGAACGGCTTCCAGCGCGTTCCGTTCGCGACCGAAGAGGGCACGTATCTCGCCTGCTCGGTCACGCCCGCCTACGCCCCGATCCGCTCGGCGCTGAACGGCGCCGGCATCCCGACCGGGACCGGATGCGTCGCACCGAACGGCACGGTTCCCGCGACGCGCGCAACCGCAGCACTCACAGGTGGTCGAGCAACGGCAATACCTTACGCCGCGGAGTTCACGAACTACGGCAACAACGACACCTACTCGGTATTCGCCGACGCGACGTACATTCCAATACCCGCGCTCGAACTGACCGCCGGCGCGCGCATCCTGATCGAGGACCGCCAGTCAGGCTATTCGTCGGTCCAGCCGAACTCGGTGATCCTGGCTGCCCTCGGCATCGAGTCGAGCCTGCTCGGCACGGCCAACACCAACGGCAACAAGTTCGTCGCGGAGAAGAGCTTCACCGCGATCCTGCCGCGCTTCAATGCGCTGTTGAAGCTCAATGAGGCGGTCAATCTCTACGCCACGATCAGCAAGGGGCGCCGTTCGCCGGTGGTTCAGCTCGCCGCGCAGCGCACCGCGTTCGGCGTCGGCCCCAACCTGCAGGTCGTCCCGCAGGAGAACGTCTGGAACTACGAAGGCGGCATCAAGGGACGCGTCGGTCCGTTCAGCGGCGCGGCATCGGTCTTCTACCAGACCTATGACGGCTTCCAGGTGTCGGTGACGAACAACGGCGTGACCACGACGCAGAGCGCCGGATCCGCCAAGAACCTCGGTGTCGAGCTCGAAGGCAATCTGAAACTCGCCTCGTATCTCTCGGTATTCGGGACGTTTGCCTACATCGACGGCGGCATCGGCGACGAAGCGGCGAACGGTGTGTTCGCCGGCAACCGTTTCCGCCTTCAGCCGGACACGACCGCGTCGGGCGGCGTGATCCTTCGCCTGCCGGTCGGCGGCGCGACAATCTACGCCACGCCGAGCGTCACCTACCGCGCCAAGGCGTTCTTCGAGCTGCCGAACAACCCCGCGATCAGCACGCCCGGCTACACGCTGGTCAACGCGCGCGCCGGGGTCGAGTTCGCGCAAGGTCGCTACAGTGTCGGCGGCTTCGTCCGGAACGCGACCAACAAGCGGTACCTGATCGACGCGGGCAACACCGGCGGCGGCTTCGGCATCCCGACCTACATCGCCGGCGAGCCACGCTTCTACGGCGTCGAGCTGGGCGCGAAATTCTGATTTCCACGCATCGTTACACACCACGCAACCATCCCCGGGGGGACCAAGCATGACGTTCGAAACCATCTATACCGACGGCGATATCGACACCAACCCGACCGCCAATCCGCATATCAACGACCTGATCGAAACGCGCTATTCGCGTCGCCAGACCTTGATGGGCGGCATGTCCGCGACCGCCGCGGCGGTGTTCGGCGGTATGTTGCTGACCGGGTGCGACGATGACAATGACGGCAACGGCTCGAGCCCCGTCACGGTGACGGCGACCGCCGGCGGCAGCTCGACCGCAGGCCGCGTCGCGACGCTGACCGGTGCAGCGATCGGCCAGGTCGACAGCGTGATCTGGACTCAGACCGCCGGCCCCGCCGTCACGCTAGCCGGTGCGTCGACTGCCACCGCGACCTTCGTCGTACCGGGTGCTGCTGCCGGGACCGTCCTCAGCTTCCAGTTCACCGCAGTTTCGGCCAGCGGTTCGGTCAGCGCGACGACAAGCGTGACCGTCGGCGCGGCCTCGTTGGGCTTCACGGCCGTTGCGAAGAGCCTTGCGGATGTCGTTGCAGTGCCTGCGGGTTACGCGGTGACGGTCTTGTACCGGCTCGGTGATCCGATCGGCAGCGGCGTTGGCGCGTATGCCAATGACGGTACCGACGCGACCTTCTCGAAGCGCGCGGGCGATCATCATGACGGCATGAGCTATTTCGGCATGTCCGCGACCGGAACGCCTGACGCCAACGGCAACACGCGCGGCCTGCTCGTGCTCAACCATGAGAACATCACGCAAGCCTATTTGCATCCGAACGGCCCGACCACCACCGCCGGCGTCCGTCCCGAAGCCGAGGCGCTGAAGGAGATGGAGTGCCACGGCGTGTCGGTCATCGAGGTCAACCGCGCCGCCGCCTGGAGCTACACGACCGCCTCGTCGTTCAATCGCCGCATCACGCCGCTGACGCCGATGAGCTTCTCGGGGCCGGTGCGCGGCGCTGACAGCCTCAAGACGCGCTACTCGCCAGATGCCACCACGGGCCGCGGCACGATCAACAATTGTGCAAACGGTACAATGCCTTGGCACACGTACCTGACCAACGAAGAGAACTGGGTCGGCTATTTCAAGCGTGAAATCGGCGACGCGGCGCGGCGCGCGGCAACTGGCCCTGTGGGCGTAAAGGCGAACACCTCGCTGACGCGCTACGGCAAGGGCGAGAACAACACCGGTGGCAACTATGGCTGGTCGACGGTCACGCCAGCGGACACGACCAGCACGGTCTACTCGCGCTGGAACATCACCGCGCAGGCTGGCGCGCCCGCCGATGGCACAGGAGATTTCCGCAACGAGATCTTCCAGTACGGCTGGGTGGTCGAGATCGACCCGTTCGACGCAGCCTCGACGCCGCGCAAGCGGACCGCACTCGGTCGCATGAACCATGAAGGCTGCGAGATCGGCCGGACGATCGCGGGCGTGAAGCCGGCCTTCTACATGGGTGACGACGCGCAGAACGAGTACATCTACAAGTTCGTATCAGCGACACCGTGGTCTGTGGCGGATGCAAGCGCAGCGAACCGTCTCGCTATCGGGGACAAGTATCTCGATGCAGGCACACTTTATGTCGCAAAGCTTGCAGCGGATGGTAGCGGCCAGTGGCTCCCACTGGTTTTCGGCCAGGGGCCCCTCACCTCGGCCAACGCAGCCTATCCGTTCGCAAGCCAGGTCGATGTGCTGATCAACACGCGGCTGGCGGCGGATGCACTGGGTGCGACCCGGATGGATCGTCCGGAGTGGACCGCAGTGAATCCGGCGACCGGCGAGATGTATTGCACGCTTACCAACAACTCGTCGCGCACGGTGGCTACCGCGGACGCGCCCAACCCGCGCGCCTATGTCGATCCCAAGACCACGGGCGGCCAGACCACGGGTAACGCCAACGGCCACATCATCCGCCTGCGCGAGACCGGTGACACGTCCGAGGCAACGACGTTCGCTTGGGACATCTATGCGTTCGGTGCCGGCTCCGATCTGGATGCGACCAACATCAACCTGTCGGGTCTCGATGCGACCAACGACTTCTCGTCGCCCGACGGCCTGTGGTTTGGCTTGCCCAGCAACGCGTCGGGTACGATCGCACCGGTCATGTGGATCGAGACGGATGACGGCGCGTACACCGACGCCACCAACTGCATGCTGCTCGCCTCGGTGCCGGGGATCGTCAACGATGGCGGTACGCGGACGGTCACGAACAACATCGGTGCGGCGACCGGCTCGGTAACGACGCGGGTCGGCAAGGCACCGGGCGCGGCACTGCGCCGTTTCCTGGTCGGGCCGAAGGAGTGCGAGATCACCGGTATCCATACGACGCCGGACGGCCGGTCGCTGTTCGTGAACATTCAGCATCCCGGCGAGAATGGCGGACCGACGAACATCACGAGCAGCTGGCCAGCCAACCAGGCGGGCGCGGTGACGACGCCGTCGCGGCCGCGGTCCTCGACGATCGTGATTACGAAGACCGACGGGGGTGTGGTGGGGCTTTAAGCTCAAGAACCCTTGCGATCCTCCCCCGCAAGGGGGAGGTGGCACCGAAGGTGGCGGATGGGGAGGACACGGAACATCGGTTTCCCTGTCCGCCCCCTCCGTCTGGCACGTGCCAGCCACCTCTCCCTGGCGGGCGGAGATTTTAGCGTCCCTCTATCACACCGACAAACCCCGCCCCGGCGGAGGCCGGGGTCCAGTTGGGGGGACGTTGCTGACCCGCGCTGCGCTTCGTTATTGCCACCTCTCCAACTGGGCCCCGGCCTTCGCCGGGGTGGTGCAGTTTCGAGGGGTGGTGCAGTTTCAGGGCGGTCGCGTCCCGTAGGCCCTAGACCGTCCCCGCCGGAATCCGCGCCAGCGCCTCGTGCTCGATCTTCTCAAGCTCATCGCGCGTCTGGACGATCGCCTCGCGTTGCGCGTCGAGCAGGTCGATCCGCTGTCGGCACCGTTCGGCCAGCGCGCGCATCTGCTCCACGTGCTGCGGATCGGCGTCGTAGAGGTCGAGGAACTCCTCGATGTCGCGCAGCGTGAAACCCAGCCGCTTGCCACGCAGGATCAACTGCATCCGGGCCACTTCGCGCCGCGTGTAGACGCGCGTCGTACCGATCCGGCAGGGCTCGATCAGCCCCTTGTCCTCGTAGAACCGCAACGTCCGCGCGCTCACGCCGAGCATGCGCGAGACTTCCTGTATGCCGGTAAGATCGTCCTGTCGGTCGTTCACGCGTCCACTCCCCTCGCCTCCGACGCCGCCGCCTTTGCGGTCTCTTCAGCGACAAGTTCCTTTTTGGATAGCTTGCCGATAAGCGTCTTGGGGAGACTGTCGCGGATTTCGACCTCGCGGGGAAGCTCGATCTTGCTGATCTTATCTCGCAGAAAATCGCGCAGTTCGAGCGGGGTAGCGACCGTCCCTTCGGCCAGTACGACGAAGGCCTTCGGCGCCTGGCCGCGGTATCTGTCGGGGACGCCGATCACCACCGCTTCGAGCACCGCGGGGTGTTCGTACAGCGCCTCCTCGATCACGCGCGGATAGACGTTGTAGCCGCCGGCGAGGATCAGGTCCTTGATCCGGTCGACGATGAACAGATAGCCGTCCGCATCGAGATGCCCGACATCGCCGGTGCGCAGCGCGCCGTCCGCGAACAGGTCCGCGGTGGCGGCAGGCTTGTGCCAATAGCCATGCGTGATCTGAGGACCGCGCGCACAGATCTCGCCATTCTCGCCGACCGGCAGCAGCCGGGTCGGGTCCTCGCGGTCACGGATCTCGATCGTCGTGCCGGGAAAGGGCAGCCCCGCCGAGCCTGGCTTGTTGAGGCCATCGATCGGGTTGCAGGTGATGATCGGCGAGGCTTCAGACAGGCCATACCCCTCGCACAGCTTCGCGCCCGTCGCCGCCTCGAACGCGATCCGCACCTCCGCTGGCAGCGGCGCGCCGCCCGAGATGCAGGCGTGGATCGAGGACAGGTCGATCTTCTGCGTCTCGGCGGCCGTCGTAATGGCCGCATAGATCGTCGGCACCGCGGGGAAATAGCTCGGCTTGGTGCGCTCGATCGTCTTGAGCAGTTGCTGCAATTCGAAGCGCGGCAGCAAGATCATTTCTGCGCCGGTGCGGATCGAATAGGTCAGCACGGTGGTCAGCGCGAAGACGTGGAACAGTGGCAGTGCGCCGAGCACGCGGTCCTGGTGCGGCTGCTCGCCACCGACGAACACGACCATCGCATCGGCGTTGGCGACGAGATTGCCGTGGCTAAGCATTGCGGCCTTGGGTTCGCCGGTCGTCCCGCCGGTATATTGCAGCACCGCGACCTCGTCCGGGGAAACGGTAACGGGTGACGGCGCACCCTTCGCTTTGAGCAGCGAGTCGAACGTGGAATGGCGCGCATCGCTCGACGCTTGGCCGATCTCAGCGCGCTTGAAGATGCGGTAGGCGATCGACTTCAATGTCGGCAGCGCGCCCGCGATCGGACAGGTTATGACGTGCTTCACGCCCATCTGCCCCGCGACCTTGAGCACGCGTGCGTGGATCTCGGCGATGTCGCAGGTGGCGATGATCGTTGCGCCGGAGTCTTCGAGCAGATGCGCAAGCTCGCGCTCGACATAGAGCGGGTTGACGTTGACGACGACGCCGCCGGCCTTGAGGATCGCAAAGAACAGGATCGGATAATAGGGCGTGTTCGGCAGGCACAGCGCGACGCGCGTGCCCTTCACGACGCCCATGTCCTGGAGCCCCCGCGCTGCCCGGTCGACCGACTCGCCGAGCTCGGCATAGGTCAGCGTCCGGCCCATGAAGTCGAGCACGTTGCGCGACCCGAACCGCTGCACCGACAGGTCGAGCATGTCGCCCAGCAGCCGCGGCTCGCCCAGCAACGGAACGCCGATCGCCTTGCCCCCGGAAGTGTCCTGCATCTCGCTCTCCATTGCTCAGTGTGCGTAAGCCATATTGTCGGCCGCTTCACCTTGACGTAAAGGTGAGGTATCGCACCTTAAGGGTAACCCGCAAGCGTTAACCGGGTCGACCGCAATATGAGAGGATCATCGTGACCAACGTCGTCATCGCCGGGTACGCCCGTTCGCCGTTCCACCTCGCCGGCAAGGGCGATCTCGCCCGCGTCCGTCCGGACGATCTCGCCGCGCAGACGATTCGCGGGTTGCTCGACAAGACCGGCGTCGATCCGGCCGAGATCGAGGACATCATTCTCGGCTGCGCCTTCCCCGAAGGCGAGCAGGGCCTCAACGTCGCCAAGCTGATCGCACAGATCGCCGACCTGCCGATCTCGGTCGGCGGCATGACGGTCAACCGGTTCTGCGGCTCGTCGATGAGCGCGATCCATATCGCATACGGCCAGATCGCGGTCGGCGCGGGCGAGGCGTTCATCTGCGCGGGCCTCGAATCGATGAGCCGCGTGCCGATGGGCGGCTACAACCCCCTCCCCAACCCCGAGCTCGCGAAGAAGAGCGCCGGCGCGTACATGGGCATGGGCGAGACCGCCGAGAACGTCGCGCGCAACTACCAGATCACGCGCGCCGAGCAGGACGCGTTCGCGGTGAAGAGCCAGGACAAGGCTGCCGCGGCGCGCGCTGATGGCCGCTTGTCCGACGAGATCGTGACGATCCAGACCAAGGCGGGCCCGGTCAGCCAGGACGGCACGATCCGCGCCGGCACGACGACCGAAGCGCTCGCCGGCCTGAAGCCCGCGTTCAGCGCGGACGGGTCTGTGACCGCCGGCACGTCCTCGCCGCTGACCGATGGCGCGTCGGCAGTGCTGGTTACCTCGGAAGAGTTCGCCAAGAAGCACGGCCTGACGATCCTCGCACGGATCAAGTCGATCGGCGTGTCGGGTTGTGCGCCCGAGACGATGGGGCTCGGCCCGATCGGCGCGTCGAAGAAGGCGCTGGAGCGCGCCGGAATCACCGTCGCCGACCTCGACGTGGTCGAGATCAACGAGGCGTTCGCGAGCCAGGCGATCGCCTGCATCCGCGATCTCGGACTGAAGGACGAGACGATCAACCTCGACGGCGGCGCGATCGCGATCGGTCATCCGCTCGGCGCGACCGGCGCTCGGATCGTCGGCAAGGCGGCTGCATTGCTGGCGCGCGAGGGTGGGCGGTATGCGCTCGCGACGCAGTGCATCGGTGGCGGTCAGGGCATCGCTACGGTGCTGGAGCGCGCATGATGGTCGATGCTGTGAAAAAGGTCTGCGTCATCGGCGCAGGCGTGATGGGCGCGGGCATTGCCGCGCAGGTCGCCAATGCCGGCATCCCGGTGCTGCTACTCGACATCGTCCCCCGCGATGGCGACGACCGCGACGCAGTGGCAAAGGGCGCGGTCGCCAAGATGCTCAAGACCGATCCCGCTCCGTTCATGTCGAAGCGCGCGGCCAAGCTGGTCGAGACGGGCAACATCGACGATCATCTGGGTCGCGTCGCCGAATGCGACTGGATCGTCGAGGCGATCGTCGAGCGGCTCGACATCAAGCAGGCGCTGTACGCCAAGCTCGAAGCGCTGAAGCGCCCCGGCACTGCGGTGTCGTCGAACACCTCGACGATCCCGCTCGGCAACCTCGTCGAGGGGCGTTCCGACCAGTTCAAGGCCGACTTCCTCATCACGCACTTCTTCAACCCGCCGCGCTACATGCGGCTGGTCGAGATCGTCCGCGGCGTGGCAACTGACGTCGCGGTCGCGGAGAAGGTCGAGGATTTCGTCGATCGCTTCATGGGCAAGCGGATCGTCCGCGCGAAGGACACGCCAGGGTTCATTGCCAACCGCATCGGCACCTACTGGCTGGCGATCGCGATCAACGCGGCGATGGACCAGGGGCTGACCGTCGAGGAAGCCGACCAGATCGGCGGTCGTCCGATGGGCGTGCCTAAGACCGGGATCTTTGGATTGGTGGATCTCGTCGGCGTCGACCTGATGCCGCTGCTGTCGAAGAGCCTCTCGTCGACGCTCCCCGCGGGCGATCCGTATTTCGATACGGTGCGCCCGCTGCCGCTGGTCGACAAGATGATCGCGGAAGGGTTCACCGGCCGCAAGGGCAAGGGTGGTTTCTACCGCTTCGACAAGGCGACGCGCACCAAGCTGTCGCTTGACCTCGCGACCGGCGAGTACCGTGCGGAAGCCAAGCCCGTGGAGTTGCCGGGCAAGACCGGCAAGGATCTCGCCGCGCTGATCGCCGAGCCGGGCAAGATCGGCACCTATGCGTGGACGATCCTCGGCAGCGTCTTGTCCTATGCTTCGATGCTCGTCGGTGAAGCGGCGGATGATATCGTCGCGATCGATGACGCGATGAAGCTCGGCTACAACTGGAAATACGGGCCGTTCGAGTTGATCGACCGGATGGGGCCGGGCGTGCTCGCCGCTCGCCTTGCCGAGGAAGGTCGCGATGTTCCGGCGATCCTGACAACTGCGGGCGATCGTCCGTTCTACCGTGTCGAGAACGGGCAGCGTCAGTATCTCACCGCTGGCGGCGAGTATGCCGACGTGCCGCGCGCGGACGGTGTCGAA
This sequence comes from Sphingomonas faeni, assembly GCF_003053745.1. Classification (GTDB taxonomy): domain Bacteria; phylum Pseudomonadota; class Alphaproteobacteria; order Sphingomonadales; family Sphingomonadaceae; genus Sphingomonas; species Sphingomonas faeni. The sequence goes on along the minus strand of NZ_QAYE01000002.1, from coordinate 350,300 downwards.
CTGCTGGAGGACATCAAGCTCCGCTCGCAGCCGATCCTCACGAACCTGTCGGCGTCGCTCTGGGATGTTGGCGACGGCGTCGCGGCGCTCGAGTTCCACACCAAGATGAACGCGCTCGACGATCAGGTCGTCGCGCTCATCAACGAGGTGATCCCGGTCGTGCGCGAGCGCTTCAAGGCGCTGGTGGTGTATAACGAGGCGTCGAACTTCTCGGCGGGCGCGAACCTCGGCGCTGCGATGTTCGCGGTCGGTGCGGGCCTTTGGGACATGGTCGAGGCCAGCGTCTCGGGTGGTCAGCAGGCGTACAAGGCGCTCAAATACGCGCCCTTCCCGGTCGTCAGCGCGCCCGCCGGCCTCGCGCTGGGTGGCGGGTGCGAGATACTGCTCCACTCCGACGCGGTGCAGGCGCATGCCGAGACCTATGCCGGGCTCGTCGAGTGCGGCGTCGGGCTCGTCCCAGGCTGGGGCGGCAATGGCGAGATGCTCGACCGCTGGACGAAGTCGCGCACGCTCCCGAACGGGCCGATGCCGGTGTTGACAAAAGTGTTCCAGGCGGTCTCCACCGCTCAGGTCGCCAAGTCGGCGGCGGAGGCGAAGGAGATGATGATCCTGCGCAAGGCCGACGGCATCACGATGAACCGCGACCGGTTGCTGGCGGATGCGAAGGCCAAGGCGCTGTCGCTGGTCGAGGGCTATACGCCGCCGGAGAAGCCGACCTTCCGCCTGGCGGGCGCGAGCGGCCGGACGGGGCTGAACATGGCAGTGGCGGACTTCCACAAGAAGGGCATGGCGACCGACTACGACCTCGTCGTCGCGGATCGTCTTGCCGAGGTGCTCACCGGCGGCGAGGCCGATCTTGTCGACACCGTGACTGAAGACCAGTTGCTCGACCTCGAGCGCGCGGCGTTCATGGCGAGCGTGAAGGATCCGCGGACGCAGGCGCGAGTCGTGCACATGCTGCAGACTGGCAAACCACTCCGCAACTAAGACTGTTCCCCCGTGAAAGCGGGGGCCCAGGGTCAAGCAGCGTTGCGTTCGTGATCCTGGGCCCCCGCCTGCGCGGGGGCACACCGTGCGCATGAACACTTTTTCACCGCCCGAAATCAGTAAGAAGACTTGACTTGTCTTCGTACAATTCTAGTCGGGGCCGATAACTGCCGTATACGGCAACGAAGTCGCGGTAACGTCGCCGACTTTACGAGATTTTAGCGACCGTACGCATACGGCGCGCCCAACGACACTAGGAGAGGATAGAAGATGTCCCTGTTGATCGCCACCGCCTTGCTCGCCGGCGCGTCCGCCACGCCCGAAACCGTCATCGGCCGCTGGAAGACCGAGACGCACAACGCCATCGTCGAGATCGCCCGCTGCGGCCCGTCGATCTGCGGCAAGATCCTCACCTCCGACGCGCTGCGCGCCAATCCTTCGATGAAGGACGCGAACAATTCCAACACCGCGCTGCGCAACCGCCCGATCCAGGGCATGCAGATGCTCAGCGGGTTCAAGTCGGACTCGGACGGTGTCTGGAGCAGTGGCCAAGTCTATAATGCCGAGGACGGCAAGACCTATAGCGGCAAGATCACGCCCCTGGGTGCGAACCAGCTGAAGCTGCGCGGCTGCGTCTTCTTCCCGCTCTGCAAGACCCAGACCTGGACGCGTGTGCGCTGAAGCGGCGCTTCCTCTTCCATAATATCAGTATAGCTTTCAGGACCTTACCCATGATGCTTCGCACCAAAGCTCCGCTTCTCGCGGTATCCGCTCTCGTGTCCGCCTTCGGCTTCGCCAGCACAGCCTACGCCGACGCCTTCTATCTCCAGGCACAGTCCGCGCGTGGCGCCGGTCGCGCATTCTCGGGTGAGGGCGCCGATACCGGACCCGACTCGCTGTGGTGGAACCCCGCGGCGATCGCCGGTATCCGCGACGGCAGCGCGACGCTGAGCGCGAGCGCGATCCTGCCCAAGGGCGACGTCGTCGACACCGGCACGCTCATCGGCCGCCCGACCTTCTCGCCGACGACCGGCCGGCCAACCGGGTTCAACTATGCGCCGGTCGGCGGCAACCGCATCTCGAGCGATCCGATCAACAAGGGTGTCGTTCCGTCGGGCGCGATCGCCTATCCGCTGACCGACCGGATCGCGATCGGCGTCGCGGTGACGTCGCCGTTCAGCTTCACCACCAATTACGAAGCGAACAGCTGGGCACGCTACAGCGCCGACAAGACCCGGCTGCGGACGATAGATATCCAGCCGTCGATCGGTGTTGCCGTGACCGACTGGCTGCGTGTCGGTGGTGCGCTGAACGTCGAATATACCGACGCGACGCTCAACAACGCCCTCCCCAACCTGTCTGCTGCGCTGCCCGACGGCTTCCAGGAGTTGAAGGGTGACGGCTGGGACTTCGGCTGGACCGCAGGCGTGCAGCTTCACAACGACTTCGCTACCGTCGGCGTCAGCTACAAGTCGAGCATCCGCCACAATCTGAAGGGCAGCCTGAACATCACTGGGCTGGTCGGTCCGCTGGCAAGCTCGAACGTCTCGATCGATAACGCCAAGGCGAGCTTCAACACGCCGGGCCAGGTGATCGTCGCCGGCCGCATCCGCGCCACCAATGCGCTGACGCTCAACGCACAGGTCGTCGCGTACAACTGGAGCAAGTTCGACACGATCGATCTCGGCGCCCCGCTGAACACCGCGATCCCTGAAAACTACCAGGACAGCTGGAGCCTCGCGGGCGGCTTCGACTACGCCGTCACCCCCAAGGCGACGATCCGCGCGGGTGTCCAGCGCACCAAGACGCCCACGCAGGACGGCTTGCGCGATGCCCGCGTGCCCGACGCCGACCGCTGGACCTATGCGGCAGGTGGGTCGTACCAGCTGACCTCGCGCATCGCGCTCGACGCCGCCGCGCAGTATGTCGATTTCGAAAACACCACGATCGACCGCAGGACGGCTGCCTATGTCGGCACCGCCGCGCAGACGAACATCCTGACTTCGGGCGCACTTCGCGATGCGTCGGCTGTCGTGCTGTCGCTCGGTGGCCGGCTGAGCTTCTAAGGGTCCGCCTTCACGATCCTCCCCCTTGCGGGGGAGGGTTTTATACCTCGACCAACCTCAAACCCTCGGCGTAGACCCGCTGCTTGGCCGCGTACGCCGCAGCGGACATCTTTAGCCCGGCGATCGCTTCCGGAGACAGCTCGCGCACCGCTTTCGCGGGCGCCCCAACGATCAGGCTCCCCGCAGGAAACACCTTCCCCTCCGTCACCAGCGCATTCGCACCGATCAGGCAATCGTCGCCGATCACCGCGTTGTTGAGGATCGTCGCGCCCATCCCGACCAGCACGTTGTCGCCGATCGTGCAGCCGTGGAGGATCGCGTGATGGCCGATGGTGCAGCCCTCGCCGATGGTCAGCGGCGCGCCCGGATCGGAGTGCAGCATCGCACCCTCCTGGATATTGGTCCACGCGCTAACGAGGATAGGCGTGTTGTCCGCGCGGATCACCGCCCCGAACCAGACGCTCGCCCCCTCCCCCAGCCGTGCGTCGCCGATGACGTCGGCGGACGGCGCGACCCAGACGCCGTCGGCCAGCGTCGGTCGTTTCCCCTCGATCGCGTAGAGTGGCATCAGGCAGCGTCCCTTTCCTTTGCCCGCGCGCGGAACGCGTGGAGCAGCGGTTCGGTATAACCGCTCGGTTGCGTGAGACCATCGAACACGAGCGCGCGAGCGGCCTGGAACGCGAGGCTGTCGTCCTCGTGCCCCGCCATCGGCCGGTACAGCGGATCGGCCGCATTCTGCGCATCGACCTTCGCCGCCATCCGCCGCAGCGCGGCATCCGCCTCGTCGGGCGTCGCGACCCCGTGAAGCAGCCAGTTCGCCATGTGCTGCGAACTGATCCGCAGCGTCGCGCGGTCCTCCATGAGGCCGATGTCGTGGATGTCGGGCACCTTCGAACAGCCGACGCCCTGGTCGACCCAGCGCACGACATAGCCGAGGATCCCCTGCGCATTGTTCTCCAGTTCCTCGCGCACCTCGTCCGGCTGCCAGTTGTGCCCGGTCGCGACGGGGATCGTCAGCAGCGCATCGAGCGAGGCGATCGGCTCGGCCTTGCGCTCCACCTGCCGCGCGAAGACGTCGACGCGGTGGTAATGCGTCGCGTGCAGCGTCGCGGCGGTCGGCGACGGCACCCAGGCGGTGTTCGCGCCGGTCATCGGATGCGCGATCTTCTGCTCGAGCATATCCGCCATCCGGTCCGGCGCGGCCCACATGCCCTTGCCGATCTGAGCCTTGCCGCTGAGCCCGCAGGCGAGCCCGATCTGGACGTTGCGATCCTCATACGCCTTGATCCACGACGAGGCCTTCATCTCGCCCTTGCGGATCATCGGACCGGCGCGCATCGAGGTGTGCATCTCGTCGCCGGTGCGATCGAGGAAGCCAGTGTTGATGAATACCACGCGATCCTTCACCGCGGCAATGCACGCGGCCAGGTTGGCGGAGGTACGCCGCTCCTCGTCCATCACGCCGACCTTGATCGTGTGGCGCGCGAGGCCGAGCAGGTCCTCGATTCCGTCGAACAGCCGGTTGGTGAACGCGGCTTCGTCGGGGCCGTGCATCTTCGGCTTGACGATGTAGATCGAGCCCGCGCGGCTGTTGCGGATCGGTCCCGTGCCGTTCCGATCGTGCAGCGCGATGAGCGACGTGACGATGCCGTCGAGGATACCCTCGGGCGCCTCGCTGCCGTCAGCGAGAAGGATCGCAGGCGTGGTCATCAGGTGGCCGACATTGCGGACGAACATCAGGCTGCGGCCGGGGAGCGTGAACGCCCTGCCGTCGGGGGCGGTGTAGTGGCGGTCCGGTTCGAGCCTGCGCGTGACTGAGTGCCCGCCCTTGTCGAAGCTGGCTGTCAGGTCGCCCTTCATCAGCCCGAGCCAGTTGGCATAGGCGGCCACCTTGTCCTCGGCATCGACCGCGGCGACCGAATCCTCGAGATCGGCGATCGTACTGAGCGCAGATTCGAGCACGACGTCAGCGAGGTTCGCAGGGTCGTCGCGACCGATTGGATGCTGAGAATCGATCACAAGCTCGATGTGGAGGCCGTTGTGATTCAACAGGATATTGTCGCCCGCATGCCCGACGATCTGGCTCGGATCGGCAAGCTGCGGCGTCCCGCCGGTCCAGTTGGTCCATGACCCGATCGCCAGAGGCACAGCGTCATCCAGGAACGCCTTCGCCCACGCGATCACCTGCGCGCCTCGGGCGGCGTCATAGCCCTTGCCGGACGCCGCGCCCGGGATTGCATCCGTGCCGTAGAGCGCATCGTACAAGCTCCCCCAACGCGCGTTCGCCGCGTTCAGCAGGAAGCGCGCGTTGAGAATCGGGACCACCAACTGCGCACCAGCGAGCGAGGCGACCTCCGCATCGACATTGGTCGGAGCGACCGCGAACGGCGCAGGCTCGTCGACCAGATAGCCGATCTCGCGCAGGAACGCCTGATACTCGGCCTGGTCGATCGGCTTGCCGGCGCGGGCTTCGTGCCAGGCATCGATCTTGGCCTGAAGGTCGTCGCGAACCGCGAGCAGCGCGGCGTTTTCCGGCGCGAACCGGGCGTAGATATCGGACACGCCTTGCCAGAACGCGGCGGCGTCGAGACCCGTCCCCGGCAACGCCTGTGTCTCTATGAAGTCCACGAGCGATGCGGCGATCTTCAGACCTGCCTTTTCGATCATCTCGGCCATGCTGCACTCCTATGCTTTGACCGCACGATAGACGCCCGCCACCTTCGCCACTAGACATCATAAACGGAAAGCTGTTGATCGCCTGGAGAACGAATGGATACCGACATCGTCCTATTCGCCGAGGTCGTCCGCACCGCCAGCCTCAGCGCGGCGGGGCGTTCGATGGGTATCTCGCCGGCGATGGTCTCGAAACGCATCGCGCGGCTGGAGGCCCGGCTGGGCGTGCGGTTGCTCAACCGGACGACGCGGCGGCTCGACCTCACCGCACGCGGTGCCGCCTATCACCGCGACATGGTGGAGATCCTCGCCGCGATCCGCGACGCCGAGGCGCGCGTGTCGGACCGTACGGATACGCCGGCCGGCCCACTACGGGTCAGCGCACCCACCTCGTTCGGTCGCCTCCACATCGCGCCGCACCTGAAACCGTTCCTCGACGCGTATCCGGCAATCGAACTCGATCTCGACCTGTCGGACGGCTTCTCGGATGTGATCGGCGACCGGCTGGATCTTGCGATCCGGATAGCTCCGGCCGTGCCGCCAAGTCTGACCGGCCATCGCCTCGCCGACAGCCGTCGGGTCCTGTGCGCTGCTCCGAGCTACAGTGCGCCGCGCGATGCGGCCGATCTTATGGAACACTGCCTGCTCGCAGCAAAAGGCCAGATGCCGTGGCGGCTTGCCGGCCCCGGTGGAGACGTCACGATCGATCGCCCCAGCTACGTCGCGACCAATTCTAGTGAAGTGGTGCGCGAACTCACGCTGGCCGGCGTCGGCATCGCGCTACGGTCGCTGTGGGATGTCAGCGCGGACTTGGCGGGCGGTCGCCTCGTGCGTATCCTACCGGAACTAGCCGGTTCGGCGGACGTCGGAATCTATGCGGTGCATGCGCGCGGCCCGGTGTCGTCGGGCACCTCTGCGCTGCTCGACTACCTGCGTGATCTCTGGTCGCCGGTGCCGCCGTGGGAATCCTGAACGAGGTCGATCGTCACCGCATCGATCCGTCTCAGCATCGCCACGAACTGCTCGACTTCCGCGCCTGAGAACCCGGCGAAGATCCGGCGCTCCAGATCGAGCGCCTTCGGTGCGACCGATGCATAGAGCGTGTGACCGTCGTCGGTCAGCCTCAGCAAATGCGAGCGACGATCCTCCGGGTTCGCATGTCGCTGCATTAGCCCCCGCTCGACCAGCGCGATCGCCGCGCGGCTGACGGTCACCTTGTCCATCCGCGTCTGTTGGCCGACCTGCTGCTGCGTGATTCCATCCGCTTCGGCGACCACAGCGACCAGCCGCCACTCCGGGATCGTCAGTCCGAACAGCGCCTCGTACGTATCCGCGACCGCCTCGCTCACGAGGTTCGAGGTGATCGACAGGCGATACGGGATGAAATCGTCCAGGACGAGTGCGCGGGAGGCATCGGAGTTGGGCATATCAAAATCGTAACGATTGACACCAGTTGTTCAACCCGCCAGATTGGTAACAACGGATACCAACTGTCAGGATGTTATCATGGACCATATGGACGTAAACCCGATGGGTCTCGACGGGTTCGAGTTCGCCGAGTTCACCTCGCCCGATCCCGACCGGATGGCCGCGCAGTTCGAGCAGTTCGGCTTCGTCGCCGCCTCGACCCACCCGACCAAGGCCGTCACGCGCTACAAGCAGGGCCGCATCAACCTGCTGCTCAACCGCGAAGACGGTGGCCATGCGGCGGCGTTCCGCGCGGATCATGGCCCGTCGGCGAGCGGCATGGCGTTCCGCGTTCATGACGCCAAGGAAGCGTTCGACGCAGCGCTCGCACGCGGCGCCAAGGCGGTCGATGCCAGCATGGGTGCACTCGGCGAGGGTAGCTATGTGCTCGAAGGGATTGGCGGTTCGCTGCTGTATCTGGTCGACAAGCACGGCTCGGCGGGCAGCTTGTACGACGACTGGAATGCGGTGCCGGGCGCGGCCGAAGCGGAAGCCGAGAACAACGTCGGGCTCGACCTGCTCGATCACCTCACGCACAACGTGAAGCGTGGCCAGATGCGGACCTGGGCCGAATTCTACGGCCAGATCTTCGGCTTCGAGGAGCAGAAGTATTTCGACATCAAGGGCAAGGCGACCGGGCTATTCAGCCAGGCGATGATCGCGCCCGACCGCGCGATCCGCATCCCGCTCAACGAGAGCCAGGACGACAAGAGCCAGATCGAGGAATTCATCAAGGATTACAACGGCGAGGGCATCCAGCATCTGGCGCTGACCACCGACGATATTTTCGAGACCGTCGAGAAGCTGCGCGCACGTGGCGTCAAGCTGCAGGACACGATCGAGACCTATTACGAACTGGTCGACAAGCGCGTGCCGAACCACGGCCACGACCTGGAGCGCCTGCGCCGCAACCGCATCCTGATCGACGGCAATGTCGGCGAGGAGGGGTTGCTGCTGCAGATCTTCACCGAGAACATGTTCGGGCCGATCTTCTTCGAGATCATCCAGCGCAAGGGGAATGAAGGCTTTGGCAACGGCAATTTCCAGGCGTTGTACGAAAGCATCGAGCTCGACCAGATCCGTCGCGGGGTCATAACGGTCGACGCGTAAATTCTAAGCCCTCTCCCTTGGGGAGAGGGAAAGGCGCGCAAGCGCCGAGGGTGAGGGCACGCGCTAGGCCAGCGCGTGCCCTCACCCTTCCGCCGCGCAAGTGCGCGTCTGCCTCCCTCTCCCCCGAGGGGAGAGGGATTAGGAAAGAGTTTGAACGGCCGGCGGTTCGGGCGTTGATCGGAACAGGTGACGGAGAGGAAGCCATGACAATCCACCAGCCGACCAATGCCGCAGGCGAGACCGCCGGCCAGACCGAAGACAGGGCGTATCAGCCCGGCTTCGGCAACCACATATCGACCGAGGCGATCCCCGGTGCGCTGCCGATCGGCCGCAATTCGCCGCAGCGCCCCCCGTTTGGGCTCTATACCGAGCAGCTCTCCGGCACCGCGTTCACCGCGCCCCGACACGAGAACCGCCGCAGTTGGCTCTATCGGATGCGCCCGACCGCCGAGCATCCTCCGTTCGAGCGTTACACCGGCGCAAAGCGCTTCGCCCCCGGCACGACCGACGCGCCGCTCGCGCCCAATCGCCTGCGCTGGGACCCGATCGAAGCGCCTGCCCCCGGTACCGACCTGATCGACGGCATGACGACGATGCTCGCCAACCGCGATCCCGCCGATCTCGAAGGCGTCGCGATGCACGTCTACGCCGCGAACGCCGACATGATTTCGCGCGTGCTCATGGATGCGGACGGCGAACTGCTATTCGTGCCGCAGGCCGGACGGCTACGACTGTTGACCGAACTCGGCCGGATCGACATCGCCCCCGGCCAGATCGCGCTGATCCCGCGCGGCGTCCGCTTCCGCGCCGAACTCCCCGATGGCGAAGCGCGCGGGTATGTCGCGGAGAATCACGGTGCGCTGTTCCGCCTGCCCGATCTTGGCCCGATCGGTGCCAATGGGCTCGCCAACCCGCGCGATTTTGAGACGCCGGTCGCCTGGTTCGAGGATCGCGACGAGCCGGTCGAGGTCGTTCAGAAGTTCATGGGTTCGCTGTGGACCACCACGCTCGATCATTCGCCGCTCGACGTCGTCGCATGGCACGGCAACCTGGCGCCTTGGCGGTACGACCTGTCGCGGTTCAATACGATCAACACGGTCAGCTTCGACCATCCCGATCCGTCGATCTTCACGCTGCTGACCTCGCCGAGCGACGTGCCCGGCCGCGCGAACGCCGATTTCGTGATCTTCCCGCCGCGCTGGATGGTCGCCGAGGGGACGTTCCGGCCGCCGTGGTTCCACCGCAACGTCATGTCCGAGGCGATGGGGCTGATCACCGGCGCGTATGATGCGAAGGCCGAGGGGTTCGCGCCGGGGGGGATCTCGCTGCATAATCTGATGTCGGGCCACGGACCGGATCTGGCGAGCTGGCAGGGTGCGAGTGCGGCCGACCTGAAGCCGCACAAGATCGATGGGACGATGGCGTTCATGCTGGAGAGCTGCTGGCCGTACAAGCCGACCGCCTATGCGATCGAGCATTCGCAGCTCGATTACGACGCGGTCTGGTCGGACTTCCCGAAAGCGGTCCTGCCGAAGTGAGCCTGACACTGCACGGTTATTGGCGCTCGACCACAGCCTACCGCGTCCGGATCGCGCTGGCCGTAAAGGGGGTCGAGTACGCGCAGGTGACGCACGACCTTCGCAAAGGCGCGCAACGCGATGCGGGGTATCGCGCGCTCAATCCTCAGGGCTTGGTGCCGGCGCTGGAGACTGACGACGGGATCTTGACGCAAAGTCCCGCGATCCTCGAATGGATCGACGAGACCTGTCCCGATCCTCCGCTGCTCCCCGTTGGCGCGAATGACCGGGCGATCGTCCGTGCGATGGCCGCGACGATTGCCTGCGACATCCATCCGGTGAACAATCTCCGCATCCTGAACGCCTTGCGCACCGAGTTTGGGGCGGACGAGGCTGCGGTGAAACGCTGGATCGCGCGCTGGATCGACGACTGTTTCGCGGCGCTGGAGACGCAAATCGCGCGGCACGGCGACGGCTATGCGTTCGGTGCGACTCCGACGATCGCCGACTGCCATCTCGTACCGCAGGTCTATTCGGCCGAGCGGTTCGCGGTCGATCTCTCGCCTTACCCCCGCCTTAAGGCCGCAGCCGACAAAGCCCGCGCCCTCCCCGCCTTCGCTGCCGCGCATCCCGACCGGCAGCCGGATGCCGACCGCGCATGAGCGACGGCGAACGGCTGAGTGCAACACTCGGCGGCATCAAGCTCGCGCCGCTTGACGCGATTGCGGACGGCAAGGCGCGGAACTTCGTGCTCCAGATGCGCGCGGGTCGCTTCCACGGCTTTGTCGTGCGCAAGGGCGAGGCGGTGTTCGGCTATGTCGATCGCTGCCCGCACATGGGCCTGCCGCTCGCGCAGATGCTCGACGACTATCTCACGCCGCGCGGCGACCTGATCGCGTGCAGCTGGCACTCCGGGCTGTTCGAGATCGACAGCGGCGCGTGCGTCGGCGGGCCGTGTGGGGGAGCGCGACTGACGCCCTGGCCGGTCGCGGTGGTCGACGGGATGATCGTTACCGCAGGCTGACGCGGCGGGCGACTTGCGCTAAGGGAGCGCACCTCCTCCCCTGCACGATGAACCGATGACTGAAACCCTGCCCATCCGCGTCGTGGCGCTGTACCGCTTCACGCCGTTCGCCGATATCGCCGTGATCCAGCCACCGCTCGCGCTGGTGTGCTGCTCCAACGGCGTGAAGGGGACGCTGCTGCTCGCCGCGGAGGGGATCAACGGAACGATTGCCGGGTCCGACGAGGGGATCGATGCGGTACTCGCGCATATCCGTGCGCTGCCGGGATGTGCCGATCTCGACGTCAAGGAGTCGCGCGCGGAGACGATGCCGTTTCACCGGATGAAGGTTCGGCTGAAGCGCGAGATCGTGACGATGGGCGAGCCTGCGATCGATCCGCTGGAGGGCGTCGGGCATTATGTCGAGCCGGCGGACTGGAACGCGCTGATCGTCGAGCCGGGGACGATCGTGATCGACACGCGCAACGATTACGAGGTCGCGGTCGGGACGTTCGCCGGCGCGGTCGATCCGCAGACACGGACGTTCCGCGATTTTCCGGCGTGGTTTCGCGCGCATCGTGACGAACTGGTCGGGGACGGCCCGCCGCCGAAGATCGCGATGTTCTGCACCGGGGGGATACGGTGCGAGAAGTCGACTGCGTTCCTCAAGGCCGAGGGGCTGGACGATGTGTATCATCTCAAGGGTGGCATCCTGAAGTATCTGGAGACCGTGCCCGAGGCAGAGAGCCTGTGGGAGGGGGAGTGTTTCGTGTTCGATCAGCGGGTTGCGGTTGGACATGGGCTTGCGTTGGGAAGTCATGTGCTGTGCCATGCATGCCGGATGCCGGTGAGTGTCGCGGATCGGTCGTCGCCGCTGTATGTCGAGGGGGTGAGTTGCCCGGCGTGTCATGATGCGCGGGACGAGGTTCAGCGGGCGGGGTATGCGGAGCGGGAGCGGCAGGTGCGGCTGGCCGAGGCTCGAGGCGAGGCGCATGTCGGAGCGGTGTTGCCGAAGACGCATGGGGAAACGGCTTCGAAGGTCGATAATTAACCCAGCAGGAAAAGCTTGTTCACCCGCGAAGGCGGGTGCCCAGACTGGGCACCCGCCTTCGCGGGTGAACACTTTGGGATAGCTAACCGGTCGTTGCGAACCGCGCGGCCAACGCCGTGTTCCCCTGCGATACCGCCAGCGAATGCACGCTGTTCCCCGCCGCATCCACGATCGACGGGTCCGCGCCATGCTCCAGCAACAAGTCGATGATCGCCGTCTTGTTTACCAGCGCGGCCATCATCAACGCCGTCTGTCCGACGCCGTTACGCCGGTTCACGTCCGCGCCCGCATCGAGCAAAATCTCCGCGATCTCAGCATAGCCCTTGAAGCATACCCCCATCAGCGCCGTGTTGCCGCGTGCGTCCGCTGCGCCGTCGACCTGCGCACCTGCCGCGAGCAGCGCCGCCGTCGCTTCGGCTTGGCCGTTGTAGCTCGCGATCACCAGTGGCGTGTAGCCCTTCGCATCGGTCACCTCGATATCGACCCCAGCCTGCAACAGTGCCGGGATCATCTCGTCGCGCCCCGTTCGCGCGGCGTCGAACATCAGTTCGACCAGCCGCTCCATCTGCGGCAACGGGGGTAGCTCACGCGCGTCAGTCATCATTCGCCTCGATGATATGCGGCACGAACCGCGCGAGATTGCGCGTTACGACCGTGTCATCCTCCCGAACGCCGATCCCGGCGGCTTCGTTGCCGACAATCCACGCGCCGATCACCGGATGGCGGCCATCGAACACCGGCGGTGGCGCATAGGCCTGGCGGATCGCACCCTCCGCGCCATAGCCCTGGTCGAGCACCGCGTGGCCATCCTCGCCGATCACCTCGACGTTGGCACCCTCGCGCGAGAACAAAGGTTTGCGCACATACTTAGGCCCGAGGATCTTGGCGGCGGGATCGTCGTCAAAGAATGCGGGGAGCAGGTTCGGATGCTCCGGATGCCGCTCCCACAGCAGCGGCAGGATGCCCTTGTTTGACAGGATCGACTTCCACGCCGGCTCGATCCAGCGCACATCGGCACGCGACAGGTTTGGCGCGTAAGGCTCGCGGAGCATGAACTCCCACGGGTACAGCTTGAATGACGCCTGCACCTCGAAGCCGTCGGTGTCGACGAAGCGCCCGTCGGCGGCGAGGCCGATGTCCTTCATCTCCACGAACTTAGGTTCAATCCCGACCTGGCTCGCCAGATCCTCGAAGAACCGCACCGTCTGGCGGTCCTCGATCGCCGACGCATCTGCCGCGAAATGGACGAATCCGCCGCTCGGGAACAGCGCGCGGAACCGCTCGCGCAGCTTGTCGAACAGGCTGTTGAACTGGTCCGTCCCGGCCGGCAACGCACCGCTCGCGAGCCCATCCTCCAGCCACATCCACTGGAACGTCGCGCATTCGAACACCGAGGTCGGCGTGTCGGCATTATACTCGTACAGCTTGGCCGGCCCCGTACCGTCGTACGCGAAATCGAACCGCCCGTAGAGCGACGGCTGGCGCGTCCGCCACGTCTCCGCGACGTAGTTCCACTGCTCGCGCGGGATCGCGAGCCGTTCCATCAACTGCTGGTCGCGGACCACCTCGTCGACGAGATCGAGGCACATCGCGTGCAACTGTTCCGCGGCGGGCTCAAGGTCGTCCTCGATCTCCGCCAGCGTGAAGGCATACGCCGCGCCCTCATCCCAATAGGGTTCGCCATCCGTGTCGTGATAGACGAACCCGATCGCGTCGGCCCGCTCGCGCCAGTCGCCGCGCGGGTCGACCGCGATCCGGCGCATCAGGAGTCCGACGTCTTGGAGTCGTCGCGCTGCTCGATCTGCAACGTCTGGCCGACCTGCGGCGTCTTTGGTGCCGTCAGGCGCGCGAGCACGTCGTCAGCCGACGACTGGCCGGGGCCAATGCCTGCGAGCCGGAGCTTCTCGTCGAGATCGGCGCCGGTGCGGCGGTCCTCCAGTTCGCCTGCCGCCTTGATCCGCTCGCCCCGGATCGCCTGCCGCTCACGGATGCGCGCGAGGCTGTCCGCCGCCGAGCCGAGCTTGTTCCCCGCACCCATGCTGCCCGACGCGACCGAGGCCTGCGCCTTTTGCACCGACTCGTTGACCTTCACGACCTCGACCTCGCGACGGAGCTGTTCGATCTTGCGATCGGTCTGCGCGACCGCGGTATGGATCTGCTCTTCGGCAGCGCGCATGTCCTCGACCTGCGGGGACTTCAGCGCGATGTCCTGCTCGAGATCGGCGATCCGCTGCGCGACCTGGCGCGCGAGATCCATGTTGCCCTTCTCGACCGCGATGCGCGCAGACGCCTCGTACTTGGTCGCCTGAGCACGGAAGCTCTCGACCTCGGTTTCGAGGATGCGGCGACGTGCTACCAGTCCCGCGAGATCGTCGCGTGCCTTGCCCTGCGCCTTGTCGGCATCGCGGATTTCCTGGTCGAGGATACGCAGCGCGTTCGCATCGACGACCGCCGCGCCCGCTTCGTGCGCGCCGGCACGACCGAGGGTGAAAAGCTTGCTCCAGATGGCCATGCCAGTCTCTCCGTTTGTATCTAAATCAGGCGGCGGGAATCTGCGCGTGGCGCAGGTCGGTGGCCGCATCGATCGCATTCTCGGCAAGCGTGCGCAGTTCGATGATCACGGTATCGAGACGGCTCGACGTCGCGAGTTCGCCGAACAGCTCGTAATAATCGCGGCCATCGACCGTGCCGATCCCGAAGTTCGACAGCGGCACCAGCTTCTGCGACTTCAGCAGGAAGGTGTTGAATGCCAGCTGGTCTTCCTGCTCGTCGCACGGCCACAGCAGGGTCGAGCACGCGATCTGCGCCTCGCTGACGTTGACGAACAGTTCGAGGTCGCCGTGGTGGTGCATCGTCACGAGCAGCACCGGGTCCGCGCCCTCCAGGATCCGTACGGAAAACTCGCCGGCTTTCGCGGGCTCGGACGTGTCGAGCGCGGCCTTCAGGCTGCGGACGGTCCAGATGTCGGTCAATGCAAGAACTCCCGTGCTTGTCGCTCGCGGAGACACATAGGCGCGCACGAGAGGCACGCCAATGGCGCTTTGCGACGGCTCGCGCTTTGCCCTAAGAGGCACGCCAACCACACACACGCGAGGATTGCATGTTCGATCGCCTGTTCGGCCGCAAGCCAGCGCTTGACGGCAACGCCCTGCCCGTCGTCCGCAACGTCACGCTGGGGCGGACGGTGACGGTCGATCCGCTGGCATGGCGCCGGTTCGGGTCGGAACTCCTGTTTCCGTTCGACCGCGATACGCTGGTGATCGTCGCACAGGGGCTGATCGACCTCAACGAAGGCGGCTTCGTCCACCGGTTCTACACCGACGACGACATCATGTTCCAGGCGGTGTCGAACGACCGCGACGGGCAGGACGTGACGGATGTCACGCTGTTCGCGCCGTGGGACAGCAGCTATCCGTCGTCCGCCGCCGAGCGCCCGGCGTGGAAGAGCCGGCTCAAGGCACGCACATTCACCGCCGAGGGGCTGCCCGAATACAGCCGCGCCTGGTTCGGCCCCGAAGCGAGCGAGCAGGAGCCGGTGACGTTCTGGGAGGAACTGCACGACGACCGCGACGGGATCGTCGACCGCCGCATCTTCCAGACCTGCATGCTGTTCAGCCGCGACCTGCCGGGCGATGACGGCCGCGAATTGCTGCTCGCGATCGACATGGAGACCGAGTCCGGCGACGTCTCGTTCGAGATCATGCTCGGCGTGGCACTGGAACTCGGCGAGTTCAGGGCCTAGCGTCGCGCGCAGACGGCTCCGGGGGAAATGCCATGATCGACCAATACAGCTTCGGCGCCAGCGCGCTCGCCTTCCTGATCGCGTTCGTCGCGGCGGGGGCGTTCACGATCGTCTTCAAGATCGTCTATCAGGTCGCGACGCCGTATCATGAGAAATCGTTGATCCGCGAAGGCAACACCGCCGCGGCGATCACGCTCGGCGCGGCGCTGCTCGGCTATGTCCTGCCACTCGCATCCGCGCTCACGCATACCGTTTCGCTGGTCGAGTTCGCGGTGTGGGCGTTGCTGGCGGGCGTGATCCAGATCGTCACGTTCCTGGTGGTCCAGCATTTCGTGATGCGCGACTTCAACGACCGGATCGTCCGCGGTGAAATCGCGGCAGCGACCTATATGGGCAGCATCTCGCTGTGCGTCGGCATCCTCAACGCCGCCTGCATGACGAACTGAGGGGCATAGCGATGAAGCGTTCCAGATCGATCGTCCTAACCAGCCTGATCGCAGGATCGGGCATCTCGCTGACCGCCTGCGACGGCGATGTCGGTGGCAAGCCCGTCGAGGCGCAGAGCTATGCGTCGGTGCAGGAGTGCCGCGCGGCGGGCGCGCTGTCCGCCGTCCAGTGCGACACCGCGTTCGAGCAGGCCAAGGCCGATGCCGCCAAGACCGCACCCCGGTTTCAGGACCGACAGACTTGCGAAGAGCAATACGGCGCCGCGCAGTGCGAGCCACGCAACAACGGCAATGGCGGCAGTTTCTTCACGCCGCTGCTGACCGGCTTCCTGGTCGGGCAGGCACTCAACGGCGGCTTCGGCAACCGCGGCGCGCCGATGTACCGCGACCGCGACGGCAATTATTACGGTGGCGCCGGTGGCCGGATCAACCGGGACTATGTGACCGGCCGGACTCGCGTGGGCTCCGACGCCTTCACCCCGACCACAGCGAGAGCCCCTGCCCGCGTCCAGTCGCGCAGTTCGGTGATCTCACGCGGTGGCTTCGGCGGCGGCTTTGGTGGTCGCAGCTTCGGGGGGTAACGTGGCCGCTACCGCCTTCCGTCGTGTTTAGCGGCGGGCCGGCATCAGCGGGCCACCGATGTCGGTCGCGGCGATGAATGCGGGACGGGCGCGTAGGCGATCCAGATACGCCGCGACGTCGGGATGCTCCTTGAGCAATCCGGCGCTCTCGGCGATCGCCAGGATGTAGCACATCTGGATATCGGCCAGCATCAGCTGCTCGCCCATCAGATACGGGCCATCGCCAACGCCCGCGCCGATATAGTCGAGCGTATTGGTCACTTCGGGGCCGGTGAACTTGGCAAGGCCGTCGGGCAGACCGCCCATCCGCTTGCCAAGCGACGTCATCATGATCGGCAACGACGCCGAGCTTTCGACATATTGCAGCCATTCGTCATGCACGGCCGCCGCATCGCTGTCGATCGGCGGCGAGAAGCGGTGGTCGCCGTAACGCTCGTCGATATACGACAGGATCGGCGCGCTCTCGGCGAGCGTCAGCGCGTCGTCGACCAGCACCGGCGCCTTGCCGAGCGGATGGATCGCTTTCAGTGCGGACGGTGCGCGGAAATTCTCGTCACGCTCGTATTTGACGAGGTCGTATTCGATGCCGAGCTCTTCGAGCAGCCACAGCACGCGGATCGAGCGCGAGTAGTTCAGGTGGTGGAGCGTTAACATAAGCGTCCTTCGACTAGGAATGTGCTGCACCGCGGAACGGCTGGGCGGCGTCGAAGGTTTCGTCGATCGTGGCTCCGGAATTCTCCGGCAACGGAGAGACGTATGACGAAGCTGACCTGCGATGTGGCGATCATCGGTGCCGGCACCGCTGGTCTTGCTGCCGAACGTAGCGCACGGCGCAACGGCGCAAAGACGCTGCTCATCGACGAAGGCTTCGGCGGCACGACCTGCGCGAGCGTGGGATGCATGCCCTCCAAGCTGTTGATTGCGGCCGGAAACGCGATGCACGCGGTCGAGCACGCGTCGGTTTTCGGTGTCGAAGCGTCGGGCAAGGTCGACGGCGTCGCGGTGATGGCGCGGGTCCGTAGGGAGCGCGATGCGTTCGTCGCGGGCGTCGAGACGTCGATCGACAGGCTGCCCGAGGAGGTGAGGATCGAAGCACGCGCGAAATTTGCGGGTGCGACGATCCTGTCGCTGAGCGATGGCCGCGAGGTCCATGCGAAGTCGGTGGTGATCGCCACCGGATCGAGCCCTGCGATCCCCGAGATGTTCGATGGCGTACGCGACCGAGTGCTGACCAACGAGAGCATCTTCGACCTAAAGGACCTTCCAAAATCACTCGGCGTCATCGGCGCGGGCGCGCTGGGCTTGGAACTGGCGCAGGCAATGGCACGGCTTGGCGTCGACACGATGGTGTTCGACACGGGCGAGACGATCGGCGGACTGAAGGACCGCCACGTCGCCGAGGCGTATCACGCGATCCTCTCGCGCGAGATGCCGATCCTGCTCGGCGTCGAACTGACGGTCGAGCCGGACGGCGATGGCGTCAAGCTGGCCTGGAGTGGTTCTGCATCGGGCGAGCAGCACTTTGACTATCTACTCGTTGCGACCGGGCGGCCGCCGCGGATCAAGGGCGTTGGACTGGAGACGACTGGCCTCACGCTCGATGAGCATGGCATGCCAGACTATGACCCCGAGACGATGCAGTGCGGCACGGCACCGATCTTCATCGCCGGCGACGCGGACCATGACCGCGCGGTGCTGCACGAGGCATCGGCGGAGGGCATGATCGCGGGGCGGAACGCGGCGAGCTACCCCGAGGTAACGCCGGGCAAGCGCGCCGTGCCGTTCGCGATCACCTTCACGCACCCGAACGTCGCGGTCATCGGCAAGATCGCCAAGGACGACGATGCTGACAGTGTCATCGGTACCGCGTCGTATGACGATCAGGGCCGCGCTAAGGTCGAGGCGTGCAATGCCGGGTTGGTGCGGTTCTACGCGGATCGCCGCGACGGGCGCTTGACCGGTGCGACCATGGCGGGGCCTGCGGTCGAGCATAGCGCTCACCTGATCGCGTGGGCAATCCAGAGCGGGTGGACCGCGACCGAGGTGCTCGACCTGCCGATTTATCATCCGACGTTCGAGGAGGGGATGAAGGGTGCGCTTCGTTCGATCTGCGGCGAAGTGCATGCGCCCACCCCGCCCGACCGCGATGACGGGTTCACGCCGGGAACTTGAAGCATTTGAACACAAATACCACCCCGGCGAAGGCCGGGGCCCAATTGGGAGCGCCTAGTGACGGCTGGCAGCGCTCCGTTACGGCCAGCCTTCCAATTGGGCCCTGGCCTTCGCCGGGGTGGTGCTATCGGGGTAGCGGATCGCAATAAAAGATCGCTAGCTTAGCGCTACTCCTCCAGATCGAGATACGCGACGACGTCGTTCTCCGTGGCCAGATACAGCCCCGCCTGCACATCCTCTTCCTGCTGCGCTGCGATCGTCAGGGCCTCTCCGAGCGGACCATAGAACAGTGTCGTTGCCGCCCCGCCCTCGCCGCTGTCGTCGAGGTGATACAGCCGCACCGACACGCTGAAAGAAACTGTCCGCATTTCAATACCCTATCGCAGATTTTTATGACGTAAAATTCACGGAACCAATTGTGAAGCAGCGCAACTTTGCCCGCTCTCGCCCGTTACGCTAGCAAATACAGGGATTTGATATGCATCAGGATGAAGGTTTTCCGGTGTCGCGCCGTGGCGTGATCGCCGGCGGTGTCGCCTCGGCTACGTTGGTCGCAGCTCCCGCTGCTGCTCAGGCTCAAACTCAGGGCACTGCTCAGTCGGCCCCGCCGACCATGCCCGTGACGCTCAAGGTGAATGGTCGCACGACCAAGATCAACGTGGATACGCGCACTACGTTGCTGGACGCGCTGCGTGAGAATTTGAAGCTTACCGGCACCAAGAAGGGCTGCGATCACGGCCAGTGCGGCGCGTGCACAGTCATCGTCGAGGGTCGCCGCATCAACAGCTGCCTGACGCTCGCGGTCATGCACGAAGGCGAAGAGATCACGACGATCGAAGGCCTCGGCACCCCCGAGAAGCTGCACGCGATGCAGGCCGCGTTCGTCAAGCATGATGGCTATCAGTGCGGCTATTGCACCCCCGGCCAGATTTGCTCGGCCGTCGCGACGCTCGGCGAGATCAAGGCGGGCATCCCCAGCCACGTGACTGGCGATATTTCGGCTCAGCCAACGGTGACCACCGACGAACTGCGCGAGCGGATGAGCGGCAACATCTGCCGCTGCGGTGCCTATGCGAACATCATCGACGCGATCCACGACGTCGCCGGTACGGAGCGTTCCGCATGAAGGCCTTCACGTACGAGCGCGCCACCTCGGCGAAGGAAGCCGCTAGCGCCGCAGTCCGCACGCCAGGCGCCAAGTTCATCGCCGGCGGCACCAACCTGCTCGACCTGATGAAGCTCCAGATCGAGACGCCGCAGCACCTGATCGACGTCAACGGCCTCGGCCTCGACAAGATCACGCCGACCGCTGACGGAGGTCTGCGCGTCGGTGCCCTCGTCCGCAACACCGACCTCGCGGCCGATGCGCGCGTGCGGAAGGACTACGGCGTACTTAGCCGCGCGCTGGTGTCCGGCGCGTCGGGCCAGCTACGCAACAAGGCGACGACCGCAGGCAACCTGCTCCAGCGGACACGCTGCCCGTATTTCTACGACACCACCAAGCCCTGCAACAAGCGTCAGCCCGGCAGCGGTTGCGCGGCGATCGGCGGCTTCAACCGCAACTTGGCGGTGATGGGCACGAGCGACGCGTGCATCGCGACGCACCCGAGCGACATGGCCGTGGCAATGCGCGTGCTCGACGCGACGGTCGAGACGGTGAACGCCGCCAGCCAGACGCGCGCGATCCCGATCGCGGATTTCCACCGTCTCCCCGGTGCCACGCCGAACATCGAGACGTCGCTCGCGCACGGTGAGCTGATCACAGCCGTCACTTTGCCGAAGCCGATCGGCGGCACGCACATCTACCAGAAGGTGCGTGACCGTGCGTCCTACGCGTTCGCGCTGATCTCGGTTGCCGCAGTGATCCAGCCCGGCGGTCGCGGCCGTCTCGCGTTCGGTGGCCTCGCGCACAAGCCGTGGCGCGTCGAATCCGCCGAGGCGCAGATGCCCAATGGCGCCAAGGCGACCGCATCGGCAGTCCTCGCCGGCGCCCGCACCACATCACAGAATGCGTTCAAGCTGCCGTTGGTCGAACGCACCATCGGCGCCGTGTTCGAAGAAGCGAAGGCCTGATCGCCATGAAGTTCGATACCCCCGCCACGGCGAATCCGACCGACCGGATGAAGGTGCTCGGCAAGCCGCTCGATCGCGTTGACGGCAAGCTGAAAACCACCGGCACCGCGCACTACGCCTATGAGCGCAACGATGCCGCACCGAACGCCGCCTATGGCTACATTGTAGGCTCGGCGATCGCCAAGGGCCGGATCGAGAGCATCGACGACGCCGACGCGAAGGCCGCCCCCGGCGTGCTCGCGGTCGTCACCTACCAGAACGCCGGCAAGCTCGGCAAAGCCAAGAACCATACCGCGCGGATGCTCGCCGGACCGGACGTCCAGCATTACGACCAGGCCGTCGCGGTCGTCGTGGCCGAGACGTTCGAGCAGGCCCGTGCCGGTGCCAAGCTGCTCCGCGTCAACTACGCGCGCACGGCCGGGCGGTTCGATCTCGCCGCATCGCAATCATCGGCGACCAAGCCGAAGAGCGGCACGCCCGACACCGCCGTCGGCGACTTCGCCGGTGCGTTCGCCAAGGCACCGGTCAAGCTCGACGAGCGCTACACCACGCCCGACCAGAGCCACATGATGATGGAGCCGCACTCCACCACCGCGGCGTGGAAGGACGGCAAGCTCGCGCTCTGGACGTCGAACCAGATGATCAACTGGGCAGTCGGCGACATGAGCGAGACGCTGCTCCTGCCGAAGGAAAGCATCCACGTGATGTCGCCCTATGTGGGTGGCGGGTTTGGTTCGAAGCTGTGGGTCCGCAGCGATGCGGTGATGGCAGCGCTCGGCTCGCGCGCGATCGGCGGACGTCCGGTGAAGCTCGCGCTCGCGCGCCCGCAGGTGATGAACAACACGACGCATCGCCCCGCGACGATCCAGCGCCTCCGCATCGGCGCGCAGAAGGACGGCAAGATCACCGCGATCGCGCACGAGAGTTGGTCGGGCGATCTCCCCGGTGGTGGTCCAGAGACCGCTCCGAACGCGACCCGTCTGCTTTACGCCGGTGCGAACCGCATGACCGCGACGCGTCTCGCCGTGCTCGATCTCCCCGAGGGCAACGCGATGCGTGCGCCGGGCGAGGCGGTCGGTCTGCTCGCGCTCGAAGCCGCGATGGACGAGCTTGCCGAGAAGCTGAAGATGGACCCTGTCCAGCTGCGCATCATCAACGATACGCAGGTCGACCCGGAAAAGCCGACGCGCCAGTTCTCGCAGCGCGATCTCGTCGGATGCTTGAAGGCCGGCGCCGAACGCTTCGGCTGGAACAAGCGCAACCCGGTTCCGGGGCAAGTCCGCGACGGCCGCTGGTTAATTGGCATGGGGATGGCGTCGGCATTCCGCGACAACGTCACGATGAAGTCGGGCGCGCGCGTCGGGATAGACAAGAAAGGCGTCGTCACTGTCGCCACCGACATGACCGACATCGGGACTGGCAGCTACACGATCATCGCGCAGACCGCGGCCGAGATGATGGGCGTCCCGATGGACAAGGTCATCGTCCTGCTCGGCGACAGCAGCTTCCCGGCTTCGTCGGGTTCGGGCGGCCAGTGGGGCGGCAACAGCTCGACTGCGGGCGTCTATGCGGCGTGCATGGCATTGCGCGAGCGGGTCGCGCAGAAGCTCGGATTCAACTCGACCGACGTCGTGTTCGAGGATGGCAAGGTGAAATCGGGCAACCGCAGCGTCTCGCTGTCGGAAGCCGCAGGCGATGCCGGCCTCTCCGCCGAGGATTCGATCGAGTTCGGCGACCTGACCAAGACGTACGCGCAGGCCACGTTCGGCGCGCATTTCGTTGAGGTCGGCGTCGACTCGGCAACCGGCGAGATCCGCGTCCGGCGGATGAGCGGCGCATTCGCCGCGGGCCGCATCCTGAACCCGAAATCGGCGCGCAGCCAGGTGATCGGTGCGATGACGATGGGCGTCGGTGCGGCGCTGATGGAAGACGCGATCGTCGACACGCGGTTCGGCTATTTCGTCAACCACGACCTCGCCGAATATCACGTGCCCGCGCATGCCGACATTCCGATGCAGGACGTGTTTTTCATGGACGAACTCGACGAAAAGTCCTCGCCGATGAAGGCCAAGGGTATCGGCGAACTGGGCCTTTGCGGCGTCGGCGCGGCGATCGCCAATGCGGTCTACAACGCATGCGGCGTCCGCATCCGCGAATACCCGCTGACGCTCGACAAGGTCATCGGCAAGATGGCCTGATACCCTGCCCTCCACCCCGTCCCGACAGCGGTCGGGGTGGAGGGCAAAAGCGGCTCTGGCGCGCGCGAATAGGTTGCGCTAGAAAACTGGCATGACCGTACCCGCCATTCTAAAAAACCTGCGCCTGCCCGTTATCGGCTCGCCGCTGTTCATCATTTCCGGCCCCGATCTGGTGATCGCGCAGTGTAAGGCGGGTATCGTCGGTTCATTCCCGGCGCTCAATGCGCGCCCGCAGGCGATGCTCGACGAATGGCTGCACCGGATCACCGAGGAACTCAGCGCGCACAACCGCGCCAATCCCGATCGTCCAGCGGCACCCTTTGCGGTCAACCAGATCGTCCACAAATCCAACGATCGGCTCGAGAGCGATCTCGAGACCTGCGCCAAGTGGCAGGTGCCGATCGTCATTACCTCGCTCGGTGCGCGGGAGGACTTGAATACCGCGGTGCACGGGTGGGGCGGCATCACGCTGCACGACGTGATCGACGACCGGTTCGCGCGTAAGGCCGTGGAAAAGGGTGCGGACGGGCTGATCGCGGTCGCAGCCGGGGCCGGTGGTCATGCCGGTCGCCTGTCGCCGTTCGCGATCATCCAGGAAATCCGCCAGTGGTTCGACGGCCCGCTCGCGCTATCGGGCTCGATCGCAACCGGCGACGCCGTCCTCGCCGCGCAGGCGATGGGCGCGGACTTCGGCTATATCGGTTCGCCGTTCATCGCCACGACCGAGGCGAACGCGGATCAGGCGTACAAGGACGGCATCGTCGCCGGCAAAGCCTCCGACATCATCTATTCCAACCTATTCACCGGCGTGCATGGCAACTATCTGCGCGCGTCGATCCAGGCGGCTGGGATGGACCCGGACAACCTTCCCGAGGGCGACCTGAAAACGATGGACTTCGGTGGCGGCAACGGTTCCAAGCCCAAGGCGTGGAAGGACATCTGGGGCTCGGGCCAAGGCATCGGTGCAGTCACCGAGGTCGAAAGCGTTGCCGACCGCGTCGATCGTCTCGAACGCGAATACCGCGCAGCGCGGGCCCGTCTTTCGCTCTGACGGACCCGGCACCGACCGATCTCGGCTCGCTCAGAACAGACGTTTGAGCAAGCCGACATTGGTCTTGCCCAGCTCGACCACCTCGTCCCCGCGCCCGCTGATGATCGCCTTCGCCATATAGAGCGTGAAGCCCTTCATCTGCTCCAGCGTGATCTTGGGCGGCATCGACAATTCGGTGCGCGCGGTGACGGCATCGAGCAACGCCGGCCCCGGATGCGCGAGCACCTCGCGGATGCCCGCATCGACGTCACCCGGATCGGTCACGCGCACGCCGTGGATCCCGATCGCCCGGGCCATCGCCGCAAAGTCGGGGTTGTCGAGCGCGACGCCGGTCTCGACCAGGCCTGCCGCCTTCATCTCCATCTCGACGAACCCGAGCGTGCCGTTGTTGAAGACGATGATCTTCACCGGCAGGCCGAGTTGGCGCACCGTCAGCAACTCGCCCATCAGCATCGCCAGCCCGCCATCGCCCGACAACGTCACGACCTGCCGCCCCGGGTACGCAGCCTGCACGCCGATCGCCTGCGGCAGCGCGTTCGCCATCGATCCGTGGTTGAACGATCCGATCAACCGCCGCCGCCCGTTCATTGTCAGGTAGCGCGCAGCCCACACGGTCGGCGTGCCGACGTCGCAGGCGAAGACCGCATCGTCCGTCGCCTGCTCGCTGAGGACACGGGCGACGTGCTGCGGATGGATCACACCGCTGCCGGGCGTCCCGTTGGCAAGATCGTCCAGCCCCTTGCGGGACTCGGCGTAATTCTCGATCGCGGATTTGAGGAATCTGCCATCGCGCCCGGTCTTCACTCGCGGAATCAGCGCCGCAAGAGTAGCGCCGACATCGCCGACCAGCCCGATATCGATCGCCGTCCGCCGACCTAGGTTTTCCGGGATCAGGTCGATCTGCGCGACCTTCGCCTTCTCCGGATAGAATTGCCGATACGGGAAATCCGTGCCGAGCATCAGCAGCACGTCGCACGCCATCATCGCGTCGTAGCCGCTCGCAAAGCCGATCAGCCCGGTCATGCCGACGTCATAGGGGTTATCGTATTCGACGAACTCCTTGCCCCCCAGCGCGTGGACGATTGGCGCCTGCAAGATCCCCGCGAGCGTGACGAGCTCTGCATGCGCGGTGCGGCACCCCCGCCCCGCCAGGATCGTCACCTTCTGCGCACCGTTCAACAGCGCGGCGAGTTCGGCGATGTCCGCTTCAGCCGGTATCGTCACCGAAGGCGGCGGCAGGAGTGCGCCTTTGGACCGTGCCAGCGTGCCCGTCGTCGATCGCAGTGCTACGTCGCCCGGCATCGCGACGACCGACACGCCGCGGTGGCCGACCGCCGCCCGGATCGCGGTCTCCAGCGTCCGCGGCATCTGGTCGGCGTCGGAGATCGTCTCGCAATAGACGCTGCATTCGCGGAACAGCGCCTCCGGCCGCGTCTCCTGGAAATAGTTCGAGCCCACCTCCCCGCTCGGCACCTGTGCCGCGATCGCCAGCACCGGCACGCGCGTCCGGTTGCAGTCGTAGAGCCCGTTGATCAGGTGCATGTTACCGGGACCGCAGGATCCGGCGCATACCGCCAGCTTGCCAGTGAGTTGCGCCTCCGCACCCGCCGCAAAGGCAGCGGCCTCCTCGTTGCGAACATGGATCCACTCGATCTTGCCCTGTCGCCGCAAACTGTCGGTCAGGCCGTTGAGGCTGTCGCCCACGACGCCGTAGATCCGCTCGACGCCCGCCAGGTGCAGCGTCTCGGCAAACAGGTCGGCGATGATGGTCTTGGACATGAGCAACTCCGGCAGTGATGGCGACCCAACTCGGCTAGCGAGACGGCAGAGGACAAACGCGTTCTGGTACGATTGGGATGCACGGAATGCAGGTGCATCATCCCGGCAGACAGCGTCCGACGCGTTCTGCTCCAAGTATGATAAATCCCGGTAGCGCGCCGCGCCATGCAATCCTAAAGACAATGGCTCTGGCGCTAAACAACCCGACCGGTCGATCAATCGCCCGGCGGAGACGCTCGACGCGGTGGCGGTATAAGGGGGGATGGCTTGGACAACGCGATGATCGGTCGACGTGCGGCGTTGCTAGGGGGCGTTGCCCTGACCGCTGGCTGCACAAACAACGGTCGGCTGGCTGGATTGCCCGCAACGCCGGCGTTCGTCACGGTCGACGGAACCCACTTCCGGCGCGGCGGCAAGCCCTACCGCTATGCCGGCGCCAACATCTGGTACGGCGCATGGCTTGGCGCGGAGACCGCGTACGGCAACCGCGCGCGTCTCGGACGCGAACTGGACGGCTTGAAGGCGCTCGGCGTGCGCAACCTCCGCATCCTCGGCTCGGCCGAACTGTCGCCGCTGAAGAACTCGATCACGCCCGGATTCCGCGACAAGACCGCGACCTACAACGAAGACCTGCTCAAGGGCCTCGACTGGATGCTCGCCGAGATGGCGAAGCGCGACATGACCGGCGTGATCTACCTGACCAACTTCTGGGAATGGTCGGGCGGGATGATGACGTATCTGTCGTGGGTCAACGGCGGCAAGTTCATCAACATGAACGACCCTGCGCACCCTTGGCCTGCGTTCGCCGATTGGAACGCCGCGTTCTACGCCGACGGCCAGGCGCAGGCGATGTACCGCGACTATATCCGCGCGGTCGTCTCGCGGACCAACACCGTGACGGGCGTCGCCTACGCCGCGGATCCGACGATCATGGCGTGGCAGTTGGCGAACGAGCCGCGTCCGGCCGGCGGACCTGCGGTGGCCATACCCAACCTGCCCGCTTTCTACCGCTGGATCGACGAGACCGCGCGGTACATCAAGATGCTCGATCCCAACCACCTCGTCTCGACCGGTTCGGAGGGGCTAAAGGGTTCGATCGAGCGCGAGGACGTCGTGCTCGCCGCGCACCGCTCACCGTCGATCGATTACCTCACGACGCATATCTGGCCCAACAACTGGACCTGGATGGACGCAGGTGATCTCGCCGGCACCTACGACGCGGGCGCGACCAAGGTCGCCAACTATATCGACGCGCATATCCGGCTGGCGACGACGCTCGGCAAGCCGCTGGTGATCGAGGAGTTCGGCTATCCGCGCGACGGGAAGACCGCCTATGATCCGACCATCACGACGGTCTATAAGGATCGCTTCTATCGCCAGATCTATGCGGCGATCGAAGCCAATGCCAAGTCCGGCGGACCACTCGCGGGCTCGAACTTCTGGGCGTGGAACGGCGAGGCGCGTACACCGCATGCCGACCACCGGTTCCAGCGCGGCGACCTCGCCTATATGGGCGACCCGCCGCACGAGCCGCAGGGCTGGTACGGCGTGTTCGACAGCGACGCCTCGACGCAAGACGTGATCCGGGCGCATGCCGCAGCAATGGCGGCGTTATGATGCCGGCCTTGTCGGATCGGACTGGAGCACATGGTATGCGTACGGTTCTGGGCCTGCTCGGTGCAGCGCTGCTGTCGACGTCGGCGGTCGCGACGCCGATCACCGTCACTGCGGTATCGAGCAAGCCCGGTGCCGCGCTTCCAATGCATATCGGCGGCCGGGTCGAGCGGACGCCGGACGGCTATCGACGCCAATGGCCGGGCACCTATTTCGAGACGAATTTTCGGGGCTCAGGCATTTTGCTGAAGATCGGCGACGGGGATGTCATCCTGCGTGTCACGGTGGACGCATCCTCCCCGACGACGCTGTTCAAGCCCAAGCCAGGGCTCTACCGCGTCACCGGCCTCGCCGACGGGCGCCACGCAATACGCGTCGACGTCGCCAGCGAGAGCCAGGCCGCACCGACCGTCTTCGGCGGATTTTACGCGGCGCCCGGAACGCGCCCGTTGCCCACCCCCGCCCGGGCGCGGCAGATCGAGTTCATCGGCGACTCCCATACCGTCGGCTATGGCAACGTCTCAGCCCAGCGCGACTGCACCGAAGCGGAGGTGTGGGCGACGACCGACACCTCGCAAGCCATGCCGGCGCTGGCGGCGAGGCGATACGGCGCGGACTATCAGGTCAATGCGATCTCGGGTCGAGGGATCGTCCGCAATTACAATGGCATGGCGGCCGACACGCTTCCCGTTGCCTATCCCTTCACGCTGTTCGACAAGGCGACGCGCTACGTCGATCCGGCGTGGCACCCGCGCCTGTTCGTGATCGCGCTCGGCACCAACGACTTCACCACGCCGCTCCACCCCGGCGAGCCGTGGACGACGCGCGAGGCGCTCCATGCCGATTACGAGCAGCGTTATGTCGACTTCGTCAAACGCCTCCGGGCGCGCGATCCGGACGCGCATGTCGTCCTGTGGGCGACCGACATGGCCGGGGGCGAGATCGCGGCGGAGGTGGGCAAGGTTGCCGCGCGTCTGAAGGCGGAAGGGCAGCGCAATATCGCGTTCGTGCCCGTCACCGGGCTTGCGTTCACGGGATGCCATTCGCATCCGTCGACCGCCGACGATGCGCGGATCACGACCGCCTTGTCGGGCTATATCGACGCGCATCCCGAGATGTGGGCGCATCGATAGCCAAATGATTTGCACCGCGCTGCCCTCACCCGGTAGCGAGGATACGAGAACAGGGTCGCGTCAGCGTACCGTCCGGGGAGAATGAGATGTCGGCCAGTTTTTCCAGCCTCACGATCGCGCTTCTGCTGCAATCGGCGGCGACGCCCGTAGCGGCACCGACCGCGCCGCTTTCACCCGTCGCGCATCCGGAAATCTGGCCGACCGCCAACGCGCGCCCCTCGCGCGACCCGAAGGTCGAGGCACGGATCGATGCGATCATGAAGCGCATGTCCGTCGAGGACAAGATCGGCCAGCTGATCCAGGTCGATATCGCCAGCATCGAGCCCTCCGACCTGCGCACCTACAAGCTCGGCTCGATCCTCAACGGCGGCAACGCGGGCCCGCACGGTAACGATCTCGCGCCACCGGTCGAATGGCTCAAGCTCGCCGACGACTTCTACGATGCGTCGATGGCGCGCAGCGACGGCCGTCCCGCGATCCCGGTGATCTGGGGTACCGACGCGGTCCACGGCAACAACAACATCCCAGGCGCGACGCTCTTCCCGCACAATATCGGGCTCGGCGCCGCGCGTGATCGCGACCTGATGCGCGAGATCGGCCACGTCACCGCGATCGAGACCGCCGCCGCCGGGATCGACTGGACGTTTGCGCCCACGCTCGCCGTCGTCCGCGACGATCGCTGGGGGCGGACGTACGAGAGCTATTCCGAAGAGCCACAGATCCAGGCGGATTACGCTGGCGCGGTGATCGAAGGCGTCCAGGGCAAGGTCGGTACCAAGGAGTTTCTCGCCCCCGATCACGTCATCGCGACGACGAAGCACTTCCTCGGCGATGGCGGCACCGGCGGGCGCGACCAGGGCGACGCGCGTATCCCCGAGACGACGCTGCGCGACATCCATCTCGGCGGCTATCCGGCTGCCATCGAGGCCGGCACGCAGTCGGTGATGGCGAGCTTCTCGAGCTGGAACGGCGCCAAGATGCACGGCAACAAGAGCCTGCTGACCGGCGTGCTCAAGGATCGCCTTCACTTCGACGGCTTCGTGGTCGGCGACTGGAACGGCCACGGCCAGGTCGATGGCTGCTCGAACGAGAGCTGCGCCGCCGCGATCAACGCCGGGCTCGACATGTTCATGTATTCGGGCAGCGGATGGAAG
The DNA here is from genome assembly GCF_003053745.1 of Sphingomonas faeni. GTDB lineage: Bacteria > Pseudomonadota > Alphaproteobacteria > Sphingomonadales > Sphingomonadaceae > Sphingomonas > Sphingomonas faeni. Next base: position 320,483 of record NZ_QAYE01000002.1, on the reverse strand, counting down.
ACGCTCTACGCCAGCACGTTGAAGCAGGCGCAATCGGGCGAAATCCCCGCCGCGCGGCTCGACGACGCGGTTCGCCGCATTCTCCGCGTGAAGATCCGCGCCGGCACGTTCGATCGCGGTCGCCCGTCGTCGCGCGCGCTCGCCGGCAAGATGAACCTGATCGGTGCCGCCGACCACCGGGCGATCGCCCGCCGCGCGGCACGGGAATCGATGGTTCTGCTCAAGAACGAGGGCAGTCTGCTCCCGCTCAAGCCATTCGCCAACATCCTCGTCGCGGGCGGCGGTGCGGACAACATTCCGCAACAGGCCGGTGGCTGGTCGCTGACGTGGCAGGGCGGCGGCACCACTAACGCGAACTTCCCCAATGCCGAGACGATCTGGTCGGGGATCAGCACCGCGGTCAAGGACGCCGGCGGCACCGCGACGCTGTCGGCGGACGGCAGCTTCGCCAACAAGCCCGATGCGGCGATCGTCGTGTTCGGCGAACAGCCTTATGCCGAGTTCAAGGGCGATCGCCCGAATCTGGAATACAGCCCAGAGGACAAGTCCGACCTCGACCTCCTGCGGAAACTGAAGGCGGCGGGCGTCCCCGTCGTCGCGGTGTTCCTGTCGGGGCGTCCGCTCTGGGTGAACGCCGAACTTAACGCCTCCGATGCGTTCGTCGCGGCGTTCCTGCCGGGCAGCGAAGGCGGCGGCGTCGCCGACGTGTTGTTCCGCAAGAAGGATGGCAGCGTCGCCAACGACTTCCGCGGCAAGCTCAGTTTCTCCTGGCCGAAGCGTCCCGACCAGTATGTCCTTAATCGCTCCGACCCCGGCTACGACCCGCTGTTCGCATTCGGCTACGGGCTGAGCTACACCAAGCCGGGCAGCGTACCGAAGCTCGACGAGGCGCGCCCCGCCGGCATGGCCGCATCGTCCAACGGCACGATCTTCGGCAAGGGCCGCGTGCCCGAGGGCTGGTCGCTTGCGCTGGTCGAGCAGGGCCAGTCGAAGGTCCGGTTGCTCGGCGTCAACGCGACGACCGCCACCAAGCGCCTCACCGCCTCCGCAGTCGACCGCCGCCGCCAGGAAGACGCGCGCGCGTTCGTCTGGACCGGCGGCCCCGCCGAAACGCGGGTCGAGGCGTCGGGTCCGCTCGACCTGACACGTGAGAGCAACGGCGAACTGAGTCTCGTCGTCGACGTCCGCGTCGATCGCGCGGGTAGCGCACCGGTCGGTATCGGCATGGTCAGCAACGACGGCAAGGCAGTCACCGTCCCGATCACCAGGACGCTCGCCGCGGGCAAGCCGGGCGAGTGGCAGCAGGCCATCGTGCCGCTCCAGTGCTTCGCCAAGCGCGGCATCGACATGGCGCACGTTACCGCACCGTTCGTGATCGCCACCGAGGGCAAGCTCGGCCTGTCGATCTCCGACGTCAAGATCGACTCCGCTCCGGTACCGATGACCAAATGCGGCGATTGAGTCCCTCCCTGCTCGGTGCGGCGGCCGTCCTGCTGACGACGGCTGCCACGCAAGCCCCGCCCGCGCCGATCAGGATCGGCCAGGCGGGGTTCGAGACGCGCGGTCCCAAGATCGCCGTCCTGCCATCGACGCAGGCCAGGGCGCTTGCGTGGACGCTCACCGATGCGAGCGGCAAGACGGTGGCGTCGGGACAGACGATACCGGTAGGCGCTGACGCAGCCTCGGGCGAAAGCGTCCACCGGATCGACTTGGGCAGCTTCAGGACGCCCGGCACCGGCTATCGCCTGCACGTCGGCGCGACCGCCAGCCACCCCTTCGCGATTGCCGACCGCCCGTTCGCACCCGTCGCCACCGCCGCCATGGCGTTCTTCTACCAACAGCGCAGCGGCGTGCCGATCCTGCCCGCGTTCGTCGAGCGCAAGGACCTTGCTCGCCCCGCCGGTCATGCCCCCGACATCGCCACCTGCTTTGCCGGTCGCGATCAGAAGGGCGTCAAATGGCCCGGTTGCGACTATAAGCTCGATGCGACCGGCGGCTGGTACGACGCCGGCGACCACGGCAAGTACGTCGTCAACGGTGGCGTTTCGACCTGGACCTTGCTCGACCTCCACGAGCGCTTGGCCGCGTTCGGTGACGCCAACGCCTTCGCCAACGGCCGCCTCGCGCTGCCAGAACGCGCCAACGGCAAGGATGACCTTCTGGACGAAGCGCGCGTCGAAGTTGGCTTCCTGCTCGCCATGCAGATTCCCGATGGCACCAAGCTCGCTATTGCCCCGGACGCCGGCGTCGCGGGCAAGGCCATCACCCGGTTCGAGACGATCGACGCAAGCGGGTTGGTCCACACCAAGATCGCCGACGAGAACTGGACGGGCATCCCGACCGCACCCGCCGACGATCACCAGACGCGGTTCCTCTATCCGCCCTCGACCGCGGCAACGCTTAACATGGTCGGCGTCGCGGCGCAGTGTGCGCGGATCTGGCGCACGATCGACCCCGCCTTCGCCACCAAATGCCTCACCGCGGCACGGCGCGGCTGGGCGGCGGCACTTCGTCACCCGAATCTGCTCACCAGTTCGGACTTCACCGGCAGTGGCGGCTACGGCGACCCGGATGTCCGCGACGAGTTCACCTTCGCTGCCGCGCAACTCTACGCAACCACCAAAGAACCTGCTTTCCTCAATCGCCTGCGCAAGGACGGGATCTTCACCGATCCCGGCGCGGATATCGGCTGGGGCTCGCTCAGTCTGGCGGGCGCACTGACGCTGGCGACCGTGCCCGACGCGCTGCCCGCAGACGATCGCGCCAATCTCCGCAGCCGGATCATCGCGCTCGCAGACGGCTTCGTCGCCGCAGGCAATCGCAGCGGCTACGGCATACCCTTTGGCGGCACCAACTACCCCTGGGGCTCGAGCAGTTCGATCCTCAACCGCGCGATCGTGCTCGGCGTCGCATGGCAGATCGACCGCAAGCCAGCCTATCGCGACGCGGTTGTGGCGAGCCTCGACTACATCCTCGGCCGCAATCCGCTCGACCGGTCCTACGTCACCGGCATCGGCACGCGCCCGGTACAGCACCCGCACCACCGCTTCTGGGCCGCCGCAGCGGACAAGCGCTATCCCGCGCCCACCACCGGCGTCCTCTCCGGCGGCCCCAACTCCGCGGCGGCAAACGAACCCGGCCCGATGAAGGGTTGCGCACCGCAAACCTGCTGGATCGACGATTACCGCGCGTTCACCGTCAACGAAGTCGCCATAAACTGGAACGCGCCGCTCGTCTGGACCGCCGCCTTCCTCGACGCGACGCGAGCGCGCTGGGTCGACCAAACGCCAAGATCGTTACGCGATCGTCGATTGCCCGCGTTGGAACGTCACGCTACACCCTGCCCGTCGGTCCGTTCTCGGATGGGTCGGCATGATCGCACCGGTGCTCCGCGAGGAGCTTAATAGGGAACGCGGTGAGGGTGGCTTCGACCACCTGATGCCGAGGCTGTCCCTGCAACTGTAAGCGGCGAGCGTGATGCACGTGCGTGGTCGGGCAAAGTCCCCGGCCACCAGCCACTGGACCGATCGGTCTGGGAAGGTTGTGCATTGGGCGTTGACCCGTGAGCCAGGAGACCTGCCGGCGTGTGGTCGCTCTTGCCTGGTCCAGGGGATGGCCGAGGCACGGTACTCCGTCTGAGCGACGATGTGTGCGGTGGGGACCGCATGAGCAGGCGTGCCGGTCGCGATGGCGTCCGTCGGGTACGACTGCTCCCGTTCGCTTGGATGTGCTCGGGCAATCCGCTCGTGGCGCGCTCGCCGGCGCACGTTCGAGCCTCGTGCTCGGTGACAGGCCCCTGCCGGTTCGTCCGACGCCTCGGGGTCTTTTATATGTCGTTTCCATCACCGTATGCCGCGTTTGCCGCGTCGTTGCTCGTTACCTTCCTACCATCCCTGGCCAGCGCGCAGACCGGGGAGGACCGTTCGGCGGGTAGCGCCGACGATATCCTCGTCACCGGCCGCCATCAGGCCGACCTGACGGTTCCGAACTCGACAGGCAGCCGCCTGAACCTGTCGCCGCTCGAAACGCCGGCGACGCTGTCGACGATCGACGGCAATACCATCCGGGCGCGCGGCGACGTATCCGTTAACGACGCGACCACCCGCGCGCCCGGCATCACCAGCGTCGCGAATCTCGGCAATGGTGGCACTGCGCTCGCTGCGCGCGGGTTCAGCGGTCAGGGTTCGGTGTTGCAACTGGTCGACGGTATTCGCCTCTTTCCTGCGGCCGGCACGATCACCTTTCCGAGCGATCCGTGGATGGTCGAGCGGATCGACGTTCTCAGCGGTCCGGCCTCCGTCCTGTACGGTCAAGGTGCGCTAGGCGGCGCGGTCAACGTGCTGATGCGCAAGCCGAATACACGGCATACCGATGTGGACGGCGAGATCGGCTATGGATCGCAGGACAGTTTCCACGTCGCAGCCGGTGCCGGTGGACCGCTCGACGAGCATCTCTCCTACCGCGTCGACGGCAGCTACAGGCGGTCCGACGGATATGTCGATCGCGGGCAATCACGAAGCTACGCGCTGTCGGCGACGTTGCGCTGGGCACCGACCGATCGGCTCGTCGTCACGGTACGCGACGATTACGACAACCAGAACCCGATGCGCTATTTCGGCACGCCGCTGATCGACGGACGGCTCGACCATGACAATCGCGACCGCAACTACAACACGCGCGACGGCCATGTCCGCTACCGCGACAACCGGACCAGCTTCCAGGTCGATTGGCAGCCGAGCGAGACGCTCACCGTCAGCAATCAAGCGTACCGGCTCACCTCCAAGCGCGAATGGCTCAACCTCGAAAGCTATTGCTGGGTGGCGGCGGACGGCTTTTGCCCCAATGGCGCGAATGACGTGCGCGCCACGCCCGGGCGCATCTATCGCACCGACATGACCGGGATCGTCCACGATCAGACGCAATGGGGCGACCAGGGTAGCGTGACGCTCAAGACGCGGATCGCGGACGGCGTGACCAACGATGTCGTCGCGGGCTTCGACGCGAACCTCGTCAAGCTCACCTATTCGCACAATTTCGGCGCCGACCCGCAGGTCTCGGTGGTCGATCCGTTCGCGTTCGACCCTGGCGTGATCGTCGACACGCAGGGGATCGCACCGCGGTATCGCACGCGGACCAACGAATATGCGATTTTCGCGGAGGACCGGCTGAAGCTTGGCGAGCACGTCTCGATCGTCGGCGGCATCCGCTATGAGCGCGATCGGATACGGCGCTGGACGATCGACTCGACTGTCGCCGTCCCGACCGAAAGCTTCGCGCTCGACAAGCGGCTCGGCAACACGACTTGGCGGGTCGGGACGGTGTATCAGCCAGTCCCGACGGTCTCGTTCTATGCGCAATATGCCACCGGCGTCGATCCGCTGGGGACGCTGACGACCTATACGACTGGGCAGGTCCAGTTCAGCAACGCGACGGGCGACCAGGTCGAAGCGGGGGCCAAGGCCGTGTTCCTGGGTGGCCGCGGCACCGCGACGATCGCCGCCTATCGCATCGTCAAGAAGGGACTGTTGTCGCAACTGACCCCGACGAGCCCGATCGAGCAGGTCGGGCAGCGATCCGCGAAGGGTATCGAGGCCGCGGTGTCGCTGGACTTGCCGGCAGGGTTCGGGATCGATGCCAACGGCAGTATATTGGCAGCGCGGTTCGACGACTTCGTCTCGGGCGAAAGAAGTTTTGCCGGCAACACGCCACCCGACGTCCCCGGGTCGACGGCGAACCTGTGGCTTGGTTGGACCGCGACACCGGCGGTCCAGGCGCGTGTCGGACTGCGCTATGTCGGGCGAAGATTCTCCGACAACGCCAATGTTTTCCGCATTCCGGGCTATGCGACGGTCGACGCGACGCTGTCCTACGCGGTGACGCCGCGGGTCGCGATCGACGTGCATGTCTATAATCTGTTCGACGAGGATTATGCGATCAACAGCTACGGCGCGCAGCAATGGGTGCTGGGACGGCCGCGCGCCTTGGACGTGTCGCTTCGTGCCGGTTTCTGACGCCGGCAGGCTAGCGCGCCGGTGGCTGTACCTCGTGCACCGATGGGTCGGCATCGCCAGTTGCCTGTTCTTCGCGATGTGGTTCGGGTCGGGCCTGGTGATGCTGTACGTGCCCTATCCTTCGCTCTCGCCGACCGAAGCGCTGGCTAGAGCCGATGCGATCGACTGGTCCGCCGTGACCGTGCCGCCACCGCTCGATGGGGGGCGATTGCCGCAAGACCTGTTGCTCGAAATGCGCGACGGCGTACCGGTCTGGCGGAGCCAGGGCTGGGACGACGGGCGGCATACCGTTTCCGCAAGCAAGGGCCGGCATCTTGCTCCGGTGGACGCGGCTTATGCCGTCCGCGTCGCAAGCCGTTTCGGGCGAGCACGCGTCCTGAATGTCGAGCGGAGCATGCGGGACCAGTGGACGGTGTCGGGTGGTTTCGACCGACATCGTCCGCTGTGGAGAGCGACATTGGAGGACGAGGGCGGCACCGACCTCTACGTGTCGTCTTCTACCGGCGGGATCGTCCAGTCGACCGACCGGACCGAGCGATTCTGGAACTGGCTGGGGTCGGTGCCGCACTGGCTGTATCCGACCGTCCTGCGGCAGGACAACGCCGCCTGGCGACAGGTCGTCATGTGGGTTTCGGGGCCATGTATCGCCGCGGCACTCGCGGGCATCTGGATCGGTATCCTCCGCGCGCGCATCGGTCCGCGCCGGTTCAAGGGTGGACGGATGACGCCGTATCGCGGGTGGATGCTGTGGCATCATGTCGCGGGGCTGGTCGGCGGCGGCTTCCTGATCGCGTGGATCTTCAGCGGATGGTTGTCGGTCGATCCCTGGCATTTGTTCCGAAGTGCGGAACCGGATGCGCGAGCGGTGCGGGCCTATGCTGCTGCTGGCGTGATGCCGGCCGTCCCCCTCGACCGGTTGCGCCATGTCGGCGCGGGAGTGATCCGCGCAAGGATTACTGACTATGCGGCGACACCCCTCGTGGTGCTCGAGTATCCGGATGGTCGACGTCGAATCCTCGACGCCGCGACGCTCGTGCCGTCCCAGCCAAAGCCAAATGCGATCGCTGCCGCCGCACGGGTGCTCGTCGCTGGCACGCAACCGGTCGCGATCGACCGGCTGACCGAGCCCGACGCATATTGGTACGATTCCGGTGGTCTCCCTCGCCTGCCGATGCTGCGATTGCGCTTCGACGATCCCGCCGCGACGTGGCTGTATATCGATCCCGCGACCGGCGACGTGCTGGCCAGGATCGATCGGCGCAGGCGGACATACCGCTGGGCGTTCGACCTGCTGCACAAATGGGATCTGACCATACTGACGCGGCACCGACCGGCGTGGGACCTGCTGATCTGGCTGTTCTCGCTGGTTGGCATGGTGACGTCCGTCAGCGGCATCTGGCTCGGCTGGAAGCGGTTGAGACGCGGCTGATCCAGGCTGCGACGAGACGTTTCGTCCACGTGACAGCGCCACCGCGAGCGCGTAGTCGTGCGCCGTGGCAGCACTCCGTCGCCTTCTCCTGGACCATCGCCAACTGGCGGCGTGGGTGCTTGCGTGCGCGCTGGCGATGAAGATCCTGGTGCCCGCCGGGTTCATGCCGGTCGTCTCCGGGGGGCGCGTGACGATCGAGATCTGCGGCGGCATCACGCCCGCGCAGACGGTGATGGTACCGATGAGGGCGATGACGATGCCGATGACGATGCCGGGCATGGCGCATCATTCGGACAAGTCCGATCATCAGGAGCGGGAGATGCCCTGCGCCTTTTCCGGCCTGACCGCGCCGTCGCTGGCAGCAGTCGATCCGGTGCTACTGGCGATCGCCATCGCGTTCATCGTCGGCCTCGTCTTCCGCGTGAGAACCGCGGTATCGATCGCCGCGCAACCCTATCTTCGGCCACCCTTGCGAGGCCCCCCGCCCCTCCCCGCCGCGTGATCCGTCGGTCTTCGGACCCCGCGCGATCACGATGCTTCTGCTGGTCCACCACGTCGGCGGACCGGTTTCGACACGCGCGGCAAGTCCGCGGGGATGACGGTATCCGATCCGCACCACGATGTGCGGACGGGTCCAGCAGGGATTCACATGTTCAAAACCATAGTATTCGCGTCGGCATCGATCGTCGCGTTCTCGGGGACCGCCCACGCGTCTGACAAGGACGACGCGATCGACAAGAAGGCCGAGATCGTCGTCACCGGCCAGCGTGACCAGCTAAAGCTCGATCGCAAATCCGATACCGGCAGCCGGCTCGGCCTGTCGGTCCGCGAGACGCCCGCGACCGTCGAGACGCTGACACAGGCGGACATGCAGGTGCAGGGCCTGCGCACCGCGCGCGAGGCCTTCAACAGCGTCGTCGGCGCGATCGCGGGCAACGTCCCCGGCAACCCCGCGGTCGTGACGTTGCGCGGCTTTTCGGGCGGCGCCGTCTCGATCCTGCAGGACGGCGTTCGTATCTCCACCTCGACCGTGGTCCAGCGCGATACCAATGTGTGGCATTTCGACCGGATCGAAGTGATCAAGGGGCCAGCCTCGGTACTCTACGGCGAAGGCGCGCTGGCCGGCGTCATCAACAAGGTCACCCGCAAGCCGACGTTCGACGGGGACCATCTCGATGGATTGCTGAGCGTCGGCAGCTTCGACACGGTGACCGCGGCCAGCGGCGTGAACCTGAAACTGTCGGACACCGTCGCGGTCCGTGCGGACGCCAGCTACATGCATTCCAACAGCCTGTACGACGTCGACGACAATGCGACGCGCTCGGTCGGACTGACGGGCAGCATCCTGTTCAAGCCGTCGGCCGACCTGAGCCTGCTCTTCGCCGTCGACCATTACGAGGACCGGTACGACAGCAGCTATCAAGGGCTGCCGTTCGTCTCCGCCGCCGTTGCACGCGACCCGAGCGACGCGCTGCGTAGCCAGAACGGCATGGTGATCGACAAGGCGCTGCGCCTTCGCAATTACAATCCGTACGGTGCCTATTCCGGCGCACGCGACACGACGCTGCGGTCGCGGATCGATTATGCGATCGGCGGCGGCTGGTCGGTCGCGAACGACTTCACCTGGTATCACGCCAAGCGCGCCTTCGTGCTGAGTGGCGATCAGAACTTCACCGCGCCCACCGCCGCCTTCCCCAATGGCAGCTTCGCGCGGTCGGTCCAGCGCATCTACCACGACCACAAGTTCTGGAACGAGCGGCTCGTGTTCGCCAACGACAGCGTGATCGCGGGACTGCGCAACCGGTTCAGCCTGGGCGGGGAATATAACGACACGAACTTCGTCAACCCTCGCCAGCAAAGCCCGGTCGGTGGCAACGCCGCCGTGCGGATCGCGAACGTCGATCCGTTCGCGCCGATCGTCGGCGTCTTCCCGACCGGCGATGCCGCCTATTCGACGACCAACGTCGTCTATGACTCGAAGCTCAAGACGGCGTCGGTGTTCGCCGAGGACGCGCTCAACCTGACTCCGGGCTGGCTGCTGGTCGGCGGCGCGCGGTACGATTATATCGACCTAACCCGCGTCATAACCAACTCCAACGCGAACGGCGCGGTGACGCGGGGCGCGCCGACCTATGATCCGTTCTCGTGGCGGATCGGCACGACCTACGACCTTACGCCCGACATAACCTTGTACGGCCAATATACGACCGCGGTGACGCCGGTATCGTCGATACTGCTCCAGTCGATCGTCAACACGACCTACAAGCTGACGAAGGGCCGCTCGTACGAGGTCGGTTTCAAGGCCTCCGCGTTCGCCAAGCGGCTGACGATGACCGGCGCCGCATACCGGATCGAGCAGACCAACATCCTCACACGCGATCCGAACAATCCGCAGCAAGCCATTCAAGGCGGCAAGCAATCGTCGCAGGGCGTTGAGCTCAACATCGGCGCAGCAGTCACCGACGCGCTCTCGCTGTTCGCGGGTGCCGCCTATACCGACGCGCAGTACGATCAACTGAGCGAACTGATCGCCGGCGCCCGCATCGACCGCGCCGGCAATCGGCCGATCAACACGCCGTCGACCACCGTCAGCGGTTCGGCGCTCTATACGATCAAGTCTATCCCGGTGACGCTTGGCGGGTTCGTCCGGCATGTGTCCGGCTTCTACACCGACACCGCCAACAGCTATTTCGTCCACGGGCATACGACCGTCGACGCGTCGATCAGCTATCAGGTCGCACCGCAGGCCTCGGTCTCGGTCCGCGGCCGCAACCTGACCGACGCGTTCTACGGCGAGTATTCGGGATACCCGACGACCAACGTCTATATCGGCGCGCCACGCAGCGTCGAAATCGCGCTTTCCACGCATTTCTGAGCAGGGGTTTCCAGATGGCATTCACCGGTTCGGTCGATCCGAAAGCGTACCGCGCGCTGTGGCGCTGGCATTTCTATGCCGGCCTGATCGTCGCCCCCTTCCTGCTGATCCTGGCCGTCACGGGCTCGATCTACCTGTTCAACGACGAGATCGACGATGCGCTGTATCCAGCGCAGCGCTTCGTCGCGGTCCATGCAACGCAGGTGCCGCCATCGCGGATGATCGATGCCGCGCTGAAGGCTCATCCGGGGGCAGCGACGCGGATCGACCTGCCGGGTGCGCCCAACCGCTCGGCGGTCGTATTCGTCACCCCCGATCATGGCGAACCGCTCCGCGTGGCCGTCGATCCGGGAACGGGCCGCGTGCTCGGCTCGACGATCTATACCCGCACGCTGGTAGGGTTCGCCGACGAGATGCACGGATCGCTGACGCTCGGCACGGTCGGCGACCGGATCGTCGAGCTTGCCGCATGCTGGGCGCTCGTCCTGATCGTCACCGGGATGTATCTGTGGTGGCCGCGCGGGCGTGGTGGGCTCGGCGGGATCCTCTATCCCAGGCTCGGCGCGAGGGGACGCCTGTTCTGGCGCGACCTGCACGCGGTGATCGGCGTCTGGTCCGTCGCGTTCATCGCGTTCCTGCTGCTGACCGGCCTTCCTTGGGCCGGGATCCAGGGCGACCTGCTCAACCGCGGTACGGCGGCGCTCGGCATCGGCTACCCGGCATCGAACCGGACGCACAATGCCCCGAAGAGCGTGCCGATGAAGACCGCACTGGGCGAAGCACCGTGGACGATGGAACTCGCACCGATGCCGACATCGACGGCATCCTCCGAGCATGCCGGTCATGCCGGCCACGAGATGACCATGGCGGTCCGCGACGATGCGGCGGTTGCAGGGATCGACCGGATCGCAACCTCCGTCACGCGCGATCACCACGTCGCGGGCGCGTATCGCCTGTTCCTGCCGAGTGGGGCGACCGGCGTCTACACCGCCTACACCTATCCCGATCAGCCGCAGGGGCAGCGCACGCTGTATTTCGATCGCTGGACCGGCGGCCTGATCCGCGAGGTCGGCTACCCCGATTATGGCTGGGCGACGAAAGCGATCGAGCTCGGCGTCCAACTGCACATGGGCAATTACTTCGGACTAGCGAACCAACTCGTGATGCTGACGACGTGCATCGCAATCGTGTTGCTCGTGATCAGCGGCGTCGTGATGTGGTGGAAGCGCCGCCCGACGGGCCGCCTCGCCGCGCCCGCTCGCGTGTCCCCGACGAGGATCAAGGGCGCGGTCGCCATTCTCATCGTCGCGGGAGTGGTATTCCCGATCCTGGGGGTGTCGGTAGTTGTGATCTTCCTAATCGACCGCTTGGTGTTGCTCGCGGGGGTGAGGCGATAGCGGAACGATCGAGGATAGCTGCGGCGCGCTATTGCGACATGGCCGTGAAACAGTCGGTAGCGAGCGTACCGGGCCCCCGCGTGCGAGAATTGCTACTCACGACACCGTGGCTGGTGGCGCCTCTCCACTTCCAGCAACGGCATACCGCTGCCCGTCGTCCTGAAAGGCAGTATCCCCCTGCTCTTTACGTCAACGTCATCTATAGACTGACGTGACGAGGACCAGTCACGCCGGAGGCTGCTACTCGATTGCAATAATTGTAAATTAACGAACAATTAATCAGATATTTAGCTTGTAATTGATCTTGGTACCATACATAGATCAAGTATAGTGGAATAGGCCAAGCGTTGCGAACGTCGCGACGGACCTTTTCAGCCGCATAACGCCGATTCGCATACGGATTCTTGAGACCCGATCATAATCGCGCTCCAGTATCTTCGAAGGCTTCGTCCTTGCTTCGGACGCTCTCCCCACATTCATTGAACATGGCTCCCGCTGCTGCGGATGGGAGACTCGTGCCTTCCATCCGCGGTGACTTTCGAGGTGTTCATGTACAAGTCGACCCTTTGGGCGGCCGCGCTTGCGGCTGTGAGCCCGGCTGCCTTGCTGATTTCGACGCAATCGGCACAGGCGCAGGTTCCCGTCGGGGCCGGTGGACAGCTCCAGCAGATCCCGCCAGTACCGCTGAACGAGACGCCCGCGCCAGACTTCGGGTTCGAGCGCAAGACGCCGGTCGTCGTTGCCGCCACGGGTGGCCCGAAGACGCTCGTCCGGTCGCTGCGTGTGACCGGTGCGACGCTGTTTCCAGAAGCCGACCTGATCGCCGCATCGCAGTTCACGCCGAACAGCGAGCTCGACCTGTCCGACCTGAAGACGCTCGCCGCGCGGATCACCGCTTATTACACGAGCCGCGGCTATTTCGTCGCGAACGCCTACCTTCCCGAGCAGGACGTACGGAGCGGCGCAGTGACGATCGCCGTCATCGAGGGACGCTTCGGCGCGGTCGGCGTCAAGAACGAGTCACGACTTTCCGACAGCGTCGCGAACGGCATTCTTGCCGGGCTCGACGTTGGCGATCCGGTCGCGGTCGCGCCGCTCGAGCGCCGCCTGCTAATGTTGTCGGACCTGCCCGGCGTGCGCGTATCTTCGACGCTCAGCCCCGGCACCGCGGTCGGTACGTCGGACCTGCTGGTCGCGATCACCCCAGGCCAGAGCATCACCGGCAGTGTCGAGGCCGACAACGCCGGCAACCGCTACACCGGCGCCTACCGCGTCGGCGGCGTGGTCAACTGGAACAACCCGACCGGCTCGGGCGACGTGCTGAGCCTGCGCGCGCTGACCTCGTTCTCCGGGCTCGCTTACGGTCGCGCATCGTACCAGGCGCCGATCGGGCAGGTCACATTGGGCGTCGCGTTCGCGCATCTCGACTATTCGCTCGGCAAGGAATTCGACAGCCTCGACGGCAGCGGCAACGCCGACGTCGCGAGCGTCTATGCCAGCTATCCGCTGATCCGGTCGCGCGACAACAACCTATACGTGACGCTCGGTGGCGACGTGAAATGGTTCGAGGACAAGATCGGCATCGTCGACGTCACGACCTATCGCCGCGCGCAGGTCGTCACTGCCGGCCTCAGCGGCGATGAGCACGACACGCTGCTCGGGGGCGGCTGGAGCGCGTATTCGCTGAGCTATTCGGTCGGCAATCTCGACATCCGCGGCGCGTACGAGCGTTCGGTCGACGCGCTGACCGCACGCACCGATGGCAGCTACGGGAAGGTCCAGTTCAGCTTCGCGCGGTTGCAGACGATTGCCGGCCCGCTGTCGCTGTTCGCGTCCGCTCGCGGACAGATCGCGTTCAGCAACCTCGACATCTCCGAGAAGATGGAGCTGGGCGGCGCCTATGCGGTCCGCGCCTATCCCGAGGGCGAGGCGTACGGCGACCAGGGCTATGTCGCCACCGCCGAGGCGCGACTGGCTTTGCCGCAGGTCGTGCCGGGTGCGCTCCAGCTGTTCGGGTTCGTCGACGTCGGCGAGGTCGATTACGTCAAACACCCGTATTTCGACGGATCGAACCACGCGAAGCGTAGCGCGTACGGCGCCGGCCTGAGCTGGGCGGGACCGTACGGGATCGCCGCCAAGGCGACCTATGCGCGGAAACTCGGCGATGCCGATGCGACGTCGGCCCCCGACAAGTCGGGCCGCGCCTGGTTCCAGCTCTCGAAGACCTTCTGAGCGCACCAGCCCCCCAAAATTTAGCGGCCATCCGCCGCCACCGAGGATACCGCACATGACCCCCATCCCTTCGTCGATCAGAAACACCAGTCGCCCCGCTCCCACCGTCACGCGCACCAAGCGCGGCGGCTTGTTCGGCACGACCGGCCTTGCGCGGTTCGCGTGGCTGATCGGGTTCAGCCTTGCGGGTACCGTGGTGGCACGTCCGGTCGAGGCGCAGACGCTCCCGACCGGTGGCGAAGTCGTCGCGGGCCAGGCGAGCATCGCGACCGGCACCAAGTCGCTGACCGTGTCGCAGACCAGCGACCGTGCGGCGATCAACTGGCAGTCCTTCTCGATCGGCAAGGGCAAGAGCGTCGTCTTCGAGCAGCCGACAAGCAGCTCGGTCGCGCTGAATCGCGTGCTTGGTTCGGACCCTTCGGTGATCCTCGGCAACCTGTCCGCGAACGGGAAGGTGTTCCTGGTCAACGCGAACGGCATCCTGTTCGGCCAGACCGCCAACGTCAACGTCGGCGGCTTGGTCGCCTCGACGCTGAACATTTCCAACTCTGATTTCCTTGCGGGCAAGAACAGTTTCGCGGGCACAAGCGGCGCGAGCGTACAGAACGACGGCACGATCACTGCCAAGAATGGCTATGTCGCGCTGCTCGGCGCGAACGTCGGTAACGGCGGCACGATCAAGGCGAACTTCGGTACGGTCGTGCTGGCGGGCGGCGAGGCGATCACGCTCGACGTGGCGGGCGACGGGCTGCTCAACGTCGCGGTCGACAAGGGTGCGGTCGGCGCCCTGGTCCGCAATGGCGGGCTGATCCGCGCCGACGGCGGCAAGGTCGTGATGACCGCGCAAGGGGCCGGCGACCTGCTCCACACCGCGGTCAACAACACCGGCATCGTCGAGGCGCGCACGTTGCAGAACCGCGGTGGCACGATCATACTGCTCGGCGACATGAAGACCGGCACCGTCACCGTCAGCGGCGAACTCGATGCGAGCGCACCCGTCGGCGGCAATGGCGGCTTCATCGAGACGTCGGCGGCCACCGTCAACGTCGCGGACAGCGTCAAGGTCTCGACCTTCGCACCCGGTGGCATGACCGGCATGTGGCTGATCGATCCGCAGGATTACGTGATCGGCGCAGGCGGCAACATCTCGGGCTCGACGCTGTCGGCGCAGCTCGTCACGACCAGCATCACGATCAGCACGATCCCCGCGGCGGGCGACACGACCACCGGCAACGGCGACATTTTCGTCAACGACGCGGTCGCGTGGACCGCGTCGGGCGTGCCGACGACGCTGACGATGAACGCGTTTCGCGACGTCAACATCAACGCGCCGATCACCGCGACCAACGGCAACATCGTCGCCTGCTGTGGCCGCGACGTGAACGTCAACGCGGACCTGACCACGACCAACGGCAGCATCCTGCTCAACGCCGGGCGCAACGTGCAGGTGTTCCACGCGATCACGACGACCGACGGCAACATCGCCTTGTGTGCAGGCCATGACGTGATGATCGACGCCGCGGTGACGCTGACCCGCGGCACGACGATCCCCGCGCAGAGCCTCGGCCTGCCGGTAGGCCTCACGCTGATCGCTGGGTCGGACGGCACCGGGCCGGGCGTCAACGGCGGCACGATCGTGTTCTCCGCGCTGTCGCCGCCGACCACGGTCACTGCGGCACCGGTGTCGATCAACTACAACCCGGTCTCGTACACCACGCCAACCGACTTCTCGACCGAGTTCGTGCTGACCGAGGGCGCGGCGATCACCCAGCGCATGCTGCTGTTCCCGACCGCGCAGAAGGTCGCTGACGGCACCAACGCGGCGGTGCTGAATGGTTTCAACACCAACGGCACGTCGGGGACGCCGACCGGCGTATCGCTGGTCGCCGGTACCAATGCGACCGCGACGTTCGACAGCACCGGCGAAGGCACGGGGATCGGGGTGAGCTTCAGCGGCTATACGCTGACCGGCGCCAACGCGAACCAATATGCGCTGGCGAGCTCGTGCTGCGTCGCCGGGTTCCGGACGACGGGGACGATCACGGCTGCCGCCCCGGCCCCGGCGCCTGCTCCGGCACCGGCGCCCGCGCCCGCCCCGGCACCAGCGCCTGCCCCGGCACCAGCGCCCGCCCCGGCACCAGCGCCTGCCCCGGCACCAGCGCCCGCCCCGGCACCAGCGCCTGCCCCGGCACCAGCGCCCGCTCCGGCACCAGCGCCTGCCCCAGCCCCAGCTCCAGCGCCCGCCCCGGCACCCGCGCCTGCTCCAGCACCAGCGCCCGCCCCGACACCAGCGCCTGCCCCTGCTCCAGCGCCCGCTCCAGCGCCCGCTCCAGCGCCCGCTCCGGCACCAGCGCCCGCTCCAGCGCCTGCTCCGGCTCCAGCGCCCGCGCCAGCGCCAGCGCCAGCGCCAGCGCCCGCCCCGGCTCCAGCGCCTGCTCCGGCGCCAGCGCCAGCGCCTGCTCCGGCACCAGCGCCTGCCCCGGCACCGGCGCCCGCTCCGGCACCGGCACCAGCGCCCGCTCCGGCACCCGCGCCCGCTCCAGCACCGGCGCCCGCTCCAGCACCGGCACCAACGCCGACGCCGACGCCAACCCCGACGCCTCCGCCAGTACTCGCGCCGCCCCCTACCGCGACGCCGCCCCTCACCCCCGTTCCGAACCTGCCCAATGCTACGCGGCCGTTTCTGGAGGTTCCGCCCGTGACGGTGCGCGTACCGACGCCGCCGACGATCGAGGTGGTCGAGGGTGGCGTGACGTATCCGACGCCAGAACGGCCCGGCACCGTGATCGTAGAAACGCCCGAAACGCCGCAGGTCGTGCAACCGGTCGTCGAACGCCCGTTCGTGCAGCCTACGCCGCCCAACACGCCAGCCGTACCCAATTATCCGCGGAAGCAGGCGCGTCATTGAGATGATCGGGACCGCGCGGCGTGGCGTCTCGGCGCCCGCTCGCTGGTTTTCGCGCTGGCAGGCACTGCTAGGCTGGGGAATCGTTGCGAGCGCCGCCGCCGTACCGGGCCTCGCGGCGTCCCCGGCGCCGGCTGCTATTGTCGCGACCGCGGCGCCGGACGATGCCGGCCGGTTCGGCGGCATGGCGACGTCCGACGACGTGCGCGACACGGTGAACTGGGTGTCGACGTCGCACGACAATCACGCGCTGCCGTTCGTCGTGATCGACAAGGTGAACGCGGTCGTGCTCGCGTTCGATGGCAGCGGCAATTTACGCGGGCGGGCGCCGGCGTTGCTCGGGATGGCACGCGGGGACGCCAGCGTGCCGGGTATCGGCCAGCGTAAGCTCGCGACCATTACGCCCGCCGAGCGCACCACGCCGGCAGGTCGCTTCCAAGCCTCGCTAGGACGCGATTTCGAACAGGATATCCTGTGGATCGACTATGGTGCCGCGCTCTCGCTGCACCGCGTGATCAAAGGGCGCCGCGTCGACGACCGCGCCGGACGGCTCGCGTCGGTGACGCCGAGCGACAACCGGATATCATATGGCTGCGTCAACGTGCCGCCGGGATTTTACGACGATGTGGTGAAGCCGTTGTTCACCGGCACGGTGGGGATTGTTTATATCCTGCCTGAGATTAAGCCGTTGCGGAGCGTGTTCGCCGTGCCGGTCGGAGCTAATTGACCGAACTCTCGATCCTCCCCCGCCAGGGGAGGTGGCTGGCGCTTGCCAGACGGAGGGGGAGGACACGGAACGGGCCTGATCGTGCCCTCCCCCTCCGTCGCCTTCGGCGCCACCTCCCCTTGCGGGGGAGGATCAAACGTTACGTCACTGACACCAAGGCCGTTCGCGGTACCATTTCGTCAGGACGTACTTCACGCCCTGCTCGACCGGCATGCCCTGGTGAAGCGACCCCGAGTTCGGCGCGCCATACTCGTCCATGTTGTTCCAGATCACGAGATTCCCCGCTTTCGGCGCGATCATCACCCCCGCGGTCGGGTAGTTCGTCCGCCCACCTGCCTCGGGTTCATTGAGGAAGGTCATCGCCGACCAACTCCGCTGGCCGCCCATCGTCACCTGATCCAGCCAATAGGGCTGTTCGGTGTCGAAGAAGTCGTGATGCGGCTTGAACTCCTGCCCAACGGCATAGCGCTGCCCCTGCAACGCCTCGCCGTAGCGCGACTCGAGCCCCGTCAGCAGGTCGAGCTTGCTCTCGACCGCGGTCACGGGCTCCGGTCCGGGATAGAGGTAGCACGTCTCGCTGGTACGGTGCGGGGACACCGGGGCATCGCCGACGACCGGCGACGGCACGCGATTGGCCTCGATGAGCGCGATGACCGCGGCGCATTCGTCGAGCGTGAGAAAATCGCGAACGATGTAAAGCTCCACGCCGTTCGCCGGCATCCGGACCGCGCCGGGATAGCACAGGATCCGATCGCGCACCTGCTCGGCGGAGTTCGCCCTGCCAAGCGCCTCGATTTGACCATCGCGACGATCGGTGGATCGTGCGTCCGAATTGGCGCCTAGGCTGTCAAGATTAGTCATAAAGTCCGCAATACTCACAAGAATCACGATGAGGATTATGACTTGGATCTATAAAGCAGGTTAAGTTTCGTACAACGTGCATCCTTATCAGATAACCGACGTTTCTCATGTACGACCAACATAGGTTAGGCCGGTTGCGCGACTACATCGCGAACCGCAGCCCTCATGGATGCGCATAAGTCGCACCTACCGAAGAGTTCGGAAACATCCCCCGCTCCGCTGCCGGCGTGAGCCTTGGGTGACGCGATTGAACGACATCGGCGGAGACTTACCATGAACACGAGGTATCTCGTGGGTGCGGGACTGCGGTCCGGCACGCGCGCACCCTTGGCGGATAGACCGCGCTCGACCGCCGCATTCCAGCGCGGCGCTGCCTGCGCGATGGCGACGGCGGTTGCCGCGGAAGCACAGGACCAGCGCGTCTCGCAGCGGATCAAGAACCGGGACACCGAGCGCTTTCGGTAGGCGCTCGCGGGTCGCGCGCCAAACGCTCGACCCACCGACGCTTCTCCAAATCTGCTCTTGCTCGTCCTCGCGCCTCGCGGGGCCAGGATAGTCATGTTCAAAAATCTTCTCGCCGGCGCCGCCGCGGCGTTCCTCGCAGTCATCCCGCAACCCTCAGCCGCGCAGACGGTGGTATTGCCGGGCGCGCTCCTGCTCGCCGGCTACCGCGCGACCTGCGGACCGGTCGACACGATGATCCAGCCGATCAACGACATCGCCGCCGCGTACAAGGGGCGCATCATCCTGCACCCGCGCGTCCTCGACCTGCCGCGCGCACAGCAACTCTTCTGGTACACGCACGAATGCGCGCACCAGATCTTCGGGCCGGGCGAAGCCGCCGCCGATTGCTGGGCGGTACAACAGGGCAAGATCCAGGGCTGGCTCACACGAGACGAACTGGCGAAGCTGGGTGGAACGATGCGCTATTATCCAGGTGACGCGACGCATACCGACGGCGCGGCGCGGGTCGTGGCAATGGACGCCTGCTTCGCACGATAGTCGAGCGAGCACGTTGAAAAGTAGACACTCAAGACTGCATGTGCCGACAACGTAATAAGTATTCTCCGGCTGATCCAGGTCGTTGACAAGATCCTACCGACGGCTTCTGTATCGTTAGCGTAACGATACGGCCCATTACGGTGTCGGATCGCCTCCGTCTGGATTGCACACGCCATGCCTGGTTCTCTACCCGAGGCGATAGACGGCGGTGCACGATCGCACGGCCCTGACGTTTCCGCCTGCGACCGCGAACCTATCCACCGGCCAGGATCGATCCAGCCGCACGGCCTCGTCCTCGTCGCCGACGCCTGCACCTTCAAGATCATGGCGGGCGCGGGCGACATCGAAAAATTGCTGGCGCCGCATTGGCTCGGCGCGAACCTCGACGACCTTCTCGGCCAAACCGTCTCGGCGCAACTTGCGGCCAAGCCCAACGCCAGCACGGTCGTGCTCACGCGGGTGGTCGGTCTCGAAACGCCGTTCGACGCAATCGCACACCGCGTGTCGAACACAATCGTCGTCGAACTCGAGCCCGCCCCCATAGCGATGCCGTCCCCGATCGACGTTCTGGTGGAGATGGAGGAAGCCGCGGCAACGTTCGAACAGGCGTTTGGCTTACGCGAACTGTGCGAGCGCGCGGCGAGAACGTTTCGCCAATTGACCGGGTTCGACCGGGTGATGCTGTACCGCTTTCTCGACGATGACGCCGGGGTCGTCCTGGCCGAGGACCGCGATCCCGCGCTCGGCAGTTTCCTGAACCAGCATTTCCCGGCGTCCGACATTCCGAAGCAGGCGCGCGCGTTGTACGTCCGAAACCGCGTCCGCATCATTCCCGACATCACCTATGAACCCGCATTGCTCCGTCCAGCCGGTGCGACACCGCTCGACATGAGCGATCTCGCGCTGCGCAGCGTATCGCCGATCCACCTGCAATATCTCGCCAACATGGGCGTCGCGGCGTCGGCGTCGGTGTCGATCGTCCGCGACGGCGCGCTGTGGGGCCTTGTCGCCTGCCACCATCCGACGCCGAAGTTCCTGCCACTGCATGTCCGCATGGCCTGCCGTGCTCTCGCCGGGAGCCTTGCCCGCCAGATCCGCGCGAAGGAGGATGCCGAGCTCTACCGCGAGCGCATTCGCCTCCGTACCGCGGAGGACGCGGTCGTGCTTCGGCTCGGCAGCGACATCTCGCTCGCCGGCTTCTTCGCGACCGCGGGCGACGACATGTGCCGGATGCTGGGCGCCGACAGTTTCGCGGCGGTTCGCGGGACCGAATTGTTCGTCGCCGGCCGCTCGCCGCGCCATGACGACATCCGCGCGGTCGCCGATCATGTGATCGATCTCGGCCGGGCGCTCCCCTTCTCGACCGACCGGCTGTCGGAACAGCTGCCCGCAGCCACCGGTTTCCAGGATCTCGCCAGCGGCGTTCTCGCGGTGACGATGTCGACCGACGAGCCGACGATCCTGATCTGGTTTCGCGCAGAGCAGATCGAGGTGATGAACTGGGCCGGCAACCCGCACAAAGATCTGGGCGTCGATCCTCACATCCCGTTGACACCCCGCGCGTCGTTCGAAAGCTGGAGCGAGGCGGTTCGCGGTCGATCGGTACCGTGGACCTTGTTCGAGATCGAGGCCGCCGGGCGGCTGAAGCGGACGATGTTCGATGCCCGCCAGAACCGCCGCCTTTTCGAGGTGAACCGCGAGTTGACCGCGACGATCGCCGATAACGAAAGCCTGTTGCTGCAGAAGGACTATCTCATCAAGGAGGTCCATCACCGCGTCCAGAACAGCCTGCAACTCGTGTCCGCGTTTCTCGGCCTTCAGGCGCGGGCGGTCGGAGACGACGTGCTGACCGCGCATCTTGCGGAGGCGCAGCGTCGGCTCTCGGCGGTCGCGATGGTCCACCGCCGACTGCATTCCGACGAGCACGTCCAGGCGGTCGATCTGGCGCGGTACATCGGCGACCTCTGCACGGAGATCAAATCGACGATGGACAAGTCATGGGGCGGCCAGATCGAGCTGGAGCTCGCGCCGATCCTGATCTCCACCGATCGTGCGGTCAGCGTCGGGCTGATCCTGACTGAACTGGTGATCAACGCCAACAAATATGCCTATGCCGGCGCGTCGGGACCGATCACGATCGCGCTCGAACAGCACCGCAATCGCTTCCGCCTGATCGTCGCCGATCGCGGTCGTGGGAAGGCGAGTTCCGGGACCGGGTTCGGGTCGCGAATGCTCACGTCGATGGTCGCGCGACTGTCCGGCACGATCGAGGAGGCCGACAACGATCCCGGCCTCCGCGTCACCATCGGCGCGCCGATCGCCGACGACCCGCCGCACGCCTGATCCGCTACTGGGGCGAGCCCGTATGCATCAGGTGACGCACATCGTCCGCGACCTGGTTGTTGGCGCCGAGGCGCTCGATCAACTGCGCCTGACGGCTGCCCCGCAGGCCTGCCGTCGTCAGCTGCTTGTCGCGGACATAGGTGTAGACGCCGCTGACCGCGAACGCCTGGACATGCGCGATGTTCGCCTTCTGCGCAGCCTGCGTCGCGACGAAAATGTCGGACTCGAAGAAAGCGCGGCGTGCGAGCGGGCTCTCGAAGGCCAGCTCGATCACCGCGATCAGCGCACGCTCGGCCGGTACGAGATGATCGACATTGGGTGCGGGCGGGGCGGGCTCGGCATTGTCGTAGCGGTCCGGCAAGTGCAGCCGCAGTTTTAGCACCGCAGGGTCCGCGGCGAGCGTTTCGGCAAAGCTCGTCATGAACGTACCGAACGCGTCCGCATCGTCGCCCGCCGCGCCGAAATGGACGTGGATACGGTCGAAGCCGTCGTCGCTGTTGGGGATCGGATCCGCGATCCGGTCGACCAGCGTGCGTGATCCGCTCGGCAGCGCATAGGCGACGGTGGCAGCGAACATGTTCTGTTCGTCGGCGAACAGGATGTGGCTCGCAGCATTGAACACGTCCTGGTCCGCTTTCGATGCGAAGCCGATCTCGACCCCGCCATCGAGTTCATAGTCCGCAAACGGCGCGATACCGTCGATCACCGGCCAGAGATGCGCGTCCTGCTCGCGGTCCAGATGGTTCTGGACGTACCAACCGAGCCCCGGGATGCGCGAACAGAGCGGACCGTGGACGTCGCGCCAATAGGTCGCGAAGACTTCGTGCGGCACCCGGGGACGGCGCAATACCGTCGTGTAGCTGTTGATGACGATGCTGGCATCGCGCTGTGCATAGTCGGTCGTGGTCGAAGCTTTGGGCATGGCTGGGTTCCTGATGACGGAAAGGTCGAACGGTCGAAGGCAGGATGCAGGGTCCGTGCAGGCGTGTTAATTTCCGCACCAAACCCGATCGTTACGCGATGCTCTGATTTTTCAGCCGGTTGACTACCGGCGTCACGAGCACCGCGAGTATCGCGATCGCGGCGGCGACATAACCGACCGCGCCTAGCCCGAGATGCTGGATCACCGAGCCGCCGATGATCGCACCGAGACCGATGCCGGCGTTGGCCATCGACACGTTGAGCGTGCCGGCCAGTGCCTGTGCGTGGCTCGCCGACTGCATCACGCGGACCTGGCAGATCGGGTAGAGCGCAGTGTTGGCAATGCCCCAGACCGCCAGCGCCACCGCGAGCCAGGCATGCGAACCCGCGACCAACGTCGTCGCCGCCATGCCGACCGCCAGCACGAGCGACGTGATCGCCGTTACCAGCAACGGTCCGCGGCCGACGAACTGTCCGCCCAGCCAGTTGCCTGCGAGACCGACGATGCCGAAGCCCATCAGCCACCAGCCCACCTGCCCCGCCGGAATGTGCGCGATCTGCTCCAGCGTGTCGGCGAGATAGGTATAGGCGGTGAACATCGCGGTGAAGACGATCACCGACAGCACGACGTTGCCGAGGAAATACGGATCTTTCAGGATACGCGCCTGTTCGGCCAGCTTGACGCGCGTGGGGCGGGCCAGCGTCGGCATCACGACAAGCAACAGCACCGCCATCAGCAGCGACAGTCCCGACAATCCCCAGAACGTCCCACGCCAGCCGAAGGCGGTCGATGCGAGCGTCCCGAGCGGAATGCCGAGGACCATCGCGCCGGAAATGCCGAGATAGACGTTGGCGACAGCCTTCCCCGCCTTCTCGGGCCCCGCGAGTTCGCCCGCGGTCTCGCTCGCGGTGCCCCAGAACACCGGCAGGGCAAGCGCCGGCAGGAACCGCGCGAGGCCCAGTACCCAGATGTCCGGCGCGGCCGCGGCGAGTGCGTTCGCGCCCGCGAAGATCATGAGGATGACGACGAACAGCCGCTTGCGCTCGAAGTGCGACAGCATCGCGGTCAGGAACGGTCCGGCGAGCATCACGGTGAACGCGAACAGCGTCACGAGTTGCCCCGCGACGGCGATCGAGATGCCCAGGTCGCGCGACAGGCTCGGGAGCAGGCCGACGATGATGAACTCGGTCGTGACGATCACGAACGCGGAGATCGCCAGCAGCAGCACGGCCAAGCCATGCCCTGCGGACTTGGCGCTGGGTGGCGCGACATTGAGAGGACGAACGGGGGACGACATTGGCAAACTCCTGTAGGTGCCGTCTCTACGCGCGACGAAAAGCGACGTCCTGCGGCATGTTTTCGCGTATGGCGGGACAATAATTCCAGAATGGACTCGCATGATCCCCTCCGAACGCCTCAAGGGCATCGAAGCCTTTGTCTGTACCGCCGACGCCGGCAGCTTCACCGCGGCGGGCGTACGGCTGAACCTGACCAACTCGGCGGTCAGCAAGAGCGTCGCCAGGCTGGAGGCGCGGCTGGGTAGCCGCTTGTTCGAACGGACCACCCGCCGGTTGACGCTGACCGACGTCGGCGCCGCCTTCTACGAGACCTGCGTCCGCGTTCTCGAAGATCTCGCCGATGCCGAAGCGGTGCTGGCGGCGCACCGGTCGGAGATCGTCGGGCGGCTGAAGGTCGACGTGCCGATCGCGTTCGGGCGGATGCAGGCGATGCCGCTGTTGCTCGCCTTCGCCGAACGCCATCCGAATTTACGCCCGAGCATCACCTTCACCGATCGGAAGATCGACATCGTCGAGGAGGGCATCGACGTCGCGATCCGGATCGGCGCGTCGGAGCCCTGGCCGGACAATCTCGGCCATCGCTATCTCGGCAGCGAACGCGTCATAATCTGCGCCGCCCCCGCCTATCTCGCACGGCGCGGGACACCGGCATCGGCGGACGATCTCGCCCGGTTCGACTGCATCCTCTACGGGCGCGGCGACGGCAGCACGATCAAGTGGCGCTTCGCCGACGGCTCTGGCGGTATCGACGAGCGGGCCATGGAGGGCCGCATCGTCCTCGGCAGTGCCGAAGCCCAGGTCGAAGCGGTCAAGGCCGGGTTCGGTATCGCGCAACTCGCGACTTGGCTGATCGAGGACGAACTCGCGCGTGGCGACTTGGTAGAGGTTCTTCCCGAACTGGCGACGGCGGGGCTTCCGCTGCATCTGGTCTGGCCCCGTCGGCGGCAGCTCAGTCCGAAGGTGGATGCGCTGCTCGACGCACTGACCAGCGGCCTTCGGATTGCATGACGGCGAGGTGAAAAGCGCGTCATCCCGCCATTTCCTGCAACTCGGGGTGGCATCGCCTGTTGGGGAAGGATGACCATCTTCAACGATCCAATCGCTATCGTCACCGGCGGTGAATCCGGGATCGGCGCCGCTTGCGCCAAGGCTCTAGGTGAGGCCGGCGCGCGCGTCGCCATCACCTATTTCAAGGACGCGGCGGCGGCGCACGCGGTATGCGTGGCGATCGGCGGATCCGACCGCGCCATCGCCGTCCAGGCCGACGTCGGCGACGAGACCGCGATCGAACATTTGTTCGCGCAGGCGGAAGCAGCGTTCGGCACGGTCACATTGCTCGTCAATTCTGCGGGCCTCAACATGAGCGGCGTGATGCTGGTGGACATGGAACTGGCTCAGTTCGACCGGGTCATCCGCTCCGACCTGTACGGCCCGTTCCTGACCTGCCGCCGCATGGTGCGCGCCCTCGAAGCCAAGAACGCCAAGGGCCGCATCGTCAACATCTCGTCGATCCACGAACGCGCACCGCGACCCGGCGGCGTCGACTATGACTCCGCGAAGGGAGGCTTGTCGCAACTGACGGCGACGCTGGCGCTGGAACTTGCGCCGAAGGGCATTGCGGTCAACGGTGTCGCACCGGGCATGATCCTGACGCCGATGAACCAGTCCGCGCTCGATCATCCGCAGGAGCTCGCCGCCAAGGAGGCCGCGATCCCCTGGAAGCGTGCCGGGCGGCCCGACGAGGTCGCATCGCTGGTGACGTTCCTGCTGTCGCCCGCCGCCGACTATATCACCGGCACGACGGTGACGATCGACGGCGCGCTGTCGCTGACCGTGGCGCAGGGCGCGTGATGGTCACTTACGCGGTCGAGCAGCTCGACACCGTCGCGATCTCGGCCAATTCGGTGATCGACGGCATGGACCTGATGAGCCCGTTCGTATGGAAGGAAGGCAACCTCTACCGGATCATGGTCCGCGGTGTTCCCCATCCGCTCGGACCGCACGACCCGACCGGGATCATCGCCCGCGGCGAAAGTCGCGACGGCCTGTCGTTCACGATGGATCCGGGGCTCGCGATCACCCCCGGTCCCGGCGCCGAGGACATGGGGGGATGCGAGGACCCGACCGTCCTGGTGACGCCCGATCACGAATATCTGATCTACTACACTGGCGTCGATGCGGACCGCGCGCAAGGCTGCATGATCCTTGCCGCGGGCCGCGACCTGACGGCGCTGGTCAAAGAGGATCTGGTGCTGAAGGCACCGCCGGGCGAGGGCAATATCAAGGAGGCCACGCTCGTGCAGACCAGCGCGGGCGACTGGCGGCTGTTCTACGAATACGCCGCGAATGGTGCGTCGCGGATCGGCATGGCCGGCGGTCCTACCGCCAAGGGACCGTGGACCGTGCTGCCCGATCCGTTCGGCATCCGCGAGGACAGCTGGGACAATTGGCATCTGTCGACCGGGCCGATCTGGCAGGCGGAGGGCGCCGACCCGGTGATGTTCTACAACGGCGCAACGCACGATGCGCGGTGGCGGATCGGCTGGATCAGCTTCAGCGCCGATCTGACACGGGTCACGGGGCGCGGGTTAGAACCCCTCCTCGTGCCGCCACCTGCGCTGAGCCGCGAAGCGACCGATATCGCGTTCGCCGCGTCCTCCGTCGCGGAAGGCGACCGGATCGCATTATATTATTCGCTCGAGGACCGCATGCTGCGGCGCGCGTTGATCGGACGCTATAGCCGCTGACTACGGAGAAGGGTCGCGGACGGCGTACCGTCCGCGACCCTTGATCATCAGCCGTGGGTGCGAGCAGCGGCTTTCTGCGCGCGTGCCTGCTTGGCGTAGTGGTGATGCGCAACGACGCACCCGATGGCGGCACCAGCAACGGCATGGCCCTTACCGACGAAATGCCCGCCAACGCCGCCAGCGGCAGCGCCGCGGATACAGCCCTTCGCCAATACGGGCGACGCCGTCATCGCGAGGAGCGGAAGAGCGAGCAGGGTGATGAAGCGCATGGCGGTATCCTTGAAAGCACTGCATGAAGACCTGAAATACTGTTCAAGCCGCCACCGTGTTCCGTGAGAAATTCGTCATGATCGACATGCGCGAGGTTCTCGCCAACGATACGAACTGTCCGCCGTAAGATATTGAAGATGCGGTAGTCCTCTAACGAGCGGTACATCCACCGATCCGGGGTATGACGCGCCCGCGTTGCACCCCGATCCGAAAGAGTCGAAAGCCACGAACCATGATTGCCCTGTATCTCGCGGCGTTGTCGATGACGTCCAATGCCGCCTTGAAACCGATCGGTCCCGACGCGGCGAAATGCACAGCGGGTAGCACCCATCCGGCGATGCTGGTCATCGTCGAAGGGTTCAGGGCGAGGACCGGAACCGTTCGTGTCCGCACGTTCGGGGGATCGCCCTCAACCTATTTCGACAAGAAAAAGACGCTGTTGCGCACCGAAGTTCCGACGCCGCGCGAAGGCCGGGTCGCGATCTGTATGCCAGTCGATCGGCCGGGCGTCTATGCGGTCGACGTGCGCCACGACATCAATGCCAACGACAAGACCGACCGCAGCGACGGCGGCGGGGCGTCGGGCAATCCGCATGTCACGCTGTTCGACATGCTGTTCTCGCGCAAGCCCGATCCGAAGATCGTCCAGGTGCGTGTCGGATCGGGCACGACGGTCGTGCCGGTTACCCTTACCTACCTACAAGGCGGATCGCTGCAGCCGATCCGCTGATCGATCACCAGCCGATCGCGCCGCCTAGCCGGAACGTGCGCGGCCGCAGTGGCGTGTATTCGTTACGCGCCGCCAGCGCGAACGGGTTGCCGCCCGCAAAGCGGTCTCCCTTGACGTCGAACACATTCTCGACGGTGGCGGTCAGACGAATGCTATTCCGCGTCCACGTACCGCCAAGATGGGCGCTGCCATATTCGCCCTGCGACACGTCGAGTGGCGCCTGGGTGCCGACGGTCGATCGCCCAACATAGCGCCATCCCGCGTCGACGCTGGCGTGCGTATCAGCGCTGAGCGTCCATTCATAGCCGACACTCCCCGACACCGCGAACGGCGGCGTGTTGGGCAGTCGCGCGCCGACCTGCCGGCGTAGTGCAGGGTCTGGGTCGGCGACGTGAGTCTCGTTGAGAAACATCGCCACGTCAATCTTCAAGCCGGTCAGCGGCACCCAGTTGGCGCTCGCCTCCAGTCCATAGATATGGCTGTTGCCGAGATTGGTGGTGAACGGAAAACCGGATTTGTCGACCAGATCCGCCTGGATGTGCCGCCAGTCGGTCAGCGATGCACCGATCGATGCCGAAAGCCCAAGCGGTCCATGCCGCTCCTTGCGCAGGCCGATCTCCCCGACGTGAATGGTATCGCGAACGAGATCGGTAACGCGGCCGACGCCCGGCGCCACGGTTATCCCCCCGGTCCGGAAACCCGATTGATAGCGCGCATATGCTGCCAGCGTCGGGGTCAGCAGCCAGGATACGCCGAGCGTCGGATCGAGCCGGGTCGAACTGAGTCCGCGGATGTATGTCGTCGTCTTGAGCTTGGCGATCGGGTCGCCGTCGGTGCGCTGATGCGTCAGTCGTGCACCCGCGGTAATGGTCAACGCCGGGCTGATCGCGATTCCCGCCTCGCCGAACACCGCCGCATCGAGCGTCCGGTTGGTCACACCGACGATGTCGCGCAGCTTGTCGGGCGCACCGTATCTGCGTGCATAGGCGTCGCGCGCGTGAATGAGCGCGACGCCGACCAGCCAACCGGCGCCGTTCGGCTTTGCGCGGGAGAGCCGTGTCTCGTGCGAGAACAAGCGGCTGCGTTCGTCCGTGTCATAGGCGATCGGCGCGTTCGGACGGATCGGCCGCGTGGCGTCGAACCGGCTCTCCGCATCGCGGTGGACGAACCCGGTCGCCGAGACGAGGTGCAGCCCGTCCTCCCAACGCCTGTCGACCACAACACGCCCGAGAAAATATTGCTGGCTGAACGGCTGCGCCAGCAGCGACGCGCGCGAGAGCGATCCCATACCGCGCTCGGCATATTGCAGGTCGGGCGCGGTCACGTTCTGGATCACTCCGCCCGCGTCGATCGTCCACCCGCTCGCCGGAGCGACGCGCACGTCCAGACGTCCACCCGTCGTCGCCACTCGGTTGACGTTGCGCAGGCCGCGACGCACGTCGTCGATATAGCCACCTTCGACGACCCGGTAGCCGACCGCGCGTACGCCAGCGACGCCAGCCTTGATCGGTATGTTGACCATCCCGGCGATATCGCCGCCCGGATCGCCCGACTTGGTCGCGCTGACGCCGCCCGACACATTGGCCGACACCCCTGACAGATCCACCGCGTGCGGCACCAGCCGGACGATTCCCCCGATCGCGCCTGCGCCGTACAGCGTGCCCTGCGGCCCTTCGAGGACTTCGACCTGATCGACGTCGTACAGGTTGAGGCCGGGTTCGGGACCGTTATACGCGACCGGCACCTCCCCGAAATAGACGTTGGCGGTCGATTGCGTGGGGCCGGTGAAGCTGCTGTCCGCGACCCCGCGGATGAACAGCTTGTTGCGACCCGCACCCAGCGCTGTGCTCTGCAGGATCGGCGTCGCGGCGATCGCCTCGTCCATGCCGTTCGCGGCATCGTTGCGGATGTTCACCCCGCTTGCCGGCCGCAGGATGGTGAGAGCACCGGGGAAGCGTAGTCGCGACGTCGCGCGCTTGGTCGCGGTGACGATGATTTCGGGCGATACCTCGACCGGCGGCGGCGTCAGGGGGGGGCTCGGTTTCGGTTGGCGTTCGCGTGCGACTGGCTGGGAGATGATCGGGCGACGAATAATCCGAAAGCTGCCCTCGCCCAGTCTTTGCGCTGTGTACGGCGTGCCGACGAGTATCTGGTCGAGCGCTGCACCCGCGGTCATTCGACCTTTTACGCCCCGCGTCATGACCCGCGACAATCCGGGCTCCGCACTGCCGATGTCGACGCCCGCCTGCTGCGCAAGCACCGCGATCGCGCGATCGAGCGGCTCTGGCGCGACGGCGATCGCCCGCCGCTCCGCTGCATGAGCGGGCGTAGACAGCGACGGTGTGATCAGGGTGGCGGCGACGAGTGATACGGCCAGGTTGAATTTACGGACCGGCATGGCCTCCGACCAGACGCCAGCGGCCATTAACATGCTCCGCCCGAGCGCCGATCAGCGCTGCGACGCGAGGAATCAGGCTGTCGGCACCACCCGTAATGCCGATCGATCCGGTAAACCGCGTTTCCGCAAGTCCGGGTGCGACGCGCACGACCGTGCCGGTGCTGCGTTCCAGCGCCGCAGCCACGAGTCGCACCGGCGTTTGCTGGAAAACCAGCCGACCTTTACGCCAGCTGCCGACGTCGTCGATCGCGATACCCGACATCCGCGGTGCGCCGCCATCGACATGCGACAGCGCCGCACCCGCGGTCAGCATGATGCGATCCTGTTCGGGCTGGAACATCACCGCACCCTCGGCGACCTGGACGCCAAGATGCGCGCCCACGCGGGCAACGTTGAAGACGGTGCCGACGTCCTGCAACCGCATCGTCCCCGACTGGACGACGAACGGATGCGCGGCGTCGTGCGTAATGCGGAAGATCGCTTCGCCGCGTTCCAGCGTGACCAGCCGCGCACTGCTGTCGTCGACCGCGAGCCTAGTGCCGCCGTTCAGGTCGATACGGCTGCCGTCGGCGAGCGTCACGCTGCGGCGAACCCCGGCGGGTGTCTCGATGATCCGCGCCGCCGTCTTTGACGGGTTTTCGAGCGGCAGCATGACTCCGACGATCCCCGCCGCCGCCAGTCCGCCGACGGTTCCCAACACCCAGCGCCGCCGCGGTGTCGGTCGGTCGTCGTTGGCGGCAACCAGCGGTATTGCTCGCGACCAGTCTGGCGGGCTCAGCGCGTCGGTCAGTTCCGCGTCCGCGACCGCCAGCGCGTCATACGCGATTGCGTTTTGCGGGTTAGCCTCAATCCAGTCGGCGAACGCCGTCCATGCGCCACCATCGGCAGTCGGCAAGCGGAGGTGCCACGCGACCGCCTCGGCCGCGGCGTGTTCGCCGTAACCAGGGCCGTAATCGCCGTCCTTGCCCCACTCATCGACCATCTCGCTGGTCCTCCTCATGAGTGAGACGTCCTGCCTGCGGGATATCCGCACCGGAATTGCTTCGTTGCAAGTGAATTCGCAAATACGCGCGGTGCAGCAACTTCTCGACGCCACTAACGGTGATGCCCATCTGCTCGGCGATGGCCTTCTGCGGCAGGTCCTCGAACCGGTAGAGGCGGAACGCGGTCGCGACCCGCTCGGGCAGGCCCGTCAGCGTCGCCTCGACCCGCGCCAGCCGCTCGCGCGCGATCATCGCGCGTTCGGCGTCGGGTTGCTCGTCGGCGCCGGCCTGCGTTTCCATCCAGCCGGTATCGCGGTCCGCCCGCCGCGCCGCGCGACGGCGGCGGTCGACCGCGATGTTGTTCGCCATCCGGCAGATGTAGCCGAGCGGTTCGGCGATCGGGCCGCCGGTCACCGTCTCCAGCTTCAGCCACAGATCCTGCAACGCATCCTCCGCCTCCTCGACGCTGCCCAGTCGCGCGACCAGCAGCCGCAGCAGCATCGCACGCTCGGCGAGGAACACGGCACGGAGTCCGCCCAAGGTCACGCCGGGTCGGCCTTTGCGTCGCGGCGGAACAGCACCGCCAGCGCGACGATCGCGACACCGTTCTGGAGCAGCGCGTGCCACCCTGCCCCGTCGGTCCCGAACGCCCACAGCATCGCGGGCAGAAGCGGGTAGAGCGCGAGGCTGGTGACCAGGCCTATAGTCATCGATCGGCCCGGCAGCCCGAGTGCGGTCAGACCCGAGGCCAGTGGTGCGCTTGCGAGCCCCGCCGCACGCGCTCCGGCAATGAGGATCAGGAGGACCGTGCCACCCGCGAAGCTCGCGCCGCCGAGCGTCACGAGCAGGCGATTGCCCGCAAAGGCGAGTACCAGAACGATCGGCAGCGCCACTGCGAGAGCCAGCCCCGCGCTGCGCCAGACCGTGTGCCGCAACGCCTTCAGATCGCCGCGCGCGACCTGGGCCGCGAGCACGGCGTAGCTGGCCTGGCTCAGCAACACCGTCGGCTGGGCGAGCAACGACGTCGCGCGCTGCGTCAGTGCGAGCAATCCTGCCGCCGCCGGCCCGAGCAGCCAGCCGACCGTCAGCGGCGCGAGGTTCGGCGCGAGTTCCCGGACAGTGATGTCGAAGTTGGTGATGAGGATGAAGCGCTTGAGCCCCTCGGTATCGCGCGCCGCACCGCGCCACGGTCCGCGCAACCGCTCGCCGGCGGCAAGCTTGCGCCATGCGACCCAGCCGAATCCCCACATTGCGAGGCCCTCGGCGACGGCAGCGACCAGCCAGACGGCGATGAAGCCGACCAACCCACCGCCCGCGAACCAGACTCCCAGAGCGCCGATCAGGCGGATCAGCGGCGACACCGCCTGGTGGATGCCGATCAGGTCGAACCGGTCGGCGATCTGCAGCAGTCCTTGTGGAGTCGCGCGGACCGTCGCGATCACCGCGAGCGAATAGGGAATGGCAATCCGGATCGTGTCGGGCGACCAGCCGAGCCGTGGTCCGATCAGCGGCACCAGCAGCGCCGCCACGACCACCGCGGCGGCACCGCAGCCGAGTTCGATCACCGCCATGAACCGGACGATCCGCGCGAACCCGGCCCGATCGCCCGCCTCCAGCGCCAGCCCGCCATACCGCACCACGCCGTGGAATCCAGAGAACGCGAGGACGCTGCCGATCAGGACGGCGTAGGCGTTGACCAGCACAAGCACGCCGTACTCGGCCGCGCCCAACCGGTGCGTCACGAGTACGAGGTAGACGAGGCTCATGACGCCCGCCGCCGCCTTACCGCCGAGCAGGTGGCCGAGGTTCGCCAGCACCAGCCACAGCCCCGACCGATCGCCGCGTCTCGCCCCAGCTTTGGCGGAGTCCGCCTGCCGGGACGTCATACGGTGGAGAAGCGAACGCATCGCGAGCGCTTAGACGCCCATCGTTGCGCCGACGAACGGAAAGTTCCGCGCGATCGGCCAGATGACAAAATATTTAGTGAGGATGGCCGGTGCCGGGAACGTCTACCGGCCATGAAGATCGGTTTTCTGTTCAATCACGACCAGGTTCATCAGGTCGCGCACGCCCTCCCGACCGCGCTGGCGATGGCGGAGGGCTACCCCGACGCGGAGATCGTCGTCGCGACCACCAACGCGCGGCTGACCGACGAAGTGCGGCGCCTGTGCGCGCGGCTCGGCGTTACCGTACCGCTGGTCGAACTGGGCCTGCGTCGTGCATCGACGCGCGCGCTGGCGAACACGCTCGAATGGGCGCTGCCGGTGACCAAGATCGGTATCTACCGCGACAATCTCGATTTCTTCCGCTCGCTCGATGCGCTGGTCGTCGCCGAGAAGACCTCGCTGCTGCTGAAGACGCGCTACGGCCTCGACGATCTCAAGATCATCCACACGCGCCACGGTGCGGGCGACCGCGCGATTGGCTTCAACAAGCACAGCGCGACGTTCGATCACGTCCTCGTCTCGGGCAGCAAGATCCGCCAGCGCCTGCGCCGCGAGGCGGGCGTGCCGTTCAACCGGATGAGCCTGATCGGCTATCCCAAGTTCGACCTCATGCCACAGCCCGCGCCGCGCCTGCCGTTCCAGGCGAACGGCAAGCCGACGGTGCTCTACAACCCACATCCGTCGCCGCATCTGTCGTCCTGGTATGCGCAGGGCCGCGCGGTGCTCGAGCATTTCCTGCACGACGACCGCTACAATCTGATCTTCGCCCCGCACGTCATGCTGTTCCACCGTAAGTTCGTGCTGACGATCGACAAGTTCCGGATCGACCGCGCCGGCGTGATCGAACAGCGCTTTCTCGACGCGCCGAACATCCATGTCGATCTCGGATCGGCCGCATCGACCGACATGACCTACACGGCGGCGGCGGACATCTATCTCGGCGACGTCAGCAGCCAGGTGTACGAATTCCTCCACACGCCGCGCCCGTGCCTGTTCCTCGACGCGCATGCGACGCCGTGGGACGGCGATGCGAACTATGCGCACTGGCAGGCGGGCGAAGTCGTCACCGGTACCCAGGACCTTGGCGCCGCGCTCGACCGCGCGGTGGCACAGCATGATCGCTATCGTCCGGTGCAGCGCGCGCTGTTCCAGCGGAGCTTCGAACTGACCGCGGAGCGCTCCGCCGTGCGTGCCGCCCGCGCGGTGATGAGCGTGCTCGGCGATACCGCCCCGGCAGTCCTGCCCGAGCGCGAACTGGAGACGGCAACCGGACTGCAGGGGTTGCGCGTAGCCTGATCCGCCGCGAGAAGGCCCGCGCGGCGCCCCTGTCGGGCGCCGCGTTTGGGATCGATCGACCACCGTGGCTCTACGCAAGGATATCTGGCGCCCCGCGATCGTGATGGCGACTGCCGAGGCGATCGTCGCACGCGGCTCGATCGAGGGGTTCCCCCTGATGTGGCTGCCGCCGATGGGCAGCTTCCAGTTTCTCGCCGACCCGTTCGGGTTGTGGCGCGACGGGCGGCTGTAT
The DNA here is from genome assembly GCF_003053745.1 of Sphingomonas faeni. Lineage (GTDB taxonomy): Bacteria > Pseudomonadota > Alphaproteobacteria > Sphingomonadales > Sphingomonadaceae > Sphingomonas > Sphingomonas faeni. The sequence continues at coordinate 285,879 of NZ_QAYE01000002.1, read as the reverse complement.
GTGTTCGTCGAGACCTATGATTACCGCGTCCGGATCGGCGCGATCGAAGTCCTCGTCTATGACGCCGACTTCCGCCTGGTCGACCGTCAGCCGGTGCTCAACGAGCCCTGGCACCTTTCCTATCCGCTGGTGTTCGAGGCGGAGGGCGAGACGTGGATGCTGCCCGAGGCGCATCGCTCGAACCGGCTGACGCTGTATCGCGCGGTCGATTTCCCGGCCCGGTGGGAGCCGGCGCATGTCATCGAACTCGATCACGTCGCGGTCGATGCGACGCCGGTGTTTCACGACGGGCGGTGGTGGCTGTTCTATACCTCGGCCGACCGCGAGCCGGACAAGATGAGTGCGCTGCATGTCGCCTATGCGGACCGGCTGGCGGGACCGTGGACGCCGCACCCGATGAACCCGGTGCGGGTCGACGTCGCGAGCGCGCGACCAGGCGGGATGCCGCTGGTGATCGATGGCCGGATCGTACTGCCGGTGCAGGATTGCAGCCGGACCTATGGTGGCGCGATCCGCCCACTGACGATGACCGTTTTGACCACTGAACGGTTCGAGGCCGAGGTGGGCGACGCGATGGTCCCGCCGGCCTCTTCCGCGCCGTTCGTCGAAGGGTTTCACACGCTATCGGCGGCGGGGCCGGTGACGTTGGTCGATATGAAACGCACCGAATTGTCGTTGCACGGGCTCTCGATCGAAGCGATCCGAGAGATCAAAAAATTGCCTCCTAGAAGGCGCGCATCCGTTCGAGGATAGCGAGGCCGGTCGCAGCGAACCGGTCCGGCCCGAAAGTCGTGAGAACGCGCTCGCGACCCGCCCGCCCCATCGTTGCCAGTTGCGCCGGCTTGGCGAGCGCGCGCGACATCGCGGCGGCGAGCGCTACCGGATCGCCCGGGGGGACGGTGAAGCCGGTCTCGCCATCAACGATGCTACCGGGGAGTTCGCCGACCGCCGAAGCGATCACAGGCAGCCCAGCCTGCATCGCCTCGTGCGCCGCCACGCAAAGGCCTTCGGAGCGCGATGGCTGGACGTAGAGATGGCAGCTTGCCAGGAATACCGCGGGGTCAGCCGCATAGCCTGCGAACCGCAGCGACTTTATGCCGAGAGCGTTCGCGCGAGCTTCGAGAGCGTCCCGCTCTGCGCCGTCCCCCGCGATCACCATTTCGTACGGTGTCGAGGTATCGAGCAGCGCCAGCGCTTCGACCAGTACGTCGTAGCCCTTCACGCGGTGGAGGCGGCCGAGGGTACCGATCCGAACGGACTGGCCCGGCTGCCAAGACGTCGCCTGCAGCGCTTCGGGATCCGCGCGGAAGATCGACCATTGGACTAGGCGCTCGGGGGGAACGTGCAGTCGTTCCGCGGTCAGTCGCGTCACCGCGGTGGAGTCGCCGACCCACAGCCGCGACAGGCGCTGCATCGCGCGTAGTAGAACGCGGTTGGCTGGCTTGAGGAAAGCAGCGTGCTGCCAGCTGACGACCGGCCAGCCCCGCCGCACGCCCACGATCTGGCCGAGCAGGGTAGCACGTGTGAGCGAGGTCCAGAGATGCGTCGGCGCCCAGTCCTTGAGGGTCGCGTCGAGCCAGCGGAGCGCGGCCACGTGATCGGTCTCGCCGCCATCGCGGACGTGCACGTCGAGCCCGGCGGCGCGCATCGCGGTCTCGCCGCGACGGTCGCGTGCGGTCAGCGCGAACACCGCCACCTCCGCACCGCCGTCGCGCAACACGCCAAGCACGGCGGGCACCGGCGACGCGGCCCCGCCGCCCTCGACCGAGTTGATCACGTAAGCGATCCGCATCGGGCGATCGGTCACGCGCGCAACCCCGCAAACAGGTCGAGATACTCGGCCGCGACCGCGCCGATCCGATGATGCGCGACCAACCCCGCCAGTGCCTCCGGATCGGGCGCAGACTGCGCGAGCATCGTCGCGATCGAGCGGGCGAGCGCCTCGCTGTCGTCCAGTGGAACAACCATCCCCGCGCCCGGCGCATCCAGCAGACGTGTCGCCGGGGTACAGTCGGTCGCGACCACCGGGCGGCCCGCTGCCAGGGCCTCGACCAGGACCGCCGGATATCCTTCGAAATCGGACGCCAGCACGAACAGCCGCGCCATATCGAGCCAGGGCCGGATGTCCGTGACATACCCGACGAGCTCTACCCGATCAGCAAGCCCCAGCGTCACGCTTTGCTGGCGCAAGGCATCCGCCTCCGGGCCGTCCCCGACGATGATCAGGCGCGCCATACCTTCGGGCAGTCTTGCGAAGGCCTCGATCAACCGCGCGAACCCCTTTTCGGGGACCAGTCGCCCCGCCGAGAGCACAATCGGCGGTTGGGTTTCGGGGACTGGCAATGGCGGTGCAGCGTCGTCGCTCAGCGCCGGCAACGCGATCGTCGTCGTCACGGGGCGGCGCAGGATGCGGTCCGCCTGATCGCGCGCGACGTCCGACAGCGCGACCACGGCCTGCACCCCGCGAAGGAGGTATCGCATCCGAACCTCGAACGCCCATTGCCGCAGCCGACCGCGCTGCGGCTTGTCGAGCGCCGCGCTGACCTGCGCGACCACCGGTATCCCCGATCCGGCCAGCGCGGCGGCGACCGGCCAATGGAAATTACCGGGTATGAAGACGCCGTCGAACCGACGTTGCCCGACGAACGCGCGCGCGGCCTGCGCCAATCGCCTGCGCGAGCCCGATCCGCGTGGGATCGAAGGGTCCGCAACGACGATCTCGACCGCTTCGCCGGCCAACGCCCGAAGCGGCCCGGCATCCGAACCGGCAAAGATGGTGACTTGGACACCCCGCTTCGCCCAAGCCTCGGCCAGACGCACGGCAACGCGTTCGGTGCCGCCCAGCGCGAAATCATGAAGGACAACGAGGATCGACGGCGCGGCCATGACCGCGCGGTTAGCGCCGACACCGCGCCGACGCCAAGCTTTGTTGGGTCGGGCCCCGTGCCCCGACACGAAAGAGGAGAGCTAGGCTGGAGGCAGAGACCCCAGCGTATCCGTCACGCGCCGTCGCAGTTCGGGGTCGCGGGTGATCTCCAGCATCGCGCTCAAGCTGCCCCGCGCCGCCGTCACGTCGCCGTCGACCAGTTCCAGCCGCGCACGCTCCCACCATGCGTGACCGTAGGCGGGCGCCATCAAAGTCATCCGCGCGTACAGTTCCAGCGCGCGTCGGCCCTGTCCCGCCTGCTCCGCACGGGTCGCTTGGTTCAGCAGCAGCCGCACGAGGATCGTGCGGTTCGGCATCGTCGCGATGTGGGACACGGCTTCGGCAGGTCCGTTGTGGGACGCGAGCACCAGCGCGGCCAGCGCCTCGCGGTCGACGCGCATTCCGCCGCGAAACGGATCGACGATGACGGGTGCCGCTTCGGCCCCGACCATCACCAATACGTGCCCCGGAACATCGAGCGCGTCGGCCGTCCATCCGATCCGGCGTGCCGCACCCACGTAGAGAATGGACAGGCTTACCGGCAAGCCGCAGCGCCGGTCGATCACACGGATCAGGTCGGCGTTGGCGGGGTCGTCATAGGTCTCGCGGTCGCCGACGAAGCCGAACTCCTCGCCTAGCACTTCCGACAGGGCATCGGCACGCTCTTCCGCGGTACCGGCGCCTCGGCCGACCGTCTCGAGACGTGTCGCCACGGCGTCGATCAGAGCGCGATAAGGTATCGGGTCGGTGTCTGGATGATCGAGCAGCGCCAGCGACAGCGCGGCCTCATCGAGAATGATGTCGTCCTCGTCGAGGAGACCGAGCCGGATCAAATTGTCGTTCATCGACCGGAGATGGGTGCGCGCGGCAATGCTGCAATAGCGGGATCGGGTGACGGTCGCAGCTATCGGTGTGCTTGCGCGTTCAGGAAGATCAACGCGGAGACCATCGATGAAGCTCTATTATTCTCCCGGCGCTTGCAGCCTCGCAGATCACATCGCGCTGCACGAAGCCGGGCTCTCGTTCGAACACGAGAAGGTCGATCTCAAGGCCAAGCGGACCGAGAGCGGCGCCGACTATACAAAGATCAACCCGAAGGGTTACGTCCCTGCCCTGACGCTCGACTCCGGCGAGACACTGACGGAGAACATCGCCATCCTCGACTGGATCGCGCATCAGGACAGTGCGCTAAAACCGAGCGGGGCGATGGGGCATACCCACCTGCTCATGGCGCTCGCCTTCATCTCGACCGAGATCCACAAGAGCTTCAAGCCGTTCTTCTCCGGCGGGAGCGAGGAGGAGAAGGCGAAAGCCAGCGAGACGATCGTCAAGCGGATGGGCTATCTCTCCGACACGATCGAGGGCGACTATCTGTTCGGGGACGCCGTCAGCGTGGCGGACTGCTATCTGTTCGTGATGCTGTTGTGGGCGGCGAAGAACCAGATCGAGGCACCCGCGAAGCTGGTCGCGTTCCGCGAGCGGATGAAGGCACGTCCGGCGGTGCATAAAGCGATGTCGCATGAGGGGCCGATTTTAGTGTTCGGAGACCGGACCGGTACGAGGGATAGACCATGAAGACCGTGACGCTTCCGGGCGGGGAAACGGTTCCCGCCCTCGGGCAAGGTACCTGGATGATGGGCGAGCGGGCGAGCGAGCGTAAGGCGGAGATCGCGGCTTTACGGTCGGGGGTCGAACTCGGGATGACGCTGATCGACTCGGCCGAGATGTACGGTGACGGTGCTTCCGAAATCCTTGTCGCCGAAGCGCTTGACGGCGTTCGCAACGACATATTCCTGGTCAGCAAAGCCTATCCCCAGAACGCATCGCGCAAGCGCCTCGAACGCGCCTGCGAGGCCAGTCTCGAACGGCTGAAAACGGACAGGCTCGATCTGTACCTCCTGCACTGGCGCGGATCGGTACCATTCGCGGAGACGGTCGAGGCAATGGAGGCGCTCCAGGCGGCGGGAAAGATCCGTCACTGGGGCGTCAGCAATCTCGATACCGATGACATGGACGAGTTGCTGGCGGCTGGCGGGAGTGCGTGTGCGACCGACCAGATTCTGTACAACCTGACGCGGCGTGGCCCGGAACACGACCTTCTGCCGTGGCTTCGCCAGGCGCACATGCCGGCGATGGCGTATAGTCCGGTCGAGCAGGGACGGCTCGTTGCGGACCGAACGCTCGTTCGCATCGCGGAAACCATCGGCGCGACGCCCGTGCAGGTCGCGTTGGCCTGGGTCCTGCAAAACGACGACATGATCGCGATCCCGAAAGCTGGGAACGTCGCGCACGTACGGGAGAACCGTGCAGCCGCGGACCTCGTGCTGTCCAGAGAAGACGTAGCAGCGCTCGATGCCGCATTTCCGCGACCGAAGACGGCGGGACCTTTGGAAATGCTGTAAGACGACGTCGAGCGTTACTGCATGAGAAAACGCTGACGGCAAAGGCTTGAGCGGTCGTCTTAACTGGTTAACGCGTTCGCATCGCCCGACTAAATGCGACGGATCACAGACACGCCGGCTATTTTGTTCGTTTCTTTTACACCCTTGCCGTCCAAGGATAGTCGGATGAGTGGCTTGATTTCCCGCCTCAGGCAATTGCGGCATTCCGACCAGTCGATTGCAGCCTCGGTACGTGCGACGCTGCTAGAGTCGCTTTACGCGTCGCCGCAATCCTTGGTGATCGGTGCACTGACCAGCAGCGGCATCATGGGGATCGTCGCGTACGTCAGCGGAAATCTGGCGATGATCGCGTGTGCCGTGGCGATCGCGCTCGTCGCCGGTATCAGGGTCGGCGATGCCCTGGGGCGGCAACGGCAACGGCGGCCGGCACCGGACCGCGTGAAGGGAAGCTGGACCAAGCGGCAGGAGTTTCTCTATCGATCCGGCGCGCTGGGCTATTCGGCGTTGCTGGGCACGTTCGGCCTGCTCACGCTGGTGCATACGAATGACGGCGTACTCCAACTGCTCGCGGTGACCACGACGATCGGGTACGCGGCGGGCATCGCCGGGCGCAACGCCGGCCGACCGTGGATCGCCCTGTCACAGCTTTGCTTCGCGTCCCTGCCGCTGACGGTGGGACTGATCGTCTCGCTGCAGCCGCTCAAGATGGCATTGGCGCTGGTGATCGTCCTGTTCGTCGTCGCGATGATGGACATCACGTTGCAGACCTATGGCGTCATCCTGAAGGCGACACTCGTTTCGCGCGAGAAGGCGGCATTGGCGGAGCATCATGCCGCCATCGCGCGTCGCGACGACCTGACCGGCGTCGCCAACCGGACCGCGTTCCGCGAACAGTTCGAGGCGCGCTTGCAGGCGCTCGGCCGCAGCGAAACGCGGCTGGCGATCTACTGGCTCGATCTCGACCGGTTCAAGGAGATCAACGACTCGTTCGGTCATCTGGCCGGCAACGCGCTGCTCGCGGGCGTGGCCCAGCGGCTGAACGACGCCTTCGGCACGACCGGGATCGTCGCGCGGCTTGGCGGCGACGAGTTCGCGGTGATCTGCGAAGTGATCCAGCTGTCGGACGCCTCGGCGATCGGCCAGCGTATCATCGACTTGGTCGAGCAGCCGGTGCATCACGACGGGCGCACGCTGCACGTCGGCGCATCGCTCGGCATCGCGATCGCGCCACCCGATGGCACCGATGCCGACACGTTGCTGAAGAACGCGGACCTTGCCCTCTACCGCGCGAAGGACAGCGGCCGCGGTCAGATGCGCTTTTACGAACCGTTGATGGACGAGAAGATCGAGCGGACGCGCGACCTCGGCGCGGAGATGCAGGGCGCGCTCGAACGTGGCGAGTTCCATCTCGTCTTCCAGCCGATCTTCGACCTGACCGGCGACCGCATCCTCTCCTGCGAGACATTGCTGCGCTGGACCAACCGGCGGCATGGCGCGATTTCCCCTGCCGAGTTCATCCCAATCGCCGAGGACAATGGCCTGATCGTCGCGATCGGCAGCTGGGTGATCCGCGAGGCGTGTCGGATCGCGAGCAGCTGGCCCAACGACGTGACCATCGCCGTCAACCTGTCGCCGATCCAGCTGCGATCGGCGAACTTGCCGACGGTGATCATGAGTGCGCTTGCGGCGGGCGGTTTCGCGGCGGAGCGTCTCGAACTCGAGGTAACGGAGTCCGTCCTGCTCGAGGATATCGAGGCGTCGTTGGCGGCACTGGATGCAATCAATCGGCTGAATGTGCGGACGACGCTCGACGATTTCGGCACGGGCTATTCCTCGCTCAGCTACCTGACCAAGTTCCCCTTCCAGACCCTGAAGATCGATCGGTCCTTCATCGCCGACCTCGAGCAAAGCCCGGCCTCGGTGGCGATCGTCCAGACCGTGATCGAGCTGGCGGCCAAGCTCGGCATGCGGACGGTAGCGGAGGGCGTCGAAACGCATGCGCAACTCGAGCAACTGCGGCGCACGCGGTGCGATGCGGTACAAGGGTTCCTGCTGGCGCATCCGATGCCGGCAAGCATGGTCGCGACCATGCTTGCCGGCGACGACGTCAAGGCACTGGGGCGCTCCTGACCGCTGGCCTACGCGGCCTTGTCCAGCAACCGTGTCTGCGCACCGACGAGGCGGCGCATCAGTTTCAGGTCCGCCTCGCTGAGCCGCAAGGCGGCGTCGGCCCATAGGTCGACAACGGCCTCGAGTTCGCCGAGCGGCAGCGGATTGACCGACCGCGACGCCTCGTAGATCGCGCAGTGCCCGCTATGCCGACGACGGTTTTGGCGAATGTAGCGCTCGACTTCGGCACGGCCCATGCCGGGATCGGCGAGCGCGTGGACGATGCCGAGCTCGTACAGTTCTTCGGCGGTGTACGACCGACCGCTCAGGATCATCTGTTCCGCCCGCGCCGCGCCCAGGCGCCGGGACAGGAAACAATGCGCCCCCATGCCGGGAAAGAGACCGAAATTGGTTTCGGGCAGGCCGAAATGCGTGCCGCGTTCGGCGACCACGACGTTGAACGACAACAGCGCCTCGAACCCACCCCCCAGCGCATCGCCTTCCACCAACCCGATCGTGATGATCGGTTGATTGAGGCTCAGCATGTTGCGATGCAGGATATGGACACATGCACGGCCGTAGCGGACGAGCGCCTCCCGATCGCCGTTGCGGATGTGGGCCGAGAAGAGATCGAGGTCACCGCCCAGGGAAAATACGCCGGGAAAACGAGATCCGAGGACGACATACCGGATCGGCATGGTAGCCGACGACCGTGCGGCTGCTATGTCGTTCTGCCACTGAGTGAACTCGGCGAGCAAACTAGGGTTGAAGCTCGGTCGGCTGCGTTGGCGCATGTACGTCCAGAGGGTTTCGAGTTCGCTGTCGAAATGCGTTTCCAGGTCGACGAACTCGAACGGGCGCCGGCTGGGCACCGCGCTCAAGGAATGAATTGAGGCCTCGTGAAGCTCTTGGTGCCTTTCGGAGGGTATGGAGGGGGAATATTCGAAGGTCATTGCGACGTCCTTTTTTACAAGCAGCGATCTGCTGCGCGAAAAGGTTACGTCGGAATCCGAAATCCAAGCTGGGATTCGGTCGGCAATTGCGGTGGTTGGTCGTGCGTTCGGGACTTTACAGCCCGATCGCTGCGCGCAGGGTTATAGTCCTCGGTCGGATGGGAACGGTCTGCGTGCTCGTTGCCAGCGTGAACGGATTGCCGAAACCGAAACTGTTGCCGCGGCTGTCGAGCAGGTTGTCGACGGCGATCGACCAGTGCCACGGCCCGCGGTCGATCGTCGCGCCGGCGTCGATCGTCGCGTAGTTCCCCGCCGGACGATCCAGCAAGGGATCGAAGCTCAGTCGCGTACGGCCGGTATAGCGCGCGACACCGTAAACCGAGGCGGGCGAGCCGAACGCGACGAGGGTTCGGGATGCCGTCAGTCGAGACGATATGTCGGGAACGACCGGCAGGCGCCGATCGTCGCGATCGAGGCCGGTGTTTGACGACGGCGACGTCAGGCGGGCGCGTTGCAGCGTGGTCCCGAAATCGATCGTGATCGGGGACAGGTTCAGGACGCCGCCGAGTTCGACGCCGTAGTTTACTGCATTGCCCGCATCGACCGTACCGAGAAGTCCGTCGGGGCCGACCGTATCGCTGCGCAAATGCTGCCACGCCGAACCGAACACGGCACCGTGGAAGGCAAGCCGGTGACGTGCGACGCGGATGCGCCAGCCGAGTTCTAGGCTCTGGAGTTCGTCGCCAGGAATCCGGAGATTGGTCGGATCGGCGGTTCGGCTGATCCCCGCGGGCCTCACGGCGCTGGCATAACGCAGCCATAACAGGCCGAGATCGTCGCGATGCCAGCTGAGAGTTCCGCTGGGGGTAATACCGATACGGTTGGCGCGAACACGGCCGGGTGCCTGTTGTTCAAGATGGCTCGACGTCGAGAACGCCCGCAGCCCGAGCTTGAAATCGAGCGCGTTCGAGAGGCGCTGCGTACCCTCGGTGAACACGGCGAGATCCGTGACGTCCTCCTCGTCGCGTCGCGCGTCGATGGTGTCGTCGCCGATCGACGTGAAGCGCCCCTTCAGAAGGCTGGTCGAATGCAGGATGGTCGCACCGATGATCCAGGGATGGCGCGCGGTCGGGTCGCTCAGCCGGACTTCTTGCGACAGCAACCGCGCGGAGCGATCCTCGATATAGGCGACCGGCGATGCCACGCCGAGCGACGATGCCAGAATGCTCGCATCATAGGTGCTGCCGAACTCCTGGTCGACATAGGCCGTCGTGGCCTGCGCCTCGAGTTTGCCGATCGGCCCCCGCACCGTCAGCGCCCCGGATGTGAAGTCGTTGTCCTGCGGCTCGGCGATCCGCGTGGCGCGCGACAGGCCACTGGTCGCATATTGGCTGTCGCGCGCGTCGATGCGTTGGGCGACGCCGCTCAGGGTCGCCGACCACCCCCCGCCGATCGACCAGCGCAGCGCGGAACGGCCACCGACCCGCCGCGTGCGGTTTACGTCGCGCCGGTCGCGCCCGGTATCGTCGATCCAGCCGGGCATCGTCTCGATCCAGCCCGAAGCCCGAAGCGCGACCGTACCGGTGACGATCGGCAGGTTGAACATCCCCTCGACCGCGCCACCGACCGCACCATTGTTGATCCCCGTCCCCTCGACCGCGACGCCGCCCGCGAGCCGATCCAGGTCCGGCGCGGCGGTCACGACACGAACGACCCCGCCGAGCGCGCCGGTGCCGTAGAGCGTGCCCTGCGGTCCGCGCAATATCTCGATCCGGTCCACATCGACGAGCCGCAGGTCGGGATCGGGTGAAGAATAGCCGATCCGCGCATCGTCCAGGTACAGGCTGACGAGCGACTGGCTGGTGCCGTTGAACGCGCTGTCGGCAACACCGCGAAGAAAAATCCGGTCACGGCCCGGGCCCAGGTTCGTAGAAAATGCCCCGTCGGTCGTCGCCATGACGTCCGTCAGTCCGCGTCGCCCCGCCAGCTGACCCAAGGTAGGTGCACCGACTATGCTGATCGAAGCGGGAAGATCGGACAGTCTTTCGTCGCGCTTGCTGGCGATGACGACGATATCACCGGTCACCAGCGTCCCCGCGGCGTCACCGCGCCGCGCTAGCGCGTGCGGTGGTTTTGCCGGAATAGCCTCGATCCGCCACATGGTCGCATCGACCTGCACCGCGCGCAGCTGGCTTCCGGCCAACATGCGGCGTACGGCCTGCGCTACATCAGTAGAATGGTCGACCCGCTTGACGACGAGATCCGGCAATCCGCCGGCCATCCCGATCGAGATGCCGGTCTGGCTTGAAAGCGACTCCAGCGCAGACCGTAACGGTCCCGCAGGGATCGTGATCGAGCGCCTGGCCTGTGGAGCCCGTTCAGCGTCCGCCGGCGGCACCCAGATGAACGACGCCAGCAACCCGACGAACGCGTATCGGCAACACTGCCTGTAGCTGATCGACGAGCCGCGATCCGTCACCAATCGTCAATACCCCGGAAAAGCGCAGGTTCGCCGCCGATGCGTCAACGGTCAACGGGCTGTCCGCATACCGCGCGATATCCGCCGCAACCAGTGGCAATGGTGCCCCGTCATAGTCGAGGCGGCCGTCGGTCCAGTCGGACACGCGTGCAGGATCGACCTTTCGCCGTTCGGCAGTCTGTTTGTTCGGCGTGATATCCAGGCTCTGGCCCGCGTGCAGCGTCGTTGCGTCGGACGGCGTGCCACCGACGGGCGTGACGCTCACCATACCCTCGGCGACGGTGACGGCGACCCGTCCCCGCGCGCTGACGACATCGAACGTCGTGCCGAGATCGCGTACTTCGTATCCGCCCGCGCGAACCATCAGGACGCGCGAAGGATCGTGCCGGACGGCAAAGTTCGCCGCGCCTTGTGCGATCTCGATCACCGGACTGCCGCCGCCACTGACGGACACGCGAGAGCCGCGATCGATATGCATGCGACTGCCATCGGCAAGCGTCACCGACCGGGTTTCGCTGCGACCCGTCTCATAGGCCTGCGCCGCGTCGTCGCCCGACGGCGCAACCAACATGAACGCCAGCCCCGCGGCAAGCGCTCCACCGGAACCGAGCGCCGCCCACTGCCACCGGCGACCGCGCGATGCTGCAACGGGTACGACGTCTCGGTCGGCATTGCCCGTGTGGTCGTCGTTTGCCGGCAGGCGCGCGGCGATCGCCGGTGCGGCAGCGACGAACTCCGCATCGATACTCGCGATCGAATCATAGGCAGCGCGATGGACCGGGTCGGCCGCCAGCCACTCGCCAAAGCAGTCCCAGTCCATATCCGGCGCGTCGAGACGCGAATGCCACGTCGCAGCCGCTTCGGCGGCGCTATCCGGCACAGCGTACGTGTCAGTCATGCGTCCCCCTTTCCGGCGGATGCCCCCCGCCTGTGTCAGGATCGACGCGACCCGCGCCAATCCTGCAAACCTCTCCCGATGAATATCGGACCGCTTGACAGACGCCGCGGCGCGGATCGAACCGCAGCCCTCCCCCTAAATCATTCATCCAACGCCTTTCTCAAATGTCGGAGAGCGACGGCGATGTGTTTTTCGACAGCACTACGCGAAATGCCGAGTTCGGCGGCGATGTCGGCGTGGGACACGCCGTCGACACGATGGCGGCGGAATACGCGCATCGCTCCCTCGGGGGGGCCGGACAGCGCGGCTGCCAGCCGATCGAACCGCTCGCGGCTGGCGACCGCGTCGAATGCGGAGGGCGCATCGTCGACCGCTTCCACACCGACGATCGACGTCGTCGCGTCGACATAGCCAATGTCTCGGCGCTGACGACGGCCATTCGCACGGACACGGTCGAGCACGATGTTCATGCCGACGCGGTGCAGATACGCTAGCGGATTGGCGATCGGTCCCGTTGCCTGTCCCAGCGACGGCTGCGCCGTGTGGAGCCAGATTTCCTGCACGACGTCCTCGGCCTCCGCGACGCTGCCCGTCCGCGCCGTAAAGAACCGGACAAGCCGGCCACGGTTGGCAGCGAGTACGGCGGACAGACCTTCGGACTGGCCCGCGGAAGGTATTGTATCTGGGTCGGCTACGGCATTCCTCCGAGGCTCATCGTCGCTGAGAGAGCGTCTTGCTCCTGCCCGTTCGGGATGTCGCCCTGAAAAATAAGACCGTCGGCGTCGGATCAGCGGATCAGCGGATCAGGATGCCGAGTGATTGGGCAGGATCCCGGTACGGCCGAAAAATCGGATCGCCGCGGCGGCAAGGGTTAGGACCGCATAGGCCGGAATGGCAAGGTAGAACAGCGGACAACTCCAGGCGGAGCGCTGGTGTACGAAGGCATCGATCAGGCGTCCGTCGCCGCGAAAGTCGCAGAGCGGCACCGCAGCCTCGGGCGGCTCGACTTCCCAGGCTGGGTCGTGATCCGGAACGTGTATCGGTTGCAGGACGAAATGGGTCGCGGTCATCGACATGATCCTTCTCTCCTCACCAGATTCTCGTTCGCGTACAGTGTCAGCAGCGCGTCGAAGTGATCGTCCATCGTGCGCACCGGCGCCGCCGCGCGTGGCATACGACTGGTGCGGGCGACCGAAAGGATCGCCTCGGACGCCGCCGGCGCGTCGCTGGACCGATACAAGACGCCACCGGATTTGCGCGCGAGGTCGGCGGCGCCGCCGCGATCGGGTGCGATCAGCGGCAGGCCCGACGCGATCGCCTCGGCGGCGACGAAGCAGAAGGTTTCCGCCTCGCATCCGTGGATCAAGGCATCCGCGCTCGCCATCATTCGGGCAAGTGCCGCCCGATCGGTGGTCGGTTCGAGCAGGCGGACGTGCGGATTGCCGTCGATCGCCTCGATCACTGGCCGCTGCCGCGATCCGCCGCCGACGATGACGAGGCCTACCGGCGCCTGCGCCCCCGCCATGGTCGCCGCCTGCGCAATCATCGGCCAGCGCTTTTCCGGTGCGTGGCGTCCAACCCCGATCAACAGCATCGCGTCTTCGGGGAGGCCGCATAGCGCCAGCATCTCGCGACGCACGGTCATGTCGCGAAGCGCCGGCGAGAACTGTCCGGGTTCGACGCCCATCGGGTCGGTCAGCACCTTTTGCAGGCCGCCCTCCCGCAACCGCTGGCTCAGGCTGTCGCTTGCGCTGACGATCATGTCGAAGCGTTGGTCGAGGCGGCGTAAGTGGCGCCAATACCATTCGAACGCGCGGTCGATCGTCTGCGTCGTGGCGACGCCGCCGAACCAGCGATAGGCATAGGCCGCCAGCGGATCGGCATGCGCGATCAACGCGAGCCGCGCCCGGGCGCCGCGTTCGCTCTTCCAGTCCGCGACCATCGACGCACTGCGCCACGGCGACGAGACTTCGACGAGGTCCGGATCTTCTTCGTCGAGCACGCGGTGCAGCGCTGAGCGATCGGAGAAATAGCGGTAGGATCGGTCGAGCGGAAACCGCGGCGAGCGTACCCAGCGTATCCGCGCGTTCGGGCCGCGACGTTCCTCGCCGGCGCGCTCGCCCGGTGCGACGACCACCATCTCATGCCCGCGTTCGGCGAAGGCGACGAGCTTGCGGTCGACATAGGTGCGGACCCCGCCGCCGCTGGGCGTGTAGAAGGCGCAGACATCAACGATCTTCATGACGGCCCTCCCCTTCCGACATAGCTGCGCCCGGCAACAGATCGGCGTAGCGGGCAACCGTGCGGCGGCCCGCCAGACACCGGATGGTCCGATCGATACTCGTCATCAGCGACTCCTTCGTGACGTCGCCGGGGTGAACGGCCACCCGCAAGGTCGGCAGCCAGTCCGGCAGGGTACGGGCCGCCGCGGCGACCGCGAGCGAACTGGCGGTGCGCGCGGGGGATCGGCTTGCCCAGGTGACGACCGGACCGCGCGCGACGACCGCGTCGTTGGCCGGACGCCAGACCCGGAAATGGTCCTCCGCGAGCGCGAAATCGCACGCCTTCAGCGCCGACCTCGCGCCCGGGCCGTAGAGCCACGCCGGCGCGATGAAGCCCGCGACGGGTCCGCCGATCGCCTGTTCGACCATATCGCGTCCGGCGCGCATTCGGTATTCGGCCTCGTCCGCGCTGAGCCCGAGGAACTCGCCCTCGCCCGCGGTCATGTAGCGCGCCTTCATCGTCGCCGTCGGCCCTCGGTGCGCACTGGTGTCGCGGTGGAACCAGCCGTGGAGGAACATCTCGACCCCCGCATCGGCCCATTCGCGCAACCGGCGCGCGAACGCCGGCGTCCGGTCGAGCGGGGCCGCCCCCCAGTGATCGGGGACGACCAGCATCGCGAACCGCGGCCCCCCAAGGATCGCGCCGATCATCTCGGCCAGTCGCTCGATGGGGTCGGCGAATGCCGGCGAGACATCGTGGATCGACACGATGAGGCGCCGGTCTGGTGACGGCGGGCGCACGGCCTTTGGCAGGGCGTTCACGACAGAAGGTCGAGCAGCTTGGGCACACACATGCCCGGGAGACGGCACCGCGCGGTCCGAACCGCAGTCCGCCAGATTATTTTTCGCGTGGAATTTTTCGGGCTGCGGATGCTGCGATGCGGTGACGTCCAGAACCCATGACACATCCCGGCTCCCCCGCCGTCGCGGCATCGCTGCGTCATGGAAATCAGATTGCCGTCCCGGTCGCCGTACGGCGCAGGGCGGCATGAGCAACGCCCTCAACCACGCGGCCCTGCCCGCCCCCAAGCTTCCGCTGAAGACGATCGACGTCCGCAAGGGGATCGTCGCACGCGGCCTGACGCCTTTGTTGTCCGCGGCGATCCTGATCGCGGCGTTGTGGCAGCTGCGCTATCTCGACGTCCGCGGCGTGATCGCGATGGTGCCGCGCTCGCCGCTGTTCTGGCTGCTGTTCGCGGCCGGCTATCTCGCGCTGCCAGCGAGCGAGTGGGTGATCTATCGCCGCCTGTGGAACCTCCCGCCGCGCGGGTTCCTCGCGCTGTTGCGCAAGCGGATCAGCAACGAGATCATCGCGGGCTATTCCGGCGAGCTGTACTTCTACGCGTGGGCGCGGCGGCATGCTTCGCTGGTGGGCACCCCGTTCGGTGCGATCAAGGACGTGTCGATCCTGTCCGCGGTGGTCGCCAATGTCTGCACGCTGGCTCTCGCGGCGGTCAGCTGGCAGTCGCTCATCGCGCTGAACCTCGGCACCGATGCCAAGGTGATGATCGTATCGGCCGCGAGCATCGCGTTGCCGTCGGTCGTCGCGCTCGTGATGCGCAAGCGGCTCTTCACGCTGCCGCGCGATGAGCTCGGCCGGATCGCGGTCATCCACCTGTTGCGGATCGTCACGACGACGGTCTTCGCCGCCGCGCTGTGGGCGGTGGCGCTGCCCGCGGCACCGCTCGCCTGGTGGCTGGTGCTGGCGACGTTGCGCCTGCTCGTCTCGCGCCTGCCGCTGTTGCCGAACAAGGACATCGTCTTCGCCGGCCTTGTCGCATTTACCGTTGGGCAGGCGTCCAACGTCGCCGCGATGCTGACGATGATCGCGGCACTCTGGCTGGTCACGCACCTCCTGCTCGGCGCGGCGCTGACCGCGGTCGAACTTCTCAATCCGGAGCATAACCAATGATTGTCGCGCTCTTGGCCCTCGCCGCAACGCCGATCGCGTCCACCCCTGCGCTGGGGACCGCGGCGGCGCAGTGCAGGCCGCACGAGACGGGCCCCGCAATCGTCGTGATCGTCGAGGGGCTGAAGGACCGCGCGGGCAATCTGCGCGCCGAGGTCTATCCCGCGGTCGAGGGCGAGTTCCTGGCCGACGACAATGTGCTGGTGGCGCAGGGAAAGACGTTCCGCCGCGCGGTGATAACGGTTCCGGCATCAGGTCCCGCGCGACTGTGCCTGCGCGTTCCGGGCGAGGGTGCGTATGCGCTCAGCGTCGTCCATGCCCGTAGCGGCGGGCACGGGTTCAGCCTGCTCCACGACGGGATCGGTTTTGCCGGCAACCCGCGGCTCGGCCATTCCAAACCGAGCGCGGAGGCGGCGCGGGTCGTCGCGCATGCCGGGATCACGCCAACGACGGTGGTGATGAACTACCGAAGCGGCCTGTTCTCGTTCGCGCCGCTGAAACGCTGACACCACCATGAATAAGCCCGGGCAGGTGCGGTTCCGACCGGACCGTGGCGTCACCCCCGCACATACAGGAATTGGATCGCCAATGGTTTCGCATCGTCTCGGTCGGTTTGCCGCTTCCCTCGCCCTGCTCGCAGCGACCGCGTCGCCCGCAACCGCGAGCGGGGCGGAGTCGACGGTATCGGTCATGACCTACAATGTGCACGGCCTGCCCTGGCCGATCGCGGAGGATCGGACGGCATCGCTGTCGGCGATCGCCGCACAACTCAGGGCGATGAGAGCCGACGGGCATCAGCCTAGGATCGTCGCGTTGCAGGAGGCGTTCGTGCCCGACGCGAAGGCGATCGGTGCCGCCGCGGGCTATCGCTACATCGCGTTCGGGGCATCCGCCGACGCTTCCGCCTCCGCCGAGACCCCGAACGACCGCAGCTTCGTATCGGCCGGCAGCATGTTCCGCGGCGAACAGGTCGGCAAGCATGTCGACAGCGGGCTCGCGATCTTCTCCGACTATCCGATCCTCGCGGTGCGGCGGATCAGCTATCCGGTCTGCGCCGGCTATGACTGCCTCGCCAACAAGGGCGCGATGGCGGCGATGATCGCGGTTCCCGGATTGGCCGGGCCGGTCACGGTGATCGACACGCACCTGAATTCGAACGGCGCCACCGGCGTATCCGAGCCCCGCGCGCTCTACGCGTACAAGCGCCAGATCGACCTGTTGAGTGCGTTCATCGGCTCGATGGAACGACCACACGAGACGCTGCTGGTGGCGGGCGACTTCAACGTAGGGCAGGATATCGCGCGCCGTGCGTATTTCGCGCAGCACATGTTCGGCGGCTCGATGCCGCTGACGGGCGGCGAGCAGCGGTGCCGGTCGACCCCGACATGCCTGGTGACGCAAGCCGCCGACGTCGCGACCTCGACCGGTCGCGCGAAGGACTGGCTGATGTACCGGGCGTCGGATGCGCTCTCGGTGAAACCGGTCGCCTTCAGTGCGCCGTTCGGCCGGGCTGGCGACAAGACGATGCTGTCGGATCACATTGGCGTGATGGTCAGCTACACGCTCGACGGGGTCGCCGTCCGGCCAAAGATGGCGGCGATGCTCGCCAGCCGCTGAGGGGTTTCCGTACGGGTTGCGGTCGTCTCGCAGCTACCGTATCCCCCAGGTCATAATACCATTATGATACCGGAGACGAGCATGACGCGACAGATTGGCACGTTCGGCCTCGTGCCCTCGCTAATGGTTGCCGCGAGCCTGGCGAGCCTCGCGGCGGGATCCGCCTCGGCCAGTCCGGTGACGATGCCCGCGCTGTTCCCGACGCCGACCTCGATCGAACTCGGATCGGGGACGATCGCGCTCGGGCGTTCGGTATCGCTGATCGCGGCGCCCGGCGTCGATCCCGACACGATCGCGCTGATCCGCAGCATCCTGACGGCGTCGGGTGTGGAGACGATCACGACCGCCCGGCGCCTGCCTTCGGTCATCGACGGGACGTATGTCGTGCTCGGAACCGCCGTCGCACCGATCGTCCGCGATGCGCTCGCCCGCAGCCGCGCGATGGCCGACAGCCATGCGGAGGGCTATACGATCGCGAGCCTGGCCTCTGCGTCGGGCGGGGTCGTCACGCTGGCCGGTCACGATGCGGACGGCCTGTTCCACGCCGCGCAGACGTTTCGCCAGCTTGCCCGGCGGTCGGCGATCCCGGCGCTGGTGATCCAGGACCATCCGGCGATGCCGATCCGTGGCACGATCGAGGGATTCTACGGCGCGCCGTGGTCGATGGCGGACCGCACCAAGCACCTCGACTTCCTCGCCACGGTCAAGGCGAACACCTATGTCTACAGCCCGAAGGACGATCCGTACGCGCGCGATCGTTGGCGGGAGGCCTATCCTGCCACGACGTTGACGGCGCTTGGGACGCTCGCGACGACCGCGCGGCGGAACCATGTCGACTTCGTCTACGCGGTCTCGCCGGGGCCGTCGGTTTGCTTCTCCGATCCGGCGGACGTCCAGGCGCTGGAACGCAAGTTCGACGCGATGCGGTCGATAGGCGTCGGCAGCTTCTACGTCGCGCTGGACGACATCGAATACACCAAGTGGAACTGCGAGAAGGACAAGACGGCGTTCGGTCCGTCGGGCGCAGAGGCGGCGGGCATCGCGCAGTCGCGATTGCTGAACGCGGTGCAGGCGAACCTAGCGGCCAAGGATCCTTCGGCGCGTGCGCTGATCATGGTGCCGACGGAGTATTACGATGCCAAGGAAACGCCGTACAAGGCGGCGCTCCGGAAACATCTCGATCCGCGGATCGTCGTGCAGTGGACCGGTACCGACGTCGTGCCGCCGGCGATCTCGATCCCCGACGCCAAAGCGGCGACCAAGGCGTTCGGTCGCAAAACGCTGTTGTGGGACAATTATCCGGTCAACGATTATGCGCAGACCACGGGTCGGCTGTTGATGGCGCCCTATACGCGGCGCGAGGCGGGGCTGTCGGGTGAGCTGACCGGCATCCTGTCGAACCCGATGAACCAGGAGGCCCCCAGCCGCCCGGCAGTGACCGGCGTCGCCGCGTTCGGCTGGAACGACAAGGCGTATGATGCGCAACGGACGTGGCATTTTTCCGCGCGGGAACTGGCGGGCGGTGACGAGCGCGCTACCGCCGCGCTGCTGACGTTCTTCGATACGCAGCACATGGCACCGACCTTCGGCAGCCAGCCCTGGCAGGAGCAGGCGCCGCGATTGAAGGGGGTGCTGGACGGCGTGCGGGAGGCGCTGGCCGGCGGCGACGCGGCGGCGCGGCGTGAGGCGATCGCGGACCTGACCGCGCGCGCCGACGAGATCACGAATGCGCCCGACATCATCCGGTCCGGGACCATCGACCCCGGTTTCGCGGCACAGTCGCGGCCGTGGCTGGACGCGATGCAGCGCTGGGGGCGTGCGCTCCAGCTGACCGCCGCCGGCCTCGACGCGGCCGATCACGGCAGCAGCGCCGCGGGACGGTATTTCGCCGATGCCAAGCGGCTGGCCGCCGAAGCAGCGGCGATCCAGAGCATTCCGGGCGCAACGCGGTTCGACGGGCCGATCAAGATCGCCGACGGCGTGCTCGACACGTTCGTTGCTGACGCGCCGACGCTGATCGCGTTCGACCGCGCTGGCAACGCTTCCCCCGCCATCGAGCGGTGACCGATCGATCCGGTAGCGGACGGCGCGACCTTACCGGGTTTCTATCGTTGCCACCGGATGGAGTCCGGAGACCGTCCTGCCGCCGAAGCCCGATGGCTGAAACTCACCCGCAAGAGCTTGCCGGCGGTGGCGCGCGCGCGCCGCTGGCCGGTCGAGGCTGATCATTGCTTCCAGCGCATCTTCCTCGACACTGCGTGCGACGGCGTGTGGTATGACCGCATACCGGGCCGCCCCGCCTATGCGCACGCCGACCGCGCGCTGTTGGACCGGGCCATCGCGCTGGCCGAGGCTGCGCTTGCCGATGAAGTGGACCTTGCCGCCCTGAACCGCCGTTCGCTGACCTGGCGGAGAAAACGAACGGTCCCGCTTACCGGATCGTGACGATCACCTGGTCGGCGGCGCGCCCGGCTGGGTCGACGAGCCGCAACCGGTGGCGGCCCGGAGGCGCGAAGAACAGCAATTGCTGGGCGGCGGGGCCGAGGTCGCGGTTGTCGAGGAAGACGTGATGCGCGCGGACGTCGCCGGTGGTCTCGATCGCGAGGCGCTGGCGGTCGGCGGGGATGTCGGGGTCGATCGCGTAGACGCTGCCCGAGGCGGGGTTGACGATCCGCGCGCGCCGGGCGGTGGCCGGCGCCGCGGCGATCAGCGACTGGCCTGTGCCGCGGAGGAAATACTCGATCCGTGGCTGCTCGATCGCGTCGGCAAACGCGATGCGGCGGCGCTCGACGCCGGCGGGCATGGGGGGGCCGCGTTCGTCGTCGCGTCCGAGCGCCAGCATGACGTCGCGCCACACCGGCGCCGCGCCGCTGGTGCCCGAGACCGCGCGCATCGGGTCACCCTCGACGTTCCCGACCCAGACCGCGACCGTATAGCGGCGCGAGAACCCTACGCACCAATTGTCGCGCATGCCCTTCGAAGTACCCGTCTTCACCGCGGTCCAGAACGGCAGGCGTAGAGCCGAGTCCAGGCCGAAGGTGGCGGCGCGGGCGTTGGGGTCGGCCATCATGTCGGCGACGATCCACGCGGCCGCGGGCGTCGTGACCGGACGAGCGGCAACGCGGGGAGCATCGGCGGTGAGCCGCAGCGGGGACCAGCGCCCGCCATTCGCCAGCGACCGGTACGCGTCGGCCTGTTCGAGCAGCGTCACCTCGGCCGATCCGAGCGCGAGGCTGAACCCGTAGTAATCGCCGTCCTCGACGAGACCACGATACCCCGTATCCCATAGCCGGTCGCGGAACGGCTCGACCCCGACCAGCAGCAGCGTCCGCACCGCGGGCACGTTGAGCGACCCCGCCAGCGCGCTGCGCACCGACACGCGCCCCTTGAACCCGCGATCATAATTCTGCGGCACGTAAAGCCCCGACGCCGTGTCGAGCTGCACCGGAGAATCGTCGAGCACAGACGCCGGGGTCAGGTATCCGCGCTCGATCGCCTGCGCGTAGAGGAACGGCTTCAGCGTCGACCCGGCCTGGCGATAGGCGTTGGCGGCATCGACCGCCGGCGCGGTGGAGGCGCCGCCGATCCCGCCGACATAGGCAAGGACGTCACCGCTCGCATTGTCGATCACCACCGCGGAGCCGTCGCGCGCACGCGATCCGCCAAGCCCGAGCAACTGGCGACGCAGCGCGGCGGCAACCGTGCGCTGGAGCGCGGCATCGAGCGTGGTGGTGATCCGCAGGCCGGGCTTGGTCAGCAGGCGATCGGCGAGATGCGGCGCGAGCCCCGGATCGAGCGCCAGCGCTCGCACCGGGCCGAGCATCGACGCGGCCTCGCTGGCGAACCGCGCGCAATCGCCCACGCCCCCCAGGCGACACGCGCGCGCGGCGATGCGAGGGGCGGGCGCCTGGGGATCGGGCAGCAGTGCGGTCAGCAGCAGCGCGTCGTCGCGCGCCATCGCAGCGGGGGTCTTGCCGAACAGCGACAGCGCCGCCGCACCGATCCCCTGCGCCTCGCCGCGGAACGGTGCGAGGTTGAGGTACGCCTCGAGAATCTGGTCCTTGCTCCACGTCATCTCCAGCGATCGGGCCGCGCGCATCTGACGGAGCTTGTCGCGCCAGCCGCGCGCGCCGGGCATGGCGAGCGTCGGCGTCAGAAACGCGGCGACCTGCATCGAGAGCGTACTGGCACCCCTGCCCCGCTCGCCCTTCGCGCGCGCCCCAACCGACCCGAGGATCGCGAGCCAGTCGACACCGCCGTGGCTGCGGAAACGGGCATCCTCCGCCGCGACGACGGTGGCGGGCACGATCGGCGCGATCTGGTCGAGCGGTACCCACGCCAGCCGACGCGCGGCGAAATTGACGCGCGCGCTGTCGATCAGCACGCCGTGGCGATCGTACAGCCACGCCTCCGACGGCTTCCACGCAGCGCGCACCTGCGCATAGCCCGGCAGCGGCGGCGGGAAAGTCGCCCAGTCGAACCCGACCGCGGCCAGGATCAGCACCAGCAGTCCGGCAAGCGCCGCGCGCTGCTTCATCGATCCGCGACGACCATCGTCTGGTTCGGCACCGCGGCACGAATTGCAGGCGAATACATCGCCTCGACCCGGCTAGGCGGCATCTGAAACCGGCCGGCGCCGTTCAGCCGCACCGTGTACGTCACGGTGGTGGTCCCCTTGGGCAGCCAGGCGAAATAGGCGCGCCACGTATCGCGTCCGCGTTCGACGTAGCTCGGCCCCCCGCCCTCACCGCCCCCATCACCCTCGCTACCGCCGCCTTGCTGGAGCAATTGCGACTGGCCGCCGAGATCGCCGATCACCGTGGCCCCTGCCGGCACCGGATCGCTGATCGCGACCCAGTTGCGCTCAGCGGTCGCCTCGACCGACAGCGTCACGCGGAGCACGTCGCCCGTCGTCAGCCGCCCTGCCCTACGCGCCTGCACGACGTCCACCTTCCGCGTCAGGCGATAGCCGGCAAACAGCGGCTGCCGCAGCGGCACCGCGGCGGAGATCGACACGGTCGCCCACGGCCCCGCTCCGCCGCCTTGCGCCAACCGCAGCGGTCCGGCGGCAGCGAGCGGGAACGATACCGTCCGCGCCGGTTCCGCCAGCGGCCAGCCGCGCGCAACGCTACGCCCCGCATAGGACAGCATCGTCGTGCCCGTGACCGCCTGCGCCGGATACACTTGCGCGAACCGCCGCGCGGCGATCGCACCCCAGGCGTTGGCGGTGGTCGTATCCCAATGCCCACGCGACTGGCGCAGCGCCGTGCCGACCATCAGCCGCGGCGCATCGTCCTGCCAACCCGGTCGCCCGAGCACCGCCGCGGTCGCCTTGTTTGCCGCCTCGTCCGCCGACGACATCAGCCACCACGACGCGTTGGCCGAGTCCGACAGATCGAGCCGCGTGCCCTCGAACACGAGGCGCGTGCGCAACACCGCCTCGGCCTGCGCCTTGGCTTCGGTCGACGCGCCGGGGATCGCGGTAAGAGCGGTGATATAGTCGGCGAGGCTCGCGGTCGGCATCTCGGCAGGCGTCATCCCGATCTGGCCGAGCATCGCCGGGGTGGCCTCGCCCTGCCGCGCGAGCGCCGCCAGCGCCGCGACCTTGGTCAGGCGGACATCGCCGTAATCCTCGTGTCGCAAGCGCCCGTCGAGCACCGCCTTCATCGCCTCGATCATCCGCGCGCGCTGGACCGGCGGCAGCGACAGGTTCGCCGCGCCCGTCATCGACAGGACATAGGCGGTCAGCGCCTCCGACCCCTGCAGGCTGTCGCCGGGGAAATACCGGAGCAGGCCGTCGGGCGCCTGATAGGTCGGGATTTCGCCCGCCAGCGTCGCCCAGCCCGCCATGTCGCCGAGCACGACGATCCGCGACAAACGCTGCTCGAAACAGTTGAACGGATAGCGCGTCATATAGTCGCGCACACCGGCGAGCGACGGCGCCAGCGTATCGGCAAGGTGGATGTCAACGCTGCCACGAGCCGGCAGCGCGCCCATCGGCGGCGCGATCGGGATCAGCGTATTCTCGCCGACCTGCGCGAGCGTCGCCGCCCAGATCTCGGTCGGCACCGCCGGGATGACGTCCTGCGTCACCGTAACCTGATCGGTCGCACGGCCGTCGTTGCTGCTGGCACGCACCGTCCAGCGCAGCGTATCGACGCCCGCAGGCGCGGTGAGGTTCCACGCCACCGGTGCCGCACCACCCGCGGGAATGGTGACGGTGAGCGGCTTGCCCCGCGCGATCCGCGGGAAGACGTCGACGTTCGCGGTGACCGTCATCGCGCGGTCCGATCCGTTGCGCAGCGTGAACCGCGCACCGTAGAAATCGCCCGAGCGGACCAGCGGCGGCATCCCGGCATAGAGCGACAGATCCTGCGCGGTACGGATGTCGGTGCTGCCGGTACCGAACGCCTGCGCGCCATCGGTAGCGATCGCGACGAGCTTGAACGACGACAGCGCATCCGACAGCGGCACGGACACGCGCGCACGTCCTTGCGCGTCGAGCGGGACATGGCCCTTCCACAGCAGCACGGGTTGGAAATTCTCGCGGTTGAGCCCCGACAGGTCGCCGCCGCCACCG
The DNA here is from genome assembly GCF_003053745.1 of Sphingomonas faeni. GTDB lineage: Bacteria > Pseudomonadota > Alphaproteobacteria > Sphingomonadales > Sphingomonadaceae > Sphingomonas > Sphingomonas faeni. Next base: position 261,724 of record NZ_QAYE01000002.1, on the reverse strand, counting down.
CCGCCACCCGCTTCGAGCGCCTTGCGGCCATAATGCCGTTTGCCGACGACCTGCATCTGCGCGGTCGCGGTCAGCACCGACAGCGGACGATCGCCCATCATCGCGTCGAGGATGTTCCAGCTGTCGTTGGGTGCGAGTTGCAGCAACGCCTGGTCGACCGCGGCGAACGCGACGTCGGCCTCGCGCGCGGGGCTGCCGTCGGGCTTCCGGACCTGGATCGCGACGTTGGCCGTGCCCCGCGGCGCGTAACGCTCGCGGTCCGCCTTGACCGCGACGGCGAGCGTATGGCCTTCCCAGCCGACCTTCACCTTGGCGATGCCGAGTCGGTACGCGGGCTTGGCGAGATCGACCAGCGCGGTCGGCTCGGCGGCATCCTCCGGCGTATCCGACAGCCCGAGCGTCCGCGCGATGCGGTGGACCCAGCTCCAGAACCCGCTCTCGACGCGGCCGCGTACGACCAGCACCGAGACATAGACGTCGGGCGCATAGGCCGCGTCCATCGGCACCTCGATCACCGGGTCCTTGCCCGACAATTCGGTGACGAAGCTCGACAACACGCCCTCGCGCTCGACGCTGACCAAAGCGGTCGCCGAGCGGAACGGCATCCGTACCTGGAACCGCGCGGTCTCGCCCGACGCATAGGTGAGCTTTTCTGGCACGACGTCCATCCGGTCGCCATTGTCGCCGCCGAACCACCAGTCGTCGTTCCCGGCGAGCCATACCGACTTCACCGCGTGCGCAACGTTGCCGTCGGCGTCGGTGGTGGTGACGACAGCGTAGATTTCGCCCGAGACGCCCGGATCCGCCTTGCACTGCGCGAGCCCCTGCGCATCGGTGGTGGCGCTGCACGACGCCGACAGCTTAATCGTCCGCATCCGGTTGTCATAGGCATAGAACCCACCGATCAACCGCCGCCGAGCGGTCAGGATCTGGCGATTGTAGAATGCGACAGAGAGTTTCTGTCCCTTGATCGGCTTGCCGTCGGTATCGAGCGCGACGACGCGCAGGCGGAGATCGTCCGCGCGCATCATCCAGCCATCGGTCGCGACGCCGAGCTGCACGCCCGAGGCGTAGATCGGGATCGATTTCGAGGCGGTCAGCGTCTCGCCATTGGCGTCGCGGTAGTCCATCTCGACTTGCATATCGGTCGTGCCGGGCAGCGTTTGCGGCATGTCGACCGTCATCCGCCGCGTGCCGTCGCTGCCGAGCGTCGCCGGCAGCATCTGGGTCGGCGGCAACGGCGTCTTCGCGTCCTCGCCCTCGCCGTCGAGCGGCTTGACGCCCTCGCTGATCGGTTCGCCGCCGAAGCTGAACTTGTCGTAGCCGACCGGCGTCGCACTGTGCGCGAACCAGCCGATGCGGACGTCGACCGGCAGGCCCGGCGCGCCGCCGCCCGAGAGGTAGCCTGCGAACAGATCGAGTTGCGCGGTGCGCGGCTTGACGAGCGCGGTCTTCGGCCCGGTCACGCTCGCGCGCATCGTCGGCAGGCGGTATTCGTCGACCTTGAACGACTGCGCGGATTCGGTGGTGGTGTCGCCGACGACAAAGACGAGGTCGTAATCCCCCATCGGCGCGCCCTTGGGGGCGGTCCAGACGGTCTCGCCGGTCCCGTTCGCACCGATGGTCACAGGCATCTCGAACTGCGTGTCCGAGCCGCGATGCGACAGCCGGAGCGTGCCGGTAAAGCCCGGCGCCAACGAGAAGCCCCGCGCGTCGGGGCGGCGCAGGATGTGCTTCATGTGGATCGTTTCGCCCTGGCGGACCAAGGCGCGATCGAACACGGTGTGGATGATGTCGGTCGCCGCCGAATAGCCATAGGACAGGTCGAAATCGAACGGCCGGATGCCCTCGCCCCAGTCGGTCAGCGTGAAGCTGAAATCGTCGCCAGTACGCGCCGAGATCATCAGCGGATGCGGCGAACCTTCGCCCTTGCAGCTACCATAGGTCTCGGGTTCGGGCAGCCCGCGCGCGACCATCAGCCCGCCGCTCTTGTCGGTCGCGCCGCGTGCGAGCGGCTTCCCCGTGCAGCTGTCGCTGACCTGCACCACCGCGTTCGCCACCGGCTTGCCGGTCGACAGCCGCGTGACCCAGGCGAGCGAACGGTCGCGCCCCCATTCGAAATGGACGGCGAGATCGGTGACCAGCGCGGCGCTCGCCACATAGCGCGGCACGTCGCGACCGAGCAGCGCACGGCCGAGCGTCGGGCTGGCGAGTTCGACGACGTAGAAGCCGGGCTTGCCGAGCGGCAGTCCGACGACCTCGAAATCCTTGCCTTTGCCCGGCAGGTCGAGCTTGAACGGATCGCCCGCACCTCCGCCTGCCCCGCCGACACCGCTCCTGAACAGCAGTGGCTTCTCGCCGGTATGGTTGATCTGGAGCGGCTCGGCACCCTTGCGCTCGATCGTCTGGTAGTCGGTCTTGCCCGCATCCTCGACGCGGCGCAGCCACGCGGCGATCTCGCCATCGGTGCCGCCCACGCGCAGCCGCTGGCCGCCGATACCCGCGGTCTGGCCTTGCAGCGACGGCTCGACGTTGCGGACGGTGACGGGCAGCACGCCGCCCTGTTTCGCTTCTAGGATACCGAAATCGGCCGCGAACTTCACGAGCGGCGGGGCTTCGTCGAACTTCACCTCGAGCGGGAAACGTTCGCGGTTGGCGAGGATGCGGCCGCTTTCGTCCTTGAGCTCGGCGGGGATCGACACGTTGCCACGCGTCGCGAACGGCAAGGGTGCGGCGAAAGTGACCTGTTCGATCGTCGCGCGGGTCTTCTCCTCGTCGCTGAACACGGGCGCGATCGACTTGCCGTCGGCAAGCATCAGGCGGACCTGCGTCGCCGCGCTCATCGGGACGGGCGCGGAGAACCGCAGATACGCCTTCTCGACCGGGCTGCATCCCGCCGCAGTGTTGACGCGCGAGCATTCGAACCGCGCGGTGAAGGGTTTCCGAACGGTGAAGTCGAACCGCTGGTCGGCACCGGCGAGCTTGCCCCCGGCACTGGCGATGTTGCTCCCCCAGACCAGCGCCATGTCGCGGCCGGGCGGCAGAGGACGGCGGCATTTCAGCGCGGTAATGCCGGCCAGCGCGCGCTGGCGCGATGCGGTATCGGCGGGGACCGTCTTGGGCAGCCCGGCGCTTTCGAGGAAATTGGTGACCGAGTAGTTGTTGCCCAACCCGGCGAGCAGCTGCCCAGGCAAATCGGGCGCGAGCACGTCGACCGCGATCTTCTCGCCGATCCCGTCGACCGCGCAATAGGCGTTGGCGGCGATTGATTCACGGGTCGCAAGCATGTTCGCGGCGACCAGGAACACCTGGTCCTCCTCGATATCGCCCTCGCCGGGCAACACCGCGCGGGCGATCGGACCGCCGGCATCGACGGTGAAGCTCTCGGCGTCGACGCCGTAGCCCGCCGCGCTCTTGAGCCCCTCTCGCGTCGCGAGCGTGCAGCGCGTTCCGCCGGGCAGACCTTGCGCGAAGTCCCAGACATAGGTCTGCTGATCTACCCAGCGCCCCTCACCTGACACCGCGCAGTCGACCTTCAGCGGCGAGGCGGCGCGCGGATCGCCGAGCGGGACGATCGCGTCGCTGAACCGCACCGTAAAGCGCGTGATCGCGCCATCCGAGATGTTGGGCGTGGCAAGCGTGACGTGCGGCGTATCGCCCCCGAACGCGGCAACCGGCGCAACGACGATCGCTAGAGCCGCCCACAGTCTCGCAAATCGCATGCCCGCTCTCCCCGCCAACAGAATAGGGGCCGGACGGCGCTAGTCCAGACTTAACCGGGCCGCGGACGACTAGCGTTAGATAAACCTAGATTTCATTTATATAGTCTGACATGGATTAAACCATTAAGGTTTTGATCATAGAGGGGAACGTGAAAGGAATCGTGTGCGCGACCATCACGAAGAGGCTCGGCTGGACGCCCTGTACCAGCTGAAGTTGCTCGATACCCCGGCCAGCGAGGGCTTCGATCGGATAACCCGGATGGCCAGCCAGATCTTCGGATTGCCGGTGGCTGCGGTGTCATTGACGGATCGCGACCGGCAATGGTTCAAGTCGCGCGTCGGCGTCGAGCATCGCAGCATCCCGCGCGACAAGGCCCCATGCGCGCAGGTCGCCGAGTCGACCCAGCCGCTCGTCATCGAGGATTTCCAGGCCGACGCTTGTTACGCCGACAGCGTGCTCGGTCGTGCCGGAACGCGCTTCTATGCCGGCGCGCCGTTGGTCACCAGCGATGGCTACGGCCTCGGATCGCTTTGCGTATTGGGGACCGAACCGCGCAAGGCCACCGACGCCGAACTTGCCGCGCTGGTCGATCTGGCGGCGATGGTGATGGCGCAGATCGAGCTGCAGCACGCCTTCGGACGAATCGATCCGGTCACCGGCATGCCGACCCGGAACCAGTTCCGCGACGACCTGATGGATCTGGAGCGGGACCATCCGGGCGAGCACCGGTTCGCGGTGGTGGTCGACATGGCGCGCGACGATCAGATTAGCCGGATCGTGCGTGCGTTGGGCGTCGCTCGCGTCGACGATTTCATCCGGGAAGCGTCGCAGGCGCTGCGCGTGGCGCTGGGGCCCGGTCGGGTCGCATATCAGGTTGGTAGCGCGCAGTTCGCGTTCATCTCGCCGCCGGGTGTCGAGGAGCTGGCCTATGTTTCGCTGCTCCGGTCGAGCTTCGAGACGATGCATGCCACGTCGTCGGTACGCTTCGTCACGAACGTCGCGATCGGCGTCCGGTCGTTCGTCATCGGCAGCGTTTCGGCCGACGACGTGCTGAGGGGGGCGGCCAGCGCTGCACAAGACGCGCGCAACGCCGATGGCGCGATCGCGCTGCATTCGCCCGCCAACGACATCGCCCACCGCCGCCAATACGGCCTGTTGCAGGATTTCGGCGCCGCACTCGAAGCCGGCGACCAGCTGCGATTGGTGTACCAACCACGGATCGAGCTCGCGACGGGACGGTGCCTGGGCGCGGAAGCGTTGCTGCGCTGGCGGCACCCTCGACTGGGCGAGGTATCGCCCGCCGAGTTCATCCCGATCATCGAGGAGACTTCGCTGGCGCGCGCGACGACGCAGTGGGTGATCGATGCGGCCATGGACCAGATGGCGGCATGGAATCTGGCCGGGATCGCGCCGGTCCTGTCGGTCAACATCTCCGCCGCCAATCTCGGCGAGGCCGACCTGATCGACCGGATCCAGCTAGCCTTGTTCAAGCTCGATCTGCGGCCAGAGCGGCTGGAGATCGAGCTGACCGAAAGCGCGATCATGGACCAGCCCGACCAGGCGCTGGCGATGCTGCGCGAACTGGCGGAAGCGGGCATTTGCCTTGCCATCGACGATTTCGGGACGGGACACAGCAGCCTCGCCTATCTCCAGCGCCTGCCCGCGCGGATCGTGAAGATCGACCAGGCCTTCATGCGCAACCTCACCGAAGCGGCCGGGCCCGATTTCGTCCTCGTCGAGACGATGATCGGGCTGGCGCACAAGCTCGGCTACCGCGTGGTGGCCGAGGGGATCGAGACCGGCGAGGCCGCCGCCATCCTGACGCAGCTCGGTTGCGAGGAGGCGCAGGGCTTCTGGTTCGCGCGCCCGATGGAAGCCGCACCGTTCGCCACCTGGCTTGCAGAGCGCGAGACGGCGGCCGGGCCCGAACGCGACTGACCTTGCTGCCGCACCCGGTATCGTTCCGGGCCCTCCGCGCGAGGAATCCACGCATTCTCCGATTTCTCTGGGCTTGCGGACGAATTTGCCGATATCGTTATCGCGGGGACTATCGGGGGGCCGAATTGTGCGAAGTATAGTGGTTGCAGCGGTGTCGCTGGGGTGCATGGCGACGTCTGCGGCGGAGGCCAGCGACCTTCCCTTGTATCAGGCCGCGCCTAGCTGGGTCATTCCGGCCGTGCTGCCGGACGCGGCGAAGACGGGCGCAGATACGCCGGCGCTGGTGATCTTCGATACGCAGCAACGGATCGAGGACGGGCGGCTGTGGTCCTATATGGATGTCGCGTCGCACATCACGTCGCCGGAGATGCTGGCGCAGGCGACGTCGCTCGCGCTGCCCTGGGCGCCGGACAAGGGCGACATCATCGTTCACGAACTTTCGATCTGGCGCGGGAGCCAGCGTATCGACCTGCTGGCAAACGGACAGAAGTTCACGGTCCTGCGGCGCGAACAGGCGCTAGAACAGCGCGAATTGACGGGTATCCTGACGGCGACGCTGGCGGTCGAAGGTCTTCAGGTCGGTGACATCCTGCGGCTGCGGGCGTCGACGACATCGAAAGACGCTGCGTTGGGCGGGCGCGTGCAGAACGTCGTTCCGATGATCGCCCTGCCCGCGCGGGTTGCCTTTGCCCGCGCGCGCATATCGTGGCCGACCGCGACGCCACCGCGCTGGAAGCTGGAGGCCGACGGCGTCAAGGCCGTGCCGATCCGCGACGGGCAGTACACCGTGCTCGACCTGGCCCTGCCCGCGCCAAAGCCGGTCGAGATGCCGCAGGATGCGCCAAGTCGGTTCCGGCATCCGCCGATGATCGAATTCGCCACGTTCGCCGACTGGGCGGACGTCTCGAAGACCTTCGCACCGCTATATGGCGCGGAAGCCAACGCCATTGCGCCCGGCTCCCCGCTGAGGACCGAGGTCGACGCGATCATGAAGGCGGATGCGACGCCGATCGGCAGGGCCGAACGCGCGCTGGAACTCGTCCAGGACAAGATCCGCTACCTTGCCGTCGGGATGGACGGCGGGAACTATGTTCCGCAGAAACCCGCGCGCACGTGGGAGGTTCGCTACGGCGACTGCAAGGCGAAGACCGTGCTGTTGCTGTCGATGCTGCGGGCGATGGGCATCGATGCCGAGCCGGTCCTTGCCGCCGTCGGATCGGGGGACTTCGTAGCCGAGAGGCTGCCGAGCGCGGCGGCTTTCAACCACGTCTTCGTGAAGGCGACGATCGGCGGCCAGACCCTGTGGCTCGATGGGACGGGCGCCGGTTCGAGGCTTGCGGATATCCACGACACGCCCGACGTCGGCTATGTCCTGCCGATCCGCGCCGACGGTGCCGCGCTGCTCAGGATCGCTACGCACGCGAATGCGCGTCCGGTGATCGACCTGATCGTCGAGGTGGACGAAACCGCCAGCGTCGACCTGCCCAGCGCGTTCGAGGCGACGGCAATCGTCCACGGGCGACCGGCGGCGATGCTGACGATGGCCAAGACCCAGTTGGGCGAGAAGGAGCAGCGCCAGGCCGTCGGGCAGTTCCTGCAAGGCTTCCTGGGCGAGGGACAATTCGTCGATACGTCGATCACGTCCGATCCGATCACCGGTGCGGTCACGTTGAAGGCACGCGGCGCGACGAGCACGATCTGGACGACCGACGACCGTCGCCGCAAGCGCGCGGTCGACAGGCTGATCGATCAGGTCAACTTCGATCCCGACCGCAGCAAGGCGACCTGGGCGTCCGTCCCCGTTCTGGTCAACCAGCCCGACGGCATGCGCTATCGCTTGCGGTTGCGCCTTCCCGACGGTGGCCGTGCCTTCGCGCTGGAGGGGGAACCCGATCTCAAGGCGAACATCGCCGGGTACGACATCGTTCGCAGCGCCAGCCTGGCGAACGGTATGTTCACGCTCGACGAGCGGATCGACACTGTCGGCGGCGAGATCGCGGTTGCCCGCATTCCGGCGGAGCGCGATGCCCTGACGACCGCGAAGGCGCGCGCACCGCGTATCGTCGCCTCGTCCGACACGCGGCGTCGCTGGGATATCAACGCCAGCGACCCGCCCGGTGCCACGCAACTGAGGGCGATCGAGGCGATCTTTGCGAAGTCGATCGCCGACGATCCCGACGAAGCCAGCGGCTATACCAGCCGCGCATCACTCAGAAGCGGCGTGGGGGATCGCCGCGGTGCCGTCGCCGACCTGACGCACGCGATCGCGATCACCCCGACGATCGACCTCTATCTCCAACGCTCGACGGAGTCGCACGAGCTGGGCGACATGGCAGCGGCGCTCAAGGACGCGGAAGCAGCGCGTGCCCTCGATCCTTCGTCGCAACAGGCGATCGGCCAACTCAGCGACCTGAAGGCCGAAGGTGGCGACATGCCCGGAGCGCTGGCGCTGCTCGATCAGCGCATCGCGCTGGGCGGCAGCATGCGCAACGCGTTTCGCGAAGCCAAGGCCGGCCTGCTCGGAGAATATGGCGACGTCACCGCAGCACTCGTGCTGTTCGACAGCCTGATCGCGGACAAGCCGGGTTCGCCGTCACTGATGAACGGACGATGCTGGGCCAAGGGAACGCGCATGGTCATGATCGACAGCGCGTTGAAAGACTGTACCGGGGCGATCGAGTTGAGCACCGACACGAGTGGTCCGCTCGATAGCCGGGCAATGGTCTGGTATCGGCTCGAAAAGTACGAGCAGGCGCTGGCCGATCTCGACGCGGTGCTGGCGTCGACGCCCAACCAGGCGGAAAGCCATTTCATGCGCGGAATCGTGTTGGCGAAATCGGACCGGCGACCCGAAGCGACGAAGGAATTCGCAATTGCACGGCGGCTTTTACCCAGCGTCGACAGGCGGTATGCGCGCTACGGCATCAAGGCGGACTGATCATTGGTATCGGGTAACCCTTCACGGGGCGCTCGGCATAGTGATTGGCGACGACGGTGAATGGTGTCAGGTCGCAGGGAGAAAACCGTTTGATGTCGGACGAGTATGCGCATGGCCGGCGAGACGGGTTGCGGCTGGCGCTGGCGATCTTGGCCGCAGAAGAGGCCAAATGGGCGGCGTTGCTGGGCGAGAGTGCGTCCTGGCGGACCAACGCCACGCGTGAGGTGCGGCACAAGACGCTCCAAGTCGCACAAACGCGCGTCCAGACCGTGCTGAACCGGCTTTCTCCGAAGGACGACACCGCATCGAATGCGGAATTGTCCGCCGCGCTGGCGAAGATCGGGCTTTAGCCCGCCCTGTCGTCCGACGATGCGTCGACTAGTTCGGTCAACTGAAGCGCATCACCCAGCGCCGCGGAGGCGGCCGTGTTGTCGAACATGCACCATGCCAGGCGTCCTGCTGCGCGGTCCTCGGCAATCAGGCGCGCATAGTCGCGTAGGCGGTCGAGTCCGTACGCGGTTCGGTACATGTCGGGCGATCCGTGCAGCCGGTAATAAGTGAGCCCGCGCCAGCCACCCGGACGTGCCGCCGCCGGGATGCGCGCGGGATCGGCAGCGATCCGCGCCACTTTCTGGGTCGCTAACAGGCTGTCGACATCGGGCTCGAACCAGCTGGCGTGGCGCGGTTCACACACGATGCTGGTGTCGGTTCGTTCGCCGACGTCCGCAAGAAAGCGGGTGACCGTCGCATGATCGAAGGCGAGGCTTGGCGGTAGTTGCAGGAGGAGGAGCGCAAGCTTGCCACCCAGGCCGGACACCTCGTCGAGAAAGCGATCGAGCGGCGCGGCGGCGGCGTGCAGGCGAAGATCGTGGCTGATCGACTTTGGTATCTTTGCCGCGAACCGGAAATCGTCGGGAACGCTGGTGGCCCATCGAGCCCAAGTCGATTGCCGGTGTGGCCGGTGGAAGGACGAGTTCACTTCGACCCCGTGCATCACGGTCGCGTAACGCTGTAGCGCGGTGCCCGTTTCCGGGAAGTTCGGCCGATCCGCGGCCGGTATGCTCCAGCCAGCGGTACCGATCACGCAAACCCGCTCGGTCACCGGGAAACGACCTTCGTGGAAGCACCACGGCAATCGCCCGGCATCCGTCCCCTGCACCGCTGGTCATCGCGGCGAAGGAGACGGACGCCGGCGTCGATCATGCCGATTGGGGGATGATGCTGATCATCTCGTCCTCGCTGGGTTCCTTCGCCGGCTTGAGCTTGAGCGCTTGGTCCGGTTCGACATGGCGGCTTCGTGAAGCGGGTTCGAGCGTCACGGTCTCGCCGGTGTCGAGCGACCGCTCGATCGCGGCCAGGACACGCATGTCGAACAGGCCTTCCTCGCCGTCGGCTTCGGGATGAAGATCCCCGAGGATGCAGTTCGAGAAATACTGAGTCTCGTTGCCGAACTGTTCGACCGGATCGAAGCTGTGCGTTTTGCTGCCGGCGCTGGTCTTCTCGACATAGGTGATGCCGATCTTCGGCCCGAACATGAAGGCGGGCGACGCGTGGATGCTCGTCTTCGTGCCGACGAGCTCGAAGAACTCGGCCGATGCGGTGGCGTAGCTGACGCTGAACTGCGCGACGCGTTCGTCTGGGAAACGCAGCGTGACCGCCACGGTGTCGTGGAAGTTGAAGCCGCGCCCGGGGGTCTTTGTACCGATCGCATGCACGGCGATGGGTTCTTGCCCGAACAGATTGCGGACTGCGTTGAGCGGGTACGTCCCCATGTCCGGCACCGGACCGCCCCAGTAACCGTTGTGACCGCGCGAATTGGCCTCAGCGACATTCTGCGCGAACACCGAGACGAAGCTGCGCAACTCGCCGAACTCGCCGTCGCGAGCGCGGGTGATCATCTCGACCGTGCCCGGTTCGTTGTGGAGGCGATAGGCGATCATCAGCTTGGCGCCGCCCTTCTTCTGCGCGGCGATGATCTGTTCGGCTTCGGCGACACTGGACGCCATCGGCTTTTCGAGCAGGACGTGGATGCCGGCTTCGAGCGCCGGAACCGCGTATTGCAGATGAAGGAAGTTCGGCGTCGCGACATAGACTGCGTCGATCTCGCCCGACTTGAGCAGTTCGTCATACTGCTCGTACGACCATGCCCTGATACCGTAGAGCTTGGCGAGCTTGTCCGCCTTGACCGGATCGCCCGTGACCAGCGCCGCGAGTTCGGAATTGTCGGTGCGACCGATGCCCGGCATGAACGCCTGCTGCGATATCTGGCCACCGCCGACGACGGCATAGCGCACCTTCTTTATGTGTCCGAACATATCGGTCCTTCGGTGTAGTTTGGGGATGCAGGGCGAACGACGGACGACCATGATCGTTGCATTCTTCACGCGTTCGCCGCGTACGTCGGGATCCGCGACGCTGCGTTTCCGCAATCGCGCCGATCATACCGGACCGCATCGCGGTGCCGTTCGTTCGGCACGTGAACCTCTGAGGTAGACGAATCATGGACTACACCAAACTTGGCAGCACCGGCCTGGACGTTTCGCGGCTTTGCCTGGGCTGCATGACCTACGGCATCCCCGCTCGCGGCAATCACGCCTGGACGCTGGACGAGGAAACCAGTCGCCCGATCCTGCGCGCCGCGGTCGAGGCGGGGATCAACTTCTTCGACACCGCCAACGTCTATTCGGATGGCACGTCGGAGGAGATCGTCGGTCGCGCGCTCAAGGACTTCACGCGTCGCGACGAAGTGGTGATCGCCACCAAGGTGCACGGGCGGATGCGCCCGGGCCCGAACGGCGCCGGTCTCAGTCGGAAGGCGATCATGGCCGAGATCGATGCCAGTCTCACGCGGCTAGGCACCGACTATGTCGACCTCTACCAGATCCACCGGTTCGATTATGACGTGCCGATCGAGGAAACGCTGGAGGCGCTGCATGACGTCGTGAAGGCAGGCAAGGCGCGGTATATCGGTGCGTCGTCGATGTTCGCGTGGCAGTTCGCGACGATGCTGCACGTCAGCGAGGCGAATGGCTGGACGCGGTTCGCGACCATGCAGGATTATCTGAACCTGCTGTACCGCGAGGAAGAGCGCGAGATGCTGCCGCTGTGCGATGCCGAGGGGGTCGGCGTGATCCCTTGGAGCCCGCTCGCTCGCGGGCGCCTGACGCGCGACTGGGACCAGACCACCGGCCGGTCGCAGACCGACGAGTTCGGCAAGACGCTGTACGCGCATACCGTCGAGGCGGACCGCAAGGTGGTGGAGACGGTCGCGACGATCGCCAAGGAGCGCGACGTGCCGAGGGCACAGGTGGCGCTCGCCTGGGTGCTGGCGAAACCGGAGGTATCCGCGCCGATCATCGGGGCGTCGAAGACCGCGCATCTCGACGATGCGCTCGCGGCGCTCGAACTGGGCCTTACCGACCGCGAGATCGCGCGGCTGGAGGAACCCTATGTCCCGCATGCGGTCGTCGGCTTTTCGTAAGCGATCTGCGGCCGGCTACCGTTGAGCTGGCCGCATCAAGTCCACCGAACCCAACGCGCATATACTGCCCGACGGACCGTCCGTCGCGGCACGAAGGACCGATATGACGAAACCGACACTGGCCGAGCGACCGGCTATCCTGGCCGCCAAGCGCCAGCTGAAGATGGCGCGCTCGACCCATGCCTATGTCAGGGGCAACACGACCAAGTTCTACGAATGGCTCGACGAGTCAGCCGCGTCGCGACGCGTTCCGCAGGGGCCGGCGATCTGGATCTGCGGCGACTGCCATCTTGGTAACCTCGGCCCGATCAACGATGGTGGCGGGCGGATCGCGATCCAGATCCGCGACCTCGATCAGGCGGTGATCGGCAACCCGGCGCACGATCTGATCCGGCTCGGCCTGTCGCTCGCGACTGCGGCGCGAGGCTCCGACCTGCCCGGCGTGACTACCGCGCACATGATCGAGGAGATGGTCACCGGCTATGCCAGCGCGATGGCCGATCCCGCGAGTAACGATGCAGGCCCAGAACCCGAGGCGGTTCGCAGCGTCAAGCGCCGCGCGCTGGGGCGGCGCTGGCGGCACCTCGCCAAGGAGCGGTTCGCGACGCAGGAGCCGATGATCCCGCTCGGCGACAAGTTCTGGCCGCTGGAGCAATCCGAACGAGACGCGCTCGCCGAACTGGTCACCGAGCCGGACGTCGCAGCGCTGGTTCTCTCGCTTGACGCGAAGGACCGGGACCGGACCGTCCGGCTGGTCGACGCCGCCTACTGGATGAAGGGATGCAGTTCGCTCGGGCTGCTGCGGTTTGCGGCACTGGTCGGGCTGAAGAACGCGAAGGGGCGATCGGACTATGCGCTGATCGACCTGAAGGAAGCGACGACACCGATCGCGCCTGCCGCAAAGGGTGCGAAGATGCCATCCGACCAGGCTGCGCGCGTCGTCGAGGCTGCACGCGCGCTGTCTCCTCACCTCGGTAGCCGGATGGTCGCGGCGCGTGCGCTCGATCGGTCGCTGTTCGTTCGCGAATTGTTGCCGCAGGACCTCAAGCTCGAGGTGGAACAGTTCAGCGCGGGACAGGCCGTAAAGGCGGCGCGGTATCTCGCCTTCGTTGTCGGCAAGGCGCACGCGCGCCAGATGGACACGGACACGCGCCACGAATGGGCGAGCGTGCTCAATGCGGACCGTCGCGGCGCGATCGATGCGCCGAACTGGCTGTGGGAGAGCGTCGTGTCGTTGGCGGGAAGCCATGAGGCGGGGTACCTGGAACATTGCCGCCAGTACGCAATGCGGGCGTGAGCGGAGTAGGAGATGTGCCCGCCGGGAAGTACTCCGATTGTTGCGTGCTTTACATGACCGATCCAGCTGTCACACTGATCGTTGAACTCGGGCGCACGCGCCGTATCGGAGCATTCGACCATGGACTTCATCGACCGGCGTACGGCCCTTGCCGGTATCGGTGCTGCAATCGGATGTGCCGCCCTGCCCGTCTCCGCGCGTCCCGCGCCGGACGACGTGTTCCTGCTCAGCTATTTCACCGACAAGGATGAGGGTCGCGAGGGGCTCAAGCTCGCCTGCAGCGACGATGGGTATGTCTTTCGCGCGCTGGGCAATGGTCGCGGCTTCCTGACGCCGATGGTCGGCGAGAACAGGCTGATGCGCGATCCCAACCTGGTGCAGGGACCGGATGGGCTCTGGCATCTCGTCTGGACGAGCGATTGGTTCGGCCCTGTCATCGGTCACGCCACATCGCGCGACCTGATGCACTGGTCGCCGCAACAGGCCATTCCGGTGATCAAAGGCTTTGTCGGCGTCCGTAACAGCTGGGCGCCCGAGGCGATCTACGATCGCGCGCGAGGCGACTTCGTCATCATGTGGTCGAGCAGCATCGACGGCCGTTTCGGGGCGACTGCCGGCGAAAAGTTCGCGGGGATCAAGCTGCGCCCCTATTATACGCGCACCAAGGATTTTCGTACGTTCACGCCGACCAAGTTGTTGTTCGATCCCGGTACCGACTCGATCGACTTCACCTGGCTGAGGCTGGCCGACGGCGGGTTGCGGCTGATCTACAAGGACGAAACGCACGACACCGAAACGCGGCGGTGGCTGGTGAGCCGGTCCGCGGCCTCGCCGACCGGTCCGTTCGGGCCGGTCAGCGCGCCGTTCACCAAACCGATGACGGAGGGACCGACGGCGATACGGCTCGGCGACCGCTACATGGTCTATTACGACGTATACGAGCAGCATCGCTTCGGTGGCGCCTCGACCACGGACTTCGTCCACTGGACCGACGAGAGCGCGCGCGTCCGGTTTCCCGAGAACGCACGCCACGGCACGGTCGTTCGCGTGCCTCGCGCCTTTGCCGACAGGATCGCGTAATTTAAGCGGCTAATCGCGGTCGGAACGCGATCATCGCCTTGCCGAGATGCCCGGCGCGTCGTCGAAGGCGAGGGCTCAATCGATGACCGTCGTGATCCCGTTCGCTACGATCGCGTCGAGCAGGTCCACGAAACTCGCGCGACTGTCATTGGCGTACGCGCACCGATCCCCACGTAGCGGCGACGTAAATTGATGGTATGATGCGGTGCTTGGACTGGCGTTCCTCGGCGCCGCGTCGGTCGGGAAGACCGCCTTCGCCAGTCCCAGCAACGCGGCTGCCAACACTACGCTACCGCGAGGAGCCTGCCGGTGGTCGGAGTACACTATCGACTACCGCGTCGATCTTGCCGATCCTCCTGTGGTAGGACTCTTGCGACGATTGGGGAACGGCGATGCGGACGATCATCATGGCGACGATGTTGCTGGCGCTGGGGTCGGGTACGACGTCGGTCGCTGCTGTCCGGATGGCCGACGCCGTGGTGCGAACCTCGTTGACGCACGGCAGGGTCGAGGGCCCGTTCGAACTCCATTCCCGGGTCTATCCGGGCACGGTCAGGCGCTATTGGGTGTATGTGCCGGCAGGCTACGATGCGTCGAGGCCACCCAATCTGCTACTGTTCCAGGACGGCCAGCGCGCGGTCAATCCGGAAGGGTCGCTGAAGCTTCCCGCGGTTCTCGATACGTTGATCGAGCAGAAGGCCATTCCGCAGACGCTGGGCGTGTTCGTCACGCCGGGCAATGTCTCCGTCCGGTATCCCGATACGCTCGGCATGCAGAACCCGGACCATCGGCCCGAGGAGTATGACGCGGTTTCCGACGCCTATGCCCGGATGACGCTGGACGAGTTGCTGCCCGCCGTGGCGCGGCGATGGCGATTTTCGACGGATCCGAAGCGGCGCGCGATCGGCGGCACGTCGAGTGGTGCGATCGCAGCATGGACCGTCGCATGGCGCCATCCGGACGCGTTCGGCAACGTGATAAGCTTCATCGGCAGCTATACTTCGATCGGCCTAAAACTCGGTCCGGACGGTACGCCGCAGGCTTATGGCGGGGATACCTATCCCGGCCTGATCCGGAAGAGCGCGATCCGCCCCTTGCGCGTCTTTCTTCAGGACGGACGCAACGACCTGGATAACGAACACGGCAACTGGTTTCTCGCGAACCAGCAGATGCTGAAAGCGCTCGAATGGGCCAATGCGCATGCGGACGCGGAAAAGCACGCGGGGCCGCGGTACGACACCAATCATGCCTGGACCGCGGGCACGCACTCGGATGCCGATGGCGGATCGATCCTGCCTGACGTGCTGCGCTGGATCTGGCGGGATCAGCAACCCGGCCGGTAACGCTCCGGTCTGGTTAAGGCAGTGCTTCACCGCAACCACCCGCGCCTCGCTTTCGACATTGACGCAGTGCAGCATCGCACCTACCAGCCCGCGCTCACAAGATGCTTGCCTACAAGGCGCAGTTTAGCTCAGCGCTGGAGGCGCCGCGTGACCATGACCATGACCTTTGCCGATCTTTCCCTGGCGCCGTTTTTGCTGCAGGCGCTAGCTGAGGAAGGCTATGCCCACCCCACCCCGATCCAGGCGCAGTCGATCCCGATGCTGCTGCAGGGGCGCGACATGCTCGGCATGGCGCAGACCGGCACGGGCAAGACCGCCGCCTTCGCGCTACCGTTGCTGCATCGCCTCGCTGCCGACCCCCGCCCTGCGCCCAAGGGCGGCGCGCGCATTCTGGTACTCGCGCCGACGCGTGAACTCGTGTCGCAGATCGCCGCAGGGTTCGAGAGCTTCGGTCGCCATCTAAAGCCGAGCGTGATGACGATCTTCGGCGGCGTCAGCCAGTTCCATCAGGTCAAGGCACTCGAAGCCGGGGTCGACATCATCGTCGCTGCACCGGGGCGCTTGCTGGATCTGGTCGATCAGGGGCTCTGCGACCTGTCGCAGCTCGAGGCGCTGGTGCTCGACGAAGCCGACCAGATGCTCGACATGGGCTTTGCCAAGCCGATCGAGCGGCTCGTCGCGACGCTGCCGACAGATCGCCACACGTTGCTGTTCTCGGCGACCATGCCGAAGTCGATCGCCGCGCTGGCCGAGAGCCTGCTGCGCGATCCGGCGAAGGTCGAGATCGCCCCGCCGTCGACAACCGTCGACCGGATCGACCAGTCGGTGATGTTCCTCGATGCGACCGACAAGAAAGCGGCGCTGCTGGCGTTGCTCAAGACTCCCGACATGGGCCAGGCGGTCGTCTTCACGTTGCAGAAGAACATCGCCAACGACGTCTGCGCGTTCATCGGCGAGGCCGGCATCACCGCCGAGGCGCTCCACGGCAACAAGTCGCAGGGCCAGCGCGAGCGTGCGCTCGACGCCTTCCGCGCCGGTACGGTCCAGGTGCTCGTCGCGACCGATATCGCCGCGCGCGGGATCGACGTCGACACCGTGACGCACGTGTTCAACCACGACCTGCCCAGCCTCCCGGAAAGCTATGTCCACCGGATCGGCCGCACCGGTCGCGCCGGTCGCAGCGGGTTCGCGATCACGCTGTGCGATGCCGAACAGCGCGCATGGCTGCACGACGTCGAGCGCGAGATCGGTCGGACCCTGACCGTCCAGGACGATCACGAATGGCACTGCGAAGTGGCGCGCCATTCGACCAAGCGCGCGCCCGTGCTGGGTGGCGGCCCGGTCAAGCAGGTCAAGCCGGCGAAGGCACCGCGCGAGCGGAAGGTCTGGACCGAGGAAGAAAAGCTGGCCGCCCGGATGGCCGCGAAGGCCGCCTGACAGCGCTGCGCCGTTCGACGAGGGTGCGATGGCCCTCGTCGAACGATGCAACGGTCGCGGCAAGACAGGGGCCACGCATTCACGACCTGTCCGACGCGGCATCCTAGCGTGTCCAACCCCGCCATGACTTGAGAGTCTGATGCGAGCGTCCAATGCCCATCGGGCAGTTTTCGCCGCACTGCGGAAGATAAACTAAGCGCCGCAAGCACCCACTCTGGCGGCCCTTGCTCTGACACAGTTTGCGTGATCTGGGGCTTATCGTTCAGCAACCCGACCGCCCAAGCGATCATTCCGCGACCCCCGTCTTTATGACGCACCTGCAACATAAGTCGCATAAAACCGTCGCCGCCGGATGCCATGCCCCGCTTCGAAACGCGTAAGGGGAATGGTGTGTCTTTAAGTAAATTCATGGTCTGTGCGGCATCGGCAACGATGCTGACGCCGCTGTCGATCGCGGCGCAGACGATCCCGACGCAGACGATCCCGACGCAGACGATCCCGACATCGCCACCGGTCAACTACGTCAACGAGAGCAATCCGGCGATCGGCAGCTTCGTTCCGAAGCTGCTCGACAGCTATGTGAAGCTGATCCGCGACCATCCCGAAGTGATGGTGCAGAACTACAAGACCGTCGTCACGATGACCAACGCGCGCACGCCGAGCCAGACCCTCGCGGCGATCCACGACGATCGCACCAACCAGGCCTACAGCATCCTGAATGGCCTGGGCGCGCTGACCAATCTTTACATGGCGGGCGCCGGTGCCTCGACCAGCGGGTCGGCACCGAACACGCTTACCCCGACCAGCTATGCGACCGCGACGCTCGCGGACTATGTCGCCAACATCAATCTCGGCAACAGCTTCAGCCCGGGCGCCGAGAAGTTCGGCAACGGTACCGCCACGCCACTGGCCGCCGCGGTCGCCTTCATCAACAACACCGTCCGCGCCAGCTCGTCGACCGAGCCCGCCAAGCGGACGTTCGCGCGGTATCAGGGCGAGAACCCGCCGATCGATCCGCTCGATCCGCGGTTCGCCAACTACAACGTCAACACCAACCGCGGCGCGCTGACGTTGGCGGACACCGCGGCGATCATCGTGCCGTCGTATTTGTCGAGCTTCACCACGCCGGCACCCTACGCCTCCACGACGCAGTGGGTACGCGGGTTCGTCGTGACGGCGGACATGGTTGCGGCAAATGGCGGCAAGCCGATCACCGCGCCCAATTTCGGCACGTTCGATTCCGCGGGCAAGTTCACCGCGGCGACGTTCAAGGTCGGCGAATATGTTCCCGGCATCGGTGCCTCGCCGCGACCGTACCGCGTGACGACCGACGTCAACGTACCGACTCCGATGCTTCAGATCATCAATTCGTCCAACCCCTATGCCGACGGCGCCTATCCGAGCGGGCATACCAATTCGGGCATGCTGCAGGCGCTGGGCACGGCGTTCCTGATCCCGCAGCAAGGGCAGGAACTGCTCGCGCGCGCGGCGGATCTCGGCACCAACCGTATCCTGGCGGGCATGCATTCGCCGCTCGACATCATGGGCGCCCGGATCGAGGCGACGGCGCTGTCGGCGACCAACATCTACGCGGCCTTGTATGACGCCAAGGGCAATCGCCTCGACTGGACCAACCCCGCCAATGCCGGCGCGTATGCGGTCTACCAGGCCTATACCGAGACCCAGTCCTATCTGGAGTCGGCCTGCGGCACCGCGACCGTCACGGCATGCATCGCCGCCGCCAACGCGTCTGGCGCAACCGCCGCCGATCCGTATGCCAACATCGCACAGAACAAGGCGACGTACCTTGCCGAGATGACCTACGGCTTCGCACCGGTCGGTCCGGTCAAGGCGATGACGGCCGCGGACGTGCCGGTGCAGGCGCAAGTACTGCTGCTGACGCGGTTCGGGTATCTGACCGATGCGCAGCGGACCGAGATCCTCGCGACTACCGCCCTCCCCTCGGGCTATCCCGTGCTCACCGGCAACACGCTGGACGGATGGGGCCAGCTGAATCTCTATGCCGCGAACGACGGCTATGGCGCGTTCAACGGTCAGGTCGCAGTGACGATGGACGCCGCGCAAGGGGGCTATGCGGCCGCCGACAGCTGGGGCAACGATATCGGCGGAACCGGCGGGCTGACCAAGAACGGCACGGGCAGCCTGACCCTGACCGGGAAGAACAGCTATGCCGGCCCGACGATTGTCAATGGCGGCACGCTGGCCGTCACCGGCTCGATCGTCTCGGCGACAACCGTCAACACCGGCGCCGTCTTCGGCGGCACGGGCAGCACTGGCGCAGTCACGGTCAATAGCGGTGGTACGTTGGTGCCCGGCATAGGAACCACGCCGGGCACGCTGACGATCAACGGTCCGCTCACGCTCGCCAGCGGGGCGACGCTGGTGGAGACGGTATTGCCTACGCTTGGAAGCCGCACGGTCGTTTCCGGCGCGGCAAAGCTCGACGGCATGGTGCGCGTCCAGGGCTCGGTCGGCACGCTACCGGTCACGCGCATCGCCTTGGTCACGGCAGCCGGTGGGGTTTCGGGCAGCTTCGCCAACGTCACGGGTGTTCCCACCAACCTGCGCGCTATGCTCGACTATTCGACGACGGCGGCAAGCCTGAACCTCAACCGGACCGATATCGACTATCGTCCACTCGGGGTCACCGCGAACCAGCAACGCGTCGCGGCGGCGCTGACGAGCGCGGTGCCGTTGGCGAGCGGCGCCGGTGCGGCAACGTTGCTCAACACGGTCTACGCCACGAGCCAGGGCTCGGCAGCGGCGGGTACTGCAGCGCTCGACACCCTCTCGGGTGAAGGCCTTGCCGACGCGAACAGCGCAGCGTTGTTTGCCGGGCGGGTATTCGGCGATGCCGTGACCGATCAGCAGCGTGCAGTCCTGACCGATACCCAGATGCACCTCTGGGGCGGGCCGCTGGGTGGTCGGGAATGGACTGACGGCCGGGACGGCGACGGTACGGTCGATCGCCGCAGCAATAGCTGGGGCGGCGTGATCGGGCTCGACGGCGAGGTCTCGACCGGGTGGCGTGCCGGTTTCGTCGCGGGCGGGCTCGACACCCGCTTCAACACCGTGGCACGCGCGACCAAGGGCAAGGCGTCGAGCTATCACGTCTCGGCCTACACCTCGTACGCGTTGCCGACGGGCACGTATGTCCGCGGATCGCTCGGCTATGGCCACTACGCGATCCGTACGACGCGGACCGCGGGCGGGATCGGCAGCCTCGCCAGCGAAACCGAAATCGCACGGTACGACGCCGCGGAGTTGCGCCTGCGCGGCGAAATCGGTCAGCGCATCGCAGTCCAGTCGTTCGACCTGACGCCGTTCGTCGCGGTGGAATATGCGCGTCTCTACACCGATGCGTTCGCGGAGCGCGGCAGCGTGCTGGCGTTACAGGCGGGCAAACAGGCTACGACGTCGCTCCCGGTGAATGTCGGGTTGCGGATGGATGGCAGCGTGCCGTTAGGAAACGGCCTAGCGCTGCGGCCGATGATCGAAGCGAGCTACCTGCACGAGTTCCGCCGCGACCGTGATATCGGTGTCGATTTTGTCGCGCTGGCCGATCCGTCGTTCACGATCGCAGGCGCTCGACCTTCGCAAAGCGCGTTCGTCGGCAAGGCCGGACTCCAACTGCCGCTCGCCTCGGCGCTGGTCCTCTACGCCACGGGAACCGGCGTGTTGTCCTCGCAACAGCGATCCTATGCCGGCAATGTCGGCGTGAGGATCAACTTCTAAGACGTTAGAACGATCGATTGACCGAGCGCACGCGCGCGGATGGTCGCCAACTGGCGAGGTGTTTCGATGAAACGCCTCGCCAGTTGGCTGCTGCTGGCCCTCCACATGGTCGGCGGGCCTGCGAACGAGTCGAAAACGATCGGCGGGCGCGATCGTTCGGCATAGATTGCCGGTCAGCGACGCTGGATCTCGCCTGCCTTCCACCCCAAACCAGGACACATCTCGGATTTTCGGCATCAGATCGCGCGCGATCCGCAGCGCATCGTCATACGCAGATCACGGATGGTCGCATTTCGGACCAATCGATCTAGCCGAACAGGCGCGATTCCATAAGCTGCCTATACGTGCCGGATGACTAGCCGGGCAGGTTCTAAGTTCGACGGTCGGTTGTGACTATGCGGACGATGGGTACCGCTTGCACTATGCTATAGATTGGTAGCATCCCAGATCACTGACGTCTTGAGATCGCAGCGTCGTCTCGGCCAGCTTGGCATTTTGTGGACGGACCATCTCCAAAACGATCATGAGATTCCTGGGGGCTTTGCAAAACGCATTCGGCCGACACGAAACTGTAATTTTCCGATAGCGTCAGGAATTAGATTGGTTATATATTACCAATACCACGCTGCGATGACAGTACCCTTTAGAGGTCCGGCCAGTGAGGTGAGTCGAGCGATACGGGCAGGACCGTGTCGAAGGGTGACGCTGCGGCGTCGATGGGAAGGGGCTTTTGACGATGGTTTTTCGTAAGCAGGTTTTGCTCGCATCCGGTGCGGCGATATTCGGTCTGGTACCAGTTTTCGCGCAACCCGTTCTCGCGCAGTCGGCGCCCGCGCCATCGTCCGCCCCCGTCGCCACCGCGCCCCAGGGTGATCCCGCCCCGGACGGCGCTGATACGGACATCGTCGTCACCGGTATCCGCGGCAGCCTGCGCAGCGCGATCGCGGTGAAGCGCAACGCCAACGCGATCGTCGACGTCATCAGCGCCGAGGCGATCGGCAAGTTCCCCGACCGCAACGTCGCCGAATCCCTCTCGCACGTTCCCGGCGTCAGCATCGACCGTCGCTTCGGCGAAGGCGAGAAGGTCGCGATCCACGGCACCGACCCCGCGCTCAACCGCATGCTGCTCGATGGCCATGCGGTCGCCTCGGCCGACTGGGGTGGCAACGACAACGATCCGACCAGCCGCACCTTCAACTATTCGCTGCTCGCGCCCGAACTCGTCGAGCGCCTCGAAGTCTACAAGTCGCCCGAGCCGCGCATCGAGGAAGGCAGCATCGGCGGTACGGTCATCGTCCGTACGCGCCGTCCGCTCGACACGCCCGCCAACTCGATCTTCGCATCGGGCGGCTATTCGTACAACGACCGCGCCGACAAGGGTAACGTCCGCGCCTCGGGTCTGTACAGCTGGCACAACGAAGGCGGCACGTTCGGCGTGCTCGGCGCCGTCACCTACGACAAGCAAAGCCTGACGCGCTCGGGCGTCGAGTTCTTCGGGTTCGAGAATGCCGGCGACCGCTTTTTCCAGAAGGATGCCAACAACGCATTGATCCGCGATGCGAGCGGCCAGCCCGTGTTGAAGAACCCGGGCGCGACCGTGAGCGGCGGCACGCGCCAGGATCTCGCCAACGCGGTATCGCCGTTCGGCATCAACTACGCGTATTTCACGCAGGAGCGTAAGCGCATCAGCTATGTCGGTACGGTCCAGGCCAAGCCGACCGACGACATCACGCTGACGCTCAACGGCCTGCACATCGACGGCAACTACAACAACAGCAGCCAGTCGATGTACGTGATCCCCGGCGCGTGGAGCGGCGACGTTCTCCAGTCGGCAACGGTCGCGAACGGCGTCGTCACCAATGCGAGCTTCGGTGCGGCCTCGGCGAACAGCCAGAGCGCGCAGCTTGACCTGCTGATCCGCAAGACCAAGCTGACCACCGACAACCTCAACTTCGTTGCCGAATGGGAGGGCCCGGGCGGTTCGACCGTGTCGGCGACCGGCGGCTGGAGCAAGGCGATCGGCGGGCGCAATCCGGAGTATCTGCTCGATGTGCGGACCGACCTTCCGTACAGCTATGGCTTTACCTCGGACAGCGCGAACGTCGATTACGTTGGCGACCTGACCAATCCTGCCAACTATCGTCGCAGCAACAGCCCTCAGCTCCAGACGATCGACGGCGCCCCCGTCATTGTCAACGGCACGCAGCTGAATGCGGCGCGCGCGGGCGGGATCGATTTCTCCAAGACGATCGATCGCGATTATTACGCGGGCTATGACGCGGTCATTCCGTTCGAGGCGGGGCCGTTCAAGGAAATCCGCATCGGCGGCAAGTTCACCGACCACCGCAACCGCCTGAACGCGAGCGGCTTCAACAACTACTCGACCTCGAACTACACGCTGGCGAGCCTCGGCGTCGACACGATGACGACGCCAAACGGTACGTTCGACGGCACCGGCGGCACCGGCAACGCGACCAAGTACATCAACCTGTCGCAGCAGACCGTGATCGACATCCTCGCGAACTCGATCAACATCCCCGTCGCAAAGCCCACCGCATCGTACATCGTCGACGAGACGGTCGCGGCGAACTACGTCCAGCTGAACTTCGACCAGAGCGGTTTTCGCGGCAACATCGGTGGTCGTCTTGTCTATACCAAGAACGTCTCGAACTATGCCGACCAAGTCTCCGGCACCGACGGCAGCCTGCCGACGATCGTGCCGCAGCGGGTCGAGAACGACTATCTGAAGTTCCTGCCGAGCCTGAACGTTGCCTATGAAGCGGGCACGCACCTGATCTTCCGCGGCAGCGTTGCCAAGGTGATCGCGCGCCCGCGCTACGAGCAGCTCGGTGGTTCGGTCGGTCGCAACGACATCACGCTGGATGCGAGCGGCGGCAACCCTAACCTCAAGCCGTACCAGTCGACCAACTACGAACTGTCGGCGGAATATTATCCGCGCGAAGGGACGCTGTTGTCGCTCGAGCTGTTCCGCCGCGAGGTGAAGGACTACATCCTCAACGGCCTGAGCCGCCAGACGTTCTTCAACGAACTGACGCAGACCAACGCGTCCTATCTCGTGTCGCAGCCCCTCAACGGCGGCAAGGCGAACGTCAACGGTGCGCTGGTTTCGGCACAGGGTGAGATCTGGCATGGCTTCGGGCTGCAGGCGAACTACTCCTACGCCGAGAGCTCGACCGACGAAGGGCTGAACCTGCCCTATCTGTCGAAGCACACCGTCAACGTGATCCCGTATTACGAGAATGGACCGTTCCAGGCGAGACTGAGCTACAACTACAGGTCGTCGTATTTCCGCGCGATCGGTCGCCTGAACTCGATCGACATGGTCGCGCCGTACAGCCAGCTCGACTTCTCGGCAGGCTTCAACCTGACCAAGGCGATCACGCTGACGGTCAACGCGCAGAACCTGCTAGACTCGACCTACACGCAGTATAGCGGCTCGCGCGATCGGCCGACCGCGTTCTATAAGAACGGCCGGACGTTCGTCGCATCGGTATCGTTCCGGATGTAAACCACGGGAGGCGCGCTACGATGGCGCGCCTCGCCGAACCGACCGGTGGCTGCGACCAACGTGTGACAACCCAACAGCGCCGCATCGCTAGCGGAAGTTGCAGGAACCGAACTTCGTGAGGTTTGAGCGCGCCTGGCGAACCGGCGCCGGACCGCCCTTCCCAAATCGGTCCAATCGCGCGGTGGCAGTCCCTAAGGATTGCGGGTGCCGCAACGATCCGTATCGCTAACGGTGGGGATCATGTGACCGCAATCCAGCCACGAAACTGCTTCAAGTCCATCTGCCCGCATGAAGTCTACGCACATACCCAAGGTATCCCGTGGCGATGCCGGTTTATTGGGTAACAATTACTGACCTTAAAGCTAACACTCCGGCATAGTCGTGATTCCCAGACTGCGCCGTCCGCACACCGTCTTCATACTATCATAATAGTGCTTATTTTATCACAGCTGAGACAGATTCCATTACGTTCAATACTGATGGAATCGGGAGATCATATCCGGCTACGATAACCTGATCAGGTAAACCCCTGTAAATGATGGTATTCCGCGAGGACTGTTCGCGATGTCGGTCGATCAAGTTCTGACAATCGTACGGGTCTACTTCCCTCCCGCAGTTGACACCCGCTCCGCTGATGGTAGCCCTATCATACACGGCAACGACCGTGTGCAATCCGGCCTGATCAGGGCGGCCGGGAATGGGGGAGGATTTATGATGAAATTTTCGCGCACGCTCGCGCATTCGGTATCGACCATCGCGGTCGTGACCGGGCTGGCAGCTTCCAGCACTGCGATCGCGCAGACGACCACTGCGACCGGCCAGAGCACTCAGACGACGACCGTGCAGCAGACGGTACCCGACGCGGCGCCCGCGGCTAGCACGCTCGACGAAGGGACGGCCGGTCCGGCCAACGAAATCGTCGTCACCGGCATCCGAGCCAGTCTGAATCGCGCGATCGACATCAAGCGTAATTCCGCAGGTGTCGTCGACGCCATCTCGGCCGAGGATATCGGCAAGTTTCCAGACACCAACCTAGCGGAATCGCTGCAGCGGATCACCGGCGTGTCGATCACCCGCGCCAACGGCGAAGG
Organism: Sphingomonas faeni; assembly: GCF_003053745.1. Taxonomy (GTDB): domain Bacteria; phylum Pseudomonadota; class Alphaproteobacteria; order Sphingomonadales; family Sphingomonadaceae; genus Sphingomonas; species Sphingomonas faeni. The sequence goes on along the minus strand of NZ_QAYE01000002.1, from coordinate 236,111 downwards.
CTCCCAGGTCGCGGTCCGCGGCTTTAGCGGCGGCTTCAACCTCGTCACGCTGAACGGCCGCCAGCTGGCGTCGACCAGCATCGACACCAGCACCGGCAACGCCTTCGCAGTCGGCACCGGCCGCTCGTTCGACTTCCAGAATCTCGCGTCCGAAGGCGTCGCCACGCTCGAAGTCTACAAGACCGGCCGGGCGAACATTCCGACGGGCGGCATCGGCGCTGCGATCAACGTCATCACCCGCCGGCCGCTCGACGCGCGCGAAGACGGCCTGTCGGGCTCGATTGGCGCCAAGGCACTGTACGACAGCTCGGTCGAGAACGCGGAGGCGAATCTGAAGAAGGTGACGCCCGAACTGTCTGGCTTGATCAACTGGAAAAATCCCAGCGAAACCTTTGGCGTCAACGTCTTCGGCAGCTATCAGTTACGCGAGTCGACATCGATCCAGTCGAACCCGAACTATTGGAACATCGTTCCGCTGGCCGACTTCTTGAATACGGCGGGCGCGTACATCACGCCGACGACGAATATCACGAACCGTCCTACGACGCAGTACGTGCAGATCCCCAACGACAGCCGCTATCAGTTCTCCGAGAACCGCCGCGAGCGCATCAACGGTCAGGCCAACATCCAGTTCAAGCCTACGGATCGGCTGGAGATCACGATCGATGGCCTGTATGCGCGCAACAAGTTGAGCGACGAGCGTAGCGAGCAAACCAACTGGTTCCAGCGGCCGTTCAGCGACGTTACCTTCGACGACAACAAGAAGATGCAGACTGCGATCATCTTGGCCGAGGCTAAGCAGGCGGATAAGGGGTACGAGCAGCAACGGTTCGCCACGAAGACCGAGCTGTACTCGGTTGGCGGCAACGTCAAGTGGAACTTCACCGACGTGCTGTCGCTAAAGCTTGATGCAAACCATTCGAAGTCGACCACGAATCCGGACAATGCGAACGGCACGTCGGCGACGACGATCTCGATCGGCGCTCCGGTTCGCGCTACGCACAAAGTCGACTTCAGCAGCGGCTTCCCACAGCAGTCGGAAACGCTCAACGATTGCAACGCGACCAACGGCGGCCGCGGCGGCAATTGCAACAACATCCTCGACATCGGAGACTTGGGCACGCAGGTTGCGCGTCGGATCTTCTCCAAGCAGGAGTCGCGAGTCAACCAGTTCAGTGGTGAGCTGGGCTGGGATCTCGGCAACGATAGCCGTTTCGTGGTCGGCAGCAACTATGTGGATGCAACGACTCGCTCGGCGAGTTCCAATAACCAGCAGATTCTTGGCGATTGGAGCATAACGGACACTGGCCGCGTCCAGGAACTCGCCGGCGATCTTGTGAAAACCTATTGCATGACCTGCAAGTTCGACAAGTATAACCCGAACTCGACCGGGTCGGCGCTGGTCGCATTTCGTGGGGATGCGGTCGAACTGTTGGACATCTTCTCACCCTATTATGCGAAGCTGGGCCGCCCCGACGCTTTGCAGGGTTCGTCGGACGACACCGTTGGCGAGAAGAACTTAGCGGTCTACGGCCAGATGGCCTGGGGCGGTGACATTGGCGGACGCCGTGCAAACGCGCTGATCGGCGTTCGCTACGAGCGGACCCGCGTCAAGTCGGTCAGTCTTCAGTCGATACCAACGGCTTTAGCCTGGCAGTCGGACAATGACTTCACCGTGATCGGCGGACCTCCAGGCGCCGCGGTCATCGCGAAGTCGAAGTACGACAACCTGCTGCCGTCGCTCGACTTCAATATCGAAGTGCTCGACAACGTCATGGCGCGCACCTCGTTCAGCCGTACGCTGGCCCGGGCGGACTATGGCAATTTGTTCGCGTCCGTGACGGCAAACGCTCCAAACCGTCCGACAGCACTCGGTGCGGCCCCGGCCCCCGCCACGCGGCAGGATCCAGCGCTGTTGCCGCTGATCTCGGACAATTTCGACGTATCGCTGGAGTGGTATTACAAGCCTACGAGTTTCGTTTCGGTCGGCTTCTTCAACAAGAACGTGCGCAACTTCGTCGGCAACCAGATAACCAACGGTAACCTGTTCGGGCTGCGCGACCCGGGTTCAGGCGCACCAGGGTCGCGTTCGGGTATTGCGCAGGCGTTTCTCAGAAACAACGGCATTACCCAAACGGATAGGAACCTGTTCGCCTACGCGGCGCTTCTGCAACAGAATGGCGGAAACCAGGCGGCGACGACGGCGGCCTTCCGCGGCGCGCTCAATCCCGCCACGGGTGAAATCAGCGATGCGGTCTACAATCCCCTTGCCCTTGCGGTCGATCTCGTCGGGGACGCCAATGATCCACTCGTGAACTTCGCGATCAGCGGGCCGGTCAACAACAAGGAAGGCAACATTCACGGCTTCGAAGTCGCCTGGACCAACTTCTTCGGTCAGACCGGCTTCGGTTTCGCGGTTTCGTACACGAAGGTCAGTGGCGACGTGAACGTGGATCCCTATGCCGATCCGAACGTCAACATCTTCGCGCTGAGCGGTTTGGGCGACAGCGCCAACTTGACGGCAATCTATGATAAGGGCGGTATCTCGGCTCGGGTCTCGTACAACTGGCGCGACAAGTATCTCGCGGCTACGAACCAGGGCGGCAATCGCAACCCGCTGTTCACGGCCGCGTTCGGTACGTTGGACGGCAGCATAAGCTACGATGTCACGAAAGCGTTCTCGGTCTCGCTCGAAGCGGTCAACCTGACCAGCGAGCCGTTCCGCCAATATGCCCGCACCGAGACGAACCTGGTGTATGTGCAGGAACTCAAGCCACGCTATTATCTCGGCGCGCGCTATCGTTTCTGATGCCGGCGGGAGTGGATCTTGGTCCACTCCCGCCCCCACTAAGAAGGCCGCCGCCGTGCCGTGCAGCGGCCTTTTCCTTTGTCGGTCGCGATCGCGCTGATAAGCGTGAGGCAACAACAGGACCGGAGCGGATGAATCCCGTACAGATCAACAACATCGACCATGCCGATTTACGCGTAAGCCCGCGGGCGGGCGCCGCGTTCGGCGACGCGGCCAACCAGACGCTGATATTCCCCGCGGAGTTCGAGGAGGTGCAGCGCGAATTCGCTATCATATTCCGCCGCCGTGACGAGGGATTGCAGGCCTATGCCCTATTGGGGCTGGACCGCGACGAGAACCTGTTCCTGTCCGGCGATTATTGGACAAGCCGCTACGTGCCCGCCAGTCACCAGCGAGGCCCCTTCTCGATCGGGATGGTCCGGGACCCCGGGGACGATGTCGGCGAGCCGATGCTGCACGTCGATCTCGACGACGGGCGCGTCGGCGATAGCGCCGGCCTGCCGCTGTTCCTGGAACATGGCGGCAACACACCGTACCTGGAACATATCACCGGCGTGCTCCGCCTGCTGTACGAGGGACTGGAGACCGCGCCGACTGCCTATACCGCGCTTGACGAGGCTGGCCTGCTCACGCCGGTAACGCTCACCGTCGATGTCAGCGAAGAGCGCCGCTATACCATAGCCGACGTGCTGGTCGTCGACCTCGAGCATCTAGCCGGTCTGAAAGGCGAACCGCTCGAGCGGCTCCATGGATCAGGCGTGCTGCGTCTTGCCATCCTGGCCGCGGCGTCGCTCGGCAACATCCAGCAGTTGATTGCGCGCAAGCAATCTCTGCTCACCCAGAACGGTTGATCCCGGTGGCAGGTATCACGCGCCGTACGCGTGTCATCGAGGGCACGAGCGCGATCAGCGTGCCGATCGCCGACCTGATCGCCGATGGCGTTCCGGTGATCCTGCGCGGGATCGCCAGCCACTTGCCGCTGGTGGCTGTCGGGCGGGAAGGTGCGGAGCCGGCAATGACGTGGCTCAAGCAGTTCGACGGTGGCCGTCCCGTCACGGCGTACGTAGGCGATCCGGCGATCGGTGGCCGCTTCGGGTATTCCGACGACTGTACCGCGCTGAATTTCAAGCGAGAGAGTGGCTCGCTGTCCGGCTATCTCGACCAGCTCCTTGCCGGCCTCGACGATCCGGAAGCCCCCGCCATCTATATCGGCTCGACCGACATCGATCTGTACCTGCCTGGCCTTCGCGCGCAGGCCGCGCTGCCGTTCGAAGACCCGCAGCTTGTCGAGAACCCGCCGCTGGTCAGCATCTGGATCGGCAATCGTACCACCGCCTCGACGCATTACGACATGTCGAACAATCTGGCGTGCTGCATCGTCGGCCGACGACGCTTCACGCTGTTCCCGCCGGAACAGGTCGCCAACCTCTACCCCGGACCGTTGGAGCCGACGCCGGCCGGACAGGTGGTCAGCATGGTCGACCTCCGCGCACCCGATCTCGACCGGCACCCACGCTTTGCCGAGGCGCTGGCACATGCCGAAATTGCCGAACTCGAGCCGGGCGACGTGCTGCTCTACCCGGCGCTGTGGTGGCATAATGTCGAGGCGCTGGACCCGTTCAACGTGATGATCAACTATTGGTGGAACGCGGTGCCACGGTTCATGGATACGCCGATGAACACCCTGCTCCACGGCCTGTTGTCGCTGCGCGATCGGCCCGATCACGAGAAGCAGGCGTGGCGCGCGATGTTCGACCATTATGTCTTCGGTCCTGCGGATCAGGCCAGGGAGCACCTGCCCGAGCACGCGCAGGGCGAACTCGCGCCGCTGGATGCGATGTCAGCACGCCGGTTGCGCGCCAAGATCCTCCAGCGCATCAACCGATAGGAGCCGAACATGGCCGAGCAGCGCATCAGGAAAGTGGTCATCGCCGGCGGTGGTACCGCGGGCTGGCTCACCGCCGCCGCCCTGTCGCGGCAATTGGGGCAGCTGCTCGACATCACCCTCGTAGAATCCGAAGAAATCGGCACCATCGGGGTCGGTGAGGCGACGATCCCGACGATGCGAGCGTTCCATTCGATCCTGGGCCTCGACGAACGCGAGTTCATGCGCGCGACGCAGGCAACGTTCAAGCTCGGCATTTCGTTCGAGAACTGGGCACGCGACGGCGATCGCTACATCCATTCGTTTGGCGACATCGGCAAATCGACCTGGATGGGCGACTTCCACCATTTCTGGCTTGCCGCGAAAGCCGACGGGGATTCGAGCGAGATCGGCGACTATTGCCTGGAACTCCAGGCGGCCAAGGCGGAGCGGTTCGCGCTCCCCTCCGAGGGCCAGATCAACTACGCCTATCACCTCGACGCAGGCCTTTATGCCCGCTTTCTGCGCGCGCGCAGCGAGGCGAACGGGCTGAAACGGATCGAGGGGCGGATCGCCAGCGTCGATCGCGACAGTGAGACCGGCTTCATCCGCGCGCTCGTCCTGAAGTCCGGCGAGCGCGTCGAGGGCGACCTGTTCATCGACTGCACCGGCTTTCGCGGGCTGCTGATCGAAGGCACCTACGCCGCCGGTTACGAGGATTGGTCGCACTGGCTGCCCACCAACAGCGCGCTAGCTGTGCAGACCGCCGCGACGGGCCCGGCGCATCCGTACACGCGCGCGATCGCGCATGACGCGGGCTGGCGCTGGCGTATCCCGTTGCAGCACCGCGTCGGTAACGGGCTGGTCTATGCCAGCGATCATCTGTCGGACGACGAGGCTAATGGCCGGTTGCTCGCCACGATCGACGGCGCACCACTTACCGAGCCGCGGCTGATCCGGTTCCGTACCGGTCGCCGTCGGCAGGTATGGATGGGGAACTGCGTTGCGCTCAGCCTTGCCAGCGGGTTCGTCGAGCCGCTCGAGTCGACCAGCATCCATCTGATCATGACGGGCATTACGCGGCTGATGCAGACCTTCCCGTTCGGCGGAATCGCACCCGCGCTGGTCAAGCGGTACAATGATCAGGCGCAGGCCGAGCTCGAGCGCGTCCGCGATTTCATCATCCTCCATTACCACCTCAACGAACGTCCCGAACCTTTCTGGGCAGCGCGCCGGGACATGCCGATCCCCGACACGCTCGTGGAGCGCATCGCGCTCTTCACCGAAGGTGCGCAGGCGTATCAGGGTGGCGATGATCTGTTTCGCGTCGCCAGCTGGGTGCAGGTGATGCTCGGCCAGCGCCTGACCCCGCGCGACCACCACCGCCTAGGCAGCATCATGGGTGGCCCGCAACTGGCTGGCGTCTTGACCAATATTCGCCGCACGATCGCGGACGCAGTCGCAGGCATGCCGACGCACCAGCAGTTCCTGGATCGCTACCTTGCAGCCCCGGTCACCGCCTCGCATGGGATGCGTTAGTTCGCGTCGAACGCCACGATGATGCATTCGGCAAGCGGACGATGACGCTACGGCAGTGTTCGCGATCGCATGGCGATCCTATTGCCATATAGTCGTTGGCACTCTCTCGATGACCGGATCGTACAAATCCGTCGGTAATTCGCCCGACAATTGCAGCCCCCCGGTGCTGACTGTACGACGGGCGAACGCGCGTACCGACGAGGAACTCCATCACAATGAAACTCGCCGATTTGGCCGCACTCGCGGGCGTTTCAACTGCAACCGTATCGCGTGCGCTGGCGGGACATTCCTCCGTGAACGAGCAGACCCGCGAGCGGATACGCGTGCTGGCGCGCGAGCATGACGTGCGACCGAACCAACTGGCGCGCAACCTACGGATGAAGAGCACCGGTGCGATCGGACTGGTCCTGCCGCTGGGGCACGCAAAGACGCAGCATCTGACCGACCCGTTCTTCCTGTCGCTGCTCGGGTTCCTTGCCGACCTGCTGGTCGAGCGCGGGTATGACATCCTGCTGTCGCGGGTCATTCCGGATGCCGACGACTGGCTTGAACGGCTGGTCGACAGCGGCCGGATCGATGGGTTGCTACTGGTCGGCCAGTCGGACCAGTTCGCGGCGATCGAGCGGGTTTCGCAGCGCTATCGGCCGCTGATCGTGTGGGGCGCGAACCGTCCCGGCCAGCATCATTTGACGATCGGTTCGGACAATGTCGCGGGCGGGCGATTGGCAGCGGAGCATCTGATCGCGCAAGGCCGGGAGCGGCTGTTGTTCGTCGGCGACCCTGCCCCGCCCGAGTTTGCCGACCGGCTTGCAGGGTTCGCTGCGGCGGCTGACCAGGCCGGTGTTGCGTACACGGTCCTCGCTACGCCGATGAGTCCGGAGGCGGTTCATGCCGCGGTGGCGGCGCATCTCGCGCGCGGCATTTTTCCCGAGGCGATCTTCGCCGCATCGGACGTGGCGGCGATGAGCGTGCTGCGCGCACTGGCCGAGGCGGGGATCGACGTTCCCACCACGACCGCGGTCATCGGCTATGACGACGTCTCCTTGGCAGCGCACACGTCACCGTCGTTGACGACAATCCGCCAAGATCTTGCGATCGGGGCGGAATTGATGGTCGACCGCCTGTTGAAGCGGGTCGCCGGCGAGCAAGCCGAGTCCGCGATCGTTCCCCCTGCGCTGATAAAGAGACAGTCCGCCTGATTTCTGCAATCGATTGTGAAAGTTGTTGCAATCGATTGCAGCGACGGTAGGAGGCGGCCTTGGGCTTCTCAGAAAGCCGTCGCGCAGGGAGAGTCGCATGAAAGTACGTCACGCATTGCTGGCCGGCATCGCCGCCGCATCGTTCGCTACCGCAGGGGCCGCACAGACCGCACCGCAGGCTGATCAGGCTGCAGCGCCGGTCGATACCTCCGCCGCTCCCGCCACCGACGTCCCGCAGGACGACATCGTCGTGACCGCCGTCGCGCGCGGCACGAACAAGCTCAACACCTCGATCACCACCAGCTCGATCACGTCGGATGCGCTGGTCCAGCTCGCACCGCGCACCTCGGGTGAACTCCTCCGCAACCTCCCCGGCATCCGGGTCGAGGCATCGGGCGGCGACGGCAACGCCAACATCTCGGTCCGCGGCCTGCCGGTCGCATCGGGCGGCTCGAAGTTCCTCCAGTTGCAGGAAGACGGCCTGCCGATCCTCGAATTCGGCGACATCACGTTCGGCAATGCCGACATCTTCCTGCGCGCCGATTTCAACGTGCGTACGGTCGAGTCGGTCCGCGGCGGCTCGGCCTCGACCTTCGCATCGAACTCGCCCGGCGGCGTCATCAACTTCCTCTCGAAGACCGGCGAGCAGGAAGGCCGCGCGTTCCAGCTCAGCAGCGGGCTTGACTACCGTGAATTCCGCGTCGATTTCGACCAGGGCGGCAAGCTGTCCGACACGCTGACCTATCATTTCGGCGGCTTCTACCGGATCGGTGACGGCCAGCGCGAAGTGGGCTTCGACGGCGTCAAGGGCGGCCAGTTCAAGGCGAACATCACGAAGTCGTTCGGCGACGGCGGCTATGTCCGCCTGTACGGCAAGTATCTCGACGACCGCGCGATCGGCTATCTGCCCAACCCGGTACGGGTGACCGGCACCAACGGCGACCCGACCTACAGCAACATCACCAACTTCTCGATCAACAATGGCACGCTGCACAGTGCCGACATCCGCACCGCCCAGACGCTCGACGGCAACAACAATCTCGTCACGCGCTCGATCCGCGACGGCCAGCACCCCGTCGTATATTCGGCCGGTCTCGAAACGCAGATCCCGGTCGCGGACGGCTGGAACATCGTCGAACGCTTCCGCTATTCGGACATCTCGGGCGGCTTCACCTCGCCGTTCCCGTCCGCCGTCGGTTCGGCGCAGACCATCGCCAACGGCATCGGCGGCGCCGGGTCGCAGCTGTTCTACGCGAGCGGACCGCAGATCGGCCAGCGGATCGCCAACCCGGCGTCGCTCAACGGCAATGGGTTGCTCGCGAACGTCGTACTGTTCGACGTCGACCTGAAGAGCCTAAACAACATCACCAACGACATCCGCCTCAACGGTTCGGTGCCGGTGGGTACCGGAACGCTGGCGATCACCGGCGGCTTCTACGCCTCGCGTCAGGACATCAAGAGCGACTGGTTGTGGAACTCGTTCGTCCAGACCGTCGCCGATGACGGCCGCTCGCAGCTCGTCGACATCCGCACCGCAGCGGGCGTTCCAGTCACGCAGAACGGTACGCCGGGCTATTCGGCATTCGGCTTCGGCAATTGCTGCCGTCGGTCGTACGATCTCGACTACACGACCTACGCACCGTTCGCGCAGCTCGGTCTGGAGATCGGCCGCTTCAACATCGACGGCTCGCTGCGCTACGACTTCGGTCGGGCACGCGGCAGCGTCGCCGGCGCCGATCTGGGTGCGGGCTTTGGCAGCGGCATCACGACCTTCGACATCAACGGCAACGGCGTGATCTCGGCACCCGAGCGTCAGGTCGCGATCATCCCGACGCGTCGCTCGCCGCTCAACTACAACTACGACTATCTGTCCTACTCGGGCGGCGCGAACTATCGCCTGACCGACAGCACCGCGGTGTTCGCACGCTACAGCCGCGGCGGTCGCGCCAATGCCGATCGCCTGCTGTTCGGCCCCTCGATCAACACGACCACCGGCGGCCTGACCGACGAAGGCGCGGCGGTCGATTTCGTCCGCCAGCTCGAAGGTGGGTTCAAGTTCCGCCAGAACGGTCTCTCGCTCTACGCCACCGGCTTCTGGGCACGCACCGAGGAGCAGAATTTCGAGGCGACGACGCAGCGTTTCTTCAACCGCGAATATGAAGCGAAGGGCGTCGAGCTCGAGGGCCGGATCGCACGCGGGCCGTTCTCGCTGTCGGCAGGCGGCACCTACACCGATGCCGAGATCACCAAGGACGTGCTCAACCCCGCAGTCGAGGGCAACCGCCCACGTCGCCAGGCCAAGTTCATCTTCCAGGCGACCCCGCAGGTCGATGTCGGCCGGCTGACCGTCGGCGCGAACGTGATCGGCACGACGGACAGCTTCGCGCAGGACAACAACGTCCTCAAGATGCCCGGCTACACGCAGGTCAACGCGTTCGTGTCGGTCCGTCCGGCGGAGAACGTCACGCTGTCGGTCAACGGCAACAACCTGTTCGACGTGAAGGGCATCACCGAGGCCGAGGAAGGCGCGATCCCCACCAACGGCATCGTCCGCGCGCGATCGATCACCGGCCGGACGATCTCCGCCGCGGTCCGCGTCGGCTTCTGATCGGGCGGGTGAGCGTGACTACGACCTCCACCGAGCGCCGTATCGACGCGCTCGCCCCCCTCCTCAAACGCCAGCTCGAACGGCTGTACGGGACCGATCGGCTGGCGGCTCTCTGGCCGCGGATGGAAACGATCCTCCGCGACCGGGTGGCCGAGCGCCCGGCGGCGATGGTTGCGCTCGACGACGCGCGGCTGGGCGATCCCGACTGGTTCGTCGCGCCCGACATGCTCGGCTATTCGACCTATGTCGATCGGTTCGCCGGTACCGTCGACGGGCTGATCGACCGGGTCGACCACCTCGAATCGCTCGGCGTGCGCTATCTGCACCTGCTCGCGTTGCTGAAGGCACGCGAGGGCGACAGCGATGGCGGGTTTGCAGTCGCAGACTATCTCGCAATCGAGCCCCGGCTGGGGACGATGGCCGATGTCGAGCGCCTCGCCGCGCGGTCGCGCGATGGGCGGATCAGCCTGTGCGTCGATCTCGCGCTCAACCACACTGCGGACGATCATGCCTGGGCGAAGGCGGCACTGGCGGGCGATCCGCACTACCGCGCCTTTTATCATGTGCTGACCGCGGACGAGGCTCAGGCGTACGAGGCGGACCTCCCGCAGGTGTTTCCAACCACCGCACCGGGTAATTTCACCGAAGTGCCGGCGATGGGCGGACAGGTCTGGACGACCTTCTATCCGTTCCAATGGGACCTGAACTGGTCGAATCCCGAAGTCATGCTCGCGATCATCGACACGATGTTGCGGCTGGCGAACCACGGTTTCGAGGCGTTCCGGCTCGATTCGATCGCGTTCCTGTGGAAGCAGATCGGTACCGATTGCCGCAACCGTCCCGAGGCGCATTTCATCGTCCGCGCGCTTCGTGCCGCGCTCGATATCGTCGCGCCGGCAACGCTGCTGAAGGCCGAGGCAATCGTCCCGACCGCGCTCGTACCGCCGTATTTTGGCGCCGACGAAGGCGCAGACTGGGATGGCGGGTTCGAGCCCGAATGCCATCTCGTTTATAACAATTCGCTGATGGTAGCAGGCTGGGTCGCATTGGCCGAACAGTCCGCCACCCTCCCCCACGCGATCGTCGAGGCGAGCGGTGGCCTGCCGCGCGGCGCCAACTGGCTGAGCTACGCGCGGTGCCACGACGATATCGGCTGGGGCGCAGTGATCGGCGACCTGGCGGGGATCGACCCCGACCCGGTCGCGCGGCTGAAGACGGCGGCGCGCTTCCTCGAAGGCGGCGATCGCAGCTGGGCACGCGGCGCGCCGTTCCAGTCGGATGGCTCGGTGCTGCATGGCTCGAACGGGACGATGGCATCGCTAGCGGGCCTCGAAGCGGCGATGGACGACGACGCACACGAAATGGCGTTTCGGCGGATCGCACTGCTCAACGCGCTGTCGATCGCGAGTGGTGGCCTGGCGACGACCTATATGGGCGACGAGGCGGGGCTGCTCAACGACACGAGTTATCTCAGCGATCCCGAACGCGCGCACGAAGGCCGCTGGCTGCACCGGCCCGAGATGGACTGGACGGCGCTCGACGGCACGGTCGCGCGGCGGATCAGCGGGGATCTTGAGGCACTGCGGACGGCACGAGTTTCGAGCGGCGGCGCGGGTTCGCCGATCGCCATCGCGACGGGCCATGCCGCGCTACTCGGGATCGGCTGCGGCAGCGACCGTGTATTCCTGAACTTCTCCGACACGCCCGTCTCGATCGAAGGTTTGGCGGGCTGGCAGGATCGGTTGTCCGAACAGCCTTGCAGTATCATCCTCGCAATCGAACCCTGGGGCGTCGTCTGGGCGGGCCCGACGGCGTGACCCTGCGAGCTCTCAATCCTCCCCCGCTAGGGGGAGGTGTCTGGCCCTTGTCAGACGGAGGGGGAGGCATGCGAAACGCAGGTTCCGTGTCCTCCCCCTCCGTCGCCTTCGGCGCCAACTCCCCCTGGCGGGGGAGGATCGATAGGTCCGGGCCTAGCCATCTCGTACAAGGCGCACGACAATGAACCTCGGCCTCATGACCAAGCCCCGCCTCTCGCTGATGCGGCTGATCGAGATGAACCTCGGGTTCCTCGGGCTGCAATTCTCGTTCGGTCTGCAACAGGCCAACATGGCGCCGATCTACGGCTATCTCGGTGCTGACGAGGCGAGCCTGCCGTTGCTGTGGCTCGCCGGGCCGATGACCGGACTGCTGATCCAGCCGCTGATCGGCGCGATGAGCGACCGGACCTCGACCCGGATCGGCCGCCGCACCCCCTATTTCCTGGTCGGCGCGGTGCTGTGCAGCCTGTGCCTTCTGGCGATGCCGTACAGCCCGGCGCTGTGGGTGGCGGCGAGCCTGTTGTGGGTGCTAGACGCCGCCAACAACGTGACGATGGAGCCGTACCGCGCTTATGTCGGCGACCGCCTGCCCGACGACCAGCGCGCCGCCGGCTTCCTGACGCAATCCGCGTTCACCGGCCTCGCTCAGACCTTGTCCTATCTGTTGCCGTCGCTGCTGGTGTGGATCGGCTTCAACAAGGACGCCGTGGATGGCAACGGCATCCCCGACATCACGCGGATCGCGTTCCTGATCGGCGCGGTGCTGTCGTTGGCGACGATCGTCTGGTCGGTCGTTCGCGTGCCCGAACTGCCCTTGCCTGAAGAAGAGAAAATGCGCCTCGCAAAGGAGCCGCTGACGCTCGGCGGCACGCTCCGCGATCTCAGGACTGCGCTCGTCGAGATGCCCAAGCCGATGCGGCAGCTCGCGCTCGCGATGCTGTGCCAATGGTACGCGATGTTCGCCTATTGGCAGTTCATCACCTTCGCGGTCGCGCGCTCACTGCACGGCACGTCAGATGCCAAGAGCGAAGCGTTCCGCGATACGGTCCTCACCGTCGGCCAGCTCGGCGCGTTCTACAACGCCGTCGCGTTCGTCGCGGCGATCGCGCTGGTGCCGCTCGCCCGCCGCTGGGGCGCCAAAAGCGCGCACGCCGCGTGCCTGCTCGCGTCGGGCGTGGCCATGCTGGCGATCCCGGGCTTGCGCACCGAACCTGCGCTGTTCGTCGCGATGCTGGGCATCGGCATCGGCTGGGCCAGCATGATGGGCAATCCGTACATCATGCTGATCGACATGATCCCGCCCGAGCGCAATGGCGTCTACATGGGCATCTTCAACATGTTCATCGTCATCCCGATGATCATCGAGAGCCTGACCGTACCATTGTTCTACCACTCGCTGATGGGCGGCGAACCGCGCAACATCCTGTATCTAGGCGGCGCACTGATGGTGCTCGGTGCGGTGGCCACGACGCGCGTAACCATGCGCGCATCGGTGACGCCCTCTGAAACCTCCGCCTAGGCCAGAGACCGAGGAGGGCAGGATCCGGCCAGCGACATGCTTTGCCGTTTGGCAAAAACCGTGCCGCCTACACTTCACGGTAAGCCGGAAACTAAACCTTGGTCACCGCATCTGCATGAAGAGAGCGAGCGCGTTGCGGGCGCTATCCGCAAAATAGTCGTAAATCGCGCGTGAGACTTCGGCGATAACCGGCTGACGGTCGCGCCCCCCTCGCGCGAACACCACGATCGCGACGCGGCGGCCGTCCGGCATGGTGATGAACCCGACGTCATTGGTGATACCGTCGAGCGTACCGGTCTTGTCCTCCACCCTGGTACCCGCGGGAAGCAGGGCGCGGATACGGCGCGTGCCCGTCTGGCAGCGGCTCATCAATTCGAGCAGAAATTGACGGCTCTGTGCCGCCAAAACGGTGCCGTTGTCGAGCTTGTTCAACAACGTGACCATAGCGATTGGCGTGGCGACATCCTTGCTGTCGGCAAGGTGGCCACGCTCCCTCAGCAACTGGGCAATGGTCCGGTCCATTCGGATGCCGGTAATCCTGTGCGACGACAGCCACTGCTGGATCGCGACGGGGCCCCCGAGAGCGGCAAGCAACTGGTCGGTCGCCTGGTTGTCGCTATGGACGATCATCAATTCCATGACCTTCGCGGCGGGACGACCGACGATCATATCGCCGAGGGTGCGGCGACCTTGATCGACATCCGCAAGGTAGGCGGCGGCAATCGCGATCTTTACCGTGCTCGCCATCGGAAACGGCGTGTCCCCCCTGACGGATGCGGTCGAGCCATCGCGAAGGTCCAGGGCTGCGATGCCGTAGTCACCGGAGCGTTCCGCGACCAGCAAACTCAACACGCGTTCGAGCCCGGTAGGCGCAATCGAGTCTGCGGTCGCCGGCGTCGCTACGAGGATGCTAGCGGCGATGCTCGAGAAAAACAGGCAGGAAAGCCGAGGTGCGCGCATCAGTCGTCCTTGAATGTCGTCCGTCGTTGAAGTGGTGATGCTAGACTAAAAAACCTGAACACATCATGTTGCATGCCGCTGAGGAACGAACAACGGCGAATGGCATGCGACGGGTAGCGAAGCCAGCCATGTCCGGTATCTTGCTCTTCCGCCCGTCGCGTTTGACATGGCAGCGGTCGCGGCAACCAGGTCCAGGCGGTAGATGAAGCCATCGCCCGTGCGCACGCGCCGAGGTAAAAAGATTCAAAAGTTACCGGTCCCGGAGAAAACGATGCCGGCTGGGCGCACCTCAAAGACGCGCGAAAAGATCGCCGATGGACGCGACGAAATGCGTGCTCATTGCTGCAATCGCCGCTTTCGGGTCACGGTCGGCGATCGCGCGCGCTAGGTTATGATGGTGCGCCAGCACGGCGGTACGCTGCCGCGCGGTGGTTCGCGTTGCCCAGGCGGCAGGCACCGCGTGGACCATCATGGGTGCGAACGAGCGGATGATCTGCAGGAACAGCATGTTGCGCCCCGCCTGTGCGATCGCCTGGTGGAACGCGATGTCGTGGCGGGTCAGTGCGTCGACGTCGGTACCCGCCGCTTCCATCGCCTCGGCCAAGCCAACGATCGTCCGCGCCTCGTCGTCGGTGCGTTCGATCGCGGCGAGTTCGGCGGTGCGCAGTTCCAACGTGCGGCGCACGTCCCAGATCTGCACCATCGAGATCTGCGCCGTCGCCACCGCATGATCGAGCGACGTCGCCATCACCGATCCGTCGATCGCAGCGACCCGCGCGCGCCTGCCATTGCCCACGTCGATCAGCCGCAGCGCCGCCAGCGCGCCGAATGCCTCTCGCAGCACCGGGCGGCTGACGCCCAGTTCGGTCGCGAAATGACCTTCGGACGGCAGCGTATCGCCGACCTTCATGTCGTTCGTGCGGATGTGCGTGCGGACCGCGTGGACCGCCTGGTCGACGAGCGAGCCGCCCTCGACCAGTCGCAGGCTCGCCGCGCTCATGCCGCGAGCCGCGGTGCGCGCAGCGAGGAAGGTGTCGTGCCGAACTGCCGCGAGAAGGCGCGCGTGAAGCTGGCGTTGTTGAGATAGCCGCACTGATATCCGATCGACGATACCGGCAGGTCGGTCGCGATCAGCAGCTGACGCGCCGCCCCGAGCCGCCGGTCGAGCAGCGCGTCGGCGACCGTGCACGCAAACATGTCGCGGAAGCCGCGCGTGAGCTTCGCACGGTTCAGACCGCAAGCACGCGCGATCGAATCGAGCGTCATCTTCTCGCCCCAGCGCTCGTCGATCATTTGCTTCGCCGCGACGATCCGCTGGCTGTCGCGGGCGGACAATTGCCCGGCGCCCGCAAGGGGGACAAGGTCGTCCTCGACGATCCGCTGGAACGTACTGGACAGGAGCTCGATGCACTTTGCCGAACGATGCGTGCTGCGCCAGGGTTCGGGCAGCGTGCAATCGAGGATCGCGGCGACCATCATCCGCAACTCGCTCGGCAAATGGCACGCGATGTTCGCGTCGGGTGCGTAATCGAAGACCCGCAGGCAGGCGCCACGTTCGACCGCAAGGACGAGGATCGCGCGCTCCTCCGAAGGAACCGTGCCGGTGGTGACGGTGACGTGCGCGGGCGCGTCCTCGCCAAGCGTGAAGCAGAGGACCACCGCGTCCGGGGAAACAGCCGCCGGGTCGACCAAGCCCTCGCCGATGAAGGCCGCCATCTCGGGCGACACCGTGATCCGTTCCTTCTGCATGCTACCCTCGCCCAACACCGATCTCCTGTTCCCGATTGCCGGGATTGAGTCGATCATGCAGCTATCGGATAGCTCGCGCAAGAGCTATCTTACAGGTCAGGCCGTTGCCGATACCGGTGCGCGCCGCATTGCCATCGTGAAGGCGATGACGGAGATCGCGCTGGTCACCACGCCGACAATCGCGAGACCCTGCGCGAGATGCGCCTCGCCGCCCAGCATGCCGCTTGCCGCCGCGACCAGCGTCGGTGCGAGACCGTAGCCGATCAGTCCGGCGATCGCGATGAACGCGCCGATGCACAACCCGCGCAGTTCATTGGGGATCAGAACGGTCAATGCCACCGAGGTCACGACGCCCGTCACGGCGCCGCACGTCACGAGCAGGCCGACCGCGACCCCGAACAGCGGGACCGAAGGCATGATCGGGAACAGCGCGGCAGGCACGCCGACCGCAGCAGCAACGATCGCACCGATCAGCAGGCCGCCACGCCGCCCGCTCTTCTGTCCCCGGTCGGCGGACAGGCCACCGACGATCGCACCAACTACGCCCGAGCCAAAGAGCAGCGTGCCCATCCAGCCGGCGAACTGGTCGGGCTGCAGGTGGAAATTGCGCGACAGGACCGGCGAGACCCAGATCCCGGCGGCGGCATCGGCCATCACCACGCTGATCTGTCCGATGAACAACGGGATCAGGAAAACGCGACGCGCCCATAGCTCACCGGCTACGACCTTAAACGGCGCATGCGTGCCCGCCGCAACCTCTTGGCGCGCCGGCTCGCGCAACAGGAACAGCGGCAGGATGGCAAACACGCTGATGACGGCAAGGCCCAGATGGACGCTGCGCCACGGCATCATGCCTGCGAACCATGCCGGCGCGCCGCCATGCGCGAAAAGGCCGAACAGCGCGCCTGACAAGCCCAGGGCGAGCGCAATACCGAGCGACTTGCCGAGGTTGACGACCAGCATCGCCCTGCCACGCTGCGTCGGGACGCAGAAGTCGGCGCACAGCGACAGCGCCGCGGTCAGCGCACCGGTCGTGCCGATCCCGGTCAGCATGCGCGCGACGAACAGCAGCGGCACGCCCTGCGCGAAGCCGGTGAGCACGGTGCCCAGCGTCCACACGAGCGCGAGCCCGATCATCATCCGCACGCGGTTGTAGCGATCGACCAAGATACCGATCGGGATCGAGAACACCGCGAGCGGCAGTGCCGCCGACAGTCCCTGGATGAGGCTCAGCGTATAGTCGCTAAGGTGGAGTTCGGCCTTCGCGCCCTCCTGCACCGTCCCGAACGAGCCCATCATCGTGAAGCCGACCGCCATCGCCAGCGCGAGCGCGAGCAACGGCAACAGCGTCCTTGCGAACGGCGGTGAGGTTGCCTCGATCGGTCGGGCGAAATCGGTCATGGGAGATCCTTATGCAAGCGCACGGCGCAGTGCCTCGTGGCTGTCGCGGCGCGCCTGTTGCGAGACCGGACCGTCGGCGAAGACATCGAAGGCGTGATAGCCGCCGGGATAGACGTGAAGCTCGACCGGCACGCCCGCGCGGATCAGCCGCGTCGCGTAGTCGATGTCCTCGTCGACGAAGAGATCGAGCGCACCGGTCGCGATATAGGCACGCGGCAGGTTGCCAAGGTCGGTCGCGCGGGCGGGAGCCGCGTAGGGCGACACGTCGTCGCCACCAGGCGCGTGACCGAGCAACGAACTCCAGCCGAAGCGATTGCTCTGCGCGGTCCAGATGAACTCGCCGGCGTACGGATGCGGCGCGGCGGTGCACGTACGATCATCCAGCATCGGGTAGATCAGGTGCTGGAACGCGAGCGCATACTCCCCACGGTCGCGCACCATCAGCGCCAGCGCTGCGGCATACCCGCCGCCCGCGCTCTGCCCCATCACACCAAGCCGGGTCGGATCGATCCCGAGCATATCGGCATTAGCGATCGTCCAGGCGAGCCCGGCATAACAATCTTCGATCGGGCCGGGGAAATTCGTCTCGGGCGCGAGGCGATACTCGACCGACACCATCATACATTGCAGGTCCGCGATCAGCGGGCGGACCAACGGATCATATTCGCTGACCTTGCCCATCACATAGCCGCCGCCGTGGATGTGATAGATACAGGGCAGGACGCCAGTGACGCCCACCGGGCGGAAGGCGTGCAAATCGATATCGGGCGCTCCGGCAGGCCCTGGAACCGTATGGATCTCCAGCGTCGCCAGCGACTCGTCGGCCGGGGGAAACATCGAGGGCCGGTCGCGCATCGCCGGCAGGATGTCGTCCGTGAGCGATATCCGCGGCATGATTTCCAGCAGCGGGCGGAGCGTAGGGTCGACGAGGTGCAGGCTGTCCATATCAAATCCTTCTTCCCCCTCCCTGGAAGGGAGGGGTCGGGGGTGGGTCGGCTCGGGGCGCACTCTAGCGCCTGCCAATAAGCCGACCCACCCCCAGCCCCTCCCTTCCAGGGAGGGGAGCAGTTTCAGAACGCGAAGATCTTGCCCGGATTGAACAGATTGTGTGGGTCCAGTGCACGCTTCAACGTCCGCATCAGATCGACCGCATCGCCCAGTTCCGCGACCAGCCAATCCTGCTTGCCGATGCCGATGCCGTGCTCGCCGGTGCAGGTGCCGTCCATCGCCAGCGCACGCTCGACCATCCTTGCGTTGATCGCCGACACCTCGGCCAGTTCCGCCTCGGACTCCGGATCGATCGAGAAGACGACGTGGAAATTGCCGTCGCCGACATGGCCGAGAATGGTCGCCGGAACCGACGAGGCCTGGAGGTCGGCCTTGGTCTCGCCGATGCACTCTGCCAACCGGCTGATCGGCACGCACACGTCGGTCGCCCAGCCGACCGCGCCGGGACGCAGGTTGACCGCCGCGTAATACGCCTCGTGCCGTGCCTTCCACAGTTTCGAGCGTTCCTCGGGCAGGTTCGACCAGCGGAAATCGCCGCCGCCGTTTGCCGCCGCGAGTTCGCGGACCGTCTCGGCCTGTTCGTCGACATAGCGCGGCGAGCCGTGGAATTCGAAGAACAGCGTCGTCAGTTCGGGATAGTCGAGCTTCGACCAGGCGTTGACCGCCTTCATCTGCATGTCGTCGAGGATCTCGACGCGGGCGAGCGGCACGCCGATCTGGATCGCCTGCACCACCGTGTCGACTGCGCCGTTCAGCGTGTCGAAGCTGCACACCGCGGACGAGATCGCCTCGGGAATGCCGTGCAGCCGCAGCGTCACCTCGGTGATGATGCCGAGCGTCCCCTCGGAACCGACGAATAGCCGGGTCAGGTCATACCCCGCCGCCGACTTCCGCGCGCGGCGGCTGGTGCGGATCTCGCGGCCGTCGGGCGTCACCACGCGCAGGCTCAGCACCGCCTCGCGCATCGTGCCGTACCGCACCGCGTTGGTCCCGCTCGCCCGCGTCGCCGCCATCCCGCCGATCGTCGCGTTGGCGCCGGGATCGATCGGGAAGAACAGCCCCAGGTCGCGGATATGCTCGTTCAGCTGCTCGCGGCGGACGCCGGCCTGCACGGTGCAGTCGAAGTCCTCGGCGTTGACCGTGACGATCTGTGTCATCTCGGACAGGTCGACAGAGATGCCACCGTGCACTGCCAGCGTGTTGCCTTCGATCGAGGTACCAGCGCCGAACGCCACGATCGGCACCTTGGCGGCGGTGCACAGCTTGACGAGATCGACCACTTCCTCGGTCGATCGCGCGAAGACGACCGCGTCGGGCAGCATCGGTGCGAAATGCGCCTCGCTGCTGCCGTGGTGAAGCCGCATCGCGTCGCTCATCTGGAGCGCATCGCCGAACCGCTGCTTGAGCGCCGCGACGAACGCCGGGTCGAGCGGCGCGCGTTCTATCGGGTCGAAATGCATGGTCATCCTAGAACCGGAAGCTGGCGCGAACGCCGTAGCGGCGGCGGTCGCCCTGGATCGCGAGGTTCGCCGCCAGCGGTGCGAGCCCGGCCCGTACCAGCGCCGATTTGTCGATATAGCTTTCGATGAACTTGGTGTTGAACAGGTTCGTGCCGAACGCCGTGATGGTCAGGCCACTCGAGAAACGGAAGCCGAGCGAGGCGTTGGTGATCGCATAGGCCGACAGTTTCGGCGCGACATTGGGGTCGAGCGAGGAGCCGATGCGGCTGCCCTTCCCGAAGATCCCGGCATCGAGCAGCACCGCATTCTCGCCGACCGGCACGGTGTAGGTCGTGTTGAAGTTGAAGTTGTAATCGGGCGTGAAGATGATCCGGTCGCTCGATACGTGGACGCCGGTGGTCGCGAAATACTGGCTGTCGTCGGTGATGCGGGCATGGAGATAGGATGCGCCGGCATCGATCCGCCACTGGTTCGTCACGCGCAGATGCGCCTCCACTTCGGCGCCGTAGCTTTCGACCGTACCGGTATTCAGGTTGATCGCGACGAACCCGCCGGTCTCACTCGGTGCCAGCGAGTTCTGGCCGATGAAGTCCTTATAGTCGTTGTAGAACACGTCCGCGTTGATCGTCAGGCGACGGTCGAACGCATCGAACTTCGTACCGAGTTCGTAGGTCCAGACATTGTCGCCCTTGTACGTCGCGTCCTGCGGCCGCGTGCCAGGTCCGTTCTGGCCGCCCCCCCGAATACCCTTGGCGACCGATGCGTAGCTCATCACCGCCGGCGTCCAGTGCTGCGTCAGCGTGACGCGTGGCTGGAACTGGTCCTTCTTGTAGTCGGGCGCCGAATAGGGCGTCGTGCCGTTGACCTGGCTCGCGACCAGCTTCTGGTGATCGTAGCGGCCACCAACCGCGAGATCGAGCGTGCCCATCTTGAGGAACGCGGTCGCGAAGATCGCGCGGGTGTCGTTGCGGACGTAGGTCGACGACGGCGTAGTCGATGCCGGCGCCGGGAAGGTCGGCCCCAGCAGCGCGCGGAAATCGATCGTCGTCAGCTGATCGCTCGTCTGCGTGTAGCGGTTGCCGTACAGCCCGATCAACGTCGAGAAGGCATCGCTCCACTGCGTATCGAAGCGCAGTTCGGCGGTCTTCGTCTTGAGCGTCGACGTACCGCTCGCGCGCAACAGGTCGACAACGCTGTAGTCGCCATCACCGGTCGTGGAGAGATCCTTCTGGTTGTAGGCCCCGATCGCGGTGATCTTGGTTTTCAGCGAAGCGACGTCGAACTCGCCCTTCACGTTCGCGCCGTAATAATCGATCACCGCGCGGTTCAGGACGTTGGTCGCGCCGTCGAGGCGGTAATCGGTCGGCCCGGCGACGTGGATGTACGACGTGCTGCCGCCCGCGGCCTGGTCGTAGTTGCCGTTGACGGTGAACACCGCCCAGTCGGCGGGCGTGAAGCGGAGCGTGCCGCCGATGCTCTGCTGCTTCAGCGGGTTCATGTCGCCGACCGTCAGCGTGTTGCGCATGAAGCCGTCCTGCTCGTGATAGGACGCGCCGATCCGGAACTGCAGCAAATCGCGCACGATCGGCCCGCTGACCGAGCCCGAGACCGACGCGTAATTGTCCGTGCCGGCGACCGCGGCGTCGAACCGCCCTTCCCATTCGTTACCAGGCTGGCGTGTTATGACGTTGATCGCGCCACCTAGCGTGTTGTTGCCGAACAGCGTCCCCTGCGGCCCGCGCAGCACTTCGATCCGCGCAACGTCGACGATCGGCGAGTTGAGGTAGGACGTGTTCGGCTGATAGACGCCGTCGATGAAGATACCGACGCCGGGCTGTACGGTGTCGATCAGCGTCGTACCGATGCCGCGGATCGACACGAACGCGCGACCGACGCTGTCCGAATTGATGTTGAGACCCGGCGTGTAGGACGCAATGTCCTTCACCGTGTTGACCTGAAGCTCCTTCAGCCGATCGCCGGTGATCGCGGTCACTGCGATCGGCACATCCTTCAGCGACTCCTGGCGCTGGCGGGCGGTGACGACGATGTCATCGGAGCTGACGGGCGTTGCGGTCTTGGCCGTATCGGCAGCGCCCTGCGTCGCCGATACGGCAGCGTCCTGAGCGAAGGCTGGCACGGTGGTGAAGGCGGCGGCGGCGCATCCGGCGGCGAGCAATGTCTTAAAGCGCATTGGATCCTCATCCCTGTAGAGCGCCGATCCATTGCCGGCTACTTCTACAGTCAGAGCTATCCGATAGCTTACCTGTATGAAAGGTCTCGTGCTATGCCGTCCGGCTCGCGGGCTTCGCCGATCGGTGCGCTACCAGCAGCTATAGCCGCCGTCGGCGAGGACGATGCTACCTGTCATCAGGCTCGCCGCATCCGAGGCCAGGAATGCAACGATCGACGCGACTTCTTCGGGTTCGCCGAGACGGCCCTGCGGCGTGCCGTCGATCCAGCGCTTGAACATTTCGCCCTCACGATCCGCGAAGCTGTTGAGAACGGTGTTGATATAGGTCGGCGCAACCGCGTTGACGCGCACGCCGCGCGGCGCCCATTCGGCGGCAAGGCTCTTGGTAAGCTGATGCACTGCGGCTTTCGACGCGTTGTAATAGCTCTGCGGTTGCGGTCGGTTGACGATGAAACCGCTCATCGACCCGACATTGACGATTGCGCCCTTCCCCGCCGCCAGCATGTGCCGGCTAAAGGCGCGCGCGCACCAGAAGGTACCGTTGAGATTGACGTCGAGCACGTTCAGCCAATGCTCGTCGGCGACGTCTTCCGCTGGGGTGTCACTGCGCGCGATGCCGGCGTTATTGACGAGGATGTCGATCGCGCCAAGCCGGTCTGCAACTTCCGTCACGCGCGCCGAATCGGTCACGTCCATGGCGATGCCGTCGACCGCATAGCCCTTGTCCGCGAGCACCGCCTGCCCGGCCGCAATCGCTGCTTCGTCGTGATCGGCAATCGTTACGCGGGCGCCCATCTCCGCCAGCGCCTCGGCACACGCCAGACCAATCCCCGCCGCGCCACCGGTCACGAGCGCACGGCGGCCGGTCAGCTTCAATCGTTCGAGATACATCGTCGGTCCTCAGGGCAGGAAGGGTGCGGCCGGCATGACGGGCTCATGCCGCGCCTCCTGCCCGACAAGCGAATAGACCTGCCGCGTCTCGGCATCGAATTCGACCCAGGGCAGGCGGCCATCGGTCGCGAACCGGATCCACAGCGCGTGCATCCGTTCGGCGAGATCATGTGGCGGATTGGGGCCGCACAAGCCCTGCTCGCCGGTCGCACACGCCAAGGTGTCGAACACGAACGGCAGTTCCATGCCGTGCGACGCGCCCAGCTCGCCGCCGAACATCGGCGACCGCCAGTCGAACTCGTACATGTGCGTGCGCCCCTTGTGCGCTTCGGCAAACCGCCGTGCGGGCCAGCGAAAGACGAGATCGTTCATCGCATCGGTCAGCGCCTGCCCCGGCTTCTTGCCCTTCGTGCCGATCCCGTACGCCTTCAGCACTTGCCGCGCACGGGGTTGGGATTTGTGGAGGACATAGGTCGCCAGCAACCGTCCGATCTTGTCGCGCACGCCGGTGGGGACGAGATACAGGTTCATCTCCTCCGCATTGGTCCCAATCAGCAGGTCCACCTCCGCGCCCGCGCCGTTCGCCAGCGCATCGAGCGGACGCTCCGGCAGCACGTCGTCGCCGTGGACGGGGACGAAGCGGCTGATTCCGAACACCGGTTCGTGGCCCGCCTCGTCGCGCAGATTGATCCGCGCAGTGGGTGCCGATACCGCCTCGACCGCGTCGATCAGGCGGTCATACGCTACGCTGCCAAAACCGGCCGCGTCGGGCGTGATTTTCAAGATCTTCGCGAGCTTCTTCACCAGCCGCTGCATCACCGGGACCGAGCGCGTCATCCCGCCATGCCCGCTTTGAATGATGGCGCGCCGGAACAATCCCTTGGCGAGCGGCGAGGCGATCAGGTCGGCGATCGCCATGGCACCCGCGGACTCACCGAACACCGTGACGTTGCCCGGATCGCCGCCGAACGCGGTGATGCCGTCTCGTATCCACGTCAGCGCCGCGATCATGTCGCGGAGACCAAGGTTGGTCAGCACACCGGGGATCGGCAGGAAACCGTCCACGCCCATCCGGTAATTAATTGCGACGCAGATCACGCCATCGCGGGCGAACGTGCTGCCGTCTTGTACCGGCGCGTCCTTGCTGCCGATCACGAACCCGCCGCCGTGGATGAACACCATCACCGGCAGGCCAGTCCGATCGTCGTCGGGGCGCCAGATATTTGCCGTCAGATACTCGTCGCCCGGCGCCCAGCCCTCGCCGATCAGCGGTACGGTATCGAGGCCGGGAAACGCCTTGGTCCGCTGCGGCGCGTTGGGGCCGGCC
Organism: Sphingomonas faeni; assembly: GCF_003053745.1. GTDB lineage: Bacteria > Pseudomonadota > Alphaproteobacteria > Sphingomonadales > Sphingomonadaceae > Sphingomonas > Sphingomonas faeni. The sequence continues at coordinate 211,769 of NZ_QAYE01000002.1, read as the reverse complement.
ACCGTCGCGTCGCGCACGCCTTGCCACGGCATGACCGGTTGTGGCGGCGCGAACCGGTTCGCGCCCACCGGCGCCGCGGCGTAGGGCACGCCGAGGAACCGCCGCACGTCGCCCGCGGCACTCCCCTGCACGATACCGTCGGCGGTCGAAACGATTGGTTCGCTCACGATGTTCTCTCCTCCCGATCCGCAGCCGCGGTCGGAGGACTAAGGTAGCAGTCCGGCAAAGTACGTCGCGAACTCACGTTATGCGCATCGTTGCTTTTATCGTGCAGTCCGGTGGGCCGACGAGCGCCCGCGTTACCAGGCCCCGGTCCCGATCGCGCCCTGCTGGTATTCGGCGATGCGCCGTCGGGTCGCCGGCAATGTTGTCTCTGGCAGGTCGCCCAGCGGGAACCAGCCCGCCTGTTCGATCTCCTGCAGGTCAGCGCGGGCGAGAACACCGCTCGCCGCGGTTCGCACGACGAAGATCACGATGTGGTCGTCCTTGCCCTCCCCGCGACTGTGATAGACGCCGAGCACCCGCTCGATCACCGGGTCGGCGATCACCACCTCCTCGGCAAGCTCGCGCATCAGCGCGGCGGCGATACTCTCGCCCCTCTTCACGCCGCCGCCCGGCAGATACCAGTGATCGGCATAGGTATGCCGCACCAGCGCGACCCGCCCGTCCCGGTCCAGCAGGAGCGCGCGAACACCGATCGTGCGGGGTCTGGCGATCCGCCAAACCAGCTTGGCTGCCATGCCGATCAACCGATGACGTACACCCACGCGTCTATTCCCCTGCTTGTGATCAACTCGTCGCGAGGTACCCAAGAACTTGGTTTTACGCCCGATGTCGTTGGGAGGCACAGCCAACCAGCGGACGGGCACAGCGAAGCCCTTTGTAGCGCGCTCCGACCGCGCGCAGATTACAATCGCATCTTCGACATTCTGATCACGGACGCAATCAGTGGCGATAGAAAAGTGGCAGGACCGATGACGCGACTTCGACGGGCGAACAACATAGCCGACCTGCGTCTGCTGGCACGCAAACGGCTGCCGCGACCGATCTTCGACTATATCGACGGTGGTGCCGACGACGAGGTGTCGCTGCGCCGAAACGTCGACGCGTTCTCGCACTACGAGTTGGTGCCGGACGTGCTGAACGATGTCTCGGCTATCCGGACCGGCACGACGCTGTTCGGACAGCCATCACGCTGGCCGCTGATGCTGGCGCCGACCGGCCTTACCCGGATGTTCCACGGCCACGCCGAACTCGCCGTCGCGCGTGCTGCCGCGCGACACGGGATTCTTTACAGCCTGTCGACGATGGGAACGACGCGGCTCGAAGACCTTGCCCAGGCATTTTCTGGGCCGAAGGTCTTCCAGATCTACATCTTCAAGGACCGCGGCCTGACCACGGAGTTCGTCGCGCGCTGCCGGGACGCAGGTTTCCACGGGCTGGCGCTGACCGTAGATACACCCGTCGCCGGCAACCGCGAGCGAGACCGGCGCAGCGGACTGTCGCTGCCGCCAAAGCTGACGCTCAAGTCGCTCATGAGCTTTGCGCGTCATCCCTCATGGTCGCTGCCTGCAATGACAGGATCGAAATTCGATCTCGCGAACGTCAGCCACAAGATCGACGCGCTCGCATCGGGGCCGATGACCCTGTTCGACTATATCGGCGGCCAGTTCGATCGCTCGGTCGGTTGGCGCGACGTCGAATGGCTTGCCCGCGAATGGAACGGCCCGCTCGCGATCAAGGGCGTGATGACGCCCGAGGACGCCCGGCGTTCGATCGCGTCGGGCGCAACCGGCGTGATGGTCTCCAATCACGGCGGTCGCCAGCTCGATGGCGCGCCTGCGCCGATCGACCAGATCGCGGCAGTGCGCGACGCCATCGGCGATGCGCCCGACGTCATATGCGACGGCGGCATCCGGCGCGGCTCGGACATCGTGAAGGCGCTGGCGCTGGGCGCCACCGCCTGTTCGATCGGGCGCCCCTATCTGTACGGCTTGGCGGCAGGCGGAGAGGCAGGCGTCGACCGCGTACTGACGCTGCTCACTGAGGAGTTCGAGCGTACGATGACGCTGGCGGGCGTGAACGATATCGCGGCCGTGGCTCCTCGCCATGTTCGGGTGAACCGCGCCTAGGCGAATCTGCCGGTGCCTTCTGATCGTCATCTTTGACGGCGCTTGCAGGAATACGCTGAACCCCTTGTCTGGGCCTAAACCTTCATCCACCCCCGCCCGACCATCTTGACATATATCCTTTTGGCATATTACTAATACGCCAGAAGGATATATGGGTGTGAGATGAACGAGACTGCGTTTCTCGATGGATATGATCCACACCGGTACGATCGCCCATCGGTTGCGGTCGATCTGATCCTAGCCAGCGTCGTCAACGGCCGGCCCGCCGCGTTGCTCCTGCAGCGTTCCAAGCATCCTTGTCTCGCCACGTGGTCGCTGCCCGGTGGATTCGTCGGCATCGACGAGAGCCTCGATGCCGCGGCACACCGAGTGCTCGAAACAAAAGTGCGGATGGCGGACGCCTATATCGAGCAGCTCTACACGTTCGGTGCTGTCGACCGCGACCCGCGCACCCGGGTGATCAGCGTAGCGTATTTCGCACTGCTTCCCCCTGCCCGCTTCGCCGCCGCGCTGAAGGCGGCGCCCGACCTGACATTGGCCGAACTTATCGTCCCCTGGTCCGGCGAGACCGGCGGGCCGGTCGAGGCGCGGTCACAGGATGGAGACGCGCTGCCGCTCGCATTCGACCACGCCGACATGCTCGGCCTCGCGATGCTGCGGTTGCGCGGCAAGCTCGATTATTCGGATGTCGCCTTCGCTCTGCTGCCGGAACTTTTCACGCTGCGTGCGTTGCAGGACGTCCACGAGACGATCCTGGGAAGATCGCTCAACAAGCCCGCCTTTCGCCGCCGCATGCTCGCCGCGAACACGCTGGTGGCGACCGGCGAACGCGAGACCGGTGCCTCGTTCCGTCCCGCCGAACTCTTCCGCCACCATTCGACACAGGAGTAACCGTCATGGCCTCGATAAAGAACCTCGGTTTCCTCGCCCAATTGCGTAGCGATGCGAGCAACCACGTCATCCGCTACCGCAGCGGCAAGGTGAAACAGAGCGGGCGCGGGCTGGTCTTCTGGTTCCGTCCGGAGACCGCGAGCATTGCGGAGCTGCCGATGGACGACCGCGAGATGGTGATTTTCGTGAAGGGCCGCAGCCAGGATTTCCAGAGCGTAGCGATCCAGGGCACTCTGACCTGGCACGTCGCCGATCCCGAACTGCTCGCCTCGCGCGTCGACTTCAGCCTAGGCCTGCTTACCGGTGCCTATAAGAGCGAACCGATCCAGCGGATCGAGACCCGGCTCGCGGGGCTCGTCAACCAGGCGGCGCTGCAATATCTCGCGCAGGGCTCGGTGCGGGCGCTGCTCGATGCCGGTCCCGAGCCGTTGCGCCACCAGCTCGAAGCTGCGCTCGCCAACGATCCGGCGCTGAATGAGATCGGCATCGCAGTCACCGCGGTCCGCCTGACCAACCTCGCGCCATCGAGCGAGCTCGAACGCGCGCTCCAGACTCCGACGTTCGAGGCATTGCAGCAGAAGGCCGATCAGGCGACGTTCGAACGCCGCGCGCTCGCGGTCGAGAAAGAGCGTGCGATCGCCGAGAACGAACTCGCCAACCGTACCGAACTTGCACGCCGCGAGATGCTGCTCATCACGCAGGAAGCCGAGAACGCACGCAACCGTGCGACCGGCTTGGCCGAGGCGCAGCAAGTCGAGGCCGGGGCGGAGGCCGAGCGGATCCGCACGGTCGAGAGTGCCAAGGCGGAAGCGGAGCAGGCTCGGATGACGATTTATCGCGACCTGCCTCCCGGCGTAATGCTCGGGCTCGCCGCGCGCGAGTTGGCGGGCAAGCTGGATACGATCGAGCATCTGAACATCACGCCCGACCTCCTCGCGACCGTGCTCGGCGAATTCCGCAATGCCTCGACCGCTCCGGCAGCGCACACTGCGCTGCCCCGCTGATGGCAACCAATGCCCCGCGCGCGGTCTTCGTCACACGCGAGACAGACTATGACCTCCTGCTGGCGCGGCACGCGACGCGCGGGCAGGCGAAGTTCTTTCTCGATACGCGGGGCCAGGACATCGACGTGATCGAGGATCGGCACCGCCGGTTCCACGCGACACTGCACGAAGCGCGCTCGCTCGTCCCCGACGACTGGCGCCAGGCGAGTGTCGCTCGTGCCGACCTCGACCGGTTCCTGTTCGGCCCCGAGGACGTGATCGTCGCCGTCGGGCAGGACGGACTGGTCGCCAACGTCGCGAAATATCTCGATGGACAGCCCGTGCTCGGGCTCAACCCTGCCCCCGACCTGTACGACGGGGTGTTGGTCCGCGTGCCGCTCGCCCGCCTGTCCGCGCTGCTGCCGGCGAGCGTCGCGGGTGCGGCGCCGGCCGAGCAGCGGACGATGGTCGAAGCGCGATTGGATACCGGCGAGCGCCTGCTGGCGCTAAACGAGGTGTTCGTCGGTCATCGCAGCCACCAGTCCGCGCGCTACCGGATCACGTGCGGCGACCAGGCCGAGGACCACTCGTCGAGTGGGCTGATCGTCGCGTCGGGGACCGGCGCGACGGGCTGGGCCCGCTCGATCATGGAGGCGACGCATGCCGCGCTCCAGCTCGATCCTCAGGAGCGCGCGGTCGGCTTCTTCGTGCGCGAACCCTTCCCCAGCGTGGCGACCGCGACCTCGCTGCGGTCCGGCAAGCTCGCGGGCGTGCCGCTCGCGGTCACGTCACGGATGAACGACGGCGGGGTGATCTTCGCGGATGGGGTCGAACAGGACTTCTTCGCGTTCGACTGGGGCCGCGGCGTCACCATCGCCCCCGCCACCCGCACCCTCCATCTCATTACCGGTTGAGTCGTTCGGCATAGTGTTCGCTCAAGGCCGGCACGGTCGCCCGAGACAGCGACCTTCGTGCTGGTTAGCTCGGGACGTCAGTAGCGGTAACGCAACACGGCCTTGCCACCCGGTGGCAGCAGCGGCGACCAAGTGGAAATCCCATCGATGCGACGAACCTCATCGCCGTCGGCTTCGATCGCCTGGCCCGCTGCGCCGATCGCCACGTCGAGCATCACGGGAAACGAGTTGCCGTTGCTCGCCGTTACGATGGCCTCGCGCGAACCTGCGGTTCTTGAAACCAGCGCCCCCCGCGGGCTCGGCACGGCTACTGCCTGGGTCAGTGTCACACGGCTACTAACGCCGACGGCCAGACGAACCGTCTCGCCAATTGTGCGGTCGCCGATCGTTCCCAAACCCAGAAGCAATCGCCCGCCTGCCTGCTCCGCGTAGAGCGCAGTGCTGCCGGCGGGCAGCGGCACGCCCAAGCTATGCTGTTTATCGTTCTTCAGCACCAGCACGATCGACGTCGGCACACCGTCGAGTTGTTGTCCGGGATACACCGCTCGCCGGTAGCGCCGCTCAACCGGCACCGCCTTCTGAACGATCAGGGCAACCTGCTTCTGTCCCCTGGCCGCGACGGTGGTCGGCATCGGCACGCGGTACAGCTTGAGGTCACCCAGGTCCTCGGGTGGTGGCGGTGGTGGCGGCGGTGGTGGTGGCGGTGCCGGAACCGGCGCAGATAGCGCGAACGCCATGACTCGCGATCCGGTTACCACGATCTCGTCGGCCAACTCGAATTGCTTTCGCCGTAGGTCGGAGGTCGTCGTGCCGAGCGGGTAGCAGACCAATCGCAGCGCACCAGCCGTCGCAGGGATCGCCGGAACCGCGACGCGGTTGAGCCGGCCTGCGACAGCCTGAACGTCCGCGTTCGCGAAGATCTCCGGATTACCGTTGGCGAGAGTCAGCCAAGCGAACAGGTCGACAGTGCGACCGTCAGCGGCAAGCGACGTAACGTAGCTCGCTCGCCAGTCGAAGCCCGAGGACAGATAGGAAAGTCGCACCGTGACCGTGCGCGCCGCCGGGCTGGTCGTCGTTACGCTCAGCACCGGCTTGCTCGACAGGCTTGCTGGCACCCGCGCGAAATTCAACCGTTCGGCCAGACCCGAACAGCGCAACGCCTCGATCCCGGCAGTCGTGCGCAGGATAACCCCCGGTGTCGGGCCGGCAACGATCGTCGCGGGTTCGCTCACCAACCTTCCGCTCACCTTGTCGGTGCGAGTCAGCGTTACCTCGCGACCAAGCGTGCCATCGACCAGCGAGGCGGGCGACAGCAGGCGGGCGTCGCGGTTCTTTTCGATGATGCCGCCAGGTAGGCCGTCGACGATGGCGCTGACAGGTACGATCCCCTCCGCCACGCCCTCGAACCGAAGCACTGCGGGTCCCCGAGGCAATCGTACGCGGCGGGTCTCCGTCACCAGGGCGAAGCCACCGAGATACCGCAGGTTCATCGCGCCCTTGCCGTAAGGCGAGCGGTATACCGTCAACGCGACGTGATCTGGCGCGGACGACGTAACGATGGCCGTCCGAGTCTGCGCTTCCGCCCCTCCCGACAACAACACGCCCGCCAACAGCGCGAAGAGCAGCCAAAGCCGCATCAGTAGCGGGTGTCGAAGGTCACAGTCACCGTCGCGGTGCCGTTGGCCGGCACCGGGACTTGCCACGTCATCGTGCCGGCGTCGCGACGCTCACCCTTAGCGCTATTCGCAACGACGCGCACGTCGCCCCCGTCGAGACCGCCCTGCACGAGTTCGACCGTCACCGGTCGGCCGCGCGCATTGGTCAGCGTATACCGCATCGCCGTACGCCATCGACTGTCACCCTGCCGCGTCCGCGATACGGTGGTTGGCCGCACCTTCACGTCGAAGGCATCGCCGGTGGGCAGCGCGATCGTCGATCCTTGCGGAGTATGCTCGATACGGTTCTCACCCGTGAACTGCGGTTGGCCACGCGCGTCCCGGACATAGACCCGGACCACCCCCGCCGGCAGTGCGTCGCCCAGGCCGGCCGCGCCCGAGTTGCTGAAACGCAGCACCGACTGCGCGCTTCGTGGGTCGTCCGAGCTGCCCAGCCAGCCATTCTCGAAACGATAGCCCGCGCTTGCCGCAACGCCCTTCGCGTCGAGGAAACTGACCTGCTTCGTCTGCTTGTCGGCGATCGTGGTCCGCTCGGTCAAAGGATACAGATAGAAGTCGCCGAGCTGTCCGCGCGCGGTGCTTTCGGTTCCGGGCATAGTTGTCGTCATGCGGCGGCGGCGCGGGGTGTAATTGCCGTCCCCGTCGTCATCCGTGCTGCCGACCTCGCCAGCAACCAGCAACGTTCTGGCGTTGCCGAAGGTCGTGCCGCTGGTGTTCTTCAACGTCACCCAGCCTTGAACGTCCACCGTCCCACTCTTGTCGTCGAACAAAGCGACATAGTCGGCACTCCAGCCTAGCCCACGGCTCAGGTAGGACAGCGTCGCCGGGCGCGATCCCGCGCGCGTGCTGGCCAGCGTCACCGACAATGTCGGACGGGCCCGCAACGCATCGGGCACCCGGTCGAAGATCGCGCGCACGGGCAGCCCGTCGTCGCGCAACACCTCGACGTGACCGTTCACCTCGATGACGACGCCCCCATTGACCGCCAACACTTTCGCACGGTCGCGGGTCTCGGCGCCGGTAGCGGGGTTGGTGCGCACCAGCGTGATCGTCTCGCCCACCGCTTTCTCCATCAGGCTCGATGGGCTCAGCAGATCATAGTCGAAGTTCTGCTCGACGATCGCGGCATCGGGCACCGTCAGCGATACCGTCTCCGGCCTGATCGACGCGCTCACGTCGGGAAAGCTCTGCCGCACCTGCCCGTCTGCCAGGGCCAGCGACCGTACGTCCTGCACCAGCGCGATGTCGTTATTGTAGATGGTGACCGACACGTCCCCCTGCGCGCTACCCGCGGTCGGCGAGTCGGCGGGGGGCGGCAGTTGTTGGGCGCTCGCCGCCGTCGATCCGAGCAGCATTGCCAGCCCATACGCTCGCCAGATGTTGTCGCGCACACCATTCTCCCCTGAGTGCGCGACAATGACGCGGTCGGATCGGAAGGGCAATGCGACAATGCCCCCCGCTCAGCGCCGGAAAGGCGTGGGCTCGTTGGTCGCTCGGTGATCAAGCAGAAGCCCAATCGGCCACCGTTCGCAATGAACAGACCGTACGGAATCTCGAATTGTACCGGGCCTCGTCGAACTGGCTCAAGGGGTTAGCCGCCCAGACCATCTGCTCCAGGTCTGCAGCCCGCCCGATGCTCAGCGGTCAGCGTTCCCCGGAAGGTGGCACGTGGAGCTTACCGGGGACTTTATGACGACGGTACGTCGCTGCGAAAGTTGGAGAGTCCCGACAAGCGGATTGGCGGCCGGCACTGCGGAAACGTTTGTTTGCGACCGGGTCCTGACAGCTCTCGACCACCGCCGAAAAGGGCTTGGCCGGGCCCTGATGACCGCCCTGCGCGGGACGCGCCGAAATTCGACCCTGCCAGAACTGCTCGTCGCAGCAGCGGATAGCGGACCCGATGTTCAATCTGGCGGTTTTCGTTCCAGACTAGGTTTCGAGAACCCGATCAAGCCATCAAGGCTCTTCCTGACGAGGTGGCGCCCCGACGAGACCTCATCGCCGCTCCTCCTGAGACAGCAACATATGTAATTCCCGGAGCAGTTTAGCGGCAATTTCCGCAGACTTCGGTGGACTTTACTTTACGGACAGCTAGCCACGCGCTCAGTTTTGAGAGGACGTAATTATGGGCGAACGGGTCGGGATCGCAGTGATCGGACTGAATGGCGCGGTGGCTACCACCGCGGCGGCGGGGGTCGCGATGATCCGTGCGGGGTCGAACGATTTGTCGGGCCTGCCGCTCGCCAGCCGTGACGTCGAGGGGATGGCAGCATACCGCGATCTCCATTTCGGCGGCTGGGACCTCAGCCATGACGACCTGGCGACGGCTGCGCTCAAGCACGGCGTGCTGAGCGAGAGCGAACTTGCCAACGGCGCGTCCAGCCTGTCCGATATGCGACCTTGGCCGGCGGTCGGCTCGACCGATTTCTGCGCGAACATCGACGGCGCCAACAAGATCGCCGCGCCCGGTCACCGTGCCGCGGTCCAGCATATCCAGGATGATCTCGCGCGCTTCAAGAGCGAGCAGAATCTGGACCGGGTAGTGATGATCAATCTTGCCTCGACCGAGCGCAAGGCCGATCTCGGTGCGGACGCGCTGACCAGTGTCGAGGGCTTCGAACGCGGCCTCGATGCCGACGACGCGGCGATCAGCCCGGCGATGCTCTACGCCTATGCCGCGATCGCCAGCGACACGCCCTATGCCAATTTCACGCCGTCGGTCGCCGCCGACGTCGCACCGCTCGCCGAACTCGCCCGCCAACGCGGCGTGCCGATCGCCGGCAAGGACGGCAAGACCGGGCAGACGCTGCTGAAAACGGTGATCGCGCCTGCGCTGCGTGATCGTGCGCTGCATGTCGACGGCTGGTTCTCGACCAACATCCTCGGCAATTCCGACGGCCTCGCGCTCGACGATCCCAAGAGTCTCGCTTCGAAGGTCGATACCAAGAAGTCGGTGCTCGACCAGATCCTCGGCTATCCGGTCGAGGATCACATCATCATGATCCATTATTACAAGCCGCGCGGTGACAACAAGGAAGCGTGGGACAACATCGATCTGACCGGCTTCCTCGGCCAGAAGATGCAGCTGAAGCTGAATTTCCTGTGCAAGGATTCGGTGCTCGCCGCACCGCTGGCGATCGAGATCGCGCGCTGCCTAGCTCTGGCGCAGACGCGCGGCGAAGGCGGCGTGCAAGACCAGATGGGGATCTTCTTTAAGATGCCGCAGACCGCCGACGGCGGCGAACCGATCCACGCGTTCGGCGAGCAGCAGTCGATCCTCGATACCTGGCTCGACCGCCGGTGACGCTGGATGCGGCGCATCTGCCGCTATTGCGCGAACTCGGCGACCTGAAGCGGATTCGGTCGGCGGAGCGCGACGGGTCGATCGCCGAGCGATTGTTTGCCCGCGGCTGGGCGGCACTGGCGGCGGGCGAAGCGCCGGCTACGGTGATGCGTCGCACCGTCGCCGCCACGCTCGCCGCGGCACGACTGGGCGATCTCGACCGCACCACGCTGGCCGAGTTGGGCCTGTCCGATGCGGAAGCGTGCGCCGTGCTCGAACGCGGGTTCGACGAGGTGGCGGTGCTGCTGGACCCGGCGCTCGCGGCGGACTTGCGCAATGCGCTGCCGGAGGGTGCACCGGCGGCGGGGCCGGTGCCACGGTTCGTCACGCAACTCACGACGCAGCCGCGTGCGGGCGTCACCTGCCCGGGTCGGCCGCGCCTGTTGCTCCAGCCGCCGGAGAACCATGCCGAGCACTGCCTGATCGTCGCAGTATACGGCGTGCTCGTGGCGCCCAATTATGGCGCGGATCCGGCGGAGGTTTTCCTCGCGTCGATGGCGCATCATTTCCATAATGCGGCGATGCCCGATGCCGGATTCACCGGCGAGGTGCTGCTCGGCGACCTGCTCGACCGGGTGATCGACGCCGCGCGTGAGCAGGCGATGGCGATGCTCGATCCGGCGGTCGCGGCGCAGGTCCGCGCGGCAATCGCGCCGATCGCCGGTGACGCGACGCCGGCGGCCCGCGCGTTCCACGCCGCCGACGTGCTCGACCGCGTACTGGAGATCGAACAACACACGCGCGCCGCCTCGGCGACGATGGACGCCGTGCTGCACACCTACGAACTGGTCCATGCCGGCCCGGTCAAGACGTTCCACGATCGCGTTCTGGCGGACGTCGGCCTGTTGTGACCTACCGCTCGCCCGTCACCGGACGGCCACTCGTCGCCGACACGCCGCATTCGCTCGCCGCGGTCGGAGAGCGCTGGCCAGTGGTCGATGGCATCCCGTATCTGCGGACCGACAGCGAGGGGCTGGTGGCGGTGGCGCTCGACCACCTCGACGCAGGCTGCCCGGACGATGCGCTGGTTGCGTTGCTGACCGACCAGGATGCGTGGTGGACGGGCCTCGCGACCGATCTCGGCGAGCTGAAGCAGCTGGTGCGCGAGCGCGACACGCTGACGTTGCGCGCGGCGATGGGGCTGCTGCGGATGGGGCCGGTGGCGGATTATTTCGCGCATCGCTGGAGCGATCCGACCTATCTCGCCGGGCTTGCGCTGGTCGAGGCGCATTGGCGCCAACCGGGTACCGCGCTCGAACTGGCATGCGGGATTGGCCACTATCTCCGCGAACTGTCAGCGCGAGGCGTCGCGTGCGTCGGCGCAGACGTCGTGTTCTCGAAATGCTGGCTCGCAAAGCACTGGGTCGCGCCGGCCGCGGAGTATGTCGTGTTCGACGCCGTCGCGCTGTGGCCGGTGGAGACGCAGACGTTTGACCTGGTCGCGTGTCACGACGCCTTCTATTTCCTGCCCGACCAGCCGCGGATCGCCGGGCTGTTGCGCGAGGCCGTCGCACCCGGCGGCGTGCTTGCGGTAAGTCACCTCCACAACGCCGCCGTCTCTGGCGGGGCAATGGGACCGGCACGCGCAGCGGCCGAGTGGGCGACGCTGTTCCCCGATGCCGTCGTGTATGACGAGCGTGAGTTGCGTCGTGCGCTTCTCGCAGGGGATGCACCCGCATCGACACGATGGTCCGACGATCCCGCTATCGAGGCATGGTCGATCGTCGAGACAGACGGCGGCACGGCGCGTGACCTGACCGGCGGGCTGGCGATGCCGGCTGCCAATGCAGTCCTGCAACCAAACCCCCTGCTGGATGGCGAAACGCCGCACTGGCCCTCCGATCGCTACCGCGCGGAATATGGCGAGGCCGCCACATGGCTCGCGGACTCCGGCGATGCGGCGCGGAACCGTCGGGTCCTCGACCTGCCGGCCCGGTGGTGAGCATGCGCTGGGGGATCGTCGGCTTCGGCTGGGTCGCACGCGACTATATGGCGCCCGGCATCGCCGCGGCAGGCGGGACGCTCGTCGCGATCGCCGACCCCTCGCCGATGGCCCAGGCCAGCGCGATGTCCGGCGGAATCCTCGCGTATGATACCGCCGAGGCGATGCTGGCCGATGCCGCGCTCGACTGTCTCTACGTCGCCACGCCCAACAATCTCCACGCCGACCCGGTCCGCGCGGCCGTTGCGGCGGGCGTGCCGGTATTGTGCGAGAAGCCGATCGCCGCGACGCTGGACGATGCCGAAGCCATCGGATCGGTAGTCGCGGGGCACCTCTACGGCACCGCGTTCGACCAGCGCCATCACCCTGCACATCGCGCGATGGCGCAGGCGATCCGCGACGGCGCCATCGGCCGACCGATCGCGGTACGGATCGTCTATGCCTGCTGGGTCGACCCAAGTTGGTCGCCAGACGATGCGGGCGGCTGCAACTGGCGCGCCGATCCGGCCGCGGCGGGCGGCGGCGCGGTCATCGACCTCGCGCTCCACGGCCTCGATCTCACCACGATGCTAGTCGACGAGCCACTCGCCCGCCTGCATATCGACCTGCAACGGCGCATCCACGACTATCCGGTCGACGATGGCGGCATCCTGTCGGGTCGCACCGCAGGCGGCATCCTGGTCCAGAGCCACGTCGCCTATAACTGCCCCGAAGTCCTGCCCCGCCGTCGCCTCGAGATTCTCGGCGAGGACGGTCTGCTCGTCGCGACCGACACGATGGGCCAGACTGCGGGTGGCACCGTGATCCGCCGTTGCGCACGCACCGGGGAAGAGACCGCCCTGCCCTTCGACGCCGCGCTGTCGCCCTTTGCCGCGCAGGCTGCCGCGTTCGCCGCCGCCGTCCGCGGCGATGCGCATGATTTCTCGATTCACAGGGACCTGTCGCTGATGCGCCTTTTCGACGCCGCCTACACCGAGGCGCGATCATGCCTCTGAGCTGGTACGCCTGCGCGCATTGCGGTTTCTGGCAGCGGCATTTCGCGCCCGCCGATTGTCCGGTGTGCAACGATACGCGCAACGACCTGCCCGAGGATGGCTGGTGTTTCCTCCCCGAACACGACGTCGCCGCAAGCCATGACGGCAGCTGGCGACAGGTGGCGGACGATCTCTGGGCCTTCACCACCACGCCGCATCTCGGACTCGGTGGCACCGGCTGGCTGATCGTGCGAGCGGGCGGCAACATCGCCTTCGAGGCGGCCCCCTATCACTCCCCCGCGATGCTCGAACAGATCGAACGGCTGGGCGGCATACGCTATCTCGCGGCCAGTCACGCGCATGGCTATGGCGCGCTGTTCCAGCTGCAGCGCGACCTGAATCCCGAGATGCTCGCGATCCACAAGGACGACCTCGGCATGACCAAGGCGTTCCGCGTGACAACGCCGTATGACGACGTGCTGGAGATCGCGCCGGGCTATACGCTGCATCACGTCGGCGGCCATTACGAAGGCCAGGCCGCGCTCCACGATGCGGTCGGCAGGCGCCTGTTCTGCGGCGACATGTTCAAGATCGACCAGGACGAAGCAGGCGTCAGCCACGCGATCTCGAGTCACAAGGCGTTCCACAAGGACATCCCGCTGACGCATGGCGAGATCCGCCAGTATCGAAACGTGATCGCACCGCTGGCGTTCGATGCCGTCCTGACCCCGTTCGAATATGCCCCCGAAGTCGGTCGCGATGTCGCCGTCGCCGTGCTCGACGAGGCGCTGTCCCGCGCGCCGGGCGTGAAGAGGATCCCGCTATGACCCGCACCATCACCGGCCTGCCCGAGAAGCTCGGCGCAGCCTGCCACCTCTATCTCGACGCGTTTCCTGCCGGCGACATCGTCGCGTTTCCGATCGACGGCATCGACCGTGTCGGTATCCCGGTCTGGGTGGTAGCGCTGTTCCCGGGGACTCCGGACCTCGACGGCATCATGCCGTACGGCGTCGGCTATGGTGCGGCCGACGAAGCTGCGATCCTGGGGGCGCTAGGCGAGATCGCCGAGATGGTCTGGCCGACGCTCACCCTGTCGGCGCGCGGCAAGACGCACGGCAGCTATGCCGACCTCGTCCGCGAACGCGGCGCGCGCGGGATCGCCGATCCGCTGACGCTGTGCCTGCCCGCAGGATCCCCGGTCGACCGCAATACGCCGCTCGACTGGGTCGAGGCCAGGCGGTGGGCGGACGGCTCCAGCGTCCTCGTGCCGATCGACCTCGCCGCCTATTCCGCCAAGGAACTGGCGCCCGGCTACGTGCCGTTCACGACGATCATCTCGAACGGGATGGGCGCGGGGCCGGACCTCGACTGGGCGATCGGCCACGGATTGTGCGAGATCCTCCAACGCGACGGCAACGGTCTGCTGTTCCGCGCGCTCGACCGCGGCGTCGCCATCGACCTGCCCGAAAGCCTGCCCGCCGAGATCGGCGACCTGATCAACCGGTTCGCCGCCGCCGACGTCTGCGTGATCCCCAAATTCGCGACCGACGAATTCGGCCTCGCCAACGTCTATTGCGTCGGTGTCGATGCGCGCGAACCCGCGGTGCCGATCATGGCGACGGCGTGCGGCGAGGCAGCGCATCCCGACGCGGTGCAGGCGCTGGCCAAGGCAATCGCCGAATACGCGGCCAGCCGCGCCCGCAAAGCGTTCGCGCACGGCCCGATGGCGCTCGCCGAGACGATCGCGCCACCCGGCTATATCGACCGGTTCATGGCGCAGGCCGGCGGTGCCGCCAAGTCGAGCGACAGCCGCGCGTTTTCGGAAATGCAGCGCTGGACCGATGTCGACGCAGCGACGCTGCGGGACTGGCTCGCCGGCACGATGCTCGCCGAACGCAGCCGCCGCGATTTTGAGGACTTGCCGCGCGCGGATGTTCCCGATGCTCGGGCTCGCGGACACCTCGCGAGAGAGGCCGTCGAGGCGGCGGGGTTCGACATTCTTTACGTCGACATGTCCCCCGCCGATGCCAGCGTCGCGGTCGTCAAGGTGATCGTGCCCGGCATGGAGGTGGAGACGATGAGCTATTACCGGATCGGCGAGCGCAACGCCGCCAAGCTGGTCGCGCTCGACAGCGCGCTGGTCAGCTTCGGCGGCGAGGAAAGCGCGACCCGCCGACCCGTCCGCCTCACCGAGGATGCAGTCGCGCGGCTTGGTGGACAGCCGTTCTTCGATACAGCACTGGCGGACGAAATCGTCGGCCCGCTCTATCCGCTTTACCGCGAACCCGAAGCACATCACGTCGCCTGGTCCGAACAGAGCCTTGAGACGGAGGCAGCACGATGACGCTGCGGTTCGCCTACAACACCAACGGTGCGGCCAACCACCGGCTCGACGACGCGCTGCACCTGATCGCCGACGCGGGTTACGACGGCGTCGCGCTTACCCTCGATCACCACCATCTGGACCCGTTTGCCGACGACTGGGCGCATGAGGCGGAGCGTGTCGGCACGCTGCTGCGGTCGCTCGGGCTCGGGTCTGTGATCGAGACCGGCGCGCGCTATCTGCTCGACCCGCGCGACAAGCATGAACCGACGCTTGTTACGGCCGATCCCGAGGGGCGCGATCGTCGCGTTGCTTTCCTCGCCCGCGCGCTGGAGGTTGCGGCAATCCTAAACGCCGAGACCGTGTCGTTCTGGGCCGGCGTACCGAAGCCCGGCGTACGCCACACCGACGCGCTCGACTGGCTAGATGCGGGGCTCGGCAAGGTCGTCGAGCATGCGGCGCGCGCAGGCATCCCCGTCAGCTTGGAGCCCGAGCCCGGCATGCTGATCGAGACCGTAGCGGACTATGCGCGGCTCGCGATTCACCACCCGGACCTGCGGCTAGCGCTCGACACCGGGCACTGCCTCGTCACGCAGGATATCGCCCCCGACGCCGCGGTGCACGCCTATGCCGATCGTCTCGGCACCGTCGCGGTCGAGGACATGCGCCGCAGCGACCATACGCACCTCCCGTTCGGTCAGGGCGACATGGACATCCCCGCCATCCTCACCGCGCTGGAATCGATCGGCTTCGACAAGCTGGTCTGCGTCGAACTGTCGCGCGAGAGTCCCCGCGCGCATCAGGCCATTCCGGAATCGATCGCCTATCTCCGGGCGGCATTGTCCTGATGCGGATATGCTTCGTCTCGCGCCGCTTTTTCCCGGCAATCTCGGGAATGTCGATCTACGCGATCAACCTGTTGCGGCAACTCGTTGCGGCGGGCCACGACGTGACGATGATCAGCCAATATTACGGCGATCCGGCACGCGCTCGCGTCTATGGCGGCGGCCCACCGCCACCGGTACCGGGCGTGCGCGTCGTTGGCCTCGAAGCGCTGGGCGAACAGGATGGCGGCGATTTCGAGCGCGATATCGACGCAATCGTCGAGGCTATCGCACGCGATCATGCCGTGAACCCGTTCGACATGCTCCACGCGCAATATGGCTATCCGACCGGCTGGGCGACGATGATCGCGGCCCACCGCCTCGGCCTGCCCTGCGTCGTGTCGATTCAGGGCGGCGACGGGCATTGGGTCGGTTCATGCTGCGAGACGCACCGCCTCGCGATGGTCCGCGTGCTCGATCATGCCGGCGCGCTGCTGATCGGCGGTAATAGTTTCGCAGGCGAAGTCCACGACCGGCTCGGCACCCCGCTCGACCGGTTCACGATCGTTCCGGGGGCCGTCGATACCGACCATTTCACGCCGGCATCGAAGGCAGGGCCCGAAGGTCCGGTCCGCCTGCTCTATCACGGCCGCGTCGACCGCCGCAAAGGCGTGCTCGACTTGCTCAAGGCGCTGCCGGACGTGCGCGGCGACTGGCACGCAACCATTTCCGGCATCGGCCCGGACGTCGACCCGGCGCAGGCGCTCGCGACCGAGCTCGGGCTGACCGACCGCGTGACGTTCAGCGGCTATGCGGATTATGACGCGGTCCCCGAACTCTACCGCGCGCACGACGTGTTCGTTTCGCCGACCTATGCCGAGGGGTTCTCGAACACCATCCTCGAGGCGATGGCGTGTGGCCTCGCGGTCGTCTCATGCCACGCCGTCGGCGTCGTCGACTGCGTCCGCGACGACGAGAATGGCCTGCTGACCGATCCCGGCGACGCGCCTGCGCTGGCGGCCTCGCTGACCCGCGTCATTACCGATACGAGCCTGCGCACGCGCTTGGCGACTGCCGCGCTGGAAGAATGCCGCCGGGTGTATAGTTGGGACGCGGTCGGGCAACAGATCGTCGGGATCTACCGCGACCTGCGTAACCAGCCGCAAGCCGCCTTCGACACCGATCTGCCGATTACGCCCTGCCGTTTTCGCAGCGAACCGCATCTACTGTGAGCGACCGGTGAAGCTGCTCGCAATATCGCCGCATCTGGACGATGCAGCCTTCTCCGCCGGCGGGCTGCTGGCGTCGCGCGTCGACCAGGGCTGGGACGTCACCGTCGCCACCTGCTTCACCGGCAACGTCGCGCAGCCGACCGGGTTCGCGCTCGCGTGCCAGCTCGACAAGGGCCTGGACGCAGACGTGGATTACATGGCGCTGCGCCGTGCCGAGGATCAAGCGGCATGCGAAGCGCTTGGCGCGCGCGTGACGCATTTGCCGTTCCTGGAGGCGCCGCACCGTGGCTACACCTCGGCAAAGATGCTGTTCGCGGCACGGCTGCCCGACGACCGGATCGTCGACGATGTTGCAGCGGCGCTGGTTGAGCTTCTCGCGGCGGAACGGCCTGATCTCGTCCTCGGACCACTGTGTCTCGGCAACCATGTCGACCATCACGTCGTTCTGGAAGCGATCCGGCGATCCTGTGCCGATCATACTGTACTACTGTGGGAAGACTGGCCTTATGCCGATCGCGAAGACCGCGTTGCCGCCATGCCCGCGGTGATCGAACACCTAACGCCAGAGACACGCGCACGTCGGATCGCCGCCTGTGCCGCGTACACGTCGCAGCTTGGCTTCCAGTTCGGTGGGGTTGAGGCGATGACCGAGCGGACCGAGCGGATCGTCGAGGAACGTTTTTACCCCCTTCACGCGTTCTGATCGACCGGCCAACACCGCCGCGCGTCCCCTATTCCAAGCAGAGCCATTATCATGACCGAAGTTTCCGTCGTCACCCTAGGCAAGGGGCGTCCCGACCATCTCGTCAACGTCGTCCGCGGGCTGATGCGCCAGACGCTTATGCCGACCGAGTTGATCGTGGCAGTAATGCAGGACGAGCTGTACGACCTGCCCAAGGCGCCGTTCCCGATCCGCCAGATGCAGGTGGTGGCCGACGCCCTGCCCCTCGCCTCCGCACGTAACGTCGCGGCCCGCGCAGCGACCGGCGACGTCATCGTTTTTCTCGACATGGATTGCATCCCTACGCCCACGCTGGTCGCCGACTATGCCGGGTTCTTGGACACGTTGGACGGACTGTTGATGGGCGAGGTCCTGTACCTGCCGGGTGGCGCGACCGACGGGGACTGGCAGTATGACCGGTTCGCCGAGATCGCGGTGAAGCACTCGGACCGTCGCGGCCCCCCGCCGCAGGGCATCGAGATCTGCACCGACTATCGCTGTTTCTGGTCGCTCAATTTCGCGATGCGGCGGACGACGTTCCTCGATCTTGGCGGCTTCGACGAGCGCTATGTCGGCTATGGCGGCGAGGATACCGATTTCGGCAAGGCGCTCGACGAGGCCGGCGTGCCGATCGCGTGGATCAAGGGCGGTCTGGCGTATCACCAATATCATCCGCACCACATGCCGCCGGTGCACCATCTCGACAGCGTCGTGCGCAACGCGGAGCTGTTCGAGACCAAATGGGGCTATCGGACGATGGGCCATTGGCTCCAGGCGTTCCGCCTGATGGGGCTGATCGACCCCACTGCGGGTCGGCCGATCCGTATTTTGCGGCGTCCGGATGCCGCCGATCTCGCGCTAACCGGGCAGCAGAGCCACCAGCCCTATGCCAATACCGCGACCGTCATCCGATTACTCGAAGACCGATTGGCGGCAAGCGAGAGAGCCGCGGCCGCCGAATGAAGATCGCGGTCCTCTGCCATGTCCGCCAGCCTATAGCGCAGCCGTTTGCCGGCGGAATGGAATCGCAATGCTGGCATCTGGCGGCGGGTCTCCAGGCGCGCGGTCATGACGTGGTACTGTTCGCGTCGAGGGACAGCGATCCGCGCTTCATGATCGATGCCGTGATCCCGGAGCATTACGAACGCACCTTTCCGGGCGCCGAGCACCGCGGTTTCGCGCCGCTGATCGCGCATCTCGACGATGGCTATGCCGCCGCCTGCGACCGGATCGCCGCCGGTGGTTTCGACGTGGTGCACAATAACAGCCTGCACCGCTTTCCGCTCGAGCCGGCGCGGACCGCGGCGGTTCCGACCGTCACGTCGCTGCACGTCCCGCCCTATGACGCGCTCCGCTGGTTCGTGCACGCCAGCATCGCGCCGACGCACCGCCTGACCGCGACCTCGGCACACCAGCTCGCCGCCTGGTGGCCGGACGGCCCGCCACGCGAAGCCTCGGTATTGCATAACGGCATCGACCCCGCCGCATGGCCGTTCGTCGCGCAAGGCGACGGCAGCGCGGTTTGGTGCGGCAGGATGACGCCGGACAAGGCGCCGCATCTCGCAGCGCAGGCAGCACGGATTGCCGGCGTCCCAATTACGCTGTTCGGACCGATCGAGGATCGCGACTATTGGGACACCGACGTCGCCCCGCTGCTGGACGGCAGCATCCGATATGGCGGGCATCTGGATGCATCGGCGCTGGCGGCGGAGATGGGGCACGCCTCGGTGTTCGTGTTTACACCGTGCTGGGACGAACCATTCGGCTTGGTCGCGGTCGAGGCGATGGCCTGCGGTCTGCCGGTGGCGGCGTTCGACCGCGGCGCCTTACGGGAAGTCGTCGGCGAGACAGGGTGTTTCGCGCCGCCCGGTGATGTTCCGGCGCTCGCCGACGCGATCACTGCGGCCGTCCAACGGCCCCGCGGCCCGCAACGCGATCGAGTCGAGACGGCCTTTACCCGTGATCGATGGCTCGATCGATGCGAGGACCTTTACCGTGACGTACTCGGTCATGAACAAGGGGAGCGGGCATGACGGCCAGCGACCATCTGGGAGAGCAGCGCACGTTGCTCACGGCATTATACCGGACGCATGTCGCGCCTGGTTCTCGCTATGCGCTGGTCGACTTTCCGGATCATGCGAACGTCGGCGACAGCGCGATCTGGCTCGGCGAACTCGCCATGCTGCGGCAGGTGACGGGGCACGGTCCGTGTTACGTCTCGACCTGGCACGATTTCGATGTCGATGCCTTTCGTAGCGCCTGTCCCGACGGCATCCTGTTCCTGCATGGCGGCGGAAACCTCGGCGACATCTGGCCGCACCACCAGCGGTTCCGTGAGGATATCCTGGCACGTGTCCGCGATCGACCGGTCGTGCAGCTACCGCAGTCAATCCATTTTCGCGTGCCATCAGAGGTAGATCGGTTCGCCGCGCTCGTCGCCGACCATCCGGATTTCGTCCTGTACGTTCGCGATACGCGCAGCCTGGACTTCGCACGCCAGCACCTGAACTGCCCGTCGCACCTCGCACCGGACTCGGCCTATGCGCTAGGCGAGCAATCGCGCAACGCGGCGCAATGCGACGTGCTGATGCTGATGCGCACCGACGACGAGCGGCAAGGCTATACGATACCGTCGGCCGATCCAGCGACCGTCGTCGACTGGCTGGAAGATGACGCCGATCTGCCGGTCGGAGTCGACGCCAAAGCACGCGAAGCCCAAGCCGTCGCCCGCGTCGACCGTGGACTGCGGTTGCTCGCCCAAGGCCGGGTCGTCGTGACGGACCGACTCCACGGTCACATCCTCGCCGACCTGCTCGGCATTCCGCACGTGGTTCTCGACAACGACTACGGCAAGATCGCCGCATATCTCGACGCCTGGCCTGCCCCGGACGCAATCGTGAGGAGGGCCTCGACGATCGAACACGCCATGGTTCTTGCCAAGCAGCGCGTCGGCGCGCGGTGATTGCCGCCATCGACGTCAGCCTGCTCGTCTGCACGCGCAATCGCGCTAGCTCGCTGGCGGCTATGCTAGAGTCCGTGGAGTGCGCGGCAGCGTATGCCAGAAACACGACCGTGGAGGTCGTCCTGGTCGACAACGGCTCGGTCGACAGCACGCCGCAGCGACTAACGGAATGGCGCTCGCGACAGACTTTCCCGGTCCACCTCGTCCACGAACCGCATCCTGGGCTCGCCCGCGCGCGCAATACCGGGCTTGCGCGCTGCACCGGGCGCATCGTCGCGATGACGGACGACGACTGTGTTCTGCACCAAGACTATTTCGCCGCCGTCTGTGCCGCGTTCGTACGAGCCAGCGGGCCAGCGATCATCGGCGGTCGCATCCTGCTCGGCAACCCGGCCGATCTCCCCGTCACGATCAAGCTCGAGGACCATCCCATGGTCGTGCCGTCGCGCGGGTTTCCGGGCGGGTTCATCATGGGGGCAAATCTGGCGTTCACCGCGGATGTCCTCCGGTTGACGGGACGCTTCGACGAACGGTTCGGGGCCGGAGCCCCGTTCATTTCCGCCGAGGATACGGATTTCCTGTTCCGTGCAGCGGGCCTCGGCGTTGCGGTGCTTTACGATCCCCTGATGGTCGTCGATCATCATCACGGGCGCCGTGATATCGACGACGAAACCCGGTTGCTGGCGGGATATAGCTTTGGCGATGGTGCCTTGTACGCCAAGTATTTCGTCTCCGACCGACGCGCGCTTCGCGCCATCGTCGAGGATATTCTTGCCGTTCGCTTCGACTGGACGCGGCCTGTGAAGACGCATGCCGGCATCAAGCGGTTCTACTGGTTCCGGCTGCGCCATAAGGCCCGGGGCTTCGCCTACTTCTGGTGGATAGCCCTCCGGCGAAACATGTCACGTTTCATCCGATAAACCGCTGTATCTGCTGTTCTTTCGTCCACGATTCACCATATTCGGACCATGGGCGGACGTGTCAAGCGGATGGCAGGACTATTGGAGGCGGAGGCGCGGACGATCGCTGCCGAAGATGCCGGGCGATGCGGGCTGTGCGAGCGGCCCTTGGGGCGAAAGGTGGAATGGCATCACCGCATTCCGAAAAGCCGGGGTGGTACAGAGGTCATCCCGGTTCATCCGATCTGTCACCGTATCATCCATGCCAGCGTCTCGAATCAGGATCTGGCGACGGAGTTCGCGGACCTCGATGTCTTGAAAGCACGCCCGGATATCAGTCGCTTCTTGCGCTGGATCGCCGACAAGCCCGCGGATTTTCACGCCCCCACCCGCCCCGCCGATATCCGCTGAGTACACCGGCCTCGACGATCGATCGGTCATCATCAACGGACTTCGACGTAGGCGGCACTTAACGATCGGAGGACCGTTCCTTCAGCGACCCGAACAGCAGGACGCTTTCCATGACCGATGATCCGCGCACCAGCCACCCGACGAGCTTCCCTGGTGAACCGCAGCAGCCGCGCCCCGGGCTTGTCTCCAACATGAAGACCAAGCCCGACCACGGCGAGGAAAGCTATGTCGGCAAGGAGCTGCTGAAGGGGAAGGTCGCGCTCATCACCGGCGGTGATTCCGGCATCGGCAAGGCGGTGGCTATCGCCTATGCACGTGAAGGCGCGGACGTCGCGATCTCGTACCTCGCCGTCGAGCAGGTGGATGCCGACGATACTCGCGCCTGGGTGGAAAAGGCTGGACAGCGATGCGTCTTGCTGCCGGGCGACATTCGCGACCGGGATCACTGCGTCACGCTGGTCGAGCGCACCGTCAGCGACCTTGGCGGGATCGATATATTGGTCAACAACGCCGCAGCGCAGACGATGAACGAGGATCTGGACAGCATCGACGACGACGAGATGCAGGGCGCCTTCGCGGCCAACGTGTTCGCGATGATCCGTCTGGCGAAGGCCGCGGCACCGCACATGAAGCCGGGGTCCGCGATCGTGAACACCACCAGCGAGCAGGCCAAGGTCGCGACCAAGAGCATGATCGTCTACGCCGCGACCAAGGGCGCTATCTCCAGCCTGACGGTTGGGCTGTCCAATCTGCTCATTGCGAAGGGCATCCGCGTCAACGCCGTGGCGCCGGGCCCGATCTGGACCCCCATCCAGCCCATCGCGAAGTCGCCGGGGGAACTGGAAAAACTCGGCCAGGATACGCCGCTCGGTCGCGCAGGTCAGCCGGCCGAACTTGCTCCGGCGTATGTCCTCCTAGCGTCGTCGGAGGGAAGCTACATGACCGGTGCAGTGATTGCGGTCACCGGTGGCGTGCCGATCAACTGACGAACGAACGGGCGCTTCGGCGCCCGTTCATCGTCGGCCTAAGAGTTCGCCACTTCGACGCGCCGCGCCGCGCGCGCATGCTCTTTCGTGAAATCGCCCACACCGCGGTCAGTGTGGCACAACCGATCCCAGTGGCGGAAATACAGGCCGTAGTTGCAGCCATAGAGTTCGTGGTGCCGCTGGTGATGGCTGGCCGTGATCAGCCACCCGCCCAAGGGCCCCGACCACATGAAACGCGGGAAGATCTCCCATCCCATGTGGTTCGTGACCCCCATCACCGTCATGATCGTCAGCACGATGCCCAGACCAGCGATATGGATCGGAACGAAGAACACCAGCAACGGAATGACCACCGCGCCCGTCAACGCTTCGATCGGGTGAAACGCCATCGCAGCCCATGCCGTCGGCGGGCGGCTAGCATGATGCAGCGCGTGCGCCAGCTTGAACGGTTTGGGACGATGCATCCAGCGATGCGTCCAGTAGAACCAGGCATCGTGCAGCAGCAGGTACAGGAAAACCGAGACAGGCAGGTACCAGAGCGGATAGGCGTGGATGTCAGAATATACCTTGGTCCAGCCATGATGCTGCCATCCCCAGGCGACGATGCCCGCGGGGATCCCGTAGAGCGCTGCGGACGCGAGGCTCCAAACGATCTCGCGGCGGACCTGCGGGTCCAGCCCGAGGTAGAGCCCCGGATGCTTGCGGACCGTGATCCAAGCGAACGCGCCCGACACGAGGAGATAGCGAACGCCGACGATGACGGTCATCGCGACGGCGGAGAGGATGATGGCGAGCGTCATGCTTGATCCTCGACGACTCTGCGATCGCCGGCTCGCCCGGCAAGAGCACGGCGACGCGACGGAAGCCCCCACCACGGCGTTCCCGGCGAGAGATGATGCTCGTGATGATAACCGCCGAAGTGGAAGCAAGTCAGCAGCGACACTATCGGGCCAACGTCGATACTGTGCGCGCGGTGGGCGTCGGCAAAAGGAGTCTCGCGCTCCCGGTGCGGCAACCACGTCCCGAACACGAATAACTGTGCCACCGCACCCAGGGCTGGCAATGCCCAGAAGATGACGATGTTGCCGAGCGGTGCCCCGAGCAGCAGCGTATAGATCAGCGCCACCACGGTTATCCGGATGATCTGCCCGTGGGAATAATAGGTCTTGAAGAACTGCAGGAACCAGCCGCCGAGACTGGGGTCGCCAGCGTGAAAATCGGGGTCCCCCGCTCGTCCGGTTTCCTTGTGATGCAGATGATGCTGCGGCAACAGCGACGCGTAAGACAGGCAGGCATAGAGCGAGAGACAGGTCGCGCCGATCGCCCGGTTCAACCGTGGTCGATCGGGCGCCAGCGCGCCGTGCATTGAATCATGCGCGACGATGAACAGTCCGGTACTCAGCCAAGTCTGTACGATGACCATCACGATGGCTAGAGGAATTGTATCCAGGCCCCAACGCCAGAAGAAAATGCCGATTATGTGGATCGCCAGCCACGCCGCTACGATCGCGGCGGACAGCGAAACGCCGACACGGGTCTGATGCCGCAGGGCCTCCGATTGGCGAACCGTCACGCTCACTTCTTTGCGTCTGCCGAGACGAGGTTTCCGGCTTTGTCAGCACGTACCGCGCGTCGCTGCGGATCGGCGTTAGCGCGCAGCTGTGCCTTCAGCACCGCAGGCTTGCGCGCGAACAAGAATCCGTGGCTGACGGTACCGTCCTTGCCCTCTACCGCATGGTGCAGGCGATGTGCCTGCAGCAGGCGCTTGAAATACCCCTGCTTGGGCACCCAGCGGAAGCCGCCGCGCTGATGCACCAGCATGTCGTGCACGAAGGCATAGATGCCGCCGTACACGGTGATGCCGAGCGCTGCCCACCATAACGGCTCCCACCAGAGGCCGACGACGAACAACACGATCGGCACGATCGCGAAGACGACCGCATACAGGTCGTTTTTTTCAAACCAGCCCTCGTGATCTTCGTGATGCGACTTGTGCCAGCCCCAGCCCCAGCCGTGCATGACGTAGCGATGCGCTGCCCACGCGAAGCACTCCATGAACAACACCATGAAGACGACGATCGCGAGTTTCTCGAACCAGGTCACTTTGCGCGATCGCACGAATTGACGGTGGACGGGTGCAGCGAATTCAGCATGATGGACACATAACCGTTACCCGCCGGCTATGCGAGGGCGCTCCCCGACAAAATATCCCGAGCCGGTGGCGTCGAAGCCAATCTCCGCTCCGGACCACGTCGTCTTTAGATCGCGTGATGTCCATGTAATGTGGTCGAAATCGACCTGCCTGGGCACCGCATGGCGGCACGCTGCGTTCGACCGGTATGATTGCCCCGTTGTTCCGCGCCGACCACCGAGAGACTCCCTCCCGGGTCTTGATCGGGGCCATGTTGATGAGTTTCCTCGTCGCCCAATATCATCACCGCTTCACTGTGGATCCGATCCGAGCGGCTCCCGCGATGGCAGCGGTGACGGCACTCGCCCTCGCGCTGGCAATCGGCAAGTACACCGCGCGGCCGCGTCTCGTTGCCGGCGCGCGAGCGTTTCTCCAAATGACGCTGTTCACGGTGCTCGGCGTTGTTCTGGCGTATGCCCTGGCAGCAAACGCAGGGCAGTTGTGGGATGCCCGCCTAGCCGCCGCCGATCGCGCGATCGGTTTCAACTGGCCGGTCGTGTTGGCGTTGCTCGACAAATCCCCTCCTATGATTTGGCTACTTGGACTGGCGTATCACAGCCTCACCTTGCAGATGATCGTCGTCATCGTCGCGTTGAGCGGCATGGGGAAATTCGACACGCTGAGGATCATGGTCTGTGCCGCGATCCTATCCGGTTTCGTCACGATACTGATTTCAGGGCTCACTCCGGCGATGGGCAATCTGTTCGACCCATCCCGCTACGTGCATCTCTGGCCATCCATAGCCTGGCTTGAACAGGACCTGATATCCGGGCTTCGAGATGGGTCGCTACGCGTGCTCGATCTCACGATGCTCATGGGAATCGTCAGCTTTCCCAGTTTCCATGCGACGCTCGCTGCCATCTTCATCTGGGCGTTCGGCGCGATGCCGCGGCTTGCGGGTCCGGGCCGGGTATGGGCGATACTTACGATCGTCGCGACGCCGGTCTTCGGCGGTCACTACGGGGTCGACGTCATCATGGGACTGTTTCTCGCACCACCTGCCATCATTGCAAGCCGCCACATCACGCGGCGCAGGCGGGCTCCCCATCTAATGGACTCAGCCCTGCCCGCATAGCGTCGACATCGTCGAAGAGGGCCGAATCGACCAGCGCGGCAGCCTCGGCAGCGCCCCCGGCCCCCGCCATTTCAGCGGCGAGCAAATTTGCCGCGTGGCGGTACGACGGATCCGACAGCATGAGCCGCAACGCCGCTTCGAGACCGCCCCTGTCTGCTTCGGCGGGCGATACGATACGCGCCGCCCCGATCCGCTTCAGTCGCGCGGCCGTAGCGGGTTGTTCGAATGCCAGCGGTACCGCAACGATTGGAACGCCGGCGGCCAGTGCGTCCAGCACCGTGTTGAACCCGCCGTGCAAAATCGCGGCCGAACATTTTGGCAGGATACGGGTCTGAGACCAGAATGCCCGCACCAGCGGCCTCCCGGGTAGCGAACTGACTTCGGCCTCGCTCAGCCCGCCACCATGCGCGACCACCGCACGAGCGCCGACCGCGGCACAGGCAGCCGTCATCGCGGCGAACAACGATCGGCGCGCGCCCTGCAACGACCCCAGCGAACAGAATATCATCGGTCGGCCGTCGTCTTCCGGAAGATCGACGTCAGCCTCGTCCAGCCGCCACGGCGCGCCGTATCGGAAGCTCGGTGGCAATGCCGCGCGGGGAAAATCCAGACCTGCCGGGCATTGTGCGACGTGCAGGCGGTCCGACCATTGATGCCTAGGGTCGGGGTCAAGCTTCCACCGGCGTGCATAGGACGACACGATTTTAGCGATCGGCCGCATCAGCAGGTCGCTGACGGCGTACCCACCATTGTTGCGCCGAAGGCCTGCCGCAGTGGGAGTATACGCCCACCCGAGGAATGGCGGCGGAACCATTGGCTCTCTGAGCAAGGGCAACCCGGTGACGGCTGTCACGAACGGCAGTCGGAGATGTCGTGCTACTAGCGCACCGGCCGGCTCGACGGAGTCGGCGAGTACCGCATCGACCCCAAGCCTCGACAGTGCCGCCGGAAGAGCCTGCAATAGCAGTTCCGTCACGGACGCCGTGCCGCGGATCATCCTGGTCAGTCCGACAGGGCCCGATGGCTGCGCCAGCTTCCGGTAATATGCCGCCAACAAGCCTTGGCAGTCCGCCGGGTGGTCAAGCGCCGCAAAACCGACACTGCCGTTGGGCACTAGCGAGGCGACGTCGGCCAGATGGACTATCGTGACTCTACGCCCTGCTTCGACGAGCGATGTTCCCAATGCCACCAGCGGATTGATGTGCCCCGCCGTTGGCGGCGCGATGATGGCGATATGTCGCCGATTGACCGTCAATGCCTTGGAGCTTTCCGTCGCCGTCTTGTTTGACCGCTTACTATCAGCATGCAGGCGAGCAGCGATAGCTCGATTTTGCGGGGTAACCCACTACGCTTGCTCCGTTGATCGTAGTCAATGCGTGTTCAAATACGGGCGTTCAGTCTCTTGTTTCAGAACTCGCGTGCTGGTCTGGCCTCACCAATTTCTGACCTTTGTACTGCTAACCAAGCGGCGAGGTTTGTCGATCCCCCCTCGCCGCGTGGTAGCCTTGGCGTAGGTCTCAGGCCGCCCCGATCCAAGCATCGACCTGTTCCGCCAGCACCTTGAGCGGCAGCGCGCCATGCGCCAGCACCACCTCGTGAAAATCGCGAATGTCGAAGCGCGCGCCCAATGCGGTCTCCGCTTTATGCCGGAGCGCCGATATACGTTGCTGGCCCACCATGTAGCTCGTCGCCTGGCCAGGGTTGTTGATGTAGCGATCGACCTCCTTGACCACGTCGCGTGCCGAGAGTGGCGCATTCTGGGTGAAATAGGCGACCGCCTGATCGCGGCTCCAACGCTTGGCATGCATGCCCGTGTCGAGCACTAGGCGACACGCGCGCCACACTTGCAACGCCAGCATCCCCAGTTCCGAATAAGGGTCGCGATAGGCGCCCATCTCCTTGGCGAGCCGTTCCGAGTACAGGCCCCAGCCTTCGGTATACGCACCGTAATAGCCGAAGCGACGGAACTTCGGCACGCCAGTCAGCTCCTGTGCGCGAGCAATCTGGAAGTGGTGCCCCGGCGCGCCTTCGTGATGGGCGATCCCCTCGACCTGAGTCTTCTGCACCTGCGTCATGTCCGCCAGATTGACGTAGAAGATTCCGGGCCGCGAGCCATCCGGGGCGGGCTGGTCGTAGAACGCCACCGCGGCAGTTTCCTGTCGCCACGTCTCGACCGCGCGTACCTCCAGCGGCGCCTTTGGCAGTCGGCGAAAGAAGCGAGGTGCGGCGGCCATGGTCTGCGCGATGGCCGCGCGTGCGTCGGTGAGGTAGAGTTGACGGCCCGCATCGGTGTTGGGGTATTTGAACTTCGGATCGGACCGCAGCGCCGCGAAGAGATCCTGCAACGATCCGGTGAAGCCCGCCCGTTTCATCACCGCCGTCATCTCGGCGTGGATCGATCGTACCTGATCCAGCCCAAGCTGGTGGATCTGCTCCGCTGTCATGTCGGTGGTGGTGTAATAGGCGAGCCGCGCTTGATAATAGGCGTCGCCGCCCGGCAGGCTCCACGCGCCGTCATTGCCCTTGGCGAGTGGCTCGATCTCGTCCAGCGCGGCAAAGAGTATGTCGAAGCCTTGGCGGAACGGCCCTTTCAATGCCGCGACCGCATCCGCGATCAGCGCCGCCTTGATGCTCTCGGACACGCCAAGCTTGCCGACCTTCGCCTTGAAATCGGCGAGCAGGCTGCTGTCTGCGCCACTATCGAACGGCGCTCCGGTGATAACTTGGCGGGCATCGCCACGGGCGGGCGCGAAAACCATTTTTGGCGGCACGATACCCTTGGCCGCCTGTTTGCGCATGGTTGCGGCGACCTCGCGCATGACGCGCAGGGAATCACGCAATCGCGCCACATAGGCGTGAGCGTCGGCTACCGTGGCAATGCGATGCTGGTTGATGAGGAAAACCGGGATGTTGCCCGCCGGGCTGCCGTTCGTCGATACCGGGAAGGCATAGTCGCGGAACGCGAACTGGCGGCGATCCGTGGCGACCTGCGCTTCGAACAATCGATAGCTCAGCCGAGCATCGGGCCCGAGCCGATCGACCGCGAAGCCGCGTCGCAGGTCGGCGAGTTGCGCATCCTGCAAAGCTTGTGCGCGCCGTGCGGCAGCGTCGGTATAATCGTCGAGCCTGTCGTAGTTGGTCTTCAGGCCGAGGCTGGTCTGTGTCTCGGGACTGAGCGCGACACTCGCATCGAACGCGGCATCGAGAAAGCGCAGGAGCCGGGCGTCGTCATCGGCGGTCCCCGCTGCCGCAGTGGCGATCTGGGGGTCGATTAGCGGCAGAGCGGCGCCCGCCATCAGCATTCGTACAAACGCGCGCTTGGTGAGCATCACAGAGCCTTTCTATCGGTTACGGACCAGCGCTAGCCGCCACTCTGCGTCACCGCAATGATCAACACTGCCGAATATCGGGAGCCGAACCAAAGATCGTTTGCAAAGCGCAATGACCTCGGGGGAGATGTCCATCAGATCTTTGATGCCTCCTACGTCCTGCCATCTAGTCGACTCCTATTGCGGTTATCATGTCATCCCCTGCACTCCTATTTTTCGCCAGTATTGAAGGCAGACAGGTAAGCCGGAAAAGCGGCCCAGGACCTATTGTACTATGGTAGCGCTATCGATATCGTCGTGAAAAGAACGATAAAATTGGGAGAGCGACTATGGGATTCGGGTTCCGCATGAACGCCGTCCGTTGATGGGTGGGACACCCCCTTTTGTGCCTGTCCAGCCTGATGATTGCCTCGACCACACCGGCGCTGGCACAGACCGACAAGATGGCGCCTATCGCCATTCCGGCGCAGCCCGACGCCATCGCGCTTGATACCGGTAAACTCCCGGGGGCGACCGCACCTGAGGCGTGGCACAGCCAGTATGGCAGCGTGTTCGCCCGCAACGTCACCGTTGCGACCCTAACCCCCTTCCTGCCGGATCCCGCCAAGGCCACCGGGACAGCAGTGATCGTCGCACCGGGCGGCGGATTCCAGACGCTGTCGATGGAGAACGAAGGCTGGGACGTGGCGCGTGCACTTGCCGCCAGAGGCGTCGCTGCATTCGTCCTGAAGTATCGCCTGAACCCGACGCCGCAGGACCTTGGAACATTCGCGCGACCGGTGCCGCAGGGTATGCGCCCGCCACGTCCGAACGCCGCTGCGATGATGGCGGGCCTTGCGCCGCAGATCGCGGATGCGAGGGCGGCGTTCGCCACGGTCCGCAACCGTGCGGGCGAATGGCATGTCGATCCCAGCCGCATCGGCATGGTCGGCTTTTCCGCAGGTGCGATGCTGACGATGGCGACGACCGTCGCCGGGCAGGATGCGAAGCCGGCCTTCATCGGCAACATCTACGGTCCGCTTGCCGCGATGACGGTGCCGGCCGACGCGCCGCCGATGTTCGTTGCGCTCGCGGCGGACGATCCCTTCTTCGGCAATGGCGGCTATGGGCTGATCGACAGCTGGCGTGCGGCCAAGCGTCCGGTCGAGTTCCACCTGTTCGAACAGGGCGGTCACGGCTTCGGCATGTACCCGAAGACCACCACGAGCACGGGCTGGTTCGATGAATTTACCCGCTGGATGGCGATGCACGGCTGGCTGAAGACCGCGTAACGCGCACGGCCGTCCTGCGTTTTACGATACCCCGCCGGGGAGCGACGCGAGCAAGCGAGCCTTCGACCACGATGTTCGACAGGAGAGATGTGTGCCACGCAAAAGCATCGCGACCGTCCTCGCTTCGGTGAGCCTCTGTGCAGTTTCCAGCGCCATCTGTGCGCAATCGCTGACGGTTAGCCCCGCCGAAACGCTCGAGGCGCAGGGGTTGAGCGTCATCATCGACCAGAACCAGTCGAGCCAGATCCGCTTCGCGGTGATGGCCGTGACCGCGGAAGCGAAGTGATGCGCCCCCTTTTCGCCGCCATTGCGCTGCTGACCTCCGCTACCTTCGCAACCACGTCATTGGCTGGACAGGATCCGGCGCCGGAGCAGCCGCCCCGCTACACCGCGATCAACCTCTGGCCCAACGGCGCGCCGGGTTCGGCGGCACGCCGCGGCGAGGCGGAGATCGGCCGTGACTATTGGGTCCGCAACATCCATGATCCGTCGCTGCTCGCCTTTCCAGCCGACGTAACGAACCGCAACGGAGCCGCGATCGTGATCATGCCCGGCGGTGGGCACAAATTACTCGTATGGACGAACGAGGGCACGAAGGTCGCGACCGCGCTGAACCGCATGGGGGTGACCGCGTTCGTGCTCAAATATCGCCTCGCGAACGAGCCCGGCTCGAAATATTCGGTCGAAGGCGATGCTGCGGACGACGCGCGGCGCGCGATGCGCTGGGTCCGAGCGCATGCCGCAGACTATGGCATCGATCCGTCCCGCGTCGGTGCGATGGGCTTTTCGGCAGGCGGCGAACTCGTGTCGCTGATCGCGGACAATCCCGAGCCTGCCCGACGTCGACCCGCCGATCCGATCGACCGTCAGTCCGCTCGCCCCGATTTCCAGGTGTTGGTCTTCCCCGGACCGCGAGGCATCCCAGCGAACGCCATCGCCAACGCGCCCCCAGCGTTCCTCATCGCCGGCAGCCGCGATCCCTGCTGCGCAGCACCGACGGTTACGCTCTACGAACAGTTGCGCAAGAGTGGCGTATCGGCGGAACTTCACATGTATGCCGACAGTGGCCACGCGTTCAATCTTGACGAGTCGAACCGGATCTCGATCCTGCACTGGCCGGATCGCCTGCAAGATTGGCTAGCGGATGGCGGCTGGCTTTCGCCCCGACCTGCGAAATAAGGCACGAATAATTTGATTTTTGGGGCCGATCATGTCGGGCGACGATCCGCATTCTCCAACCCGGACTGTCACCAATGGTTCTGGCTGACCCATTGACGAGACCGTCGTCCACCTGACCAGTCCGGGGGACAGAAAGTCCGCCCGGACTGAGTTTCGCACCGTCGCCTACATGCCGGCTGCGGTCGGGCGGACGATGACCTCGTTGATGTCTACTCCCTCGGGCTGCTCCAGTGCGTAGCGGATCGCGCGTGCGATCGCGTCGGGAGTCAGCGACTTCTGCCGCCATGTGGTCAGCGCAGTCGCAATATCCGGATCGGTGATGTCGTTGCCCAGTTCAGTTGCCACGACACCGGGCGAAATGATCGTCGTGCGGATATCGTCATGCTCCTGCCGCAACCCTTCGGTGATCGCCCAGACCGCATATTTGGTGGCGCAGTAGACCGCTGCGCTCGGCATCACGAAATGCGCGGCGATCGATGCGACGTTGACGACGTGGCCCGCCTTCTGCGAGATGAATCGCGGCAGCACGGCAGCGATCCCGTTCAGCACGCCGTGAACGTTGACGTCGATCATCCGCGTCCACTCGTCCTGCTTCAGCGCAGCGAGCGGCGACAGCGGCATCACGCCGGCATTGTTGATCAGCACGTCCACGCGCCCGAACCGCGCTTCAGCCGCATCGGCGAACGCGGCGAAGCTTGCCGCGTCGGTCACGTCCAGCACCTGCCACGCGACGTTCGCGCCGAGTTCGGCCGCCAGCGCTTCGAGCCGATCGGTCCTGCGCGCTCCGATGAAGAGGCGCGCGCCCCTGCCCGCCAGTTCGCGCACGGTGGCCTCGCCGATACCGCTGGAGGCTCCGCTGATCAGCACTGTCTTGTCGATGACGTCGTTCATGATGGTTCCTTTCGTGTCGCCTCGAAGGCTGGGCACAGATGGAACCGGATTGCCGACCAGCGTGAGACCGATCCCCCGCAATGCTTGCACGATCCTCCAAAACGGCCTCACCGCCGCTTGTGAGAATGGCTGGCAGCGGACACAGTCCCTCGATGAGTACGATCGCAGACCTCGCCACGCTGGTTGCGCGCCATGTCCCGAGAACCGGCATGGTCAGCACGCCAATCCATCGACTATCGCTGTTCCGGGCCGATGAGCCGACCGTGCCCCTGCCCGCCGTGTATGACGCGTCGCTTTGCATAATTGCCCAAGGTGCCAAGCGAGTCTCGCTCGGCGGAGAGAGCCTGCTCTACGATGCCGCGCATTACCTGCTGGTCTCGGTCGACCTGCCGCTCGTCGGACACGTCGTCCAGGCGGATCGTGACGCGCCGTACCTCTGCTGCAAGATCGACATCGACCAGTCCGTGCTGGCGGATCTCATCCTGGCGGAAGGCGGCCGGGCCCCGAAAGCCGATCTGCCGGCGCTCGCGGTCTATCGCAGCGACGACGATCTGGTCGACGCGGCGTGCCGACTGATGCGGTTGCTGGATCGGCCGGACAGCATCGCTGCGCTAGCGCCGCTGATCGAACGGGAGATCCTGTACCGTTTGCTCGTGGGTCCCCACGGGGCTGCGCTTCGCTACATGGCAGTCGCCGACAGCCACCTCAATCAGGTCAGCCGCGCTATCGCGACGATCCGCACCGGGTTCGATCGGCCGCTCCGCATCGGCGACATCGCCACCGCCGCGGGTATGAGCCCGTCGTCGCTCCACGAACACTTCAAGTCGGTGACGAAAATGACGCCGTTGGCGTATCAAAAACAATTGCGGCTACAGGAGGCACGACGCCTGATGCTGTCAGGGAACACGACGGCAAGCGGCGCAGGTTTCGCCGTGGGCTATGAAAGCCCATCACAGTTCAACCGCGAATATGCGCGCCTGTTCGGTGCCCCTCCGCGTCGTGACATCGAGCAACTCCAACTGAGCGGCAATCTACTGACGCCCGTTTAGCCTCACACCATTGGTTCGGCGATTTCTACCTGCTCGACAACGACGCCGATCGCGGTTGCGGAAACGGTGATCGCCGAACCGTTCCAGGTTCGAGGCGTCCGGCCAATCGCTAAGACTTTGCGGCAAAGCTATTCTCTTATGGGTGGATCGTCGCGCCTTCGATCTTGGCGGGACCGATTGCCTGCGCCTTTCGCCCCCCAGTCTCGAACGATACAGGTCAGGAACGGAGGAGACGAGCATGACCGCAAACACGATGAAGGTGGACGACCAAGCCAAGATCGACCTGTTCCAGGTTATCGCGCCCATCGTAATGCAGTATCTCGCCGCGAACTCCCCGAATCGAGCATTGATTGCAGATGACATCATCGACTTCTTTGCGCTGTCGATCGCCGCGGTGATCGAGAACGACACGGATCTCTCGACCCCGCAGCATCTGCGAAAGGCCGGTGAGGCAGCCGGGAAGCATATCGCGCACTGGGTCAGGCTGCTGAAGCTGGATCACGAACACCGCGGTATGTCGTTGCTGGCGATGACGATGGGTACGGTCGCGTCCGACGAGGCACGGCAATAGCCGCCCACTTGTTCCCATCGCTTGATTGCGTCGGCCAGCCGGCAACACCCACAGCCGTCGATTTCTAATAGCTATTGCTGAACTACGTCGCGGCTTGGACCTGCCGCCGACGTGATCCGTCCGGCCGATATGCGAATTACCTGGAACCAGCCTTCGAAGGTGAGCGCTTTAGCCCTCAGGAAGCCGGCACTCCGGTCAATTTGGGATTTTAGCATGACGGAAACGACCTGGGGCGACGATGCGAAGACGCCGGATATCGACTGGCGGATGAGTGCTGCGTTGGAGAATGTGCCGCGTGGGAACGAGAACCTCGCCGAGGTAACGAGCCTAGAGGGCGCTGTCCGTACGTGGATGACGCTTGATCCCGAGCATCGCGACGCTGCTGTGCTTACGCCGGAGCACCCTTTGCAAATCGACGGTGCGGCCCATGCAACCCTCGCTGGCGACGGTATCGCCGCGCTGGCCGAGCGTCTGCCTAGCGCAAACGACGAGGGCTGAGTCATGGCATCTGCGAGCGTTCGCTTCGAGCCTGGCGAGTATGAATGGCTCGCCGAACGGCACGACGTCCTGTTTCTCGGCCATACGGACCTTGGCATGGTCGAGTTCCTGATCACGAGCGAGGCGTTGGCGGAATTCATCGACCCGGACCTCGACGGCATCGACAGCGATACCGCGATCGAGACGTATGGAGAATTCGAGTCCGACATACACCGTATCGCGCGACGCGAGTTTGTCAGCCGGCTGGGCGGGGAGCCCCCAGTCCTGCTCACGGCCGCCGACGTTTGGGATGAACCTTCACAATCCCGCAGGCCGTAACCCTTCAACCGCCAATCATATTGCCCGCCAACAAGGACTGATCTGATGGAAACCCGCAAACTGGGCCAGCAAGGCCTCGAAGTCTCCGCGCTGGGTCTCGGCTGCATGGGCATGTCCGACTTCTACGGGAGCCGCGACGAGACGGAGTCGGTTGCGACGATCAACCGCGCTCTGGATCTTGGCGTGACGTTCCTGGACACCGCCGACATGTACGGCGTTGGCGCTAACGAAGAGCTGGTCGGTCGCGTCGTACGCGAGCGCCGCGAGTGGATCGTGGTCGCGACCAAGTTCGGCAACGTCCGCGGGTCGGATGGCAGCTTCAAGGGGATCAACGGCCGCCCCGACTATGTGCGGTCGGCCTGCGACGCGAGCCTGAAGCGGACCGGACTCGATGTCATCGATCTCTACTACCAGCATCGCGTCGACCCAGACGTGCCGATTGAAGAGACCGTCGGCGCGATGGCCGACCTCGTCCGCGCGGGTAAGGTCAAGTATCTCGGCCTGTCCGAGGCTGCCCCCGCGACCATCCGCCGAGCGCATGCCGTGCACCCGATTACCGCGTTGCAGACCGAATATTCGCTGTGGAGCCGTGACGTCGAGGACCAGATTCTGCCGACGGTGCGCGAACTGGGGATCGGCTTCGTGCCGTACAGCCCGCTCGGCCGCGGCTTTCTTACAGGCCAGTTCAAGACGCCCGACGATCTCGACGCCGGCGACACGCGCCGCAACCACCCGCGCTTTCAGGGCGCGGCGTTCCAGAAGAACCTCGACCTCGTCGCCGCGATCGGCACTATGGCGGCGGACAAGGGCTGCACGCCGGCCCAGCTCGCGCTTGCATGGGTATTGCGCCAGGGTGAGGATATCGTGCCGATCCCAGGTACCAAGCGGCGCAAGTATCTCGACGACAATGTAGGCGCGCTCGACGTGGAGCTGAGCGATGCCGATCTTGCCCGTATCGATGACATTTTTCCGCGCGGCGCGGCGCAAGGGACCCGCTACCCAGCCGCCTCGATGGCGAGCATTGACGCGTGAGCGTTCCGTCTTTCGCGGCGATCGCACCGGGCAAGCTTGCGGTCGTCACGGGTGCGGCCGGCGGCATTGGACGGGCCGCTGCTCGCGCCTTTTCGGACGCGGGCATGCGGGTGGTTCTGGTCGACCGTCCCGGTGAGGCGCTAGAGCAGGCCGCGGCGTCGATGGACGGCGCAATAGCGCTGTCCGCCGACGTCGCGGATCGTGCCGCGATGGCCGCGCTGGCAAAGGAGGTGGTCGATCGTCACGGTCCTGTATCGGTGCTGATGAACAACGCCGGCATCGGCGGGGGCGGTGACGTGTTTGCCGACCCAGCAAAGTGGGACGAGGTGGTCGGCGTCAACCTGATGGGCGTGATCCACGGCGTCCAGGCCTTCGTCCCGGGCATGGTCGAAGGCGAAACCCCTGCCCTCGTCATCAACACCGGCTCCAAACAGGGCATTACGCAGCCGCCCGGCAACACTGCCTACAACGTCAGCAAGGCCGGGGTGAAAGCGCTGACCGAAGGCCTCGCCCACAGCTTGCGCGAACGGACCGGAAGCCGGGTCAGCGCCCACCTGCTCGTGCCCGGCTTCACCTGGACGGGGATGACGGGTGGTCGACTGACCAAGAAACCGCCGGGCGCGTGGACACCTGAACAGGTCGTGGCGCTGATGATGGACCGGGTGGCGGCGGGAGACTTCTACATCCTGTGCCCGGACAACGAGACGACGCCCGAACAGGATGCGAAGCGGATAGCGTGGGCGGCGGGAGACATGATCGAAAATCGCCCTGCCCTGTCCCGCTGGCATGCGGATTGGCGCGACGCCTTTGCGGAGTTCATGCGGGACTAGGCGCTTGCTGAGGGACCTGCATGGCAAATCATCGCTGCCGTGCCGGTCCCCGCTGGATGCGCCAGACCGTGCCGCTTCCCTCACACGCATGGCAGAGAAACGGATTGCCGATCTGATTGCGTGATGGAAGAATGCGGTCATGCAGATACTTAAAGCAGCCGGCCTCGCCCTCCTCGCGTCAGTTCCCGCCAGTGCGCAGATCGTCGCACAACCCTCGGCAGGAACATACCAGCGCGCCGTCGCGGCCGGTTACAAGGCCGCGCTCTATTGCTCCGGCATCTTCAATGCAGGGCGCACGCCGGAGCAGATCGATGCCGATGAGTTGGCCGGCATCTACCCGGACTATGAGAAGATCGTGCTGACGCTCACGGCGAACGTCGACCGGACCCGCCAATCCGTCTCCGTAGGGTTCGATCCAAAGCTTCCTCCGAGACGCGCGGAGTGGACTAGCGGGCACGGTTGCGTGACCCTGCCGATCGGCGGCACGGCATTAGCTGGCCGCAAGTCGACGGGGGCACCTTCGATTGCGGCAGCCGATCCGCGCCGCTGGCCGCAAGGTGACGCCGGCATCGCACCGCGCCCGTCGGCCACGCTGACCGGCACCGTCGGCCAGGCATTCGGGACCAGCTATGGCGTCGGCACCAAGACGGTCGGCGTAGTCGTCGTGAAGGACGGCGAAGTTCTTGCCGAGCAATATGGCCCCGGTTTCGGGCCGTTCGTGTCCAATCGAACCTGGTCGGTCGGCAAGTCGATCGCCGGCACGCTCATCGGCCTCACCAATGCAGGCGCGTTGAAGGCCCCCGCCGCCGTGCCGCAATGGAAGGCCGGCGATCCGCGTCATGCCATCACGCTCGACAATCTCCTGCGCATGGGATCCGGCCTGCACAGCGACACCGCCGGCAATCGCACCGATGCCATCTATTTCGGCGGTACCACGGTGGACGAACAGGCGATGTCATGGCCGTTAGAAGCGCTGCCCGGCACGCGCTTCCGCTACGCCAATAATGACATCCTGCTCGCGGTCTATGCCACCCGAAACGCGATCGGAGAGGCGCGGTACCGGGCGTTGCCGGGCAGCCTGTTCGGGCCGCTCGGCATGGCGCACACCGTTGCCGAGACCGACTGGCACGGCAACTACATCCTCTCCAGTCAAGTCTGGTCGACCGCCCGCGACCTGGCGAGGTTGGGATTGTTCTGGTCGCAGGACGGCGTCTGGCAGGGCAAGCGCCTGCTACCGGCAGGCTGGATGCGCACTATGACGACGCCGAGCGGACCGCAGCCGTCGAGCGGACCGGGCTATGGCGCGACGATGTGGCTGTTCGGCCCCAAGCAGGGTTTGCCCGAGGGCAGCTACGCCGCGCAAGGCAACCGGGGACAGTATGTCATGGTGATCCCGTCCCGGCATCTGGTGGTGGTCAGGCGGGGCGAGGACCCCGGTGCTGCGCGGTTCGACGTCGCGCGCTTCGCCGCCGCCGTCGCCGCGGCGTTACCGTGAGCTTCCCCGGCAGAGTCCGCCGCGACATCTAGCGTTTCGTGAACACCGCCTTGGGCAAGACGACGTGGACGCCCTTGTTGCGGTCGACGAGCTCGGTGATTTCGACATCGCCCGCGACGCTGATCAGCATGTACGCATCGTCGCGCGTCATGCCTTTTTCCGCGACGAGGAAATCGATCATGTTGCGCAGCGCCTTACGGGTCGCATGGCTGAGATCGTCGTCGAAGCCCATCGCGATATAGGCCTTGGGCGTCTCGGCGCGCGGATAGGCGATCGCCGCCTTCTTGTGCAGCACGAACTCGAACGTGCCGGTCAACGAGGTTTCCAGCGCGGTGATATCGACCTCGCCATTGCCCTGCGCGGCATGGCCGTCGCCGACCTGGAACAGCGCGCCGGGCGCGTAGACGGGCAGGAACAAGGTCGTCCCGGCGACGAGCGCCTTGTCGTCCATGTTGCCGCCGTTGATCGTCGGCGGCGCGCTGTCGTAGCGGCCGAACGACGGCGGCGGCGCGACCCCCATGCTGCCGAAGAACGGTGCCAGCGGCACTTCGACGCCGGGCGCGAACAGGCCGACCATGCGCTTGGCATCCAGCGGGACGATCTTCATCCGCGCATAGGGAAAATCGTCGGTGAGAAACCCCGCCCCGTACCGGAACGCGTTATAGGCATAGGGGATCGCCAGATCGACTTTCCGGATGCGCACTTCCAGCATGTCGCCGGGTTCCGCGCCGGTAATCGCGATCGGTCCGGTCAGGATATGACCGCCGGGGCCGCGTGCGCTGGCCGGGACGCCGTCATAGACCGCACGCAGCGCCGGTTCGATCTGCGCGGGCGCGACGCCGGCCTTTTCCAGACCCGCCGGACTGTTGGTCAGCAATGTGTGGATCACCACCGTGTCGCCCGACCGGATCGTCAGTACCGGCTTGTCGGTCGCGTCGTAATGCCCCCAGGCGACCGTCTGCGGCGTCGCCCTCAGTTCGTAAGTCGCGGCGCCCGCAGGCATCGCCACGGAAGCCAGAGCGGCAAGCATCAGGTAGCGCATCGTCATCCCCTCAATAGGCCAGAGCGCAGCCGTCGGCGCGCATCTCGCTCGCCGCGGCATAGACGCGCGTTGCACCGTCCATGCGGTGCTCGACGCATTCGTAGCGGCCAAAGCCCCCGTCGGGCTCACCGATCGTCCAGCCGATGTCGGCCAGGCGCTGCTTCGTGGCGGCAGGCACGCCCGATTCCAACCGCAGCAACCCGCGCGGCCCCAGCCCGGCGCTGTCTTCCCCCATCGATTGCGACGAGCCCTCGTGATGCCAGCGCGGCGCATCGCCTGCCGACTGGATCTCGAGGCCATAGTCGACGCGGTTGACGATGATCTGCGTCTGCCCCTGCGGTTGCATGTCGCCGCCCATCACGCCGAAGCTCATCCAGGGATCGTTCCCGCGCGTCGCGAAGCCGGGGATGATTGTCTGGAATGGCCGCTTGCCGGGCGCGTAGATATTGGGATGGCCGTCCCTCAGGCTGAACAGCTGCCCGCGATCCTGGAACATGAAGCCAAGACCATCGGCGACCAGCCCCGATCCCATGCCGCGGAAGTTCGACTGGATCATCGACACCATCATGCCGTCCTTGTCGGCACAGCTGAAATAGGTGGTGTC
This sequence comes from Sphingomonas faeni, assembly GCF_003053745.1. Lineage (GTDB taxonomy): Bacteria > Pseudomonadota > Alphaproteobacteria > Sphingomonadales > Sphingomonadaceae > Sphingomonas > Sphingomonas faeni. The sequence continues at coordinate 171,181 of NZ_QAYE01000002.1, read as the reverse complement.
GCCGTGGCTGGGCGCCTGGCCGGGATGGACGGGATCGAGGATCCGGTCACGGCGGATCAGTTTCGCGCGTTCGCGGGCGTACTCCTTGGAGACCAGCCACTCGACTGGAACCTTGCTGAAATGCGGGTCGGCGTAGAAGCGCGCGCGGTCTTCATAGGCGAGCCGCTTGGCTTCCGCCTGCAGATGGATCGACAGCGGTGACTGGAAGCCTGCGTCGCCGAGATCGAAGGTCTCGAGGATGTTCAGCATCTGCAGCGTCGCGATACCCTGCGTGTTGGCACCGAGCGCATGCACGTCCACGCCGCGATAGCCCGTCCGATGCGGCGCGATCCATTCCGAGCGGTGCGCGGCCAGATCCTCAAGGCGCAGCCAGCCGCCAATCCGCTTGAAGTAGCGATCGATGACGCGCGCGATCTCGCCGGAATAGAACGCATCGCGTCCGCCCGCCGCGATCGCACGATAGGTACGGGCGAGATCGGGATTGCGAAACACCTGCCCGATCGCCGGGCCCTTGCCGTCGGCCAGGCCATAGGTCTTCAGCGCGTTTGCGGTTTCCTCGATGCCGTTACCCGGCCGGCGGAATGCCGCCATGCTGCGCCGGATGTAATAGGCGATGATGTCCGGCACCGGCGAGCCCGCCTCGGCATGCGCGATCGCCGGCTCGAACAGCTGCGCCCAGGGCAGCCGGCCATAGCGTTGGTGCATCGTCCACCAGGCATCCACGGCGCCCGGCACCGACACGGACACCGCACCAAGCGGCGGCAGCGCCCCGCCGCGTGCCCGCGACCGCACCGTTTCCAGGCTCAAGCCGCGTGGCGACGCGCCCGATCCGGCGAGCCCGACGACCTTGCGCTGCTTCGGATCCCAGATCATCGCATAGGCGTCGCCACCGATGCCGCTCGATGTCGGCTCCAGGAAACCGAGGCAGGCATTGATCGCGATCGCGGCGTCGACCGCCGATCCGCCTCGGCGCAAAATATCGATCCCGGCCTGCGTCGCCAGCGGGTGTGCTGTCCCCGCAGCGCCGTTTAGCCCGTAGGCAGCGGTGCGCGAGGCGAAACTCGCGCCGACCGGGCGATCGCCCGCGGCTACGTCGGGACGCAGGAAGCGATCCTCGCCGGCTATCCAGCGCGGCGGAAGAGTTACCGTCGTTGGCTGAGGCGCACCACCCTGTCCTGGTCCCGGTGCGCCCTGCTTGCCGGGAACGCCGGGTCCGGCCTGCCCGCCTTGTGCCATACCGATGCCCGGCAGCAAAGCGGCCCCAGGCAAGGCGGCAATGAAAGTTCGACGACGCATAGAGGACGCTCCCGGTGCTGATGACCGATCTTCGCTGGCTCCGTGAGCGAGTTCAAGGGGTTGATAGCGCCCGCGCCGCTACAGCGTCCGTCCACCGAAGCTGACTCCGTCAGCCCCCGCAGTCGCAGCGCCTAACCGTCGCGCGGGGCGCGGGCGATCACGGCTTGAGCTACACGAAGACGCGCCTTCCAGATCTTGACCGAGGGATGCCCGGCAGCGAGGCCGACCAGCCGCCCCTCGATCTGCGCGACCTCTCGCTTGGCTGCATCAAGCTCGGTGGCCGTCGGTGCAGGCTGAATATTGGCGCGTGCATGCGCGCCGGTGCGTCCCTTGCTCTTTGTCATGGGCAACGCGATGGTCTCAGATGGCAGGGGCCGTCAATATAGGACGGCATCTATGACAGGTCCCAGCATGTTGCCGACCTATCCGCCGTTGCTAAATACGGGCTCGGGCGTTCGTGATGGCATGAACGACAGCCTGCTATCGATCCGCGACCAGACCAAGACCGGCATCGTGCGACAGGTGCGGACTCTGTTCAATGACCAGGCCCGCGGCGAGGAGCCGGTGAAGCGGAGCGATACTGCACTGTTTCCGCCCGATTCCATGATCTGGCGTGTGCATGGCGACGTTGTCAGCATGATGGTTGGCGGCGTGTCCGCGTTGCTGCTGCAGATGCTGCATCCAGCCGTTCTAGCCGGGGTTTGGGACCATTCGAACTTCCGAACCGATATGCTCGGCAGGCTGCGGCGCACTGCCCGATTTATCGCGGCGACCACCTATGGCGAGCGCGCGGAGGCAGAGGCGGCAATAGCGCGAGTCCGCGCGGTCCATTCGCACATCGGTGGCGCGCTTCCCGACGGTACGCCCTACCGTGCCGACGACCCCAAATTACTGGCGTGGGTCCATGTATCCGAAGCGTGGTCCTTCCTGGCGGCGTGGCAACACTACGGAGATCGTCGACTGACGCTCGCGCAGGAGGATCTCTACTACGCCGAGTTCGCGAGCATAGGATCGGCACTGGGTGCCGACGCTCTCCCGCGGAACCGTGCGGCCACGAATCAGGCGCTTCGCAATATGCAGCCGGCGTTGATCGCAGACGGTCGCACGCGCGAGGTCGCGCGGTTGGTGCTGGATCAGACACCGAGCAACCCGCTGGCAATACCGCTTCAACGAACCATCGCCCCGGCGGCGGTGGATCTTCTCCCGAGCTGGGCACGTCGGATGCATGGCCTCCATGCGTCGCCGGTATTCATGAGACCGGTCGTTCGGTCCGGTACGCGACAGATGGCGAAAACGTTGCGCTGGGCGTTCGACGGCAACTGAAGCGGGAGGCGCAGAACTGGCGAAGCTCGTTGCTACCCATCGACGGCATGGTCCGGGAGTGATTTGATGAAGACGTTGACCATCATCGGCCGGAATATCAGCGATATCCCGACCTTCTACGCCGAGATAAATCGGGTGTTTATGGCCAAGGAAGGTTGGCAATTGGGCGAAAGCCTCGATGCGCTGAACGACCTGCTCTATGGCGGCTACGGCGCGATCGAGGGGCGGGAACGGGTTCGTATCGTCTGGCAGGACGTTGCGGCCAGCAGAGCGGCACTCGGTGTCGAGACGACCCGTGCGTTCCTCACCAAGAAATTGCAGCGACCGGCCGGCTTCGACGTGGAGGCGATTGGTAGCCAGCAGGACGCGCTCGACCGTGGCACCGGGCAAACCTATTTCGAGATCGTCGTGGAGATCATCAGCGATCATCGGAACATCGAGCTTGTTATGGCTTGATGCGGAGCGATCGACTTCGGTTGGCGAGCAGGCTGCCCTGATGCGCGGCGCCGGCGATCACCATCCCGTCGTGCCATGCGCCGATGATGATAACGTCTTTCGCATCTGTCCTCGCTCTTAGCCTGCGTTGCAGTTGACGGAGCAGCTCGATAGCCAGCAGCAAGGCAGTTGCTGACCACGCGACGAACCACGATCGATATTGGCCCAGTAGCACGTTCCGTGAAACTGCACTGGCTGGCCGACCCGGTGCAGTAGGGTTGCACGGTTGGCCTACTGTCGCCTAGCGTGGCGCGATAAGCTTCACAGTCAGGAAATCGGCATGGATCGTCGCGCCTTCATCATGTCCAGTGCCGCTACCGCTGCGTTGAGCACGCTGCCCGCTCGATCCGCGTTTGCGCAAAACTCAGCGGGAAGAGCAGTTGCACCATCGCCGGGCGACGTCCGCCTGAATGCGGCCTTCGATCAGGTCCTGCGCGAAACCGTCCGCCAATCGCCTGAATTCGCCACCTCGCTGGGGCTCGATACCGGCAAGGATGCCGATCTGCGCCACATGCTGGGTGACAACAGCTACGCCGCCATCGCGAAGGATCTGGCACGCAACCGCAAGGCACAGGCGCTCGTCACTGCCGTCGATCCCGCCTCGCTGTCGCCGCAGGCGCGCATCGATCGCGAAGTCGTCCTCTACAGCATCCAGTCGAACATGGTCGGCCCGGAGAAGTTCGGCCTCTCCTCGCCGCAGGGGCCCTATCCGATCACGCAGCAGGACGGCGTCTATTTCTCCATGCCGGACTTCCTGGCCTCGACCCACCCGGTGAAGACCGCGGATGATGCCGAAGCCTATCTGGATCGATTGGCGATGATGGGCCGGCAGCTGGATAACGAAACCGAGGTTCAGCGTCGCGAGGCCGCCAAGGGCCGGCTGGCGCCCGACTTCTCCCTCGATCTCGCGCTAGGCCAAATGGCAAACCTGCGGTCACCCAGCCCGGCCGACAACCAGCTCGTCCAGGCGCTGACCAGCCGCACCGGCCCCGCGAAGATCGCCGGGGATTGGCAGGCACGCGCTGCCAAGATCGTCGCGACCCAGGTCTATCCGGCACTCGATCGCCAGATCGCTTTGCTGCGCTCGCTGCGGCCGTCGGCGCGCAGTGCCGCCGGCATCTGGGCGATCCCCAACGGCGATACGATCTACGCCGCTGCGCTGGCGCAGGCGACCACCACCAGCTTGTCGCCCGACGAAGTCCATCAGATGGGCCTGCAACAGGTCGCAGAACTCACCGCGCAGCTCGATCCGATCCTGCGTGGACAGGGCCTCACGCAGGGCAGTGTCGGTGCCCGCCTCGACCAGCTCAACCGCCTGCCCGCGCAATTGTTCGCGAACACAGACGCCGGCCGTGCCGAGCTGCTCGCCAGCCTCAACGCAGGCGTCCAGGCGATGCAGGCACGGCTGCCCAAGGCATTCACGAACCCGCCCAACGCGGCGCTCGAGATCCGCCGCGTCGCGCCCGAGATCCAGGACGGTGCCCCCAACGGTTATTACTTCCGCGCGCCGCTCGATGGTTCGCGCGCCGCGATCTACTGGATCAACCTCAAGAGCGTGCACGACTGGCCGAAATACACGCTGCCGAGCCTGACCTATCACGAAGGCGTGCCGGGGCATCATCTCCAGATATCGACCGCGCAGCGTGCGCCCACGCATCCGTTGCGCAAGATCGCCTTCTTCAACGCCTATCTGGAAGGCTGGGCGCTCTATGCGGAACAACTCGCCGACGAACTCGGCGGCTATGCCTCGCCGGTGGAACGCGCCGGCTATCTGCAATCGTTCCTGTTCCGCGCGGCACGGCTGGTCGTGGATACCGGCATTCATACCAAGCGGTGGACGCATGACCAGGCGACGAAATACCTGGTCGATACGGTCGGCTTCGCCCCCGGGCGCTCGCAGCGCGAGGTCGAGCGCTATTGCGTCTCGCCGGGTCAGGCATGCAGCTACAAGATCGGTCATGCGGCGTGGCTGCGCGCGCGCGAGAAGGCCAAGGCGATCGCCGGCGATCGCTTCGACCTGAAGCATTTCCACGACGTGCTGGAAGCCGGTGCGATGCCATTGTCGATGCTGGAGCGGATCGTAGAGGAGCGTGCGCGCGCCGTCTGACGGCTGGTGGGGCAACACGCGATGCCGAGCGCCCGCCCGCCTATGTTGAGGACGGCGTATGGCCGATGGCGGGCGAGCGAACGGTACAACGTCGGGAAGGCTGAGGACATCGACCGGCCCCTATTCGTGGCGTAGCGCGCGCGCGGGCTCGGCGCGGGCGACGCGCCATGCCTGCCCGAAGACGGTCGCGCTCGCGATCAGCGCCGCGGCGAGCGAGGCGCCGACGAAGAACAACGGCGACAGCGCGATCCGGTCGTCGAACCCGCCTAGCCAGCGCTGCATCGCGACATAGGCGAGCGGCCACGCGACGAGGTTGGCGAGGATCACGGGGCGCAGGAACTGCCCGATCAACAGCCGCAACACCTCGGCGGTCGAGGCGCCGAGCGTCTTGCGGATGCCGATCTCCTTCACCCGCCGCGCGGTGTCGAACGCCGCCAGCCCGTAGAGCCCGATGCAGCCGATCAGGATCGCCAGCACCGCACCGATCGTGAACAGCCGCGAGCGTTGCGCATCCGCCTTGTAATAGCGCTGGTACAGATTGTCCTCGACCGAGCGCGCCTCGAACGGAACGCCGGGAACGACGCGCTTCCACGCCGCCTCGAGTGCCGCCATCATCGTCTTCGCATCGCGTCCGGCATAGCGCACCGCCGCGAACGGCGAGAGGATATCGACGGTGTTGTAGGTGTAGGCGACCGGCGTGACGGCATCGCGAGGACTTCTGAAGCGCAGATCGTCGACTATGCCGATAATGGTCGAGTCCCGCTCGCCGTCGTTGATCGCCTGCCCCAGCGCCGCCGTCGGCGATGCGAAGCCCAACGCGGTCACCGCCGTCCGGTTGATCACCACGTTCGGCCCTGCCCGCTTGCGTTCGGCAAGCGTCAACAGGCCGCGGTCGTCGGCATGCGCGGCGTCGAACAGGCGCCCCGCGACGAGACGCGCGCCGTACACGCGGAAATAGTCGCGACCGGTGCCGACATCCATCAACGATATCTTGGCGCCCGACGCTCCTGCGCGGCTGTACCCTGAGAAATTGGTCGTGCTCTGGTCGCCCGGCGCGTTGTTGGCGACCGTCACGCCGGTGACGCCCGGTGCCGCCGCGAGGCTGCGCAGGATCGCCGCGCGCTGTGGTGAATCGATCCCACCGGTCATCAGTGACCGCACGATCATCAACCCGTCGCGGCGAAACCCGAGATCGGCGTCACGGATATGCTCGGTCTGTTTGAGCATGACTCCGGTCGCGATGGCGAACGCAATCGCGATCGCGAACTGCACGACGACGAGCGCGCTTCGCAGCCTCGTGCCGCTACGCCCACCGCCGGGCGCGCGCGTCGAGGCCAGCACCGCGGCAGGGCCAAACCCCGACAGCACGAACGCGGGATACAGCCCCGCGACCAAAGCGATGCCCAGGACCAGCAGGACTAGCGGCAGGACGACGCCGTCCCATCCGACGTAGCGGATCGCCAGCGTCGTTCCGCCGAGCGCATTGATGAAAGGCAGCGCGATCTCGGCCAGCGCGAGCCCGATCAGCGCCGCCACCGCGACGGTCGCCAGCGCCTCGCCCAGGAACTGCCGCACCAGCGACCGCCGCGTGCCGCCCAGCACCTTGCGCATCGCCACTTCGCGCGCGCGCAACCCGGCACGCGCGGTGGCGAGATTGACGTAGTTCACGATCGCGATCAGCAGCGTCAGCAGCCCGACCGCCCCCAAGGTCGTGACGATCGCGCGATCACCCGGACTATACAGATGCATCGCGGTAAGCGGCCGCAGCGACTGGAAATACTCACCTTTCTTCAGATTGCCCCCGGCATAAGCGTGGCGATCGAGAAAGGCTGGCAATTGCGCCTCGAAAGCCCGCGCTGCCACCGCATCGGGAAACCGCAGGAACGTGGTCAGCGACGCGCTGCCCCAATGCTCCCACCATTCGTTGCCGAAGCGAGTCCGCGACAGTTGCGCGAACATCTCGCTCTTGAAGGTGACGTCGTCGGGCATGTCGCGCAGCACCGCCCCGACTTTGTAGGGGTAGGTCGTCCCATCGATCGACAGTTGCAGCGTCCGGCCGATCGCCGACTGGCTCCCGAAATATTTCCGCGCGGTCTTCTGCGTGACGACCAGGCCGTTCGGATCGGCGAGCGTTGCTGCCGGATCGCCCTCGACCGCGGGAAAGCGCATGAGATCGAAAAAGTTCGGGTCGACCGTGCCCAAATCCTCGGCCGTCGCCTGCCCGCCCTGCTGCACCGTCGCCGCCATGTTCATGTAGCGCGTGCCGACCAGCTGCGGGTAATCCGCCTGCAGGATCTTGAGTTCGCTGCCCATCGTGTTCGGATTGGTGTCCGCCGGATAGCCCGGCATCACATAGCGCTCCTCCATCACCCACAACCGGTCTTGCTGCGGGAGCACCCGGTCGTACCCGGTCTCGAACCGGACGAAGAGGAACAGAACGAGGAACGTCGCGATCCCTAGTGCGAGTCCGCCGATGTTGAGGAGCGCGAACAAGCGGTGATGCGCGAGCGAACGATAGAGGCTGGTGAGAGCGGACATGGCGGTTCCTTCAGGCGTCGCTTGCGGAATCGGGGCCGGGCTTGGGGCCGGACTTGGTCGCTGCGAGATGGCGGACCAGGACCACCACGAGCAGCATCAGCACGAGCATCTGGAGCGAGCGGCGCATCAGGCGGCGCGCCGTGCCGACGACAGGATGCGGCCATCGAGCATGTGCACCGTCCGCTTGGCGATATCGGCGTGCGACGGGCTGTGCGTGACCATCACGATCGTCGCGCCCTCGGCGTTCAGCTGGCCGAGGATGTCCATCACCTGCGCGCCGTTCTCGGTATCCAGATTGCCGGTCGGCTCGTCCGCGAGGATCAGCCGCGGCTCGCCGACGATCGCGCGGGCGATCGCCGCGCGCTGTTGCTGGCCGCCCGACAATTGATGCGGATGATGGCGCTGGCGATGCGCGATGCCGACCCTGTCCATCGCCGCCGCGACGCGGTCCTTCTTCTCGCGCGCGGGCATCGTCCGATAGGCGAGACCCAGCGCGACGTTCTCGGCGATCGTCAGTTCGTCGATCAGGTTGAAACTCTGGAACACGAAGCCCAGCCGATCACGGCGCAGTTTGGCGAGTTCGGCTTCGGGCGCGCGCGCGATATCGGCACCTTCGAACAGATACCGTCCGTCCGTGGGACGGTCGATCGTGCCGATGATGTTGAGCAGCGTCGATTTGCCGCACCCCGACGGCCCCATGATCGCGACGAATTCACCCGCCTCGACCGCCAGGTCGATGCCGTTGAGCGCCGTCGTCTCGATTTCGTCCGAGGCATAGGTGCGGCTGAGGTCCTGTAACTGGATCATATCGAATCCTATCGGATGATGAGGGTCTGGAAGGGGGTGTAGGTGCCGAGCGCGGTGGTCACGATCCGGTCGCCGGGCGCGAGGCCGGAGACGATCTCGACCTGGTCCGGATTGCGTCGGCCGGTGACGATCGCCCGCCTGACGGCCTTCTTGTCGCCGTCGAGAACGAACGCGGTGGTGCCGCCCGCATCGAGCCAGCCCCCTGACGGTGCGACCACCGCAGGCCGGTCCGCGCCGAGCACGAGCCGCACGTCGAGTGTCTGGCCACGGTTCAGTCCTGTGGGTGCAGCGCCACGAAAACCAAGCTCGACGCGAAACCGGCCTTCGGTGACCTGTGGCAGGATTTTGATGACCGACATCGCACAGCTCCGACCGTCGATGTCGGCCGCCGCGCCGAGCCCGGCCCGGACGCGCCCGAGATAGAATTGATCGACATCGGCAGTAAGTTTCCATTGTCCCTCGGAATCGATCTGCCCGACCGGGTCGCCGCTCTTGAGCGTCTGCCCGGGCTGCAGTGTGAAGGCGGTAAGCCGTCCCGCGACGGGCGCGCGCAGCACCAGCGCGGAGAGGCTCGCGCGGACCATCGCCAGGCTCTCGCGCAACTGCCGCGCGGTGGCCGCGATGCCCGAGGACTGATCCGCCAGCGTCGCGCCCGCTTCCGCGGTCCCGCGATCGAGCGCAGCAACCCGCGCCTGCTGATACCCGACATCCTCGCGCACCGGATCGATTGCGGCGCGCGTGATGATCCCCCGGTCGAACAGAACCTGCTTCTGTGCGAGCAACGTCCGCGCCTTGGACAGCGCATTGCGTGCCTCGGCCAGATCGCGCGCGCCATCCTGCCGCGTGTTCTGGACCGACAGCCGCTGGCCGCTGATCGCGCTCAACTGCCCGACGATCTCCGCCGAGCGGCTGGCCACGTCGAGTTCGAGCGACGGATTGGACAAACGTGCGAGCGGCGTGCCGGCGGCGACCATCGCGCCATCGCTGGTGGCGAGGTCGGCGACTTGTCCGCCCGAGATCGCGGTCACGAACACGGTGCGCAACGGTGCAACCTCGGCGCGGAGCGGCACGAAATCGCGGAACGGCGCGCGCACGACATCGCCGGTACGGATCGCGGCGGCGTCGACGGTCAGCGCATTGGCCCCGGGCATCAGCACCCACAGCAGCACCGCCGCAGCCACCACCGCGATCGAAAGCGCACCGCGCACGATACGCTTGCGCCGCTTGGCGTGCGGCCGCTCGATGCGCCGGTCCATCGCGGCGCCCGTTCCAGGCAGGGTCGTCTCTATCATGCGGACAGTGTACGGGACGGATCGACCAGATCCTAAGCTACTGACGACGCTAGATAATTCCGCGCTACGCAGCTGAAGCGCTCACCCGACTGTACCAACTGTCCGTTTCCGGACACTATCACGGCCATGTCAACCGAATCGCATATCCTGGTCATCGACGACGATCCCGACATCGCCAAAGCAGCACGGTTGTTGCTCGAACGGCACGGCATGCGCGTCTCGACCGCAGCGAACCCGGAGGCGGCCTGGGTGCTGCTCGCCGGCGAACCGATCGACGTCATCCTGCTCGACCTCAACTTCGCGCGAGGACGGACCACCGGCGAGGAGGGGTTCGCGATGCTCGACCGGCTGATCGCAGCGGACGCGCGGGCGGTCGTCATCGTCGTCACCGGGCATAGCGGGATCGCGGTCGCCGTCCGTGCGATGCGCAGCGGCGCGACCGATTTCGTGATCAAGCCCTGGAACAACGAGCGCCTGCTGACCACGGTCGAACGCGGGTTGGCGCTGCGCCGCGCGAAGCTGGAGACAGCGGCGACACCGCCCGTCCATGACGGCATCCTGCTCGGCGAAAGCGCCGGGATCGCACGCGCCCGCGACCTGGTCGCTCGCGTCGCGCCGACCGCGGCCCCGATCCTGATCCACGGCGCTGCGGGCACCGGCAAGACGCTGATCGCCCGACTGGTTCATCAGGCCTCGCCCCACGCCAGCCTGCCGCTCATCACGGTGGACGCCGAGGCCGCGGACGCCGCCGTCATCGCCCAGCAAACGGCAGCAGCCGCTGGCGGGTTGCTGGTGATCGACCATATCGACCGCCTGCCTCGTGCGCTCAACGGCGTTCTCCTGTCAGCGCTCGACGGCATCCGCGTCATCGCGACCGCGCGACTGGATCGCACCGGCGTTCGGGGGGCGATCGGCGAAGACCTGCTCGACCGGGTCGGAACGATCGAAATCACCCTCCCGCCGCTCGTCGATCGCGCGGGCGATGCGGCGCTGCTCGCTCGCCATTTCCTTGCGCTGTTCGCCTACCGCCACGGCAAGCCCCTCAGACCACTCGATGCAGACACGGCGCAGACGATCGCGGCGGATCGCTGGCCCGACAACGTCCGCGGCCTGCGCCAGACGATGGAACGTGCGGTTCTGCTCGGCAATGGCGAGACTTACGCGATCGGCGACCTGCTGCGTTCACCCGATAGCGCCGAGCCGCAATCGCTCGCCCCCGATCTGTCGCTCGCGCGCAACGAGGAAACGCTGATCACCGCGGCACTCGAGCGCCACGCCTTCAACGTCAGCCGCGCCGCCGCACAGCTCGGACTAACCCGCGCGGCGCTCTATCGCCGGATGGCGCGCTATGGCCTCTGACCGGACGCGCGCGGTCGGACGCGCGCTGGTGATAGCTGCGGCTGGTGCCGGTGGTGCGGTAGCAGCCACACGCGGTCTGTACGCCACCACACTGCTCGCCGCGATGATCGCGATCTGGATCGCCGCACTCGACCTGGTCGACGCTGGTCAGCGCTCGCCGATGCCGGCGCCACCAATCCCGGCCCCGTCTGCCGGAGAAGAGGAACGGCGCCGTCTGAACGCCTATCTCGATCTGTCGCCTGCGCCCTTGGTTGCGCTCGACGACGGCCGGTTGCGCGCCGTCAACCGTGCCGCGCGGCGATTGCTCGGCGCAGGCGATCTGGTCGTCGATCCGCCTCAGGGACTCGTCACCGCACTCGCGGACACCCGCCCCGGACGCACCGCCACGATCGAGATCGGGCACGACGCCGACATCCGGAGCTTCGCGCTGGCCACCGGCGACCTTGCGCTGGCAGGGCGGATGACGCGGATCGGCGCGCTGATCGACATCGACGCCGAACTGAAGGCCGCCGAGGCCGCGGCGTTGCGCGAGCTCGTCCAGGTCTTGAGCCACGAGATCGTCAACGCCCTCACCCCGATCGCCTCGCTCGCCGAGACCGCGGTGGCGATGCTCGACGATCCGGACCCGATGCTGCCCAAGGTACGCGACGCGGTCGAGACCGTCGCGCGCCGCGCCGCTAGTCTGCATCGGTTCGGCGAAAGCTACCGTGCATTGGCGAAGCTGCCCGCCCCCTCGGTGGAGCGTATCCCTCTGGCCGGGTTCGTCAGCGATCTGGCGGCATTGTTTGCGACGAGATGGCCGAGGATCGCGTTTACGACCGACCTCCTGGACGCACCGGCCCATCTGCTGGCCGACCCCGATCAATTGACCGCGGCGCTCTGGGCGGTGCTGCAGAACGCAGCCGAGGCGTTGCACGGTTCGTCCGACGTGCGGGTCACGCTCACCATCTCCGCCTTTGTCGGCCAAACGCAGTTCACGATGACCGACACCGGCCCCGGTATCCCCGTCGCAAACCAGGTCGACATCTTCCGACCTTTCTTCACCACCAAGACCGAGGGCACGGGCGTGGGTCTGGCGCTCGCCCGGCAAATCTTCCGGGGGCACAACGGCGATCTCAGCCTCGCCCATTCTCTCCCCGGCAACACGCGGTTCGAGGGCACCGTTCCTTCCGTTCCGACTAGCTGAACAATCAATCACCCTGAACCTTGCTCGAATGGCGAAACTTGGATTTTGCGATCATACCTTGCAGGCTTCGGAAGGCGGCTCTGCAAGCTCAGTCCAGGCCTGTTTTACCAGGCGCCCAATACGCCTTGGCAACGAGCCGCGTCGTCGGAACCGATCTTCGTCGCAAGCCCTGCCGAAGCACTTGGATCGTTGCGGCCTTTCCCGTGAGCACGAAGGTGGATCCAAGCGCAACTGCGTTGGAGAGCGATGCTTCGAGCTCAGCGACGTGCCCACCATCTAGGCGCCGTGTGATCAGCGTAACGCGCTCGAGATCCAGACTGGCCATCACCTGCCGAGCACCAACGTCGTCTGCGACTTCGAAACATGCTGTTACATGCCGCGTCGGGTCTTGAAAGGTAGCCGCATAAGCAAGTCCGATCGAGGTTTCGTCCCCAAGGATGACAAGCGCCCCAGACAGACCGCCAATGTCCAGCGACGCGCGCGGACCGAAGACGTCGCATACTTCGCCCGGCGCCGCGGTGCGGACCCAATTGCTCCCAGGTCCGTCGCCATGGGCATAGCCCAGAATGCACACACGCCCCGCTGACGCGTTCCATTCGATCGGCGTGTACGTCCGGGTCACGAATGCCGAGCCCATCGCGATCTGCACCTTCTGTCCCGGCCGCCACGTCACGGTCTTGAGCGCATCGCCCTCCAGAGTGATCAGATGAAAGCGATCCGCCAATCGTTCGTTGGCGACGACGGTCGCGGGCTTCATCCACAGCCGCGTCACCGCTCTGCTCAACCGGCCTGGTTCTTTCGTCCGCTCGGTAGCCTGCGTTTCCATCATGACAATTTCACGGAAAATTCGTTGCCGCGACCTTCGTCCGGCAAGGCCAGCGACATGTAGCCGTTGGCGGGATTGCGGACATACGCCAGATATCCCGGCTCGAACGCATTTTCCCCCAGGACCACGGCGCCAGGCTTCAGCCACGGCTCGATCGTCTTGAGCACCGAAAGATACAGCGAGAACGCGCCGTCCACCAACATTAGATCGACTGTGCCGCCGACATCCTTCAGCGTCTCCAGGGCATCGCCAGCGCGGATATCGACAAGGTCGGCGAGGCCGGCCGCTTGCAGATTGGCACGAGCCCGCGCCACCTTGCTGACCTCCATCTCGCTGCCGATCAGATGGCGGCCGCCATTGTCGCGCAGCGCGGCAGCAAGATAGAGCGTCGAAATTCCCATAGACGTCCCGAACTCGACGATCCGGGTCGCTTTGCAGGACCGCGCGATCGCGTAGAGGAACCGACCATACTCCGGCGACACGGCAAGGAAATTGTCCGCGCGGTTGCGATAGGTCGCGCGATAGTCCGCACGCTCATCCGCCAGAAGGTCCATCACCAGCGCCTCGATCGATGCGCCCGATGCCGCGATTTTCGCCTGCATCGCCTCGACGTGTTCGCGGTCGGCCGCGTCGGCTTCGCCGTGCAGTCTTTCCAGAAGGTCGGCGAGGCGGGGGCTGCTCAGCGTGTTCATGATGATCCTTGCCGATGCCCAAAGCCGGAATGGCTCGACGGGGCGATGGCGATCGGATAGCCGGGCACAACTTTGGCGTCATTACGAAGGACCGACATAATGTTATGTGATGTCGCCAGTACGGGTCTTTTCCAGGATCGTCGCCTATGCCAATCCTGAACGCGTTGCAGGATTTCGAATGGGTCGATCCAGATGTCGTGCCGCGCCCGATCGTCGCGTTCGGAGCTGAAATGTCTGATGTTGGCGGGTTTGAGCTAGAACCTCATCGTCACGCCAAGGGACAGATGCTGCTGGTCCAGCGCGGCGCGCTCAGTTGCGAAGTGGAAGGCGGGTTGTGGGTCGTGCCGCCGCGCAGCGCCATCTGGATCCCCGGCGGTGCGCTGCACGCGATCAAGGCGACCGGCGCACTCGAAGGGTATAACGCGTTCGTCGATCCCGCAGTGGACGCGCGATTGCCGAAGACCTGCTGCGCAGTGTCGGTGACCCCCTTGCTGCGCGAGCTGCTGACCCGCGCCGCGCATCTCCCCTATTTCTATGAGGAAGGCAGTGCGAACACGCGGCTGGTGGCGGTGCTGCTCGACGAACTCGCCGTGGCTCGGGTCGAGAATCTCCATCTGCCGATGCCGATCGATCCACGGCTGCGCAGCATTGCGGACGCGATGATAGCGTCCCCGGCGAACCGAGGAACGTTGGAGATCTGGGCGCGACATGCTGGTCTGAGCGAACGTACGCTGTTGCGGCTGATCAAGCGCGAGACGGGAATGAGCTTTGGTCGATGGCGGCAACAACTCGGGGTCGTACTCGCCGTGAAGTGGCTGGCTGGCGGCGCCTCGATCCAGCAAGTGACCAGCGACCTGGGCTATGAAAGCGTGCCCAGCTTCGTGACGATGTTCCGCAAGGCGCTTGGTACCTCGCCTGGACGCTACATGGCAGAACGCCACTCGCGCTGACGCCTTAGCGACAGTGCCAGTTTGCTGCTTCTCGCCTCAGGCAAACTTGTCGGTGATTTCGGGGACCCGCAGCATCGCGAGGGCTGCGAGAATCATCACGACGGCAGCGAATGCCATCGTCCAGATCGGTTCGGTCGGGAAGAACGCCTTCAGCACCGACCCCATCAGCGTGGCGACCAGCAACTGCGGGAGGACGATGAAGATGTTGAACAATCCCATGTAGATGCCGAGCTTGGCCTGGGGCAGGCTGGAGGCGAGGATCGCGTAGGGCATGGCGAGGATCGACGCCCAGGCGATGCCGACGCCGACTTCGCTGACGATCAGCAGCGTTGGATCGCGCACCATGAGGAAGCTCGCAAATCCCGCGGCGCCGCACAGCAGGCAGGCGATATGCGTTTTGACCCGGCCGATCCTTCTGGCCAACCGTGGCAGTATCAGTAACGCGACCAGCGCGGCGACGGCGTTGTAGACTGCGAACAGCACACCGACCCAATCGCTGCCCGCATTGTAGGCGGCGCTCGTGGCATCGCTTGAGCCGTACATGTACTGGGCCACGACGGGCGTGGTGAAGATCCACATGATGAACAGCGCGGACCAACTGAAGAACTGGACGAGCGCGAGGCGCTTCATCACATCGGGCATGTCGCCGAAATCGCCGACGATCTGGCTGAGCGCATTGTCGGTGTTGCCGCCGCGCGCGAGGACGATCGCGACGAGGCTCGCAACGCCGAACGCGACGAGCAGCCCGCCGAGCAAATACACTTCCTTCTGCAATGCGAGTTCAGGGACCGCAACGATCACCGCAATCCCAGCGACGATCCAGGCGATGCTGGCCGCAAAACTCCGGCTAGCGACCGCGCGGGTCGGAGCGGGCAGCGCTACGTCCCCGTCGTGCTCGGCGAACGACGCCATCTGTGCCGGGCTGTATTCGCGCGTGTTACCGACCGTCCAGAGTACCGCCAGCAACAACGCCGCGCCCCCGAACCAGAAGCTGTAGCGCACCGTATCGGGAACGCCCGCAAGCGCGTTGCCGGAGACTCCGAGATGCGCGAGCACGAATGGAAAGATCGAGCCGACCACTGCGCCCGCACCGATGAAGGCGGTCTGGAGCGCGTAGCCTGCGGTATGCTGGTCCTTGCGCAGCATGTCGCCGACGAACGCGCGAAACGGCTCCATCGAGACGTTGATCGAGGCGTCGAGCACCCAGAGTGTCAGCGCGGCGAGCCACAGCATCTTCGCCTCGGGCATCACGAACAGCGCGAGTGCTGCGAGAACGGCGCCAGCGAAGAAATAGGGACGGCGGCGGCCGAACCGCGTCCAGGTGCGATCGCTATAATGACCGATGATCGGCTGGACGAGCAGTCCGGTCAACGGCGCCGCGATCCATAGATAGGAGAGGTCGTCGAGCGATCCGCCGAGCGTCTGGAAGATCCGGCTCATATTGGCGTTCTGCAGCGCGAAGCCGATCTGGATGCCGAAAAAGCCGAAGCTGATGTTCCACAGGCCGGCAAAGCCCTGGACTGGTTTCTCGGTCAAAACGCGGCTCTCCTGATCGGTCGCCACTTGTTTGCGTGGCGATCTGACGAACCGGCTTGACCCCAAGCGACGGGCAAAACAACTATGCATACGAATACCTTGCCCCGCCGTGCCGCCCGGCCGCATGAAG
The DNA here is from genome assembly GCF_003053745.1 of Sphingomonas faeni. Taxonomy (GTDB): domain Bacteria; phylum Pseudomonadota; class Alphaproteobacteria; order Sphingomonadales; family Sphingomonadaceae; genus Sphingomonas; species Sphingomonas faeni. The sequence goes on along the minus strand of NZ_QAYE01000002.1, from coordinate 154,644 downwards.
GCCTGCATGACCCAACCGCCGAAAACCACGCTTCACCTTCAGGGCGAGGAGCAGCGCCCGCTGATCGTGATCGACGATTTCTGGCCCGACCCGGACGCACTGCGCGAGGATGCGGCGAGCCTGCGGATGGCACCGATCGGTCCGCATTATCCCGGTGTCCGCGCCGAGGTGCCGCCGCGCCTCGCCGAGACGATGCGACGCCGGATCGCACCGTTATTGGCAAAGCATTTCGGGCTCGATCCGGCGCCGGCGGTGTCGGAGGCCTATTATTCGCTCGTCACCACGGCGCCTGCCGATCTCGCGCCAATCCAGCGATTGCCGCATTTCGACGGCGTCGAGCGGGGGCGGATCGCCGTGCTGCTATTCCTCGGCCATGGCGAACAAGGTGGCACTGCGTTCTACCGCCAGCGATCGACGGCGTTCGAGACCGTCGATGCGTCGAGGCTCGATCGGTTCAGGGCGGAGCTGGAAGCGGGCGTGCAGGCGCACGGCATGCCCGAGGCGTCCTACATCGCCGATGACACGGCATTGTACGAACGCATCGCGGTCCAGCCAGCGCGCTTTAACCGAGCGCTCGTCTATGCGGGGAATACGCTGCACTGTGGGTATCTGCCGCCCGAGGTGACGCTCAGCACGGACCCGCTGGCCGGGCGGCTAACGCTCAATCTGTTCCTGTTCGACGACTGAGCCAAGCCTGCGCGATGGGATAGTGAGTCCGCTTCATTCCAACACCCGCACCTCCCCGGCGGAGGCCGGGGCCCAGTTGGAAAGCACTGGGTCTGGGATCGCCGTCTTCATCAGCGCCGTTTCCCAACTGGACCCCGGCCTTCGCCGGGGAGGTGGTGATGGTCGGCGTTACGGCTGTTTCGTGCCCCCCACCCGTCACCTGTGGGGCTACCACGCCGTCGCGGCATAGACCTGTCGTCGCTACGCCCCGCTGCTCGCGCGGATCACCAGTCGGGTCGGCAAGGGCGGGTCGTCGGAGACTTCGCCGCGCAGTTTCGCCAGCAGCGACCTTACCAGCGCCTCCCCTGCCCGGCGCGCGTCCTGCGTCACGGTCGTCAGCGGCGGGTTGGTGAGTTGCGCGGACGCGATATCGTCGAAGCCGACGATCGCGACGTCGTCCGGGATCGATCGCCCCGCGGCCGCCAGCGCGCGCATGGCGCCGATCGCGATGCTGTCGCTCGCCGCGAAGATCGCGTCATAGTCGGCGCCGCGTCGCGCGAGTTCGACGATCGCGTCCTGTCCAGCGTCTTCGGTGGTGATCGCATCGACCTGCAACGCGTGGTCCGCCGTCAGCCCCGCAGCCGCCAACGCGTCGAGATATCCCCGATACCGGTCCTCCAGTTCGGGATACCGCCCGTCCGCGGCGCCCAGGAACGCGATCCGCCGCCTACCCCGCGCGATCAGATGTGCGGTCGCCGCCTCCCCGCCGCCGCGGTTGTCCGAGCCGACCGTGATCCCCGCAGGCCCCGTACCGACCGCACCCCAGCGCACCACCTTGGTTCCCTGTTCGGTCAGGTGATCGAGACGCGCCCGGTAGGCTTCGTAATCGCCGTAGCCGAGCAGGATGATACCGTCGGCCTTGCGGCTGTCCTGGTAGTCGACGTGCCAGTCGCCCGACAATTGCTGGAACGAGATCAACAGGTCGTAGCCGGCGCGGGCGCAAGCGTGCGTGATCGAGCCCAGCATCGACAGGAAGAACGGGTTGATCGTCGATTCGTCCTCGGCCGGTTCCTCGAAGAACAGCAGTGCCAGCGTGTTCGCCGACTGACTGCGCAGCGACGACGCGTGCTTGTCGACCGCGTAGTGCAGGCTGCGCGCGATCGCCTCGATCCGCTGGCGGGTCTGCGCATTGACCGACTTCGATCCGCGCAACGCCCGCGACACGGTCGGCTGCGATACGCCGGCGAGTTGCGCGATGTCGAACGATGTCGGGCGGCGACCCATCGTCAGCGCCCTTGCCCGCGCCACTGTGGGCGGGCGTGGTCCTGAAGAGACACGGTTTGCATGAAACAGTGAATACGTATGCCCGTCCCTTTTGCAACGCCCCCACCCGAAATATAGCCGTGTTGCGACACCCGACGCGTCAGCACGACGTCGGGGATACCAAAACAAGCAATTGAGGATGCGCGGGATTATTCTCGCCTGAAGGGGATTTCATGAGCCAGTCTATTCCGTGCCGCCTGCGCGTCGCGTCCGGCATTTCCGCGCATAGCCGCCTCGCACTGCACGTCAGCGCGACCGCGCTCGCCGCTGCTCTGATGCTGCCAGGCCAGGCTGCGTTCGCGCAAGCGACGCCCGGCACCGCGAATGCCAATTCGACCGCACCAGCACAGGTCGACGCGGTGCCGACCGTCGCCGCGCCGACGCCCCAGCCCGCCGATGCCGTGCCGCCCACAACCCAGGAAGATGCCGCTGGCGGTGACGAGATCGTCGTCACCGGTATCCGCGCCGGCCTGGAATCCTCCGCCAAGATCAAGCGCCAGTCGGTCCTGATCGTCGACTCGATCTCGGCCGAAGACGTCGGCAAGCTGCCCGACGTGTCTATCGCGGACTCGCTCGCTCGCCTGCCCGGCGTGACCGCGCAGCGCCTCGAAGGCCGCGACCAGCGCCTGTCGATCCGCGGCCTCGGCCCCGATTTCTCGACCACGCTGCTCAACGGCCGCGAACAGGTGACGACCGGCGACAACCGCGGCGTCGAGTTCGACCAATACCCGTCGGAATTCTTCAAGACCGTCAACGTCTACAAGTCGGCCGACGCGTCACTGATCGCCGCCGGCGTCGCCGGCACCGTCGACCTGCGCATGCTGCGTCCGCTCGACCAGGCGCACCGGATCATCGCGGTCAGCGCGCGGGCGCAGATGAACGGCATCGACAAGCTGAACCCGGATGGCGATCGCTACGGCTATCGCGCGTCGGCGACCTATGTGGATAAGTTCGCCAACGACACGCTCGGCATCGCGATCGGCGTGTCGGCGACGCAGACGCCGTCGCAGGACGAGCGCTACAACGCGTGGGGCTATAGCGGCGCCGGCACCGCGGCCAGCCCGTTCCTGCTCAACGGCGCCAAGCCGTACGTCCAGTCGAACGAGCTGAAGCGCTACGGCGGCGTCGCGACGATCGAGTGGCAGCCGTCCGACAGCTTCCATTCGACGTTCGACGCGCTGTATTCGCACTTCGAGGAAACGCAGATCCTGCGCGGCATCGAGTTCCCGCTCGCAGGGCAGCTCGCGAGCGCCGGTACGGCTGGCGGAACGACGGCGACCGGGGTGACCGTTGCCGACGGCTTCGCGACTGGCGCGACGTTCGGCAACGTCTTCGCGGTGCAGCGCAACGACTATAACCAGCGCAAGGCGGACAATTTCTCGCTCGGCTGGAACAACGACCTCAAGCTGACCGAGACGATTCACCTGAACGTCGACGCAAGCTGGAGCCGAGCGAAGCGCACCGACTTCCTGCTCGAGACCAACACCGGTACCGGGTTCGCCAAGAGCGGCGTCGCCGATACCGTCACCGTCAAGCAGAACGGCAACGGCACCTACACCTTCTCGCCGACGCTGGATTACACCAACACCGACATCTTCAAGCTGACCGATCCGCAAGGGTGGGGCAACAACGGCACGCAGCAGGTCGTCCAGTCGGGCTTCCTCAACCGGCCGAGCTTCAAGGACGATCTGAAGTCGCTCCGCGCCAGCCTCAACGGCGAGTTCTCCGACAGCGTCGTCAAGGGCTGGGAAGCCGGCGGCAACTACAGCCAGCGCAAGAAGACCAGCGCCTACACGTCGTACTTCCTCTGCCCGACCGGCGGTGGCACCAACTGCACCGTGGCGAGCGGTTCGCCGCTGAGCGGCAACGTGCCGAGCGAGGCATTGCTCGGCAAGAACGTGGCGCTCGATTATCTCGGCATCCCGCAGATGCTGACGCTCGATCCGCTGTATCTCTACAATAATTCGCTTAACGCGGCGTTCGATGGCCGTCCGTCCGCGCTGGTGCGCGACAATGTCGTGCTCGAGAAGGTCTGGACCGGCTATGCCAAGGTCACGATCGACGGCCTGGTCGGCGACAAGCCGCTCAAGGGCTCGATCGGTGCGCAGGTGGTGCATTCGGACCAGAGCTCGACCGGCCAGATCGCCAGCGTCGTCGGCGGCGCGGTGACGATCGCACCGGTGACCCAGTCGCTGAAATACACCAACTTCCTGCCCTCGGCGACGATGTCGGTCGAACTGATCCCGCTGGGCTTCGTCAAGGTCGGCGCCTCGCAGACGATGGTGCGTCCGCGTCTCGACCAGGAACGCGTCACGCAGGACGTCGCGATCAACCTGACCAACATCGGCCAGACGCCCGCCGGCCTGTTCCCGGTGTTCACGTCGACCGGCGGCAACGTCAACCTGAAGCCATATCAGTCGACCAACATCGATCTGTCGTTCGAGAAGTATTTCAACGGTGGCGGCTATGTCGCGCTGTCGGGCTATTTCAAGCACCTCACCGACTTCGTCGATCCGAACAATTCGCTGCCCTACGACTTCTCGGCGTTGCTGCCGGCGCTGACCGCGGCGCAGCAGGCGCAGGTGATCGCCGCCGGACAGACGATCGGCAACGTGTCGTCGCCCGCCAACACCGGTCGCGGCGAAGTGCTGGGCGTCGAGGGTACGGTGTCGCTGCCGTTCAAGGCTATCACGTCCGCGCTCGACGGCTTCGGCATCTTCGCGAGCGGCAACTACACCCAGTCGACGATCAAGTACGGCAGCAACCCGACCGAGGCGATCACCCTGCCCGGCCTGTCCAAATGGACCGGCAGCGGCACGATCTACTTCGAGAAATGGGGCTTCCAGGCGCGCGCGAACTATCGCTATCGCTCCAGCTTCCTCGCCGAAGTCGCTGGCCTGTCGGCCAACCCGACTTATCGCACGGCGCGGTCCGAGGGCATCCTGGATGCGCAGATCGGGTATGAGTTCCAGAGCGGTCCGCTCGCGAACTTCGCGATCCTGGCGCAGGCGAAGAACCTGACCGACCGGCCGTTCGTGACCTACCAGAACGACGATCCGCGCCAGGTGATCGACTATCAGCGCTATGGCCGCGACTACTATGTCGGCATCACGTACAAGTTCTGATGTCGATGGCGGGGCGGTTGACGCCGCCCCGCATTTGCCCCGCTGTGGCGGCACCTGACGGTTTCGAAGCGGGGACGCGGACGATGGTTAATCACCCTTTGCGTATCGTGATCGCCGGTGGCGGCACCGCCGGCTGGATGGCGGCGGCGACCTTCGCGCGGTTCCTGGAGACGGGATACGAGATCGACCTGATCGAGTCCGACGCTATCGGCACGGTCGGGGTCGGCGAAGCGACGATCCCGCAGATCCATTTGTTCAACGATGCGCTCGGCCTAGACGAAGACGCGTTCCTCCGCGCGACCGGCGGCACGTTCAAGCTCGGCATCGAGTTCGTCGACTGGTTCAAGCCGGGCCATCGCTACATGCATGCGTTCGGCGATGTCGGTCGCGATGTCGGCTTGCTGCCGTTCCACCAATATTGGCTGCGCGCGCGGTCGCTAGGACTCGCCGGCGATCTTGGTGCCTATTCGCTCAACACGCATGCGGCGCTCGCCGAGCGGATGCAGCGTGGTCCTGCCCGTACCGCGCGCACGCTGCCGTCGATGCCGTACGCCTATCATTTCGATGCGGGGCTCTACGCGCGCTACCTGCGGCGCTATTCGGAAACGCGCGGCGTCAACCGGATCGAGGGCAAGATCGTCCGCGTCACCCGCGACGGCGAGAGCGGCGATGTCTCCGGTCTCGTGCTGGAGAACGGCACCACCGTCGCCGCCGACCTGTATATCGACTGCAGCGGCTTTCGCGGGCTGCTGATCGAGGAAGCGCTCGGCACCGGGTACGAGGACTGGACGCACTGGCTGCCGTGCGACCGCGCCATCGCGGTGCCGTCGGCGCGAAGCGAGGCGTTCACGCCGTACACGCGTTCGACCGCGCATACCGCTGGCTGGCAGTGGCGGATCCCGTTACAGCATCGCACCGGCAACGGCGTCGTCTTCTCCAGCGCGCACATGAGCGAGGACGAGGCGACCGCCACGTTGCTCGCCGGTCTCGACACGCCGGTGATGGCCGATCCGCGGACGATCGCATTCCGCACCGGCCGCCGCAAGCGGATGTGGAACCGCAACGTCGTCGCGCTCGGGCTCGCCGCCGGGTTCATGGAGCCGCTCGAATCCACCAGCATCCACCTGATCCAGTCGGCAATCTCGCGATTGCTCAAGCTGCTGCCCGGCCGCGTCGTCGCCGACGCTGATCGCACCGAGTTCAACCGCCAGAGCGACTTCGAATACGAACGCATCCGCGACTTCATCATCCTCCACTACAAGGCGACGGCGCGCGACGACACGCCGTTCTGGCGCCAGTGCCGCGACATAGCCGTCCCCGACACGCTCGCCGCAAAGATCGACCTGTGGCGCGGCAACGGACACATCGTCCGCGAGCATGAGGAGCTGTTCACCGAAGTCGGCTGGCTTCAAGTGTTGGCGGGACAAGGCATCATGCCGGCGGGCCACCACCCGCTGGCCGACGCGATATCGACGAGCGACCTGGGGGAATTCATGGACACGATCGACAAGCTGAACGCGCGCGAAGCGGGCCAGATGCAGGACCACGCGGCGTTCGTTGCGCAGCATTGCGCGTCACCGGCAGGGCTCGGCGCATGAGCATTGCCGCCGCCATCCTGCTCGCGCTGTCCGGCGCGGCCGCCGTGCCGCCCGCCGACTACCGCGCGCGTGCGCCGCAGGACGAAGTGATCTATTTCGTCCTGCCCGACCGGTTCGAGAACGCCGACCCGAGCAACGATCGCGGCGGGATCGCCGGCGATCGCCTCAAGACCGGCTATGATCCGACCGCGAAGGGCTTCTATCACGGCGGCGACCTGAAGGGCCTGACCAAGCGGCTCGATTACATCCAGCATCTCGGCGCGACCGCGATCTGGCTCGGGCCGATCTTCAAGAACAAGGCGGTGCAGGGGTCGCCCGGCCACGAGTCCGCGGGCTATCACGGATACTGGATCACCGACTTCACGCAGGTCGATCCGCATCTCGGCACCAACGCCGACATGACCGCCTTCGTCGATGCCGCCCACGCGCGCGGGATGAAGGTGTATATGGACATCATCATCAACCACACAGCCGACGTGATCCAGTACCGCGAATGCGCGGTCGGCATGCCCTGCCCGTACCGCGACCGCGCGACGTATCCGTACCAGCGGAAAGGCGGCGTCGGCGGCAAGGCTATCAATCCGGGGTTCGTCGGCGACGGCGTTCAGACTGCGGCGAACTTCGCCAAGCTGACCGACACGACCTACGCTTACACGCCTTACGTGCCCGCCGCCGAGCGCACCGTAAAGGTGCCGGCGTGGCTCAACGACCCGATCTATTACCATAATCGCGGCGACACGACGTTCATGAACGAGAGCTCGACGATGGGCGATTTCTCGGGGCTCGACGACGTGATGACGGAGAACCCGCGCGTCGTGTCTGGCATGATCGACATCTTCGGATCGTGGATCGACCGGTTCAAGGTCGACGGCTTCCGCATCGATACCGCGCGCCACGTGAACCCCGAATTCTGGGAGCAGTTCGTGCCCGCGATGCTCACGCGGGCGCAGGCGAACGGCATCCCGAACTTCCACATCTTCGGCGAGGTCTCGGATCACGAGATTCGCCCTGCGGTGCTCGCGCAGCATACGATCGTCGACAAGCTGCCCGCGGTGCTAGACTTCGCGTTCCGCCAGGCGGTGGTCGAGACGGTCGCGGGCACGCGTGGCACCGATGCGTTCGAGGCCTTGTTCGACGGCGACGTGCTGTATGCGAAGGGCGCCGACACCGCGGCGATCCTGCCGACCTTTACCGGCAACCACGATGACGGGCGTTTCGCGACGTTCGTGCGGAAGGCGTTCCCGCAGGCGTCCGACGAGGAGGTTCTGAAGCGCGTGCTGCTGTCGAACGCGATGCTGCTGACGTTGCGCGGCGTGCCGACGATCTATTCGGGCGACGAACAGGGCTTCGTCGGCGACGGCAACGACCAGGACGCACGCGAGGACATGTTCGCGTCGAAGGTCGCGATCTATAACGACAATCGCCTGCTCGGCACGACCAAGACGACCGCGACCGAGAGCTTTGGCGAGACCAATCCGTTGTTACGCCAGATCGCGGAGCTTTCCAAGGTTCGCGTTGGGCATCCGGCTCTCACGCGGGGCCGGACGGTCATTCGCAGCCGGAGCGAAACGCCGGGACTGCTCGCCGTCTCGCGCTTCGATCCGACGACGGGTGCGGAAACCCTGCTCGCGTTCAACACGTCGGCCAAGCCGATCACGCAGGCGGTACAGGTCGAGACCGTTTCCAACCGCTTCACTACGCTCGCCGGCACATGCGCGCCACGCGCTGCCGCCCCCGGCAGTGTCACACTAACCCTGCCAGCGTTCGGCTATGCCGTTTGCGCCGCGGAGACCCGTTGATGCCTGCACGATTGCCTGAAGCCGCCGCCGACCTTCCGTGGTGGAAGGGCGCGACGATCTACCAGATCTATCCCCGTAGTTTCGCGGACTCGAACGACGACGGGATCGGCGACCTGCCGGGCATCACCGCGCATCTCGATTATGTCGCCAGCCTCGGTGTCGACGCGGTGTGGTTGTCGCCGTTCTTCACCTCGCCGATGAAGGATTTCGGCTACGACGTGTCGGATTACCGCGACGTCGATCCGATCTTCGGCACGCTCGCCGATTTCGACGCGCTGATCGCACGCGCGCATGCGCTGGGGCTCAAGATCATCATCGATCAGGTCTATTCGCACACCTCGGAAGAGCATGAGTGGTTTCGCCGGAGCCGCGCGTCGCGCAGCAGCGACAAGGCGGACTGGTACGTGTGGGCCGACGCCAAGCCCGACGGCACGCCGCCGTCGAACTGGCAGTCGGTGTTCGGCGGCCCCGCCTGGACCTGGGATGCGCGGCGCGGGCAATATTACATGCACAATTTCCTCAAGGACCAGCCGCAGCTCAACGGGCATAATCCCGCGGTGCAGGACGAATTGATCGCGACGGCGCGGTTCTGGCTCGACCGCGGCGTCGATGGCTTCCGCCTCGATGCGATCAACTTCGCGATGCACGACCCGGCGCTGACCGACAATCCGCCCGCGCCTGCGACCAATCGCGCACGCACACGGTCATTCGATTTCCAGCAGAAGCTGCACAACCAGAGCCATCCGGACATCGTCGGCTTCATCGAGCGAATCCGCGCGCTGCTCGACGAATACGGCGCCGGGTTCACCGTGGCGGAAGTCGGCGGCGACGACAGCGACCGCGAGATGAAGCTGTTCACCGGCGGTAACGGTCGGCTCAACAGCGCCTACGGCTTCGACTTCCTGTACGCGGACCGGCTGACGCCCGAGCTGATCGTCGATGCGGTCGGCAACTGGCCCGATACGCCGGGTCTGGGTTGGCCGAGCTGGGCGTTCGAGAACCACGACGCGCCGCGCGCGGTGTCGCGCTGGACCACGCCCGACCAGCGCGAGGCGTTCGCGCGGATGAAGATCCTGCTGCTCGTCGCGTTGCGCGGCAACATCTTCCTGTATCAGGGCGAGGAGCTGGGCCTGACGCAGGTCGACATCGCGTTCGACGACCTGCTCGACCCGGAAGCGATCGCGAACTGGCCGCTGACCTTGTCGCGAGACGGCGCACGTACGCCGATGCCGTGGATCGGCGCGGCGCCCGATCTCGGGTTCGGCAGCACCGAGCCTTGGCTCCCGTTCGGCGAGGATCACCGCGCGATCGCGGTCGACGCGCAGGAAGCGGACGCGACATCCCTGCTGCATTGGACGCGGGCACTGATCGCCGCGCGTAAGGCGCATCCGGCGTTACGGCTGGGGAGCCTGCGGATCGTGCACAGCGACGATGCTGTGATCGCTTTCGAGCGAGAATCCGACGACGAGACGCTGCTCTGCGTGTTCAATCTCGGCGGCGAAGGGCGCGGCTGGCCGGCCGGCATCGCGACCGACGGCAATATGCTGTTCGCGACTGACGGCGCCGACACGACGACGCTGCCGCCGCTGTCCGGGCTGGTGCTCCGGCGGTGATCGACGGGCTCGGCCAGCATATCGTCATCCTCGGCGGGGGCACCGCCGGATGGATGACCGCGTGCCTCATCGCGCATCGCTGGCGGGATCGCGCCGTCCGCGTGACCTTGGTCGAGAGCCCGGAGATCGGCATCGTCGGCGTCGGCGAAGGATCGACGCCGCAGTTGAAGCACTTCTTCGACACGCTCGGTATCGCCGGAGCCGACTGGATGCCGGCGTGCGACGCGACCTACAAGCTCGGGATCGGCTTCGAGGGCTGGTCGGACCGCGAGGGGTATGACCAGTATTTCCACCCCTTCCCTACCGAGCTCGACGGCCACGCCGCGCCGCAGTTCTTCTACAACACGCGGGCAAGGCGGACCGGTCGCGACGTCGAGGCGCACCCCGACCAGTTCCTGCTCCCTGCCCGCCTCGCTGCTCAGAACCGCGCGCCGCAGCCCGCCGCGAATTTCCCGTTCGAGGTCAGCTACGGCTATCACTTCGACGCGTACAAGGTCGGTGCGTTCCTCGCCACGCATGCGACCGAGATGCTGGGCGTCGTCCATCTCCAGCGCCGGATCGCCAGCGTCGAGCGTGCCTCGACCGGCGAAATCACCGCACTGATCGATACCGATGGCGAGCGTATCGCCGGCGACTTCTTCATCGACGCTAGCGGGTTCCGGAGCACGATCTTCAGTGCGCTGGACGTGCCGTTCGTCAGCTATGCCGACGCACTGTTTAACGACCGCGCGGTGGTGATGCCTACCGCGCATCCCCCCGGCGCGCCGATCCCCAGCCAGACGCGCGCGACCGCGCTGTCGGCCGGCTGGGCGTGGCACATCCCGCTGACCAGCCGAAACGGCAACGGTTACGTCTACTCCAGCCGCCACCTGACCGAAGCTCAGGCAGAAGCAGAGTTGCGCGCACACATCGGCACCGACGCCGGCGAAGCGCGCCACCTCAAGATGCGCGTTGGCCGGGTTCGCGACAGCTGGTCGCACAACGCACTCGCGGTCGGGCTGGCACAAGGATTCCTCGAGCCACTCGAGGCGACCGCGCTGCATCTCGTCATCGCCACCGTCGAAGCGTTCCTCGACATGGTCGACCAGGGCGGCGCGACCGAAGCGGTCCGGGCCGCGTTCAACACGCGGATCGCCGCGCGTTATGACGGCGTCCGTGATTACATCGTCGCGCATTACCGGCTCAACCAGCGCCACGACGACCCGACCGGCTATTGGGCAGAAGCGCGGAGAGTCGAAGCGCTATCCGACGACCTGAAGATGTTGATGTCGACCTGGTTCACCGGCGGCGACATGGTCGCGGCGATCGATCGCGCCGGGCTCGGCCGCTATTATTCCGCGATCAGCTGGCACTGCCTGTTCGCGGGCTACGGCACCTTCCCCAATGCCGCGCGGCTCAGCCCGCCCGGCGCCGATATCGATCCCATCGACCTGCCAAAGATCGACAATTTCCTGACCCGTTGCGCATCGAATTTCGGGTCGCACGCCTCTCGCCTCCGCGACTTAGCGGACCACAAGGATACCGTATGAAACGCCTAGCCCTCCTGCTCGCTGCCACCGGCGTGTGCAGCGTCCCCGTCTACGCGCAGACGCCCGCAGCGGCCGCCGCACCCGCGCGCACATTGACTCCACGGAGCGACGGTATCGACGTCCATGTCGGCACGACCACCACGCGGATCACCGCGATGACCGACGGTCTTATCCGCGTCCGCGTCGCCAAGAACGGCGTGTTCCCGGAGGACGCCAGCTGGGCCGTCCTCGCCGCAATCCGCCACCATAAGATCGCCGTCACCGCCGCCCCGGACGGCTTCACCACCGCCAGCGTCCGCGTGCGTGTCGGTGCCGGCGGCGCGATCACCTTCGAGACGCTCGACGGAAAGGTCATCTCCGCCGATGCCGCGCCCGTCGCGACCGACGGCAAGGCATTCGCGATCTCCAAGACTCTGCCAATCGCCGAGCATTTCTACGGCTTGGGCGACAAGACCCAAGGGCTCGACCGGCGCGGGCACGGCTTCGTCGACTGGAACACCGACGCGTTCGGGTTCAGCAGCGCGGACGACCCGATCTACAAATCGATACCCTTCTTCATCGGCACCGGCGGTGCGGGCGGCAGCTACGGCATCCTGCTCGACAACACGTTCCGCACCTGGTTCGACTTCGGCCACCGCGATGCCGAGACGCTCTCGTTCGGCGGCCCCGACGGCCCGATCGACTATTACTTCATCGCCGGACCATCGATGGCCGAGGTCACGCGCCGCTACGCCGACCTGACCGGCCACGCCCCACTCGCCCCGAAATGGGCGCTCGGTTACCAGCAGTCGCGCTACAGCTATGGCAGCGCCGACGAGGTCCGCCAGATCGCCGCGCGCCTGCGCAGCGATCGCGTACCGACCGACGTCATCTGGCTCGACATCGGCTATCAAGATCGCAACCGCCCCTTCACCACCGACGCCAAGACTTTCCCGGACCTGCCCAAGCTCGCCACCGAGATGAAGGCGGACGGGATCAAGCTGGTCGCGATCACCGACCTTCACATCGCCGCGGTCGAACAGGGCTATGCGCCCTACCAGAGCGGGATGAAGGCCGACGCGTTCATCAAGAACGCCGATGGCAGCCCGTATGTCGCGCCGGTCTGGCCCGGCCCGTCGGTATTCCCGGACTTCACCAAGACCGCCGCGCGGACCTGGTGGGGCGAGCAGTATAAGGGCTTCCTAGACGCCGGGATCGCAGGGTTCTGGAACGACATGAACGAGCCGGCGATCTTCGAGACCCCGACCAAGACGATGCCGCTCGACACCCGCCACCGCATCGACAGCGACGATTTTGTGGCCCGCATCACCGATCACCGCGAAGCGCACAACGTCTACGGCATGCTCAACACGCGCGCCACGTATGACGGTCTGCTCAAGCTGCGCCCCGACGAGCGCCCGTTCGTGATGACGCGCGCGAGCTATGCCGGCGGGCAGCGTTATGCGGTCACCTGGACCGGCGACAACAGCGCGACCTGGGATCACCTGAAGCTGTCGGTGCAGCAGATCATCAACCTCGGCCTGTCGGGCTTCGGCTACAGCGCCGCCGACGTCAGCGGGTTCGCCGGTGGCCCGAGCCCCGATTTGCTCACGCGCTGGACCGAGATCGGCGCGTTCACGCCGGTGTTCCGCAATCATTCGGCGACCGGCACGCCCCGCGTCGAGCCCTGGGTCGACGGCCCCGACCATCTCGCGATCCGCCGCCGCTTCATCGAGGAGCGCTATGGCCTGATGCCGTATTTCTACGCGCTGGCGGATCAGAACGCGCGGTTCGGCGATCCGATCATGCGGCCGGTGTTCTACGATTATCCCGCCGCCGCGACTGCGTCATGCGACCAGTCGATGGCGTTCACCCTCGGCAAGTCGCTGCTGATCGCGCCGCCGCCCAAGCCGGAGTCGCCGCAGACCTACGACGTGTGCCTGCCCGCGGGCAGCTGGTATGATTACTGGACCGGCCAGCGCGTCGGCACGCCCGAGCCCGCCGCCGCCGGCCCGATCCAGTCGGCGACGCAAGCCGTGCCGACCGCACGCACGCTCGGCGACCGCGTGACAGAAACGCCGCGCCTCGATCGCCTGCCCGTGTTCGTCCGCGCCGGGACGATCCTGCCCCGCCAGCCCTTGGTCCAGAGCACGAGCGAAACCCCGAACGGTCCGCTGCGGCTCGACGTCTATCCCGGCGCGGACTGCACGGGGACGCTTTACGAGGACGACGGCCGCACGCTGGCGTACACGCGCCGCGGCTATTTCCGCCAAACGGTGCGCTGCACGATCACGCCGACCGGCCTGTCGATCGACTTCGCCACGCCCGAGGGTAGCTTCAAGCCATGGTGGAAGACCATCGCGATCACCGTCCATGGTTGGGATGGTGCCAGCACCGCCAGGGTAAAGGGTAAGCAGACCAACATCGTTCAAGACTCGGCCGCCGGAACATCGACGTTGGTCATTCCACAAATGAATATTGCCGGCGCGGTACACTTGGACGGACGGCAGGTGGCGATTGGACAAGGGCCGAAAACCATTTCGCTGCGGTAATTTCGATTAGCAGTTCGCTGTGAACGGCCGGCGTGTCGGGGAAGTGGGAATCGAAGTTTTCGACGTTCCACACATCGATAACGCCAGCAGCCGGTAGCGACCTTTGAAAACGTCACGACGATCTCATTGTCCGCCGGGGGGTAGGCACGCTCGACGGCTCGTACGATATGCTCGCTCGACCGCCAGACTATGTCGTGGCGGCGAGCCGGATCGGGAAGATTACCCGGTAGCCGCCTAGTCGAGCGACCCATAGGTCGAGTAATCGACGCTCGGTGGACCGTAGTCGTCAGCGAACGATAGCTTAAGCACGCGGTTAGCGGGGACGGCGTTCAAATTGGATATGCAGCCTCGCCCAAGAATTCTCGTGCTCGCAGATACATTGCCGAACCTAGCGGCGCATAGATCGATTTCGTGGGATCTTGCGACTGCACCTACCCGATCAGGCCGGCGGGTTGCCTGATCCGCCGTTGAGTGCAGCGGGATGTTTGTGGGCATCGGTAACGGAAGCGCGGGCTGGCGCCGCATCCGCGCTGCTCCCGGCGAGCATGCCGTTCAACGAACTACCGGTCATGCCGAGTTCCGCCATCAGGCCATCGATGAGCGGGCCGCCGACGCGGTAGCGCATCGCCGCCGCGACCGCAGCATCGGCGAGGTTGCCTTGGCCGCCGCCGGACGCGCCATCGCTGCCGCCGTCGCCGTCGCCGTCGCCGTGTAGCCCTCTAGCATCGAGGATGCTGATCTTGTCAATGTTCTCCATCGGCTTGCTCGCGGCAGCGATGATCGCGGGCAGCGCTTCGAGCATCGCGCGGCGGATCAGCAGCGCGGTCTGCGAGTCGCTAAGCAGGTTGGTCGCCTCGTTGAGCGATGCCTGACCTGCCGCGTCGACCTTGAACGCCGCCTCGCGCCCTTCCGCCCGGGCCTTCTCGGCATCGGCTTCGGCGGTCGCCTCGGTGCGCAGGGCACTGGCGCGAGCCTCTGCCGCTTCCTTCTCGGCGGTCGCGGCGACGGTTATGCCGACGGCCTCTTCCTGCGCGCGCTGGGTGGCGGCGATCACCGCAACATTCTTGTTGCGGTTGGCGATCTCGGTTGCCTTGGCGGTGGCAACGCTTTCCTCGGCGCGGACGGCGAGCGCGCGGGCCTCGTTCGCTGCGGCGGTAGCGGTCGACTCCTCCTCGGATTTCTGCGCGGTCTGCACCGCGGTCGTGATGCGGGCGATCTCGATGGTGCGGTCGCGCTCGATCGTCGCGGTCTGGATCGCGCCGTCGCGCGCGATCGTGGCGGTCTGGATCACCTTGTCGGCTTCGGTCTGCGCGACCGTCTGCGCCTGGCTGGCGGTGATGCGTGCGATCTCGGCGAGACGGGTCTGCTCGGCCTCGGCGGTTGCGATCGCGGTCGCCTGCTCGGCGCGGCGGGCGGACAGCGTCTGTTCCTGCGTCAGGCGAGCCTGTTCGGCCGCCTGCGCGATCTCGAGCGACTGGTTGTTCGCGTCGAGGTTACGCTGCTCGATCTCGACACGGTTGGTGGCGACGATGTCGTTGCGGATCTTCTTGCGCTCCTCGATCGTCCGCGTGAGCACGGTCAGCCCCTCGGCATCGAATGCGTTGTTCTCGTTGAAATGCTCGAACGCGGTCTGGTCGAAATGCGTGATGCTGACCGACTCGAGCTGGAAGCCGTTCATGTCCAGATCGGTCATCAGCGCCTCCTGCACCTTCTGGATGAAGTCGGCGCGGTTGGCGTGGAGGTGCTCCATCGTCATCGTCGCGGCGACCGAGCGCAGCGCGGAGACGAGCTTGCCGTCGAGCAGCGACTTCACCGCATCGGGGCTATTGACCGAATCGCCGAGCGTCTGCGCGGCGGCGGCGATCGACTCCGCGTCGGGTTTCACCTTGATATGGAACAGCCCGACGACGTCGACACGCAGCTTGTCGAGCGTGATCAGCGCGTCCTTGTTGAGGCGCGACACCTCCAGCTTCACGGTGGTCAGGCGGACCTGCATCAGTTCGTGCAACACCGGGATCACCATGATGCCGCCGTTGAGCACGACCTTCTCGCCGCCGAAGCCGGTGCGGATCAGCGCCACGTCCTTGGTCGCGCGGCGATATAGCCGGGTCAGGATGATGCCGATCACGACCAGTGCGAACAGCACGATGCCGGCGTAGATCAGGACGTTCAGAAGCTGTGCGGGCATGAAACCCTCCCCGGTTATGCGTTGGTTAGATCGACCGCAGAAGCGCGTTGGCCTCGGGCAATGCGTAGAAGAGTTTGCCGTCGCGGCGGACGATCAGCGCGGTCTCGCCGGTGGCGATCGCGTCGGTGTCGTCATGCGGCTCGACCATGATGAAATGCGCCTGGCCGTGCTGGTCGACGATTTTCGCGCGGGCGGGCGATCCGCGGCGGGCGGTGCCTTCGAGGATCGTACCGCGGCGGCGGAGGAAGTCGTCGGTCGAGATCACGCTGGTCTCGAAGCCGGGCATGATCCGGGCGAGGCCGTTGGCGGCGAGCGTGTTGAGTAGGCTACCGGCGATCAATGCACCACCCGAGGCGAGGCCCCAGTGCAGCGGGGCGCCGGCCAGCGCGGTCGCGCCCTGCTGGATGGCGATCCCGGCCAGCGTGAAGCAGCCAAGCAACGAGGTCAGCCAGATCAGGATCGGCAGTTCATGGCCGAGCCCGAGCCAGTCGAGCACGCTGCCGCCATCCGCTTCGGCATGGACGTCAGCGTGGAGATCGAGATGACCGAGCCCAAGACCGATCGCCTCGATCAGCCCGATCCCGATCATCACGACGAACGCGATCGCGAACGTCGCGTAAGCCGGCGTCAGGAATATCGCGAACATAGGCCGTGGCGCCGGTGAGGACTCTGGTTCTGCATCGGCGAACGGGTAACGGACAGGCGACAACGCTTCGTTACGAGACGCCGGCCGATCCGGTCTTTGTACTCCATGCGTCGATACTCCCCAAGGCGAGGCTAGCTCTACGTCGAGGCGTTCGCAACGCAGGACGAGGGAAACCGGCCGGGTTTCGATCCATCCTCCGGGAGCGCGAAGATGAATGCCAGCGGCTTATGAAGCATCCTAAGCTCCGGTGCGGTAGCAATATCGGCGCCGTTGATCGGCGCACCCGGCGCGCGTATCGCGCTGGAATGACACGCACTCGACCTTGGCGAAAAGCCCTGATCGCGCTGTTCGTCGCGGTAGTGGCCTTCACGGGCTATCACGCGGTCCGGACGGTCAGCGACGCGATCTATTGGAACGCGCACCGCGACGAGCCGATCGAGCGGTGGATGACGATAGGCTATGTCGCCCATTCGTATCACGTCCCGCCCCACGTCCTGCATCAGGCGTTGAACCTGCCGCCGATGCCGGACCGTCGTCCACTCGGTCGGATCGCGCGGGACAGCGGACGTTCGATGACGCAGATCGAGGCGAAGCTGATGTATGCGATCGTCCACGCGCGGCCGCCCTACCCGCCGCCCGGCCCGCCGCCACGACCGTTCATGCGGCCAGCTTCGTCGACGGCGTCCCCCGCCAAATGACCGACCAGCTGCTTGAACTGCTGACGACCTACGGGCTCCCCGCACTGTTTGGTGCAATGATCCTCGCCGCAGCGGGCATGCCGTTCCCCAGTTCACTGATCTTGATCGCGATGGGTTCGTTCGTCGCGCAGGGGGAGCTCTCATTCTGGCCTGTGATCTTTGCGGGTGCCTCCGGCGCCATCGTCGGCGACCAGCTCGGCTACGCCTTCGGACGATACGGCGGTCGGCCTTTGCTCGCAGCGGTCACGAGGCGGATCGGCGGGGCGGACAAGGTGGAGCAGGCGGAAGCCTATTCGCGCAAATGGGCGGGTTGGGGCATCTTCTTCAGCCGGTGGCTGATCGGGCCGCTGGGACCATGGATCAATGTCACCAGCGGACTGACCGAGTATCCCTGGGTACGGTTCATCGTCCTCGACGTCGCGGGCGAAGTGCTATGGCTACTGATATACGTTTCGCTGGGTCGCGCCTTCAGCGACCAGGTTCAGACGATCGCAAGCCTGCTCGGCAACCTGACATGGGTTATCGTGGGCTTGCTGGGCGCCGGGCTGCTCGGTTGGAAACTGTTCGGCCGTTCGACCGAAGGCTCGGATGATGCGGCATGATCAGCTCTGGCAAAGCAGCGCTCCCCACTTAACCTCGTCCGTGGGCGCAGTCGTCGGGCACCACCGGCTTCTCCGTCAGGCCCGCTGCTCAAGCGCGGTCCGGGTCTGTGCGCTCCAGGTCTGGCCGCCGCGCAGAAAGGCGTACCAGCCATAGATCGCGCCCGCGTGACGCAACAGCTGGAAGCTGAACGGTTCGGCGATCGCGGCGACGATCGCGGGGCCGAGGTTCAAGCCCTCGCGCTGCCCGGTCCAGCGCTTATAGATGCCGAGCGACCAAAGGTGGAAGCTCAGGTCGATTGCGATCTTGGCGATCATCACGAGCAGGATCGGGAAGGCGAGCGTGTAGCGACCGGTGACGACGAGGCCGATCAGCACCGCAAAGGCTGCCAGCCCGTAGATCGGCTGCACCGTATCGAGCGCCTTCACCGGGAGCATCCGCGTGCCCAGCCGCCCGTAGCGCGCGTTGCCGACCATGTCGCGGTTCCAGTGCTGCGTCTGTAGGAAGCCGCCGAACCAGCGCTGGCGCTGCTTCAGGAAAGCGGGGATGCTGGCGGGCGCATCGGTTCGCGCCAGCGCGCCACCGACGACCCGCACCGTCCAGTGCAGCCCGGCGTCGTGGGCATGGCGGTGCAGCCGGTGGATCAGCTCGTAATCCTCCACCATGCAATCGGGATCGAAACCGCCGACCGTCAGCACCGCATCGCGCCGGAACGCCGCGAAGGCGCCCGATATCAGCAACAGTCCGTCGATCCGCATCCACGCGTCGCGCGACAGGAAGTTACGGACATATTCGTAGGACTGGAACCACTCGAATATCCGACCGCTCACACTTGGACCGCAGATCGGTGCCAGCACCCCGGTGGCCGCCACCAGCTCGGGCTCCGCTGCAAAGGCGGCACGCATCGCCGCGATCGAGCCGGGCTCGATCAACGTGTCGGCATCCACGGTCAGCACCACGTCCGTCGCGATCCGCTCGAGCGCGGCATTGAGCGCGCGCGCCTTGCCGCCGTGCGGCAGTCGCAGCCACTGAAGCCGCGTGTGCCCAATCTCGATCTCGACGAGTCCCCCGATTGGTGGCGTCGCCAACGCATAGCCCGCCGCCATGGCGGACGGCGTATCGTCGCTCGATCCGTCGTCGGCAATCAGGATCGCCTCGGGCGGCTGGTCCTGGGCAAGGAGCCGGTCGATCGCCAGCCGGATCACGCCTGCCTCGTTATGCGCGGCGACGATCACGCCGAAGCTCGGCTGCACGCCGCTCGGGGCCGGCGTCGCGGTCTGCGCGAGATGGCGGATCTGCCACGCCGTAAAGACGAGCAGCGCCGTGTCGTACAGGATGTACGCGATCCCGACCGACCATATGGCGAGCCCCTGGCGCAGGAACACCTGCGCGATCAGGACGACGAACACCAGCGGGGCGGCCAGGCCGATCAGCCGGCTCGCTAGCGGGATCGGCCGTGGCGACAGACGCGGCGACTGTGCGGTAAAGATAGCCGAGAGGGATTGCATCGACCAGCGCCTAACGCTCGCTTGCTGAACCCGCTATTGCAGAATGTGTCGAGGACCGAGAATCGGCATGAGGTGGTGGAGCGGGTTGTAGCGGATGAAGAGCAGATACACGGGCGTCGCCATCGCCTTCCACTGGCTGATCGCGGTGGGGATCGTCATCAACGTGACCCTGCCCTGGCTCTGGCCACATCTTGCCGACGACCGCGTGCGCCCCGCGATCGACCTGCACAAGTCGGTCGGGATCACGATCCTCGGCCTGGCGATCATGCGCCTGCTTTGGCGGCTTACGCATCGGCCTCCCCCAATGCCGACCAATTATCAAAAATGGGAAATCGGCGCGGCGCATGTGACCCACTGGCTGCTGTACGCGCTGATCTTTGCGATGCCGCTGACCGGCTGGATCATGGACTCCGCGTACAAGGATGCGGCGACCCACCCGATGTTCCTGTTCGGACTGTTCGAATGGCCGCGGATCGGCACGATATTGACCCTGCCGCCCGCCACGCGCGACGCCGTCCACGATGGTTTCGGCGCCTCTCACGTCTACCTGTCCTACCTGCTCTATACTCTGGTCGCGTTTCACATCGGCGGCGCGCTCAAGCATGAATGGATCGATCGACACCGCGAACTGCGCCGCATGATGCCAGTTTGGCGACGACACTGACAGGAGCCGGCTAAGCAGACGCCTCGCAGCAAGACCTGCCATACCGATTGGCGGACGTTCGCTGCCGATGTCGACGGCCTCGCGCACATCGGAGCAAATTGAGCCATTTGCCCTGCCGTGCCGCTCCCGGCTAGGGCGCGACGCGCAGGAGATCATTCATGAAAACAGCGCCGGTCGCCATTCTCTACCAAGCGCTTCCGCCACCGTTGATCGACGGCTTGCGAAAGGACGCAAAGCCTGGCGGGTATTCGGATGGCGGCGCCGACATCGCGTTCGCATTGCGGACGTCAGGCGTGAATGTGGTCACGCCCACATCCTTGCCAGACCCTGCCAAGGCACTCGATTGGGTATTCCCGGACACGGTCGAGGGCATCCGAAGCGCCGGCACTGCGGGCGCATCGGTCCTGTGGGCGAACACGGCCCTGTTCGAAGGACATCCGCTGGAGACGGCGATGGCCGACTTCGACATCGTCGGGCAGATCCCTGCCGCAATGCAGGCGTTCGACGACAAGTTCGAGACCAACCAACTCCTTGCCGAGGCTGACCTGCCGGTAGCGCGATCGTTTCTGCTGTCCGGCACGGGCAAGGAGAACGTCTGTGCGCTGGCCGATGTCGAGCAGGCGTGTGCTTCCCGCGGCATGTCCTTTCCGATGATCGTCAAGCCGGTACGCGGACGTGGCAGCCAGGGCGTAACCCTGGTGGAAAACCTCGGCGATTTGCGCGATGCCGCGACTGCGCTGATCGAGGCTGCCACCTTCGGCGACATGCTGATGGTGGAGCAGTTTCTTGGCGGTGACGAGATGACCGTCACCATCATGCCGCCCGCGTCCCCGCGTCCGGACGGTTCGCGGGCACCGGCGCACTGGGCGTTGCCGCCCGTGTACCGCTTCGATCAGCGTGGCGGCATAGCGCCGTATAATGGCGACGTTCCGGTTACAGCCAACAGCGTCGCGATCGACCCCGATCGGCTGCGCGATCCCGCAATCGCGACGATGATCGATAGCTGTGTAGCGGCGGCCGCGCTGGTCGACGCTCGCACCGCGATCCGGATCGATTGCCGGGCCAATCGCGATGGTATTTTCAAATTATTCGACCTCAATATGAAACCCAACATGACGGGGCCGGGCCGGCCGGGGCGCGAAGATCAGGACTGCCTGTCGGCGATCGCCGCCCGCGCCGAGGGGTGGAGCTATGTGGATCTTTTGCAGGCGATGCTTGCTGCCAAATGGAGGTTCGATTCCTCGACCGAGGCTTAGCGACGCAAATTATCTATTGGGCGTGGCCTGCCTATACCTTCGCTAAACGCTCGCACGATCTGCTCTGATTGACATGCCCACATGACATTTCTGTCATTTTGGGTTTACGCAGCCCTGCCAGCCGGTTTAGGGGATGCGCTTCAAAAGGGTGGCAAGGTGATGATGCGGAAGGCTATTTTTCTTTCCGTGGGCGCGTGCCTGCCGCTGTTGGCGGCGTGCAACCGGCACCAGTCGACGCTCGCGCCGTTCGGCGAGGAGGCGGACAAGGTCCTCTCGATCACGATCGTCCTGGTCATCGGCGCGATCATTCTCGCGGGCGGGCTCGCGTTGCTGATGCGCCACGCGATGCGCGCGCCCGAGGGTCGCCTGACGCACAAGGGCGGGATGAAGCTGGTGCTCTGGCTCGGCGGCATCGGACCGTCGATCCTGCTGCTGGGCCTGCTGCTCTACGCCCTGCCCGCGATGCGGCCGCGCGAGGTCGCCAACAGCGACCTCCGTATCGGCGTCGAGGGCGAGCAATTCTGGTGGCGCGTCCGTTATGCACCGCCGGGCGGTTCGGTGGTCGAGACCGCGAACGAGCTCCGCCTCCCCGTCGGCCGCACCGTCGAACTGTCGCTCCGCAGCCCCGACGTCATCCACAGCTTCTGGGTGCCGGGCCTCGCCGGCAAGATGGACATGATCCCCGGCCGCACCAACCGCCTCGTCGTTCGCGCGACCAAGGCGGGGACGTACCGCGGCGTCTGCGCGGAGTTCTGCGGGCTCGGCCATGCGCTGATGGCGTTCGACGTGATCGCAATGGAGCCTGCCGCGTTCGAACGTTGGCTCGCCGCGCAACGCCAGCCGGCCACTGTCACAGCCTCGCCCGGCGCGCGCCTGTTCGCAAGTTACGGCTGTAGCGGGTGCCACAGCGTCCGCGGCGTCGGCCCGGTCGCGAAGATCGGCCCCGACCTCACCCACTTCGGCTCGCGCCCGACGCTCGCCGCGGGCGTGCTGCCGATGACGCACGCCAACATCGCCGGGTTCGTCCGCGATCCGGGCAAGACCAAGCCCGGCGTGCGGATGCCCGCCTTCCCGCAGATGTCGGCCGCCGAAGCCGACCAGATCGCAAGCTATCTTCAGGGGCTCAAATGACCACCGAGAGCACCCAATATATCGCGCCCGACCAGAACAATCCCGCGGTCCGCAAGGGCCAGGAGGATCGCCTGCGCGAGGTGTGGAAGCCACCCTCCGGCTGGTTCTTCCGCTGGACCGACGTCAACAACAACCGGATCGGCGTGTGGTACACACTGACCGCGTTCGGGTTCATGCTGTTCGCGGGCGTGCTCGCGCTGATCATGCGCACGCAGCTGGCGGTGCCGAACAACGACCTCGTGACCGCGAACACGTTCAACCAGCTGTTCACGCTGCACGGCTCGATGATGATGTTCCTGTTCGCGGTGCCGATGTTCGAGGCAGTGTCGATTATCCTGTTGCCGCAGCTGCTCGGCGCGCGCGACCTGCCGTTTCCGCGGCTGTCGGGGTTCGGATACTGGTCGTTCCTGATCGGCGGCGTGTTCGTGTCGGGCTCGATCTTCTTCGACGCGGCGCCCGATGGCGGCTGGTTCATGTATCCGCCGCTCACGACGCGGACCGACCTCAGCGGGCTTGGCGCGGACATCTGGATGCTCGGCCTGAGCTTCATCGAGGTGTCATCGGTCGCCGCCGCGGTCGAGCTGATCGTCGGCGTGTTGAAATGCCGACCGCCCGGCATGCGGCTCAACCTGATGCCGCTCTACGCCTGGTACATCCTGGTCGTCGCGGTGATGATCCTGTTCGCGTTCCCGCCGCTGATCGCCGGCGACGTGCTGTTCGAGATGGAGCGGCTGCTCAACTGGCCGTTCTTCAACGCGGAGAAGGGCGGCGATCCGCTGTTGTGGCAGCACCTGTTCTGGATCTTCGGGCATCCGGAAGTCTACATCGTCTTCCTGCCGTCGATCGCGCTGTTCGCGATGCTGATCCCGACGTTCGCGCAGCGGCATCTGCTCGGCTATCCGTGGATCGTGCTCGCCGCGGTGGGGACGGCGTTCCTGAGCTTCGGGCTGTGGGTCCACCACATGTTCACCACCGGGCTCCCCAAGATCAGCCTCGCCTTCTTCGCGGCCGCGTCGGAAGCGGTGGCGATCCCGACCGGCGTGCAGATCTTCGTGTTCATCGCGACGCTCTGGGCGGGCAACGTCAAGAAATCGACGCCGTTGCTTTATGCGAGCGGGAGCTTGGCGGTGTTCGTGATCGGCGGCCTGACGGGCGTGATGGTCGCGGTCGCGCCGTTCGATTGGCAGGCGCACGACACCTATTTCATCGTCGCGCATCTGCACTACGTGCTGATTGGCGGCACACTGCTGCCGCTGTTCGCCGGGCTGTATTATTACTGGCCGTTGGTGACGGGGAAGAAGCTCAGCGACAAGCTCGGGCGGATCGCGTTCTGGATCATGTTCGTGGGCATGAACCTGACCTTCTTCCCGATGCATCTGTCGGGCCTGCTCGGCATGCCGCGGCGCGTGTTTACGTACCCGGAGGAACTTGGCATCGGCGGGCTCAACCTCGCTTCGACCGCGGGCTCGTACATGTTCGCGCTCGGCGTGCTGATCGTCTGCATCGACCTCGCGCTATCGCCGCGTCGCCCGAAGGCGCCGCGCAACCCGTGGAACGCAGGCACGCTCGAATGGCTCGCGCTGCCCGACGACGAGGATTGGGGTATCCGCTCGGTGCCGCTGATCGAGAGCCGCTATCCGATCTGGGACCAGAAGAACTTCGTCCAGAAGGTCGACGAGGGCCGCTTCTTTCTGCCCGACGCGGAGGAGATGCGACGCGAGTCGATCATCACCACCGTGCTCGACGCGCGCCCCCTCCAGGTGATCCGCCTCGGTACGCCGAGCGTGAAACCGATGATGACCGCGGTCGCACTCGCCGGCGTGTTCATCCTGACGACGTACCACCTCTATATCTGGTCGGCGGTCAGCGGCGTCGCGACGCTCGCCTGCGTGCTCTGGTGGCTGTGGACCGGGACCGCCGAGATCCCCGAAAAGCCGACCAAGCATATCGGCCACGGCATCGAGGTGCCGCTCTATACCTCGGGGCCGTCGGCGCCGGGCTGGTGGGCGATGTTCATCACGATGATGGCGGACGCGACCGCGTTCTCGGGGCTCGTGTTCGGCTATTTCTTCTTCTGGACGATCCACAACGATTTCCCGCCGAGCGGGGTCGGGCTCAACGGGCCGGGCGTGTTCTGGCCGATGGTCGCGCTAGCGCTGACGCTCACCGGTTGGGCCGCGACCGTCGGCGCGCGCGAAGTGCATCGCCGCTGCAACGTCGGTGCGGGACGCGCACTGCTGATCGTCGGGATCGTCGCGACGCTGGCGAGCCTCTTCGCCGGGCTCGCCGGGCCGTGGTATTCCGGGCTCGATCCCGAACTTCACGTCTATCCCGCGATCGTCTGGACGCTGGCGATCTGGACCGCGGTGCATGCCGCGATCGGGGTCATCATGCAGGCCTACACGCTCGCGCGCAGCCTCGCGGGGAAGATGACGCCGATCTATGACGCGGACCTGCGCAACATCACCGTGTACCATCACTTCCTCGCGCTAACCGGGATCGTGACGTTCTGCACGATCGGCCTGTTCCCGGGTGTCGCATGACAGAGCCCAAGTCTGACCGGAAGCATTGGGCGCGCGACCTGAAGGTGACGCTGTGGACGCTGATCGTCCCGCCGACGATCTGGGCCGTACATTTCCTGTTCTGCTATCTGTGGGTCGCGGTAACCTGCGCGAAATCGTCGACCCCGGGGACGGCGTTGACCGGCTTCCCGCTGGCGACGCTGATCGCGACGATCGTCGCGCTGCTGGGGATCGTAGCGGCAGGCTATATCGCGCGCGTCCAGTCGGAGACGCCCGGCGATCCGGCGCCGCACGAACAGGGCACCGCGATCGATCGCCTCCGCTTCCTCGCGCTGTCGACGCGGTTGCTGGCGGGACTGAGCTTCGTCGCGGTAATCTTCACGGCCTTGCCGGTCATCATGTTCGGCGACTGCCGATGAGACGCGCAAGCCTCATACTGGGAGTTGCGCTGGTCCCGATCGGCTGGGCCTTCGCCGCAGCGCCGCTCGGGATGGTCGGCCACATGGCAGGGCATATGATCGCGGTTGCGGTTGCGGCGCCGTTCCTAGCCTACGGGATCGCCGGTTCGCGCTGGGATCCGGCCGAGCGTTGGCCCGCGATTGTAACGCCGCTGGCGATGTCGCTGGTCGAACTGGTCGTGGTGTGGCTCTGGCACCTCCCCGCGCTGCGGCTGCGCGTCGACATGCAGCCGGTGGCGTTGCTGATCGAGCAAGCGAGCT
Organism: Sphingomonas faeni; assembly: GCF_003053745.1. Lineage (GTDB taxonomy): Bacteria > Pseudomonadota > Alphaproteobacteria > Sphingomonadales > Sphingomonadaceae > Sphingomonas > Sphingomonas faeni. Next base: position 128,528 of record NZ_QAYE01000002.1, on the reverse strand, counting down.
TCTTGATCGGTGGCGTCCTCCTCTGGAGCGCAGTGCTCGGCACCCGCACCGGCGGCGCCACCGATCGCCGCGCGTCCGGCGTTGCCGCCCTGTTGCTCACATCGATGCACATGACACTGCTCGGCGCGCTGATCGGCCTCGCCCCGCGACCGCTCTACGCGATGATGGCGATGCACCCGGCCATCCACGGCCTCGACGCACTCGAAGACCAGCAACTCGGCGGCGTCGTCATGCTGACGGTCGGCGCGGCGAGTTATTTCATCGGCGGGCTCGCGATGCTCGGCGGACTGTTGAAGACACGGAGCGCGACCGCATGACGATCCGGATTACCTGGGCGCGCGCCGCCGCCGCGATCCTTGCGCTGGCACTCGCCGGACTGTTGTTCGCCTGGTCGGGTGTGTTCAACATCGCCGCATCGTCGGGCCATTGGAAGATCACCGACTGGTTCCTCCACTGGACGATGCGCAACTCGGTCCGCACCTACGCCGCCGTCACCACCCCCGACGATCCCAAGGCGAACGAGGGCCTCGTCAGTGCCGCCGGCCTGTTCAAGGCAAGCTGCGCCTCGTGCCACGGCGCGCCCGGCGTGCGCCCGCTACCCGTGATGCAGGCCGCGACGCCGCCCGCTCCGAACCTGTCGATCAACGCGCGCGAGTGGACCGACAAGCAGATCTTCTGGATCCTCAAGCACGGCGTCAAATACACCGGCATGCCCGGCTGGGCCGCCAAGGACCGCGACGACGAAGTCCGCCGCATGGTCGCCTTCGTCCGCCTGCTGCCCGAAATGACGCCCGCGACCTATCGCTCGCTGAGCGAAGTGCCGGGCGTCACCGATGCCAGGATCGCCACCTGCGCAGGCTGTCACGGTGCCGACGGACGTGGCCGCGGCCAGCCCGACATGCCGGTACTCGGTGGGCAGAGTCCCGCGTATCTCCGCGCCGCGCTCGAAGCCTATGCGACCGGCAAACGCCAGAGCGCGGTGATGGCGAACGCCGCCGCGACGCTGACGCCCGCCGAGATGACGCGCCTCGCGGATCACTTCGCGGCGATGCCGGGGATCGGCGGCGTCACGCTATCGGGATCGACCGCCGCGGCCCGGATCGACCGCGAGGGGTTGCCGAAGGTGCAGCTCCCCGCCTGCTCGAGCTGCCACACCCCCGGCAAGCCCTACCCCGTGCTTGCCGGCCAGCGCGCCAGCTACATCGCCCAACGCCTACGCAACTGGCGCGGCGACGAGATGGTCGTCGACGCGCGCAAATCGCAATTCACGATGCCGGTGATCGCCCGCCGTATCCCCGAGGATATGATCGACCCGCTCGCGCAGTATCTCGCGGGTCGCTGAATTACCGCGGAGGTGATGCCGTCGACTCGCACAAGGCTGTCGCCTCATGCCCACGCGTGCATCGGGTCATAGTTTAGTGCTTGCCCCCTGAAGGCAGTCTCGAAGCTTCTCAGCCGCGTATTGGTTTCCCAAATGCCAGTCCGCAGTTGGCCGCGTCCCAGTGTCACCGAGCAGGTTGCAGCGGAGCCAGGTGTGAAACGAGCCCCCGGGAAAATGTGGCCTCGGGACACAACAGGCTCGCGCAACCTGGAATCTTCAGCGCTACGAGCGAAGCGGATTGCCAGAGCCCCCGGAGGGACTCGGGCGACTGGGTGCGGTACGACACCCGCACGAACCGGGCACCGGTGCTTGCGTCACGCAGGCGTTCGATCAGCAGCGCCCCGCCCGGCGGAACGTCGTTGGTGGCATAGCCCGGCGCTTTCAGATCGACCCGAAGCGCGGCGGCGAGCGCCGTGACGTTGGTGTCATGCCCCATGAATATCGTCAGCCGCGGTCCCGTCGAGGACAGGGATGCCAGCACCTCGCGGCCGAGCACGGCGGCTTGATGCGCGGCCATATAGGGCGGGTGCGTGTACACGGCGAACAACGCGGCATGCAGCGCGCCGAGTTGCTCGATAGTCGCAGGATTCGCGCGGCTCCAGCCGACGCTCTCGCGTGGCAGACCCTCGACCTCCTGCAGCAGAAGTACCTGCGCAATACCGGAGGCAGCGCGGATCGGCCCCGCCAGTACGAGATCGTGGCCATCGGCGCTTGCGCTGACCGCAGGTGCGCCCGCGGGGACGCATCCCCGCTCCACCGACGTACAGCCAAGCACCTGATCAAGTCGGGCGAGCGCAGCGCCGTGACGTCGGGCGAGTGCCGGCATGCCACCCGTTTCACGGTTGATGGATTCAATCGCTGCGCGCGCGTCGAAGGCCGTCGCCCGTGCACGCAACGGCTCGAAGATTGAGTCCGCGGTACCGAGGGGTTTGTGTTCGATGGCGAGATCGCAGCCGGGAGCAAGACCCTCCGCATAGGCCCGCCCGCTCGCGATCGTCCGATCGGAACTGTTCGATACTTGCGACGTGTTGCATGACGCTTTTAGAAGCGCCTGCGGACACCGGAGCCGCCCAACCGACGCTATGGTGACAAGGGTTTGATGAGAACGTTCTTTCGAACTGTGCATTAGCGCCTTGGGGCCACTGCATTGATTCAAGCACTTGGCCGACGAGTAGATGGGTACCTGACCGGATGCGTGGGGCGTGATCTGATCCATAAGTGCACGCTCAATCGCCCTCCCGACTCTCAAATTTAGACATTCGTTGATCTGCTTGGGCGGCGCATAACGCTGGACTGGTCCATTTCGTCGAGCAGGCGGTACCGGTTCGCCAAGACAGCCAGCTGTCCGGCCTATTAAATGGCGTTCGCGAAGCGCCGGCATACGCTTGTAAGGCCGTCCAAATGTTCGGCAGCGGGGCAATGAGCACGCACATTTTCGTGCGAAGGTTCGGCGATGGCACTGGAACGAGCCCGGGGACATGGCTGACGCAGCAGCCTTAGTTCCGGTCACCACATCGCGAGGCCCGTGCGTTCGAAATATATCTTTTTCCCGGCTTATCAGGCGATTGCACAGTCAAAACACGTCAAATATTATCGTCACGAATCTGTCAGGACCGATCCCAGTTTACTCAACCACGGCGCGCTCAAATCTTGCCTTCGTTAAAATGTATCAGGCGGATATTTCCTTTTATCTCTTTGAGAATTGGTAATATTGTAATAGTCAAATCTAGATTTATGGTAGATTGGAAATAAGTGACCGCTAATATTAACCTATTGATGTAAAATTTAGGCGAGGGTTCGGAAACAAGGAGTTCCCGATGCGACCCGATGCCAAGGCACTATTAGCGAGACTGGGACAGCGCGATTTCCAGTATCGCCAGTTCGCCGATCCAATTGCCGACGTCGAGCCGTGGCCGTTGTTCGCCGCGTTGCTGGAGGACGAGCGCGTCGTCGGTCGTGCCGACCGTGCGACGGAGGAGAGGGCGCCCGCCAAGAATTTCCTGAGCGATTACGATGACATGTCGGCGCGTGGCGGCTCCGGCCAGCGCCAGGGCGGCAGCCTGCGCGCGTTCCTGTCCGGACTTTCCGACGACCATACGGAGCGCCGTTGATGCCATTGATCCTGTGCCATTCACCGGTCGGCGGCGTCGGAACCACGTTCCTGACCGCGCGTCTCGCGCTTGGTCTGGCCGAACGGGGGCACGACGTCTCCGCAATCGATTTCACGCACGCCGACGCATTGAAGCTGTTCTTCGGGATGCTCCCCGCGCAGGAAATCCCGGCGATGACCGATGCCACGACCGAAGGCATCGTCGTCGACGGGGTCGAATTACTGTCGGGCTATGCCGCCGTCCAGAGCGGCGCCTTCGGGCGCCTGATCGCGCGGTCGGGCGCGTCGCCGTTCGATAGCGAGCGGATCGTGATCGCCGATGTTGCCTCTGCGGACCTCGCGCTGAAGACCAGCCTTTTGCCACACGCCGCGCTGCACCTGTGCACGCTCGTGCCGCAGCCGACATCGCTCGCGGCGTTGGCGAAGGTCCAGCCGGGCACGCCGACGATCGACCTCGAACAGACCGTGTTCGTGCTCAACCAGGTCGACGACACGCGCAAATTGTCGCGCCATTCGCAGATCTTCCTGCGTGCGCTGTTCGGCGACAATCTGATCGCGACGGTCCGCCGCGATGAGGCGGTGAACGAGGCACTGGCGTCGTTCCAGCCGATCGCTCGCTACGCCAAGCAGAGCGTGGTGCTCCCCGATCTCGCCGCCATGACGATCGCAATCGAGGCGCGATGCGGCCTTGTCGCCGCCACGGAGCCGGCGGAATGACCCGCGGATCGGTCCGCAAGGCGTTTCGCGCCGATACGCTCGGCATCGTTGTCGCGGCGCTGTTGACGCTGGTCGTCGTGACGGTGCCGCTCGACCTCAAGTCGCAGTGGATCTTCGCGGGTGTATCGATCCTGGGCGCGATCGTGCTTGGCCGATCGAAGTCGCGTCGCGGGACGCTGGTGCTCGCCTTGCTGTCGCTGGTCGTATCGACGCGCTATCTGTTCTGGCGGACTACCGCGACGCTCGAATTCGAAAGCGCGCTGGGCACGGTGCTCGGCATGGGACTGTACCTCGCCGAGCTGTACGCGTGGGTCATCCTCGCGCTCGGCGTGCTTCAGACCGCGTGGCCGCTCGATCGCCAGTCGGTCGAGCCGGAGGGCGAGCCGCACGAATGGCCGACCGTCGACGTCTATATCCCGACCTACAATGAAAGCCTGGAGATCGTCCGAACGACCGTGCTCGCGGCGCTCGACATGGATTATCCGCGCGATCGCTATCACGTCTACCTGCTCGACGACGGTCGCCGGCCTGAATTCCGGGCGTTCGCGCGGTCTGTCGGCTGCAGCTACATCACGCGCGCCGATAACAACCACGCGAAGGCGGGCAACCTCAACGCGGCAATGTCGAACACCGAGGGCTCGCTGATCGCGATCTTCGACTGCGATCACGTGCCGACGCGCGCCTTCCTGCAGATGACGGTCGGCTGGTTCCAGCGCGACAAGAAACTCGCACTCGTCCAGACGCCGCATCACTTCTATTCGCCCGATCCGGTCCAGCGCAATTTGGGCTCGGTCCGCGACCTGCCGGGCGAGGGCGACCTGTTCTACGGCGCGGTGCAGCGCGGCAACGATCTGTGGGACGCCGCTTTCTTCTGCGGGTCGTGCGCGATCATCCGCCGCGCGGCGCTTGCCGACACCAACGGGTTCGCGTTCGAGACCGTCACGGAGGATGCGCACACCGCGCTGCGCCTGCAACGCATGGGCTGGTCGACCGCGTATCTCGGCATCCGGCTGTCGGCCGGGCTCGCGACCGAGCGGCTCGTGCTGCACATCGGCCAGCGCATTCGCTGGGCACGCGGCATGACGCAGATCCTGCGTATCGACAATCCACTGTTCGGGCGTGGTCTCAGCCTTCAGCAGCGGTTTTGTTACTTGAACGCGATGCTGCATTTCCAGTTTCCGCTGCCGCGCATCGCCTTCCTGACCAGCCCACTGGCGTATCTGATACTTGGCGAGAACATCATCCACGCCTCCGCCGGTATGATCTTCGCCTATGCCGCCGCGCATCTCTATTGCGCGCAGGTCTCGGGTGGGCGGTTGCAGGGCGGCGATCGCCGGCCGTTCTGGGGCGAAGTGTACGAGACGATCCTGGCGTTCCACCTCGTTCGGCCGACCGTCGTCACGCTGTTCCGGCCGCATGGCGGCAAGTTCAACGTCACCGACAAGGGCTCGCTGCTCGACAAGACCCATTTCGACACCGCGACCGCGCGCCCACACCTGATCTGCATCGGGCTGGTATTGTTCGGGATCGCCTTCGGGTGCGTCAAATACTTCTTCTTCGCGCATCTGTTCAACATCCAGGGCGATACGCTGGTGCTGAACACGGTGTGGGCGGTCTTCAGCCTCGTCATCCTGCTCGCTGCCGTATCGGTCGCGCGCGAGACGCGGCAGGTCCGCGAATATATCCGCATCCCCGTCCAGTTGCCGGCGACGCTCTATTTCGCCGACGGCCACGTCGTCGATGCGGAGACGATCGACCTGTCGATGGGCGGCCTCGCGATCACCGCACCACCCGGCGTGACGCTCGCCGACCGTGAGGTCACCCACGTCGCGCTGCCGATGGGTGACGAAATCCTCACGCTCCCCGTCCAGACGCAACGCGTCGACAAGAACATGGCCACCATGCGGTTTCTGGAACTCGACATGCTTCAATTACGTCAACTCGTCCGCGCCGTCATGGGCCGCAACGATGCCTGGGAACCGGAAGCGCCACGCGCTCCGATCTCGACGCTGCGATCGCTCCGCGACATCTTGGTCGTCGATCTCGTCACGCTGAAGCGCCTGCTCGGCTTCAACCGTGCCGAACGCCGTCGCGAACGCACCCGGCTGAAGGCCGCAACCGCCGCGCTGGCCGCAGCCGCGCTGGTGATGAGCATCGGCCTGCCGCAGCCGGTCGCGGCGCAGGCGCCGGCCGTACCGGTATCCGCACCCGAAGCACTGGGCGGTATCCGCCAGGAGCGTCTCACACTGCGCGACCTGCGTATTCGCAGCGCGATCCGCCTCGCCGGCACGCGCGGCGAGATCGCGATCCCGTTTGGTCTTCGCAGCAACGAGGTCGTCACCGCGGCCAATTTGACGCTGGCGCTTGCCTGGTCGCCTGCATTGCTGCCGGACCTGAGCCAGTTCGTGGTGATCCTGAACGGCGAAGTCGTCCGCACCGTTCGGCTCACACCCGACGGTGCCGGCGGACAGCAGCTCACGATGGCGGTCAATCCCGCGCTGTTCCTGCCGGGCGACAACCAGCTCAACCTGCGCCTGATCGGTCACTACACCCGCGATTGCGAAGATCCGTTCCACAGCTCGCTCTGGGCGAACGTCAGCAATACGCGCTCGGCGCTCGACCTGACGATCCAGCGTCTGCCGCTCGGGGCGGACCTCGCCCGCCTGCCATCGCCATTCTTCGATCGCGCGGACAATCTGCCGCTCAACCTGCCGTTCGTGTTCGGTGCGGCGCCGTCGAATGGCGAACTCGAGGCCGCGGCCAGCGTCGCATCCTGGTTCGGACGGCTGGCCAGCTATCGCGGGTTCGCGTTCAAGCCGAGCTATGACCGCATCCCGCGCGGCAATGCGATCGTCTTCCTGCGTCCCGGCATGCGCGTCGGCAGCTACGTGCCCAACATCACCGGGCCATCGGCGCAGGTCATCCGCAACCCGTTCGACGGTTTTGGCCAGCTGCTGCTGGTAACGGGCCGCGACGAGCGCGAACTGAAGCTTGCCGCCGCCGCGCTCGCCACCGGCCGCGGCACGATCGGTGGCGCCGCGGCGTCGTTCGACGGCGTCCGCATCCCGACCTATGCGCGCTACGCCGCACCCCGCTGGCTCCGCTCGGACCGTGCGGTGAAGCTCGGCGAGATCATGGACCCACGCGCCCTGCAGGGCGTCGGCCTGCCACCGGGCCCGCTCACGGCGGCGTTCCGGACCGCGCCCGACCTGTTCTTCTGGCCACGGGGTGGCGCATCGCTCGACCTGCGCTATCGCTATCCGTCGGCGACATGGCTCGACCGGCGCGCGTCGCGGCTCGATATCTCGATCAACAACCAGTATCTGCGGACGCTGCCGCTCGCCGGCGCGGCATGGTGGCAGGCGATGATCGGTGGCCAGGACGGCGCATCGTCGAGCCAGGCTCGCGCCAAGGTCGAACTGCCGAACTACAATCTGTTCGGGCAGAACGAGTTGATCTTCGATTACAACCTGATCCTTGGCACCAAGAAGAAGTGCGAGGGCACGCTGCCCGAGAACGTCCATGTCGCGATCGACCCGGACAGCGCGATCGACCTGACGCACGCCTATCATGCGCAGCGGATGCCGAGCCTCGCGACCTTCGCGAACGCAGGCTATCCCTTCACGATCAGTCCCGACCTTGCCGAGACTGTCGTTGTCGTCCCCGCCTCGCCCGACCTGGGTATCGTCGAGGCGTTCCTGGCGATGATGGGCCGCTTCGGCGACTCGACCGGTGCCGCCACCACGGGCGTGACCGTCACGCAGGCCTCGGACGGCGACCGGCTCGAAGGCCATGACGTGCTGGTCATCGGCATTCCACGGACCGCCGGCGCGACCGCGCTGTTCGCCGGTGCGCCGGTGCGGATCGAGAATGGCAGACTGCGCGTCGTCGAACGCAATCCGATCGAACGCGTCTTCGGGCTGATCTCGCCATATGGCGCGAGCGACGTCGGCGAGACCAACGCGTTCCTGACCACGGCCGAACGGTTTGACGGGTTCGTCAGCTTCCGCTCGCCCTATGATGCGGCGCGGACGGTGGTGGCGGTGATGAGCACCAATACCGCCGACCTGCCCGAACTGGTGCAGGGTCTCGCCGAACAGCGGATCAACGCGCAGGTCCAGGGTGACCTGTCGGTGACCAATGGCGAGGGCATGCGCAGCTTCGCGGTCGGCCAGACCTATTGGTCGGGATCGCTGCCGATGTGGATGCGGATCGGCTGGTGGTTCAGCGAGCGGCCGTTGCTGATGGCGCTGAGCGGGCTGCTGATCGCGCTGCTGCTGGCGGGGCCATTGTACCTGCTGCTGGTGCGCCAGCAACGTCGCCGGCTCGGGTCGGAGGACGCGGCATGATCCGCTTCACCACGCTCGCGCTGCTGACCGCGGGGATCGCGTCGCCGCTCCTCGTCCAGCCTGCGGTGGCACAAGTTGCCGGTGTTGGCGCGCTCGTCCAGCAAGGGCGGTATTGGCAGTCGCGTGGCCGGGCTGATCTCGCGCGGACCGCGTATCGCCGCGCACTCGCGATCGATCCGTCGAACGCCGAGGCTCGCCGCGCCTTGTCGACGTCGAGCGCCCCGGCTGCGGCACCCGCCGCACGACCGAGCAGGGCGCCCGCGCCGGCTCCGGCGGGCATGACCGGGCCTGCACCGACGCCCACAACCGCATCGCGCGCGGTTTCGGTACCAGCCCCGGCCCGCAGAGCAGCACCGATGCCATCCGACCGCGGCAGCGATTCCCGCGCGGCAGGCTTCCGCTCGCTCGAACAGGGCGATCTCGTGCAGGCGCAGCGCCAGTTCGAGGCGGCGCTGGCGAACAACCGCAACGATGCCGACGCGGCAGGTGGCCTCGGCGTCGTTCGGCTACGGCAGTCGCGCTTCGCCGAGTCCGCCGAACTCCTGTCGCGCGCTTCGGCACGCGGCAATCGGGCGCGCTGGTCAGAAGCCTTGGCATCCGCGCAATTCTACGCCGGGCTCGACGACGCCCGCGCGCGGCTAGCCGCCGGCGATGTCGTCGGCGCACAGATCCAGGCCGAGGCGCTCGCCCGTACCAGCGTCAAGGATCGCGGCCCCGCACTGGCGTTGCTGGCGGACATCTACGAACGCCAGGGTCGCTATGCCGACTCGGCCGATCTCGCACGGCAAGCAGGATCCGCCGGCGGCAGTGCAGCCCAACTCGAAAGCCGCGTGGTGCGCAACGATGCGTTGCAGGCCGCCACGCACGGCGACCCGGCGAAGGCGGATGCCCTGTTCCAACGCGGGCTGATGCTCGACCCCGCGGACCCGTGGATCCGCTACGAATACGCGCGGTACATGATCGGGCAGGGCCGTGCGCCCGAGGCCGAGGCGCTGATCCAGTCGATCCAGACGATCGGTACCGCCGACGCGCTCTACGCGGCGGCGATGCTCCACAACGAGCGCGGTCGACAGGCACAGGCGACGTCGCTGCTGTCGCGACTGACCGAGGCGCAGAAGACTCCGGCGATCCGGCGGTTCGAGGCACAGATCGCCGTCGATTCCGCCGTCGCGCGCGCCAAGGCGATCGCGGCGCAAGGCCGTGGCGGCGAGGCGATCGCGACGTTGCGCCAGATCGGCATGACCCCGACGCTCAGCGCAGCGTCGCTCGCGTCGATCGCCGGCGGTCTGAACGATCTGGGCGATCAGGCCGGCGCCGTCCCGCTTGCCGAGCGCGCGCTAGCCGCAAGCCCGGCGACGGCGGCGGATTATGAGCCGATCGTCCGCGTACTGGCACGGACCGGACAGGATGCTGCGGTCGCCAGCGCCATCGACCGCGCGCGAACGGCATCGGCGGGGTCTGCCTCCGCAGCGCCAGCGATTGCCCGGCTCGAGGGGATTGCCGCGTCGTCGCAGGCGGACCGGATGCGTCTGGCGGGCCAGAACGCGCAGGCATTCGACCTGCTGCAACAGGCATGGGCTGCGTCGCCAGGCAATGCGGACGTGCTGGGGGCGCTCGGCCGACTGTACCAGTCGGGCGACATGCCGTCTCAGGCTGCACAGACGTATCAGATGGTGCTCGCCGCAAATCCACGGGACAAGGGCGCGCTGATCGGCTTGATCGGCAGCGCAGGGGCCGGCGGTAGTCATGACGTCGCCACCGCCACCGTCGACCGCGCGCTCGCCGCCTATCCAGACGACTACGAGATCTACGCCGCTGCCGGCCAGATGGAGCAGGCCCGCGGCGACCGCGGGGCGGCGAAACGCTATCTGCGCCGCGCCGAAACGGCCTATGTCGCGCGCTCCGGCAGCGGCGTCACGCTGAGCGGGGCCAACCCGTTCGCCGCGGGCATGGGCTCGGGCAATCCCTTCCGCCAGGTGGAACAGGCGCCCGTCGTCGCCGCAAACCCGTTCGCATTGAGCGCCGGGCCGATCCCGACTTCCAAGCCCGGCCGCTCTTCGACGCCGATGGCTTTCACCGTGGCACCCGGATACGGCGCAGGCTCGCCCGGCGTTCCGGTACCAACGGGCTTTGCGCCCGGCGGCTACGCATCCTCGAACGGCGCGGTGCCTCAGGCCGGCGTTGCAGGCGGCGATGCCACGCTCATCCGCCTGCGCGACGATATTGCCCGGCTGAGCGACGACACCGGCCCCCGTGCGGAAATGAAGCTCGGGTTCCGCGAGCGTTCGGGCGAGACCGGTCTGAGCGAACTGCGCGAACTGTCGGGTACCGCGACGCTCTCCACGGGTGTCGCCGGCGGTCGCGTCTCCGTCTCGGCGACACCGGTCGTGATCGACTCCGGCCGCCCGACCGGCTCCGCGCTCGCTCGGTTCGGCCGCAACGCCACGCCGGAGGCGCAAGGCATCGTCAACGCATTGCCCTCCGCGCTGGTGCAGGCCGATACGCAACACGCGTCCGGCGTCGCGGTCGCGGCATCATACGACAGCCCTGGCGTCCGGATCGAGGTCGGATCGACGCCGATCGGGTTCGACAATACCGAAGTGACGTGGGGCTTCACCGGGAAACCCAAGATCTCGCGTACGGTGTCGGCGCAGGGCTGGGTCAAGCGCGAGCCGGTCACGGACAGCGTCGTGTCCTATGCGGGCACGCGCGATCCCGTCACGGGTGAACGCTGGGGCCAGGTCATGCGGACCGGCGGCGGCGCGTCGCTGTCGTGGGACGACGAAGGGACGGGCGTCTACGCCGATGTCTCTGGCTATCGCTACACCGGCGAGAACGTCCGCCGAAACCGCGGGTACCAGGCAAATGCCGGTGGCTACCTTCCGCTCTATCGGGACGGGCATTCGACGCTCACCGGCGGCCTCAACCTCAACTGGCAGGCGTTCGACAACAACCAGAACTACTTCACCTACGGGCATGGCGGCTATTTCAGCCCGCAGAGCTTCCTCAGCATGAGCCTGCCGATCCGCTACGCGTACAACTCGACACGGTGGGAGGGGCGCCTGGGCGTCGCGCCGGGCTATCAGAGCTTCGAACAGGATCGTGCGCCGATCTATCCGACTGATCCGAACGCACAGGCCGAACTCGATGCGTTGAAGGCACGGAACACCGACGTCCGGTCCTATTACGACAGCCTGAGCAACACCGGTTTCGCCTTTTCGGCGGATGGATCGTTGTTCTATCGCCTGAACCCGAACACCCGGATCGGTGCTTCGGCCAGCGCCAACACGTTCGGGACCTATGACGACTACCGATCGACTTTCGAATTGCGCCAGTCCCTGGGGGGAACCAAATGAACGCGATGAGTGAATGGTCCACTGACAACGCGACCGAGACCACCGCCGCCTCCCTGTTGCTGGGCAGCATCATCGCCGAAGTCGGGGGTGGCGCCACCACCGCGCAGCGCCGCGCGTTCTTTCGCGCGGTCGGCGCACGGATCGCAGGCGCGCATCCGGTCGGCGACGCGCAGGATATCGCTGCGCTCGCCGCCTCGATAAATCGGCTGTGGCGCGAGCATGACTGCGGCGAAGTGCGGTTCGAACTCGCCGAGGACGGCCTGCTGATCACGCATACCGGCTTCGCCCGGCGGCTGGCGCCGGTTCTCGGCGGTGCAACCGAACAGACGCTGCGACCGTTGCTGGAGGGGGCGTATGACGCTTGGTTGCATACGCTCGGCAGCGGCGCCGATCTAACGACACGCACCCTGTGGTGGAGCGATACGGAGGCACGACTGAAGCATGGACGTTGATCGTCGACACGTCATGGCGGGAATGGCCGGTCTGGCCATCGCCGGATGCAGCAAGGCACGCGTACCGGAAGACCGAACGCTCACGACAGAGAATAGCGCAGCAGTCGAACCAAGGACTCTGCCTGCGACCGGCGCGGCGAACGGCGTGAACTGGGCGACCTTCAAACAGCGGTTCATGGCCGAGGACGGCCGGATCGTCGACAACGGCAATGGGGGGGTCAGCCACAGCGAAGGCCAGAGCTATGGCCTGTTGCTGGCTCAGGGAGCGGGCGATCGCGTGGCGTTCGACAAGATTCTCGCCTGGACCGAAGCAAAACTCGCCCGGCCAGACGTCGCGCTCTACGTCTGGCGCTACGATCCGCGCGCCGCCAATCCCGTAGCCGATCGCAACAACGCGACCGATGGCGACCTTCTCATCGCCTACGCATTGTCAAAGGCGGCGAACCGGTGGCGCGAGCCACGCTACGCGGCGCGGTCGCGGGCGATCGTCGATGCGATCGGCACCCGTCTGGTCAAGACGGTCGGCGGGCGGATGCTGTTATTGCCGGGGCTGGACGGGTTCTCGACCGCGGCACGAACGACGATCAACCCCTGCTACTACGTCTGGCCGGCGCTCGACCTGTTCGCGAAGACCGGCAACGCGGCGGTCTGGCGACGGGTCATCACCGACGGCGAGGCTCTGATCGCCGCCGCACGGTTCGGCGCACACCGCTTGCCGACCGACTGGATCGACGTCTCCAACACAGGTGCCATCGCCCCCGCTGCGGACAAGCCGCCACGGTTCGGCTTCGACGCCATCCGCGTGCCGCTGTTCGCCAGCGTGTCGGGCCGCAGCGCGCTGGTCGAGCCGATCCGATCCTGGTGGCGATCGATGCCCGCGGACCGCATCCCTGCCTGGACAGACGTGGTGTCGGGGCAGGTCGCCGAATACCCCCTGTCCGTCGGCGGTCGCGCAGTGGTGAGCCGCACGCTCGGCACGCCCCCCCCCGATACGCTCGCCACCGACTATTACGCGGCCGCGCTGCAATGCCTCGCCGCAGCCTTCCCCTGAACCTTCAGCGGTCAGTTCACGGCAGCGAGCGATACCGGCAAGGTAGCCGTCGAAGCAGTGTTGCCACCCTATAACGTATCGGCTCAAACTAAACCGCTACAACCTGACGTGTTTCGTCACGGAGCTGACCTCGGCTGACCGAACGCTACGGAATTGATCTGGTCCCGACTATGATCGATCGGCAAGACGGGCTCGGTTACGCGGCGACCCAGATCCGACCATGACCAAGATCGAAGATCACACGGGTCTTGGCGAACGCGCCGAGGCCTACCGACGGCTTCGCGCCGACCGAGACGTCCGCCGTGTTCAGCGCCACCGGTCCGAGTGCGATGCTCTTGGTACTCGCGACAAGTGCCACCACACCGGTCGGACGCAGGAGATCCAGCAGCGCGGCGGTAGGCGCAGCGTCATCGATCCGAAGTGGGACCGTCATCGTACCGTCGGCCTCACGCGTGACGGGGATCGGCGTCATACCGCGTTCGGCGCGCTTCGCATCTCCGGCCAGCAAAAGTCGCAATTGATGATGCGCGAAGTCGATCTCGATCGGGTTGGCGTCGAGGATGTCCTGCCCGATCCGGACGTCTGCGCCCTGCCCCGGATCGGTCTCGACCCCCGTGATCGAGGCACGGAAATATTCCGCGCGGATACCGATCTTGACCGGCGCGCCCTGCCTCACCCGTTTGGCGAGCGTTTCGCTGATCGCCGAATGCGGCGCGCCGGGCACGATCGCGATCGTGGTTCGCGCATTGTCGACCCGGCCGTGGAACAGCAAGGTTGCTGCCATGAGGATGAACTTGCCACTCGTCGCGCCCGTAATTCCGCCCATCGTTATTCTCCTGAAACGCCGCCACCCGCGGCCTGGAACAGCGCGACCGTGTCGGACAAACGTGCCGCGCGCGCCTGCACCGCCTGCCCGCGTGCTTGGGCGTCGGTGGCGGTGGCGTTGAGCAATGCGGGCGTGCCGACGTCGCCGAGCTCGAGCTGACGGCGGACGAAGGCGAGCGCACGGCCGGACGCGTCGGTCGCCTGCGTAGCGGAATCGAGTGCGTCGGCATCGGTACGCAGGCCGGTCAGCGCGTCCGACACGTCGCCGAACGCCTGGAGCACAGCCGCGCGATACTGTGCCTTGGCTCCTTCGAGTACGGCTTCCGCGGCGTGCTGCTGATGGCGGAGTGCGCCTGCATGGAAGATCGGCTGCGTGATCCCGCCGATCAGCGTCCAGAACGGGTTGCCGTTCTTGAACATGTCGCCGAACCGTTCCGACGTCCCGCCCGCCGATCCGCTGAGCGAGATCGCCGGCAGACGCGCGGCGATAGCAGTGCCGACATCCGCCCCTGCCCCTTCGAGCTGAGCGCGTGCCGCCAGCACGTCGGGCCGACGCGCGACGAGATCGGAGGGTACGACCAGCGGCAGGTCGCGCGGCAAGGTCAGCGAGGCGAGCGTGGGCAGCGGCGGCAGGTCCGATCCCGCCGAGCGTCCGATCAACGTGCCGATCACCACGCGCTGATGCGCTTCGGCGCGGACGAGCGGGGGCAGCGCACCCTCGGCAGTCGCCAGTGCGGCCTGTTGCGTCGAGACGTCGGCAGCACCGACCGCGCCGAGCTGCTGGCGCTTGACCAGCGTCTGCAGGATGTCGCGATTGACCGAGATCGCGGTCTGCGCTGCGATGATCTGATCGGCGAGCGAGGCGCGCTGGATCACCGCCTCGACCAGATTGGCGATCACCGTCGTCTTCGCCGCCGCGAGCCGCTGCCGCTGCGTCTCGGTCGCGGCGCGCGCGGAGCGGATCTTCGAGCGGGTGCCGCCGAACAGGTCGGGCGCATAGCTCACCGTCACCTGCGCGGTATGCAGCGTGTAGAGCTGCTGGTTCTGGTCAGCGACCGCGGGCGACAGCGCGTTCGAGATCCGCGTGCGCTCCGCCTGATAGTTCACGTCGGCCTGCGGCAACGCCGAGCCCGCCGTGGCGGAACCCTGCTCGCGGTACTGGCGCAGCGTCGCTTCGGCCACGGCGATATCGGTCGCATGCGACTGCGCCTCGCTCACCAGCGTGTCGAGCTGCGCGCTGCCGAAGGTCCGCCACCACTCGGCCGGCACCACCGCGAGCGTAGTAGCCTGCGCCGCGCCGCTTGACGGTGCGAAGGTCTGTGTGGCGGGAGTCGGCGGCAGGCTGGCATGCGCGTCGAGATTGCGCGGGCCCATCGTGCAGGCGCTCGTGACGCCCGCGAGCAGGAGAGTGGCGAGACGCTTCATGCTTGAACCTCGGTATTGGGATGGTGCCCGACATCGCGCCCATGTGCGCCGCGATCCTCGGGCGGCACGCGCTTCGAGAAGCGCGCGATCAGCACCGGCAGCACTAGCAGGATCAGGATAGGCGCGAGCGTCATGCCCCCGACCACGACCAGCGCGAGCGGCTTCTGCACCTGGCTGCCGATCCCGCTCGACAGCGCGGCGGGGAGCAGGCCGATCGCCGCCACCAGGCACGTCATCACCACCGGGCGAAGGCTGTGGCGGACCGTGGTCGCCAGCGCATTCTCGCGCGCGAACCCTTCGTCGACGGCGTGATTATAGGTCGTGACCACCAGGATCCCGTCCATCACCGCGATCCCGAACAGCGCGACGAAACCAATCGCCGACGAGATGCTGAACGCGGTCCCGGTCAGCGCGAGCGCGAGCACGCCGCCGATGATCGCCATCGGGATCGCCGAGAACGCCAGCAGGCTGTCGCGGATCGAGCCGAAGTTCGCATAGAGCAGCAGCAGGATCACCAGCAGGCTGATCGGCACCACCACTTCCAATCGCGCGACCGCGTTGTTGAGGTTGTCGAGTTCGCCCGCCCATTCGAGGTGATAGCCCGACGGCAGGTGCACGGTCTGGCCGATCCGCGCATGCGCCTCGTCGACCGCGCCGCCGAGATCGCGGCCGCGGACCGAGAACTTGATCGGGATGTAGCGTTCCTGATGCTCGCGGTAGATGAACGACGCACCGGTCGTCAGCTTGACGTCGGCGACCTCGGACAGCGGCACCTGGATCGTGCCCGCGCCATCGGGCGACGGCGCGCCGATCGTGATCCGGCGAATCGCGTCGATCGTGTCGCGCTGTTCGGGTTTTAGTCGGACGACGATCGGGAAGTGGCGATCGGTGCCCTTCTCGTACAGGTCGACATTGGATTGCCCGCCGATCGCCGCGGCAACCGTCGCGTTGATGTCGTCGGGGGTCAGGCCGTAGCGCGAGGCACGCGCGCGATCGACGTCGATCCGCACGGTCGGTTGGCCAAGCGACTGGAACACGCCAAGGTCCTCGATCCCGCGGACCTTGCCCATCTGCGCCTTGATCTGGTTGGCATATTTCTCGAGCGTGGTTAGGTCGGGCCCGAACAGCTTGATCGAGTTCGCGCCCTTCACGCCCGACGCCGCCTCCTCGACGTTATCCTCGATGATCTGCGAGAAGGAGAAGTCGACGCCGGGATATTTGGCCGACAGCCGCTTCGACAGTTCCTCGGTCAGCGTCTCCTTGGTGACGCCGCTCGGCCAAGTGTCGAACGGCTTCAGCGGCACGAAATATTCGGCGTTGAAGAAGCCTGTCGAATCCGTCCCGTCGTCCGGGCGACCGTGTGCCGACAACACCGCCTGCACCTCGGGATATTGCATCAGGATGCGGCGGACGCCGTTGACCACCGGCTGCCCCGCCTCGAGGCTGACCGACGCGGGCAGCGTCGCACGGATATACATGTTGCCCTCTTCGAGATGCGGCAGGAACTCGATCCCGAGCGACCGCACGCCGACCAGAGCGACCGCCATCAGCAGCAGCGCGCCACCGATCGCGACGACCCGGTTGCCTAGCGCGAACGCCGCCGCCGGCTCGTAGACGCGGCGCAGTTTGCCGACGATCCACGTCTCGACCTCAGACAATTTGTCGGGCAGCAGCATCGTCGCCAGCACCGGCGCGACCGTGAAGGTCGCGATCAGGCCGCCGGTGATCGCATAGGCATAGGTCTTCGCCATCGGTCCGAAGATATGGCCTTCCACGCCGGTCAGCGTGAACAGCGGCAGGAAGCTCGCGATGATGATCGCGGCGGCGAAGAAGATGCCGCGGCTGACCTCGGAACTGGCGCCCAGCACCGCCGAGAAGCGGTTGGCGAGTGTGTAATGCCCCTTGCCGTTTTCGACATGCGCGGACCGCTCGACCATGTGGCGGAAGATGTTCTCGACCATGATCACGCAGGCATCGACAACGAGCCCGAAATCGAGCGCGCCGACCGAGAGCAGGTTCGCGCTCTCGCCCTGCAAGACGAGGATCAGGATCGCGAAGGCGAGCGCGAACGGGATCGTCGCCGAGACGATGATCGCGCTGCGCAGATTGCCGAGGAAGATCCACTGGAGCGCGAAGATCAGCAGGATGCCGACCACCATGTTTTCCAGCACGGTGTGGATCGTCAGGTGGATCAGGTCGGAGCGATCGTAGATCCGGTCGAGATGGACGCCCGGCGGCAGGATCCCCGACGCGTTGATGTCGGACACTTCCTTCTGCACGGCGAGGATCGTCGGCATCGACTGCGCGCCGCGCTGCATCAGGACGATGCCCTGGACGATGTCGTCCTGGTCGTTGTAGCCGGCGATGCCGAGCCGTGGCGCATTGCCGATGCGGACGTGCGCGACGTCCTTGAGCAGCACCGGCTGGCCGCCGCCGGTGCCGACGAGCACGTTCTCGATGCCGCCGACCGACTGGATCAGGCCGATGCCGCGGACGATCGCCGCCTGCGCACCGAAATTGATCGTCTGGCCGCCGACATTGCCGTCGCTCTTGGCGAGCGCCGCCAGCACCTGCGACACGGTCACGTTGTGCGCGGCGAGCCGGTCATTGTCGATCACCACGTCGTAGGTGCGCAGCTTGCCGCCCCAGCCGGTGACGTCGATAACGCCCGGAATGCGCTTGAACCGGCGCTGGAGGACCCAGTCCTGCAACGTCTTGAGATCCATCACCGAATAGCCCTTCGGTGCGGTGATCTTGTAGCGGAAAATCTCGCCGACCGGGCTGGTCGGGGACAAGGTCGGCTGTGCGCCACCCTGGAGCGGCGGGAGCTGCGACAGGCGGTTGATGACCTGTTGCTTGGCCTGATCGTTGGTCAGGTCGTAGCTGAACTGGATCTTGATGTCCGACAGCCCGAACAGCGAGATCGCGCGGATCGCGGTCAGATGCGGGATGCCCGCCATGCCGACCTCGATCGGGATGGTGACGTTGCGCTCCATCTCCTCGGCCGACAGGCCCTGGGTCTGGGTGATGATCTCGACCATCGGCGGGACCGGGTCAGGATACGCCTCGATGTTGAGATTGTAGAAGCCGACGCCCCCCGCCACCAGCATGGCGACAAAGATGCCGACGATCAGGAGCCGCTGACGCAGCGCGAATTCGACGATCCGGTTCATTCGCCGAGACCGGCTTCGTTGACGAACAGCGCACCCGCGGTGACGATCCGCTCGCCGGACTTGAGCCCCGCGGTGATCGTGACCTTGCCATCCTGCTCCTCGCCCGCGGTCACTTTCCGCGCGACCAGCAGGCCGTCGGGCCGGACCACCCACACGCGCGCATCGTCGCCTTCATGAATCACGGCCGCCGCAGGTACCAGCAACGCGTCGCCGCTGTGCGGGCGTTGGATCGAGAAGCTCGCGAACATCTGCGGTTTCAGCGCCCCGTCCGGGTTGGCGATGGTCGCGCGCACCGGCAGGCGGTGGCTCTGCGGATCGAGCGCGGCGCCGACCAGGTCGATCGTCGCGTGGAAGCTGCGCCCCGGCAGCGCGGGCGTCGTCACCGTGACGCTGTCGCCGAGATGCACAGCGCTCGCATCGCCCTCGGCGAGTTGTGCGATCAGCCAGACGCGCGACGGATCGGTGATCGTCATCACCGGCTTGTCGCCGCCCTGCGACAGATACTGCCCCGCCGATACGTCGCGTGACGCGATCAGACCGGAGATCGGCGCATGCAGCGTGGTCACGTCATGGATACCCGAGACTTCGCCGACATTCTCCAGGCGTGAGATCTCGCCCTGCGATTTGCCGAGGATCGCCAACTTGTCGCGGGCGGCACCGAGCGACGCAGCGGCCGTGCGTGCGGTCGCCTGCGCGGCGGCGAGATCGGTCTTGGCCTGCTGATAGTCCTTCAGCGCGCCGCCGGCCGTCTCGTAGATCAGCCGCTGGCGTTCGGCAGTCCGCGCGGCGGTCGCAAGCTGCGCCTGCGCGTTCTGCGCCGCCGCCCTTGCCGCGAAAAGGCCACTGCGCGCATCGACGAAATCGCTCGTCTTCACCAGCATCAGCGGCTGGCCTTGCGTCACGCGCTGCCCAGCATCGGCGAGCACACGCACCACCTGCCCCGAATAGGGCATCAGCACCGGCGTGCTGCGATCGCCATCGACCGTGATCGCGCCGCTCGCCAACGTCCGCGCATCGGATGCACCATAGCCGACAGGCATCGTCGTCAGCCCGGCCATCTGATCCTTGGTCGGCCGGAACGTCCCTGCCGGCGTGACCGTTGCAGGCGCAGGCTCGTGATGCGTGAACTTGCCGATCAGCACGACGATCAGCACCAGCCCGACAATCACGCCAGCGGCGATCCCGAGCCAGCGCATCTGCGCAGAACGGGAAAGCATGGCGGCAGGGGGGAGCGTTTCGGGTGTCGTCGATGCGTGCATAATCAGCCCCTTGGGGATTAGACTGGAGCCGCTAGCGCCGCTGGCTTACAGCGCGCTTACGGATGCTGCGCTGCCGCAATATTGGCGGCGATATGAGGTCGAATTCGATGCGGGTGCTGTTGATCGAAGACGACCGCGATCTGCCGCAGGCGCTGACCGCGGCGCTGGCGCCACGTGGTTTCGCGGTGGATCTCGCGCACAATGGCGACGAGGCGGAGGCGTATCTGAAGGACGGCGACTACGCGGCGGTCCTGCTCGATCTCGGGCTGCCGGACGAAGATGGGCTCGCGCTGCTCCACCGGATGCGCGCACGCGGCGACACGCGCCCCGTCCTCATTCTCACGGCGCGTGGTACGATCGACGCCCGTATCCGCGGCCTGAACGAAGGCGCTGACGATTATCTCGTGAAGCCGTTCGACGTCGACGAACTCCATGCACGCCTGCTCGCGGTCCTCCGTCGCCAAGGGGGGTATCTCGGCAAGTCGCTGACGTGCGGACGGCTGGTGTTCGACATCGAAATCCGTGTCGCGCATGTCGAGGGCACGACGATCGCGTTGTCGGTCCGCGAGACCGAACTGCTCGAACTTCTGCTCCGCCGCGCCGGCAACGTCGTGCCGAAGCGGATCGCCGAGGATCACCTGTTCGGGCTCGGCGGCGAGCTCGGCTCGAATGCCGTCGAGGTCTATGTCCACCGCCTGCGCAAGAAGCTCGAGGAGGCCGAGAGCGGTGCACGGATCGAGACGGTACGCGGCGTCGGCTACATCATCGTGGTCAAGCCGTGAGGCTACAGCTGCCCCGGTCGCTATTGGGCCAGTTCGTTGCGCTCCATATCGCCACCGCGCTGATCGCCACGATCGCGCTATCGCTCGGCGTCGCGGCTCTGCTCCACAGTACCGCCGATCACTACCAGCGCCGCTTGCTCCGCCAACAGGCCGCGATCGTCGCCAGCGCCCTGCCTCTGGTCACGCTGCCCAGCGATGTCCTGACCGACGGAATGGCGGTCGCGATCGTCGACCGCAGCCGCGCCGTCCTGATCGCGAAAGGCCCGGCTCGCCCCCGGATCGTCGCCGCCGTACCGATGGACCACGGCGCACATTTCTTCCGCCGTGGCGTGATCGAGGCGTACAGCGTACCAATCGCCGGCGGTCGCTGGATCGTCGCGTCGCAGGACAGCGCTGCGCCCGAAGTCATCACCGACGACATCGTCAGCGCCTTCCTCAAGCGGTTCGCGCTGCTCATCCTGCCGATCGCCGCGCTAGTACCGTTGATCGGTGCGCTGCTGACCCGACGCCTCACCCGGCGGATGCAGGCGGTGTCGGCGACCGCCGCCGCGATCGGCCCGCGCACGCTCGACACTCGGTTGCCGCGCGGCATACTGCCGTCCGAGGTCGAGCCGCTGGCTGCCGCCACGAACGAAGCCCTCGACCGGCTCGAGGACGGGTTCCGGACGCAGGCTGCATTCGCCGCCGACATCGCGCACGAACTGCGCACGCCGCTCGCCGTGATCCGCCTTCGCGCCGACGCGGTCGACGACGCGGCCGTGAAGGACGCGCTGCTCGCGTCGGTGGACCGCGCCGCCCGCGTCGTCGCGCAAATGCTCGCGCTCGCCGACCTCGAACGGCCGGTCGAAGATGCCGGCGAACCACTCGACCTTGCCGCCTTGACGGAAGCGGTCGTCGCTGGTCGTGCACCCGGCATCCTTGCAGCCGGCCGAACGATCGCGCTGGAAGACCTGTCAGCCGATACCGGTAGCATCGGCTATCCCGGCGCCATACTCCTCGCGCTCGAGAATCTCGTCGACAACGCCGTGCGCCATACCGCCCCCGGCACCGCGATCGTCGTGCGCGTCGGCCCGGGTGCACGTATCGGTGTGATCGACGACGGCGTTGGCGTGGCACCCGAGCATCTCGCCCGGCTCAAGCACCGTTTCTGGCGCGGTGACGGATCACGGTCGGAAGGCTCGGGAATCGGCCTGTCGATCGTCGACCGCGTGGCACGTGCGCATCTTGGCCTGCTCGACGTCGCGCCCGGACCCGGCGACAAGGGACTGTGCTTCGAGATGACGTTCGGATCGACACAACGGCGAGACAGATAGCAAACCGCATGGCGGTTCGACTATCGCCACCGGACATAGCAACACAGTGGAATACGGGCTCGTTGATCAAGGCCAGAACGTAGCGGTGCCGATAAGGACGATAGGGGATCAGATCGTTGGTCAGCCACGCAACGTCGCTTGTCACGCGTGAGCCGATTAATATTCGACGGTATGTTGAGCTTTGCTTCGAAGCTTTATCCGAATCGTCACTATCCGTCATAATGCCGCTGCGTGGCGACCGACGGGTTCCGAGATCGCATACCGACCCGGAAAACGGTTGGCATCAGCGGTACAGTTGCCGCTGCCGACGTCTGGACGAAGCCGGCTTACACCATCTCAGCGTTCGACAGCGGACCGGCTCGTTCGCCGGTCGGCGGCTGTCACGCTCCTGTTCGACGCGTGTCTACACCACCGCGGTGGCGTGAATGGGGAGCAGCGCAGCGCCGATCGTCGCCGCGCTGCCTTCCAGAGTCGAGACCGATACGCGCGGCATTTCGCTGCAATGATCGCCGATGTGCATCGCGCCGAAATCGATATGATCGACCAGCGATTGCAGGATGGGAGCCGGAAGCGGGCTGGAGATCACGAACTCGCCAGGGTCGATCCACGCGACGCCCCAGTTTATGATCGGTTCGATCTGCTTCGCCGCGCGCCGCACCCATCGATCAACGACCGTTTCATATCCCGCAGTGACTTCGTCGAAGTCCACCAACGAGCGTATCGCGCACCCCTCGTCGCGTAAGGTGGAGAGCAAATCCAGCGTCGAAGGACGGGGTTCGTTCGTCGGATAGAGGCAGCCGATTTCACCCGCGCTCGCCATCGCCCCGCGCAGGATACGGCCTTCGACGATGATCCCCGCGCCGATCCCGTGACCGAGCAGGATCACCACCGCGGTCGAACACCGGCGCATCAGCCCGCCGACGTAATATTCCGCGAGCGCAGCGGTGTTGGCGTCGTTCTCGATCCAGATCTGATGCCCGATATGCTCCTCGAACAGCGTCTTCAGATCGATCCCGCGCCATGCGGCCAGGCTGTCGACCGTCCAGCGCCGATTCCCCTCGGGAGATAGCGACGACCCGGGGACGCCGATCCCGACCCCCAGCAATCGCCGCCCGAGCAACCGGTTCTCGATCGCCATGTCGTGCATCGACGCCGTTACGCGCGCGGCGAAGATGCGCGGATCGGGATCGTCGAATGGCTGGGAGCTGTGCGCGATCACGCCGCCGGCATAATCGACTAGCGCCACCTCCATCAGTCCGCGGTGGAGCATCGCGCCGACCGAATAGCCCGCGTCGGGCGAGATGCGGAGCGGCACCGCCGGCCGGCCCGGCGTCATCGGCTCCGAACTCGGACATTCCTCGATCAGTCCATGTGCCAGCAGGTTGCTCGACAGTCGTGTCAGCTTCGACGCACTCATCGCGAGATCGGCGGCGAGCTGTTTGCGCGACCGTGCGCCGACCGACCGGAGGACCTGCATGATCCGCCGCTCGTCATCATCGAGCCTCAGCTTCGCGTAGGACATGACCGTACTCCGTTACCGCGTCCGATAACTCGATTAGTTTATTTCGTGAAATTAATTAAAATCGTCATATTCCGCGTCCAGCGGCGTGGCATCGAACAGGGCTGGGGACGAACAGATGACCAAATTTGGCTTGCGCACGGGTTGTGCCTTTATCGCGCTGAGCATTGCGGCGCAGTCGCCGGCCTGGGCCCAGACCGCCCCCGCCACGCCGCCTGCCGATGCAGCCCCGGAAGCAACCGGTCCCGACGCCGCAGCACCTGACGCCGGCGGCGGTGACATCATCGTCACCGGGTCCGCTCGCCAGCAGCGCCGCTTCGACGTCTCCTATGCGGTCAATTCGCTCAGCAACGCCGACATCCAGAAGCTCGCCCCGATCAACTTCGCCGACCTGCTCGGCAAGCTGCCCGGGTTCGCGGTCGAGAATACCGGCGGCGAGGTCCAGAACATCATCCGCCTGCGCGGCCTGCCGAGCGACGGCGGTCTGGTCACCTTCCAGCAGGACGGCCTGCCGCTGTTCCACGAGAATGACGGCAATTTCTTCCGCGGCGACAGCATCAACCGGTTCGACCTGATGACGCAGCGGGTCGAGGTCGTGCGCGGCGGCCCTGCCCCGGTCTATGCGAGCTACGCAGCCGCGATCGTCAACAACATCACCGTGTCGGGCACCGATACGACGCGCGGCAAGGCGCAGGTCACGCTCGGCGACACCGGCCTCTACCGGCTCGACGGGTATCAGGCAGGCCCGATCGACGACTCGACCTATTACGCGATCGGCGGGTTCCTCCGCCGCCACGACGGCTACCGCGACAACGGCTTCCCGAACGATCGCGGTGGCCAGGTCCGCGCCAATATCAAGCACGACTTCAGCAACGGCTCGCTGCGCGTGTCGGGTAATTATCTGAACGACCACAACGTATTCTACCTGCCGATCCCGACCGCCGACCCGCGCGATCCGAGCAAGTCTCTCAACCAGTATATCGACTTCTTCAGCGGCACGATGAACTCGCCGGCGCTGCGCAACGCGAACATCCGCTTCCGCGAGGCCGACGGCACGACGCGCAACGTCGACGCCGATCTCGGCAATGGTCGCCACACCCAGTTCGGCAACGTCGGCGTGCAATACGACGCCGATTTCGACGGTTGGAAAGTCGCGGCGAAGGGCGGCGTCAGCGTCGGCAAGCTCCATTTCAACGCGCTGTATTCGACCACCAACCCGTTGGACGCCAATACCTACGCCAACGCGACGAGCAACGGGATCGGCACTCCGACCAACCTGGATAACGCTCGCAAGGCGTTCGGCGCCGGCGTGACCCGCCTCGGCTATGCCATCGCCGGCACTAATGGCGCCGAGGTCTATGACCCCAACACCGCTTCCGGGCTGGTTGTCCCCGCGCAGTTCCGCGACGTCGTCTCGAAATATTATTCGACGCAGGGCGACCTGAGCGTCACGCGATCGATCGCGACCGGGTTCGGCACGCACGACCTGCGCGTCGGCGTGTATGGCAGCCTGTACGGCGAGACCAACGAGGTCGCGTACCAGGACTATCTGCTCGAGGTGAAGGGCAAGCCGCGCACGCTTGATCTGATCGCCTACAACGCCGCAGGCCAGGCGGTCGGCTCGGTCACCGACAACGGCGTGCTGCGCTATACGACCACGCTCAACCGCGGCAACACCGACGCCTCGATGTACGCGCTCTATGCCAACGACACGTGGGAACTGGTCAAGGGCCTGACCCTCGACGGCGGCATCCGCCATGAACGCTACAGCTTCGAGGGCTATGCGTTCGCAACGACCTCTGCCAATCTCGGCGACCCGAATACGCTCGCCGACAACGCGGTCCGCGCGTTCACCGGCCAGATCATCAACTCGAAGCTCAGCCCCAGCATCACCAACTGGACCGGCGGCATCAACTACGACGTCACCAAGCACTTCGGCGCCTATGCGCGCGCCTCGCATCTCGAAACGCCGCCGTCGACGCAGGTGACGTACCAGATCAACCCGACGATCATCACGTCGAAGGCGAACCAGTATGAGGTCGGCCTGAAGGCGGCGTTCGGCCGGTCCTATCTGTACCTGATCGGCTTCTATACGCGCTACAATCCGCTCAACGCGTCGTTCGTCGCGCTCGACCCGGTCACCGGCCGCAACGACCAGTCGGTGCCGTTCGTCGGCAAGGCGGAGATCAAGGGCATCGAGATCGACGGCAAGCTCGCGCTGCCATACGGCTTCGCCGTGACCGGCGCACTGACGATCAGCGATCCGCAGTATAAGAGCCTCGTCAACGCCAACGGCGCGAGCGCGGGCGACGTCGAGGGCAACCAGATCGTCCGCGAGCCCAAGGTCTATGGCAACATCCGCCCGTCAGTCGACTTCGACGTCGCGGGCAATTCGGTGCAGCTGTACGGCCGCTACGAATATACCGGCAAACGCTATGTCGACTTCTTCAACAACACCGCCCTGCCCTCCTACCAGACGGTCGGCGCGGGGATCACACTGACGCACGACACGTGGCAGATGCAGGTCGTCGGCGACAATCTGTTCAACGCGAAGGGCCTGACCGAGGGCAATACGCGTACCGACCTGTTGAGCGGCCAGGGCACCGCGGGCGCAATCTACGGCCGTCCCAACTTCGGTCGCAACGTCCGCCTCGTGGTCAGCAAGTCCTGGTGACGGGACTGCGTATGATGATGGCGGCGCTGACGATGACCGCGGCTGCACCAATGTGGGCGGAGACGCCTGCACCGATGGCGGTCAGCGACACGGTCGTCGATACGTTGTCGGAGCGGTTGTTTCCGATGCTCGGCGCGTTGGGGCGTTCACCGGCGCGGGCGTTCGATGCGCGGGCGCGACGGATTGCCGCGTGTGGCGATGTGCCTGCCTGCGTAATCGAGGCGACGATCTGGACCGATCAGGACCGGGCGATAGTGGCAAAGTTGGCGACAACTGGCGCTCTGCGATCGGTGAAGTCGAATGCGGACCTGCCGCTAGCGGTGGCGCTCGACCAGGAACTGGATGGGGTGAACGTCGTGCTGCGCGTCTATGGCCTTGGCTTGGCCGGACGCTATCCCAAGATCGACGGACCGATCTTCGCGACCGGCACGCCGTTCTTTGCCGACAGCGTCAAGGTCGCGATCGATACTGCGCGTGCCGCGTCCGATGCGCCGCCCGCGACCATCGCGGCGAGCGTGCGGCTCGCCGTGGCGTTGCTCGATGCCAACGACGCGGTGGCAGCGACGCGGTTCGAACCGCTCGACCAGCGGGAGAATGCGGGGGCGCTTGCGCTGGCGGCGCGGACCGACTGGAAGGCGTTCCGCTATTCGCTGCTGATCGTCCCCGGCGTCGGCCCCGAGGACACTGGCACTGCGCTCAGCCCACGCAGCAAGCTCCACGCGCTGCTCGCGGCACAACGCTATCGCCAGGGCCTCGCGCCGTTCATCCTCGTTTCGGGCAGTGCGGTGCACCCGCGCGGTACCCGGTTCGTCGAGGCGGTCGAGATCCGTCGTGCACTGGTCGAGCGCTACGGCATCCCGTCCGACCGCGTCATTCCCGAACCCTATGCCCGGCACACGACCACCAATTTGCGCAACGCGACGCGGCGGATAGTGGCGCTGGGCATCCCGCTCGACCGCCCAACGCTGATCGTGACCGACGCCGAGCAGAGCAAATATATCGAGAGCCAGACCTTCTCGGATCGCAACCGCACCGAGCTGGGGTATTTGCCGGGCGCGGTTGGGCGGCGACTGTCGGCGTACGATCTCGAATTCCGGCCGTCGCGGCTATCGCTGCGACAGGATCCGCGCGATCCTCTCGATCCATGAGCGATTATTTTAGGCACCCGACCCCAGTAAACATCCCTGCCTCCACCCCGGCGAAGGCCGGGGCCCAGTTGGGAAACGTCGCCAACGCAGGGCCGCGCTCGGTTACATCGGCCTTTCCACCTGGGCCCCGGCCTTCGCCGGGGGCGCGCGGTTTTAGGACGGCTCTTCTGCTCGCGGCCATATTGGGGACCCCCGCCGCGCTCGCCGCCCAAGAAACCCCTGCAGACCTCGTCGACCCGTTCGTCGGCACGCTCGCCGACTTCGGCCAACTCTCCCCCGCCGCAGTCGCGCCGTTCGGGATCATGCAGCTCGGCCCCGATACCAGCCCCGCCAACCACGCGGGCTATGATCACGCGGCGACCACATTGCTCGGCTTCTCGCACACCCGCGGCGTCGGTGTGGGCTGCGGTGGTGCCGGCGGCGACCTGATGATCTCGCTGCGCTATGCCGGCGCCAGCGGTCCCGCGCTGATCGACAAGCGCAGCGAAACAGCTCGGCCCGGCATCTACCGTGTCCGCTACGATGGCGGCATCCTCGCCGAGATGGCAGCGACGCGGGGTGCGGGCGTGTTGCGCTTCACCTTGCCTCGCGCCGGCGCCGTCGACCTGCGGATCGACCCGCGGCACAGCTATTCGAAACGGCTGGCAGCCAGTTGGACGAGCCTGACCAGCGACGACCTCCGCGCCGATCTGGTCGCAGGCACGGTCTGCGATCAGGGCGCCTATCACCTCCACACCGCCAGCCGGATCCTCGTCAACGGACGGCCCATCCACCAGACGCTGACCGCAGGCGCGAACGATCTGGCGACGCTGCACATCGTCGGCAAAGCGGGCGATGCGATCGAAATCCGTACCGGGCTCTCCACCGTGGACGGACGCGGCGCGGCATCGGTCCGCGATACCGAACTCGGCAACAAATCGCTCGCCGCCGTCGCTAGCAACACTCGCGCCGCCTGGAACCGCATCCTCGGCCGTGTCGCGCTCAGCGGCTCGCGAGACCAGCGCGCGCTATTCTACACGTCGCTCTACCGCGTCATGGAAACCCCAGTCGCGATCGACGATCCCGACGGCCGCCACCGCGACAAGGACGGCGCGGTGCAGACCTCGTCGAAGGGCAGGACGCGCTACGCGAACTGGTCGCTATGGGACAATTACCGCACGCAGATGCCGCTGCTCGCGTTGATCCAGCCCGAGCGCAGCGCCGATATCGCAAACTCGCTGGTCGCGCTCTACGCGGGCGGCAAAGCGCAATGGTCGACCCCACGCGAACCGTTCCTGACGGTCCGCACCGAGCATGCCGGGATCGCGCTGCTCGACATGCACCGCAAGGGCATAGCGTTCAACGCGGGCGCCGCGTTGGCGGGAATGGCGGCGGACAGCGACACGCTCAAGCGCGGCACGCCGGACGAGCAGATCGAGGCGGCGTATGACGATTGGGCGACCGCCGAACTCGCGCGCGACCTCGGCCGAGCTGACCTCGCGCAGACCTTCACCGCCAAGGCGCAAAGCTACCGCCCGATGTGGCGATCGGTGTTCCAGACGCCGGGCGTGGATGGCGACGTGGTCAAGGCGCGCGGGCTGTATCAGGGCACCTTGTGGCAATATCGCTGGGCGCCGATCTTCGACCTGCCGTGGATGACCGCGACGGTCGGCCGCGAACGGATGCTCGGCGAACTGCATCATTTCTTCGATGCCGGCCTGTTCAACATGACCAACGAGCCCGACATCCAGGTCCCGTGGATGTTCGCCGCGCTGGGCCAGCCGCAAGCCACGGCCAGCCTCGTCCGGACGATCCTGACCAAGCCGATCGCGCATCCCTATACCAACAGCGGCAAGCTGCCGGTGCCGTTCGTCGGTCGCAGCTTCGCGCTGTCGCCGCAGGGGCTTGCCGACGGAATGGACGACGATGCTGGCGGGATGACCGCGTGGTACGTGTTCGCGACACTCGGCCTGTACCCGCTCGTGCCGGGCGAGCCGTGGTATGTCGTGACGACTCCGGCGTTCGCGCGGTCCGACATCGATCTCGGCAGCGGACGCAGATTGACGATCCGCCGCGACGGACCGGAGGACGGCGTGATCGCACGCACCAGCCTGAACGGGCGCGCCCTGCCCGACTTCCGCGTCGACCACGCCGCATTGCTCCGCGGCGGCATCCTCGCGATCACGACCGTCGCCCCGCCCGTCGGAACCGCCAGACGAAATGTCCCGCAACTGCAAGACTCAGCCGCTAAGACGCTAACGGATGGAGCACGCCGCCGCCGATGACTTAGCGTCCGCATTCGAACATCGGCCCCAGGCCGGTAGGATGCGCATGGTCGGTTACGCCAGCGGCAATTTCGGCAAGAACGTCCTCGCGTCGACGATGGACGTGTTCCTGCTGTTCGTCCTGACCGAGCGTTGGGGCGTATCGGCTGGGGTAGCCGGGCTGGTCGTGATGATCGGGCTCGTCTGGGATGGCCTCTGCGATCCCCTGCTCGGGCGCCTGCTCGATCGCTCCACCGACAGGCTCGGCACGTATCGTCGCCTTCTGTTCGTCGGCGCCCCCTTTGTCGGGATTTTCTTCGCGATCTTCTTCGTCGATCCGGGCTGGCGCGGCGGCGCGATCCTCGCTTGGGCAATCGCGATCGTGTTGCTGTTCCGTACTGCGTATTCGGTCTGCGACGTAGCGCACAACGCGCTGATGATGCGGATGACCAAGACTCCGGGCGCGGCGACGACCTTGTCCGGCCTGCGGTACATGTTCAGCTGCCTTGGTGCCCTGACGGTCGCGCATTTCGCGCAGGCGTTCGTCGATCCGACGAATGACGGAGGCTATGAGCTGCTCGCCGTGACCAGTTTTGCCGCCTTGGCGTATGTCGGCACGCTGTGGCTGTCCTCGGCATCGGTACCGGTGGCGAAAATACCGCAATCCGAGCCAAAGCACGGCGGATCGCTTGCGTGGATCATCGGCAATCGGCCGCTCCTGATGTTGCTCGCGCTCGGGTTCGCACAGGCCCTGACCTTGCCGTTCTTTGCGCGATCGTTCGCCTATATCGGCAAGGGCGTGATCCATGACGCGGCGTGGACGGGTCGCGCGCTGACGACGCTTGCGGTGTCGCAACTCGTGGCGCTGCCGGCGTGGATGGCGATCGCCCGTCGTGTCCGGCAGCGAGAGGTCCTGGTTGCAGCGCTGACCATCATCGCGATCGGACTTCTCGTCTTCGCAACGGGTAAATTCGTGACGATAGCGGGTATCGCGCTGTTCGGGATCGGCAACGCAGGATTGCAGATGATGATCTGGGTACTGCTCGCCGGATCGATCGACCACGGCGAGCACCGGACGGGTATCCGGCTCGAGGGGCTACCGGTGGCGCTGTTGCTTCTCACCTTGAAGCTTGGCGGCGGCATCAGCGGAGCTCTGCTCGGGCGCGGCCTGTCGATCATCGGGTGGGACGAATCGGCGCCCTTCGGCCCGGTCGAGCAGCGGCATTTGCTGACGATGGCCTGGATGGTGCCACTGACCGGGGCACTCATCTGCCTCGCTGCAGTTGCTTCGCTGAAATTCCGACGGTCGACAAGACGCGCGATGGTGGCGGCCCGAAACGGTTGAAGCAACGTCGGACGCGGCATCCTCCCACTGGCATGGGCCCGCATCCGATTTCAGGAATCTTGCCCCACCGGGTTCAAGACCCGCGGCCAGCGTCCATATGCATCATGCGGTCGGGGCACGGGAGAGCGGGATTGGATTGAATCGGGTCTGGTGGCGGCTGCCATTGGTGCACCGAGGGTGTGTTTCAGGCGCTGCGCGGCGTCGACCACGTCGATCAGGGCTTCATTCGGTCGGAGGCGCCTTCGGACGTGTGGGCTGAAGCCGTGATCGTCAGCTTCGACCCCGCAATCATCAGCCTGTCGACGCTGGCGGAGGTTCACCTGAGAACGCATTCGGCGAACGGCATCTACTCGCCCGGCGGGCGGTATCGGAGCGCGATCTATGTCTTCGCGGCGGATCAACACGATGACGTTGCCCGCGTGATCGCTCGGTTTGCCGAGGAAACGGGCCAGGCGGCGCGGACCATGGTTCTCCCCTTCGTTGACTTCAAACCCTCGGACGCGCGGTACCAGAACTACTACCGGACGGACCCGGACAGGCCGTTTTGTCGTCGCTACATCGATCCAAAGCTGGACTATATCCGTCGCCATTTTGCCGAAATTGCCTTACCGGAAGGCACGGCTCGGGAGCTTTGACCGACCCATTCAGTCGAACACCGCATGTCCGGCCCCTGCTACTAAGCCGGCAAAAGCCCGGCCGCGCGGTAGCTGGCGATCATCGTATCGAAGAGGGCGATATCCGCGCGACCGCGTGCGAACAGCTGCGCGCCCGCAACCGCCGCATAGATCGCCCTAGCCCGGATTTCGCTTTCGTCGGGACCCAGGATTTCGGCGTCGACGAGGAGCGTGCTGAGCCACGCTACGTTGACGTCGGCAAAGCCCTGCACCTCGATTTTAACCGGGTCGGGCAGATCGTCGTATTCGGCGGCCATGAAGCTCGACAGGCAGATGCGATTGTCGTTCGCGAGCGACTTGCGAAAGATCTCGGGGTAGCGACGCAGGGCCATGCGCGGATCGTGCGCTTCGTCCGATATAGCCGCCAGTTGCGTGACGGTATCTTCCCAGTAGCGCCGCGCGACCGCCGCGCCGAGTTCGGCCTTGGTCGCGAAATGATGATAGATGCTGGGTGCCTTGATCCCGACCTCGGCAGCGATGTCGCGAAAGTTGAGGCCGTTATAGCCGCGCGCCATCGCGCTTCGCTTCGCCGCGGCGAGCACGGCTTCCCTGGAATTCGAACTCGCCATACACATTTCCATCCCGCCAACCGACCAACTGGTAGATAGACGTTGACGCGCGCCGCGCAAGCACGCAGTTAGCCACTACCGATCACTTGGTAGGGATATGTCATGACCGTTCAAACGTCGCCATCGACCGCAAAACTTCGCCTGTTCACCTCCCCGTCCGCCTTCCCGAACCCGCAGCGCCTGCGCATCTTCCTGCACGAAAAGGGCATTGCCGACCGCTTCGACGAAACGGTCTACGACATGTCGCCGGTCGGCGAGCAGCGGCAGTGGAAGCACCTGAAGATGAATCCGTGGGGCGAGACGCCGACGCTCGAACTGGCGGATGGCAGCTTCATCTCAGAGACGGCCGCAGTCGTTCGCTATCTCGATCAGGCATATCCGGGTCGGCGGATCATGGGCGAGACGCCGGAGCAGCAGGGTCTCGACATGATGTGGGACAACCGCATCTGGGTGCACATCCTCTACCGCATCACAACCGCGTTCCACGTCCTGCATCAGGGTCTCGGCCCCAAGCTCGAGCTGACCGCGAACGCCGCGTGGGGCGAGCATTGCCGCAAGGAGGCGCTGGCGCATACCGCGCTGGTCGACCGGCATCTGTCGGACGGTCGCGCGTGGATGCTGGGCGGTGACGAGCCGACCTTCTCAGACATCACGATGGCGACCGCGATCGCGTTCTCGAAGTTTGCGGTGAACGCGATGCCGCTCGACGAGCGCTACGAGCATATCGACGCGTTCTGGCGGCGCTGGCAGGAGCGGCCGACGTTCCTCGCTGCCTATGCGGACCGCAACAGCGGCGTGCCGGAACTCGACAATCGGCCGTAACTGATCCTCTTCGTCGTTCCGCACGTGCCGGCGACCGGTTCGTGCGGAACGACAGCGACACTCAGTGCTTTACGCGTGCCGCCATCGGAGCGTTGCCCTGATCGGCGGCGACCGAGCTTGCCGAGCGGCCCGCGGCATCTTGGATCGAACGATTGGCACCTGCAGCGAGCAGCATGTCGACCTGCCGCGTGCGGTTGAAGAGCGATGCCATCATCAGCGCGGTCTGGCCGGCGTTGTTGCGCGCGTTCACGTCGCATCCGGCCTTCAACAAACGTGCGGCGACCGCGTCCTCGCCCTTGAAGGCGACGCCCATCTGCGCGGTGTTGCCCTGGTCGCGATCGGGACGACACGCGTCCGCGCCCGTCGCGATCAGCACGTCGACGGTCGCCGCCTGACCGTTATAGGCCGCGAGGATCAATGGCGTGAAACCGCGATCGTCATACGCGTTGATGTCCGCGCCCGCCTTGAGCAGCGGATCGATCATGTCGGTGCGACCGAGCCGGGCGGCGTCGAACAGCAATTGCTGGCGGCGTTCAGGCGATGGCGCGACCACCGCAGGCGATACCGGCCGGTTGGCGGGCGCAGCTTGCGGCGCTGCGGCTGCGGCGAGCGCCGCGAGGAATATCAGCATCGTCAGTCTCGTTTCTCGAAAGCAAAATGGGGGGGGCACGGGTCACACCGCGCCCCCTGCCCTACCGTTAGCGGCGCGCGGTCTGCGCCGGGTTGGCGGTGCGGTACTCTGCCACGGCGCGCGACACGTCCGCCATCGGTACGTTGACCGCGGTCGCGAGGCGCGTGCCGAAGTCCTGGTCCGCCTGGTAGAAATAGCTGACCATGATCGTCTTCGTCCGCGCCGACGTCACGACGTTCAGGTCGCCCGCCAGGTTGGTGACGAGGTCGGTCCGATCCTGTGCCTTAAGCGCGCGGTAAAAGTCGCCTGCCTGCGCGAAGTTGTTGGTCTTCGCGATCGGCTTGGCATCGACCGTCGCATCGACCGCGTAGGTCGAGGCGCGATAGCGCGCATCGGTCGACTTCGCGGCGGTTGCGGCCGGGAAGTAGTTCACATCCGAGGTCCGCGTGGCGTGATCGAGCTGGCCGTCCTGGTTGTTGTTGACGACGCTGGCGAGCGGCCGGTTGACCGGCAACTGCATGACGTTGGCACCGATCCGGTGACGCTGCGTGTCCGAATAGGAGAACAGCCGGCCCTGCAGCATGCGATCGGGCGACGCCTCGATCCCCGGCACCATATTGGCCGGCGCGAACGCCGACTGCTCGGTGAACTCGAAGAAGTTGGTCGGCACCTTGTTGAGCGTCATCTCGCCGATCTTGCGGAACGGCACGCCCAGCCACTCCTTGGTGTCGTCGAACGGGTTGTAATCGAGCTTGGCGAACTCTGACGGCTTCATCGTCTGGACCATCAGGTCCCAGGTCGGGAAGTCGCCCTTTGCGATCTCGCCGTAGAGATCGTCGGTCAGGTAGTTCCACGACACGGTCGCGACCTGCGCGCCGTTGAGGTTCTTCACGCCCTGGCGGCTGATCCAGCGGAACTTGGCGAACACGGTCTCGCCCTTGGCATTGACCAGCTTGAACGCGTGGACGCCATTGCCGTCCATCGTCCGGTAGGACGCGGGCGTGCCGAGGTTCGAATAGACGTGGGCGAGCATGTTGGTCGCCTCGGGCGTGGCCGAGAAGAAGTCGAAGAACCGGTTGGGATCCTGCTTGTTCGTCACCGGCGACGGCTTCAGCGAATGGATCATGTCCGGAAACTGGATCGCGTCGCGGATGAAGAAGATCGGCAGGTTGTTGCCGACGAGGTCCCAATTGCCCTGGTCGGTGTAGAACTTGGTCGCGAAGCCACGCGGATCGCGCATACCCTCGGGACTGCCCGACGGATGGATCACGGTCGAAAAGCGGACGAACACCGGCGTCTGCTTGCCGTTCGCGAAGAGCGATGCGTTGGTGATGGTCGAGATGTCGGCGGTGGCGGTGAACACGCCGTGCGCGCCGGTGCCTCGCGCATGGACGACGCGCTCGGGCTCCCGCTCGCGGTCGAAACGCGCCAGCTTCTCGATCAGCGTGGTGTCTTCGAGCAGCACCGGCCCCAGATCGCCGGCTGCCTTCGAGTGACGGTTCTCACCGATCGGCGCGCCATTGTCGCGGGTCATCTGCGGGGCTGCGGCACTGCCGGCATCGCCCTTCGCATCGACCGTGCCGGCGACACCGGCCTGCGCGAGCGCGGGCTTGCCGGCGCTGACCGGCGCGGCCGCGGTGGTCATGCGGGTCTCGGCCTGCGTTTCGGCTGGCGCCATCGTCTGCGCGCCGACCGGCTGGATCATTGCGCTTGCCGACGCAGCGGTGAGCAACATTGCCACCAGCGTCTGGCGGCTCTTCGAATTCGTCATGGATACCCCTGGTTCTCGCGTACCGCCAAAGCGGCACACCCGCACAGGACGTGCGGCGAGAGGTCTCCCTGAACGAGAAGCCCATCCGCGCGAAACCGGAGATCTCAATGACAGCAATCGAGTAAGGCGATCGCATGGGTGCCCTGACCGCCTATTCCGGCATACCGATGCACTGCCAGTCGCGGCGCGCAACATCCTGAGGAAATGCGCGCGGTTAAGGGGTCGCGGCTCGGGCGATCCTGTTCGCCTATCGTAGTGGCGACCTACCGGCCGGCGTGCCGCACCGGACATTCGCGCGCCCCCTTCCCCGCTTCCCAACTGCGGATACTCATTCATCGCCGTGCTGATCGCGATCGAGGTACGATTATCCGGCATGAACGTCGTGATAACGGGGATAGCAGACGGTCCGCTTCCGGTAAGATCGCGGCGGCAGCCGAAACGCCCGAACTGATCTCGACGGGAGGGAAAGCAAGATGAGCCTCAGGCGGTCGTACTGGACCAGCCACTCTTCAGCATTCCGCGGAGTCTCGTCCCCGTCGCTTCGTCTGGTGTCGTTGCGCCGGTAGCCCACGCGACAGCGAGCGCGCCGAGAAAGATATCGCGTCCGGTCAACATCGATTTGGCGAGGCCCGCATCCTGCGCGGCTCGGAGAAATACCTCGGTGGTATCGACGACGTTCTGGCACGTTGGCGTCAGTGGTGAATTGGTCCGCGACCACGCCGCCCGAAGTGAATCGGACAAGCCGTCATAGCCCAGCATCCAGTCGCCCAGTGCGTCGATCCACTGGTGTAGCGCTTGGCCGGCATCGCTCACTTCCGCCTCGATGCGCGCGCGGCGCTGGTCCAAACCCTCGTGATGCGCATCGAGCAGTGCAGCGAGCAGCGCATCCTTGTTCGGGAAATGCCGATACAGCGTCCCGGAGCCGACGCCCGCCTGCTTGGCGATGCCGTCCATCGATACATCGCCCCCAGCGCTGGTCAGAGCCTCTCGCGCCACCTGGAGGATATGCGTTCGGTTCTGCTGTGCATCCTTACGCGGGCGTCGCTGCGTGGCCGAATTTGTCATCGTCGATCGCGAGGCCTTGAATACCGGGGAGTGTCTCCGTATCTGCAGTTCAAGCGGAGAACGTCCCCGCATATAGGGTGTTTCTCCGGTTTGGCAAAGTAGAGGGCACGCACCGCTGGTACGGCTCAGCAAGGAATGATGATGGCGCGGCAGATGATCATCGGCATGCAATTGGGTAATGGCTACGGCTCCCAACCCGGGTCATGGCGCATGCCGGGGGTCGATCCGGCGAGCTATGCGAGCTTCGACGCAAAGGTTCGCCATGCTCAGGCGGCTGAGCGTGGGAAGCTCCAGTTTCTGTTCCTGCCGGACGGTCCCAGCGTGGTCGCCGACATCGAGAACGAACCCCCGCACTTCAACCTCGACGTGATGCTGACGCTCGCTGCGGTTGCTCGCGAGACCAGTCGTATCGGGCTCGTCGCTACCGGTTCGACCACATTCAACGAGCCCTATAATCTGGCTCGGCAGTTCAAGGCGCTGGACGTCATGAGCCACGGACGGGCGGGATGGAACGCCGTCACCTCAAGCGGCGAAGACGTCGCTGCGAACTACGGAAAGCGCCTTCCTTCCAGCCCGGATCGATACGGTCGGGCCTTCGAGACGATCCAGCTGGTACAGGCACTCTGGGGCAGTTGGGGTCGCGATGCCTGGACGCATGATCAGGAAACCGGCCGCTTTGCCGACGCCAGCGAGATTGCCCCCATCAACATGGGTGGCAAGTTCGTCGCCTCCCGCGGGCCCCTCTATATCCCGCCCTCCGAACAGGGGCAGCCGATCGTCTTTCACGCCGGTGGCAGCCCGAACGCGCATGCAGTCGCCGGGCGGCATGCCAACGCTCTGATAGGCGCGGCCTTCACGATCGAAGACGCGCGCGCGCAGCGGAATGCCTTGCGAAATGCAGCGGAAGCCGCTGGCCGCGATCCCGACGAGGTCAAGTATTTCGCTGGACTGATGACGACGATCACCGCCGATCGGCGCAGTGGGCTCGATCGACGCACGAAGATGACCGGACGAACCTTCCCGGAGCGTGCCGGATATCTTGGGCAGATGCTGGGGGTAAGGCTTGATCCGACGCGTCTGAATGACCCGCTGTCGCCGGAGCAGCTTGCCTCGGCACGGCCGTCGCCCCGCGATCCTCGCGCCGCAAACGCACTCAGGATCGCGCGTGAAGGATGGAGCGTAAGCGACATCCTGGCGCAGGGCGTGATCGACTATCATCCCGCCATCGTCGGGCCCGCTGTCGAGGCAGCCGATCACATGCAGGAATGGTTCGAAGCGGGCGCGGTCGATGGCTTCTGGGTGTCGCCTGACATCTACGATGATGGCGTGGATGCCTTCGTAGATGGGGTCGTCCCCATCCTGCAGGAGCGCGGACTGTTCCATCGCGACTACGCAGGAACGACCCTTCGCGATCACCTCGGCGCGCCCGCCCAGTACGGGCTCGATCCACGCGTCAGCGCTTGACGCACTTTGATTCCAGACATCATCCGAAAGGTACCAGCATGAACATCGGCATTATCGGCGCAGGCAACATTGGTGGCACGATCGCCCGCAAGCTCGTTGCAGCAGGGCACACCGTCAAACTCGCAGGGTCCAAGGGCCCCGACGACATTCGCGATCAGGCGGGGCAAATCGGCGCCGCCGCCGTCACCTCCGAGGACGCCGTCAGGAATGTCGAGGTCATCGTCCTCTCGATACCGTTCGCCAGCATTCCCGACGTTGCGACGCTGTTTGCCGATGTCCCGGCAGATGTCGTCGTGATCGACACCTCGAACTATTACCCGCAGTTCGGCACTCGGATTGCCGAGATTGACGAGGGCAAGCCAGAAAGCATCTGGTCCAGCGAGCAGCTTGGCCACCCGGTCATCAAGACGTTCAACGCAGCCCTTGCCAAGACGCTCGCGGACGCCGGCAAGCCCTTAGGGGATGCACACCGGATCGCGATGCCGATCTCGGGCGACGACCGAGCGGCCAAGGCGGTCGCGGCGAAGCTCGTCGACGCTGCCGGCTTCGATCCCGTCGATGCTGGCGACATTGACGGGTCATGGCGGCATCAGCCCGGTACGCCCGCGTACTGCACCGAACTGACGGCGCCAGAACTTGAGACCGCGCTGGCTCAGGCGGTCAAGGACGATGCACCGCGGAATCGTGACGCCCTGATGTCTGAATTTGCCAGCAGCGAGACCCCGCCCAGTCACGAAACCATAGTCACGCGCAACCGCGAGGTCACTGCTCCGCATTGATCGGCACGCTGGCTTGGCGCCGCCGGTTGTGCCGAACCGAACAATAACCGGCAGCGAGAACGGGATCTCACTTCCCTGGCGGCAGCTCGAACACCAATAAGGTCGACGTTGCCGTCGCACAGACCTGCCCCTTGTCGTTGTGTAGTGTGGCCTCGGTAAAGGCCGCACGCCGCCCTATCGAGATCAGCCGGCCGGTGGCGCGGATCGTGCCGCTGGTGCTGCTAAGCCCCTTCACGAACGATACCTTCAACTCCAGCGTCGTGTACCCGTATCCCGGCTTCAGCGCCGTATGGGCCGCGATGCCGCAGGCGCTGTCGAGGATCGTCGCAATGTACCCGCCATGGACCGACCCCATCGGATTGTACGAGCTGCCGTCTGGCGTTGCCTCGAAGACCGCGAGCCCATGGTCCGCTTCGATCAGCGAAATACCGAGTTTTTCGCCGAGTGGCGGTTGCCGTCCGGTCGCGAGCAACGCGCGAACCTGGGCTAGCCCATCAGGACCTTCAGCAGCAATTGACGACATGGCATTCCCTCCCTTCACTTGTTTTGACTGGCCAATACCGCACCGGCATCGGCACTACCCCTGACATCGGTCGACGTGGCGATACGAGCCGGGTCCCAGCCACCGCCCAACGCACGGAACGACGCTACCGCGCCACGGCTTGCGGCCGCTCGCGCCTGGATTGCCCCGTCGCGCGTCTCCAACAGGCGCCGGTCCGCGTCCAAGACCTCGATGAGGCTGATGACCCCGCCCCGGTAGGCCGTATCGGACGTCGCCCTGGCCCGAGTAAGCGACACCTCACCCTGTACCAGCATCGCGGCGCGTGCTTCCTGTTGGACCAGTGTCGAAAACGCATCCTCGACGTCCTGCGACGCACGCAGGACGGTCAGGCGATAGGCCGCCAGGGCTTCCGCGTTGCGCCCTTTGGCCGCCCTGATCTCGGCATCGACCCGACCGAAGTCGAACAGTCGCCACCGCAGCCCAAGCACGCCACTGGCCTGCGTTGCACTGCCACCGAACAGGCCACCGGCAGCCGTGGTGGCGGTGCCTAGCAGGCCGCTGAGTGAGAATTTCGGGTAGTATTCCGACACCGCCGCCCCGATCCGGGCATTCGACGCCGCCAGCGTGCGCTCGGCCGCGATGATGTCGGGTCGGCGTCGCAGCAGCGCAGCTGGCCCGCCCGCCGTCGATACCTTGGGAGGGGATGGTATCGCGGCGGGACCGGCAAGCCGGGATCGATTGCTGCCCGGCTGCATGCCGACGAGCACGTCGAGCGCGTTCATGGCGATATCCAGCTCGTTCTGGAGCGCCGGAACGCTGGCGCGCACCTGAGCCGACGCCCCTTCCGCCTGCCGGAGCTGAAGTTCCGCGGCGAGGCCCTTGCGATATTGCAAGGCGATCAGGCCGACGAGGCGCTGTTGCGTGGCCGCCTGTGAACGCGCGACATCGAGGCGGGCCTGCAATGCCCGGACCAGGATATAGGTGTCCGCCGTCTGCGCCGCGACGACCAGCCGTGCCGCGACGGCACTCGCGGCCGATGCCTCCCAGTCCGCCCGCGCCGCATCCCGGGCGGCATCGCGTCCGCCGAACACATCGAGTTCCCAACTTGCGCCGAGGTTCGCCTCGTACGTTTCGGTCGAGCGGTCGAATTGCGGAAAGGCGCTGCCGATCCGGCCGATCGGCGTCTCCAGCGACTGGTAGGTTTCGCCGACCTGTCCGCTGATCTGCCCCGACGGCAATAACGCGGCGTTGGCGCCCTTCAGTGCGGCACGAGCCTGCATCACCCGCGCGCGCGCCTGCTGGAGGTCGAGGTTCTGGGCGAGCGCCTGTTCGACCAGGCCTGTGAGCACAGGGTCATCAAACGACCGCCACCAGTTGATCATGTCGGCAGCGTCGGCGGGAACCAATCGGGCATCCACAGCCGCTCCACCTACATAGGTCGCGGGCGCCGATGTCGCCGGTGCCACATAGCGCGGCCCCACTGCGCAACCCGACAGAAACAGGAGTGCAAGAACCGACGCCCGCCCATGCGGTAAAGGTCGCATCATCAAATCCTACCCCGACTAACGCTGTTACCGATGGCCGCATTGGTCACTTATTGTCAATACGTCCGTATCCGATTATCTGGAGTGATGAGCCAGGCACCTACTTCCGAAACGCTAGCGCGCGGTCCCGCCGAACATGCGGTGCGCGATCAGATCATCGACGCGGCCAACGAATGTTTTGCGCGCTATGGGTACCAGAAGACGACCGTCGCCGATCTTGCCCGGGGGATCGGGTTCTCGAAGGCATACATCTATCGTTTTTTCGAATCGAAACAGGCGATCGGCGAGGCGATTTGCAAAGATCGCCTGGACCGGATCATTACCGAAGCCCGGGTGGCAATGGACGAGGGCGGCAGTGCAACAGACCGGTTTCGCCGGATGTTTCGTAGCGTGACGGCACTCAGCGTCGCTTTGTTCTTCGATGATCGGAAGATTTATGAAGTCGCGGCGCTCTCTGCACTCGAGCAGTGGAACTCCGCCAAATACTATTCGGCGACGCTCAGGTCGATCGTCGAGGACCTCGTCCGTGAAGGTCGCGAGAACGGGGAATTCGAGCGCAAGACGCCGTTGGACGAAACCTGCCGCGCAATCTTCTACGCGATGATGCCCTTCATCGATCCGCTTCACCTGGAACGCAATCTGGACCTTTTGCCGGAGGCACAGAACGAGGTCACGAGCCTCATTCTTCGCAGCCTTGCGCCGTAGGCAGCAGCACTGCGAGTTTGTGACTAGTTGACATATTGGTAACTCGATAGCATTCGTCGTCCTGTTTTCAGGAGGACCGTCGCGTGTCGAACCGCTTTCGTTGCTATGCCATCGCCATCCCGGTCCTGCTTGGCGGGACGCTCTCCGGCTGCGGCGATGCAAAGCCCGACCCCCGTACCCAACCACCCCTGGTACGCGTGGCGACGCCGATCAAAGCAAACGACGCCACCCGCGAGTTCACGGGGATCGTCGCGGCACGCGTGCAAAGCGACCTCGGCTTCCGGGTGGGCGGCAAGGTCGTCGAGCGACTGGTGAACGCTGGGCAGGTCGTGCGCTGCGGCCAACCGCTGATGCGTCTCGATGGTGCAGATCTGGCGCTGGCCACACGTGCCGCGTTTGGCACCGTCGACGCCGCTCGTGCACACGCGGTGCAGACGGCTGCCGATGAGCGGCGCTTCCGCGATCTGGTTGGCGCTGGCGCGGTGTCTGCCTCCGCCTATGACCAGGCGAAAGCTGCCGCGGACTCCGCACGTGCGCAATTGTCCGCCGCACAGGCTCGGGCACGGGTCGCGCGCAACGAAACCGCCTACGCGACGCTGCTGGCCGATGCCGACGGCACCGTGGTGGAAACGCTCGCCGAACCGGGGCAGGTCGTCACCGCCGGACAGATCGTCGTACGGGTGGCGCGGTCCGGTCCGCGCGAAGCGTTGGTGCAATTACCGGAAACGCTACGCCCGCCGCTCAACTCCGTCGCGCGCGCAAGGACGTTCGACGGCAGCACCGGTAGCGCCACGCTGCGCCAGTTGGCGGATTCCGCCGATCCGGCGTCGCGGACGTTCGAGGCGCGTTATGTGCTGGGCGGCGCGGCCTCACGTGCGCCATTGGGCTCAACGGTCACAATCGCACTCGCGCTGCCGGGCAGCACCGCAAGCACCGAGATACCCTTGGGTGCGTTGCGCGACACCGGACGCGGACCGGGGGTGTGGGTCGTTCGCGAAGGCACGACGCCGACCGTCGCCTGGCAACCGGTCCGGGTTTCGGCCGTCGGCGAGGAAAGCGCGACGATCACGGGCGGCTTGGAGACGGGGCAGCGTTTCGTCGCGATGGGCGCGCACATGCTGCATCAGGGGCAACAGGTGCGGATCGCCCCGGCACCGGGTGCGGCGCGATGAGCGGACGGGCTGACGATCCGAGGGATGCGCCTGGACGCTTCAACCTGTCGGCGCTCGCGGTGCGCGAACGATCGGTGACGCTGTTCTTCCTGATCGCGATCATCCTCGCCGGTGCAGTGGCTTTCTCGAAACTAGGCCGCGCGGAGGACCCCAGCTTCACGATCAAGGTAATGACCGTCGTAACCGCCTGGCCCGGCGCGACCGCGCAGGAAATGCAGGATCAGGTCGCGGAGCCGCTGGAAAAGCGCCTGCAGGAACTGCGCTGGTATGACCGCAGCGAGACGTTCACTCGCCCCGGTCTTGCCTTCACCACGCTGACGCTGCGCGATACCACCCCGCCCGCCGCGGTCGCCGATGAGTTCTACCAAGCCCGCAAGAAGATGTCGGACGAGGCATCCAGTCTGCCACGGGGCGTCGTCGGCCCCTTCGTCAACGACGAATATGCCGACGTCACCTTCGCGCTTTACGCGCTAAAGGCGAAAGGAGAGCCGCAACGGTTGCTCGCACGCGAGGCCGAGCAACTACGCCAGCGCCTGCTCCACGTTCCCGGCGTCAACAAGATCAACATCGTCGGTGAACGACCGGAACGCATGTACGTCCAGTTCGCCGAGGAACGGCTGGCGACGCTCGGCGTCTCGCCGCGCGATATCTTCGCCGCGCTCGCCAAGCAGAACCTTATAACGCCGGCCGGCGCAATCGAGAGCAAGGGGCAGCAGATCGTCGTCCGGCTCGACGGCGCGTTCGACGATCTGTCCAAGATCCGAGACCTGCCGATCGTCACGCGAGGCAACACGCTGCGTTTGTCCGAGATCGCGACCGTCGAGCGCGGTTACGAAGATCCCGCCACCTTCCTGGTCCGCAGCCAGGGCGAACCGGCGCTGCTGCTCGGCGTCGTAATGCGCGAGCGCTGGAACGGTCTTGATCTCGGCAAATCGCTGAAGGAGGAGGTGGCAAAGATCGGTGCAGAACTGCCGCTCGGCATGTCGCTGACGCCGGTCACCGATCAGTCGGTCAACATCGCCGAATCCGTCGATCAGTTCATGCACACGTTCCTGGAAGCGCTGGCGATCGTCATGATCGTCAGCCTGATAAGTCTTGGCTGGCGCGTCGGCATCGTCGTCGCAGCAGCCGTGCCGCTTACGCTGGCGGTCGTGCTGGTCGTGATGTGGGCGACCGGGCGCGCGCTCGACCGCATCACGCTCGGCGCGCTGATCCTCGCGCTCGGGCTCTTGGTCGACGATGCGATCATCGCGATCGAGATGATGGTGGTGAAGATGGAGGAGGGGTACGACCGTATCCGTGCCTCCGCCTACGCATGGAGCCATACCGCCGCGCCGATGCTCGCCGGGACGCTGGTGACGGTGATCGGCTTGATGCCGGTAGGCTTCGCGCAATCGACCGCGGGTGAATATGCCGGCAACATCTTCTGGGTCGTCGGTTTCGCGCTGATCGCATCGTGGTTCGTCGCGGTGATCTTTACGCCGTATATGGGCGTCAAGCTGCTGCCGAACATCAAGCCGGTCGAGGGCGGGCATGCCGCGATCTACCAGACCCCGCGCTACCAGAAGGTACGCGGCGTGATCGCCTGGGCGGTGCGTCGCAAG
Organism: Sphingomonas faeni; assembly: GCF_003053745.1. Lineage (GTDB taxonomy): Bacteria > Pseudomonadota > Alphaproteobacteria > Sphingomonadales > Sphingomonadaceae > Sphingomonas > Sphingomonas faeni. The sequence goes on along the minus strand of NZ_QAYE01000002.1, from coordinate 84,104 downwards.
CTGCTGGTCACGCTGGCGACACTGGCGGCATTCCTGATCGCCGGCGCGGGCATGGCGCTGGTCAAGAAGCAGTTCTTTCCCGCGTCCGACCGACCCGAGGTATTGGTCGAAGTCCAGATGCCCAAGGGCACCGCGATCGCGCAGACTGCAGCCGCGGCAAAGCAGGTCGAGGCGTGGCTGCGCAAGCAGCCCGAGGCGACGATCGTCACTGGCTATGTCGGGCAAGGCGCGCCGCGCTTCTTCCTGTCGCTGTCGCCGGAACTGCCGGACCCGTCCTTTGCCAAGATCATCGTCCTCACGCCCGACGAGGAGGCGCGCGATACGCTCAGCATCAAGCTGCGTCAGGCGGCCGTGGACGGGCTTGCCCCACAGGCGCGCATCCGCGCGACCAAGCTGACGTTTGGGCCCTATTCGCCCTTCCCGGTTGCCTTCCGTGTCAGCGGGCCAGACCTTGCCACCGTCCGCAGGATCGCGGCCCAGGCGCAGGCGGTTCTCCAAGCCGATCCGTCGATGCGAACCGTCAACGCGGACTGGGGTGACCGCGCGCCGGCGCTGCACTTCGTGCTGGATCAGGACCGGCTACGGGCGCTGGGCCTGACGTCGGGCGACGTCGCCGACCAATTGCAGTTCCTGCTCAGCGGCGCTGTCGTCAGCCAGGCGCGCGAGGACATCCGTACTGTCGATGTGGTGGCCCGCTCGGCCGGCACCGACCGGCTCGATCCCGCTCGGATCGGCGATTACACCCTGACTGGCAGCGCTGGACAGCGTGTTCCGGTCAGTCAGATCGGCAGGATCGAGGTCCGGATGGAGGACCCGATCCTTCAGCGCCGCGACCGGGTGCCGACGATCACCGTGCGCGGCGACATCGCGGACGGCCTCCAGCCACCCGACGTCTCGACCGCGATGCTCGAAAAGCTCCAGCCGTTGATCGCGAAACTGCCGCCCGGCTATCATATCGACATGGCCGGCTCGATCGAGGAGGCCGGCAAGGCCAATGCGGCGCTCGCTCCGATCTTTCCGATCATGATCGTGCTGATGATGATCGTCATCATCCTGCAGGTTCGCAGCCTGTCGGCGATGGCGATCGTGCTACTGACGGCGCCGCTGGGACTGGTCGGCGTCGTGCCGACGCTGCTGGTGACCGGACAGCCATTCGGCTTCAACGCCATCCTTGGGCTGATCGCGCTCGCAGGTATCCTCATGCGCAATACGCTGATTCTGATCGGCCAGATCCACGACCATGAGAAGGAGGGAATGGATCCGTATGATGCGGTGGTCGAAGCGACGGTGCAACGGTCGCGTCCGGTGATCCTCACGGCGCTCGCGGCGGTGCTCGCGTTTGTACCGCTGATCAGCTCGGTGTTCTGGGGATCGATGGCGGTGACGCTGATCGGCGGGACACTCGGCGGAACGGTGCTGACGCTGGTGTTCCTGCCTGCGCTCTACGCGCTGTGGTTCCGGATTAGGCCGCCAGCAAATGAAAATCGCCAGGCCGCCACACCCGCCGTTGCTTGAGCGCCTCGCCAACTTTCCTGCAAACGACGACATGACATCCGGTCGACGCTGTCTCAAGACAATTACGTTCTAACCTCAGTCAAGCTTGATGGTGCGGAAGTGCAGCAACCATTCAATTTGGCCTGCGTATAGGCGCCTCGCGCTCGGATCATCCGCGCGCATCTGGAGCACATCAATGCCGACGTCGTTCTCGCGAACCCTGCTTGCCGTCACCTTTGGCCTGGCAGTCGTAACCACACCTACCTTTGCTGTGTCGGCACAGCAGCACGGGACACAAGCGCAGCGGGCGTCGAACGCCCGTGCGTCCGCTGACCTGCGCGCGCGTATTGGGACCACGGGGGAGCGGATTACGGAGGCTCAGCGTGGTGGCGCGATCACAAGCGCTCGCGCTGCCACGCTTCGGAGGCAGGTGGGACAGACCCAGGCGAGCTTGAACCGCCTTTCCCGCCAACAGGATTTCGTGAGCGCTGCCGAGTTGGCCTCGTATAATCGCACCCTCGGCGCAATCGACATCGAGCTTGATCGTCGCGGCGTCGCGCGTAGCTATGGAAACGATGGGTTGGTAGCAGCGGACAGCAAGGGCCAGGCCGGAGACTTCCGCTACGATTGCCAGAATGAACCGGTCGCAATCGCCATTCCAGGGGATCGGCTTGACCGCTCCCTTGAGCAACTGCGCTTGACGACCCGCTGCCCGATTTCCGGTACCGACCTCGCGCGCGGTAAGCGGTCGCAACCAGTGGTAGGCACGATGACCCCGACAGCCGCCTTGCAGGCGATGCTCAACGGAACAGGTCTCCAGATGCGTTCCATCAAGGGCGGATTCCAGGTCATCCGCCTGCCTCGCCGATGAAGTAGCCGGCAAAGGCGGACCAATCGCAAGCTCTCGCACGTTATGCGGTCGGTTCGTCAAGCCGGGACAACGTTGGCGTGTTCGGCAAGAGAGCGGTTTGGGATCAAGCATGCGCGTCCACCCGCCCTTCGTAATCGACCACTATCTCAATCTAAGTACGGTCGAAGAGCCGTGCATTGACGATCAGATGAGGGCGGAAGGATTATTAGTCGATGGTACCAGCGTACTTTGGTACCGAAACGCTCAAAAATGCTGGCGCCCCCCAGCTCCGGACGTGCAGCCATGATTTCTCGCCTACCAAAACCCGGACAGCCCCTTCATTTCGGTTTCACACGTCGACAAATGGCCTTTGAAAGACAAGAGGTGGGACTCAACTGCTGCTGCCAGCGCGTTCGGCATTCGACTGCTTTACACGAAAGGCCTATGGCAGGGGGTAAGGATTTACCTGGATCGCCCAACAGTCCGCTGTCATCGCCCTCCTGCCTATCTGGCGCCAGCACGCCGGTGAGACGAGCATCCCCGTACCACGGTGAGACAGTTCCGCCCTAGCCGAGCATCTAAGCTGTTCGAAAGACGGAATGTATTCGCTAAGCGGCGCTCGAGCTTCGTGACGGGCAGCCTTGCCGCTCTCGTGAAGCCCGTGGCTGAAACGGGGACGAACGATGACGAACGCAACACCGGTGATGCTCGATGGCATGCTGAATGACTGGACCGCGGCTGATCGCATCGATCGTGGTCTGGGCACCGGCTATGCGATCTATGCCCGCAGCGATGGCGCGGACTTCGCCTTCGCGATCACGGCCCCCACCGCGATCGGTGCGAACACCACCGCGTGGCTTAACACCGATCGTAACGCGACGACTGGATACCAGGTTTTCGGGTTTGCCGGTGGCGCCGAGTATAACGTCAACTTTGCCGCCGACGGTACGGTGTCGCTGTACAGCGGTGCAGCCGGGCAGACCCTCGTGGCCAGCGGTTTGCAGGCGGCTTGGTCGGCGGATCGCACCACCGTCGAGTTCAAGGTGCCCAAGGCGGCGATCGGCAATCCGCAGGCGATCGACACCATCTACGACGTCAACGACACCGCGTTCCTGCCGGGCAATTATTCGAACCCCGCCTTCACCGTTTTCAACGATACCGGCATCGTCGCCGACGCGTCGCACCGGATCGCGATCGTCTGGTCCGATTCGACCGCCAACGCCTATTTCAGCAAGACCGCCTATTCGCAGCTGTTCATGGCCGCGCAGTCCCAGGCGATGCAGGCCGGCGTGCCGTTCGACATCCTGACCGAAGGCGACCTCACCAGCCTGGCGACGCTCGCCAAGTACGACACGATCGTCTTCCCGTCGTTCCGCAACGTCGAGGCGGGCAAGGCGGACCTGATCGCCCAGACGCTGGAACAGGCGACCAAGCAGTTCGGCATCGGCCTGGTCGCGGCAGGCGAGTTCATGACCAACGGCGCGGACAACACCGCGCTCGCTGGCGATTCCTATTCGCGGATGAAGCTGTTGTTCGACGCCACGCGCGTGACCGGTGGCTTCCCCGCCGACGTGACGGTGAAGGCGAGCGATGCGTCGCACCTCGTGCTCGACGGCTACAGCGACGGACAGGTGATCCGCCAATATACCGGCGTCGGCTGGAATGCGTTCACCAGCGTCAGCGGGACCGGCACGACGATCGCGACCGAGACGATCAACGGCCAGACCTATTCGGCAGCGATCGCGACGCAGACCGGGGGCCGCAACGTGCTGTTCTCCAGCGAAGCGGTGATGGCCGACGACAATTTGCTGCAGAAGGCGATCGATTACTCGGTCCACGGCGACGGCCTGTCGGTCGGGCTGCAGATGACCCGTCAGTCGGGGCTGTTCGCGTCGCGCGTCGACATGGACCAGAGCAAGCAGATCGACGAGGTCAATCCGGCCGGCACCGCGCCCGGTATCTACAACAAGCTGCTGCCGATCCTGACCGAGTGGAAGACGAACTATAATTTCGTTGGCAGCTATTACGTCAACATCGGCAACGATCCGGCGAACGGCCAGGCGACCGACTGGGCGGTGTCGCTGCCGGTCTACAAGGCGCTGCTCGATGCGGGCAACGAGATCGGCACGCACAGCTACACGCATCCGATGGACACCAACCTGCTGACCGATGCGCAGATCGCGTTCGAATTCGGCCAGTCGCGGACCGAGCTGGAAAAGCAGCTGAGCGCCTATCTCGGCAAGACCGTGACGGTCGGCGGGGCCGCGGTGCCGGGCGCACCCGAGCAGATCGCGACGAGCCAGGAAATCCTGAAATACGTGACGTATCTCAGCGGCGGTTATTCGGGCGTCGGTGCGGGCTATCCCAACGCGATCGGCTATATGACGCCGCAGAACGCCGCCGACGACAAGGTGTATCTGGCGCCGAACACGTCATTCGACTTCTCGCTGATCGAGTTCCAGAAGAAGACCGTCGCCGAGGCCAGCGCGATCTGGGCGAAGGAACTGGGCGCGCTGACCGCCGGTGCCGACGCACCGGTCATCGTGTGGCCGTGGCATGACTACGGCCCGACGATGTGGGCCGCCGACGGCGCGACCAGCCTGTACACCAAGCAGATGTTCACGACCTTCGTCGCACAGGCAGCGGCGGCTGGCGTCGAGTTCGTGACGCTCGCCGATCTGGCAGGCCGGGTCAGCGCGTTCCAGAACACGACGATCAGCTCGACCGTCGTCGGCAACACGATCACCGCGACGGTTGGCGCGACCACCGGCAATTTCTCGCTCGACGTCGACGGCCAGAGCAACGGCCAGGTCATCAAGAATGTCGCCAACTGGTACGCCTATGACGCGGACACGGTGTTCCTGCCGAAAGCGGGCGGCACCTATGCTATCACGATGGGCGCGGTCGCGGACGACGTGACGCACATCACCGCGCTGCCGATGCGTGCGACGCTGACGACGCTGAGCGGCGACGGCCGCGACCTTACGTTCACGGTCGAGGGCGAAGGCAAGGTCACCGTCGACCTGAAGGCGCCGGGGACCGATTGGACGACGGTGAGCGGTGGCACGATCGCCAGCCAGATCGGTGAGATCCTGACGATCGATCTCGGCGCGATCGGCGTCCACGACGTCAAGATCGGCCAGCAGGCCAATGTCGATCCGGTGCTGACCTCGTTCGGCGGCGGCACCACGGGCGCGCTGTCGATCGCCGAGAACGGCACCGCGCTGACCACGATCACCGCGACCGACGCGAACATCGTCTGGGGCGATTCGATCAAATACTCGATCGGCTCTGGCGGCGACGGCGCCAACTTCTCGATCGACGCGACCACGGGCGTGCTGAAGTTCGTGACCGCACCCGATTTCGAGGCGCCGACCGATGCCAACCGCGACAACATCTACGGCGTGACCGTGGTCGCGACCGACGCGCGTGGCGCGATCGACACGCAGACGCTGACGATCGGCGTGACCGACGTGGTCGGCATCACCAAGACGGGCACGATCTTCGCCGACACGATCAACGGCACCAGCGAACAAGACGTGCTCGACGGCAGCTGGGGCAACGACGTGCTCAACGGGCTGGGCGGCAACGATCGCCTGATCGGCGGCATGGGCCACGACACGCTCAACGGCGGTGCGGGCAACGATACGTTGATCGGTGGCGACGGTCGCGACATCCTCAACGGTGGCGACGGCAACGACATCCTGATCGGTGGCGACGACATGGATACGTTGACCGGCGGCGCAGGCGCGGACATCTTCCGCTTCGAAGTGAAGGGCGACAGCCTGACGTCGTCGGCGCGCGACGTCATCACCGACTTCACCGTCGGGCAGGACAAGATCGACCTGTCGATGATCGACGCGAACACGTCGCTGTTCGCGCGCGGCGACCAAGCGTTCAGCTTCATCGGTACGACCGGCAAGTTCACCGCACCGGGGCAGCTCCGTTACAGCTACCAGATGATCGGCGGCAAGGAATTCACCGTCGTCGAGGGCAATACCGACAGCGGTTCGGCCGCCGACTTCTCGATCGCGCTGACCGGGCATCATGTGCTGACTGCAAACGATTTCTTCATGTAGTCCGCGGCATAGGCCAGCAGTGTTATGGCGGGCATAGGCTTCCAATTAGCGAAAACCGCGCGTGAGGGCGGCGTCGGCGGGATCGTCGGCGCCGCCGCATTCGGTGCGGTGATCAGCGCCGGACCGTGGCTCATCACCGCGGTCGCGATGGCGATGCTCAACCACTGGTCGGGCGCGCATCTCGGTGCCGATGGCGCGCGGACGGTGCAGACGATCCTGGTCTATGCGTTCAGCCTGTCCGCACTCGCCGCGGCACCCGTCGGCATTCTAGCAACGCGGATGGTCGCGGACCGGATTTTCGCACGCGATGCTGGCGGCGTATCGGGGATCATGCTGGTCGCCCTCGCCATCGGTGGCGCGATCGCGCTGGGCATCGGGGCTGTGGTGTTCGGGACGCTTGGAAAGCTTCCGTTCGGCGAGGCCGCGCTTGCGACGCTGATCGTCGCCTGGCTTACCCAGGTCTGGATCGCCGCGCCGTTGCTCACCGCGCTACGCCGCTACCGCGCGATCCCCCTCGCCTATCTGCTCGGCATCGGCTTTTCGACGCTGATCTTGTGGCTCCTGCCAACGCCCGAAATCGTCGTCGTGCTCGGCGTGATCGCCGGCGGAATCGGCCTGACGCTGGCCGCGATCATGATCGTGATCCGGCGGCATTTCTCCGCCCCGCCCGTCCTGCCGGCGCGCGATGCCATGGCGCCGCGGCTCGCGTGGATCGTCGCGGCGGCGGGCATCGCCGGGGTCGCTGCAATCTGGATCGACAAATTGCTGTTGTGGGAGGGGCCCGACAGCATCCGCGCGATCGGGTTGTTGCGGCTCAATCCGATCAACGATCAGGGCAGCTTTCTCGGGCTGCTGACGATGGTGCCGGGCCTGACGCTGTTGCTGATCGTCACCGAAACTCGGTTCGATCGCGCGTTCGGCGATATGATCGTACGGTGTACCGGCACGTCGACGCTGCAACGGATCGAGGAGGCGCGCAGCGAACTCGCGCGGACGATGTTCGGCGGGCTGCGGATCATGCTGCTGGTGCAGGCGCTCGTCGCCGCGCTCGCCTGGGTGTTCGCCGTGCCGCTGTTCGAATTGATCGGCGCGGACGCGCGGGCGATCTTCGCGTTCCGCCAGACCTCGCTCGGCACCGTCTTCCACCTCGTGGTGATCGCGACAACGGTCGTGCTCGCTTATTACGACCTGTTCGGGCGGATCCTGCTGACCTGGACCGCGTTCGCGATCGGCAGCGGCGTCGCGACGCTGCTGCAATGGGACGCGGGGTTTGCCGCGTTCGGCTGGGGCTATATGGCGGGCGCGGTGGTCGGTGCGTCGGTCGGCATGGCGCTGGTCGCCGAGGCCACGGTCAACCTCACTTACCTGGTGTTCGTCGGCAACAATCCCTCGGTCGTGGGGCACGGAGGGCGTCTGTTGTGACAGGAAGTACGGATATGCCGCGCAGGAAGATCATGCGGCGGATGCTAGCGCTGGGTGCAACCGCCCTAACTCTTGGCATGCGGTCTCGGTCGGATGCCGCGCCCAAGCCGTCCGCGAAAGCCGCGCTGCGCTGGGGCGTCGATTACGGCGCAACGACCGATCCGGTATTGGCTAGGATGTGCGCGCTGCTGGTGCTGGAGCCGCATCATGCGCGCCCGATCGCGCCGCTCCGGGGCCCCGGCAGCATCCTGCTCGGCTATGTCAGCTTCGGCGAGGTCGAACGCGGCCGACCGTATTTCGCCGCGCTCGAAAAGGCCGGGGCGCTCAAGGCCGCCAACCCCAACTGGCCCGACGCGCGGCTGGCCGACCTGCGCCATCCGGCGTGGCGCGCGGCGGTGCTCGACCGGCTCGTCCCCGCGATCCTGGCGCTCGGCTATGACGGCATCTTCATCGATACGATGGACAACGCCGAAGCGATGGAGCGGCAGGATCCGGTGGCCAACAAGGGCATGGTGGCCGCCGGCGTGACGCTGATCGCTGCCGTCCGCGCGCGCTTTCCCAGGATGCGCATCATGCTCAACCGCGGCTATGCGCTGTTGCCCGACGTCGCGCCGAAGATCGATTACCTGCTCGGCGAAGCGATGGCGTCGCGGTGGAATTTTGCCACCAAGCGCCATGAATTGCTCAGCGATTCGAACTGGGCCTGGCAAGCCGGCCGCCTGCGTGCGGCCAAGGCCCGGAACCCTGCGCTGGGCCTGATGACGCTCGATTACTGGGATCCGGCCGACACGAAGCAGGTCGCAGCACTGTATGCGCGCGAGCGGGCGGCGGGGTTCCGCCCCTATGTCGCGACGCTGGCGCTCGACCGACTGGTCCCGGAGCCGAGCTGATGAGGATCGACCGCCGACGCGGACGTCTCGCGATCATCCTGCCTGCCCTTGCCGGGCTTGGTCTGCTCGCGGGCGGGCTGATGCTGTTGCCGAACGACCGCGAGATTCGCCACGCCGAGCGCCGCGCGCAGCCTGTGCCTGCGGCGAGCAGCTCGATGCCGTCCGCACCGGTATCCCCGCCTGCGCTGCCGCCTGCGCATCCGGCGATCGCGGCGCAGATCGCGACTGCCGATGCGGCGACGCTTGCCGCGCTGACCGCGCAACTGATCGCCGAGGGCCAGTCGGTGTCGACGCTGCAGGTCGCCTATGACCTGATCGCAGCGAAGCGGCCGACGGTGGCGCTCGGCTATCTGGCGGCACGGCCTGACGGCGGGGCGGCAGCGACGTGGCGGCTGCGTGTCGATCTTCTGCGCCAAACCGGGCGGACTGCGGATGCGGCCGCGCTCGTCGCGCAGGCGGCCCAGACGCGCGGGGCGGTGGCGGCTGCGGATATCGTTGCGGCGGCCTATGCAATCGATCGGCCCGACCTCGTGATCGTGGCAGCGGCGAACCACGTCATCCCGCCGCCCGATGCCGCGCTGTCGCTCGATCTGGCGCAACGTGCCGACAAGGCTGGGCGCACTGACCTGATCGCATTGCTCGACAAGGCGACGACCGCGAACTGGCGGGCGGCGGATCCCTGGCTGGCTATCCGTGTCGCGGCGCGCGCGAAGGATACCGCGGCAGGGCTGAGGGCAGCCGACTATCTGCCGGTCGAGCAGCGGGCGACCGCGCGCGAGATGATCCTGACCGAGGCCGGCGACCGAGATGGCCTGCGTACCGAACTGCTGGCGCGTGCTGCGGCGCCGGGCGCGCAACCCGAGCGGGAGGCGGAACGGCTGCTCGCGTCGGGTTACCGCGGCGATGCGATGGCGGTACTGCGGCGGGCGGCGACCGGCCAGTCACCGACCGCGTCAGCCGCTCAGCGCCTGCTGTACCTGATGGGGCCGCGGCCGGGGGGCGACGATCTCACCTGGCTTAAACAGCAAAGTTTGCAGGGCAGCGCGGACCAGCAGCGCGCCTGGTTGACGCGCTATGCCGAGCGCGATCGTCCGGGCGAGGCGCTGGCGTTCCTGTCGCGGCATCCGCTTGCGAGCCAGACCGACGTGATGCTGATGCGGCTGTCGCTGGCCCGCGCGGCTGGCAATGATACCGCCGGTCGTGCGGTGCTGACCTCGTTGCTGGACGGCCGCTCGCTCGATCCCGCGCAGGTCGCCGCGCTATCCGCCGCAGCCCCCGCAAAGATCGACCCGGCACAAGCGGCGACGATCGCGAAACGGCGCGTTGCAGCCGGGGTCGCGGCGCCGCGGGATCAGCTCGACCTAGCCTGGACGGCGAGGAATGCAGGCGATGCCAAGGGTGCGGCGAAGTGGCTCGACCAGCATCTGGCGCGCGATCCGACCGACCTGAATGCGTTGCGGCTGATGGCCGACGTGCAGGCACGGATCGGAGGAGAGCGTGCGGCACGACCCTGGCTGGACCGCGCGCTCGCCCAGACGCCCGCCGCCAGCAAAGCTCGCGTGGAGATTCTGGAAAAGCTCGGTCGTCGGGGCGAGGCCGTGGCGCTGGTCGAGACGCTGCGCACCGAGACCCCGCGCGACCGATCGCTTACCGCCCTGCACGCGCGCCTCCTGATCGCACAGGGCCAGGCCGGGCGTGCCCGAACGGTGCTGGCGCAATGATCGCGCTGTTTCTCTGTCTGACGGACGCGCCCGCGCTGACCGTTCCCCATACCGTCTTCGCGGACAGTCGGGTCGTCGTTCCCGAGTCCATACTCGCCTGGCCCGACCAAGCCGTTGTCCGCATCGAGGACCGCGATGGAGAGTTGGTCGCGCGCTTCGACCAGCCAATGACCGCCGACCGGATCGCCGCGTTCCGCGAGGCGGCGGGTGATGCGATCGGCGATCTTCGCTGGAACGACGACAGCCTCGTCCTGCGTCCCGCCGCCGGCTGGTCGATGTCGTGGCGGCAGGCGGGCGCAACGGTCGCGGTGACCTTCTCACCGCCGGCCTCGACCGAACCGCTCGCCGAGGGCACCGACGATACCGCATCCGATGCCGCGCTGACCGCGATCGAGGCGGATGCCGCGGCCGGGTATCCGGGGCCGGCACGACGCGCCGCGACGCAATTGGCGAAACGCTATCCGACCGACCCACGCGCGGCGCGCATGCTCGCCGACACGCGTCTCGCCGACGGTGACGTGCGCGGCGCGGCCCGCGATTACCGTGCGCTCGCCGCCGACGACCTGACCGCACGGCGCGCCATCGCCGCCGCACCGGGGACCGCCAGCATCGGCGTCACCGCGCGCGACGGCAGCGACCTGTCGCAGGCGGAGTTCGCCGCACGGATCGACGCGGCGGTCGGCGATACCTTCGCCGCCGGTGGTGGCCTCCGCCACGTCGTCAGCAGAGTCGGCACGGACGCGCAGACCGTGCGAACCGGCGACACGATCGTCGATGCCTCGCTGGCCGCAGCGTTCGACGGCGCAGTCCGCGTCCAGCTGCTCGCCTCCGCAGCGCTCGACGACGGCGTCACCGGGGGCGGCGCCAAGGCAGTCGCGGGGTCCGCCGATGCCCAGTTTCGCGTGACGTTGACCCGGCACATGCCCGATTACTCGACGCCGGCGCAGGTGCTGGCAGGCGGGTATCTGTCGCGCTCCCTGCTCGGGGTGACCTATCGGCTGACTCCGGGTCTCGTCGTGCAAGGCGATATCGGCGCGAACCGCTACGGGCTCGCCGGGAGCAACGGCGCGAGCGACACCGTCGTCGCGAGCGGCGGGGTCGATTATCTCATTCGTCGCCAGTTCCCCGCGCTCGGCCTGACCTATCGGTTCGAGGCCGAATACGTCCAGCGTTTGCAACTCGGCGCGGACAGCCTGGCCATCATCCCGCTCGCGACGCGAGAGAACCATACCGTCCAGGGCCTGCTCAGCGGCGCGCTCGGTACGGTGCAGATGACCGCACTGGCAGGCTGGACCGTCGATAGGTTCGGTGGTGACGGGCCGACCGCCAGCTTGGGAATCGCCGCACCGATCGGCGTGGCATGGCGGGTCGAGGGCAGCGGCGGCATCACCTCGATCGCACGCCCCGGCTTTTCGGGTCGCCAACTCTACGCACGGGCGCTGCTGACGCGCAGCCTTGGGGATACGCAGTGACCGACGACGACCAAGTTCGCAAATGGCAGAGCCGGTGGCGACGCCCCGCGCGTGTTGCGGGGGAGATCGCGCTTGCCTTCGCCGCGCTGGTCGCACTCGACTGGTGGCTGACGGGCGGCACCGGTTTCGCGCACGTCCATCCCAACCCCTATTGGGTGCCGGTCCTCGTGATGGCGCTGGCGTATGGGACTGGCCCCGGCGTTCTCGCAGCCGTGATCGCATCGGGGCTTTGGCTCGCCAACGTTCACGACACCCCAGGCGAACGCGATTACCTCGACCACCTGTTCCATCTGTCGCTTCAGCCGCTGATGTGGTTCGTCGTGGCGGGGATCATCGGCGAAGTGACGATCATGCGGACCGGGCGTCACGATCGGCTGGAAAGGCGCGGCCGTGTCGCGACGCGCAATCTGGCGCGGCTGACCGACGCGTTCGCGACGCTGTCGCAGACCAATCGCCTGTTGCAGGTCCAGATCGCAACCGAGGCGCATACCGTCGGCCATGCGATCGAGACGGCGACGCGGCTCGGTTCGGAGGACCGGGCAGAGCGGCGCGGCGCGATCGGCGAACTGGTCGCGCTTGCCGCGCGGACCGCCGACTTCACCTGCTACAGGGTCACCGGCGGGGAGGCGCGTGCCTGGCTCCGCGGGCCGGTCACCGCAGGACGGCGCGACGTCCTGCCCGCGTCCCTGCTGGAGCGAATCGAGCGGCACAAACGGATGTTGCATGTCGCCAAGCGGAGCGATCGGCACGCGCTCGACGGTGTCGGCGTCGCCGCGATCGCCTTGCCCGACCGGAAGACCGGCGAGATCGTCGGCTGCCTGGTTCTCCATACACTGCCCTTCGAGGCTCTGAACGCGAATCGTACCGCGGAACTCGCCGAGATCGCCGCCTGGTTGACGCCCCTGCTCGCCGAACTACCGCAGGCGACACGGCAACCAGTGAGATCCGCCGGGCTGGTCGCGTGATCCTCCGCCTGATCGCGCTGGCGGTCTTCGAGATGATGATCCTGGGGGCGTGCTGGATGTCCGGAGTCACGGTCGGCTGGAGCCTCGCCGTGCATGCCGTGGCGAGTGCGTTCGGGTTCGGCGTGTGGCTTCGCAGCGGGACTGCGGCCGGCTTTGCGCCGACGATGCTCGGCGTGCTCGGGCCGCTCGGGTTGCTCGTCGCGTTGCCGCTCGGGCGTTTATCCAGGCCCAAGACGCAGCGCAGCGACGACGAGATGTTCGGCCCGGTTACAGGCGGCTCCGCACAGCGCGGCGCGCGTCTCGCTGTAGCGCGGATGCTCGACGGACGCGTTCATCATGCGACGCCCGATACGCTCAGCTCGCTGGTCACGATCATGCGTCACGGTGCGGTTGCCGAGCGGCGGCGCGCGCTGGAGACGGTGGTGCGATCGTTCGAGCCGGCACTGTCGCCGTTGATCGCGCTGGCGCTGACCGACAGCGACCAGACCATCCGCGCGCTGGCGGCGGCGGCTTCGGCCCGGGTCGCGGAGAACCTCGTCCTGGCACGAGCGAGGCTATCGGCGCGCGTTGCCGATGGCGCCGATCCGGAAGCCGCCATCAGCCTGGCGACGCTGCTCGCGGATCATGCCCGTTCGGACGTGCTGCTGTCGGATTCGCAACGCCTCCACCTTCGCGAGGATGCGGTCGCAACGATGGTCGCCGCGGTCCCTTTAAAGGCGGACGATCCACGGTCTGGAACGCGCGACGCGTTGCTGATGGAAGCATTGTGGGTCGCGGGCGATTACGCGGCGATCGACCGGATGGCGACTGCGATGGAGGCCGCGTCGGAGCGGCACGATGCGCCGATGGACGCTACGCAGCGCGGCGCGACGACGCGGGCGACTTGGTGGCTGACGGGAGCAGCGGCATGATCCCGCTCTCGGCCCTCGCCGAAAGGTCGCGACAAGCGTCTGTCGAGATACCGGACGCCGACATCTGCCTGATCGTCGAGGGCGCGTACCCCTATGTGATCGGTGGCGTGTCCGGCTGGCTGCAGGACCTGATCACGCACCTGCCGGACGTCCGGTTCGTGATCGCCGCGATCAAGCCGGGCGCCGGACTGCTCCCGTTCCAGTTGACACCGCCGCCCAACGTCGTCGACGTCGTCGAGATCGGCCTAGCGCCCGCGCCGGCCGTTCCGCGCGCCATCCCAGACCGGATCGCGGTGCCGATCGCCGACGCGCTGGTCGCGTTCGTCGCGACGGGTGGCGCGGATCGGCTCGCGACGCTGATCGACGTGATCGGCGGCAGCACCCGGCCGCTCGCGCCCGGCGATATCCTGTCGCACCCCGCCGTCTTCGCACGCCTCCGGCGCCATTATCAGGCGATGCTGCCCAAGGCGTCGTTCCACCATTATTTCTGGGCGATGCGCGTTCTCCTGGGCGGGTTGCTCGCGGTGCTGACCACGCCCCTGCCCCGCGCGAAGGCGTATCACACGATCTCGACCGGGTTCGCGGGCCTGCTCGCCGCCCGTGCCGCGCGCCAGACAGGGCGACCGGCGTTCATCACCGAGCACGGCATCTACCTGCTCGAACGCCAGATCGAGGTGATGATGGCGGACTGGATCGGCGATCAGGTCGACACCGGGCTCGAACTGGAGCGCAGCGTCCGCGACCTCCGCGACCTGTGGGTACGCGCGTTCACCAGCTATGCGACCGCCTGCTACGACAGCTGCGACCCGATCGTCGCGTTGTACGGCGCGAACACGGCGGTCCAGCGCCGGCTGGGCGCCGCCGCCGACCGTGTCCGCGTGATCCCCAACGGGATCGACTCGCGGCGGTTCGCGAGCCTCCCGGATCAGCGCGATCCGGCGCATCCGCTGGTTGCGCTGCTCGGCCGCGTGGTGCCGATCAAGGACGTGAAGACGTTCATCCGCGCCGCCGCGATCGCACACGCCGAACGCCCCGATATCCGCTTCGTCGTGCTTGGCCCCGAGGACGAAGACCCAGAATATGCCGCCGAGTGCGCGCGGCTGGTCGAGGATCTCGCGCTCGGCGCGGTGTTCCGCTTCGCCGGCCGCGTCCGGATCGAGGACTGGATGGCGAAAATCGACCTGCTCGTGCTCACCAGCCTGTCGGAAGCGCAACCGCTGGTGATCCTGGAGGGTGGCGCATGCGGAATCCCGGTGGTCGCCCCCGACGTCGGCAGTTGCCGCGAGATGATCGAGGGTCGCGGCGGCGCGGACTCCGGCCATGGCGGCATCGTCACGCCGCTGGTCAATCCGGCAGCCACCGCGGCGGGGATCCTGGCGATCGCCGGCGATCCGTCGATGCGGCTGGCGATGGGGGAAACGATGCGCGAGCGCGTGCGGCGGGATTATGACCACGACACGATTATTGGGGCGTATGCCGCCCTGTATGGATCATTGATGACGGGGTAGGATCGGTCGTGCTGTTGCTGCACGATCCGTGGTCGGCGTAGAAAACGAGCCATGACGCTCGACGATCTCGGCCCTCGCCTATGCACCCTTGGGCCTTCGAACAGCGGGAAGTCGACGCTGGCAGCCGCGATCGCACGGGGACGCGGTCTGCCCGCCATCCATCTCGACCAGCTTCACCACCGGCCAAATACCGACTGGCAGCCGCGGCCGGACGACGAGTTCCTGGCTTTGCACAACCTAGCTATCACCGGCTCACGCTGGGTGATGGACGGTAATTATTCGCGGTGCCTGTCGCAGCGTCTCGGACGAGCGACGGGCGTGATACTTCTCGAAGCGCCGACGACGACCAGCCTCCTGCGCTATCTCCGGTGATCCTGGTTCGACCGAACGAGGCACGGGGCACTCGAAGGCGGCAGCGACCGAGTCACATGGGCGATGATCCGACACATCGCGGTCACGACACCTGCCAACCGCAGGCGGTACGCGGCGCTGTTCGACCAGATCGTCCTGCCAAAACTCATGCTGTTGACCACGCGCGACTTGGCGCAATTCTACCGTGGCGAAGGACTTGAGCGATAGTTGCAGTTGCCTGGGCCGCGCGACGGACAGAGGGTAATTGAAGCGTTAAGTCCCGCCCGTCACGACCGTGTCGCTCAGGTCGCCGATCGCCGGGCCTGCCAGAATGGGAACGCTCGTGATCGGCAAGGCTGCGCCAACCGGTCCGGGCAACGCCTGGACGAGCGCCGGCCTGATCCTCGCATCGGTCGCGGGCGCAAGCTGCGGTGCGGGTCGAGCAGCAGCACTCGGAACCTGCGCGCGATCGATCGGCGCCAACACGGGATCGAACGGCCCGAACGTCTTCGCCCGGACGCGCCGCGTGTTCTGCGCCGGATCGTAGGTCGGAACGGCCTGATCGATCGCCGCCGCCTGCAACCGCCCTAGCGTGGCCAGCAGGCGCGCTTCTGCGGCATAGGCGCCGTAGGTCGCGTTGATGAAGACGAGTTGCGCGGTCAGCAGCCGCTGCTCCGAATCCAGCACTTCGAAATTCGAGCGAAACCCTTCCGCGAACCCGCGCTGGACGCCGGTGAGCGCAGACTCCGCGGCCTCGGTCGCGAGCTGCCCTGCCGCCATCTGCTCGCCGCCGGCCACCGCCTGGTTCCACGCGTTCTGCGCACTGGCGAGCGCCGCCCGTCGCGCGGTCTCGACCTCGAACCCGAGTTGCTGACGTTCGGCGACCGCGGCACGGACGCGCGATCCGATCACGCCGCCGGTCAGCAGCGGCATCGTCAGCGTGACCCCGCCGGTCGCCTGCGCACCGGCATCGCGGAGACGGTAGGAATACGGACTCGCATAGCCATAGCTGCCCGACAGCGCGACGATCGGCGCACGCTCGGCGCGCTGGGCAGCGATCCTGGCGTCGCCCGCCTTGGTCGCCAGGATCGCCTGCCACAGACTCGGACTCTCCTTCTCGACCACCGCGAAGGCCGCGTCGAGCGAGCGCGGCAGGCCGGGCAGTGTCGGCGGCACGAGCAGCGTACCCGGATTGCGCCCGACCACCGCTGCAAACCGTCCACGGCTCGCCTGGAGATTGACCGTCGCTTGCGCCAGTTGTGCGCGAATGATCTCCCGCTGCGCCTGCGCCTGCGCGATGTCGGTGCGCGTCAGGTCGCCGCCACGTTCGCGCGCAATCGCCTGCGTGACCTGACGCCCGTAGGACTCAAGCGAACGCTGCTGGATCGCCACCAGTGCCTGATCGCGCCGCACCGACACGAACGCATCGACGACCTCGTACAGGATTGCGTTTTCCGCCTCGCGCAGCCGTTCACGGCCCGCCAGCACGGTCGCCTCCGCCGCAGACACCTGCGCCGCGGTGCGCCCACCGTTGAGCAGGATCTGCGAGGCGGTCAGCGAGGCGCCAACCATCCGCCCCCGTGCCGTATCGAAATCGCCAAGCAACCCGCGCTGGTCCTGCGACTGATATTGCAGCGTCATGTTGACACCCGCGGTCAGCCGATACGCCGCCCCCGCCTGGACGATCTGCTCGTCGAGCGCACGGAGTTGCGCGCGTTGCCCCTCCAGCGAAGGGTTGCTGCGATACGCGTCCGCGATCGCCTGCCCCAGCGTTTCCGGCGCGGCGGACCTTGCCTCCGGTGCCGTCTGCGCGAGCGCGGATCCGGCCGGCAACACAAGCACGACGGCGGCGAGGCGAAGGATATCAGCGTTCATGGAGCGACCGTGAAAAAGCCTCGGTCAACGGATCGAGGAGATAGTCGAGTGCGGTGCGCGACCGCAGCTTGACGAGGACGGTGACGGGCACGCCTGCACGGATGCCGGTATCGCGACCGCGGACGGCCTCGATCTTGGCGATCTGGTCGCGCGGCACGGTGATCTCGGCGCTGAAGTAACTGTGGCCGGTCTGCTCGTCGCGGAGCGAATCCGCGGACACGGTGCGGACCGTGCCGACCAGGATCGGCAGGTCGCGTTCGTGCAGCGACAGGAACTTCACCTCGGCCTCGCGACCTGCAAACACGCCGTCGATGTCGCCGGGCGAGAAGTTCGCGCGGACCACGAGCGGCGCGGCGTCGGGGACAATGTCGAGGATCGCCTGACCCGGCTGGATCACGCCGCCGACCGAGAAGACGCGCAGCCCGACGACGCGGCCCGCCACCGGCGCGCGGATGATCGTGCGTGCGAGCTGCTCGCGCGCGGCGGCGAACTTCGGCATCACCTCGTTCAGCTGGAACTGCGTGTCGCGGAGCAGCGTCGCGCTGTCCTCGACATATTTGCGCCGGGTCTGGACACCTTCCGCGCGCGTCTGGCCGATCTGTTCGCGTGCCGCCGCCGAGCGAGAGACATAGTCGGCGTCGGTCCCCTCGAGCTGCTGGATCGAGCGCTCGATCGCCCGCACCGTGTTGCGCGAGACGTAGCCCTGATCGGCGAGCGTACGCGTGCTCTCCAGTTGTTGGCGGAGCGACGCGCGCTGGCGGGCGGTCGCTTGCGCCTGTGCGTTGAAGCCGGTCGTCTGCTGCGCGACGGCCGCCGCCTGCTGGCGGAGCACCGCGCCGTTTGCCGCCAGCGCAGCCGACCGCGCCGTGCGTTGCGCGATCTGAAGCGACTTCGCCCGCTCGACCAGCCGCAGGTCATCGCCCTCTGCCGACGCAAACTCGGTGGGCCAGACGATCGCGCCACCGCGAACGTCCGCTTCGAGCCGTGCGCGTTGCGCCTGGAGGTCGATGACGCTGGCGGCGAGCGCGCGTTCGCTCGCGGTAACTTCGGCGCCTTCCAGCCGGAACAGCACGTCCCCCGCGCGGACATGCTGGCCGTCGCGCGCGGCCATCGCCGCGACGATCCCGCCCTCGCGGTGCTGGACGGTCTGGCGGTTGCCGGCGACGACCACCTGCCCGTCGCCCGCCGCCGCTGCATCGAGCCGCGCGAACGCCGCCCAGCCGAGCCCGACGACGAAGAACAGGATCGCGACGATCCCGCCGACCAGGATCGCGTGCCGCGGGGAATCATCGAGGCGAAGGCGATCGGCCAAGCTCGCACCGCCGGCGGCTGGGACCGGACTGGCCAGTTCGGCGGGGATCATCGTGTACCTCCGGTCGCCGCGGCTGGCCCGCCGGCGGGCGCCGCGTTGGCGGGACGTACGACCTTCGCGCGCTCGTCGAACAGCTGGATCGTGCCGTTTCGCAGCACCATGATCTTGTCGACCGCCTGCAGCAGCCCGGTCCGGTGCGTCGAGACGATCACCGTCGCGCCCCGCGCCCGCAGCGCCGCCAGCGTCGTCACCAGTCGCGCTTCGCCGTCGCTGTCGAGATGCGCGTTGGGCTCGTCTAGAAACAGGATCGTCGGCGTACCGAACAGGGCGCGCGCCAACGCGACCGACTGGTTCTGCCCCGCCGACAGCCCCGATCCGTCCGCCATGCTCAGCATCGTCGCATACCCTTGAGGCAAGCCGACGATCACCTCGTGCGCGCCGGCAGCCTGCGCCGCCTCGACCACCGCGGCGTCGAGTTGCTCGCTCTCGCCCGACAGTACCGACTGGAACCGCGAGATGTTGGTATGGACCGAAGTCGGGAATAGCGACGGCGATTGCGGCATATAGCCGATTTGGCGGCCGAGCTGTTCGCGGTTCCAGTCCGACAGGCTCGCGCCGTCGATCCGGACCTCGCCCGTGTCCGGCGACAGCGCGCCCGACAACACGCGCAACAGCGTCGATTTGCCGGCACCGCTCGGACCGACCAACGCAACGATTTCACCGGGCTCGACCGAAAAGCTGATGTCCGACAGCAGCGCGCGATCGCTACCTTCCGCGCGTACGGTAACGCCGCGAACGTCGATCCGGCCGACCGGTGCGGGCAGCGTCGTCGCGTCGATCGACGGCCCCGGCATCGCACAGAACGCGTCGAGATCGCGGTAGGCGTTCCGCGCGGCGGCCAGCGGCTTCATCGCGCCGAGGATCTGCTCGACGGGTTGCAATGCACGCCCGAGCAACAGCGACGCGGCGAAGATCGCGCCGCCCGAGATATCCTGCCGGATCGCCAGCAGCGCGCCGAGCGCCAGCGCCAGCGATTGCAGCAGGAGGCGGAGAAACTTGGTGATCGCGAGGAACTGGCCCGATGTACCGGCCAGCGCGGACTGACGGCGGACCAGTTCGGCGCGCTCCAGCAGGTGCCGGGTAATCAGCGCGTTACGCATTCCCATCACGCGCGCGACCTCCGATCCGTGAATCGAGACGTCCTGCTCGCGCGTCGCCAGCACCGCGCGCGCATGCGTGTCGCGCGCGGCCGCCGCGGTCACCCGGTCGCTCAGGATCGCGATCCCGCCGAGCAGCAGCGCGCTGACCAGTGCCAGCACCCCGATCCACGGGTGAAGCAGGAACGCGATGGCGATGTAGATCGGAGCCCAGGGCGCGTCGAACAGCGCGATGATCGTCGGCCCGGTCAGCGTGCCCCGTATTGTATCGAAATCGCGCATCGCCTGGCTGCGCTGCCCGATCGTCGCGCCGTCCGTGCCGAGAATCCGCAGCAATATGCCCGGCGCCGCCCGACGCTCCAGCCGCATGCTCGCACGCAGCAGCAGCCGCATGCGGACCGCATCGAGGACCGCGAACACGACCAGCGACAGCACGAGGATCAGCGTCAGCAGCAACAGCGTCGCCCCGCCCCGCGTCGGCACCACGCGGTCGTACACCTGCAACATGAAGATCGACGGCACGAGGTACAGGACGTTCACCAGCCCCGAGAAAATCGCCGCGAACGCCAGATGGCGTCGACAGCCTCGGACTGCGCCAGCCAGGGCATTCTGGCGGCGACTGGCGTTTGCCGTCGCAGGCGCTGAGGATAACGTCGGCATAACGGCTATCTAGCCGCGAAAGGTTAAACGAACGGTTTCTCCGGCACTTGCGACCGTCAGAACGCCCCACATGCCGATTGGTCTATGGTCGACAAAAGCGCGGTCGCGAGCGAAATTGCGCCGTCGCTGACGTAATCCGCTTTGGCGATTACGTAAGTGATGGCGGAGCGCCTTCAATTAGAAAGGCTACCCACCTATCGATCTATCTACTCCCCATTTCACAAAGGGCTTCTCTGATAGGTTATCGCTAGCCGCGGCCGAAATTACTTTGCCGATCGGCGCTCCAGCTATTGCAGCAACAAGGTTTTTCAAGCGATTTTCACGTTTCTCGATGACGTCGGCGAACAGAATGGGTCACGTCTACACCCTCCAAAAGCGGGCGGCTTGACCTATTCTCCGGGAATGACGCGTGCGCTTATCTACATGCATACGGCTGTTAGTCCCGCCGCTTCTGCCGAAACACGTCCCTCCCCAACCGATTTCGCGCCAACGGCGGCTGGGAGACTTAGCTTGAGGACTTCGCGACCTGCGCGCACCCTCGGCAGTCGGCCGGGTGGGGCAACGACGGCGGCGTCCCGCGCACGCGCTTACTGATCCTCGACAGCGCCGCCGACGGCGACCGGTTCAAGCGCTGGGTCCGGCGGCAACGACGTCCTTCTCGGGTACCGAAACGACCAGGGCTTCTTCACGCCGCCAATCATAGCTTAGCTGCTGGCCGTCCCGCCTCGTTGCGGGGGGACCTACTTTTGGTCGTTCAAGAACCGGTTGAAACTCCCAGCATTGAGAAAGTCGTCGATCGTCAGATTTAGGCCCAAGAACATCTGTCCCGCAAATGTGTCACCCAAACGACGCCGTTTCGCAACCGAAATGACTTACCTAGCGTCTAGCCGCGATGACGGGGGCGGCTGTTCGGCTGCTGCGACAGGGAATCACGATGACATATTTTTCGCGCCGCGGACTGCGCATCGGTCACGGCTACGCCGTTCTGATGGCGTCCGCCGCACTGACTGCGTTCGCTCCCGGTGCGCATGCCCAGTCTGCCGATCCCCAGTTCCAGAATGCCGAGACCACCGCAGATGCCGACACCGCCGCCGACATTGTGGTGGTCGGCGCCGGTGAAACCCGCTCTGTATCGACTTTGTTGCCGGCGAACCTCGACGCGCTGCCGCCCGGTACCAGCATTCAGAAGGCGCTGAACATGCTGCCCGGTGTCAGCGCGCAGTCGATCGATGCGCTGGGCCTCAACGAACAGTCGATGTCGCTGCAGGTTCGCGGTTTCAGCACGACGCATCTCGGCTACACGCTCGACGAGATGCCGCTCGGCGACGGCGCCTATAACAACTACAACGGCCTCACGATCAGCCGCGCATTGATCTCGGAGAATCTGGGTCGTGCCGATCTCGCGACGGGGATCGCCGGACTCGGCATCGCCTCGACCAGTAATCTCGGCGGCGCGGTGATGTACACCAGCAGCAATCCGAGCAAAGATCTCGGTCTCAAGATCAGCCAGACCGTCGGCAGCGAGAACGCCCTGCGCACCTTCGTCCGCCTCGACACCGGCGAGTATGAAGGCCTGTCGGCCTATGTCTCAGGCCAATATGCCCGACAGGACCTGTTCGTCGATCAAGGCGCCCATACCCGGTCCACCAGCAAGCAGATCAACGCCAAGATCATGTACAAGACCGACGGCTTCCGCCTTACCGCCTTTGCCGACATCTCGCGCACCAACCAGGCCGACGATGCCTATCTGTCCAAGGAAACGCTGGGACGTCGCGGTTGGGATCTCGGCGGTTACGCGCCCGACTGGCAGACCTATCTCAGCCGCAACGCCTGCGCCGTGACGACGACGCCGATCAAGTGCGCGCCCTCGGTGCTGCCGGAGAAGAGCGGCGACGTCACCTACACCAATGGCCAGATCCTGCGGAACGACGAACTCTCCTATCTTGCGGCGGACATTGACATCGCCAAGGGCCTGAGCGCGCGTGTCCAGGGCTATCGCCATACCGACAAGGGTGCCGGCAACAACTTTATCTCCGGGCTCTCGACACAGGGCACCGCAACCACCGCGGACGACCTGCCGGTGCAGATTCGCGACACGCGTTATACCATCGACCGCGACGGCATCCTCGGCAGCCTGAGCTGGCGCATAGGCTTCAACCATTTCGAAGCAGGCGTCTGGACTGAGGGCAACACCAGCAGCGCGGCGCGCTATATCCGCAACGAGGTGAAGGGCCCCATCAACTTGGGACAGTTCCTCGGCGGCCAGCCGGCGATGGCGCAGTGGGTCCAGGAGACCGACTGGACGACGCGGCAATTCTACATGCAGGACACGGTGTCGCTGCTCGACGATGAACTGAGCTTCGATTTCGGGTTCAAGGGCACGTATTCACGTTCCGATGCCCGCGCGGTGCCTGGCATCGCCAAGGCCGTACCACCGGCGTCGACTCAGTTCGCAACCGGTACGCTGGTTGCCAAAGATTACTTCCTTCCGGAGGCGGGTGTACGCTGGGAAGTCACGCACGGGCACGAGCTGTTCGCAAGCTATGCCGAGAACATTGCGATGTACCAGGGCGGCTTCAAGCTCGGGCCGCAATCGGTGACCCAGGCGATCTGGAACGTCCAGGGATCGACGCTGAAACCGGAAACGTCGCGCAGCGTCGAGGGCGGCTATCGGTATGTCAGCCGGATGCTGCAGGTGTCGCTGACCGGCTATTGGGTGAAGTTCGACGACCGCTTGCTGCAGTATAACCCTTGCCCGACGAACCAGCAGCAGAACCCGGGCTGCGGCAACTCCTTCCACAATGCCGGCAGCGTCACCGCCCGGGGCGTCGAGCTGGGCGTGCTGGTAAAGCCCGCACTGTGGGTGACCTGGTATAATTCGGCGTCGCTGAACAAGACGACCTATGACCAAGATCTGAACTTCTGCACGACCACCTGCGTGCTCTACGCCACCGATGGCAAGCAGCAGGTAGATACGCCGAAGCAGCTCTATTCAAGCATGCTGACGCTGACGCAGGGCGGCTTCTCCGCTTCGGTGCTGGGTAAATATACGGGCAAGCGCTATTATACCTATACCAACGACCAGGGGTTCGGTGGGTATGCTACGGTGGATCTCGGTCTCAGCTACAGCTTCGACGACTTCGGCCCGCTGAAGAACACGAAGCTGTCGTTGAACGTCACCAACCTGACGGACAAGCGCTATGCCTCCAATTTCGACAGCAGCGTGTTCGCGCCGAGCGACCCCACGGGATCGATCCTGGTATTCCATTCGTCGGCACCTCGGCAGGTCTTCGGAACCCTCGGCGTTGCATTCTAGACGCCTGCCGGCCCTGCTGATCCTGATGGGTCTCCTCACCGCCTTCACTGGCGGCGAGGAGGCCATTACCCGCCCCCATCAGGATCGGACCGTCGGCGCGCGCAGCGTCTCACTGCACGGCCGGACCTATGTCGATCAGGGCTTGGTCGGCGCAGGAATGCTGTCGGCGGACACGGTCGATTTTCTCGGCGATACGCTCGGTTCCTTCTCCTCGCTGAAGATCGCGCGCGACAGCTGGAAGCGGGTCGGCGATCACTATGAAGGTGTGCTCTGGACCCTGCCCGATCGGGGTCGCAACGATCCCGCGGCCAAGCTCTTCTTCGATTATCCCGCACGGCTGAACCGCTTCCACGTCCGCTTCACGCCGGCCAGTGGCACGCTCGGTCTCATACCCGATGGTGGCCTGGAACTGCGGGACTTTCGCGGCCAGCCCTTCACCGGCGCCGATCCGGGGCCGGGCACACTTACCGAGCGCGGCATCGTTCTTCCCGCCCCGGCCAGCGGCACGGGCGCCGGCAAGGTATCGTTCGATGCGGAATCGCTGCAATTCACACGCGACGGCGGCTTCTACATCGGCGATGAATACACCGCGAACATCTATTATTTCGATCGGCAGGGTCGCTTGCGCGGCGTGATCCGTCCCCCCTCCGCGATCACGCCACAACGGGCCGGACGAACCTATTTCGGATCGTTGCAAACACCCGAGACCGGACGGCGCAACAACCAGGGGCCGGAGGGCATGTCGCTGTCGCCCGACGGTCGCACGCTGTTCGTGGCACTGCAAAGCGCGCTTATGCAGGACAGCGCCACCGGCAACGCAGCCGGTAGGATCAACACGCGAGTCCTCGTGTATGACCTGAGCCACACGCCAACGCCCACGCACCCGATCGCGCATCACGTGGTGCAACTGCCCGCCTATACCCACCGCGGTGATGGCAGCGCGGCCAACCGCACCGCGGCGCAAAGCGAGATCCTCGCGCTCGACGATCATAGGTTCCTGATGCTCGCACGCGATGCCGCGGGTCGCGGCGCGGAGAAGACGACGCCCGTCGTCTACAAAAGCATCCTACTCGTCGACACCACCGGCGCGACCGATCTTGCTGGTACGCCGTACGAGACCGGCACAGCGTCCGTGTTGCGGAGCCCGGCCGGCACAACGTTGAAAACCGGCATCGTTCCGGCCGATCGGGTCGAGTTTATCAACATGCTCAACCCGGTCCAGCTGGCACGCGTCGGACTGACCGTCGCGGACCTGTCTGAAAAATGGGAGGCGATGGATCTCGTGCCTGTGCTGGAGCAGGACCATCCAAACGATTATTTCCTACTCGTCGGCAACGACAACGACTTCATTGCACGGCATTGCCAGATGTCCGGCCAATCCTGCGATTCCGATGTCGACAACGATAACCGAATATTGGTCTACCGCGTGGCACTGCCAGTGCCGATGTGATTACCGAGCGGCGCTCAGCAGTTGTTCGCCGAATTCGCGATTTCGAACAGAGCCCGGAGCCCCCCAAGGAGCGGATCCGTCACCGCTCCTCGGCCTCGCTCCGGAAGTAAGCCCCTTGCCGACCTGCCGCAACGAACCGAATAGACGTAGGATAACGCGGAGCCCCATACTCGGCCATTTGAGCGCTTTCGCCCGCTTCCCCGCTTCATCCGTCCGTTGATCTAGTGGGCAGAAGCTGGTGGCGGTCGGATCAACTGCCTGCTGGGATAAACGAGAAGAAATCCGCAGCCGGCCTCAGTGGCCTGAAGCGTTCGAAAAAACGTTCATGACGATGACGCCGGCGATGATCAGGCCCATGCCAATGACAGCAGCGGCATCGAGCTTTTGACCCTGTAATGCCCATGCAGCCGTTGAAATCAGGACGATGCCGACGCCTGACCATATAGCGTATGCAATGCCTGTCGGGATCGTACGTAGAGTCAGTGACAGGAAGTAGAAGGCAATACCGTAGCCGATGACGGTAACGAACGTCCAAGGCATGCGAGTGAAACCATTGGACTGCTTCATTGCAGTCGTAGCACAAACCTCGGAGACGATCGCGATCGCTAGCATGAGATAGTTCATGCACGATCCGCTAGCACACCAAATGCGGCCAATTTGCGTCTCCTACCAGCCTTGGCGGGAGCCCTACCACTGCCGGCAGCGTGAGGCTCGTAGATCCGCTATCGGAATGCGGAGTCGCGAGCGGGAAGCTGAAATTTTCGAGACGTATCCCGTCGGTTTCCCCAGCTCGAAGCCCATAGTGTCGAAGTCTAGAGTGTAGGACGCGAAAGCTCCGAGTACATCCTGGCCGATCGCGTCCAACCTTTTCTCCTTCCTACCTGCTGGCAGATCGAGAGCGATGGTGATCTGCGGCAATGATGTCGATGCCGTTCCGACTGACATCTTGACATCCCTCCATAGGGCAGTTTGCGCCACGATCGTATTGCCACCTATCCCCATGATCTTTTCCGACCCGCGCGCCAATCCTGCTATCAACTGCGGATGGCGTTTGGCGAACAGGCTGGTGAGCCCGCTGCTCGCAGCGCCCGTATCGAGGTGCAGCGTCACAGGGACCTTGTCGACGTTCGCGAGCACGTACAGGTCATTCCCGCTTGCGCGCAGAGTATCACCCGCCAACGCGGGGCCCGCCGACCTTCCCACGGCAAATCCCCCTGCCCGGTCGAAACGCACTCGGCCGAGCGCGCGGAAAACCGGAAATCCCACGATCGCGTCGATCTGATAGCCCCCCGCAATAGGAAAACTGAGCTGCGCGTCGTTCATGACCAAGAAGGCGAAATGCGCCAGTTCGACACCGGCGATGATAAGCCGATCGGCGACCGCCACGCGTGTGGCGATCTGGCCTGAACTGGGGCTAGCGATGCTCCCCGCGCCAGCGAGTATGCGCAAACCCAGTCGCTTCGCAGCGGATACCGACATGACCGACAGGTTGGCACCTGTGTCAAGAATGGCATTCTGCGTCAGACCATTGATCGCCACGTCCGCGCGTACGAGCCCTGCCTTGTCGCGCATCGTCGGGATACTGGCCGGCATTCCGCCGATGACTGTCTGGCGAGGTTGGTTGGCGAGAAGACTCGCGATTCCCAGTTCCTGCGCCATGCTGGCCGTCTCATCCGCGGTCCGACTCGATACGTGCAGGGATTGCCAAGTGCTGATCGCTTTCACTGCCTGCGCATAAGAGCCTGCGGCGAAGGCCACGTCGACACGGGTGGAAAGAGCAATGGAATGACGCCTGGGATCCGTGTCCCCGGACGCGAAATAGGCGGCGAGTTCACGCTCAGCGGTCCGGGTGTCAAGCCGTAGAGCCGCCCACCGAGCACGTAGCAGTGCCGTTTCCGCTGGGCCTCTTGCCTGTTTCATCGCCGCCGCGCTCGGTGCGGGGTCACCTGCGGCAGCGTCTTCGATGAGCGCTGCAACCTCCACGGTCGAGCGACGCGGCGACTGGGCGGGAATAGATCCGCCGAGCAGGATTGCCGCGACTGCGCTCCCCTCGCAGCAGAAGGTAAAGCGGGACCAGCTCTCGAATTTCACTTTCAAGCCCTCCAGTGGAAGGTATGCTATATCATATAACGCGAGCACATGCTTTAGTCGACACCTCTCGTACGGACTACGACGTTCTTAAACCATGATTTTTAGGCTTCAGCGCTGGCAATCGATGCACGTCACCTGGGTCGTCGGCTGGTGTCTGTTGGTGACGATTGCGCAACCAGCGCGGACGGCTGCAGTGGCCTCCAAGAGATCGCCCTCCCCCAGTTTTTAGACAGGAATGACAAGGATGCATTCGTCGATCTCGATCGCTGCGAGGCTGAGCCTTGCCCTGGTATTAGCACCGGCGGCATGGCCAGCATCCGCTTCGCCCATCCACAGGCCCGTATCGAACACTGCCACAACACAATCATCCTCATTGGCGGTAACATTTCGACCCAAGACTGATCCCACTCGCAAAGTAATCGGTGTGGAGGTTGAGCAGCGCATAACGCAGCGCGGATCGCCAGCCCCTCTGTCGCTGGTCGCGCCATTGCGCTTCGCTGGTATGGTTCCTGTCGCGGGGGCTGTCATGGATCTTACGATCACCGATCAAAGGGGGCCCGTCGCCGTGCAGACGGCCGATTGGATCATGCCGGACCAAAGTCCTGGTCGTCGCTGGACGACAGCACGCACGGTATCCGGCCCGGTGACGGTGCGCTACCGAATGACGGTGACGCCGTTTGGACAGGGCGGACCGCCGTTCGGTGTCAAGGCGGCGGGCTACGGCTTGGGCGGCAACACCGGCAGTCTGCTCATGCTGCCGGAATTACCCGGAGTTCGTCAAACCGCGCTGAGGTGGGATCTGTCGGAAATGGTGAAGGGTTCGCGCGGTGTGATGGCCGGTGGGCTCGGTACGATCACGATACAGGGGCCGCCAGACGCGCTGCTCGATCGCTGGCTGCTGGCGGGACCGTTGACGGCAGGTCAGTCGACCTATGGGCACGACTTCAACGCCTATACGGTCGGCCATCCCCCCTTTGACGCACGTCCGATGATGACGTGGGCCGGTCAGACGTATCGCGTCCTGTCGCGATCGTTCGGGTATCTCGGTGTTCCGCAATACCTGCTGCTGATCCGGACACTCGACGCACCGTCCTATGCGACCGGCACTGCTTCCGTCGCGAATGGCGCCAGCCTGATCACCGTCGGCTCGCCGACTTTCCTGCCCGGTCAGAGCGAGAGCGGGCTTCGCACCACAATCGCGCACGAGATGACGCACAACTGGGTAGGATATTTCGGCGACAGCGCCGCACCGTGGTTCGTAGAGGGATTGACCGTCTACATCTCTGCGACCCTACCATGCGAGACGCGGTTGCGCCCGTGGTCGGAGTGCGCCGAGGAGATCAACAGACGGGCCGCCGAGTATTACGGCAGCGAGGCGCGGAACTGGACGCAATCGCGTATTGATTCCGCCCCCTTCTCGCGTGAGAGCGTCCGGCGCGTTCCTTATGGCCGGGGCATGATGTATTTCGCCAACCTGGATCACGCGATAAGGACGAACTCGAACGGCCGGCGTACACTGCTGACGGCCTTGCGCCCCCTGTTCGAAAAGCGTCTGAAAGGCGAGCCTATTACCCTGGTCACGTGGAAAGCGTGGTTGCGTGCGGAGCGAGGCGAACACGAAGTCGCACTATTCGATCGGACAGTGCTGGGTGGTGAAATCGTCAGGCCGGTATCCGGCGCCTTCGGTCCGCATCTCGCCATGGTGGCGAACACTGGACCGAATGTGAAGGACAGCGGCCTGAGGTATGCATGGCACCCGACGGTCGGTGATGCGCCTCATGCGGCCGTACACGAGTGATTTCAGGAGCATCGATCCTTTCCCTAGCTTCGTCATCCAAATCGACACGGCCGCCACGGCCCACTTGCCGTTCGTTGCGTCGACAACGGCTACTGCTGACCCCCTCTCGGCGTGTTGGGGCGATTGACGCGCTAGTCCCCGCCCTCACCCCTTCGGATTGGATGGGCGGCATGCACGATGGACGAACTGGAGGGAGCGACGGACGTCTGCCCAACCCGTGATGCGGTGGACGTTTTGGATGGACTGTTCTTCACGGCGAACGAGCGCCAGTCTTGGACCAGGATTCCGCGCGGTTCCGAACCGCACGTGCGTTCGGTGAGACGGGACCGGTGTCGAATCCGCTCGCCGAAAGCGCCGTGTCGCGTCTGACCGCCGTGATACGTTACCTCGACCGCAGGCATCCCAAACTTGGATGGGCGGGGCATCTGACCCCGGGCGACAGACCGTTATGGCCGAGGATCGTGGTGTCCGGACTGTCGCAGGGCGCCGGCATGGCGGCGTTCATCGCCAAGAGGTTTCCCGTGAACCGCGTCGTGTTGTTCTCAAGCCCGTAGGATGAGTTTGGTCCCCGGCGGCAACCCGCGCCGTGGCTGTTCGAACGATCGGCAACACCGCCGGGGCGTTGGTGGGCCGAACGCCACGCGCGCGAAAATACCACCGAACTGCTCGCGCATGCCTATGCCCCGCTCCGTATCCCTCGAGATCACCAGTTCGTGTTCGATGGCGCTCTGCCCCCGGCCGGGCAGGCAACAATCCCTATCACGCGTCTACCGTCTACTCGCCTGCCTATGCTTCCCAGTGGCGAGCGATGTTTGGCGAAGCCAGCGGACGCCAGGAGCAGCCGTGATTGCGGATGAGCGGCAAGAAGCGTCAGGCACTCGTTCATCTGCGCGGTTGTGCGTATACTTCTACAGTTCCGATAACTATCATTCAAAACAGTTCGGATATAGACATCCTATTTGACCGATCTCAATTAGCGACTAGTTTTCAAACAAGCTGTTGTCGGCGAGAGCATAGTAACGGCGACCCATACCTTGACATTCGGGCGCCCTTCCCACTTCCCAACTTCAAACACTCATTCACAGTCCGTTTTCATCGTCATCGTTAACCTTCAATTGCCATCTGAAGTTTACTGTCAAACGTGCAACCAAGCGAAGCCGTAGCCCGCGCCGCCTCAACGCCACCCAAGCGCTGGCGCGACGTGGGTCAGGACGGACTCCAGTACATGCGCGTTGTAGTCGACGCCGAGCTGGTTCGGCACCGTAAGCAACACCGTATCGGCTTCAGCGATCCCCTCGTCGGCGCGGAGCTGTTCGATCAACTGCTCAGGTTCAGCTGCATAGGACCGGCCGAACACGGCACGCATGTTGTCGATCACGCCGATCTGGTCGCTGCTTTCGCCGCGCCCGAAATAGGCACGGTCGCGATCGTTCATCAGTGCGAATATCGAGCGCGACACCGACACGCGCGGCTCCCAATCATGCCCCGCGTCCTTCCAGGCCTGACGATAAAGCCGGATCTGCTTGGCTTGCTGGACGTGAAGCGGTTCACCGCTCTCGTCCGCCTTCAGGGTCGAGCTTTGCAAGTTCATGCCGTTCTGCGCGGCCCAGACCGCGGTGGCGTTCGACGATGAGCCCCACCAGATGCGTCGCCGCAAGCCTGGCGCATGCGGTTCGAGACGCAACAACCCTGGTGGATTGGGAAACATCGGGTTTGGCCTCGGCTGCGCGAAGCCGTCGCCCTTAAGCAGATCAAGCAGCACCTCGGCATGCCGGCGGCCCATATCGGCGTCGGTCTCGCCCTCCGCGGGTGCGTAGCCGAAGTGACGCCACCCTTCGACCACCTGTTCGGGCGAGCCGCGGCTGATACCCAGCTGCAAGCGGCCACCGCTGATCAGGTCGGCCGACCCCGCATCCTCGGCCATGTAGAACGGGTTCTCGTAGCGCATGTCGATCACGCCGGTGCCGATCTCGATCCGGCTAGTCCTGGCGCCGACCGCGGCCAGCAGCGGGAAGGGCGATGCGAGTTGCTGAGCAAAATGATGCACGCGGAAGTACGCGCCGTCGGCGCCCAATTCCTCGGCAGCGACGGCTAGGTCGATCGACTGCAGCAACACGTCCGAGGCGGACCGCGTTGCGGATTGGGCCGATGATGACCAATGACCGAACGAAAGAAACCCGATCTTCTTCATGGCGCAATCCTGATGTTCATCGCCGTCAAGGCTGGTAGCGGCGAGCTGGCTTCGTATCGTCTAGATAGGATGTCGATGACGCCGCGTCGCGGCAACGGCGAGAAACGAAGCTATTCTGGTTTGGCGGCGACGAGCGACCATGCCGCAAGACCATCCCCGCTCATTTGCCGTACGCGGGGTCCATCACGGCAGATACGCGCGCGCCGCCATCGGCAGGTTACCGCGAGCCGTGCAAGGCCAGACCGGCCGCCCGCATCGAACAGAGACGATCGGGCGAGGACATCAACAAGCTGTTCCACGCGAACGCGGAGCGGGATGCCGCGCCATCGGACCAGATGTGCTGCGCGACGATCATCATCTCTTCATGCGTGGGCGCCCTCCCCTCGCCCATGCAATCGATCACGGCATCCACGAACAAGGGGCTGGTCGATCGCGACATGCTGAGGCACCTCCATTGGACTTGGGCCCGATGTAGGCCTCGCGGGCTTCACCGACATGGCCGGCCACCCGATACGCGGCAGACGGAACATTGCGCGAGCCAGACAGCGCGACCGCTGTGTCTCGGCAAGCCGCGCCGGCGTCGAAGGCATGACGGTATTGAACCATTTCCCCCGCAAGGAAGGCATGTTCTTCGACCCCGAACAGGAAGGGCACGATCTCGCCTTCGAGGCCATCAGATCGGAGGCACCCGGGACTTCGCCTGTGCAAGCTCTAGGAGCGCTCGCCGCAGATGTTTGGGGAGCCCGCGAATGTTTTTCCGCTGTTCCCGGACACCCGAACGTTCGTCGAAAAAAGCTCAGGCAAGCAAGCCGTTCAAAGCGCGCAAGCGACAGATACGCGACGATTTCGTGAGTATCTCGGCTGGCGTATTGGCAGACGGTGTTGATTCAGTTCGGCGCGTCTGTCTCCCACACCCTAATACCACGCACGGATGCTTCGTTTCCACGCGGCAATCAACGTGCGTACCTACGGCGTCGTTTCAGTGATGGGGGTGCCGGGCGTGTCCGGCATCAAACCCGTTAGGATTGCGTGCCAGCGCTCCTGCCATGATCTGGAAAGATACAATATGCCCCTCCCCTCGAAATTGAGCGTTGCCCAGACGATGATCGTCACCGCCGCGACCGCCTTCAGTTCGACGTTGTGCCTGCTGGCGGTCGTCGGTCCCGTTTACGATCGCCTCGCCCACACGACCTTGAGCAGCCCGCACATCCGCCCGAGCGCACTGGCCTAGCCGAGCGGCACCGGTGCCGACAAAAACTGCCGGACATGCGCCACGAACGCCAGCGACGCGGGTTCTCGCCCGAGCAGCAGGTGGTTGTCGCTGTCGAGCGTGACGAACTCTGCGCCCGGTATCTCGGCGGCCAGCTCGCCACCGGTCGCCAGCGGAATACGCCGATCGCCGCGCGCGTGCATGACCAGCGTCGGCGCCTGCACATCCTTCAGGATCGCACGCACGTCGATATCGGCGAACACTTCAAGATAGCGCGCGGCATTCTCGGCGTTGACGGTCTGGCGCTGGAAAATATTGAACCAGTCGAGTTCCTCAGCGGTCGCGCTCGGCATGAAGGTCGCCGTCACGACCTGACGGTACGCGGCATCGGTACGCCCCCAGCCTTGCCGGACGAGCGTGATGATCGCCTCGCGTTCCTCGACCACGTCGGGCGTGGCATCGATCCGCCAGCCCGCGGCATACCCGCCCCACAGGATCAGGTGGCTGACTCGTTCGGGGTGGCGCACGGCGTAGGCGATCGCGACCGCGCAACCTTGCGACAGTCCCAATAACGGGAAACGATCGATCCCGGCGGCATCGACCACCGCTTCCAGATCGCAGACGAACGCCTCGAAATTGATGTCCGTCACGCGCGCTTCCGACATGCCGTTGCCGCGCTCGTCGTAGCGCACGAACATGTGGTCGCGCGCGAGTTCCTGGAACAGCGGCGCCCAGATCGGCGCATCCCAATCCAGTTCGAGATGGTTGAGCCAGTTCGCCGCCTTGACCAGCGGCGGCCCGTCACCGACGCAGGCATAGGCCAGCCGAACACCGTCCCGCGCCTTGCAGAACTGGATCTTCTGCCGCTGTAGCATGTCGTGCGATGGAAGCGCGGAGATCGACGGTTCGCGCGATTCCGCCGGGGGCGGTGATAGGCCGGCTTCGCTAACCGCGTCGGCAAAGCTGCGCTTGGCGACCTTCGCATCGTCTTGCCGCCCGAGCTGTTGCAGCGTCTCCTGCAGCTGCAGCGCCGCATCGGCATTGAATGGATCGGCGTCGAGCCACTCGCGTGCCCAAGGCAGCCGATCCTCGGGCGACAGCGCGATCGACACGACGAAGCGGTGGAGCAGCGATCGACGCAAGCGCTCGGCCGCGGCGCGCTCTGCGGCGAGCCAGATCGCGAACCGCTCATGCCGCGGCATGTCGAGACCCGCCAGCAGCGGATCGCGGAGCGCCACCAGAGCGGCCAGCAGATCGCTCGCCACCGGCGGCTCCGCATCGAGCGCCTGATGAGCACGCTGGAGGTCGACGACAATTCCCTCGCGGTCGATCGCGACCGCCTCCCGATCGGCGATCAGGCGACGGCGGCCGTGATCGACGACCGGTCGCAGTTTGCTCAGCGACCAACGCAGCGCGCCACGCGGATCGTCGGGGCCCTCGTCCCACAGCAGGTCGCATAAGTGTTCACGACGCTGCGGACGGTCCGCCAGCAGTAGATACGCGAACAGCGCCCGCGTCTTGCGCGACGCGGGCAGGTCAATCGCCATAGATTCGGACGTTATCGCCAGAGAACCCAATATGTTGACGACCAGACTAGGTAAATGATCGATCGATACGGCCTCTCGACGTGAAAAACCATTTACCACGCTCCCCTCGTCAATGTCCACGCAGGCTCAATCGCCGGTCTCCACGCCGGAGGGCGAGTGCACGATCAGATAGCGCGGCATGGAGTCGCGCCGCAGTGAATTGGATCGCGCGCTCATGACTACCGACTATCCATACCCGAATTCGAATGCCCGGCGACGATCTCCTGCAAGTTCCGCCTGTTCGCAATCGGTGTCGCTGTGACGTTCTGGCTCGATCTTGGCGGCGTCGCAGCACGGTCGGACAACCAGTTTCCCGCGCGGGAGCGCCCGGCGCTTTCCACCGCGACGTGGACCGGTCGTGTCCTGACCGGGATCGTCGTCGTGCTGCTGTTCGCCGATGCGGTCGCGCAGCTCGTATCGCTGCCGATGCTGCGCGCCGACGTCGAGGCGACCGGCTTTCCGTTCGCGTTGTCGCCGGTGCTCGGGACCATCACGATGACCTGCGTCATCCTCTACGCCAATGCGAGGACCGCCCTGCTCGGTGCGATCCTGCTGACCGGATTTCTCGGGGGCGCGATCTGCCTGCACCTGCGGCTCGGCGAGATCGGTTCGCCGCCACAGATCATCTCGCTGGTACTCGGCATCATGACGTGGGGCGGGCTTTACCTGCGCGAGCCCAGGTTGCGCACGCTTCTCCCCCTCCGCGCCTGACTCTCCCTCCCTTCCAGCCATTCAATTACGCCAGCACTTCGGGTGCCGGCGAAGGACCCGACATGACCATTTCGATGCACACGCCCCCCGCCCCGTTCGCCCGCGCCGCGACGCTCGACACGACGCGATCCTACATGGGCAGCCTGATTAGCTTCCTGACCACCGGCACCGAGACGGGCGGCGGCCTGGCGTTGGTGGAATATCAGGGCACGCCTGGTAACGAGCCACCGCCGCACATCCATCTCTGGGAAAACGAGATCGTCTACGTGCTGGACGGCATCATGGAGATGTATTGCGGCGATGCGGTCATGCTGCTCCACCCCGGCGAGATGGCGTTCATTCCATGCGGTCAGCCGCACGCCTTCTATATCCGCTCGGCGCAATTCCGCGCGCTGGCGATCGTCCAGTCGGTCGGCAAGCAGTCCGTCGCGCTCGATGCCTATTTCATGCAGATGAGCAGCCCCGCCACCAGCATGGCGCTGCCGGCAGACCCGGTCACCTACCAGATGGAGGATCCGGCACATGCCGTCGCAGTGGCCGCCGCGCACGGGATGCAGATCCTGTCGCCCGACGAAGCCGCCATCGCCCTGCCGCGCTACCCCGGCTTCGGTAACCCCGGCGTCGCCGCCGACGCCGTAGCGCAGCCGGCGCGCAACCAGTCGCTGGCGGTGTTCGGTGCCGTCGCGGGATTATGGCCAAGCAGTTGATCGCCCTGTCGCCGAATTTCGGAGAGATACGGCGTATCGGACAGGACGAAGTGTGTGATGCCCAGATCGCGATATTTCCGCAGCGAGCTTGCGACGTCGGCGGCCGATCCAACCAGCCACGTCGTTCCCGCACCGCCGCCGCCGTAACGGCCCGGCGCGGTATACAGGTTGCCGTCCAGCACATCGCCGCGCGCGTGGAGATTGAGCAGGCGTTGCTGACCGACCGCTGGCGCTTGCCGATGCTGGTTCAACTGACCCTGCTGCTTCACCATCTCTTCGACCTTGGCCTCGGCATCGGCCCAGGCCTGTTCGGTCGTGTCGCGGACGAGCGTGGTGATGCGCAGCCCGAATTGGAGAGGCGGCAGATCGCGGTCGAGGTCACGGCTTAGGCGCTTCAATCGTGCGATCCGGTCACCCACGCCATCGAGCGGTTCGCCCCAGAAGAGCTGTACGTCGGCCTCGGTCGCCGCCACGCGTTCGGCCGCTTCTGAGGCACCACCGAAATAGAGGCGCGGATGCAGCCGGTCACCCCGCGGCGTGATCCGTGGTTCGAGGGTCGATCCCGCTACCTGGAAATGCTCGCCCTCGAACGTCACGTTTTCTTCGGTCCAGAGCCGCCGTACTAGGCGCATGAACTCCTTCGTCCGGCTGTAGCGATGCGCCTGATCGCCCTCGTTGTCGCCGTAGGCCGCCAGATTGTCTTGGCCCGAGACGATGTTGACGCGCACCCGTCCTCCCGACAGCTCGTCCAACGTAGCGGCGGCGGAGGCGAAATTGGCCGGTCGCCAGTAACCGGGCCGGATCGCAATAAGCGGCTCAAACGTCTTCGTGCGCGCCACCAGGGCGGCCGCCACCGTGAACGTGTCGGGCCGGCCCCAACCGGCGCCGATCAGCGCGCCGCCCCAGCCATGCTGCTCCAGCGCCTCCGCATGGCTCGTCAGCGTGTCGAGGCTCGAGGAGCCGACTTGACTGATGTCCCCACGATGGCCGCCCTCGACCTGATTGGGGATGTACCAGAGGAATTCGGACGAATTTGACATGAGAACTCCGTATCGCTGTTTCGCAAGAACCGGGTCGGACTGCGCTATTTCAACCGGAAGCCGAGGCCGTGCAGGACGTCCCGCAGCACATCGCGTCCGGCGAGAGACTCCGCGCCCCGCACGCGCTGCGAGGCCTGATCCGTCCAGTCGCGCTCGGTCATGGCCTGCTCGCGCTGGAAATCGCGCAGGCGACGATCATAGGCCGCAAGCGCACTCGGCGCGGCCGCCTGGCCGTAGGTTTCGCGGAACAGCACGGCGTCCTGCGGGAGGCGCGGCTTTACCGACGCCGGGGCGGCGGGATCGGGAACGCCAATCGTAAGCCCGAACAGCGCAAAGGACTGCGGCGGCAGGCCGAGCTCGGCCGCCACCTCGGCGGGCTTGTTGCGGATCCCACCGATATAGCAGGTGCCTAGCCCGATCGACTCCAGCGCGACGACCGCGCTTTGCGCCGCGAGCGACGTATCCACCGCACCCAGCAGGAAGCTCTCGAGATAGTGGAGCGCGTCCGCCGGCGTACCGGCCCGCTCGCCGATCCGTGAAAGGCGATGATCCGCCGCTGCAGCGATCACGCCTTGCTGCGCGCGGTTGAATTGTCGTCGGCTGTCCTCGAGCTCGAACTGTGAGATCGCGCCGGCGCGCCAGCGCGCAGCGTTGGCGTCGAGCGCAAAGCGTGCGGCATCCAGATTTTCCTGGGTGGTCACGATGCGCAGCGCTGCCGACTGCCGGGCGGCCAGGGCATCCTCGATGTCGCGGATGGTGATGCGAACGGTCAGGGAGAGTTGCGCAACCGCCTCGCGGTAGGCAGCTTGCGCCCTGCGGACGTTGCCCGCTCCTGCGCCACCGTCGAAGAGCGGCCCGGAAAGCGTGGCTCCGAGGGAGTTGGTCATAAAGGAAGTATCCGAGCCGAGAGCGCGTATCCACTGCCCGGTCAGCACCGCCGCCAGATCGACCCGCGGCAGCCGCTCGGCGCGCGCGACGGCGACCTCCGACCAGCGGGCGGCTGCCTCGTTTTCGGCCGCCATCACGCCGGGATTTTCCAGTAAGACGGTCGCGGGAAGCGCGAGGCCGGAGGACGGTGGCACAGGCAGCCACGGCTCGTTCGTCACCTCGCCAGTATCGCGCGTGGCGGTGCCGTGCGGGTGCAGGGCGACAAGATCGCGGACCTTCGTTGCTTCCACACCGCTCAGTGCCACCAGGGCATCGATCAGCCGCAGACAGTTTTCTTCCTGTGCAATCCGATCGGTGCGGGCCGAAGCGAGGTTGCTCTGGGCCGTCGCCAGTGCCACCGGCGCGATACTACCCAGCGCGAGCCGGACGCGACCGATCGTCAACTCGGTTTCCCGCGAGGCGATATCGCGGTCGCGCGACTCCCGTGTCAGGATGCAGGCACGCAGCGCGATCACAGTGTCGGCGATGTCGCCTATGATCGACAGCCGCGCACTTCTCGCGTCCGCCGTTCGTGCGCCGACGCGATGACGCGCGGCATTTGCCCCTTCCCGCACCCGCCTCCACAGATCGAGTTCCCAGAAGAGTCGGGGGCCAAGGGCAGCCGACGTCTGCTGGCTGGGGCTGCCCGAGGAATCGAAGCGATCGCGCGTTCGCGTGGCGCTGCCCTCGATACCGGCGGCCGGCACTTTTCCAGCGTTGCGCACCGCGACGAAGGCACGCGCCTGATCGACCCGCGCCGCCGCCTCGGCCAATGTCGGATTATAGTTCAGACCCGCCGAAACGAGCTGATCGATGACGGGATCGCCCAGCTGCGACCACCAGTTTTCCGGGTTGACGACAACCGTCGCCGACAATGGAGGCGATCCACTAGGGCCATTGGTCCAGGATCCTGGCGCGTCCAGCCCTGGCCGACGATAATCGGGTTGCAGCGCGCATGCGCCAAGCAAAATGGCAGGCAAAACCATGCCAGCGCGAAGGAGAGTCGACATAGGAATATGGTGTCCACCATCAGCACAGGTCATCGCTGCCACTGACGCATTGGGATCGACTGCTGGTATCCGGGCGCAGGAAGTCGGTTTCGCCCCCGGCGCCCTTTGCGACCCAACGAATGCTCCCGCCCGGACGATGACAATTCCATCGGTTGTGGCAGCTCAGAAGGTGTAGGTCAGGAAACCCAGGCCGAAGGGGGCGGTCTTCTTCCTGACGATCGGGCTATCCTTCACTTTGCCGAGCAGCGTCGTGACACCGCCCGTCGCACCGAAACCGATATGGTTCGTCAGCTGATACTGAAGCCCGAGCTCCGCCTTCGCATCGAGCAAACCCGATCCTGCGCGAAACTGCCGAAGACCCGATTCCTGCGCCTGACCCGCATTCACGCCGTAGAAGCGGTCATTGTGTTTCGCGTTCGCCCATCGCGTCCCGATCGAGGGCGTGAGGAACAGCCGCTCGCTTACCATGATCGGGCGCGATAGGCTGAAATCGGCGATTACGCCTTTCGTGCTGCCGACGAGGATCTTGGTAAGGCCGGCCGTGGCCTCTAGGCCAAACTGTCGAACGCTGACGAAGCCACGGGCGCCCGCTCCCATATCGATCTTGTTGAACCGGTTAGGAACATCCTTCCGTTCATAGTTATCAAATAAGAAGACGACACCGACACCGGCCGTGAAAAAATCGTTGTCCACCGGCGCTACGCCAATTCCGTTCTGGAAATTGACGAAGAACTTCCCGTGCTTGATGTCGATCGCCGGGATCGGCTGAAACTGATATTTTCTCGAGCCCATATAGGCGGGCTGATACAGACCGCCGACGCCGATCGTGACGTGATCTCCTTCACGGCCACCGTCGTGTTCACCGACTTCTCCAGAAGAGATCGACACTGGCTCAGAAGCTGTGGGAGGCGCCTCGATACTCGTTAACCTCTGCGCTACCGCGCAATTGGCCCAGAAAAGGACGCTTGCTGAAACAACAGCGCGATTAAAAAAGCCAAGTTTCCGACGCATGTCATTTTTTCCTCAAAAATTGCGGTTTTGTGCGGTTTCCGGCGTGGGCGGCTAGATACGGAAAAGCTGTCGACCAGATATTTTCTTCGTCTGGATCGGATGGGCATAGCCCGCATCAAAGAGCGACCTGCCGCTGTCCGACGATCCAACATGACGGATGCGTCGCAGCACTGCTTATCGCCGCGCAGCTCAGTAGTTGCGAGATATTGAATTGCTGTGCGTCAAGATCAAACTGCAAAGATCAAGCTGCGTGAAGCAAGGTGGCATGTCGATGTCTCCATTCCCCCATGAGACGCCGAACGGATTGCAAACCCGCATTAAGGAATTTTAGAAGACGGCTCTGTCGTTAGAACGCTATGAGACTGGAAAAGCGTTTCACGGCAAAACGCGTCGGTGGCGTATAGGTTATCCTCGAACTTATCCTTGCTTTGCACGGGGCGCCCTTCGCTAGCCAAGGAGCTACGGCGAAGATCCGCGCGAGCCGCCGCTGCCGATGAACCGCATCCACGGAAACCTCTGCTTCAGGAGGTGGCCCACATCGCGTAGCAAATAAGCGGGCGAAGCCAGTCACAGCATGCTTCGCCGCCGTTACCGCCCACTGTTGCATCGCTGAATGCTTCACCGCCACCGACTAGTCGATGCAACCTCGCTCGACCTCGTCCGGCGCCAAGGTGCCGCGCTGCTTCAAGGCCGATACAAACATCTAAACACAGCGGTCGGTGAAATCTCGTAGATCGGCGGCCGTTTTCTCACGAAAAGCCAATGAGGCGCCGATCGTATGGACCTCGCCCTTGCCATCGCCAGCGGTGAATGAAGAATGAGAGCTTATTGAAAGTCCCTAAAGACGAGATCAATTCTATGAACGGACGACCGGCAACGCCCCTACGACGTCATAAGTCGCCGTTGGGCTTTCCACCGCCGATAATCGTCCAGACACCCTGCCCTCCCCCCCGCATGAACGGAAAGTCGGATCCGGCCGGCGGCCGCCCCAAAGCGGCCGGTCCGTTTTCCACCAAACGGCATACGTTCAGGCCCCGAACTAGCCATATGAACGACGGAATAGCCCCGGGCCTAAATCAACAACCCGCTTTCCGCTATTCATCAGTGGGCGATCCGGGAGCAACCCTCGCTCCCTTTTCGCCTCCACAAAATGGAGGCGACATACGTTCGATGACGTATGACGCCGTCCCCCGTTTTCAGGCATCTCCCACGTAGAAACTGAGCATCGCGGGGATAGTATGAGCGGAGTTCGCGTCGGCAAGAGAGTGATCGGGGCACAGGCACCCGTCATCGTGGGCTGGGAAAATATCCCCAAGGTCGAAGGCGGCCCGGTGAAGCAAATCTTCTTCACCTGGTTCCAGCCCACGATGCTGTTCGCGCTGATAGCCTTCTGGTTCTACGCGCCCAATTCGATCGCCAAGGCTTCGACCGCGATCGGTATCGGCATCGGCTTCAAGGTCCTTCTGCTCGGCCTCGAATGGCTGGCTCCGCGCCATGAAAGCTGGCGGCTGACCTGGAAGGAACTGACCACCGATCTCTTCTATGTCGGGATCGGCTTCACCGTCGTCCGCATGATCGACAGCTATATCGGCGACGGTGCGATGATCGAAGCGATCCAGCATTCGTTCGACTGGGAAAAGTTCGCCTGGTTCACCGGCCTGCCGCTGCTGGTGCAGGCGCTGATGATCTCGATCGTCTTCGATTTCGGGCAGTATTGGATGCACCGCGGGATGCACAACTGGCATCCGCTGTGGCTCGCGCACGCGCCGCATCACTACATCACGCAGCTCAACGTCAACAAGGGCGCGGTCGGCAATCCGGTCGAGCTGTTCCTGATCGGGCTCGGCATCGGCGGGTTCTTCGATTTCGTGCCGCGCGCCGCCTTACTCGCAGGGGCCTTCGGCCTGGCGGTCGGCACCTACCAGCACATCAATGTCCGCTTCAATTCGCCGCGCTGGTGGCGCTTCCTGTTCAACACCACCGAGCATCACAGCGTGCATCACTCGCAGGACTATGAGGCGAGCCGCAGCAATTATTCCAACACATGGGTGATCATCGACCGCGTGTTCGGGACGTGCGTCGACGGCGAGGCAGAACTGCTCGGGATGGAAGGCGGTCGCCCGATGTCGGTCCGCGAGACGATGACCTACACGTTCACGGAAGGGTGGAAGTCGGCCAAGGAACGGTTCGGTCGGCGGTCGATGGGCGCGATGGCGCCGGCCCCGATGGTCCCCGCAGAATGACCGCAGCCGCAACCACCGCAGACCGAGCCACGGCGCTCGACTCAACGTCCCCACGCGCATCGCTGGGATACTCCGTCTATCGGCGCTTCATCGACGGGATCTGGCACGTCGAGGGGAGTCTCGCGCTCGTGCCGGGAGACTCTGCTGACGACGCCTTCGACCGGCTCGACCCGCTGTTCCAGCAGACCGGTACAACGCGCGACCGGGCAGGCAACTCGCTGACGTTTCGCAAGCAAGGGCAGCCTGCACAGGACAAGATGGCGGTATTCGACGGCGGCGTCCTGCGGATCGAACCGGGTGCCGCCGGGCTGGTGTTGCGATACCGGCTGGCCAGTCGTGCGTTGCTGTTCTGCTTCCTCGCGCCGCTGCTGTTTCTTGCGTTCGCGCAGGCGACGATCGTCCTCGGCAAGTTCGAGCAGGCGAGGACCGAGGCCAAGGGCAAGAAACCCGAGGTCAAGAAACCGCCCGTGGTGCTGAACCCGATCGACAAGGCTCTGGGCGCTCCCGAGCCCGACCCACCCAAGAAGAAGAGCAAGAAGGACGAGGACGACAAGAAGCCGTCGCCGACGCCTGCCTATGTTTTTGCGGGCATGTTCGCAGCACTCTATGCCGTCGGGCGGGTTCTGGAAGATCGGCGGATCAAGGCGCTGTTCCGACGACGCCTGCTGGGCGCATAGCTAGCGACGATCGACCCGGTTCCCCATGCTCCCTCATGAATTCCGGGCGCACGTTGCGTATGAACGTCGCGCGGCTAAAGATGCGCTCCAAGATCCTGGAGCCATGTGTTTGGTCGATAGCCCGTTCCTGCCTGACAAGACGTTCGCCAGTCGGGTCGACTGGAACCTGCTGCGGACCTTCGTCGAGATCGTTCGCGCCGGCGGTATCGGCGCGGCCGCCCGAAAACTGAACAAGCAGCAGCCGAGCATCAGCGCCGCGCTGAAACGGCTGGAAGAACAGGTCGGCGAACAGCTGCTGAACCGCTCCTCGTCCGGGGTCGAGATGACGGCCGCCGGCACCGCCCTGCTCGGCATCTGCGAAGAGATGCTCGAGGCGGCAAGGATGGTGCCGCATCAGGTCGCGCAGGCAACCAAGCGGGTCGAGGGCATCGTCCGCATCCAGCTGATTTCCGCGGTCACCTCCACCGAGTTCGACGAAGCGATCGCCAGCTTCCACCGCCGCAATCCCAACATCCATATCGAGATTCGCGTCTCGCCCTGGCGCGCGGTGCTCGACGCGCTGGAGCATGGCGAGGCAGAGATCGGCGTCGGTTACGACAGCAACGCGCGGAGCAGCCTGGTCTACGAACCGCTGTTCGTCGAACGCCAGCAACTCTACTGCGCGCGCAGCCACCCCCTGTTCGGGCACCGCGTCGAGCGGCTGGGCGAACTGAAGGACGAGGGCTTCGTCCTGACCGGCGAGGACGAACTCGACACCATCACCCGCCTTCGCCGTCGCTACCGTCTTGGCACGAAGGCGAACGGTCATGCGGAGGACATCAACGAGGCGGCCCGACTGATCAGCCTTGGCGTCGGCATCGGATTCCTGCCAGTGCTCGCCG
Organism: Sphingomonas faeni; assembly: GCF_003053745.1. GTDB lineage: Bacteria > Pseudomonadota > Alphaproteobacteria > Sphingomonadales > Sphingomonadaceae > Sphingomonas > Sphingomonas faeni. The sequence continues at coordinate 40,588 of NZ_QAYE01000002.1, read as the reverse complement.
CTGCGGACGCGGTCGCGAAGGGACGCTTATGGCCGCTGCTGTACGCCGATGCGGAGCCCGCCTACGACATCTTCCTACTCGCGCGGGCCGAGCCATCACGCGATACTGCCACACAGTTGTTTTTGGACGAAGTCACCCGAAGGCATAGGGCGCAACGCAGGGGATAGATTTCGTCTATGCCTTTCATCATTATTTTGCCTCTTCATCGATGATCTCCGGCAGGCCAACGTCGCCAAAGAGGTGATGCCGGCATACGCCGTGCTTGTTCCCGGTCATACCGAAGGACAACGGCGCGCTGGCATCATCGGATGGCTAAGGGGTGTGCTTGATGGTGTCTCGACCGTGGCTGAATGGCGTCGCAGCCGTCGCTGTACTGCTCGCGCTAGGCGGTTGCGGCAGCAAGCCGTCGGGATCCGCGACTGGCGCAGGCGTCGTGAAAAAGGACTTCACGATCGGCTGGTCGATCTACACTGGGTGGATGCCCTGGGCCTACGCGCAACAGTCCGGCATCGTGAAGAAATGGGCCGACAAATACGGCATCGAGATCCGGATGGTGCAGGTCAACGACTATGTCGAATCGGTCAACCAATACGCCGCCGGCAAGCTCGACGGCGTGGTCTGCACGACGATGGATGCGCTGACCATTCCGGCCGCGGGGGGCAAGGATACCACCGTGCTGCTGATCGGCGATTATTCCGACGGCAATGACGGCGTGGTGCTCAAGAACGGCCGGACGATGGCCGACATCAAGGGTCGCTCGGTCAAGCTGGTCGAACTGTCGGTCTCGCATTTCCTGCTCGCGCGCGGGCTGGAACTGAGCGGCATGAAGCTCGCCGACGTGAAGACGGTGAATACCGGCGACGCCGACATCGTCGGGGCATTCGCCTCCCCGACCGTGAACGCGGTCGTGACCTGGAACCCGCAGCTGTCGACGATCCGCGCGACGCCAGGCGCCACGCAGGTGTTCGACAGCTCGAAGATCCCCAACGAGATCCTCGACACGCTCAACGTCAGCACCGCGACGCTCAAGGCCAACCCGAACCTCGGCAAGGCGCTCGCCGGCATCTGGTACGAGACGATGGCGATCATGACCCGCAACGACGCCGCGGGCCGTGCCGCGCGCGCGACCATGGCGAAGGCTGCCGGCACGACCGAGGCGAGTTTCGACGAACAGCTCAAGACGACGCACCTGTACGCGAAGCCGCAGGACGCGGTCGCCTATGCGGAGAACCCGGACCTGATCACGGTGACCGACAGGGTCCGTCAGTTCAGCTTCGCCCACGGCCTGTTCGGGCCGAGCGCGAAGTCCGTCGACACGATCGGCATCACCTTCGCCGGCGGCAAGACGCTCGGCGATACCAAGAACGTGAAGCTGCGGTTCGACCCGAGCTACATGAAGCTGGCGGCGGACGGCAAGCTGTAGCCTCGCGTCGACTGAACAGAAGAGTGACGTCGGGACAGCCGTTCCGACGGATCTCACGCCGTGCCGTCGGCATGCATGAAATCCGGGGATGAGATGAGCATACTGCCACAACATTCCAGCAAGACGACCGACCGGCGCAACCGCACCGACGCAAGGCATCGGCGTTGACGCGGCTTGTCGATATCCGCCTCGGCCGCGGAGCGCAGCTTCTGCTGGGCGCGCTGCCGATCGTGGCGCTGCTGTTCGTCTACCTGCTCGCCTCCGAAGCGCGCCACCTTGAGAACCCTGCCGACAAGGTGCTGCCGACCTTCGAGGCGATGGCGCAGGCCATTCGCGGGTTCACCACCGATCGCGATCCCTCGACCGATCGCGTCATCCTCGTCGCCGATACGCTGGCCAGCCTCTATCGCCTCGCCATCGGCCTCGCCATTGCGACTGCGAGCGCGCTGGTCCTCGGCCTGCTGCTCGGCGTCATGCCGCTCGCGCGCGCCGTGCTCGGCCCGACGGTCGCGGTGATCGCGGTCATCCCGCCGGTCGCGGTGCTGCCGATCCTGTTCATCGTGCTCGGGCTCGACGAAGCCTCGAAGATCGCGCTGATTGCAATCGGCATCGCACCGTTCATGACGCGCGACCTGACGAGCTTCGTCGCCAACCTGCCCGTCGAGCAGACCGTCAAGGCGCAGACCCTCGGCGCCAACAGCTGGCAATTGGCGATCCGCGTTGCCCTGCCGCAGTTGATGCCGCGCCTGATCGAGGCGCTACGGCTGTCGATGGGCCCGGCCTGGGTGTTCCTGATCGCGTCCGAGGCCGTCGCCTCCGATGTCGGGCTCGGCTACCGCATCTTCCTGGTCCGGCGCTATTTCGCGATGGACATCATCCTGCCCTACGTCGCCTGGATCTCGCTGCTCGCGATCGCTGCCGATGCACTGTTGCTGTTCGTCAGCCGCCGCGGCTTCCCTTGGGCACATGGGGGCGGCCGGTGACCCCGCTTCTGGAACTCCGCAACATCTGGGTCGAATATGGCGACAAGATCGTGCTCGAACGCGTCTCGCTCAAGATCGCCGAGCGCAGCTTCGTCGCGGTGGTCGGCCCGTCGGGTGCCGGCAAGAGCACGTTCCTCCGCCTCATCCTCGGCCAGGAAGCGCCGACCCGCGGCGCAGTGCTGCTCGATGGCAAGTCGATGCGCGCCAAATGCGGCCCCGATCGCGGCGTCGTGTTCCAGCGCTATTCGGTGTTCCCGCACCTCACCGCGCTGCGCAACGTGATGTTCGGGCTCGAATGTGCGCAGGCGCCCTTTGCCGCGCGACTGTTCGGGGCGCAGCGGCGTGCAGCGCGCGACACCGCGGTCGAGATGCTCGCCGCGGTCGGCCTCGATCACAGCCTCGACGTCTATCCGGCACAGATGTCGGGCGGCATGCAGCAGCGGCTCGCGATTGCGCAGGCGCTGGTCAAGCATCCCCGCATCCTCCTGCTCGACGAGCCGTTCGGCGCGCTCGATCCGGGCATCCGCCTCGACATGCACGCGCTCATCACCAGGCTCTGGCAGGAGCGCGGGCTGACCATTGTGATGGTGACGCACGACATCGGCGAGGCGTTCAAGCTTGGTACGCGCGTGCTCGCCTTCGACAAGCGCCGCCACGATCCGCACGCGCCGCACCGCTTCGGCGCCACCACCACCTACGACCTGCCGCTCGATCGCAAGACCCTGCCACCGCAGGCGCTCGTCGACGCGATCGGTGTTGGCGATCTTCCACGGCCCGATCTTCCACGGAGACCCTTCGCATGACGACGACCACCGCCGATCCGTACGGCGCCCGCGATCACGCCCGCGCGATGACGGGCACCCGGGTAGAGGCGATGCCCACTCTCCCCGCCGTTGCCGCCGACGCCCCCGGCGAAACCGTCTGGGAAGAGACCGTCGCCCCTGCGGGCTACACGTCGCGCCGGATCGCGCGCGGCACACGCCTGCGGCTGATCGACGTCGCCGGCGACGCCTGCGCCTCGATGCTGGTCTTCAACGCCGAGACGCCGACCGAACGGCTGAACGTCGCCGACACGCTCAAGGTGCAGTGGAACGGCTATCTGGGTGCGGGTCGGCTGCTGCTGTCGGACATGGGCCGCGTGATGATGACCATCCTCGCAGACGACGCCGGCACGCACGACGCGTTTTGCGGCGCATCGAACGAAGCATCCAACGCGCGCGCTTACGGGGACGGCAAGAATTACGGCGCGCATCCGAACGCGCGCGACCGCTTCATGCTGGGTGTCGCGAGGCACGGGCTCGGTCGCAAGGACGTCCACCCCTGCATCAACTGGTTCAAGGGCGTCCGGATCGCCGAGGACGGCGCCACCCTGCCCGAGATCGGCCCCTTCCCGCCTGGCCGGACGCTCGTCCTGCGCGCGGAAATGGACCTGATCGTCGTGCTCGCGAACTGCCCTCACGTGCTCGACACCCGCGCCGATTTCACGGTGACGCCGCTGCGCGCGACGGCGTGGCGTGGCGAACCGGCCGCTGAGGACGACCCTGTACGCTCCGCGACGCCCGAGGGGCTCCGCGCCTTTCTCAACACCGAAGATTTGTACGCGCGCTGAAGGACCGACATGACCACTTCCCCCCACCCCGGTACCATCCGCCACGACGAGATCGTCCCTGCCCGCGCACCGTGGATGCACCGCATCGCCGCTGGTGAAACGCTGCGCATTGTCGATCTCGAAGGCAATCAGGCGGTCGATTTCCTGATGTACGCCGCAGCCGACGATTCCGAACGGTACAGCGCACAGGACACGATAGCGGCACAGCGCAACCTGTTCCTGCGCGAGGGCGCGGTGCTGTTGTCGAACGAAGGTCGGCCGATGATGACGATCACCGGCACCAGCGTCGCCTATCACGACACGATCGGCGGCGCCTGCTCGTGCGAGTCCAACACCTTGCGCTACGGCCACCATACGAAGGCCCAGCATAGCTGCGTCGACAACTTCCTCGACGCGAACGTCCGTGCGGGACGCGGCAAGCGGGACATGGTGTCGAACATCAACTTTTTCATGAACGTGCCGGTCGAGGCGGACGGCACGCTTGGCATCGTCGACGGCATCTCCGCGCCCGGACTGACCGTCGATCTGCGCGCCGACATGGACGTCATCGTGGTCGTGTCCAACTGCCCCCAGGTCAACAATCCCTGCAACGGCTTCAACCCGACGCCTGTGCGCATGCAGGTTTCGGCGTGATGTTCAAAAAGGTCCTGATCGCCAATCGCGGCGCGATCGCCTGCCGCATCATCCGCACGCTGAAGACGATGGGCGTCGGTTCGGTCGCGGTGTTCAGCGACGCCGACGCCGGGTCCGCGCACGTTGCCCAGGCCGACGAGGCGGTCCGGATCGGTCCACCGCCAGCGGCAGAGAGCTACCTCAATGTAGAAGCGATCCTCGCCGCGGCCGAGGCGACCGGCGCCGAGGCGATCCATCCCGGTTATGGCTTCCTGTCCGAGAACACCGCCTTCGCCGAGGCATGCGCCGCGCGCGGCATCGCGTTCATCGGTCCGACCCCCGACAACATTCGCGCCTTCGGCCTGAAGCATACCGCACGCGATCTCGCCGCCGCGCAGGGCGTGCCGCTCGCACCCGGCACCGACCTGCTCCAGGACGAAGCCGCTGCGGTCGAGGCGGCGGCGGGGATCGGCTACCCGGTCATCCTCAAGGCGACCGCGGGCGGCGGCGGCATCGGCATGAAGGTCTGTGCCGACGAAGCCGATATCCGCGAGGGCTTCGCCACCGTAGCCCGCCTCGGCGCAGGCAATTTCGGCGACGGCGGCGTGTTCCTCGAACGCTACGTCGCGCGCGCGCGGCATATCGAGGTTCAGGTGTTCGGCGACGGCGCCGGTAGTGTCGTCGCGCTCGGCGAACGCGATTGCTCGCTTCAGCGGCGCAACCAGAAGGTCGTCGAGGAAACTCCCGCCCCCCTGCTCCCCGCTGCCACGCGTCAGGCGCTGATCGACGCCGCCGTCCGGCTCACCGCCGCCGCCGATTACCGGTCCGCGGGAACGGTAGAGTTCCTCTACGACGCCGAACGCGACGACTTCTTCTTCCTTGAGGTCAACACCAGGCTCCAGGTGGAACACGGCATCACCGAACAGGTCACCGGTGTCGATCTCGTCGAATGGATGGTGCGCGGCGGGGCTGGCGACTTTGCCTTCCTCGACGGTTTCGAGGCGAAGCCAGTCGGCGCGTCGATCCAGGTCCGCCTCTATGCCGAAGACCCTGCGCAGGATTACCGACCGAGTTCGGGCCGGCTGGTCGGCGTCTCGTTTCCCGAAGGCCCGCGCGTCGACAGCTGGATCGCCGCCGGCACCGAGGTATCGAGCTGGTACGATCCGATGCTCGCCAAGCTGATCGTCACCGCACCCACGCGCGACGCCGCGGTCAAGGCGATGCAAGACGCGCTCGACCATACGTCGATTGCAGGGATCGAGACCAATCTCGACTGGCTGCGTACCGTCGTCCGCTCGCCGGTGTTCACTAGCGGAGAGGTCTCGACCCGCGCGCTTGCTGACATCGCCTATACGCCGCGGTCGATCCGCGTGCTGGCGGGCGGCGCGTCCACCACGGTCCAGGATTACCCCGGCCGGCTAGGCCTGTGGGATGTGGGCGTACCGCCCTCTGGGCCGATGGACGCACTCGCGTTTCGCCTTGGCAACCGGCTGCTCGGCAACGCGGAAGACACGGCAGGGCTCGAGATCACCGCCGCCGGGCCGACGTTGCTCTTCAACGTCGCCACCCGGATCTGCCTGACCGGCGCCGATTTCGGTGCAGTCGTGGATGGTACGCCAGTGTCCTCCTACGAGCCGATCGACATTGCGGCCGGCCAGATCCTCAAGATCGGGCGCGTCGCGGCTGGCGGCATGCGCGGCTATATCGCGATCGCCGGCGGGCTCGACGTGCCGCTGTTCCTCGGCAGCCGCAGCGCCTTCACGCTTGGCGAGTTCGGTGGCCATGCCGGGCGCGCGGTGATGACCGGCGACACGCTGCATCTGGCCCGAACCGATCCGCCCAGCGTGCGCGCCGCAACGCTCGCGCTCGCCGACCGACCGGCGATCACCCGCGAATGGACGCTTTCCGTCCTCTACGGCCCGCACGGCGCCCCCGATTTCTTCACCTCCGACGACATCGCGATGCTGCGCAGCACGGCGTGGAAGGTGCACTACAATTCCAACCGCACCGGCGTCCGCCTGCTCGGGCCCAAGCCGCACTGGGCACGCAAGGACGGCGGCGAGGCAGGGCTTCACCCGTCGAACATCCACGACAATGCCTATGCGATCGGCGCGGTCGACTTCACCGGCGACATGCCGATCATCCTCGGTCCCGACGGTCCTTCGCTCGGCGGCTTCGTCTGTCCGTTCGTGGTCGCGCAGGCGGATCTATGGAAGGTCGGGCAGCTCGCCCCGGGCGACAGTGTCCGCTTCGCACCGATCGACAATGCGACAGCGGTCGCGGCCGAGCAGGCGCAGGACCAACTCGTCGCTACGCTATCGGCTTCGACGGCTGAACCAGCGGAGTCCGACAACGCGCTCGGTTCGCCGATCTTGCGCGCGATCGAGGCACAAGGCGTACGCCCCGCCGTCACCTATCGTCAGCAGGGCGATCGCAACCTGCTGGTCGAATACGGCCCGATCATGCTCGATCTCGAACTCCGGCTCCGCGTCCACGCACTGATGCTCGAAGTCGAGAAGGCCGCGCTTGCCGGCATCATCGACGTGACCCCGGGCATCCGCTCGCTGCAGATCCACTACGACAGCCGGCAGCTTTCGCAGGCATCGCTGCTCGATGCGCTAGCCGCAGCCGAGGAAAGGCTCGGAGGCCTCGACGATTTCGAAATCCCGTCGCGCGTGATCTACCTGCCGCTGTCGTGGAAAGACCCGGCGATCTACCAGACAATCGACAAATACATGGAATCAGTGCGCGACGACGCGCCGTGGTGCCCCGACAATATCGAGTTCATCCGCCGCGTGAACGGGCTCGACAGCATCGACGACGTCCAGCGCATCGTGTTCGACGCCGAGTATCTCGTAATGGGCCTCGGCGACGTCTATCTCGGCGCGCCGGTAGCTACCCCGATCGACCCGCGCCACCGCCTCGTCACCACCAAATACAACCCCGCGCGCACCTGGACGCCGCCCAACGTGGTCGGCATCGGCGGCGCGTACATGTGCATCTACGGCATGGAAGGCCCCGGCGGATACCAGTTGTTCGGCCGCACCATCCAGGTGTGGAACGCCTGGCGCCAGACCGACGCGTTCCGCGACGGCAAGCCGTGGCTGCTGCGCTTCTTCGACCGCATCCGCTTCTTTCCGGTCAGCCACGACGAACTGACCGAGTGGCGTCGCGACTTCCCGCTCGGCCGGCGCGCCATCCGGATCGAGGAGGAAGTGTTCCGCCTCTCGGAATACCGCGCCTTTCTTGCCGACAACGCGCCGTCGATCACCGCATTCCAGGTACAACGCCAGGCGGCGTTCGACGATGAGCGTGCGGACTGGGAGCGCAACGGCGAGTTCGACCGGGTCGCGGCATTGACCGAGGAAGCGGACGCTGGCGCAGCGACTGCCGAGATCGACGTGCCCGAAGGCTGCGAACTGGTGGAGGCACCGTTCGGCGGCAGCTTGTGGAAGCTGCTGGTCGCCGTGGGGGCGGAAGTGACGGAGGGCGACACGATCGGCATCATCGAGGCGATGAAGATGGAATCGCCCGTGATCAGCCCCGTCACGGGTACGATACGCCGCATCTACGTCCAGGAGCGACAACCGCTCTCGCCCGGCGGCGCGATGCTCGCGGTGGAAGTCGCGTGATGGACGTCGCCTTCCACGTCGGTGACATCGCCGCCGCGGTTACGTCTGGGCGTACCGATGCGGTCAGCGTCGCCCGAGCCGCGCTGGCACGTATCGACGCCTATGCGGCGATCCAGCCCGCGGTGTGGATCACGCGCATCGCCGATGCCGATGTCCTGGCGTACGCACGCCGCGTCGACGCACGGATCGCCGCAGGAGAGGTACTGCCGCTTGCCGGGGTGCCGTTCGCGACCAAGGACAATATCGACCTGGCGGGCGTACCAACCACCGCCGCGTGCCCAGACTTTGCTTACACGCCGACCATCTCTGCCGAGGTGGTCGAACGCCTAATCACGGCCGGCGCGATCCCGATGGGCAAGACCAACCTCGACCAGTTCGCGACGGGCCTCAACGGCACCCGCAGCCCCTACGGCGCACCCGCATGCGTATTCAACCGTGCCTATGTCAGTGGCGGATCGAGTTCCGGCTCGGCAGTGGCGGTCGCGGCCGGACTGGTAGCGTTCGCGCTCGGCACCGACACCGCCGGATCGGGTCGCGTCCCCGCCGCGTTCAACGGCCTGATCGGCATGAAGCCCACCAAAGGCCGCTGGAGCACCACCGGGCTGGTGCCCGCATGCCGCACGCTCGACTGCATCACCGTGCTGGCTCACACCATCGCCGACGCGCGCGCGATCGACGAGGTAGTCGCCGGCTTCGACCGCACCGACGCCTATTCCCGCCCACGCGAGGACCGTCCCGTCGCCACACGCCGAATCGGCGTACCAGCGCCCGACCAGCGTATCTTCCTTGGCGATTCCACCGCCGCGCGCCTGTACGAACAGGCACTGGCGACATTGGCCGCGGACGGCGCAGAACTGGTGGAGGTGGACATGGCGCCCCTGCGCGAGGCGGCGATGCTGCTATACGGCGGCCCTTGGGTGGCGGAACGCACGGCTGCCGCCTTGCCGCTGCTCGATACGCACCCAGAGGCGATCGATCCGACCGTGCGCGCGATCATGGAATCCGGACGTTCCGTCAGCGGCGTAGACGTCTTCGAGGGCCAGTATCGGCTCGCCGCGCTTCAGCGGATCGCCGACGCGATGTGGCAGGATATCGACCTGCTCGCGCTGCCGACGACGCCGACGATCTACCGGATCGCCGAGATGCGCGCGGCACCGATCGCGCTCAACAGCAACCTCGGTCTCTACACCAATTTCGTCAACCTGCTCGACATGGCCGCGCTCGCTGTGCCCGCCGGCTGGCGTGACAACGGCACCGGCTTCGGCATTACGCTGATCGCACCCGCCTGGACCGACCAGGGCCTGCTCGACGCCGGCGAGGCCTATCTCGCCGCCGCTGCGCTTCCCCCCCCCCCGCCCCTGAACATTGAGGATAGTATGGAAACCGTGAAACTCGCCGTCGTCGGCGCGCATCTCGAAAGCATGCCGCTCCACTGGCAGCTGACATCCCGCGAGGCGAGGCTGGTCAGTGCCACCACCACCGCGTCAACCTATCGACTGTACGCGATGGCCAATTCCACACCGCCCAAGCCCGCGCTGATCCATGTCGGCGAAGACGACGGCGCCGCGATCGCAGTGGAAGTCTACGAACTCGACGTCGCCGCATTCGGCAGCTTCGTCGTCGAGGTCCCGGCGCCGCTTGCGATCGGCTCGGTGACGCTCGCCGACGGATCGACCGTCAAGGGCTTCGTCGCCGAGCCGCGTGCGATCGTCGGCGCCGAGGACATCACCGCGCTCGGTGGGTGGCGCGCCTATATCGCCACGCTGCCGCGTCCAGGCGGGTCATGACCGCGGCGAACGCATCCCATGCGGCGACCCTGGCCGAGCTTGAGCGCGCCAAGGTCTCGGCCGAGGCCGCCAACGAGGCGAAGACCCGCTACCTCGTCGCGGTCAGCCATGAGATCCGTTCGCCCCTCAACGTCATCTACGGCTATGCGCAGCTGCTGGAACGCGACGACACGCTGTCCGGTGCGGAAGTCGGGACGATCATCCGCCGCTCCGCCGAACACGTCACTAATTTGGTCGAGGGGCTGCTCGAAATCTCGCGGATCGAGAGCGGCGTCCTGACGATCCGATCGGACCTGATCGACATCCGCGGGCTGCTCGACCACATCGTCGACATGTTCCGGATGCAGGCCGCCGCCAAGGGCCTGACGCTGACGCTCGACGTCGACGATAGGCTGCCCGCGCAGGTGAAGGCGGACGAGAAGCGCCTGCGCCAGATCCTCATCAACCTCGTCTCCAACGCGATCAAATACACGCAATCGGGCAGCGTCGCCGTCAAGGTCCGCTACCGCAGCCAGGTCGCCGATATCGAGGTCCGCGACACCGGCATCGGCATCGCCGCGGGCGACCTCGACCGCGTGTTCGAACCGTTCGAACGCGGCAACTCGGCAGAGGCGCAAAGTCAGCCGGGCATCGGCCTGGGCCTCGCCATCACCCGCGTGCTTGCCAGCGTGCTGGGCGGCGACATTGCGGTGGAAAGCGAGCCGGGAGTCGGGAGCAGTTTCCGCTTCCGCATCATGCTGCCCGCGCCGATGGTCGCCTCGCGCCCGCCCGTGCAGGGTGCAAGGATCACGGGCTATGGGGGACCGCCACGGACCGTGCTCGTGATCGACGACGATCCTGCGCAGCGTGCCATCCTCCAGTCGCTGCTCGCCGCGCTGGGTTTCGCAGTGCATACCGCAGCGAATGGAACGGAGGGGCTCCTGCTGGCCGAACGCACGCCCGCCGATATCGTCTTGCTCGACATCCAGATGCCCGGGATGAGCGGATGGGACGTTGCTGCCCGGCTGCGCGCCACGCACGGCACAGCGCTGCGGATCGTGATGGTGTCCGCCGACGTGCATGAACTCAACAACGGTGGGGAGGACCGCCGCAACCACGATGCGTTCGTGACGAAGCCGGTCGAACTCGACGCGCTGATCTCGCTGATCGGCACGCAGCTCGATCTGCGCTGGGACGAAGCGGCGGCACCCGACATACCCGAGACCCCCGCAGTATTGGCCCCCCTGCCCGCAGCGGCCCTGCCCTTCCTCGATCGCCTACGCGACCTCGCGAGGATCGGTCACCTCCGCGGGTTGGAAAACGCGCTCGATATGTTCGAGCAGACGATACCGACCGCCGCCCCCTTTGTTGCCGTACTGAGGCGCCAGCTACTCGACCTCGATCTCGCCTCGCTCCAGAAGACGCTCGACGATGCGCGTTGAACCCGCAGAGGCGGCACGGCCGGTCATCCTGGTCGTCGACGACACGCCCGAGGCGTTGCGGTTCCTGACCACGACGATCGAGAGCGCCGGGATGACCGTCCTGATCGCGATCGACGGTCTCGCCGCGCTCGCGCTGTTGAAGAATATCACGCCCGACCTGATCCTGATGGACGCGGTGATGCCCAATCTCGACGGGTTCGAGACGACCCTGCGCATCAAGGCCATTCCGGCGTTCCAGCATCTGCCGATCATCTTCATGACCGGGCTGACCGAGACGGAGCATGTCGTCCGCGGGCTCAACGCCGGCGGCATCGACTTCGTCAGCAAGCCGATCGTGATCGAAGAGCTGCTGGCCCGCATCCGGGTGCACCTGGCCACCGCACGCGTCGCGCATGGCAGCCAGCTTGCACTCGACATGAGCGGCCGGCCAGCGCTCGCGGTCGATGGTGCCGGGGAGCCGCAATGGCTGACCCCGGCCGCGAGCGCGATGCTCGAACGGCTGTTCCCCGGCTGGTCCTGCGCATCCGGCGGGCTGCCGATGCCTTTCCTGGCGGCGCTGCGCGCGTTGCAGGCTAGCCCCCCGATGCCGGGAGCGCGCGTCACCGTGGCAGCCGGCGATCGCACGCTGGAAGCCGGCCTGCTGCGCAACACCGCCGCGGACCAGTGGGTGTTCCGCCTGACCGAACGCCACGAAGGCGAGGAGCAGGCGATGCTCGCCGCCCAGCACGGGCTCACCTCGCGCGAGGCCGAAGTCCTGCTCTGGATCAGCCGCGGCAAGCAGAACCGTGAGGTCAGCGAAATCCTCGAGATCAGTCCGCGCACCGTGAACAAGCATCTCGAGCAGATTTTCGAGAAGATGGGCGTGGAGAACCGCGCGTCGGCGACCGCGATCGCCGTCACCACGCTGACGCGCTAGGTCGAGGCCGCATGGATCGAACCGCAGACACGGCCACCCGCGCCACCGCTATCCGAGCGGCGCTCGCCCGTGGCGACAACGAGGGCGCGCTTGCCGCCGCGACCCGCTGGCGCACGGAAGCGCCGGACGCAGCCGAGGCGCATTTTCTCGCCGGGATCGGCACGGCCGCGCTCGGCAAGGTGCGCATCGCGATAGACCTGATCGAAACGGCCGTCACGCTTGACGGGTGCGGCGAATATCAGGCGCAACTCGCCCGCCTCTACACGCTCGTCCGGCGGGATGCGGACGCCGCATCGGCGCTCGCCGCCGCCGAGCTGTCACCGCCGACCGACGCGCTCGGACGCGACACGATGGGCTGCGTTTATGCGCGGCTGGGCGATCATGCCGCCTCGCTTTCCCACTTCGCCGAAGCCGTGCGACGTGCGCCCACGAACACCGCGTTCCGCTACAACCAGGCGGCTGCTCTGAGCTTCCTCGGGCGACAGGACGAAGCGGAACAGGCGCTCGAAGACCTGCTCGCCTTGGGCCCGGAGGACGCCCGCGCACATCATCTGCTGGCAGGATTGCGCCGCCAGACGCCAGACCGCAACCATGTCGACCGGCTCTCGACCGTACGAGAGGCTACGCGGACACCGCGGGATCGCTTGCTGCTCGGTTACGCGCTCGCCAAGGAGATCGACGACCTCGCCGATCCCCACGCCGCGTTCACCATCCTAGCCGAAACCAATGCCGAACACCGCGCCACGCTGCCCTATCGCTTCGCCGACGATGCCGCCAATTTCGATGCGGTCGAGGCGTGCTGGCCGACGATCGCGAAGGCTTGGGTCGCGAACCCATCACCCGCATCGCCGATCTTCATCGTCGGCATGCCGCGCACGGGCACGACGCTGGTCGACCGCATCCTGTCGTCGCACCCCGAAGTCGAGAGCGCCGGCGAACTCCAGGCGATGCCGCTCGCGGTAAAAGCCGCGGCGGGAACGCGCAGCCGAACCGTGCTCGATCCCGAGACGATCCACGCCGCCGCCAGCGTAGACCTTAGCGAGATCGGTCGTGACTATCTGGCGCGCGCTGCGTCCCACGCCTCCGGTACGAAACCGCGTATCATCGACAAATTCCCGGGCAATTTCCTGTATGTCGGCATCATCGCCCGCACCCTGCCCAACGCGACGATCGTCTGCCTCCGCCGCAACCGGATGGACACGATCCTCGCCAACTTCCGCAACCTGTTCGCAGTCGGATCGCGCTATTACGACTATAGCTACGACCTGCTCGACATCGCCGCCTATTACCAACGCTTCGACCGCATGATGGCGCTGTGGCGCGAGGTGCTGCCCGGCCGCGTGCTGGAACTCAATTACGAGACGCTGGTCGACAACCAGCGGGAGGAGACCGCCCGCCTGCTCGCGCATTGCGGACTCGACTGGTCGGATGCCTGCCTCGATTTCCATACCAACGCCGCGCCGGTTTCGACGCCGAGCGCCGCGCAGGTCCGCCGGCCGCTCTATCGGGACTCGATCGATCGCTGGCGTCTCCACGCCGACGCGCTGGGGCCCGCGCGCGACTTCCTCGAGCGTCACGGAATCACCGTCGACTAGTCGCCGGCGTACGTCATTCGCACACCTGCGACGCGAGCCGTCCCATCCTAACGTCACGGCGCAGCGCGGTCGCATTCACCGCCGACCCAATCAGGTGCCTATGATGCAGAAACTGCTTCTGAGTTACGTGCAGCCCGTGATGGTCGCGGCCATCATCCTGTTCTGGGCGTTCGGCCCGGCGGGCTGGATCGACAACCCCTGGTCCATCGTGGTCGCGACCCTGACGACGACCGCGCTGATCCAGGCGCTCGAATGGGTCAAGGAGCGGCATTCGAGCTGGCGCCTGACCAAGCGGGAGTTCTTCACGGACGTCTTCTACGTCGTGCTCAGCTACACCGTGATCGCCTGGGCGACGAAGACCTTCGCCGACGAGCCGATGATGGCCGCCAAGCAGGCGCTCGGCATCGCAACGCCGTGGGCGATGCACCTGCCGTTCGTGCTGCAGGTCGCACTGGTCGTCGTCCTGATCGAGTTCGGGCAATATTGGCTGCACCGCCTGATGCACAACCAGTCGTTCTTCTGGTCGACGCATGCGCCGCATCATCACCTGACGCAGCTCAACGCGATGAAGGGTGCGGTCGGCAATCCGATCGAGCTGTTCCTGATCAGCCTCAGCGTGGTTGCGCTTCTCGACCTTTCCCAGGCCGCGATCTTCTGTGCGCTCAACATCCTCGCGGTGGTGTCGACCTTCGCGCATGCCAACACGCGGTTCGATCCGCCGCGATGGTACGCGTTCGTCTTCACCACGATCCAGAACCACAGCCTCCACCACTCGGTGGCCTATGAGGACACGCGCTGCAATTACGGCAATTCGCTGATCCTGCTCGATCGCATCTTCGGCACGTACCGCAGCGGCGAAGCCGAACTGGTGGGTCAGGATGAGCGCCGACGGTTGACTATCCCGGAGCAGTTCCTGTTTCCGGCACGACCGCTGATCGACCGGATCAAGGCGCGGCAGTCCGATACCGATACAGAGGTCCCTGCGTGATCGATGATACTGACTACATACGGGGGCAAGACAAAGAGTGAATAAGACAGTCGCAACGACATGGGCCGCCGCGATGTTCGGCATCGCCACGGCCGCAACGCCCGCATTGGCCGCCGAACCGCGCGAACAGGTCATCCCCGTGCCCGGCTTCGCGGACTTTCTCGCGGTCGATGGCAAGACGATTTGGGCGACCAACAGCGGCCGGGTCGAGCGCTGGTCGCGCAAGGGCAAGCGCGCCGAAGTCCCGATGGCCCATCCCTGCGGCGCCATGACGATTGCGTTCAAGTCGCTATGGGTCGCGGACTGCAAGAATTTCACGCTCAACCGGATCGACCTCAAGACCGCAAAGATCACCGCCGTCATCGTGACCGGGATCGCCAATCCGAAAGGCGAACTGAACGTCGTCGCGGGCGCCGGATCGATCTGGGTGGCAAGCGACGCCAAGGGTGTGATCGCGCGCGTCGATCCCGCCACCAATGCCGTCGTCGCATCGATCCCGACCAACCCCGACAGCTATTATTTGACCTTCGGCATGGGATCGCTCTGGGCAGTGAGCGGCACGCAGCAAAGCCTGCAGAAGATCGACCCAACTACCAATAACGTCGTCGCCACGACGCCGTTGGGTCGCGAACCCGGCTTCCTGGCGGCAGGCGAAGGGTCGATATGGGTCCAGGAACAGGGGGACGGCACTGTCGCGCGGATCGATCCGGCGACCGCTGCGGTAACGGGCCGTGTCAAGGTGGACGAGACGTTGAAATACGGCGACATCGACACGGGCGGCGGCAAGGTGTGGCTGCGGACGACCGCCGGGCAGACCTTCGTGGTGATCGATCCCTCGTCGCTTGCGATCACCACGCGGATGGGCGCGCCCGCCGGTAGCGGCGCGCTGCGCTATACCCGCTCGGGCGTTTGGACCACGGCGCACGACGCCCACACGATGTCGTGGTGGCGCAAACCCAAGACGATCGGAAACTGATCTACCGCCCGGTCGCCCGCTACGATGCGGGTTCCCGTATTCAGGCGGGCTTTGGCTCTACCGGATAGACAATGAAGACGGCGTGGCGATCAATCTCCGCCGGTGACTTCGCCTTGGCGGTAGCCTTCTTCAGTTCGTTGAACGCCGACGGTGGCAGCGCTAGGCCGTGCTCGGACGGATGGGCGGGAGCTTCCATCGGGTAATCCTTCCCGGGCGTCGTGGTCATCTCGATATGCGCGCCGAGCAGCGCACGCACCGGATGGGTTTTGGCAAAGCCCGCCAGCCGAACCGCGCTTGCGCGAAACACGTCGAACCGATCGCGCGGCACATACAGCCTGCCGGGATACAACATGTCGCCCGAGAACATCAGTCGCGTCCGCGCGTCATAGATCATGATGTGCGCGGGCTCGTGTCCCGGGGTCGGCACGATATCGAGCATGCGATGCCCCAGGTCGTACCGGCCAATCGCGTTCGGCCAGTCGCGGATGCCGAAAAAGGCCGCAACCTGCTGCGGCTGAAGCCCGACCAGTTCGGTATTCGACCGATCGCGAAACTCGTCGTCGCCACCGTGATGATCACCATGCGAGTGCGAATGCGCGACGATCAGTTGGACTGGCCGCTGCTGGTGACTTGCGCGCCAATCCGCGATCACCCGGTCCACCGTCGGCCGAATCTTCAGTCCGCCCGCGCCGCTGTCGATCAGCAGCACGCGATCGGTGCCGAACAGGAGATAGAGGAAGGGCGCCTCGAAATTGGTCTTTACCGACTGGCGAATAACGAAAGTATCATCGTCGATCTGCTGTACCTGGGCCTCGGGCTCGGCCGATGCCGTGCCATCGATCCAATGCGCGAACCGCGGCGCCGTGCCGAGCGGCGCTGCGCCGGCCAATAGTAGCGCAAAGGCAGTAAGCGCACCGGCACGCAGGCCAGCACTCAGATTTGCACGTAGTAGGATCGCTCGCTTCATGCGCCAACCGTAGCCGCCGACATTGCAGCGGCCATACGCCATTTAACGAAGCAGCAACCGGGGTGCGAACCGATCCGGCCGCACCCCGGTCAAACGGTCAGCGCGACGCCAACTGCATGCCACGTGCGGGATCACGCGACGCAGTTGCCGCAGCGATCCGCGTCCGCATGTCGGCGATCACATCCGCACGACACCCCCGCGCCTGTGCGCCGAGCGCTAGGTGGATCGAGCTCAGCCCCTCGCCACAGACCGTGTTCGCAACGTTGTCCATCCGGATCGCGAGACGTTGCTGTCCGTCGACGCTCGCGAGGTCGATCCCGCTGAGGTTGAGGACGGCGCTGTCGGCCGAGAAGGGATTTCCACCGGGTGCGGCAATGGCAGGGGTCGCCATCACGAGTGCGGCACATGCCGCCAGGCCAATCTTCATCATCATCTCCTGCGTTCGCGGGCCCATCGCTCTCCGGCGATCAGGTGACGATAACGTAGGGCCGACCGGGTGCGATCACAAGCGCGCGACGAAGGACGGGCTTGCCGGCGTCAGCGCGCGCTGACGATGAGCGAGGCGATTTGGGTGCGAGCGCCAAGCGACCCCGGCGGCAGCATGACCGTTTCAACCCTCTCCGTCCCAACGTCTAAATCAACGAAGGCCACGCGCAGCGCGTAATTGCGGGCGATCGGCCACGCGCGCGCGATATTCAGCGGGACCGTCGCCTGCCATGCACGGTCACCCTCGACCGAAAGGTCATGCTCTCCGATCCTGACGATCATGGCCGCCCGCGCCCGATATCCTGACAGCCGGAGGCAACTGCCCTCACCGCAAGCTACCAGTCGAGCCCGCGTCTGTCGCTCCGCGTGCGCCGGCGCGATCATGGTCAGCGCGCAGAACAGGCTGAGCGCCATGCGTATCGCGCGCGAGGTGGCGTAACGAACCATGGCGACTGGATATCGCGCCGCGTCTCCGCCGGGCATGCGCCGTTTGACGTAGGTCTTTGCAGCACCCCGCCCCGGATGCGCGGCCGGCTTACGTCAAACGCCCCATGTTGGTCCGCCGATAATATCCACACTCTGCTCATAAGCGATTGGCCCCGAGCGAGGCGCCGACGCCGACAGGAAGAACATGGAGAGGCGATAGCGTTTTACGTACCAAGGGGGCTTAAATGGCAGGACGATTCTCGCGCGCAGGTTTATTGTGCGCGACCGCGCTGGTTAGCGTGACCGCAGCACCCGCGATGGCACAGGAACAGCAAAATGCCCCCGCACCGCCTGCCTCTGAAACAGCCGTCGAGTCCGGCTCCAACGAGATCATCGTGACCGGCAGCCGCCGTCGAACCACACTGCAGGACGCGCCGATCAACATCAGCGCCGTGTCCGCCGAGGCGATCCAATCGCTGCGGCTCGACGATGTTCGTTCGCTTGCCGCCTTCGTCCCCGGCGTCACCGTCGCGGATACCGGGCCGGCATCAACCGGCGGCATCATCCTGCGCGGAATCGCGTCAGGCGATACCAGCGTGCTCGGCGCCAACGCCGGGAATTCGGTCGGGGTGTATCTCGGCGAAGTCCCGCTCTATCTCGATTTCAAGCTGATCGACGTCAACCGGGTCGAGGTCCTGCAAGGGCCGCAGGGTACGCTCTATGGCCTCGGGACGCTGGCCGGCGCCGTACGCTACATCCCGAATCGCCCGGAAACCGACCGCTTCTCGATCGACGTCCATGGCCGCGGCTATGCGCAGTCACATTCGGATGAGTTCGGCGGAGTCGGCGACGTCGCGATCAACCTGCCGATCGTCCGGGACCACATCGCATTCCGCACGTCGACCGGCTATTACGACAATGCCGGCTTCATGGATTACAACTACCTGCTGCAGCAGCCGGGCGTATCCAACCCGCAGCCGGGTCGCGCGACGGCCACCTCGACCGGCTCCCTCGGCACCACCGCCGACTATTCCGCGAATTTCAAGCGCAAGGAGGATGTGAACTACGAGCACACCTTCACCACGCGCAACCAGCTGCTGCTCGAGTACAACCCCAACATTAAGGCGTACCTGACCTACGCGCACCAGACGACCAAGACCGGCGGGCGCCAGGCGAATGGCGCCGGCGTGTTGGGCACGGGCAACTACGAAGCGCCGTTCCGCTATCTGGAGCCCGTCGATCGCAGCGCCGACCTCTTCTCCGCCGAATTCAACATCAACCTGGGCAGCATCGCCCAGCTGGTGAGCACCACCGCTTATACCAAGCAGCATATCAGCAGCGTCGACGACAACACCGATCTGCTGCTCGACCTAGACTATGGCTACGAGGCGTTCCCCGCCTTCTCGTCCTACGCCAACAACGAACGTCGCTATAAGCAGCTCAACCAGGAGGTGCGCCTCGTGTCCACGCATGGCGGCCCGCTGAGCTGGGTGATCGGCGGCTTCTACAACCGTCTGAAATATGCGAGCGACCGGCATGAATACACGCCGGGCTTCTCGGACTTTGCCGGCGCCGGGCGGCCCGACGACCTAGAATATGTCTCGAAACTCAACAGCAAGAACGTCGAAAAGGCGGTCTATGGCGAGGCGTCGCTCCACCTGACCGACGCGTGGCAGGTCACTGGCGGCATCCGCTACTTCAAGTACGACGCGACGATCGTCGGCGGATCGGCGCTGCCGCTGATCGGCGTGGGCATCGGCGCGTTTCCGTCCACGACGATCAATGCGAGCCGGTTCAAGCCTGGCTCGACCGGCAAGGACGGCATCGTCTGGAAGGCCAACACCTCGTACAAGTTCAGTGAGAACCTGCTGGCCTATGCCACCTATTCGACGGGCTATCGCGTCGGCGGCGTCAACCAGGTCATCGCCTGCACCCCCGAGGATCTGGCCAGAGCCGCGGCGGGTGGGCAGGTACTGTGCGCACTGCCCAACGAGGTGGGCTACGGCCCCGATCGCACGCGCAACGCAGAACTGGGCGTCCGCGCCAGCCTGTTCGACAAGCGGCTGTTGCTGACCCTCGACGGCTATCACGTCAAATGGTCGGGCGTGCAGGTGCCCAGCCAGACGCTCAACGGCGCAATCGGGATCACCGTCAACGGTGCCGAGGCGGTGTCGCAAGGATTCGATTTCCAGGGCACGGTCAAGATTACCCCGAACCTCGCGCTGACGGGCACCTATTCCTATGTCGACGCGCATCTGACGCAGGGTGTCGTCGGGCTGGTGGCCAGCCAAGGCGTTCGCGACGATGCCCTTTCGGGCGATCGGCTGCCGGGATCTGCCAAGAACTCGGGCAGCGCACAGCTCCTCTACAGCTATCCGCTCGGCGACGGCAGGAAGATCGAGGCAAACTGGGCAACGATCTACCGCGGCGAGATCTATTCGCGCGTAGGCCTGCGCGGCAATGGCGAGGCGATCCCGGGCTATGTGACGCACAGCGCCTCGCTGACTTACGTCACCAAGCCATTCGAAGTCGGGCTGTTCGCGGACAACATCTTCGACAAATATGCGGTGACGGCGATCAGCAACGACATATCGTCCTATAACCAGGTCCGCAGCGACGTGGTCGAACGCTATTATTCCCGCGGTGTCCTGACGCCCCGCCGGGTCGGCGTGGAGTTCAGGTTCCACTATTGATCACCACCGAGGCACGCCCCGTTTTGTGTGACCTAGGGTTCGATCCAGCGACCGTTTGCGCATCGTCCGATAAGCGCGCGGTCGCTGAACTCCCTCGATTGGACCACGAACGCTGGCCACGAACGTTTTTTCGACAACCGTATCTGTCCCGCTGGCTCCCGGCTCGCGGCGCAGTACGCTTACCCTTGGAATAAGACATGGCCGATCTGATTGTAACCACACGTGAAGGACAGACCCGAACGTTGGCGGCCACCGCCGGACTATCGGTAATGGAAGTTATTCGCGAGGGCGGCGTTGACGAACTGCTTGCGCTCTGCGGCGGCAGCTTGTCCTGTGGCACCTGTCACGTCATCGTCGATCCGGCACAGATAGGGCAATTGCCCCAGGTCACTGATGATGAAGAAACTCTTCTGGACGAGCTAGATGGTCGCACAGCAACTTCCCGATTGTCCTGCCAGATACCCTTCCGCGAAACACTGAACGGGCTCCGTGTGACAGTTCCAATTTGAAGACAGTTGTATAGTACCGGTATCTTTTGGATAAGATTAATGATGAACCTAAACGGCTCTGACGTCCAGTTTTTTTGGAGATGTATTCGTAAGACGTGAGGCAACGGGACATAACGGTTAACAGGAAAAATATG
The DNA here is from genome assembly GCF_003053745.1 of Sphingomonas faeni. Taxonomy (GTDB): domain Bacteria; phylum Pseudomonadota; class Alphaproteobacteria; order Sphingomonadales; family Sphingomonadaceae; genus Sphingomonas; species Sphingomonas faeni. The sequence goes on along the minus strand of NZ_QAYE01000002.1, from coordinate 19,431 downwards.
CTGCCATTACGCCTGTGAGGCACACCCTCGACTGCTCGTGGGCCTCGTAACGCAGCGTTTGACGGCCACCTCCTTACTGGTGCGGTTCATCCACTTGACCTGAGCGTTGGTGGTCCACGAGGGGTTCGGCCTAGCAAGCCTGTGTCGATGTCATTTGCCTCGCAGCTCCCCGCTCCATGATCTCGCGCAGGACCTCGCGCGTCTGCTGGCGCGCGACCTGGCGCGGCAGCAGATATCCCAGCAGAATCAGGTCGCCCCGAAAACGGGGTAGGCGACCATCATGACGACCCTCGTTGCGATTACAGGAAGCACGAATGGAGGAAAGATGAAGCGGTGTGCGATATATGCGCGGTATTCAACGGACAAACATGACGTGCAGTCGATCGAGGCGCAGCTGATGATGTGCCGGCGCGAGGTCATACGCCAGGGCTGGCAGGAGGTGCTGTGCTTCACAGACGCAGCGGAGTCGGCGGCTACGATGCACCGCCCCGGTATGAAGGCGCTGCTGGCGGCGGTTGCCGCAGGCGGCGTCGACATCGTCTACGCCGACGCCATGGACCGGCTGTCGTGCAGTCAGGCCGATATCGCGACATTGTTCGACCGTCTCCGGTTTCGCGGCATCGTCCTAGCGACGCGCAAGGAAGGCATAGTCACGCCGCTGCACATCGGCATGATCGGTACGATCAACGCCGAGCAGTTGAGCGCCACCAGCGACAAGACGCGCGATGCGCTCGTGCGTCGTCACGCGATGGGGCAGAACCCCGGCGGCTCTGCCTACGGCTACGAAAAACGCATCGAGCACGACGGCAATGGCGAACGCATCCGCGGCCTGCAGCAGATCGTGCCCACCGAGGCCGCGGTGGTGGTCCGGACCTTCGAGGACTATCCGGCCGGCCTGTCGCCCATCGCCTTCACGCGGCGCATCAATGCCGACGGTGTGCCCTCGCCGCGCAACGGCAAAGCCAGCAGACATCCGCTCGCTAAGGCCGCGGCATGGACGCCGAACACGCTGACCGGCAATGCCGCGCGCGGCACCGGCATCCTCGACAACCCGCTGTGTGTGGGCCGACGACTGTACGGCAAGCAGACCTATCGCAAGAACCCGGAAACGAGAAAGCGCCATGCCTTCATCAATCCGGAAGAGAAGATATCCGATGACGTCAAGTCACCGGCGCTCAGCATCGTCACGCTCGAACTCTGGGAACGGGTCAAATCCCGTCAAGCTACGCTGCCGCGTGCAGCGAAACCGCGCACCGAGATAGGCACGCTGCCGTTCTTCGCTCAGCAGCGCCCGAAATATCTGCTGAGCGGCACGATGATCTGCGGCAGCTGCGGCGGGAGCTATACGAAATCGGGCAAGACCCGGTTCGGCTGCCAGGCCGCCGCCAAGAAAGGACCCACTTGGTGCGACCGGCTGACGATCCGCCAGGACGAACTCGACATACGCGTGCTGGCAGGCTTGTCGGGTGAGATGCTGCGTGACGATGTCGTTGCAGCGTTCCTTCTAGAATACGAGGCAGAGACCCGGCGCTTGACGGCGGAAACAGTTAGCGCCCGCCCCGAGCGCGAAGCCGAACTGGCCAATCCCGATCAGCAGCTCTCGCGCGCCAAGGCGGCCATCCTCGAAGGCGTGGATGCGATGGTGTTCGTAGAGGAGATGAAAATCTGGACAGAGCGGCGCATGGTCCTGCTCGCCAAACAGGAACTTACCGAACAGGAAACCACAGACAGCTTCCCGGAGCCCGGGCTGTTTACCCCGGAACTGAGCCGCGCTTATCGCGAGAAGGTCGAACAGTTGACCGCGGCCTTCAAGGACGAAGCGCTGAAGGCGCAGGCGTTCGAACGGTTGCGCGCGCTTATTGAGGCTGTGGTGCGGACGCCGGAAGGCGGCGATCTCGCGTTCGAGCGGTACGGCGAACTGGCATCGATGCTGTCGCTGTGCGCTGAGCCAGAAACGCGAAAACCCTCCGCGGGTGAGCCCTTGGAGGTGTTGCAAGTGAGTTTGGTTGCGGGGACGTGCAGCCACTTTGATTTGTTGACCCACTGTCGTTGCTGACGCCCTTTTGACGCACGTATACTGTACACCATCATCACATTAAGCGACCCCTTTTACGACGCAGCCCTTGGCAGCTTCAATTCTCGAAATAGGATCGAATTTCGGGAATGGTGAGGAAAGCGGATCTGCGGCTTTCGGGCCGATGCGCCGGGAAGTTTACACCGTGGATTACCGATTTGTGAGCAACCGCTTCCTATACAGCGCGTCCGGGGCCTTAGCCGCTTCGATCCTGATACGGCGATGAAGCACCCCCACCATCAACGGACCGCCTACTAGCATCAGACCGACCAGCGCCTCTATGAAATTCGGTAACCAGCCAGCCAGCAGAGCCGCTGCATAGATCAGCACAAAGAACCCGAACCATGTAAATGCCGCAGCATCAACGATGAGCAGCGGCGTCCTATTTTGATAGTGCTGGTGTGCAAAACGCCAAAATGCCGCTTTCATGCTGCTCCTATCTCGATTTAGGGCCAACCGTAACGTCGGCTTTCGGGACGCGCTACCTGCACTTCGAACGGCAACAATTGGGCGTTCATGCCCGAGCCGGCGTTCTCGCGAGGGATCTTAATCGAGAACGCGACGGCCTTCTCGATTGCCGTTCCAAATGGAAAAGGCAGTCTGTCAGGGCGGCCTCGGATTTGCGAATGAAGGAGACGGTACAGCGCCTAAGCGCTTACGGCTCATTTAGCATTCGGCACTAAATCGGGATCATGTCACCCACCAACCTCCCCGGTGTCGGGTTGCCGAGCCGCCAGCGTCTTACACTAACCGAACGCATCGTGTTCGGGCTCTATGCAGCGGTATTCTGTCTGTGGGTGTTCGACATCAATGCGGCTGATACTGCTCTGGTCACGCCGATCAACGGGCGCTTCCTTGGCGGGGTGACTTGGCTTGGCGCGTTCCTTGGAGTCATGCTCGGCTGGTTCGTCGTCCGCTACTCTACGCGAACGCGAGCGGAGGCGTCATTCCGACGAAAGGTTATCATGGCCTCGCTGGTGCTTGTTACGTTCGGGACGTTCTACGCGGTCATTTTCGACCATGTCGCGTGGCGTGCAGCCAACATGCGAGCCTTTGCGGATAGTAGCTCCCCGATTACCTGGGCGCACTTTCCGATCGTCTCATATCGTATGCGCAAATCGCAGCCTGTTGTTTTGATCGACAGGCAGGGGGAGGAACGCCCGATCCCGATCTCACTAGCCGACTATCAATTGCTGGAGGCCACGGCCCACTCGTCCCGTTACTGTCTCAACCTACAACGTCAGCAGGTCGGAAGCGCCGTTCGCGTTTTTCGCCCTTCGGGTGCCGCGCCTAACGTTATCCCGGTAGAAGCTTGCGTTCCCAGCTAAGGTCAGACCGAAGGGTGTGACACCGCGTACAGATGGCAATTTGTTTTCGGATCAGACAGATCGGGGGGCGGCTGTTTCTCAAAATAGCATCCCTTTTTGAGAAAAGGCCGCGGCATCAGCCAACGTCCGCTAACCCCATCTGCCTTCCCAATAGCGGACGGGCCGCTTTCCTTCCCATTCCGGCCATCCTGATGCAAAAATCAAAAGTTTTGCATCAACTAACCCACGAGCCGACCTGACCTCACGTCGCTGGCCTGCTACTGTATTTCGAAGCAGCGGATGGATCGATGCGATAGCCATCGGGCGTCCTCACAAGATCGCTATGTAGGGGGATGGTCGAGCGATTGACGATCGATAGTGATAATGTACCGGGCCATCGTGCTTTGACTTCGCGCATCGCTTTTTCTTGAAAACGAAGGGCTAGTTTCTCGTCCTCACCTCGCGCGAACATGATCCAGACCTGACCAAGATGATCAGCCTGATCCATAATGGTGGCCCAAGATTCTTTGTCGTCCGATCCTCGCCATACCGCAGCGTGGATACTCATTTTGGCTTGCGGCATTGCAGTCCCGGTGTCCCGTAAATCGTCGTCGCTCGCAGCATCGACGTGCGCTCCTTCCGTCCGCGCCGTATCACGTAGGATAGCTAGAAATTCTGCGCGATCCTTGGCCTGCGGGAGCGGGACCTCGAAGGCAGCAACAGTTTCGTTGCTGACCGGCTGGGTTGCGACACCGCACGCTGCGGCAGCAAAGAACATCGTGAGAAGTGCCAACATCCGCATCGTTGCAGGGTATCGCGGTTCAACTGCTCGTCAATATCCGCTTCGGATCACATTTCCACGCTCCTGATGCAAAACTCACGAGTTTTGCATGAAGCTTGATCGTTAGCGCTGGCTGCATTTTAGATCGATCGCACGCCGATCGAGGTCGCTGAGGGTTTCCCCAATCCTAGCGGTTTCATTATCCCAGCAACGCTGCTTCGGCGTGCGATCGTCCCTTTGTTGAACGGGCAACACGTACATAGGATATGGAAAAACAGGCTTTTTGCTCTCGGGCACGGCAGGCGCTGCATGTTGAAACGATGAATTCGCCTTTGACATATTCTGTGTCTGCAAGGATGCGATCAGGGTCATTCCGAACGTGATTATCGTTGCCATCATCACCGCGTCTCCCCGTTGCCAATCCGTCGAGTATCCACCTGGACTGCTGACAAATACCCCTACGTAACGATTTAGCCCTCAGCCCCGACGCGATGAAAAACTCACAAATTTTAGATCAGGCTGAGAACGGCGGAGTTCTCAGGTTTTCTTGATGCACAGATCCGATGCGTATCGTATCATTCGCAGAAACCTCCGGTGGCAAGTCGTCTCCTTTGCAAACGATGCGACACGGACCCTAGCGTTGGAAATAGAGATTATGGAAGGCGTAGAAGATTTTTTCGCAAGGGCAAGGTGGATCTCAGCCGCGCTGGGTCTCGCAATATTTATTTTGGCTATAGTAGGTCTTTTAAAACCTACGCCTCCCATTTCATCATCGTTGGCAAATGTATTATACATAAGCATTTGCTGTGGCAGTGTTATGCTACAGGACGGTCATATGATGTTTAACAGGAAATCTGCCAGTTATCGCCTTTATGTAATAAAGACTGACTTAGACGCTGATGTTGATGGCGATCCGGTTATTACGGTGGATCATCAGGTCGAGGTTCTTCCTAAAGCTCAGAGAAACCGTCTTAGCTTTTGGCGTTATCCGTATCGAACAAATATAACAAATGCTTATGACGCCAGGCGGGAACGGCCCAATCGTATTTCCATGTGGGGGGCGGATTACAGTGGGCCATATGATTTCGTTCTTACGCCGAGATAGTGCCCCTAAAGGCATTCCTACGCCCAAAGCCTTTCGTCTGATTTTACATCCAACCCAGCTATTCAATCATACTCCGATGCAGCCGCAATATCGTCGCTTGATTGGGTGAGGCGGGTGCATAGCCGTAAATCATGCGCGGATTGCGCATTGGATTTATGCACCGGAAGTGCTTGAATTCTCGCCATTTTTAAATTGATGCAAAACTTGTGAGTTTTGCATCACGCCTGCGGGAGAGCGAGTGGTTAGCTGCCGTTCCGCGAAGCGCGTTTAGACAGGAATCTGATTGTGAGGCGACTGGCAAGCAGCGCGATAGGCGTGACTACCACAAGCGCGACCAAGCTCCCGATTATGACATTACCGGGCGCGGTGTCGTCCGCTTCCATCGTCATTATCCAATCAACAAATGAAGCGCCGATTAGAACTGGCATACTGAGAGTCCCTAATGTCAGGGACAACGCATTGCTCTTGGTGAGCAGACGGCAAACAGCGGCTACTGCGCCCGCAATCAGGGCAACACCCAAAATGATGCCAACGATGACGAGCGGTAAAATCAGCATTTGCTCGTCATGCAAGGGCTATTGAATGCTTGCAAGTGGGGTCAGCCCACGGCGGTTTTGCCCTACTGATTTTGATGCAAAACTTTTGGTTTTTGCATCACGAATGGCCGGGATGGGAAGGAAAGCGGACTGGCTGCTTTGCGACGAGGAAGTTGGTTAGCTGCCGTTCGCTAAGCCGCCGTCAACACCGCTTTGCCGGCATCAGTCCAAGCACCACCTCGTCCGGATGGTGAAACAAGCCCATACTTCGCAAGGAGAGCAACGGCGTCTTCACCGGCTCCCATAGCCTCGTGATCCAGCCAATCGGCCTTCCCACTGCCGAGATACTGCTCGCACATCCAAGCAAGTGCGGTCAGCAGCTGACGTTCGTCATCGGTCATGGTGCACTTCCTACTTTATGGCGGCGCAATCGCTATGTTCGCCATTGAGCGGAAGCGGAATGGCCTAAATGGGAAGGAATGCGGACCGTCCGCTATCGGGAAGGCGGATAGCGTTGGCGGCCGTCGCCCGACGCTGCGGCCTTTCCGAAAAAAGATGGCAGACTGTTCGAAAACTCGCTGCCCGATTGGAGAATGCGGGCGCCGAGTTCAGCCTAACCGCGCTCGCCTATAATGTTACGCGAGCCAACACCGTCATCGGCATCCCGGGCATGATACGGGCGGTGAGGGCCTGATCCGCGCCGCCAACTACGCCGGCACAGCGTCAGACATGCTCTCATCGAGCCATTCCACCGCCGGTACAGAAGCAAACCCGGATTTAGCGCCCTCATCCCCCCTCCAGGAGGAAAACGCCAGGTGCGGCGTGCCCAGCGAGTTTTCTCACAGTCTGGATGGTGAAATGGGAAACTCGGAACCGATCGCTAACGACCGTATGTGTGGCAAGTGGCCGCTCCCGGCCCCGCATGGGTTGAGGCGGCCGTAGCGCCAGTGCTCGCTATTGGGCGGGGTTCGCATTTGGCTTTGTTTGGAAATTCAGTCTGAACGGAACTGCGGGCGCGCCATTCTGATCAGTGAAGTTCGTGTACGGCGGATTGTTGAACCAGACTTCGTAGCGGCGATCAGGTTCGGCCTCGCATGTTAGCGTGAAGGTTCTCCCATCGGCCGATTGCGTTGGCTGGTTCGTACCGCAATTGGGGTAAGTCTCAGCACTTCTTTAAACGAAGGAATAGCTCCTTGGCCGCATAGGTCGGTCAAACGTGACGCTTAGGTCTGTTGGGCCGGGTTCTACGGTAGCGCCTTGCGTCGGAAAGGTGGAGATTACCTTCGGGGCCGCGGGCTTGGGCGCCTCACCTGAAATGAGGTGAATGCCCCCGATCGCGGCTGCGGCTACGAATGCTGTCAGCATGGTGAGGAATCTCCAGCGGCTCGAAAATGGCGAGCTCTCCGTTGCCCCGACGTGGGGCGGCCCCGACTGTTGCGGGGCGGCGGGCGTTGGCGAAACCACAGTTTTTATGGGTCCAAGATTTTTGGCCTTTTCGATCTCAGCCAAGAGGCGTGCAGCTCCTCTGCTGCTGCTCGATTGCGTTTTAGCGCGAGCCTCCCGAAGGCGCTCGTTAACGGTATGAACTGCCAGGCCCAAGGAGGTGGCTACACTTTTCGCGTCGTGCCCCTGAGTTAGCAGCCGCAGTACCTCACGCTCTTTTTCGCTCAAACCGAACGGCGCTTCTGACACGACGATCCTATCAGGTCCGGATTAATGGTGACGGATCAGTACGGCGCTGCATCATCTATCGCCATTCCCGATTGGGAAGAATTTCCGGATCCGGTGCGTCGGCGCCGTTACCCCGGAGGCCAGCAGGAAAGGCCGCTAGTGTTTACTGAAAGCGGCTGATCGAGCCGACGCTGGGTCTGTGGGGGATGACCAAAGCTGCGCAGGAACGCACACCGCATGCGCTCTGCATCTGCGAACCCGACAAGCAGCGCGACCGTCCCGACAGGTTCATTCCCGTCGCGGAGGCGGATGCGTGCGGCTTCGCAGCGCAGACGTTCGATCGCACGTGCTGGCGTTTCACCCGTTTCCTTCCGAAACAGGCGAGTGAATTGACGAACGCTCAGGCAGGCAGCCTCAGCAAGCCGATCGATTGATAACGGTTCTGAGAGGTGGTCGCGTGCGTAGGTTAGCGCCTTGCGGATGCGGTCGGTCCGCGGCTCCATCTGTGAGATTGCCGCGTACTGCGATTGTCCACCTGGTCGCCGGTGATACACGACGAGCTCGCGTGATACCGATTTGGCCATTTCTGCGCCATGATCAACTTCAATTCGTGCCAGCATCAGGTCAATACCAGCGGTCATGCCCGCTGACGTCCAGATCGCACCATCGTTGATGAAAATCCGGTCTGCATCGACCGTCACTCTAGGATATCGATCCTGCAGTCTTTGTGCGAACTGCCAGTGGGTTGTCGCTCGTTTGCCGTCCAGATAGCCCGCAGCGGCAAGCAGGAACGCACCGGTGCAAATGCTTGCGATGCTCGAGGCTTCGGCAGATGCACGCTGGATACCTGCAATGTTGTCAGGTTCCAGCATCGGTTCGATCATGCCGCCCACCACCACAACCGTCTCGGCGGGGGACGCCCCCGCAAGGCGTGCCGTCAGGCTCAGCCCCGCATCACCCAACACAGTATCGCCGTCTTTGGAGATGAGTTCGATTCGGTAATACTCTGCGCCAAGCAGACGGTTTGCCGCAGTCAAAGCGGCCGTTGGCCCGGCCAGATCCAGAAGTTGAAAGCCTTCGCAAAGGTAGAAAGCGAACGGCGCTGACATCGTACCTCCTAATGAACCAAGCCAAACCACCTCCTAAGCAAGTTGCTTCCGGACGCATCGGCAAAAGCAGCCTATGGCCGAAATCGAGGGATTAATGCCCTACAGCCAAGTGCCGGGGGCGGCGTAGATCGGCCGAGCGATCGTTCAGTACGGCTGATGATATCCTCGGCCGTCCACCCGAACCATTCTAAGCCGCACCAGCCGCCCCCCAAACACGGAGATTTCATGCGCACGTTCCTGCTCTCAGCTACCTTTTCCATCGCTGCCCTCCTGCCACATCCCGCCACCGCGCAAGATGCCAGCTTTTACGACTGTCAAAATGATCGCATTCGAATCGCGATCGCGCCAATGGAGCTCGACAAGGCTCTCGCAAAGTTCACCAGCATCACGCGCTGTCCGGTGTCTATCGATCTGGATCAGGTAAGGAGCCGACCTACCCGAACCATCAAGACCGCATTGACCAAAGGACGCCTGACGCCTGGGCAGGCACTCGCGCGCATGTTGCGGGGCACGCCGCTGAAAAGCACGCCTATCCATGGCGGCTTCTCGGTGAGCAAGTAAGGTGGCCACCGTCCCGCCTGCACAACAGCAACCCTCAGCGCTTCCGGTGACTGGGTGGGACGGCCTGCGCTATCCGCTTTCCTTGCGAATGCTACACTGGACTCGTGCCGTGCTAGTCATCAGGATGATTGCGGCGGGGTCGTTGATGACGAGCCTCGATGACGCGACACCGTGGAAGTACGGCACGCTTTATCCAACTCACAAATCGTTTGGGCTACTGATTTTCGGACTGGTTGTGATCCAGATCGTGATCCGGTTGCGAGCGACGCTTCCGCCTTCCGCCCCCGGCATGGGTGTATGGGAAGCGCGGCTGTCGAAGCTGGTCCACGCAGCCATGTACATGTTGCTCGTGGCGGTGCCGCTGATGGGGTATGCGATGTCGAGCAGCTACAGCCACAGCGATGGGGTTACCTTTTTCGGCTTCCCCGTTGCCGAACTCCTTCCCAAGGATGACGCGCGTTTCGCGGCATTCCAGCTCCTTCACAAAATCATGGCCTACACCTTATTGGCGATGATCGTCCTTCACGTCGCTGGCGTGGTGAAGCACCGGTATTTCGACAAGCGCCCCGGTAGCGACGTTCTGCCGCGAATGCTGTAGGCACGCACGCCTTGAGAGCGCTGATTTGTCAGCGCTCTCGCGTGTACCGCCGATTACTGGCCAGGCTCTGGTGTGGGCCAGGGGCAGATCGCTACCGCAATTACCCAATCTTGCCCGGATACTCCATGAACAGGGCAACGTTGCGTGCGGCTTTCGGGCCATACGTTTTTGCGATGTCAGTCAGCGCGATATCCAGGGCGAATGTCGCCTCACGCGCCTCGAGCGGGGCTAGCATGCGGCTGACCTTCGCGCTGCCGGCAACCATGTCAGGCAGCACGATAAGGCCGTGAGCCAGCCGCACCGGTGCCTTGCTCGATGCAACGGCATAGCCAAACGTATTACCCGTCCGGCTGTAAGCCTCTGCCGTCAGCGCGAGTGCGATCTCATCGTCGCCGGCTTTCACTGGGATGCCCAGCGTGACGTCCGGCCGGGCATCGCGGGCAGGCATGTTTGCATTGCCAGGGTCAGACTGGAATGCATCGCTGTTGTGCCTCGAGCTCCAGTTATCGATGCCCACGTCGCGAGCAACCTGAGCGGCTTTTGCCGGACCTGCGATCGCTTCGACCAATGCGATCGACGTCGGCATTGATGCACTGACCCCGGCGCTGGAAGCGACTTTACCGTCAGCGACGTAGCGTATGTTCTTCTGCCACTTGACCTTGGGGAACCGCTTAGCCCGGAACCCTTCATTGCTGTAGTGGGATGTGGCCCGGTGGCCATCGAACAAGCCCGTATTGGCAACAGCCATTGCGCCGTAGCAGATGCTGATTACGGTGCAGCCCTTGGCGGCCTGCGCCTTGATCCAGCCTAGCAGTTCAGGATCGCTATCGTTTTCGACCGCTGGCACGAAGATGTAGTCGGCACCTTCTGGATGTCGCTTGTCAAACTCGTCGACCGTGGCTTGGAGCTGGAAGGTGAGCGGCTGCATCTTCACAGGACCGGGCTTGATCGAAACCGCCATGACATCGGCGACGCCGGAGCGTGCCATCACACCGAACGGGATGCAGAAGTCACTGATAATCGTGCCCTCATTCAGGCCGACGATAGCAACGAGAGGCTTGGTGCGGCCATAGCGTGCCTGGTAAGGCGCGATCTTCTCCACGCTGGCGTTCTTGGATGCGTCAAAGACCCCGGAGACCGTCTCGGCCTGCCCGGCGATAGCTCTGCTACCTAATGCCGCTCCGCCAAGGGTTACTGCTGCAGAGACGATGGCCGTCCTTCGATTGATAGTACGCATTGGCACCCCTGTGTCTTGATGTGTTGGACACCTGTCTGAGAGTAGCATCATGGCGTAAAGGACGTGGATCACTGGCTTTCGGCCATACCAATTGCCGCTGGCAGGCATAATTTTGCCATCGCCAACAATGTGTCTCTGCGCGACTGAGTTGGTCCCAGGAATCCGCGGCTAATGGCTTGATCGATGAAGGGACGTGAGACGAAATGCCCCAGTGACAGTGTGGAGCGTCCTACGTAGTGCCATTGCGTGCAAGCAATCCGCCGTCTCGTCTTGGCTCATACCCTATTAGCCGCGCTGATTTGCGTCGCTGTGTTGGCGCTGCGCATTCTGATTCCCACCGGGTACATGATCTCCGTCAATCATGGACGGATCGCCGTGACCCTGTGCTCCGGCGTTGAACAACAGCAGCCATCGATGGCGATGGACATGGCCGGCATGGATCACACCATGCCGGAGCATGAGAAATCGAAGGAGCATGGCAAGGCAGAGATACCGTGTGCGTTCTCCAGCCTGTCTGCCCAGGCGCTAAGTGCCGTCGACCCATCTCTACTCGTTGCAGCGCTCGCCTTTGTCGCCGCGCTCGCGCTGTACGGTTTGTCTCCAACGATCATCCGCTCGGCGTCCTACCTGCGCCCACACCTACGCGGACCACCTCAGGGCGTCTGATCCGAGTACGCCGACTGCCTGAACCAACTCAGGTATGTTCTCCCGACGGGCAAAGCCCGTCTTCCGACGTGCCTCGCAGTCGCATCCTGACTTCGTCGAGCGTGCAGTGCAGCCTTTCGGGCGCCCGCCCCTCCTTGCGATAATGGATTTCGATCGAGGGGGTGCGCCGTGTCGCTCTAGGAATTCCCATGACACCTCGTATCGCGTTGGCGCTTATCGCCGCGCTTGCTTCGCCTTTGTCTGCGCAGATCGCACGTAAAGGTTCGATCACCGCTGCTGATCCCTGGTCTCGTGCCACGTCGCCCCGCGCAAACATCGGTGCGGGCTATGTGACGGTACGGAACACAAGCACGCAGCCGGATCAGCTCGTCTCCGCCACATCACCTCGTGCTGCGAAGGTCGAGATCCACACCATGTCGCTCGACGACAGCATCATGCGAATGAGACCCCTTCCCAATGGCCTTGAGATACCGGCGGGTGGCGAGGCATCGCTTGCACCCGGTGGTAATCACATCATGCTAATCGGGCTTAAGTCACCGCTCAAGGCGGGAGAACGCATTCCTGCAACGCTGCGCTTCGCGCGCGCCGGAGATGTTAGGATCGCTTTCAAGGTCGTCGGTGCAGGCTCGACCGTCGCTGGCGTTCGCCAGGGGGGGCGCCAATGATGAGCGTATCCAACGCACGCACGCAGCCGCGTGGAGTAGCAATCAGGGCTTTGCTGGCATCCGGACTGGCAGTCGGCATCGCCGGCTGTTCTGCAAGTCCAGATACCAACAATCGGACCTCAGCGGCAGAGCACGCCGGCCCCGGGGGGGGCTTCAAGCTCGTTGATACTAAGGGCCAGACCGTCACCGATCAGACGCTGAAGGGAAAGCCGTATGCGATCTTTTTCGGCTTTACCCGCTGCCCCGACGTATGCCCCACCACGATGGCACGCATGGCGTTGCTCCATAAGAAGCTTGGCACGCAAGCAGGCAAGATGAACGTCGTTTTTGTCTCAGTCGATCCCGAGCACGACAAGCGCGAGGACATTGCGAGCTTCCTGTCCATGTTCGATGCGCCGGTCATCGGCCTCACGGGCGATCCGGCAGAGCTGAAGCGTATGGAGAAAAGCTTCAAGATCTATGTCGAACGTGTGCCGCTACCCAATGGCGATTACACGATCGATCATACAGCCCGCATTCTGCTCTTCGATCGCGACGGGCAATTCGCAGATACGATGGACGCGAAGGAACCGGAAGATCAGGCAGTCAGACGCCTGAGCCGGCTTATCAATGCATAGGTGGCTGGCACTGGCGGGCGCAATCGCGCTCGCTGGCTGCGGCATTCAGAACACCGTCGTTGAAAAAGGCCGTATCCGCGAGGTGACCGAGGCGCACTTTGGCAGCCCCCGCTTTCCAATCGAGATCGGACCTATCGTCATCAGTGGCGATCACGCGATTGCCGACTGGACCCAGGGCGACTTCGGTGGCCGGGCACTGTTCGAGCGCGGCACCTACGGCTGGTCGCTGGTGCTGTGCAGCGGCGATTCCATCCGTCGAGCCGAGAACCTGAGGCGGGCCGGAGTGCCAGACTTCAACGCGGGATGGATCGCCGATCGGCTTGCCGCCGCAGAGGCCACGCTGCCGCCCGAACGGCTCGCCCGCATGAAGCGCTTCGTTGGGACGGCCGCGGATCATGAGAGATATCTCAAGACCCTGGGGGGGAAATGAAAACCTTATTCTGCTGTCGCGCTCGCCGGCGCCGCGGCGGGCTCGCCAGCACTAGCCCAAAGCACTAATCCTGGGAGCCGCGCTGGCGCGAAAGCGTCAGACCTGCTGTTCGCTTGGCGGCGCACACCGGTTAAATGCCAAGGTGGAATGAAGTGGCCAAGGTCAACAATGCGAGGCCATATAAGGCAGTCTTAAGGCTCATCGCTTGATAGGCGCCGTCAACCCAGATGCTCTGATAGGAGATCGATGAACCTTCTAACCCGCGGTTCGAGCAAACGGCGGCTCGGGTATATTGCTGTGATCACCGCGTCTCCACCGTCGTAGTTAGCGAGTACGCGACCGAGACGACCAGCAGCTAAGTCTTCGGCAACGACGAATTCGGGTAGGAAGGCGAGACCAAGGCCAGCAACAGCAGCGTCGCGAATAGCCTCGCCGCTGTCCAACCTGAGCCGGCTACGTCCCTGTGCCATGATCCACGAACCATCTGGCGCGCGAAACCGCCAGCCCTGTCTTCTACCGCGACTGCTGAAAACAAGACGATCAAAGTCTGCGATCTCCGCTACTTCCTTGGGCTCCCCACGAGCAGCGATGTAGGACGGCGCCGCTACCAACGCCCAACGATACCGAGCGACGACCCGTGACACGAGCCGTGTATCGGACGGCGCCTCGCCAATACGGATGGCGAGATCGAAGCCTTCCTCCACGATATCGGCTTGTCGATCAGTAAAGCTGACCTCCATTTGAAGCTCGGGCCACGCAGCGAGATATGGTGCAATTAGCGGCAGGATCACAAGCCGGCCGTAAGCGTCGGGAACGGTCAGCCGGAGGAGACCACGCGGCGTTCCAGCACGTCCTCCTACGCTCGCTTCCGCATCCTCAACGGCGCGCAACACAGCGAGTCCCCGATCGTAAAAGTTGCGTCCCTCGTCCGTCAGGCTGATTGTTCGTGTCGTCCGGTTCAGAAGGCGGGTGCCCAGCCGGTCTTCTAAACGTCCGATCGATTTGGCCGCGGCCGACCGGGTCAGCCCCATCGCTAGACCTCCTCCGACAAAGCTTCCGGCATCGACTATCGCGACGAACACCAGGATTTCGTTGAGGTTCGTGCCCGCCATCTTCGCCTCTCGCCGCTTTCCCATTTGCGTCACAGGAGCGCTAATATGAGCGTTTGTCTCCGCAGTGTCGAAGCCCATTCGACAATCATGTGACTATATCGATCCTTACTAGACGATATCATTGAACAGGACCCCTATGACCAGCTCCGCTTCGACAACCCTGCGCCTGCTTTTTCCGCAATGGCAGGGAGGTAATAATCCGGCCTATCATTTCGGTTCGGAGTTACTGAACTGGCTCGCGCCAACGGCGACCGGCCCCGTGGAGCACGTTCCGGTCGCCCGGCCCGACGACGTGCTGCTATCGTCTGAGAACGGCATCGTAGCCCGAAGCGCGCTACTCAGCCAAGCGCGGAACGCTCGGCGTCTAATCGACAAGCATCGACCGGATCGACTGGTTGTGCTTGGCGGAGATTGCCTCGTCGATCTAGCGCCGTTTGCCTATTTAAATGAGCGGTACGACGGCGAACTGGCGATCCTCTGGGTCGATACCCACCCCGACGTGATTACACCCAGCGAAGCCGAGCATGGCCACACGATGGTGCTGGGCAACTTGCTCGGTGAGGGCGATGCGCAGTTCACCGCAGAGGTGTCCCGCCCCGTGAAGCCCGGCAATGTCATGTTCGCCGGTCGCCGAGAGACGTCGGACGATTTCCCTGCCATCAAGGCCAAAGAGAACGAACTAATCGATCGTCTCGGCTTGCGGACTGCTGGGCCCGAAGCGTTGGCCAGCACAAGCGCGCCCGTGCTCGACTGGCTCCAGTCCACCGGGGCCAAGCACCTCGCGATTCACTTCGACCTCGATGCGCTCGATCCGACGCTCTTCCGCTCATTACTTTTCTCGAACCCCGATCCGGCTGTGCCGTCGGTCGACACGTACCCATCGGGCCGAATGACTATGCAGCAGATCGTCCGCTTATTGGCGGATGTCAGCGGGGTCGTTGATATCGTCGGACTTGGAATCACCGAACACCTGCCGTGGGACAGCCTGGCACTACACCGGATGTTAGCCCAGCTACCGTTGATCGGCACACCCGGCTGATGAAACGTGCCAGAGCGACGGTCGGACCAGACCGGCCGTCGCCATGGTGCGGGGGCATGGGGCAGCGCACATACAATGCGCCTTTCATGGGGAAAACGCCTTAGCGACGTTACATCGCGACCGATTATATTGTAACTGACACAGCTAGAAGCTCTCCCTGACAGGAACCCGCCACGGGAACGGCGGGCAAAAGCCAGGAGTAATTTCTCCCGCTGCACGCCCCTTTCTCAAAAACCGTTCCCAAAACGTTTTTCCCGAAATGGCGTCTCGACCGAGTTGTGGGAATGACGGGTACACTCCTTGGGCAACGGAAAACACACGATAGTCGCCAATCGGCGTTGGCGACGGCGTTTTGCAACGCTCGAGAGGCTACCGTCCGGAATCACCTGTTTGTCGTACAGCTGTGATCACGACCGGGTTTTACGCACATCGGACTGCGGAATGGCGATACTGGGAAGGATGCGGACCACCTGCTCCTGAGGAAGCGGGTAAAATACGCGCTGAGCGACATGGGACTGGCATTGGAGCCTTCCATCGAGCGTCTGATCGACGGGGCCTCCATGCGTCGGGAAGCGCTTGCACCGGCTGCGGAATGACTGATCCGCATGCCGCTTCCTGATCCGCCGCGCCAGCGGAACGGCACCACCGCTGCCGCATTCGCGCTAACTTGAGCGTTCCGTAACTTTTCTGCACACGGAGAGCTGGCGGCCCGCTGGCGCTATCTCGACAATACTACGTTTTGGCCAATCGGACACCCGGAACCTAATTTAGGTTACTCACATAAAAGCGGCTGGTCGACTGTTCGCGGACCGCGGGGGCTTGGTACCGCCTGCTATTTTCCAGTTATCTGCTGAGCAAGATGAAGAGCGTCGGCTAAAAAAGCACCGATTAGGCTCTCTCCACGCACATCTGCCAGATGCAGCGCCCACGCTATCGCTGCGTAGAGTGATAGCGCGTCTTGATCTTCGGGTTTTTCCATTACGCTAAAGACGCGCTATCTTTTTCTTGCGCAACAATCTCGCTCTATACGAAACACTGAATCTGGAAACATATGTTTGGTCCAACCGCGTTGTTTTATGCGGTACTATCGGCATGAAAAACGATCAGGACCGCGGCTTGGCCGCTGAAGACATTTTGGCGGTTCGCGCTCTACGCAAACGCCTATTCCCAAGCGACATATTCGACGAGCATGCGTGGAGCATGCTGCTCATCTTGTTCGTCGGCTACGTCAAAAACGAGATAATTTCAGAGCAAACGTTGATGACCCGCGCTGAGGTCAGCACTGCATCGGGCAGTAGATGGATAGCGCATCTAGTTGAAGAAGGACAAATTGAGCCAAGACAGACTAACGACGTTGTAGCTCTGTCGAATGATGCCCTGACGAATTTACGAACATTTCTTGATGAATCGTGCAATATTATTGGCGATGACAAATAGGTCACGTATGCTGATGTAGAGAACCGCACCTTTTCAACAGGCATTAAGTGTTTATTTCAGGCGCTTGGTTGTCTGTTATGTATTTCACATGCAGAGACATATTTGTAAGCGCTTGATATAAAACGTAATACTAAACCATATCCTATGATAGTTGTTATCGTATCGGCGCGCACTATATCTTAGCTGTAGGTGCTTGAAACAGTATCCTTTGAAGTGCGCGCAATTTTGCCCTGCATTTTGCAGGGGGCGTTAATGCCAGATGATAATTCGGTGTCGCTAGCGCGAATGGTACAAAAGCTGGCGACGCACTCGAGGCTGACCGATGATGATCGTGCCGTCTTGTTGAACCTGCCAAGCAAGGTGCGATCGTTCGAACCCGGCAGCTATATGAACCGTGACAACGATCATTCGACGCAATGCATCGTTCTTATTTCCGGCTTCGCCTTCCGCCACAAAATCAGCAAGGATGGTAAGCGCCAGATAGTATCCATTCACCTTGCAGGGGAGGTTATTAACCTACAAAGCCTTTTCCTCGAGGCAATGGATCACAACCTGCAAGCGCTTACCAGATGCAGTGTAGTCCTAATTCCAATATTAGCTTTACGGTCTCTGATATTCGAGAGACCACCAATATATGCGGCATTCATTACAAGCAGTATGGTGGAAGCATCCATTTACAGGGAATGGATACTGAATAACGGGCGGCGAGACGCCCGAGCACGAATTGCCCATCTACTGTGCGAGTTTGCCGTCCGGTCGGACGCTCTTGGTATTAATCATGGAGGAATCTACAACTTGCCCATGACTCAAGAGCAGATAGGCGACGCTGTCGGCCTGACGGCTGTGCATGTTAATCGTACCTTGAAATCCCTGTCTAATGACGGTCTCATTACTCAAAGCGGACGTGGGGTTACATTTCCGGATTGGGATCGCCTGAAGGACGAAGCTGGCTTCAATACGCGCTACCTTCACATGAGCCAATCAGGGGAGCCGGGCTGACGAAATTCCTGGTGTTAGCGCAAATGCGTTGCTCCTTTGGCGACGAGCTGGTGCCATGCGTTTGATAACGCGCCGATTCCGCAAGCCAGCAGAAAGGTGGAGCCCGCTTGAAGCGATGCTGCGCAGATCTGCTGACATTGCTCCCTGGACCGCCGCCAAACGGGTCACGGCCTTATGGGCAGGCCTCATAGCTCTCGATGGCGCGACGGGACCGCACTATTCCCTCAGCGCCCTCTATCTCCTGCCGCTCTGTCTTACGACTTGGTGCCTAGGTAGGCTGGTGGGGTTGGGCCTTGGAGCGGTAGCGGTTCTTGCGACGCTATACCTCAACGGATTTGGCGACGGACTCTCGGCGCAAGCCTCCTCCATTCCAACGGGGACCGCGGCCTGGAACGCGGGCATGAGAACGTTTGCCGTGGTTTTTATCATCTTCCTCGTGGGAGCGTTCCGCAGAACCTTCGATCGCGAGCGTGCCAACGCGCAGATCGACCCACTCACTGGCCTGGGCAACCGGCGGTCGTTCAATCGCGAGTGCAAGCGCCTGGAGCTGTCGGCTCCTCGCGATGGTCGTATCCTCCTGTGCGGCATGATCGATCTCGACAACTTCAAAGCGGTGAACGACCTCCACGGCCATTCCGCGGGGGACGATGTATTACGGATTGTAGCAGAGGCGCTTGCCGCAGCTGTCCGGCCATATGACGTTACCGCTCGCCTGGGTGGCGACGAATTCGCGTTTTGTCTCGCTGTGCGAGATGATGCCTCGGCAGAGCGGAAAACCGAGAAGATCCATCGCGAACTGATTACTGCGCTAGAAGCGTCTGAATGGAGAGCAACTTGCAGCTTGGGGGCGGCGACAGGAAGCACCCTCAACGAGACGCTCAATCTGGCTGACAATATGATGTTCGAGGCTAAGCGCGCTGGAAAAAGCGCCTGGATATTCTCGCGCTCTGGTCCACTTGAAAAGCGGGAACGCTAATAGGCAAACGAATTTGGCTCAGTGGTAATGTTCTACCGGCATACATTTCCTGACAGACATATGTCGTTGCTCTGTCGGTGCAGATGAGAAATCGTAGCGCGGATAATGTGCCGCAGCTTTTTTAACGAGGACGCCGTGTGACATGACATTTCCATCCGGCTACTTGTGCAAATGATTGTAAGCTCATACTGGCTCGCCGATTAAACGGAGTTCTTTATGACTGACGATGCCTATCAGCCGTAAGCGCGGTCTGAGGGCCGCCTTGTAGGCGGAGCGTTCAACGGGTTGATGGCAGCTCTTTGAACGGGGCCGTAATGTCGGACGAGACTATCGAACCAGCTGCAGATGTAGCGAGTAGTCATACGACCGGTCGTATGAGTGGTCGTATCGAGATTGTCGGGCGGGTGTCGGGTCGACGCCGCTGGACGGTCGAGGAGAAGCTGGCGATCCTGCGCGATGCGTTTGGGCCGGATGGGTCGGTCCGGGCGGCGGTCGAGCATCACGAGGTCGG
>NZ_QAYE01000001.1 GCF_003053745.1 Sphingomonas faeni | reverse complement strand
TATCCGCGTCGATGTCGGCTGCGGGATCATCGGGTCAGCACGCCGATCACGCGCGACAGCGCCTCGGCGTCGACCGTGCCGTCGACGGTCAGTCGTACACCCGAAGGCAGCTCTATGCCGATCTGCCCCGCGGTCCGGGCGTCCGCTGACGCCTCGACGGGCGGCGCCGGCAGCATCATGGGCGGCTCGCTGATTTGGACTTCGGCAAATGCGGTCTGAGGCCGGGCCGGCACTCCGCTCAGTGCACCCGACATCGCCTGGCGCCGCCAGGTGTAGATCGCGCCGCTGCCGACCTCGTGACGCTCGACCGCCGCCCGGACCGACCCATCCGGCCCAAACGCATCGCGCAGGATCGCCAGCTTCTCCTCGACCGTCCAGCGGCGCCGGCCCGACACCCGCCCGACAATCTCGATACGACCACTCATACGACCGGTCGTATGAGTGGTCGCTACATCTGCAGCTGGTTCGATAGTCTCGTCCGACATCACGGCCCCGTTCAAAGAGCTGCCATCAACCCGTTGAACGCTCCGCCTACAAGGCGGCCCTCAGACCGCGCTTACGATAAAGCCCTGGTTCGGGCCTTAATTGCCGATATTTAATGCCGTTAGCGCGTCAGCGACCTGCCGTCCCGCTTCACGCCCACTTCGTGCGACGTCGACGGTTACGATGCTCAGGGTGTCGCTGCCGCCGCGCACTGCATAGCGCTGCGGTTCGTCGTCTGCGTTAACGCCAGCATGCCATGGGTATAGTAAAATCAGGTTCGAACAGTCGTAGAGCCTGCCGTACGCAATCATTTGATAGACGTCGGCTTGCGATACACCTTGCTTCGCGTCGTCGATGCGTGAGCTCAACCGTTTCCACTTTGTATCGATAATTGCGACGACGACGACGCCGCGCTTAATCAGGATGTCGGGACGCGTTTGAAAACGGTCTTTCCCCAATTGCCCATCACCATCCAATTCGGTGAGACAAAAGCGTAAGCCGCCTTGAGCTACGACACGCAACCCTGTCCCGAGCAGCTCTTTGGCCAAGACGCGTGCAATGTAGGCTTCAAATAGCACATGCATCTCGAAGAGCAGCGCGGTGCCTTCCTCCTTACCTGCGCTGGTCGTCTGGAAGCGATCTCCGAGCAGCAGCCGTGCAAGATCAATAAGGGGGCGCCATCGTCGATCGCTACGATCGAGATGAAGCTGGCTCCAAGGCAAACTGCGCCGCCCTATGGAGGCAACTTCATCATAGGCGAAGGCCAACTCGCCGAGCCGGCGTTGCGTCTCGGCGCCACGGGCCAACGCGCGAAGGCGGGTTACAACAGCTTTCATAATCCGGTTGAGCGGGATGTCTCGTGACAGCTCGTCGTAGCGGCAGGCGAGACGTGTCGGATCCGTCGCCAGTGCGGTGAACTGTCGCATGATTGCGAGCCGTCCCCGTAGTGCTGGAAGATCTTCCTCTCGCAGTTGATAGCGGCGCGGCAAACCAGCGCGCGCTGCATCGATCAGCCGATCTGCGAACAGCCTGATTAGGCGTTCGAGAAGTGTATCATCCTGTTCGCCGAGCGCTGCCGCCGCGCCTGTCGCCACGGGTAGGTCATATACTTCAGCGAGCATGTGAACGAGACGGTCCCGAACGCCGGCATCGCTTTCGACACCATCGATCTTCGGTAAGATCTCCAGCTGGCAATCACCGGCTGAGATAAGTCCGACGACTTGTCGTGTAGCGATTTCCGAACCAGCGTGAACGAGTATGCGTGTTCCCTCTTCGCCGCCAAGATCGGAAGCGCGCGCTGCTGCAAGAAGAGCGTCCGCACGGCCAGGCGTGAGGTGTCCTTCGCCAATCCTGAGACGCTCCCATTCCCGTAGTCGAATAAGGTGGCGGGTCATGCGTTCAGCAGTGGCAGATCAAAGGCCGGTCGGATCGTCCAACGCCACCGTTCGTCGCGCTGATCCTCAACGCCAGGCGGGGGGACCAGAATCTTTCGCGTTAGGAAACGCCCTTGGCCCGTCTTTACTGCTTCTCCGTCGCCGAGCGCCTGTGCGACTTTTTCCCAGTCCTCGTAAAAATACTCTTGAAGCAGTGGAATGACCTTACGGCGCAAAACAAGGTCCACATCGTTTCTCGTGATGCAGGGCATGAAAAAGGCGTGGCCTATCTGATGCTCGCGATCATGGAGATACTCGATCCGGTCGTTTATTGCACCGAGCAGGGCAACAAGATCTATACCGGTTCGCTTGGCAGCTTCCGCAAGCTTTTCTGGTTCTGGCATCAACTCCTTGAAATCGAACCGACGCCGAAGTGCTGTGTCGAGCAGCGCGATCGAGCGATCGGCCGTGTTCATCGTGCCCAAGATATGAAGGTTTGCTGGCACGCCGAAATCGCCTGGCGAATAAGGCAGCTTTACAGTCAATGCATTGGGTCTGCCCAACCGTTTGTCGGGCTCTATCAGCGTGATTAGCTCACCAAACACTTTGGAGATGTTCGCGCGATTGATCTCGTCGATTACTAGCACAAACTGATCCGGCGTCCGGTTGTCTGACCCATCGTCCGCACCGCCCAAGAGCCGTTCGAGGGCAGCGTGCCGGATGCGCGTGTCGTCGATCTCATACAACGTCCGCATCGTGAACTTGCCGTCGATGATCAGATCTAGAGGAAGCGGCTCGTCGAGCGTGAGTAGCCACCGTACCTGCCGGCGCTGGCTATAAGTACCAAGATCGCTTCGTTCGAAATAATATTCACCAGTGACTTGGCCAATCGCACGGAATGCAGTGTTGCCGTACGGAACGATGACGATGTCTCCGTCTTTCATCGCGTTTCGAAAGGTCCAGGTTTGTCCGGTCTGGCTCGGCTGCTGATCGTCTGGATGTTGATCTGCGGCAAAGTGCACCTGCCACTCGTCTCTCATCGCGTCGAGGCTTGAGAAACGAGGATCGCTCCAATCGAGGTCGCCGCCCCAGCCGAGTGCTACGAACTTGCCGTCTATACATGCTTGGTAGACATCATCTTCAGTGCCAATTGCACCAAGCCCCATTTTCCAAAAGCGTCGGCCGGCCAGATTTCCATCGGCAGCGCTATGGTGTTCGGATACACGCTTGCGCGCCTGCTCCGCCAGAGTCGCTATTTCGCGAAAACGTCCTGGCCGGACATCTAGCCGGAACCCCGGCCCTCCCTCAGCAGCCTCGCCCTCCGACGGGGGACGTAGGCCCTCTACGAAATCCTCATATGCATAGGATTGATGGAAGGTGACGAACGCAATCTGCTTGGTGCCAACGAGACGCTCATACTCCACCATCAGCGCAGCGCGCGCTACTGGGTCACTATCGTCTAACTCCATGCCCGTGCACAAGCGAACCGCCTCACGCGCAGTGGCGTAGGTCTTGCCGGTGCCAGGCGGGCCGTAAAGGATAAGATTGGTAGGATCAGGAGACCACGCAACTGATGCCTCAGCCAGTGCGAACCGAAAGCTGGTTGCGGAGCTCATTGGTTTGCCGATCCGAGTAGGGGGAGCGAGGGCAGCCATTTCGAGGAATTTGCGCCCTTCGAGAGCCTGACAGATGTTTGGCCACCCGTCCTTTAGGCCGAGCGCTTCGTTTACTGCGCGCACCCCGATAGTCACCGAGGCATTACCCCGCGCTCTCGCCGGCTCAATAAACTCTTCCAATGCATGTCGCCGGATGCGATCGGCATCGCTCCCACCAGAAGATAGCCGATCGCGCCAATATGGTCGCGCAAGATACCAAGCGTAATCTTGCTCCTCCCGATCTAGCAGAAAGGCAATCAGTCTTATGGATTGTTCATTTTCCGGGAGGCGCCACACCGTCTCGTTGTTGGTATAGAAAAACCAAGTCCGGGGCTCAGAGATCTCTTCCCAATCTACGGCAACCGATAGTCCATCATTTCGGTTCTGGGTTATCGTGCCTATGGCTCGGATGACCATCGAAGAAACGCCCGCACCGTTGGTTTCAAACGGTGGTTCGACCGAGCGCGACCGGTAATCCCGCATCACGATTCGATCACCAGGCTGCATCTCGCGAACTTTCTGGCTGTAGCGACCTTCGTAAACGAGCGACCATTCCCCTCTCTCGATAAAACCAGCGAGTCCATCTTGGTCACCGTGGCGAGCCGTAACGAGCCACACAGCTTCTTTCTGTGCATCTTCAGCATCGGGAACCGCAGGCTTGCCAGCAGCAAAGTCCCGGTAATTACGCAGCGCCGCCGCCATGCCCGTCAACCGACTTGACGGATTGCGCGATCCGCTCGGCAGGAGAATGGGCAGCGGTTCTCCGGGCGAGAGCGTCCGGCCTAGCGTTTGAAGCCGATTAAGAGCGCCTGCCAGTTCGTCCGCAGCGAAAGCATCGTCGAGATCGTTAGAAGCGTATCCCAGCGTCGTTAGCGCGCGTTCGATCCGCGTAGCTAACGAGCGACGGAGTGTCACTGTGGAGATGCCTTTAAGGCCCAGCCACTCCCCAAATGCTTCACGCTTCACGTTCGATCTCTCCTAGTTCGAGCATTCTGCCGTGGTGGCAGCCGTCACGGCAAACAGGGTCTGGATGCGTGGATACGAGATGGTGTCCGCAGCAATGGCAAGAGGTAGAGCTCTCGAAGCATCAGGGCGGGTGTCATCACCATGCCCTCATAGCGCCAACCAGCCTCTGGTTATATCAGGGTAAATTCGGGGCTATGGTCGAACCTTAATCATAGTGGTGATCGTTCCGCGCCTCGTTCGCAGGCAAGCACGACTAGTCGCAGCGATCTCGAGGCGTGCCGAATCCCGGTATCGTGCTGGTATCGCAGATACGTCGGTTTTGGCGTTTCGATGCCTATAATGCCGACAACAACCGACGGTTTTCTGCGGTTTTTGCCAGAAACGGTCGCATTCGTAATGCGGGGGCAAGGTGATCGATTAGCCCAAGAGCCCAGCCCAGGATTATTTTGGATGTTTGGCTTGTGGGTATAGTTTCGCTCGTCGTTTACTAATGCGCCAACGGAAGACGGATAACAAAGGTAGTTGCCTCGCCATCTAATATACTTAGACTGCCCTTTTGAACTTCAATCAGAGAACGGGATATTGCGAGTCCGAGGCCGGTCCCACCGGTATCTCGCTTCGTTGTGAAGAAAGGCTCGAACAGCCGTCCCCGATCGGCGAATGGAACACCGGGCCCGTCGTCATTCACGCGGACTTGCAATTGAGTATCCGTGATCGACAACTGGATCGTCACGGATTGGGCACCAGCCTGCCTACTGTTTTCCAGTAGAGTCCCGAGTACGACTTCCAAGGTCGTTGCTGGCACAGTTACAAAAGCCAGCACGTCCGAGCCCACGATTTCGATAGAGAGACCAGCCGTTCGCGAAGCATCTGCGACCCGCGTGACTACCTGGGCGGCATCGGTTCTTTCTTCACCCGGCTCAGCCATGTCGGCGCGTGCGAGATCGAGCAGCCGCGTTACCAGCAACGCGAGACGGCGGGCGTCCGCATCGGCGTTAGCCAGGAAGCGACGCCGGTCTTCCTCCGCCATGTCCGGGTGATCCTGAAGCAATTCCACCGCGCCGCGGATGCCGGCGAGCGGGGTCTTGAACTCGTGGCTGACCGCATGGGCGAAGTCGCGCAGATAGCGCGAACGACGCTCGATCGCCGCCGCCATCACCGCGAAATCGGCGTAGAGACCCTGAATCTCGATCGCCGCTGTCGGTGGAGGCTCTGGGACGCGACCGCGGCCGCTTGAGACTGCGCGTGTTACTGCGCCGAGCTGTTCGATCGGGCGCGTGACGCCGCGGGAGATGACGCCGCTCAGCACCACCAGCAACCCGAAGATCGCAGCGATCCCCAGCGCTATCTTGCCGCGGTCTTCATACAATCCCCGGAACAGCGCACGGGCGGAACGCGACAGCAGGAGCACGCCGACCACGCGATCGCCGACGATGATCGGGCGTGCGTAATGGACGCGGATCGCTGCGGCTCTGGACAGCCATTCGAAGCGGTACGTCGCGCGGTATGCCCCGTTACGGCGGAGCACGGTCGTGGCGCGGCCAGCAAGTGCAACGGCAACTTCGGGGAGTGCGGCGTAGCTGCCGACGGCCGAACTCCCGGCGACGATGGTGCCGTGGCGATCAAGGAGGATAATCGAGGCCAGCGTGGTGGACCGGGTCGCGTCCATTATCGGCGAAAGCCGCGCGCCAACGGTGACCGCATCGGGCGATGGTTTCGCGCCGGCCGCGACCGGTGGTCGTTCCACACGGATAGGCGTCGTGCTGAGGTCGATACCGGAAGATGGCGCATCCACGCTGTAGGGATGGTTCCCGGCTGAAACCTCGTGATGCGCAACCCGACCCGGCGGGGCGGCAGGCCAGAGCGCCGCCCCCGTCGCGGACAGCGCTGCACCCTGCGCGACCAGTTCCGCCTCGGTTTGCCGAACGAGCGTGTTCTCATAGACGCGCAGGAACACCGCGCCGAAACCCGGGAGCGCGGCGACCAGGAACAATGTCGCGAACAGGATCGTCCGCAAGCGCATCCGGGGCCAGTGGCGTTTCGCCCAGTCCTTGGCCCTGCCGATCACGCGCCCGTGCACGATCCGAGGCGATAGCCGATCCCGGCGCGCGTCTCGATCAGGTCGTCGGCGCCGGCTTTCGCGAACTTGCCGCGCAGGTTGCGGATGTGGCTGTCGATCGTCCGGTCGGTGACCGCGAAACCGGGGCCGTGCAGCCGGTCGATGATCGCGTCGCGGCTGAACACGCGGCCCGGCATCGATGCAAGCAGCCGGAGGATCTGAAACTCGGTAACGGTCAGCGCGATCTCGATCTCGCCCCATAGCGAGCGCCAGCCTTCCAGGTCGAGCCGCAACCGGCCATGCGACAGATCGCGCCCGTCCTCGGTGTTCGGTGCCCGCGCAGAAGTACGGCGCAGGATCGCCATGACCCGCGCTACCACCTCGCGCGGCGAAAACGGCTTCACCACATAGTCGTCGGCGCCGAGTTCGATGCCGAGCACTCTGTCGATCTCGTCGTCGCGGCTCGACAGGAAGAGGATCGGTATGTCCGCCCTGCCCTCGCCACCACGAAGGCGTCGACACACCTCCAGCCCGTCCATCCGCGGCATGTTGATGTCGAGCACCACAAGGTCGGGCGCATGCGTCTCGACAAGCGCCAGCGCGGCTTCGCCGTCCGCCGCCTCGATCGCGCCGAGCCCGGCCTTGTCGAACGCGAACACGAGCAGCTGGCGGATATGAGGATCGTCATCGACGACCAGGATAGTGCGGGGCATCGGGCACAGGATCATTGTTGGGCGCCCGGCGTCAACGGCTTTGGTGCCGGCGTGACAGGCGCGGGCATCTGCGGTGCTGGAGCGGACGGCGCTGCTGACGGAACCTCAACCATAGGAGGTGGCAAGATCACCCCGTCGCAGCGCCGTCCGTCCGGTGCGGGCCGCAAACGCGGCGCCTTGGTGCCGAACATCCCGCGGACGATCGCAAGCCGTCTCGCGTTGCGCGGCGTCCACAGGCGCCAATCGGCCTGCGCATCTGCCGTTTCGGTCTGATTTTCCCACCGCAAATACGTCAGACGTTCGCGCAGCCGCGGCTCGCGTGCATGCTGCTCCAGCGTCGCCAGCGACACGAGCGACGACGACCCCAGCCGTGCCATATAGCAAAGGTCGAGCGGCGGCCCCGCCCTACCCTTTGCGAGCGCTGTGCGGACATTCCACGCGGCTGCAACCGCGCCAAGATCGATGACGCTCGCCGTCACCAGCACCGTCGCAGCCGCCAGCGCATTGGCATTGATCAGCCATGACGCCGACCTATCCGCAAGCAATCGCCAGCCGATCAGCGCCAGCCCCGTGGCGACCAGGCCCATCCATGCGAGCGCCGACAGTCGCAACACCGTCATCCCGTAGGCGTCGACATAATCGAGCGTTCGCAGTGCACTCGACGCCACCAGCAGCAGGTTCTGCACGATCCAGACCGTCACCAGTCCTCGCACCAGCGGGCTCGCCGCGGCTGCGCTGCCCGGACGCAAAGCCAGCAGCACGAACACGCCGGCGAGCGCCGCGGTCACGATCAACGAATACGCGCCCCGATGCGCATAGTCCGCCATCGTCACGCCCGCAGGCAGTCCCGCACCGCTCCACAGGAACGCGATGTCGAGCGCATTCTCGACTGCGAAAATCGCATTGAACGTCACAAGCGAAAGGATCAGCGTCGCCACCCCCGGCTCGAATGCCATGCCGATCGAGCGTTCGTCGATACGCGATGCCCGCGTCGTGCGCCGACTTGGCCGCAAGCTTGCCCAGATCGTAACCAGCACACAGAGCCCGAACATCGTCCGCCATGTCACCGCCCACGGATCCGGCAGCACGATCCGCGAAAATGCCCGACCGATCAGCGGATTAGCGTTCGCGAACAGCCCAAGGAAAACCACGCCGCCCACCAAGGGCAACGCGACGACAGCCCCGATCGCGCGAATGCCGCCGGAGGACGGACCTCGACGCTGGCGGACCATCGACAGGCGCGCAGCATCCTTCAGCGGCGCAACGGCGGCGGACATCGCGTGCCAGCCAAGCCTGCGCATCCAGGCGAGCGCATCGTCGAACCCGTGGCGCGGCAGGAGTGCGGCAAGCGAGACAGCCGTCCAGAACAAAACCCATCCGAGGAAGCTTGGATCGTCGACGAGCACCGCCGCCAATCCGGCGCCGGCGACCAACGCCAGTCGCGCCGATCCGTCATTCCAGATCGCTCGTCGCGTCAGCAACAGGGCGGTGATCCAAGCGAAAGCGAACCCACCCACCACCGCGCCATTGCCATCAGCGATTAGTATCTCCGCCAGGACGATCAGCGCCAGGGCAGCGCCGATCTTGGTCATCAGTCTTCCATCACGGTTCATCTTCGCGCTCCCCGATTGTCGAGGACAGCTTTGTCGTGGTTCCGTGAGCGTCGGATCGCGAGGTTCGTGTGCAATCCGTTCGCTTGTCGTGCAGATCCTGTGCAGAGGATGAATCCAAACCCGGCCGGTTTCTCGCGACTTGCGTTGCGAACGCCTCGGGGTAGGACTAGCCTCGGTCCGGGGGGTATCGACGCATGGAGTGCAAAGACCGGATCGGCCGGCGTTTCGTAACGAAGCGTTGTCGTCTGTCCGTTACCCGTTCGCCGATGCGGAACCAGATTCCTCACCTTCGCTACGGCCCATGTTCGCGATCTTCCTGACGCCCGCCTACGCGCCGTTCGCGATCGCGTTTGTCATTATGATCGGAATCGGGCTGATAGAGGCGATCGGCCTTGGGCTCGGGCATCTCGATCTCCACGCGGACGTTCATGCCGAAGCGGATGGCGGCGGCGTGCTCGACTGGCTCGGGCTCGGCCACGAACTACCGATCCTTATCTGGCTCACCTCTTTGCTCGGCTGCTTCACGCTTTCAGGGATTGCCATTCAGCAGGGCGCGACAGCATTGACCGGCGACCCGCTGCACTGGAGCCTCGCCTCGGGTCTCGCCTTGATCGCCGGCAGCCTGCTCAACACGATTGCCGCCAACGGCCTCGCTCGAATCATGCCCGGCTTCGAAAGCAGCGTGATCTCGACCGACGACTTCCTTCGCCGCCGCGGTACGATTCTCGAAGGCACTGCCCGCCGCGGATCGCCTGCCCGCGCGAAGATCGTCGACCAGCACGGCCAAGCGCATTTCATCATGGTCGAGCCGCATGACGATGCCGACGCGATCGCCGCCGGTGAGACCGCGCTGATCGTCCGCCGCGACGGCAAACTCTTCTACGCACTGCCTGAGGCCAACGCGCTTCTGCGGTCGATCTAACCAACGCATAACCGGGGAGGGTTTTATGCCCGCACAGCTTCTGAACGTCCTGATCTACGCCGGCATCGTGCTGTTCGCGCTCGTCGTGATCGGCATTATCCTGACCCGGCTCTACCGCCGCGCGACCAAGGACGTCGCGCTGATCCGCACCGGCTTCGGCGGCGAGAAGGTCGTGCTCAACGGCGGCATCATGGTCATCCCGGTGCTCCACGAACTGATGCAGGTCCGCCTGACCACCGTGAAGCTGGAGGTGTCGCGCCTCAACAAGGATGCGCTGATCACGCTCGACAAGCTGCGCGTCGACGTCGTCGGGCTGTTCCACATCAAGGTAAAACCCGACGCGGAGTCGATCGCCGCAGCCGCGCAGACGCTCGGAGATTCGGTCAACAGCCCGGATGCGGTGAAGTCGCTGCTCGACGGCAAGCTCGTGTCCGCGCTGCGCTCGGTCGCCGCGACGATGACGATGGAGCATCTCCACGCCAACCGCGCCGATTTCATCCAGAAGGTGCAGGAGGCGCTGATGACCGATCTGGACATGAACGGCTTCCAGCTCGAGTCCGTCAGCATCACGCATTTCGACCAGACCGCGTTCGAGCATTTCAACGAGAATAACGCGTTCGATGCTGAGGGGCTGACCGTGCTCACCCGGACGATCGAGGAGCGCAAGAAGATCCGCAACGACATTGTCGCGACCAACCGCGTCGAGATCGAGCAGCGTAATCTCGACGCCAACAACCAGTCGCTCGAGATCGCGCAGGCCGCCGAACAGGCACGGCTGACGCAGGAACAGACGCTGTCCGCCCGCCGTGCCGAACAGGCGACCGCGATCGCCACCGCCGAAGCCGAGCAGACCCGCCTTGCGGAAATCGCCCGCATCACCGCGGGCCAAGCGCAGACGGTCGCGCAGACCGAAGCCGACAAGGTTATCCAGACCGCGACAATCGCCCGCGACGGAGCGATTCAGACCGCAACGATCGAACGCGACCGCACGATCGAAATCGCGCGCATCACGACCGCGGTGCAGACCGCGCAGAAGTCCGAAGAGGAATCGACCGCGACCGCCGCCGCCAACGAAGCGCGTGCACTCGCCGTCCGTGCGGAGGAAAGCGTCGCTACCGCCAAGGCAACCGAGATCGCCAACCGTAACAAGAACGTCGCGGTGATCGCCGCCACCCAGCGCGCGCAGGAAGAGGCCGTCGGCATAACCGTCGCGGCGACCGCGGAGAAGGAAGCTGCCGAGGCTCGCGCGAGCGCCCTGCGCACCGAAGCGACTGCCGAAGCCGATGCAGAGAAGGCCCGCGCGGAAGGTCGCGAGGCAGCGTTCAAGGTCGACGCGGCAGGTCAGGCATCGCTTAATGAGGCGACCAACCTGCTGAGCGACGCACAGACTGCGCTGCTGATCCGTCGCGCTATGCTGGAAGCACTGCCGGCGATCATCGCTGCGGCCAGTAAGCCGATGGAAAACATCGATAAGATCAGCATTCTCGATGCCCGAGGGCTACACGGTGACGGCGGCGGCGATGGAGCGCCCGCCGGCGGTCAGGGCAATCTCGCCGATGCCGCAGTGGCGGCGGCGATGCGCTACCGCGTCGGCGGCCCGCTGATCGACGGACTGATGGCGGAACTCGGGATGACCGGCAGTTCGTTGAACGGCATGCTTGCTGGGAGCAGCGCGGGTGCGACGCCCGCCCGAACCTCCTCCACCGATGCCCATAAACAGCCCGCTGCGCTCAACGGCGGATCGAGCAACCCGCCGGTCTGATCGAATGAACGCGAGGGCCCAGCCCCTGGAAATCGACCTGCACTTCGAGGAAGACGGCGCGCAGATGTTCGCCGGTGCTTTGGATACCGCCGCATGTCTTGCGATCGAACAGGCGATCGCAGACCTACCGAGCGACGTCCCAGGCGTGAGGATCGGGTCCGCCCCTGCCCTGCGCGCCATGCTCGCGGTCGACGGTCCCATTGGCAGCATTGCCGCATCGGCGTTGGGCCCAGATGCGCGCGCCGTTCGAGCCGTGCTGTTCGACAAGACGGCAGCCCGGAACTGGGCGCTCGGCTGGCATCAGGATCGCACGATCGTGGTCGATCAGCGCGCTGACGCCGATGGGTTCGGTCCCTGGACGGTCAAGGCTGGCCTCATTCAAGTCGAACCGCCATTTGAGATCCTAGAGCGGATGGTCACGATCCGCGTCCACCTCGACCCGGTCGACACGACGAATGCTCCGCTTCGCATCGTGCCCGAATCTCACCGGCTCGGCCGCTTGACGGAAGCAAGCATCAAGCGTGTCGTCGAGGATCGTGGCGAGCGCTTGTGCCTTGCGAACCGCGGCGATGTCTGGCTCTACGCGACGCCGATCGTCCACGGCTCACGCGCCGCCGATCCACCGCGTCGCCGACGCGTGCTCCAGGTCGATTATGCGGCCGTCGATCTGCCTGCGCCACTCAGCTGGCGCGGACTGTGAAAGTCCGCTCGGCCTGCCGTTCTCGGCCAAATCCGCGTATCGTACCCGTATCGTAAACAGCGCTTTCTGCCCCTCAATCCGAAAATCAAAGGGCAGAAATCAACGCTTTTCCGCCCTTTTCGAGTCACGCCCCTGCAATCGCACTGCAGAGGTCCGGGGTTCGATTCCCCGTGGCTCCACCACGCGGCACAGCACGTCGACGAGCATCCAACACGTCGCGTGCGTAAGCTGCACGCCGCGTCCGCCATGCGTGCGCCTTTCATGCGCGCAGTTACCACGCTATCGTGGGGCATGGACGAATTGACGTGCAACGTGGTCGGCATCGACTTCCCGAACGCGGACAAGAGCAAGAGTAACCGCCGGATGGAGTTGATGCTCTGCACTCCCGGCGAACCTGTCGACCTACGCCGCGAGCCGAAGAACCCGTATGATACGAATGCGGTGGCGGTGTTCAGCCAGCGCGGCGTGCAGATGGGCTATCTGTCCGCCGAACGTGCGCCGCTGATCGGGCGACGGATGCAGGAGAAGGAGCATGTCGCCATATTCCAGGCCCTGGTGGGCAGCTACGGCTATGTCCGCATCCGCTTCGGCGGCGGCGCACCGACACTGCCGGACCCCGAGGCATCCACGCCATCACGGTCTAGCCCAGCGTCGTTCGACCCGGACGCCTGCTTTCCCGACCCCGAGGGTCCCGAATGGGGCGCGTGACGCATCACCCCCGAATGGGATGAACTAGATACCCTGCGCGGTGACCACTCGCCCGGTCGCTTCGAGATCGCGCGTCAGGTCCGCGAGGCAACGATCGACCAGCGCCTCGTCCGAACTCCGCACGACGAAATTCGCGCCCGTCCTGCCGTCGCGAAAGAACGGATAGCTCCCGATCGCGACGCCCTCATGCGTCTTCTCCGCGTCGCGCAAGATATCCGCGACCTCGCTCTCCGCGACCCAGCAGCCGATCGTCTTCGACACCACCGGCCGCCCGCCCTCCAGCGTGCCGGTCAGCGCATCGAGCATCCCCGCGGTGATGTGCGGCACGCCCGCCATGATGAAGATGTTGCCGATCCGGATCCCCGGCGCACCCGACACCTTGTTGTCGATCAGGTCCGCCCCGACCGGCACCCGCGCCATCCTTGCGCGCGCCTCGGTCAGCCCGCCGCGCGTCGCGTAATATTCCTCGAGCACCGCCATCGCCCGCGGGTGATGCTCGACCGCGACACCCAGCGCCTCGGAGATTGCATCCACTGTGATGTCGTCGTGCGTCGGCCCGATCCCGCCCGTCGTGAACAGGTAATCGTTGCGCGCGCGCAGGATGTTGACCGCTTCGACGATCGCCTCGGTCTTGTCGGCGACCACGCGAACCTCGGCGAGGCGGATGCCCTGCACGTTGAGCCAGGCCGCGATCTGCGCGACGTTCTTGTCCTGCGTGCGGCCCGACAGGATCTCGTCGCCGATGATCGTCAGCGCGGCCGTCCAGATGCGTTCCTCTGTCATGCCCCTCGCATAGCCTCGCAAAACCGCGCCCGCCACGCTATATCGCGCGTCATGACCGAATATGTAACCGTAACCTCGGACCAGCCCGACGCGCGCACCGGCGCCATCAAGCTCCACGGCCCCGCCGCCTTCGAAGGCATGATGAAGGCAGGGCAACTCGCTGCCGAGACGCTCGACATGATCGTCCCGCACATGGTGCCGGGCGTGACCACCGCCGAGATCGACCGACTGATCTACGACTTCATCGTCGCCGGCGGCGGCGTGCCCGCGACGCTCGGCTACCGCGGTTACACGCACAGCGTCTGCATCTCGATCAACCACGTCGTCTGCCACGGCATCCCGAGTGAGAAGACGCTCAAATCGGGCGATATCGTCAACGTCGACGTCACGCCGTTGCTGGACGGCTGGCACGGCGACACGAGCCGGATGTACCTGATCGGCGACGTCCCCATCAAGGCGCGGCGCCTCGTCGAAGTCACCTACGAATGCCTGATGATCGGCATCGAGCACGCCAAGCCCGGCAACCGCATGGGCGACGTCGCCAACGCGATCCAGCGTCACGCGGAGAAGCACCGCTACGGCGTAGTCCGCGATTTCTGCGGACACGGCGTCGGCCGCCTGTTCCACGACGCGCCCGAGGTCGTCCACGTCGGCAAGCCCGGCACCGGCCCCGAGCTTCGCCCCGGCATGATCTTCACGATCGAGCCGATGATCAACATCGGTCGCCCCGACGTGAAGCTGCTCGACGACGGCTGGACCGCGGTCACGCGCGACCGCTCGCTGTCCGCGCAGTTCGAGCACTCGATCGGCATTACGGAAGACGGCTGCGAGATCTTCACGCTCAGCCCCAAGGGCTACACGCAGCCGCCTTACGTATAACGTCAGCTTGCGGAGACGTTCTTCACCGTACAGTCGGTGATGACGTGGCCGCTATATTCGAACGAACCCTTGCCGTTCCAATCTTTCGCCACGGCAAGCGCGGCGCTGAAGTGGGCGAGATACGATCCGATCCCCGGCGGTGGAACCGACACGACATATTGACCGGTGACGTGCACGAGCAAGGTGTCTTGCCCGAACCCGGTGTGCAGGATCGCACCCGTGACATGGGGAATGACGGTCGTGCCGTAAGGTGGTGGCAATGCTTGCGTGATTTGCGCCGATCCGGAGATTTGTCCGGTCGGTGCATTAACGCCGAGATCGAGATGAAGCGTCGGCGCGCCTGCAAATCCGCCATGCTTGACGTCCAGCTTTACTTGGTAATATCCAACCGGCTCGGTCATGAGTATTTCCTCCTCCGGATCCATCCTGATCCGTTACTGGAGTTCCTCACGGGACGACTGTCGAGTCCAGCGGGATTGGGTCCGAAACGAACCGGTCGAGACGCGTATGGACTGGCCCCGAAACCTTTTGCGCGGCTCTGCCGCAGGAATCTGACGTACAAAGGGTGACGCGGACCGCCGGCACCGCTATCTGCCGCCCCATGACCGAGATCACACCGCAGATCGTCGCCGACCACGGCCTGTCCCCAGAAGAATATGAGCGCGTCCTGCGCGCCATCGGCCGCGAGCCGAACATGGTCGAGCTCGGCATCTTCTCGGTGATGTGGTCCGAGCATTGCAGCTACAAATCCAGCAAGATCCACCTGATGAAGCTGCCCACCAAGGGCCCCCGCGTCATCTGCGGCCCCGGCGAGAACGCCGGCGTCGTCGATATCGGCGACAATCAGGCGGCGATCTTCAAGATGGAGAGCCACAACCACCCGTCCTACATCGAGCCGTACCAGGGTGCTGCGACCGGTGTCGGCGGCATCCTGCGCGACGTGTTCACGATGGGCGCGCGGCCGATCGCCAACCTCAACGCGCTCCGCTTCGGCCGCCCCGATCATCCCAAGATGCGCCACCTGATCTCCGGCGTCGTCCACGGCATCGGCGGCTACGGCAATTGCGTCGGCGTCCCGACCGTCGGCGGCGAGGTGAACTTCCACAGCGCGTATGACGGCAACATCCTGGTCAACGCGATGACCGTCGGGATCGCCGATCAGGACAAGATCTTCTACTCGGCGGCCAGCGGCATCGGCAATCCGATCGTCTATGTCGGCAGCAAGACCGGCCGCGACGGCATCCACGGTGCGACGATGGCCTCGGCCGATTTCGGCGAGGATTCGGACGCCAAACGCCCGACCGTCCAGGTCGGCGATCCGTTCACCGAGAAGCTGCTGATCGAGGCATGCCTTGAGTTGATGGCGACCGACGTCATCGTCGCGATCCAGGATATGGGCGCCGCGGGCCTTACCTCGTCCGCGGTCGAGATGGCGTCGAAGGGCGGCGTCGGCATCGAGCTGACGATGGACGACGTGCCGCAGCGCGAGACCGGCATGACGCCGTACGAGATGATGCTCTCGGAATCGCAGGAGCGCATGCTCATGGTCCTCAAGCCCGGCCGCGAAACCGAGGCCGAGGCGATCTTCAAGAAGTGGGAGCTCGATTTCGCGGTCATCGGCCGCGTCACCGACACCGGCCGCATGGTGCTGACCTTCAAGGGCGAGACCGTCTGCGACATCCCGCTCGGCCCGCTCGCCGACGAAGCGCCACTCTACGATCGCCCGCACGTGCCCACGCCCAAGCCCGCGCCGCTCGCCAACGCGCCGCACAGCAGCGACATCGCCGCCGACCTGCTGACGTTGATGGGCTCGCCGGACGTCGCCTCGCGCCGCTGGATCTGGGAGCAATACGACCACATGGTCGGCGCCGACACGGTGCAGCGCCCCGGTGGCGACGCCGCAGTCGTCCGCGTCCACGGCACGCAGAAGGCGCTGGCGATGACCACCGACTGCACGCCGCGCTATTGCTTCGCCGACCCGGTCGAGGGCGGCAAGCAGGCGGTCGCCGAAGCCTGGCGCAACCTGACCGCGGTCGGCGCGCTGCCGTTGGCGGTCACCAACTGCCTCAACTTCGCCAACCCGCAACGCCCCGAGATCATGGGCCAGATCGTCGGCTGCCTCGAAGGCATGAGCGACGCCTGTATCGCGCTCGACTTCCCGATCGTGTCGGGCAACGTGTCGCTTTACAATGAATCGAAGGCAACGGGCGGCGGCTCGGCCATTCTGCCGACCCCGGCGATCGGCGCGATCGGCCTGCTGGCGGATTGGCAGAAGAATGCGACGATCGCGTTCAAGGGCTCGGGCGACATCATCCTCGCAGTCGGCACGCGCGGCGGCCATCTCGGCCAGTCGCTCTGGCTGCGCGAATGCCACGGCCGCGAACAGCTCGACGCCGGCCCGCCGCCGCCAGTCGATCTCGCCGCCGAACGCCGCGTCGGCGACCTGATCCGCGAAGCGATCAGCCTGGGTCAGCTGACCGCAGTGCACGACGTCTCCGACGGCGGCATCGCGGTGACGCTCGCCGAGATGGCGCTCGCCGGCGGCATCGGCGCGATGATCGATCGGAAACAGCCGTTCGACTGCGCCCGCTCGTTCTTCGCCGAGGACCAGGGCGTCTACATCGTCACGGTCGACGATCATTCGCTGCTCGACTTCCTCGGCGCGGCGCATGCGGCGGACGTCGAGGCCGAACCCCTGGGTCGCACCGGCGGCAAGCGCCTGATCTTCGAACGCCCCGACCGCGACGACGTGATCGCGTTGGATACGTTGCGGACGGCGCATGAGGGGTTCTTCCCGAAGCTGATGGGGGTCGACGCCGCGCTGGCTTAAGGCAACGCGACGGCGGGCGAACTAGAACGCAGCCTCCTGCCGGCTACCGGCTACCGGCTACCGCTGCTTGCCACTGCCTGCCCCCACGAGCGCCACCCCGGCGAAGGCCGGGGCCCAGTTGGGAAGTCCGAGGTAACGGAGCACGGCGCTCATCATCGCCGTTCCCCAACTGGGCCCCGGCCTCCGCCGGGGCGGTGGATTGCGAGCGGGAATAGCTACAAAACACAGAATGTTTCCCCGCGAAGGCGGGGACCCAGTCTGGGCTCCCGCCTTCGCGGGAGAACAAGGATGCGAGAGATGTCGTCCGATCGAGCTAAAGCAGAGCTCGGCGACCTCCCCCTCTCCGTCATCCCAGCGAAAGCCGGCATCTCCCGCATCGGGCCACAGCGCTCGCCAACAGCAATACCCCAGCTTCCCCTAGAGTAACGGGAGAGGCGGGCGGCTCGGAGGACAACAGGCGAGGTGCGGCAAGGCATCGCGTAGAAACGACAGGCGGCCCAGTTCACCGACCGGATAGCGGATCCACCAAAACGACACGCCACGCTACCTAAGATACCCGTCAAACCGCCCTGTCCTACACCACCGCGATATGCCAGCGTCGAACCATGACCGCATTACTCTCCTACCGCGCTACCAAAACGCCGAGCCCGAACCCGAGTGTCGATCGAGCACTGCCCAGGTCCGTCCGACCCAGCCAACGCCGTCCGCTCCCAAAGTGCAGCCGAACGCGCCCCTGTCATCGCCCAACCCCTACAACGCCCCCGCGAAATCCTGCGCCAACGTCTGCACTTCGTGCACTTCCGGCGTTCCGCATGACCCCCGCCTTCTCCAAAATGGCCATGCCCGACGTCCTCCACGGCGCCGACGCGACGACCATTGCCGACGTCGAAAGCCCCGCATTCCCGCCAGCGCAACGCTCCCGCGAAATGCTGCGCCAGCGTCTGCACTTTGTGAACTTCGGGCGTTCCGCATGACCCCCACCCCCACCAGAATCGCCACGCTAGACCTCATCCGAGGCGTCGCCGTCATGGGCATCCTCGCCGCCAACATCGCCGCGTTCGGCTTCCCCGAATTCGCTTACATGACCCCCGCCTCAATGGGCGCGCCCAGCACGCCAGACCTGATCGCCTGGACCACCACCTTCATCGTCATCGACGGCAAGATGCGCGGGCTGTTCTCGTTCCTGTTCGGCGCGTCGATGCTGCTGGTCATCAATCGGGCCGAGGCGAATGACGAAGACCCGGCGACCGTTCACCTGCGCCGCATGGCGTGGCTGTTCGTGTTCGGGATCGCGCATTTGTACCTGCTTTGGTGGGGCGACATCCTCGCGCATTACGCGCTGGTCGGCGCGCTCGCCTACATGTTCGCGCGGTTGCCGGTCCGCTGGCTGATCGGCGTCGGGCTCGTCTGCATCGCGCTCCAGACGGTCGAACTGACGACGATCGTCGCCTACACGTTCGACCTTCACGCCGCCGCGCACCGGCCCGGCGCAACGGTGCGGATCATCGCCAACTGGCAATCGCTGGCGGATCAGTTCGGCCAGCCCTCCCCCGCCGGCGTCGCGCGCGAACTGGCCGTCGGGCGCGGCGGATGGAGCGATCTCGTCGCGTGGCGCTGGCAACACGCGGTCGGGCCGATCACGTCGCTGACTGCCACCGGCCCGGAAACGCTCGGCTTCATGATGCTCGGCATGGCCGGGTTGCGATCCGGCTTCCTGACCGGCGAATGGTCACGAAAGCGCTATGCCATCGTAGCCGCCACCGGCGTCACGATCGGCTGGGCCGCCTATGCCGCCATCGCGTCCTTCGACATCGCCCATGGGTTCGACGCACGGTACGTCGCCCTGTCGTGGCTGACGCTTGCAACCCCGCTGAGGCCGCTCACGATCATCGGCTATGCGGCCTCGATCATCCTGCTCGCACGACCCGGCGGCTGGCTGACGACTCACGTCTCCGCGGCAGGGCGCATGGCGTTCTCCAACTATCTAGGCACGACGCTGATCTGCACCACGATCTTCTACGGCTACGGCTTCGGACTGTACGGCGACCTCTCCCGCGCACAGCTCTATCTAGTCGTCGTGCCGATCTGGCTGCTGATGCTCCTCTGGTCGACGCCGTGGCTCGACCGCTTCCGCTACGGTCCGCTCGAATGGCTATGGCGCAGCCTCTCCCGCTTCGCATGGCAGCCGATGCGTGGTTCGGCATTCACGGCCAGCCGATGACGCTATTTGCGAATAAGACGCAAAAGGGCTTGCGAGTGGTTCGCATTATCCGTATCCCGTGCTTACAGCTAGGGAGTTCCCATGGTCGTCTGCGTTTGCAATGCCATACGAGAATCCGACGTCCGCAACTGCGCACGCGGCGGTTGCACTACACCGTGCCAGGCCTTCCGCTCGATGGGCCGGAAACCGAAATGTGGCCAGTGCACGTCGATAGCGCGAGCGATTATCGACGAGGAACGCGCCGCTGCATAAGCGTCGCAACAGCTAAGAAAGCCCGGAAAACCGCCATTTTTGGGGGTTGTGCTAATCTGTGTCAGCCCGCTACATGCTCCTCAGAGGTGACGGAGATATGGCCATGCGCGGCGACCCACAAGTAATCGAATTCCTGAACGAGGCGCTCAAGAACGAGCTGACCGCGGTCAACCAATATTGGCTCCATTACCGAATGCTCGAGCATTGGGGCGTCTACAAGCTCGCCCAGTACGAGCGGATGGAATCGATCGACGAGATGAAGCACGCCGACTGGCTGTCGGAGCGCATCCTGTTCCTCGATGGCCTGCCGAACTTCCAGCTGCTCGGCCGCCTTCGCATCGGCGAGACCGTCGAGGAAGTGCTGAAGTCGGATCTGGCGCTCGAAGTCGAGGCTACCGTCCAACTCAAGGGCGCGATCTCCTACTGCGAAGAGGTCAAGGACTATATCAGCCGCGACCTGTTCGCCCGCATCCTCGCCAGCGAGGAAGAGCATGTCGACACGCTCGAGCGCCAGTTCGAGATGATCGCGCGGATGGGCATCCACAACTACATCCAGCTCAACTCGATCTCGGAACATGATTCGCCCAAGGCCGGGGCTGCGCCGTATCTGAAGGGCTGATCCACCTCCCTGTCATCTCGCTGAAGGGTGAGATGACAGGGCTGCATTGTCCGCCAGTCTGGCGACGAATTTATTCCCCGCCGAACCCGGTCGGTACGGCGCGACGGCCAAACCCACCGCCCGCAACAGGCTTGCGCACTGCGACCGGATTGGCCTCGCGCTCCAGCAGCGTCAGCGTCTCGACGAACAGCGGCCGCAACCGGACGATATGCTCCAGCGCCTCATCGGGCGTGTCCTGCATTTCCAGGCAATCGCGCGCAATCGTCTCGATCGCCTCCGCCAGATCGGCAAGCGGCTCCGCCCCGAACTGCCGCGCTTCACCCTTGAGCGTATGCGCGGGGATCACCATCGCTGCCGCATTGAGCGCACGCATCGCCGCTTCGATCGCAGCAACCGACTTCACGCCGTCCTCACGAAAATATCCGAGGATGCGGCCAAATCCCGCGCCCAGTTCGTTGCGAGCCTGCACGAACGCAGGCCAATTGATCAGGGTGCTTCCCTCGAACGCCACTGTCGCCTTCTCCCGTTAAGCAAATAGCGCCATGAAGGTCAGAGCTGTATCATACATAACCTAGGTAAACACAGTGTTGTGATACTAACGACAAGTTACGACAAAGGTTGAATTAGATACATTCAAAACGATCTCTATTGTTGCATTGGCGGACGCCGAGACCGCCGCGATTTCGGTCGGGGCTTGAGGGTCGTCCGCTATCACCTCGACGCGGGTCGCACCGTCGCGCAACGCGCGGGCGAGCCGCACCGCAGGCCAAGGACAACGCATGCCCCTGGCGTCGATACGGACCTCGCCCGACACCACGCCTAGTGGCCGCCGCCGCCCTTGCCGTCGTCGTACGGATTCTTCGGCGCGCGGAACATCAACCGGACGGGAACCGCGCCGAAGCCCAGATCCTTGCGCATCGAATTGACCAGATAGCGCTCATAGCTTGCCGGGAGCTGATCGACGCGCGTGCCGAAGATGACAAAGCTGGGCGGGCGTGTCTTGACCTGCGTGACGTAGCGCATCTTGATCCGCTTGCCGCCCGGAGCCGGTGGCGGAGTCGCCTCGATCGCACGCTCGAACCAGCGGTTGAGCTCGCCGGTGCCGACACGCTTCGACCACGCGTCGCGCGTGTCGAAACAGGCCTGCAGCAACTGGTCGATGCCCTTGCCGGTCGCGCCCGAGACGGTCATCACCGTGACGCCCTTGACCTGGCTCAGGCCGTCTTCAAGCGCGCGCTTGACGCCGTTGAACAGCGACGACGCGCTCTCGGCGATGTCCCACTTGTTCAGCGCGATGACGAGTGCGCGGCCTTCCTGCAGCACCTTGTCGGCGATACGGAGATCCTGTGCCTCAAGACCCAGCGTGGCGTCGAGCAGCAGCACGACGACCTCCGCGAAGTCGACCGCGTGGAGCGCGTCCTCGACCGACATCTTCTCGAGTTTGTCCTGCACCTTGGCGCGCTTGCGCATACCGGCAGTGTCGATCAGGCGCACTTTCCGCGCCTCGCCACCGGTCGGATGCCAGTCGTAATCGACGCTGATCGAGTCACGCGTGATGCCGGCTTCGGGGCCGGTGATCATGCGATCTTCACCGAGAATGCGGTTGACGAGCGTCGACTTGCCCGCGTTCGGGCGGCCGACGATCGCGAGCTTCAGAGGGCCCTCATATTCATTATCGGGCTGTTCCTCGGGCGGCTCTTCCTTGCCTTCGAGTAGCGGGAGCAGGCCTTCGAACAGGTCGCCCATGCCTTCGCCGTGCTCAGCCGACAGCTGGACCGGGTCGCCGAAACCGAGCGCGAGCGATTCGAGGATACCGTCTTCGCCTGCACGACCTTCGGCCTTGTTGGCAACGAGAAGGACGGGAACGTCGGCGGTGCGCAGCCAGCGCGCGATCTCTTCGTCGAGCGGGACGATACCGGCGCGCGCGTCGAACAGGAACAGCGCGACATCGGCTTGTTCGACGGCGGCTTCGGTCTGCTGGCGCATCCGGCCGGGCAACGTTTGCGCGTCGTGGTCTTCATAGCCGGCGGTGTCGATGATGCGGAATTCGAGGCCGATCAGCGATGCGTCGCCTTCACGGCGATCACGCGTAACGCCGGGGCGATCGTCGACCAGCGCGAGCTTTTTGCCGACGAGGCGGTTGAAAAGAGTCGACTTGCCGACATTTGGGCGGCCGACGATCGCGACCACGGGGAGTTTGGACATGGCGTGCCCTTAGCGCGGGAACACGCTGGCGTCACTAAGTCCCTCGCCCCCCTGGAGAGAGGGAGGGATGAGCCTTAGGCGACGGAAGGGTGAGGGGTAGTTGGCGCGAGCGATCCTAGCCTCACTCCCCTCTCCCTTCCCACCGCAAGCGCGGCGGGCCCCTTCCCTCTCCCCGAAGGGGCGAGGGAGTCTACGTCACCTGTACGCGGTGACTTTACCCTTCTGGTCGAGCGTATAGAGCGTCGAGTTCGCCACGATCGGGGGCAGCGAGAAAGGCGTTTTCGTTTCGATCGTCGAGCTCACCGTGCCATCGGTCGGCGAAACGAAATTGATCTCGCCGCGCGAGTTGGTCAGGATGAGGCGGTTGCCGGCCAGGATCGGACCGAACCAAGTGACCGCGTTGCTACGCTTCTTCTCGTTCTGGAACCGCTTCAATTGAGCGATCCAGCGCGCCTTGCCATTCGAACGCGACAGGCAAACGAGCTTGGCATCGTCGGTGACCACGAACAGCCATTCGCCCGCAATCCACGGCGTTGAGATGCCGGCGAAGTTCTGCTCCCACAGACGCTGTCCAGTCGACAGTTCGAGCGCAACCATGCGACCGCCCTGCCCGACCGCATAAACGCGCCCGCCGTCGATGACCGGTGCGGCGTCGATGTCCGACAGGCTCGACACCGACGTCGTGATCGAGGTGCGCGACAGCGCATCCTGCCACAGGATACGGCCGTTCTCGTAGCGATAGGCGCTGAGCTCGCCGCTGGAGAAGCCGGCGACCACGGTGCCCTGGCTAACGGCGGGTGCCGCGACGCCGAACACGCCCTGCGTCTCGAGCGTGCCCGACTGGACCCACTGGACCTTGCCGTCGGTCTGGTTGAGCGAGAAGACCTGATTGTCCTGCGTGAGGACATAGACTGCGCCATTGGCGACGGTCGGCGAACCACGGAGCGGAGCGCCGGGCTTGGCGCGCCAGAGAATCTTGCCGTCCGCTGCGCTCATCGCGACGACGTCGCCGACACCGTCGGTGGCGTAAAGCTTGCCGTCGTCATAACTGACGCCGCCGCCGAAGCGTGCCGCCTTGTTGAGCTTGCCCTCGGTGATCCCCGCGCTCCACAGCGCGGCGCCGGTATCGGCGGTGAAGGCATGGATCGTCGCGGTAACGTCGGTGACGAACAGCTTGCCGTCGGCGACGACCGGCGCCGCGCCGAGACGTTCGCGATTCGAGCCGCCGTCGATCCCCGCCTGCCAGAGACGCTTGGGCTGGTCGCCAAGCGCGAGTTGGCCCATCGACTTGGCGGGGTTGCCGCCGGGCTGGGCCCAGGCGTCGTTGACCGCAGGCGCAGGCAACAGGACCTGGACGTCGGCGATCGTCTTGTCGGTCTCGACCTCGTTCTCCGACACCAGGATCGACACGCGGTCGCCGAGCGTCGGCGTCTTCTTGTTGCCGCCGCCCTTGAAAATCCCGCAACCGCTGAGCGCCACCAGCGCGGCGACGGCGACCGTCACCCGATATGTCTTCATCATTGCGCCTTGGTATCCTCGTTTGATGCAGCCGGAGTGATCACCCTGGCAGTAGCGCCCGTGCTGGCAACAGCGTCCACACCCAGTACGCCCGCCATCTGAACCGCGCGTTGACGGATCGTCTCGGGCACGCCGGTATCACGCGCGACTTGGCCGAACATGGTCCCCGCCTGGTGGCGCTGGTTCATGCGGAGATAGGCGATCGCGACCATTTCGCCCGCGCTGCCGAGCCACGGACCACCGGGCACGGCCAGCGGCCGAAGCCGCTCGACGACGACCTGGG
The DNA here is from genome assembly GCF_003053745.1 of Sphingomonas faeni. Lineage (GTDB taxonomy): Bacteria > Pseudomonadota > Alphaproteobacteria > Sphingomonadales > Sphingomonadaceae > Sphingomonas > Sphingomonas faeni. The sequence continues at coordinate 1,026,207 of NZ_QAYE01000001.1, read as the reverse complement.
GCTTCAGCGTATCGAACTCGGCCGAGGTCTGGCGAACCAGCGCGAGATCGCGGAACGGCTTTGCCAGCGACGTATCCGCAGCGATCGAACCTAGTTTGGCAGCCGCCCCCTTCAGGTCGTCCTTCTGGAGGAGGACGTCGGCCTGCGTGAACAGCGCAAGCGCGCGGTAGCCGTCGCGGTTCGACTTGGCGAGTTCGGCGAGCGGCCTCGACGCGGCCGCGGCGTTGTTCGCGCCGAGCGAATCGTAAGCGGCCTGAAGCTGCTCGCCCTCGACGCCGGCGGCCTCGCCATTGTGATGCTGCCAGTAGAGAAAGCCGGCGAGAGCCGCGAGCGCGGCGACGACGCCGACCACGACCCATTTGCCCCAGTTCGTCCAGAACCCGGCGAGCTGGTCGCGTCGGAGTTCTTCGTCGACCTCACGCAGGAATGCTTGATCGGTTTTCGGCGGGAGGGCCAAGGAATGCTCCGGAAATAGTGAGGGGGTGGGCGGCGCGGACCTTAGCCGCGCCGGAACCGAAACGGAAGCGGATCAATCCTTGGGTGCGTAGACCTGCTCAGCGCCCGGAAACGCGCGCGATCGGACATCGTCCGCATAGGTCTGCGTCGCGGAGGAAATCGTATCGGCGATGTCGGCGAACCGCTTCACGAACTTCGCGGTACGTTCGAACATCCCCAGCATGTCCTCGGTCACCAGCACCTGACCGTCGCACTGCGCGGATGCACCGATGCCGATCGTCGGGCAAGCGATGGTGTTGGTGATCTCGATCGCGATCGGCTCGACCACGCCTTCGATCACGAGCGAGAATGCACCTGCCTCTGCGATACCCTGCGCGTCGGCGACGATCTTGGAGGCTTCCTCGGGCGTCCGGCCTCGGGCGCCGTAGCCGCCGAGCACGTTGACCGCCTGCGGTGTGAGTCCGACATGCCCCATCACCGGAATGCCGCGCTCGGTCAGGAACTTGACGGTAGGCGCCATCGCGATACCGCCTTCGAGCTTCACCGCCGCTGCGCCGGTCTGCTTGAGCAGATACGCCGCGCTCTCGAACGCCTTTTCGGGCGAAGCTTCGTAGCTGCCGAACGGCATGTCGATCACGACCACCGCATGATAGCTGCCCCGCACCACCGCCGCGCCGTGCGCCGCCATCATGTCCAGCGTTACGGGCACGGTCGAGGGCAAGCCGTAGATTACCTGCCCCAGGCTGTCGCCGACCAGCAGCATGTCGCAGTGCGGGTCTAGCAACTGCGCGGTCCGCACGGTGTAGGCGGTGAGCATGACGAGCGGCGTCTTGCCCTTCTGGCGGCGGATCGCGGGGATCGTCAGGCGCTTGAGCGGCGCGGGCGTCGGGTTGGCGCGACTCGTCGCGGTGTCGAGGGTGTAGGTCGTGGACATGGCGGCGCTAATAGCGTGCGGCGTCACGCTCGCCCAGTGTCGTGCGCGTCATACTGCCCAACCCTTCAGCCGCGCATGGCCGACGAGCCAGAGCGTGAAGGCCGCGACCGCGATGATGACGAAAGGCAAGCCGAGCGTCTCGCTCGCGCCCTTGTGCGCGACGATGTCGGTCGAGGCGAACAGCCAGCCGAACTGCGCGATCGTCGCGACCAGCGATGCGATCAGAAACGGACGGGCACTGGCACGCCGCATGAACAGGAGCACCGCACCGATCAGGCCGGTAAGGACAGCGACGGCGAACAACGGATCATACCAGTTGGGCAACGCCGCATAGAGCGCGCGGTCATAGGCGCTGGACTGCCCCATCGCGTCGGCGCCGAGCCTAAGCTGTTGCAGGCACATGAAGCAGCCGACGAGCCCCCAGAGAACGAGCACGCCTGTCGTCATGCGAAACCACAAGGGCCCCTGTCGTACGAAGAACATGTCGCCGCCCCTGCCAGTTTCTTGGCAACAGACTGCGCGCAGTGGAGGCTACGCGCAAGAGCATGCGGGCATGCGGCAAGATGTCTTGGATCCGGAACCGGAGGGACATCGGGAGCTTCCGACTGCGACGTCCCTCCGGGCCGTATTCAACACCTATCGCGCCCAACCTGAACGCGTCGTGACGCAACGCGGGTGACGAAACGAGTGTCGCGATCAGAACGATCGCGACACGGTCAGGCCGTAGGTGCGCGGATCGCCGGGCTGCCCGACGACCAGGCCGGTGCTGCCGGACTGTAGCGCGAGCACTTCGTAGTAGTTGTGGTCGAACGCGTTACGCAGCCAGCCGAACACGTTCCAGCTGTCCTTCGCCTTGAATCCCAAGCGGAAGTTGCTGAGCGCATAGCCCTTGATGTCGGTGTAGAGCGAGCGCGACGGGTTCGACGAGAAGGTCGACCGGTAGCTGCCGTCATAGCCGAGATACACCTGACCATCGACGCCGCCGATCGTGGCCGGCAGGTCGTATTCGGCGCCGTAGGAAAACGCCCATTTCGACACGCCGGGCAGGCGCTGGCCGGAAATGTCGCAATTGGCCGGGCTGACCGTCCCCGTCCCTGCCGGACCAGGCAGGCTCGTCGCGGTAGGGGCAGAGCCTCCCGATAGCTCAGGCGGGCACGGCGCGTCGACGAACTTCATGTATTTCGCGTCGGTATAGGCTCCGTTCGCGTAGACGCTGAACCGTTCGGTGGGGCGGAAGGCCGAATCGAACTCCAGACCGCGAGTCCGCACCTTGCCGGCATTGGCGAGATAGCCGCGCAACACGCCGAGCTGGCCGTTGGTGACGGTCGCCTGGTAATCGCTGATCTCGGTCCAGAAGCCGGCGAGGTTAAGCGTCAATCGACGATCGAGGAACTGCGTCTTCAGGCCGAGTTCGTAGTGATTGACCTTCTCGGGCTTCACCGTGGCGGCCGATAGGATCGGATTGTTGCTACCGTCGAGCGGCAGGCCGGACAGGTTGATCCCGCCGGATTTGTAGCTCCGCGCGTAGGTCGCATAGGCGTGGATGTCGGAGGTCACGGTGTAGGCCGCCGTGATATCGCCCGACAGGTTCCAATTGTCGAAATCGGGCTGATAGCTCTGCGGCGCGAGCACGCCGCGCTGGTCCGCGGTCAGCGCCGTACCGGTGCCGTTGGTGACGACCGAGACATAGTCGCCCTTCTTTTTGTCGTAGTTGAGCCGCAGGCCCGGCGCGATCTGGAACCGGTCGCTGACGTTCCAGGTCAGCTTGCCGAACAGTGCGGCGCTGGTGTTCTTGAAGCCGATGGTGTTGCGCGCGGTCAGGCCGTTCAGTGTGGCCGGATTCTTTCCGCCCGTGCTGGTCGGGTTGAGCAGGAACGCGCTGGCCGCGGGCCCCTGGACCTGCAGGCCCTGCGTATCGATCGTCTGGTAGAAATAGAACGCGCCGAGCACGTAATCGAGCGTGTGCTTGCCGTTCGAGGCGATGCGCAGCTCCTGGCTGTATTGCGTCTGTTGCGACGGATTGGCGGACACGGTGGTGATGGGCAGGCCAATGAAATCGCGATCGTTCGACGGATCCCAATGCCAGAACCGCCACGCGCTGACCGAGGTGATCGTCGCCGCGCCCAAATCCAGATTGCCGAGCAGCGAGACGCCGCCCAGTTCCTGCTTCGCACGCAACGGCGTGTCGACATCGGTCACCCGGTCGAACGCGTTGGTCGACGGTACGACATAGCCTTGTGCCGCAGCGAGAGCGGCATATTGCCGGATCAGCGGCCGCTGAGTCGCGCCAGTACGGACATAATATTGGACGCAACAATCGGGGTTCTGCTGGCCGTAATCGCCCGACAAGGCGAAATCGAGCGTCTCGGTCGGCTTCCAGTAGAGCTGTCCGCGGACGCTCTTGTTGTCCTGCGCGTTGAGGTTCTTGCCGGTCACGACGTTGTGGATCGTGCCGTCGCGCTCGGTCACCGATGCAGACAACCGGATCGCGAGCTTGTCGGGGATCAGGGGGCCCGACACCGACGCCTTGGCCTGGATGAACTGATAGTTGCCCGTCGTGAGCTCGATCCGCGCCTCGGGCGTAAAGCTGGGTTTCCGCGTCGTGATGTTGATCGCGCCGGCCGTGGTGTTCTTGCCGTAGAGCGTGCCCTGGGGTCCGCGAAGGACCTCGATCCGCTCGGTATCGGTGAAGTCGAACGTCGCCGAGGCGATCCGGCTGTAATAGACCTGGTCGACATAGATGCCGACGCCCTGCTCGATCCCGTCGTTGGTCAGGCCGAACGGCGCGCCGAGGCCGCGGATGTTGGCGGCGGAATTGCGCGGGTTGGTCGAGTAGAATTGCAGCGTCGGCTGAAGCTGCGTCAGGCGGCTAACGTTGTAGGCGCCGGTCTCGGCGAGCGCGGTACCGCCGATGACGGACATCGCGATCGGGACCGTCTGGATCGTCTCGGCGCGACGACGCGCGGTGACGACGACATCGCCGCCACCGCCCTGCTGCTGGTTGCCGAGACGACCATTGGCCTGTGCGTCAGCCTGCTCGCCAGCGGCCGTCTCCGGCGGAACGGCCGGCGTTGATACGGTAGCGGCCTGACCGGCAAGCAACAGCGCAAGCGTAAGCGACATGAATGTTTTCCCCTGAACCTCGCCGCGCAAAGTCTAGCAATTCAGGGGATATTCAATGCGAGCATGTCTTGGGTGGCGGAAAGCGCGGCTTCGTGGCGTTCGTGGTTCAGACTTTCAGGCCGGAATGCGGAATTCAGGCTCAGGATCTGATCCTCCCCCGCCAGGGGGAGGTGGCACCGAAGGTGACGGAGGGGGAGGACCACGAAACAGAGGTTCGCTTACCGCCCCCTCCGTCTGGCAAGAGCCAGCCACCTCCCCCTTGCGGGGGAGGATCGAAAGTTAGACCAGGCGGCTCTGCTTGACCGCGGCTTCGATGAAGCTGGCGAACAGGGGATGCGGGTCGAACGGCTTGCTCTTCAGCTCAGGATGGAACTGGACGCCGACGAACCAGGGGTGGTCGGGGCGTTCGACGATCTCGGGGAGCGTGCCGTCGGGTGACATGCCGGAGAAGACGAGGCCGCCCTGTTCGAGCGCTTCCTTGTACCCGGTGTTGACCTCGTAACGGTGACGATGGCGCTCCGAAATCTCGGTGCCGCCATAGATCGACGCGACCACGCTGTTGCCGGTGAGCTTCGCGTCATAGGCGCCGAGCCGCATCGTGCCGCCCATGTCGCCCTCGGCCGCACGCGTTTCGAGGCCTTCGCGGCCCATCCATTCCGTGATCATGCCGACCACCGGCTCGTCGGTCGGGCCGAACTCGGTCGACGATGCATTGGGGATGCCGGCGAGATCGCGCGCGCCCTCGACGCAGGCCATCTGCATCCCGAAGCAGATCCCGAAATACGGGATCTTCCGCTCGCGCGCGAACTTCACCGACGCGATCTTGCCCTCCGCGCCACGCTCGCCGAACGCGCCGGGGACGAGGATCGCGTCGCACGGCTCGAGCTGGCCCGCGATGTCGCTTTCGGCATTCTCGAACAGCTCGGCGTCGATCCAGCGGACGTTGACCTTCACCCGATTCGCGATGCCGCCATGGACCAGCGCTTCATTGAGCGACTTGTATGCATCCTGGAGCCCGACATATTTGCCGACCACGCCGATCGTGACCTCGCCCTGAGGATTGGTCAGGCGGTCCATGATCTCGGTCCAGCGCGACAGGTCGGGCGCCTCGGCGGGTTCGATCCCGAACGCGCGCAGCACTTCGATGTCGAGGCCTTCGCCGTGATACTGAAGCGGCACTGCATAGATGCTCTTCGCGTCGAGCGCGGGAATGACCGCGCTCGCGGGGACGTTGCAGAACAACGCGATCTTGGCGCGCTCCGACGGCGGCAGCGGGTGTTCGCAGCGGCACACCAGCACGTCCGGCTGCACGCCCAGCGCCGCGAGTTCGCGGACCGAATGCTGCGTCGGCTTGGTCTTCAGCTCACCCGCAGCCGCGATGTACGGCACCAACGTCACGTGGATGCTGATCGCGTTGCCGCGACCTTCCTCGTTCTTCAGCTGGCGAATCGCCTCGATGAACGGGAGCGATTCGATATCGCCGACGGTGCCGCCGATCTCGCAGAGGATGAAATCGATGCCGTCGGTCTCGGCGCGCGCGAACGCCTTGATCGCGTCGGTGACGTGCGGGATGACCTGCACGGTCGCACCGAGATAATCGCCGCGACGCTCGCGCGTGATGATCTGCTGATAGATGCGGCCCGAGGTGACGTTGTCCGACTGGCGCGAGGGAACGCCGGTGAAGCGCTCGTAATGGCCGAGGTCGAGGTCGGTCTCGGCACCGTCGTCGGTGACGTAGACCTCGCCGTGCTGATACGGCGACATCGTGCCGGGATCGACGTTAAGATACGGATCGAACTTCCGAATCCTGACGGTATATCCGCGTGCCTGGAGGAGAGCGGCAAGCGATGCCGCCATGAGACCTTTACCGAGCGACGAAACCACGCCCCCGGTGATGAAAATGTACCGAGCCATGGGAAGAGTCTCGTAGCGTGTGTTGAGGACGAACGACAAGCACCCGCGGATCACGCAGGGTGCTTTTATCGGCGAAAGGAGTATTTAGTTGGCTAGCGGGACCGCGCCGTTGTCGGCTGGCTTGGTCGTGCCGGCGGGAACGCCGGCATTCTCGGCGCCACCGGCGAACGGAGCCGCATCACCCTTGGGCTGCGCGGTCGGAACGGCCGTTGCCGCCGCCGGGGTGCGGGCGAGCGACGTGTCGATCGTGGTGGTGCGGTGATTCGCCGCGAGAACCGCGAGCAGGATCGAGAACAGCACGAACATCGTCGCCAGGACGCCGGTCGCGCGGGTCAGGAAATCGGCCGCGCCGCGGGCCGACATCAGACCCGACGGACTGCCGCCCATGCCCAGACCGCCGCCTTCCGAACGCTGCATGAGGATCACCGTGACGAGGGCGGCCGCGATGATCGCGTGGATGACGAGCAGAAAGGCGAACATTGCGCGGAAAACCCCGGAACTTTTGCGAAGGCGCGCACATAGGCGACGTCGCGGTTTCGATCAACCGGGCGATCGACCGTGGCGCTGCCTCCGCATATCGCAAGCCAATCGCAAAACTACGGAAACATGACGTCCGGGCGGCGTTGTGAACCCGTAATGACGCTCATGACTGGGTATCGTGCACATAAATTCAGATGGCGGATCAACGCTGTGGCATCAATGGCAGCCAATACCTTATCGACCTGGATGACCGCTCTGGTGGATTACGTCCGCTCGGGTGAACCCGATCTGACCAATCGTCAGATGGCGCTTCTTCTGCTCGTTTATCTCAAACCGGGGCCGCACACGGTGCGTGGCCTTGCCCGTGCGCTCAACGTATCGAAGCCTGTCGTTACGCGCGCCTTGAACAGATTGGGTGCCCTCGGCTATCTGCGCCGGCAACGCGACGATAGCGACAAGCGCAACATCTTCGTCGCGCGCACGACCGAAGGGGCAGATTTTCTTGAAGAGTTCGGGCAATTCATCGGCGACGGCCCCGCCCCAGCCGGCGCTGGCAGTGGATCTGGTGGCCGGGCAGCCGCTCACGCTTGAGCCGTTCGACGACCAGGCCCGCACGAGCTTTTCGCTGACGGGCCGCTCGGTCGACCTCGACCCGCGTACGCACGCGGTTCGCCGCGATATCGCCGACATTCGCCTCGCCGAATACGTATTCGCTCCACACTATGCCGTGCCGATGATACGGCCCGTCGCGCGCACAGCTTTGTTGCGCAGCGGACGAGACGAAGCGAGCGATACGATGGTCGACCTCAAGCCCGGCGACAGTTTCGAAGTGCTGGAAATTGCCGGCGTTTCCGCCTGGGGCGTTGCGCGCCCGAGCGGGCTGGTCGGGTATGTTGCGGCGGAAGCACTCGATCTTTCGGCAACAGACACAGCATGACTACAGTCTTCATTGATGGCGCCGTCGGCACTACCGGCCTTGAGATCCGTGAACGGCTTGCCGGGCGGACCGACATCACGCTGGCGTTGCTGGCGGAGGATCGGCGCAAGGATCCGGCGGCACGGCGAGAGGCGCTCAACGATGCCGATTTCGTCATCCTCTGCCTGCCGGACGACGCATCGCGCGAAGCCGTCACGCTGATCGACAATGCGCGCACCCGCGTGATCGACGCATCGAGCGCACACCGGGTCGCTGCCGGCTGGACCTACGGCTTCCCCGAACTGCCGGGCCAAGCGGAGAAGATCTCGACCGCGATGCGCGTGTCGAACCCCGGCTGCTACCCCACCGGTTTCCTCGCGCTCGTCGCGCCTCTCGTCTCGGCCGGTCTCATCCCCGCCGACATCCCGCTGAGCGTCAACGCGACCTCGGGTTACTCCGGTGGCGGCAAGGCGATGATCGCGGCGTTCGAGAATGGCGAGCCGGCGACGGCCTTCCGGGCCTACGCACTAGGCCTCGCGCACAAGCATATCGCCGAGATGACGCAGCATGCGGGCCTAACGCACGCGCCTATCTTCGCGCCTGCCGTGGCGAACACCTATCGCGGCATGGTCGTCGAAGTGCCGTTGCACCTCCACGCCCTGCCCGGCCGCCCGACGCTCGCGGCGATCGAAGACGTACTGCGCGCTGCGTTCGATGGCTCGAAGCTAGTCTCGGTTGCCCCCGGCGACATCGGCTCTGTCGATATCGAGGAGAACGCAGGGACCGATCGGCTGACGCTGCGGGTCTGCGGCAATGACGCTGTCGGTCATGCGCGGCTGGTCGCGACGCTCGACAATCTGGGCAAGGGTGCCGGCGGTGCCGCGGTCCAGAACCTCAACATCATGGCCGGGGTCGATCCCGTAGCCGGCCTCGTTTTCTAGGACCGGCGTTTTCCGCCCGGTCCATCGCCAAATCCAGGAGCTTTCATGCACCGTAATCCCGTAGCCAAGCTGCTCCTGTTCGGCGCGACCGGCGATCTCGCACAGCGCATGCTGCTGCCGTCGCTCTATGGCCTGCACGCCGATGGGTTGCTGCCCGAGGAACTGACGATCACCGGCGCCGCGCGTCACGAGCATGACGACAAGGATTACCGCAAGTTCGCCAAAAAGGCGCTCGACGAGTTCCTGCCCGAGGATCGCAAGGACGAAGGCGCGATCGGGACGTTCCTCGACCGGATCTTCTATCAGCCGACCGACCTGTCAGACCCTGCGAGCTTCCAGCCGCTGGCGGACAAGATCGGCGATATCTCCGGCGGTCTGGCGATCTACCTGTCGACCGCGCCGTCGCTGTTCGAGGCCGCAATCGAGGGACTGCACAAGGTTGGGCTTGCTGGCGAGACCGTCCGCGTCGGCCTCGAAAAGCCGCTTGGCTACGACCTGGAGACGAGCCGCGAGATCAACGATTCGGTGGCGAAGGCTTTTCCGGAGGACCGGACCTATCGGATCGATCATTATCTCGGCAAGGAAACCGTCCAGAACATCCTCGCGCTGCGCTTCGGCAACTCGTTCTTCGAGCCGGTGTGGAACGCGCAAGGGATCGACAACGTCCAGATCACGATCTCGGAGACCGTCGGGCTCGAAGAGCGCGCAGGCTATTACGAGACCGCGGGTGCGTTGCGCGACATGGTCGCCAACCACATGCTCCAGTTGCTCGCGCTGATCGCGATGGAGCCCCCCGCGCGCTTCGAGGGCACCGACGTCCGCGACGAAAAGTCGAAGGTGTTCCGCTCGCTGCGCATGATCAAGCCCGAGGAAGTGCCGCACGTCACGGTCACCGGCCAGTACGGCGAAGGCGCGGTAAAGGGGAAGTTCGTCAAGAGCTACTCCGACGAACTCGGCCAACCGTCTACCACCGAGACGTTCGTCGCGATCAAGGCGCATGTCGACAACTGGCGCTGGCAGGGCGTGCCGTTCTACCTGCGCACCGGCAAGCGCATGGCCACGCGCCGCAGCGAGATCGCGATCCAGTTCAAGGCGGTCCCGCACTCAATGTTCGCAGGGCGTGGCGGGTTGCTCCAGCCCAACATGCTGATCATCCGCCTGCAGCCGGAGGAATATATCCAGCTGCTGGTGATGGCGAAGGAGCCGGGGCTCGACCGCGAGGGCGTCCGCCTCCGCGAAGTGCCACTGAACCTGAGCATGGATGCCGAGTTTGCAGGCTCGCGCCGGCGGATCGCGTATGAGCGGCTGCTGCTCGACCTGATCGAGGGCGACCAGACGCTGTTCGTGCGCCGTGACGAGGTCGAGGCGCAATGGACCTGGATCGATGCGATCCGCGAGGGCTGGAAGGCCAACGCGATGAAGCCCAAGAGCTATGCCTCGGGTAGCTGGGGCCCGTCGGCCGCGATCGCGCTGACCGAGCGCGACGGCGTGACCTGGCAGGACGACTGAGTTTTCGGGGAGGGAACACCCCTCCCAAAGGTTTTCAAGGAAAGATCGAATGACCGAAATCGAATGGTGGGAATATGACGACGCGGGCGAGCTCGCCAACGCGGTCGCAGGCGATATCCAGTTCGTCATTGAGAGCGCACTCGACGCGCGCGGCTCGGCGGTGATCGCACTGGCGGGCGGCAAGACGCCGTTCGCTGCGTACGAGAAGCTGGCGCAGGCGAAGCTCGACTGGAAGAAGGTCACGATCATCCCCGGCGACGAGCGGATCGTGAAGCTCGGCGATCCACTGTCCAACGTGACCGCGCTGGCGAAGATCTTCCTCCCCAAGGGTGCGCGCGTGAAGCCGATCGTCCCCGAGGCGATGTCGGACTACAAGGCTGCCGGTCGTTCGGCGGATGCGCTGATGCAGGACCTGCACTGGCCGCTCGACTTCTGCCTGCTCGGCATGGGCGGCGACGGACACACCGCGTCGATCTTCCCCGGCCCGGATTACGACGAGGCGCTGAGCGGTCCCAAGGAACGTCGTGCACTGGGTGTGATGCCCGATCCGCTCCCGCCCGAGGCGCCGCTGGCCCGCGTGACGCTCTCGGCGGCGGCGATCGCTTCGTCGAAGGCGCTGATGATCATGATCACCGGCGACGCGAAGAAGAAGGTCCTCGAGCAGGCGATCGAACAGGGACCGTCGTCGTCCTACCCGATCGGCCGCGTACTGGCTGAGGTCGAGCTGCCGGTCGACGTGCACTGGGCGCCGTGACGATGCTCAACGCCGTCGTCTCCGCGGTGACCGACCGGATCATCGAGCGCTCGCGCGACAGCCGCGCCGCCTACCTCGCGCTGATCGAGCGCGAGGCGGCGGCGCAGGTTCGGCGTCCCGGTCTCGGCTGCGCGAACCTCGCGCACGCCTATGCCGGGACCGAGGAAGATCGCGACGCGATGAAGGCCGATGCCGGCATGAACATCGGCATCGTCACCGCGTACAACGACATGCTGTCGGCCCACGCCGTCTACTATCGCTACCCGGAATTGATGAAGGTCTGGGCGCGTGAGGCCGGTGCGACCGCGCAGGTCGCGGGCGGCGTGCCGGCGATGTGCGACGGCGTGACGCAAGGGTATCCGGGCATGGAGCTGTCACTGTTCAGCCGCGACACGATCGCGCTGAGCACGGCCATCGCGCTGAGCCACGGCACGTTCGAGGGCGCGGCGCTGCTCGGGATCTGCGACAAGATCGTCCCCGGCCTGCTGATGGGTGCGCTGCGCTTTGGGCATCTGCCAATGGTGCTGATCCCAGGTGGGCCAATGCCGACCGGCTTGCCTAACAAGGCGAAGGCGGCGGTGCGCGAGAAATTCGCGGAAGGCCTAGTTGGGCGCGACGAGCTGCTCGAGGCCGAGATCGGCGCGTATCATTCGAAGGGCACGTGCACTTTCTACGGCACGGCGAACACCAACCAGATGATGATGGAGGTCATGGGCCTCCACATGCCCGGCGCGGCGTTCGTCAATCCGGGCACCAAGCTGCGCCAGGAGCTGACGCGGGCGGCGGTGCATCGGTTGGCGAAGATCGGTGCCCGCGGCGATTCGTACCGGCCGCTCGGGCATTGCGTCGACGAGAAGGCGATCGTGAACGCCGCGGTCGGCCTGCTCGCGACTGGGGGCTCGACCAACCATCTGCTCCATGTGCCGGCGATCGCTCGCGCGGCGGGGATCATCATCGACTGGGAGGATTTCGACCGCCTCTCCTGCGCGGTACCGCTCATCGCGCGCGTTTATCCCAACGGCTCGGCGGACGTGAACGCGTTCGAGGCGGCGGGCGGCATGCCCTATGTGATCCGCGAACTGCTCGGCGAAGGGCTGTTGCACGGCGACATCATGACGATCGGTGGCGAGGACCTGTCGGCCTATGCGAAGACCGCGGTGGTCGAGGGCGATACGCTCGGCTGGCGCGATACGCCGGACAGCGGCGACGAGACGATCCTGCGCCCTGCGACCGCGCCGTTCTCGCCGGATGGCGGCATGCGGATTCTTGCGGGCAATATCGGCCGCGCGTGCATCAAGGTGTCGGCGGTCGAGCGCGAACGCTGGATCGTCGAGGCACCCGCAATGGTGTTCGACGACCAGCTCGACGTGATCGAGGCGTTCAAGCGCGGCGAGCTGGAGAAGGACGTCGTCGTCGTCGTCCGGTTCCAGGGGCCTCGAGCGAACGGCATGCCGGAACTCCACAAGCTGACGCCGCCGCTGGGCGTGTTGCAGAATCGTGGGTTCAAGGTGGCGCTGGTCACCGATGGGCGGATGTCGGGCGCGAGCGGGAAAGTGCCGTGCGCGATCCATTGCTCGCCTGAGGCGCTGCTCGATGGTGCGATCGGGCTGATCCGTGATGGCGACATGATCCGGGTGGACGCGGTCAACGGTACGCTCGAGGCGCTCGTCGATGCGGACGTGTGGGCGACGCGTGAGATGGTGGCGATACCGCCACCGGTTAGCGGCATGGGCCGCGAGCTGTTCGGCATGTTCCGCGGGCTTGCCGACGAGGCCGAGAAGGGCGCGTCGGCAATGCTGGCGGGGGCTGGGCTTTAGAACGTCACAGGAACCGCCGTCGCCTCAGCCACACCCCCGTCATCCCGGCGAAAGCCGGGACCTCGCTCCACGGGGACGGAGTGTGCGGCTTGAGATCCCAGCTTTCGCTGGGATGACGGGGGACAATAATAATAGACGGAGGACGATATGGAAATCGTAGCGGCAGATATCGGCGGAACGCACGCCCGCTTCGCGATCGCCGAGGTCGAGAACGGCCGCGTCGTGTCGCTCGGCGAGCCGGCGACGCTGAAGACCGCGGACCACGCATCGCTCCAGACCGCGTACCAGGCGTTCGAGGCGGGGCTCGGACGCCCCCTCCCCCGCGCGCTCGCGATCGCAGTCGCGTCGCCGGTCGCGAACGACGTCATCCGGCTAACGAACAACCCGTGGATCATCCGCAAGTCGCTGATCACCGAGCGTCTGAAGGCCGACCGGTGGGTGGTGGTCAACGATTTCGGCGCGGTCGGTCATGCCGTCGCGCAGGTGCCGAGCAGCGACTTCATCCATCTCTGCGGGCCCGATACGCCGCTGCCGTCGGAGGGCATCACGACGATCTGTGGCCCCGGCACCGGACTCGGCGTCGCACAGCTGCTGCGGCGCAAGGACGGCTATCAGGTCCTTGAGACCGAGGGCGGGCATATGGACTTCGCGCCGCTCGATGGGATCGAGGATGCGTTGCTCAAGCGGCTGCGCAAGACCTTCACGCGCGTCTCGGCCGAGCGCGTCGTCGCAGGGCCCGGCATCGTCGCGATCTACGAGACGCTTGCTGCACTAGAGGGCCGCGCGGTTCCCAGCCATGACGACAAGACGATCTGGACCGAGGCGATCGACGGGACCGATTCGATCGCGCTTGCCGCGCTCGACCGGTTCTGCCTCGCGCTCGGCGCGGTCGCGGGCGATCTGGCGCTGGCACAGGGCGCGAAGGCAGTCGTGATCGCCGGCGGCTTGGGCTTCCGGATCAAGGATCGCCTGATCCGCTCGGGCTTCGACCAGCGGTTCGTCGCCAAGGGCCGCTTCCAGGGCATGATGGCGGCGATGCCCGTCAAGCTCATCACCCATCCCCAGCCCGGCCTGTTCGGCGCCGCGGCCGCCTTTGCACAGGAACATACGCAATGACCGCCACTATCGCAGACATCATGCAGACCAGCGCCGTCATCCCGGTGCTGGTGATCGAGGACGCCGCCCTCGCCCGTCCGCTCGCCGAGGCACTGGTCGCGGGCGGCCTGCGCGTGCTCGAGGTGACGTTGCGCACCGGCGCCGCGCTGGAGGCGATCGCCGAGATGAAGAAGGTGCCGGGCGCGATCGTCGGCGCAGGTACCGTCGTCAACACGCAGCAGTTCGCGCAGGTGCGCGATGCGGGCGCGGAATTCATCGTCTCGCCAGGGCTGACCGAACGACTCGCCACGCCGATCATCGAGAGCGGCATTCCGTTCCTGCCGGGGATCGCCAACGCGGCGGATATCATGATCGGGCTCGACCTGGGTCTGACGCACTTCAAGTTCTTTCCGGCCGAGGCGAATGGCGGGTTGAAGGCGCTGAAGGCCCTGGCCGCGCCGTTCTATCAGTGCAGTTTCTGCCCGACCGGTGGGATCACCGAGGCGAGTGCGCCCGAATGGCTGGCGTTCAAGCCGGTGCTGTGCGTGGGCGGGAGCTGGGTGACCGGCGGGACGATGGCGGAGATCGAGATCAAGGCACGTGCGGCCAACGCGTTGCGCCAGTCGTGATGCTGTTCGGTCTCGTTGCTTTGGTAGCGTTGTTTTGCTTTGCCAAAGCCGTGATCGATTTCAAGCAGCGGCGCTTTTGGTGGGGCGCAGCGGGTATAATGGCAGGGATCATCGCGATCTCTGCCATTATACCGGTGCAGCCGGTTAGCGTCACTATACCTGTCGCTCGATAGGAGCGACGGGCGGATCACATCTCGCCGCGGGTTTTGCGGATGGCGTACCATTTCTTCACGTTGGCGTTGTGTTCGGCCAGCGTGTTCGCGAACACGTGGCCGCCGGTGCCGTCTGCTACGAAGTAGAGCGCGTTGGTCTGCGCCGGGTCGAGCACCGCGTCGATCGAAGCGCGGCCTGGGTTGGCGATCGGGCCGACCGGCAGGCCGGCTTCGGCATAGGTGTTGTAGCCGTTCTTCGCGTGCAGTTCCGATCGCAGGATGCGGCGGCCCAGCGGGCGGCCCTTGGTGATCGGGTAGATTACCGTGGGGTCCGCCTGAAGCGGCATGCCGCCCCGCAGGCGATTGCCGTAGACCGCGGCGACGGTGCGGCGTTCGGACGGCTTGCCGGTTTCCTTCTCGACGATCGAGGCGAGGATGATCGCCTGTTCGGGCGTCGTCACCGCGATGCCGGGCTTGCGCGCGGCCCAGGCGGTCGCGAGGTAGGTCTTCATCGCCGACTGCATCCGCGCAACGACCGACGCGCGGGTGTCGCCGGCCTGGAAGGCATAGCTGTCGGGCAGGATCGAGCCTTCCGCCGGAACGGGCACCGTGCCGGTCAGGCCATCCGCCTTCGCCAGCGCGTCGTGGACGAGGACCGACGGATAGCCTTCGGGGACGACGACGAGGCGCTGGACGACCTTGCCGCCCTGCATCAGCTTGAGGATGTCGGACTGGCTGGTGTGTGGCGCGATGCGGTATTCACCGGCCTTGATCGGGTCGCCCGAGCCGAACACGCGGGCGTACAGACGGAAGCGCCGCGCCGAGGGGATCGCGCCGGCCTTTTCGAGTTCGGTGGCAGCGCCGGCCAGCGTGCTGCCTTCGCCGATCTGTACGGTCAGCGTGCGCGGTGCCGGGCCGGCGCCGCCCCAGCCTTGGACGACAAGGAACAGCGCGACGACTGCTACCAGGCCGACGATGAATCCGAAACAGCCGACCTTGCGCATTGGTACTCCTTGGATCCCCGCGAAGGCGGGGACCCAGTCTGGGCCCCCGCCTTCGCGGGGGAACAAGGTTTTTAGCGGACCTTCGTCATCACCAGCGACGCATTCGTGCCGCCGAAGCCGAACGAGTTGTTCAGCACCGCGCGGACTTCACGCTTCTTGGCGACGTGCGGGACGAGGTCGACCCCCACGCAGCTGTCGCTCGGATTGTCGAGGTTCAGCGTCGGCGGGACGATCTGGTCGCGCAGCGCGAGGATGCAGAAGATGCTCTCGACCGCGCCGGCACCGCCGAGCAGATGGCCGATCGCGGACTTGGTCGACGACATCGACAGACCCGAGATCGCATCGCCGAACAAACGGCGCACCGCGCCCAGTTCGAGCTCGTCACCGAGCGGCGTCGAGGTGCCGTGCGCGTTGATGTAGTCGATGTCCTCAAGCGCGAGGCCCGACTTCTTGATCGCCATCTGCATCGAGCGGAACGCGCCATCGCCTTCCGGATGCGGCGCGGTCACGTGGTACGCGTCGCCCGACAGACCGTAGCCGATCACTTCGGCATACATCTTCGCGCCGCGCGCCTTGGCATGTTCGTACTCCTCGAGCACCAGCACGCCGGCGCCCTCGCCCATCACGAAGCCGTCGCGGTCCTTGTCATACGGACGCGAGGCCTTTTCTGGCGAATCGTTGAAATTGGTCGACAGCGCGCGGGCCTGTGCGAACCCGGCGATGCCGAGCGGGCAGACGGTGCCCTCAGCGCCGCCCGCGAGCATCACGTCGGCGTCGTCCATCGCGATCATCCGCGCGGCATCGCCGATCGCGTGCGCGCCGGTCGAGCAAGCGGTGACGACCGCGTGATTCGGACCGCGCAGGCCGTATTTGATCGAGACCTGACCCGAAATCAGGTTGATCAGGCGACCATGGACGAAGTGTGGCGAGACGCGACGCGGGCCCTTTGTATGGAGCACGATCGATTCGCTCTCGATACCTGGCAGACCGCCGATGCCCGAGCCGATCGACACGCCGGCACGCCAGCTTTCTTCGAGCGTCATTTCGGTCAGCCCGGCGTCTTCCAGAGCCTGGCCAGCGGCGTCGATGCCGTAGATGATGAACGGATCGACCTGGCGCTGGACCTTGTGATCGACGCGTTTGGCGGGATCGAAGCCATATTCGTGGTCGGCCGGCTTCACCTCGCAGGCGATGCGGCACACCTGATCCGACGCGTCGAAGCGCGTGATCGGGCCCGCGCCCGACTTGCCGGCGAGGATATTCGCCCAGGCCGTTTCAACATCCGCCCCCAGAGGGGTGACCAGGCCTAGCCCGGTTACGACGACACGCCGCATGGCTTCAAACTCCGTCTGCTCTCAAAACGAAACGGCTCCCCGCCCTCTTTGCCCAAGGACGGGGAGCCGCTCAAATCACACCCTTCAGGGCAGGTCCAAAGGTTTGAACCCTAGACCCTGATCAGGCCTTGTGCTCGTCGATGTAGGTGATGGCGTCCTTAACGGTCGCAATCTTCTCGGCGGCATCATCGGGGATCTCAACACCGAACTCTTCCTCGAACGCCATGACGAGTTCGACGATGTCGAGGCTGTCTGCGCCCAGGTCGTCGATGAAGCTCGCGTCCTCGGTCACCTTGTCGGCTTCGACGCCGAGATGCTCGACGACGATCTTCTTCACGCGGTCAGCTGTCTCGCTCATGGTAGTTCCCTCTTCAAATCTGGGGGTTTTCGGTATTTCCTGAACGCACCTAGAACGCGGCAGTTCAGCGCGCAAGTTCAGATCATCGCCATCCCGCCGTTCACGTGCACGGTTTGTCCCGTGACGTAGCCGGCTTCACGGCTGGCGAGGTACACGATCGCCGCGCCGATGTCTGCGCCTTCGCCGAGCCGACCGGCAGGAATCTTCGCGGTGAGCGCGGTCTTCTGCGCGTCGGGCAGCGCGTCGGTCATCGGCGAGGTGATGAAACCGGGGGCGACGCAGTTGACGGTGATGCCACGGCTGGCGAGTTCCTGCGCCATCGATTTCGACATGCCGATCAAGCCGGCCTTCGATGCCGCATAGTTCGCCTGGCCAGGGTTACCGGTGACGCCGACGATCGAGGTGACCGAGATCATCCGGCCGAACCTTGCCTTCATCATCGGCTTGGCGGCGGCGCGCATGAGGCGGAACGCGGCTTCGAGATTGACGCGGATGACGCTGTCCCACTCGTCGTCCTTCATCCGCATCGCCAGATTGTCGCGGGTGACGCCGGCGTTGTTGACAAGGATGTCTAGCTTGCCGAGCTTTTCCACCGCCTGGGGGACCAGCGCGTCGACCGCGGCTGCGTCGGAGAGGTTGCAGGGGAGCGCGACGTGATCACCGCCGAGGCTGGCGCGGAAGGCTTCGAGCTTGTCGGCGTTGGAGCCGGATACGGCGAGGCGCGCGCCTTGGGCGGCAAGGGCCTTGGCGATCTCGGACCCGATCCCGCCGGATGCCCCGGTGACGAGGGCGGTCATGCCTGTGAGGTCGAACATTTTGGTCTCCATCAGATTTTGTTCACGCGAAGGCGCGATGGCGCGAAGGGGGTGTAGCCGTTGACGACCCGACGGAGCCCCTCCTTCAGCGTTTCGCCTCCGAAGTTGATCAGCAGCCCCAAGGGCTGTTTGGTTAGTCGCAGATAGGTCAGCAGTTGCTTTGCATGAACGGCATTCAGTCGCTCGACCGATTTGATTTCGACGAGCAGCCGGTTGCCGATGATGAGATCGATGCGGAATGCAGCATCGAAGCGCAGCCCTTCGAAATCGATCGAAACAGAGCGTTGCCGCTCGACTTCATATCCCAGACTGGCGAGCTTGCTAGCCAAGACAGTCTCGTAGACGCTTTCAAGCAATCCAGGCCCAAGCTCCCGGTGGAGGCGAAGCGACACATCAATAACGTGGGAAGCGGCAGCCTCAAGATCCATCATCTTCGCGCCTTTGCGCCTTCGCGTGAATCACATCTTCTTCACGAGTTCCTCGATGTCGTCCATCGTGATGACGCTCGTCGTTTCGGCGTCGGGGGTGATACGTTTGACCATCGGGCTGAGCACCTTGCCGCCGAATTCCACGAAGTGGTCGACGCCCGCCGCGTGCATCGCCAAAACCGATTCGCGCCAGCGGACCATGCCCGTGACCTGTTGCACCAGAAGGTGACGGATCGCGCCGGGGTCGGCGACGGCAGTTGCGTCTACGTTGGCGAAGACGGGGACGAGGGGCGCGCGGAGGTCGGCGTCTAGAAGCGCGGCTTCCATAGCTTCGGCGGCGGGCTGCATCAGGGGGCAGTGGAAGGGGGCGGATACGGGGAGCAATACCGCGCGCTTGGCGCCGAGGTCCTTGGCGAGCGTGATCGCCTTTTCGATGGCGAGGCGGTGGCCGGAGATGACGACCTGCGAGGGGTCGTTGTCGTTGGCGACGGTGCAGATGAGTTCGGGGCCACCTTCCGCGAGGATCGCGTCAACCGCGGCGCCGGCGATGACCTGCGCCTTTTCGAGATCGGTGCCGAGCAGCGCGGCCATTGCGCCCTCGCCTACCGGAACTGCCGCCTGCATCGCACGGCCGCGGAGTTTCAGGAGGCGGGCAGTGGTCGAAAGGTCGAGCGCACCGGCGGCACACAGCGCGGTATATTCGCCGAGGCTGTGGCCTGCGACATAGTCGGCCTTGTCGGCGAGGCGGATGCCGCCTTCCTTCTCGGCGACGCGCAGGGTGGCGATCGCGTTCGCCATGATTGCGGGCTGTGCGTTCTCGGTGAGGAGCAGGTCGTCGGCGGGCCCTTCGCTCATCAGGCGGAACAGGTGCTGGCCGAGCGCCTCGTCGACTTCGGCGAAGACCTCGCGGGCGGTGGCACTGGCGTCGGCGAGCGCCTTGCCCATGCCGACAGACTGGCTCCCCTGACCGGGGAAGATGAACGCGCGCATGGCCTCTCCTCTGTGTTTGGTTTCGTTCGAGCGCGGGGCCTATAAAGGTGCGTGCCGAGTTGCAACCTGAACAAACCTCGCGGCCTTGCGACAATATGCGACCATTTCACCGACCTTGCGACAAGCGCCTGCGACAATCGGCTCCCAGATTATGAACGACGCCGCAGCAACGGCGCCGTGTTTCAAACGGGAGATTATCATGAAGACGTTCATCCTCAGCGCGCTTGCCGCCACCCTCGTCGCCAGCCCACTCCTCGCAGCCGCTCCGGCCGAAGCGCAGCAGCGTCGCGAAGTGACCACCGTGCGCCACAACGACAATGGCCGCACCGTCGTCACCAAGCGCACCGTCGTCCGTACGCCGCAGTATCGCAACTGGCGCGCCGGCCAGCGCTTCGATCGTCGCCAGGCGCAGAACTACCGGGTCATCACGACGTACCGCAACTACCGTCTCGCACCCCCGCCCCGCGCGCATCAGTGGGTTCGCTCGGGTCGTGACGCGATCCTGATCGACGGCCGCGGCAACGTGATGCAGGTTCGTGGCGGCGCGTTCCGGTAAACCTGAACACCTTGCCTTTGCCTGATAATCGGCTAAGGCGCTCTGCAACCGGGGTGAGAGATTCGCGTCTCTCGGCCCTGTTTGCATTCTAGACGACAGCCGGAGGGGTGCACGCATGGGGCGTGTATCAGCGATCGGCCAAGACGAAGGACAAGACATGGCTCTTTACGAGCACGTGTTCCTTGCGCGCCAGGATCTGGCACAAGCGCAGGTGGACGCACTGGCGGAAATCGCCACCAAGATCGTGAACGACAACGAAGGTCGGGTCGTAAAGACCGAGAACTGGGGCCTGCGTTCGCTGGCGTACAAGATCGCCAAGAACCGCAAGGCGCACTATGTCATGCTCGAGATCGATGCCCCGGGCAGCGTGATCGCAGAGCTGGAGCGCCAGACCCAGATCAACGAAGACATCATCCGTTACATGACGGTCAAGGTCGACACCCTCGAAGAGGGCCCGACCGTGATGATGCGCAAGCAGGATCGTGACCGCGAGCGTCGTGGCGACCGTGAAGGTGGCCGTGAGGGCCGTCCCGATCGTGGCGATCGTCCGGACCGTGGTCCCCGTCGTGACCGCGAAGAGGGAGCTGAATAATCATGGCACGTCCATTCTTCCGCCGCCGCAAGAGCTGCCCGTTCTCCGCCAAAGACGCTCCCCGGATCGACTATAAGGACGTCCGGTTGCTGCAGGGCTTCGTGTCCGAGCGTGGCAAGATCGTCCCGTCGCGTATCACTTCGGTGGCCGCAAAGAAGCAGCGCGAACTGGCCCAGGCCATCAAGCGTGCGCGTCATCTGGGCTTGCTGCCCTACATCGTTAAGTAAGGAGCGCCCACATGGACGTCATTCTGCTTGAGCGCGTCGAAAAGCTTGGTGCTATCGGCGACGTGGTGAAGGTCAAGGACGGTTACGCACGTAACTTCCTGCTTCCCAACAAGAAGGCGCTTCGTTCGAACGAAGCCAACCGCAAGGTGTTCGAGTCGAACCGTGCGAAGATCGAATCGGACAACGCATCGCGTCGCAGCGATGCCGAGACCGAAGCGAAGACCTTCAACGACGCGACCGTGACCCTGATCCGTCAGGCGTCGAACACCGGTCAGCTCTACGGTTCGGTCGCGGTTCGCGATCTGGTCGATGCGCTGGTGGCCGACGGTCACAAGGTCGGCAAGTCGGCGATCGTGCTCGACAAGCCGATCAAGGCGATCGGTGTGTATACCGTCAAGGTATCGCTGCACCCCGAGGTGTCGGTGGCCGTCAAGGTCAACGTCGCCCGCTCGCCTGAAGAGGCCGAGATGCAGGCTTCGGGCGTCGACGTGATGTCGTCGATGTTCGAGCGCGACGAGGCTGGCTTCGTCGAGGATTACGATCCGAACGCAGAGCCCGGCGCTACCGCCGAAGCACCGCGCGACCAGGAGGACGAAGCGCAGGGTTGATCCCTTCGCTACCCTTCTAGCCGATACTGAAAAGGCCCGCCCGGAGTGATCCGGGCGGGCCTTTTCTTTTGTGCTTTTGCGGTGGAGGTCAGGGGCAGGTTACGCAGGCGCCGATCATGGCCGCGAAGGGGATGAGGGCGCAGAGGATGGGGACTAGGTGTTTCATGACCGGGTGACTCTTGGGGATGTTATCCGGTTAATGCGCGGGATTGGGAAAGGTTGCCGGGAGGTGAATGAATTTTGTACCGATCGGTTTTGGGAAATTGACTCTGCGGCATTTAAAAGTTTGCCGCTCCTCTCGGTATCTCACCCCGGCGAAGGCCGGGGCCCAATTGGGGGACGCAGATGGTTTGCGTTGCGGTTCATTATTGCCACCTTTCCAATTGGGCCCCGGCCTTCGCCGGGGTGGGATGGTGGTGGGGTCAGCTCTCAACGACCTCCGGCTTCTCGATCAGCGCAGGCCCCTCGCCTAGCGCCAGCGCGTCTACCGAGGACACATCCTCAAGATCCCGCGCACCCGTCTCGATGTTCAGGTCGCGGAACTTGCGGCCCGTCACCATCAGGCGGCCGTTGAACGAGTTGGTGAAGCCGTTGAAGTTCTTCACCGCGCTGTTGAGACCGACACCGACCTTCCGCAGGTCGTCCGCAACCTTGGCAAGGCGATCGTGCATTTCCTTGCCGAGTTCGCCGATCTTTCGTGCTTCGTTGGCAAGCTTTTCCTGGCGCCAGACCGCCGCGACCGTGCGGGCGATGGCGATCAGGTTGGTCGGGGTAGCGAGCAGCACGCGCTTTTCGAAGGCGAAGTCCCAGAGCGTCGGGTCGTGTTCGAGCGCCGCGGAGAGGAAGTGCTCGCCGGGAACGAACATGATGACGTAGTCGGGCGTGTCGGCGAACTGGCTCCAATACGCCTTGTTGCCGAGGCCGTTGACGTGTGCGCGCATCGACGCCGCGTGGGCAGCCAAGCCGATCAGGCGCTCGGCGTCGTCGACCGCGCCGAATGCGTCCTGATACGCGTTGAGCGAGACCTTTGCGTCGATCACCAGTGCGCGGCCGCCGGGGACGCGGATGATCGCGTCGGGGCGGAGGCGGGCACCGTCGTCGCCTACCGCTACCGAAACCTCGGTCTGGAAGTCGGTGTGCTCGCTGAGCCCGCAGGTTTCGAGGACGTTCTTGAGCTGCTGCTCCCCCCAGCGGCCGCGGGATTTGGGGGCGTTGCGGAGGGAGTTGACGAGCTTGGCGGCTTCGGTGGAGACCTTTTCCTGGCCGAGGCGCATCTGTTCGATCTGGCCCTTGAGGTCGCCGAACGCATCGCGGCGCTCGGCTTCGACCTTGGCGACGCCTTCCTCGTAGCGTTGTAGACGGTCGCTGACGGGTTGGAGCATCGACTTGAGGTTGAGGCCGGCGGATTCTTCGGACTGGCGGAAGCGAGCGTCGGCGCGTTCGAGGAAGGTCTTCTGCGCGTCGCTGAGCAGCTTGTTGGCGACGTCGCCGAACTGCGCGGCCATGACATCCTTCGCCTCGCGGAGTTCGAGCAGGCGGGCTTCGAACGCCTCGCCTTGCGCTTTCAGCGTGGCGATTTCGGTGCGGGCGGCGTCGCGGTCGGTGCGGATCGTGGCGAGGTCGAGGCGCAGGCGATCGGTGTCGGTGGCGCGTTCGGCGTTCTGTGCGCGGAGGGTTGCGAGATCCTGCATCGCGGCGTTGCGTTCGCGTTCGACCGCGTCGCGCGCGGTGCGGATTAGGTCGGCGTCGGCGAGCTTGGTTTGGGCGACGGCGAGTTCGCTGGCTAGGGTGGCGGCTCGGCGGGAGGCTAGCAGCCAGCCGAGGAGGATGCCGGCGGCTAGCGCGAGGACGGCGATGATGGCGAACTCAGCCATTTTGCACCCGCGAATTTAGCTGGAAGTGCACAAAGTGCAGACGCTGGCGCAGCATTTTCTCAGGGGAGAATGTGCGCCCGGGCGGCTGGGTTCGGGAAAGAGATGGAGACGTCATGCTTGGAACATACGTCGAACGGTTGATGTAGGACAATCGGAATATTATGTTCTCCCGCGGAGGCGGGAGTCCAGGGTTATGGGCGGTGGCGTTTGTGATCCTGGGCCCCCGCCTTCGCGGGGGAACTAGAAAGGGGGCGCTCCAACACCCTCGCCGAACAGTACCACCCCGGCGGAGGCCGGGGTCCAATTGGAAAGGTTTCAATAACGAGGGACTGCGCTCAGTTGGCGACGTTCCCCAATTGGGCCCCGGCCTTCCCCGGGGTGGTTATGTATTGGGTGAGTAAGCCGCGCTTTCAGGGACGCACTCTCAGCATAGAAAGCAGCGACGCCCCCGCCTCTCACCCCAGCTTGCGCTGCTTCGCTAGCTTCTTCAGCACCATGTCGCGCTTGAGGCGGCTGATGTGGTCGATGAACAGCACGCCGTCGAGATGGTCGATCTCATGCTGCATGCACGTCGAGAGCAGGCCGTCGAAATCCTCCTCATGCGCAGCACCGGTCTCGTCGAGCCACTTCACGCGACACCGCGCCGGGCGCGCGACTTCAGCGTACTGCTCCGGGATCGACAGACACCCTTCGTTGTACGTCGACATCTGGTCGCTGACCGACAGGATCTCGGCGTTGATGTACGCCTTGGGGTTCTTGATCGGCTTGTCGTCCTCGTCCTTCTCCTCCTGGAGGTCGATGACGAGGACGCGCTGCTGCACGCCGACCTGGGTCGCGGCGAGGCCGATGCCGTTGAAGTCGTACATCGTCTCGATCATGTCGGCGACGAGCGTGCGGGTGGAGTCGTCGACCGTCTCCACCGGCTCGGCAACGAGGCGCAGGCGGGGATCGGGGACTTCGAGAACGGTCATGACGGTCATAGCGCGTCCGCTAAGGTACGCGTGGGCATCACGTCAAGCCGATGGGCGTCAAGCCATTGGCCTTCTGGCCCTTAATGCCTGCGCCAAGGTGCCCTCGTCGAGATAGTCGAGTTCGCCGCCCACCGGCAGGCCGTGTGCGAGTTGCGTGACGCGGACCGGGAAGCGTTCGATGCGCTCGGCGATGTAGTGCGCGGTGGTCTGGCCTTCGAGCGTGGCGTTCATCGCGAGGACGACTTCGTCGATGCCGCCGGCTTCGATGCGGCGGACGAGGCTGTCGATGCTCAGGTCTTCGGGGCGGATGCCTTCCAATGCGGACAGGCGGCCGCCGAGGACGTGGAAGCGGCCGGGGAACAGGCGGGACCTATCCAATGCCCAGAGATCGGCGACCTCCTCGACGACGCACAGCGAACGCTGGTCGCGGCGCGGGTCGGCGCAGATTGCGCAAGGGTTGGTGGTGTCGACGTTGCCGCAGGTGGTGCAGTTCTCCAACCGCTCGTCGACCGCGGTCAGCGCCTCGCGCAAGGGACCCAGCGCCGCGTCGCGCTTCTTGAGCAGATGGAGCACGGCGCGACGTGCGGACCGGGGGCCGAGGCCGGGGAGCCGGGCCAGCGCCTGCGTCAGCGCCTCGATCTCGGGGGATGCCATAGGGAACAGATAGGGGGTTGCGCGGCTCCCCGCCAGCGTGTTCGAGAGGGGCATGTGGATCATCTTCATGGGAACGCCGGACTTCGCAGTGCCGGTGCTGGAGGCCCTCGTCGCGGCGGGGCATGACGTGGCGGCGGCGTATTGCCAGCCTGCCCGGCCAGGGGGGCGGCGTGGGCGCGAGCTGGTGCCGTCGCCGGTACAGGTTCGGGCGGAGGCGCTGGGGATCGAGGTGCGGACGCCGGTGTCGTTCAAGGCGTCCTTGCCGGAGGGGCTGGAGGCTCGCGACGCGTTTGCGGCTTTAGGCGCGGATGTTGCGGTGGTCGCGGCCTATGGCCTGATCTTGCCGCGCGCGGTGCTGGAGGCACCTCGGTTCGGTTGCGTTAACGTGCATGGGTCGCTGTTGCCGCGGTGGCGCGGGGCGGCGCCGGTGCAGCGGGCGATCCTCGCGGGCGATGCCGAGACGGGCGTCGGGATCATGCAGATGGAGGCGGGTCTGGATACCGGGCCGGTTCGGCTCGAGGGTCGGACGCCGATCGTCGGCAAGACCGCGGGGGATCTGACGTCCGAACTCTCCGCGATGGGGGCTCGGTTGATGGTCGAGGTGCTGGGCGATCTCGACGCCTACCCTGCCCGGCCGCAGCCCGAGGAGGGCGTTACCTATGCCGCCAAGATCGACAAGGCCGAGGCGCGGATCGATTTCGAGCGGTCGGCGGTCGAGATCGAGCGGCTGGTGCGGGCGATGAACCCGGCGCCGGGGGCGTGGTTCGAGCATGCCGGCGAGCGGGTGAAGGTGCTGGCGGCGGACGTGTTGCCGTTCTCGTTCCTTGGGTGCGAGGGGCTGACGGTCAATGCCGAGCTGACGATCGGGTGTGGCGACGGGGCGATCCGGCCGACCTTGGTGCAGCGCGCCGGGCGTGGCGTGACCTCGGCGGAGGAGATGCTGCGCGGGTTTCCGATTCGCTCGGGGACGCAGCTTTGACGCGGTTCGCGTTGACCGTGGAGTTCGACGGGCGGCCGTTCATGGGCTGGCAGCGGCAGAAGCACGGGCCGAGCGTGCAGGCGGCGCTGGAGGCGGCGGTGCTGAAGATGACCGGCGAGACCGCGTCGGTGCAGGCGGCGGGGCGGACCGATGCAGGGGTGCACGGGATGGCGATGCGGGCGCATGTCGATATCGCGAAGCCGCTCGCGGCGTTTCGATTGATGGAGGGGCTGAATGCGCTGGTGAAGCCGGCGCCGGTGTCGGTGTTGGCGTGCGAGGTGGTCGACGACGATTGGCATGCGCGGTTTTCGTGTGTCGGGCGGTCGTACGAGTATCGGATCGTCAACCGGCGCTCGCCGCTGACGTTCGAGGCTGGGCTGGCTTGGCAGGTGCCTCAGCCGCTTGACGCTGATGCGATGGCGGAGGCGGCGCGGGCGCTGGTCGGGCGGCATGACTTCACGACGTTTCGGTCGGCGCATTGCCAGGCGGATAGTCCGGTGCGGACTTTGGACCGGCTCGAGGTGGTGCGGGAGGGGGAGCGGCTGTTCGTCTATGCGGCGGCGCGATCGTTCCTGCATCATCAGGTGCGGTCGATGGTCGGGTGTCTGGCGTTGGTGGGTATGGGGCGTTGGGCGGTTGGCGATGTTGCTGCCGCGCTCGAGGCTAAGGATCGGGCGATGCTGGGGCTGAATGCGCCGCCTGACGGGTTGTTCTTCGTGAGTGCGGTTTACCCCTAAGTTTGTATCCCCGCGAAGGCGGGGACCCAGTCTGGGCCCCCGCCTTCGCGGGGGAACAATCTTCTTCGGTTAGCGGACGAACTTCGCGGCGAGTTCGACATGCGTTGACCAGCGGAACTGACCGACCGGCTGGACCCAGTCGATCCGCCAGCCCGCATCGCACAACTCCTTGGCGTCCCGCGCGAAGCTCGCCGGATTGCACGAGACATAAGCGATCACCGGCGTCTTGCACTCCGCTAGCGCAGTAGCCTGCTCGCGCGCACCGGAGCGGGGCGGATCGATCACCACCGCATCGAAGCGGTCAAGCTCGGCGACCCTCAGCGGCCGGCGGTAGAGATCGCGGTGCTCCGGGTACACCGGCCGCTGGGTGCGGTGCGCGGCGGCCTTTAGCGAGCCGAGCGCGTCGCGCGCGCCTTCGGCCGCATAGACCTTGGCGGGGATCGCGAGCGTGAATGTTCCGAGACCGGCGAACAGGTCCGCGACCGTCGCGGGCTTGCCGATCGCTTCGAGGACGGCGGCGGTGAGTGCGGCCTCGCCATCGGGCGTGGCTTGCAGGAACGACGCGGGCGGGAGCGGTACGGGGACGCCGCCCAAGGTGATCGTGACCGCGTCGGGCTCCCACCGCGTCTCGGGTCCGAGACCGTCGTCGAAGGCCACGCGGGCGATCTTGTGATCTTCGCAGAACTTGGTCAGTGCCTCAGCGGCAGGAAGGCCTTCGGGCGCGAACCCGGTGATCAGGATGTCCGCGCCCTGGTCGGCGAGCGTCAGGTGGATGTCGGCGCGGCGGCGGAAGTTGAGGCGCTTGAGCAGCTGGCGCAAGGGCTGGACGAGCGCGAACAGGCGCGGATCGAGGATCCAGCATTCCTTGATGTCGACGATCGTGTGCGCCTTCTCCGCCGTGAAGCCGAGCGTGATCTTGCCCCCCTTGGCCTCGGCGTGAAGCGTCGCGCGGCGGCGGCTGCGTTCGGGGGAGATGTGGGGTGGGCGGATCGGGGCCGCGAGGTCCTGGCCGTCGAGCGCGGAGGCGATGCGGTCGGTGACGAACTCGGCATAGGCCTGGTCGTCGAGATGCTGGAGTTGGCAGCCGCCGCAGGTCGGGAAATGCACGCAGGGGGGCGTCTGGTGATGCGGGCCGGGGATCACGGTGCCGTCGGCGGCGAGCGTGTCGCCGGGGGCCGAGAAGGCGGCGTGGCGTCCGTCGGCGGTCATGCCGTCGCCGCGCGCTGCGACGCGGACGATCATGTCGATATTCGATTCAGAGGTCATAGCGATGCTCTGGCGGACCGGAGTGCTTCCGCCAAGTCGTCGGCGATGAAAGCCGCGCCCAATCGGCGGGCAGCGTCACCGTGGAGCCACACTCCGGCGCAGGACGCGTCGAGCGGATCGAGCTTGGCGGCGAGCATCGCGCCGATCGCGCCGGCGAGGACGTCGCCGGTGCCGGCGGTGGAGAGCCAGTCGCTGGCCCCTTGCGCGATGCGGACGCGGCCGTCGGGCGCGGCGATGACGGTGTCGGCGCCCTTGAAGACGACGATCGCGTGGGCGCGGGTGGCGGCGTCGCGGGCTCGGGTGATCTTGTCCGCGTCGGATTTGCCGAAGAGCGCGTCGAACTCGCCGGCATGCGGGGTGAGTATGACGGGGACGTCCAATGCCTTGATCCGGTCGGGGTCGAGCAGGCGGAGGGCGTCGCCGTCGATGATCAGCGGGTGGCCGGAGGTCAGCGCGGCTTCCAGGCGAGCCTTGGCGGTGTCGTCGCGGCCGAGACCGGGGCCGATGACGAGTGCACCGATCCGGTCGTTGGCGAGCGCATGGGTTGAGAACGGTGCGCGAACGAGCGCGTGCGGGGGGCCTTGGCTGTCGCCGAGCAGGGTTACGTAGCCGGCGCCGGCGCGCATCGCGGCGAGGGCTGCGAGATCGGAAGCGCCGGACATGGTGCCGGCGATGATCGCGACCATGCCTCGGGTGTATTTGTGCGAATCGGGGCCGGGGGTTGGGAGGAGTGGGGCTTTGAGAACTTCCGCTTGGCTGGCAGTCGGAACGCTGATGTCGAGGAGGCGGATCTGACCGCAATAGCGCGCGGCGGGTTGGAGGAGGTGCGCTGGTTTTGCCGCGCCGAGCGCCAGGGTGAGGTCGAAGACCGGCGGCGTGCTGAGCGTCTTACCCGATTCAGTGGCGAGACCGCTGGGCAGGTCGACAGCGATGCTTAACTGCGCGGCATCGGCGAGTGCACGAAGACACTCGACCACAGACCGTTCCCCCGCGGACGCGGGGGCCCAGGATAGGCGGCTAGAAGTGCCCTTGGGATTTAGCTGGGCCCCCGCGTCCGCGGGGGAACTGCTTGAATGGGGAGCGGTGGCGAGCGGGCGGGTCAGGCCGGTGCCGAACAGCGCGTCGACCAGGATCGGCGCGGGTTTTGCCTCCGGCAGCGTTTCGACCGGGCCTAGCCACCCTGCCCTCGCCGATTTCGCCGCATCCGTCCTGGGTTCCGACAGCGCCGCGACGCGAACTGGCACACCCAGTTCCGCCAGCACTCGGGCTGCGACATAGCCGTCGCCGCCGTTGTTGCCGGGGCCGCAGAGGATCAGGACTTCGTTCGTACCCGCGAGCCGGCGGACTACCTCGGCAATCGCGGTGCCGGCGCGCTCCATCAGCGTTTCTACCGAGACGCCGGTGGCGATCACCGCATCCTCCGCTGCGCGCATTTCGGCGGCGGTGAGGACCGGCTGGCCTTCGATGCCGATCATGAGGGCTTCGTCGTACCCTTGACGGTGGCCGGGAGGCGATAGCGGTTGCCGCCGAGCGCGACCTCGATGCCGTCCGTGCCCGTGATCGTGACCTTCGCGACTTCGGCGCCGTCCGCGGCTATCACGCCGCGACCGTCCTGCGTTACCAGCAACCGACGGAAGGCTCCGTCGGGATGGCGGATCGTCAGGACTAGGCCGTTCTTGCCCTGCGCCTGCTCGATCGTGCAGGTCGACGCGAACGCGGTGTCACCCTGCGCGCAGGGGATGCGGGTGTCGCTCGCCGTTTCGGTGCGCTGCTTTGCCGCGACCTGTTCGCTGCCCGGCTGCCCCCGCCCGCACGCTGCGAGCGGGAGCGAGAGAAGCATCACAAGGCACCGGGTTTGCTTAGATATCCGCGTAGACATGGGTTTCGGCTGCCGCTCCAGGGTGCGTGACGGCACCCTTGTACGCGGGGCCGACGGTCTTCGCATAGCGCCAGAGTGCACCCGACCCGTAATCGTTGGTGCGCGGCACCCACGCGGCGCGGCGCGCGGCCATCACGTCCTCGGGAACGTCGAGGTCGATCGTCCCAGCTTCGGCGTCGATGTGGATGATGTCGCCGTTCTTGACCAGTGCGATCGGGCCGCCGTCCGCTGCTTCGGGGCCGACATGGCCGATGCAGAAGCCGCGCGTGCCGCCCGAAAAACGCCCGTCGGTGATCAGCGCGACGCTCTCACCCATGCCGAGGCCGTAGAGCGCGGCAGTGGTCGACAGCATCTCGCGCATGCCGGGGCCGCCCTTGGGGCCTTCGTAGCGGATGACGATGACTTCGCCTTCGTTGATCTCGCGGTTTTCGACCGCGGCGAAGGTGTCCTCCTCGCAATCGAACACTCGCGCCGGGCCCGAGAACTGGAGGCGGTGCATGCCCGCGACCTTCACGATCGCGCCATCGGGGGCGAGGCTACCGCGCAGGCCGACGACGCCGCCGGTGGGCGTCAGCGGGGTCTTGATGTCGTAGATCACCTTCTGGTCGGGGTTCCACGTCACCTGGCCGATGTTCTCAGCCAGCGACTTGCCGGTCACCGTCAGGCAATCGCCGTTGAGGAAACCGCCGGCGAGCATCGTCTTCATCAGCATGTAGACGCCGCCGGCCTCGTACATGTCCTTGGCGACGTACTTCCCACCGGGTTTGAGGTCCGCGATGTACGGCGTTGTCTTGAAGATCTCGGCGACGTCGAACAGGTCGAACTCGATCCCGGCTTCGGACGCCATTGCGGGGAGATGCAGCGCGGCGTTGGTCGAGCCACCGGTCGCGGCGACGACGCGGGCGGCGTTGATGAACGCCTCGCGCGTGCAGATGTCGCGCGGGCGGATATTGTCGGCCAGGCACTCCATGACCTGCGCGCCCGCCGCCACGGCGATCTGTTCGCGCGTGGTGTAAGGAGCCGGCACCATGTTGCTGTTCGGGATCGACAAACCGATCGCCTCGGCGACGCAGGCCATCGTGTTTGCGGTATACTGCCCGCCGCACGCGCCGTGGCCGGGACAGGCGACCTTCTCGATCGCGTGGACCTCGGAGAGCGGGCACGCGCCGGCGGCGTATTTGCCGACGATCTCGAACACGTCGACGACGGTGACGTCGCGGTCCTGATAGCGGCCGGGCAGGATCGAGCCGCCATAGACGAACACCGACGGGATATTGAGGCGGAGCATCGCCATCATCATGCCGGGGAGCGACTTGTCACAGCCCGCGAACCCGACGAGCGCGTCGTAGCAATGACCACGGACTGAGAGCTCGACCGAGTCGGCGATGACTTCGCGGCTCACCAGCGAGGCCTTCATGCCCTGATGGCCCATCGCGATGCCGTCGGTGACGGTGATCGTGTTGAAGCGGCGCGGCATGCCGCCGCCCTGGATGACGCCGGCCTGCGCGGCATCGGCCTGCGCGTCGAGCGTGGTGTTGCAGGGCGCGGAATTGTTGCCGGCGGACGCGAGTGCGACGAACGGGCGCGCGATCTGCTCCTCGTCGAGGCCCATCGCGTAGTAATAGCTGCGGTGCGGGGCGCGCTCCGGGCCGACGGAGACGTGGCGGCTCGGCAGGCGCGATTTATCGAATGTGCGGGTCATGGCGAACGCCTATGTCGCGGGAGAGGGTATTTGCGCAAGAGAGTTGCGTCGATTTTTGCGCCTGGATGCGGCGCAGTGTTTTGGATGAGACCGAAACCGGTCACCTCCCCGGCGAAGGCCGGGGTCCAATTGGAAAGGCCATGGTGACTGACGACCGACCGTCGTTACTGCCGTCCCCCAATTGGACCCCGGCCTTCGCCGGGGGGGGCGTCTTATGCGCGAAATATCTGTGCCAGACTCTCGCACGTATATTTACACAGCTTGGGCCTCACCCTTCCCACCGCTTTGCGGCGGGACCCTTCCCTCTCCTGGTCGAAAGGAAATCAGAGGCCTTCGAGGGCCTTAGCGACGCCGTCCATCGTGAAGGGCTTCTGCAATCGCGGGCGGTCGCGAAATTCTGGCGCGACGCCATCATCGCCGCCGCCGGTGGCGAAGACGAACGGGACGCCCTTTGCCGCCAGCGCCTCGGCGACCGCGGTGCTCTTCTCGCCGCCACGCAGGTTCACGTCGAGGATCGCGCCATCGACGCCGCCCTCTTCGATCCGCTTGAGCGCATCAGCGACGGTGTCGACGGAGCCCGCCACACCCTTGTCCAGCACTTCGAGAAAATCCTCGAGCATCATGGCGATCAACGGTTCGTCTTCGACGATCAGAATCTGCTGGGGAGCGGTCATGTCATGCGCATAGTCGGGATTGTTACGACTTGCCAACATCTTGTTCGGGTCAGCCCGGTTTAGGCTCGGTGCGTCGCCAGCACGTCTCGTGCCGCTTCGGCCAGTTCCTGGACCGAGAAGGGTTTCGGCAGGAACGCGACGTTGTCGAGGTCGATCGACTTGCGCAGCTGCTCCTCGGCATAGCCCGACATGAACAGGATCGGCAGGTCGGGGAATTTCTCGCGCGCGTGGCGGACCATCGTCGGGCCATCCATCTGCGGCATGACGACGTCGCTGATGAGCAGGTCGGGGCGGCCGTGTTTCTCCAGCACTTCGAGCGCGATCTCGCCGTTTTCCGCGGTCAGCACTGTGTATCCCTGCCGCGTCAGCGCGCGCTCCGCGACGGCGCGGACCATGTCCTCGTCCTCGACCAGCAGGATCGTGCCCGTGCCCCACAGGTCGACGGGCTTCGGCGCGGGCTTGATGACCACGGGACGAGTCGCGGCGGGCGCCGAATGGACCGGCAGGTACATCGAGAAGGTCGCACCCTGCCCCGGCTTGCTGTCGGCGAAGATGTAGCCGCCGGACTGCTTGACGATGCCGTAGACGGTCGAGAGGCCGAGCCCGGTGCCCTTGCCGAATTCCTTGGTGGTGAAGAACGGCTCGAAGATCTTGGGCAGCACGTCGGGCGGGATGCCGGTGCCGGTGTCCTGGACGATCAATGCGGTATAGTCGGCGACTGGCAGGATATCCGACGCCATCTCGCGCACTTCGGATGCGGGGACGGCGCGCGTCGTGATCGTCAGCACGCCGCCACCGCGCGCGTTCGCCGAGACGATCGCGTCGCGCGCGTTGACCGCGAGGTTGACGACGACCTGCTCGAGCTGGCCGGGATCGGCGCGGACGGGGCCGAGATTGCGGCCATGCGTCATATCGAGGCGGACGTTCTCGCCCATCAGCCGCTTGAGCAGGTTGGACACCTCCGACACGACGTCGGGAAGCTGGAGGATCTGTGGGCGGAGCGTCTGCTGGCGCGAGAAGGCGAGCAGTTGGCGGGTCAGGCTGGCGGCGCGGTTCGAATTGGTGCGGACCTGCTGGATGTCGTCGTAATCGCTGTCGCCGGGCGAATGGCGCATCAGCATCAGGTCGCAATGGCCGATGATCGCGGTCAGGATGTTGTTGAAATCATGCGCGACGCCGCCCGCGAGCTGGCCGACCGCCTGCATCTTGGTGGCTTGCGCGACCTCACGCTTCAGGCGGCTTTCCTCGCTATTGTCCTTGAGGCTGAGCAGCACGGCCGCGTCGCCCAATCCGCGCGCGCCGGCGATGGTGAGCGCGACCGGCTCGTCGGGGTGGTCCTTGAGGCGGACCGCCATGTCGGCGGAGTGCGTAGCGCCGTTCGCGAACTTGCGGATCGCATCGGCGACCGCGGCCTTGTCTTCGCGGACGACGAGATCGCCCGGATAGAGCGGTGGGGCGACCGCATTGACGCCGGCGGCGCGGAGGAACGAGTCGTTCATCTGCAGGAAGCGGCCGTCGCGATCGACCAACGCCATGCCGAACGGCATCATGCTGACGAGGCTGCGGACGTGCGCGGAGGCGCTGGCGCCGAGTGCGGGGGCGTTCTCCTCCTCGTCGAGCAGCGCGACCAGCACGGGGGCGTCGTCGCCGTCGAGGAACGGGATTTGGAGGACGCGAAGTGGCGTACCTTCGAGGCCCTCGCGTTCGAAACGGACGAGACCGCGGCTGTCGGTGATGAGGAAGCGGGCGAAATCGCGACCTTCGATCGAGTCGTATTCGTCGCCGCACGCCCTCGCGCGGAGGACACGGTTGGCGGTGCGGACGCGGCCGTCGGGGGAGAGCAACGCGGCCATGATGCCGCTGCCGCCGAGCCGGTCGCCGGTCGGGCCGGTCAGCAACGCAGCCAGCGTCTCGGCGAGGTCGTGTTCCTGCGCGGTGACGAAGCGCCAGACGAGCATGTCGGCGTCGTCGCCAGCGCGCGCGATCTGCGCGGAAAGGCAGACGCCGCGGGCATTGAGGCGGTCAACCTGCGCGGTGCCGTCGCGCCAGGCGGAGCGGCCGGCGTCGGCGAGCGCTGCGTTGCCGGCTTCGTCGAGCGGCAGGCCGGGGGGTGTCGGGAAGCCTTCGAACAGCGCTTCGTAGGCGTCGTTCGCGCAGACGAGCCGCCCGGCGCGGTCGGTGATCGCGAGCGCGTCGGTGCCGGCTTCGGCGACGGTGCGGGTGAGGTCCCAGTCGACCGGGCGCGGCGCGTCCTTGGCGACGGGATTGAGCAGGCGCCATGCGATCAGCGCGCCGATGACGATGACGGCCGCGGCGAAGAACCCGGCGGCGGCGATCCAGCTGCCGACGAGCAGCAGCACGATCGCGGCGGCGGCGACGCCCGAGGCTATGGCGACGAATGCTGCGTTGCGGGCGGGGGTGGGTAAAGCGAGCGATGCCATTGCGGGGAGTCATCCGCTGTTGCGGGGTTGGGCGTCAAGCGGGATGCGGTGGTGTTGGGGGGGTACTCGTATCGCAGGCGACCGTTCCCCAGAAGAAATCGCCACCCCGGCGAAGGCCGGGGCCCAGTTGGAACGGTGGTAGTAACGATGCGCCGAACGCCGTCAGCAACGTCCCCCAACTGGGCCCCGGCCTTCGCCGGGGTGGTCGTCTTGGATGGGGGCCGCAGGTCACTCCCCCACCGCCCCCCGCGCAAGCAGGGGTCCAGGGTTACGGGCGGTAGCGTTTTTGATCCTGGGCCCCCGCTTTCGCGGGGGAACTGGGTGTCACCGCCCCGCGACCGACGGCGGTCTTTCTGCTCCCCTCCCTGGAAGGGAGGGGTTGGGGGTGGGTCGGCCCGTTGGCGGACGATGCCCTCCCCAAGCGGCCGACCCACCCCCTGCCCCTCCCTGCCAGGGAGGGGGGATCGTTGGGGCCTGGGCTGCCTTGAGCGCTTTCCTCAGAAAGACGCGCCCAGTTTCCGCTCCCCCCGCTATCCGAGGGAAACTCTTACCAGATCCGAACGCGCTGCTCCGGCGTCAGGTACAGCTTCTGCCCTGGCGTCGGCTTGTACGCCGCGTACCAGGGGTCGAGGTTGCGCACGACCCACGCGCGCTGCTGCGACGGCGAGTGAGGATCGGTCAGCAAACGGTTGCGAAGGTTGGCTTCGCGGTAGTTGCGGCGCCAGACCTGCGCCCAGCCGAGATAGAAGCGCTGGTCGCCGGTGAAGCCGTCGAGGACGGGCGCGGTCTTGCCGCCGAGCGCGGTGTGGTACGCGTCGTACGCCACCGTGAGACCCGCGAGATCGGCGATGTTCTCGCCCATCGTGAGCTGACCCTTCACGTGCATCCCGGGGAGCGGTTCGTACGCGTCGTACTGCGCGCCGAGCTTGCCGGTCAGCGCCTTGAAGCCGGCGATGTCCTTGGCCGTCCACCAGTCGGTGAGCTGGCCCTTTGCATCGTATTTCGAGCCCTGGTCGTCGAAATGATGGCTCAGCTCGTGGCCGATCACCGCGCCGATGCCGCCGTAGTTGACCGCGTCGTCGGCCTTCGGATCGAAGAACGGCGGTTGCAGGATCGCGGCGGGGAAGACGATCTCGACCATGCCGAAATTGGCATAGGCGTTCACCGTCATCGGCGTCATGCCCCACTCCCAGCGCTGCAACGGCTTGCCGAGCTTGGAGATATTGTCCTGGTGCTGCCATTCGTTCGCGCGCCATTCGTTGCCGAACGCATCGCCGGACGTGATCGTCAGGCCGGAGAAATCTTTCCACTGGCTCGGATAGCCGATCTTGGGCGTGAACGCGGCGAGCTTGGCGTGCGCCTTCACCTTGGTCTCGGGCGCCATCCATTCGAGCTTGTCGATCCGGCGGCCCATCGCGGCGAGCACGTTCTTGACGAGCTTGTCGGCGGCGGCCTTGGTCTCGGGCGGGAAATACTGCGCGACGTAGAGCTTGCTGACCTCGTCATCGAGCGCGCCCGAGGTGAACTGGACGCCGCGCTTCCAGCGAGCTTCCTGCTCGGGCGTGCCGCCGAGGACGGTGCCGTAGAACGCGAACTGCTCGGCGTCGAACGCCTTGGGGAGGACGTCCGCATAGCCGTCGAGCGAGCGGAGGATCAGCTGGTCCTTGAGGACGCCGATCGGCGCGGTCGAGACGAGCTTGGCGATGCCGGTGATCGCGGAGGGCTGGGCGACGATGACGGTCGGGACGGGCGTGCCGATGCCCTTGAAATATGCGGCGAAATCGAAGCCGGGGGCGTGCTTGGCGAGATCGGCGACGGTCATCTTGTTGTAGGTCTTGGTGGCGTCGCGGCTGTCGACGCGGGTCCAGCTGACCTTGGCGATCTCGGCTTCGAACGCGAGCAATGCGGTGGCGCGGGCTTCGGCATTGGGTTCGCCGGCGAGGCCCAGCATCTTGACGATGTGCGCGCGGTAGGCGTTGCGCGCCTCGACCAGTTTCGGGTCGGTGCTGAGGTAGTAATCGCGGTCGGGGAGGCCGAGGCCGGACTGGCCTAGCGAGAGCGCGTATTGCTCAGGGAGCTTGTCATCCTGGCCGACGCCGCCGCCGAACGGGCCGCCGATCCCGGCGCGGTCTGCCTCGGCGAGGAGAGCGGGATAGCCGGCGCGGTCCTTCAGCGCGGCGATCTTCGACAGCCACGGCTTGATCGGGGCTAGGCCCTTGCCCTCGATCGTGCCGGTGTCGAGGAAGGTCGCGTAGGCGCGGCCGATCTTCGAGTTGGGGTCCTTGGCGGCGGTGTCTAGGATGCCGCGGGTGCGCGTCTCGGAAAGGTCGGAGAGGAGATTGAACGAGCCGTAGTTCGACTTGTCGGCGGGGATCGGGGTGTTCTTGGACCAATTGCCGTTGGAGAAGGTGTAGAAGTCGTCGCCGGGCTGGACGGTCTTGTCCATGCCCTTCTCGTCGAAGCCGAACGTTCCGTATTGCGCGCCGGTCGGGGCTGCGGGAGCGGCTAGCGTTGGCTCAGCCGTTTGCGAGATGGCGGCGGTGACGCCGGTGATGGCGGTTGCGGCGAGCAGGCCGGCGACGATGAAGGACTTCATGGGGTTCTCCTAGAATTTCGTTGGCATCACCCACCAACACGCCTCCCCGGCGAAGGCCGGGTCCAGTTGGAAAGGTCTCGGTAATGGGGGACAGTCCGCCGTTACGTCTGTCCCCCAACTGGGCCCCGGCCTTCGCCGGGGTGGTGCAAGGTCGGGGTATGCGGCGGGGTCGTCGTTACCAGATGCGGACGCGGTTGGCGGGGGCGAGGTAGCTGGCCTCGCCCGGCTTGGCGCCGAACGCGGCGTACCAGGGGTCGAGGTTGCGAACCGTGAGGACGCGCTGGTGGCCCGGCGAATGCGGGTCGGACAGCAACGCCTGCTGGAGCGCGGCGTCGCGGAACTTGCTGCGCCAGACGCCCGCCCAGCCATAATAGAAGCGCTGGTCGCCGGTGGTGCCGTCGATGATAGGCGCGGGCTTGCCGCCGAGCGACTTGTGATACGCGTCGTAGGCGACCGTCAGGCCCGCCAAGTCGGCGATGTTCTCGCCGAGCGTCAGGCCGCCCTGAATGTGCTGGCCGGGGAGCGGTTCGTACGCGTCGTACTGCTTCACGAGCGCATCGGTGAACACCTTGAAGCGCGCGACGTCCTGCGGCGTCCACCAGTCGGTGAGCTTGCCGTTGAGGTCGTATTTGCGGCCCTGGTCGTCGAAGTGATGGCTGATCTCGTGGCCGATCACCGCGCCGATGCCGCCGTAGTTGACAGCCGGGTCCGCCTTCGGATCGAAGAACGGCGGTTGCAGGATCGCGGCCGGGAAGACGACCTCGTTCATCGTCGGGTTGGCGTAGGCGTTGATCGTCATCGGCGTCATGAACCACTCGGCCCGATCGATCGGCTGGCCGAGCTTCTTCAGGTCGCGGTCGTATTCGAACGCGTTGGCTCGCGCGACGTTACCGACGAGATCCCCGCGCTGGATCTGGAGCGCGGAATAGTCGCGCCACTTGTCTGGATAACCGATCTTCGGCGTGAAGGCGGCTAGCTTGGCGAGCGCCTTGGTCTTGGTCTCGGGCGCCATCCATTCGAGGTTCCGGAGACGCTCGCCCATCGCCGCGATGACGTTCTTCACGAGATCGTCGGCTGCAGCCTTCGACTCGGGCGGGAAATACTTCGCGACATATTGCTGGCCGATTGCCTCGCCCATCGCGCCCGACACGGTCGAGACGCCGCGCTTCCAGCGGACCTGCTGCTCCGGCGTGCCCGACAGCGTGGTGCCGTAGAACGCGAAGTTGGTCTTGTCGAAATCGCTCGACAGATACGGCGCGTACGAACGCAGCACCTTGAGCATCGCATAGTCCTGGAGGACGTTGACGGGCGTGTCGGCGAAGACCTTCGCCTCGCCCGTCACCGCGCTCGGCTGCGCGACGAGGTAGAACGGACGACCGTTGACGCCCATCGCGGTAATGTACTGCGCCCAGGGGAAGCCCGGCGCCTTTGCAGCGAAGTCGGCGGCGGTCCATTTGTTGTAGGTCTTGTCGGCGTCGCGGCTCTCGATCCGCGTCCAGTGCGCGGTCGCGAGGCCCTTCTCCATGTTGAACACGGCGGCAGCGCGGGTGGCGGCGTTGGGCTCGCCGGCGAGCGTGAGCATCCGCGTGAGATACGCCTGGTACGCGGTACGGATCGTGGCGAGCTTGGCGTCGTCCTTGAGGTAATAGTCGCGGTCGGGGAGGCCGATGCCGCTCTGGCCGAGGCTCACGACGTAGGTGGTCGGATCCTTGTCGTCCTGCTGAACGCCGACGCCGACGAGACCACCGACACCCATGCGCTGGAGCTTGGCGATCTCGGTGACGAGCGCGGTCTTGTCCTTGGTCGCCTTGAGCGCGGCGAGCATCGGCTTGACGGGGGTAGCGCCCTTCGCGTTGACCGCGGCCTCGTCCATGAAGCTGGAATAGAAATCGCCGACCTTGTCGCCGGGCGTCTTTGCGGAGACGTCGAGAATCGTGCGGGTGCGTTCGAGCGACAGGTCCTGGAGGACGTGGAACATGCCGTAGGACGAGCGATCGGCGGGGATCGGCGTGGTCTTCACCCAGCCACCGTTCGCGTAATCGAAGAAGTCGGTGCCCGGCGTCACGCTGGTATCGCGGCCGGCCATGTCGAAGCCGAAATCGCCGATCTGCGGCTTGTTGGCATCCTTGGCGGCAACGGGGCCTTTCGCAGCCTTGGCGAGCGTCGGCGACGGCGCGCCGGGGCCCGGTCGCGTCTGGGCAAAGGCCGAGGCAGCGGACGCGAGCAGGATCACGGTAACAATCGACTTACGCATCAAGGAACCTCGATAAGGACTTCAGGATGCGTGTGTTTTACGCCGATAGGACGGTCCGTCAATTCGGCTAGATCAAGAATAGTGACGATTGTTACGACTTGTGATCGTTGTGACGTTGGTCGTGACGATGGTCGCGTCAGCGATCGTGCCGGTGCCGCCATTTGCGCGCAATCCACAACCGCCAGCCCAGCGCGCTGAGCGCATAGCCGCCAACCGAACCGACGATGGTTATGATAAGTAGCCCCAGCGCGGTGGCGGGGCCGGCCTGCATCAGCCACGGGATCCACTCGGTCTGCGCCGCGGCCTCCGCGACCGGCTGGCCGGGGACATGCTCGTCCAGCCGCAGCAGCGACGAACCGATCCAGTACGCGGCGATCCACAGCGGCGGGGTGGTCAGCGGGTTGGTGATGAAGGTGGTCAGCGCCGCCGTCGGCACGTTGGCCCGGAACGGCAGCGCGAAGATCGCGGCAACGGGCGTCTGCGCGACCGGGATCAAAATGCCCGCGACCATTCCAAGCGCGACGCCGCGCGGCACCGAGCGGCGGGTGAAACGCCACAGTTCGGGTGCGAGGACACGGTGCGCGACGGGACGGAGAAGGCGGTTCCGCTCCATCGATTCGCGGGTCGGCAGATTGCGACGCGACCACGCCGCGAGGCGCGCGAACAGACCGACCGGCGTGCTGGACACAGCCTATCCGCGATCGCGCATGATGCGGCCCTGCTCGCGCTTCCAGTCCTGTTCCTTCACCGAATCGCGCTTGTCATGGTTCTGCTTGCCCTTGGCGAGCGCCAGTTCGATCTTCGCGCGGCCCTTCGAATTGAAATAGATCATCAGCGGCACGAGCGTCATGCCCTGGCGCGCGACCGCCCCGAACATCTTGTTGATCTCGCGCTCGTGGAGCAGCAATTTGCGCGGCCGCTTAGGCTCGTGGTTGAAGCGGTTGCCGTGGCTGAATTCGGGGATGTTCGAATTGACCAGAACGACGTTCTTGCCCTTCACCTCGGCATAAGCCTCCGCGATCGAGCCTTCGCCGCCGCGCAGCGCCTTCACCTCGGTGCCGGTGAGCGCGATGCCCGCCTCGAACACCTGCTCGATATAATAATCATACCGCGCGCGCCGGTTCTCGGCGACGATCTTGGTCTTCTCGAAGGTCGGGGGTTTGGGACGTGCCATGGGACGCGCGATGTAGGAGGTCGGAGGGCTTAGGGGAAGCGGTGGGGTGCTATTGGCTGAAACAATCGCTGTTCTCCTGCGAATGCAGGAGTCCAGGGTAACACGCGGCTGTGTTCGCGATCCTGGGCTCCTGCTTTCGCAGGAGAACACGCAGGGGGTTCAGGCCAGGTCGGCGTGTGCCAAGGCAGCGTCGACCGCAGCGCGCGAGGCCTCACCGGCGGGGGTCATTGGCAGGCGGAGCGTCTCGGGGAAGCCCGCCCGCACCTTGGTCATCGCATACTTGACCGGGCCCGGCGAGGCGTCGGTGAACAGCGCTTCGTGTAGCGGATAGAGTTGGTCCTGATACGCCAGCGCCTTGACGAAATCGCCGGCCTGGCACGCCGCCTGGAACTCCGCGCAGAGCTTCGGCGCGACGTTGGCGCTTACCGAGATGCAGCCGGTGCCACCCATGACGTTGAACGCCAGCGCCAGATCGTCATTGCCCGACAGCTGGCAGAAATCCGGGCCGCATGCCGCGCGGTGCTGAGAAACGCGGGCGAGGACGCCGCTGGCATCCTTCACCCCGACGAACACGTCCGGGAACGCCGCGACGATCCGCGCCAAGGTCGCCGGCTGGATGTCCGTCACCGTCCGCGCGGGGACGTTGTAGAGGATGATAGGCAGCGGGGTCGACGCCGCGAGCGCCTCGAAATGGCGGAAGATGCCCTCCTGCCCCGGCCGGTTGTAATAGGGCGGCACCATCAGCGCGGCGTCGGCGCCGGCGTCCTTCGCGGCGCGCAAATTGGCGGATGCGACGCGCGTGTCGTTCGAGCCCGCGCCGGCGATGACGGGCACGCGGCCCTTCGCCTGATCGACGCACACGCGGACGACGTGGAAATGCTCGTCGTACGACAGGGTCGCCGCCTCCCCGGTCGTCCCGCATGCGACCAGCCCCGACGAGCCCTCGACGATCTGCCATTCGATGAAGTCGCGGTAGGCGGCTTCGTCGAAGCTGCCATCGGCGGCGAACGGCGTGACGAGCGCCGGAATAGATCCTGAAAACATGCGGTGGCCTGCGGTCCTGTTGCGCCGGATGTCTTGCAAAATCCGGATTTCGTTCAGGACAGATACGGGTTCGGGGCGTATGCTGTCCACATGGTAGCATCGATGTTTAAAACGAGCCTTCTCCTTGCAGTCGTGGCGGGGACGGTCGCCGCGTCGGGAGGCGGGCAGCAGACCCTGGATCGCTACAGC
This sequence comes from Sphingomonas faeni, assembly GCF_003053745.1. Classification (GTDB taxonomy): domain Bacteria; phylum Pseudomonadota; class Alphaproteobacteria; order Sphingomonadales; family Sphingomonadaceae; genus Sphingomonas; species Sphingomonas faeni. The sequence continues at coordinate 984,141 of NZ_QAYE01000001.1, read as the reverse complement.
ACGCAGTTGGCTAACATGGGCCCCAATGCGCAGCCGATGGCAACGGATGGCGCGATCGCCTCGACCATTGCGCAGTGGCGGGCGTTGCAGCAGACGGATGCGTTGCCGTTCGACAGCTATGCGGGCTTCCTGATGGCGCATCCGGGCTGGCCTAACGAGACGGCCAACCGGCGTGCGGCGGAGCGCAAGGCGGTGACCGGATCGCCGACCAGCGTCGTTGCGTTTTTCCGCCGCTATCCGCCGCAGTCCGCGTCGGGCGGTGTCGCGTATGCGCGGGCTTTGCAGGCGACCGGCGCGCGGGATCAGGCTTATGCGGCGGTGCGGACGGCGTGGCGGAGCGCCGGCCTGACGCCGACCGACGAGGCGATGGTGGTGTCGGGCTTTCCGGGCGCGCTGACGCCGGACGACCAGGATGCGCGGATGGATGCGCTGTTGTGGGCGGGCCAGACCGGCGTGGCGCAGCGGCAACTGGTCTGGACGAGTGCAGCGCGGCGGCCGATCTTCGAGGCGCGGCTCGCGTTCCGGACGAATGCGCCGAACGCGTCGGATATCTCGGCGTCGACGCAAACCTTGTATGCGAACGACGCGGGCTATGTCGCAGACCGGGCGCAGTGGTTGCGCAATTCGGGGGCGAGCCCGTCGGCGCGGGCGTGGTTGGCGCGGCCTCGGTCGCTGGTGACACGGCCGGGCAATGCCGCTGAGTGGTATGAGGTGCTCGTCACCAACGCAAACGGCGCGGCGAACGACGGGCAATATCAGGTCGCCTACGACATCGCGCGGCAGATCGACGATGCGTATCCGTATGGCGCGGACATCGCGGCGAAATCCTATGCCGAGCGCGACGAATATACCAATCTCGCCTGGCTCGGCGGACGGGTGGCGATGAAGCAACTCGGGCGGCCGGCAGATGCGATGACGCTGTTCGACCGGTATGCGCGCGGCTCGCGCTCGCCGCAGGTGCGGTCGAAGGGATATTACTGGGCGGGTCGCGCGGCGGAGGCGGCTGGCTTGGCGCCTCAGGCGGCGGCGTTCTACGGCCAGGCGGCGGGGTACCGCGATCAATATTACGGGCAGTTGGCGAACGAGCGCACCGGGCGCGCGTTGGTCGCGCCGCCGTCGGTCGCCTCGATCGTCGTGGATCCATCAGTGCGCGCGGCGTTCGATCGGCGCGAGACGGTGCGGGCGGTCAAGTTCCTCGGTCAGATCGGCGACTGGCAGGACCAGACCGCGTTCGTCCGCCAGATCGCGGCGGACGCTACGACCGATACCGATCATTTGCTCGCCGCCGAGCTTTCGAAGAGCATCAACCGGCCGGACCTCGGCGTGATGGTCGGGCGGAGTGCGCTGGCGAACGGCCTCAGCGATTATTCCGCGGTCGGCTTCCCGATGGTCGCGGTGCCGGCGGGGTACGAGGATAACTGGACGATCATCCACGCGATCTCGCGGCAGGAGAGCCAGTTCGATCGTGCCGCGGTGAGCCACGCCGGCGCGCGCGGGCTGATGCAGCTGATGCCGGCGACCGCGCGCGAGCAGTCGGGGAAGATCGGCCTCGCGTACAACCAGGCGGCGCTGACGACCGATCCGAACATGTCGATCATGCTCGGGTCGAGCTATTTCCAGCGGGTCTACGCCAATTACGGCAGTTATCCGCTGGCGGTGGCGGCGTATAATGCGGGCGGGGGCAACGTGAACAAATGGCTCCGCGCGAACGGCGATCCGCGGACCGGGACCGTGGACATGGTCGATTGGGTCGAGGCGATCCCGTACCAGGAGACGCGCAACTATGTGCAGCGGGTGCTGGAGAATGCGGTGGTGTACGACCTGCTGAACCCCGCGCGGGCGAAGAGCCGGGGGGCGGCTCGGTTGTCGTGGTATCTGGGGAAGAACCGGCCGGGTTGAGGTCGCGCTACCTCATAAAATTGTTCTCCCGCGAAGGCGGGAGCCCAGACTGGGCTCCCGCCTTCGCGGGAGAACATGGTAGGGCACCGCATGGATCGCCCCAACTACATCACCCCTGCCGGCTACACCATTCTTCGCGAGGAATATGAGCACCTGCTCGCTGGCGAACGGCCGAAACTGGTCGAGGTCATCTCGTGGGCGGCAGGCAACGGCGACCGGTCCGAGAACGGCGATTACATCTACGGCCGCAAGCGCCTGCGCGAGATCGACCGGCGGCTCGGCTGGCTGTCGAAGCGGATGAAGGCAGCGAAGGTCGTCGACCCGGCGGCGCAGGAAGATCGTTCGCGCGTGTGGTTCGGCGCGTGCGTGACGGTCGCGGACGAGGATGACGTCGAGCGGATTTTGACCTTGGTAGGCGACGACGAAACCGACGCGAGCAACGGGCGGATCGGCTGGAACTCGCCGTTCGCACGCGCCTTACGCGGCGCTGCGGTCGGTGACGTGCGGCGGGTAGACCTCCCCGCCGGCGAGCGCGAATATGAGGTGATGGCGATCGAGTATCCGTAATTTGCGATCCTCCCCCGCCAGGGGGAGGTGGCTGGCGCTTGCCAGACGGAGGGGGAGGTAAGGGAAACCGCTGTTCCGTGTCCTCCCCCTCCGTCACCTGCGGTGCCACCTCCCCCTGGCGGGGGAAGATCGTGAGTTGCCGGCGAACGATCCGTTTCGATTTACGCGAATTGACCTCCGCCCGTGCCCGTGGGACATTTCGTTTACGCAACGACTCCGAAGATACCCCATGCCGATACCCGCCACCTGGTCCGCCCGTCTGCTCAGCGTCATGCGCATCGTCGTCGCGCTGGTGTTCTTCAGCCACGGCATCTCGAAATTCTTCGGCCTGCCGCCCTTCCCGATGCCGATGAACCCGCTGCTGACGGTCGCCGGCGCGCTCGAAGTCGTCGGTGGCGGGCTGCTGATCATCGGCCTGTTCACGCGGCCGGTCGCGTTCGTGCTGTCGGGCATGTCGGCGGTCGCGTATTTCATGGCGCACATGCCGAAGGGCCCCTTCCCGATCGCCAATGGCGGCGAGGCGGCGGTGCTCTACTGCTTCGTGTTCCTGTACCTCGCCGCAGCCGGTGGTGGCGCGTGGAGCGTGGACGCGGCGCGCGCGCGGGGCTAACCTTGCGCGCATGATCGATACCACAACGCGCAATGTCGCCCTCCTGATCGACGCGGACAATGCGTCCGCGGCGACCCTCGACCCGGTGCTGACCGTCCTTGCCGAGCTCGGTACGGTCAACGTCCGGCGGGTCTATGGCAACTGGTCAAAGCCCGCGCTGAAGGCGTGGAGCGACATGTCGATCAAGCACGGCATCGAGCCGCAGCAGCAGTTCGACCTGACCAAGGGCAAGAACGCGACCGACATGAAGATGACGATCGACGCGATGGACCTGCTGTTCCGCGGGCGCATCGACGGCTTCGGGATCATGTCGTCGGACAGCGATTTCATGCCGCTTGCGACGCGCATCCGCCAGGACGGCATCCCGGTATACGGGTTCGGGACGAGCCGCACGCCGGAAGGGTTCCGCCAAGCGTGCACGCGGTTCATCGACGTGGGTGCGCTGAACGAGACGTCGCAGGCTATGCCCACGCCGGCGCCTGCTCCGGTGGCTGGCGAGAAGCCCGCTACGCCGGCGCCGGCCGCTCGGCCGAAGACCGCGCAACCGATCGACGAGCAGGTGATCAAGTTGCTGATCGATGCGTATAATGCGGTGAAGCGGGACGAGAAGGGGTATGCCAGCGTTGCCGAACTGGGGCAGTTGGCGGGGAACCGGTCGAGCTTTGATGCGCGTAATTACGGGTTCAACCGGCTGTCGGACCTGATCGAGACGATCCCGAACTTCCAGCACGAGCGGCGCGAAGGTGGGCGTTCGTTCGTGAAGCGGTTGCGGTAAACCTTCTCCCCTCACTGAAAGGGAGGGGTCGGGGGTGGGTCGGCTTCCGCATATCCGAACCGTGGAGACACGAGCCGGCCTACCCACCCCCCTCCCTTTCAGGGAAGGGAGCGCGTTTGGCCTCACCCGGTAGGCTGCAACCGCCCGCCCGGCTCGCTCAGCCCGTGCGCCTGTTCCTCGCTGTCATCCGGGACGACCAGCGCGCCCTTTCGCCAATTCCCGTAGCGGTAATACCCGACTGCGATCGCCAGCGTTGCGAGCGACCCTAGCGGAAAGCTCCACCACAACGCGTCCGCGCCGAGCCACGGTTTCGCCACCAACGCAAAACCGATCCGCACCGGATACAGCGCGACGATCAGCGCGATCAGCGGTGCGATCACCGCGCCGTTCGCACGGACGGTCGAGAACAGCACCATCGTCGCGCCGAACAGGATGAAATTCCAGCTCGCGATCAGCTGGATATGTCGTGCGATCGGCAGCGCGGGGCTCGCGCCACCGATGAACAGCGTCATGACCGGACGATCGAAAAGGATGACCACGCCGACCATCGCACCGGTCAGCGCAATGTTGAAGAGCAGGCCGTACTTCGTGATGTCGCCGACGCGGTCCCAGCGGCCTGCACCGATATTCTGCGCCGCCATCGAACTGACCGCCGCACCGATCGCCAGCGCGGGCATCTGGATATAGGTCCAGAGCTGCTGCGACACGGCATAGGCGGCCGCGGTATCGACGCCGAGCCGGTTGACCAGCCCGACCATCGCGAGGCCGGCGGTCGACATGACGAGCATCTGCGCACCCATCGGCAAGCCTTTCCGGACGATCGTGCCGGTCAGTGCGCGCTCGGGGATGAGGTAGCGGAGTTCGTTGCCGCGTAGCCGCAATGGCAGGTCGCGCTTGTAGATGTAGATAATCAGCCCGAGCAGCGAGACGTGGCTGGCGATCAGCGTCGCCATTGCCGAGCCGGCGATCCCCATTTGCGGGAACGGCCCGATACCAGCGATCAGCAGCGGGTTGAGGCCGCTGTCGAGCAGCGCGCTGAGCAGCATGAACCAGAGCGGCGTCATCGAGTCGCCGGTGCCGCGCAGGCCCATCATCAGCAGCACCATCATCATCGACGCGGGCAGCCCCAGGAAGATCACGCGCAGGTACGCGAGCGCGAGCGGCATCGCGTCGCCGGGGGTGGCGAGCAAGTGAAGGATTTCGGGCGCGAACACCCAGCCGAGCGCGGCGATCACGATCGCGCCGCCTAGGACCAAGCCGACCGCGGACCCGAACGCGCGGCGTGCGCCCTCCAGATCGTGGCGGCCGAAGCTCTGGCCGACAAGGATCGTCGCCGCCATGCCGAACCCGAACACCGCGCCGAAGGTGAGGAACATGATGATGTTCGCGTTCGACGTCGCGGCGAGTGCGCCTTCGCCTAGGTAGCGGCCGACCCAGATCGCGTTGATCGAGCCGTTGAGCGATTGGAGGATGTTCGAGCCGAGCGTCGGGAGCGCGAAGGCGAGGAGCGTACGGCCGATGTGTCCGGCGGTGAGATCGCGCTGGTTGGGTTTACCGCGGCGTTCGGGCTTTGCGCTGGAGGGGTCGCGGGGAACTGCGCGGGTCTCGACGTCGGGTGGAAGGTCGCTCACACAGTCTCTCCGTCAGGCCGAACTCGGTCCGGCAACCACCGGCGAACGGGCAGGCGCCTTGTCATGTCGAGTGCCTAGTCGCGGAGTGAACTCCGGAACAAGCCGGTAGGTCCCACGCGTGAACCAAGCGCGCCGTGTTTCCCCGCGAAGGCGGGGACCCAGACTGGGCTCCCGCCTTCGCGGGAGAACAAGATCGCGGTCGGATACTTTGCACGGCAGAGCCACCCCGCCTCGAACCGTCACCCCAGCGAAAGCCGGGCGTATCCCGTTATCGGCCGGCCGGGGTGGTTACTCACTGGGATACTCCAGCTTTCGCTGGGGTGACGGGTTGGGTTTGAGTGAGACGGCTGTACGACACACATTCCCCTCCCGCTTGCGGGAGGGGTCAGGGGAGGGCGCGACGTACGTACTGGCGTCCGGCTTTTGAGGCACGCCCCTCCCCCAGCCCCTCCCGCATGCGGGAGGGGAGTAGGTCAGCCCAGGCGGCCGAGTGCAGCCTGCAACCGGGCGGCTTCGGCGGCCTTGTCGGCGTGGTCGGCCTTGGCCTTTTCCACCGCTTCCGGCTTGGCACGTTCGACGAAGCTTGCATTGCCCAAGCGACCCGACAGCGCGTCGCGCTCCTTCTCTGCCGCCGCGATCGCCTTGGTCAGGCGGGCGCGTTCGGAGTCTAGGTCGATGACGCCTTCGAGGGGCAGGACGAACGTGGCCTCGTCGACCACGACCTGCGCCGCGCCGCCGGTGGCTTCGCCTTCGGCGTGCGTGACGCGGGCGAGACGCGCGAGCGCTGGCGCCTGGCGTTCGAGCCGCGCCAAGGTTGACGCATTAGCATCGCGGACGTGGAGCGGCAGGCGCGCGCCTGGCGGGACGTTCAGTTCATTCCGCGCGGTGCGGATTTCCTGAACCAGGCGGATCAGCCAGTCGACTTCCTTGCTCGCCTCGGGATCGAGCGCCCGCGCGTCCGCCATTGGCCATTGCGCGACGATCAGGTCGTGATCGCGCGGGCCCATCGCGTGCCACAGTTCCTCGGTGATGAACGGCATGAACGGGTGGAGCAGGACCAGGATCTGGTCGAGCACCCAGCCTGCTACCGCCTTCGATTCATCGTCGATGACGCCGCGCTCGTCGCCGACCATCTGCGGCTTGATGAGTTCGAGATACCAGTCGCAGAAGCGGCTCCACGCGAACTGGTAGATCGCGTTGGCGGCGCCGTCGAAGCGGTAGTCGGCAAGTGCGAGGTCGACCGTCTGGACGGTCGCGATCGTCTCGGCGATGATCCACTTGTTGACGGCGAGGTCCGCGCGCGGCGCCTCCAGCGTCGTGCTGGCGACGATGCCGTTGGCCTGCGCGAAGCGGGCGGCGTTCCACAGCTTGGTGGCGAAGTTGCGATAGCCCTCGACGCGCTTCTCATCCATCTTGATGTCGCGGCCCTGGCTCTCCATCGCCGCCATGAAGAAGCGCAGCGCGTCGGCGCCGTAGGTGTCGATCAGCCCGAGCGGGTTGACGACGTTGCCCTTCGACTTCGACATCTTCGCGCCGTCCGCCGCGCGGACGAGGCCGTGGAGATAGAGCGTGCGGAACGGCACGTCCTTCATGAAGTGCAGCCCCTGCATCATCATCCGCGCGTTCCAGAAGAACAGGATGTCGAAGCCGGAGACGAGGACGTCGTTGGGGTAGCGACCGCCCAACTGCTTCTGCCCCCTCTCCCCTGCGGGGAGAGGGTCGGGGTGAGGGGTCGTACCGGACGCTGCGCTGCTTGGCTGCCCCTCACCCTGGCCCTCTCCCCGCAGGGGAGAGGGAACGGCACCCTCCTCAGGCCAGCCGAGTGTGGCGAAGGGCCAGAGGGCGGAGGAAAACCACGTGTCGAGCACGTCGGGATCGCGCGTTAACGTCACGCCCTCACCCGCAAGAGCCTGCGCTTCAGCCTCGGTCTCGGCCACGTACGGCGTACCGTCGGGTCCGAACCACGCCGGGATCTGGTGACCCCACCACAGCTGGCGCGACACGCACCAGGGCTGGATGTTGTCCATCCAGTTGAAGAAGGTCTTCTCCCAGGTCTTCGGGACGATATCGATCGCGCCGGTCTGGACCGCCTCGATCGCGGGCTGGGCGAGCGTCTTCGCGTCGACATACCATTGGTCGGTCAGCCACGGCTCGATCACCACGCCCGAGCGGTCGCCATATGGCGTCTGGATCGTCCGTGGTTCGGCATCGTGCTCTTCGCCGTCCTTGTCGACGTGCGCGATGAGGAAGCCTTCGTCCTTCAGCCGAGCGACGACGGCCTTCCGCGCCTCCGCCGTCGTCAGTCCGAGCAGTTCGGCCGGGATTAGCCCGTCCGACACTTGGACGACACGCGCCTTCGCATCGAGCATGTTGAGCATCGACCCCGCGGCCATCCCTGCCCGCTTGCCGACCTCGAAATCGTTGAAGTCGTGCCCCGGCGTGATCTTGACCGCACCCGAGCCGAGTTCCGGATCGGCATGGTCGTCGGCGATGATCGGGATCAGGCGTCCGGTGATAGGCAGCTTCACCTGCTTGCCGATCAGCGCGGTGTAGCGCTCATCCGCGCCGTTCACGGCCACCGCCATGTCGGCGAGCATCGTTTCGGGCCGCGTGGTCGCAACCTCGATGAAGCCCGATCCGTCTTCGAGCGGATAGCGCAGATGCCAGAAGCTGCCCTTGATCTCGCGCGTCTCGACCTCGAGATCGCTGATCGCGGTGCCGAGGCCGGGATCCCAGTTCACCAGGCGCTTGTCGCGGTAGAGGAGCCCCTGCTTGTGGAGGTCGACGAACACCTTCAGGACGGCCTTCGAGAAGCCCTCGTCCATCGTGAAGCGCTCGTTCGCCCAGTCCATCGAGCAACCGAGCCGGCGGAGCTGCTGCGTGATCTCGCCGCCGCTCTCTTCCTTCCACGCCCAGACCTTGGCGACGAACTCCTCGCGCGTCATGTCTGTGCGCTTCTGCGGGGGATTGAGCGCGCCCATCTGGCGCTCGACCACCATCTGCGTCGCGATGCCGGCGTGATCGGTGCCGACCACCCACAACGCATCCTTGCCCTTCAGCCGCGCGTGACGCGTGAGGATGTCCTGCAGCGTGTTGTCGAGCGCGTGGCCGATGTGCAGCGAGCCCGTGACGTTGGGCGGCGGGTTGACGATCGTCCACGGCTCGGCGTTCGGACGGTCGGGGCGGAACTGGCCGCTCGCCTCCCAATGCGCATACCAGCGCGATTCGATGGAGGCCGGGTCGAAGGTTTTGGGAAGCTCGCTCATGCCAATGGCCTTAGCGAGCGTGTCGGGGCTAGGCCAGCCTTGGGAAGCGTGTGGGATTTGGAATCGGCGTTGCCGCGCTTCAACCGGCCTACCCACCCCCAGCCCCTCCCTTTCAGGGAGGGGAGCAGGTTGGTTTAGGGCTGCTGGTTCATGATCTTGGCGATTTCGCGCGAGACCATGTCCTCGACCATGTTGGGAAGGTTGGCGTCGATCCACTCGCGCAGCATGGGGCGAAGCATTTCGCGCACCAGGCCCTCAAGCGTGCCGTCATTGCCTGTCTCGGGTTTTACCATCATCCGCGTCAACGCCTCGAGCGGCGCGCGCGTTGCAGCGGCGGTGTGGCGCGAGACGATCGGCTCGGCCGCAGCATCGGTGGCCGGCTGCAGCTTGGCACTCGGCGCGACCTTCGGCGGCGCCATTTGCGGCGCGGCGTGGCGTGGTTCGGGCGGGGTATCGGCGGCATTGAGCACCGGGGACTTGGGCGGACGCGGCGTACGATCGGGCATGGGGTCGCTCAGTTCGAGAATCTCGTCGTCGTCATGGTCGCCGTCGAAATAGGCGGGATCGAGATCGACCGGCGCGGACGTCGCACGCGCAGGGCGACGCGACCGGCCCGGCGTGTCGCCCTCTTCCGCGATGATGCGTTTAATCGACGAGAGGATTTCCTCCATCGACGGCTCGCCGTTGACATCCCCCATCCGGACCATCCCAAACCCCGTTGCCCCGCGCGCCCCTATTGGCGGCTCGGCGCGTCCTTACCTGTCGTCAAGGCGGGGTTCCTGTCAACCGGCGTATCGAGCAACGGGTCGGACTGCGCCTGAACCGTGGCGTTCTGCGCGGGCGACTGCGCGGTGCGAGTGGCGACCGGCACGGGCTCGCCGTCGCCGCCGAAATCCCAGATCTTGTGGCGGACGCGGTTGTAGTTCGCGACCGGATCGTAGAGCACGCCGCCGTCGAGCCCGAGGTCGCGCGCCTCGGCCTGGCCCATGGCCGCCAGCAGCGCGAAGCCTGCGACATACGCATCGCGCCGCGCGGTCACGAGCGTGACCTGGCTGTTGAGCAATTCCTGTTCGGCATTGAGGATGTCGAGGATCGTGCGCGTGCCGACGCTGTTCTCGGCGCGAACGCCTTCGAGGCTAAGCTTGTTCGCGTTGACCGCGGTTTCGGATGACTGGATCACCTGCTCCGACGAGCGCCAGATGGCAAAGGCGGAGCGCGCCTGCGCGATGACGTTGCGCTCGGTCGCGGTGACGTTCTCGATCGCGCGCGACTGGTACGCCTCGGCCTGGCGAACCTGTGCGGCGGGGCGCCCGCCCTGGAACAGCGGCAGGGTCAGCGACAGCCCGGCCTGCACCGACTTGTTCACGTTGGGGAAGGTGATGGCGCTGCCGTCGGCATTCGACGCGGAGCCGAGATAGTTGGTGTAGCTGGCGCCCCCGACCGCACTGATCTGCGGCAGGCGGCTCGCGCGGGCGACGCCGACATCGTAGCGGGTCGCGTCGCGTTCCTTCGCGGCGGCGATCAGCACCGGGTTGTTGTCGATCGCCACGGTGACGGCCGAGGCCGGGCTGTCGGGGAGATGCGGCAGCGTCGGGGGGGCATCGAGCGAGCCGGGTGGCGTCCCGACGAACTGGATATAGCTTTCGCGGCTGGATATCAGATTGGCTTGCGCGGACTGGAGCTGTGCGCGGGCGAGCGCGAGGCGCGCTTCGGACTGCGCCACGTCGGTGCGCGTCAGGTCGCCGACCTGGAAACGGTCGCGGCTGGCCTGGAGGTTGACGTCGAGCACGCGGACGTTCTGCGTGTTCAGGCCAACGATCGCCTCGTCACGGATCACGTCCATGTACGCAGCGACGACGTTGGTGAACAGGTCGGCTTCGGTGCTTCGCAGCGTCGCGCGGCCTGCCTCGACGCGGGTCTTGGCCGCGGCGACCGAGTTGCGGACCTGCCCGCCCTGGTACAGCGGCACCGAGACATTGGCGCGCGCCGCGACCTGACGCGGCAAGGCGGTGAAGCTGTTCGCCGCGGTAACGACGAATTCGGTATAGTCGCCGGTGGCGTTGACGGACGGAAGTCCGGACGCGCGCGCAATCGGGACGTTCTCGTCAGTGGCACGCAGGGTTGCCCGCTGCGCCGTGATCGTCGGGTTGGTGTTGTACGCCTTGACCAGCGCCTCTCGCAGCGTCTCCGCGTGAAGTGGTGCAGCGCTATACGTCAGCGCAACACTCAGGAGCAGACTGCGGAGAAGTGCGGCGCGGGCCATGGTTTTCTGCTCAGAACCGGAAGGGTTTGGGGGCGTCGAAGCCAGGCAGGCTCACGCATTCGACATCGACGAACGCCGAGAGCGCAAACCCGCCATCGGTCTTGCGGCCCGATGCGAGCCGGGTCAGTCCGCGCTCGGCGATCCCTGCGGTCACGCGACCGCCCGACTTGACCTGCGCGACCAACGCGTCGGGCACGGTCTCGATCGCCCCATCGACGATCAGCACGTCATAAGGCGCGCCGGCGGCGTGGCCGTCCTGCATCGGTGCCTCGACGAGTTCGACGTTACCGGTTCCAGCAAGTGCCTCGCGGGCGATCGCCAGCAAGGCAGAATCGCTCTCGACCGCGACGACCGAGCCGACGATCTCGGCCAGCACCGCCGCGGTATAGCCGGTCGCGGCACCGATCAGCAGGACGCGGTCGGTCGCGGTCAGATATGCTTCGGTGAGCAGACGGCCGGTCGCCATCGGCAGGTTGGCGTAGCGTCCGCGTCCCAGCGGGATCGTCGCGTCGCGGTATGCGAGTGCGCGGACGTCGGCGGGCATGAACGCCTCGCGCGGCACGCGTGCCATCGCCGCCACGACGCGCTGGTCGTTCACCGCGTTGGTGCGCAACTGGCTCGCCACCATAGCGTGACGCATCGTATCGAACGCTGCGGGAGCCATGGACACGGTAGTCCCGCCGATCTCATGGGTATCGGCTGCGAGCGAGGGAGTATCGAGAGTCGTCGTCGTCATGGCGCATCCTGTCGCACAACTGTTTTAGCCACGCAATACACTTGTTTCGGATCGCTCCGATATCGCGCGGCCGGATATGGTCCGTCTGTTATCGCGTGGGCGCGGCAACGCCAAGCATCGGTTGGTCGGATTTCGCCACGTTTCACACGGGCGTCGGCGGCGCGCCCGCGGGGGACCGGGAGACGCCCCGCCCGCCCGTGTGACACCGAGATGCCGCGAACGGGGCGTCGAGGGCGCACGAGAAATCCCGGCAACACCTCTGCGCCCGTCCTTAGCACCCGATCGCGGAACCGTCCCGCGAAATGACCCGCTGTTGCGTCGCGCGGGTCGAGTCGCGCGGCTGCGCATCGCGGGCCGGCGCCTTTTCGATGTCGTGCAGCACCTGCGTCGGCGATCCCAGCACAGCGTTCCGCGCCTTGAGGCTTGCCTTCAGGAACGGCTTGGTCAGCGCCATGAACCGTCGCGGGGTCATTCCCAGGAACGTCGCCGAATCGCGCAGGAAATGTGAGGCATCGAAATACGAGCGGTCGATCGTCGTATAATCTGCCTCGCCGCCGGCCATCATCAGCCGGACGAACGACCGCAGGAACCGTGCGCGCAAGAGGAGCATCTTGGGCGGGAACCCGAAATGGCGCACTGACAGGCGGCGCAGCGCGTGCGTCGGGATGTCGAGTTGCGCGGCGGCGGACGCGATGTCGGTCGGGCCATCGGTCGCGAGTATCTCCATCAACTGCCGGATCTGCGGCGCATCGGCATGCGGCAACCCCAGCCGCGCGAGCAACATCGCATCGAGGATCGGTGCGACGGCGGCATCATCCGGGGCGCCCTGCAAGCCCGCCACCAGATCGCGCGTGAAGGCCTTGCCGAGCACGTCTTCCAGCGGCACGATGCGATTGCGGAAATCGCCGGCCGATCGCCGGAACAATCGCGCCCATCCCAGCGCGCTGATCCCGAAGCCGATCATCACGCCGCCATGCGTCACCGCCTTCAACGCCTGGTTGGTCGGCCCGAACAGACTGGCCGCAGGCAGCGGGTCGTAGGTCCGCCGGCCAATCGAGACCGCGATCGGCCCCGCATCGATCGCGATCCGCACGTTGGCGGTCGCCGGCAGGAACCAGTCCACCTGCCCCGCTTCGCTACCCGTGTCGGTTCGATAGACGTGATAGCCGGTGATATAGTCGGCGAGCGCGGCGGCGGGCCGGTCATACCGGATTGCCATGCCGGACGGCATCGCGAACACCTCGTCATCGACACCCGTCGTATTCGTGCCGCCCGCAATCCTGTCCGTCTTCAAGCGCCCGCCCCTAAAAGCCATTAACGTCCTTGCACTTAACCCTAAGCAAAGACGCTGACGTGTGCGAGTCACGATACGAGGCCAGGGACGGTAGCGCGCGCCGAAAACCGCCTGCGGCGACGTGCGAGTCGAGGCTAACCAGATTATTCCGCTGCGGACCGCAACTGCCGGTTGACCGCAGCGGAAAAACGAAGCATTTGCGCCGCCTTCACGCAATCGGGGCCCGATGGCGGAGTGGTGACGTAGAGGACTGCAAATCCTCGCACCCGGGTTCGATTCCCGGTCGGGCCTCCAAATTGTCTAACCGTTATCTTTTAGACACTTGCGTTGTCTAACTAGGCCTCATCGCGGATTCGGTTCACCGTTGCGGACGGGAATGTCTGAACGGAGAGGGAAGCGGACATTACCGGGGGTGCTCGCAACCCATTGCCCCCATGGCATTTTCAATCCACTTATCCCGAGTAGTTTGGGCGCTGCTCTGATTGTATTTGCCATCGCCTCCCTCACTTTAGGATCGCACGAGAAGTCGAGCGCAAGCCTACTGTTCCCGGTCGCGTCTAGCCATCGGACTTCGGCACCGTCAAAATCAGTCGAGAGTTCCGAGCATTGGGGTTGGTCATTTAGCGATAACGTGCCGTTTGGTCGGAAAGGGCTCAGGTTGTCCCGGAACTGCGCGAACGCCGTCACGTGCACACGACGTAAACTACGCTCGACGGTCCAGTCGCTGTATTGCCCCAACCAGTAGCCATGCTCGATCCAAACACGCCCGTCAGATGACGCGATAATTTTAACGTTATCACAGCGACCACAGAAGGGGCCGGGTCGATTTTCCAAGGTGATGAGTTGGCCATCGGGCGATGGAGGAGAGCGCGGCGGTGGTGCGAAATACGAGCAGCCTGCGAGGCCAATAAGAAGAAACGGCCACAATAGGCGACGGATGCATCTGAGAGCGGCCATAAAGCTAATATTGCTACAGCGAACGAATGTCCGCAATTGGGCGCTTCCTGCCGTGAAATTCAGAGCCGGGGTGGGTCCAACTCAGTCTGACCACGACAAGAGTGCGATCACGAAGAACAATTCTTGAAGTTGCTCCGCTTCTATCGGGCCGAACTCTCCGATTTTTTGTCGATCTTGCGCGCGATCCGTCGCCATTCGTACTTGGTATGGCATTCGGATTTACCGGTTGACTTGCGAACCAAGCACGTTCGCCCTTCTGACGACATAGCGAAATTGGGCGGTTGGACGCCGGGCCCGATCGGATTGAAGAGCACCCGCGGACTCGGCGCGGCGTTCGCGCGGATGCCCTGTGACAAGGCTGGCATCGCGGCGAGTGTAATCGCTAGAACTGCAAAACCAGTCTTCGACATGACGTACCTCTCTGACAAAATGCTTCGTTGAGTCGATATCGAACCAACCATTGTCTCTCGCTATGAGCAACGTTTAGCGCACGTCGAAATGGTCAGGTCAAGGCTTGTGAGGCGTAGATCGGTGGCGTGAATGGGCGATAGCGGCCGTCGACAACCACGAAGAACGGTTAGCCATCGTACGCGTCACAGGAGGGATATCTGTCGGCGGTTCCGACCAAGTTAGACAGACTAGGCTATTGCAGTGACTATTTGACCCAAGGCCCGGTCAGGCCTCCAGTGACTGTCGATTTTAATCGCAGACCGCCCAGGCTCTCATAACGAGCAGCAGGCAAATAGCCGCATAGGTCGCCCCCCACTTAGCTCGAATGGCGTTGCCTGTCTTCGAGAAGCGCCTCCGGCTCAACGGCGTTCCGTCATGGTGATCGTACGCATTTTTCCATAGATCGAAATGCCAGCATTCACCCTGGTGCCGGGGGCGATCGTCCAGACAGCGCGTCGCGACCCTTGTCATTTTAAAATGCCGGGCCTCCGCATCCAGGACCGGCAGCCCCGCGGAGCATGGCCGCAGCGGCGTTTCGATCTGGATGAACCGCAAAGTTTGTCCTGTTGTTCGTGGCCCAGCCTGAACAACGTTCGGACCCTGTGGCTGCGCCTTAAAGCTTCGCCGTGCGTTGAACCGGCGAGGAGATGACCATGATCGACGATCCGAAAACCGACGACTCAACCCCCGCCGAAGAGGCAGAGGAGATGGAAAAGGTACAGGAGGACGCCGCCAAGGAGCGTAAGGAAAACGGTGGCTACCAGTAGGCTTCGACATCCTGCCGGCAATCGCCTTACCCTCCTTGGGCAGCGATTGCCGCCGCCCTACCCGTCCGACCTAGCGACGCGATTCTAGTCGGCCACCTTACCCGCACCATTCGAAGTTAACGCGCCGCTAACTCTCAATTTCCGGAACGTTAGGCCTTCGACGCGGCTTTTACGCTCATCTACAACCCTGTCCCCGACTGGAACTGATGATGAGCACGAACCTGGTATCCGCGGTTTTCGATAATCATGCAGACGCCGAGCGCGCCGTGGCCGAGCTTCGCGCGGCTGGTATCAACGACAGCGCGATCTCCATCGTTGCCCAGCATGACGGCAAGAACACCACGACGGACGGCAACGGCGACACGCAGGAGTTCGTCGGCAAGGTAGCGGCCGGCGCCGGGATCGGCACGCTGCTCGGCATCGCCGCCCTCGCCATTCCGGGAGTCGGCCCCCTCGTCGCCGCTGGCGCGATTGCATCCGCCGCCATTCCAGGCGCTGCGATCACGGGCGCGGCGCTTGGCGGTGCCGTTGGCGGACTAGAAAAGGTTATGACCGATCACGGTGTCAGCCGCGTCGATGCCAGCTACTATGAAGGCCGTATCAATAAAGGCGGCGTGTTCGTTTCCGTCGATACCAGCGCCGCCGGGATCAATGCCGAAGACGCTGCCGACGTCCTCTATCGGTCGGGTGGGCACACATCCACGCGGACGAAGGTTTCAATGGCGTAATCGCCGACGTCTCCACACCGATCTAGCTGAAGGGGCGTTCCGATAACGGGACGCCCCTTCTGTTTTCGCTTGATAGATCGGTCATCCTGCCCTGCTCCAGACGCATTCTTGCGCCCTCGCGCCAACTTCTAACGTATCGACAATCCCATCCGATACTGCCGCCGATACGGCCCCACCGAACCGCCGCATGACGGCCAGCACCGTCTAGACCGCCATCCAATCGCTCTCGGCATCGTCGATCGCGGCAAAGGCGTCACCATCGGCCTGTTGCTTGCGCAAATGCGCGCGCACCGCCTCCGGATCGCCGTTCTTGGGAAAGGTCCGATCGGCACGCGCAGCATCGGCGATACCGTCGACCCAATCGCCGCGGTCGCGCTGCGTCAGCAGCCACTTTCCAAACGCGGGCTTAGGCTCCTGCTGGTCGTCGTTGTAATCGGCCATGATCGTGTCCTCGAATCGTTGGACCGCTCATCGCATCGGATTGATGTTCCTGCAATGTTCTTACGAGTCCAACTGGATCAGATTTGGCTAGGGAGACGCCACGACCGGCAACCGACAAGCCCGAAGGAAAGCTGCGGTCGGAGATGCGGTCCCCCAGCACGGGCGACCGACATCTCCCAAGTCACCTCGGCGTGCGCCTAGTTCACGCCCTGTTTGCGCGCGCCGACGATCATGCCCTTTGCGATCTTGCGCACGGCTTCATCGTCCTTGGTACCGTCGGTCGCCGGATCGCCGAGGTGGTCGAGGCTCTGTTCCATGAAATCGAGGAGCCCGGCGTGCCGCGCTTCGACATATTCCATGAGTTTGAACAGCAGATGCTCCGTGGCAATCTCGCGCTGGCGGGTCTGTGTCGCGTCGTCGGACATCACGACGCCTCCGTCGGCGTTGGCGCGCCCAATTTCTGCGCGACTCGCGCGACTTCTTCGTCTTTCGGCTCCTCCGGCAGTTCTTCGCCCGGCAAGAGTGCGTCATCGGGAATGCCCGGAGCCGTGCCGGCAATCGGTTCGTCGATGGCACGCTCGTTCGCGCCGTCCGTGATCTTCTCTCTCGCTACCATGTCAGTCTCCTCCGTTGCGTTCAAACGCACAACCAACGGTACGGAGCCACGTCATGACTACGGATCGTAGATAAGGAAGACCTAGAGATCGATGGCTTGGCGCGGCGCATGCAATCTTAAGCCGCCGGCATCGAGTGCTTCAGGCGGCGTGCTTCTTGGCGAACTCCGCAAAATACGCGTGCATGGTGGAATCGGCGATGGGCGCGATCAGCCTAGCCACATCTTCTGCAACTGCACCGTCACCGCACAAGGGTCTGCTAAGCTGATGGCCCATTGCCCAGTCGGGAAAGCTGCGCTTGGCAATCGGGCGATTGTCGAGTGTCACGGCGGCGAAGTGGCGTCCGTCGGCCTTGATACGGTCGTATGTCTGCACAACCGCATCCGCCGGTCCTTCGAGCGCCTGCAGGAACCGACGTCCGCCAACAACCAACAAGCCCGTCACGCCGACCGCCGCATTGTTACGGCGCGACGCGCGCAGCACACCCTCGAGCTCGGCCTTCGATAGCTCGGAGCGGGCGGTACTGATGTAGATGAGACGTATCAACGCGAACCCCTTCGAGTCCGACGTAACCGCCGAATCTAAACGTCAAATAAACAGGAATTGCGGCGGTGTGATCGGGATCGATCAGCGCAATTCTCCGTAGAAACATCGGTCCCGCACCGTCATCCGACCCACCGGACATGGTCACTTCCGACAGAAATCGAGTATCGACCACGGCGCGAATGGCTGTTTCTCGGTATCACGCCAGGCTCGAGACGATACGCGTCGCACGGCCTCATCCTTGCTTTTGATGCCGATCTCGGCTGTTGCCCGGCGATGGATATTCCCGCGCTGTATCATTCGCTTATTCTCTGGATCGGAGACGGCACCGGCCTGCCCGACGCGATCCTCCATATCCATGCCGGGCTCATCATCCTCATGCTCGTACGGCTCGTCAGCGGCCGGTCGTTGGGGACGCTCATCCCCTTGCTGGTCGTCGTTCTGGCGGAACTTGGCAACGAGACGCTCGACTACCTCAACTACGGCATGCGCTGGGCCGACACGCTTTCGGATATCGGCAACACGATATTCTGGCCCTTGGTCATCAGCCTGGGCGTGAGATTGCGCCCCATGGTGCGACGGGATCAGAGCGTGCGGTAAGAAACGCGGTGGTGAAATCCGACGGTGCATCGCGGTGGTTGGACCGAAGTAGGTGCATGGAGCCGGATCGTTCGAGATCGGCGTTCCGTCATCGACGGAAACGGCTCGCTCGAGAAAAGGGAATAACGCGCGCGAGCCGCAGTCCGGATGGCCGAATACGGTCTTGGGACGTAGCCGGCTCGAATTTTATGCGCCTGCAAGCGTCCGGGATCAAGCGCTTTTTTGAACTCGGAGTATGCCGACCCGCCTTGGTGACGAGCCAAAGATTACGACGAGCCGACATACCCGCCCATCAACCAACAAACGGACGTGTCGGACGCATTGTTATTGGCATTTGAATGCTTTGCAGCTTGTCCAGTCAACGAAGACGTGTCAGGATCAGAGCAGTGCATCCAATAGGCCGATCAACGGGCGATCGGCAGGGGGCATCGGTAGTGCGTGCATCTCGTTCGGCCTCACCCAGCGCAGCGCGGTCGCTTCGAGCGCGCGCGGCACGCCGGTCCATTTGCGTGTGATGTAGAGCAACAACAGCAAATGGCGATCGCCGAGCGGCGCGCTGGCGAACGTCGCGGGCGCGAGGCAGGCGTGCGGCACCGTGATCGCCAACTCCTCCTCGAGTTCGCGGATCAGGGCAGCCTCGGGAGTTTCGCCAGGCTCGATCTTGCCGCCAGGGAACTCCCAGAGGCCGGCAAGCGACTTGCCTTCCGGACGTTGCTGCAAAAGCACGCGGCCTTCGAGATCGACCAATGCGGCCGCTACTACCGGCAGCAGCAACGACGCGGCAGGGATCGGTCCCGATACGGACGGATCGTTGGTCATTCCTTAATTTCCCCGCGATTAAACCGCACCCATGAGCCCTATATCCGTCGCGACGCATGCCGTCATCCGAACGATCGCGCGCGTGATGCGCGAAAGACGGGGGGCGACCGCGATCGAATACGGGCTCATCATCGCGCTGGTCGTGATCGCGATGATCGCCGGCCTCACCGCGCTTGCCGATACGACGACGGGCATGTGGGGCAACGTCAACTCGAAGGTCGCCAACGCGCGCTGATCCGCAAAAGAAACGGCGCCCACCTTAAACCTTTCTCAACCAACCACTTGTATCCCTCAAATCGCTGATCCGGTCCGTCCGGTGCAGCCGGGTGACACAGAAGCAATCGAAACGATGGAGACCGGAATGACGACGATCCGCAAGTTTTTCAAGAATTCCAAGGGTGCGACCGCAATCGAATACGGCCTAATCGCTGCACTGATCGCAGTTGCCGCGATCGCAGCGATGCAGGGCCTCGGCACCAGCCTGACCAAGACGTTCAACAACGTCTCGACCAAGCTGAACACCTCGACCACGTAACCATCGCGCTGGAGAGCGGCGCATGCGCGACCGCTCTCCGGCACGACTTGCGAGTTCAAAGGGCGGCGGAACCTCGGTTCCGCCGCCCTTTGTGCGTGGGTCAGAGACGGCCCATCTTGAGGAACTTGGCCTGGCGGTCCTTGCGAAGTTCGCTCGGTGTGAGCGGGGCAAGGTCCCTGAGCGCAGACGACAGCGCATCAGCAAGCGACTCGATCGCGGCTGCACGGTCGCGGTGCGCCCCGCCCAGCGGCTCGGGTACGATATCGTCGATCACGCCGAACGACTTCAAGTCCTGCGCGGTGATCCGCATCGCTTCGGCGGCCTCGGGGGCCTTGTCGGCAGTGCGCCACAGGATCGACGCGCAGCCTTCCGGACTGATCACCGAATAGATCGCATGTTCGAACATCAGCACGCGGTTGCCCGCGGCCAGCGCGACCGCGCCGCCCGATCCGCCTTCGCCGACGATCGCCGAAACGATCGGCACGCCGGCGTTGAGACACGCTTCGGTCGAGCGGGCGATCGCCTCGGCCTGGCCGCGCTCTTCCGCCTGGATGCCCGGGAATGCGCCGGAAGTGTCGACCAGCGTGATGATCGGCAGGCCGAATCGGTTGGCGAGTTCGACAAGGCGAATCGCTTTCCGGTATCCCTCGGGCTTGCCCATGCCGAAATTGTGGCGGAGGCGGCTGGCGGTGTCGTCGCCCTTCTCGTGGCCGAGCACCATGATCTTACGCCCGCGGAACGTCGCGAAGCCGCCGATGATCGCCTGGTCGTCGCCGAAGGCGCGGTCGCCGGCGAGCGGCACGAACTCGTCGAACAGCGCGGCGACGTAATCCTTGAAGTGCGGGCGTTCCGGATGGCGGGCGACCTGCGTCTTCTGCCACGGGGTCAGGCGCGCGAAGGTATCCTTCAGCAGCTTGTCGGACTTCGCCTGCAAACGGGCGATGTCGGCGGCGAGGTCGACGCTGCCTTCGGCGGCGGTGTCGCGGAGTTCGTCGATCCGGCCCTGGAGTTCGGCGATCGGTTTCTCGAAGTCGAGGAAGCTTGGCATCAGCGGCGGTTACGGCGCGGGCGCGTCCGCGTCAACGCGGCGGCAAGTCCGCCAGCGGGTGGCGGGTGTTGACGAGCTCGACGAGGCGGCTCGAATCGACGTGCGTGTAGATCTCGGTGGTGGCGATATCGGCGTGGCCGAGCATCGATTGCAGCGCGCGCAGATCCGCACCGCCGGCGAGCAGATGCGTGGCGAAGGCGTGGCGCAGGACGTGAGGGCTGACGCGGTCGGGGGGAATACCTGCCTCGGCGGCGATCGCCTTCACGAGCTGATACAGGCGGATGCGCGAAAGATGGCCTTTGCCCGAGGGGAACAGCCAGAGTCGGTCGGTCGCGACGTGGGTGCGCCAGACCGCGACGGCGGCGCGCGCTCGGTCGGAGATCGGGACGAGCCGCTCGCGCCCGCCCTTGCCGCGCAGAATCAGGAATGGGCGATCGGGGTGAACGGCGTTGCGCGGCAGGCTGACGAGTTCGGTCGCGCGCAGGCCGGAGCCGTAGAGAAGCTCGAACAACGCGGAGAGTCGCAGGTCGTTGGGGTCGAGCGGGTCGCGAGCGGCGCGTTCGGCGATCGCGGCGAACAGGCGGTCGACGTCGGCGTGGCTAAGTATCTTCGGCAAGGTGCGTGCTGTGCCCGGCCGCGGGAGCGCCTTGCCGGGATCGTCAGCGCGGTGGCCTTCATCGGCGAGGAACGCGAAGAAGCGGCGGAGCGAGGCGGACTTCCGGCCCACGGTGGAGCGAGACAAGGCCGACCACCCGCTCGCCAGCTTGGCCAGCGCGTCCGCATCCGCGTCGGCCAATCCGCCTTCCAGCGCCTGCGAGGCAAGCGTCAGGTCACTGCGATACGCCGCCACGGTGTTGGCTGCGGCACCGACCTCCGCGGTCATCATTTCCAGGAACCGGTCGATCAGCGCGCGATCGCTACCGTGGCTCACGCGCGCGCGATTGCCTCGGCCGCGATCATCCGCGCCTCGCCGTCGAGACCGACGCCGCGCAGAGCGCCGACGATACGGTACAGTGCTTCCGGGGGGATGTCCTTCCAGCTCCCCGCCTGCATGCCGACCGCCGCGAGCAGGACGACCGTCCCGGCCTGGCCGTCGCGTGCCGCACGATCGAGCGCGCGGGTCCAGGCATTGTCCGCGCCGATCCGGACACCGAGCGACTGTGCTGCGCGCTCGATATCGCCTTGGTTGAGACGACCGAGGCCTGCCAACCCTGCGAACAACATGCGCTGCTTCAACGCCGAATCGCCTTCGCCACCGGTGTAGGACGCAAGGTCGGAATAGCTAAGGCGGCGATACGCGTCGGGATCGCTGAGCATTATCATCGCCCAGGCGTCGCTGCCGGCGGGTACCGAGCCCAGCCAGCGTGCTGCGGTGCGATCGAGCCCCGCAGACAGCATTGATGCGACCAGAAGATCGGCTTCGGCCTTCGCCAGCGCCGGGTTCATCCGTGCCGCCGCCCGCGCGGTCAGCACGAGCCGCGCATAGCTCGGGCGCGCGTTCGCACCGCCCCACAGCTGACGCAGCGCGGTGAGCCGCGAATCCGGGTTGCGATCGGCATAGGCCGTCTGGAGATCATTGGCGGTCGCGGTCGCGCCACTCTGCGTATCGTCGTCAGTCGCCGCCGCAGCGTAGAGATCGACGAGCGCGGCACTGGACAACACCCCCTGGCCCGCCGCAGCCTCGGCCGGGGCCAGTCGATCGCCGAGCGCAACGGAGGGCGACAGCGCCTGCCAGTATTTCACCTGCGGACCCGCCGTGCCGTACAGTTCGTCGGGTACCGTAACGCCGGTCGCCATCGCGAGCCCGAACCGCCACGCGGTCAGCCGGTCGACGCCGTCCCATTCGATCGTCACGGCCTGGCGCCCCTGCGCCCCCGCACCGACGACTTTCTGCGCCAGCAGCAGGTCGACACCGCTAGCGACGTTGCGGCGCTTGGCGGTCGCGATCAGCGGGCTCGCCTGCGCGGGATTGCCCGACAGCCCGGCGCACATCGCTTGCGCCATCGTCCAGCCGCGCGCCGGGGCGTAGCGCATCGCGCCCGTCACCAGCGGGCACAGGCCTGCCGGATCGCCCGTTGCCAACGCGGTGTTCATCGCGACCTGATAGAGTTTCGGCGTGTAATTGTCGGTGTCGACGTTCTGCGCGACCGCTCGCGCGGCAACCGATTCGCCCATACGCAGCAACAGCCACGCGCGCTCGGCAGCGAAGTCCGCGCCGTTCGTGCGGCTGGGCGTGTCGACATGCGACACCAGCGCACGCCGCAACAGGATCGACATCCAGCGCGACGGCAGCGGCGCACTGAGGCGGCGCATCAGCGTCTCGACATACTGGCCGTCCGCTTCACCGAAGGCATCGGTATCGAGACCGCCTCCGCTAGCCGTAACCGGACCGACCGTCGCGAGCGAGCGCCGTGCGGACGCCGGCATCTCGTATTGCGCAAGCACGGCCGGATCGACCGGCGCAGGCGTCGCGACAGGGGGCACCAGCGGCGCGTCGCCCGGCGTCGTGGGCGGCAGCGGCTGGATCATAGCGCCCGGTTGCGCGGGTGCCGGAGCCGGAGCGGTCGGTTGCGCTGGATCGGTCGGACGTGCCGCCTGCGTACCGGCAGGCGGTGTCGATCGCGGTGCGGGCGCAGGCGTCGGCTCGCCGAACCCCGGCGGCAGGATCGATTCGGGGCGATCCTGTCCGATCGCCGGTGCCAGCGCGACCAAGGCTCCGACGGCAACCGCCGCCGCTAAGGATACCTTAAGAGAGGTTCGCAAGCGTCACGGCCTTTTCGACGTGGCTCTGCGGACGCTCGGTCGCGCGGCCTGCCAACAGGAACAGGCCGCCGACCACGACCACAAGAACGACGACGACCGAGACGATGAAACGGGACATGCGACGTAACCTTGTAGTGGACGGGGGTAGTGAACGATCAGCGAAATATCGCGCGCCAAGAGCTTTTGCCCTCGCGCGGTGCCGCTGTATAGCGCGGGCTACGATGTTGCAAAGCCACAACCCTTCCGGCGGACCCTCGGGCGGTCGCCGCCCTGCCCCGATCGATCGCCCGATCGTGCTCGTCGGGTTGATGGGCGTCGGCAAGACCACCGTCGGCCGCCGCCTCGCGCTGCGCATGAACCTGCCGTTCGTCGATGCCGACCACGAGATCGAGGCTGCGTCGGGCATGACCGTCGCCGAGATCTTCGCCAAATACGGCGAGGACTATTTCCGCGACGGCGAGCGCCGCGTGATCGCGCGGCTGATCGACGGTACGCCCAAGATCATCGCGACCGGCGGCGGCGCGTTCATCAACGACGACACGCGGGCGCTGATCTTGCGCGATGCGGTGTCGGTGTGGCTTAGCGCGCATCCCGACATCCTGGTCGAGCGCGTCGGCCGCCGCGACAGTCGCCCGCTGCTCCGCAACCGCGATGCGGGCAAGGTGCTCACCGAACTGGCACGCGTGCGCAACCCGATCTACGCGCAGGCCAACATCCATATCGTCAGCAACAAGACACCGCACGAAGCGACCGTCGCTGCAATCCTGAGAGCGCTTGGCCGATGAAGACCGTTACCGTCGAACTGGGTGCACGGACCTATCCGATCCATATCGAAGCAGGATTGCTCGCGCGGGCGGGTGAGTTCCTTGCGCCGCTTGCGAAGGGGCGGCGGGTGGCGATCGTCACCGACGAGAATTTGTCGGTTCACCTCGCGACGTTGCAGGCTTCGCTGACTGCGGTGGGAATCGCGTCCGAGGCGATCGTTCTGGCACCCGGCGAGGGCAGCAAGAGCTGGGCGACGCTGGAAATGCTGTGCGACCGGCTGCTCGAACTCGGCGTCGAGCGCGGCGATCACGTCGTTGCGCTGGGCGGCGGCGTGATGGGGGATCTGGTCGGGTTCGCCTGCTCGATCCTCAAGCGCGGGTGCAACTTCGTGCAGATCCCGACGAGCCTGCTCGCGCAGGTCGACAGCTCGGTCGGCGGCAAGACCGCGATCAACACGAAGGCCGGCAAGAATTTGATCGGCGCGTTTCACCAGCCGGTGATGGTGCTGATCGATCCGCAGGTGCTCGACACGCTGCCGATCCGTGAGTTGCGCGCTGGCTATGCCGAGGTCGTGAAATACGGCTTGATCGACGACTTCGCGTTCTTCGAATGGTGCGAGGCGAACGGCGCGGCATTGCTCGCAGGCGATCTGGCGCTGCGCGAATACGCGATCGCGCACAGCGTTTCGGCGAAGGCGCGGATCGTCGCGGCGGACGAGCATGAGACGAACGGCATCCGGGCGTTGCTCAATCTCGGGCACACGTTCGGGCATGCGCTGGAGGCGGAGACCGGGTTCTCGCAGGCGTTGATCCACGGCGAGGGCGTCGCGGCGGGCTGCTCGCTGGCGTTCGGGTTCTCGGCATCGCAAGGGATTTGCTCGGGGCAAGATGCTCAGCGAGTAGCGGCGCATTGGCGCGACGTCAGACTTCCCGACGGTCTGGCTGCTGCGAAGGTTGGCGCAAGCGGTGCGCGGCTTGTCGACCACATGCGGCACGACAAGAAGATGGCGGCGGGCACCCTCCCCTTCCTGCTCGTGCGCGGGATCGGCCAGGCGTATCTCGACAAGACCGTCGACCTCGCCGACGTCGAGACCTTCCTCGACGCGCAGCCCCGCTGATGCCCAACGGTGTCGCCAAGCAAAACCTGCCGACGAAGGTGTGTCCGGCGTGCGAGCGGCCGTTCACGTGGCGGAAGAAGTGGGCGCGAGACTGGGACAGCGTGATCTACTGCTCCGACGCCTGCCGGAAGAAGCGGTAGCGCTCCGAAGACCAGCAAGAAGCTTGTTCACCCGCGAAGGCGGGTGCCCAGTCTGGGCACCCGCCTTCGCGGGTGAACAACGAGGTCAGGTGCGGGCCGCGCTCCAAGCCAGCCACAACCACCCACCGATCAACAACGCCCCACCGATCGGCGTAATCGCGCCGAACCAGCGCGGCGCGCCCAGCGCCATCGCGTACAACGTTAACGCGAAGATCGCCGCACCGATCACGAACAGCCAAGCTGGCCCGCGCGCCTCCATTCGAATCGCGACCAGCGCCGCAACCACGTGGACAAGCTGATACTGCGCGCCGGTCTTCAGCCACTCCGCCGCCGACCCGCTCGCGCCGTGCGCCCCGAACGCCCCCGCCGCGACCGCGATCGCGCCGGACAGCGCCGCCAAGATAGCGATAATCATTGCGTATCGTTCCCCCAGGGAAAGCGTTTCGCGGTCTCGGCACGCGCCGCGCGCATGTCGCCGGAGTCGATCTGCAACTGCAACCGCTCCTTGTCCCGCGCCCGGTATTGCTCCTCCGCGCGATCGATATCGGCCGGCGCGATCTCGAGCCCGCGCATGACCAGGCGCGCCATCTTCACCGCGGACTCCATCACTTCGCGCACCACCGCGGTCGCCGACGTGTTCTTCAACTTGACCAGCGCGCGGCGATCGAACGCGCGGACGTAGATCGCGGCGTCCGGGAATGCCTCGTGCACGCCCTCGATCGTGTCCGGATCGAGCTGGTCGCCGTCCATGCAGAAGCAGATGATCTCCGCCTCCGCTGCGCCAGCCTGTCGCAACAAGTCGAGCCGCGTGCCGTCGCCGTAATAGACCTTCGCGCCGAACTCGCCGGCGATGTCGATCATCTCGATATCGGTGTCGATCAGCGTCACCGGGATGTCCTGCGCCAGCAGCATCTGGCCGACCGTCTGGCCGAACCGCCCATAGCCGACGATGATCGCGTTCGCGCCGTCGACCTTGGGGCCGTCGCGTTCCTGCCCCTCGGCGATCGGCTCGGTCCGGAAGCGCCGCGTGATCCCCATCAGGAACGGCGTCGTCGCCATCGACAGCGTGATGATCGCGCCGAACAGGCTGGCCGCCTGTGGTTCGATCAGCAGCCCGGCCTGCGCCTGCGCGAACAGCACGAAGCCGAACTCGCCGCCCTGGCTGAGCAGCAGACCAAGCGCGAACGCCTGCCGCCACGTCATCTTGAACGCCATGCCGATCAGCATGATGACGCTGGTCTTGGTCGCGATCAGCGCGGCGGCCATCGCCATCACGAAGAACGGGCGTTCGGCGATCGCGCCCAAGTCGAGCACCATGCCGACCGCCAGAAAAAACAACCCGAGCAGGATCGATCGGAACGGCTCGACGTCTGCCTCCAGTTCGTGACGATACGGACTGTCCGCGAGCATGACGCCGGCGATGAACGCGCCGAGCGCAGTCGACAGCCCGAGCCATTCCATGATGGCGGCGCTGGCGATGACCGTGAACAGGCCGGCAAACACGAACATCTCGCGCTCGCCGAGATTGCCGATCAGCCGGAAGAACGGCCGCAGCAGATAGCGCCCGGCGACGACGAGCCCGACGACCGCCAGCACGGTGTAGAGCGCAAGCAGCCAGCCTGGCGGCGCGTTCGCGTCGGCCGGGTTGCGGCTCATTGCCGCGACGATCGTGATCAGGGGGACGATCGAGAGGTCCTGGAACAGCAGGATCGAGAAGGCGCGCTCGCCGAACGGCGTCTTCATCCGGCCGGACGAGCGCAGCATCGGCAGGACCTGTGCAGTCGACGACAGCGCGAGCGGAAGGCCCAGCGCGAGCGCGGCGGGGAGCGAAAACTTGGCGCCGATCCACACGATCGCGGTGATCGCGAGCCCGCAGACCACGACCTGCAACGCGCCGAGACCGAAGATCTCCTCCTTCATCTTCCACAGCCGCGACGGATTCAGTTCGAGCCCGACGATGAACAGCAGCAGCGTGATGCCGAGTTCGGCGAACCCGAGCTTCGACTCCGCGTCGCCGACCAGACCCAGCACATGCGGCCCGACGACCGCACCCGCGACCAGATACCCCAGCGTCGCGCCGAGCCCGAGCCGGCGGAACAGCAGCACGAACATCAGCCCGAACCCGAGCAATACGACGCCGTCGCGGAGCAGCGACGGGGCCGTACCCTCCGCCATCAGACTTTCGCCTTTGCAGCGGTGTCGGCAGCCTCGGCAGCCGCTTCCGATGCCGCTTCGAACGCCAGCCGGATCGACGGGTGGCGCGCGGTATAGTCGAGCGCGGGGGTGAAGATATCCATCCCCGGCCAATCGGGCGCATCGCCCTCGCGTGCAAGCCACGCCGTCAGCGCGTCGCGCGTCGCGGCGAGTTCGGCGGGGGTGCGACCGAGAATGTTCGACGCCAGCAGCGACGACGATGCCTGGCCGAGCGCACAGGCACGAACCAGCAGGCCGACCTCGCTGACCCGCCCCTCGTCGTCGACCGCGACGTCGATCGTCACGCGGCTGCCGCAGATCGGCGAGCGTTTCTCCGCGGTCGCCATCGGCTCGGGCAGGCGTTCATGGTGCGGGATCGTCGCGGCGAGGCGCAGGATCTCGGCGTTGTAGAGGGGCGCGCTCATGGTTTCGGCTCGCTAGCACTATCGGATCGGGAGGGATCGGATTTGGAAGGCGGCGTGGTTGCGCCGAAAACGGGCTTGCCGCGGCGGCGGCGGTCGACGAAATCGGCGATCCCCGCGCTGGTCGCGTTGAGCAGCGGATAAGTCCGCGATATCGTCATCCAGCCGGGGCGCCGCGACGGGCCGCCGCTCATCGTGTCGATGACGAGCGTCGCGAGCAGGAAGACGAGGCTGGCGAGGATAAGCCCCTTCAACGCGCCGAACCCGAAGCCGAGCGCCCGGTCGACTGGCCCCAAGATCGACGTCCGGGTCCGCGCGCCGATCGCGTTGGCGACCAGCCGCCCGCCGATATACGTCACGCCCGTGATGATCGCGAACGCGAGCACCGCCGCACCACCGACGGTACCGACCATCGGCGACAACGCGGCGGCGAGCGGGATGTGGAACAGCTTCAACATCGCCACCATCGCCACCCAGGCGAACATCGACAGCACTTCGGTGACGAACCCGCGCACGAGCCCCAACACCGCGGACCCCGCGACGGCGATCAGGACGACGATGTCTAGGGCGGTGAGGTTCATGGTCTCTGGAATAGGGACGTGCGGTGCGAACCGCTAGTGCGCGCGGCGACCGACGCGCTCTAGTGGTTCAACCGAACATACCGTAGCGCTCGCGCCACGCGGCGACTTCGTCCTGCAGCTGCGCGGGTGCAGCCTCGCCCGATAGGACGAAGCGAGCGACGTCGGTGTCTGGATGCATCAGCATTTTCCTCGATCCGTCGCTGAACCAGACCGGGACCAGCTGGTCGCACACGCTGTCGAGCACCGCGGCCGCCATGCCGTTCGCGATCGCGTCGCTGCCGGCGAGGACGCGGACATTGATCGAGACGCCTTCGAGGCAGTTCTGCGGTTCCTTGACGAAATTGAGCGACACGAGAAGCCCGGACCGGTCGGGCCGTGCCCCGTCAGGCAGGCTCGCGACCCGTCGCCACACGCAGAACCAGGTGCGACAGATGCGCGGGCGGACGGCGTGGATGCCGCACCCCTTATTGGAGAGGTGGATGCACGGCGTTCCCGCGGGCTTGGCGAACTCGGGCGTAGTCACCGTCAGTTCGGTGCAGCACGCGGTACAATCGCCGCACGCTCGATCGGGCAGGATCGGCCCGAGCAGCGCGGTTTCCACGTCGGTATGGGGTTGCATCTGCGTGCGCGCATCCGGCGGGGTCGGGGCGTCACGCCGATCCACGGTTCAATTTCCTTCGGAATCCACCGTGAAGACCATCGGCTTGCCCCGCGACATCGGCTCCCATCCCGCGGCCAACGCCGCCCGCACGCCGCGAGCGATCGTCGCGTCGTCGATCTGCAGCCGGCCGCGCGGCAACCCTTTTAACAGGCGTTTCGGCGCGGGGAACTCGAGCAGGGCTTCGCGTTTGGCGTCGTCCTGCAACAGCGAGATCGTCATGCCCTTCCAGCCTTCGGCATCCGTATGCTGCGGTTCGCGCTGGAGGTGCCAGTCGTATCGGGTGCCATCGACCTCGACGGTACCGGTATTGCTTTTCGTGTTCGCCATGCCGGCGGCCATAGCATGGCTGTCGCGAGAGGCCATGCGTTCGCCGCTTGGCCGAACCTGCCCGCCACGATGACGTCGTGTGCGGCTCGATCGACCTATGACCGATAACGGCCCTCACCACCCCACCCCGGCGGAGGCCGGGGCCCAATTGGAGAGGTCGTGGTAACGAAGCGCAGCGGCCGCCAGCAGCGTTTCCCAATTGGGCCCCGGCCCCCGCCGGGAAGGTGACTAGCCGGGACGTTAACAACGAACCGGAGCTATCCCCGTCGTAAAGGTATGCCTGACCCACCACCGTCACAAACGCTACCTTGTTCTCCCGCGAAGGCGGGAGCCCAGTCTGGGTCCCCGCCTTCGCGGGGAAACAAGGTTTGAAACGCCTACCCCCGCCCCATCATGTGATCGACGAACGACGCCAGCGTCTTGAACCCCGACAGCTTCATCCCGCTCTTCTCCCCCGTCATCGACGCCGGCACCAATGCGCGTTCGAAACCGAGCTTGCTCGCTTCCTTCAACCGCAGCGGCCCATGCGCGACCGGGCGGATTTCGCCCGACAGCGCGACTTCACCGAACGCCACCGCATCGACCGGCACGGGCCGCTCCGACATCGCGGAAATGAGCGCCGCCGCCACTGCGAGGTCCGCCGCCGGGTCCTGCACCCGGTACCCGCCGGCGATGTTGAGATAGACCTCGGCGTTGGAGAAGCTCAGCCCGCACCGCGCCTCCAGCACCGCAAGAATCATCGCGAGACGCCCCGAATCCCAGCCGACCACGGCACGTCTCGGCGTAGCGCCGGACGCCAGCCGCACGGTCAGCGCCTGAATCTCGACCAGCACGGGCCGCGTCCCCTCCAGCGCCGGGAACACCGTTGCCCCCGTCATCGCATCGTCGCGGTGCGTCAGGAACAGCGACGACGGATTGCCGACCTCCGCCAACCCTTCGGTCTGCATCGAGAACACGCCGATCTCGTCGGTCCCGCCGAAGCGGTTCTTGATCGCGCGGAGGATGCGGTATTGGTGGCTGCGCTCGCCCTCGAACGACAGCACCGTGTCGACCATATGCTCAAGCACGCGGGGGCCAGCGATCGAGCCGTCCTTCGTCACGTGCCCGACCAACACCACGGCGGTGCCGCGTTCCTTGGCGAACCGGATCAGCTCCTGCGCCGACGCACGCACCTGGCTGACCGTGCCGGGCGCGCCCTCGATCAGGTCGGAGTGCATCGTCTGGATCGAATCGATCACCAGCATCGCAGGAGGCCTGGTCTGCAACGTGGTCAGGATGTCGCGCGTCGAGGTCGCCGCCGCCAGTTGCACCGGCGCGTTGCCCAAGCCCAGCCGCCGCGCGCGCAGGCGGACCTGGTCCGCAGCCTCCTCGCCCGAAACATATGCGACCGACTGGCCGGCCAGCGCCATCTTCGCCGCCGCCTGCAACAACAGCGTCGACTTGCCGATCCCCGGATCGCCGCCGATCAGTGTCGCCGAACCCTCGACGAACCCGCCGCCCAGCGCACGATCGAGTTCGGCTATCCCGGTCGCCATCCGATCGGGCAGCTTGATCTCGGCATCGAGCCCGACGAGCTGGATCGCCCGCCCGCCGGTCTGGAGATTGTGCTTCGAATGGAACGGGGTGGCGGCGGTGTTCGCCTCCTCGACCAGCGTATTCCATTCGCTGCAATCGGCGCATTGCCCCGCCCAGCGGTGCGATACCGATCCGCAGGCCTGACACACGTAACGCTTCTGGGGTTTCGCCATGCCGCCGATGTACGAGAACGATACGGGAACATCAATGGGGCGCACGTGCGACAAGTTGCGGATTTAGTGGCGCTTCGGGAAACCCGGCGTTATCCGCGCGACGATGCAAGCCACCGACCTGCGCATCGCCCTGTTCAGCGGCAACTATAATTACGTACGCGATGGCGCAAACCAGGCGCTCAATCTGCTCGTCGGCCATCTCCTGTCGAAGGGCGCGACGGTACGTGTCTATTCGCCGACCAATGCCAAGCCCGCCTTCCCGCCGACCGGCGATCTGGTCGCGGTGCCGTCTTTGCCGCTGCCGGCGGGGCGTGGCGAATACAAGATGGCGCGCGGGCTGCCTGCCGCGATCCGGCGCGATCTGGATGCGTTCGCGCCGAACATCGTCCATGTCTCGGCACCCGATTTCCTCGGCCACCGCGCGATCAGCTATGGCCATCGCAACGGCATCGCGACGGTCGCGTCGCTGCACACCCGGTTCGAGACGTATTTCCGCTATTACAAGATGGCGTTCTTCGAGCCGATCATGGTGAAGATCCTGACGCGCTTCTACAACCGCGTCGACGAAGTGCTGGTGCCCGGGCGCGGCATGGCGGAGATCGTCCGCGACTGGGGCGTGACGACGCCGACCGCGATCTGGTCGCGCGGGGTAAACCATGACCGCTTCACGCCGACGCGCCGCGATCTCGAGTGGCGGCGCGCGCGCGGCATTGCCGATGGCGAGGTTGCGGTCGGGTTTCTCGGGCGGCTGGTGAAGGAGAAGGGTCTCGACGTCTTCGCCGACGTGATCCGGACGCTGGAACAGCGCGGCGTGCCGCACAAGGTGCTGGTGATCGGCGAAGGACCCGCGCGCGACTGGTTCGCCGCCCGCGTGCCGGGTGCGGTGTTCGCAGGGTTCCTGTCGGGCGACGATCTGGGACGCGCGGTTGCATCGATGGACGTGTTCTTCAATCCGAGCGTGACCGAGACATTCGGTAACGTGACGTTGGAAGCAATGGCGGCGGGTGTGCCGGTGGTCGCGGCGCGGGCATCGGGCGCGGTCGGGCTGGTCGACGACGGGGTCACCGGGTTCCTCGTGCCGCCGACGGACATCGGCGGGTATGCGGATGCGATCGCGCGGATCGTGTCCGAGCCGGGTCTGCGCGAGACGATGGGCTGGGCCGGGCATGACAAGGCCGCCGGGTATCTGTGGGATACGATCAACCAGACGGTGCTGGATACGTATCTCGAGGTGATGGCGCGGCGCGGTAAATAATGCCCTGACCTGCCCCCCTCCCTGAAAGGGAGGGGTTGGGGGTGGGTCGGCTTCCGCATGTTCAGGCGTAGATGGCTCGAACCGGCCTACCCACCCCCAGCCCCTCCCTTTCAGGGAGGGGAGCAGGTTGCACTATGCTTAGGGCGCGGTCACCCAGTCGAACGTCAACGGCGCTTCGCGGAAGGCGAAGCGGTCGAGGTGGCTCGATACCACCTCGCGCATCCGATCGACGTCGTCGCCCTCCGGCACCGTCAGCGCGACGTCGAGCGTTTCGCTGTCCGCACGCATCTCCAATACCGCGCCGTTCGGGAACGCGATGCGGCCCTCTTCCTTAGAGAAGGTGACCTCCATCTTGTGGCTCCAGTGCTTGGCGAGCTGCTGGAGATACTTGCTGGCCGAATGCGTCGGCACCCTCGCGACCGAGACGCTCACTTCAAGCGCTCGATCTTCTGCGCCGCCTCGTCGAGCAACGCCGCGACTTCGTGCAGCGTATCCTCGTTGACGTCCTCGCGCATCAGCCGGTGCTGGAGCACCTGCCGCAGATTGCCCATCGCCCGCCGGATCGGCGCGCCATCGGTCCGCTCGGACTCCGCCCCGACCGCAGCCAATCGCGCGAACAGGCCGTCCACTACGGCCGCATTCTCGGCCAGATGCGCGCGACCCTCGTCGCTCGCCGCAAAGCGCTTCTTCGCGCCTTCCGACTGCTGCTCCTCGATCAACCCCATCTCGTCGAGCATGCTAAGCGTCGGATAGACGACGCCCGGGCTCGGCGCATAGCCACCCCCGGTCAGCCCCTCGATCTCGCGGATCAGGTCATAGCCGTGGCGCGGCGCATCCGCGATCAGCTTCAGCATCACGAGTTTCAGCTCGCCGCCATCGAACAGCCGCCGCCGACCACCGGGGCCGCCGCGTCCGTGTCCATGTCGACCGTGGCCTTCGTGACCCGGCCGACCCCGGCCTTCGCCATCAGCCCGCGGGCCACCGGTCCAGGCTCCATATCCCATACCAAAACGCATTTGAGTGTTCTCCGATATATCTTCATTTATGATCTGAGATATATCGCAGAATGTTTCCAGTTCAAGAGGTGTGGCGAAAAGATTCGCCTTTCGCCCGTTTGTCATCCCCGCGGAGGCGGGAACCCAGACCCTCGGACCGGGCGAGCCTCCAATGCCGTCAGCCAATATGGATCCCCGCCTTCGCGGGGATGACGACGCTCGTGACGGCGACGATGCTTGGGAGGAAGACGGTACGTCTCGGGATGACGAGCGCACTGGAATGGCGGACGGATGGGCAAACCGGCCCCCCGACCCTATCTTGCCCGAATGGCCGATCTCTTCGCGGGCTTCGAACCCGCCGTCCCCACCGAAACGCATCCCGAAAACGCGCCGCTTGCCGACCGCCTGCGCCCGCGCACGCTAGGCGAGGTGGTAGGGCAGGATCACATCACCGGTCCCGAAGGCGCGATCGGGCGGATGGTGTCGGCCGGGCGATTGTCCTCGATCATCCTGTGGGGCCCGCCAGGCACCGGCAAGACGACGATCGCGCGCCTGCTCGCCGACGCGGTCGACCTGCGGTTCGTCGCGATCTCGGCGGTGTTCTCCGGCGTCGCGGACCTTAAGAAATCGTTCGCCGAAGCGCGCGAGCACGCCAAGATCGGCAAGCGGACCTTGTTGTTCGTGGACGAGATCCACCGCTTCAACCGCGCACAGCAGGACGGTTTCCTGCCGTACGTCGAGGATGGCACGGTGACCTTGGTCGGCGCGACCACCGAGAACCCCTCGTTCGAACTCAACGCCGCGTTGCTCAGCCGCGCACAAGTGCTGATCCTCGAACGGCTCGGCCGCGGTGCGCTCGAACAGTTGCTCGACCGCGCCGAGACGGAGACGGAGCGCCCCCTGCCCCTGACTCCGCCCGCCAAGGATGCGCTGATCGCCAGCGCGGATGGCGATGGCCGCTTCCTGCTCAACCAGGCGGAGACGTTGTTCTCGGTCAACCTGCCCGAGCCACTCGATCCCGCCGGGCTGTCGAACTTCCTGCAACGCCGCGTCGCGGTGTACGACAAGGACCGCGAGGGGCATTACAACCTGATCTCCGCGCTCCACAAATCGATCCGCGGGTCCGACCCGCAGGCCGCGCTCTATTATCTCGCGAGAATGCTCACGGCGGGCGAGGAACCGCTGTTCCTGCTCCGCCGGCTGACGCGCGCCGCGGTCGAGGATATCGGACTCGCCGACCCGCAGGCGCTGGTCCAGTGCATCGCCGCCAAGGACACCTACGACTTCCTCGGCAGCCCCGAAGGCGAACTCGCGATCGCGCAGGCCTGCGTCTATCTCGCCACCGCGCCCAAATCGAACGCGGTCTACAAGGCGCAGAAGGCGGCGTGGAAATCGGCGCGCGAGACGGGCTCGCTGATGCCGCCAGCATCGATCCGCAACGCGCCGACCAAGCTCATGCGCGATATCGGCTACGGCAAGGGCTATGCGTACGATCACGACGCGGAGGATGCGTTTTCCGGCTCGGATTACTGGCCCGACGAGATGAGCGCGCAGACCTTCTATACGCCGACCGAACGCGGGTTCGAGAAACGCCTGTCGGAACGGCTCGCCTATTGGGATGCCCTGCGCGCGGAAAAGCGGCCGTGAAGGATTGGGCTGCGGTCGCGGACTATGCACTGTCGCTGCCCGAGACCGAGGCGTCGACGTCGTACGGCCAGCCCGCGATCAAGACGCGCGGCAAGATGTTCGTCAGCACCGGCCATGTCGATGGCAGCTTCCACGTCCGCAGCCCGCATGACGAGAAGGCCGTCCTGATCGCGACCGATCCCGACAGTTTCTGGCAGACGGCGCATTATGAAACCTGGCCCGGCCTGCTGGTCCGCTACGGCACGCATGATCCCGAGCGCGTCGCCTGCGTGATCGCCCGCGCATGGTGGGATCAGGCATCCGCCAGGCAGCGGAAGGCGTATGGCGATCGCCCCTGACCGCTTCGGCCATTTCGCCGCGATCGACTGGTCGGGCGCGGTCGGTCCCCGGCAATCCGGGATCGCCTTGGCGATCTGCGTGCGCGGGGCCGCTGCACCGACGCTGATCGCAGCCGAGGGCGGCTGGTCGCGCACTGCCGCGCTCGACTGGCTGGCGAACGCGATGCCGCCGGATACGCTGGTCGGGCTCGATCTCGGGCCATCGCTTCCGTTCATCGACCAGGACGCCTTCTTTCCCGGCTGGGCCGAGAGTCCGGCAGATGCGCGCGCTCTGTGGGCGCTGGTCGAACGGATCTGCGCGGACGATCCGCATCTGGGGGCCAGAAGCTTCGTCGACCATGACGAGGTCGCGCGGCATCTGCGTCGCCACGGCGGGCGCAAGGGCGAATTCTTCGAAGGGTCCGGCCGTCTCCGCGTAACCGAGGAGGCACAACGGCGGCAAGGGCTGAGCCCGACCAGCAACCTCAATCTCGTTGGCGCGGCGCAGGTCGGCAAGTCGAGCCTGACCGGGATGCGCGTGCTGCACAGGCTGGCCGGCCACGTACCGGTCTGGCCGTTCGATCCGGCGCCGTCGCAAGGTCCGCTGATCGTCGAGATCTACACCACGATCGCCGCACGCGCCGCCGGCATCCGCAAGGGGCTCAGCAAGATTCGCGATGCCGCGGCGCTCGACGTGGCACTGGCCGCGATCGGCAGCGACCGGCATGCACCGCTTGCGCGCTACGACGACCACGCCACCGACGCTATCCTCACCGCCGCCTGGCTCCGCGCCAACGCCGATCGCCCCGAACTCTGGCACCCGGCGGCGATGACATCGCATATCGCGCAAACCGAGGGCTGGACCTTCGGCGTATCTTGAAGCATGGGGTCGCGACGCACCGGGCAGCGCCCGACGCAAGGGCCGGTTTAGCTCAGTTGGTAGAGCGCCAGTTTTGTAAAGCTTTGCTCTGGCCTTCGTCCGGTCGAGTAAAGCGGCAGAAAACCGCCGTTTCTTTGCTGTGCCTCGAAGTCGGTTTGTTGTCAAGGACACCGAAAGGACACTGAAACGCGATGCAAGGTCTTACATGCGGTTTCTGCAAGACACCGATCACCGGAACCCGCGCGAAGAAATACTGCAATAGCGTGTGCGCTGCCGCCCCTCGCAAAGCCGGTGCGGCGGAGATCGCGGGATGGCTGGCGGGAGAGATCGAAGGCCACACGGGCGCGTCACAGAAGCTGAAGCCATGGGTGCGGGAGTATGTTCTAGAGCAAGCGGATTACGCCTGTTCGGAATGCGGTTGGAACGAACGGCACCCCGACGATAACCGCCCGTTGGTCGAAGTCGATCATACGGACGGCGATGCATCGAACTCGCGCCCGTATAACCTACGCGTCCTGTGCCCGAACCATCACGCGATGACATCGACCTTCAGACGGCGAAACGCGACATCGACGCGGAACCGAACGCCAGCGGTTGCGGTGCTGCACTAGGGTTGATAATGGCGCGCTATCGCAGGCGTCGCATAGTGATCGATTGCACCGATTTTGTAAGTCGGAATACCACACCGTGGGTTTGAATCCCACCGCCTGCTCCCCCACTGCTCTGCGCTAAAGTTCGAAACCGACTGGCGGCACCGTTACCGCCGCACGGTCGGCACTGGCGAAATCGTCGCCACCCCTTTCTTCAAACAGCGCTTGCAGACCAGCCGCCGCTTCGCCCTGTCCACATGCTGCGGAATGCCGCCGAACATGGCGAAGACATTCTGAAACGGGACATTGATAATCCGCCCGCACTCGCACTGAATCCGCATATCGGCGCGGTGCGATGCGTAATCCAGCGTCGTAAAGTAAGCTTGGTCGCCCATAGGGCATATGAGAACAAAACGGGACCAAACGCAAGTGCTGTGGTTTGTGTGCCGCGCCCCACCACGCCGAAATGATTTTTCGTTCCGGTTTTACCCCCTTGCGTTTCACGAACACGGCTGAAGTCCACGCGTCGCGAATACGCCGTTCGGCCAACCCGCACCCGAATAGGACGAATCGAGCCTCGAACAAAAGCGTCAACCACTTGTCGTTCTCGTAGTTTTGTCACAATGTCTTGGGGTTGCGTTCGGGGGCGGACCCAATCGCTGGTAGAACAACCGGCGAGTTTGACGCTCAAAACACCTGTTCCGGTGAAAGGCTGTGCTGTGCCCTACGAATGCGGTTTCCCTTATTCGATCACTTTGCCTTCGCCAGCTACTTCGGCTGCTTGTTCGGCTACGCCAGTCCGTATGGCTGTTATTATGGTTATGTTGACGGTGCGGTCAACTATTATCGCGTGGTCGTTGCGATGGTCGTTGTCTGCGATGTTCCGTTGGCTGCTTACTCTGCACCTAACTGCGGTCTTATGTTCATTATTAGGTTCGATGGTCGATCCTGCGGTGGCTGCGGTGATTGCGCCATGAGAACCAACGAACCCGATGTTGCAAAGGCGTATATCGCTAAAGGCCAATATGGCTTTGCGTTTGGCGTTATGGTGCTGCGGCTCGTTGCTGTGGTGGCGATTGGCGTCTGCACCTCCACAGCCCTGCCCAAGACGATCACAGCCGCGTCAACCGCGTGGACGGCGCTTCACGCCCCCTAGTCGTCTATCCCGCGCTCTGACATCGCAGCCGCCAAGGCATCCTGCCACGGATCGCCCGCTTCGGCTGCGCTGGCAAGATAGGATGCGCGCAACTGCTTATCGTTCATTTTCGCGATTAGGTCTTGGAACTCTAACGCGGTTGCCTCGTGTTCGTGGTCCTGCATCACTCACCTTCCCGTTCGGTCTGAATCAACGCCCCTCGTTACGGCTTGTTCAGCCATGATCGCAGCGTGTCCTTAATCACGGTTAGCGCCCGCGACTTCGCCGCTTCGACCAGAGCAACCGCCCCTGCCCCTACGCCAAGCCCGGTGCCGAAGGCTTCCGTTAGGCCGGTGACATGCTCGAAGGCGTAGACCCCCGAACCCAACACAGCGATTGCCGATATCGATAGGTTGTAGACGGCAAGCTTGTTCTTGCTTTCCGACCAGATGAAAATGCGCACGAGGATGCAACCGACCACCGCGACGATAACGCGGGTCGGGATGTCGATCCCGGCGACGG
The DNA here is from genome assembly GCF_003053745.1 of Sphingomonas faeni. GTDB lineage: Bacteria > Pseudomonadota > Alphaproteobacteria > Sphingomonadales > Sphingomonadaceae > Sphingomonas > Sphingomonas faeni. The sequence continues at coordinate 945,540 of NZ_QAYE01000001.1, read as the reverse complement.
TTGCTGTTCCATCGGCTGCATAAGCCGCAGTGGAGAATAGCGCCGCTGTTAGGAAGATCGCAGTATTGCGAAGAGCGCGGATACTCACCCGCTTAAACTTTCGAAAAGGCAAAGATCGCTGCTACGATGGCTACAAGGCCGATGCTGATAGAAAGTCGAACCGCCTTGTTCCGGTTGCGATCTACGGTGCTTACGCGAAGGTTGTAGATTAGGAACCAAGACATAACAGGAATCACGATAATCGCGTCCATGATATTCTTGATCGTTAGAAGGGTCGTTAGCGTGTCGGCGTTCACTTCGCCCCAAGCCATCTTATAGACGACTTCCATTATACAGCGCCCGCTTGCGCCCGTCGCGGCTAGCAACGCCATGACATGTTCCCAGCTTTCGCTCTTTCCCTTGTTCGCCACGATGTTTCGAGCCGCTACCGATACGGTGTAGAACCCGACCAATGCGATTAGCATAAGGCTGAAGAGCGCGAAGCCGTAACCCCACCCGCTGCCGTTGAAGCTTGGCGGGTAAGGGCTTTCAGCCATCTTGTAGATTATTTCACGCGGCTTCACGATTAAGCTTCCGGTGCGTCTTCTACCGGCTCGTTGACCGCTACCGGTTCCACGACTTCCGTAATCGCAACGCCAGCGGCATTGTAAAGATTGGGAAGAATATTGACGATAGCGTCAAGGTGAACGCGAATGCTCGCATTCTCTGGGTATTCGTCACCATTAAACGCATTGGCCAGCGGCACTAGCGAGTTATAGAACGAACGGCCACACTCGTTGTTTAGCGCGCTCTTCAGCGGTTCGAAGAATGCTTCTTTCTCTAGACGCTCTGCTTCCGCAGCTTCTGCGTCGGCGGCTGCAACTGCGGCACGCATTTCTTCGATCTGTTCGGGGGTGTATGATGTTCTTTTAGCCATGATGTATTTAGTTAGATACCCGTGACATCAACCGCTAGAATGCCACCGTTCGCTTGAACTCCATCGGCGTAGCAGTTGCCCTTAATCTCTTCGATATAGTAGCCGTCCGTTACAGAGCGGCAACCGGCGCTAGAACCATTGAACGCAACATCGCCAATATCACCACCGGATGAACCGGCTGGCGCTCGAAAAGATCGTATCATTGTTCCATACTTCATGAACGCGTATGTTCGACCACCCGGAAGCGCCCTACCCTCTGAAATCCCATCGTAGAGGTTCGTAACAGGGTGTTGAGCGATGATGCATAGCGGGCGGTATCCGGTCGAGTAGGTCAACCTACCTTGATCGTCTGTTATCTCGATACCCGCGCCACCGATCTTCGGAAGCTTTCTGAACATTCGAAACAGGTAATAGGTAACCACATGCGAGCCGCCGCGCGCGTTCACATACAACGATGTGATATCGTTGAACCCGACCACGCCCGGAATAACAGGCGCGGTCGTGCATGATAGCGCATAGGTGTCAAACGCGGGAAGCTTATCCTTAAAGCCGAGAGACCACGAACCGCCATAGGTTGGGTCGCTGATATCTCCCGTCGTAATGGTGCCCTTATCGACTAGGGCATAGTTCGATAGTTCAGAATCGAACTGGATTGTTCCCCTATCGTTGTAGCACTGAAAGCCAGCGGTCATAGGAGCATCACGCTAATGCGGGCGTTGTAATCACGATTGTTGCGCTTATTCCACGCAACGGTTCCCGTGTTACTAATCGTTACCTCTGGCGCAAAACCAAAGGTCGTATCAACAACCGGAACGGCAACATTCGTAGTGCTGGCAAGCATTGGAATGTTGACCGAACCGGAGTTGTCGAACGAACCGATATCAATCGCGCGTGGTAGAAGTGTGCTGGTATCAACGATTAGAACACCGTTGCTGTCCCAGACTTGAAGTCCTGAAGCCATATAGTATTTAGATGGCTTACCAGACTCCGAGCCTCACACGCATAGTTCCGTTAGCGTCATACACCCGGATTTGGTTAGTCTCGATTTCGGTGCGTGCGCCCGACTTGTTCAGACCAACCCGCAACTTACCAGCGAACACGGCTTCCCCGGAATCTACCGATAGCGCGGTAGTGTAACCGTTGTTCGCGCCGGGAGTGAGTAGCCGGATTTGGCTAGCCGCAAGATCGATATTAGACGAACCGGTTTGGCCATCCGCGCGAACGCTTACGATAGCCCGACCATCACCCGCCGAAACTTCCTGCGTAAGGTAGGCTTTAACCTTCCCGTCGATACCCGCCACTACGCTTTCGCTCTGCGTTACCCGTGCCGCAACCGCATTTAGAACAGCGCTGCCCGATCCGGGCGAATACGGGTTGTATTCGTCCTGATTAGGTCGTGCCAGACCGATGTAAGGACGCCAGAACCAAGCGTAGCTGTCACTCTGCCCCGCTACCGTGTCACTCTTCGATAGCGTCATGACAAGCTGCACAGCGTCGGAAGGTGCCTGCACGCTCTTGAAACCGAGCGGCGCAAACCCTGCGGCGGTGTTGCCCCCGCCCCCGGTCCACTGTTGACCCGAGTAGCTTACGCCAGCGCTGGAACCGTCTGCACGATACCATTCCGCTATGACTTCGTTCAAAGCGCGGTGCGAAGCCGACTGCACATAGATGCAGTAGTATGCGCCGCCCGTGATCGTCATGCGCTCGCTATGCCAACGCCCTTTCGTATCACCGCCAGCGCGGTTGCTCTGGTAGACACCCAAGACATTCTCGCCAACCGGGTGCCAGTTATCGCCCGCGAAGTTGACCGCCCAACCAAACACACCACCGCCGTAGTTCGAAGTAGACCAACCCGCTGTATTAGCGTTGGGGAAGATCGTGTTAGACAGTTGGTTACCACCCGCGAACGCGCGTGCTTCAAGCGTCGTCGCACGGCTCGCCAAAGCCTGCTGATTGCTCGCAACCGTGCTTGTCAGGGTAGAGATGTTCGCGGTGTTGGTGTTGCTCAAAGTCAGTGCAGCACCGCCCTGAATCTCGCCAGAGGTAGCGGGACGAACGCGGAGCGAATACCAGCGAAGATACTTCGGATCGACACCGCGAAAACCATCTTCCCAACCGTGCATACCGTAGAGGGTTGCTGCCGTCCCAATGTTGTTATTGTTCGTGAACATCTTGGACCAAGTGCGCACGGAACCCGCGCCCGTGTTGCTGCTAACAACGCCGTTCGTGTCGGGTTCGGACGCGAAGTGGTAGTTGAATACGCCGCTTACCGACATACCAGCGCCCGACCATGTTCCGCCGTCTAGCATAACGGTAGCTTCGACAACCCAAACACCATTGTGAATGGTGAAGGATTGCTGGAAACCGCTGTTCACATTGGGAACATCGTTAAGCGTCCGAATGCAATACGCACTGCCGTAACCCGGCTGGCGTTCAAAGCGCCAGTTACCGCCAGCCGTCCAAGTCGAGTAGCCAACCGGGTAGCTTGCCGCATTGGTCCAGTTCGCAAACTTGTCATTGATCGTAAACGAACTACCAGAGTAGCTAGACGAAATCGTAGCCGAAGTAGACGCCGATGCAGCCGAAGACGAAGCGTTGTTTGCGGATGTGCTGGCGTTCGACGCCGAAGTAGAAGCCGCGTCCCGATACGATGCCGCGTTGGAAGCTGCCGTGGTCGCGGTGGAAGCCGATCCCGAAGCTGCATCTGCCTTGGTCGAAGCCGTAGACGCGGAAGTCGCAGCCAAAGTTGCGCTTGCGCCCGCGTTCACTTCGCCGGTTACATCTACCAGTTCCAGCGCCATAACGCGGACAAGCGTAGAAGTGGTGCCCGAACCGTAGTTGATAATCAACTCGGGCTTTACCCAAGGATTATTGATTACATCCGCACCATCGAAGATCGCTTCAACCCATGTAAAGCCGTTCGCTGGCGTCGGACGATCCGCCGCAGCGTAGCTAATACGATTGCCGGTTGGTGCCTGCGTGGCATACGAACTAATGCGAAGCTGAACCGCAGACGCGATGCCGCTAATGTTCCCGACTTTGGCGCGGACCTTCCACTTCCCGACCTTGTTTGCAACACAGGTCTTCCACGAAACGGTTCCGTAGTTTGCCCCATCATTGTTACGGATCGTCCAAACACCACTGACATTCTCGAAGGTGCCGATTGGAACGGTCGAACCGCCATCGCCACCAAAGAACAACTCCTTCTGCTCGAAGGTCGTCGGGTGCATGTTCAGCGCCGTTGCGATAGCGGATAGGTTCGAAGTTTGAGCCGCGCTCGCGCTCGTGCCTGCGTTGGTCGCAGCGGTGCCAGCCGTTCCAGCGGAGGTGTTCGCTGCGTTTGCCGATCCCGCTGCGCCGTTTGCCGAGCCTGCCGCTAGACCAGCTTGGGTAGACGCGGTGTTAGCCGAGCCAAGGGCATTGGAAGCGCTTGTGGAGGCGTTAGAAGCCGAAGTGGCGGCTTGCCCTGCGCTCGTGCCCGCATTGGTCGCAGAGGTGTTCGCAGCGCTTGCGCTCTGCCCTGCCGCGTCTTTCGAAGCGGAAGCTGTGGAAGCCGATCCAGCCGAAGCGGTCGCACTGTCCTGCGCTGCGCGCTGTGCTTCCACATCCTCGATATACAGCAACGCCACTTCGGTTGGCGCTCCGCTAGAGCGATACATGACACGCATAAACGCGGTGCCCGTGGCCATAACAGCGGAACCGCCAACCCCATTGGTGGAGATGTCGCGAGATAGTTCTTTGAAGCCATCGGCAACCGTGAAGTTTGCGATCTGCTGAACAAGAACCGTGTTGCCTGCCAGTAGGTTTCCGTTGATATCCCAATAGGTGACATAGAGATTATGGCCTGCGGACTGTGAACCATCCGCAGTAAGTCGAACACGCGCATACGCACGGTAGCGCTTACCGTCTTGAACACGCATCGGCGCAACCGGGTGAACATGATATGCTCCCGAGTTGATACGAAGTTGACCGTTTACGGTCGTGAAGTTCGTATCATTCGACAAGCGAAGCAAAGGCGCGGTGTTGTTATAATCGTTATAGCTCCAAAGCGACATAGCCGCGCCGGGGCTTCGGCCATCATTCACATTATCAGCCGCACTATCCTTCGCAGTCGTAGCGCTTACGGTTGCAGACGAAGCCGCGCTATTGGCGGAACCAAGTGCATTCGATGCCGAGGTAGACGCCTGCGAAGCCGAAGTTCCAGCGTTGCCAGCGGAGGTGCTTGCAGCCGTTGCCGATCCCGATGCCGCCGAAGCCGACTGGCCAGCCTCGTTGGCCTTCGTGGTAGCTGTCGAAGCCGATCCAGCCGCAGCCGTTGCGCTTCCCGCTGCGTTCGTCTCGCCGGTAACATCCGCGAGTTCCAGCGCCATCACGCGGACGAATGTATCTGTTACCCCCGGCCCGTAGTTGATGACGATTTCGGGACGAACGAACGGGTTCGCGTTTACATCGGGTGCATCGAATACAGCTTCTACCCAAATGAAGCCGTCCGCTGGCGTTGCGCGTCCCGCACCTTGATAGCTGCTACGCGAACCGGGAACCGGAGCCTGTAGAGTATATCCAGCAAGACGGATTTCAACGCTCGAAGCGACGCCTTGAATGTTGCCAACGCGTGCGCGAACCTTCCACTTATTAGCAGGCTTGTTCACAACACAGGTTTTCCATGTCAAAACATCGTATGAGTTGCTGCTAGTGTTGCGGAAGACATTAACACCACCCGAGTTTTCGAGGGTCGCGCCGGGTGTCAAAGAACCACCGTCGCCGCCGAAGAACGAGATACCTTGCTCGAAGGTCGTCGGGTGCATGTTCACAGCGGTCAACACCGCAGCGGCTTGCGAAGACGAAGCTACGCCAGCCTGCGTGGTTGCGGTGTTCGCACTGCCAAGAGCGTTCGAAGCCGAGGTAGATGCATTGTTGGCATAGGTGCTGGCGTTACCCGCGCTTGTCGAAGCGTTGGTTTCGCTAGTCTTCGCAGCGGAAGCCGACTGGCCAGCTTCGTTAGCCTTCGTGGTGGCAGTTGACGCACTGGTAACGGCTGCGGCGGCTTGCGCTGCGGCTGTGCTGCTTTCCGTGATGTCTTCGACCAAGATAAACTGATACTGGAAGATGGTCGTAGCCGGGGCGGAAGCCGTGGTGTTCGTTGCGACATTGGCGCGAAGCCATACGCCGCCGTTAGCAATCGCGGCGGTCCCGTCGATAACGACGCTAGTATCTGTCCACGAGGTAGTAGCCGTTATACCGACGCTTACAGAAGCGCTTGGCGTGTAGCCATAGTTCGAGTTCAGAGACATAGCGTAAAGAACCGGTGCCGATCCTGCCGCCGCTGCCGTCACACGCGCGCGAGTGCTAACGCGATACTTCCGACCAGCTACAAGACGAATAACGCCGAAGTTTGCAGCGTTTACGCTTGCACCCGGTCCAACCGAGACTTGAAGAACGCGACCGATGCCAGAAACAGTCTGGTAGGAGAATGTCGAGTCCGCCGCCAACGAAGTGTTAGTGGCAGGATTGCCGCCAAAGTTTGCGGTGAAGAATCGACCATCTAGATTGAAATCGGAAGGCATCAACGCCGAAGCCGTCAAGGTCGCAGCGCCAAAGCTAGATGCTGCGCTTACAGCACTCAAGTTTGCAGCGGTTGCCGAGTTGCCCGCATTCGTGGCGGAAGTTCCCGCATTAGTCGCGCTCGTGCCAGCCGCAGTAGCACTGCCACCGGCTTGGCTTGCGGAAGTTGCCGCGTTCGTTGCCGATGTTCCAGCGGCGTTCTTTGAACCCAAGGCATCGCTAGCCGACGAAGACGCCGCGCTGGCACTAGTGGAGGCTTCGCCCGCCTTGGTGCCTGCGTTGGTTTCCGAAGTCTTTGCAGCCGAAGCCGACTGGCCAGCTTCCGTGGCCTTGGTCGTAGCGGTCGAAGCCGATCCAGCCGCAGCGCTTGCGTTCTTTGCGGGTGCCATACCGTCTGCACCCAAGACACGCACCGACAAGATACGAACCGCAGCCGATCCAGCCGCGCCGTTGTCGAAGTCGAAACGCAATCTAGTGGTAGTCGAGCCAAGCCAATCTGCTGAAGCAACGGAAGGCGCGCTATTGATATCGAAGATAAGCTGTGCGCGCTCACCAACCGCTACATCGGCCAAAGACTTGTTAAGCGCGGTTACTACATAAGTCCCCGACTCCCCATGATTGGCGTTGTTCCAATACATGTTGGCTTCCCAGTTTCCCGCAGTGCGTGCAGTTACGCGAACGAAATCGACAACTACGCGGGTGTATCGGCTACCGAGGATCGAAACGGTTGGCGTAACGAAGATTGGATCGGTGCCAGTGTTCGTAAGCAACGCACCATTCGCACCAGCCGTAAGCGTTGCACCGCCAGCACCGAAGCCGTTCAATGCTGAACCGGTGAAGTCCCATGCGTAGGCGACATCGAGATAGGACGCGCCCATAGCCGCAGAAGTTGCCGCTACATTCGCTGTGTTCGCAGCCGTGGCGGAGTTACCCGCCAGACCAGCTTGCGTGGTTGCCGTTCCTGCGCTCGTGTTCGCAGCCGTTGCCGATCCGCCTGCCGCTGTCGCACTGTTCGCCGCCTGCGAGGCCGAAGCCGCCGCAGCGTTCTTCGAGCCTAGAGCGTTGGACTCTGATCCAGCCGAGTTGCTAGCGGAAGTGCTAGCCTCCCCTGCCTTGGTGGAAGCGTTCGTTTCACTGATCTTCGCAGCCGAAGCCGACTGGCCAGCGGCATTCGAAGAAGACGATGCGGCGGAAGCACTGTTGCTCGCCGCTGTCGCGCTATCGCTGGCATTCTGTGCCTTGGTGGTAGCGGTGTTGGCAGAGCCGGTAGCCGAAGTGGCAGACGATCCAGCTTCGCTGGCCTTGGTCGTAGCAGTCGAAGCCGATCCAGCCGCAGCGGTTGCCGAGGTCTGCGCATTGTAGACTTCCGTGATATCGAGGAAGCGGAACGAAGCAATCTGCAACACACCGTCAAAGGACGCGATGTTGCCAGATGCGGCGGTTCCCGAAGCTACCACATACGGACGCGAGTAAACGACATTGACATTCTGTGCTAGAAGTGCCGAACCATCGAACTCGTGATAAAGGGTGGTCCACACACCAACGGTAGAAAGGCTATTACGAAGCCCGCCTGCATAATCCGTGGCATAAGCGAACGAACTATTATTAGCGCGCTGTGCAAGTGAAACGGTCGTGCCGGTCGTGGTGTTCACGCTTACAAGATTGACTATCGCTTCAGCGCGATATCTACGCCCTGCAACGGGTTGGAAGTAACCAACCGTGCTAACGCGCCCGCCGTATGCGCTACCGTTCGCGTTCATCTGGTAGATGACGCCATACTTTGAATCGGTCGGGAAACTATTGCTCGCGTCTGCGGTAATGCTGCTTACATTCTGCCCGTCATTGGCGCGCGTGAAGAACTGCCCAAGGCGCGAGAAATCGGACGGGAAAAGCTGTGCAGCCGTTCGCGTGGTGTTGGTGAAGGTCGAGGTCGCGTTAGTCGCGCTCGTGGCGGCTGCGTCTCGTGCAGTCTGTGCGGCGGTCTGTGCGGTCTGCGAAAGGCCCTTGGCGGTTTCTGAAGCCGTCTGTGCGGTCTGCGCATTGGTGCGAGCCGTCTCCGCAGCCGTCTTGGCGCTTTCCGCCGCAGTCTTCGCCGTGTTCGCGCCAGCTAGCGCCGTTTGAGCATCGTTCTTCGCACCCGTCGCCGTGTTGGCGTTGGTTAGCGCAAGCGCTTGTGCTGCCTGTGCGGCGTCTCGTGCCGTCTTGGAATCCGTGAAGGCTTGGCTCGCGTTGCTTGCTGCCGACTGTGCCACAGCCTGCGAAGCTGCCGCCGCTTCCGCGTTAGCCTTCGATGATGCCGTGTCGCCGTAGACGGTCTGAAGGTCGCTGATATCCCCTAGCAACTCCGTAACCGGCACGATCTGGCCAGCCGTGTTCTTCAGTGCATCTACCGCCGTCTGTGCGTTGCCCTTGGCGTTACCGATGTCGTTTAGGACTTCGGGAACCGGCTTATCCCCGATGTTCGTCCACTCGGGAGCGCCAACGGTTGCGTTATCGTCGGGGCGGTCGTCGCCAATGATATCTACCCAAGGCGTCTTAATCTCTGCCGTGATAAGGTCGATTTCATCGTAAGGACCGAAGACGCCAGAGATCATGCGATAGCGGGCGCGAACTTCGACTTCCGCGCCGGGTGCGTTCGAAGTAAAGGTAGTAACGCCGATAGCGGGATCGAGGGATTCCGCTACTACACTCCATGTTCCGCCGACGATGCGGCTTTCAATCTGTATGCCCGAAACGCGCCCGGAAGTTTCAGGCGTCCATCTTACGGTAATCTCACTTACTTGGCTCATATTGTATTTAGCCGCCAACCCCCGTGTAGGCGGTGCTAGTCGCGCTCAAACCTTCAACCGATACCGTCATGCTGGCATCGTATCCGGGTGGTCGAATGGTGGAGGGTAGCGGCTTCTCTTCGCGATCCCACGCGTAGACTTCGCTCGATTCTTCTCGAAGCGTCATCTGGTAAAGCATATCGTGAACTTCCTTCTGTTCCTGAACACGGAACAGCTTGCGGTTCCAACCCTGTGCGGGAAGGCTCAAAGACACGAGGGAACCGACTTGAACCGCGAAGGCGCGCGGTCCGAAGGTTGCACTGAAGAAGCCCGGTGTTTTGGCTTCGCGCATAAGGAACTGTTTTGCGATGCGCTGGCACTGCTCTGCGCTCGATACACAGCCGAAATCGAGGGATAGGGTGCGGTCGATACCATCCGGTAGCGGATCGGTTTCGATAGCCCCCCAGTCGGCAAGCTGGAACTGTTGCGAGGGATCGGCAAAGCGCCCGCGTGCGATGTTGTATGTCTCGCGCGACGGACCAGCCGGAACCCACGAGTAAGGAGCGGGTGCCCCTGTGCCGCCTACTAGATCATCGGCGTTGAAGTTTTGCTTCGGCCCTAGCGTGTCATCATAACCGCCAACCATGCCATACAAGCCGCCAACATCGGTAAACTTGCACGAACCCATTGCAGCGGTAACCGCGCTGATAACGCTTTCGTGGCTATCGGAAGTCGAGAAGATACCATCGCAGTAGTAGCGCTGCGTGGTTGCACCTGTCTGAAGAAGCACGCGCTCTTCACACACATTCGCGTAGGTTCGGAAGTTGTCGAAGTTGATGCGGTTCGACGGGATGCCCATCCCCCACATCGCCTTACCGTTGATCTTCCAACCGATGACATAGGTTAGCAGGCACAGTGCCGGGTTACGCCCTAGCTCTATGCCGTCGCGTCGATACTCCCATGTAGATTGGTCCGTGATGCGGTGCGGCCCGCTGCCGCCGTTCGTGCTATCAAGGCGTGGATCGTAGACCGGGCAACCTTCGACCAGCGTAGTAAGCTTCGAGGGAATGCCGCTAGGCCATGCCTTGCTATCGAACTTCCAATCAATCGCCAGATAGGCGCAACCGGTAAAGGTAGCTGAAGCGTTCCAGTAGCTACCGGACGCCAGCGCGAAGCCCTGCCCTGCCTTACCTTCCGTTACGGCTCGAATAGAAGTGATGCCGTCGCCATGAAGGAGAAGCGAGCCGTTCGACCATGTTAGTTCTTCTTCGGTGTAAAAGGAGTTGACCGCGTTAAGGCGATGGCTCGCAAGCGCGATCACCTGTGCGTAGCGATCCTTCTTCTTCCCGTAGAACTCGTAGAAGCGAAGGTCATTGCCTGCCGCTGTCTTACCGAAAACGATTTTACGCGGTGCAGTCGGGTTGATGCTGGCGGATAGACGGTCTGCAAGCGAGTTGCTTAACGATGGCGCTTTGCGGAAGAGCGAGCTTACCGCCGATAGGCCGATAGACAGACCAACGCCGATAACCGCCGATGTTACAGCGGCGATAGCTGCACTCGAAGCAATGCCAGCACCAAGACCAGCGATAGCGCCCGCGATAGGTGCAGCGAAAACTACGATAGCGGCTGCGATTGCGACAAGCGCAACGATCTTTACAACCTTACTCACCTTCGTTCGCCTCCAAGCTGAAGGGAACCGTGAAGGCGTATTTGCAATCCTTGGTCGGCATCGCGACTAGGCGTTGAAGCCCCTGCTCTTCACCGACGAAGTAGGAGAACTGCCCGACACAGATGCCGGTAGTGGTCGCATCTCGCATGACGACATCGCCACGCTGCGCAAAGTGCGGCGACTTCGTTTCACCGAACTTCGCCTTCATCGTTTTAAGAAGCGTGCCGTCGCCGTATTCGCGTAGAGCTTCAGCGGCACCTAGCCGCGTGTCATACTTCCCTCGAAAGTCTGCGACGACATCCGCGCCGGTCATCGCCTTTACGCAATCGGCTGCGAACAACGCGCAATCGTGCGTGCCCCACTGAAAGGGTTCTTCTTCTACGCGGTCAAGGTAAGTTCGAAGGCGATCTTCCCAATCACTAAAACGGCTAATCTGCATGCAGTATTTAGCCGGGTCGGTAATACTACCTGTATTGGTCGATAGTCCCGCCTACATCGATCTTCCCGTTGCTGCCGTAGATCGGTGTAGCACTCGCCTTGGTTGGACCCGGATCACCGTTAGCAATCGATACTGCATGCGCCTGCGATGTATCAGCCGCATCATAACGCTGTTGATCTAGATAGCTTTGGTTGGTCGCATTCGAAATCTGCGCTTGGTGGCTTTCGATTGTCAGCATGAAGTTATGCGACTGGCCATCGTTCTGGATTTCGACCTTATCCATTGCACCACTCCGAATGCGGCGGAACTGCCACACGGGAGGCGCAAGCGGATCGGCGGAAGGCATGCGAAGCGTTCGCCAGATAGTAGCCTGTCTAGACTGGTATTCGTTCGGGAAGACCGATGCAGCGGCAATCGCTGTGCTTGGTGCAGTCGGCACCGCTAGGACGACGGTTAGTTCTTCAGAGCCGTTATAGCTAAAGCTGTTCTCGCCAATATCGACCATGACGCCTGCCGCCAGCGGATCGAAGGCGTTGCCGTCTAGCAGGCTGTCGCCGGTCCCGTTCGGCTGGATCGGGTGCGCGCCAGTCCACAGAAACGCGGTTCCGCTCTGGAACTCTAGCCGAGCGAGATAAGCGGTTCTGATCTGCGTAGCCCCGATGGCGTCGAGAATGTCGCCGGTCATTGCGTCGCGCATTAGATCACCTCGCGCGCGGTGAAGCTGCCGAGATCGGGAAGCTTGTTTGGATCGAGCGTGTAGCCGTAGCCGTCGCTGATACTTAAACGGAACTCGCCAGCCGGGCTGGCAAAGTTCACAGGCGTGGCGGCTGCGATGTTCGCGCGTAGCGACGGCTCGAAGGAGATCGTAACCCTACCGTTGGCATCCGCGCCCGCGTTGGCGTCTACGATGCGTAGAAGCTGCTTGCCGAGTTGGAAGAACTGGCCTGCTCGAAGCCCGCTAGAGGCGTTTGCCGCCCACCCGGCTACCGAGATGGCATCGTTGCTCGCATAGCCCTGTATGGCCAGCGTTCGGCCCGTAAGGCCACTCGTTAGCGCCTGTCTAGGACGGTAGGTGAAGGTTCCGATCTGCCCCTTCAGCGATAGAAGCCACCCGGTAAGGGCTTCCGCCTTTACATGGGACATGATTGGCCAAGACCATTCGAAGGCCCACTGTGCAGCGGTATCGACCACTTGCACCGCGTAGGTGAAAGGCGATTCAGTCGCGCTCTGGCGACGGTTAAGCGTTAGCCGCTGCGTAGCGGGTGCCTGCGAAGGAAAGGGAATGGGGTAAACAAGAGCCATGCCTTATTTACCCCATCGGGTTACATCGTGCGCCGTCCCAGCTTCTTCATGGTCCGGTTCGTTGCTTGCTCTGAAATCGTCGGGATAGCTTGCGCGATGCCTTCGATTACCATTCTGCGAACCGCAACCGGATCGTTGCTTGTGATCGATCCGATAGAGATCGACGGACCACGATTGTTGTCGTTCGCGCCAGCTACGCCGCGAAGTGCGGTGTTCGACATGACATTAGCGCTAGCGCCGATACGCACGACTTCCGGCCCACGCTCGCCCACGAGGTAATCCCCCGCCTGCGTCATGCCGCCGTTAGCGCGCTTGCCGCTGATACCCTTCATGATCCCGCCGAACACGGAACCCAAGATACCACCACCTCCACCATCGCCACCGCCGAAGAGCAAGTTACCAAGCGGCTTGATAATCGCTTGCTGGATCGCGATGCGCGCCAAGCCGGATAGAACCGACTTCGTGACATCCCCGAACATATCGCCCATCGACTTCGTGCCGTCGATGATACCCAAGATACCTTCCTGCACCTTCTCCAAGCCTTCAACTTGAATGCTTTCCATCTGATCGCTGATTTCACCAACGGTGCCCGGAAGCGAATCCATGTAAGCGGCAAGCGGCCCTTGGGTTTGCTTGTTCGCACCGTCTACGGCTTGCTGGCGAAGCTTCGGCAAGATTGCCTTGCGTGCGGCTGCGATGTCCTTCTCTGCCTGTGAAGCGTCCTTCGAAGCGATGATGGCGTCTAGGGCAATCTGCTCTTGCTGATACTGAAGATCGACAAGCTTTAGGGCAATCTTTCGACGCTCTGAAGTTGACCGGGCAAGCGCTGCCTGCCCTGCTAGGTCGTCTTGTTCGTTCTGTAGTCCTGCCTGCGTTACCGCCAGACGATCCCTAGCAATCTCTGAATCACGATCCCGCATCGCAAGATCATACTTCGCGTTGAAGATTTCCTGCTCTTTGGCGTGAAGTTCCTGCGCCTGAAGCGCCGTGTAGCGCTTCTTACCTTCCGCGATCTCTTGATCGGTGCCGGTATCGTGATCGATTTCCGATGCCCGATAGGACCAATCATTCTGTAGACGCTCCACCTTCGCATCTGCCTGTGCGGTAGGCGTGTTAGTAAGGTCTGCCTGCGCGTCTCGAAGTTCGTTTTCGAGGCCAAGGAACTCGCGCCGCCAAACCAAATCGATTTCTTCAGCCGAACGAAGGTGCGGAGAGCTAGCCGCCTTCGCGGCATGTGCAGGCTTTGGCTTCGTCCCGCCGCCAGTGCCCGGTAGATTCACATGCTCTGCGGGTGGAATCTTATAAGCCAGTTTAGAACGCCGTTCTGCACGCGCGATGTCTTGACGCTCCATCGCGATAGCCTGCATATCCATGTCGTTCTTATTGCGACCCTTACCGATGTTCTCGTTATACTTTTTGGTAAGGTAGTCATGGCGCGCTTGGCGTCCCGCATGCGTCTTGTTCAACTGCTCGCGTGCTTCCTTCGCTAGCCCGTCCGAGTCTTGCCCTCGAAGCTTTGCCGAGATCACGGTAGGGATATCAGAGTTAATGTTTACGCCATTGGCGACGGACATTAGCTTATTGACATCCATCTGACTGAAGAAGTTTGCTGCGGCTGCGGCTGCGGACATGAAGCTATTAGCAAGCGTCATAAGCGCGTCTGCGTTTTGCACGATAGCATTCGCCATCTGCGCATCTAGAATCATCTTCATTGTGTCGAGCTTGTCGTTTACGACGCCTGCGTTCTGAAGAACACTGTCTTCAATAACGATGCCGTATGCCTGCGCAGCGGCTGCGAGCGTGTCGAAGCCCTTGCTACCCTGCCCTAGCAGTGGCGTAAGGTCGGCTGCGCTCTTGCCCATCATGCCGGTTGCAGCGGCAACCCGCATCGAAACCGTAGGAAGCTTGGCTACACCGTCCATGAACTGGCGAAGTGCCGGGTCTACGCCTTGTGCAATATCGACGCCTAGCGCCTTGAACGAAGCCGCCATGGCCTTGTTACCGGACTGTGCGGCACCAAGATTCTTCGAGAACTTCCCAATAGCTGCATCTGCGTTCTCGACCGAGGAACCCGAAAGCTGCGCTGCGTAGCGGAACTCTTGGATAGTGCGGGTCGTCGCGCCCGTAGCGGTCGAGATGTCAACGATGGCGTCTGCATAGTCGAATGCCGCCATCGTCTGACTTGCAAGGAAGTCTACCGAGAGAACGCCGACAAGACCGCCAATAGCGCCCTTTGCGATGTTCATAGCGCCCGCAATCGCCTTGCCGGTTGCGTTGGACTGTGCAGCGGCGTTGCGCATGCCCGCTATGAACTGCGCACTTTCGAGCGCAAGATTGACGAAGAGAGAACCTAGATTAGCCATATGGTATTTAGGCTTCTAGGTCCGTAGGTTGATCGATATCGGGAAGAACGATAGTTTCAGGCACGACGCGAGAGCCGAAGAACTCTTCTAGTTTGACTTCCAGCGTTCGTGCAGCATCAGCCTCTAGCCTCTTACGAAGCGTTTCTTCGGGATCACGATCCAACCAGTTAGGCTGCGTAGAGTTAGCCTTGGTAACCGAACTGAAATAGAGCGCATACATTTGCGCCCATCGTTCATCTTCAGCCGGTGCGCCCCATGGCTCGAAGTAGTAATAAGCCTCCCACTCCAAGAGTTCATCGAGGCTTATACGCGCGTCAAGTTCCGCTACTGTGCAGCCTAGCGCGAGCGCGAGCCGGAAGAGGAACCGCCTTTCCGGCGTGATACGGAACTTTTTTTTTGCTCATTGTAGGCGACGGTTGGCGTTTCCAGAATCTGCATCTGGCGGAAGATGTGAGTAAGCGTCGGAAGGCTCAAATCTTCGAATGCGCTGTAGTCGTCCATCGAGAACATCGGGTTTAGCTCTTCGTCTACGATGGCGAAGAGAACGGACATAATCGAGTTATCGAGCGGGTAAGCGGCTGCAAGGCCCTCGCGCTCATCTTCCGGTTTGGCCTGATCGGCTTCGTAAGCGTCTACCAGTGTCTGGCGTTCGTTGATCGCTTCGATAGCCTGCATGCGGGTCTTCGCCGAAAGGGAGCGGACCAAGATTGTCCCGCCCCACTCTGGCACTTCGACTTCACGCGTAGGAACCGGGGCGGCAAGGATCGCCGCCCGTGATAGCAACACCGCCATATTAGACCGTTGCCGCTTCCGTAACAGCGCCCGTAATCTCCAACCCGGTTGCGAGTTCGGTTACGGTATCAACGCCGCCAGTGATTTCGTTCGTCAGAACAAACGCGCTGAAGCTGTAGGTCTTTGCCGTGCCGCCGAGAACAAGCTGAAAATCAGCCGAAGTGCCTGCGCTGCGTGCGGTGCGAAGCGCGGTCTGGCCAGCATCGCCCGGAATGTAGTTGAAAGTGAACTTGGGCGAACCTTCGTCCATCAGACCGATAAGCTTTTCCTTCGCGGAAGAATCCAGCGAAGTTGCATCGAGAACAGCGGCAGAACCACCACCGATGCCGGAAAAGTCCTTTAGCTCTGCAATATTGATGAATGTGGAACCAGACTTGATTTTAAGCTTGGTGCCCTTTGAAACGGAAGCGGATGTTGCCACGGTCGAAATACTCCTAATGAAATCTAGAAGTATTTAGTCTCGCGTGCGTTTTGGTCAGTCGGTTACGAAGAACTTGTAGAAGGTCATGACTCGATATAGCTGCGTCTGCGTGGTGTTATCTACGCTACCCTGCTCATTCATGTATGCGACGGCTTGAACATCGTTATCTTGCCACGCCTTGAGATTGTTACGGATGGTGCGCGCAAGCGTCTTCGCCTCTAGGAAACTCGTGCTGTAGACATCGATCTGAAAGTCCATGAACGAAGTATTCTCTATGTCGTCATTGATGTTTCGCGTCGGGTCCACATTAACACAGTTATAGATGACGGCAGGCGACTTGTAGCCAAGCGGTGCCGCCAGCGGATACACATTGACGGCAACCGTCTTCAGGCGCGCGAATAGTTTGGTTTCGAACATACAGTATTTAGACGCCGCGCTTGATAAGCTGGCGTTCTAGGACGCGCTTCATTGCATCTACGATGGCCTGCTTATTCTGCTCGAATGCTGTGCGGAAGAACGGGTTCGGCGCGTTGTGGATTGAACCGAACTCTACGAAGGCTGCGTGATACCCCTTCGCGACATAAACCGAGTTTTGAACCTTGTCCGTGCTGTCGCTCTTCGTTTTCTTGATCTTGATCCAGTTCTTAATCTTGTGGTGCGTCTCTGTGACGACTTGCCCACCCTTGCGAACACGGTTGACGCTCGCGCCTTCCGCCAACGGACCATCGGGCGCGGTGTCTCTGATCTTTTTGGCCAGCACGGAAGCGCCAGCACGGTTAGCGATCTGGCCTGCCTTGGTGGCTTCCGCCTTGGATAGGCTGGCCATGCGCGCTTCTAGCTGGCGGAAGCCCGATAGATTGGCGGAAAAGCCGCTCATGCGACTTCCTCGACCGTCAAGATTAGGACGGCACGACGCGGGGGCGGTTCGTCCACTGCAAGGATGTCGTAGAGCTTCCCGTCTACCTTGACGCGCTGCCCGGTCGTAATGCCGGTGCGGTAGCGGATAAGGAACCGAGCGATAGAGAACGCATCGCGCTGGCCTGCCCTAGCGGCGTCCGTGGTGCGCATTTCGAGGCGTTGGGCATATGTGGTGGCGATCACGCCGAATGCCTCTGTAACCTGTCCTAGCGCGTCCTGCGTCGGTGTCCCGCTCATGATTTCTATGCGTCGATCCAGCGCGCCCGCGTTGACGATCACAGCCGCCCCATCCAGAAAGGACGGCACAGACGATCCACCGCCAACATTGCGGCATCGTCGGCCCCTGCCCGGTCATCGAAGTGCGCGGACACGAAAAGCGAGATCGCGTGCTTCAGCGATTCAGGAACCGTAGGCGTGATCTTCTCGATAGCGCCGGTAACCGCGTTCAACTGACTGTAAGGACGAAGAACGCGCCCGGTCTTATACTCGACCATATCGATTGCCGAGCTAACCAGCATGTTAAGCGTAGCCGTATCGGTGTTTGGATCGATACGAAGCCATTCTTGAATCTGTTCGGGAGTAATGATTTCCATGTTGTATTTAGACTAGGCATGAAAAAACCGGGGAAGGTTGCCCTCCCCCGGTTCATTCACTGCACTAGGCTTAAAGATTAAGCCGAAACCTTCATCGCAACGAAAGCCGCCTTGTCCTTGACCATTCCGCCAACACGCTTGGTGCTGTAGAAACCGACATAGGGCTTCTTCGAATACGGGTCGCGAAGGGTGCGAATGCCGATACGATCTGCGATCAAGTAGCCAACCTTGATGTTGCCGAAGACAACCGGGAGCTTACCAGCGGCGACTGCATCCATATCCTCGACTTCGACAATATCGAAACCGCCGATGGTCTGCGGAGCGCCAGCAACCAACGAAGGCTGCCAAATGTAGTTACCGGTCGTGTCCTTCATGGTGCGAACCGAAAGCTGCGATGCCGAAGCCATGATGAACTTCGCACCCGGACGGTAAGCGGCAGGAAGTGCGTAGATCATCTTCAGGTATGCGTCACCCGAAGTAGGCAGACCAGCCGCAACGCCAGAGTTTACCGTGGTAAGACCCGTGGTCGTCAAGATGCCCTGCGGCTTGTTCACGCCGTCGCCGTTGATGAACGCTGCGTTCTCCTTCTTTGCGAAGGCGCGTGCGGTCTGATCGACCATGTAGCCGTCGAGATCGAAGACAACATCGTCAAGGGCGCGCTGCGAAGCATGCGGGTTGGCGTAGATTTCGCCCATCGGCACGCGGACTTCACCAAGCGTGTTGGTAGCCGTCTCGGGGCGTGCGTCGGTTTCACCAACCCAGCCGCTATCGAAGGTGCCGTTGCTGTTCAGGTAACGGTAGTCATCGCTGGAAACCTGAACCGAGGTAGCTTCGGCACGGATCGGCGAAAGCGTCTCTAGTGCGGAGTAGATACCAGCCTCGTAGGTGCGCGGCATCAGCAAGCCGCCAGTGGCCAGCCCAGTAGCATCGGTGCCGGTGATCGTGACTGCCTTGCGCTCTAGAGCCTCTAGCTCATACTCGCCTGCACCCTTACGCGCCCAACGGTCCCAAGCATTCTTATGCTCGACTTCAGCCGCGTTGACTTCGGAACCGTTCAGGTTCGGACGCTGCGACTTCTTCTGAAGGTCGGTAAGCTCGTCATTGATACGCGCAATCTTTTCGTTGATTAGCGTATCTACAGAACCCTTCGTGGCAAACTCGGAAAGCTTTGCTTCGTTGGTGTTCTTCAGTTCGTTAAATGCAATCTGGATACCTTCCAGAGTGTCTTTCATGTTGTCGTCGCTCATTATGCTCCTTGAATCGTTGACAGAAGTTGTTTGGCGACGCTCAAACTGGCCGCTATTTTGTATTTAGTCTCGTGGTAGGTATTGAGGCTTTCGAGGAAGGTTTTTGCTTCTTCGATCTGCATGCCGCGTGAAACTAGCTCGCGCTCAAACTCGTTTAGGTTCGTGAAAGACTTCACATCCGCGATGCGTGCCTTCGCATTGGAAGGGATGGTGACTACCGATACTTCGATAAGGTCTACCGCCTTCAGGGTGCGGGCGGGTTCGTCGGCACTCTTGCCGTAAACGACATCGCGGGCGATGTAGCCGATGCTCAAACCGGAGATCGCGCCAGCCTTCGAAGCCGTGTAGACATCGTTGCCCGCTGCGGTGTCGAGAAACACGCCTTCAGCCTTCAAGCCGTAGTCGTCTTCCTCGAAGTGCGTCCACTTGCCGATAGGCAGGCTGTAGAGATCGTGGTTCAGGAACATCAAAGGCGTTTCGCCCGACTTCAGAGAAGCCTTGAATGCGCCCTTCGTGATAACATCGCCGTGCGAGTCCACATTACCGAAGACCGCGCCATAACCACTAAAGGTCTTGGTGCCAGTCGCATCGTCGGAAGCAAACTTTACTTCTTCCAGTGTGAATAGTTTCTTTTCCATATATTGTATTTAGCTAATCGGTGCCGAGCCGGTGCCGGTTGGACCAAACAAGTTTGCGGAAGGCGTAAGCTTGTCGGCTAGCGGGTCGTTCGAACGCTCTAGGCCAGCGTGTTCGCGACACTCGTTAATCGTCATCAAACCGTTTTGACGCATCGCGCCGTAGTAAGCCGCGCGATCATTCGAAGATGCGAGGGTGATGGTGCGTGAATCGATAAAGACACGGTAGCCCGCGCGCTGCTCTTCGAGCGTAAGAAGCGACACTTCCGCCGACTGCATGAAGCGTTCGTAGAGTGGCGCTAGCGTGTAGGTGTAGTGCGCTAGAAACTTCTGCTCTACGCTGGCGTAGGATGCGCTACCGACGCTTTGCGCAATCATCATCGGGTCTACGCCCATGATGCGGCAAATCTCTTCTGTCTGGTATCGACGGCTTTCGATGAACTGCGCTTCGTTGGCGCTTGTCTGCATCGGCTGGAACTTCAGACCGTTACCAAGCACGGCTGTTCGATGCGCGTTAGCGATGCCCGCTTGCTGCGCATTCCATGCCGTCATAAGCGATGCGCGCTGTTCCGGGCTTAAATCATTGTCGGTTGTGAGTAGGCCAGACGGCTTCGAACCATTCTTGAAGAGTTGGCTACCGAAGTCTTCGAGATCACCCGCCAGACCGATGGCGCGAGCGGCGATATGCTGGATCGACATCCCATCGATAGCGTTCCACGAACTACCCTTAATGTGCCAGATGTTCGCATTCGAGTAGATTGGCTGATCTTTGACATTAAGGCGGTAGGTAACTTCCCCGAACGAAGGCGTAAGGATCGATACCGAACCCTGCGGCAACGGGATTAGTTCGATTGCGCGGCCCTTGCTGTCGCGGGATACGAACAAGAATGCGTTGCCGAGTAGCGCAAGGTGGAAGCCGATCCACTCGCGTAGCTCTAGCGATGTCATCCAGTTGTTAGGCTTGCGGGTAAGGAGATCGTAAAGCGGGTGATCGCGGGCGGGTTCGTGCCCACCGGTCGCGCTTGCCCGCTGAAGGACGCAAGGAACCTGTGCCAAGCCGAGAGCTAGGACACGGGCGCAAGCGAACACCGCCGAAATCTGGAATGCAGATACGGTGCCGTAGCCGGTGCCCGCTTCGAGATCGCCCCGAATGTCCGAACTGCTACGGTTCGGAAGTTCCATTACTTCGGTAGTAATGACTGTGGTAGATTTTGATTCTCTAGGTGCTAGACCTGTTGCGCGGTCTAGTGCCGCAAGCATGCTGAAGATTCCCATGTCGTATTTAGGCACGGGTAAGATATCGAGCGGCGCTAGCTCACATGAACATCAGGAAAGGCTCTTGCTTCGGCGCTTCTACAGCTTCCGACTGCGCATAAGCCATCAATGCGGCTACCATACCGTCGATTTTCAAGTGATCTTGACCGGTTGGCTTCGTTGGCGACTTTAGCGGCCCCATCTGGCGAACCGATATGTTCGATGCCATCCAGTTAAGACACGGGTTATCGTCGTGAACGATGTTGCCGTTCATCAACTCCGCTTCGAAATCGATCATTGGTGCGGTAAAGTTCTTCGCAGTCTGGCCAAACTCTACGCATTCGATGCCATCCGCCTCTAGCCGCTGCATCATTCCTGCCGCTTGCCAGCTATCGAACAACACAGATTGAACCTGATAGTCCTTCTTCAGCGCCCTAATCATGTCTTCAACGGCTGCGTGATCGCTCGCACTGCCTTCCGTGGCGTGGATCGCACCCGAGGCGATCCAGTCTGTATAGGCTTTGGCGTTCTTCGAGCGCTCTAGCGCCCCCTTGGGAAGGTAGAGGAACGGAACGATAGCGCGCTTACCGTCTGGTAGCTCTTGCACCACCACGATAGCGGTAATGTCCGTCTTGGTGGAAAGATCAACGCCGATCCATGTTCGCGCTGTGGACGATAGCAGAAGACCGGGACTAGCCGCACTTGCCCAATCGCGTTGGTTCAACCAACCCGTTGCGGTGTTCGTCCAAACATTAAGATACTTCGTCTTACATGTGGCTTGGTGCGAAGGACTCTGTAGCGCCTTCTCATACTCGCTACGAAGGTGGTCTTCGTCTACCGACACACCGTAGTTCGGGTTGGCCTTCTGCCAAACCTTGAAGTCCGTCCAATCGTCCTTCGGATCGATGGTGTAGATAAGCGCAAACTTGCGATCATCCTTCATCGAACCCGATAGAACCGCCTCGAAGTATAGCTGCTCTTGGCGGCATACGCCTGCCACATTGGTTCCGGCTGTGGAGATAATCAGCAATAGGGGATCGCTGCCCCTGCGCTTGCCCATGCCGGTGCGGAACGCGTTAAGCTGCGTGTCGTCTAGAGCTTGGTGGAGTTCGTCGGCAATGGCGATCCACGGTAGGCCACCGTCCTTCGTCTTCGCGATCACCGGCTTAAAGCTGGAACCCGTCGATGTCTGGTAGATCGAACGCGCCGCGACTTCGAGGCCGTAGAACTCCGCTAGGTCTGGCGTCATCTCGACCATTCGCTTTGCCGGAATGAACACGGCTTCCGCTTGCTGCATCGATGTCGCGCCGCTCAAACCTTCAGCGCCACCCTGATTTTCGGCGAAGGTCATGTAGAGGCCGATGATAGCGGCGATGGTAGACTTCGCGTTACCACGAGGAAGGAGAATGAAGGCTTCCCGATAGCGGCGAAGGCGTGTCTTCGCGTCCAACCATCCGAAGAGATTAGCGAAGATGAAAATCTGGAAAGGCTCTAGCTCGATAAGCTCGCCGGTAAGCGGCCCGATGACATGCGGCAGTAGTTCCGCAAACTCGCAGACATGTTCGACGCGTTCGGGCGCGTAGACGATATCCTTGCGCTTGAAATCGTCCAGATAGCGCGCGCAAGCCTGTCGAACTTGGATACAAGCGGGGATTTTGCGTGCTTTTACTGCCTTTGCGTAGGCAATAGCGCGCTCTGAATAGTGGTCTAGTGTAGGTTTTGGCACACAGTATTTACTCTATGGCCAGATTAGGTGCCCCCACTTCAGGCGAAACAGTATCTCTTCGCCGTCATCCGTGGTCTCAAACACCAAGATTGTGCCCTGATATAGTAGCTCGAAGGTGCTTATTTCGGTGTATTTGCTGCACCATTCCGCCACTTCGGCTGCATTTTCTGTGATCCAGAATCCTTTCTTGCGCATATTCTTATACCGGTCGCTTGCTGAAGCCGCTTGTCGGCTTGTCTTGCGAGTTGCCGCGCGCGAGCCGGGAGCGGTGGCCAGCGATCCCGAGTAGTTCGGCATACTGGCGAAGTGCGGTCATCATCGCAGCCGTTACCGGCTCACCCTTTGCCGCCATCCCCCTGAACTCCGCTTCAGCGGTGCAGTATCGAGCAAGGAAGGAGCTATCAGCTTCCACACCACCGCAAGCGAGGATGCGGGGAAGCTCCTCCTCCCAAACTCGTTTTGCCTCCTTCGTCAGATAGTCGGGAGCTACCGGGATATCGCGCGGCGGCGTCACTAGCTCTACGATGTCGCCGTGCCGATCCGCACGGTAGGTGCCCATAAGCGCCTTCTTCGCGGGATCGGCTACTTTGCGTCCGGTGCGCATCAGCTAGCGTTGTCCGCGTCTTCGCGCTTAATCATCTCGATAAGCTTCCCCGTGCGCTCGACATCGCTAGCGTAGGCTTTGACCTGTGCGCGGTATTTTTCCACCACTTGCCTAGCTTCCTCCAAAGCGGCTTCGCTTTCCTTTAGTGCGTTCTGCCAATAGGCGTGATTTCGCTTCGAGTATTCGAGTTGCTTTTGTAGCGTCTCGTTTACCCGTCCGTTTATGGTGCGGCTTGGTTCGCTGAAGATATCCATTACGAAGCCCTCGTGCCGCTATCGGACTGGCAAACGATTTTGTCTGCGTTGGAACGGCAAACGATTTTATCTTCGATCTTACCATCTAGGACTTCGTTTGCGTTGACACGATTTGCAAGGATGTCCGCTTCCTTAACCTTTGTGCGCACTGCATCTGAACAGGTCTTCGACATCGCCGCGCGAATGCCGTCTCTGATAGCCTGCGCATGGTTGTATGGATCGTCCCTACCGAGCTTCAGCGTAAGAACCTTGGCGGTTCCGTTGTCGTCGTAGAGAACGCGGATCGGTCGCCCCGTTCGCGGGTCTGGAACCATGGCGACGATGAACGCACCGCCACTGCTTGTAAGTTCTTCGTTCAACCACGCTTCATTAGGATGCGGCTTTGTAAGATGCTCTAGCTCGCGCTCTAGTCCCCACTTTTTGGTAAGGTAGTCGTTCGGCGTAGTAGTCTCTTTGTCGTAAAATCCGTTCATTTTGTGTAACTCCATCTTGTGTGTGGAGTATTTAGTTTCGGGAGCGCCCCAAGCGCGCCCGCCGAAGGCCATCTAGAACCCCAAAGTGTTATTCTGACAAATCAAGAAAAAGACTGGGCGGTGGTTGGGGTGCTTTTCCTTCAATAATGTTTTTACCCGCCCCCCTCTATCGTTCGATTCCTCTTGACTTTTGATAGATAGGAAGTGCTTCTTCACCCCAACTATCGAGGTCTTCCAATGCTCATTGCTCTAGCCATGCTCGCCACCATGGGCGAAGTTGCCGCCAAGCCGGTGCGTTCTACCTATGCTGTCGCCAAGCCTGTGGCGGAGGTGCAGCGCTGCCTACTGCTCGCATCGCCGCTAGATGTCAGGGTGGTAGATGATAGCCCGAAGGTGATGCTTGGCTTCGCTGCACTGTCGAACTTCAAAATGGTTATTACCTTGATACCTTCCGAAGGTGGCACGACTGCCGAACTTCGAGGCGCTACGAACGCTGAAGAGTTGGGTTGCCTGCAAGCGTAAGCCATCTGCCTAGCGCGGGATCGCTGGCAACGAACCGGACATCGTGGCCAGCACGAAGGTAACGCTGCTCTGCCTTTGCCTTCTCTGTGTTGCAGTCGAGGCAGGCAGGCGCGAGGTTATCGGGATCGTTGGTGCCACCCAAGGCCAGCGCTATGATGTGGTCGAGGATGGTAGCCGCAACGATCTGGCCTTGCGCCTTGTGGTATCGGCATAGGGGTTCAGCGGTCATCAGGCGTTCGCGTAAGCGCTGATAGCGTGCGCTGGTATCTCGCAGCCCTGCACTGCCGCCTTGCTTCTGTGTGGCCTTCCTAGCCACCCTGCCGAAGGTCTTTGGCTTATCAGGCATACGGCTCGAATGCTGGATAGTCTGCATACAGACGCCCAGACCATGTAAGGTGGTAAGCTGCCGCGTGATCGATATCCGCGAACCACAACCTATCACACCCGATGTTCTGCCAGCCGGTAGCTGTTCCGAGTAGCATGCCGTGGTAGTAGTCGCGATGGTATTGTAGGTCGTGGCGTTCCAGCCATTCATAGCACTGTCGCATGATAGCATAATCGGGATCGTCCCAATCATCTTCCGTCATGCTGCATGGTGCATCGTAAGGACCATAGGGGAACGGTCCATATCGTTCGCCCGTCATCGCTGCCTCAACCTGTTAGATTTAGGCCAACGCTTCTTTGGTGGATCGACATAAGCATGGTCTAGGTAGAGGTCGGCTTGGGTGTTGGCATAGTTCATCATTAGGGTGCTCATTCCACTGTTCGAATAGACTTCGACACAAAGGCTTTCGAGCTTCCCTTGATTGTTGCGGATCGTCTGCCCCATCTCTTCAAAGTGTGGCTTCTGCCAGTTACGGATAACGCAATCGGTTAGGCAAACATAACAGCGGTGGTAGCACCACACTTCCGGGTTCTCGATTACATTCATGCAGCCGCGACAATCCCCGCCACAGTCGAGCGATAGCCAATCATCCGGGTTGTCTAGGACGCGGGCGCATATGCCACAGGTCTTGCGCGTCATGCCTCGTTCTCGCTTACCGATCCCTTTAGCGTGGATCGCACGGGACTACCGGTAACAGCCACGCCAGTAGGCCAGCGTTGGGCAACGCATCTGGCCTTGGCGATCTTCGAGACATTGACGGCGTTCGCTTGGTTGCCACCGAGAACGAAGTAGGTCGTGTCATCCTCACCGACATAGAAGCCGACATGGCCACCACCGGGACGCGAGAACACCAACACCGCGCCGGGTGCCAGACGATCTGCCCGAAGGTTAGCCCCCCATGTGGACCACGCGGAAGCACGCACTGGAACCTTGGGCGGCGTAATACCCGCCTGCACCATGCAATGCGTAACGAAGGTGCCGCACCATGCGGTATCTTCGTCTACGACGCTGATACCAAGGGTCTTGGAACCAAGCCGCTTGATCCATCCCATGATGGTTGGGTTGTTCTTCGGTCCCGGAACTTCCGATACACCGATAAGGTTCTTTGCTACATCGAGCCATACAGGGTTAGCCATATGGTATTTAGACGGCGCGACATCATAGCTTCATCGTCATACAGTAGTGGACTGTATCGTCTTCGCTTTCGAATCTTATCGAACCATCGCGGGAGATATACCAAGGCGTCTGCGGGAAGCGCTGAAGGTAGCGGCTTCGAAGGTGCTGCTCATACATCCGCTTCGCATCATAGATTGACTCGTCTAGCTTGTGGCTTTTTACTTCGTCCAGCGTTCTACCTGTGACATCGGTCCACATGTTAGGGCTGCTTTTGATGGCGCGATAACTTTCAATCACCCTATCGAGCTTACGAAGATATTCGGCTATCTCCCTGTCGGATAGCGCTAGCTTACTCTGTTGCCACATCACAGCCACCCAACTTGGTTAGCGACCTTCACGCTAGTCGAACCCTGCGGATGAACGACAAAAGATATTGAGTTAGCGGCTAGAGACATAGCACCAACGGCAGAAGCTGCGGCACTAGTGGCAGAAGCTGCGGCTTGCTTGGCATTGTTCGACGCGCATACATTCTTATAGGTTTCGGTGTGAACCCAAACCCTATCGCATATGTGGTGGTGCGAACCACTGAACATCATCTTCCAAAGAACCCAATCTTCATCGTTACCGAACGCGAAGGTGTTCGATAGATACGATGTCTCGGGAAGATTCTTATCGATCCAGTCGCACATGCGCTGGATATCGGGAGTGTGCGTGATGCGGATTACTATCGGCTTCATCACTTACCCGCCGTCGATAGCAGGAAGTGCATTCGCCATTCATCGTCCGTGATAATGATGCGGCCATCATAGTCTAGCGTGTAGGCAACTTGCGGATTGGCGCGAAGGTATGAAGCCGCCAACCACATAGGTAGATGTGTTCCGTCAACGGGCGGCTTCGCAGCTTCTAGGCGTTCGTCTGTTACCGATAGTAGCCACTTCCACATATTGCGCTTGCTGCTCCATTCCTCTTCTGGCGTCATAGGACGGCCCTCGACCATTCTATGGTTTTTGAAGTCCCATGCCATCACTTCACCTCGAAGCGTGGTGCCACTTCTACCAATCCGCCTTCCTTGACGATGTTATGTGTCGCGAAGCGAACAAGGTAGTGCCCCGCGAACAAACAACTGAAGTGCCCGCCGACCATTGCGGCAAGGTCAAGCGCCGCCTGTTCCTCCTTCAATGTTGCGCGATAGTAGTAGGTAACAGGTTTCTTGCTGAAGTCCGCGTTCTCGATTTCGTAGACTGCGTTGGACATCACTTACCCTCCTTCTTCGAGGAAGTTGGATTGGCAACGAATGCGAGGAAGTCAGCTTGAACCGTAGCGTCTTCAAACACTACGCGTCCGCTGCGGTCGTCGTCATACATCGGGAACTTCGCGGTAGGAAAGCGGCGCTTGTAATCGAACAGATACGGACGGAGCGCCATACGCTCTGCCATTCCGTGTGCGCTACCTTCTACGAAGTCTTTTGCCTTGCTGGCCAGCGTTACAAACGCCTCGCCTAGTCTGTTCATAGTCGTGTTCATTCTGCATCCTCCCATTCGTTGTATGTGTCCTGCACTGTTTCATCTTCGAAGATCACGCGCCCACGGTCGGCAAGCTGATAGACCGGAAACGGTGCATCAGGGTTCAAGTCCCGGTAGTATTGCAGGAAGGCCGTAGCCTTACGGTTGCGCACACGCCGCGTGTAAGGCGTGTCTTCGACCACCACTTCAGGCGGTCGGACAAGCGCGCGAGGCTCTAGCGTGTATACCGCGTAGATGTTGGTCTTGAAGAAATCGTTCAACCGTGCCGCCAGCTTGTGTGCGTGTGCGGGATAGGCGAAGGTCGAGTTCAGATACTTGTAGTGGCCAAGCGGCTTTAGCTCGTCCTTGGTCCGTAGCTGGATCGGATCGCCGTTGCGGCAGATGGCGTATCGAGCTTCCGGTTCTACGACTTCGATAGATTGCCACTTGGCGTTCGTGTGTCGTTCGATGATCGGTGGTGAAGGTCTTGTCATACTGTATTTAGTTGGAAAGCTCGGATTTTAAGCCCGCATAAAAACTATTTTTCTGACGCGGGATGCTTCCTAATCGAGGTAACGAGTTCTCTAGGATGCGATATCGAGCGGAGCGGGTCGGGTTGCCCGCTTGGGCAAACTCTATGCAACACCTACTTCGTTTCCCGCTCGACTTCATCGGGTTGCTTCGAGTAGCCCAAGTGGGCAAACTCTATGCAACCTTATTTTACATATATTATATTAGTAGAGGATGCATAGAGTTTGCCCACCTTTCAGGCGTCAACCTTGATGTCTCCTGTGCGCCAATCGAGCTTGTCGCCCCCTCGACTTCCGCGTGATTGCATAACGAACCCGCCACCCAACGCATTGCCCTTCGAGGTCAACTTGTCGAAGTGGGGAAGCTTCGCGACAACCTGTTTCCCGGCTGCATTAGACACCAACATCGCGCTATCGAGTTCGTGCGCCTCCAAGCCTACCCGGTCTGCCATGATAACCTGTCGATCCGAGAACGGCGTTCCCTCACCTTCCGTCCCGATCCGTAGACAACCGATCATCATGTCATGCGCGGTGGCCAGTGGGATAATGTCGCTCACAAGCCAATCGTGGTAGGTCTGCCCGATCCGCTTATCCTTCAGCATGTCGCGCGCGTCCTTCAGCATGCGTGCTGGCGAACGGAACTGCGCCCGCCCTGTCCAGCATGGCAAACTGATTTGGCTGCTCTTCGGCGTGGTAATCTGGATCGTGCAAGAGAACCGTAGCGCCGCGCGATCTTCCCGAACGCGCTGCTTCCCCTTGGGTGGCTTCGGTGCCCCCTTGTCATCGATCCCAACTTCTACGGTCTTCAGCTTCGATATGGGTAGCGCGACGATTGGCGCGGATTGCTTGAAGGGTGCCCGGTAGTCGAACTTGGCGGCTAGGCGCTGAAGATACGAAGGGTCGTTCTGCGCGAGTTCCACGAATGCCCGGTAGATGCCTTCGTTCGACAAGATCGCTGTAGAATCGTTGGCGACGGTTATCGGCGTTACCGATCCGATCCCGACATCGCGGCCCATCGTAATGGGAGGCGGCGGTAGATCATCTGCGAAAGGCGTGGATAGGCTGCGGTTTGCGTAAGTCATGGTGTTGTTTCCTCTTGGTTGAAACGAGATAGTCAATCTCGCCGTGCGGTATTTAGTCAGAGGCCATGGTAGCGCGTCGTGCCCACCTTCCGCATTATTCATCGAACAAAGAAAAACCCCCAAGCCACTGAAGACTTGGGGGTTCACTCAACCTTTGGAAAAACACGGAAGGAGACTAACCCTCCCGCGTAGTATTTAGCCACAAAGGCCATTCGAGCGCCATATCTTTCGACTAGGTTCAAGAATATCAAACTATTTTATTAAGTCCGCACTTATTCACGCATTCCGTTAGCTAAATAATAGGCGTGAGAAGTTCTCAACCAACTTCCTCGCATTTTGTTCAACTATCGGGAGAACCCAATGACTATTAGAAATACCTACCGTTCGGAATACTCTGCTCTAATCAATGCTATCCATCGTTGCCATAATCCATTCCATGAAGCTTACCCGAGCTACGGCGCGCGCGGCATTATCGTTGCCGATGTATGGCGCGGATACGACGGCTTCGAGCGCTTCATAGAACATATCAAGCCGAAGGCTTCGCCCGATCTGTCGCTAGAGCGGATCGACAATAACGAGGGATACATCCCCGGCAATGTCGAGTGGGCAACCCGCAAGGCACAGCAACGAAACATGCGGACAAGTCGGTATTCGTCCGATGTTCAGGACGCCATCGCGAAAGCCGCTGAAGAATCCGGTCTTGCTCTGAACACCATTCGCGGTCGAGTGGATCGCGGTTGGCCTTTGAGTGATCTCACACAGCCGCGCCGGATACCGCCAAACCGCAACGCCATCCCGGCACATGTCAAAGCTGCGAACGACATCCGTAACGCGAAGATCATTCGACTTCTCGAAGAAGGACACACCCGCCGCCAGATTGGCGTCATCGTTGGCCTTTCGCACAACCGGGTTGGCAAAATCATTATGGAGCTTCGCAAGTGAACCGCCTTGATGCAGCCATTGCAGCGTATCTGGCGACGCATGAAGAGCCGGGGAACATCGTTACCCCAGCGATCCAGCAAGCCCCTGTAGGGCGCTCTAAAGGCCCCTCTACGGCACGCGCTCGCTTCAGCGGGTCTAGCTCGAAATACGGACGCTTCACGCCCGGTAAGGGGAAGCTGTCATGATCGAACGGCACACCATCAGACACGAGATATCAGACAAAATGCTCGAAGATTGGTTTGCGTCAAACATCCCAAACTCGAAGATAGTGTGGCGCATTCCACATTACCCCCAAGCATTCTTTACCGTCACAACGCCTGATACACTCGATTTAGCCGAGCTTTACTTTGCGAATGAAGACGATGCTCTGCTTTTCAAAATGCGTTTCTAACCAAGTCAGGCGCTACCGGGACTAAATACACTGTGGCTAACTCCCACTTGTTGTGTTCCCCGGTAGCCCCTGCAAGCTACCGGGGATTACCTAAAATGATTTCAGACGAACACGCCGCCAGTATCGCCCTAGCCCTTCTAGAGGCAGGCGTAGAAGGCGCAGATGTCATCGCAGCCTATGTGGACCAGCAAACCGCGCTTGGTGATCTCACCGACCGCCAGCTTATCAGCAAGGCCCTAGAACGGTCCGACGCGGCGGCAGAGATGGCAGAGCGAGTGCGCACCGCACACGGTGCCCTAGTGCAAGACAACAAAACCATTTGGGCACGGTTGGAGGCGCTAGAACGGCACGCTCGATAGCCGATTAATATATTCCCGAGCTTCCCGCTCTGATACGATGTCTTCATGCATGGTTTTCTTCCGCCCGTTCCCGAAGCCAATCTTATCGATGGTGACTGTCTCGACCTACTACGCGAGATACCGGACGGTTCGGTAGATTTGGTGTTGGGTGATCTTCCCTACGCTACTACCCGCTGCGAATGGGATAAGCGCATTCCCATGGCACCCCTTTGGGATGAACTTCGCCGTGTCATCACGGACAAAGGCGCTATCGTGATGTTCGCCAGTCAGCCATTCACAACGGACCTGATTAACGCGGGGCGCGATCTCTACAAATACTCTTCGGTCTGGAAGAAGACCAACACCACCGGCTTCTTGAATGCCCATGACAAGCCGCTGAAGGCCCACGAGGACATCTTGATTTTCTCGAAGGGCACTACCTGTAGCGCAAAGCGATCCGCGCGCCGGATGACATACAACCCGCAAGGCGTGACGATGCGGGAAGGTATGAAGGTCAAGGACAACCGCGCATCGGTCCGCTTCCTTGGTCGCAACACCCGCCAGAATGAAGGCGCGACCTACACGGCTATGGAGAACTGCCCGACATCGGTTCTCGAATACTCGAAGGACGGGAACGCCCACCCGACACAGAAGCCGGTAGCGCTCCTTACCTACCTAGTGAACACCTACAGCAATCCGGGCAATCTCGTGCTTGATCCCACCATGGGGAGTGGATCGGCTGGCGTGGCTGCTCTTGGCTGTGGTCGTCACTTCGTCGGGTTCGAACGCGATCCCGAGTTCTTCGACATCGCGGAACGCCGCATAGCCGAGTGCGTGCGCGGAAGCCTGTAAGGCTAAACTGATTTTAGTTCGCCGCCATGCTTCAGCATGAAGTTCACAGCGTCGTTCTCGTGTGTGAACGCCACCCGGTAGATACGGGTAAACAGGTCGTCGGTCGTGTTGTCATCGATGGCGTGACCTTCCAAGACGATCCCGCCTTCGAGCGGTCCTAGAACCTGCGTCAGCGCGTCGTCATCGATTTGCATGAACATCGGGTCGTTATCGACATTGGCGTAGTAGATGCTTTCAAGCGCCGCGAAGCCTCCCGACTTCTCGACTTCGCTAGCAAGCTCACCTGATCCTAACCTATCGTTGTCCCAAAACGATATCGTGATATCCGCGCTCGTCTCGAACTCTTCGCCAAGGTGAATGTTTGCCGTCCGTATCGTCATTATGATGTCTCGTGCTGCATGCGCCTACCGTCTAGATACCCAGCGCAAGACGAAGCCGCAAGCATGTTCCCCGAACTTTATTTTTAGTCAAGTTAATAGCCGGTAGGATCGTTCGTATTGATTATGATTGCGGTGGCGGTAATCTATGAACGATCCAAACTTTCTTTTTAGCCTTGACAAGTTTTATATTTACAGCGTCGGTTAGCGATCTTTATCTAGGCTTATCCAACACGGAGAAAGCTTACATGACAACACTTACTATCAAGGAGGTCGCAGCCCGAACAGGCGTAAGCCAAAGCACGATCCGAACACTTGTGGCGAGAGGTCGTTTCCCAGCACCAAAGCGACCATCTCCCCGCCGTATCTTCTGGATCGAAACTGACATCATCGCTTGGCTATCAAACCTGTAAGGATTACGACTATGAACCGCCCCGATACCCGTATCTACGATACGATCTTTTCACCGAACACGCCGAACGAAACGCCTTCTTATCTTCGGACTGAAGCGCCGATTGCAGAGCAAAACTCGCAGCAACTGCTTCTATACAAGGGCAAGGACGGCTACCGGGTAATGATCCCTTTCCCCGACCAGTTCGCCACCCCCAAGGCAGACGCGTTGAAGCTCGTGCGAGACATCGCCGCTGCGTTCACGCCAGACCGGGCAAGCGCCTCTACGATCACTCCGCCAGAGTTCAGCAAGCCCCGCCCCATTCTGACTGTGAACAAGCCTGTAGCGCCCGTCACGGTCACGCCAGCGCCTGTGGAGGCACCCAAGGCCGTTATCACGCCTGAAGCCGCCCCTGTGGCTGCTACCGCCCCTGTGTCGGCTGGAACCGACACCTCCCGCTTGGTCTCGACTGCATCCCGTTGGCGGAAGCTCGAAATCAAACCCGGTTTCACCTACAACTTCCGCGTAAAGCCACGGTATCCCGACCTTGTTGAACGCATCGTCAAGCTTCGTAATCGCCAAATGACTTTTGCCCAAATCGCCGGGGAGCTTGGCGTAGAAATCGGCAAGATTGGCGTCATCGTCTACGCGGTAGAGAAGTATGCCGCGCGTTACGATGCGCTTCAGAAGCTGCTCGCTGCCGAAGAAGCGCCGGTTGTCGCAGCGCCCAAGGCTATGCCGCTTCCGATCCGCCAGTCGAGGCCCGTTCGCGATGTTAAGCCGGTCGAACCCGTTAGCGAACCAACCGGGCGCTTCGGCTTCTCCGAGAGCGAACACGAACTTCGCACCCTGATTAAGAGCTACCGTCGCCGCAAGCTTCCCTACACGAAGATTGCCAAGCTTACGGGTGCCCATCGGGATCGGATCGCGGATTATCTCTTGGCAGATGATTTCTTCGATGAAGAAGTTCGTATTCAGGCGGAGTGCCGCCGCGCCGGTCGCATGCGGGATTGACCCGTGCGGGCGATCCCAACGCTAGTGCGGGCGATCCTCGATAAGCACGGGATCGCCTACACCCCAATGCGCGGCGGGAAGCATGACAAGCTGAAAACCATT
Source organism: Sphingomonas faeni (assembly GCF_003053745.1). GTDB lineage: Bacteria > Pseudomonadota > Alphaproteobacteria > Sphingomonadales > Sphingomonadaceae > Sphingomonas > Sphingomonas faeni. The sequence continues at coordinate 912,060 of NZ_QAYE01000001.1, read as the reverse complement.
TTAGGTGGCCAGAAGGTCGTCTTCGTCATGTCTCGAAGCCCGAGCGATAGCCGCGCTCTTACCAACCAATACCACCAGACCCGGCAAAAACTGATTTCAGCCGGTGTAGCGTGGCAAGAGTGCAAAGAGCTTATTCACGACTGAACCGAAGGCATCGCGGGTGTTCCTCCAATGTTTTTCTTGTCAAGGAAAATGAAGTTTTCTTGACAGATAGACTGCCGCGAGACTAAATAGTCTCAACAAGATTGGAGACGCCGACATGGCAAAATATGATTTTCACCAACTGATTGTAGCGGCACACGAAGCGGCTCTTGAAGATACGCTAACCGACGCAATGCGCCTTGAGATTCTTGAGCAAGCGCAAATCATCAGAGCCGATCCAGATGCGTGGATCAATGAATGGAAAATGCCCAACGGAGGCTACTGTCATCCGTTAAATGCGAAAAACTCCCATGATGAAGCATACAGGCAGACCCATTCGCACATGATGTATTTTCGTAAGAAGAACCTTCCGAAGCTCGAAGCATACACTACCCGCTTTCCCGACAACGGCATTACGGTTGACGATTGGACGGGACAGTTCATCTTTCCAGATGACGACACGAAGATTCACTTTATGATGGCGACACCAAACTAATGACCGAATATCTTACCCTAACGGAGGTTGTCGCGCTGCTTCCAGTCAGCCGCGCAACCTTCTTCCGCACCACCCGCAACGATCCAAACTTCCCCAAGGCCGAGAAGATCGGTGCGCGGGAAGTTTGGCACAAGGACGAAATAGAAGAGTATGCTGGCCTGAAATGGTATGCGGTCGAGCTACCCGAAGAAGAACACGCCGATTACGACGATATCAATAGCTTCAATATCGATTTGTATGAACGCGAAACCGAACTCTACATATACAACCGGATGGCGGATGCGATAGCGGCAAAAATGAGTGCAGACGCCCCTATCCGTCTTGTAGACATCTCCCATCTGCGCAAGCAAATCGAAGCCGTCTTTGCCGCCCGCGAAAGCGAGGATGCAGACGACATCGCCGCTCGTGAAGGCGATCTTGACTACGCCTACTGCTCTGAACACGAGGAAGCGTAAGACGGTCAACCAAGCCACGAGGGTAAATACTCCACACACAAAGCGGAGTTTTACCCCATGGCTACCATCATCCTCTACTCTATCATCGCCTTTGCTCTTGGCTGCAAAGCCTCCACGGTTATCGAAGACACCAAGGCGAAGCGCTAATGGCTATCAGCGTTGCCAGTGCGAAGGCGAAGGGTCGCCTCTTTCAGCAAAAGGTTCGGGACGCGTTTCTTCGCCTGCACCCTACCCTCACCCTAGACGATGTTCGCTCGTGCCCCATGGGCAGTGGCGGTGCAGACCTTCAGCTATCGGCTGAAGCGAAGCGCCTTATTCCCTTCGACATCGAATGTAAGAAGCGCGCCAAAATCGGTTTGGTCTACGATGCCCTGATTCAGGCGCGACGGTCAAAGGACCGAACCCCACTGGCGGTGGTCGAAGCGGACCGTAAGCGCCCCCTTGCCGTGATGTATCTAGATGACTTCATGGTATTGCTCGCTTCTAAAACTTGACAAGAAACTTCAATGAGAGGAACGGCGAACTACCAGCCCTCGAAAGGAGTTCGCCCCTTGTCGTTTCTAGAAAAGCTTAATGCCCTCATTGACCCGAAGCTGAAGGAAACCTTCGAGCGCAAGGCTTACGATCCCGCGAAGGATCGCAAGTGGCTCGTTGGTCGGCTCGAAGCCTCGAAGACACAGTTTGGTTCGACCGAAACCACGCGCGGCGGTGGCGCGAAGTGGTGGAAGCTGGCGAACGGCGTTGTGGCGTTCAGCCCTACCCGCTCTGACAAAATGCCTTTGGTCGTGAATGGCCAGACCACGCTCTTCATCCCGAGCGAGCATTTTGTGACATTCGTAGATCACATGATCGCAGCCGTTAACGCGGGTGAGTTCGACAAGGAACTAACCAGCGACACCACCAACGGCACCACCGTCAAGGTTAGAGTGCCTCGCAAGGCCAAGGAACCGGGTGCAGAGCCTACAGGGTGGTCTGCCGAGCGCCGCGCGAAGTTCGATGCTACGATGGCCGCGCGCAAGGCCGGTTAAACGGCACCACATTATTCGAGCCTACCGGACCCGCATCGTTGTCACAGACGGTGCGGGTTTTTTCGTCCCATCGAAACCGGAACAGAAACATGTCATCCGGTGACATCGTGGCTTCGTAGTGGCGGATACGCCCCCGGTAGATCGTCGGGTTGATCGTTGCGTTGATGCCGACTGATACGCACCACTGGCGAACCGCGCTAACATCGATGTCATGATCTAAAATCATTTTGGCACCTCGAAGGTTGATGCCGCTGTATGAATCAACGCGCGAGCGGTTCAAAGTTCAATCTTTGTCAAGGCTATAAGACTTGAACCTAGTCCACTAAAAACTTGACATTTGGAGGCTACGAGGAACGCGTGCTAGGTGGTTCCGCATGAACTTCGAGAAGCGACAAAAAGCGGCTTTGGATGCCGCACAACGCCAAGCCATCTTCCGGGCAAACGCCTACAAGGAAGAAGGTTGGGTAACGATGCGGGAAGCTTGCGCGATCATGCGTTGCGGCAAGGACAAGCTCTACAAGCACATCAGGGAGAAGCCCGAAGGCTTCCCCACGATTATACGGTTCGGCGGAACGAACCTGTTTAAGCGTGAGGAAGTCGATTCGTGGATGGCATCACGCGCCTTGTGGTGACGGCATGCCGAGCTTATCGGCAACGCCTGCCTTGGTGGCGACTTCGATAAGCTTGGCTTCCCATGCTGCGAAGGCATCGCGCTTTTCGTCTAGCATGTCGTAGCCATCGTAGATTTCGATCAAGCCCCGCTTCTTATGGTTTAGGCAGGCTTCCGCGACTTCGAGCGGAATCTTCAACCGGGTGGTGTTAGAGCGGAAGGTGCGACGGAGATCGTGCGGCGTGAAGTGTTCGACATCGCACCCGCCTAGCTCTTCCATCTTCAACCGGATGCGCTCGATAACCTTTGGCCAGCCTGCCGTCATCGGACCGTTATCGAGGCGTGTAGAAGCTACCAGCCATTCCGAGTTGATCCCGGCGATAAGCGCCCGCCCCCATGCCGCCAGCGGCACGCGATGCGTAAGAGAGTTCTTCGTCCGTGCGCCGGGGATCGACCACAAGCCGTCTTCGAACTCCGACATCTTGCCTTCGAGGACTTCGTTCCTGCGTGCCGCTGTAAGGAGCAAAAGCCCTAGCGCGCGCCGGTAGATGCCCCCTTCGAGCGCCAGAGCCTGTAGGAACAAGGAAAGCTCATTACCCGATAGGAAGCGCGTGCGGTGCTTCTGCGCATAGTAGGAACCGGAAAGGGTGCGGCTTGGATCGTCGGCAAGGCCAACGCCTGCCTTCTTCCCGCGACGGCTGGCACACCAACTGAAGAACACCTTCATCTCTGCCGCCAGCCGGTTCGCTCGCGTGGTGGCTGTCTCGCCCTTCGTCTCGACAATCTCCCATAGGTCATCGTCGGTAACGGTGTGGATCGGCTTCGAGTGAAGCGCCGCCATATCGCGGGTGTAGATTTCCACCTTCTCTTTGATCGTGCCTGCCTTCAGCACCTTGCGTTCGCCCGAACGGACATAGGCCATGTAGAGCGCGTGCGCGTCCGCTACGGTCATTCCTGCCGCTGCCTGTGCCTTTGCATCGGCGCGTGGATCGATCCCGGCTTCTACCATCACATTGAACGCTCGTGCGGCTGTGCGCGCGTCTGCGATGTTGACCTTTGGGAAGGTGCCCAAGACCTTTTTGAAGACGAACGCCGTGCCCTGCACCTTGCGCTTGTAGCGCCATGTTTTGACGCCCCCGGCTGCATCGATGGTCAAGCCCGGTGTGATCGGATCGGTTAGCGCGCCCTCCTTCAGATTGTCGAGCGTGCGCGGTGTGAACGGTTGAACAGTAGCCATTGTATTACCTCCAAGCGGAGGTTTGGAGCGGACACCGGGAGGACACCAGACGGGCGACTGATACGGACCAAACCCGACCGAATCAGATAAAACCTTGCCAAGCTCCTTGTTGGTGGCACTCCATCCCTTCGCGCGCGCCACCGGTAAAAGTGGCTGTTTTTGAGGGACTTACGCCAAGGCTTCGCTTCGTTTGCTCGAATCGGGCGGGTGCCCGTCATCGAGTTTGTAAACTGGATGTCGCGGGTTCGATTCCTGCAACCGGCACCATTTTTTACAGGCACTTACGCGTAGCTGACAACATAGCTCTTCGGCTTGATTGAGCCTTCCCGCGTCGCATCGCCCCATATCGTCTGAGCTCCAACACCAACATCGCCGAACATAAAAAATCCCCCGCGCCCGAAGGCACGGAGGATCTTCGGCGTCCGTGGCTCGCGTCGACCGACACGAGCCAGAGTTGGATCAGAACCGGACGGTTGCACCCACCGCCAGGTTGCGGCCGAGCGAGTCGTAGCGCTGTGGGATCGTGTTCGTGCGCGCGAGGGCGACGTTGTACGAGTCCGGAACGATCGGCGCGCTCTTGTCGAGCAGGTTGTTCGCAATCAGGCGCAGCGAGAACTGCTTGTCGATCGCGAAGTTGAGCGCGAGGTCGAAATAGCTCTTTGGCGACACCCGGTAGTAGCTGGTCCGCGCGCGCGCGTCCGTGCCACCGATCGCCGGATCACCCGAATTGTCCGCGTTGGTCAACGACCCGACATAGCGCCAGTTGAACGACGCGCTGAAGCCGCGGTCAAGCGTGGTGTAGGTCGCGCGCAGGCCATGCGACCATTTCGGGATCAGCTGGCCACAACCGTTGCCGTAATACCCGGCGCAGTTGCGCTCCGGCTGGACCGGCGAGTCCTGACCGCCCGCGAACGTCGTCAGCGACCCGTTGAAGTTCCAGTCGATCTTGCCGGCGCTGGCGAGGTCGAGCGTGTACTGCGCCTGGAAGTCATAACCGCGTGCGATCGACGTGTAATAGTTCGTCGTGCCCTGGCGGATGAAGCCGGTGGTGGGATTGCTCCCGGCCGTCGAATACAGCGTGCCGGTGCCCGGATTCCGAACGATCCCCTGACAGAAGAACGCGTCGCCGTTCGAACGCTGGCAGCCATCGGTGTAATAGCTGAAGTCGTTATAGCCGAGCGAGTCGTTGATCTTGATCTGGTAGCGATCGACCGAGAACACCAAGCCCTTCACGAACCGCGGCTTCACGATCAGGCCGTACGTCTGCGTGTAGGCGGTTTCCGGATCGGCGGTATACCCGCCCGAGCGCACGGTGCACGCCGCCGAGCCGTTCGGCGCGGTGCCGTTGCTGCACAACAGCGTCTGGCTGCCGTAGAGCGCATCCGACAGGCCGGTTGCACGGCACACTTCGCGCGACGCGATCGGCGCGCCGTAGGTCACGCCGTTGGCGCCGTTGACGACCGTCGGTGCGCAGAAATCGTTGAACGTGCCTGCGCCGCCCGACGCGAAATCGACGTTGGTCGCCTGGCGGATTTCGGTCACCGTCGGCGCGCGCTGCGCCTTGTTGAACGAGGCGCGGAACGTCAGGTCGCTGACGGGGGCGTAGATGCCCTCGACCTTCCAGGTGTTGAACGTGCTCGGGTTGCTGCTGTACTTCGACACGCGGTAGCCGCCGTTCACCTGCAACAGGTCGGCGAAGCGCTTGTGCTCGACCAGCGGCGCCTGGACCTCGATATTGGCCTCCCAGACGTCCTGCTTCAGGTAGCTGTCGGTGCCGCCGAGGCCTGCACGATACACGCTGTCGGCGGTCGATTTCAGCGTATCCTTGCGATATTCCGTACCCAGCGCGATCGCGACGCCCTGCTCGGCGAACGGCGAGGTGATGCCGTATTTGCCGAGATCGCCGGTGACGTTGGCCTGTACGTCGTACAGCGTGCCGGTGGTCGCCGCCGTGCCCTGGTCATACAGATAGTCGATGAGGGCCGGATTGGTGTTGCCCGCGCTGAACGCGTCGAAGGGAACGCAGGCAGGATCCGTGGTCGTTGCGCAGGTCGGTGCGGCGCGGGTGCCACCTACGTTGATCGAGTTCCGCAGGTTGGTCGCGTTGACGAAGCTCGGCGTGTAATCCTGGTGGTTGCGGGCATAGACGCCGCCGACGTCATAGGTCCAAGCGCTGCCGACCTTGCCGCGGACGCCGCCGGTCAGGCGAACACCGGTGTTCAGATACGCATCCGGCTGATCGTTGCCCTCACCAAGACGATAGCGCAGGTCGATAGGCGCGGTCGCCACCGTGCCAGCCGCAGCACCGCAGATCGCGGTTGCCTGCGACGTCGACAGGAACGGGTTGTTGCAGTTCACCTGGACGGAGCCACCGGCGATCGCCGGGTAGTTGTTGTACGACTTGTCGCGGAACCAGATGCCCGACGCATACAGCTCGGCGTCGGGCGCGATGTCGAGGCTGACGAAGCCGCCGGCGTTCACGCGCTCGGATGGGCGCTGATACGCATAGTTGCTGAAATAGTTCGAGGCGTTGCCGGCACCCGGACCGAACGGCACGAAAGTACGCGTGCCGTTCGGGTTGTTGACGAGCTGCGCGTTGGCGTTCGCACCGCTGAGCGGCGTGATGAGGCCGCTGGTCGAGCTGCTCGGCGTCAGGCCGCACGACAGCGGCGCGTTCAGGCTGGTCTGCGTCAGGTAGCAGCCCGAGTTGGACCGTGCCGACAGCAGCACCTCGTCGGTATGCTTGTAGTTGACGAAGCCGTTGATCCGCAGCGCGCCGTCGAACAGCTTCTTGCCCGCGGTCAGCGTGACGTCGGCACGACCGCCATCGTTGGTCAGGCCGCGCGGGCTGCTGAAGCCCGACGAACGCGCCAGCGACGACACGACCGTGTCCTTGTTGTTGTGGTTGTAGAAATTATAGTTGCCGTCGAGCTGGATGCCTTCGAAATCCTTCTTCAGGACGAAGTTGACGACGCCCGCGACCGCGTCCGACCCGTAGACGGACGAGGCGCCGCCGGTCAGCACGTCGACCCGCTCCAGCAGCGACGGCGGGATGATACCGACGTCCTGGCCGTTCTGCGTGCCGAGGCGCTTGCCGTCGATCAGGACCAGCGTGCGCTCGAACCCGAGGCTGCGCAGCTTGATGCGCTGGCGACCGTCGGAGTCGTTATAGGTCTGCTGGCTGTCCGGCGCGATCTGCGGCAGGCGGTTCAGCACGTCCTCGACGTTGACCGCAGCCTGGGCGCGAATGTCCTGCGCGGTGACCGACGTGATCGGGGCCGCCGACGTCATGTTCGGACGCTGGATGCGCGACCCCGTGACGACGATCGTGTCTTCCTTCGGCATGTCGCGATCGACGGCGGTGGTTGCGGTGGTGGCATCCGCCTCGACCTTGGCTTCGGCGGGCGTGCTCGCGGCAGCCTGGGCGGGCGTCACGGCCTGCGCGGGCACGTCCTGTGCGAATGCCGTGGTAGCGGAAAACACGAGAGATCCGACGAGCGCGATCCGCGAAACAGAATGGCCGAAGTTCATACCTACCCCTAAAAAAGCCCGGTTGCGTGATAGCGCTATACCGGTTGCCCGTACTGGTTTGGTCAAAACACGTCGCCAGTCAATGCCGAAGCAATACCGGTCTAGAACATTTGCGTTGGAATGTTGCAAATCGGCGTCACTACTGGCGGTCGCTATCTCGTTGCGATAGCGTGTCCACAAGAACGCAAGGGGGATCTGATGGAGAACACGCGACGGTCGTTGCTCGCCGGCTTGGGCGGCCTGGGCATGATACCATTCGTAGCGACTCGGGCGGCTGCCCGATCGGGCGCCGCGACGGACGCTCCGGCGACGGGCGCGATGGTCCTGTCGACCTGGGACTTCGGCGCCGCCGCCAACGCAGTGGCCTTCGCGGAACTCGCCAAGGGTGGATCCCTGATCGACGCGGTCGAGGCCGGCGCGATGGTGCCCGAGGCGGATCCGACCAATCATAGCGTAGGCTATTCCGGCTATCCCGATCGCGACGGCCACGTCACGCTCGACGCGGTCATCATGGACGATGTCGGCGGCGTCGGTGCCGTCGCCGCGCTGGAGAACACGGTGCATGCGATCTCCGTCGCGCGTCGCGTGATGGAGCGGACGCCGCACACCTTTCTCGTCGGCGAGGGTGCGACGCGGTTCGCGCGCGACCAGGGGTTTCCGCAACAGTCGCTGCTCACCCCGGAATCGGAAAGGGCATGGCGCGACTGGCTCAAGACCGCGAAATACCAACCCGAAGCCAATAGCGAGAACCGCATCACGCGCACGCCCGGCGGCGCGCTGGATCATGACACGATCGGCCTGCTCGCGCGCACGGCCGACGGGCGGATGGCGGGTGCCTGCACGACCTCCGGCATGGCGTTCAAGATGCGCGGCCGGGTCGGCGATTCGCCGCAGGTCGGATCGGGGCTGTACGTCGAGGCAGGCGTCGGCGGTGCCACCTCGACCGGACTGGGCGAGGAAGTTACCCGCGTAGCCGGCTCGGCCCGCGTCGTCGCGTCGATGCGCGGCGGGTCGACGCCGCAACAGGCGTGCGAAGAGGTGGTCCGCCATATCGCCAAGCTGCGCGGCAATGCGATCCGCGGCGTCCAGGTCGGCTTCCTCGCGCTCGATACCAAGGGCAATGTCGGTGCGTTCTGCCTGTTGCCGGGCTTTACCTATGCAGTCACCGACGCGCGCGGCAAGACGACGGTGCTGAAGGCGCGGTCGCTGTTCCAGGCGTGAGCGTCGCGGAAGACATGGATCGTGGTTCGCGAACGATGCTCGAAGTCTGCGTCGAGGATCTGCACGGTATCGACGCGGCGATCGCTGGCGGGGCGGACCGCATCGAACTATGCGCGGCGCTCGGCGTCGGCGGCCTCACCCCCCCCGCGTCGCTGATCCGGGCAGCGGCGGCGGCGTCGGAGGCCTCCGGCGTACCCGTCCACCTCCTGGCCCGGCCACGCGAAGGCGGCTTCGTCTATACGCCGCGTGAGCAGGCGCTGATCGCCGACGACATTCGCACCGCAGCCGAAGCTGGATTGGCGGGAATCGTCATCGGTGCGCTCGACGCCGACCACCGGCTCGACGTGCCCGCCCTCGCCGCTTGGGTCACCCACGCCCGATCGCTGGGCGATGCTCGCGGACGCCCACTCTCGCTGACGCTGCACCGCGCCTTCGATCTGTGCCGCGACATGCCCGACGCACTGGAGTCCGCCGTCACGCTCGGCTTCGACCGGATCCTGACCTCGGGCGGCGCCCCGAAGGCGATCGACGGGGTAGAAATGCTGGCGGCATTGCACCGACAAGGCGCCGGTCGGATCATCGTGCTAGCGGGAAGCGGGGTCTCGCCGGAGACCTTGCCCGCGATCCTCGCGACCGGCGTCCGCGAAGTCCACGCTTCCTGTCGCACGCCCTCGACGACCGTCGCCGATCCCGCCGAACTACGCTTCGGCTTCGCCTCGCCAGAACGCGCAGCGACCAACCGCGACGCGGTAGAGCGACTGGCGAACATGGTGGCCGGACATCCGACGCTTGAATAATACCAATCCATAACTTACTCAAACCGGTCTGGGTCGGGGGGCCTCTCGCTCCTCGCCGAACGCCAATCGAAGCGAGCCGCCATGCACGACGCCACCCCGCCTCCGCTAACACCGCCTCCCATCGCGGAAACCGCGACGCTGATGTTCCGCGAGGCTGCGGAATCGTCCGAGGCCGTCGCGCGGATGCTCGCGACCAACGCCGCGGCGTTCGCGGCGCTCGGTGCGCGTCTTCGTAGCGCCCCGCCCGCCGTCGTCGTGACCTGCGCGCGCGGCTCCTCCGATCATTCGGCGGTGTACGGCAAGTATCTGATCTGGACGAAGACCGGCATCCCCGTCGCCGCCGCGGCGCCTTCGGTCGTGTCGATCTACGACGCACCGCTCGGTGCGCGGAATACACTGTGCATCGCGGTGTCGCAGAGCGGTCGCAGCCCAGACCTGCTCGCCGCGGTCGCCGCGCAGAAGGCCGCCGGCGCGCATGTCGTCGCGTTCGTCAACGACGAGACCTCGCCGCTCGCCGAAACCGCCGACACGCTGATCCCGCTGTGCGCCGGACCGGAAAAGTCGGTCGCGGCGACCAAATCCTATATCTGCTCGCTCGCCGCCTTCGCCGCTTTGACCGCGGAATGGGCCGACGACGACGCATTGCGTAGCGCCGTTGCGTCCCTCCCCGCCGACCTCGCACGCGCCTGGGCGCTCGACTGGTCGGTCGCCGTCGCACCGCTGCGCACCGCGACCAATTTGTTCGTGATCGCGCGCGGCATAGGCTTCGGCATCGCCAACGAGGCGGCGCTGAAGATGAAGGAAACCTGCGCGCTGCACGCCGAATCGTTCAGCTCGGCCGAGGTCCGCCACGGCCCGATGCAACTGGTCGAGGACGGCTTCCCGTTGCTGGCGCTCGCGACCTCCGACGCGGCAGGCGACGGCGTACGCGATGCGGCGCGCGAGTTCGCCGAGCGTGGCGCAGGCGTGTTGCTCGCCGATGCCGGTCTCGATGGCAGCAGCGACGACGGCGTCCTGCCCGCGTTGAAAGCGCATCCGGCGATCGAGCCGATCCTCATGATCCAGAGCTTTTATCGCATGGTCAACGCCCTCTCGCTTGCTCGCGGGTTCAACCCCGACGCACCGTCGCATCTCAGCAAGGTGACGCGCACGTTATGACGATCTTCCGGTTTTCGAATGGCCATGTGGTCACCCCCGCGGGCGTCCTGAACGAGGCGACGATCGTCGTCGAGGACGGTCGCATTACGCATATCGGCGACGCAGCCTCCGGTCAGGCTGCGGATCACGCGATCGATCTCGATGGCGGCTGGCTGATGCCGGGCTTCGTCGATACGCAGGTCAACGGCGGCGGCGGCGTGCTGTTCAACGATACGCCCACGGTCGAGGGCATCGCCGCGATCGGCGCGGCGCACCGCCCGTTCGGCACCACCGCGTTCCTGCCGACGCTGATCAGCGACACGCCCGACGTGATCGCGCTAGCGCTCGACGCGGTCGACGCGGCGATCCTCGCGGGCGTCCCCGGCGTGCTCGGCATCCATATCGAGGGCCCGGTGATCAGCCCGGCGCGCAAGGGCATCCACGACCCGACGCGCTTCCAGGATCTCGACGACGACCTGCTCGCGCTGCTGACCCGCCCCCGTCTCGGCCAGGTCATGGTGACGCTCGCCCCCGAGCGCGTGACCGCGGCACAGATCGCGACGCTGACCGCCGCCGGCGTGCTGATCAGCATCGGCCATAGCGATGCGGATCACGCCACCGCGAGCGCCGGGATGGCCGCCGGGATCACCGGCGTGACGCATCTGTTCAACGCGATGTCGCCGCTGGTCCACCGCGCCCCGGGCGTGGTCGGCGCGGTGCTCGACGACCAGGCGGTGTATTGCGGGATCATCGTCGACGGCTTCCATGTCGACGACGCCGTGTTGCGGATCGCGTTGCGCGCGCGGCCGCACGACCGGTTCATGCTGGTATCCGACGCGATGCCCTGCGTCGGTGCGGCCGAGAAGTCGTTCGTGCTGCAGGGCCGTGAGATCCATGTCGAGAATGGCCGCTGCGTCGGTGCAGACGGCACGCTGGCAGGCTCCGATCTCGACATGGCGGGTGCGGTCCGCAACACCGTCGACCGGCTCGGCGTCGCACCCGAAATCGCCGCGGCGATGGCAGCGACCTATCCGGCGGCGTTCCTGCGGTTGTCGCAGGAGCGCGGCACGTTGCAGGTCGGTCGCACGGCCGACTGGGTCGTTCTCACGCGCGACCTGCATCCGGTCGGCACATGGATCGGCGGGGCGAGCGCGGCCTGACCGCCTCATCCCTGCTTTTGAGCCCATCCCTTCTGGTATCGAGAACGCACCCATGGCCTCCATCCTCCTGACCGCGCCGATGCAGGGCTGGGCAACGCCGATCGACGAAGTCCCCGACGCGGTGTTCTCGGAGCGGATGCTGGGTGACGGCGTCGCGATCGATCCGACCGGCGACTGCCTCTACGCTCCCTGTGCCGGGACCGTACTGACGCTGTTGCCGAGCGGCCATGCGATCACGATCGCCACGCCCGAGGGTGCGGAGATCCTGATCCACATCGGCCTCGACACGGTCGCGCTCGGCGGACGCGGCTTCACCCCGTGCGTCGCCGTCGGCGACACGGTCGAGCGCGGTGCACCGCTGATCCGCTTCGACCTCGATCTGCTCGTGCGCGAGGCTCGCGCGGTCGTCACGCCGATCGTCATCGTGAACCCCGACCGGTTCAGGATCGTCCACGCCGTCTCCAGCGAACTGGTCGCGGTCGGCGATCCGCTGATGACGCTCGAACCCAGCGATGCGGTCGCACGCCGCGAAACGAACCAGGACGCCGCGACGCACACACGCACGGTCGTCGTGCCCCTCCCCCACGGTATCCACGCTCGCCCCGCCGCCCGCCTAGCGGCCACCGCCAAGCGCTTCGACGCCGACGTGACGCTCGCATCCGGCGACAAGACCGCCAACGTCCGCAGCCCGATCGCCCTGCTCGCGCTGGCGATCCGCCGCGACGAGACGATCGTCGTGACAGCGGCAGGTGCAGACGCCGCGGCCGCGCTTGCCGCGATCTGCGACCTGATCGAGAGCGGCATGGACGAGCCCGCCGAAGCCCCGGTCCGTGCGCCCACCGTCGCCCCCTCGCCAGCGCGCCCCGCAGCCGACGGCGCGCTCACTGGCGTCACCGCGGCACCCGGCCTGGCAATCGGCCGGGCACGCTGGTTCCGTCCCGCCGACTTCGTCGTCCCCGAACACGGCGAAGGCATCGCCGTCGAGGAGGCTCGCTTCGATGCGGCCGTCACCACGCTGTCGACTCGGTTCGCGGACCGTGCCCGCACCGCAACCGGTCCCGAACGCGCGATCGTCGAGGCGCATGCGGCGATGCTCGACGATCCCATGCTCCACGAGACGACGCGCAGCGGCATCGCGCGCGGCGAGAGCGCGGGCCATGCCTGGCGCGCCGCGATCCGTCCGCAGGCCGACGCGTTGCGCACCAGCACCGACCCGCGGCTCGCCGAGCGCGCCGACGACATGCTCGATCTCGAACGCCAGTTGCTCGCGCTGATCGCCGGCGTCGAGACCACGCCGCTGTCGTTCCCGCCCGACACGATCCTGCTCGCGGACGATCTGCTGCCGTCGCACGTCCTGTCGCTCGACCGCGCGAACATCGTCGGCTTCTGCGTCGAGCGCGGCGGCCCGACCTCGCACGTCGCGATCCTCGCCGCGACGATGGGCCTCCCCGCGCTGGTCGCGATCGGGGCGCCGTTGAACGCCGTCACCGACGATACGCCCGTGATCCTCGACGCCGGCGAGGGCCTGTTGCGGATCGATCCCGACGCCGACACAATCGTCGCCACGCAGGTTCGAATCGTCCAGGCGCAGGTCCGCCGCACCGAAGCGCTCGCGCGGGCTGGCGAACCCTGCCGCATGGCCGACGGTACCCGGATCGAGGCGTTCGCCAATCTCGGCGCGCTCGGCGACGCGCATCTCGCGGTCGAGAACGGCGCGGAAGGCTCGGGCCTGTTGCGCACCGAATTCCTGTTCCTGGAACGCGACGCCGCGCCGACGGTCGCCGAACAGACCGCCGACTACCAGGCGATCGCCGACGCGCTCGACGGCCGCCCGCTGATCGTCCGCCTGCTCGACATCGGCGGCGACAAGCCCGCGCCGTATCTGCCAATGGCGCCGGAAGAGAACCCCGCACTCGGCCTGCGCGGCATCCGCGTCGGCCTCGCATACCCACAGATCTTGGAGGATCAGGTCCGTGCGATCCTGTCGGTAAAGCCAGCCGGGCAATGCCGGATCATGGTCCCGATGATCGCTAGCCTCGACGAACTGCGCGCCGTCCGCGCGGTGGTCGACCGCGTCGCCGCGGAGATCGGCATCGTCGACCGCGTCCCCGTCGGCGTGATGATCGAGACCCCCGCCGCCGCCGTCACCGCCGATTTGATCGCTGGGGAGGCCAATTTCCTGTCGGTCGGGACCAACGACCTGACGCAGTACACGCTGGCGATGGACCGCGGCAACGCGGCCGTCGCGAGCGGAATCGACGGGTTGCACCCCGCCGTCCTCCGGCTGATCGCGCAAACCTGCAAGGGTGGCTCGGTGCATGGCCGCTGGACTGGCGTGTGCGGAGGCCTGGCCTCCGACCCGCTGGCCGTCCCCATCCTGATCGGGCTCGGCGTCACCGAACTTTCGTCCGCGCCGGCCTTGGTGCCCGAGATCAAGGCGCTGGTCGCCACGCTGACGATGGAGGCGTGCCGCACGCATGCCGCCGCCGCGCTGCAATGCGGGTCCGCCGCCGACGTCCGCTCGCTCGCCCGGGAGTTCACCGCATGAAATCGATCCTCGAAGCCCTCCAGCCGCTCGGCCGCGCGCTGATGCTGCCGATCGCGGTGCTGCCGATCGCCGGCCTGCTGCTTCGTCTCGGCCAGCCCGATCTGCTCGACATCGCCTTCATCAGCGCGGCCGGCGACGCGATCTTCTCGCATCTCGGCCTATTGTTCGCGATCGGCGTCGCCACCGGGTTCGCGCGCGACGGCAACGGTGCCGCGTGTCTGGCCGGCGTCGTCTGCTTCCTGGTCGCGACCGAAGCGGGCAAGGTCCTGATCACCGTCGCACCCGAAGTGTCCGCAGGGCTGACCGGCGTCTCCGCGGACCTCGCCATCGCGGCGTGGAAGGCCAAGGCGATGGCGCGGCTCGACGTGCCGATCGGCATCCTGTCGGGGCTCGCGGGCGGGACGCTCTACAATCGCTATTCGACGATCAAGCTGCCCGAATATCTCGCTTTCTTCGGCGGACGCCGGTTCGTGCCGATCGTCAGCGGCGTGGCAGGCCTCGTGCTCGCGGCGGTGTTCGGCTTCGGCTTCTCGCTACTGAGCCAGGGCGTCGACCAGTTGAGCGTCGCGATCACCGGCAGCGGTGCGGTCGGCGTGTTCGTGTTCGGGCTGCTCAACCGCCTGCTGCTCGTCACCGGGCTGCACCATCTGCTCAACAACATCGTCTGGTTCGTCGCCGGCGATTACCACGGCACCTCGGGCGATCTGCGCCGCTTCTTCGCAGGTGATCCGTCGGCAGGAATCTTCATGGCCGGGTTCTTCCCGGTGATGATGTTCGGCCTGCCCGCCGCGTGCCTCGCCATGTACCATTCGGCCAAGCCCGAGCGCCGGAAAGCGGTCGGCGGCATGCTGCTCAGCCTCGCGCTCACGTCGGCGCTGACCGGCGTCACCGAGCCGATCGAGTTCAGCTTCATGTTCCTCGCGCCCGTGCTGTACGCGGTGCACGCGGTGCTGACCGGCCTGTCGATGGCGCTGATGGACCTGCTCGGCGTCAAGATGGGCTTCGGCTTCTCGGCGGGGCTGCTCGATTACGTGCTGAACTTCGGCAAGGCGACGCGACCGCTCGTCCTGCTGCCGGTCGGCGCGGTGTATTTCGTGCTGTATTACGGGCTGTTCCGCTTCTTCATCCGCAAGTTCGACCTCGCGACCCCGGGGCGCGAAGCCGAAACTGTCGCTGCGGTAGCGCCCCCCACGGCGGGCGGGCGCGGTGCGGCGTTCGCGCAGGCGCTCGGCGGCGGGGCGAACCTGACCACGGTGAGCGCGTGCACGACGCGGTTGCGGTTGATCGTCGTGGACCAGTCCGCGGTCGACGATGCGGCGCTGAAGGCCCTCGGCGCACGCGGTATCCTGCGCCCGTCGAACTCCGCACTCCAGGTCGTACTCGGGCCGATCGCCGATGTCGTCTCGATGGAAATCCGTGACGCGCTGGCGCTGGGTGGCGATGTGGCGATCAAGCCTGCCGCGCCCGTAGTGTCGGATACGATCAGCCTGTCGTCCACAACTGAGAGCGCGCTCGGCGGGGCGGCGAATGTCCTTGGCGTCAGCCGCCATACCGGCCGACTGCGCGTCCAGCTGGGCGATACAGCGCTGGCCGACGATGCGGCGCTGGCAAAGCTCGGTATCCGCGCAATCGCCCGCCCCGCGCCAGGCCACCTTCACGTGCTCGCGACCGACGCGGTCCTGACCAAGCTGGCCCAGTAACCCGCTGATCCTCCCCCGCCAGGGGGAGGTGGCTGGCACTTGCCAGACGGAGGGGGAGGAAAGGGAAACGCCTGTTGCGTGTCCTCCCCCTCCGTCACCTTCGGCGCCACCTCCCCCTTGCGGGGGAGGATTTAGCCGCATCAGCGCGCCCGCGGCTCCAGCGACACCGGCCCGACGACACCCGAAACCCCCTCCGCGGCCGCTTCCACCACCAGCACGATCTGGCGCACGCCGCCGCCCGCCGGCAACCCCGCCTCGATCGGCCCAGGCCCCACCCCAGTCTTCGACGCGAGCCGCCGGCCATCGACCCACAGCTCGGCCTTCCCCGCGATCGACGCGAAACGGATCATACCGCCCTCCGCACCGATCCGCCGCCACGGCGTCACGCTCGCGCGGTAGAGCCGCCAACGCCCCTCCGCCGCAGCCTGGACCGGCGTGCCGCTCCGCACGAACGCCCAACTGTTATTATCCCCATCGATCGGCGCCAGCGCCGGATCGGGCCGCGCAGCGAACGCCGGCGAACGACGCCACTCCCGGATCGCCTGCCCGCCATAGGTCGCGGCCATTTGCGCGCGCGGTACGGTCGCTGCCCGGTCGATCACCAGCCGCGCCGGCTTCAATCCCGGCGCGGTCGCGGTCATCACGATCCGTCCTCGCCCCGTCTTCGCCTGCACGATCACCTGTGCGAGCCCGTTGAACAACGATCGCGCATTGCCCTTCTCCGGCTCATGGCTGTTCGGATCGCCGTTGCCGACACCGATGATCGCCGCGCCCTCGACCGAGAATTGCGTCGGCAGGTTCGCGGTCGGCACGTGACGCCCGGCGGCATCGATCGCGTCGATCGTCACCGGCTGCGTATCCTCGTCGTCGCCCGCCATCACGGTCCGCGCCGGGGTCAAGCGCAGCGCAACCGGCTTGCCGACGGTCTCGTGCGCGGCCGTCGCGACGACCTTGCCGCCGCGCATCGCGACAACCTCGATCCGCCCCGGCGCATAGGGCACGCTGAACTCGTTGCCCATGATCCGGTCGACCGCCTGCTCGCCAACCTTCCGCCCGTTGAGCCGCAACTCGACGCGCTCGGCATTGCTCATCACCAGCACCACGATGGGCTGCCCCTCGCGTCCCGGCCAAGTCCAGTGCGGCGTCAGGCTGACGACCGGCGCGTCATCGACCCAATGCGCACGATGAATATCGAACGCAGTCTTCGGGAACCCGCACAAGTCTAGGATGCCGAAGAAACTGGAGATCGTCGGCCATTCATGCGGCGTCGGTTCGCCGTGATAATCGAACCCGGTCCACACGAACCCGCCCGCGACGAACGGGCGGTCGGCGATCTTCTTCCACGTCGCGCGATGCGTATCGCCCCAGCTCGCCGCCTCGACGTCGTAGGACGACTGGACATGCGCGGCCGGATCGCTCGCGAACGCGCCGCGCGTTTCATAGGCGCTGGTATCCTCCGAACTCGTCATCGGCTTGGTCGGATTAAGCTGGTGAAACCGGTCGTAGTCGCCCTGATAATAGTTGAAGCCGACGACGTCGAAAATGCTCGACACGTTGATCGGATCGAAGAACGCGCCGTTCATCGCGCCCGTCACCGGTCGGGTGTCGTCGAGCGCATGCGCCGCGTGCGCCATCCGCCGGAGCATCTCGACGCCCGCCTCGGTGCCCTGCATCGGCTCCTCGTTGAACACCGACCACAGGATCACGCTCGGGTGGTTGCGGTCGCGGCGGACCATCCATTCGAGCTGCGCCATGTAATCGGGCGCGGGATTGAACTGCCGGTTCTCGTCCATTACGACGAACCCCATCGCGTCGCACAGGTCGAGCAGTTCGGCGGCCGGCGCGTTGTGCGAACAGCGGATCGCGTTGCAGCCCATCGCCTTCAGCCGCTCCAGCCGCCAGCGCAGCAGCGCATCGGGGATTGCGGTCCCGACGCCGGCATGATCCTGGTGCAGGCACACGCCCTTCAGCTTCACCGACTTGTCGTTGAGCAGGAAGCCACGGTCCGCATCGAACCGGATCGTGCGGAAGCCGACCGGTATCCGCCGCTCGTCGACGATCACCCCGTCGCGCAGGACGTGCGTCACGACGGTATAGAGCGTCGGCGCCTCGATCGACCAAAGGCGCGGCGCAGCCATGGCCAGCGTCAATGCCGCAGTCGCGCGCTCCAGCGGCAGGACCGTCGCAGCCGCCTGCGCGCCCGCCACGCGCTTGCCCTCGGGATCGAGCAGCGCGACATCCACCGTGACGCCGACCGACGCGCGATCGATGCTGCCCAGCTTCACTTCGACCGGCACGCTCCACGCGCCATTCGCGGCCCGCCTCGGATCGCAGTGCACGCCGTCCGTCACGATCGCCACCGGCGCACGGCGGATCAGCCACGCATGGCGATAGATCCCCGCGCCCTCGTACCACCAGCCCTCCATCGCCTGCGCATCGACGCGCACCGCGATGACGTTGAGGTCGTCGCCGAACCGCGCGAACGGCGTCAGGTCGATCTCGACGCTGTTATACGCCGACCAGTTGTGCGCGACGACGCTGCCGTTGACCCACACCGTGGCGTTGGTCGCGATCCCGTCGAACTGCAGCCCGATCGTCTTGCCACGGTCCGCCGGATCGAGCCGCAGCGTCCGCCGGTACCAGCCGATGCCCCGCGCGCGAAAGCCCTGCGACACGCTTGCGGTCTTCACGAACGGCTGCGCGGAGGCCCAGTCATGCGGCAACCGAACCGACTGCCAGTCGGAATCGTCATACGCCATTGCCGCAGCGCCGAGTGCGTTACCCGCCTTCACGCTCAGATACGTCGCGTTGTGGCCGTCGGGCGCAGGCGCGATCACGTCGCCCTCGTGGAACAGCCACCCGCGCTCGATCAGCGTCCGCGATGGGTCCTGCACCAGCGCGCGCGACGGCAGGGTTCGCGACGGCTGCGGCATCGGCAGCGCGCCGGCACTGCCCTGCGCCTTGATAGCCGCGAAACCGGCCTCGATCGGCCCCACGACCAAAGAAGCACCGGCGCCCGCCGTGCCAACAAGAAGCTCACGTCGGTTCATTGGGCACTCTCGGTAGTGGAGGTCAGATATCGGCGAGTTCGGCGACGAAGTCGTACGCATCGCCGCGGTAATAGGAGCGCGTGAACTCCGCGGCCCGGCCATCGCGCAGGAAGCCGCGGCGCTCGATCAGCAGCCCGGCATGGCCCGCGTCGACGCCCAGCATCCGTGCATGCTCGCCCCCGAACGGCACCGCGCGCAGGCGTTGCAGCGCGCGCACCGGCCGGCTGCCGGCATTCTCGAGCGCGGTGTAGAGCGAGTCATCGACCACCTCGACCGACGGAAGGCAATATCCCGCGATCGTGGAGAATTCGAGCGCCATCGCCTCTTCGTCGGCATAGCGGATGCGGTTGAAACGGAACACCGCCGCCCCCGGCGACAACCCCAGCGCCATCGCTTCCTCCGGGTTCACCTGCCCCGCCGAGCGCGAAATCCAGCTGCTGCTCGACGTCCGCCCGCGTGCCGCCATGTCCTCGCTGAACGACGACAGCTTCGAGAAGCTCTTCTCGACGCGTCCGGCGACGAACGTCCCCGCGCCGCGCCTGCGCGTGAGCAGCCCCTCCTCGACCAGTCCGCCGATCGCCTTGCGCACGGTGATCCGCGATACGTCGTACTCGATCGCGAGATCGCGCTCGGCCGGGATCGCATTGCCTTGTACCAACAGCTTCTCGCCGATCGCGTTGCGGATCAGTTCCTGCAACTGGAGGTAGAGCGGCGATGGATTTCCCTTGCGAAAGCGTCCGATGTCATCGGAAAACGCCATGTATTCCCCCTCCGACCGGCAGCTCAAAGCGAGCCTTGCCGCGTCCCTTATGGTAGCGTAGCCAAGGACCGCGTGGTCGGCAACCAGACTAAATCCATGGGCCATATTGGTATGTCCCCTGACCGCCCCACGTCCGATCCCCTGTCAGAGCAGGACAAGCTTGCTGTCAAATGACGGGCTTGTGTCTGGACTTATATTGGTTACATTCCTCGACCAGCGGCCGTCAGGAGCCGATACAGGGAGCAGTCGACATGCGTGCAACCGCGAACCGAAATGCCGGGCGCTGGCTGACGGCGACGGCGCTGCTTCCCGCCGCTTTCTGCGCGGTCCCGGCCCAAGCGCAGGACCGCCTGCCACTGGTACCGCAACCTTCTGCAATCACGCGTACCACCGGCAGCTTCATGATCGCCAACGGTGCGACGATCACAGCCGATCCTTCCG
Source organism: Sphingomonas faeni (assembly GCF_003053745.1). Lineage (GTDB taxonomy): Bacteria > Pseudomonadota > Alphaproteobacteria > Sphingomonadales > Sphingomonadaceae > Sphingomonas > Sphingomonas faeni. The sequence goes on along the minus strand of NZ_QAYE01000001.1, from coordinate 891,748 downwards.
ACACCGGTGCCGCCGCCGCAGCGCTTCTGCTCATCGCGCATGTGAAGACCGAGCGCGGGCTGGCTCTCCAGACGTCGCCTAACGGCAATATCCGTTTCGTTCGCGACGCCGCGATCAAGGGCGCCGAAGCGTACCGGTTGACCGTCGATGCTTCGGGCGTGAAGATCACTGCGTCGGGCGACGCCGGGCTTCTCTACGGCGCGATGACGCTCGCCCAGCTCATCAGTCCCGATCGCGCGTTCGGCCGACCCGTGCGCATCCCGGCGGTCACGATCGACGACGCCCCCCGCTTCGGCTGGCGTGGGCTGATGGTCGACACCGCGCGGCATTTCCAGTCGCTGCCCTCGATCTACGCGATCGTCGACCAGATGGCGTCGGTGAAGCTCAACACGCTCCACCTGCACCTGTCTGACGACCAGGGCTGGCGGTTCGAGGTGAAGGCCTATCCCAAGCTGACCGAGATCGGCAGCATCCGTACCAGCCCCTCGACCGGCGAAGCACCCGGCACGCGCGTCGGCGGTTTCTACACGCAGGACGAACTGCGCAAACTGGTCGCCTACGCCGCCGAGCGCGGCATCGTCATCGTCCCCGAGATCGACCTGCCCGGCCATGCACAGGCGCTCGTCGCAGCCTATCCAGACCTCGGCGTGATCGGCGACACGCCCCAGGTCAGCAACGCATGGGGCGTCAACCCGTACCTCTTCAACCCCGGCCCCAAGGGCATCGCGTTCGTCAAGACGGTGCTCGACGAACTGATGGCGGTGTTCCCCGGCACCTACATCCATCTCGGCGGCGACGAGGCGGTCAAGGACCAGTGGGAACGCAGCCCCGAGGTGCAGGCGCAGATGGCGAAGCTCGGCATCAAGGACGAGAACGGCCTGCAAAGCTGGATGATCGACCAGTTCGGGACCTATCTGGCGAGCAAGAAGCGCCGCCTGATCGGCTGGGACGAGATCCTCGAGGGCGGCCTGCCCCAGTCGGCCTCAGTAATGTCGTGGCGTGGTGAAAAGGGCGCGGTCGACGCCGCGAACCAGAATCACGACGTCGTGCTGTCGCCCGCACCGACGCTGTATTTCGACAATCTGCAAAGCGATCGCCGCGACGAACCACCCGGCCGGCTCGCGATCCAGTCGCTCGCAACCGTCTATAACTACGAGCCGATGCCGACGGGCATCTCGGCGGACAAGGCGCAGCACGTGCTCGGCGCGCAGGCCAATCTGTGGAGCGAGTACATCGTCACGCCGTATCAGATGCAGCACCTGATCTTCCCGCGCGCCGCTGCACTCGCGGAAATCACCTGGTCGGGCAAGGACAAGCGCGATTTCGCCGGCTTCCTCGACCGGGTCCAGCCGCAGATCCGGCGCTGGCGCAAGTCGGGGCTGGAGGTCGCGGACAGTGCGTTCGCGGTCGGCTACACGCTCGACGGCACACGCGGCGATGCGCTCCGCACCAACAAGGCGAAAGTCGTGCTCGCGACGCAGGCGCCGTACGGCACGATCCGCTACACGCTCGACGGCAAGGTGCCGACCGCGCGTTCGACCGCCTACACCGCGCCGCTTTCGGTAAAGCCCGGCGTGTCGATCCGCGCCGCTGCGTTCGATGCGAGTGGCCAGCCGGTCGCTGAGCCGCGGCTGTTCGAGACCGGGCGCCAGGCGCTGCTGACCCGCACCGCGTCCGACATGATCGCATGCCCAGGGGGGTCGCTCGGCCTGCGCCTGCCGCTGACGTCGGAGGCGCAGGGCAATGCGCCGGTGTTCAACGCCGACATCTTCGATACCTGCACCGCCTACCCGGCCGCGCCGATGGATGTCGCTAAGGGGTTCACGATCGATATCGCCCGCCTGCCGCGCAACTGGGGCCTCGCGCATGACGTCACCAAGGTCCGCCAGCATTACAACGTGACGCCGCACGGCGAGCTGATGGTGCTGGTCGGCTGCACCGTGAAGGGTGCGAAACCGGTGATCGCCGGCACCTTCCCGCTGCCCGATCCGAAGACCGCGCCGACCCGCTTCAGCGTCAGGGGGACGTTGCCGACGATCACCGGAGACCGCGACGTCTGCCTCCAATTCACCTCCCCCACGTCCGACCCGTTCTACGCGGTCGAGCGCATGACCCTGTCGGAGACACGCTGATGCGTCGCTGGTTCGTCCTTCCCCTGATCGCGCTCGCCGCGCCCGCCTTCGCCTCGCCCAAGACCATCGTGCCGCTCGACGGCGCGTGGCAGGTGCGGATCGATCCGACCGACACCGCCGCGATTGCCGCGCACAAGCGCGAGGCCACTTGGCTGCCCGCGGCCGTCCCGGGATCGGTGCAACAGGACCTGATTGCCGCGCACCGCGTGCCCGATCCGTTCAAGGGCACCAACGAGGCGGCGATCCAGTGGGCGGGGCTGACCAAATGGCAGTTCCGCCGGGTGTTCGACGTCACCCCGGCGATGATGCAGCGCAATCACCTCGACCTCGTGTTCGACGGGCTCGATACGTTCGCGACGGTCAGCGTCAACGGCAAGGTACTCCTCACCACCGACAACGCGCACCGGCGCTGGCGCGTGGATGCGCAGCCGGTGCTGAAGGTCGGGCGCAACGAGGTGCTGGTGACGATCGCCTCGCCGATCCGCACGCTCCAGCCGATGGTGCTCGCCGAGAAGAACCCGCTGCCCGGCGAATATGACAGCGCGTTCGGCGACGAACCGAAGGGCAAGCAGACCTCGCCCTACATTCGCAAACCCAAATACAATTACGGCTGGGACTGGGGTCCCCGCATCGTCAACACCGGCATCTGGCGTCCGGTCCGGCTGGAGATCTGGGACGACGCGCGGATCGAAACGCTCCGCGTCGACCAGGAAGCACTGACGCCGACCGAAGCACGGCTGTCCGCCAAGCTCGACATCGCCGTCGAGACGCCCGGCGTCGCGACGATCCGCGCCGCGGTCACCGGGCCGGACGGCAAGACGGTCTCGGTCGACCGGACGGTGACGCTCGTTAAGGGCACCAACGCGGTCTCGATCCCGCTGGTGATCGCGGATCCGAAACGTTGGCAGCCGGTCGGTTACGGCGCACAACCGCTCTACACCGTTACCGCCTCGTTGGGCGGCGCGGAGCCGACTCCCGAGGACAGCGTGACGAAGCGGATCGGCCTGCGCACGGTCGAGCTCATCCGCAAGGACGGCAGCTTCGGGTTCAAGGTCAACGGCACGCCGATCTTCGCCAAGGGCGCGAACATCATCCCGTTCGACAGTTTCCCGGCGCGCGTCACGCCTGCCTATATGGAGACGATCCTGAAGGGCGCGCGCGACGCCAACATGAACATGGTCCGCATCTGGGGCGGCGGGACCTATCTGGACGACGCGTTCTACGACATCGCCGACCGGATGGGCCTGATGGTATGGCAGGACTTCATGTTCGGCGGCAGCGTCACGCCGCCCGACGCCGCTTTCCGCGAGAACGTCCGGATCGAGGCCGAGGAACAGGTCGCGCGGATCGGATCGCATCCCTCCGTCGTGCTGTGGGCCGGCGGCAACGAGGTCCTGTCGGGCTGGGAAAACTGGTCGGACCGGAAAGCGTTCAAGAAGGCGGTCGGTGCCGACGAGCAGGAGCGCATCGGCGCCGGCATGGCCGTGCTGTTCGACCGCGTGCTGCGCGAAGCCGTGACGCGCAACGCCCCCGGCACGCCCTATTGGCCAGGCTCGCCCTCGACCAATTACGAGGGCCCCGTCGACACCGACAAGGACGGCGACCGCCATTTCTGGGACGTCTGGTCGGGCTCCAAGCCGGTCGAGAACTATCTCGACAGCTGCCCGCGCTTCATGTCCGAATACGGCTTCCAGTCGATGCCCGACCTGTCGACGATCCGCGAATTCGCCGGCAAGGGTACGCTCACCGCGGACAGCCCGGTGATGAAAGCGCACCAGAAGTTCCTCGCCGGCGAAGGCAATGAGCGGCTGATGATGTACCTGCGCGATCGGTTGCGGCCGGCGCGCGATTTCGCCGATCTCGTGTACCTGACGCAGGTCAACCAGGCCGAGGCGATCCGCATCGCCGCCTCGCATCACCGCGCCTGCCGCCCGGTGACGATGGGTTCGCTCTACTGGCAGCTCAACGACGTCTGGCCCTCGATCAGTTGGGCGAGCATCGATCATGCCGGCCGGTGGAAGCTGCTCAACTACGCCGCCCGGCGGTTTTTTGCGCCGCAAGCGATCGTCGTCGAGCGGAAAGACGGCGCGACGCGTATCTCGCTGATCTCCGACGCGACCACGCTGGTCGACTCACGCTGGCGGGTGCGGACGATGACGATGGACGGCAAGGTGTTGAAGGACACCACCGCCGCGCTGATGCTCGAGCCGCTCTCGTCGAGACTGGTCGCGACGCTGTCCGACGATGCGCTGTTCGGGGCTGCTGCCCCCACCGCCAGCTACGCGGTCGCCGATCTGCAGCTCGATAACGGCGGCACGAGCCGGGCGATCATCGAGCGCGCCCTGCCCAAGGACATGGCGTATCCCGACCCCGGCCTGAGCGTTCGCTGGACCGGCACCGACGTGAAGATCACCGCGACAAATCTGGCCCGCGCGGTCATGCTCGATTTCGGCGCGGTCGCGGCCCAGCCGTCCGACGACGGCTTCGACCTGTTGCCGGGCGAAAGCGTCACCATCCATGTCGTCTCCGACGCCTCCGCCGCCACCTTGCGAAAAGCGCTTACCTTGAGGACCCTCGCCCGATGATCTGGCTCCTGCTCGCGTCCGCCGACCCGGTGGCGACCGCCGTCGCGCAAATGTCGCTCGAACAGAAAGCGGCGCAGTTGCAGAGCACCGTGCCCGCCGATCCAAAAGCCGGCCTGCCCGCCTATGACTGGTGGAACGAAGGGCTTCACGGCCTCGCGCGCAACGGCCACGCGACCGTCTTCCCACAGGCGATCGGCATGGCCGCGACCTGGGATACCGCGCTGGTCGCGAAGATCGGCGACGTCGTCGCGACCGAGGCGCGCGCGCGCTTCAATGCGCAGGACGTCGGCGCGAACCGCAAGATCTACGAAGGGCTGACGATCTGGTCACCCAACATCAACATCTTCCGCGATCCACGCTGGGGCCGCGGCCAGGAAACTTACGGCGAGGACCCGTATCTGACCGGTCGCCTCGGCGTCGCGTTCATCGGCGGGTTGCAGGGCCCCGACCCGCTCCACCCCAAGGTCATCGCTACCCCCAAGCATTTCACGGTCCACAGCGGCCCCGAAGCCGGACGCGACAGCTTCGACGTCGATCCCAGCCCCTATGACCTGGAGGCGACCTACTTCCCCGCATTCCGCCTCGCCGTCACCGAGGGCAAGGCGCAGTCGCTGATGTGCGCGTACAACTCGATCCACGGCGTCCCCGCCTGTGCATCGTCGGCGTTGATGGTCGACCGGCTGCGGCGCGACTGGGGGTTCAAGGGCTTCACCGTGTCGGACTGCGACGCGGTGTCGAACATCAGCCTCTACCACCACTACCGCCTCGACGCCGCGGGCGCCGCCGCCGCCGCGATACGAGGCGGCACCGACCTCAATTGCGGCAGTGCCTATGCCGCCCTCCCCGCCGCCGTCCGCCAGGGCCTCGTCACCGAAGCCGAGGTCGACACCGCGTTGATCCGTTCGCTCGAAGCCCGCCGCGCGCTCGGCACCGTGTTCGGCGCCGCCAATCCGTGGCGCAGCATCGGCACCGACCAGGTCGACACCCCCGCCCACCGTACGCTCGCGCTCGACGCGGCACGGAAGTCGATCGTCCTGCTCAAGAACGACGCCAACCGCCTGCCATTGAAGCCCGGCAGCCGGATCGCGGTGATCGGCGCGGACGCCGACGATCTCGGCGTGCTGCAGGGTAATTACCACGGCACCGCGGTCGCCCCCGTCACCCCGCTGGAGGGCATCCGCAAGCAGTTCGGCGCCGCCAACGTCCGCTACGCGCAAGGCTCGTCGCTAGCCGACGGTGCAGCCGTGCCCGTCCCCGAGACCGTCTTCGCCGGCCGCCTGAAGACCGAGTATTTCGCCGCCCAGGCTGGCGTCGGCGCACCGACCCTGACGCGCACCGATCGCCACATCGACATCGACCACAACCGCGCGAGCCCCACGCCCGGTCTCGCCAAGACGTTCGGCGTGCGCTGGACCGGGACCTTCACGCCCCCCGCCGCCGGCACCTATCCGCTGGTCGTCGACGTCCCCGCCTGCTGGAAGGATTGCGCGACGCACGACGCGGTCCGGCTCTGGATCGGCGACCGCCAGCTCTCCGCCGGCGAGGTCAAGAAGGGCCGCGTCGAGGTCACGCTCACCAGCGACGGCAAGCCCGTCCCGTTCCGCCTCGAACTCGATCATCGCAGCGACGACGAAGGCGTCCGCCTGCTCTGGGCCCCCCCCGCACAGCCGTTGCTCGACCAGGCCGTCGCCACCGCGCGCGACGCCGACGTGATCGTCGCGGTGATGGGCCTGTCGCCCGATCTCGAAGGCGAAGCACTCTCGGTCAGCGTCCCCGGCTTCGTCGGCGGCGACCGCACCGACATCGGCCTGCCTCCAGCGCAGGTCCGCCTGCTCGAAGCATTGAAGGCCACCGGCAAGCCCATCGTCCTCGTCCTCACCAGCGGCAGCGCGGTCGCGGTCGATCCGGCATCGGCCGATGCGATCCTCGCCGCCTGGTATCCGGGCCAGGCCGGCGGCACCGCGATCGCCGAGACGCTGGCGGGGCTCAACAACCCGTCGGGCCGCCTCCCCGTCACCTTCTACAAGACCACCGGCGACCTGCCCGCGTTCACCGACTACACCATGAAGGAGCGCACCTACCGGTACTTCACCGGCACGCCGCTCTGGGGTTTCGGCCACGGCCTGAGCTACACGAACTTTGCGTACTCGGTGACAAAGCCATCCCTCAGCGTCGCCGCCGGACAGCCGCTCACCGTCACCGCCAAGCTGTCGAACGCCGGCAACCGCGCCGGTGAAGAAGTCGTCCAGGCCTACCTCGTAGCGCCCGCGGCCAAGGCCGGCGGCCCGACCACACCCGTCCTCCAGCGCCAGCTCGTCGGCTTCGGCCGCGTCGCGCTCAAGCCCGGCCAGTCACGCACCGTGCCGCTCACGATCGATCCGCGATCGATGAGCAGCGTCGCACGCGACGGCACGCGGACGATCGTCCCCGGCGCCTACCGCCTTTATATCGGCGGCGGCCAGCCCGGCGACGGCGCGGGCCAATGGAGCGACCTGACGATCACCGGCACGACGGTGGAGCTGCCCAAGTGAGCGCCACGACCATGGACCGCCGCACCGTCATGGCGGGCGGTGTAGCCGGGGGCCTGGCGCTCGTCGGCACGCCCGCCTTCGCCGCCCGCCCCTCGCTCCCCAGCAAGCGCCCCGCGCTCGCCAACCGCAACTTCACCAGCCGCTCGGTCGAACGCGAGATCGCGCGCGTCTCGGCCCGGATCGGCGACCCGAAACTCCGCTGGATGTTCGGCAACTGCTATCCGAACACGCTCGACACCACCGTCCGCATGTCGACGATCGGCGGCGCCCCCGATGCGTTCGTCATCACCGGCGACATCCCCTGCCTCTGGCTCCGCGATAGCTCCGCGCAGCTTCGCCCCTATCTCCATCTCGTCCGCGAAGATCCGGCGCTACGCACGCTCTTCCGCGGCCTGATCGCACGCCAATCGCGCTCGATCCTGATCGACCCCTACGCCAACGCGTTCATGGAAAGCCCGACGGCGAAGACCAACCTCAGCTGGGCGCTGAAGGACCAGACCGAGATGAAACCCGGCGTCGCGGAGCGCAAATGGGAGATCGACTCGCTCTGCTATCCGATGCGCCTCGCCTACGGCTATTGGCAGGCGACGCGTGATGCCACGCCGTTCGATGCGACCTGGGCCGAGGCGGCGCGCGCGAGCATCCGCACCTACCGCGAGCAACAGCGCAAGGACGATCGCGGCCCCTACAGCTTCCTGCGATCCTCGAACCGCAACACCGAGACGATGGCGCTCGAAGGCTGGGGCAATCCCGCCAAGCCCAACGGCCTGATCCAATGCGGCTTCCGCCCCTCGGACGATTCCTGCGTCTACCCGTATCTGATCCCGTCGAACCTGTTCGCGGTCACCACCCTGCGCGAACTCGCGGTCGTCGCGAACGAAGCACGTCACGACACGGGGCTCGCCGCTGATGCCACCGCGCTCGCGAATGAAGTCGAGGCGGCGCTCGTCGCGCACGGCCGGATGCGCCTGCGCGACGGCAGCGAGGTCTGGGCGTACGAGGTCGATGGCTTCGGCAACGCGGTCTTCATGGACGACGCCAACGTGCCGTCGCTCTCCGCGCTCGCCTATATGGGCTGCGTCCGCGCCACCGATCCGCTCTGGCGCCGCACCGCGCAAGCCGCCTGGAGCGACGCCAACCCCTATTTCTTCAAGGGCGCCAAGGCCGAGGGGATCGGCGGACCGCATGTCGGGCTCGGCCATATCTGGCCGATGTCGCTGATCGTCCGCGCGCTGGCGGGCGCCGACGACGCGACTGTCCGCGCGTGCTTGCGTATGCTGCGCGACACCGACGCCGACACCGGTTTCATCCACGAGGCGTTCGACAAGGACGATCCCGCCAAGTTCACGCGGTCCTGGTTCGCCTGGGCCAACGGGCTGTTCGGGGAACTGATCGTTCAGCTTGCGAACACCCGCCCCGCACTATTGGCGAGCTCCTTATGAAGATCACCCGACGCGCCCTGCTCGGCTCCAGCGGTGCGCTCGCACTCACCGGCGCGATCCCCGCCGCCGCACGGTCCGCAAAGGCCGCGCCCAACCTCTGGATCGGCACCGGCGGAGACGGCCATACCTATCCCGGCGCGACGATGCCGTTCGGGATGGTGCAGGTCAGCCCCGACACCGATACCGAGAATTGGGCGAACTGTTCGGGCTATCATCACGGCGACCCGACCATGATGGGCTTCTCGCACACGCATCTGTCGGGCACCGGCATCGCCGACCTGATGGACGTGCTGGTCGTCCCCGGTCGCGGCGCGGTCAAACTGCTGCCCGGCGCACCCGACAAGCCCGGCGAAGGCTATCGCCAGACTTACACGCAGGAAGTCACCGAGCCCGGCTATTACGCCGTCACGCTCGGCAACGGCGTCCGCTCCGAACTGACCGCGGAGACGCGCGTCGGGTGGCAGCGTCACCACTTCCCCGCCGGCCCCGGCCACCTTCTGGTCGACCTCGGCAACTACCGCGACAGCCGCCCCGGCGAAGGTCCGCTGATCGACGAGAGCCGGATCGAGCTCGATACCGACGGCACGCTCACCGGCAGCCGCCGCACGTTCCGCTGGGCGAAGGGGCGCCGCATCCATTTCGCGATGCACGTGTCGCCAAAGCCCGACCGGATCACGCTCTACGCCGACACGCAGGGCGTCAACGGCGCGATCGTCACCGCCGACCGCGTCCGTGCGGTGCTGCATTACGATAACGCGGGTGCCGCACCGATCGTCGTCCGCACCGCCGTCTCCGCGGTCGACATGGCCGGCGCGCGCACCAACCTCGCCGCGTCCTATTTCCGCGAGTTCGACGTTGCGCGACGCCAGGCTATCCGCAACTGGGCGGACACGCTCAAGGTCGTGAAGGTCGAGGGCGGCAGCAACGACGCCCGCGTCATCATGACCACCGCGCTCTACCACGCGATGATCGCGCCGACGCTCTTCTCCGACGTCGACGGCCGCTATGTCGGGCTCGATCGCGAAGTCCACAGCGTCCCCGCCGGCGAGCAGGCGTACAGCACCTATTCGACCTGGGACACGTATCGCACGCTCCACCCGCTGCTGACTTTGGTCGCGCCCGATCGCGCGAAGTCGCTGGTCCGCGACCTGATCCGCCAGACGCAGCAAAGCGCGTACGGCCCGCCCTGCTGGCCGCTCCAGGGAGTCGAGACCGGCACGATGATCGGCTGGCACTCGGTCGCGATCATAGCCGAGGCCGCGGCAAAGGGCATCGACGCCGGCTATGCCGCAGCATGGCCCGCGATCCGAACGCGCGCGTTCGATCCCGCCGCGCCCGACCTCGTCAACAGCCGCGCGCGTGGCACCTATATCGAGCGCGGCTACCTACCCGCGGACGTCGTCGACGAGTCGGTCAGCCGGACTCAGGAATACGCCTATGACGACTGGGCAATGGCGACGCTCGCGCAGAAGGCCGGCGCGAAAGAAGACGCCGATCGCCTGCGTCTCCGCAGCCGCAACTACCGTAACGTGCTCGATCCCGCGATCGGCCTCGCGCGGCCCAAACTCGCCGACGGCAGTTGGCTGACGCCCTACGACCCGATCCAGCTCGGCCACACCAAGCGCTACCGCGATTATACCGAAGCGAATGGCTGGCAGACGACGTTCCTGAACCAGCACGATCTCTACGGCCAGATCGCGCATTTCGGCGGCGACGCGAAGTTCGCGAGCCGGCTCGATGCGCTGTTTGCCGCGCCGTCGACGCTGCCCAAGGACGCGCCGCCGGACATCTCCGGCCTGCTCGGCCAATATGCGCACGGCAACGAACCCGACCAGCACGTGCCGTATCTCTACGCCTATGTCGGCCAGCCGTGGAAGACGCAGGCGTTGGTCCGCAAGCTGCTCGACACGATGTACCGCAACGCGCCCGACGGAATCATCGGCAACGACGATTGCGGCCAGATGAGCGCGTGGTTCGTGATGTCCGCGCTCGGCTTCTACCCGGTCGATCCGGTCGCGGCGGTGTACGTGTTCGGCTCGCCGCTGTTCACCCACGCCGAAGTCCGCGTCGGCAAGGGTCGCAAGCTGGTCGTCGAAGCCCCCGGCAACCGCGCCGACACGCCCTACGTCGCGGCGGTCCAGTGGAACGGCAAGCCGTGGACGAAAAGCTGGATATCGCATGCCAATCTCGCGGCCGGCGGCACGCTCCGCTTCACGATGTCCGCCACGCCGAACTCTGCATTCGGCGCGAAGCTCGCCGACCGACCGCCCTCGTTCGGCCAGCCCGCTGCCTGATACCCCCCGGAGACGATGATGACCGAAGTTTCCCGCCGCCTGCTGCTCGCCTCGGGTCTAGCCGCCACCGCCACGCCCGCGATCGGTGCCGGCCGCGACACCGCGCCGAAGCCTTGGGGCGCGACGCCCTCGAAGCGGCAACTCGCCTGGCACGCGCGCGAGCAATATGCGTTCGTCCATTTCTCGATCAACACCTTCACCGATCGCGAATGGGGCTATGGCGACGAGGATCTGAAGCTCTTCGACCCGACCGACTTCTCGCCCGACCAGATCGTCGCCGCGGCCAAGGCAGGCGGCATGCGCGGGATCATCCTGACCGCCAAGCATCATGACGGCTTCTGCCTCTGGCCGACGATGCTGACCGAACACTGCATCCGCAACAGCCCCTACAAGGACGGCAAGGGCGACATCGTCGGCGAGATGGAACGCGCCACGCGCCGTGCCGGGCTCGATTTCGGCCTCTATCTCTCACCCTGGGATCGCAACCACGCCGACTATGGCCGCCCGGCCTATGTCGAGTATTTCCGCAAGCAGGTGGTCGAACTCTGCACCCGTTACGGCACGCTGTTCGAATTCTGGTTCGACGGCGCGAACGGCGGCGACGGCTATTACGGCGGCGCGCGCGACACGCGGAAGATCGACGCGCCCAAATACTATAACTGGCCGTCGATCGTCGCGCTGGTCCACGAGCATCAGCCGATGGCCTGCACCTTCGACCCGCTCGGCGCGGACCTCCGCTGGGTCGGGAACGAGGACGGCGTCGCCGGCGATCCGTGCTGGCCGACCATGCCGAACCATCCCTATGTCCAGTCCGAGGGCAATTCGGGCGTGCGCGGTGCGCCCCTTTGGTGGCCCGCCGAGACCGACGTCTCGATCCGGCCCGGCTGGTTCTACCACGCCGACGAGGATTCGAAGGTCAAGACGCCCGCGCGCCTCATCAAGCTCCACGACGAGTCGGTCGGTCGCGGCACCAACCTCAACCTCAACCTGCCGCCCGACCGCCGCGGTCGGCTCGCCGATATCGACGTCGAGACGCTGAAGTCGTTCGGCGCTGCTCAAGCCGCGACCTTCGCCACCGATCTCGCCAAGGGCGCCGTCGCATCCGCCAGCCACGCCCGCGGGAAGACCTATGCGGCAAGCACGGTGCTCGACGGCAACCGCGACACCTACTGGTCGACGCCCGACGCCATCACTACGCCGACGCTGACGCTGGACCTCCCGCCGGGCCAATCGTTCGACCTCATCCGCCTCCGCGAGTATCTCCCACTCGGCATCCGCGTGACCCGGTTCGCTATTGATGCGGAGATCAACGGACGATGGGAAAAGCTCGCCGAGCATTCGGGCATCGGCCCCCAGCGCATCGTCCGCCTGGACACGCCGACCGCCCCCCGCCGCCTCCGCCTGCGCATCCTCGAAGGCACAGCCTGCCCCGCGATCAGCGAAGTCGCGCTCTTCCGTCAGGTCGCGCCCGAGCCCGTCGCCCAGGTCCGCAACACCGACACGACCACGGTCGTAACCAGCCGCTGGTCGATCGTCACCGCGACCGCACCGGGTGCCAAGGCGCTGCTCGACGACGACAGCGCGACCGCCTGGACCATGCCCGCACCCGCGCCCGGCACACCCGCCTCGGTCACGATCGACCTCGCCGCGAGCGAAACGCTCGCCGGCTTCGTCCTGATCCCGTCCCGCGCGGTGATGGCAAAGACCGCCCCGCCGAAAGGCTACCGGGTCGAGGCAAGCACCGACGGCAAGACCTGGCAGGACATCGCCAAGGGCGAACTCCCCAACATCGCCTACGCGCTCGCCGCCCAGCGGATCGCCTTCGCCCGACCGACCACCGCGCGCTACCTGCGCTTCTCGTTCGCCGAGACCGCGATCCCCGCACAACGGCTGGCGATCGCCGGCCTCGGCGCGTTCAGACCGAAACCAGGCGCATTATGACGGGCACAGGTATATCTGCCGCCGCAGAAGGAGAATCCAGATGACCGCCTATGTCGTGTTCGTGCGCAACGAAGTCACCGATGCCGAAGAGATGAAGCAATACCAGGCCAAGGCACCCCTCGCCCGCGAAGGCCGCACGCTGAAGCCGCTGGCGTTCTACGGTGCGGTCGAGACGCTCGAAGGTCAGGCTGTCGAGGGCGCCGTGATCCTCGAATTCCCGGACGTGGCCGAGGCGCATGCCTGGTATGACAGCCCGGCCTATCAGGACGCGTTGCAGCACCGTCTAAAGGGCGCCGACTACCGCGTGTTCGTGATCGAGGGCCTCCCCGGCTAACATCGGGCCACTGATCCCCGGCTGGCGCGCCCAACCTGTACGCCAGCCAACAACCCCGTTCAGGAACGATGTCTCTCGATAGCCGTATCAACGGCACATCCCGATTGTCGGGTTCGAGAGGACATCTCATGAAGTTTACACATCTCATCGCTGCCGGGTTGGCCTTCGCGACACTCGGCCTCGGCGCCGCCGCTCCCGCAGAAGCACAGCGCGGGTACAGCCAGCAGTATCGCGACAACGATCACCGGGGCGACCACCGTGGCGACCGCCGCGACTATCGCCACAACGACCATCGTGGCGATCGTCATGACGACCGCCGCTGGCGTGGTCGCGATCATGATCGTCGCAACTGGAACAACAACCGCCGCTGCCGCACCGAATGGCGCCACAACCGCCGCGTGCAGATCTGCCGCTGATAAGTCTTGAAATTGAGTGGGCGGTGGCGCGATGCTGCCGCCCACTCTCGTTGTGACCTCTTAGAAGGACCCGGATCATGAAGCGTTTTCTCGGTACGGCTGCACTGATCGCCGCTACCTGCCTCTCAGCCGCCACCCCCGCACTCGCGCAGTCGCAAGCCGACGACGCGCGTTTCGCCGCCGCCCAGTCGCGCCTCGACAGCGAATTGCAGATCTTCCGCCAGGAATTCGATCGCTACCAGTCGGTCCGCGGCAATCGTGGCGGCTACGCGCCCCAGGGCGGCTATCGCACCGCGCCAGATCGCAGCGGCGGCTACCAGGAAGCGTATCCGGACGAGCGCGATGAAGGCAATTACGATCCCTCGCGCTACTATCGCGCCGGCCCGAACTATCAGGAGCGCACGCTGTCGACCAACGACCGCGTCTATGCGGGTCAAGACGGCAAATATTACTGCAAGCGCAACGACGGCACGACCGGGCTGATCATCGGCGCGGCCGGTGGCGGCATCCTCGGCAACGTGATCGACGGCGGCCGTTCGCGGATCGTCGGCTCGCTGCTGGGTGCAGCGGCAGGTGGCCTCGCCGGGCGTGCAGTGGAGCAGAACAACAGCCAGGTCCGCTGCCGCTGAACCAAACTTCGTCATCCTGACGAAAGTCAGGATCCAGAGCCACGAGCATAACGCTTCGTGGCTCTGGATCCTGGAGCAAGTCCAGGATGACGTAGTTATTTGGCCGCCCCCTACTTCGCCGGCCCGACCAGCTTCTGCGTAAAATACGTCATCTGCAAAGCCTGCAACCGAGCCCCCTGCTCGATATCCGCATCGCCCGAATGCCCACCCGCCGTGTCCTCATAGTAAAGATACGGAAGCCCATATTCCTTCAACCGCGCCGCGAACTTCCGCGCATGCTGCGGCCCGACCCGGTCGTCCTTGGTAGTCGTCCAGATATACGGCTCCGGATACGCCATGCCCCTCTTGATGTTCTGATACGGCGAGATCGTCTCGAGGAAAGCCTTCTCCGCCGGCACCGTCACCGAGCCATATTCGTCGACCCACGACGCCCCTGCCGCAATCCCCTCGTACCGGATCATGTCGAGCAACGGCACCTGGATCGTCACAGCCTTCCATAGGTCCGGATGCTGATTGAACTCGACCCCCATCAGCAACCCACCATTCGACCCGCCATAGATCCCCAGCTTGGCCGGACTCGTCAGCTTCCGCGCGAACAGGTCCTTCGCCACCGCGGCGAAGTCGTCATAGATCACCTGCCGCTTCGTCTTCCGCCCAGCGTCATGCCATTTCGGCCCGAACTCGCCGCCGCCGCGAATGTTGGCGAGCACGTACGACCCGCCCCTTTCCAGCCAAAGCTTGCCGGTGCTCCCCGAATAGCTCGGCGTCATCGACACCTGGAAACCGCCATACGCTGTCATGATCGTCGGCGTCGTCCCGTCGAGCGTGATGCCCTTCTTGTGGACCACGAAATACGGCACCTTCGTCCCGTCCGTGGACGTCGCCTCGAACTGCTCGACGACGTCGTTCGACGCATCGAACTTCGCCGGCAGCGTCTTGATCGGCTTCGGCGCAGCCCCCGTCGCTGCATCAAGCGAATAGAGCGAGGTCGGCGTCAGGAACCCCGTCACCGTCAGATACGCATCGTCGCTACGATCGGTCGTGCTCGCGACATCGATCGAGGCATTGTCGGGCAGCGCGATCGGCTTGGCCGTCCAGCCCCCCGCCCCATGCGTGTAAACCGACGCACGACCGCGGACGTTGTCCGACACGACCAGCAACAGCTTCGACCTGGTCAGCGCCATCCCGTCGACCGACTGGCGCGGCCCCGGCGCAAACACGATCGTCGGGTTAATCGTCCCCTTTTCCACCTCGGCGAGTGGCGCGGAAGCAACCGCCCCCTCGGGGATCTTGCCCCAAGGATCGCTGGTCGAGAAGATCACCTGCCCGTCGATCATCCCCGCCGGAAACGTCCGGTCGGGCAGCGCGAGAGGCCGCGTGCCCGCCGGCGTCCACACCAGCTTGTCCGCGCCGAAGAACGTCTTCCGTCGCTGGATCACCACCAGCCGGTTGCCCTTCTCGTCGGTCAGCACGTCCGCACCGGTCGGCCCCTGGTCGGTCGCCGCCCCGCGATACACCTCGGTCGCGGCGGTCAGCGGCTGGCCGCGCTTCACCTGCTTCAGCACGAACGCATAGCCCGACTGCGTCGTCGTCCCCGCCCCCCAGTCGCGCGCGACCAGCAGCGTATCCTTGTCGACCCAGCTCGCATCCTGCTTCGACTTCGGCAGCATGAATCCGCCCTCGACGAACGCACCGGTCGACAGATCGAACTCCCGATACGTCACCGCATCCTCGCCGCCCTCCGACAGCGCGACCAGGCACAACCGCTCCTCGGGCTGGAGACAGGTCGAACCCTTCCACACCCACTGCTTGCCCTCGGCCTTGCCCAGCGCATCGAGATCGAGCGCGGTCGTCCATTTCGGCGTCGCGCTCGCGTAATCCGCCGCACTCGTCCAGCGCCAAAGCCCATGCGGATGCTCGGCATCGCGCCAGAAATTATAGATCCGCCCGAACATCTGGTTCGGCATCGGGATGCGATCCTTCGCCGACGCGATCGCCAGCGCCTCGGCATAGAAGGTCTTGTAGCGCGGATCGTTCTGGAGCCGGGGGAGCGTCTTCGCATTCTCCGCCTCGACCCAGGCCAACGGCTTCGCGCCATCCTTGTCCTCGAGCCAGATATACGGATCGGCAGTGTTCGTTTTGGTCATCGGTGCGACTTGGGCAAGCGCGGCACCGCCCGCAAGTCCGGCGCCACCGCTCAATATCGTCGCCGCAAGCATCGAAGCCAGAACCCGCATCACCGTATCTCCCTGATTTGCTTGGCGCGATACATGCCGAGGTCTATCGCGGTCCGCAATGCAACCGGACCAGATATCGGCGGCCGACGGCCTGCCCAAGCCCCGCCGCTTCGTCGCCATCGCCGCGATCTCGGCAGGCACTGCGCTCACCATAATCGACGGCGGCATCGCCACCGTCGCACTCCCCACAATCGCGCGCGATCTGAACGTCGGCAGCAGCGCGGTGGTGACCGTCGTCACGGTGTACCAGCTGATCCTGGCGATGGCGCTGCTCCCGTTCTCCGGGCTCGGCGACCGCATCGGCCTGAAGCGCATGTACCAATACGGCCAGCTGCTCTTCACCGTAGCGACGTTGCTCTGCTTCTTCGCCAAGAGCCTGCCGTTCCTGCTCGTCGTCCGCGCCGCGCAGGCCCTGGGCGCCGCGGCGGCACTGAGCGTTTCGTCGGCGCTGATCCGCTCGATCTACCCGACCAAGCAGCTCGGTCGCGGCCTGGGGATCAACTCGGTCGTCGTCTCCAGTTCCGCGGCACTCGCCCCGACGATCGGCGGCCTCGTCCTCGCCATCGCCCCCTGGCCCTGGGTGTTCGCCAGCGCAGTCCCGTTCGCGATCGCGTCGCTCCTACTCGGACGCGCGCTACCCGAACCGCGAAAACACGACGAACCCTTCGACGTCCTTGGCGCGGTGATGTGCGCGGCAATGATCGGCCTCGTCATCGGCGGCGCGGAGAGCGCAGTCCACGGCGACAGCCCGATCGTCTCCGCCGCGATCGTCCTGACCGGCGTCGTGATCGGCTGGTTCTTCGTGAAGCGCGAGCAAGGCGAGACCAAGCCGATCCTGCCAATCGACCTGCTCGCGCGGCCGGTGCTCGCGCTGTCGGCGATCGGTGCCTACACCGCGTTCATCGCGCAGATGACGCTGCTGCTCTCGACCCCGTTCCGCCTGACGCACGCCTTCGGTTTCAGCGCGGCGGAGGTCGGCGCGGCGATCGCGCCATGGCCGCTGGCGAACATGTTCGTCGCGCCGCTCTCCGGCTGGTTGTCGGATCGCTACCCGGCAGGGCTGCTCGGCGGGATCGGCATGGGCGTCTCGATCTGCGCGCTACTGCTGATCGCGTACATGCCGGCCGACCCAGGGTATTTCGACATCGCATGGCGGATGGCGTTGTGCGGCTCGGGGTTCGGGATGTTCATGGCGCCGAACGCGCGCCTCATCATCGGCTCCGCCCCCCGCGAACGCGCCGCAGCGGCGGGCGGCCTCGTCTCGACGGTCCGCCTGGTAGGCCAGACCACCGGCGCCACCCTGGTCGCCGCCCTCCTGGCCATGGGCGTAGGCGCCGGCATGACCCCGCCGCTCGTAGCCGCCGGTCTAGCGCTAGTGGCAGGCCTATGCAGCCTAAGCCGCCTCCGCCCCTCGATCCGCAACCCGCCGACCGAGGAAACGCAGGACGTCCAACCCGCCCAGCAGACGCGCTAACTGCTGCTCCCTCTCCCCTCCGGGGAGAGGGTCGGGGTGAGGGGCAGCCAAGCAGCGCTCCGCCCGGAACAGCCCCTCACCCCAGCCCTCTCCCCGGAAGGGGGAGAGGGAGCAGGAGAAGAATGTTCACCCTGCTATTCCTCCCCGGCAAGGGGAGGGGGACCGCCGCTCGCAGAGCGGGGGTGGAGGGGGATCACCCGGAGCGTACCGCTTCGAAGAACGAATACGGCAACCGCTGACAGCCACAGGTAGCAACCCGAGCATTTACGACCGCAACTCTCGGGGTGAGCCCCCTCCACCAGCTTCGCTGGTCCCCCTCCCCGTTCCGGGGAGGATACCCCTCAGAAAGCAGCCGTCGCCTTAGCCTCCCCCATCATCGCCGCCCGCACCAAGGGGATCGGCGGTCCACCATAACTCAGAAACTGATCATGGAACGCCTTCCAAGCCTTCCGCCCACCCCGCGTCGCAGTCCAATCCGCCCGCAACTTCCGGATCATCAGCTTACCCATCGTGTAGTTCAGATACGCCGGATCATACGTCCCCCGAGCCGCCTGCTGCTTGGCGTTCCCCTCGTCCTGGTAACACTCGTCGACGAACATCCGGAACGACTGCTCCTGCGTCATCCCCTTCGCATGCATGCGGATCGCCGACAGATACCGGCAATCCCGCAGCAGCGCGTTAGAGATCTGCCCGACATGCGTCTCGGGATCGCCGTTGTTGAGCCCGGCCTCCCACATCATCTCCTCGGCATAATGCGCCCACCCCTCGGCAAACGCATACCCCACGAACAACCGCCCGAAGAGCGACGGCGAGCGGTTCGCATGCAGGAACTGGACGAAATGCCCCGGCATCACCTCGTGCACCGACGTGAACAACAGGTCGTTCTTGCCCGGCACGAACGCGTCCTGCACCGCCTTGGTCCACGTGGGATCTGGCGGCGAGATATAGTAGATCGACGGCACGCCCTTATCGAACGGCCCCGGCGGATCGATATACGCCGAGTTCTGCCGGTTGTACGGCGGCGATTCCTCGACCAGCGCCTGCTCGGTCCCCGGGATCGTCAGCAGGTCGTGATCCACGACGAATTTCCGCAACGTTGGGATCTGCCGCCGCGCCTCTGCAACCGGCCCACCGACCGGCTTGTTCGCGTTCATCTTGTCCATGCAAGCGAGGATCGTCTGCCCCTTGGCGAACGCCCCGCACGCCTGCGCCAGCGCCGCCTGGTTGCGCTTGAGGTCGGCAACACCCGCCGCCTCGAGCTGGTCGAGCGGCGTATCGACGCCCTCGGTCATCGCCACCATCCGCGAGAACTTGTCCGCCCCGAGCGCAAAATCCTGCGTCGCGGAAGCGCGCTGGCCCTCGGTCCACGTCCCCAGATCGCGCATCGCCTTCGACGCCGCCTGCGCCGCGTCGGTGAGCTGCTTCTGCGCTGCGGCATCCTTCACGCTTGCAAACGCCTTCACCGCGTCGCCCGCATAATAGTCGGCAAAGCCGTTGAACGCCGCCGTCCCGTAACTGACGTAGCTCAGCGGCATCGGCGTCTTGAGGTTCGCCTTGATGTTGCCCGCCGCCGCCGGGATCTTCTGCAGGAACGCAGTCAGCGCCTTCATCCGGGTCGGCGCATCGGCATAGTTGCGCGCGATATACGTGTTCGGATCGAGCCCCGCGCTGACATACCAGGCCGGATTGTGATGCGGCTGGTCGGCATCCTCTAGCCAGAACAGCTTCCCCTTGGCGACCTGCACCAGATAGTCGCGCTCGAACGCCTCGGCGGGTTTCAGGTCCTTGAACGCCCCCGCCTTGTCAATCGCGCCATGCAGGAAGTCCGCCTGCCGCTTCAGCCCCGCCGCGCTCCAGTCGCCCAAGCCGCCGTCATATTCGTGCTTGCCCTGATAGACCGCGTTCGCCGGATCGATCTTGAACCAGCCGTCGATGAAGCCATCGCGGAACCCCGCCCAGTCGCCCTTCGCAGCGGTCGTCGGCGCCGCAGGAGCCTGCGTGTTCGACGCGGTCTGCGCAGGACCGCACGCGCTCAAGGCGAGGACTGCGCCAAGCGCCGTCGTCATAAGTCCGATCCGCATCCTGTCTCCAATTCCGATTCGTCTGGGACCATGCTGCCAGTCGAAGCTTCGGTACGCCAGCATGCGGAACGGCGCGCACGATGAGCCGTTGAACGTGCATCTGCCAAGACAGACCGGAGACTTGCATGCCCTACGTAAAAACCCGTGACGGTACAGACATTTACGTCAAGGACTGGGGCACGGGTCGCCCGGTGATCCTCACGCACGGCTGGCCGCTCAACGCCGACAGCTGGGACGCCCAGGCGATGGCACTCGCGCACGCCGGCTTCCGCGCGATCGCGTATGACCGCCGCGGCTTCGGTCGCTCGGGCCAGCCCTGGACCGGCTACAACTACGACACGCTGACCGACGATCTGGCCGACGTGATGGAAGCCACCGGCGCGAACACCGACGCGACGATCGTCGGCTTCTCGATGGGTGGCGGCGAGATCGCGCGCTACATGAGCCGCTACGAGGGCAAGGGCGTGGTCGCGGCCGGGCTGATCTCGTCGGTCGTGCCGTACATGCTCAAGACCGACGACAACCCGGACGGCGTTCCCGAAGAGACGCTGGCCAGCATCGGCGCCGGTATCGAAGACGACCGCCCGGCGTTCTTCAAGACCTTCCTCCAGCAATTCCTCGGCGTCGGGTTCATCACGTCGCCGGTCAGCGACGAGGTCGTCGACTGGGTCTGGAGCCTCGCGATGCAGGCGGGCCTTCACCCGACGCTGGAATGCGCCAAGGCGTTCGGCCACACCGATTTCCGTCAGGATCTGGCCGCCTTCCGCGTACCGACGCTGGTCGTCCACGGGACGAGCGACAAGACCGTCCCGATCGACGCCACCGGCCGCGCCGCCGCCAAGGGCATCGCGGACTCGCAGCTGGTCGAATATGACGGCGCCCCGCACGGCCTGACGATCACCGAGAGCGATCGCTTCACCAACGACCTGCTGACGTTCCTGGGTCGGTAAACTCCAACCGACCAAACTTCTTGCCCCTCCTTGGAAGGGAGGGGTCGGGGGTGGGTCGGCTTCCGCATATTCCATCGGTGGCGGCTCAAGCCGGCCAACCCACCCCCAGCCCCTCCCTTTCAGGGAGGCGAGCAGAAGACCCCTCCCTTTCAGGAAGGGTGCAGAAGCTCAATTCCCCAGCGGGACGATAACCTCGTCCGGATGCGCGACGTTCAGCTCCTTGCGGACCATCTCGTCGACCATATCCGGGTTCGCATGATCCGGGTTCAGCAACGCCACCCGGTTCTTCAGCACCTCGCGCTTGCGATCGAGCGCGGCATAGTCCTGCTCGCGCTTCGCAAGCTGGCGCTTGTAGTCGCCATACGCGAACATCCCGTTCGGCCCAAGCACGGCATACGCGCCGAAGAACGCCATCAGCGTCAGCCCCAGCGCCGGCCACGCGGCCTTGCGCATCGTCTTCCGCAACTTGCTGGTCTTCGTCGTCACGCGTGCCATGTCGTCCTCCGGTACTCCAAACCCACTCCGTCGCCCCGGACTTGTTCCGGGGTCCACCGTTCCGCGCAATCAAGTCTGTAGATTATGCGGGACCGTGGATGCCGGAACAAGGCCCTCCTGAGCTAGTCGAAGGGCCCGGCATGACGGATGGGGCAATCACCCCCCGATCAGGATGTCGCGACCCGCGTACCGCGCCGCATCGCCCAGCTCTTCCTCGATCCGAATCAGCTGGTTGTACTTCGCCAACCGGTCCGACCGCGCGAGGCTGCCCGTCTTGATCTGCCCGCAGTTGGTCGCGACCGCCAGATCGGCGATCGTCGAATCCTCGGTCTCGCCCGAACGATGCGACATCACCGCGGTATACTTCGCCCGCTGTGCCATCGACACCGCCTCCAGCGTCTCGGTCAGCGTGCCGATCTGGTTGACCTTCACCAGCAGCGAATTCGCGATACCCTGGTCGATCCCACGCTTCAGGCGCTTCGGGTTGGTCACGAACAGATCGTCGCCGACCAGCTGCACCTTGTCACCGATCAGGTCGGTCAGCGTCTTCCAGCCCTCCCAATCGTCCTCGCCCATGCCGTCCTCGATCGAGAAGATCGGGTAGCGCCGCGTCAGGTCCGCGAGATATTCCGCCATCTCGGCACTCTCGAGGATCCGGCCCTCGCCCGAGATGTCGTACTTGCCGTTCTTGTAGAACTCGGTCGCCGCGCAATCGAGCGCGAGCATCACGTCCTCGCCGGGCTTGTACCCAGCCTTCTCGATGCTCGACATGATGAAGTCGAGCGCTTCGGTCGTGCTGCCGATGTTCGGCGCGAAGCCACCCTCGTCGCCGACGCTGGTCGACAGGCCCTTCTCGCTCAGGCCCTTCTTCAGCGTGTGGAAGATTTCCGAGCCGCAACGCACCGCTTCGAGGATGTTCGACGCGCCGACCGGCACGACCATGAATTCCTGGAAATCGATCGGGTTGTCGGCATGCTCGCCGCCGTTGATGATGTTCATCATCGGCACCGGCAGCAGATGCGCCTGCACGCCGCCGACATAGCGGTACAGCGGCAGGCCACGCGCCTCGGCCGCGGCCTTGGCGACGGCGAGGCTGACACCCAGGATCGCATTCGCGCCCAGCCGGCCCTTGTTCTCGGTGCCGTCGAGCTCGATCATCGCGCGGTCGAGGTCCGACTGGTCCTCCGCGTCCATGCCGAGCACGGTATCGGTGATCTCGTCGTTGACCGCATCGACCGCGCCGTCGACGCCCTTGCCGCCCCAACGGGTCTTGTCGCCATCGCGGCGCTCGACCGCCTCGTGTGCGCCGGTCGACGCGCCCGAGGGCACGGCGGCGCGGCCGAAGCTGCCGTCTTCGAGCAGCACGTCGACCTCGACGGTCGGATTGCCGCGGCTGTCGATGATCTGGCGTGCATGAAGGTCGATGATTGCGGTCACGTAACGATGCTCCTACAAATCCCGGTGCCGGGTCGTTCGCGCCGCCTCTACCGTCTCACGCCATATCGGGCAATCGCGCGGACATCCGAGAATAGTGTCGTGCAATCGCGCGACGGTTCGGGAACCGTGCTCCAACGACGGTGTTGAGGGCGTAACAATTCTGAAAGGGACCGTCATGGCCGACTCCAGCGTAAACGACACCGTCAACGACCTGAAAACGACCGCGAACGAGGTCGGGACCGAGCTCAGCAAGACGATCGATAACGGCGATGTCTCGGCCAAGGCCGGCGACGCCAAGCAGGCGATCAAGGACGGCGCCAACAAGTACACCGCGCAGGCGACCGACAAGGTCCGCACCTTCGCCGAAGACGGCAAGGCACGTGCGAGTGGTGCTCTGGAGCAGGTCGCGCAGTTGCTGACCGACGCCGCCGGCCAAGTCGATGAGAAGCTCGGCTCGCAGTATGGCGGCTATGCCCGCAGCGCCGCCGACAGCGTCTCGGGTTTCGCCGACCAGGTGAAGGCCAAGGACATCGACGAGCTGTTCGACGACGCGCGCGAACTCGTGCGGAAATCGCCGGCCATCGCGGTAGGTGCAGCCGCCGCCATCGGCTTTGTCGTCGCGCGACTGGTGCAGTCGGGCGTCGATGCCAACTCGAAGGTCTGACGCCTTGGTCGATCCACTGACGTTCGCGACCGGCGAGGACGAGAGCATCGCGTCGATCGTCGGTCGCCTGGCGACCGAGACGAAGAGTCTCGCGACCGCGGAAGTCGCTGTCTACAAGGCGAAGTTCGGCGAGACGGCGAGTGCGTACAAGTCGGCCGCGATGTTCTTCGCGGTTGCCAGCGTGCTGGCTCTCGCCGCGCTGATCGCACTGCTGGTCGGTGCGATCTTGACGGTGGCGACGCTGGTGGGGCCAGGATGGGCGACCGCCATCGTCGTGGTGGCCGTCCTCGCTGTGGCGGCGATCCTGGCGATGATCGGCAAGTCGAAGCTTCAGACGAAGAGCGAGCCCGTATCATGACATCCGCCAAAGTCGCCGCCGCAGAGATCGAATCGGCCCTCGCCCGCCAGCGCGTCATGATGACGATCGGGCAGTTGCAGGACCGGCTCAATCCGCGGAAGCTCGCGCTGAACGCCAGCCGCGACGTCGCCGATGCCGGCACCGCCGCGCTCAGCGCCAGCGTCGAGACCGTGAAGCGCAATCCGGGGCCGACCGCGGGGTTCGCGGCCGTCGCCGGACTGTTCCTCGCGCGTCACCGGATCGTCGGACTGTTCCGCCGCGGGCGGTGACCGCGCTGACTACGGTCACCGTATTGAAACCTAGAAGTCCCGGCTCGCGTTGAACCCTCATTGCATTGAACGGCGAGCAGCTTGCCACCAGAAGGACATTTTCCATGACCGACGCAAAGACCACCGCCAACGAAGCCGCCCACGAGACCGAGAGCCGTCTCCGCGAAGGTCTCGACACCGTCCGCGAGACCGCATCGAAGGTCTATCACGACGCCGGCGACAAGGCCTCGGAGGTTCTCGAAGTCTCGCGCGAGAAGACCAAGCGCGTCGTCAACAACCTCGAGTCCAACCCGCTCGGCATCCTCGTCGGCGGCCTCGCCGTAGGCGCGCTCGCCGGTGCGCTGCTCCCGCGTTCGGCGCGCGAAAAGGAACTGCTTGCCCCCGTCGGCAAGCGCCTCAGCGAGACGCTCGTTGCGGCAACTGCGGCCGCGAAGGATGCAGGCCGCTCGGAACTAGGCGAACTCGGCCTGACCAAGGACAATGCGCGCGACCAGGCCAAGGGCTTGCTCGAAGGTATCGTCAAGGCCGTCACGACGGCCGGTGCCGCAGGTGCGAAGGCGGTTTCGCAAAAGCCTGCCGTTTGAGAAGATAGGGCGTCTAAAGGTTCAAACCGCGGGTCGAACACGCTAGGGAGGCGGCACCCCCCTCCCTAGGAAAGCAAGCGCATGAGCAAGCTCCACCTCGTATTCGGCGGCCGCGTCAGCGACCCGCGCACCCTGGATTTCAACGATCTGAGCAAGATCGAGTTCGTCGGCGTATTCCCCGACTACGCCAGCGCCGAGAAGGCGTGGCGTGCTGCGGCGCAGCGTACCGTCGACGATGCCGAGATGAAGTTTGTGGTCGTGCACCTCCACCGGATGCTCGAGCCGAACCTGGGAGCGACTGTAGCCTGAACTACTCCGGAGCCGTCATTCCCGCGGAGGCGGGAGCCCATACTGGCTGTCGTAGCAATCTGATCGCAACGACATAGGCAATGGATCCCCGCCTTCGCGGGGATGACGGCCTCGAAGCAACGGCCCCCATCCCTCTCCCGCTCGGGAGAGGGAGAGACGCCAAAGGCGGCGATGGGTGAGGGCAAGCCAAGCAGGACTATGCGTGTCAGCTTGCGCGGCCTCTCCAAATAACGGCCCAGGCGGCAGCCTCTTCCCCACCCCCGTTCGTGCTGAGTAGAGACCGAGTAGCTCCGCAAGGAGCGTATCGAGGGCTCGTATCGAAGCACAGGTCCCGCGCACCAACCCATCCTTCGATACGCCGCTTCGACAAGCTCAGCAGCTACTCAGGACGAACGGTGTGGCCGCTCAAGCAGCCCGGTAATGCCAGAGCAACAACGGCCGAGCCAGCATCAGCCCCGCCAAGAACCCACCGATATGCGCGCCGATGGCAATCGGCCCGCTAGCCCCAACCGAAGCCCCAAACCCAGCCAGCCCCATCAGCAACTGGATCCCGATCCACGCGGCGGCAAGCCATACCACATGCACGACCCCAGCCGGCACAGGCCCGATCGCCTGCGCCCGCCGCTCGCCATACAACAGCGCGTAAGCCCCAACGACCGCCGAAATCGCGCCCGAAGCACCAATCATCGGTGCGGCGGAGTCAGGCCCGAACGCCCAATGCCCAGCAGCAGCCGCATACGCGCCCAGCACGTACAGCACGACCAATCCGACCGTCCCCAGCGCCTTCTCGACGAACTGCCCGCAATACACCAGCATCACGAGGTTCAGCGCGATGTGCGCCCACCCGCCATGGATCAACGTCGCGGTCAGCGGCGTCGCCCAGGCAGGCACCACGAACATGTGCTCGCTCGGAATACCGAGATCGGTCATCCGCAACGGAATGAACCCGGCGTTCACCGCCCAGTAGCCAAGCGATCCGCTCAGCACCAGAAATCCCGAGACGATGACCGTCACGATCGTGATGATCGCCGTCGCCCGCGTCTCGAAGAATTGCATAGGGCTCAGATGAACTCGATCTTGGAGACGACGTAATAGCGCTCACCGGCCGGCACCGTGACCTCGACCTCTTCGTCGAGCTTGCGCCCGATCAGCCCGCGACCCAGCGGCGAATTGTACGAGATGCGGCCCGTCTTCGCGTTAGCCTCGGTCTGGCCGACGATCTGATACTTCACCGGCTTGTCGTTCTCGTCGAGCAACGTCACCGTCGCACCGAACACGACCTTGTCGCCCGACAGGTCCTTCGGATCGATGATCTGCGCGCGGCTCAGCTTGTCCTCGATGTCGGAGATCGATGCCTCGACCTGGCCCTGACGCTCCTTCGCGGCATGATATTCCGCGTTCTCGCTCAGGTCGCCGTGCGCGCGCGCCTCTTCGATCGCGTCGACGATCGTCGGACGTTCGGCTTTCAGGCGCTTCAGATCCGCGCTCAGCGTCTCATAGCCTTCCTGCAGCATCGGCATCTTTTCGACGGTCGCCATCATCTCGTCCCCAAATCCATTTCCCCGCGCGAGGCCCTGTACCAGCCCCGCCCACACATCATTCTCATGTCGGGATCAGTCGTGCGACTGCGAATAATAGGATTGCAGCGGCCGTACTTCAAGGCTGTGCGTCGAAAGCTTGGCGATCGCCTTCGCCGCTTCGAGCGAAGCGGGCGCGGTTGTGAAGTACGGAATCCGCTGGCCTAGCGCGGAAGCACGGATCGGCTGCGAGTCCTTCAGGCTCTGCCACCCCTCGGTGGTGTTGAAGATCAGCGCGATATCGCCGTCCTTGATCCGGTCGACGATATGCGGCCGCCCCTGGGCCACCTTGTTGACCTTCTCGACCGGCAAGCCGGCAAGCGCGAGATGATCCGCGGTCCCTCCGGTCGCGACGATCGAGAAGCCGGTATCGACCAGCGCCTTCACCGGCTCGACGATCATCGCCTTGTCGCCGTCCTTCACGCTGACGAAGACATTGCCCTTGGTCGGCAGGATCGTCCCCGCGCCAAGCTGTGCCTTGGCGAAGGCGATCGTGAAATCGGGATCGATTCCCATGACTTCGCCGGTCGACTTCATTTCCGGTGACAGCACCGGATCGACGCCGGGGAACTTGTTGAACGGGAACACCGCCTCCTTCACCGCATAATAGTCGATATGCCGGTCGATCTTGGGAAGGTTGACCAGCTTCTCGCCCGCCATCACGCGCGCGGCGATCTTGGCGATCGGCGCACCGATCGCCTTGGCGACGAACGGCACGGTGCGCGACGCGCGCGGGTTGACCTCGATGAGGTAGACCAGGCCGTCCTTCACCGCGAACTGGATGTTCATCAGGCCGACCACCGACAAGGCATGCGCGAGCGCCACCGTCTGCCGCTCGATCTCGGCGATGATCTCCGCCGACAGCGAATAAGGCGGGATCGAGCACGCAGAGTCGCCCGAATGGACGCCCGCCTCCTCGATATGCTGCAACACGCCCGCGACGACGACATCGGTCCCATCGCAGATCGCATCGACATCGACCTCGATCGCATCGCGCAGATACTGGTCGATCAGCACCGGCGAGTCGCCCGACACCTGCACCGCGGTCGCGATGTAATGTTCGAGCTGCCCGATCGTGTCGACGATCTCCATCGCCCGTCCGCCGAGCACATAGGACGGCCGCATCAGCACCGGATACCCGATCCGCTCCGCCGCCGCGACCGCCTCGTCCCGGCTCCGCGCGAGGCCATTGGCCGGCTGCAACAACCCGAGCTTGGTGATGAGCGCCGCGAACCGCTCGCGATCCTCCGCCAGATCGATCGCGTCCGGCGTGGTTCCCAAAATCGGAATGCCGGCAGCCTCGAGCGCCCGCGCGAGGTTCAGCGGAGTCTGCCCACCGAACTGCACGATCACGCCCACCAAAGTGCCGTTCTGCTGCTCGACATGCAGGATCTCCAGCACGTCCTCCGCGGTCAGCGGCTCGAAATACAGCCGGTCCGACGTGTCGTAATCGGTCGACACCGTCTCCGGGTTGCAGTTGACCATGATCGTCTCATAGCCCGCGTCCGCGAGTGCAAAGCACGCATGGCAGCAGCAATAATCGAACTCGATCCCCTGCCCGATCCGGTTCGGCCCGCCGCCCAAAATCACGATCTTCTTGCGATCGGTCGGCTCGGACTCGTTCTCGGGCTCGCCGAAGCTCGGCGCCTCGTAGGTCGAATACATATACGGCGTCTTGGCGTCGAATTCGGCCGCGCACGTATCGATCCGCTTGAACACCGGCCGCACGCCGAGCTTCAGGCGATGCTGGCGCACCTCCTCCTCGGTCACGCCGCCGGTCATCGCCTTGACGACCTCGTGGATCAGCCCCGAGCCGCGCGCGATCCCGCGGTTCATTCCGCGCAGATTGGCGGATTGCAGCGCCAGCCACGCAAGCCGCTTGTCGCTGAACCCCATGCTCTTCAGGCGGCGCATACCGGCCGCGTCGATCGGCAGGCCGTCCTTCATCACCTCGGCCTCGGCCGCGATGATCTCGGCGATCCGCTCCAGGAACCACGGATCGTACTTCGCAATCGCGTGCACCTCGGCAACCGTGAAGCCCTCGCGCAAAGCCTGCGCCGCCACCAGCAACCGGTCCGGCGTCGCAACGGCCAGCGCCGCCTCGATTTCCGCACGCGGCGCACCGACCAGATGATCGACCTGGTTGAACCCCGACAAGCCCGTCTCGAGCCCGCGCAACGCCTTCTGCATCGATTCGTGGATGTTGCGACCGATCGCCATCACCTCGCCGACCGACTTCATCGCGGTGCCGAGCGTGTTCGACGCGCCCTTGAACTTCTCGAACGCAAACCGCGGGATCTTGGTCACGACGTAATCGATCGTCGGCTCGAACGCGGCAGGCGTAGCCCCCGTAATGTCGTTCTCGATCTCGTCGAGCGTATAGCCAACCGCCAGCTTCGCCGCGACCTTCGCGATCGGGAAGCCGGTCGCCTTCGACGCCAGCGCGGACGAGCGCGAGACACGCGGGTTCATCTCGATGACGACCAGCCGGCCGTCCTTCGGATTCACTGCGAACTGGACGTTCGAACCGCCTGTTTCGACACCGATTTCGCGCAACACCGCGATCGATGCGTTGCGCATGATCTGGTATTCCTTGTCGGTCAGCGTCAGCGCCGGCGCGACCGTGATCGAGTCGCCGGTGTGGACGCCCATCGGATCGACATTCTCGATCGAGCAGATGATGATCGCGTTGTCGTTGCGATCGCGCACCACCTCCATCTCATATTCTTTCCAGCCGAGCAGCGATTCCTCGATCAGCACCTCGGTAGTCGGCGACAGATCGAGCCCGTTGCGGACGATCGCGATGAACTCCTCGCGGTTGTACGCGATGCCGCCGCCCGAGCCGCCCATCGTGAAGCTCGGCCGGATGATCGACGGAAGCCCCGTCTTCTCAAGACCTTCGAGCGCTTCCTCGACAGTGTGTGCGATCGCCGAGCGCGCGCTTTCCAGCCCGATCCGGTCCATCGCGTCGCGGAACTTCAGCCGGTCCTCCGCCATGTCGATCGCATCGGCATCCGCCCCGATCATCGTCACGCCGAACTTCTCCAGCGTACCGTCATGGAACAGCGCGAGCGCGGTATTCAGCGCGGTCTGCCCGCCCATCGTCGGCAGGATCGCGTCCGGGCGTTCCTTCTCGATGATCTTGGCGACGATCGCCGGCGTGATCGGCTCGACATAGGTCGCGTCGGCCAGCTCGGGATCGGTCATGATCGTGGCGGGGTTCGAATTGACGAGGACGATACGATAGCCCTCCTCCTTCAACGCCTTGATCGCCTGCGTGCCCGAATAATCGAACTCGCACGCCTGGCCGATGACGATAGGTCCTGCGCCGATGACGAGGATCGAGGAGATGTCGGTGCGTTTTGGCATTATTGTCCTTGCGCGAAATGCGCGGTCCCGAGTTTCATAAGTTGCTCGAAGGCTTCCTTAGAAAGCCTCAAGCTCTGAGATCGCTTTCCGACAAACTTACGATCTTTCGATCCGTACGTGTCGATCTGAACGAATTTCTCGCCTTCGAAATCTAGCAATATGATGGAGGCATCCACGTCGCCCTGCGGAGAAGAGCGCTCCGGCTCGTAAATATTAAGCGCGCGGACAGTTGCCATCAGTCAGCTTCCCTCAATATTCCGCAAAGAGCTCACAAAGCGCTCGAACAGATACAGGCTGTCCTGCGGCCCCGGGCTCGCTTCCGGATGATACTGCACGGAGAACGCCGGCTTGTCGGTCAGCTCCAGCCCCGCATTCGACCCGTCGAACAGCGACACGTGCGTCTCGCGGACGTTCGCCGGCAGGCTGTCGCGCTCGACTGCGAAGCCGTGGTTCATGCTGGTGATCTCGACCGCGCCGTCGGACAGGCGCTTGACCGGGTGGTTGGCGCCGCGGTGGCCCTGGAACATCTTGGTCGTGGTCGCGCCGACCGCGAGGCCGAGCAGCTGGTGGCCGAGGCAGATGCCGAACAGCGGCTTGCCCGTCTCGAGCAGCTGGCGGATCACCGGCACGGCGTAGTCGGCGGTCGCGGCGGGATCGCCGGGGCCGTTCGACAGGAAGATGCCGTCGGGATTGAGAGCCATCACGTCGTCGAAACTGGCGGTGGCGCTTACGACGGAGACCTTGGCGCCGGCCTCGACGAGGTTGCGGAAGATGTTGCGCTTAGACCCGTAATCGATCGCGACGACATGCGGGCGAGCCTTCTGCTCCCCTTCCGCAGAGCGGGAGGGGTTGGGGGAGGGCATGGCCTCGGGCGGGGTCGGCGCTGATTGGCCAGCCCCTCCCCCGACCCCTCCCGCAAGCGGGAGGGGAGCAGAAGCGCCCTCTCCTGCTTGCGAGCTGTCCCCGTAGCCGAAGCCCAGCTTCCAGACACCGCCGGGAGCATCCTCACCCCAGCCATAATGCATCTCGGTCGACACGTCCTTGGCGAGGTCCATGCCCTCCAGCCCCGGCCACGCCCGCGCCATCGCCAGCAACGCCGGCACTTCGAACTCGCCGCTCGCCGAATGCGCGATGACCCCATTGGGCGCACCCGCCACCCGGATACGCCGCGTCAGCGCGCGCGTGTCGACGCCCGAAAGGCCGATCCGCGCATGCCGCTTCATCCAGCCATCGAGCCCCTCGACCGCACGAAAACTAGACGGCTGCGTCACGTCCTCGCGGACGATGATGCCGAGCGCGTGCGGGTCGTCCGCCTCGACGTCGTCGGGATTAGCGCCGACGTTGCCGATGTGCGGGAAGGTGAAGCAGATCATCTGCCCGGCGAACGACGGGTCGGTCAGCACCTCCTGATAGCCGGTCATCGCGGTGTGGAAGCACACTTCGCCGACCGCACTGCCCTCTGCGCCGAACCCGCGACCCCAGATCACGTCGCCATTGGCGAGGACGAGGACGCCTGTTGCACCGGCAGGCATGGCTATAGGCTGGGCGTCGGCCATCAGGCTGGGCACTCTCTTTACGTTGACGATGTCGCTAAGTGGTGTCCGCTAAGGCCGGCGTGCCGCAGCGTCAATCTGTTAAACGGGCGGCGGACGCGCTATCCCGTCGGGCTATCCCGAACCGCCTGAAAGACCAGTACATGATTCGCGACGACATCAAGGCAGCGCAGCTGACCGCCATGAAGGCCGGCGACAAGCAGAGCCGCAACGCTATCTCGTTGATTCAGGCCGCGATCAAGAACCGCGACATCGAGGCGCGGACCGGCAAAGCCCCCGAGAGCGACGACGCGCTGGTGGTCGAGGTGCTCCAGAAGATGGTCAAGCAGCGCCGCGAGTCGATCGAGATGTTCTCGAAGGGCGGCCGCCAGGAGCTCGCCGATGCGGAGACCGCCGAGGTCGCGGTGATCGAGCGCTTCCTGCCGCAGCAGATGAGCGAGGCGGAAACGTCGGCGGCGATCGAGGCGATCAAGGCGGAACTCGGCGCGACCGGCATGAAGGACATGGGCCGCGTGATGGCCGAACTGAAGGCGCGCCACGCCAGCGAGCTGGACATGAGCAAGGCGAGCGGCTTGGTAAAGGCAGCGCTGTCGTAAATGGATAAAGGCGAGCCCCTTCTTCCTCCCCTCCCGCAAGCGGGAGGGGACCGAGGGGTGGGCACCTTCTTCGCCGCTCCCGCTCGCAACCGGCCTCATTCTTTTGCCGTTCGTTTCGAGCGAAGTCGAGAAACCCTGAAAACGGGCGGATCACTCGTTCCAACCCTCTGATACCGGTCGACCACCACCCCCAATTTTGGTACGACGACAGATGGTCTTCTGGACATACATGCTGCGATGCGCCGACGGCCTGTATTACACGGGCCACACCGATAATCTGGAGCGGCGTATCGGTCAGCACGACGCAGGCGGCCATTGCGGTTTCACCTCGTCAAGGCGTCCGGTAAACTTGGTCTGGAGCGAATACTTCCCCTCACGCCTCGAAGCGCTGGAGGCCGAGCGCATCGTCGGCGGCTGGTCGCGCGGCAAGAAGGAGGCGCTGATCGCGGGGAACTGGTCGCTGGTCTCCCATCTCGCGCGTCCCCCCAAGGAGAGGGCTTTCTCGACTTCGCTCGAAACGAACGGTGGGGTGGGTGATACGACCGTTCCGTCGAGCTTAGCTACCGCTGAAACACCTAAACCGTTCGTTTCGAGCGAAGTCGAGAAACCGCTCACCCCATGGCCCTAACCCCACAATTCCTCGACGAGCTCCGCGCCCGCACCTCGCTCTCGGCGCTCGTCGGCAAGACCACCAAGCTCACCAAGGCCGGTCGCGAGCACAAGGGCTGCTGCCCGTTCCACAACGAGAAGACCCCCTCGTTCTACGTCAACGACGACAAGGGCTTCTACCATTGCTTCGGCTGCTCCGCGCACGGCGACGCGATCAAGTGGATGACCGACCAGCGCGGCCTCCCCTTCATGGACGCCGTCAAGGAGCTCGCGCAGGCCGCCGGGATGGACATGCCCGCGATGGACAGCCAGTCCGCCGCCAAGGCCGAACGCGCCAAGGGCCTGCACGAGGTCATGTCCGACGCCGCCGACTGGTTCACGGAACAGCTCAACGGCCTCCCCGGCACCGACGCGCGCGCGCTACTCGACCGCCGCGGGATCAGGCCCGAGACGGCGCGCGCATTCGGGATGGGGTTCGCTCCCGACAGCCGCGGCAAGCTCAAGACCGCGCTGAAGGACTACGGCGACCCGATGCTGGTCGAGTCCGGCATGCTGATATCGGTCGAGGGAAAGGACCCCTACGACCGGTTCCGCGGCCGCCTGATGATCCCGATCCGCGACCCCCGCGGGCGGACGATCGCGTTCGGTGGTCGCGTGCTCGACGGTGGCGAGCCGAAGTACCTCAACTCCCCCGACACTCCGCTCTTCGACAAGGGCCGCACGCTCTACAATCTCGACAAGGCCGCCCCCGCCTCGCGCAAATCCGGCCGCGTGCTGGTGGTCGAGGGATACATGGACGTCATCGCGCTCGCGCAGGCAGGGTTCGGCGAAGCGGTCGCCCCGCTCGGCACGGCGCTCACCGAAGCACAACTCGAACGGCTGTGGCGGATGGTCGACGTCCCCCTGCTCTGCTTCGACGGCGACGGCGCCGGCCAGAAGGCGTCCCTCCGCGCCGCACACCGCGCGCTCCCGCTGCTCGCGCCCGGCCGCAGCCTCGCCTTCGTGACGCTCCCGCAAGGCCAGGACCCCGACGACCTCGTCCGCGCCGGCGGCCCCGGTGCGTTCGAGGCGCTTCTCAAAACCCCCGAACAGCTCGTCGACCGGCTCTGGGCGTCCGAAGTCGCCGCGGAGGCACTCGACACCCCCGAACAGCGCGCTGGCCTCAAGCGCCGCCTCCACGAACTCGCGGAAGGCATCGCCGACCCGTCGGTGAAGCAGCAATATCATTCCGAGTTCAAGAACCGCTTCTACGAGCATTTCAAACCCGTCCGCGCGCCCTTCGTGCCCCGCGGCGAACGCCCCAAGGGCGGCTGGAAGCCTCCCGCCGCGCCGGTCACCGAAGACGCGAAGGCCTTCCTCGCCACCGGCATCGACCGCGTCTTGGCCAAGGCGGTGCTCGCCGGCCTAATCCGCCACCCGGTCGAGATCGCGCGTCACATGGAGGTGCTCGGCTCGCTGCAAATGATCGACGGCGCGCTCGGGCGATTGTTCGAAGCGGTCGTAGATGTTGCACTTGAGGACCAGAAGCTTGATAGCGGGCGCTTGCTCACCATATTGGCGAGGTCCGGTTTCAATTCAGTCGCGAGTGACCTGTTGAGAGCCGATACGATGCCCTATTCGTTCACGCAGACCACGGCCGATCCAGCCCGCGTCCGTGCCGACCTCGACGAGGCGATCGCGATCATGGTCGCCCGCCCTGAGGTAGACGCGGCACTCAAGCAGGCGACCGCGGCGATGCAGACGCACTTCACCGAAGATGCGTTCGAACGACAAGTGGCTATGGTAAGAGAGAAACAGGCGTTGGAAGTCCGACTTGCAAATCTTGTACAGTCGAACGAAGACGCCCGAGCGTTGGGTACCGAGGGCGATTGATGGCTAAGGCGAACATGGCGGAACCCGCCGAGACGAACGAAACCGGCGATGCGCCGCTGATCGACATGAACGATGCGTCGATCAAGAAGGTCATCGCGCGCGCCAAGAAGCGCGGCTACATCACCTATGAGCAGCTCAACGAAGCGCTGCCGCAGGGCGAGATGTCGTCCGACCAGATCGAGGACATCAGCGCCGCGCTGAGCGAGATGGGCATCAACATCGTCGAGAACGACGAAGCCGGCGAGGACGGCGAGACCGAGCCCGCCAAGGACGACGAGGACGAGCCGGAGGCCGCCGACGCGGATGCCGACACAGGCCCCGCGATCGAGAAGAAGAAAGAGACGATCGATCGCACCGACGATCCGGTCCGCATGTACCTGCGCGAGATGGGCGCGGTCGAGCTGCTCAGCCGCGAGGGCGAGATCGCGATCGCCAAGCGCATCGAGGCGGGTCGCGACACGATGATCCTCGGCCTGTGCGAATCGCCGATCACCTTCAACGCGATCATCGACTGGTCGACCGCGCTGAACGAGGGCACGATGCAGCTGCGCGAGATCATGGATCTCGACGCGATGCTGTCGAAGGACCCCGCGCCCGAAGCGATGGCCGAGGACGGCGAAGCCGACGATGGCGAGATCAGCGAGAAGAACGCCGGTCCCTCGTTCAAGGAAGAGGCCGAGCCCGAAGAGCCGTCCGCCGACGAGGACGAGGACGGCGAGCGCCGCGCCCCGCGCGCCTCGGACGACGAGGAGGAGGACAACACCCTCAGCCTCGCGCAGATGGAGGAACAGCTCAAGCCGATCGCGCTCGAGCGGTTCGCCAGCATCACGGCGCTCTACAAGAAGTTCAGCAAGATCCAGCAGAGCCGCGTCGACGCAATGGGCATCGGCGGCGATTTCTCCGCGGCCGACGAGCGCAAGTATCAGAAGCTGCGCGAGGAACTCACGGCCGAGGTTGAAAGCGTCCAGTTCCACAACGCCAAGATCGAATATCTGGTCGATCAGCTCTATGCCTATAACCGTCGCCTGACCGCGCTAGGCGGCCAGATGCTGCGCCTCGCCGAGCGCCACAAGGTGCCGCGCAAGGACTTCCTCGATCGCTATATCGGTCACGAGATCGACGAGAACTGGCTGACGACGGTCAACAAGGTCGACAAGAAGTGGACCGCGTTCGTCGCCAACGAGGGCGAAGCGGTCGAGCGCATCCGCGCCGAGATCGCCGACATCACGCAGCAGACCGGCATGGCGCTCACCGAGTTCCGCCGGATCGTCAACATGGTCCAGAAGGGCGAGCGCGAGGCGCGTATCGCCAAGAAGGAGATGGTCGAGGCGAACCTGCGGCTGGTGATCTCGATCGCCAAGAAATACACGAACCGCGGCCTGCAGTTCCTGGATCTCATCCAGGAGGGCAATATCGGCCTGATGAAGGCGGTCGACAAGTTCGAGTATCGCCGCGGCTACAAGTTCAGCACCTACGCGACGTGGTGGATCCGCCAGGCGATCACCCGCTCGATCGCGGACCAGGCGCGGACCATCCGCATCCCGGTCCACATGATCGAGACGATCAACAAGCTGGTCCGCACCAGCCGCCAGTTCCTCCACGAGCAGGGCCGCGAACCGACCCCGGAGGAGATGGCCGAGCGCCTCTCCATGCCGCTGGAGAAGGTGCGCAAGGTGATGAAGATCGCCAAGGAGCCGATCAGCCTCGAAACGCCGATCGGCGACGAGGAGGATTCGCATCTCGGCGACTTCATCGAGGACAAGAACGCGATCATCCCGGTGGATGCCGCGATCCAGGCGAACTTAAAGGAGACGGTCACGCGGGTGCTGGCGTCGCTCACCCCGCGCGAAGAGCGCGTGCTGCGCATGCGCTTCGGCATCGGCATGAACACCGATCACACGCTGGAGGAAGTCGGCCAGCAGTTCTCGGTCACCCGCGAGCGCATCCGCCAGATCGAGGCGAAGGCGCTGCGGAAGCTGAAGCATCCGAGCCGGTCACGGAAGATGCGGAGCTTCCTCGACCAGTAAGCGGTCTGAAAGTTGCTGACAGAGAGACGGGCTGCGGGCAATGTACCGCAGCCCTTTTTTCTGCTGAAACGGGCACAATGATGCCCCGATTTCGGCAAAGGATAGAAATGAGTGAAAACTTACTTCGCAACCGGCAACATTGCTTAGATCACGCTCAAGGCTTCGTGACCGCAGCCGAACGCATTGTCGCGACGGGTTTTTACCATATTGTGTATCATTTGAGCCTGCTAGCGCTCGAAGAAGTTGGCAAGTCCAGCATGATCGCAGGTATGATCGCGAACGCCGGAAGAGCCGACGACGGGTGGCTTACGAAGGCTTTTGGAAACCATGAACGCAAACTTCAGTGGGCTATCTGGTCGCCATTAACAAAAATTGATCCTGCAGATTTCGAGAATGCACGTAACTTTGCTGAGCGCGCGCACGCAATGCGTCTTGCTTCACTTTACGTTGATCCCAAAGCTGAAATCGCCGACATCCCAGCGCGCGATGTTGTAACGGCGGATGATGCAGCAAACGCGCTAGCGCTAGCTAAAGTACGTTTAGAACTCGAGTGCGCCCGCGGCTCTCCAGACCCCCTCAACTGCGCTACCGATAAAGATCTTAACTGGTTCCTTGACACGATGGCAGATGCTGACCGAGCAGGTCAGTTGCTCAGCAAGCCTTTTGTCGATCGCTATAATGAGTTTGATGGCAATGCTCGAGAATGGATCGAATGGGCACGTGAAGAATTTGATCGCCACGAAAAAGAATCACAGGCACTTATACAATCCGAACTAGCCAAACCAGCTATTCCCGTTGGAAAGTCTAAGCCAAAATGGCGCGCGAGTACGACGGTATACTCGTCATCTCACTCACTGCGGCCTAAAGTTCTTCAGCACTGGAACAAAAATATTGACGTAGTTCAATTAATTTGGACCGGTAAAAAGAATCAGTTTACGGTTCAGGTCAATCTCAACGATAACTTACCGCTACCTACGCTTGCAGCGCGGGCTGTATCACTCGCAAAGCTCGTAACGGCCTGCTTGAATATTGGCTCGATTGGCTATTTTTGGTTTCAGCAATCGGGCTTTGAGCGCCGTATGTTTGACGAAGTCCGAGACCTTGAGAATAATCGGCGAATAGATTTCGAACCGAAATGCAGTTTTTGGGACGACTCCAAGGCGGTGGCTCTTACCGATGAACATATTGACCATGCTACCCGCTGCATGATGGCGTTCGCCCCCTTGTCCGAGGAGGATGCTCAGTCGATCTTTCGTCCGTACTACGACGGCCTTGCTTTGATGGCAAAATCAGACATCTTCTATGATTTTGATACGACCGCTCGGCGAGCCTTTACTGGAAGCCTAGCTGGTGCCTTCGCAAAATATGAAAACTGGAATGGAAAAGACGAAGACTTTCGGGCCTGCTATACGAAAGCTTTTGAACCCATTATCAAAGCCGAAGAAGACAGAAATCAGATGTTCAAGGTGCTGACCCTCGAAGGCGATCCAAATGAGACCTCACTAGCGAACCTGCGCTTAGCAAAACAATTAGCGGATTTATATCTTATAACGGTGAGCAAACGTACCTGGAAGACCATACTTGGCAGTGGTCAAGCAGCGCAATAAAGCCCTGACATGCCCCGGGTAATCCTGTTCAACAAACCGTACGACGTGCTCAGCCAGTTCACCGACGTGAACAGTCCGACCCCGCGCGCGACGCTGTCGCAGTTCGTCGATGTGCCGGGCGTCTATCCGGCGGGGCGGCTCGACCGCGATAGCGAAGGACTGTTGCTGCTGACCGACGACGGCCGCCTCCAGGCGCGGATCGCGGACCCGAAGTTCAAGCTGGCCAAGACCTATCTCGTGCAGGTCGAGGGCGATGCGGGCGAGGACGCACTCGATCGGATGCGCGACGGCGTCGTGCTGAAGGACGGCCCTGCCCGCGCCGACGTCGAGCGGATCGCCGCGCCCGACCTCTGGCCGCGCGTGCCGCCGATCCGGGTCCGCGCGAGCATCCCCGATTGCTGGCTGAAGATAACGATCCGCGAAGGCCGCAACCGGCAAGTCCGCCGCATGACCGCCGCGATCGACCACCCGACGCTGCGGCTGGTCCGGTGGAGCATCGGCGACTGGACCGTGGCGGGTCTGGAGCCCGGCGCGTGGCGCGACGCCTGACGAGCGCTTGAGGCGGGCTCACGGCCGCCTGCGGGCTACCTTAGACGCGTATGCCCCACAGGTACGCCCTTCCGGCGGCAGCGTTCGTGATTACAAGCGGAACGCTCCCCACCCACGCCGTCATCCTGACGAATTTCAGGACCCAGAGCCAAGCAGCGCGGCGTTCGTGATCCTAGGCCCTGACTTTCGTCAGGATGACGGAGAAGGGCATGTTCACGCGGAGGCGCTAAGGCGCGAAGAGAAGCAGCTTATTTAGCGCACTTGCCCGGTCTTCTCTTCGCGCCTTAGCGCCTTCGCGTGAATCCATTCCTTGAGCTACGCTCCGTGGCGCAATGTGATCATAAGTCCCGAGATAGGGTTTCCCGCCCGCGCAGGGAGTGCGTCGCGTGACGCGCCGAAATTGCATGGTGGCCCGACGAAAACTCCCTCCCCTTCAGGGGAGGGTCGGGGTGGGGCATGTCCACGCGAGCGCGCTCCATGTGGCAAGGCCTCGTGCGGTCCATACAGAGACCATCCCAATCCGCCAGCAAGACGTGTTTCCCCGCGAAGGCGGGGACCCAGACTGGGCTCCCGCCTTCGCGGGAGAACAAGGAAGCGGGCGCGCAAGAACAAGGAAGCGGCAGGCAGCCTGTGCAGGACCACGCGTCCCTGTCCGACCCGACAACCACCCCCGACGCCCCGAGGGACGGAGAAATCGCGCAGACACCACGGCCGCCGCTGGCCGACGTGCTAATCCGCTGTCCTACACGCGCCTCGAAGCCCACCCTCAGCGGATGCCCAGCCCCGCCCCTATCCCGCATGCATCACCCTCGGTCCAAAACGCCCCTATCGACCCCCATATCGGGCGATGTGCAGAACGCTGTGAGACTGTGAACTTCGTGCACTTCCGCACTGCAGCATCGGCGCAAGACACTGATTTCACGCGCACAACGAAAAAGGGCGCGGGGACCATCGCCCCCGCGCCCTTCTCCAACTCGAACAGTCCCCGATTACTCGGCGGCTGCGGTGCCCTTTGCAGGGCGCATGTCGCGACGCTCGGCGATACGCGCTGCCTTGCCGGTGCGGCCACGCAGGTAATACAGCTTGGCGCGACGCACGGCGCCCTTGCGGACGACTTCGATCGAATCGACGTTCGGCGAGTAGAGCGGGAAGACGCGCTCGACGCCCTCGCCGAAGCTCATCTTACGCACGGTGAAGTTCGAGCCCATGCCCTTGTTCGAGCGCGCGATGCACACGCCCTCGTAGTTCTGAATACGCGTGCGCTCGCCTTCGACGACCTTCACGCCGACCTTCAGCGTGTCGCCGGGGCGGAAATCGGGGATCGTCTTGTTGGCCAGGAACTTCGCGATGTTCTCGGCTTCGATCGTCTGCAACAGGTTCATGTCTCGTCCTCGTGTCGCTGCGCGCCAGAGGGCGACTGGACCCGAACGCCCTCATGGCGCTCCCAAAGGTCCGGTCGCCGTGACCGTGTATCGATCTCCGCGCGGCGTTTGCGCCATGCAGCGATCTTCGCATGATCCCCCGATCGCAGCACCTGCGGGATCGCGCGCCCTTCCCATATCTGAGGTCGGGTATAGTGCGGATATTCGAGCAGCCCCGTTTCGAAGCTCTCGTCATCCCCACTAGAAGCCGCGCCCATTACGCCGGGCAGCAGCCGAATGCAAGCATCCAGCAGCACCAGCGCGCCCATCTCGCCCCCCGACAGGATGTAGTCGCCGATCGAGACCTCCTCGATCTCCCGCGCCTCAAACAGCCGTTCGTCGAACCCCTCGAACCGGCCGCAGAGAATGGTGACGCCGGGGCCCTGCGCGAGCTGGCGCACCCGCTCCTGCGTGAGAGGCTTGCCCCGAGGAGTCATGGCCAGCACCGGCCGCCCGTCCGCAACGCTGTCGATCGCCGAGGCTACGACGTCGGCCCGCAGTACCATCCCGGCCCCGCCCCCCGCCGGCGTATCGTCCACCGACTTGTGCTTGTCCGTCGCAAAGTCCCGGATCTGCACCGGCGAGCAGGACCACCGCCCCTCCCCCAGCGCCCGCCCGGCAAGCGACGTCCCCAGCGGCCCCGGAAACATCTCCGGATACAGCGTCAATATCGTGGCAGCGAAAGTCACAGCGTCCAATTCTCTATGCGGTTGCGCCAGCGTGCGGCGCCGAATGCGTCCAGCACCTATACGGATCGACGCAGTGGAACAATTACGCTGGCGAGACGCTCGCGGCGGATGGACGATTGCATCATCATCGGCGCCGGCCCGGCAGGCCTGACCGCAGCCATCTATCTCGCGCGCTTCCACCTCTCGATCCGCCTGTTCGATTGCGGCAGCAGCCGCGCTGCGCTCATCCCGTGCACGCACAACCATGCCGGCTATCCTGAAGGCATCCGCGGCACGGACCTGCTCGCCCGGATGCTGGCACAGGCGGAAACCTATGGCGCAGTCCGAGAGGGCGTGCGGGTAGACGCGATCGAAGTCGACGACGACGGCTTCACCGTACGGCTCGGCGATCGCCGCGCGCGAGCCCGGAGCGTACTGCTCGCCACCGGAGTCGTGAACAACCGCCCCGACATGCCCGACGCGATCCACGACGAAGCGCTGGAGGCCGGGTTGCTCCGCTACTGCCCGATCTGCGACGGCTACGAAGTCACCGACAAGCGCGTAGGCATCATCGGCACCGGCGACCACGGCATGCGCGAGGCACTGTTCCTGCGGGGTTATACGAAGGACGTGACGCTGATCGCCCCCGAGGGAAGCCACGATCTCGATCCCGCCTGCGAAGCGGCACTAGACGATGCCGGGATCGTCCGCGTCGGAGGCCCCTGCGGCAACTACGCGATCGAGGACGACAAGCTCGCACTCGACACGGTCGACGGACGGTTGTCGTTCGACAGCATCTATCCAGCGCTCGGATCGATAATCCGTTCGGAACTCGCCGTCGCAGCGGGCGCACGCGCATCCGAGGACGGTTGCCTGGAAGTCGACTCCCACCAGCGAACCTCAATCCCCGGCCTGTTCGCGGCTGGCGACGTGGTGAAGGGTCTCGACCAGATCAGCCACGCAATGGGCGAAGCTGGCGTTGCCGCGACGACGATCCGCAACATGCTCGCCGAACAGCGACCACTTCGGCGGTAATCGCTACCCAACTTGGGAGAACAAGGCTTATTCAGCCGCGAACGAAGCCTCTACGATAAGCCGGTCGGCATCCCATTCGGGAACGGCTTCGGGGCGCATCGGAATCATGAAGCGCTTGCCGGGCTTGTCGTCCACGGGCGAACGTTCGATCTCGATCACGTCGCCCGCACCGAAATTATCGATCGCGACCACCCGTCCGATCGCCTCGCCATCGGTCGAGACGACATCGAGCCCGATCACATCCGTGTGATAATATTCACCGTCTTCCAGCGGCGGCAACGAAGACCGAGGCACCGTCAGTTCGGTCCCGCGCATCGCCTCGGCGGCGTTGCGATCGGTGACCTCGGCGAAGCGCGCGATCATCCCGTTATTGCCGTTGCGCGCGGACTTCAGCGACAATGCACCATTGTTGAAGCTCTTATAGCTCCCGAAATTCTCGGCGAAGACCTTCAGCCGCACTTCGCCACCGATGCCGTGCGCACCGATGACGACGGCGAGCGTGACGTCAGCCTTGCGCGGAACCTTCGTCAGGACCGGGGGTGTCGTCGGCGCCTTCGGCGGGGTCGTCGGCGGAGACGCCTTGGTTGGTGGCATCTTCGATGTCCTCGGGTGCGGGGGCTGTGCGGGGGTCGGATTCGGGGGCCATCATGCGCTCCTGTTCGGGGTTACCTACAGGAGAACGCATGAACGGCCGATCGGGTGCGGTTGCGCGCCCGTAGTCGGAGCGGGAGATGCCTCCCACCCTACGTCACCCCGGACTGGTTCCGGGGTCCATTGGTCCGCGTATCCAATGCTCTCGGATACGCGGACGGGTGGATGCCGGAACGAGCCCGGCATGACGGAGAAGGGGCAAACGACTTCGTGCCGCCCCAATCCAGAAGCGCCGTCTTACGAAGCGGCTTCTTCAGTCTCGGCAGCGGCAGGAGCCTCTGCTTCGGCAGCAGGTGCCGCCTTCGCAGCGGCCTCAGCCTCGGCAGCTTCAGCCGCCTTGGTCGCACGCTCTTCAGCGCGCTCGGTGGCCTTCTCACCGGGCTTGCCCTTGTTCGGGTTGTTGCGGGCCGAACGCTCGAGCACGCCAGCCTGGTCGAGGAAGCGCGCGACGCGGTCGGTCGGCTGCGCGCCTACGCTCAGCCAATGCTTCGCGCGATCGGCGTCGAGCTGCACGCGCTGCTCGTTGTCCTTGGCGAGGAGCGGATTGTAGTTGCCGATCTTCTCGATGAAGCGGCCATCACGCGGCGAACGCGCATCGGCAACGACGATCTTGTAGTAAGGACGCTTCTTGGAGCCACCGCGCGCGAGGCGAATGTTGATTGCCATGATATTTTCCTTCGTTTTCTAGATAGATCCCCCGGCGCGAGCCGAAGTGTCGTGGTTGGATAAGAGGTTATTTCTTCTTCAGAAAATCGTCGAAACCGGCAGGCATC
Organism: Sphingomonas faeni; assembly: GCF_003053745.1. Classification (GTDB taxonomy): domain Bacteria; phylum Pseudomonadota; class Alphaproteobacteria; order Sphingomonadales; family Sphingomonadaceae; genus Sphingomonas; species Sphingomonas faeni. The sequence goes on along the minus strand of NZ_QAYE01000001.1, from coordinate 848,279 downwards.
TGCGGCATCTTGGGGCCACCAAGCCCCGGCAGACCGCCGCCGCCCATACCGCCGCCGCCGCCCGGCAGGCCACCAGCGCCGGCCTTGTTGAGCATGTCGCCCATCTGCGGCCCGCCGATCGCATTGCCGATGCCGCCGAGACCACCGCCCATGCCGCCCTTGCCGAGCATCGCCATCATGCCCTTCATGCCGCCCATCTTCTTGATCTTCTTCATGGCGGTCGACATTTCGAGGTGCATTTTCAGCAGCTTGTTGACCTCCTGGACGGTCGTCCCGGAGCCCTTGGCGATGCGGATCTTGCGCTTGGCGTTGATCAGCTCGGGCTTGTTGCGCTCCTTGATCGTCATCGAACCGATCATCGCGTCCATGTGCACCAGCACCTTTTCGCCACCGACCGACGCGACCGCGCCCTGCGCCTTCTTCATGCCGGGGATCATCCCCGCCAGCGCGCCGAGCCCGCCCATCCGCTGCATCTGCGCCAGCTGGGCACGCAGGTCGTTCATGTCGAACTGACCCTTGGCCATCTTGGCAGCCATCCGCTCGGCGTCTTCGGCCTGGATCGACTCCGCAGCGCGCTCAACCAAGCTGACGACGTCGCCCATGCCGAGGATGCGACCAGCGACGCGCTCGGGATGGAACGCCTCGAGTGCATCGAGCTTCTCGCCGGTGCCGGCGAACTTGATCGGCTTGCCGGTGACCGCGCGCATCGACAGCGCCGCGCCGCCGCGGGCATCGCCGTCCATGCGGGTGAGCACGATACCCGTCAGCGGCACCTGGTCGCTGAAGTTCTGCGCGACGTTGACCGCGTCCTGACCGGTCAGCGAGTCGACGACGAGCAGGATCTCGGCCGGGTTCGCGACGTCGGCAACCGCCTTCATCTCGTCCATCAGCGCCTGGTCGACATGGAGTCGACCCGCGGTGTCGAGCATCAGGACGTCATAGCCCTGCAGCTTGGCGGCCTGCATCGCACGCCGCGCGATATCGACGGGTTGCTGGCCCTGCACGATAGGCAGCGTCGCGACATCGATCTGCGTGCCGAGCGTCGCGAGCTGTTCCTGCGCGTTCGGGCGATTGACGTCGAGCGACGCCATCAGGACCTTCTTGCGCTCGCGACCCGCCTGTCCGAAATTGGCCTGTCCCGCCGCAAGCCGCTTGGCGATCTTGGCGGTCGTGGTCGTCTTGCCCGAGCCCTGGAGGCCGACCATCATGATGACGGCCGGCGGCGTGACGCCGAGCTCCAGCTCTACGGCATCCGAGCCGAGCATCTCGACCAGCGCATCGCTGACGATCTTGACGACCTGCTGCCCCGGCGTGACCGAGCGCAGGACGTTCTGGCCAATCGCCTTCTCGGTCGCCTTCTCGACGAACTCGCGCGCGACGGGCAACGCGACGTCGGCTTCGAGCAGCGCGACGCGCACCTCGCGCATCGCCGCGCGCACGTCCGCTTCGGTCAGCGCACCCCGGCCGCGAAGGCGGTCGAAGACGCCGCCAAGTCGATCGCTCAGGCTTTCGAACATCGAAATACTCCCATACACCGCTACCAAACGCAAAAGCGCCGGCGGGCGAAACCTCGCCGGCCAGCGTGCATCCTTGGATGCTCGTCCAATGCGCCCCGTAACGGAACGTGATGCGCCCACTACTGGAAACCGGGTGGAAGCGCAAGACTGGTCCCGGCTTGCCCTGATTCCTCCGTCACCCCGGACTTGCTCCGGGTCTACCGTTCCGCGTCATCTATAACCGCAAAGCGCGCGGAACGCTGGATGCCGGAACAAGCCCGGCATGACGGATGCCTGCAGCCAATCGCGCCCGCGGCTCGTCCCGTCCCGCCTATACGGCTTCTTAACATATCCTACACGTGTCGCATGCCACACCGCCACCCAAGCAAGAGACCGAACAGGCCAACCCCATGACCGTAAAGTCGGCGGCGACATTTTCGCTCCGCAACATCAGTCGGGAATTCATGACCGGCGCCGTCACGGGCGCCGCACTGCTTCTATTCGTCGGCACCGCCGGCACCGCGGTCGTCAAGGCACTGGCACATTGGCACGGCAGCGATGCGGTAATCGATCACGGCCTGGTCGCAGCGCTGTTGCTGAACGCGGCGCTGATCATGTTCGGCTGGTTCCGATACCGGGCCCTGTCGGAAGAGCTGAGTATTCTGTCCGACGCCGGCCGCCACGCTCACGCGCTGGCGCAACGCGATCCGCTCACCGGCTTGCTCAATCGCCGCAGCCTGTCCGAAGACGGCGCGGCACTGTTCGCCAGTACGCGCCGCCGCGGCAAGGCAATGGCCATGCTGACGATCGACATCGATCACTTCAAGAGCGTCAACGATCTGCACGGCTATGCGGTAGGCGACCTGTTGCTCGCTCATGTCGCGGAAACGATCGCGGCGATCGCGCCCGGTACCAGCCTGCTCGCTAGGCTGGGGGCAGATGAGTTCGCCTGCGCATTCGTCTTCGACTCCGCGCACGAGAACGTCGCCGACCGGATCGCCGAGCGCATGGTCGCAGGCATCGCCTTGCCGTTCCGCACCAATGGCGCGGACATCCACAGCAGCGTCTCGATCGGTATTGCCCGGTCCGATCGCGACTGCGCCTCGGTCGACGCCTTGCTGCGCAACGCCGACATCGCGCTCCACGCGGCCAAGACTGCCGGGCGCAGTCGTCATGCGTGGTTCGACACCTCGATGGAGCGATCGCTGCAACTGCGCGGCGAACTCGAAGCAGGTCTCCGCAGCGCGATCCCGGCGCAGGAGGTCGTTCCGTATTTCGAGCAACAGGTCGATCTGACCACCGGCCTCATCACCGGTTTCGAGGTGCTGGCGCGCTGGGAACATCCGACGCGCGGCATGATCGCGCCCGACGTGTTCATCCCGATCGCGGAGGAAACCGGGCTGATCGGCGAGCTTTCGCTGTCGATCATGCGCCAGGCATTCGCCGCCGCGCGCGACTGGGACGCCGGGCTCACCTTGTCGGTCAACGTCTCACCGCTGCAGTTGCGCGATGCGTGGCTCGCGCAGAAGATCATCAAGACGCTGGTCGAGACTGGCTTTCCCGCCAGCCGGCTCGAGATCGAGATCACCGAGAGCGCGCTGTTCGACAACCTTCCCCTCGCGCAGTCGATCGTCGGCAGCCTGAAGAATCAGGGCATCCGCCTCGCGCTCGACGATTTCGGCACCGGCTATTCGAGCTTGGCGCATCTGCGGGCGCTGCCGTTCGACCGGATCAAGATCGACAAGAGCTTCGTCTCGTCGATCCTGGACAATCCGGAGAGCATGGCGATCGTGAACACGATCGTGCGGCTGGGGGACAGCCTCAACCTGCCGACCACCGCGGAAGGGATCGAGGATGCCGCGATCGAGGAGCGCCTGCGCGGCATGGGTTGTGCGAAGGGTCAGGGGTATCTGTACGGGCGCCCGCTCGGTGCGGCGCAGGTCCGGCGCTTGCTGGCGGAAAAACGCTTGCTGGCCCAGCGCCCCGACCGGAGCGTGCCACCGCCGCGCGGCATTGCGCCACGTTTGGCGGGCTAAGGCCCATTCACAAAACACCACCCCGGCGAAGGCCGGGGCCCAGTTGGGAAGGTTGCAGTTACAACGCACCGTCCTTCCCAATGATCGTCCCCCAACTGGGCCCCGGCCTCCGCCGGGGTGGAATAGGTAAATGGTCGCTCCCCGATCCGTTCTCCTGCGAACGCAGGAGCCTAGAACCAAGCAGCGCTCCGTCCGGTACCCTAGGCTCCTGCGTTCGCAGGAGAACACGATGTCGGCCGCCCCCAACGAGCAAACCGTGGACTTCCCCCCCCACCCCTCCTAAATCGCGCCGCATGCCATCTGCCCCGCAGCCAGAGGTCATCAGCCTCGGCTGCCGCCTCAACATCGCCGAAAGCGAGACCATCCGCGCGCTCGTCGCCGGGCGGGACATGGTCGTGGTCAACAGCTGCGCCGTCACCAATGCCGCGGTGAAGGCAACGCGCGTCGCGATCCGCCGCGCCAAGCGCAACCGCCCCGAGGCCCAGATCGTCGTCACCGGCTGCGCCGCGCAGATCGACCCGGCGAATTTTGCGGCTATGCCCGAAGTCGACCGCGTCGTCGGCAATGCGGACAAACTGACGTCGCAAGCCTGGGGGACTGACGCTCCGGTCGTCGTGTCCGACATCATGCAGGTCCGCGAGACCGCGCCGCATCTCGCCGCGAGCTTCTCCGCCCACGCTAGAGCGTTCGTCGAAGTCCAGAACGGCTGCGACCACCGCTGCACCTTCTGCGCGATCCCGTTCGGCCGCGGCCCGAGCCGCTCGGTCCCCGCCGGCGCGGTCGTCGACCGGATCGCCGGTCTCGTCGACGCAGGCCACCGCGAGATCGTCCTTACCGGCGTCGACCTGACCAGCTACGGCCCCGACCTCCCCGGCGCGCCGACGCTAGGCCACCTCGTCGAGCGCATCCTGCACCACGTACCCGCGCTCGAACGCCTGCGTCTCTCGTCCCTAGACGGCATCGAGATCGACGACCGCCTCTTCGCGCTGCTGACGACCGAGCGCCGCATCATGCCGCACGTCCACCTGTCGTTGCAGGCCGGCGACGACATGATCCTCAAGCGCATGAAGCGCCGCCATTCGCGAGCCGAAAGCGTCGCGCTCGTCGAGCGTCTCAAGACCGCCCGCCCCGACATCGCAATCGGCGCGGACCTGATCGCCGGCTTCCCGACCGAGGACGCGACGATGTTCGCCAACACGCGCGCGCTGATCGACGACTGCCACATCGTCCACCCGCACATCTTCCCTTATTCGCCCCGCGCCGGCACCCCCGCCGCGCGCATGCCGCAGGTCGAGCCCGAAGTCCGCCGCCAGCGCGCCGCCCTCCTCCGCGACGCCGGCGAAATCGCGCGAGCGAACTGGCTGCAAACGCTGGTGGGAACATCGCAGGATCTGCTCGTCGAACGCCCCGGCGACCGCGGCCATATCGGCAATTTCGCAGAAGTCCTGCTGGACGAACCTTCCATACCCGGCGACATCGTCCGCATCACGATCACCGGCGCCACGGCCGACCGCCTCAGCGCAACACGAGAACCATCATGAGCACCACCCCAACCTGGCACGACAAGCTGATCGGCGGCTTCAAGCGCACCTCCGACCGGCTCGTCGGCAACCTCGCCGGCCTCGGCGGCGCGCGGCTCGACGATTCGACGCTCGACGACATCGAGGAAGCACTGATCGCCTCCGATCTCGGTCCCGAGACTGCCGGCCGCATCCGCCGCCGCCTTTCCGAAGGCAGCTTCGAACGCAACATGGAGGAGCTCGGCATCCGCGTGATCGTCGCGGAGGAGGTCGAGAAGGTCCTCGCCACGGTCGCCAAGCCAATCGAGATCGACGCCTTCCCGCGCCCTCAGGTGATCCTCGTCATCGGCGTCAACGGCTCGGGCAAGACCACCACCATCGCCAAGCTCGCGCACCTGTTGATGGAACAGGACTACGGCGTGATGCTCGCCGCCGGCGACACCTTCCGCGCCGCCGCGATCGGCCAGCTCCGCACCTGGGCCGAGCGAGTCGGCGTGCCGATCGTCACCGGTCCCGAGGGCGGCGACGCGGCAGGCGTGGTCTGGGACGCGGTCAAGAAGGCGACAGAGACGGGCATCGACGTACTGATCGTCGACACCGCCGGCCGCCTCCAGAACAAGCGTGAACTGATGGACGAGCTGGCGAAAATCCGCCGCGTGCTTGGCCGGATAAATCCGGAGAGCCCGCACGACATCGTCCTGGTGCTCGACGCGACGACCGGCCAAAACGCGCTCCAGCAGATCGAGGTCTTCAAGGAAGTCGCCGGCGTCACCGGCCTCGTGATGACCAAGCTCGACGGCACCGCGCGCGGCGGCGTTCTCGTCGCGGCGGCCGAGAAATACGGCCTGCCGATCCACGCGATCGGTATCGGCGAGGGCATGACGGACCTGCGTCCATTCGATGCGAACGAGGTCAGCCGGATCATCGCAGGTGTGGAGAGCGTTCGGAAGTAACGCCTTCCCATTCGCTCTGTGCCCCTCTTTTTCCGTTCGTCCTGAGCGTAGTCGAAGGACCGGCCCGTTTGTGGCAATGTCCTTCGACTACGCTCAGGACGAACGGTATTCTGGATTGATCTCGTGACCCCAACCAAGCCCCCCCTATCCCCCGGCCTCCGCATGGCGGTCGACTACGGCCCGCTCGCGGTCTTCTTCGCGGTGAACTTCCTCACGCCCGGCCTGCCGATCGTCCGCGTCGTCGCCGCGACCACCGCGTTCATCATCGCCACGATCGCCGCGATGATCGTGTCGAAGGTGAAAACCGGCCATATCTCGCCGATGCTGTGGCTGTCGGGTGCGCTGATCGTCGTGTTCGGCGGGCTGACGATCTATTTCCACGACCAGCGCTTCATCCAGATGAAGCCGACGATCATCTACGCGATGTTCGCGGCGATCCTGACGTTCGGGCTCGTCACCGGGCGACCGCTGCTTCAGTCGCTGCTCGGCACCGCGTATCCCGGCCTGTCCGCCGATGGCTGGCGCAAGCTGACGCGAAACTGGGCGGTTTTCTTCGTGTTCATGGCGGTGCTGAACGAAGCGGTGTGGCGCAACACGACCTGGGATTTTTGGGTCGGCTTCAAGCTCTGGGGTGCGATCCCGCTGACGTTGCTCTTCGCCTTCGCCAACATCCCGATGCTGCTGAAGCACGGATTGCAGACGGGCGACAAAGCCGTGACCGACCTGCCGCCCGAAGGGTAACTCTACTTCCCTCCCGTTTACGGGAGGGGTCTGGGGAGGGGCGTGCCGCACTAACCGGACGCCAGTACGTACGTCGCGCCCTCCCCAAGCCCCTCCCGCAAGCGGGAGGGGAATTCAGGTCAGCCAGCGACCTTCGCGTAGCGCTCGCCGACGACGTCCCAGTTCACGATGTCCCACCAGGCCTTCAGATAGCCCGGACGATCGTTCTTGTACGTCAGGTAATAGGCGTGCTCCCACACGTCGTTACCGAGCAGCGGCGTGCCGGGCTCCTTGGCGTCGTCCATCAGCGGGTTGTCCTGGTTCGGCGTGCTCGTTACCTTCAGCTTGCCGCTCGCATCCGCGATCAGCCATGCCCAGCCCGAGCCGAACTGCCCCGCACCCTTGGTGTTGAACTCTTCCTTCAGCTTGTCGAGGCTGCCGAAGTCGCGATCGATCGCCTCGGCGAGCTTGCCCGACGGCGCCTGGCCGTTCTTGGCGGCCATCGTCTTCCAGAAGAAGTCGTGGTTCCAGAAGCCACCGCCATTGTTGCGGACCAGCGGCGGCTGCGACGAGATCATGCCGAGGATGTCCTCGATCGACTTGCCCGCCAGCGCGGAATCCTTCTCGACGCCTTCGTTCAGCTTGGCTGTGTACGCCGCGTGATGCTTGTCGTGATGAAACTTCATCGTTTCCTGGTCGATCACCGGCTCGAGCGCATCGTAAGCGTAGGGCAGCGGTGGGAGTTCGAAAGCCATGGGGGTTCTCCTTTATGGGGTCGGACGCTCAACGCCCGCAGGCTCCAAATGCTCCCCGCGAAGTCGTTACGCAAGCGTACCAGGCATAACCCAGCGGTTGCCTGATAGGCGGGTTGCGGTGGATCGAACAGGACGGGCGGTGCGCCGGGCGCGCGCGCCGTCGGTCCCATGCGAAATTTCACCCGGTCGACGCAGCCGGTATAGCCGGTCGCGGACGGCACGCGCTTGGCTATCGCCAACAGCTGCACCGCCTGTGCGCCGAACTCTTCGGCGGGTTGCGCCGCGAGCACATGGACGTTGCCCGTCTGGCCCCATGGCGCGACGTCATAGCCGATGACCGCCCATCCCTCGACCGCGCGACGCCGGAACATCTCGGGATAGGTGAGCACCGGCCCGACGGCCCATTCGGCCTTCGCCGGACAGGTCGCCCCGGCCGTACGGAAGCTGGCTTCCTCGGGCATCGGCGGCGCTGGCATCGTCCCGGCACCGACCCGATACGGATATTGGCATCCTACCCGAGCACCCGGCGCGAACCGCGAATCCCCGACGGCAGCCATCGACGCCGCTACCAGTGCCGCATTGCCGTTGCCCGCCACCAGCTTCAGGTGGATCGGCTTGCCGGCGTCGTCGATATCGAAGCCGATCATGCTCCAGCTAGGCCGACCGCGCTGCTTCGGAATCGCGTCGAAGTCCGGAAAGGCACGGTTGCGGACCTGCGGTGCAGGATCGTAGCAGGTCGAACCGACCGGCTTCACGCGCGCCCACATCTCCGCGGTCGGCCTCTGTCCGGGGAACATCGTATAGGTCATCACCGACGCCATCGGCGCAGCGGCGACCGGTTGCGGCGCGGGTACGAAGGTCAGGCTGCACTCGGCATGTGCGGCACCGGGTGCAAACTGACTGACTGCCAGCGCGGGAGTCAGATCCTCGCTCGCAACGACATACCCCTTAGCGATACGCTTGATGTCGAGCGGACGGCCGGTCTCATCGATAGTGAAACTGTACGTAATCGGCTTCATGCCGTTACCCGGCGTCGACCACCCCGACGCCGGCATCGCAGCAGGCGGTCGGGTGAAGACCACCGGAATTCCGGCACAGCGGACGTCCTGCGCCGTCCAGGTGATGAACATGAGTCCGCTGGGTCCGCCGCTGGGTGCGGCATGAGGAAACTGGAAGTTGATGATGGGCGGCGGAACTTGTGCTGCCGCGGAGAGCGTAGCGGCCGGTAGAATCGACAGGACGGATCGTAACAGCCTCATCGCGTGCGCTCCCCAATATCCTGCCGCATCGTGACGCTTGCGCGTTACAATCGCAAGTCAGGCAGCGGTCTTGCCATACTCCTGCCGCGTCACCGGGTGGCTGGACGAGAGACCACCATCGACCGCGATCGCCTGGCCATTGACGTAGCTGGCGTCGTTGGAGGCGAGGAACAGCGCGACCTTGGCGAGTTCCTCGGGCTGCGCGCCGCGGTGGAGCGGGTTGAGGCGGCCGACGCGCTCCATCTTGTTCGCCTCGCGTGCGTAGTCGAACACGGGCTTCGTCATGCCGGTCTCGGTGAGGCCAGGGCAGATCGCGTTAACGCGGACGTTCGAGCCGGTGAGTTGTTGCGCAGAGACGGCAGCGAGGTTGATGACGCCGGCTTTCGACGCCGAATATGCGGGCGAGCCGGCGCCGGAACGGATGCCGGCGACGCTGGCCGTGAGGACGATCGCGCCCTTCCCTCGCTCGGCGATCCGCGGCGCAGCGTGCTTGATCGCGAGGAACGGACCGATCAGGTTGACGCGCAACACCTCGGTGATGAGCGCGACGTCGGTGTCGAACAGGTTCGCCATGCCGCCCGAGATCCCCGCATTGGCGAACATCACGTCGAGCCCGCCGAAGCTGTCGCAGGCGAGCGCGATCGTGCGGATCACGTCCTCTTCGAGCCCGGCGTCGATGCGGATCGCCTTTGCCGTGCCGCCGGCCTGCGTGATCAGGTGTGCGGTTTCGTCCGCGCCCTCGGTCTTGTCGGCGACGATGACCTTGCCCCCTTCGCTCGCGAACAGGAGTGCGGCGGCACGGCCTATGCCGGAGCCTGCGCCGGTGACGATGATGGATTTGTCCGTGAAGCGCATCGCATGGTCCTTCGGTTAGATCGTGACGCCGCCGTCGATGACCATCGTCTGGCCGGTCATAAAATTGCTTGCCGACGACGCCAGGAAGACGACCGCCCCCGCGATCTCTTCCGGCTCACCGATCCGGCGGAGCGGCACGCTGGTGTTCGCCGCCTCGATCCGCTGCGGGTCTTCCCACAAGGCGCGCGCGAAGTCGGTCTTGATCAGGCCGGGCGCGATGCTATTCACGCGGACGTTGGACGGGCCGAACTCGACGGCGAGGTTGCGCGCGAGCTGCATGTCGGCGGCCTTGCTGATGCAGTACGCGCCGATCACCGGCGAGCCGCGCAGACCGCCGATCGAGGAAATGATGATTATGCTGCCGCTGCGGCGCTCCAGCATCTCGGGCGCGACCATCTGGATCAGCCAGTGGTTGGAGACGATGTTGTTGTCGAGAATCTTGCGGAACTGGTCGTCGGCGATGCCGGCTTGGGGGCCGTAATAGGGGTTCGAGGCGGCGTTGCAGACGAGGATGTCGATCCGGCCGAACTTGGCTCGCGTTTGGTCGACGAGGTGCTGGAGGCCGGCCTTGTCGGAGATGTTGGCGGCGATGGCGATTGCGGTGCCGTCGCCGTGCTTGGCGTTGAGCTCCGCGGCGACGGCATCGCAGGCGTCCTGCTTGCGGCTGGAGATCACGATCTTGGCGCCGTGCTCGGCGAGTTCGCGCGTCGACGCGAGGCCGATTCCGCGCGACGATCCCGTGACGATGGCTACCTGCCCCGTAAGATCAAATTGCGACACTGACTTCTCCCCTCCCGCTTGCGGGAGGGGTCGGGGGAGGGCCCGATCTTTCCGCAACGTTTCAAACCGAGGCCAGGTCAGCCCTCCCCTAACCCCTCCCGCAAGCGGGAGGGGAATCAGGCGCCCGCCTTCACCGCGAAGCCCCAGGCAGCATCCGCCAACCCGTGGATCTTCGCGACCGTCTTCTCCGCCTGCGCGCTCGACGCGGTGCCGTCGATGATGCGCTTCTTGATGCCCTGGACGATGCCGGTCAGGCGGAAGAGGTTGTAGGCGAAATACCAGTTGAGATCGGGGACGCCGTCGCGACCGGTGGCGGCGCAATAGCGTTCGACCACCTGCTCGATCGTCGGAATGCCCGTCTCCGGACCGGTCATGCCGAGCACGCCCGAGCGCCCCTCGGGTTCGGTCACCCAACTCATCAGCAAATACGAGAAGTCCGCCAGCGGATCGCCCAGCGTCGACAATTCCCAGTCGAGCACCGCGATGACCTTGGGCTCCGACGGCGCGAAGATCATGTTGTCGATGCGGTAGTCGCCGTGGACGATCGAGGTCCGCGTCTGCTCGGGGAGCGTCCGCGGCAACCATTCGATCAGGCGCTCGACCGACTCCATATGCTCGGTCTCGGCCGCGCGATATTGTTTGGTCCAGCGGCCGACCTGGCGCTCGAAATAATTGCCGGGCTTGCCGTACTCGCCGAGCCCCGCCGCCGCGTAATCGGTGTTGTGGAGCGCGGCGAGCGTGTCGACCATTGCCTCGTAATGTGCGGTGCGCTCGGGCGGAGTCGCGCCGGGCATCGCACCGTCCCAGATCGTCCGGCCTTCGACCATCTCCATAACGTAAAAGGCCGAACCGATGACCGCCGCGTCCTCGCAGAGACCATAGGGCCGAGGCACCGGGAAGCCGGTTGGATGGAGCCCCGCGATGACGCGATATTCGCGGTCGACGGCGTGCGCGCTCGGCAGGATCGGGCCGAACGGTTTCCGGCGCAGCACATAGGCGCGATCCGGCGTGTCGAGGCGGTAGGTCGGGTTCGACTGGCCGCCGGCGAACTTCGCGTAGGTCAGCGGACCGGCATAGCCGGGCACGTTGGCGGTCATCCACGCGCTAAGCTTGTCGAGGTCGAGACGGTCCTTGTCGCCGACCTCGATCGTGCCGACCATGCTGGTCGATGCGTCGCTCACGAGAAGGTGATCACGCTACGGGTCGTGTCGCCGCGGCGGAGTTCGTCGAACGCGTCGTTGATCTGCTCCAGCGGCATCCGGTCGGCAATGATCGTGTCGAGATCGAGCAACCCGCGCATGTAGAAATCGACCAGCCGCGGGATGTCGACCGGGAAGCGGTTCGAGCCCATGAACCCGCCCTGCAACCGCTTGCCCGACAGCAGGTCCATCGCCGACAGCCCGACCTTCTCGCCGAGCGGCATCATGCCAAGGATCGTCGCGGTGCCGCCGCGACGCAGGACCTTAACCGCTGTCGCCGCCGATTGCGCACGCCCGACCGCCTCGATCGCATGATGCACGCCGCCCTTGGTAATCGCGACAACCTCGTCCGCTGCGGTCTCGGACAATGCATCGATGCTGTGCGTCGCGCCGAGCTTCTCCGCCATCGCCCGCTTTTCCGGGACGGGATCGAGCGCGATGATCTTCCCTGCGCCTGCGATCTTCGCCGCGTTCACCGCAGCGAGCCCGATGCCGCCGCAGCCGACCACGCAGACCGTCTCGCCCGGAGTCACGTCAGTAGTGTTGAACACCGCCCCTGCCCCGGTGGTAATCGCGCACCCAAGCAACGCAGCGCGGTCCATCGGCATGTCGCGGTCGATCGCGACGCACGCATGCTCGTGAACCAGCATCATTTCCGCGTAGGCGCTGAGGTTGAGCATCTGCGCGATCGGCCGGTCACCGAGCATGAGGCGCGGTGCGGCCCCCTTCGGACGGCGCACGCTGGCGTCGATGCACAGCGACATCCGGCCGGTGACGCAGAACTCGCATTGACCGCAGAAGGCCGAGAGACACGTCACGACATGGTCGCCGACTTTCACGCCGCGAACCTCGTCGCCGACTGCCTCGACCACGCCACAAGCCTCATGGCCAGGAATGGTCGGCATCGCATGCGGATAGGCGCCGTCGACGAAATGCAGATCCGACCGGCACACGCCGACCGCGACCGTGCGGATCAGCACTTCGTGCGCCGTCGGCTTCGAGACGGTGACATCCTCGATGCTGAGCGGGGTGTTGGCTTCGAAAAGGACTGCGGCTTTCATGGGTAGGTGCGCTCCGAAACAAGGCCGTCATCCTAACGAAAGTCAGGACCCAGAGCCAAGATCGCTACCCTTGTGGCTCTGGGTCCTGGGTCGAGCCCAGGATGACGAAGAAAGAAGGACGAACAAGGGTTTACCGGCTCACCCCGACATCCCCGCTGGAAACGCCGCCCTTACGGAAGTCGCCGTATTTCCCGAACTCGTTGCGCGCGATCGAGCGATTGTGAACCTCGTCCGGGCCATCCGCGAACCGGAGAGTCCGCATCGCCGCCCAGTCGTGCGCCAATCGGAAATCACCCGACACCCCGCCGCCGCCATGCGCCTGGATCGCATCGTCGAGGATCCGCAGCGCCATGTTCGGCGCCGCCACCTTGATCATCGAGATCTCGATCTGCGCGGACTTGTTACCGGCCTTGTCCATCATGTCCGCCGCCTTGAGGCAGAGCAGCCGAGTCATCTCGATGTCGATCCGCGCGGTCGCAATGCGCTCCTCCCAGACCGAGAAGTCCGCGATCCGCTTGCCGAACGCGACGCGGTCGAGCAGCCGTCGCGCCATCGCCTCGATCGCAGTCTCGGCGACACCGATCGTGCGCATGCAGTGGTGGATACGGCCCGGCCCGAGCCGCCCCTGCGCGATCTCGAATCCGCGGCCCTCGCCGAGCAGCACGTTCTCGACCGGCACGCGGACGTTCTCGAGCACCACCTCGCCGTGGCCGTGCGGCGCGTGATCATAGCCGTAGACCGACAGCATGCGCTTGATCGTCACGCCGGGCGTATCCATCGGCACGAGGATCTGGCTCTGCTGCTGATGCCGCGAACCCTCGAACGACGTCTTGCCCATCACGATCGCGATCTTGCAGCGCGGATCGCCGACGCCGCTCGACCACCATTTGGTGCCGTTGATGACGTAGTGATCGCCGTCGCGGACCATCGACGTCTCGATGTTGGTCGCGTCCGACGACGCCACCGCGGGCTCGGTCATCAGGAACGCCGAGCGGATCTCGCCGCGCATCAACGGCCCGAGATACGCCTCCTTCTGCTCGCGCGTGCCATAGCGGTGAAACACCTCCATGTTGCCGGTATCGGGCGCCGAACAGTTGAAACACTCGCTCGCCCAGCTGATCTTCCCCATCTCTTCCGCGCATAACGCATATTCGAGATTGGTGAGCTGCGTGCCTTCGAACGCGAACGAATCGTCGACATGCTTCTGGCCGGAATGCGGCGGCATGAAGAAATTCCAAAGGCCCGCGGCCTTCGCCTTCTCCTTCATCTCCTCGATCACCGGAATCACCTTCCAGCGCTCGCCCTCATGCGCCTGCTGGTCGTAATCAGCCTGTCGCGGGCGGATATTCTGGTCGATGAAATCCCGGACCCGATCCCGGAAATACGTCTCTCGTTCGCTCAGCGTGAAATCCATGCGGGCTCTCCGTTCGTCGTCGCTTTGGAGGCGGGTTAGACCATACCGCACATTCGGTAAAGCGTGGGGAGGGTCCCGGAAAGCATGTTTTCAACTCCGCCCTGAAACGGCCTAAAAAGCACTGTATCTTCAAATCGAAGCTGTTAGGGTGTTTCGATGAAGGTTCCGGCAGAGGCCAGCGACGAGAGCGAACAGGGGACCAAGCGCTTCCGTGCGAAGCGTGACGCGATCCTCGCCGCGGCGGCAGAAGCGATCAACGAACAGAGTGCCAAGGGCATGACGTTCGCGGACGTGGCGCGGCGCGTCGGGCTCAACACGACGAGCGTTACCTATTATTTCAAGCGCAAGGAAGACCTCGCAGCGGCGGCGTTCGAGAACACGCTCGAATCGCTGATCGCGATGCTCGACGTCGCGGCGGAAGAAGCGACGCCGGAGGACCGTGTTCGGCGCTATCTCGCGCTCAACATGGACCGGCTCGGGCGGATTCAGCGCGGCGAGGAGAAGGCGTTCGCCGTCCTCTCCGATCTGCGCGCGACCGAGGAGCCGATGCGCGGCCGGCTGATGGCAGGCTGGCGCGAAGTGTTCCGCCGTACGCGGCTGTTGTGGGGACCGACCTCGTCGCGCGCGCAGACCGATCTCAACGGCGCACGCGCGCATGTGCTGCTGGAGAACACGTTCTGGCTGCCGATCTGGCTGACGCGGTACGAGCCCGACCAGTACGGCCGCGTCGAGGAACGGCTGATGGACGTATTCGCGCACGGCATCGCGGGCAAGGACGCCAAATGGTCGCCGACCCTGCTCGATCTCAGCCATGACGAGGCCGAGCCGGGGCGCGAGGCGTTCCTGCTCGCCGCGACGCGCCTGATCAACGAACTCGGCTATCGCGGCGCCTCGGTGCAGAAGATCGCATCCGAGCTGAACGTCACCAAGGGCAGCTTCTACCACCATCTCGATGCGAAGGACGACCTCGTCATCGCGTGCTACCGCCGCAGCTTCGACACGATCGCCGATGCGCAGAGCCGCGGCGAGGCCGAGGGCGGGAGCTACTGGCACAAGCTGTCCAGCACCGTCGCAACCTTGCTCGACGTGCAGTTCGCCGAACGCGGGCCGTTGCTGCGCACCACCGCACTCAGCGGCCTGCCGGTCAGCGTGCGCAACGCGATGGTCGATCGCTCGAACGGCATCGCGCGGCGCTATGCGGGCATGATGATGGACGGCATCGGCGAGGGTTCGATCCGCGCGGTCGATGCTCTGATCGCGGCGCAGGCGTTGATGGCGCTCCAGAACGCGGCGTTCGACATGCGCAAATGGGCGTCGACGATGCCGCGCGAGCGGGCGATCGCGATGTACGCCTCGACGCTGATGTTCGGGCTGTTCGACGATCGGATGGCCAAGGCCTGACGCCGGTCGCGACGACGACATCGGCCGCGACAATCGCACTCGTAACGGTTTGGTTACGCGGCGTTAACGCCCAGAGGCCGATCCCGACACCTCCACGGAGGGCGTCATGCACACGATCACGACCGATCTCGACACCGGCATCATCGAGGTCGAGGCGTCCGGATTCTGGACGATCCCGCATGTCGAGGGCTTCCTCCGTGATCTGGACGGCGAGGCGCGACGCGTGCTGGCGACCGGCAAGCGCCACATGCTGCTCGGCAATTTCTCGCGGTCCGCGATCCAGCCCCAGGAGGTGGTCTCTATGCTCCAGCGCGTCGCTTTGACCATCCCGCTGAAATCGCGGAAAGTCGCCTTGTTCACCGACGGCAAGCTCGCGCGGCTGCAGGTGAAGCGGATCGTCGCGGTGCGCGACGACATGGCGGTGTTCGATGACCGGACAAGCGCGATGACATGGTTGTTGGCGGATGCGTTGGCCCACCCTGCCGCGGCCGCCGCCCCGCCGTCAGCCTGACGCGAGGGGACTACCTCGCACCATCCTCCGCGCGCTTCAGCAGAACCCCGGCGCGCCAGTAGTGAAACAGCGCCCACGGCGTCATCAGCACGATGATGATCAGCGCATAGCGCAGCGAATCCTCGCCGAAGCCGGGCTTCAACAGATCGCTCAACCACCCGACCATCGTCGGCCCCAGCCCCAGCCCGACCAGATTGATGACCAGCAGCGTGATCGCCGCCCACATCGCACGGATCTGCAACGGCGCAAGGTGCTGGATCAGCGCAAAGCTTGGCCCAAGATACGAATTGGCGAAGATCAGCGAGACGAAATAGCTGCCGATCGCGACTACCGGCGCGTCGATCAGGTAGAATGCGAGCGCGAACGGAAGCGACAGGCCCTTCATCACGAGGACGACCCAAGCCTGGACGTGGAGCCCGTGACGCTTGGCGAGCACGTCGGCTATCTTGCCGCCTGCGAGCGCAGAGATCGCGCCGAACAACGCACCCGGCAACGCGATGTAGCGTGAGATATCAAGCATCGAGATGCCAAGTGATCGCTGGATATAGCTCGGTCCCCAGCCGGTCAGCGCGTAGCCGATCATCGAGGTCAACGTCACGCCGACCACCAGATGCCGCGCCGGTGCACTCGCCCACATCGACGCAAACCCCTGCGCGACGCTCGGCATCGGCTTCGCCACTGCGCGCGCCGCATCGGACAGGCCGCGGCGGGGCTCGACCATGAACAGGCGGACCAGCAGGGCGAGCACGATCCC
Source organism: Sphingomonas faeni (assembly GCF_003053745.1). Lineage (GTDB taxonomy): Bacteria > Pseudomonadota > Alphaproteobacteria > Sphingomonadales > Sphingomonadaceae > Sphingomonas > Sphingomonas faeni. Next base: position 831,565 of record NZ_QAYE01000001.1, on the reverse strand, counting down.
CGGCAGACCGACGGTCATCATCGCGATCCGCCAGCCATAGCTATGCGCGACGACTCCGCCGATCAGCGTCCCGAACCCTGCACCGAGCACCACGCCGAGCGAATACACGGCCATCGCGCTCGCGCGCTTCTCGGGCGGGTAGAGATCGGCGATGATCGAATGGCTTGGCGGGCTCGACCCCGCCTCGCCGATGCCGACGCCGATCCGGAACAGCATCAGCTGCGTGAAGTTCTGTGCGAGCCCGCACAGCGCGGTCATCGCGCTCCAGATCGTCAGGCTGGCGGCAATGATGCTGCGACGGCTGGTCCGATCGGCCAGCCGTGCGACCGGAATGCCCAACGTCGCATAGAAGATCGCGAACACGAGTCCGGACAGCAGCCCGAGCTGCGTATCGGTCAGCAGCAGGTCCGCCTTGATCCGCTCGAGCAGGATCGCGAGAATCTGGCGGTCCATGTAGCTGAAGAAATAGGTGAAGGTGAGCAGCGCGAGCGTCAGGCCCCGCCGCTTCATCGCCAATGCGTCGGCGATCTCGGGATGGGACTGATACGCTGCGGCCATCGGCAATACCTCGAAGTCGAAACAGGCCTTACGCTAGGGCAATTGAGGCGTACCAGACAAGCTAAAGCTGTATTCCTGGCCGACCTGCGACGAGCCAACGGCATGTGTATGACGAGCGACATACCGCTGCGAAGCAATGTCTTATGGGTTTGAAGGCGTTACCGGTGTTTCGTGAGAAGGACGGCGGAAGATGCGTCCTCGTTTGGGTCGCTCTTCCGCCTTATCCCCTCTCCAACGTCGTGGCCGGGCTCGTCTCCGCGTCATCAGTGGAGCGGAGCGTCCGGGCAATCTGAATACCGGGTATGCGGCTCCCCTCGCATAGATTCGCGACGTTGCAAAGCGTATTTTCCTTATCGCTCCCGCCAGGGATGGAATCCCTCGTGGCGTCCAGCTTGCCCGCCACGGCCCCTGCCTCGCCTCCCACGCAACACAATCGCTGGAGCATTCCGAAGACTGACTTATTTAATCGGCCCCCGCCAAACGCGGCGAGATCCCACTGCTTCTAAAAGAAGCCCGGTCCGACCTCACGATCAGGGCGAGTGCGGCTTGGCCGGCGGCGATCGCCGCGTACGAGAGGGAAAGGCAATCAACGACAGCATCAAGCCCAGCACCGACGAAGCGAAGAATCCGCTGCTCGGGCAGACGGCGGTGAAGGCCGGACGTTAGTCGCTGATCGTCCACCCCAGCCGCGGATCGCCACCGCGAACGGGTTGGGCGGCAGCCAATCTTTGGGCGAAACTGCCATCAGCTACGTAGGCTGGTGGAGCGGCCATCGCGGCCGGTGGACTATAGGCCACGGTCGCGTAGGATGGCGACACTAGGGCCGGACCTCGCGCGAACGACGCGGCAGCGGGCGGGATCAGCGGTGCGTACCGGGCCATCCGTATCGCTGGACGCGCGATCCGGGTCGCCTCGCCGGTGAACGCGGTGAACTGGCGCCCTTCCTCGAACACGGCGTTGTGCCCGGTGACGAACGCCCCCGCGACGACACCGCCGACGATGATCGTCCCGATCGTCTCGCCGGTCCGGCCATCTCCGGCGGCGTGATAGCGACCAACGACGGGTACGCTACGACCGCCGACTTCGACCGAGCGCAGTTCGATATCGAGCTTGCCGGATTTGCCGAACGCGCCCTTGCCGGTCCTGAAGGTGACCGCGCCGACGCCGGGAGCCCCGCGCGGGATCAACACCGCGCCATCGACGATCACGTCCCGCGCGACCGATACAGCGACGGTTTGCCCGACGCGTGCGCGATCCGACGCGATCTCCTCGTCCAGGCGCAATACCATCTCGGTATGCGCCGGCACGACGATCGCCGCATCCGTCGGCGCTTCCTGCGCGGATATGGCGGTGGGTAGCGTGCACAATGCCGCAACGACGATCAGCTTGTGCACTCGGTTTCTCCCCTGCGGGCACGGTCTGTCCCGCGCCGGAGATAGCCGAGGAAGGACTTCTATCGTGTGAAACGAGTTGGTTAACTGTGCGGTTTACGCTTGGGCACTCGGTCGGGCGGAAGCACGGGCATGCCATGCCCTCAGATGTTCGAGATCGTCGGGCATCGCGACGCCGACGAACTTGGCGAAGTCGATCGTCGTGAGCAGGACGATATCGGCAATCGTGTAGCGCTCGCCATCGAGCCAGTCGCGACCGTCGAGCGCGTGATCGAACTCCGCCATCGCCGCCAGCACGCGCGGACGCTGGCTCTCGCCGAACTCGGTATATTGCGGCTGGACGATCCGCGCGGTCCAGGGATGCGTGTGCAGCCATACCATCGACAGCGGCGTCATCAGCCGCAGTTCGATCCGCCGCGTCCACATGTCGATCTCGGCGATATTGTGCGCGCCGTGGCCGAACAACGGGGGATCGGGATGGAGGACTTCGAAATACCGGCAGATCGCGACGCTCTCGGTCAGCACGCGACCATCGTCGAACGCCAGGGCCGGCGTCTGGCCGAGCGAATTGACTGACAGGAACGCGTCCGACCGGTGTTCGGCCTTCGGGATCGAGATCTGCGCCATCGGCACGCGGATGTGCTTTTCCGCCAGGAAGATGCGGACGCGGCGCGGGTTGGGCGCTGGCAATGCGCTATCGTAGAACAGCAAGAGCGTCTCCTCGGCATCTGTTTTCGAATATACCGTATGGCATTGCCGGACGCGTTCGCCTAGCGATGCGTCGCATGACGACCGCTGCAGACATGCTCGCCACGGGCTTTGCCACCCTCCCCGATTTGATCCGTGCGCACGCGTTGGAACGCGGAGATCGGACGGCCGTCGCCGACGCGCAGGGCGGTATCGACTATCGAACGCTCGACGCGACGATAGACCGGGTGGCGGCGGCGTTGCAGCGCGACGGGGTCGCGCCGGGGAGCGCGGTGGCGATCGTTGCCGCGCCGACGACGGACTATGCGGCGGTATTCCTTGGTGCGGTACGCGCGGGGTGTGTCGCGACGCCGATCGCACCGTCCGCGACGCCGGCGGCGATTGCGGCGATGATTGCGGATAGCGGCGCGCCGTTGGTGTTTCTCGATGCGGAGAATGCGCGGGCGTTGGAAGGGCAGCGCCTAACGGCCCGCATAGTGTTGTTTTCCCGCGAAGGCGGGGGCCCAGGCTGCGCTACCGCCTTCGCGGGAGAACAATCTTTTGATGCGTGGCTTACGCCTCCAGAGACCAAGCCTGCCCCCGTCGCGATCGCCCCCGAAGACCCGTTCAACATCATCTACTCGTCCGGCACGACCGGTACGCCCAAGGGCATCGTCCAGAGCCACGCGATGCGCTGGGCGCACGTCTCCCGCAACACGGCGGCGGGGTTCGACACCGCGGTCACGATGATCGCCACGCCGCTCTATTCGAATACGACGCTGGTCAGCTTCCTGCCGACGCTCGGCTGGGGCGGCACCGTCGTGCTGATGGGCAAGTTCGATGCGCGCGCCTATCTCGAACTCGCGCAGCGATACCGCGCGACGCACACGATGCTCGTCCCGGTGCAATATCAGCGGATCATGGCGCTGCCCGATTTCGACAGCTTCGACCTGTCGACGTTCCGTTTCAAGACCAGCACCAGCGCGCCCTTCTCTGCGGCGTTGAAGGCCGACGTCGTCGCGCGCTGGCCGGGCGTACTGGTCGAATTCTACGGCATGACCGAAGGCGGCGCGAGTTGCGCGCTGAACGCCACCGCCAACCCGACCAAGCTGCACACCGTCGGCCAGCCGATGCCGGGGCACGAAATCCGCCTGATCGACGATGACGGCGTCGAGGTAGCGCCCGGCGAGATGGGCGAGGTCGTCGGCCGCAGCCCGGCGATGATGAACGGCTATCACGGCCGCACCGAGGCCACCCGCGACGCCGAATGGCATGACGCCGACGGCAACCGCTACATCCGCCACGGCGACGTCGGCCGGTTCGACGAGGACGGTTTCCTGACGCTGATGGATCGGAAGAAGGACCTGATCATCTCGGGCGGGTTCAACATCTATCCATCGGATCTGGAAGCGGTAATGACGCAGCACCCGGCGGTGGCGGATTGCGCGGTGATCGGCGTGTCATCCGAGGCATGGGGTGAGACGCCGGTAGGCTTCTACGTGCGACGCGATGGCGTAATCGAGGATGCCCCCGCCATCCTCGCCTGGGTGAACGGCCAGCTCGGCAAGACGCAACGCCTGTCCGCGCTCCATGTCGCCGACGAGCTACCCCGCAGCGCGATCGGCAAGGTGCTCAAGCGCGAACTCCGCGACAGGCTCGGAGCTGCCGCCGCATGACCAGTCTGAAACAGGCGATCGACGCGCTGGAACCGATCGAAGGCGGCGGCTGGCGCGGGACGGTGCCCGAGAATTGGTTGCAGGGCCGCACCGCTTATGGCGGCTTCTCCGCCGCGCTCGCGCTGCATGCCGCGCAGAAATCGGACGTCGACCTGCCGCCGCTGCGGTCCGCGCAGGTGTCGTTCATCGGCCCCCTCTCCGGCGACATCATGATCCGCGCGAGCCGGTTGCGGCGCGGGCGCAACGCCGCGTTCGTCCAGGCGGATGTCGAGAGCGAGGCCGGGCTCGGGCTGCGCGCGACGTTCGTGTTCATGGGCGCGGTCGCGTCGCGCGTCGATCACCAGACCGGCGCCGCGCCCGACTTCCCAATGCCCGGCCCCGATACGCGGACGTTTCGCGGGACCAGCGCGGTCGCGTTCTCGCGCAATTTCGACCTGCTCGATCGGCGCGACGAGGGTGTCGGACCGGCGGAATGGCTGCGCTGGGTGCGGCTGGCCGAGCGTGACGGTCTCGATCCGATGGTCGAGCTCGTCGCGGTCGCGGATTGCCTGCCGCCGTCCGCGCTGAAACTGCTGGGTGGCCCCGCCCCGCTCAGTTCGATGACGTGGCTGCTCAACATTCTTGGTCCGCAGCCGGTGACGCGCGATGGCTGGTGGCTGCTCCGCGCGACCACCGACTACGTGCGCGAGGGCAGTTCGAGCCAGCAGATGGCGATCTGGAACACGGACGGCACACCGGTCGCCGAACAGATGCAGAGCGTCGCGATCTTCGCCTAGTCCGACTAGCACGCCCCTGACATATCTTGCGACACATTGGTGGAGGGGCGGCAAAACCCTGCGACAACCGGGGTTTAGAACGACGGTCATTCGATGGGAATTCGTCCCACTCCGCTGGAGACCGACATGCGCAAGACCGTACTCACCCTGATGCTCGCCGCCAGCGCGATCACGTCCGCCGCTAGCGCGCAAACGCCTACCACTCCACGACCGCCGATGCGCCAGGATGCGAACCAAGACGGCGTCGCCACCCGCGCGGAAGCGATCGCGCAGGCCGACGCTCGCTTCGCGCAGATGGATACAGACCATGACGGCCGGATCACCGCCGGCGAGATGCGCGCCTATCGCGAGGCGCTGCACGACCGGATGGTCGCCAGCGGTCGCGATGTCCCCGTGCCGCCGCCGGGGGGGCGCAAGCATGACGGCATGGGCCGCCGGATGGATCCGAACGGCGACGGCAGCGTGACGCGCGAAGAGTTCGAGGCGCGCGCGCTCAAGCGGTTCGACCGGATGGATGCCAATCACGACGGCACGATCGACGCGACCGAGCGCGCCAACGCCGCCGAGATGCGCCACGTCGATCGTCGCGAACGCCGCGACGGCGTGACCCCGCCCGCGCCTGCTCGATAATTTGGAGGAGGGGCGGCATCGGGCGTCGATGCTTCCCCTGGACAGCCGCCATGCTAGACACTGCCCCGATGGGAGATATGCCGCACCTGCTGCTCGTCGACGACGAGCGCTCGATCCGCGAGCCGCTGGCCGTGTACCTCACCAAGCAGGGGTTTCGCGTCACGCAGGCGGGCGATGCGGAGGCGGCGCGGACGCGGCTGACGGCGTATGCGATCGATCTCGTCATCCTCGATATCATGATGCCCGGCGAGGACGGCTTGTCGCTGTGCCGCCACATCGCCGCGACCAGCGACGTGCCGGTGATCCTGCTGACCGCGCGCGCCGAGGAGACCGACCGGATCGTCGGACTCGAGATGGGCGCGGACGATTACGTCGTGAAGCCGTTCTCGCCGCGCGAACTCGCGACGCGCGTGAAAGTGATTTTGCGCCGCGCGACGGCGGGCGGATCGCGCCAGCATGCGCCGGAGAGCAGCTCCTACGGGTTCGCCGGCTGGGTGCTGAAATCGGGCGAACGTGCGCTGATCGACCGCGAGGGCGTGTCGGTGCCGCTGTCGACCGGGGAGTATAACCTGCTGCTCGCGCTCGTCACGCGCCCACGCCAGGTGCTGACCCGCGACCAGTTGCTCGATCTGACGCAGGGGCGCGAGGCGGCAGCGTTCGACCGCGCGATCGACAACCAGATCAGCCGGTTGCGCCGGAAAATCGAGGCGGATGCGAAGACGCCCGAGCTGATCAAGACGGTCTGGGGCGGCGGCTATACGCTGGCGGCCGAAGTCACCCGCCTGTGATCGGGTCCGTATGACGCGGTTCAAGCCCTGGCCGCGCAGCCTCGCCGGCCAGATGGCGCTGCTGATCGCGCTCGCGCTGTTCGTCGCGCAGGTCATCAACTTCGCGCTGATCCTTCGCGATCGCATGGAGTTTCGTCTCGCGCAGGCGACACGTCCGGTGGCGACGCGGATCGCCGATGCGCTCGACCGGGAGGCGCATGCCGGACGGCCGCTGACCGCCGATCGCGGGAGGGTGCGCCGCGTCGCTGCGGATCCGATCCCGCAGGCCGCGTACGAGCGCCACCCCGAAGTCGCCGTCGAACTGCGCCGCCAGCTCGCCGAACAAGGCGTGCGGGTCGGCCGGATCGACACCGGCCTGCGTCCGCAGTCGGACCGCGACTATGATGACGACGACCGTCACGGTGCAGGCAACCGCCGCGGCGATCGTGATGGCACCGCGCTGTTGATCGCGGTCGAACAGCCCGGGCGCGGCTGGCTGACGGTCACTGCGCCATGGCCGCAACCGGGGTCTCGCCTGCTGATCGCGTTGCTGACCCAGACCGCGATTCTCTACATCATCGTGCTGCTGCCCGTGCTCTGGATCGTCCGGCGGCTGTCGCGCCCGTTGCGCAACCTGCGCTTCGCGGCGGAACGCTTCCGGCCCGGCGAGCCCGGCACGCCGATGCCCGCCGAAGGCCCCGACGACGTCGCCGCGCTGATCACCGCCTTCAATGCGCTGCGGCTGCGCGTGACGGGAATGCTCGACGAGAAGGACCGGATGCTCGGCGCGATCGGCCACGACCTGCGCACGCCGCTGGCAGCTCTGCGGGTCCGCATCGAATCGGTGGAGGACGATACCGATCGGGCGCGGATGATCGATACGGTGGCGGAGATGAACCGCACGCTCGACGACATCCTGTCGCTGGCACGGCTCGGGCGGCCAAGCGAACCGCTGACCGACGTCGACCTTGCGGCGCTGGTCGATGCGGTGGTCGAGGATTTCCGCGATATCGGCAGCGACGTCAGCTTCGTCGAGACGGAGCGGCTGCGGATGCATCTGCGCCCCTCGCTGATCCGCCGCGCGGTCCGCAATCTGATCGAGAATGCGATCAAATACGGCGTGTCGGCTGAGGTGCGTGTCGAGGCGGGGGCGAAGACCGTGGCGATCGTCGTAGCGGATCAGGGGCCCGGTATCCCGGAAGATCGGATGGGCGACGTGTTCGACGCCTTCACCCGGCTAGAGAGCTCGCGCAATCGCGAGACGGGAGGGATCGGCCTTGGTCTGGCGCTGGCCCGCGCGATCGTGCGGGAAGCTGGTGGCGAGATCCGCTTGGTCAACCGTCCGGCTGGCGGCCTCGACGCGATCATCGAGCTCCCGCGCTAGTTCCTTCCCCCTCTCCCCTCCGGGGAGAGGGTCGGGGTGAGGGGCAGCCAAGCAGCGCATCACCTGGAACAGCCCCTCACCCCAGCCCTCTCCCCGCAGGGGAGAGGGAGCAGCGCGCGCCTAGTCCTCGACGATCTGACTGTTCGTCCGCGTGTCCTTCATGCGCAAATACACGACCAGCGACACCGCGATCATCGCCGTCACGTACCAGTAGAAGCCGCGTTCGAAGCCCGCGCCCTTGAACTTCAACGCGACGAACTCTGCGGTCCCGCCGAACAGCGTATTCGCCAGCGCATAGGGCAACGCGACGCCCAGCGCGCGGATATGCGCCGGGAACAGCTCCGCCTTCACGACCGCGTTGATCGACGTGTAGCCCGTCACGATCACCAGCGCCGCCATCACCAGCAACCCGGCATAGATCGGGTTGGTCGCGGTCTCCAGAGCCGCGAAGATCGGATAGGTGAACAGCACGCCGGCAATACCGAACCCGACCATCAGCGGCTTGCGCCCGATCTTGTCCGAAAGCCCGCCCGCGATCGGCTGCAGCAGCATGAACACGAACAGCGTCGCGGCGTTGATCTGGCTTGCCACTTCGCGGCTGAACCCGCTGGTGTTGACCAGGAACTTCTGCATGTAGATCGAGTAGGCATAGAAGGCGAGCGTACCACCCGCGGTCAGCAGCATCACCGTGATCGTCTCGCGCGGATGCTTGGTGATCAGCTGGATGAAGCCTGACTTCGGCTTGCCGTCGCCCGCATCGGCCTTGGCATTCTCGAAGCTCTGCGTCTCGGCAAGGCCACGACGGATGTAGAACACGACCACGGCGAGCACCGCGCCGATCGCGAACGGGATGCGCCAGCCCCAGGAATCGAGCGCAGCCTCGCTCATCGTCGACTGCAGGATCAGCAGCACGCAGATCGCGAGCAGCTGGCCCGAGATCAGCGTGACGTACTGGAACGACGAGAAGAACCCGCGGCGGTTCTTGCCCGCCATCTCGGTGAGATACGTCGCCGACGCGCCGTATTCGCCGCCGACCGACAGCCCCTGCATCAGCCGCGCGATCACCAACATCGTTGGCGCGAAGACGCCGATCGTCTCGTATCCCGGCGTACACGCGATGATCAGCGAGCCCGCGCACATCAGCGTGACCGACACCGTCAGCCCGGCCTTGCGACCATGGCGATCCGCATAGATCCCCATGATCCACGCGCCGATCGGCCGCATAAGGAAGCCGACCGCGAAGACCGCCGCCGTGCTGAGCAACTGCGCAGTGCGATCGGTCGACGGGAAGAAATGCGGTGCGAAATATAGGGTGAAGGCGGAGTAGACGTACCAGTCGAACCACTCGACCAGGTTGCCGGTCGATCCACCGATGATCGCCTTGAGGCGCGTTTTCTGATCGGGTGCCATTACTTCGTCCCCTGCGGAGCTTGTGTCGGAAAGCCGCGCTTCTTGAGCAGCGCGTTCACGTCGGGATCACGCCCCCGGAACGCGCGATACGCCTCGGCGCGATCGGTCTCGTTGCCGGTCGACAACAGGATCTTCGCGAACTTGTCGGCGGTCGCCTTGTCCCACGGACTGCCCGCCTCCTCGAATGCCGCGAAGGTGTCGGCGTCCATCGTCTCGGACCAGAGGTAGCTGTAATAGCCCGCCGAATAGCTGTCCGACGCGAACAGGTGCTGGAACTGCGGCACGCGGTGGCGCATCACCAGCTGCTTCGGCATGCCGATCTCGGCGAGCGTCGCGGCCTCGAACTTGTCGGGGTCGATCACGCCGTCGGGAACGGTATGAATCTTCATGTCGACGATCGCCGACGACAGATATTCCGCGGTCTTGAAGCCTTCGTTAAACTTGCTCGACTGCTCGATCTTGTCGAGCAACGCCTGCGGCATCGCCGCCTTGGTCTGGTAGTGCCGCGCATATTTGTCGAGCACGTCGCGGGTCAGCAGCCAATGCTCGTTCACCTGGCTCGGATATTCCACGAAGTCGCGCGGCGTACCCGCCAGCCCCGGATAGTAGACGTTCTGGAGCATCGCGTGGATCGCGTGGCCGAACTCGTGGAACAGCGTCTGCGCATCGTCGAGGCTGATCAGGATCGGCTCGCCGGGCGCGCCCTTGGCGAAATTGTTGTTGTTGGACGATAGCACGAGCTGCGCCGGGGTTAGGCCTCGTTGCCCACGGTAGGTGTTCGCCCACGCACCCGATCGCTTGCCGGTCCGCGCGAAATCGTCGCGGTAGAACAGCCCTACGTCCTTGCCGTTCTTGTCGGTCACGCTCCACACGCGCATGTTCGGCTCGAACACGGGAACGGTGCCGGTGATCTCCTTGAAGTTCAGCCCGTACAACCGGTTGGCGGCGTAGAGCGAACCCTGGATGATGTTGCCGAGCTCGAAATACGGCTTCAACTGCGCCTGATCGAGGTCGTACCGCGCCTTGCGGACCTTCTCCTGGTAGAAGCGGTAATCCCACGGCTCGATCGTCAGCGAAGTGCCGGCGACCTTCTGCATGTCCGCGACTTCCTCGGCCACGCGCGCCTTCGCGGCGGGCCAGACGCGCATCATCAGGTCCATCGCCGCAGCGGGGGTCTTCGCCATCGTGTCCTGCATCCGCCAGTCGGCATGCGTCTTGAACCCGAGCAGATGCGCGCGGTCGGCGCGCAGTTTTACGATCTGCGCGATGGTCGCATTCGTGTCGTTCGCATCGCCATTGTCGCCGCGATTGACGAACGCACGCCATACCTTCTCGCGGAGCGCGCGGTCGGTGGCGTAGGTCAGCACGGGATCGACCGCCGAGCGCGTGTTGACGATCGCGAAGCCCGGCAGCTTCCGCTCGGTCGCAGCGGCCTTGGCGACCGCCTTCACGCTATCGGGAAGCCCGGCGAGTTGCGCCTCGTCGGTGACCGAAATCGCCTTGCTCTCGTCGGCGAGCAGCTTCTCGCCGAACGTCGAGAACGCGGTCGCGAGCTGCTGGTTATACTGCGAAAGCTGCGTCTTCTGCGCGTCGGTCAGCTTGGCGCCCTGACGCACATAGCTGTCGTAGATCCGCGTCACGAGCCGGATCTGCTGTGCGTTCAAGCCGCTGGAGTTGCGGCCTGCGTAGATCGCCTGGATGCGCGCGAACAGCGGCTTGTCGAACGTGATCGCGTCCGATGCCGCGGAGAATTTGGGCGACCATTCGCGGTCGAGCTTCTGATACGCCGGGGTGTTCATGTTGCCGGTCATCACGCCGAACAGCGTCATCACCTGACCGTAGCGCTTGCCGGCCAGTTGCATCGGCACGATCGTGTTGGCGAAGGTCGGCTTGGCCGGATTGTCGGCGATCTTGCGGTATTCCGCGGTCCGTTCGGCGAGCGTCGTCTCGAATGCCTGCGGGAACAGCTCGGGGCGAACCTTGTCCCAGGGCGGCACCCCGCCCAGCGGACCAGTCCAGTCGGCCAGCAAGGGGTTCGCGGCGGGTGTCGTGGACGTCGCACCAGTCTGCGCGACGATCGACGTAGACGCCATCAACGCAACGGCGCTGGCGGCGAGGTATAGAAACTGCACATGGATCTCCCGGTCAATGTACCGGGTAGCATAGTGATAAAGTCAGACGGAGGAACCCGTGAGGGTCATTTGACCCCTGCCCGCTCCTTTCGACCAAGCGCGCCGCCTACTCCAGCGGCAGTTGGTCGGTCGACTGGGTGGCCGCGCGTTCCGCAGCAGCGATCAGTCTGCGGCCGGTCTCCGCGGCGGCCTCCGGAGTCATCGCGATGGCGAGTCCGTCGGGCCCATCCAGCGTGACCACGCCATTCTCCGCCGACGCTACGCCCGCGATGGTTTCGGGCTTCAACATGGCTACGCTCCCGGTTCACGGCCCCGTCCGCGTACTGCCCATCGCAGTCAGTCGCCTCTGGAGCCGTACAGATATTGTGGTTCGAACTCAGCAACGGCTGCAAGTGCTTTACGATCCAGGATATTTACTTCGCCAGCCTTGAACGTCAGCAGATTTTTCTCACGCAGCGCTCTCAGCACGCGGTTGACGTGCACCCCGGTCAGCCCGCTCGCCTCGGCCAGATCGGGCTGAGTCATCGGCAGCATATAGCGTCCCTCCGCCGCCATCCCGACCATCTCCAGCCGCGCATTCAGTTCGCAGAACAGATGCGCGACCCGGCCTTCCGCGCCGAGCCGCCCCAGCCGGAAGATCCACTCGCGGTGCATCGCCGCATCGAGCAGCGTGCTGAACCACAGCTTCTGCGTCAGGTGCGGATAGCGCTCGGTGATCGACTGCAACGTACGATGTTCGAAGCAGGCGATCTTGACCGGCCCAAGTGTGGCGATGTCGTGATCGAGCCTCTTCATCGGGAAGGCGTGAAGATCGACGAAATCGCCCGGCACGTGCACCGCGACGAGCTGACGCTGGCCCTCGCGGTCGTCCATGTAGCGGCAGACGAACCCCTCGACCAACAGCGTGCTCGTCTCGATCAGGTCGCCGGCACGCACGATCTGCTTGCGCGCAGCGACATGCCGGACGGACTCGATGCCATCCTCCAGCACCTGCTTTTCTTCGCTGCTCAACTCATGGCGGCCACGCCCCATAAGGAATTTTTCCGAGATCATCGACGCCCCTTCATCATGCGGCCTCGTACCGCCCTGCGCGGTAGAAGAACAGATCGGGATTCGTACTGATCAATATCAAAGGTTATGCCGGATGCGAAACATTGCCGCGGTTCGCGGGTTCCTCCCCGACCATGTATCAGCCAATATTTCAGAACGACCACCCGCTCGCGCGCAAGTTCATCGAGACTGTGCGGGCGCCGCAATTCCCCTGCGTCGGCGCAAAATCGGCGCTCGCCAAGGGACAGATGGACATTCTCGTCGCCCGCGACGTGCGATCCGCTTGGGATGACATGAGAATTTCTCCGGCACTCGGCGAGACGGTCCGCAAATACCGCGAGGATCGCGCGATCTTCCGGACGCTGATCGTATTGTTCGAAGCCCCTGCTTTGCTATCGGAAGAGGAGTTCGAGGCACATCTTTGGGCCCGCGCTCAGTCACTTAGCGACAAGGATGAGTGGCTCGGCTATCGCCCCGACCCGTCGGTCAGCAGCGATCCCGACGATCCGCATTTCTCGCTGAGCTTCGCCGGCGAGGCGTTCTTCGTGGTCGGTCTCCACCCGAATGCAAGCCGGCCTGCGCGGAAATTCGAGTCGCCGGCGATGGTGTTCAACCTGCACGATCAGTTCGAGGTGCTGCGCGACCAGCAGCGTTACGACAAATTGCGCTCGTCGATCCTCGCGCGCGATCTGGAATATGCCGGCTCGATGAACCCGATGCTGGCGCGCCACGGCGAATCGAGCGAGGCACGGCAGTATAGCGGACGCGTCGTCGACGAATCCTGGAAATGCCCTTTCAAGCGAGGCGAAGCCCGTGGCTGACATCAAGACGATCCCCCCGCGTTCGGGGGCAGGATTCACGCTCGACAAGGGGCAGACTCTGACAGTGATCGATCCGGAAGGCCGCCAGGTGTCGGACTTGCTCGCCTATAACCGCGCCGACGTTCGCGAGGCGATCTCGTCGGGGCGGACGCTCGATTATGCGAGCCGGCTGTACCTGACGACCGGCGACCTGCTCTATTCGAACCGCAGCAACGTGATGCTGGAGATCGTTTCGGACGATGTCGGGCGGCACGATTTCCTGCTGACGCCATGCTCGAAGGAAACGTTCGCGATCATCTATGGCGATACCGATCCGCATCGCGGCTGCTTCGGCAACCTCGCCGAAGCGCTGGCGCCTTGGGATATCGAACCCGACCAGATCCCGGTCGCGTTCAACTGCTTCATGAACGTCCCGATCAATGGCGAAACGGGCACGTTCACGGTCGAACCGCCGCTGAGCAAGGCCGGCGACACGATCGTCTTCCGCGCTGCCATGGACCTCGTCATCGGCATGACCGCCTGCTCGGCGCTGCAATCCAATGGCGGCAGTTTCAAGCCGATCCAGTACCGGATCGACTGAACGGACTGGCTAGCGACGCTGATAGAAGATGTGCGACTCGACGGTCGCCACCTTGACGAGCGAGCTACGCCAGTACGGCACCAGCCAGTCGGTATGGTAATGCGTCGCGCGGCCGACCGGCGTATAGACGTAGCCGTTCATCGCCCGCAGCGCCGCGTGCCTCGCCTGTTCCCAGCCCTCGTGCTCGGGCCGCCGTGTCTGCGATCCGTCGCAGGTGAACGAGAACTGGCATCCCGTCTTGCGGTTCGCACCTTGGTAGACGACCCCGCAGACCGTCTTGGGGAAGCCCCGCGCGCCGACGCGGTTCAACACGACCTGGATGACGGCGCGCTGTCCGTCACGGTCGGCGCCAGCCTCATACAGCGCGACGGTGGCGAGGCATTCGGTCGCCTGGAGGCGCGCCGCAGGACCGCCGCGAAACCGGAACGGCTCCGCGCGCTTGCGTTTGTCGGCAACGATCGGGACCAGCGCATTGGACGCGCGCGCCTGCGCCATCGTCAGCCGGGGCTTGCGGTGATCCGTGGTGGTTTCGGTCGGCCAGGGCAGATCGGTCAGCGATCCGAAGATCGCCGCGAACGCGACCACTGCGCCGAGTAGGAGAAGCCAATGCTCCGACGATGGCCTAAGCCCGGATCGATTGCGCCGCCGCGATGAGACATATCGGGCCGGTCGCTTTGCCATCCCGCGTCCTTACCGGCGAAATTTTAGCAAGGAAACGATCACTGTGCCGCTCGTCCCGAAGGTCGACGCGCGATCGTTGGAAAGAGATGGTGCCCCTGGCCTCCGCCGATTTTCGCCGATCATGATATTGTTTTTCCTGCGTTTTCATAGCTGGTAGATTTACGAAGTGCCCCCTTAAGTGCCCCCATCCTCAGGGGCGTAGGGGGCACGCTGCTAGCCGTTCACGCATCCAATCATCGATGTCGGCCTGCCACCAGCCGCTGGCTTGCACGGTCAGCTTCACTTGCTGAGGGAACGTACCGGCCGCGACCATGCGGTAGATCGTCGATCGACCAAGGCCTGTGGTCTTCATCACGTCAGGTACGCGCAGGAAGCGACCGCCGGAGCTGGCCGCGCCGCGTTGTCTGGCGGTAGCGAGGGTCATAGCGGTCATGCGGCTTCCTTGAGGCAATCGTGTTCAAATAGGCGGGCGAGTACGGCGCGAAGCCTGCGTGCATGGGGGAGGAGCCGTTCGCCCCTTCCCTCGCGGGCGGCCGCTGCAGACCTGATGTCGGCATCGGACGCGCCACGCTCGCCGCTGATTTTGTAATTAAGGGCGCGAACGGTGGTGCAGAGTTCGTCTGCACGGCGGCCCTTACCCATCAACCCCACTGCGGTATCCAGGCCCATCATCCGCACGACCTCGATAGGGAATGCTACCTGTTCCCGCCTTAAGGCACTCCCAGCTGAAGTGCGGCCCTGTTCCCGAATTGGGGAACAGGCAGCTAGCTGCTTCGATGGTTCATTCACGTGAGTTTCAACAGTCGCTGCAGTGCTCATCATGAATATCCCACTGGTGGAGATTCGGCTGCCATTGCGGAGCGATCGTCGCGGCGATCACACCCATCGACACGCCGCCCCCCCCTCATGAACAGAGCGATCCCGACGTCGTGAGGGATTGGCTGCGCGATCATGCGCGGCGGTCCGATACGCGGAGCCTGCCGGTTGTCGTTGGCTGCAATGGAAGCCGCTGCGGGAGCGGCTACAGGCTTGGCGTTTATCATCAGATGCGTTCCGGCAAGGCGGTGGCGTTCTCGGAAGCGCGTTCCGAGCGATGGGGTAGGGCGGATGTGTCGAAATTAGCGGGTGCGCTTGGCCTTGGGCGGTCGCAGGCGCGGCTTACTGGTCACGCGGTACGCCTCGACCAGTAGCGTCAGCCACCAGCGGACCAATAAGACCTGGAAAACCTCGCCGATCGGACGGGGCTTCGGCACCGTCTCCAGCGGAGCGTAGAGGTCGGCCGGTTCGCGAGGCATCGCGATCATGCGGAAGCTCCGCCTTCTGGTGTGTGCCAGACCGATCGCAGAACCGCGGAGACGTCGATCGCGATCATGGACTTTGCGCCATCCGCGCGCGCCAGTTTGCCTGCGTCGGGACCCCATCTGAAGCGGTAGTCGTCAGTCTCTCCAACCCGCCAGAAAAAGGTCAATTCCTCGGGGGATGCAACGCCGTCGGGCGCATAGCTCACCTCGGCCTGCTCGGTGATGTTCACATAGGGATCGAGGTGGCGGCGAAATTCCTCGCGCGGCATCCCTTCCCACAACTCCATGACGCGCACCGTTACCTTCTGCGCGCCGTGGATTTCAGCGGTCCACGGCACGATCTCGGCCCAAAGCTCGTCTTCCATGGAAATATTATCGGCCGCTTCTGCGGCAATCCGTGGGTTCGTTTCTGGGTCGAAGCCGGGGGCTTCAACTATGTCGCGATACCCCCAGCGCTTCACCCTGCGGGCGATCACGTTGCGCTCGATCATGTCGAGCGTCCACATGGCGTGAACTTCGTCGCGAGTCGCGCCGCGACCATCGAAGAACGCAATAGCGTCGCGATAGACCTTGCAGACCGACAGCATCCCTTTGATGCTGACGCCAAGGATGCGGAGTTGGTTCATGATCGCGGCGATGTTCGCCTCGTACCATTCGAACCGCAACTTAAAGCCGGTGCCCGTTTTCGGAGCGTCGATCGGGCGCAGCACGCCGCCCCTAACCCAGAACGTCATGACGTCCCTAGGGATTTCAGCCTTGGCCATGATATCGCCGCGTAGAATCGGCTTTTTGGTTGGCATCGGCCATCCTTGTTTTCGACTGGCTCTCATTCCTAAGTGACTAAAGATCACTCCGCAAGCGACGATTTGGAAAGCCGGTGCCTGTCACGCTGCATTCTGCCAAAGGGGATCGAGCCGCGCTTCTGCTATTGGGCCGTCTTCGCCCGCCGTGCCGCGGTCTAGGTCTCCGTCTTTCAAGTCCGGATCGCCTGCGGCTTGGTTAAGCAATCCAAACAACGCTTCGATCAGATTGCCGATCCGGATGCCGTCGACGCATTCGAGCGCAGCCGGCGCAACCGACTTAGCGACGGCGAACACTTCGCCCTCCCTTACCAAGCTATCTGCGGCCTTCCGTTGCAACGCGGCCCTCACGCTGCCATGCCCTTTGGCAAACGCTGGCCGGCCTTCTCCATTTCCCCACCGACGTCGACGATCTCGGTTGCCTTGGTCCGGACCATCGTAAGCAACGACGCAATTGCACCCCAAAGCTCGTTATCGATCAGGAAGGCGTCGGCGTGCTGATGACGCATAATTCCACGCTGCCGCTCGATCAAAACCTCGACGCCAAGTATCAGCGCGTTGATCGAGTCTCCGCCCTCTTGGACGTCGCTGGAACCGCTCATGACTATGTCGCGGTCGGCCATTTCGATCAAAGGGACGTCGGCGACATCAATTTCGGGTGCACGGGTTCGCACACCCCTATAAGGGGCTTCAGCAGCCATATTCGATCTCCACTCGATCGGTTGTGGTCAGAGCTGGCGCGAGGGTCCTAAGCCTTGCGTCAGCTCGTCATATCTGGCATCAACTATTAACCATGTCAATTGTTGGCACCAACAAAAGAGGTCGCGGAAGGCCGCAAGTGGGTTCGACACCCATCAACTTGCGCTTGGCTCCTGATCAACTCGCCGCGCTGGATGCATGGATCGACCGCCAGCCGAGCCTACTTTCTCGTCCCGAGGCAGTGCGCCAACTCATGATGGCACAGCTCGCCAACTCATGATGGCACAGCTCGCCACAGCCGACTGACGCAGATTTGAATTTTGCATCATCCGCACAGGATGGAACAGCCCTTAACCCCGGCTTAGGTTTCGTCGGAAGCCGCTCGAGCCTGTAGCCGCCGCATGACAAAGGCATCTCGCGAAGCCAGCACCTCGAAGAAGCCACCTCTCAATGGTTGGCTCGAGATAGGCATCGTGCTTGTCACTATGACGATCTCGTTCTTCGTAGCTTACGCCTGCCTGCTACCGTAATTTTCTCTGGATCAGCCAGCCGCGAACGTCGACAATCGGTCCTTGATGGCCCGGCCGGTTGGGGCCGGCGAGACCCATAAGTCGCCATTCAGCCCCCCCCACGCCCCGCTGCCCAACCGCGGACGTTCGTTCACGTCGGTTCATAGAAGTCGGAGGGACAGCCGACGAAGCTGGAAACGGCGAGAAGTGGGACAAAGCGGTCTTTGAAGTCGTCGGGCGCGAACGGCGGGATCGGATAGAAGCAGACGCTCGCAGCAGGGGGTCTCCAGACGGCAAACGCTCGGATGTGGCCGCCTCGGCAGCGCCTTTAGGGTAGGTGCGATCGGACCGGTTTTCCGCGTTGCCCGTCGTTAGCAACCACTCTCGTTGAACTGTTCACAGGCGCCCACCCGTTTGTTGAACATACGCGGACGATGCTGCTGAGGGTGTTGTGTACATCAGCACCGGGCTTCAGGTTTGGGTATAGACGTCACCCCATATCCGCCCAAGAGCGATCGGCAGCTTTCCCAGTTTGCCGTGAAAATTCGCAATTTCGAGAATTTCAAATTGGGAAAAGATTTTGAGAAAGCGCACCCGTCTGCGGCTGTCAGTCGGATCGACGGGTCAGGTTTCCCGGTCGACGTTCCCTTTTGAGAGTTGGTCAGTCGCAAGGCGTTATGCGGAAGGGGCAAGTGCTTCGATTATCCGGCAGTCGGCGACGGTGTTGCGGCTACAGGAATCTATCAGCGCGTCGAGTTCACCAGCAAGTGCGGTGAGGTCTGCGATTTTGCGCCTGATCGCGTCGCGGTGTTGGTTGGCAACGACATCGACAGCGATGCACGACTGATCGCGGTGATCGGCAAGCCCCATCAACTCGCGCACCTGGTCGATTGAAAAGCCAAGATCCCGCGCACGCCGAATGAAGGACAGGCGGCGCAGATGCGTGCCCTCATAGGTCCGATAGTTACTCGCCGATCGCGCAGGTGCCGGCAGCAAGCCAATCTGCTCATAGTAGCGGATCGTTTCGACCTTCGTACCGGTCGCACCGGCCAGTTTTCCGATCGTCAGTTTCTCAGACACAGCGCTTGACCCTCTAGCGACTAGAGGGTGCATATAGGCTGTCAGATCGATTCCATCGAGGTGGCGAACATGGCCTGCACAAGCTGCGCGTCCGACAAGGCGGGCACTTTCAACGACCCCAAGTGGCGGCGGGCGCTATGGATCGCGCTCGCCATCAATGCCACCATGTTTGTTATCGAAATCGTTGCCGGCATCACGGGCGGATCAAAGGCGCTACAAGCCGACGCGCTCGACTTTTTCGGGGATACGGCGAACTACGCGATCAGCCTTGGCGTTGCCGGGATGGCGATAGCCTGGCGCGCGCGCGCGGCCATGTTGAAGGGGGCGACGCTCGCTTTGCTAGGCGTCTATGTCCTGTTCGCGGCGGGATGGGGAGCGCTCCACGACGCAACGCCCCATGCCGAGATTATGGGCGTGGTCGGCATCGCGGCGCTGATCGCGAACCTTGTCGTCGCGGTCATGCTGTACCGCTTCCGAAGCGGTGACGCGAACATGCGGTCCGTGTGGATTTGCTCGCGCAATGACGCGATCGGCAACATCGCCGTCGTACTGGCCGCAGGCGGCGTGTTCGGCCTCAACAGTGCGTGGCCTGATCTTGCCGTCGCCGCCTTGATGGCGGTGTTGGGAATATCGGGCGGTTTTCAGATCATGCGGCAGGCGCGCGCCGAAATGCGTAGCGAGCCCTCACCCGCCCCCGCTACTTACCAGCAGTCGTTACATGGCAGTCGGTAAGCTGCTAAGGCGCGGGCCGATGCACCGCCTTTCCGCCCTGTTCCTCAGTTTCATGCTCGTGCTTATGCTCGGGCTTGGATCAGTTGCGCATGCGACCGAAGGCGTGATGTGCGTTGATACCACAGCGGTCAGCTCCCTCGATCATTGCGACGGTGATGCCGACCAAGTGCCGGCAGACGCCGACAAGGCGTATCCTCACCATCATGGCGGTTGCCACGGCCATCATGTCGGCGTGCCGATCGCGTCCGATTCAACCGGACCAGCTAGCAGCGTTCGTATGACTGCATCGCTGTGGCGCAATGCGCCCAAGGCCCCGGTAGCGTCGGACCCAGCCCTACGTCCTCCCCAAGCCTGACCAACGCCTAATTCCGCCGGGAAAGCCCGTGCGGACGCCCAAGGTTCGTCAGGAGTCCGTTACCCATGCACCGTTTTATTGCGGCCTTATTGGCCGTGGCGTCGTGCGCGTCGATCGCACAGGCGCAGTCAGCCGATCCAACATCGACCAGTCCCCCGCTCACTCTTGAGCAGGCGCTTTCACTTGCCGGAGCCAGCGCCCCCAGCCTTGAGGCCGCCACGGCTGGCGTCCGGGCAGCAGAAGCAGGCCGCACGGTTGCCGGCTATCGGCCGAACCCGTCGATCGTCGCCGAGACCGAGAACATTGCCGGCAGCGGTCAATATCGCGGTCTTCGCAGCGCGGAGACAACGGCCGGTCTGGCACTACCGATCGAGCTGGGTGGCAAACGATCGGCACGGATCGCCGTCGCCGATGCGATTGGTAATCGAGCGCGGATAGGCACGGCATTGGCCGAGGCTGATTTACGGCTTGCCGTCACTCAGCTCTACATCGAAGCGACAGCAGCGGAACGCCGACTTGTGACAGCGCGCGAGCAGGCCGGCATCGCCCGTGAGGCATCGCGCGCAGCCGGTGTCCGTGTTCAGGCGGGGCGAGCATCGCCGCTCGAACAGCAGCGCGCCGATGTATTGCGGATCAACGCCGAAACAGCTGTGGAGCGCTCAGAACGGCTTGCCGAGGTTGCGCGGAGCAATCTTGCTCGACGGATCGGCCAACCTCTCACAGGACCCTTGGATTTGGCGTGGTTCGGCCGTGTCGAGGGCTTTGGTCCAGCGCGGCCGATCGAGACCGCAGGGACGTTGGCATTGGCGGCGACGCGCGCGGACGTGACAACGGCAGAGGCACAGGTGCGGCTTGCCAGGTCGCAGCGCATTCCCGACGTGACACTGAGCGCAAGCGCACGCCGGCTTGAGGCTACGAACGACGTGGCAGCAGTGTTCGGGCTGTCGATCCCGTTTCCGCTGTTCAACAACGGTAAGGCGGCAGTGGCGCAGGCGCGGGCGCAGACCGATCAGGCGCAGGCGCTACGTCGCGTCGCCGAGCTGGATACCGCGCAGGATATCGCAAGCGCACAGGCGAACGTCGCGAATGCTGCGACGACCGCTCGTAACGCCAGCGGGCCGGCATTGGCATCGGCAAGCGAAGCCGCTCGTATTGCCAGGATCGGCTACCGGGAGGGCAAGTTCGGGCAGCTCGATTTGCTCGATGCCGAACGTACCCTGTCCGAAACACGAACCGCCGCGATCGATGCGCTCGCCACCTATCACGACGCCAAGGCACGCCTCGAACGGCTCGTTGCCGCAGCGCCCTCGCTCGAGGAAACCAATCAATGACGAAGATTATCATACGGGCGCTCGCGCCTGTGACCCTGGCTATCCTCCTTGCCGGGTGCGGCGGGGGTGGCAACAGCGAGGCCGGTGAGAAGGCCGGAGCCGAGAAGACCGAAGGTGCCGAGGCCGGCGAAGCCAAGGAGGGTCCAAAGGATATCGTCACCCTGTCCGCGCAGCAGATCGCGGATGCCGGGATAGAGGTTACGCGACCTACAGTAGGCGGCGTGGCCGGAGCGATCGAGCTATCGGCAACGATCGAGGGCGATCCTCAGGGTGTGCAGGTTGTCTCCACCTCCGTAGGCGGTCGGCTCGTTTCCCTCACCCGCAATCTTGGGCAGTCAGTCAGCCGGGGGGACCCGCTGGCTATCATCGAAAGCCGGGAAGCGGCATCACTGAAAGCGGAGGTAGAAGCCGCGCGCGCGCGTTCCGCACTCGCCCAATCGAACCTTCGCCGCGAACAGCGTTTGTTCGCTGAACGGGTTTCGCCAGAGCAGGATCTGGTCGCAGCGCGAACGGCCGCAACGGAGGCCAGTATTGCCCTTCGCCTGGCGCAGCAGCAGTTGTCAGCGACGGGCAGCGGAGGCGGCGCGCTCAACCGCATCGCGGTCCGCTCGCCGATCGCCGGCCAGGTCATCGCGCGATCGGCGACCCTCGGGCAGGCCGTCGCGGCCGATGCAGAGCTGTTCCGTGTCGCCAACCTGTCGAAGGTGACTGTCACCACATCACTCGTCCCCACCGATGCCGGTCGGGTAAAACCTGGCGTGCGTGTCGAAGTGACGGCACCGGGGCGGCGTCAGGAGGGGCGCGTCACGTTCGTGTCCCCCATTCTGGACGAGACGACGCGATTGGTGCCGGTGATCGCTACCCTCGACAACGCCGGCAGCACATGGCGTGTTGGTGAGACGGTCAACGTATCGATCCTTGTTCCTGCGACCGGGGACCGCACCGTCGCCGTGCCATCGGCCGCAGTGCAGATGATCGAGGACAAGTCGTTCGTGTTCGTCCGGACCGCGACAGGTTTCCGGGCAATTCCGGTGACGCTTGGCCGCACCAATGGCGGGCAGGTCACCGTAACGGCAGGCCTTACCGGCTCGGAGCGCATCGCTTCCACCAACAGCTTCACGCTCAAAGCCGAACTCGGCAAGGGTGCGGGCGGGGATGAGGACTGAGCCATGATCGGTCGCATCGTCACCCTCTCCGTCGAGAAGCGCTGGCTCGTCCTGCTTCTCACCATCGCGGCTGCATTGCTCGGGATTGGCGCGCTGCGTCAGCTTCCGATCGACGCCGTACCCGACATCACCAACAACCAGGTGCAGATTAACGTCGTTGCTCCTGCCCTCTCCCCCGATCAGATCGAGAAGCAGGTTGCGTTCACGGTCGAAACCGCGCTCGCGGGCATTCCCGGCCTTGAATATACCCGCTCGCTAAGTCGCAATGGCTTTGCCCAGATCACAGCGGTTTTCGGTGAAAAGACCGATATCTACTTTGCGCGAGCGCAGGTCGCGGAACGTCTGCGAACCGCTG
Source organism: Sphingomonas faeni (assembly GCF_003053745.1). GTDB lineage: Bacteria > Pseudomonadota > Alphaproteobacteria > Sphingomonadales > Sphingomonadaceae > Sphingomonas > Sphingomonas faeni. Next base: position 808,694 of record NZ_QAYE01000001.1, on the reverse strand, counting down.
AGGAGGACCTTCCCGAAGGTGTGAACCCCGAGATGGGGCCGATCGCCACGGGCCTCGGCGATATCTTCATGTGGACGGTCGAATATCGCGAGCTGGACCAAGTTCACCACCGCAACGGCGAACCCGGCTTGCAGCGCGATGCCAGCTATATCACCCCCGAGGGGGATCACCTTGTCAGCGACGCCGACAAGGCGACCTACCTGCGCACCGTGCAGGATTGGATCGTCACGCCGCAGCTCAAAAGCACGGCCGGGCTTGCTGGCGTCGACTCCCTTGGTGGCTACACCAAAGAATATCTCGTTATTCCGGACATACAGCGCATGGCGGCAATGCGGCTGACGCTTCAGGATCTCACCACCGCCCTTCAGCGCAGCAATACCAGCGCGGGCGCTGGCGTGGTCAACCGCAACGGCGAAGGGTTAGCGGTTCGATCAGATGGGCGTGTCCGCAACGCCGACGAGCTGGCCCGTACCGTCGTTGCCACGCGCGAGAGCGTTCCGATTCTCCTCAACCAGATCGCGACCGTTCGCACCGGGCAGGCGCTACGCATGGGATCGGCGTCGGAAAACGGACATGAGGTTGTCGTCGGCACCGCGGTCATGCGGATCGGGGAGAATAGCCGCACGGTGTCGACGGGCGTTGCCGAACGGCTGACGCAGATCGGCCGCTCGTTGCCGGTCGATGTTGTCGTGAAGCCGGTTATGAACCGGACCGAGCTGGTGAACTCCACGATCGCCACGGTTGCCCGCAACCTTGCCGAGGGTGCGGTGCTAGTGATCGTCGTTCTGTTTGCGCTGCTTGGCAATTTCCGCGCGGCGCTGATCGCGGCCTGCGTCATTCCGATCACGATGCTGTTGACCAGCATCGGCATGTTGAAGGCGGGTGTTTCGGCCAATCTGATGAGCCTTGGCGCGCTCGACTTTGGTCTGATCGTGGATGGCGCGGTCATTATCGTGGAGAACGCATTACGGCGTTTGGGCGAGGCGCAGCATGGTCGGGGTGACGTGCTGACGATCGAGCAACGTCTCGGGATTGTCGCGGCATCGGCGCGCGAGATGATCCGGCCATCGGTGTACGGGCAGGCTATCATCATCCTTGTCTATGCGCCGTTGCTCACCTTCACGGGCGTCGAAGGCAAGATGTTCGAGCCGATGGCGCTGACGGTCATCATCGCGCTGGTGTTCGCCTTCATCCTGTCACTGACCTTCATACCGGCAGCGATTGCGATCTGGCTCAGCAAGCGGGTCGAAGAGAAGGAAAGCCGCGTCGTCACATTCCTCCGGCAGCGCTACGAGCCGGGACTCGATGCGGCAATGCGCCGGCCCACCCTCACCATCGGCGTCGCGATCGGCGCGCTGGCGCTTGCCGGTGCCGCTTTCACGACATTGGGGCAGGAGTTCTTGCCGCAGCTCGATGAGGGCAACATCCTCGTGCAGGCAGTCCGCATCCCCGGCACGTCGGTCGATCAGAGCCAGGCGATGCAGTTTCAGGTGGAAAAGGCGCTCGCCAAGGCACCGGAGGTACGGTTTGCCTTCTCCCGCACTGGCACGTCTGAAATTGCATCGGACCCAATGCCGCCTAACGCGACCGACACCTTCGTCATCCTGAAGCCGAAGAAGGAGTGGCCCGACCCCGGCCTGTCCAAGGAAGAGCTGGTGGAGCGGCTTGAAAAGCGTCTCTCTACCCTGCCGGGCAACGCCTATGAGATCACCCAGCCGATCCAGATGCGGTTCAACGAGCTGATTGCAGGCGTACGCGGCGATATCGCGATCAAGGTATTCGGCGACGATTTTGGCGAGATGAACGCGACCGCAGATCGGATCGCCGGCATCCTGCGAAAGACGCGGGGTGCAGCGGACGTGCGGGTTGAGCAAACCGAAGGCTTGCCGATGCTCGATATCCGACCGAACCGCACTGCCATGTCCCGCGTCGGGGTAACGGCCGGTGACGTGCAGGACACGGTTGCCGCAGCCATTGGCGGCCGACAGGCGGGCGTGATCTTTGAAGGCGATCGTCGTTTCCCGGTCGTGATCCGGATGGCGGAAAGCTCACGATCCGATCTGACGGCGGTTGCTCAGGTCCCGGTACCGACCGGCAGTGGCGGCTTCGTACCGTTATCGACTGTGGCGGATATCGCCGTGGTCGATGGTCCCAACCAGATCAGTCGCGAGAACGGCAAGCGGCGTGTCGTGGTGCAGGCCAACGTGCGCGATCGAGACGTGGCCGGCGTTGTGGCTGATGCCCGGTCAGCCATCGACGCTCAGGTGAAATTGCCGGCCGGCACGTACCTCGAATGGGGCGGTCAGTTCGAGAACCTGGCATCCGCCCGCGATCGGCTCAGCGTTGTGGTGCCGATCTGTTTCGTGGTCATCATGTTCCTGCTCTACGGCGCGCTAGGCTCCGTCAGGGATGCGTTGATCGTGTTTACCGGCGTTCCGCTGGCGTTGGTCGGAGGCATCCTTGCGCTGGTGCTAAGAGGCATGCCGTTCTCCATTTCAGCGGCAGTCGGCTTCATCGCGTTATCAGGTGTCGCGGTTCTCAACGGGCTGGTCATGGTGTCGTCCATCCATGATCTGATGCGGCAAGGCATGGATCGTGCGGTAGCGGCGCATCAAGGCGCTCTGGCGCGGCTCCGGCCGGTTGCGATGACGGCTCTCGTTGCGTCGCTTGGCTTCGTGCCGATGGCGCTTGGTCATGGTGCTGGAGCAGAGGTGCAAAAGCCGCTGGCGACCGTCGTCATTGGTGGTCTGATATCCGCAACTCTGCTCACCTTGTTCGTGCTGCCGACGCTCTACGCTCGTTTCGGACGGCGCGAGTTGCCAGTCCCATCAGGGGGACACATCGAACTGCCGCCTTTGGCTCATGACAGCGCGAGGGCCTAAGCTATGCAGGCCGTTGCCTTCACTCTCATTCCCGTCGTTGCCGTACTGATCGGTTCGCTATTCGCGGTATCGAGACGGCCAAGTGATGCCTTCGTAAGCGCCATGCAGCACTTGGCGGCAGGCGTTGTGTTCGCCGCAGCGGCAGCCGAGATCCTGCCCCAGGTGATGCACGAAGGTTCACCGATCGCGACATTCACTGGCGGCGCGCTTGGCATTCTCGTGATGCTGTCGCTCAAAGCTCTTGAGGGTCGCGCCAGTGGACCGATCGCTATGCTCGGGGCAGTTGCAGTCGATATCCTGATCGACGGGCTTGTTCTCGGATTAGCGTTCGTCGCTGGCGGGAAGGCCGGCGTGTTGCTGACGATCGCGTTGACGCTGGAGGTGCTGTTTCTCGGACTGACCGTAACGACCGAGTTGGGTGAGACGATCAAGTCCAAGGCACGTATCATCGGGATTACGATGGGGATCGCGTTGTTGCTGCCGATCGGCGCGGCGATAGCGACGCCTGTTGCGACGTTTCCGCCCGTCGTCATCGCCGGGTTTCTCAGTTTCGGTCTGATGGCGCTGCTCTACCTCGTGACGGAGGAGCTATTGGTCGAGGCGCACGAGAAGCCTGACACCCCGCTTATCAGCGCGATGTTCTTCATCGGGTTTCTGGGATTGCTCCTGATTGAGGAGGTATTGGGCTGACCGCTCGACGTGGAACGTCCTGGACCGATGATGATAATGCCGAGCTTCGTCGGCGTATCGAGGCCAGGCAGACGCTGGCGGTAATCGCGCGCGAGATGGGACGAACGATGGATGCGGTTCGGGGGAGAGCCTCAACCTTGCGGGTAACTCTTCGCTCGTCGCAGCGACCGTGGCGGGACGGCGTGCCGCGCCGAGTAGACGTAGACTAGAAAATAGGGGCGGTTGCCCGCCCCTATCCATCCTTTAGCCGTGCTTCATGCCGCCCTTGGCATGATCGCAGCAGTCAGCAGCCTTGGCTTTTGCGCCATCCTTGCAGCAGTCCGCACCGTCCTTGCAGCACGCCATGTCGGCGCAGCAATTGGCGACAGCGGCGAATGCGCCAGTCGACAGGGTGAGGGCGAAGGCAGCGCTGATGAGCTTGAACTTGGTCATGATATTCTCCGAAATTTACGTGTGATGGTGTTCGACGTCACACGGTTTGCGGAGGGGGTGTGGCCGGAGCGTATGCCATGCCCAAAAGGCCGGTCTGTGGAGCCGGCCAAGGCGATAGACGGGAGGACGGAACCAGCCCGATATGCTCGACGGTTTCGCCGGCAACAGCAACGCACGGTATGGCGCAGGCCGACGCAGGGGCCTTTTTGATGGGAGCGCCTGCTGATTTGCTGGCGCAGTCCATCATCGCGGAAGCAGCCGGAGGCGCGGCCATCGCCATCGTCTCGCAGATCGGGCCAAGCCGGACCAGCAACATCACCGCCAGGACGAAAAACGCCATGGAATGCAATATCTTGGATAGTGGGCGAGCCCGGCGTTTCATCGGATGCATCTAGAAGCACCCTCAGTCATGTACAATGCCGCAGGAGCGGTTTGCCACACTAAGCGGACTTTACTCGCCTTTCCGGTACGTTGGCGAGGTTGCGATGCTCGAAAGGTCCGTGGCGCTATCGATCGGCACGCCTGCCTCCTTTCGCTCGGAATAGCGATCGACCAGTTGGGCGGTGTGCGGGCGTAGCAGGACCGTGAAGCGTACCAATTCTTCCATCACGTCCACGATCCGATCATAGTAGGCCGAAGGCTTCATTCGATCGTTTTCTTCGAACTCGGCAAACGCCTTCGCGACGCTGGATTGGTTGGGGATCGTCACCATTCGCATCCAACGGCCGAGGACGCGCAGGGTGTTCACGCTGTTGAACGACTGCGACCCGGCCGATACCTGCATGACGGCGAGCGTGCGGCCCTGCGTCGGGCGCATCCCCCCCATCGACAGCGGCAGGTGATCGACTTGCAGCTTCATGATCCCGGTAATCTGGCCGTGCCGCTCGGGGCTGCACCACACATGCCCTTCCGACCACATCGACAGTTCGCGCAGTTCGTGGACGGCCGGGTGATCGTCGCCCGTCACTTGGTCGGGTACCGGCAGGGTCGAAGGATCGAAGATCCGCGTTTCACAGCCGAAGAATTGCAGCAGGCGAGCAGCTTCTTCCACACACAGTCGCGAGAACGACCGCTCCCGCAGGGAGCCGTAGAGCAACAGGATGCGCGGAGGCGGATCACCAGCGCCCAGCCCAAGGGCAGGACGATTGAGCGAATAGCGCCGATCGAGCGCGGGCAGATTATCAGGATCGGAGATAGTGCGGAGCGGCATCAGGCAGTCCTTGGGCCAAGCAGAATGATACAGGTGCCGATCAGGCAGAGTGCCGCTCCACCAGCATCCCAGCGATCGGGCCGCACCCCTTCGACAGCCCACAGCCAGATCAATGATGCGCAGATGTAGACGCCGCCATAGGCCGCATAGGCCCGCCCCGCTGCATCGCTATCCACCCGTGTCAGCAGCCAGGCGAACAGCATAAGCGAGACCACGCCTGGAGCCAGCCACAGGGGAGATTTGCTCAGCCGCAACCATGCCCAAAAGGCGAAGCAGCCCGCGATTTCCGCGAGCGACGCGGCCAGATATACGAGTGCCGTCATACCATGCTGATCCTGATCGCGAGTGCCGTGAGTGTCACCAGCAGCACCGGGATCGTTAGTGTCGCACCAACCTTGAAGTAATAGCCCCAGCCAATCCGAATGCCCTTTTGTCCGAGGACGTGCAGCCAGAGCAGCGTCGCGAGCGAACCGATCGGCGTGATCTTCGGGCCAAGGTCGCACCCGATCACGTTGGCGTAGATCATCACTTCCTTGATCGGGCCCGTGGCGTGCGTCGCGTCGATCGACAGCGCGCCAACCAGCACGGTCGGCATGTTGTTCATCACCGATGACAGCAGCGCGGCGATGATGCCGGTGCCGAACGCCGCACCCCACACGCCGCCTTGCGCGGTGCGATCGAGCAAGCTGGCAAGGTGGTTGGTCAGGCCAGCATTCCGAAGACCGTAAACGACCAGGTACATGCCGAGCGAGAAGATCACGACCTGCCAGGGCGCACCGGCCAGCACCTTGCGCGTCTGGATGACATGGCCGCGCGCGGCGATGACGAGCAGGAGGACCGCGCCGGCAGCGGCAACGGCGCTGACCGGCACGCCGATAGGTTCGAGCAGGAAGAAGCCGGCGAGTAGCAGGGCCAGAACGACCCAGCCTGCCTTGAACGTTGCAGGATCGCGGATTGCGTCAGCAGGCGTACGAAGCTGCGCCACGTCATAGCTTGCCGGTATGTCGCGCCGGAAGAACAGCAGCAGCGCAACCAATGTCGCGGCGATCGACGCCAGATCGACGGGCACCATCACCGAAGCATAATTGGCAAAGCCGATCCGGAAGAAGTCGGCCGACACGATGTTGACGAGGTTGGAGACGATCAACGGCAGACTGGCGGTATCGGCTATGAACCCCGCCGCCATGACGAACGCCAGCGTCGCCTTGTCCTTGTATCCCAGCGCACGCAGCATCGCGATGACGATCGGCGTTAGGATCAGCGCTGCGCCGTCATTGGCGAACAGCGCCGACACAGCCGCGCCGAGCAGCACGATCAGCACGATCAGCCTGCGACCATGCCCCCGGCCCCAGCGCGCGACGTGGAGCGCCGCCCATTCGAAGAACCCGGCTTCATCGAGCAACAGGCTGACGATGATGATCGCGACGAATGTCGCGGTCGCGTTCCAGACGATACCCCACACCACCGGCACGTCGGCGAGCGAGACGACCCCGACGAGCAGCGCGATCGCCGCGCCGCCCGTCGCGCTCCACCCGATGCCAAGGCCCTTCGGTTGCCAGATGACGAGCGCGATCGTGGCGACGAAGATAGCGAGCGCGAGCAACATCAGGCGACGCGCTGGCCCGAGGCGTCCACGACCTGTTCGCCGTCCTCCTTGGCAAACGCACCCTGTTGCGGCTCAGGCAGTAGATCGAGGACCGCTTCGGACGGACGACACAGTTTCACGCCAAGCGGCGAGACGACCAGCGGCCGGTTGATCAGGACCGGATGCGCCATCATCGCGTCCACCAGCGCTTCGTCGGACAACGACGTGTCGCCCAGGCCCAACTCCGCATAAGGAGTCCCCTTCTCACGCAGCAGATCGCGGGGCGTGATCCCAGCGCGATCGATCAGTTCGACCAGCAGCGCGCGCGCAGGCGGTGTCTTCAGATATTCGACCACATGCGGCTCGATGCCGGCATTGCGGATCATCGCCAGCGTGTTGCGCGACGTGCCGCATTCGGGGTTGTGATAGATCACGATATCGACGGCCACGGGACGTCCTTTCAGCAGCATGGGGTGAGTTCGGCTAGGAGTGGCGCACATAGTTCGGGTGAGCCGGCGCAGCAGTCTTTGACGAGGAACAGGGTCAGTGCGCGCAGCCCGTCCAGATCGGCGCGGTAGACGATCGAGCGGCTATGTCGTTCGGAACGGACGATGCCGGCACGCGCGAGAATGCCAAGGTGCGCTGACATAGTGTTTTGCGGCACGTCGAGCTGACGGGCGATTTCGCCGGCCGCCATTCCATCTGGTTCGTGCCGGACCAGTAGGCGAAACACGTCGAGGCGTGTGCCTTGTGCGAGAGCGCTAAGTGCAGCAATGGCCGTATCGTTTTCCATATATCCAGCATAAAGGATATGTCAGAGTTGGCTAGTTTGAGATTTCCGAGGCCAACCTTCTAAATTTACGATCCCGTTTGAGAATCGGCTGATGGCAGCGGTGTGCAGAAAACGGCCGTTTTCCGAACACCGCATACGGGCCGGCCAGAGCCGGCTTTTGCCGCGGGCCGATGTTCATCAACCGGTTCGGAAAACAATGTGCAGGAAAGGCCTACGTACGTCAGCTATCCGTACCGAGGTGCTAGATATCTGCCCGTTGGCAATGGCCCATCGCCAATCGTCTCGCTGCTGCTGCCCAGTGACCTCAGGAACGACGGTGTTCAAGACGGGTTACCAGACACGCTCGGTTGCAAGGATAGGCGACCGCCGATCGCTTTGGCCTCGTCGAATAACGGGTTCCGTCCGAAGCTGCCATTCGCAATTCGCGTCACGAACGGCTTGAGTTGGTCGAGAGCTGCCGTCAGCGGCGTGGCGGCGCGGACCCAGAACCGGACGTTCGAGGCCGCATCTGGACTCCCCGAAAGCGGCCGTTCGTTCAGCAGCAGCGTGTTCCACGATCGCTGACCGTTGACCGTTGAACGTTGTTAGCAAGGTTGCTCCAACCCGAGAACCGCGTCACGATCCTGGCATGAAGGGTGTGTTCGAAATCAGCGGTGCATCGCGCTACGACGACATGATCGCGGAGCGGTACCATTTCCCACGCATCTACCTGCGCGCAGCCGAAGCATGCGTCGGCGATTGGATCATCTACCGCGAAACCGGCTCGGCGGGTGGGCGCAAGGCCTATGTGGCGGCCGGCCTGGTGCGCAGCATCGACCCTGATCCCGCCGACCGCACGCTCTTTTACGCCCGCATCAGCGACTTCATCGAGTTCGATCGTCCCGTGCCGTATCGCGATCCCGACGGCCGCTTTCTTGAGAGTATGCTGCGCGAGCTGGACAACCCCGCCGTCGTTGGTCGGACGCTACGCGGTCGATCGGTTCGAGCCATTGATGATGCTGACTTTGCTGCCATCGTGAACGCCGGCTTGGTCGACACGCTATCGCCCGAACACGCGATCCGGCTCGAACTCGATCCCCGCCACATCGACGCCTTCACGGCCGCATTGCTGGCCTCACCGCCCGACGAGCGGCGCGTGGCGCAGCTACTGGTCAACCGCAAGGTGCGCAGCGCCGCCTTCCGCGGCCACGTGCTCGATGCATATGACAACCGTTGCGCGGTGACGGGGCTGCGTATGGTCAATGGCGGCGGAAAGGCCGAAGCTCAGGCCGCGCATATCTGGAGCGTCGCAGATGGCGGGCCGGACGTAGTGCAGAACGGCATTGCTCTGTCCGCGACCGCGCACTGGTTGTTCGACCGTTACCTCATCAGCCTCGACGACGAGTGCCGGCTGCTGGTGTCGCACAACAAGGTGCCGTCCGAGCTCATTCGGCTGTTCCCACAACCGGGCGAGCGCGTTCGCCTGCCGGTCGATCCACGGCTCCACCCGCGCGCGGACTATGTCGCCCGACACCGTGCTCGCTTCGCAGGCCTCGACGCTTGAGCAGCTACCTGGACGTCATCGCTGCCTATGACGGCCAAGCCGACATGCTGGCCGAGCGGTATGAGGCGGTATCGTCCGAGCGGATGCTGGCTGAGGTGTTGCCGGTCATCCCTAGCGGCAGCGACAGCAAGCTGGCGCTCGACGTCGGCGCCGGCACAGGACGTGACGCGGCCTGGCTGACCTCGCTCGGCTATTCGGTTGTGGCGGCCGAGCCTGCTGCCGGTATGCGCCTCATCGCAGCCGAGAAGCATAGAAGTCACGGCATCCGGTGGGTGAGCGATGCCCTGCCCTCGCTCGACCATGTCCATGGGCTTGGGCTCGCCTACGATTTCGTGCTGCTGTCAGCCGTTTGGCAGCACGTCGCGCCTGCCGATCGGCCCCGTGCCTTCCGCAAACTCGCCACTCTGTTGAAGCCGGGCGGTGTGCTGGTGATGACGCTGCGCCACGGTCCCGCCCCGTCCGGTATGCAAATGCACCCGACCTCAACCGCCGAAATCGAGGGGCTGGCCCGGGCGCATGGGCTGGAGGTGTTACGGGTTGCGACGTCCAGCGATCAGGGCGGACGCGCCAGTGTGACCTGGGACGTAATGGCGCTGCGCATGCCTGATGACGGCACCGGCGCGCTTCCGCTGGTGCGCGGGATCGTCCTGTCCGACGAGAAGTCGTCCACCTATAAGCTGGCGCTCCTCCGGGCCGTGGCGCGCGTCGCCGATTATGCGCCTGCTGCGGCTACGCCGGTGCCCGATGGCCGCGATGCAGTTGAGGTGCCGCTAGGCTTGGTCGCACTGAACTGGCTGAGAATGTACCTGCCCCTGGTTCGGGCGAGGCTCCCGCAGATGCCGGGTAATGTCGGCATGGAGCGACTGGGCTTCGCCAAGGACGGGTTTGCAGCACTGCTCGCGCTCGGCACGGCACCGGTCGAGCTACGGGTTGGTGCGGTCTTCGCCGGCGAGCAGGCCCACGCCATCGCTTCCGCGCTGTCCCGGGCTGCTCACACAATCACCAAGATGCCGGCGACCTTCACCCGCTATCCCAACAGTGACATGCAAGTGTTCGGCGTCAGCCGCGGGCGGCGGGGCGGTGCATCCGCAACCGTGCTCGACCTTGAGACGCTGCGCGGCTGGGGCCTGATCGAGGTGCCGGGCCACTTGTGGCGGGCTATGTCGCGGTTTGGGTCCTGGATCGAACCCATGCTGGTCGCTGAATGGTCCCGCCTCATCCGCGTCTATGCCGACCGTATGGGTCTGGCGGTCGCGCCCGGCGCTGCAGAAGCCGCCCTGGCGTGGGTAGAGCCGGTTCGCACCACCGCTCTTGGTCGCAACGTGGTCCAGCGGCTGCTCGGTCGCGGGCAGCCGATCGAGTGCGTCTGGACGGGACGCCCCCTCAAGCCGAACAGCTTCGACATCGACCACTGCCTGCCATGGTCGGTTTGGCCATGCGGGGATCTGTGGAACCTGATGCCGGCGCACACCCGAGTTAATCAGCACGAGAAGCGCGACCGCCTACCATCGGCCGCTGCAATGGCAAATGCGCGAGATCGCATCATCGGCTGGTGGGAGGCAGCCTATCTGGAGGATGACGCGCTTCGACCGCGTTTTCTGCGTGAGGCCGCTGCGGCACTGCCACTAAACGATGCTGTAGGGACCACAGCTGTCTACGATGCGCTGGACTGGCGACGCCTGCGACTATGGCAGGACCAGCAGGTGCCGCAGTGGACACCTGCGAACGCGTTGACCTGACCGACCCACGACACGACATTCAGCCGTCATTTCGGGCTCCCCATCTTCAGACATCCGTTCATGTTCGCCCGACGTCTCGACCAGCGTTGGAGGTAATGCCGAGAAGTGGGACAATTTTGCCGTTCACCGTGCTGTCGGCGAACGGCAGCTTTTGCAAGTTCCGGTCACTTAGCGCCGTTCCCGCGCTTTCCGCTTTCTACCATTTATTTCGTCTTCGGCGGGTCGGCCGGATTCGATTCAGCGTTCACGGCAGGCATAACGATGTCGAATAAAGAACCGGATTGAGAAACCGTGGCGGAGCAGGCGCAAGGTGCCATCGCCATCTACAATCTCTCCGGGCCCGCAAGAATCTCAGCCGACATTTGCCTGCGATAAGATGGCAACGCACGCGCATTGCCGTATTAGGAACCATGACATCTACGTTTCTAGCGATCCCGCTACCCCGCAAGGGAGAAAGCTTCCTGCTGCGCACGACTTACCAAGACCGTGACGTGGCAATCCTGGTCGACACGGGTTGGCACCTCGGAAAGGGTGATCTCGACAACTCGCTTGACACCTTTTTGAATGGCCAGATGCCGGATCTTCGTAAGATCGATCGCCTAATCCTCACACATGAAGACGCCGATCATTGTCAGGGTGCCCCGCAATTCATGGCACGCTGGCTGCGCACCGGCCGGAGTATCGACGAGGTCTGGTTGCCCGCATTATGGGCTCCAGCCGGCGCCGGACCGCGCCGCTCGAAATGGGTTCGTAGTCGCATCGTCAAGGGGGCATTCGAGGCGGCACCTGAGATCGCAAGCGCCGCGCGTGAATATGCTCGTGAACGGAATGATGCGCGTGATCGCGGCCCGTTATCGGAAAATTTGGAACGCGAACACCTCGCAAATGCCGTCCGCTACGCGGCGTCCGCGAGCGGCCTGTTTGATGGCCTGTTTCCGCTCAGAGAGGACGAGCGCCCGGTCGAGCGCCTCGAAAAAGCGCATCAGATCGAAGACGCGAATGCGCCGGGCTTTCCAGCAACGCTCACGCTCGCACTTTTTGGCGACGCCCCAGGCTGGAGCAGTCGTGAAGGCACGGCATCCAGTCTGGCCATGGACTTGCGAGAGCGCGGCGAGCTGCCGAACGCGCATTCGCACGAAGCCCTCGCGATGATGCTGGCGCACAATGCGCTTGATACACACGAGCGTATCTCGAAGACGGTCGCAAGCTGCATCGCTTTCGGCATTCCAGTCCGTTGGTTCGATTTCGACCAGTTTGAGAACAATCGCAAAAAGCCGGGAGGCGGCGCGCGCGGCGGGGATCGCGGCTTCCTAACCCCGATCAACGCGGTCGAGGTGCTGCCAAGTCCGCGCTTAGTGTCGCCGCAGTTGATTTTCTACGCGCTGACCCTGTCGCGCGCGAACCGTGAGTGCTTGGCCTACCTCCGCCACGAAGACGAAAAGGAGCCGGCGGTGCTCTTCACCGCCGATTCACGCCTCACTACTCACGGCAAACCTTTTCCTAGACCCGCAACAGGCTTGCCGGTCCGGCAAAATCTGATTGTAACCGCCCTGCATCACGCATCGAGCCACAACCAGCAAGGTTACGCCATCATTGACGCCTGGGTGGGCAAGCGGAAACGGCCGATCCTGGTTCGAAACGGTGGTCACAAGGTTACGGCTCCTGCTGCGGGATTTCTTGCCAACCCAAACAGGTTATGTGTGCGATGCATCGGCAGTTCGTTGCCAGACGTTCCGGTTCGTGTCGAAGCAACTAACGGGCGTTGGCGCATGCCTAATCATCCTAGGGCTTGCGGCTGCCAATAGGTGCGGCCGCTCGAGACAATCCATAGACGAGCTACCTCCGCGACGTCGGCTGCGGCAAGCGCTTGAGGCAGCGGCGTGGCCGACGACGGTAACTGAGCGAATGGTTGCTTTTGGGAATCGTTCGTCCGCCTCGCCAGTCTCCAGCTTCGGGAAGTGTTGCTGCCTGATGAGCTTGCTTGAAGCGAATGGCAGGCGTCCCGTCACGAGTGGTCGTTCACGGCCCGCTGCTGCTTGTCGTGAACTGGTCTCCCGCCGTGGCCGTAGCGACCGCCAGACCCACAAGCGGCCGTTCCGACCATCCTTTTCACTTTCCAACTTCCGCCACTCACTCATGCAAATCGAGCTCCGAAATTTGTGCTTTCGGAAATGAATGCCACGGGACCGGCGACCATCGAATGACGGCAGAGGCAATCTCGGCTTTCCCCGTACCGTCCTGCCACCTATTTCCCGAAACCGCTATGCGGCGATCGCGCCGATTGGTTCGATCGTGTGAAGCCTGAAGCCATCTGATCCCACCGCGCCCCGCGCGACGTCGATGAGATGGGCGTGATGGCTGAACACGATTACCTGGCTATGCGCAGCCGCAGCGGCGAGCACCCGGAGGAGCGCACCTGCCCGACCATCATCGGCGGTGATCAGCAGATCGTCGCAGATGATCGGCAACGCCCCCGCGCCGGCGCGGCCTTCGATCGAGCCCAGCCGAAGGGCAAGGTATAGCTGGTCGCGCGTTCCCTCGCTGAGCGCTTCGACGCCGACCTCTCCACCATCAAACCGCTGCGCTAGGATTATCGGACGGTCGTCATTGCCATAGCCGACGGTCAGCCCCGTGAACGCGCCGCCAGTCACCTCTGCGAACAACACGCCTGCTCTCGCGATAAGCGGCGCCTGATTGGTTGTACGGTGCCGGTCGAGCATCCAGCGAAGCAGCGCGCCCGCGCTCGCTGCCTGGATGTGCTCCTCCGCCGCCTGGGCCAGTGCTGCAGTCGTGTCGAAAACCGTCTGCTGTGCTTCGGCCGCGGCGCTCTCGCTTGCCGCACGGCCGGCCTCCTCGTCCGCAGCGTTCAGCGTTCGACCGACAATTTCCCGCTCGGCGGCCACTTCGCGACGGCGGTCGTCAATCCGGGCACGCGCGCTCGAGGCGTCCTCGACAGACAAACCAGCAATCTCGGCTGCCAACGTATCGAGCCCGGCGCCATTGTCGGCGCCGGCGAGCTCGTTGAGCGCTTCGCGTTCCGTTACACGAAGAAGATCTCGCCGCGCCACGTTGGCGACAATCGCCTCCAGGTTGGCTTCGTCTGTCGTACCGGCGGCCTGCATCAACGCATCGATCGCGCCGGCAATGCCGTCGAGCCGACGCTCCGCGTGGGCGAGCTCCCCCGTGATGCGCGCGTGGTCAGATTCAAGGCCCGCCAGCGTGTCACGCGCCCGGATCGCTGCGCGCAACGACGCCGCAAGCTGGCGCACGTGCTCGACCGTGTCGGCTGAGCCGGTAGCCTGCAGCGCAAGAAGCACGGTTGCCAATTCGGTATTGAACGCCGATCGGTCCCGCTCAATGCCGTCGATCTGCCGAACGATCGACTCTCGTGCCCCGGTCTCCTCGCCAACATGGGCGATAGCTTCGAGGGCATCGGCGAGCACGGTGTTACTGGCATCGGCAGGAAGCGCCGCCTCGCTGGCCAGTCCTGTCCGTTCCTGATCGAGCGCGACCCGTGCACGTCCTAGATCGGCGACCTCCATTGCGAGCTCGTTTGCTGCACGTTCAACCGTGGCAAGGTCAGAGAGCAGCCGATCGCGGTTGCCTGCGGCGGTCGTCAGCGCAGCGGCATGCCCGCTCGCGAGTCTCGCCAGTTTAGTGTCGTCCGCTGTTGCGACAGGCCCCCTCGCTGCTGACAGAGCAGTTGCGATCGCAGTCCGCGCTTCCCCGAACCGAGCCGTCATTTCCTGTAGAGCGAGTTCCGCGGACGCCGCGTCGCGATCGGCTTCCAGCGCTGCCGACCTCTTCGTGAGCCACCCGGACAGGTCCGCCGGTGCGATGGCGCGCTTAAATCCAATCGTTTGCAGTCGTTCGGCCCAGCTTTGTTCGACCAGCGACAGTGTCGCCTGATATTGGTCCTCCCGCAGATGCGTCGCCGCCATCAGGGCCCTCGCTTCATCAAGCGCAACATTCGTCAGGACAAATTCCGCTACGCGGGCAGCTTCGGCATCGCGCCGGTCGGCCAGTTGATCGGTCTCTGTGATGCGTCCGGCAAGCGCGTCTCCGATCCCGTCGTCGTCTCCGATATGCGGCACCACCAGCCGCTCGCGAACTTGGGCGACGAGTGCGTCGCGCTGCTGCCGTGCAGCTGCAATCACGTCGGGTGTGGGAAGCGACCCGCCTGCGATCAGGCTCTTCAGCCTTGCCTCAGCCCGGATAGCGCTGGTTTGGGCGGTCTCGCCTTCTTTGCGCGCAGCGGCTGCGTCGTTCCTTGTCGCCTCGGCGCTACTACGCACCGAGGCAGCTTCCGCCTCGGTGGGTACGGCAAGCGTGCGCAGACTGGCTGTTGTTCCCTGCCACGGGGCAAGATCGGACAGGCGCTCGGCCGCAAGCGTCCGCTTCCGCCCGGCTTCCATCGTCGCTTCTGCCAGGCGGGTCTCCGCCTCGGCCGGCAAGAGCTGGAGCGCCGCGACCAGCTCGGCGGGGTCGACCGTCCCGCTTACCGTCGCAAGATCACGCTCGATCGCGGCCCGGTCGCGGACGATCTTGACCCGCTCTTTCTCAATTGCTGCCTCGCGCGTCTTGAACTCTCGAACGGCGTCGAGATGCGTGGCCGCACGCCTGCGCCACCCGGCAGAGGGGATCGGCTGTCCAGGTGCGATCCGCGCTTCGGCAAGCGCGGCAGCCAGCTTGGTGTCGATCCGGTCCAGCTCGGCGCGACGACGCTCCAGATCACCCGCAGCCTTGGCAATGACTGGCCGTCGCTCTTCGAGCGCCTCGATCCGTTCCTGTTCGAACAAAATGCTGCCGGGTCGTTCCACGCCTGCGATCGCCTGTTCGACGCGCGCCAAATCCACCTTTGCCTGAGACGCAAGTTCGGTGGCTGTAATGCGCTCGGCGCGGAGGGTCGCCAGCTGCGCCGCCACGTCCAGCGGCAGCGTTGGCAGATCTTCCAGCCCGCCCAGTTCGGCGCGTGCGGTGCTCAGCCGCGCAAAGGGCGAACGCGCCCTCCCCACCCGGTCCAAGCGCGCCTGCTCACGGTCGAGCGCTTCGGCTTCGTCGATCAGCGCCGTGCGGCGCGCCTCGGCGTCGGCGCGGCGCTGTCGGGCTTGCGTCCAGTCGGCATCGCTGATCGACGTCTGTCGCACCTGGGCCAGTGCCTCGGACCGCTCGCGCATCAAACGGTTCACCGGCGGGTTCTGCCCGCCGGGCTTGAACAACGCTGATGCTGCCTCGGTCAGCCGGATAAGCTCGCTGCCGATGTGCGAAACGCCCGTACCCGCCTCGAGCGTGATTCGGGCAACATCATCGCGACCGCCGATAATGCTGGCCCCACCCTCGCGCAGCTTGGTGTGATCCAGTCCGAACATGCGCTCGAACCCGGCACGATCGATTCCGCCGAGCAGCGGTGCCAGCGGATCGGTCTTGTAAGGCGTGCCGTCCGCGGCGAGCAGGGTGTCGCGATTGCCTTTGCGTCGGGTGACGTCGAGCAGCTTACCGTCGTGCTCTATCAATGCCCGCAGGCGAAGCTGCGCATATTCGTAGCGCCAGTTTTGCCGGCTTTGTCCGGGGATGCCGAACAGGAAGTCGCCGATGGCCTGCAACGCGGTCGACTTCCCCGCCTCGTTCGGGCCGACGACGAGATGCAGGTCGGGACCGCCATTGCCGAAGTCGAATACGCGATCCGCGAATCCGCCGTAGCGGACGAGTTCCAACCGGCAAAACCGCATCAGTGCGCGCCCTCGCCGAGGCGGGCTTCGACGAGCGCCTTGGCAGCGCGGATGAGTGCCGCACCGTCTCGGCTCCGCGCTGATGCAAGTAGCGGTGCCGTGTCGGGATCGCCGATTTCCGCCGGCAGCTTTGCCGTCAGCGGCGCGATGGCGTTCTCGATCGCGCGGAGGCAGTCCGGATCGTCTAGCGCCTGGGTCAGCATCTCCAGCAATTCGGGCGGCAGGCCGGTGGGTAGAACAGCGTCGTTAGCGATGATCTTCACCCGCTCGATCCAGAGCGCGTCGGAGACACCAGCGGCATGGCCGCGGACCTCAGCCTCGAACCATGTAGGATCGGCGCGGAGCCGCTGCGCAAGCGGACCATCGACCGTGATAGAGACCCGGGCGGCCAGCGGGCGACCGTCGGCGCCGAGAACGGCAGGACGCAGCTGCGCCTGGATCGCGGCCAGCGCCTCCATAGGGTCTGCCGCACCGATCGCGTCGACCCGGGCATGTGCCCAGCGGACTTCGTCCGTCGCGCGGTGTTCGACATGCACGATGGCACCTTCTTCAACCCGGACGACCACCGCGCCTTTGGCGCCGGTCTCGCGAATGTGGCGCCCTTGGGTGTTGCCGGCAAAAACGACGTGGGGGTGATCGGACCGGACCGCGTGATCGTGGACATGGCCCAGCGCCCAGTAATCGTGCCCGGCGGCCTGTAGCTCACCCAGACTGCACGGCGCGTAGTTGGCATGTCCCTCATGACCGTCGAGCGCGGTGTGTAGCAGCGCCACGTTGAGCATGCCTGGCGCTGGCGGGCAGTAGGTCGACGCTATGTTTTCGGTCGTTGCCGCTTCCTTGTAGCTGCGGCCGTGAACGACGACCCCGAGATCGTCGAACCGCACGCTCTCGCACTTCGCGCTCTTGAGCTTGTAGACGCCTTCCGGAGCGGTCAGGTGGCGGGTGACGCGGCTCTCGGCGTCGTGATTGCCGAAGGCGATCACGGAGCGGATGCCGGCCCTCGTCAGGCGCGCCAGCTGGGCGATGGCGAACTGGCCGGTCGACTGATCCTTCCAGGCCCCGTCGTACAGATCGCCGGCGATCACGACAAAGGCTGCGCCCTCCTCGATCGCGAGATCCACGACATTCGAAAACGCCTTGCGGGTCGCACCGCGCACCAGGCGCGAGAATGCCTCGTCGCTCCGCGACAGACCGTGCAGCGGACTGTCGAGATGGATGTCCGCTGCGTGGATAAAGGTGAGGTTGCCAGCCATTGATCAATGTCTACCATCTCGTGCCGTGAAGAGGAACGGTCGTAGGACAGACCAAGTCTTGTTCCTTTGCGACCCCCTTGTAGCCCCCCAATGCCGGACGCGACTTCGTCTTAGGCGGCAGTCGCTTCGACCACGCCATCTGTGGTGGTCCCAAGATCGCGAACGGAACGATCGTAGCGTTGCGATCGGGATAGGCTCGCCGGGCAATTGAGGGTAGATCTAGAAGCAGGGGAGCCAGGAATGTCCACAGCCGCTAATACGACCGACGATTCCGACGGGACGGTGGACGGAACGTCGAATGATGCCGTTCCAATCGTTCATAAGATATTTGGCGCTTTCGCTAATGCGCTGGCGGCGCAGCCCGACCGTGCAGCCGTCGCTGAGCGCCTGCGCAAAGCGCTGGTCACCGACGGTGCCCGGTCTGAGGCAGCCCTGCGGGCCGTCTTATTCGACGGGGGCGATTTGTGATTAAGATCAGCTCTCTCACCATCCGCGATTTTCGGGGCATACGCTCAATCACCCTCGACTTGGGTTCGAACAACTTCGCGGTTTGCGGTCCCAATGGAAGCGGCAAGAGCGGAGTCGTTGACGCGATCGAATTTGTGCTCACTGGCGACATTTCGCGCTTGGCGGGTAAGGGTACAGGCGGGCTTTCGGTCAAAGAGCACGGCCCCCATGTCGACAGCACTCCCGAGTATGCCTTTGTCGAAGCCGAAGTCGTTATTGCGGCGACAGGTAAGTCAGCGACGATCCGCCGGACGGTGAAACAACCAAAGGCGCCAACGGTCACGCCTGATGATCCGAGCATAAGAGCGGCGCTAGCAGAGCTGGCCGCTCACCCAGAATTTGTTCTCTCGCGCCGCGAGATAATCAAATTCGTGCTGGCCGAGCCAAGCGCGCGCTCGCAACTCGTGCAAGCGCTCCTTCGCCTCGACGAACTCGACACCGTTCGCGCTAATTTGACCAAGATCGCTAATGCCGAGGTTCGCGACGAAAAGGCGGCCATCCGACACGCTGCCGATGCTGGGTCTGATTTCGCGCTTGCTCTCGGAATTCCGAAAATCAGTTCCGCTCCTTTACTCATCGCGGTCAACACGCGCCGGACAACGCTTGGGTTGCCTCCGTTGAACGAGTTGACCGCCACGACCTCGGTCCGAGAAGGACTCCAACCCCCGACGAGTGCGGCTGGCGCGGCGGTCAACAAGACACGGATGCTGACAGAGCTTCGATCCGCACGCGAGCGCTTGGAAGGGCTCGCTACCGCAAAATTCGAAGATGCCCTGAGTGCCACGAGGGCTGCTGTTGGCACTCTCGAAGCCGATGTCAGCCTGCTTCAAGGGGCGAATCGCGAGAACATGCTACGGGCAGCATTGGCGCTGTACGATGACGAATGTCCGGTGTGCGGCACGGAGTTCGAGCTGGCCGAGTTCCAGACGACCGTGACCGCAAAGCTGGCCGCTTTGTCTGCCGCTACGGCAAAGCGCCAGCAATTGGAGAACGCACTGGATCCGATCGCGGATGCTCTCGATCAGGCGGCGTTGGCGTTCACGGCCGCTGCAAACTGGTCGAACGTCGCGAAGATTCCCATTCCGGTCGCGAAACTTGCCGCAGCGGCACAGAGCAAGGCAGCGGCTGCGGCTGCGCTTCGAAAGCTCTTGCCGATTGAGGCGACAAAGGAATTCCTCGCGACCGCCGGCGACATTTCCGGTCTGCGCGACGAGCTCGCCCACCTTGATGCAGCCGCCGCGCTTCTTCCCGATCCATCTACTCAGGATGCCGCGCGTGAATATCTCGTCATCGCGCAAAGCAAACTTGAGAGCTGGCGTAAATGCCGCAAGGCCGAGGTCAATGCCAAGACGCGTGCGGAGCTGACATCTGCCGTAAGCGCGACTTTTGGCGACGCAATCACAGACGGTCTTGAGGCGATTTTTGATGCAGTCAGGTCTCGATTTGGCGCGCTCTATCGCGCGATAAATCATGATGATGAAAGTGCCTTCGACGCCCGCTTCAAGCAGGTTCCGGGGCGGCTGGCCCTTGATGTGGATTTTTACGGCCGCGGGTTTTTTCCGCCAGGCGCCTATCACAGTGAGGGCCACCAAGACGGGATGGGCTTGTGCCTTTACCTAGCTCTCACGGATCACCTGCTCGGCCAGAGGTTTTCGATTGCGGTTCTGGATGACGTGCTGATGTCTGTTGACTCCGGGCATCGGCGCGAATTCTCACGCCTACTCAAGACCGAATTCCCCCACACTCAGTTCATCCTCACTACGCACGATCCTATATGGCTCAAACACATGGCAAGCGAGGGCTTGGTGGGTCCGAAAGGGAGCGCTCGCTTCCGCAAATGGGACGTGGATCATGGGCCGGCGGAGTGGGACACCAAGAATGTTTGGGCCGAGATCGACAGTTATCTGGCGCTAGATGATGTCCCAGCGGCAGCTGGTGCGCTCCGACGCTATCTTGAATACCTCGGTGAAGAGGTTTGCCATCGACTGCGCGCAAGAGTCGAGTTCCGTGCCGATGCTCAATTCATGCTCGGCGACACGCTACCCCACGGTCTGGTCGCGCTCGGCGATGCCTACAAGCGGGGGCGGGTTGCGGCAGGCAAGTGGAACAAGCCGGAGCGCGTTGAGGAGATCAAAGCGCTCGAATCGGCGTTTGTCGATGCCCGGACCGCCGCCAATGTCGATCAATGGCAGGTGAACACGGCAGTCCATTACAACTCTTGGGCAAACCTTTCGAAACCGGATTTTATTCCGGTCGTCGACGCATATCGTGCGTTAGTCGCAAATTTTCACTGCGGAGACTGCGGCGGTCTGCTGCGGGTCTCACCCGAGCGCGGGCCAAAGGAAAGCGTTCGTTGCAGCTGCGGTACGGTTCTTATCAGCCTCGTCGAACCCTAAGCCAAAGGTGAGCTAGCGTAGCCGCAGCGATGAGTTTCAACCACTCAGTACTTTAGGCATCAAGGCTGATGCGATTCTGCGGCATCGTGCCGTGCCGGAGCATCGAGATGGAAGCGGGAGAGTTAATTCATGAAAGGTCTGCTCGACCGGCTGTTCGGCCCACCTAAGGCTGAAGTCGCGCCAGAGCCGATGGCGTCGCCGGAGCGCCTTCGAGTCCACGAATTCTCCGAACGGCTGATCACGATCGATGCGATCGACTTCGTTGGACAGTTCGCCAGGTCACCGAACGGCCAGTTTCGGCTGATCTGGTCGGATCGCAATCCGGAAGGGACCATCGGCGGCTATCGCACCGAAGGGCATGGGTGCTGGGCCTTGCTCGAACACGACCGCTTGATCTGTGAAGGCCGGTTGGAGCGTCCGCAGGACGGGAAGGTCGCGAACGACGGCACCTTCGTACTCAACGATTGGATGTTGGGCGAAGGGCTCAAGGGGCGGTTCGTCGCCTTTCGGCGGGACGGGACTGCGATCCTGGCGCGCGACATCGCCGCCAACCTGATGAGCAATGGCCTGTCGAACGACGGCCAGTTTGCCATCTGCCAAACCGCGAACGCGCCTGGCAGCGCGGATAGCTGCTTCTACATGCTGTTCGACCTGACGGCCGCGGTCGAGATCGCGCGGTGGGAGCCAGAGACCGGCTGGGCCGATGGCTATGAGTTCGACACGGTTGCGCGGCAGTTGTTTCTGACCCGACGCGATGCCGAGCGGGTAGGCTATCACTTCGGCGGCACGATGATCGACCGCGAAGGCTGGCAGGCACGTCGCGTTGCCGCCGGCGACCTTATCGTCATCCGATTGCTGCTCGCGGATGCCAGCCAAGTGCGCGATGCCGATTTCGTTGCGCGGATCATCGCGGGGCTTAATCGCGCCGCCCAGGATAATGACGTCCATGTCCGCGCTCGCGCCTTGCGCATTCGCGGTGAATTGCTCGAAGAAACCGGGGACGGGGCAGCGGCGCTCGTCGCCTACGACGAGGCGCTCGCGCTCGACCCACAGGTTGGCGTGACGCGACGAGCGGACAAACTGCGCAAGGCACTGTCGCCAGGATCTGTGCCGGATCGCAAGCTCAGCAAGTTCGAGCGACAGGCCGAACGCGTCGGGATCGCGCATGAGGTGATCACTCTCCACTGCGGCGAGCCCAAACTATGGCGGCATGGTCCCGAGGGCACATGGGCGAGTGTCGAGGAAGCAGCACTCGCCCACTATGTGGCACAGGGCTGGTCGGGTGCGGCGGCCGAAGGCGGGCTGATGCTCACCCTGATCAAGGCCGCGTCCTTCGCGCGGCTCCAGCCGCGCAACGCTGACACCTATATCGAAGCGCTCTATGCGCAGAATGTTGCCTTCGACGAGGATCGCTTCACCCGCGGCGCGCTGATCGACGCCTGCGGACGAGCAACCACCGCGCAAATCAGCCGCAACTGGGCGCTGATCGCCGCCACCGCCGGGGAGACGCCCGCCTTCTATCCGCGAGTCCGCTGGCATCATGTCAGCGGCCTTTTCGACGCACTCGGCACCGAGCGGCTGGCAGCGATCGCGCGGCTCTTCGCCGACGCGCCGTACGATTTGCGCGCCGGCTGGCCTGATCTGACGCTCTGGCGGGACAGGGAGGTTCGGTTTGTCGAGGTTAAAGCGCCGTCAGACTCGATGCACGCCAGCCAGACGCGGCTAATCACGACCATCCTCAAACCGCTCGGCTATCAGGTCACGCTCGCCGAGGCGCGGCCCACCTGACGGCGGAGCTTTTCGAGTGCGATCGTTGACGCTGGGTCGGCGCGGCGATTTGCGTGCCGCGTCAGTAGTAGCGGCTGTAGTCCGCGGCGAGACCTGTCTGCTGCGCAATATTGTCGAGCGCGGCTTTGGTGATCGGGATCAGCGCGCGCATCCGTTCGGGATCGTCCCAGTAGGCACTGCCATGCTTGCCGCCGTGGAACAGGTTGTTGCGGACGATCTTGGCGAGCCGGATCACCTTCGCAAGGTCGCTGGGTTTGTCGTCGAAGCGAACTTCGGCGAAGTCGAGGCCATTCTGGCCCACGACCTGCCGCTGCGGTTTCGCGTCGATCAGCTTCTGGCCTGCGGAAGTCAGCGTATATCGGTCCTGCCAATCGACAATAAACTTCTCCCAGCCGGGCATGGCGCGTGCACCGACCTTATCGTCCTCGAGATAGGGCGCCTCTTTCAGCGCGAACTCGAAGCGCGAAAACCAGTAGAAAAAGTCGAATGCGAGGTCGCGCAATTCCTGGGATATCTCGTCGTGACGCATCTAGCCTGTCCTTGGTTCGCGTTGGCACTTAGCTGTCGATCACTTGAGCTGAACGAACGGGCGCTTATGCCGGTTTGGCGCTCCAAAGCAGTCGTTCCGCTATCCACCAATTTCGTCGGTTCCAAGTTGCACACCCTCATACGGCGCAAGCCCCCCGCCTCGCCCGTTAGCTTGCCATGTGCCTTTTGATGCAGTCGGGGTATCTGATGCGCGGCGGAATAAACACCTGGCCCCCACGGCGCCATGATTCATCCTGCGGTGATGCGAACCGATGCACCCGCAACCCCCATTTAACACGCTTATCCCCCCGCCTCGCCCGCGTACTTTCTGTGTCGCAAAAGGTGCAATCCCAGACCGGCCGGAAGCCGGCCCAGGTCCTGGGGCGCGCGGCGTTTAGAACCGGCGCGGCGTGGGTGCAGTTTGGTGCACTTTGGTTGTGGCCGGGGTACAGCTTGTGGGGAGTGGGAGTCGCGAGGCGTTTGGGCAAGGCCCCGGCACCCCAGCGACACTGGCACCCCGGCCCCGCGTGTCGAATCAATCCCCTCACCTCGCCCCCCCCTCCTAGGCCGCCTCGTGGCTCTCTCGTCTCATTACCCCAAATACCGCGCAAGAACCCCCGCCTCGCCCGCGAGCTTTTTGTGTGGCTTTCGATGCAGTCGGCGGGATTGATGCAGCACGGCGTGAAACCGTGGCTTCCACGGCTGGTCTGGGTCGTCCGGCCTGTTGCGTTTTGATGCACCTCGAGCGTTTCAGCAAGCCCGACGTGCGTTGCCGATCTGGCACCGATTTTGCGCATCCTCCCCAGGATGCACGGGACGGCGCAAGCCGGCACGCTCACCCGCGGTCGCTGGATGTTGAACCTGTTGGGTTCGGGGCCTCGGGGCTTGGTGGAGCAGGAAATCTGCGCACGCCAACGGCGTTCCTATTATATTTAACCTTGTAGGGTCGGGTTCTGACCACCCAGTGAATTCGCGTTACAGAGGTCGACGCGACGGCCTAGCGAAGCGAGAGCTTTCGCGAGAGGGGACTCGTTGCCGGCACGGAATGCCGCCAGGTCCTCGGCCGAGATCGTCGCCAGCATCGCCGCGGTTTCCTCCTCGTTGGCCTTCCTACGGGTTACCTCGTCGTCCGGCATCGGCCCCTTGCCCATCATCCGGCGGACCATGTCGGCCGCTTCCTTCGGTAGGCCAAACCAATACGCGTTGGTCACCTGCTTCACCTGGGGACCGAAGGCGTCGGGGTCTTCGATCGGTTCGAACCGCCGGATCCAGTTGATGAAACCGTGATCCTTGAGACGCGCGAGCGCGCTGACGATCGCGCCGCGCGAACGGCGCAACCGATCGGCCAGCGTTGCGATGGCGGGTTCGAGCCTACCCGTCTTGAAGTCGATCATTCGCATCAGCTCGCGCAGCACGTCGACGCCGATCGCGCCCAGCGGACCGTTACGCTTGCCCGCGATCTTGTGCTTTCGGTCGTAGGTTTCGGCAGCGCGCATGCGCGCGTTGCGTTCTGCCTTGTTGAATGGCCTCCAGTACCGCTGCTCGCGCTCGCCGGCGCGATAGCTGCTGCGGCGTACGGGTTGCCCTGTGCGATGCCCCTTCGCGGCTTTACCGCCGACGATCTTGAAAAGGGAGCGCGCGGTCATGCCACTGCCCCCTCCAGGATCAGGCGTGTTGCCTGAGCCCCGCAAGCAACGATTCCAGCGGCGCGAGGTCCTGGACCAGCATATCCGCCCATTCCTGCGCCAGCTCGCGCCTGCGCGGCATGTATGCCGCACGATTGTACGCGGCCTCGACGGTGTTGCCCGGCACATGTGCCAGCATCAGATCGATGATCGCGCGATCCCCGACTCTGCTCTCCACGCCCGCCAGCTCGTTCATCACCGTGGAGAACGTCGACCGCCAGCCGTGCGGAACGTGGATCCCCGTAAATCCAGCCTCGCGATACGCCTTGCTCAGCGTGCTGTCGCTGAGCGGCCTTCTGGGATGGCGCACGCTGCGAAAGATCAGCGGCCCCTTCCCCGCAAATTCCATCGCGACCTTTATCGTCTCGACCGCCTGGCGCGACAGAGGAACGATGAACTCGAAGGCTGCATCCTCCTTCTGATCCACCACCAGTTTCATCTTGGCGGCAGGAATACGCCACTGCGGCTCCGGCCCGTCCAAGCCCTCGAATTCCTTCGGCTCGGCCATCCGCAGCACGCCCGACCGTACCGCTGTAAGCGACAGGAAACGCGACGCGAGCTTGGTTAGCGGATGGGCTGGCTGCTGCTCGACCTTGCGCAGCACGATACGCGCGGCTTCGACGGTCCGTACGGCTGGCTGCTTGCCACGCTTGATCGGTGACAACGCGCGTTGCGCGACCGCAGCGGGATCCGCCGCGACGATGCCGCTCCCGATCGCGCGGGCAAACACCTCCGAGATCCGCTGTCGGATACGATGTGCCGTCTCGACCGCCCCGCGTTCCTCGACCGGACGGAGAACCTTCAGCACCAGCGGCGTAGTGATCGCGTCGATCGGCAGATGCCCGAGCTTCGGGTAGACGTCCTGCACGAAGCTGTTCTTCACGTTCTGCGCATATCGCTTCGACCAGGTCGCGTCCTGGCTGGCTAACCAATCCTCGGCGATCGTCTTGAACGTGGCACCGACGCGCGCAACCTGCGCCGCAGCCTGCTGCACCTTGTGGACGGAAGGGTCGATGCCCTCGCGCAATAGCTTCGCCGCGTTCTCCCGCATGGCGCGCGCCTGGATCAACGTCGTGTCCGGATACGAACCGAACACCAGACGCTTCTCCTTGCCGCCAAAACGGAATTTCATGCGCCAGCTGCGGTAGCCGCTCGGCATAATAAATAAATATAGCCCGCCGGAGTCGCCCAGCTTGTAAGCCTTCTCCTTCGGCTTCGCCTTCTTGATAGCCGTATCCGTCAGCATCCGGTGCCCCCAAGCACGGAAACCAGTGCCCCCGAAGTGCCCCCAAACAATCGTCGCTGCATTGGGTAACAATGGGACGCGACGGGACCGCGTACAACCCCGCAAAACCAACGAAACCCGCCCCTTTTGGGACGGGTCGGGATGCGTTGGAATTAGTGGTTGGTGCCCCTGGCCGGAATCGAACCAGCATGCCTTGCGGCAACCGATTTTGAGTCGGTCGCGTCTACCAATTTCGCCACAGGGGCAGCGGCGGGTTGGCTAGACGAAGCTTTCGTCCGCCGCAAGCAGGTTTAGTTGCGTCTTTAATTGCGGGGCGGCTGGCGGCGGTAGCTTAGCGCTTCGGCGACGTGAATACGGCCGACCGTCTCGCTGCCCGCGAGATCGGCGATGGTGCGAGCGACGCGGAGGATGCGCGTGTAGCCGCGCGCGGTCAAACGCATCGCTTCGGCGGCCTGAGCGAGGAGTTTGCGACCGGCTTCGTCGGGCGTGGCAACCGAGTCGAGCAGCGCGCCATCCGCCTCTGCGTTCGTGCGTACCGGATGGTCGCGGTATCGCTCAGTCTGGATTGCGCGGGCGACGGATACGCGAGCGGAAACCTCGGCCGAGCCCTCGGTCGGCGGCGGGAGAATCAGGTCGGCGGCGCTGACCGCCTGGACGTCGATGTGCAGGTCGATTCGGTCCAGCAACGGGCCGGACACCTTCGCCTGATAGTCCGCTGCGCATTTCGGGGCTCGCGCGCAGGCGAGGCTCGCATCGCCCAAGTGGCCACATCGGCACGGGTTCATCGCGGCGATCAATTGTACGCGCGCTGGGAAGGTCACGTGTGCATTGGCACGGGCGACGCTGACCGTACCCATCTCCAGCGGCTGGCGAAGCGAATCGAGGACGGCACGCTGGAACTCCGGGAGTTCGTCGAGGAAGAGCACGCCGAGATGCGCGAGACTGACCTCCCCCGGCTTCACCTTCAGCCCGCCCCCGGTAAGTGCCGCCATCGACGCGGAATGGTGTGGAGCACGAAACGGACGCGTGCGGGTCAAGCGCCCACCGGAGAGCGTGCCGGCCACCGATTGGACCATCGACACTTCGAGCGCTTCGGCGGGGTCGAGCGGCGGCAGAATACCGGGCAGGCACGAAGCCATCAGCGACTTGCCGGAACCCGGCGGGCCTACCATCAGCAAATTATGCGATCCGGCAGCAGCGATCTCTAGCGCGCGCTTCGCGGTCTCCTGCCCTTTCACCTGACGCAGGTCAGGACCATGATCAGCGTGCTCGGCTATGCCGGGCTTGGGTGGGCTGAGCAGGCCGTGGCCTTTGAAGTGATTGAGCAACGAAAGCAGATCCGGCGCGGCGATGACCTCGATCTCGCCCGCCCAGGCCGCTTCCGAACCTTGCGCGGCGGGGCAGACGAGCCCCTTCCCCACCTCCGACGCGTGCAATGCCGCCAGCAACACGCCCGGCGACGCGGTGATGCGGGCATCGAGCCCGAGTTCGCCGACGATGACATAGTCCGCCAGCGCCTCGGCATCGACGACGCCCATCGCCGCCAGCAACGCCAGCGCGATAGGAAGATCGAAATGCGACCCTTCTTTCGGCAGATCGGCCGGCGACAGGTTCACCGCGATGCGCTTCGGTGGCAGCGACAGCCCCATCCCGGCGATCGCGCCGCGCACCCGCTCACGGCTTTCGCCGACCGCCTTGTCCGCAAGGCCGACGACGTTCGTAGTTGACGCACAGTGCAAGGCGAAAAACAGCCATTTTTACCGATTTTTGCCGCTCAACAGCATCCGTAGAACGGGGACGTTATGTAAAGGAAACGCAGGTTTCTCGTGGGACTGCCGCACATTCGGAAACGCACGATTGCGGACGTTAACACCGGGCGTATACTCGCGCTGATGCTCCTTTACCGGTCCCTTCGCCCTTTGATCGTTTTCGCACTTCTGAGTGCCTGCGCATCAACGAGCAGAGAGGTGCCGCCATGCTGGCGCGCAGCGGATTTTAAGCAGGGTGAGGGCTTCCACGGCAGTGTCTTCATCCTCGCCGGATATGATACACGATCAATGATCTTCCCGGTCGGCTGCGACGGGGGAGTTACCGCCGATCTACCAGAGGGTGTGGCTCTTCCCGGCTACAGGGGAGCGGATTCCAGCGCTCCTTCCGAACGTCTCTTCTACGAGGCTTGGGTGGAGGGAAAGGTGGAAGGGACCGCGTTTGGGAGGCCAAGCGTTCGGCTTACTCGCGTTGTGGAGCCGCAACAGAAAGCGCCCCGCTGGCTTGTCGGGGACATTCGCTAACCTTCCTATCTTGGACATTCCGCGACGATTGACGCACAGTCCGCGCTCCGCAGCCTCGTTCTAAGTCCCTGTGTTCGCGCGTAAATCTCCCGATGTCCCGCAGTTCGATAATTTTCGTAGTTGACGCACAGTGCAAGCCGGTTTTCCGCCATTTTCACCGATTTCTAACCCTCCACAGCACCCCCGAAACAGGGTGATTATGTTAAGGAAGCGCAGGTTCCTCGTGGGACTGACGTATGTCTGAAAACGCCCACTTCGAGCCGTTCAACATTCACATTACGCAGCGTGAAAGCGGAAGAGGCATTCTCGTTTACCGTTCTCCGCTAGATACCTGCCGATGCTTACGACTGCTTACAGGATTGGAGCGGCGATTCTGTTCGTCGCATACGTATTTGCAGCCCTGTTTTTAATACAGGTGTGCCTCGCTGGGGGTGTTCTAGTGATTGTTGGAACTGCCGGGATATTTGGCAAGGTTCGTGACCAAATAGGCGGACTGGCCTTTCTGATTTCTGGATTGACACTGCTTCTTTCACCTCTCATCGCGCTGATAGGAGCGAGGTATAGCCTCGCAGCTTTTGCCAATGGTGATGGTCGTTCCATTTTACGCGCCGCAGCAATTGGGCTCTGCGGCAGCGCAATATTCTTCATAGCGAATCACGTTTCACCGCGAATCCCCGGACTCTAAACGGCTCTGCAAGCGTGGAAAGCGCACCAGCCGCCTATCCTCGTCTGACCCTCACAACAAAGCAGACGGTCGTCTATCCTCCCATTCCGGCCATTCCGCGACGGTCGGCGCACAGTCAGCATTCCGCAGGCCTGATTCTAAGTAGCTGTATTACTGCGCATCTTTTCAAATGTCCCGCAGTTCGATAATTTTCAAGGTTGACGCACAGTGCAAGGCGGAAGTCAGCCATTCCTTGCGATTTCTGCCCCTCCACAGCATCCCAAAAACCGGATGGTTATGTTAAGGACGCGCGGGTTTCTCGCCGGACTGCCGCATGTCTCAAAACGCCCAATTGCGGTCGTGCGAGCATGTGCTACGCCCGTGCCCAGATGACCAATGTTCGCTACATATCAATCACAGCAGCGGCGTATGCAGCGACGTTCGTAATAGTTTCCCTTATCCTACGCTCATGGCCGCCCTACCCAGCATACGTCACCGCATTGATGATGATCGGGGGCGCGATCGTCTTCGCATGGGCGGGGACGGGACGAATCCAGCAGATAGTCGGGGCTGACCCATCGGAGTTCACTGCGGCAAGCATATTCCACGCGATGCTAGTCACCATCCTGATTGGGGGCGCTGTCTACATTCGCCTTGGACCCGGGCTTTAAGCAGATTGGGAACGGCAATTTCCTCCCCAAAGCGGCCATTCCGCTTACGCCCACTTTCTGCCTTTCGAGGCAGTATTCAGCCGCACTGATTGCGGAGATTCGTTCAGGGGCTCACGGTTGGATAATGAACACGCTCTGGATTGGCATAATCATGTCCGCGCCGCTTCTCGGATTTCTGCTAGGGTCTATCCGGAGCAACCGCAGACGCTGGGCAACCTACGTCGTTTTACTATTGTTGCCCGTGCTGCCGATGACGCTTTTCATGGCATTCACCCCACCAGCGCCGCCCAGCTTTTTAGCGTGGTGGGGTGCCGCTATGGTGATGATCAGTCCGGTCATCATCATTTGGGCAATCTTGGCGACGGTTGGCTTTGCCACTGCCCGCTGGAATGTCCGCTAACTCAGGTTACGGCTCGAAAGCAGCCCCTCCACTTTCCTTCCCAAAACAGCCCTAATTCGCCGTGAGGTCTTTGCTGCACTTCGAACAGCACCGGCGCGGCCACGGATGGCTAATTCCGACGAAGCCAAGCCGCGTTGTGAACGGAGATGTGCCGCACTCAGGACAGCGGAAAAGCCATAGGAAGGCTGCGCCGTGGGCTAGCCACAACGCCATTCCGGGCAGGGCTCCAATGAGACCCAGGCGGATGAACGGCCAGAAGAGCCAAAGCGGCGAAGTAACGAACACGAGCATCGTCCACCCCGTGAACAGCCATGCTTTGCGGTAGAGCGTCATAAGTGCACCGTAGGTGATAGGCGGTTGCCAACCAATGGCTGCTTCCCTCGATTGTCGCCAAAAGCAGCCCGTCCGCTTTCCTCTCATTTCGGACATACCTGCGACCGTTGACGCACAGTCGGCAATCCGTTGGCCTGATTCTAAGTAGCTGTAATCCAGCGCAGTTTTCCAGATGTCCCCCAGTTCGATAATTTTCGTAGTTGACGCACAGTGCAAGGCGCAAAACAGCCGTTTCCGGCGATTTTCGCTACTCACCAGCATCCCCAAAACTGGGTGGTTATGTTAAGGAAGCGCGGGGATGTCATGGGACTGCCGTATGTCTGAAAAGCGCCCAATCTTTGCCGTTGCCCGGTCCGATTGCGCTTCCCGATTGCAGACGATCGTCAGGCTGGGATTGCCAGCGGCAGGCCTCGAACCCGCAACCTCCGGTTGTGACCGGTGCTCCCGCCAATTGAGCTACGCTGACGATCCACGATACCACTTCCGCATCGTTGTCGCAAAACGCCCACTAGCGGACATTCGCTGTGTGTGAGACGCTGGGTCTATGAGGATTGAGCCCTTCTTTGCGGCAGTGCTGTTGTCCGCCTGCGGTGCTGCTGAGAATCTGCAACAGGCCACCACGATGGATATGATCGAGCGGCAGGTGCGTATGCCCAAAGAGGCGTTGGCCCTTACCCGCTACAGCAGGTTCTACACCGCAGCTAAGTCCGGTGAGGTTATCGGGACTTACGTGGCGTCGGCGCACAACGATCTGCCGGTCGGGCAGAGGCGTTGGGTAAAGGACATCTATCATCTCCCTGCAATCGACGACGGCGGATGCTTTATCGTCAACGTCATTTTCGATCCGAAGACGAACCGGGTGACGCAGGCCTTCTGCAACGGCGTGGCGTGATGTCCGCTTTCCCTCCCACTTAGGACATTCGCGTTCCGCATGCTCCGTTCTCGGGCTTCTCTCCCCCTCAGCGTAATGTGCGTGAACACTTGGAAACAGGTTGTATGACTAAAATCACTGACGATCCCGCGACGCTATCATGGAGTGCGTTACATGAACTGGAACGCCTCCAGATCGCTGCGCTTGTCATTACGGGCGCGCGGCTGGCTGACATCGGCGCGCAGGGGATCAGGAAGATGCGCAATGCCGGTAGTGACAGTGGCAAGGCTTACGAACAGCTAAAGGCTGAAACCGAAGACCGCTTGGGTGTTGTGCAGTTTTTGATCGACATGCTTGGCTATGATCCGACCAGCGTTGATCGAACGTGAAACAGTTACCCTGCCCCACACACTTAAACTCAATAGGTCCAAAAGGATTGTATGGCAGAAAATGCGCTCTGGGGAAGCAGGAGCGATCGTTCAGCAACGGCCAGTAGTCGCCAAATTGCGCCGGGCAGGCGCCTTTACGTTCGTTTCGAAGCGTGACCGATACCGGCCCGACACCGCCGCCAGGCGGCGCATTCGATCCACCGGCACGAGTTGTCTTGCTGATCGTTGTTTCGACGACGTTCCGTGTCTACGCTTTCACATGCCAATGACGAATCATGACGAAGCCTACGAGAAACATCCGACCGCGTTGTCGGAGCAAGTGCTGAACATGCTTCGGTTTGCTGAATTTAAAAATGCCGCCATATTCTGTGTCAACCCGCTAGCTCCAAACGACGACCTCGGGTTTTACGCAATTAATCAATTTCTTTCGTCGCCGGATCGGATTCATAAATTAATGACCAAAGCTAAATGTTCTTTTCTTCAATCACCATGCCGGAGGTTTTATGAAACAACGTCGTAGAATCTTCAGGTCCAATCTATTTCCATGTTTAATTTCGGCATCTGCCATGCTTCTAGCAGGCTGCAACAATGATGCTGTTACCGCTACGTCGGAAAGTGTAAGCTCTATAGAGAGTCTTCAGAATGATTTAGCGTCTGCGTTCGATGATCCGAATGTTAAAGGTTGCATTGCAGCAAGTTTATCACTCGACAAATATATTAATGCTGTTTCTGATTTGGAAGATTCGAATCGCGAGCAGTATGGAGCGATCGCTGCACAAAGTGGCGCAAATCAGTCGGTATTGTTCTATGGTGCTGTGGTGCAATATGGTAGCGAATTGAGTGCAGGTGCCTCGAACGCCGAGCGCTCATGTAAATCAGCGGCTAATCGGCTAAATAGTTTTGCAGACGGAATACGTGGTTTTTCAGACCTCGCTGATGTCATACGACACTGTGGTGAACGAGCATCCATAGTCAGCACTCTTGATCATGCCCCAATAGATGTAGTAAATGGGTGGAGGGAAAAGGGACCGGGACTTAAGAACTGCCGATCCGAGGTTTCCGATATTGCTCTACTGCATGGTATTAAGTTTGTTGCCGGTAATACAAAAACCCTAAGCGAGAATTCAGGCGCCATCACTACAAGTAGCCAGAAATCTACAGAGCAAGATAATTCAAATAATATTGTCATTTCGGCACCTGAGGAAACGGATCGCTCTAAAATCGATAGTGCCTTGGCTGATTCACAGATCGAAGATGACAAAACCTGCAAGCGCGACCGAACTTTCTTCGAATCATTAAATCCTTCTGGTCGTCGCCAAAAACTTGAAGGTTTGGGTCTATCAAAGGTTACCTTTGACTACCTCGATCCATACTTGCGCAATATGGAGAAAACCTATCAGGAATACGAAGATCGCCTTGTAAACGCCAAATCGAGTAAAGAATGCAGTGAGATTGCCGTATCTGGAGCAAACGCTATGAATGATGCCGGAATGAAGTTCTCCAACGCGAGCTATGGCGCCCCCGGCTAACGTCGCCGAAAATGCGACGTTCCGGCCTAATTCTACCGCGCCCGAAAGCCGACGTGCTGGCGTTGCAGAAGGGTTCCCTTTCACGACGCGTTGAACGTTGTGACTGGGCAAGCGATCCAATCCTTTGCATGATCGATAAATGTTTAAAGGCCTTAATCGCTACATAGTCGTTGCCTTCCTTCTGCTGGAAGCGATCTTGTTCGCCCTGTTCCTCTACGACAGCGGCTCCTTGTCAGGGACAAGCAACGAGCAGGCACGTCACTTTGGGCAGCACTATGCCGCTCAGGCACAACTGCAGGTCAAACGCACGTGCGCGCGATCGAATTTGCCAGCCGACTGTGTGCTCCCCATCCTACAGTCCACGCGAGAGGATCAACGGGCCGAGAGTAATCTCAACTGGCAACGACAGGCGGCACGGTGGTCTTGGTGGACATTGGTCATCGCGCTGGGACAGACGCTGGTGGGGGCTATAGGCCTTGTGGCTTTGTTTCGATCCATGCGGCAGACCGAACTCGCCTTAGGAGCAGCGACTGACGCCAACTTGATAGCGCGGGAATCGCTCTACTCGGAGAACCGGCCTTGGCTCCACGTCGAGGCGGTTACTTTCGAACACATGACTTCCACAATGGGACAGGGACGCTCCATGCTCGCCGTGTTTACCGTGAAGGTCACCAACATAGGGACGACGGCTGCTATAAATGTCTCGGCTAGGGCTGGGTTAGCGCCGAGACCCCAGGATGCCATCGAGAGGTTCAGCGGTTCTATGGGTGGAGTAGGGTTGGCGACCGTCCTGCCGTCTGGTCATGAGTCCGCCGATCTGTTCGAGGTGACTACGATCGACGAGGCGATCGACGAAGCGAGCGGCTCCTGCTGGTTGGCCGTCGAGGTGGGATATTCGGGTCCGGGAGGCGCTAACAGGCACGTGATCAAGGAAATCTGGATTGTTGCGAGTAGCATCCACAAAGGCACGCCCACAACGCTCGGGCGAACAGCCTTAGAAAGCAATCAGGTTATCGTGCCGACAACTAAATTGGGGATAACGGTTGAGATGACGTGACGCTCGTGCCGCGAAGAAGTGAGTTTAGCCATCTAGATTACAAAGAACGCTAGTTGCCGTCGCACCTGTCGCAAAAGGGTTCCCTTCCGCAGCGCTCACCGTCCCGCCATAATATCAAAGGCTTTTCTTCTGCAAAAGACCGTCGCGGAACGTCGGCTTGGCAAGGCTACTTCCCAATTACCGACCTTCGACGTCGGCGTAGATTCTACGCCAACTTCGGTCCCGGCAAGTAAGACTTTTCGTGCAGCAGCCCTACCGCTGCACCTTTCTACGTTGATCAGGACCGTTGCGGGCACACACTAACGCACATCGGCGAACGTGGCGCCTGTCCGCTGGCGAAACCGGCAGGCGAGCTTTATGAGCAACGAATCGGGAGCGCGGTCACGCGTCGTAACTACGGAAACATGGAGGGACGAGCCATGATTATAGTTGGACTTACGGAGTCCTCGGCTCGTTTTATTACGGGTCTAATAGCAGTGTTGATCGTCATGGCGTTCTTCGGGTGGCTCTCACAAATGACCGGCATCAATCCGTTCATTCTAATAGGAATATTGCTACTCGCTATCGTTGGTTTAGTAGTGATCCCTATAATGGGCGCGCGGCCTAAAAAACAACGGACGGCGAGTGAGGAGCAACGCTGCTTATTTATTCGCGAGAATGGCACAAGATGCATAAGGGAAAAGGTATCATCTACTACTCTTTGTAAGCATCATACAATTTACGTTGAGCGTTATGGCACCAAGCCCGTTCGCAAAGAAGTGGCGACCATCGGGTCGGTGCGTGTGAAGAGAAGCCAGTGCGGTTTTATTAAAGATGATGGTTCAAAGTGTAAGAAGTTAAAGCCAGTTAGCATACAACGTTGCGATTACCACTTGAGGCTGGAAAATGGCGTGGGCAATCGTGCCGCCTCATAACACACCCGAACGACCGCGAACTTTGCGGTCATAATCCTCTTAGTCGACCGCGAACATCGTTCGCTGGTTCCGCTCTTGCTCCTGGCGTCCAGACGCCAGGACGCGGCCCACGGTGAGGCGCCTTCCGCTACGCGAGTTGGCAACCGTTCCCTTGAGATGCTGAAAACATCAACCAACCGCGCGGTGATGGCCCCAGCGCTGTTCGTGGAGGTCTGTCGATCGCACTTCCTAGATCAAGGCCACGGGAGGATGACGGCAAGAAGTTTTGCCATTGCGTTTGCTTTTTCACGCCGAACCATCGAAGTTCGCCCGTGCTGATTATCGGCATCCGTCAACGGGGTAACGATGCAAAACCGAACCACAGCAGTGCTGATCGCCATCATTGTTCTACTGGTGGGCGCTCTTGCATTTATGCTGGGCCAACGTTCGCGGGATAACGGGTCACCTACCGCAACGAGTTCGGTTCTGCCCGCGACGCCTCAACCCACCTTAAAGGCACCGCCGATGCCCGTGCGCCGACCTGAAGCGCCCGCACCAACGCCCTCGCCCGACGCCGCCCCCTTAGTCCTGAACGCTGGAGAACTGACACCGCTGAAAGGTGGAAAGCCCTTCACCGAAAAGTTTGACGATACATCGTTGACGTTCCTGCCAACGAAAGATTTTCGAAAGCTCATCGCTTATCGGAATGAAGCAATCGATCCAAAATCGGATGGCACCTGCACCAAGGTCTACACGATGCACGAGAAGGTCGGGAAGATCGACTACGCTTGGGATTTCGTCATTAAGTCTTTTAGAACGTGGAACGACAAAGAAGGCCAGCAGGAATACATGATTGATGAAACACTCCTTCCGCATGCGTTCCAAGGATCACTCCATGACATCGTTCGGGAAGGCCGCACCGTCACAGTCGAAAAGCAACGATGCGGTATGGGACAGGTTGAGTCATTCGTTTCGATAAAGCCGTAAGCGAGCGATTGAAGCTCATGTAGCCCGATCAGCCGATAAACATCGGTTGGCCAGAGAAAGTAATAGATTATATGCGGGACCGGCCCGCCGTAACGATATTTCTACTGCTCTCCACCCAATGGTTCACAGCGGGCGCACGTGATCGTTGTCACACGACCTTTGACGATCATGAATGTGCCGGAGGAAAAATGCTGACCGCACTGCTCGCATGGCCGGTCTATCGGTTTGTCGTTGTCGTTGTCGTTGTCGTTGTCGTTGTCGTTGCACGCGACGCGGGCCAGCCTAGTTAGCAACGCGTGACGGGCTGCTGGCGACGCGAGCAGGGTGAAAAGATCATCAGATGTCATGAACATAGCTCCGACGCCGCTGTGAATGGATGGGGACGAAAACGCTGGGGGTAAGAGCGACGCGCTCTTTCGCCTTCCAGCATTACAGCCGAAGCGATCCACGCCGCCCGTAGCTTGCGGCGGCTGTCATAAAGCACAGGGTCGCCGTCTAACGGCGGAAGGATAGCGTTCAGCACACCCACCAACGACGACAACGCCGCCAAGTCCGGCACCGACTTCGCTGCAATTATTTGAGAAAGGTATCCATCGGACTTTCCCAAAAAGTCCCGTGAAAACCCCCGCTGGCTTTTGCACAATCCGAGTTCCAGCAAAATATTATATATATCGGTCAAAGTGCTCATAGCGGCTCCTGTAAAGATGTATTTATAGATATTGATTTGTCACTGATCAATTTCGTTAAATATACCATCATTTAACGGAGCGAGACATGAATAGGAATTATGACACGCAACGCCAGGGCGTTGCCCTGCCGATGCATTCGAAATGGCGTATTGATACTGGCAAAGGATTGATCGCACCGGAGATTGAAGAACTTCGGCGAAACACCCTGCAAGCCTACATGCAATTTGGGCGCGTTCCGGCTGACCGCCTCATGTGGCTTACCATAATTAGCGCGGCAATAGTCGTCACTCCGGGAAATCATGCTTCACATTTAGCTTCGGCAGTGCGGGAGACTGAAGAAAAGATCATTGCACGGTGTCGGCGGCGGTTACCGGGCTTACGAATTCGCGGAGTTCATGAAGTCGATTTACTCACGCCCTCGTCGCACATGGGCACTCACAAGGTGAAGATGTTGAAATCGCTTGGCGTGGACGCTGCCTTCGGACGCGATGCTGGCAACATTGGTCATGATGACGACCGTGATAGCCAACATCAATCGTCAACGCGCATTCTCCTTCCGCACTTCCACGCCGTCGTCGACCGCCGTGAGCATTCGGCGGCGAGAGTGGCCGACGAGTTCCGATCAGCATTTCCGGGAAGCTGGCGCACTCTGGCTAAGTCTCTTTACTCCCACCAGACAGTGACCTTTAATCTTTCCAATCTAGCGGGATACTCTACCAAGATGAAAGTCGCCTACAATGACAGCATGGGTGATAGGAATACGAAGTTCTTCAATCTTTACGAACCAGAGTGGCGTGATAGTATCATCGCTACACTCCAGACATTCGGGACCCAACGACTACTCTATCAGTATGGTCGTTCGTAGTGGCTGTCTTGTTCTTAACTACTGCCGCTAATTTTGGCAGTTTTCTGCGGCTCAGGGCGGCATCTGCCCCCATCTGGGCGGCAAATTTTACAGCAGCTTTCTTAGAGGTTTTTTTTCAGTCTCCTGCGCACAGCCAGGCTGCGCCTGGGGGCATGGAGCCGACTTACCGCACCGTTTGGCGAAGCGAAGGTAATATGTGATACGCGGCGTATCATGTTCGACCAATTGCGCGATCACCGCTTATCCCAAGGCCTCCCGCAGGATGCGCTCGCAGCGCAACTGGGTGTCACGAGGCTTGCAGTTCACCGAATAGAAAAGGGCGTGGGCACGCAAAGGCTTCTGCAGCAGGTGATGAAGGAGACAGGATTCCGCCTTTCAGGTATTGGGCGAGGGGCGACGTTGGCAGAGCAGCTAAGCACGGCACGACGAAGGCGCGGTTGGACACTCGAACTCGTCGCCACCAAAGCCGGTCTTACGGCGAAAACAGTCGCCTCGATCGAGCGTGGCGAAGGAAGTGCCGCCAGCGTGATGAAGTTGGTTAGAGCAATCGCGCCGAACTGGAAGAAAACTGAACCTCCCCGTTCATCCTGGGCATTTGATCACACAACGATGGGCGAGCGAGATAAGCGTTTTACACCAAGTTGGTTTTTCGCTCTGGTTACGAAGGCATTCGGGCCAGTTGATTTAGACCCCTGTGGGCACTTAGCGTCGTCCGTAGTTGCACGACGGCGCATCATCCTACCAGAGGATGGTCTAGAAGCATCGTGGACCGGCTATGATTTCATCTGGTTAAATCCGCCTTATAGTGCGGCAGTAGTCTGGATGGAAAAAGCGATGGACGCGGTGATATCCGGGGACTGTAAAAAGCTGGTCATGTTACTTCCAGTTAGAACGGACTCTCAAACTTATCAACAGAAAGTCGCCCGTCACTGTGACACGTTATTCCTCGCGCAACGCATGCGCTTTGAGTCAACTGAAGGTCTTGCCTACGCTGCACCATTTTCATTGATGCTCTGCATATTTGGCGCGACCGAACTTGAGTTAGCTTGTTTCACCGAGTCATGCCCGAACGTTCGGATGCGTGCTTACGCAGGCAGGTGACAACGAAGTCACAGGCTGGAACGAGAAAACCAAGCCCGTGCCTGCGCCGCGCTTACCGATTGCTGTTTTGTTCCTGACGCATCGATCAAGCGCTTGGCGAACTTGTCGGTATAAGTGCCAGCACAAAAGGGACAGATTTCTCGGCTGTCAGGGAGGCGCGTCATAGCCTTAAAGGACAACGCAATAGCGCTTCACTGTGGATTTGCTGATCTGGAATTCGACAGCAGTTCGAGCGATGCTGGCGTCGTTGGCGCGCCGCCAATCGCTGACGACTGAGGCCTCTGCCGCTGCTGGACGACCGAGAGACGGCTTCCCGCGATGGGTCAATCCAGTCTTGGCCAAGGAGGCGCGGGCTGCTGCGCGCCCACTCTCGCACCGTTCCTTGATCCGGTGCCTTTCAAGGTCCGCGATCTGAGCGAGGACTGCGACGATTATCTCGCCGACCCCTTTGCCGATCGAGCCGATCCCCTGAACCTCAATTCGGACGCCCTTGTCGAGCAGGCGTCGAACAGTCGCTTGCACGTCCAAAGCGTCCCTGCCGAGGCGATCGAGTGCGAAGAGGTGCACTTCGTCCCCCTCTCGCACATATTCGATCAACTTCGAGAAGCCGGGACGATCAGCGGCCAATGTGACTCCGCTCACCCCCTCGTCAAGGAACTCACGGGCGAACCCGCCGCCCATGGCTTGACGCTGCGCGTCCACTGACTGATCCGCCGTGCTGCACCTGTAATACGCGACACGCGACATATCATCTCCTATTGGCTCAAAAGATACTATCACATTTCTGAGCTAGGCCCAATAGCGGCGGAGTTATCTTCTGGCCCGCCCCGAGAGCCGGATTTTGGCTGGCTCTCAAGGAATAAGTTCTGACCCAAGGGCCTTCGGTCGTGGGGGATAATAGTCGTGGACGTATAGTCCCCATCGTCACGCGATCACGGGGTGGACGATGACATTCTCGACGCCTTTGGGGACCGGGTTTGTGCGCGACGGAAGGCGCCTGGACGCGGCGACCCATTCCCTAACGAAAACGCCCGTCACAGTAATTTAGTTCGCTATCAGCGAACTTTCTTCTGGACAATGAGTTTGGTGTGGTTCACACATCGTTCGTCGAGGTTTGCAAGGGGACTGCTGTCACACATTGCGGGGCAACCCGTGCGGAGGGTCGAAAGCCCTCTATTTATTGGTCCGGTCATGCGTGCGTGAGCGGCCCGCGCGGCCCCGATGGCGGGGACCGCGCAGGTGATCAGGGTTAAAGCGTTCCTCCCCCACCTTCTTAGCCGGATGGCAGCGCCACCAATTGGTGGTTGGCGAAGAAGGAGAAAGTCGATGACCAATCGGGACCGAGACGGGGAACGCAGGCGGTTGAAACCTAAGAAGCAGCGGAAGTGGGCGAAGCCTCTGGTAAGCCCACAGATGCTGAAGTTGATCTTCGCGATTGGGCCGGGGGTGGCCAAAGGCCTCCAACTGCTCATTGAACTGGTGAAACTCTTCAAGGGATGATCCGCCACCCTGCATTACAGGATTTGGATAGGAAATTCGATGTTGGGTGAAGCGCTCCGGCTGATCCGTGTTTATCACGACCTGAAACAGAAGCAGGTTGCTGAACGTCTGGATATCTCGACCTCGTATCTCTCGGAGATCGAAAAGGGGCACAAGGTGCCTAGTCTCGACCTGATCCAACGATATTCCGATGCCTTCGGTATACCCGCCTCGTCGATCATGTTTTTCGCAGAGCAGGTTGAATCTGGTGGGAGCTATGATCGGGCGCGGTCTTTCGTGGCGGGCAAGATGATCGGCTTGATGAAGTTCCTCGAAGCACGAGCGAATCCGGCACATGCCGACTAAACGCCTCTATCAGCTAAACCAATCGCCGCTGTTCAAGCTGGGCAGCAGGTCGAAGTTGGCGAAGCTGTTGGGCATGACGCCAGGCGCGCTTCGCGCGCTGGCGGCGGGCGATGGTCTCTACAAGGAGTTCGAGGTCGAGAAGAAGTCAGGAGGGAAGCGCGGTGTCGAAAACCCATGCCGCCCGCTGAAGCTGGCGCAGGCGACACTCGCGCGGCTGCTCGGGCGTATCCAGCCCCCGGATTTCCTTTTCTGCCCCGTAAAGCGACGTTGCTATGTGACGAACGCGGCGGCTCATCGTCACTCACGGATGGTCCAGTGTCTGGACATCAAGAAGTTTTTCCCGAGCGTCAGCCAGCGCCGGGTCTTCTGGTTCTTTGCCACGGTGATGAAGTGCCCACGCGATGTCGCCGGGCTGCTTGCTCAACTCGCTTGCTACAAAGGGCATTTGCCGACCGGGAGCCCGTTGAGCCCGATCATGGCTTACTTCGCTTACTATGACCTTTGGGCCGCGATCGACGCTCTGTGCAAGGCACGCGGCTACACCTTCACAGTCTACATCGACGACGTGACGATCTCGGGGACCCACGTGCCAAAGAGCGCGATCTGGGAAGTCCAACAAATGATACACGGGGCGGGTCTCCGTTATCACAAGCAGAAGACCTTCGTTGACAAGCCCGCTGAGATAACTGGCATCATTCTCAAGGACGGACAGCTTCTTGCCCCGTTTCGACAGCACCGAAAACTAAAAGACACACGAGCCGCGCTGCGCGCAGCCGACCCCGTTGACCGGAAGGCGTTGAAGTCTCGGTTGACCGGAGTGACCGCGCAAATCGGACAGATCGAGCGACAAAATCTCTGCGCGCCGCAACGCAAGGGAGGCTCGACTAAAATATATAGACTTTCCGAGGTCTGATATCGCACGATCCCTCACCACCTTGATGAGGATCAAAAACGATGATTACAGTATCTGCAGATATTTCGAAAAGTTTTGAATTAGCGATGAAATCGAATGGGGTGAATGGCGTAGAGATTGGGCTCTGTGCATTCTATGAAACACGTCAGGAAATCGATTCAGCGGCCAAGGCCTTCTCCTATGAGGACAATGTTGCTGTAGCGGCTCTCATGAATCGAGGTTTCACTTCCCGCGACGCAGCCGCATACGTGAACGCGGGCCTTGTTGGTGCTGTCCTGCATGATGCTAGACGTTCGGCAGAGGAGCAGAATGAACATCCGCACGAGATGCAGGTCGGCTTTTTCCGGCAGAGCGACGGCAGGATTTGGTCGGTTACCGCCGACATAGATACGCGCGTTGTTACGGCGGATCAGATTGAAGGGGACTTTCTCGTTGTTGCCACACGCGCTACGTCGATCGTAGACGGGAACCCTACCGATCGTGCTCGGCATCTGCTTACAGAATGCGACCGGCACGGCTCGCCAAGCATCGCATCGTGAACAGGCGAGCGCCTGGTTGACCGGGCGCTCGCGTCGTTTAAACTCTCCTCTTGCGCCATCGTTAAACGAGACTCTTTGGAGCTTATGAAAGCCGGTTCGTCTACTACCTACTGGCCAGCCAATTGCTTGATCTTCCTTACCGTAACAGATGGCTCAGCACGGTCCAAAAGGTAACAATCCGGAAAAAAGTTCAATCCCTGATAGTATCGCTTATGGTCCCTTTTCGTTCCTTGCCCTTACGCAGCCTCCTTCAAGCGGCGCTCTACGGCAAGTTCGGCAGGCGTAGAGTCCTTAGACGCCTTATGCAGGTTGAACCTCCACGAAGGCTTACCTTTCAGAATGGAAAATACCTGCGTGTTCCCGACCAGTGCCACACGCGCGACACGCTGGTTGTCGAACGTGATTTCCCGAATGATCGACCGCAAGGCCACAGCCACCTTGTTCCGATGGCGGGCGCGAACCTCTAAATCTGGATCGTATAGGAATTCGCGGTAACCGTTGATGCGGGACATATGCGCTTCGGCATCCGCCTTCCCGGACGCTCGGGTGACTTCCTCTGACAACATCTCGATTTCTCCGACCAGCCGCTTCGCTTCGGCCTCCGCCTCGTGTGCGATGGTCTCAGCCATATCGGACGGACGACGGGCGAACGAAGTCCACAGGCTCCTGGCGCTCGTCTCGGCGATGTCATGCGTCCGCCGCGCCTCCGCCAGCTTCGACATCATGAGGCCAAGATTCTCCCGGTCTGCAAACGACCGATCGTCCAAGGCCAGATGAAGGCAAGTGTCCAACATCGCTTTCTCAAAACCGAAGTAGCTTACGGTCGCGGTGTTCGTGCAAACCTTCCCGAAGCGTTCGTTCGAACAGCGCAAAATCGCTTCGTCATGCTTCAAGACGTATTTGCCATTCTGATACTGGCTTCCGGCTGGTCGCTTACGCTCGAACAGCATCCACGAACCGCAGTGGACGCACGACAGCTTACCCGCAAACAGGTTGCCTACGACGGTCGAACGCTTCCCGGCTGGTGTTTGGCGAGCGCTTGCGGCGTCCCTTACGCGGTCAAACTGGTCCTGTGCGATAATGCGGGGCAAGTGGTCTGGCCACGGGTCGCCATTCGCAACGCTCTTACCGTTCACCTTACTACGCGGCTGATATTCGCCGGTAACCTGCCGGTCGGACAGCAGGCGTGTGATACGGCTGCGGTTCCACTTCGCGGCCTTCGACCCGTTCAACGGTTGCCACGGCTCAAACTCCCGGTTGACGGTTTGGACGATTTGCAGCGAACCGACGCCGTCGTCCGCAAGTTGGAACACGCGACGAACTACGGCGTCCCGATCGCCACGGACACGCGCCTTACCGTCCGGTCCGACCTCCAACCAGCCCGGCAGGTTCTTTCCCATTGCCGCACCCGTGGCACGGGCGGTCGCCCGGTCAAGGTCATACCGTCGCTTCCCGCGCTGGCTCTTTTTCACGCTCTCTTCGTGCGCAACCTCTGCTTTTATAAGCAGCTTAATGACCTGCAACACGTCCAGCCGCGTTCCGGCCTCATAATACTCACTACCATCAACGACTGCGATAGTTACGCCGTTGCGCATACACAACTTTACGAAGTCGCTGGTCTCATCGTATCCCTCGCGCGATAACCGATCAACGCGCTCGACCAGCAGTATCGATCCGTGACGCAGGCCAAGCCTTACTTCCTCCTCAAATCCATATAGAGCCGAACCGATTTCACGATTTGCACCAGTGAACGCGGACCGTGCTTCGTCTATCAATTCTTCAGTTATGATCCAGCCGTTGCGTGCGGCATATTCGGTGCAATCCTCCCGCTGTCGCTGGATCGAAGTTCCTTCGGCTTGTTCATGCTTTGAGAAACGGTAGTAGGTGGTAACGTTCATGTGTGCCTCGTTTTTTCAACGAATGCGCCCTACGATAAAGTTATTTTGTCGGCGTTACATTCGTGACGCACTCATGTTGAATGCGGGAAGTCCTGGAATCAGTTGGACTTGCACTTCGACCGCGCGCGCTTCCAGCCCGAGATACGCCACCGTCGCTACGATCGCCGCCATGCCCGCTCCCCCGCGACACGACGTCACGCCTTATTCATACCCGATTTGCCATGTCTGCAAGGACGCGCGGCCGGAACTCTCCGATCACGCCGTCTTGTGAACCTAATACACCGGACCCACATGCCTTCCGTGAAAGCACTCCGCTCCCCCGTCCTCCGCTTCGGCCAGTTGGTGCTCGGGATACTCTTGATCCTGAGCGCGCCGCTGCTCGCACCGCTGCCGGGGCCTGCGGGGATATTCCTGTTCGCGGGTGGGATGGTTCTGGTTTTGCGCAATTCACGCTGGGCGCGGCTCAAATGGGCGCGGCTGAAGCGGCGCTGGCCACGAACCGGGCATTTTGTCGATCGGATGATGCGACGGCAGAGCGCGATGCGGCGGCACGAGCGCGCTCAGGCTGCCAAAAACACGACCGTTACGACGGGTGCGAATTGACTTACCGCCGCCCTTTCCGTAAGCGCTCAGCCATCAAGGCCGTCCCCGTGGCGGCCGTTTTCTATTTGATGACCTAGGGAATGACCAATGAAGCGGACCTTTCAGCCGAGCAACCTGGTACGCGCACGCCGTCACGGCTTCCGCGCACGGATGGCGACGGTCGGCGGCCGGGCAGTGATCCATGCACGCCGCGCACGCGGTCGCAAGAAGCTGTCGGCCTAACTATACTCGACAAGCGCCGCGATTTTCTTGCGGCGAATGCGGGG
Source organism: Sphingomonas faeni (assembly GCF_003053745.1). Classification (GTDB taxonomy): domain Bacteria; phylum Pseudomonadota; class Alphaproteobacteria; order Sphingomonadales; family Sphingomonadaceae; genus Sphingomonas; species Sphingomonas faeni. The sequence goes on along the minus strand of NZ_QAYE01000001.1, from coordinate 763,884 downwards.
AAGCGCGCACCGATGCCAGGATTCGTCCTGCTGATGCGCCCCCGCGATGACGGTGACGAGACGATGCGAATCGGCTTCACCGTCACAAAGAAGATCGGCAACGCCGTCGTCCGGAACCGCATGAAACGGCGGTTGCGGGCGTTGGCGCGTGAGCTGTTGGCGGAACGTGGCGTTGCTGGGGCTGATCATGTGTTGATCGGGCGTAATGGCGGTGTCGAGCGGGACTTCGCGCTGTTGCGGACCGAGCTGGGTAAGGCGTTTCGCAAGGTCACGCCGCACATTGCTTCCGCGGCACCAGAGCACCCCACCACCCCGGCGAAGGCCGGCGCCCAGGTGGGAAAGCGGCCGTGATTCAACACCGCCATTCGTCAGCGATGTCCCCCAACTGGGCCCCGGCCTTCGCCGGGGTGGAAATGTCTCAATCGAAGCGGCTCTCTTGGCCTTTGTTCTCCCGCGAAGGCGGGAGCCCAGTCTGGGTCCCCGCCTTCGCGGGGAAACAATCTTGTGGCTTAGGCGAGCGTCGGTTTTGACATGCTAGCCCGCCTCCTCATCCTCCTCGCACGCGGCTGGCAACTCGGGCCATCGCTCGTCCTGCCGTCGAGCTGTCGCTACGATCCTTCGTGTTCCGCCTATGCAATCGAGGCCGTTGGGCGCTATGGCGCGCTCAAGGGGGGCTGGTTGGCGGCGAAGCGTATCGCGCGTTGCCATCCGTGGGGCGGGTACGGCCCCGATCCGGTCCCAGATATCGACAAGAAATTGAAAGACGCCGCCCTGTGAAAGACGACAAGCAGAATTTCGTGCTGTTCGCGGTGATCGCGGCGCTGATCCTGTTCGGATGGCCGCTGATCCAGGGTAAGTTCTTCCCGACCGCGAATCCGCCGGTCACGCGGATCGAGGGCGGCAAGACCAAGGCCGTCGCGAACCCCGCGGCCGATCCCGCCGCGGACGGTGCCGCCGCGATCGGCGATCGCAACGCAGTGATCGCTAGCACCCCGCGCATCCGCATCGAGACCCCTCGCGTATCCGGTTCGATCAACCTGAAGGGCGCGCGGATCGATGATCTCGTGCTCAAGGGTTATGACGAGACCGTCGCGAAAAATTCGCCGCCGATCCGCCTGCTCTCGCCCGCCGGCGCGCCCGACGCGTATTTCGCGAGCTTCGGCTGGCGTGCGCAGGGCCTCGCCCCGCCCGCCGCCGACGCCGTCTGGACACCCTCGGGCGCAACGACGTTAACGCCAACCACGCCGGTCACGCTCGACGCGACCAACGCCACCGGGCAACGGTTTCGCATCCAGATCGCGGTCGACCAGGATTACATGTTCACGGTCCGCCAGACCGTCCTTAACGCCGGCACCGCGCCCGTGCCCGTCGCCACCTATGGCCTCGTCAACCGGGTCGGCATCTCGAAGGATCCGTCGTCGATGACGATCCATGTCGGGCCGATGTCGGTCGACAATGGCGGCGCGCATTACCGTCCGAACTACAAGGACATCGACGAAGCCGCGCAGAAGTTCACGACGACCGGCGGCTGGCTCGGCTTCACCGACAAATACTGGCTGACCGCGCTCGTCCCCGACCAGGGCCAGGCGTTCGACGGTCAGTTCCGCGCGGGCGCCAACAAGGCGTACCAGGCCGACTACGCGCTCCAGCCCAGGCAGGTCGCACCCGGCCAGGCCATCACCCAGACGTCGCGCTTCTTCGCGGGCGCCAAGGAAGTCCGCCTGCTCGATCGCTACACCGATCAGCAGGGCGTGGCGAAACTCGATTACGCGATCGACTGGGGCTGGTTCCGGATCGTCGAGAAGCCGATCTTCTACTATCTCGACTGGCTGTTCCGCATGGTCGGCAACTTCGGCGTCGCGATCATCCTGTTGACCGTGACCATCCGCGGCCTGCTGTTCCCGATCGCGCAGCGCCAGTTCAAGTCGATGGCCGCGATGCGCGCGGTCCAGCCGAAGATGAAGGCGATCCAGGAGAAGCATAAGGACGACAAGGTCCGCATGCAGCAGGAAGTCATGGCGCTCTACAAGACCGAGGGCGTCAACCCGCTCGCCGGTTGCGCGCCGACGCTGTTGCAGATCCCGATCATGTACGCGCTGTACAAGGTGCTGATGCTGACGATCGAAATGCGTCACCAGCCGTTCGTCGCGTGGATCAAGGATCTGTCCGCGCCCGATCCGCTGACGCCGCTCAACCTGTTCGGCCTGCTGCCGTTCACGCCGCCGCACATGATCGCGATCGGTATTGTGCCGATCATCCTGGGCATCAGCATGTACTTCCAGTTCAAGCTGAACCCGACGCCGATGGACGACACGCAGAAGCAGGTCTTCAAGCTGCTGCCGTGGGTGCTGATGTTCGTGATGGCGCCGTTCGCGGTCGGCCTTCAGGTGTACTGGATCACGTCGAACTGCCTGACCATCATCCAGCAGAAGCTGTTGTACGCCCGCCATCCGGGCCTGAAAGTGCCGGTGACCAAGTGAACGACGTTCCCAACTTAGGTCCCGACCTCGAGCAGACCGACGCGCCGTTCACGCCCGAGATGCTCGAGCATGCGCGAAAGCTGTTCGCAGGCCATGTCGGCTTCCTGAAGTCGGCGCCGACGCTTGAGTTCCTGCCCGACGCGTCGGTGCCGGAAGTAGCGTTCGCCGGTCGCTCGAACGTCGGCAAGTCATCGCTGTTGAACGCGCTGACCGGGCGCAACTCGATGGCGCGCACGTCGAACACGCCAGGCCGTACGCAGGAGCTGAACTTCTTCGACGTCGGCGCCCCGCTCGCGTTCCGGCTCGTCGACATGCCAGGCTACGGGTTTGCCAAGGCTCCCAAGGACGTCGTCAAGAAATGGCGCTTCCTGATCAACGACTTTCTTCGCGGCCGCGACGTCCTCAAGCGCGCCCTCGTGTTGATCGACTCGCGCCACGGCATCAAGGACGTCGACCGCGAGATCCTGGAGATGCTCGACAAGGCCGCGGTCAGCTACCGCATGGTCCTGACCAAGGCGGACAAGATCAAGGCGTCCGAGTTGGTCGAGGTCACCGAGCGCACCGCGATCGAGGCGCGCAAGCGTCCGGCCGCACATCCCGACATCCTCGTCACGTCCAGCGAGTACGGCATGGGCATTCCCGAACTCCGCGCGGCGGTGGTCGAAGCGGTCAGCTAACGGTCTGAACGTTACAGGTGTGCCCATCCTACCCCGTCATCCTGACGATGGCGGAATAAGCTGACAGGTATACTGCCATCCGCACCCTCAAAATCCGCCGATATCGGATCAAACCTCGATTTGCCGCTGGCATCGCCCGACGAAATCCGTAGCCTTCGGGCAACGGGGAGATGTTGCGATGCGGGCACGGTTCGGGACAATGCTGGCGATGGCTGCGATGCTGTCGAGCTGCGGGGGTAGCGATGGCAACACGAACTCGACCGGTGGTGGTGCCGGTGGCGCCATTGGCGTTACGCCGACACCCACGCCGACTGCGACTGCGGGCTGTTCGTTGCGCGAGCGCCAGGACTGGGCCGCCGCACAGCTTCGCGAATGGTATCTGTTCCCCGATACGCTGCCCGCGACCTTGAGCCCCGCGGGGTACACGACCGTCGATAGCTATATCGACGCACTAACCGCAACCGCGCGAGCGCAGCGCAAGGATCGGTTCTTCACCTACCTGACGTCGATCAAGGAAGAGAACGCCTATTACGCCTCGGGATCGAGTGCTGGGTTCGGCATCCGGTTCGCACTCGACCAGACCGGCCAGCGCCTGTTCGCAGCGGAATCGTTCGAGGGCGCGCCCGCCCTTGCCGCCGGGATCGACCGCGGTGCCGAGATCCTCGCGATCGGTACGACATCGAGCAATCTACGCACCGTCAGCGCCATCGTCAGTGCCGAGGGCACGGCCGGGCTGACCACCGCATTCGGTCCCGACACGACCGGTACCGCGCGCGTGTTCCGCGTCTCGGACGCTGCCGGTACGCGGGACGTGACCGTCGCCAAGGCCGACTTCTCGCTGCTGCCGGTCTCGTCGCGGTACGGCGCGAAGATCATCGAGGATAGCGGTCAGCGCGTTGGCTACATCAACCTGCGCACGTTCATCTCCACGGCCGAACCCGCGCTGAAAACAGCGTTCGCGAATTTCCGTGCGCAGGGCGTGACGAAGGTCATCATCGACCTGCGCTACAATGGCGGTGGCCTCGTCGCGACGTCGGAGTATCTTGGCGACCTCCTTGGCGGGGGGCGATCAACGTCCGAGGTGTTCGACTATACGACGTTCCGCACGGAGAAGGCCTCGAACAACGAGACTCGCTTCTTCGCACCACAACCCGAGTCTATCGCGCCGACGCGGATCGCATTCATCGGCAGCGGCGGTACCGCATCGGCGAGCGAACTTTTGATCAATGCGTTCACCCCGTATCTGCACGGCAATTCCGCGCTGATCGGAACCAATACCTACGGCAAGCCCGTCGGACAGATCGCCCTCGACAAGCCCGCCTGCGACGATCGTCTGCGTGTGATCGCGTTCGCGACGCAGAACGCGGCGCGCAACGGCAATTACTTCGATGGCTTGGAGTCGACCGTCGAGGCGACCTGTCGCGCGACGGATGATATCAGCTTCCCGCTCGGCGACGCACGCGAGGCGTCCACGCGTCGCGCGCTCGATTTCCTGGCGGGACGCACATGCTCGGCGATCACGAGCGATGTCACCGCGCAGTCTGCACGGACTGCGGCAAGCACCCGCCAGGACTTGCTGATCCCCGCAGCGCCGACCACCGCCCAACGGATGGTTCCTGGCTCGTTCTAAAGCCGGCGATCGAGACCGTGAAACCGCAGCTATAGCGGGCGTCGTCCTACGGCAGGGCGACGCTCGTCGTTCGTTACCGTTCAGCCAAGCGAAAGCCGATCCAGCCGACGAGGGTCGCTTGTTCCCCCATATGTGATACGCGTTCGCCGACCATGAATGACGTTTCGATTGCAACTACCCCGCGGCTGCCCGCCGACATCCACCGCGGGGCGCTGCCCGCAAACGCCAGCGTGCCCGATTACGGTTGGTGGATCGGCGGTGGGATGATCCTCAGCCTGGCGATGTTGACGGTGATGATGCACGTCGCCGGCTTATCGATCGATCCGTACGACGCAGATAATATCCCGTTCTACGTCAGCGGAATCGTCCTGCTGGGGCTACGCTTCGGGCTCCGCGACCGGCCTTGGCGACATGCACGTGCAGTCGCCGACTGCGCCGAATATTACGGCGTCTTCACCATGTTGGCACTGATGGGCGCGGTGGCGAGCTATCCCGTCGCGGCGGTGACGCATGGGTTCCACGACGCCGCACTCCAACGGATCGACGCCCTGCTGCATTTCGACTGGCTCGCCTGGTATCGGCTTGTCGCCGCAACGCCGATCCTCCAATCGCTCGGTCTGGCAGCGTATCGCAGTATTTACCTGACGCCTGCGATCCTGTTCGCGGCCTTCGCGTTGACCGGCGACCGGGTGGCGGCGCACCGGTTCCTCGCGACATTCTGGCTGACCGCGATCGGCACGCTGATCCTCTACGCCTTCATGCCGGCGATAGGTCCATTTTCGTATCTGTGGCATCAACCAATCGCCTATATGCCCGAGAGCGAGCAATGGCAGCATGGGCTGATACCTGCACTACGCGATCACAGCGTGCGGGTGGTCGACCTCGGCCATTTGCGCGGCATCGTTTCGGCACCAAGCTTCCATGCCGCCGCCGCGACGCTCTACATCAATGCGGCGTGGCGCATGCCGCGGCTGCGCTGGCCGGTGCTCGCCCTGAATGCAGCAATGTTGATGGCGACACCCGTTGAGGGCACGCATTACCTGATCGACATCCTGCTCGGCACGATCGTCGCGCTGGCGGCGATCGCGACGCTGCATCACCTCATGCCGCGTAGCACCGCACGTCGAAGCGCCAATGGCGTTGCCGCGCCCCGCCCGCCCCGCTAGTCCACACCCCATGAAACTGATCATCGGCAACAAGGCCTATTCGTCTTGGTCGCTCCGCGGCTGGCTCGCCTGCAAACAATCCGGTCTCCCCTTCGAGGAGGTGGTCGTGCCGATGTACGACGCCGACTGGGAAAAGCGCCGCTCGGGCGACGAGTTCGCGCCGTCGTCGGGCAAGGTGCCGATCCTGTGGGATGGCGACGCGGTAGTGTGGGACAGCCTGGCGATCGTCGACTATCTCGCCGACAAGGTCGGGCGCGAGCGCTTTTGGCCCGAGGACAATGCTGCGCGCGCGATGGCGCGGTCGATGGCGGCTGAGATGCATTCAAGCTTTGCCGCGCTGCGTCGAAAGCACAGCATGAACGTCCGCCAGGTGTTCCCGGCAAGCACGCCCGACGACGACGTGCTCCTCGAATTGCAGCGGGTCATGGAGATCTGGGCACAGGCTCGCGCACGATTCGGTGGCGGCGGCGATTTCCTGTTCGGCCAGTTTGGGGCGGCAGATATAATGTTCGCGCCTCTGGTCACGCGGATCGTCACGTACCAGTTGCCGATCGCGCGGTTTGCGGCGGGGTATATGCGGGCGATGTTCGAACATCCGTTCATGCAGGACTGGATCGCGGCGGCGCAGGAAGAGGAATGGGTCCTCGAACAATTCGAGCAGCCGGTGCCCTCGACCGCATGATCGATCCCGTCGCGCTTACCCAGGCGCTGCTTCGCGCGGATAGCGTCACGCCTGCGCGCGGTACGGTGTTCGATGTGCTGGAGGCGGCGCTACTCCCGCTCGGGTTTGCGGTCGATCGGTTCACGGTCGGCGAGGCACCCGACGGCCCGGTCGAGAATCTGCTGGCCGTGCGCGGCGATGGACCGCGGCATCTGGCGTTTGCCGGCCATGTTGACGTCGTCCCCCCCGGCGAAGGCTGGACGGGGTCGCCCTGGTCCGGCGAGCTTCGCGACGGGCTGCTGTACGGACGTGGCGCGGTCGACATGAAGGGTGCAGTCGCAGCCTTCGTGGCCGCCGCGAGCCGGAGCTATGCCGGGACGCTCTCGCTCATCATCACCGGTGACGAGGAAGGCCCAGCCACCTACGGCACCGTTGCGATAATGGAGCGGATGGCTACGCGGGGGATCGTGCCCGACCTGTGTTTGGTCGGCGAGCCAACCTCGACCGCGCGACTGGGCGACATGGTGAAGATCGGGCGACGTGGCTCGGTCAACATCTGGATCGAGGTGCCGGGGCGGCAGGGGCACGTCGCCTACCCCCATCTCGCCGACAATCCGATCCCCCGGCTGATCGCCATCCTTGCGGAGATCGAAGGCGTGGTGTTGGACGAGGGCACCGACTGGTTCCAGCCGTCGAACATCGAGGTCACCGACATCACCGTCGGCAACCCGGCGCACAACGTCATTCCCGCCAAGGTTTCCGCGCGGTTGAGCATCCGGTTCAACGATCGCCACCGCGGGGCGGACCTGATCAAGCGTATCCGCGCGATCGCCGAGCGTCATGCGCCGAACGTGATAGTGACGGGGAAGGTGTCGGGCGAAGCGTTTCTTACCGAGCCGGGTGCCTTCTCGACGCTGTTGTCGGACGCAATCGTGGGCGCGACCGGGGTCATCCCGGAACTGTCGACCACCGGGGGGACGTCCGATGCGCGCTTCCTTTCGAAGCTTTGCCCTGTTGTGGAGTTCGGGTTGATCAATGCGACGATGCACAAGGTTGATGAGGCGGTCGCGGTCGAGGATTTGCGGACGCTGACGGATATCTATGAAGACGTAATTGCGCGGGCGCTTAACTAGCGCCCTCCCTGAAAGGGAGGGGTTGGGGGTGGGTAGGCCCGCTTGAGCCGCACCCGTACGCGTTCGCGGAAGCCGACCCACCCCCTGCCCCTCCCTTCCAGGGAGGGGGGAAGTAGATGTGCCGAAACCTACTCAAACTCGCAGGCTGCCGATCACCCTATGATTACCAAACTGCGGTAAAAATCGTGAGTCCCGGACCTCGTGAATCCGAACGCAGAGCTAGTCCCGTCCGCGCCTCAGGACGATGTACAGCGCGCCCTGCCCGCCATGCCGCGGATGCGCGCCACGTACCGCAGCGATCGAGTCGGCATGCCGCGAGCCAGCCAGCCAGTCGGTGACTGCGGACCGGATGGCGCCTCTCGCGTGCGGACGTTCGCTTTCGGGGCGGGGCGGCTTGCCCGTCACCAGCAGCAACACACGGTCGCCGCGAGCGATAGCCCGTCCCAGGCCGACGTCGAGCAGTGCGTGGGCGGACGCCAGCGTGTGGCCATGCAGGTCGATCGAACTGTCGGGACTCACCACACCCTGTGTGAGCCTCTTGTCCCAGCCGCCATCTAGCGTGTTGGCCGTGATGGGTTTGGCTACAGGCCGCGCAACCACGGGCTTTGCCCCCGCCCGCGCGGCGTACGGCGTGACCACGGTACGGACTAGCGGCTTCACCCGCCCCATCGGCGCTGGCGGTGCAGGCACGATCTTGCCGTTGGGACCGATGATCGGCTTGGGCGGAGGCGGCAGCGGCGGCGCACGCTCCGGAATACGCACGGCGACCGCACGCATCGGACGCACGCTCGCCATCACGCGCGCCCAGAGCTGCGCCTCATCAGGGTTGAGCGGACGGCCCGCCATATCGCGCTCCATTCGCCTGATTGAGCCGCGCGACGGTGCCGATTGGCAGCAGCAGGTACGCGGTGCCGCGTCCGGCCATGCCGCCGGCGGTCGCTTTGGCGGCCGCGCCAGCACCCCAGAACGTATCGAAACGATTGCTGCCCTTGATCGCGCCGCCCGTATCCTGCGCGATCCACAAGCCGCTCGCGTCCTGCCGGTCGAGCGACAGGAACACCGGCGCGCCGAGTGGCACGAACTTGACGTCGGCGGCCGCGCTCACCTGACCGGTGACCGGCAGGCCGAGTGCCCCCAGGGGTGCGCCCTCGAGTTCGCGGAAGAAGACGAAGCTCTTGTTCTCGCGCATGATCGCCTGCCCCTCGGCCGGGTGCGCGTGGAGCCATGCGACGATGCCCTGCATCGAGGTCTGGCCCGGCTGGAGCAACCCGCGCGACTTCATCAGAGCGCCGATACCGGTATAGTCACGGCCGTTCTGCGTCGCATAACCGATCCGCAGTATCTCGCCGTCGGGCAACCGCAGCCGCCCCGAACCCTGGATCTGTAGGAAGAACAGCTCGACCGGATCGCGCGCCCAGGCGAGGATCGGCGCCTTGCCCGACAGCGCGCCCTGCTCGATCGCGGTGCGATCGTAATAGGGCACCAAGTTGCTGCGATCAACGCGACCGCGAATCTTCTTGCCCTTGAGACTGGTCGAGAATGTGCCGAGATCGACGTCGATAAGGTCGTTCGGACGCGCGTAGATCGGCGCATAGCCGTCACGCCGCTCCAGCGAACCGGCGATCTCGGGCTCGTAATAGCCCGTCGCGAACGCCTTGCCGTCGCCGATCTGCGCGGCCTCAAACCACTGCGCAAAGAATGTCCGAGCATTGCGGCGATCGGTCGATGCCGCTGCGGTACAGGCCGGCTGCCAATCCGCGCCGCGCGTCAGCCCGGACGTGTCGTTGCGACGTACCAGCGACGGACAGCTTGTGACGAACGCCGCAAACGCCGCTTGCGCCTGCACATCGTCGATCAGCAGGCTCGCGATCGGTGGACCGGGGATCACGCCCGCAGCGGCGGCATTCAAAGGTTCGACCGCCGGGACGACCGGCGACGCTAGCATCGGCACAGCGCCAACGATCCGCGCCGGCGACTGGATACCGCGAATGTTCGGGGATGCACCGGTATCACGCGACGGATGCACGCGAACGGGTTCGTTTGGTCGATCATCCGACCGATCATCTGTTCGATCGACCGGTGGCGGACCCGACCGTGGCGGTTCGACACCACCGACGCACGCGCTCAACAGCGTCGCCATCAGCGTCGGCAGTCCCAGACCGCCGAGCCTTCCCCCCATGCCGCGACCCATCAGGCTTCGTCGGTGTCCGCAAGCTTCCAGTTCGGGTCGCTGCTCTTCAGCGTCCGTGCGAACGTCCAGACGTCATGCGTCTCGACCGCGTCGGTCAGCGACCCAGCAAGGACATTGCCCTCTGCGTCGCGCGTGACGGCTGCGATGTCTGCGTCGAACCGGACCGTGATACGCGCCTCGCGCCCGGTAAGGCTGGCGTCTGCGATCAGCGCACGCTCGATCGACACGAGACGATTGTCGAGCACTTCACCAGCCTCGCGCCGCGCTTCGATCGCCTCGACGAACGCCGCGCGGACATCGTCGACGGCGAGATCGGCCAGCGCGTCCTCGTCACCCTTCCAGAAAGCTTCGAGCACCATGCGGTACGCGGCCTGCGCACCTTCGAGAAAGCGCGCGACATCGAAACCGGGCTCGCCGGCGACGATTGCCCGCAGACCGGGCTCCGCCTTGGGCTCCAGGTTGCGATTGGCGACTTCGCGCGCATCCGGAACCGCTTCGACGGTTCGCGGCACGGCGGCGAGCGCAGGACGGTCCTCGGCCGCACGCGGTAAGGGCTGCTCATGCCCCGTCCGCTTGCCGAGCACGCTGTAGAGTCGCATCGCCAAGAAGCCTGCAACCATCGCGAGAAGAACTACGTAAAACAACCGTGCCTCCGATCTTCGCTTCAACATAGGGCAAACCCGCAGCTATTCAAACCCGCGCCCGTTGAAACGCCCCTTCGGCACTGCTACTCGCACCACCTCGATCGAACAGAACGCGCAAGCGGTCCGCTTCGGTCCCAATTTTCCGCTTATTCTCTAAGGACACGACGAATGGATGATCAGGACAACGGCTTCACCATGCCCGACCAGGCTCTCGCGAACGGTGAAGACACGGTCCCCGCTGCCGGGCTGATCTCGCAATACGTCAAGGACCTGTCGTTCGAGAACCCGAACGCGCCCGCCGTCTATCAGAACCAGACCCCGCCGGCGATCGACGTGCAGTTCAACATCGGCGCGGCTCAGGTCGGCGACGAAGTGCATGAGGTCGTGCTGAAGATCGACGTCCGCGCCGAGAGCGAGGGGCAAGTCGCGTTCATCGTCGATCTTTCGTACGCGGGCCTGTTCGGGCTGCGCAACATCCCGGCCGAGCATGTCCAGCCGTTCCTGCTGGGCGAAGCGCCACGCCTGCTGTTCCCGTTCGCACGCCGCGTGCTGTCGGATGCGGTCCGTGACGGTGGTTTCCCGCCGCTGCTGCTCGAGCCGATCGATTTCTCGCAACTGTATCTCCAGCAGTCCGAGCAGCAGGGCATCCAGCCTAATGTCGGCGATTTCGGTCAGGCCTGAACGAGACGGGGGCGGAGCGCGTTTAGATGAATCTTGCCAAGGCGCTGGGATCGGTCGGCGGGCTGACGCTCGCCAGCCGCATCCTGGGGCTGGTACGCGACTCGCTGTTCGCGCGGTTCGTTGGCGCGGGATTTGCGTCCGACGCATTCCTGATCGCGTTCCGCCTCCCCAACATGTTCCGCGCGCTTTTCGCGGAGGGCGCTTTCTCCGCCGCGTTCATCCCAATGTTCAACCGGAAGGTCGGCGACAAGGATGGTCGCGGGTTGCCCGACGGGATAGCGTTCGCTGAGGACGCGCTGTCGGTGCTGTTGCCGACGCTGATCCTGATGACCGTGCTGTTCGAGCTCGCGGCTTGGCCAATGACGTGGCTGCTGACCTTCGGGTTCAATGGCGCGAGCGCTGAGCGGTTCGACTATGTCGTCCACCTGTCGCGGATCATGCTGCCCTACCTGCCGCTGATCAGCCTGGTCTCGCTGCTCGGCGGCATCCTTAATTCGCTGCACAAGTTCTGGATCAACGCGGCCGCGCCGATCTTGCTCAATGCGACGTTGATCGCGGCGCTGTTGCTGTTCCACGAGCACCAGCCACTGCTGACCGCGCGCAACCAGGCGATCGCGGTGACGATATCGGGGGCGTTGCAGCTTCTGTGGCTGATCTGGGCGTGCCGCGCGTCCGGCGTGAAGCTCCGGCTCAAGCGTCCGCAACTCAACCCCGACGTGAAGAAACTGATGTCGCTGATCTGGCCCGCTGCGGCGGGTGCCGGCGCGGTGCAAATCAACCTGGTCGTCTCGACCGCACTTGCTGCCGCGCTGCTGCCGGCCGGCTCGGTCTCGTATATCTATTTCGCCGACCGGCTGAACCAGCTCCCCTTGGGCCTTATCGGCATCGGTCTCGGTACCGTCCTGCTCCCGACGATCTCGCGCCAGCTCGGTCGCGGCGAGGATGCGCAGGCGATGGCGACGCAGAACCGCGGCATGGAGCTCGCGCTGTTTCTCACGCTGCCCGCGACCGTCGCGCTGATCGTCTGCGGCGTGCCGATCGTCGGCGCATTGTTCCAGCACGGCAAGTTCGCGCTCGAGGACAGCGTGCTGACCGCGCAGGCCTTGGCCGCGTTCTCGATAGGCCTGCCCTCATACATCCTCGTGAAGGTCCTGACGCCGGGCTATTACGCGCGGTCCGACACGCGCACGCCGGTCCGCTATGCGACGATGTCTATGGTCGTGAACCTCGTCCTCAACCTCGCCTTCATCAAGCCGCTCGGCCACATGGGCCCGCCGCTCGCCACCGCGATCGCCAGCACGGTCAACGTCGCGATGCTGTATCGGACGCTGGTGCGGCGCGGGCACTTCACGCCCGACGCGCGGCTGCGCCGGCGGACGTGGCGGCTGCTGGTCGCCGCGCTGATCATGGGGGTCGTGATGTATTTTCTGAACGACCTGTTCCAGCCGTTCGTAACGGGGGCCAGCGTCGAGCGCTGGGGGGCGATGCTCGTGCTGGTCGCGACCGGCGGCGTCGTCTATGCGATCGCGACATTGCTCACCGGCGCGTTCCGGCTGGGCGACATCTCCACGCTTCTGCGTCGTTCCAAGTAAGGTTTCTCCATGCGCGTCCTGTCCGGCATCAAGCCCACCGGTAATCTCCATCTCGGCAATTACCTGGGGGCGGTGAAGCAGTGGGTGACGTTGCAGGACGACGTGGCGGCGCAGGGTGGCGAGTCGATGTTCTTCATCGCCGATCTCCACGCGCCGACCGAATGGATCGCGCCGGCGGAACTGTCGGCGCACACGATCGAGGTCGCCGCGACGATGATCGCCGCGGGGATCGATCCGGCGAAATCGATCCTGTTCAACCAGGCGCGCGTGCCCGCGCACAGCGAGATGGCTTGGCTGCTCAACACCGTCGCGCGCGTCGGCTGGCTGAACCGGATGACGCAGTTCAAGGACAAGGCCGGCAAGAACCGCGAGGGTGCGAGCGTCGGACTGTACGACTATCCGGTGCTGATGGCGGCGGACGTGCTGCTCTACAACGCGACGCACGTGCCGGTCGGCGAGGACCAGAAGCAGCACCTCGAACTCGCGCGCGACATCGCTACGAAGTTCAACGGCGACTACGGCGTCGACCTGTTCACGCTCCCCGCCCCGCTGATCAGCAAGGCGGCGCCGCGGATCATGTCGTTGCGCGATGCGTCGGCCAAGATGTCGAAGTCGAACCCGTCCGAGCAGTCGGTGGTCAAGCTGATCGACAGCGACGACACGATCGCCGACAAGTTCCGCAAGGCGAAGACCGATCCGGACGTGTTGCCGGCGACGGTCGAGGAACTAGGTGATCGCGCCGAGGCGCGGAACCTGCTGACGATCTATGCGGCGTTGGCGGATAGCGATGTGGCGACCGTGCTGGGCGAGTTCGGTGGGAAAGGCTTCGGCGCGTTCAAGCCTGCGCTCGCGGATCTGGCGGTGGCAAAGCTCGGGCCGATCCGTGACGGGATGGTGCGGTTGCTCGATGACCGCAGCGCGGTGACGGCGGTGTTGCAGGCGGGCGCGGAAAAGGCGCGCGGGCTGGCGGCACCGGTGCTCAAACAGACGCAGGACGCGATGGGGTTGCAGGTCTAAGGACCGCCCCCCGGTCCCGTCATCCTGACGAAAGTCAGGATCCAGAGCCATAAAGGGCGGCGTCCGTAACTCTGGATCCTGACTTTCGTTAGGATGACGGGGGAGTTTTTGGTGTGCCGGGTCACGCGGCTACATGCCGCGATATCGCGCACACAAGCTTGTTCCCCCGCGAAGGCGGGGGGCCAGACTGGGCTCCCGCCTTCGCGGGAGAAAAAGGAAGGGAGAGCAGGCCTAGCCTTCGAGCTCGCGCATCAGCACGCGCACCGCGGCATCGATATCGCGGTCCGAGTCGCGCAATTCCTCGATCTTGCGCACCGCGTGGATCACCGTCGAGTGATCGCGGCCACCGAATTTCCGGCCGATCTCGGGAAGCGAGCGAGTCGTCAGGCGCTTGGCTAGGTACATCGCGATCTGCCGCGGCCGTGCCACCGCCCGTGCCCGCCGCGCGGAAATCAGGTCCAGCGGCTTCAGCTCGAAATGCGCGGACACAAGCTTTTGGATCTCGTCGATCGTCACCCGCTTCTGCGCGCCACGGAGAACCTCGCCGAGCGTCGCCACCGCGAAGTCGAGGTCGATCGTATCGCCGGTCAGCTGGGCATACGCCACCACCCGGTTCAGCGCGCCCTCCAGCTCGCGGATGTTCGCGTGAATGCGTGCCGCCAGCAGGTCGAGCACGTCGGTCGGCACGCGCATGTCGGGCAGGTCAACCAGCTTCCGGTCGAGGATCGTCCGGCGCAGCGTCAGGTCGGGCGCCTTGATGTCCGCGACGAGACCGACCGACATCCGGCTGACGATCCGCGCCTCGACGCCTTCGAGCGCCTGCGGGCAGCGATCCGCGGAGATGACCAGCCGCTTGCCCGCCGCCATGATCTCGTTGACCGTGTGGAAGAATTCTTCCTGCGTCGCGTCCTTGCCGGCGATGAACTGGAGGTCGTCGATCAGCAGCAGGTCGGCGCCGCGCAGCCGCTGCTTGAACGCATGCGTGTCGCGCGCGCGCATCGACGCGACGAAGTCGTACATGAACCGCTCGGCGGACATGCACAGCACGATCGCGTTCGGGTTATGCTCGAGGAACGCGTGACCGATCGCGTGCATGAGGTGGGTCTTGCCCTGCCCCGTGCCGCTGTGGAGGAACAACGGGCTGAACCGGACGGGGCCCGGCTCGGCGAGCACCTTGGCGGCGTTGAACGCCACCTTGTTGGACGGATCGACGACGAATCGCGCAAAGGTGTAGCGCGGATCGAGCGGCGGACGTTCAGCGGGCACGCCGACCGGGGCCAACGTCACGACGGGCGCCGGTGCTGGCTTCAGCGACGGATCGACGCCGAACTTCATCGTCGCCTGCACAGGGTCCGCGACCGGCTTAGGAGTCGGCTTGGTTTCGAGCGGTAGCGGATCGGCAACGGGCTTGACCGGAATGGCGTCGGCCACCGGCTCGATCGCGAGCACGACGGGTGCGCGACCCGGCGCCCGGGTCTCGATCTGAACGGTACGGATGTTGGGCAGGATCTGCTTGAATTCGAGCACCAGCCGGTCGGCGTAGTGATTGCGGACCCAGTTGGTCATGAACGCCGACGGCAGCGCGAGGCGGATCGTGTCGCGGTCCTCGCCGGGGATCAGCTCGATCGGCTTCAGCCACTGTTCGAACAGTCGCGCACCCGCGGACTCCTTCAAGGATGCACGAACACGAGCCCAGGCCTTTTCGGCCTCGGTCGTGTGCGTTACTGATCCTTGCCACTTCGTCACGCGCACACTTCTCCGACCCCGCGAGATTGCTCGCGCGGGTGATATAGTCCCGACAGAAAATGGTCCCCCTGACGACCCCAAGGGTCATCCGGCATCTTCGCCCTGTTTGTTGATGCAGCGGTGGAAACCACCGTCGCTGTGAGCCCCGTTATGAAGCGATCGACGATCCTAGCAAGGCCCCGAGGCGTCACATTTTCGAAATAAAGCGGGTTGACTTGATCAAGCCGCGGAAATGCGTCGATATTTTTATAAGTCGCTGTCTTTACGCATTTTTTGCAATTTCCGCGATTGCGTGACGTGATTCTCGATCACACGAATCGTGGCGAATCCTAGGGTTATGCGGACTCCCCGCCGGTTCCCTTCGCAGACGCAAAAAACCCGCCGGGAAGGTCCCGACGGGTGATCAGCTTCGCCAATGATCTGGCAATGATCGGTCGCTCAGGCGAGCCCGGTCACGGCCTTGGTCAGACGCGCGAACTTGCGGCTCGCGGTGTTCTTGTGCAGCACGCCCTTGGCGACGCCGCGCTGCAACTCAGGCTGTGCCGCTGCGAGTGCGGTGGTCGCTGCGCCCTTGTCGCCCGAAGCCAATGCGGCCTCGACCTTCTTGATGAAGGTACGGATACGGCCGACGCGGTTGCCGTTCACTTCCGCGCGACGGTCGTTGCGACGGATACGCTTTTTCGCCTGCGGCGTGTTCGCCATGAAGCCCTCTGGATGTTCGAATGAATAAAAAGGGGCGCCGGATTGCTCCTACGCCCTCTCGAAGCCGCGGCCCTACCCACTTTGTCCTGGATCGTCAACCGCGTTGGCACTTCGGACACCAGAACGTCGAGCGCCCGCCCTCCGTCCGCCGCTTCACGGTAGCACCGCATTCGCACGCCTCGCCCTCGCGCCCATAGACACGCCATTGCTTGGAAAAATAGCCAAGCTCGCCGTCGGGCCGCACGTAATCGCGCAGCGACGAACCGCCCGCCAGGATCGCCGCGGTCAGCACTGTCCGAATCGCCTCGACGAGTCGCTCGAGTCGAAACAGCGAGATCCGCCCCGCCGCACGTGATGGCGCGATCTTCGCCGTGTGCAGCGCCTCGCACACATAAATGTTGCCGAGCCCTGCGACGATTCGCTGGTCGAGCAGCATCGTCTTGATCGACGCCCCCCGCCCTTCGAGCGCCTCCAGTAGGTAGGCCGCGGTGAGGTCGGGTCCGAGCGGCTCCGGCCCCATGCTGAGGAACGGCGGGTATTGAGCAATATCGTCAGTCGCCCACAGATCGAGAAAACCGAATCGCCGCGGATCGTTGAGCGCGACCGTCCGCCCCGCCGCCGTGCCGATCAGCAGATGATCGTGCGCGAGCAGTTCGCTCGGATCGACTCGCCAGCGTCCCGACATGCCGAGGTGGAACACCAAAGTATCGCCGCGATCGGTATCGATCAGCCCGTATTTGGCACGACGCCCCAGATGCGTGACGGTCGCGCCGGTCATTCGCTGGCGCAGGTCGACCGGGATAGCCTTGCGCAGGTCCGCACGGCGAGGCTCGACCGAGGTCAGGCGCTGACCCTTCAGCACGGGCTCCAGCCCGCGGACGGTGGTTTCGACTTCTGGTAATTCTGGCACGGTTTGCAGCTAGGTTGCGTTTGCTCGCGCCACAAGGCGCGGCTAGAGCGCAGGATATGAACGACTTGATCGCGCCCGCGCCCGCACTCACGCCCGATACCGTCTCCTTCGGCTACGAAGACATCCCCGCTACCGAGAAGACCGCCCGCGTCGGCGGCGTCTTCTCGAACGTCGCAGGCAAATACGACCTGATGAACGATGCGATGTCGGGCGGCATGCACCGCCTGTGGAAGGACCGCTTCGTCCGCCGCGTGAAACCGCGCGAAGGCGAGCAGATCCTCGACATGGCCGGCGGCACGGGCGACATCGCCCTCCGCATGGAACCGTCGGGCGCGTCGATCACGGTCGCCGACATCAACCCGCAAATGCTCGAAGTCGGCATGCAGCGCGCCCAGAAGCGCGGCATCGACGGCCTCGTCTGGACCGAAGCCAACGCCGAGACGCTGACCTTCCCCGACAAGTTCTTCGACGCCTACACGATCGCGTTCGGCATCCGTAACGTGACCGACATCCCCAAGGCCCTGCGCGAAGCCCACCGCGTCCTGCGCCGCGGCGGCCGCTTCTACTGCCTGGAATTCTCGACCACCGTGTGGCCCGGGTTCGCCGAGGTCTACGACGCCTATTCGCACAAGATGGTCCCGAAGCTCGGCCAGCTTTTGGCGCAGGACGCCGCCAGCTACCGCTACTTGATTGAGTCGATTCGCCGCTTTCCGGACATGCCCAAGTTCAAGGGCATGATCGCAGACGCTGGCTTCGTGCAGACGAGGGTCGAGCCTTTGCTGGGCGGCCTCGTCGCGATCCACAGCGGGTGGAAGATCTAGTGATCACGCGAAGGCGCGGAAGCGCGAAGAGTGGTTCACGCGGAGACGCGGAGACGCGGAGAGTAAATGGCCGCGAAGGCGCCAGGTTTCTCGCGCGTCAGCGCTATGCGACCTCTTTGCTGACGGTGAAAAGCCGCATTTGCGGCGAAGAACAACGCCTCTGCGCCTCTGCGCCTCTGCGCGAACCACTTCTTCTTTCTCTCCGCGGCTCCGCGTCTCCGCGTGAACCAATCTCTCTTCGCGCCTTCGCGCCTTCGCGTGAATATAACCCTTCTCAAGGCGCTCCCGCCCAGTGACCGCCTCAACCACCCACGTCTGGCGCCTCCTGAAATGGGGCCGCATCCTAGCCCGCCACGGCGCACTGCGCGGCATCGAGCGTGACCCGAACACGCCAGCCCCGGTCCGCCGCCTCGCGCGGATCGCGCGGTTCGGCGCGCGCGTGCCGGCGGTGCCGCGCTATGCCGATGCGTTCCAGGCGATCGGGCCCGCGGCGATCAAGCTTGGCCAGACGCTCGCCACCCGCCCCGATCTCGTCGGCGAGGACGCCGCGCAGGATCTGCTGAGGCTTCAGGACCAGCTCTCCCCCGTCCCTTACGAAACGATCCAAGCGGCGATGCTGGCGAGCTTCGGCAAGCCGTTGGAGACGTTGTTCTTGCGGATCGAACCGATCCCGGTCGGCGCTGCGTCGATCGCGCAGGTTCACCGCGCGGTCACCACCGATGGCCGCCAGGTCGCGGTCAAGGTCCTGCGCCCCGGTGTGGAGGATGATTTCGCGCGCGCTATCGACACCTATAGCTGGGCCGCAGCGCAGCTCGAGGCGCTCAGCCCCGAGGCGATGCGCCTGCGCCCGCGCCTCACGATCGAGACGTTCAAGCGCTGGACCCTGCGCGAACTCAACTTCCGCCGCGAAGCTGCGTCCGCCTCGGAACTCGCGGAGGGCATGACCGCCGAGCCCGATTTCGTAATTCCCGCGATCGACTGGGCGCGCTCGACCGCGAAGGTCATGACGATCGAGTGGATCGACGGCATCAAGCTGTCCGACCGCCCCGCGCTCGTTGCCGCCGGCTACGACCTGCCCGCGCTCGCGCAGACATTGGTCCGCGCGTTCCTTCGCCAGGCGATCGCCGACGGCTTCTTCCACGCCGACATGCACCAGGGAAACCTGTTCGCGCTGCCCGGCAACCGCATCGCCGCGATCGACTTCGGCATCATGGGCCGGATCGACCGCCGCGCGCGCGTCTGGCTCGCGGAAATTCTCTATGGCCTGATCACCGGCAACTATAAGCGCGTCGCCGAGATCCATTTCGAGGCGGGTTACGTCCCCGCGCACCACGACGTCGCCGAATTCGCCACCGCGCTGCGTGCGGTCGGCGAGCCAATGCGCGGGCTGCCGGTCAAGGACATGTCGATCGGCATGATGCTCGACAGCCTGTTCTCGATCACGCGCGATTTCGACATGGTGACGCAGCCGCACCTGCTGCTGCTCCAGAAGACGATGGTGATGGTGGAGGGCGTCGCGACCAGCCTCAACCCCGACATCAATTTGTGGGAAGCCGCCGAGCCGTTCGTCCGCGACTGGATCCGCGGCGAACTCGGCCCAGAGGCGATGATCGCCGACCGCCTGATCGAGGATTTCCGTACGCTCACTCGCCTGCCAGAGTTGGTGCGGCGGATCGAGGCGCATTACCCCGCTCCCGGTGGCGCACCGCCGACGATGCCGTTGCGCGAGATCGAAGTGATCCGGATCGGTGGCGGCTGGCGTTATGGCCTCGTCGCGGTGCTCGCGGCCGCCGCCGGGGTCGTGACGACGCTGCTGTTTGGTTGAGGGCATGAAGACGCGTCGCGGCGCTCCGTTATGGACGGTCCGCGCGACCCGGTTCGCGGGCATGCCGTCGGCGCAGGCGCGGATCGGGCTCGTGCTGTTCCTGGTATTCCTGGTGGCCTGCCTCAGCGCGATCGTCTCGCCCGGCCCGCGGCCTAGCGTCGACGCAGGCGCCTCGACCTCGATCGCGTCGGACGCCCCGCCACCCGGACGGACCGACCTGCTGCTATACGATACGATCGTCGCCGGGGTGCGTGGCGGCTCGCCCTATTACGCCGTCGCCGCCGAAACACAGCGCATGGACCATTATCCGCTGAAGCCGTTCTTCGCGGTTCGGCTGCCGACCTTGGCGGTCGTTCAAGCCGCGTTGCCCTCGATACTGGTGAACCTGTTGCTGTTGTCATTGTGCGTCGGAACGATCCTCGCCTGGGTCACGCGGCTTCGTCCGGAAATGACCGGCCTGGTGCCGCTCGGTGTGGCTGGCTTGCTGGTCGTCGCCGGGCTTTCCGTGAACCTCGATCCCAGCTTCGTGGTGTTCCACGAGGTCTGGGCGGGGCCGTTGATCGCGCTATCGCTGGCGTTGCGCCGTCCAAGTCATTGGCTGCCCGCAGTCGCGTTCGGGCTGTCGGCGATGCTGATCCGCGAGACGGCGTTGCTGTACGTCGCGATCATGGCGGTGTTCGCGTGGCTCGAGGGCGAGCGGCGCGAGACGCTGGGGTGGCTCGGCGCGATAGGGGTCTTCGCGGTCGTCCTAGCAGCCCATGCGCACGCGGTGTCGCTCGTCAGCGGTCCGCTCGACCGCGTGTCGCAAGGGTGGAGCGGGCTCGAGGGGTTCGGGTTCTACGTCAGGCTTGCGACGATCTCGTCGGGGCTCGACATCCTGCCGCAATGGCTCGCCTCGCTTGTTCTTGGCACAGCGCTGTTCGGCTGGCTCGCATGGCGCGATGCGGTCGCGACGCGCGCGCTGGTCGTGTTCGCCGCCTATGCCGCGCTGATCTCGCTATTCGCGCGGAGCGACAATTTCTACTGGGCGCTGATGACCACGCCGGTGTTGCTGGTCGGGCTGGTGTTCGCGGTCGACGGCCTGCGCGACATGATCGCCGCCGCCAGCGATACGCGGCGCATTACGGTCACGCGTGTAATCCGCTAAAGCTGCGAGCATGAAACGCATCCTCCTGATCGTCGGTGGCGGGATCGCCGCCTACAAGGCCGCCGAACTGATCCGTCTGCTCAAGACGCGCGGGTACGCGGTGCGCTGCGTGATGACCGAGGCGGCACATCATTTCGTCACGCCGATGACGCTTGCCGCGCTCAGCGAGGACAAGGTCTACACGACGCTGTGGGACCTCAAGGACGAGGCCGAGATGGGCCATATCCAGCTCAGCCGCGAGGCCGACCTGATCGTCGTCGCGCCCGCCACCGCGGACCTGATGGCGCGGATGACGGCTGGTCTCGCGAACGACCTCGCGACGACGCTGCTGCTCGCGACCGATAAGCCAGTTCTCGTCGCGCCCGCGATGAACGTCCGCATGTGGGGCCATGCCGCAACCGCCCGCAACGTGGCGCAACTTCGTGCCGATGGCGTGACGGTGATGACGCCGGACGAAGGCATCATGGCGTGCGGCGAGTATGGCCCCGGCCGCCTGCCCGAGCCCCCCGCGATCGTCGCTGCGATCGAAGCAACGCTCGCCCCTGCCCCGCCGAAGCGCCTGGCAGGGCGCCACGTTCTCGTCACCGCCGGACCGACGCATGAACCGATCGACCCGGTCCGCTACATCGCCAACCGCTCGTCGGGCAAACAGGGTTTCGCGATCGCCGCGGCACTGGCACGGCTCGGCGCGCGCGTGACGCTGGTCGCTGGCCCTGTGATGCTACCGACCCCACACGGTGTCGACCGGATCGACGTCGAGACGGCGCGGGAGATGGCCGACGCAGTCGACCGCGTACTTCCCGCCGACGCCGCCGTCATGGTCGCCGCGGTCGCGGATTGGCACGTCGAACCCTCGCAGCAGAAGATCAAGAAGGGCGATGCCACGCCGACGCTGACGCTCGCAGAGAATCCCGACATTCTCGCAACCTTGGCGCGCAGCCCGCACCGGCCTCGCCTGCTGATCGGGTTCGCCGCCGAGACCGAGCGCGTGATCGAGCACGCCGTCGCCAAGCGCGTGCGCAAGACCGCGGACTGGATCGTCGCCAACGACGTATCGGGCGACGTCATGGGCGGCGCGGACAACAGCGTCCACCTCGTCACCGAAGCCGGCGTCGAGAGCTGGGAACGCCTGCCCAAGGACGCCGTCGCCGCCCGACTGGCGGAGCGCATCGCCGATGCGCTAGAAGCGGCGTCATGATCCGTATCGAACTGAAGCGCCTGCCGCACGGCGAAGGCCTGCCGTTGCCCGCCTATGCGACCAAGGGTGCCGCCGGGATGGACGTCGTTGCCGCCGAAGCGTTAACGCTCGCCCCCGGCCAACGCGCCGCCGTCGCGACCGGCTTCGCGATCGCCATCCCCGTCGGCCATGAGGTCCAGGTCCGCCCCCGCTCCGGCCTCGCGCTCAAGCATGGCGTCACCTGCCTCAACACGCCGGGCACGATCGACAGCGACTATCGCGGCGAAGTGAAGGTGATCCTCGCCAACCTCGGCCAAGAACCGTTCGCGATCGCGCGCGGCGACCGGATCGCGCAGCTTGTCCCCGCAGTCGTCCTCCGCGCGTCGCTCGACGAAGTCGCGACGCTCGACGACACCTCGCGCGGCGCGGGCGGCTTCGGATCGACCGGCCGATGATCGCCGCCCTCCTCCTCCTGCTCCAGGCTGCGGCGCCGCCGCTTCCGGTACCCGCCGCACCGACCACGCCGGTGGCCAGCACGCTGCCGCCACAGGACTGGAGCACGCTTCCGGTCCTGCGCATCCGCGGCCAGGCGACGACGCTCGCCAACACTTCGGCGTATGTGCACGGCGAGGTCGTCGCCGGTCGCTGCGCGCATGTTGTACGCACGACGCAAGGTTGGGCGCTGACCGTCGACCTGGCCGTGCTGATCAACCCCGACGGTCGCGTCCGCCGGGTGACGCCGCGCGCGATCGACTGTCCGACGGTCGAGCAATATGCCGCCGGCGTAATCCTGG
Source organism: Sphingomonas faeni (assembly GCF_003053745.1). Classification (GTDB taxonomy): domain Bacteria; phylum Pseudomonadota; class Alphaproteobacteria; order Sphingomonadales; family Sphingomonadaceae; genus Sphingomonas; species Sphingomonas faeni. The sequence continues at coordinate 740,890 of NZ_QAYE01000001.1, read as the reverse complement.
GCGCGCGCGACTCGATCGACGTTGCGGGTCAGGACGCGGACACCTGGTACCGTACCAGCCTCACGTTTACCTGGGGCGCATGAACCTCTCAGACGACGAACTCGCCCGGTATGCACGGCATATCGTCCTCAAGGAATTCGGCGGCACGGGACAGGCGCGGTTGAAGGCGGCGACCGTCGCGATCGTTGGCGCAGGCGGCATCGGCTCGCCTGCGATCCAGTATTTGGGTGCAGCCGGCGTCGGTCGGCTGATCCTGATCGACGACGACAGCGTCGAACCCTCCAATCTTCAGCGTCAGACGATCTTCACGACCGCGGATACCGGGATTGCCAAGGTCGCTGCCGCCGCCGCCGCCGTTAGGGGGATCAACCCGCACGTTGCCGTCGAGACCCACCGTGCGCGCATCGACGTTTCGAACGTGGCAAACCTGCTCGCGGGTGCCGATGTCGTGCTCGACGGCTGCGACAATTTCGCGACGCGCTTCTGTGTCGCCGATGCCGCGCATGCCATGGAGATTCCGCTAGTCTCGGCCGCAGTAGGCCAGTTCGAGGGGCAGATCGCCACCTATCGCGGCTGGGAAGCGGATAAGCCGTGCTACCGCTGCTTCGTCGGCGAAGACCCTGAGCGCGCAGAGACCAGTTGCGCGGAGGACGGCGTTCTTGGCCCCGTCACCGGCGTGATCGGCAGCCTAGCTGCGCTTGAGGTACTACGGGCCATCGCGCCGTTCGGCGACGATCCGGCCGGCAAATTGCTGCTGATCGACCTGCTTGCACTGCGTTTTCGCACAATCCGCCTACCCAAGGATCGAGGGTGTACGACTTGCACCAAAAGCGGGACTTCGCGGTGAGTTAACCGCAAGTTTTTATTTCCTCGCACGCAAAATTGGAAAAATAACAACTAAACTTTCGTGATCGTCGAACAGTAGTTCTTTTGCATTGCGGCATTTCGCGGTATCACTTTGCGCAGGGGGGACTGCGCGTGCGTCCGACAAGTTCATGAATGTGGAGAGCGGCGTTTTGAGCCGCGCTATGGCGCCGTCGCGCGGGAAAAAACCTGCGCGGACTTGGCGCCCAAGCGCGTCCTCGCTGCGCGTTCGGCTGATCCTCGGCATGCTGACGGTAGATACCACGTGCATTATTGCCAGTTACCTCGCGGCGGCCGGTTTGCGCGGCGTATTCGCGAACGACACCGCCTGGATCGTAATCCTCGCGATGCTGATCCCGGTCTTCATCATCACCACGCTGAATAATGACAGCTATGCAGCCGCAAATTTGCGCGATCCTTTTCGATCAGTAGCGCGTGGATTACAGGCCTATGCGCTCGCAATCTGCGCAGTCGTGTTCATCGCTTTCTGCCTAAAGGCGAGCGATACGTTCCCGCGTCTCGTCGTTGCACTGGGTTCGGCATTTGCCATTGTTTCGTTGGCACTAGGACGGTTCCTGTTCGTCCGGCACATGCCTGCGATCATCGGCGGAAACCCCTTCAGTATCGTCCTTCTGTACGATTCCGGTCAGCCGATCCCACGCGGCGACTTCTCGGTCGTCATCGCCGCGGATTCGTATTTCGACCCCGATCATCATGATCCCGTGATGTACGACCGCCTTGCGCAATCATTGTCGGGTGCGGATCGAGTGATCGTGGCGTGTAGCCCCGAGCGTCGTCTTGCTTGGGCACAAGCGTTGAAGGGCGCGAACATCCAGAGCGAGATCTTTATGCCGGAGTTGAACGTGCTCGCGCCGCTCGGCATCAGCGCGCACGGCGACACGCCGACGGTCATCATCGCCAACGGTCCGTTGGTCCTGTTCGATCGCTTCGTAAAACGCAGTTTCGACGTGATGCTGGCAAGCTGTGCGCTGGTGACGCTGATGCCCGTCTGGATTCTGATCGCGCTGTCGGTGAAGCTCGACTCGCGCGGACCGATCTTCTTCAGCCAGATCCGGATCGGTCGCAGTAACCAGATGTTCCGCCTGATGAAGTTCCGGAGCATGCGAGTCGATCACAGCGATGGCGCAGGCGCACGCTCGACGTCACGCGACGACGACCGGATCACGCGCGTCGGCAAGATCATCCGCAGCACCAGCATCGACGAACTGCCGCAGCTGCTGAACGTCCTGAAGGGCGACATGAGCATAGTCGGCCCGCGTCCGCATGCACTCGGCTCGCGCGCTGCCGATAAATTATTCTGGGAAGTGGACCAGCGATACTGGCATCGCCACGCGGCAAAGCCTGGCCTGACCGGACTCGCGCAGGTTCGCGGCTATCGCGGCGCGACGCTGTACGAGGACGATTTGCGCAACCGGCTCCAGGCTGATCTGGAGTATCTGGAGCATTGGTCGATCTGGCGAGATATCAAGATCATCGTCCTGACCTTCCGCGTCCTGCTGCACCGGAACGCCTTCTGACGTTCCGGTGAGCGGGCTGATCGTTCAGCCTGCCAGCAGACCCTTGGCGAACTCGCGAACCACCGGTCCGATGTCGTCGCGCGCCAATGCGATCGCCAGATTGGCCTGGATGTATCCGGCCTTGTCGCCACAGTCGTAACGCTGGCCGTCGAAGGTGAAGCCGTGGAACGGCTGGTTGCCGATCAACTGCGCCATCGCGTCGGTCAACTGGATCTCATCGCCAGCACCCTTTTCCTGCGTCTCCAAGATCCGCATCACCTCGGGCTGGAGGATATAGCGCCCCGGGATCATCAAGTTCGACGGGGCGGTGCCGCGCTTGGGCTTTTCGACGAGCGCGGTCACCTCGGTGAGTCGCCCATCGATCGCACCCGGCGAGATGATGCCGTATTTGTCGGTTTCCGAATCGGGCACTTCGAGCGCGCCGATCACGTTGCCGCCGACCTGATTATACGCCTCGACCATCTGCTTCATGAAGCCGGGCTTGCCGACCATCAGCTCATCGGGGAGCAGGACCGCGAAAGGCTCGTCGCCGACGATCTCGCGCGCACACCAGACGGCATGGCCTAGGCCGAGCGGTTCCTGCTGGCGGACATAAACCGGCGAGCCGGGCTTCATCCGAATATTGCTGATCGCGTCCAGCGACTTGCCGCGCGACCGCATCGTATCCTCGAGCTCGTACGAGATGTCGAAATGATCCTCGAGCGCGCTTTTGCCGCGCCCTGTCACGAAGATGATCTGCTCGATCCCAGCCTCGAGTGCTTCCTCGACCGCATATTGAATCAGCGGTTTGTCGACGACGGTGAGCATTTCCTTCGGCATGGCCTTGGTGGCCGGAAGGAAGCGCGTACCTAGTCCTGCGACCGGAAATACGGCCTTGCGCAGCGGCTTTATGGTCATTCGATGCTCCCTTTGATCTCGCGGGACCGTCTACCGATCGTTACGCCTGCGCGCAAATTGTCGCATTGAATTAGCGCGTCGTTAAAGACGTTGATCTAGGGACTGCATCATGCCCAAAGTTCTCGTCATCTTCGGCACGCGACCCGAAGCGATCAAACTCTTCCCGGTGATCCGCGCGCTGAGTGCGATCCCCGGCCTGACCGTCCGCATTTGCGTCACCGCGCAGCACCGCGGATTGCTCGATCAGGTGCTCGCAATCGCCGACCTTGTGCCGGATATCGATCTCGACCTGATGGAACCGGGACAGACGCTCGATCGCCTCACCGCGCGGCTGCTGGTCGGGCTCGGCGACGTCATGGATGCAGAGCAGCCCGACCTCGTCATCGTGCAGGGCGACACCGCCACCGCGATGACGGGTGCGCTTGCCGCCTATTACCGCAAGGTGCCGGTGGCGCATGTCGAGGCCGGGCTGCGGTCGGGCGACATCTACCACCCCTGGCCCGAGGAGGTGAACCGTCGCATCGTCGCGCCGATCGCCACGCTGCATTTCGCGCCGACCGACACCGCCGCGGAGGCGCTGCGGCGCGAGACGATCGCCGAGGACACGATCCACGTCACCGGCAACACGGTGATCGATGCGCTGCACTGGACCGCGCACCGCGTCGCGGCGGACCCGTCGCTCGCCGCAGAGCTCGACGCGATCGCCGCGCGCTTCGCGGGCAAGCGGATCATCCTCGTCACGACTCATCGCCGCGAGAATTTCGGCGACGGCATGGCCGCCATTGCGCGAGCGATCGGGCGGATCGCGGAGCGCGACGACGTCGCGGTTCTGTTCCCGGTCCACCCGAACCCGAACGTCGTATCGGTGATGGACGACATCCTCGGTACCCGCCCCAACGTCGCGCGGATCGAACCGCTCGATTATCCGCACTTCGTCCGCGCGCTCGGCATGGCGGACATCGTCCTGACCGATTCGGGCGGCGTGCAGGAGGAGGCGCCTGCGCTCGGCAAGCCAGTCCTCGTGATGCGCGAGACCACCGAGCGTCCGGAGGGCGTCGCAGCCGGCACCGCCAGGCTGATCGGCACCGACGAGGACCGCATCGTTTCCGAAATCTTCACCCTGCTCGACGACACGTCGCGCTACTCCGCGATGGCCCGCGCCCATAACCCGTTCGGGGATGGCCATGCCGCCGCCAAAATCGCAAAGGTCGTTGCGCATGCTGTCGGACTCTAACCTCAATGTCGTCGTCCTCGGACTCGGCTATATCGGCCTTCCCACCGCAGCGATCATCGCGCGGACGGGGGCGCAGGTGCTCGGCGTAGACGTTACCGCATTGGTCGTGGAGACGGTCAATTCCGGTCGCGTGCACATCGAGGAGGTCGATCTGGACGGCCTCGTCTCGGGTGTGGTCGCGCGTGGCACGTTGCGCGCCTCGACCGCGATCGAGCCCGCCGACGTGTTCGTGATCGCGGTACCGACTCCGTTCGACGCCGATCACGCACCCAATATCCGCTATGTCCTCGACGCCGCGACGACGATCGCGAGCGTGCTGAAGGCGGGCGATACGATCATCCTCGAATCGACCTCGCCGGTCGGCACTACCGAGAAGGTCCGCGACCTGCTGGCAAGCCTGCGCCCCGACCTGCGCGTACCGGGCAAGACCGGCGACCAGGCGGATATCGCGATCGCCTATTGCCCGGAGCGCGTGCTTCCCGGCCGCATTCTGGTCGAGCTGATCGACAACGACCGGGTCATCGGCGGGATCACGCCGCGGTGCGCGCGAAAAGCCCTGACCTTCTACCGTCGCTTCGTCCGCGGCGCCTGCGTGACCACGACCGCGCGCGCGGCGGAAATGACGAAGCTTACCGAGAATGCGTTTCGCGACGTCAACATCGCGTTTGCCAACGAACTTTCGCTGATCGCCGACACGATGGGCGTCGACGTATGGGAAGTGATCCGCCTCGCCAACCGTCACCCGCGCGTCAACATCCTCCAGCCGGGCCCCGGCGTCGGCGGGCATTGCATCGCGGTCGATCCGTGGTTCCTGGTGCATGCCGCCCCCGACCAGACGCCGCTGATCCGCACCGCGCGCGAGGTCAACGACGGCAAGACCGACCACGTCATCGCGCAGGTCGCCGCCCTTGTCGAGGCGTCACCCGACGCTACGGTCGCGTGCCTCGGCCTCGCGTTCAAGGCGAACATCGACGACTTCCGCGAGAGCCCTGCCCTCAAGGTTGCCGAAGCCGTGGCGCGGCAGTTCGGCGACCGGGTGCGGATCGTCGAGCCCTATGCGCAGACGCTGCCGGCCGTGCTGGCGGATACCGGCGCGACGCTAATCGACGTCGATACCGCGATCGAGACGTGTTCGATAATGATCGTACTGGTCGACCACGACGTATTCAAGTCGATCCCGCTCGAAGAGCGCATCGACAAGGCGGTGCTCGACACGCGCGGTATCTGGCCGGACCAGCCGCGCGCGTCACTGCCCGCAGTCAGCGCAACGGCACGTTTCGAGTCGCAACGACTGGCGGGATGATCGGCCGCGTCGAGGTCGACGCGATATCGCGCGCGGCGGCTTCCAGCGCTTCGGCGCGCGCCTTGGACGAGGCGTGCGTGCGACTGCGGAACAGCCCGCCGTCGATCGCGCCGCCCTTGCTTCGCCAGAATTTCGGGGCCGACATCGGATCGTAACCGGCGTTCGCGAGCAGATAGATGCCGAGCAGATCCGCCTGATCTTCGGTCTCGCGGATCAGGCGGCCGTTGCGACCGAGTTCCGCCAGAAGGCCCCGATTGATCTTCGCCGCATCCAGCCGCGCACGGTGACGCAGGATGTTGTGCGACAGTTCATGCGCGACGACGACCGCGATCTCCTCGTCGGTATAGCCTTCGAAAAACCGCTCGCCGAGCTGCACGATCGCGCCGTCCGCGCTCGCATCCAGGCCACTACCGAGCAGGATCTCGAACCGCGACCGGCACCCGGCTACCGGGTCGATCGTAATCGGCAAGCGCTTGCCGTCGCGCAGCACCGTCAGTCGCACCGGCTTTCCGACCGGCGCGTCGGTGATGATCGCTTCCGCAGCATCGCGCACTGCCGCGCTTTCCGGCGTATCGGCAGACGGCAAGCCGGGTTGCGGCCTATCGTCGATCGCGACGATCGAATCGTTGGGGCGAACCCCGGCGCGGTCGGCTGGACCGCCAGCGACGACCGCCTCGACACCGATCGTCGATTCGAACCCGAACGTTGCCGCCGCAGCCTTGCGCGCGCCGGGGCCATATTGCGTCAGCGCATGGATGGGCATGCCGATCTGCGGCTGGAGGCGATCGCACAATGCGGCGTTCGCGGTGGTCAGCCGATACGCGATCGTCGCCAGTCGGAGATCGGCAGCGCGCAACGTGTCGAAGAACGCAGCCGTCGGCGCCGCATCCGCTACGGGCATCGGTGCGGCAGGCAAAGCCGTGGGTGCGGCGGCCGTGAGCATCAGGAACGGCGCGAGGCGAGAAATGATCGACATGGCGTTCCCATAGCCGTCGTGCGCCGCCGCGTCATGCTGCACGACCGCAAGCCCGGCGCGCCCTGTCGCGGCGTCACGTCGCCCCCTTCACGGCCATGCGTTGCGACGCCTGTCGGAACATCCTATGCGATCGTATGCGCCCGCGCGTTCGAGTGACGCGTTCGATCAGGTCCCGTACATCTTCCTCCCCACATCGATTGCAGCATGATTTCAAAGCTTTTCAAGTCCCGTAGCGTTGCCAAGCCGACTCAACCACAGGTCCCTCCTGGTCGCCGCGTCTATGCCGTCGGCGACATCCACGGCCGTGCCGACCTGCTCGACGAACTAATTGGGCTGATCGAAGCCGACGAACGCGACCGCGGGGCAGCGGAAACGACCTTGATATTCCTCGGCGACATCGTCGATCGGGGGCCCGCCTCGGCGGCGGTGATCGATCGGTTGCGCGGGCTGGCCCATGCTCGCCCCGACCGCCCCGACGTCCGCTTCCTGCTCGGCAATCACGAGGAGATCTTCCTCGGTGCGCTCGACGGCGAACCTAAGGCGCTCCGGTTGTTCTGCCGCATCGGCGGGCGCGAAACCGTGCTGAGCTACGGCATGGAGGCCGCGGAATATGAGCGGCTCGACTATGAAGAGCTGGTGCAACGCCTCGAAACGCTCGTTCCAGACGAACACCGCGAGTTCTTGCGCAAGTTCGAGGACATGATCGTGATCGGCGACTACGCGTTCGTCCATGCAGGCGTACGTCCCGATACACCGCTCGACCTGCAGCGAACATCGGACCTGCGGTGGATTCGCGATCCCTTCCTCGATCATCGCTCGACGTTGGAAAAGACGATCGTCCACGGCCACACCATGACCGACGAGATCGAGCGACGCGGACACCGAATCGGCATCGACACCGGCGCCTATGCATCGGGCCGCCTGACCGCGCTGGGCATGGAGGGTGCCGAAACCTGGGCGCTTCAGACCGGCACCACCATCGGACCGAAGACGAACTGACGCGTCTCACCGCGAATATCATGCGGTTTGCACGCGAACGCTTTCTTCGTGGCGCACCTCGGCTATAGAGAAACAGCGGAAGTGTGTGTTGCACTGCCGCAACAGTGCGATCCTCTTCGCGTTGTTATAAAGGGCCTTAGTTGCGTTGGGTAAGGTTATATGCCATTGCCTGCCGCGACGAGCACAAAGGGAGTTCATCATGCGTCTTGGGAAGTATCTCCTGACCGCAGCAGCAGCCACGATGGCAGTTGCTCCGGCCATGGCAGCACCGGCAAATCTGTCGGTTGCACATTCGGTCCGTTCGGGTTCGGTTTCGGCTGACAAGAACGAGCTCGCTGGCGGCGGCATCATCGTTGCGGTTCTCGCAGCAGCTGCAGTTATCGCCGGTATCGTTATCGTTGCAGACAACGACGACGATTCGGACAGCAACTAAGTCTTACGACTTTAGTTCGAGAAATAGCGGTCTTCGGGCCGCTATTTTTTTGTCTGCCGTTCTGAGGACAGGCGGGCCAGCGCGTGCCGAAGTACAATATGCTCCCGTGTCACGCCTGGAACTGAGCTCCCGATCAGCTCGGATACCGTCGATGGCCAAAGGCGTCCGGTAGGCTCCGGCTGGGCTATTCCGTGCAAAGCGGACTAGAACCCGCACTTTCTCAGAATGGCTGAGCATGAGGTGGCATCGGCTTTAGCCGCCGGGCGCCGAAACAATACCTGCAATAGGGTATCGCCGCGCGAGTTATCCGAAGGACGGCTGAACTCACCGACCTTGCAGCACGCGACTGCCGGGCTCATCAGCCCGAAGCCCTCTGCGCCCCCTCCCCAGCGGAAGCTCGCACCCCCAGAGCAGTCGATCCCGTACGGAATCAGGCCAGCCATCTTGTCGGCAGACGGCTTGTCCCGCTGGCCGACCGCGCAAGTTCACGCATAATCGGCGCGACGCATCGCCTAAATGCAAAACGCGCCGCGCAATGAAGCGAGACGCGTTGCAAATCCGATATTCAATCGCGGTACGGGTTCGACCCAATACCGCTGCTCCGCTTACTGCGATGGCGGCGTCTGCGCGCCACCGGGCATGCCGCCCGGCGCACCGCCTGGCATGCCACCAGGAGCGCCGCGACCCATCTGGGCCTGCGCCTGCATCTGCTGGACCACGCTCTGCGGCAGGAAATCGAGCAACTCGACGTCGAACACCAGCGTCGAATTCGCCGGGATCGGGCCGGTGGCCTTGTCGCCATAGCCAAGCGCCGGCTTGATCCAGAAGCGGTACTTCGACCCCTTCGGCATCAGCTTCAGCGCCTCGGAGAAACCGGGGACCACGCCGGTGACGGGCATCGGCGTCGGCTGCTGCGACTTGTCAAAGGTCGTGCCGTTGAGCAGCTTACCCTCGTAGTTCACCAGCGCGACGTCGGCGTCGGTCGGCTTGGCCGCACCGGGCTTGCCGGGCGCGATCACCTTATACTGCAAACCGGATGCGGTAACGACCACGCCCCGCGCGCGCGCATTACGGGCCAGGGGATCATCACCCTGACGCGCCAGCGCAACCGCGGCGATCAGCGCGAGCGCGATACCGACCCATAGGTAGACGAGGTAGCTGCGCTTGGTTGGCTGCAGCGGCACTGCGGTGACGGTCGACATCGGTTCGGGCCCCGGTCATCTGGTCACGCCGGAGCGCCGCGCGTGCCTTTGGAAAGCAATTGGGGTGCCGATCACGACACCCCGAACTATCGACCCACCCGCTCGCCGGGTACGGCCGACAAAATCTTAGCGTGCGCCGTCGCGCTCTGCGCGCTTGCGGTCGAGCTTGCGCGAGCGACGGATCGCTGCTGCACGCTCACGTGCGCGCTTCTCGGACGGCTTCTCGTAATGCCGGCGCAGCTTCATCTCGCGATACACGCCCTCGCGCTGCAGCTTCTTCTTAAGCGCGCGAAGGGCCTGGTCGACGTTGTTGTCGCGTACGATGATCTGCATAAACCCGATAAGCTCCGGACGAATATATTTTTGCCGTCGCGAACAGGTCCGCGCCGCATGAACTGGGGCCCCTATCAGCGGAGCGCCGTCTTTTCAAGCCAAACCACTTGTTCCGGCGGGTCTGCCCGACATGTGAGCGCCTTTGCGGGAGGGCCCATGCAGCGCTAAGAGCAGGCCATGACCCGTATACCCCTGACACTGTATAACAGCCTCTCGCGCCAGCTCGAGACCTTCCAGCCGATCGATCCGACCGATGTCGGGCTCTACACCTGCGGGCCGACCGTCTATAATTATCAGCATATCGGCAACATGCGCGCCTTCCTGTTCGCGGACACGCTGGGTCGCGTGCTGCGGTGGAAGGGGTGGCCGACGACCCACATCATCAACATCACCGATGTCGGCCACCTGACCTCCGACGCCGATGTAGGTGACGACAAGATGGAGAAGGCCGCCGCCGCGCAAGGGCGCTCGATCTGGGAGATCGCAGCCTATTATACTGACGTGTTCAAACGCGACGTCGCGCGCCTCAACATCGTGCCGCCGGCGCGTTGGGCCGTCGCGACGGATCATATCGCCGAGATGATCGCGTTCGCCGAACAGATCACTCCGAAGCATTGCTACTTGCTCGACAGTGGGCTGTACTTTGATGTGGCGACCGTCCCGGACTATGGCCGCCTCGCACGAGCCGGCAACGACGACATAGAAAGCCGGATCGAACCGGTCGCCGGCAAGCGCAACCCACAGGACTTCGCGATCTGGCGGGCCTCTGCTCCTGGCGAGAACCGCCAGATGGAATGGGATTCACCCTGGGGTCGCGGCGCGCCGGGCTGGCATCTCGAATGTTCGGTGATGAGCAAGCATTACCTCGGCGAGCATTTCGACATCCACACCGGCGGGATCGACCACCGCGAAATCCACCATCCCAACGAGATCGCGCAGAACCAGGCGCACTGCGATTGCGCGGATACCGGCGCGAGCGTCTGGATGCACAACAACTTCCTGGTCGAGCGTGCGGGCAAGATGTCGAAGTCGACCGGCAAGTTCACGACGATGCAGACGATCGTCGACCGCGGCTTCCACCCCCTCGCCTACCGGCTGATGTGCCTCCAGGCGCATTATCGGAGCGAGCTAGAATTCTCCTGGGAGAATTTGGCCGCGGCGGCGATCCGCCTGAAGCGCATGGTGCAAGCGGTCGAGACGTTGCGCGCTCGCGAGCCCGGCGGCCCGTCGGGTAGCGCGCATGCCTATGCCGACCGGCTGGAGGAGGCGGTCTCGGACGATCTCGCCACGCCGCGCGCGCTGCCGATCCTCGACGAACTTCTCGCGGACAAGCGGGTAGCGCCGGCGGACCGTGTCGCTGCGCTGGACGATTTCGACGCGGTACTGGGGCTGGACCTGGCGACGATCAGCCGCGAGGACCTGCGGATCCGGCCGATAACGGCGACCATCGACGAGGATGCGATCGCCGCACGGCTGGCGGATCGCCGCGATGCGCGAGCCGCGAAGGACTTCGGGCGATCGGATGCGATCCGCGACGAACTCGCCGCCGCGGGTGTCGAGGTGATGGACGGCGACTCGTTAGGCTGGGACTGGAAGATCGCAGTGGTGTGAACACGCCGTGCAGGTCCAGGAACTGAGGCCACAGGGAAAATCTGATCGTCATTCCCGCGGAGGCGGGAACCCATACTGGCAAGCCTTACGGTTAGATCGCCAGCCTTTGAGCATAGGGATTCCCGCCTGCGCGGGGATGACGAGAGCATTGTGGCAGCGTGTTACTGCAGGGGAACGCGGGACCGATCCGTCGCTGACCCCGGCACAACTTGACATGCCCCGCCGCACGCCGATGTTCTCCGGATGAAAGCCGTCCTCCCAGCCGCCGCCCGCCCGCTCCTCGAACCGCAACTGCCCGCTGACCTAGACCTCGCCTGGTTCGCCAAGCCGGACGAAGCCAACGCGATGATCACAGACGCGGATATCGCCTGGGTGGACATGCAGCCGACCGAACTCGTCGCCGACGCGATCCGCCATGCCGGGCCGAACCTCAAATGGGTCTCGACGATCTATGCCGGGCTCGACGCGTTCCCGCTCGACATACTGCGTGAGAACGGCGTCACTTTGACCAATGGTGCCGGCATCAACGCCGTCGCGGTCGCCGAATATGCGGTGATGGCGGTGCTCGTCGCCGCCAAGCGCTTCGATACCGTCGTCCGCGCGCAGGACCGTCATGAGTGGCTGAAGGACGCGCCCGGCAAGATCGAACTCGCCGGAACCAAGGCACTTGTCATTGGCTATGGCACGATCGGCAAGATGATCGGCGACCGATTGAGCGCGTTCGGGGTCGAGGTCACCGGCGTAACGCGCACCGGCCGCGATGGCACGATCACGCCCGACGCTTGGCGCGATCGGCTCGACGCGTTCGACTGGGTGATCCTCGCCGCGCCCTCGACAGACGCGACGCACGCGATGATCGGTCGCGAAGAATTACAGCGGATGAGGCCGTCCGCCTGGCTGATCAACATTGCGCGCGGCGACATGATCGACGATCATGCGCTGATCGCGGCGCTGACAGACGGTTCGATTGCCGGGGCCGTGCTCGATCCGACCAGCCCGGAGCCCCTGCCCGCGGATCATCCGCTTTGGTCGACGCCTAACGCGATCGTCACGATGCACCTATCGGGCCGTAGCCAGACGACGATGTTCGCTCGCGGGGCGACGCTGTTCCTCGACAACCTGGCCGCGTTCCTCGCCGGTCGCCCGATGAAGAACGTCGCCGATCTCGACGCTGGTTACTGACCGGTCTGGGTCGTGGCCGGGCGAGGGCTGCGATTGTAGCTCTTGATTCCGCGGCGACGAAGTTTGTCGGCGCGGCGACGACGCGAGTACATGATCAGGATCGGTACGCCGACCAAGATGCCCCCGCCGATAATCGAAAGTGCGATGATGATACGCATTGGCATGTCCATGTCGGGACCATGCCGATTGGACAGCGAAGACGCCATATATTTTTTAATCCGGGATGAATGGATTTAGCCACCACATCCGGTTGAACTGACCTGTGCAGCATTTCGCCGCTGTCGGCCAAGCTTTACTTCGTTGCGCAAAAAGGCGTTTTCGCGCATTGCCTTCGTCACAATTCACCAATCGGACGACATGATATGGCCGCGAACTGGGCCCCCGACAGCTGGACGCGTCACGAAGCACGGCAGCTCCCCACCTATCCCGACGCCGCAGCGCTGACCGCCGCGACCGATCAGCTGGCCACGTTCCCGCCGCTCGTCTTCGCCGGTGAAGCGCGCAACCTGACCGCGTCGCTCGCCGAAGTCGCGGCCGGCAAGGCGTTCCTGCTGCAGGGCGGCGACTGCGCCGAGTCCTTTGCCGAGCATAGCGCGAACAACATTCGCGACACGTTCCGCGTCATCCTGCAGATGGCCGTCGTGCTCACCTTCGCCTCGAAGCTCCCGGTCGTGAAGCTCGGTCGCATGGCCGGTCAGTTCGCCAAGCCGCGCTCGACCGATACCGAGACGATCGGCGGCGTCGAGCTGCCCTCGTACCGCGGCGACAACGTCAACGACATCGCCTTCACCGCGGAATCGCGCGCGCCCGATCCGCAGCGGATGATTCGCGCCTATTCGCAGTCGGCGGCGACGCTCAACCTGCTGCGCGCGTTCGCACAGGGAGGATATGCGAACCTGCATCAGGTCCATCGCTGGACGCACGACTTCATGGGCCGCAGCCCGTGGTCGAAGAAATACGCCGAGACCGCGGACCGGATCGGCGAGGCGCTCGAGTTCATGGCCGCCTGCGGAATCGATCCGGAGACCGTGCCGCAGCTCGCGCAGACGCATTTCTACACCAGCCACGAGGCGCTGCTGCTCCAGTACGAGCAGGCGCTGACCCGGCAGGATTCGCTGACCGGCGACTGGTACGACACCAGCGCGCACTTCCTGTGGATCGGCGATCGCACGCGGTTCGAGGGCTCCAGCCACGTCGAATACCTCCGCGGCATCGGCAACCCGATCGGCATCAAGTGCGGCCCGAGCCTAGAGCCCGACGCGCTGCTGCGGATGCTCGACACGCTCAATCCCGGCCGCGTACCCGGCCGGATGACGCTGATCACGCGCTATGGCTACGACAAGATCGAGGCGAACCTGCCCCGCCTGATCCGCGCCGTTACGCGTGAAGGCCATCCGGTAGTCTGGAGCTGCGACCCGATGCACGGTAACGTCGTCAAAGCCGCCAACGGCTACAAGACGCGCCCGTTCGACCGCATCCTCGCCGAAGTCCGCGGCTTCTTCGCGGTCCACCGCGCGGAAGGCACGCACGCCGGCGGCATCCATGCCGAGATGACCGGCCAGAACGTGACTGAGTGCACCGGCGGTGCGGTCGACGTGACCGAGCAGTCGCTGGCGGATCGCTACCACACGCACTGCGACCCGCGCCTCAACGCGAGCCAGAGCCTGGAGCTCGCCTTCCTGCTCGCCGAAATGCTCAACGAGGAAATGGCCGAGCGCAAAAAGGTCGCCGCCTGAAGAAAAAGCTGCGGGCGTCCAAGAATGTTCGGCAACCGTCTTGACGCCTGCCACCCCATTCCGTAGACGCCCGCTTCTGCTAACGGCCCCTTCGTCTAGCGGTTAGGACGACGCCCTCTCACGGCGTAAGCACGAGTTCGATTCTCGTAGGGGTCACCAGCTACTGCTTTCGTGGCGGAAGTGTGCAGCGAACCTCACTATCCGCGCGTGCATAAGGGCTTTGCCCTTACCCGTTGATACCTTCGACACGTATTTCAAAACGAAACGTTTTCGTGTCGAGTGGGAAACCGATCGATCGATGGCCCGCGTCTCACCGCTGCAACAGTCCAGACCGGCCGCCTGCGCGACATCATCGAACGCTTCACCGCCGGTGATCAAGCGCGAAGTCGGACCCGCGCAACGCGTCATTGAGGGCATGGCGGGCGGCTAAGCAAAACCGACCCGGATCGACGCCGAGGGAGGCATCGATTCGGATCGAGCTGAGTGCGTCTCAAAGGCGGTGACCTAGTATCGATTGCTCAGCGCCTCTGAGGAAGCGTTACCTCGCGGCGTTGTCGGCCGCTGCGGCGTCGAGCTTGTCCTGCGTCCGCGTATCGAAATCGCCGGCGTCGTGGCGCTCGGGGAGCTGACTGGAAGGATCACCCATCACGCGGTTGACCATCCGCCCACGCGCCACGGCGGGCCGCGCGGCGATCAGATCAGTCCAGCGCAGGACATTCTTGTAGTCGTTTACCTGAAGGAACTCGGCAGCCTCGTAGACCAGTCCCTTCACCAGAGCACCGTACCAGGGCCACACCGCCATGTCGGCGATCGAATATTCGTCGCCGCCGACATACTCGCTTTCGGCCAGGCGCCGGTCGAGAACGTCGAGCTGCCGCTTCACCTCCATCGCGAAGCGGTCGATCGCATATTCGATCTTGACCGGCGCATACGCGTAGAAATGCCCGAACCCGCCGCCAAGCATCGGCCCCGCCCCCATCTGCCAGAACAGCCACGAGAGCACCTCGGCGCGCTTGGCGACATCGGTCGGCAGGAACGCACCGAACTTCTCGGCGAGATAGAGCAGGATCGAGCCGGACTCGAAGACCCGAATCGGGCTTGCCCCACTGCGATCGACCAGCGCCGGAATTTTCGAGTTCGGGTTGGCCTCGACGAAGCCGCTGCCGAACTGGTCGCCGTCCATGATCTTGATGAGCCAGGCGTCATATTCGGCACCCGTATGACCAGCAGCGAGAAGCTCCTCGAGCATCACCGTCACCTTCACCCCGTTGGGCGTCGCCAGCGAATAGAGCTGCAGCGGATGCTTGCCCACCGGCAGTTCATTGTCGTGCGTGGCGCCGGCGATCGGGCGGTTGATGCTGGCGAACCGGCCTCCGCTCTCCTTGTTCCAAGTCCAGATCTTCGGCGGCGTGTAATCGGCGGTCTCGGTCATTAGGATTCTCCGCGTGGGGGTTATTCCTTGTCGGCGCCGTGAGCCGTTGCGGAATATGACGCAAGCGCGGAGTACACCTGGTGAGCTGGTTTGCACGTGATCCGATGGCCGCCGCAGTGCCGCCACCACACCGCCATGCCGCGCCGCGGACGCAACAAGGGGCGCCCCGTACGATCGGGACGCCCCAAACGATTATATCAACCCGACCGGACCAGCCGGCCGGTTATCGCCTTACTTGATCGCGACGCGGATCGAGAAGGTGAAGCGGCGATCGTTGATGAACCAGTTGCGTGGTCGCGTCAGCAGGTTGTCGTTGATGACGTACGACGTCCGCGTCACCGAGTTCGTCAGGTTCACGCCCTGGAAGCCCATCCGCACCGCCGGCGTGATCGCATAGAAGACCGACGCATCGAGCTGCCCGTACGACTCCGCATAGACCGGCGCGAACGGCGTGATGACATCGCGGATCGTCAACAGGTTCCGCGACCGCCAGTTATACGCGGCGCGCAGTTCCAGGCCATTGCGCTGATAGAACGGCCCGATGTTGAACTGGTACTTCGACAACCCCTGCAACGGCAGCTTCCCGGTATCGACGGAGGAAATGATCCCCGCCGTTACGTTCGGATCGTTCGGGTCCAGCTGTTGCTGCGATACACCCGTCGAATGCACATAGGTGAAGTTCGCCGAGAGCCCGAGCCCGCCCAGCGCTGACGGCAGGAAGCCGTACGTCTGCTGATAGCCGACCTCGAACCCGCGCACCTTGCCCGTATCCGCCGAGTTCAGCGGCGTCGTGACGATGGCATCGAACGTCGAGCCATTGTTGGTGA
This sequence comes from Sphingomonas faeni, assembly GCF_003053745.1. GTDB lineage: Bacteria > Pseudomonadota > Alphaproteobacteria > Sphingomonadales > Sphingomonadaceae > Sphingomonas > Sphingomonas faeni. The sequence goes on along the minus strand of NZ_QAYE01000001.1, from coordinate 724,323 downwards.
ACGACAGGCGCTGCGTCCCGACCGACTGTACACCGTACAGATTCTTCGCGAACGCCGAGAAGGTCAGCTGACCCACGCTCGAAAAATACCATTCCGCGGTCAGATCGTAATTGTCGGCGCGGACCGGCTTGAGGTTCGGGTTGCCGACGTCGAAGATCGCCACCGGACCGCCGTTGAACAGGATCGTCTGGTCGCTGGTCGTCAGGCCGATATTATAGAACGACCGGGTCTGCCCGAAATCGGGCGGTGCGACGCTTTTGTTGAACGCCGCGCGGAATTGCAGGCCACCCCCTACCGCCAGCTTCACGTTGAAGCTCGGCAGAAAGTAGTCATAGGTCAGCTTGGTGTCGTTCGGCACGAGATTGCCGTTTTGGAACGCCACTGCCGCTGCGCGGGTCGCGTCCGGCAACGCACAGAACCGCGAGATTGCAGTGCCGCTGGCGGGTGGAACGCAACTGAACGATTGGTTCGGGAACGAGAAGAAGCCCGACGAGATACGCCGTGTCTTGGTGTAGCGCACGCCGACATTGCCGCTCAAATTCCACCCGTTCGACAAATCGTTGCCGAAGCGGACTGCGAGATAGGCGGCGTTGTTACGCTCGCTGACCGGATTGACCTCGCCCGGACGGAACGGCGTCCCAGCAATCACGCCCGAACGCTGCGCCAGCGGCACCCAACCATCCGCGCCCGAATTGGTCGATGTGAAATTACGCCATTCGTGCGCGATCTGGCTGATCTGCTGGACCGCGGCGCCGTAATCCTGAAGCTGGCTGCCCGGATAGAATACACGGCCACCGTTGGACGCGTCATTAGCCTGCCCACGGAAGAAATTGTCGTAGGTGAAGGCCTGTTGCGGCCCCGGCGCGCCAGCGTCGCGGGTCGTCGGATTGCCATCGATCGGGCGGTCGAACCATACCGATCCGCCGGTCGACCCCGGTGCGGTCATGCTGCCATCGCCGCCGCCCCAGATCTCGCTCAACACGCCCCAGTTATACGCGGTCGACCGCGCTTCGTTCTGACGATCGGAGAAGCGATAGCCGGCGCGGATCGACGTCAGCCAGCTTTCCTCCGGGAACGAATAGTCCAGATCGATGCGCGCGGCGTCTTCGTTGCCCTTGCTGTCCTCGACATGGTCCATCGCCGACCGGTAGAAGCTGTTATACGGGTCCGCGTAGCTCGGATGCGCCGCATTCTGGTAGTTGTTGGCGCCGTTGGTAACGGGAATGAAGTTCACATAGGCCGGGTCGCTGCCGTTCAATCGAATGTCGGCATTCTGGTAGGTCGTCCCCCAGACGGTAAGATCGGTAACGTTTACCTTCGACCAGACGTGCTGGTAATCGACGGTCACGCCCAGACGCGTCGTTGGCTGCCACTTGAAGTTGAAGCTGGCGTCGTTGGTGATGTAACGTGCCGTGTTGCCGCGCGCGATGTTGTTGCTCTGCAAGCCATTGGTCGGCGTACGCATGTCGCTACCCTGATCGGCGCGATAGCCGTTCGGACCGGTGATGAGACCGCTGGTGAACGCATTGTCGTCGTCATACGCGAAGCTCGTGCCGGGGAATGGCTGGGAGTCCCCCGCGGTCAAAACGTTGTCGGTAGCGACTTCGATCGAGTTCTCGGTCCAGGCCTCGCGCGAATCCGCGCGCAGGAACTGCGCGGTCGCGGTCATCTTCTCGTCGTTGCTCCGCCACTGACCAGCCGCCGAGTACCCGTAGCGCGTACGGTTGAATTCCTGGCTGCGGATCGCCGCACCGCGCGGCACGTACACGGTCGTCCCGACGTTCGGAAGGTTGTTGGCGCCGAGCGGCTGTAGCAGGTCGCCCCCGCTCGTGAGTACCCGTTCGCCCCAGTTCGAGATCTGGACGCTGTCCGCGCGTGAGCGAACCTGCGATCGCACGAAGCTGCCGAGCAGGCCGAACTGGCCGATACCGGTGTGCCAGCGATCGCTGGCGAGGACAGAAACGGTCGGCGACGACTTCTTGACGAAGTCTCCATAGTTGTTCTCCAGCGTGCCGCCCAACGACAACCCGGTGGAATCGAACGGCAGGCGAGTCCGCAGATTGACGGTACCGGCAATGCCCCCTTCGATCATGTCGGCCGACGGGCTCTTGAACACGTCGACGCCGCCCAGCAATTCCGATGGGACGTCAGCGAACGACAGGCCACGACCGTTGTTCGCACTGAACGAATCGCGGCCGTTGATCTCGGAGCGCGTGTAGGTGAGACCGCGAACGACGACACCCGACCCTTCCGTCGAGAAGTGGTCCGGATCGACGCCAGCGGAAAAGTGGCTGATCGACACGCCCGGGACGCGCTGCAACGCCTCGGTCACCGAACGGTCCGGCAATGCACCGATATCTTCGGCTGAAATCGAATCCACGACGACTTCGGAATTCTTCTTGATCGCCTGCGCGCTTTGCAGGCTGCGACGAATACCGGTGACTACGATGTCCTGGTTGGCGGCCTCACTCTGCGGTGTCGCAGTCGATTGCTCGGCCTGAGTCGGCCTAGCACCGCCCGAGGGAACCTGCGCGTTTGCGGAAGGCTGCGCCTGCCCCGAAACGGACGTATCAGCACTGGCCGCCGCGGCCCGATCTGAAGGTGCGGTACGGTCAAGCGCCGCCGCCGTCGGCGTGCTCTGCGCTGGAACCGGCTCAGCTTGCTGGGCCTGCAACGCTTGCGGTGCGGCTGCCAGGCAGAGCGCGATCAACGATGCCCCGCCTTTCAATGCACCAACACGACGAGACGCAACTAGGATATTCGCAGTGGTCATGACGTTTGGCATCCCCTTTACAGATAGCGCTATCATTTGTTGGCGCGCTTTATCTGCGGAGCGAGGTAGCGTCACACGAATGTAACAGCTACATAAAAGGTTAAGAACGCTCGGAAATGAGCGCGTAGTTGCTGAGATACAACACAGAGAGGATGAGGATTGGCCATGAGCGCCCGCATACAAGTCGTGATCGTTGGTGGCGGTACCGCCGGGTGGATGACCGCCGCAACACTGGCGATGAGTTTCGCCGGGCGACTTGCGGACGTGACCCTGATCGAGTCGGAAGACATCGGAACGGTCGGCGTTGGCGAAGCAACGGTTCCGCACATCCGATTCTTCAATCAAAGATTGGGTATCGACGAAGCCGACTTCATTCGTCGTACAAATGCGACGTTCAAGCTTGGCATCGAATTTCGCGATTGGGGCCGTATCGGCGACAGCTACATTCATCCCTTTGGTGATTTTGGGCACGACATCGATGGCCTGCCTTTCCACCAGTATTGGGCCCACGCGGCGCGCGGTGGCGTTGACGGCTTACCGACGCTGGAAGACTGCTCGCTGCCGATCGTCGTCGCGCGCGACAATCGTTTTACGCCGCCGCTTGAGGATCCGCGCTCGATCGGGTCGACCTATTCCTACGCCTATCAGTTCGATGCGACGCTCTACGCGGCCTATCTACGCGACTATGCCGAAGCGCGCGGCGTCGTCCGGATCGAAGGACGCGTCGATGCGGTCGAGCAGAAGGACGATGGTATCGGCGCGGTTCGCCTTGCCGATGGTCGACGGATCGCGGGTGACCTGTTCATTGACTGTTCCGGCTTTCGCGCACTCCTGATTGATGGCGCACTCAAGGTTAAATATGAGGATTGGTCGCACTGGTTGCCGTGCGATGCCGCATGGGCCGTTCCCACCGCCAATGCCGGTGCGTTGACGCCGTACACCCGGGCAACCGCGCGTGAAGCAGGATGGCAATGGCGCATCCCGCTCCAGCATCGAACGGGGAACGGCCACGTCTTCTCTACACGGTTCACCGATCCGGAAGCCGCGCGTGCCGTGCTGATCGATAACCTTGAGGGCGAGGCAGTTGCCGAACCGCGCATGCTGCGCTTTCGGACGGGCCGGCGGCACCGCCAATGGGTCGGGAATTGCGTCGCGATCGGCCTGTCCGCGGGGTTCCTCGAACCACTCGAATCGACCAGCATCCACCTGATCCAGCTTGCGATCGGCAAGCTCATCGAACTGTTCCCATCCGGTGGCGTGTTCGATCCCGCCGATGCGGCCGAATTCGACCGCGCGATGGCATTGGAATATGACCGGGTCCGTGACTTCCTGGTGCTGCACTACTGTGCCACGGAACGCGACGACACGCCGTTCTGGCGCTACATGCGAACCATGACCCTGCCCTCGTCGCTGACCGAGAAGATCGCCGAATTCCGCGAGCGGGGCATCGTCGCATCGTATCGGGAGGGCATGTTCCTGCCGGCCAGCTGGCTTGCCGTCTATTACGGCCAGCGCATCATGCCGGGCCGCGTGAATCCGCTGATAGCCAATACTCCCACGGCGACGTCGCGGGATCACGTCGCAAGGGTTGCCGCGGCTTGCGCAAGCGCAGCCAAAGCGATGCCCTTGCACGAAGCCTATATCGCACGAATCAAGGCCGCGGCATGAGCCAGACCGTCGCAATCCTCGGCGCGAACCTGTGCGGCTGGATGGCCGCAGCGGCGCTCGCCCGTCGCCTGCCACGTGACCGCTACAGCGTCGTCGTGATCGACGATGGCACGACAGGCGACGGACTCGGCGATTTCGCACCAGTGATCGCGGTGCCGCCGGCGCTCGGCGGGTTTCATGCCGATCTCGGTATCGAGCCGACGGCGCTTGTCCGCGCAACCGGTGGAAGCCATGCGCTCGGAGTCGCGTTCGGTGGCTGGCGCAAGGACGGTGCCGCGGCGTTCCTGTCCTACGGCGAAACGGGTGCGCCGCTTCAGGGTATCGCGTTCCACCAGCTTGCCGGGCGGCTGCGCAAGGACGGGATCCATGTCCGTCTGGCCGACTATGCCGTGTCTGCGGTTGCCGCACAGGTCGGCCGGTTCGCTCTCGAAGCCCCGATCGCGCATGCGTTGCATCTGCTGGTCGACCCCTACACCGCAGTGCTCCGCGCGGCCGCGATGAACTTCGGTGCGTCGTGCACGAACGCACCGTTTGCCGACGCGCAAATCGACGCAAGCGGCATCGTCGAGACGCTGAAATTGGCGGACGGCACCGATATCGCACCGCTACTCGTGCTGGACTGTTCCGGCAGCAGCGCGCGCATCGCGAGCCGGACGGCACCGGCATTCGAGGATTGGTCGGCTTGGCTGCCGTGTGACCGGACGTATACGCAAACGCTGCCAGCAACGGGCGCCCCGCCACCCTATACGCAAGTCGATGCGCAGGGTTCGGGCTGGACCGCGACCTGGCCGCTCGGTGGCGCCGACGTGCGTTTGACCTGCGCCGCCAGTGGCGAGGGCACACCGTTCCGCGCCGGGCGCCGCGTCGAGGCCTGGCGCGGCAACTGCATCGCCATGGGCGCCGCTGCCGGTCTTATCGAGCCATTGCACCCAACAGCCCTGACAGTGCTGCTGCGGTCGCTGGCGCAGCTCATCCAGCTTTGGCCCGCAGAACGCCGAGCGCCGGTGGAAGCCAAGGCGTTCAATCGATTTACGGCAAACGCCATGACGGGCGCCCGCGACTTCGTCATCGCCCAGAAGGCCGCTGCCCGCGGCTCAAACGCGATCGGGGACGTGCGCAGCGAACCGGTGCTTCCCGATGCCATCGAAGCAAAACGCACCCTGTTTGCCGCACGCGGACGTCTGCCGATGTTCGACGACGAACCGTTCGAAGAGGAAGACTGGGCCGCGATGTTCGACGCGATGGGTCTCGTGCCACGGCGCTACGACGCGCGCGCCGACGCGCTGCCCCTGGCAACGATCCAACAGCATTTCGCCGATCATCGCGCGCGGATCATCGCGCAGGTCCGTGCGCTTCCGCCTTACGCGCACGCCATGGCCGAACTGGCTGCCGCATGACGCTGGGTTCACCTGTCCGTCGCATCGTCATCGTCGGCGGCGGTACCGCGGGCTGGATGGCGGCCGCCGCACTGGCACGACTGATCCCGACGGGGGCCAGCGTGACGCTGATCGAGTCCGATACGATCGGCACCGTCGGTGTCGGCGAAGCGACGATCCCACCAATCCGGGCCTTCAACGCGATGCTCGGCATCGACGAAGCGGCGTTTCTGGCGGCGACGGCAGGCAGCTTCAAGCTCGGCATCGAGTTCGTCGACTGGGGTGCGATCGGCGAACGCTATCTCCACCCGTTTGGCGGGTTCGGCTTCGATATCGAGGGAGTCCGCTTCCACCAACATTGGCGACGTCGCCGAGCCGCAGGCGTGGTCGAGGACATCGACGCCTACTCGCTGTGCGCGGTCGCCGCGCGGGCCGGGCGGTTCGCGCCCCCCTCGCCCGACCCGGCATCCATATTGTCGCAGATGGCGCATGCCTATCATTTCGACGCCGGCCTTTACGCTCGGTTCCTACGAGGTCGTGCGGAACGCGACGGCGTCACCAGGATTGAGGGCGAGATCGGCGATGTCGTGCTTGACGGCCCTACCGGACACGTCCGTCATGTCATGCTCGGGGGCGACCGCCGGATCGAAGGCGACCTGTTCCTCGACTGCTCCGGCTTCCGCGGGTTGCTGATCGAGCAGACGCTCGGTGCCGGTTACGAAGACTGGACGCGCTGGTTGCCCTGCGACCGCGCCGTCGCGATGCCGACCGCCAATATCGGCACCGCGATCGCGCCGTACACCCGCTCGACCGCGCAAGCGAGCGGCTGGCAATGGCGCATTCCGCTGCAACACCGCACCGGCAACGGCTATGTCTATAGCAGCGCACATTGCTCGGACGACGAGGCCGCCGCGACCTTACTCGACGGTGTCGACGGGCCGCCGCTTGCCGACCCTCGCGTTCTTCGCTTCACAGCCGGGCGGCGCCGAAAACAGTGGATAGGCAACGTCGTCGCGCTTGGCCTAGCCTCCGGCTTCACCGAGCCGCTCGAATCCACCAGTATCCATATGGTGCAGACCGGCATCTCGAAGCTGCTGGCGTTGTTCCCCGACCAGGGTTTCTCACCGGTCGAGATCGATACCTATAACCGTCTTGCCGAGACGCAGTTCGACCAGGTTCGCGACTTTCTCGTGCTTCACTATCATGCGACCCGCCGGACCGACTCTCCGTTCTGGCGCGAGGCCGGGGCGCGGGCGATTCCCGATAGTCTGGCCGAGAAGATTGCCCTGTGGCGACGTCGCGGACGGCTGTTCCGATGGGAGGACGATCTGTTCGCCGAAGCAAGCTGGGTCGCTGTGCTACTGGGTCAGGGCATCGTCCCCGAGGGCTGGGACCGTCTCGCCGATGCGGTCGACGCCCGCGACGTAGATGCACGGTTTGATCGGTTGCGCGCGATGTTCGCCGACGCCGCAGCCCGGATGCCGCGTCACGAAGACTATCTCGCCCGTACCAGCCCGACGCGCGTGCGCGCATGACCGACGCTCTACGATCTGTGACGATTGTCGGTGGCGGTACCGCGGGCTGGATGGCGGCGGTCGCGTTCGGACGGCTGCTTGGCCCCGCCGGCACGCGCGTGACGCTGATCGAGTCCGACGACATCCCCACGGTCGGCGTCGGCGAAGCTACGATCCCGCCGATCCGTACTTTCCACGCGATGCTCGGGATCGACGAGGACGCCTTCCTCCGCGCGACCGGCGGCAGCTACAAGCTCGGCATCCGCTTCGAAGGCTGGACGCGTCCAGGCGAGTCCTACGTCCACCCGTTTGGCCAGATCGGTACCGACATCGCCGGCGTGCCGTTCGCGGCGCAATGGTTGCGCGCACGGCATGCGGGCCTCGCAGTCCCGCTGGGTGCCTATTCACTCGAGGCGCGCGCGGCGGAGGCCGGCCGCTTCTCACGCCCGATTGCCAATGGCGACTCACCCCTGTCACGGATCGGCTATGCCTATCATTTCGACGCCGGGCGCTACGCCGCGTTCTTGCGCACGCAATCCGAGGCATACGGCGTCGTCCGCCATGAGGGGCTGGTCAAACGCGTCGAGCGCGGCCCGGCGGGAATCGCGGCCGTCCATCTCGCAGACGGTAGCCGCATCTCCGGCGACCTGTTCATCGACTGCTCCGGCTTTCGCGCCCTCTTGATCGAAGGCGCGATGGAGGCAGGATGGATTGACTGGTCCGAATGGCTGCCCTGCGACCGCGCCGTCGCAGTACCCTCGGTTGCCGACGCCGTACCGCTGCCGCTCACCCGGGCGATAGCCGAGCGTGCCGGCTGGCGCTGGCGTATCCCGCTGCAGCACCGCACCGGCAACGGCCATGTCTTCTCCAGCCGCCACATGAGCGAGGACGAGGCGACCGCTATGTTGCTGGCCGGGGTGGAAGGCGAGACGCTTGCCGACCCGCGCGTGATCCGTTTCGCGACGGGCCATCGGAATCGCTTCTGGAGCGGCAACTGCATCGCCTTGGGTCTGGCGGCGGGGTTCATGGAGCCGCTTGAATCCACCAGCATTCATCTGGTGCAAAGCGGATTGCAGCATCTGCTCAGGATGCTGCCTGTGGGCCGCCCGGCCGCTGCGACCGTCGAGCGCTACAACCGGATCATGACCGCGGAATTCAGTCGCATCCGAGACTTCCTCGTCGCACATTACCATTTGAATGCGCGCGCCGAACCCTTCTGGCGCGACCGCGCAACTGCAGCGATCCCGGAGGGGCTAGCCGAAAAGCTCGCATTGTTTCACGCTGGCGGCCGCATCTTTCGAGAGGCCGACGAACTGTTTAACGAAACCAGCTGGCTCGCTGTGTTGACCGGACAGAACGCCCCCGTCTCAGGCTACGATCCGATCTGCGACGGCATACCGATCGAGACCGCCGCCAATCGATTGGCGCAGATCGAACGCGTAGTCGCTACTTCACTGACGCATATGCCATCCCATGCCCATGCGCTCGCCAGGTTGGCGTAAACCAGTATCGGCTGATGCCCATGCCGCTCACCGTCGTTGCGGCCGCGACTAAACTCGACCGACACCGCTTGCGTTTCGATGGTCCCAAACGTGTACGCAAGACGTCCGGTCGTTCCGAGCATCGTCGATGACGGCGACAAGGCGACCAACTATAGCCCGCCGCCTGCCTGGGCCGCCTTCATTGGCGGCACTCGGTCAGCGTCGCTGGAGCGCTTTCAACAGATAGCCGCGGATCCGCTCGGTACGATCTGGCGAGGCTGGGCCGAGCACGCCACGCGCTGCCGTGGGCAGATGATCGCCAGCCGCGGCCGCATCGTCGCCGAACACATAATGCTCGAACCAGGCTCGCCACCCCGCCTTCTCCGCCGGTGGACGATCGCGCACCGCCATCATCGCATGGACCATCGCGTGAAACGCCGAAACCGTCGGATCGAAAGCCCACCAGTAATTGCACAACACGTTGAGCGTCCCGAACGCCTGGACGTGATGCCACCAGATCGCCGGGATGAATAACGCATCGCCCGGTCCTAAATCGGCGACCAATGCATGCCGCAGCGCCTCGGTATATCGCGGAAACTGGTGCAGGTCCGGCGCCAACGGATCGACCATGCTGGACGGCGGCCCCGCCAGCGTCCGGTCGAGTGGTCCGATATACAGATTGCCGACCTGGTCCGGCGGGAACAGCGTGAAGCGGCGTCGGCCGGCGACTACGCAGGCAAGGTTCGTCGAGCCGTCATAATGTGTCGCGGTCTGCGATCCGTTGCCGATCCACAGCCTTGGCGTCGCTCCGCCCAGCGGCAGGTTGATCGGATTGGCTGCCAACCACCCCGGCAAATGCTCAGGCGCGGTTGCCGCGTTGGCATACAGGAAATGCCGCTTCTCCTCGGGCACGCTGGACAGTCGCAACAATTCGCTCAGCAAGACCGCCAAGGGGGCCTTCTCGCGGTGAAAGTTGAAGCCTTCCAGATTATCGCCGCGATAGAAGAAGCGGCCTTCGAATTCAGGACCGCCGATCAGCACGTCCATCGGCTTGCCGCCATCACCGAGGCCGGCCAGATACGTTGCGGTCGCGTCATCGCCACCTTCCGCCGCCCGCACGCTGGCCCAATGCGAAACCTGCCCGCGCAACACCACCGGGGTAGCGCGTCCCGCTACTTCGGTAGCGAAGGTCTGAGCGTCGACGACGGCGCGCTCTTCGACGCGAACGTTCGTTACGGCGGAATGACTACTCTCCATAGTCCTGCAATAGCAGTAAGATGCGCCTCACCAAATCCTGTTTGAGGCATGGATCGGCAAAACGCATTCACCGTATTTTTGTGGTGCCGCAGAACCGCAGCGATCGTCGACATGGCCCGTTGGTCGCGGTTTTATCCAGCAACAGCGCGTGTGCCGACCGCAGATCCTGCGCAACCAACCCCCGCCCCGCCCGTTCTCAGTGGCAATCCAAGCTAATAGGAGAATAACGATGGCCGACAAGGATACCCCGCAGGAAGTCGCAGCGAAGTTCATCGAGAAGCTGAAGGCCAGCCCGTTCGTGATGATCGGCCTGCATGACGGCCAGCAGTCGGGGAGCCAGCAGTCGGGGAGCCAGCATTCCGAGCCGATGACCGCGCAGATCGACGACGATCAGCCCAACACGCTGTTCTTCTTCGCCGGCCGCGACAACCGTATCGCCAAGGGCGGCGCGGCGATGGCGCAGTTCGTCGGCAAGGGCCATGATTTCTTCGCGTGCATGGCCGGCGACGTCTCGACGTCGAACGACCGCACGCAGATCGACAAGCTCTGGAACAACCAGGTCGAGGCATGGTTTCCGGGCGGCAAGGAAGACCCCAACCTGACGCTCCTGCGCTTCGACATCGACAGCGCCGAGCTTTGGGAAACCGACATCTCGATCGGCGGCCGCCTCAAGATGCTGTTCGGCGGCACGATCCGTTCGGACGAGTCGAGCAGCCACGCGGTGGTAAACTCGATCGCCTAACGACTGCGGGCAGCCTGCGAGGGCTGCCCGTTTTCCTCACCCGTTCGCGGTGATGAACTCCTCCACCACTGGCGCGATTTTGTCCCGCCAGCGCGAGCCGTTGAAGATGCCGTAATGGCCAGCACCTTCCGCCATCAGATAGCGCTTCTTCTCGTCGGGTAGCGCAGTCGCCAGTGTCAGTGCCGCCTTGGTCTGCCCCAACCCCGAAATATCATCGCGCTCACCCTCGACCGCGAGCAACCCAATGTCGGTGATCGCCGCCGGATCTACCAGCCTACCGCGATGCGTCATGATACCACGTGGCAGCGCGTGGTTCTGGAACACGACATCGATCGTCTGGAGATAGAATTCCGCGGTCATGTCGCAGACCGAGCGATATTCCTCGTAGAAATCCTGGCTCTGCGACGCGCTCTCGCCGTCGCCTTGGACGAGATGCTTATACATCTCCCAATGCGAGACCATGTGGTTGCCCAGATTCATCGACATGAACCCTGCAAGCTGGAGGAAGCCGGGATACACCTTCCGACCCGCACCCGGATAATTGCCCGGCACCGTCGCGATCACGTTCTGCTCGAACCACGCATGCGGCCGCTCGGTCGCCAGCGTATTGACCGCAGTCGGCGCCTCGCGCGTGTCGACGGGACCACCCATCATCGTCAGCGTCTTGGGACGGCACGGGTTCTTGTCTGCGCTCATCAACGCGATAGCAGCATAGCAGGGAACCGAGGGCTGGCAGACGGCCAGCATGTGCGTGCCCCCCTGCCCTTCGTTCGCGCCGATCCTCTCCAGATATTCGATCAGATAATCAATGTAATCGTCGAGATCGAACCGCCCCGCCGAGAGCGGCACGCTGCGCGCATCGCGCCAGTCGGTGATGTAGACGTCGGCGAACGGCAGCATCCGCTCGACCGTCCCGCGCAGCAAGGTCGCGTAATGGCCCGACATCGGCGCGACGATCAGCAGCTTCGGACCGTCCTCCACACCCTCGCGCACGAAGCGCTTCAGCTGCCCGAAGTCCTTCCGCAGCACGATCTCCTCGCGCACCGCGACCTCACGACCGTCGATCGTCGTCGTATCGAGCCCGAACGCCGGCTTGCCGCGAGTGGCATTCGCGTGTGCGAACACTTCGAGCGCCGAGGCGACCACCGTGCCGCCGCCCAAATAGGCGAACGGGTTTGCCGGATTGTTGAGCATATCCGCGCCAAAGCTCGCCATCTTGCTGGCGCCGGCCATCATCGAACGCTGGAATTCATAGGCATCGTAGAGCATGCGGTATCCTCTCGCCTCATCGGGCTTTGCACAATGGTAACGCAATTTTGCCGCAGTGCAACGCGCGATCGACCGACGCTCCGTCTCGCGCGACCGGATCACCGCGCTCGGCGACGCCCGGTTCTCGTTGAGCGCCACCCCCGCCACTGCTAGGCACCGCGCATGGCCAAGCCGATACCCGAAGAGAAGACGTCCCGCCGGATCGGCGATCTCGCGATGGTGTGGCGTCATGCCTCCCAATATCCTCGCCAGATCGCTTTTGCGGGGCTCGCGCTGATGATGACCTCGGCGGCGACGATCGGCATTCCCTACGGATTCAAGCGCGTCATCGACCGCGGCTTCGGCCCCGGCGCGGGCGGGTCGGTCGCCAACTCCTTCCACTATTTGCTGATGATCGTCGTGGTGCTCGCGCTCGCGACCGCAGTGCGCTTCTACTACGTGTCGTGGCTCGGAGAGCGCGTCGTCGCGGATATCCGCACCAACGTGCAACGCCACCTGCTCCGCCTGACGCCCCGCTTCTTCGAGGAGAACCGCCCGTCCGAGATCGCCTCGCGCCTGACCTCGGATACGGCGCTGATCGAACAGGTCGTCGGCAGCACGGTGTCGATTGCGCTCCGCAATACCTTCACCGGCATCGGTGGGCTGATCTACCTGTTCGCGATCTCGCCGAAACTCGCGGGCATGCTGATGATCGGCATCCCGCTGATCATCCTGCCGATCGCGCTGCTCGGCAAGCGCGTACGCAACTACTCGCGCACGTCGCAGGACCGCGTTGCCGACGTCGGCTCGATCGCGACCGAGACGCTCGGCGCGATGAAGGTTGTGCAGGCATTCGGGCAGGAAGACCGCGAGGCGATCCGCTTCGGAGACGCGGTTGCCGCGACGTTTGCGGCGGCGCGCGCGCGGATCATGTTGCGGGCGGTGATGACTGCGATCGTCATAGGGCTCGTGTTCGGGTCGATCACGCTGGTCCTGTGGGAAGGCGCGATCGACGTCGCGGCGGGGCGGATCAGCGGCGGCGCCATCGCTGCGTTCGTGCTGACCGGAGGGATCGTCGCGGGCGCGTTCGGCGCGTTGACCGAAGTCTATGGCGACCTGTTGCGCGGCGCCGGTGCGGCCGGACGCCTGTCCGAGCTGCTCCGCGAAAAGCCCGAGATCGCCGCGCCCGCCAACCCGGTTGCCCTACCCCAGCCGCGACGCGGCGCGCTCGCGTTCGAGGGGGTGCAGTTCCACTACCCGACGCGCCGCGACGTCGCCGCGCTTAACGGCTTCTCGCTCGACGTGAAGCCGGGCGAGACGGTCGCCGTCGTCGGTCCTTCGGGCGCCGGCAAGACTACTCTCTTCCAGCTGGTCCAGCGCTTCTACGACCCCGACGCCGGCCGCGTGACTCTTGACGGCATCGACCTGCGCGACGCCGACCCGGCGGAAGTCCGCGCCCGCATCGCGATGGTCCCGCAGGAGACGATCATCTTCGGCGCCTCCGCGCGCGACAACCTCCGCTACGGCGACTGGTCCGCGACCGACGACCAGCTCTGGGCCGCCGCCGAAGCCGCCAACGCCGCCGAATTCCTGCGCAAGCTGCCCGAAGGCCTCGACACCTTCCTCGGCGAAGGCGGCGCACGGCTGTCGGGCGGCCAGCGCCAGCGCGTGACGATCGCGCGTGCGCTGCTCCGCGATGCGCCGATCCTGCTGCTCGACGAGGCGACGAGCGCGCTCGATGCCGAAAGCGAGCGCCTTGTGCAGGAAGCGCTCGAACGACTGATGGCGAACCGTACCACGCTGGTCATCGCGCACCGCCTCGCCACCGTACGCGCGGCCGAGCGGATCATCGTGATGAGCGACGGACAGATCGTCGAGGAAGGCTCGCACGCGTCGCTGATGACCAACAGCGGGCTCTACGCGCGGCTGGCGAGCCTGCAGTTCAACGAGGCCGCCTAGACCTTTTTGGGCTTGGGCTTCTTCGGTTTCGGCATCGGCAGTTCGGCGGTCGAGATGCGGATGAGGTCCGCCATCCACTCCGCGTCGTCCCAACGGTCAGCATCGACCACCAAGCACGGTTTCGCACCAGGATACGGCGGCGCTTCGTCGATCGCACCGGCGAACGCGCGCCCACCCGGGGTCGGCTTGAGGAAGAGTTGGTCGTCGCAGATCATTGCGACCATCCTGCCGTCACAATAAACGCCGTATTCGCCGAACATCGGCTTCGCGGAAACGTCTCCCGCCGCGGCGAGCTGGTCGATCAGGAACGCGACGGTATTGCGATCGGATGCCATTCGCCGAGGTTGGCAGATCGGCGCGCGTTTGGCGAGGCACGGGCTCCGATGGCGTTTTGCTTGCGATGGCAAGAGCGCGAGCGCAAACCTGGGGAAACAGGAGGTGGATATGCGCGACTTCGATATCATCGTGTACGGTGCGACCGGCTTTACCGGACGGCTGGTCGCGGAATACCTCGTCCAGACCTACCCGAGCGGGATCCGCTGGGCGATGGCAGGCCGCTCGCTGTCCAAGCTCCAGGAAGTCCGCGACTTGATCGGTGCGCCCGGCGACACGCCGTTGATTGCCGCCGACTCGGACGCCCCCGCCAGCTTGCGGGCGATGGCGGAACGCGCCGCCGTCGTCATCTCTACGGTCGGCCCATACCAGCTTTACGGCTCCGACCTTGTCGCAGCCTGCGCCGCAACCGGCACGGGGTATGTCGACTTGTGCGGCGAACCCGCTTGGATGCGCCACATGATCGATGCGCACGAGGGCGAGGCTACCCGTACCGGCGCCCGGATCGTCTTCTCGTGCGGGTTCGACAGCATTCCGTTCGACTTCGGCGTGCTGACCTTACAGGACGCCGCCAAGGCAAAATACGGTATCCCGGCACCCCGTGTAAAAGGCCGCGTGCGGAAAATGCAGGGGACGTTCTCCGGCGGCACCGCGGCGAGTGTCAAGGCGACGCTTGCCGCCGCGGCGCGCGATCCCGGCATCGTCAACCTGCTGACCAGCCCGTTCGCGCTCACACCTGGTTTCAGCGGACCGCACCAGCCGACCGGGCTGATCCCGGAATACGACACGACCATCTCGGCCTGGGTCGCGCCGTTCGTGATGGCGCCGATCAACACCAAGAACGTCCACCGCACCAATTTCCTGCTCGGCGAGGCGTATGGCGCAGACTTCGTCTATGACGAGATGATGGTCGCAGGGCTGGGCGATCTCGGCAAGGTCGCGGCCGAGGCGATCGCCAAGTTCAATCCGTTCTCGGGCGACAAGGGGCCGAAACCCGGCGAAGGCCAGTCGAAGGAAGAGCGCGATGCCGGCCATTACGACCTGCTGTTCGCGGGCATCATGCCCGACGGCGAGCGGATCGACACGGTCGTAACCGGCGACCGCGATCCCGGCTATGGATCGACCAGCAAGATGATCGCCGAGGCTGCACTGTGCCTCGTCCAGGACGTGGAAGGCGATGGCGGCATCTGGACGCCGGGTGCCCTGATGGGGACAAAACTGCGCGATCGGCTGGTCGCGAAGGCGGGGCTGACCTTCACGGTCGGCTGATCAACCGCGAAAGAACCGCGTGGCGATCCAGGCGATCAGCACCGACACGAGGATAGCGATCGGCACGACGAGACGTCGGCGCCGGTCGGCTGCGGCGTAATGCGCGTCGAGATCGAAATAGAAGCGGCCGGGTGCACCTTCACGGACGATGCCCCGTGTGCGTAACCGATCGAACGTCGCCTGCTCCTGCGTGTCGCGAGGTAGAAACGCGATCGCATCGTCGGTTGCGATCGCGTGTCGCGCCAGGAACAGCGCCGGGATGGCGCCACGGATCCGATGCGGCCGCAACGCCATCGGCATGCCGGATGGGCTCGGATTTACCGGCGAGAGTTTATTCGGCAAGCGTGAAGACCGTCGCCGCCGCCGCAACGCTTGCAGCGACGCCCGATACCCCGACGATCGCTGCGGCTCGAAGTCGCACCGAAGCGCGAAATGCGCCGAGCTTTCGCGCATCGAGATGATAGCGCCCGGCCCCGTCGTCGACGATCGCGCCATAGCCGCGAAGTTGGCGGAATATTCGCGCGTCCTTCGCTACATAGGCGATTGCCCGATCAGCCGTCGTGGCCCGTGCCGCGACGAAATCCTTGACGATCCGTCGACGCGATCGGCCTAGAATAAGTCCCCGCATACTCTTCCCCCCGCGCCGATCTCGCATAGCGCGGGGGGTTTGCGCAATTCCTAACGTCGCTTGCCTTGGTGGCGGATGTTCGCCGGGCGACCGCGTCGCTTGATCTCGCGCACCGGCTTGCGTCCGCCACGGGGAGGCTGGGCCGCACCCTTCCCCTCGGGCATCTCGAAGCGGAGGGCACCCGACACGGGGTTCGCCTCCGCCAGCCGCAGCTCCAGCGTCTGGCCCTGCGCGAAGACGTCGCCGCTATGCTCGCCGGTCAGCGTCCGCGCGCCCTCGTCAAAGCGGAAATACTCGCCGCCGAGATCACGCACCGGCATCAGGCCGTCGCCGCCGATCCCCTCGACCGTCGCGAAGAAGCCGAAATTGGTCACGCCGGTGATCCGCACGTCCATCACTTGGCCGACGCGCTCCGACAGGAACGCCGCGACATAGCGATCGGTGGTGTCGCGCTCGGCCTCCATCGCGCGGCGTTCGAGCCGGCTGATGATCTCGCCGACCGACTCCATGTTGGCCGCATCGTCCGCCGGCAACCCGCCCTCGCCGAGGCCATAGGCGGACACCAGCGAGCGGTGGACGAGCAGATCCGCATAGCGCCGGATCGGCGAGGTGAAGTGCGCGTAGCTGCCGAGGCTGAGGCCGAAATGCCCGTGATTGCCGGGCGCGTAATAGGCCTGGGTCTGGGTGCGGAGGATCTGCTCCATCACCTGCGGCCGGAAATCCGCATCGCCGATCCGCTCGATAATGTGGTTGAACGTGGCCGGACGGACGACCTGCCCGAGCGCGAACGGCACGTCGAACGTCTCGAGATAATCCTTCAGCGCGGCCAACTTCTCGCGGCTCGGTGGCTCGTGGATGCGGTACATCACCGGCGCCTTCTTCGCCTCCAGCGCCTTGGCTGCCGCGACGTTGGCGGCGATCATGTAATCCTCGATCAGCCGGTGCGCGTCGAGGCGTTCGCGCGGGGAAACCGACATGATGCGCCCCTTCTCATCGAGTACGACGCGCCGTTCTGGAAGGTCCAGATCGAGCGGCGCACGCGCATCACGCGCCTTGGCAAGTGCGTGCCAGCAGGCCCAGAGCGGCTGTAGCACGCTCAGCATATCTCCCCTCCCGTCTACGGGAGGGGTCGGGGGGGGCGCTTCATGACCCCTAGCCGGGTCGAGCGCGGCACCGCCCTCCCCCGCCCCCTCCCGCAAGGCGGGAGGGGAGGAGGCGTCGATGATCGCCTGCGCCTCTTCATACGCAAGGTTCGCGGCGATCCTCACGACCGCGCGCGTGAAGCGCCAAGACTTCAGCGAGCCATCCTTGCCGATCCGCAGATGGCACGCGAGCGCTGCACGGTCCGCGCCTTCCTTCAGCGAGCACACCTCGGCCGAGAGAATTTCGGGCAGCATCGGCACGACCCGGTCGGGGAAATACACCGAGTTCCCTCGCCGCCGCGCCTCGCGGTCGACCTCGGACTTCGGCCGCACATAGAAACTGACGTCCGCGATTGCGACGATCGCCTTCCAGCCGCCGGCATTCGCAGGATCGTCGTCCGCTTCCGCCCACACCGCGTCGTCATGATCGCGCGCATCCTCCGGATCGATCGCGACGATCGGCAGGTCGCGCAGATCTTCACGCCCCTCCCCAAGCGGCAGCTTCGAGACCCGCTCCGCTTCGTCGAGCGCCTCCTGCGAGAACACGTCCGGGATACCGAGCTTGTGGATCGCGATCAGCGAGAAGCTCCGCGCGGCAAACGGATCACCCAGCTTCTGCACGACACGCGCGGCGATCTTGGGCGGCTTCCCCGCCAATTCCGCTAGCACGAGATCACCCGGCGCCGCACCGCCCGCATCCGCCACGGCGAACTCACGCCGCTCGCGCTTGTCGACGCCCGTCAGCCAGAGACGTCCGGCCTCTTCGCGCAACACGCCAAGCACCTGTTCGGATGCCGGCGCGAGCACCTTCATCGGATGGGCGATCCAGCCGTTTCCGGCCTCCTCGGTCCGCGCGAGGATTCGCTCGCCGACGCCGAGTGCACCACGCTTCCGCTCGCGTACGCGAAGCCGTGGCGGCGGCACGCCCTCCGCCTCCCAACGCTCTGGCACCGCCCAGACGTTGCCGCCGTCGTCGACGTCCGCGATCCGCAGCACCGTCACCTTCGGGATGCCGCCCATCTTGTGGAATGCGCGACCGGGCGCGCTGTCGATCAGCCCCTCGTCGGCCATGTCCTTCAACAGCGCTTTCAGCCCCATCTTGTCCTGCGCGCTGAGCCCGAAGCCCTTGGCGATCTCGCGTTTGCCCGCGGGCACGTCGGAAGTGGCGATGAAGTCGAGGATCTGCTCGCGCGTCGGAAGACCGGCTTTTGGTTTGTACATGGTACAGAGATAGTCGGTAGGCCCGCCATTACCAAACGGCTAAGCTACGGGCATGACGCAAAGTTACGACATCCTCATCGTCGGCGGCGGCATCAACGGCGCCGCGATCGCCCGCGAGGCGGCACTGAACGGCTTGTCGGTCCTGCTCGTCGAGAAGGGCGATCTCGCCGGTGCGACCTCGTCCGCCTCGACCAAGCTGATCCACGGCGGTCTGCGCTATCTCGAATATTATGACTTCAAGCTTGTCGCCGAGGCGCTGCGCGAACGCGAACGCCTGGTGAAGGCCGCGCCGCACATCATCCGCCCGATGCGTTTCGTCCTGCCGCACGAGAATGCGGTACGGCCCTGGTGGATGGTCCGTCTCGGCCTGTACCTCTACGACTGGCTTGGCGGCCGGATGACGTTGAAACGCTCTCGCGGCCTGCGCGGGAGCGATACTACCTACACCGCACCGCTGAAGAACGGCGCGCGCGGCTTCGTCTATTCCGACGCGTTCGTCGACGATTCCCGCCTTACGGTGCTAAATGCGATGGACGCGCACGACAACGGCGCAGAGATCGCAGTCCGCACCGAACTCGTCACCGCCCGCCGCGACGGCGCATCGTGGCGCGCAACGCTGTCCGACGGACGTGATGTCTCCGCGCGGGCGCTTGTTAATGCCGCCGGCCCGTGGGTCGCCGAATTGCTCGGGCGGCTCGGCATCAACGCCAGCGCCGGCGTCCGGTTGGTCAAGGGCAGCCACATTGTCGTGCCCCGACTGTACGAAGGCGACCACGCGTATATTCTGCAGCTCGCCGACCGCCGCATCGTCTTCGCAATCCCGTATCAGGGCCAGACCGAGATCGGCACGACCGACATTCCCGTCGACCGCCCCGAAGACGCGGTGATCGACGCGGGCGAGATCGCGTATCTCTGCGACGCCGCGAACCAGCATTTCACGCGCCAGATCACGCCCGCCGACGTCACCTCGACTTGGTCCGGCGTACGCCCGCTCTACGACGACGGCGCCAGCGAGGCGAAGGCGGTCACGCGCGACTATGTCCTCGAACTCGACACGCTCGGCGATACGGGCGCGGCGCCTCTGCTGTCCGTGTTCGGGGGCAAGATCACGACGGCCCGCCATCTCGCCGAGGAAGCGCTCACAAAGATCGCCCCCGCGCTGGGTACGACCGTCCGCCAGATGACTCGCGACCGTGCTTTCCCCGGGGGCGCCATCCCACCTTTCGCGACCTATCTCGCGCAGGTCCGCGCGCGATGGCCGTTTCTCGGGGATGCCCGTAGCGAACGGATGGCGCATGCTTACGGGGCGTTGCTCGATGACATGCTCGCCAGCGTCACCGACGCAGCAGGCCTCGGCGCGGACCTTGGCGGCGGCCTTACCGAGATCGAGGCGCGCTGGATGCACGATCGCGAATGGGCGAGGATACCCGAAGATGCATTGATGCGTCGCAGCAAGATCGGACTGACCTTGAGCCAGGCGGAGACGGACGCATTCGGGGCATGGTGGACCAAGACATTCTCCTCGTAAGCGTAGGGGCTTGCATGTTTTAGGATTGAGCATATCCTCGCGGCATATCCATCGAGGAAACCTCCAATGGCCACATACCCGGACCTCCAAACCGATCCCGAGGACAAGAACCTGGTGATCCTGCAAAGTCTGATTTGTCTGTTGCGCGAGAAGAACATCCTGTCGCGCGCGGACATTGAGGAACTGTGCGACACGGTAAAACGCCGCGCGAGCGATCATGCGAGCGATCCGCTTCCCTGCCAGATGAACGGCGCGCGTGCAGCCGCTACCGAAGTCGCGCAGATTGGCGATTACATCGGCCGCAAGTACGGCGGAAAGCACCGCCGTTCGATCTGAGTCCATGCGTTGCGCGCGTGACGGCGAAGAATGGTCTTTTTGCGCGGTTTGCGTTTGATGAAGCGGGTACCTGACGAATCTGGTGGGGACGTGAGTTTCGCGATGCCGAACGTTACGGGTTGGACTGCAACCTGCGGCGTTGACTGCTCGTGAAGAGCGACACGCGAGTTTTCGGGACGCGATAGTTAGCGGTCCTCGAATATAGTATCACAGGCCGTACGATGAGACCGGATGCCGAAGAACCGTTCGACGCCGTGTTTGTTGTACGGGGCGTTCCGTCACTTCACCAAAAGTGCTAATTACCGGCGCTATTACTACCATCACGTGCATAGTTGCGACCCGCAGTCGGTGCGACCACCATCATCGCTATCTCTCCCGGTGTCGGCCACCGCCGTCCCGGTAAGTCTGCGATAGCTAACTGTCGACGTGACAGGCTCCATGAACTGGCCCCCGTCTCAGACCAAAAGTATGGCCTTACTCCTGGTAGCGCCCCTTCTTTGAGGGAGCTGATCGCCGGAGTTTGACACCCCGCGCCGTCCGAGGCCGCGAGGCTCGCAGGCAGCTGACCGGCGCGTTGGCAACCGCAGTATCATTGAGGCGCAAAGCAGGCGAGCAACCGCTAGCGCGATTGCTGCGAGCCTCGCCTTCGCTCACCGCTTCGCCCGATCAGCTTGCGACGAAGCACGTCTCGCCGGCGACGCGCAACCGGCCGCAGATATCCGCTGCCTGATTCGCGCTGCCTGCGTTCACGCGCAGGCGATACAGGGTGCGGCCGCCGGCTGCGACCGGCTGGACCGACTTGCCAAGTGCGCCGACATACGC
Source organism: Sphingomonas faeni (assembly GCF_003053745.1). Taxonomy (GTDB): domain Bacteria; phylum Pseudomonadota; class Alphaproteobacteria; order Sphingomonadales; family Sphingomonadaceae; genus Sphingomonas; species Sphingomonas faeni. Next base: position 703,026 of record NZ_QAYE01000001.1, on the reverse strand, counting down.
AAACCGCTTCGAAAAGTTCGCCCACGCCGCGTTGGCGACAGCCTCGCTAGGATAAGCACCAAGCTGGACCAGCGACCCACCGGTAGCCGTGCTAGCACCATTGGGCTTCGATGGCGCCAGGGGTGCCGCAGCAACCAGTCGACCACCCGAGGCCGGAACCTGCGCGACCGCATTGCGACCTGCGGCGTCATCGGGCTTGGCCGCAACCGCACGCTTGCCCGCGACCGGTGCTTCCGGCACGCCGCGCAGGTCGATCGCGCCGTTGCCCGATTTGCCCGCGCTGGTCGCGATCGCCGAGTCGCCCTCGCCCTTGACCTTCAGGCCGCCGGCGTCGTCGGGCTTGACCTTATAGTCGCCCTCCTGCGCGGCGATCATCTGGCCGTCGCCTGTAGGCGCGCGCTGTTGCAGCTTGTAGATGCCGAAGATGATCGCCGCGAGGATGGCCAGGCCGAGTACGACGAGCGCGATCACGCGGCCGATGCCAACGGTTTCCTGCTCGTCCGGCTCGACGGTTTCGAGCCAAGGGAGCCGGTCTTCCTCGCGCAGATCCATATCTTCTGCCATCACTTCATCTCCGAAACCGCTTCGACACCCATGATGGCGAGGCCGTTATGAATAATCTGCCCTATAGCAGACGCCAGGAAAAGCCGTGCCGCGGTCGCCTGTGGATCCTCGATCACCAGGAAACGACGGTCGGGCCGGTCGTTTCCGACATTCCATAGCGCGTGGAACGCTGCCGCCAAGTCGTAGAGATAGAACGCAATTCTGTGTGGTTCGCGCGCGGTCGAGGCGATCTCGACGAGCCGCGGAAACTGCGCTGCAAGCTGTACAAGCGCCAGTTCGTCCGTATCAAGCCGGGACAGATCGGCGGAAATAGGCGTGATTCCCGCCTCTTCCGCGCGCCGATGCAGCGATGCGATGCGGGCATGCGCGTACTGGACGTAGAAAACCGGATTATCCTTCGACGCCTCGACCACCTTGGCGAAATCGAAATCCATCTGTGCGTCCGACCGCCGCGTCAGCATCGTGAAGCGCACGACGTCCTTGCCCACTTCGCGCACGACATCCGCCAGCGTGACGAAATTGCCCGAGCGCTTCGACATCTTGACCGGCTCGCCGTTGCGCAGCAGCCGGACCATCTGGACGAGCTTGACGTCGAACCGCGTCTTGCCGCCGGTCAGCGCCGCCACCGCCGCGACGATCCGCTTGACCGTGCCGCCATGATCCGCGCCCCAGATGTCGATCAGCTGATCGGCACTCTGGCTCTTCTGGAAATGATAGGCGAGATCGGCGCCGAAATAGGTCCACGACCCGTTCGACTTCTTGATCGGACGATCCTGGTCGTCGCCGAACTGCGACGAGCGGAACAGCGGCAGCTCGACCGGCTCCCAATCGTCGGGCGTCTCGCCCTTCGGTGCTTCGAGCACGCCGTCATAGACGAGATCGCGCGAGCGCAGTTCCGCCTCTGCCGCTTCCGGCTTCCTGGCAGCCTGGAGTTCGGCCTCGGACGCGAACACCTCGTGCTCGATCCCGAGCAAAGCCAGATCGGCGCGGATCATCACCATCATCGCGGCGACCGCCTGCGTGCGGAAGATGACCAGCCATTCGCTCTCAGGCGCGCCGACATAGCGGTCGCCGAACTCCTTCGCGAGCGACTGGCCGACGGGGACGAGATAGTCGCCGGGGTACAGGCCCTCGGGGATCTCGACGGTCTCGCCCAGCGCCTCGCGGTAGCGAAGGTGGACCGAGCGCGCGAGCACGTCGACCTGACCGCCGGCATCGTTGACGTAATATTCGCGGATCACCTTGTGCCCGGCAAATTCAAGCAGGCTGGCGAGCGCATCGCCGACCACCGCGCCGCGGCAATGCCCCATGTGCATCGGGCCGGTCGGGTTGGCCGAGACATATTCGATGTTGACCGTGATCCCGTCGCCCTGCTTCGATCGGCCGTAGTCGGCGCCCGCCTCGGGGATGGCGGCCAGTTCGGCGCGCCAGGCGTCGTCGGTTAGCTTCATGTTGATGAAGCCGGGTCCCGCGACGCTCGCCGAGGCGACGTCCTGGAGTTTCGACAGTTCGGCGACCAGCGCATCGGCGAGGACGCGCGGATTGGTCTTGGCGGGCTTGGCGAGGACCATCGCGGCGTTGGTCGCGAGATCGCCGTGGCTGGTGTCGCGGGGCGGCTCGACCGTGACGTTCTTGCGATCGAGACCAGCCGGCAGCGTGCCCGCCGCGGTCAGCGTGTCGAGCGCCGCATCGATATGCGCGGCGAAACGGGTGTATAGCGTCATGGCAGTCCCGGTACGTCAAGGAAACGCGCGCTCTAGACCATCGCGGCGCGGCGCTCAATTTTAATCCCTTTGAGGGATATTCCTTAGCGCCCGCCCGGGTCCATCCGTTACATTCGGAAGAGATTCCCGTTCCCTCGCGGACGCGGTGGCCAAGCTAAACCACATTCACCGCCCGAGATCCTGGGCCCCCGCGTTCGCGAGGGAACAGAAGTGTATTGAGACGATAAGCTTGGGAAACGGAGACGAACCTCAAGCCCGCACCAGCCCCTCGATCGCGGCCGTCTTCGCGGTCGCCGGAAACAGGGCCGCCATCGCGCGTGCCGGCTCGACGCCGAAATGCGACGACACGGCGCCGCCAATGAATGCGTCTAGCTGCATCGTCGGTTTCAGGTCGCGCGCCTCGTACAGAGCGGCAGGCGCGAGCCCGGGCCAGTCGGACACCACCCTGCCCCCCTTCACGGCGCCGCCGAACAGCATCGCAGAGGTGCCGGTGCCGTGATCGGTGCCGCCAGTGCCGTTGACCGCGACGGTCCGTCCGAACTCGGTCGCGATCAGCACCATTGTGTCCGCCCATAACGGCCCGAGCCCCGCCTGTAGCGATGCGACCATCGCGTCGAGGCCTTTCAACTGCGCGGTCAGCCGACCGCGTTGGCCGGTGTGCGTATCCCAGCCGCCGGTCTCGATCATCGCGATCCGCGCGCCGGTGTCGGGCTTTAGCAACCGCGCGGCGAGCGCGCCGGTCGCAGCCGCATTGCGCCCGCCGTCCTGCGCGAGATCGCTGGTGAGTTGCCGCGTCGCCATCGCCTCGCTCCACAGGCCGTGCAGTTGCTGGTCGCCGTCGTAGAGCATTGCGACGCGTTGCAGCAGGTCGTCGGACGCGTCGGGCAGGCTCGACGGTGCATAGGATGCCACCTCGCGCCGGCCCCGCAACGCCATCGGCACGGTCGCCGCGACCGCGATCGCGCGCGCCTCGTCCGCCGGCAGCACGCCGAGCAGCCGGTTGAGCCAGCCGTCGCGGACCTGATACGCGCTGACCCCACCCGTTTCGAGCACGTTCTGGCCATCGAAATGCGAGCGGTCGCGATAGGGCGACGCGATCGCGTGCGCGAACAGCGCCTGGCCTTGTTTGTAGAGCCCTGCACTCGCGGTCATCGCCGGGTGCAGCGTGAACATGCCGTCAAGCTTGGCGCCCGACGCAAAGTCCGCCGCGAGCTCGCCGCGCACGCCTGCAAAGGCCGGATCGCCGACCGCGCCGATCGTGCCGAGACCATCGGCCGCGCCGCGCTGGATGATGAATACGAACCTTTTGTCGGTGGCGGCGCGCGCAAATGCGATACGCGGCGCGAACGCGGAGGCCAGTACGCCGAGCGTACCGGTCGAGAGAAAGGAACGACGGTCGAGCATGACTATCTCCGCAGCGATTCGGGGGCGACGAGCAACAGGGCGAGCGCCTGCGCGGGGCTTTCCGCGCGCGACAGGCCCTGCGCGGTGGAGGGGCTGAGCGAGGCGGGGAACAGGGTCGGCGCCAACGCCCGCGCATCGACCGGCCCGGCGCGCGCTGCGAACCGCTCCGCCGCCTCGACGCGCCGCAGGATCGCGTCGGGCCCGGCCCAGGCTGCGGCGACGTCATCGTAGCCGATCGGCTGCCCCGGCTGCCAGATCGGCTGGCCGAGCTGGTTCATCATCCCCACCGTAACGCCGGGCTGAACCGTCGTCGTGCCGAGCGCGCGCTGGGTCGAGACATACCATTCCCATGGCGACTTGAACTTCACGGGTTGCGCCACCCATGCCTCGGGCGACGCGACCAGCGCGCGGTACACCGTCGGCAGGTCACCGCCCGATTTCAGGAACGCCGTCTTCAGCCGCGCGACCATCGCCGGCGGCGGCGTATCGCCCGCGAAATGTCGCGCGAGCTTGGTCGCGATGTGCGTCGCGGTCGCGGGGTGGACGGCGAGATCGGACAGCACCGCCTGCGCCTGGGCCTCCCCCGCCGCGGGATAGAGCTTGCCCATCACGGTGCGATCGCCGGGCTGATGAACGTCGTCGAGGAACAGGAAGCTGCCCGCGCGCGAATCATCCTGGATGCGTGCTCCGGGACCGCGCCCGATACCCGCGACCGTCCAGCCGGTCATCGCGCGCGCGAACTCGGTGACGTCGGCCTGGCTGTAGCCGCTGCGGACGCCGAGCGTGTGCAACTCCATGATCTCACGCGCGAGATTTTCGTTCAGGCCGGTGCGGCGTTTGGTTTTCCGAACGGCGAACGGACTGTCCGGGCCGATCGACACCGCCTGGTCCAGATACAGCAGCATCGCCGGATGTCGCTCGACCGCGTTCAGCATGTCGGCGAACGTGCCGAGCACATGCGGGCGGATCGCCTCGAACTCCATCGGCCCGGCAAGCGCCATCACCTCGAACTTCTCTGTCGAGACCGCGAAATGATTCGCCCAGAAATGCACGAGGCGCTCGACGAACGGTGCGTCGCCGGTCAGCGCCGCCATCGTCCGCGCCGCGACCGCCGCGCCATAATCGTTGCGGCTCTGCTTGCCGATGACTTGTCGCGCTTCCTGTCGTGCGGCCGCGACTGGATCGACCGCCCCCGGCCCCATGGGGGCCTGCGCCATGCCGGAGGGTGAAACGCCCGGCGACATGGGTGCGGGGCTCATCGCGCCGGACATCGTTGGAGCGACGACCGCGGGTTTCCCGTCCATGCCGAGCGCGGCTTTCGGCGTGCGCGGACCGAATTGCGCCCTGATCGCCTTTTCCTGCGCATAATAGGCGACGAGACCTGTCGAAATGCCCGCCGTCGCGGGCGCGCTCGCGATGACCGGTGGCCGTGGCTCGAACCGGTCGCACTGCGTCAGCACCCACTTCGCCGGATCGCCGGCGATAGTATCACCCGGCCTTGCGCCGAGACCGAACCGATTGAGCGCGATACTGGAAGCAGACACGACACTTCTCCTTCGTGCGCGAGTGTACGCGGCAAATGTCGTGGAAGTATGTCACCCGCCGCGCTGGTCGCACGTAAGGGGCCGTTCACCATTGCAGTTGATGCAATCGCGACGGATCGGTTTGCAATTGCAACTCATGCTGCACCGCAATATTTCTGTGACTCGAGAGTTGGGTGAAGACCTGATCCGGCTCGACGCACCACCGCGGGAGACACGATCATGCGCAATACTTTCAAGATCATCGCAGCAGCAGCGGCCGCCCTCACCTCGACGATCGGCATGGCCGCCGACGCAAAGCAGAGCTTCGTCCATGAGGGCAGCACGTACGTCTATACCTCGACGCAGGACCATGGCCGCCAGGTCATCGACGGCCGTCGCTATCCGTCGGGCCAGAAGTTCCACCTGATCGTTCGCGGCGACCGCGTATCGGGTGTCTCGGCCGGCGTCCCGGTCGCGTTCAAGACCAACGAGGCCAATGGCGCGGCTGGCGGCATCGCTTCGGTTACGCGTTGAGCTGACTTCGTTGTAAGACGGCGTGACGGCGGTCGGACTTCGGTCCGGCCGCCGTTTTGCGTTTGAGTGAGCCGGCAACTTTTACTCCCATCCCTGGAAGGGAGGGGTTGGGGGTGGGTCGGTTCCCGTAGCACGGAACGGACGCGGCACGAGCTAGCCCACCCAATCCCAGCCCCTCCTTTCCAAGGAGGGGAGCAGAAGTCAGAACCCCTCGGGCAAGTCGATCGGGCCGACCAGTTCGCGGTAGCGCGATACGGCATATCGGTCCGTCATCCCCGCGATAAAGTCCGCGATATGCCGGCTGCGGTCGGGATCCTCCGAAGGCAGCCGCTCGCGCCATTCCTCGGGAATCGTCAGCGGGTCGTCATGGTAGACCGCGAACAGACCGGAGACGATCCCGTGCGCCGCATCCGCCGCCGCGAGTTGGCGCGGGTGGTGATAGAGATTGGCGTACATGAAGCGCTTCAGGTCGCGCTCGGCCTCGCGCATCTCGGGCGAGAAGCCGACCAGGCACTGCCCCGCATCGCGAACGTCGTCGACGCTGGTCACGCCACTCGCCGCGATCCGCTGACGGGTTTCGGCGATCAGGTCGTTGACCATCGTCCCGATCTGCGTGCGGACGAGCTCACCGACCAGGCGCTTCGGCTCGATATCGGGGAAGCGCCGCCGCACGTCGTCCCAGCCGCGCGCGACCAGTGGCACCGCCAGCATCTGGTCGAGCGTCAACAGCCCTGCGCGAAGACCATCGTCGATGTCGTGATTGTCGTAGGCGATATCGTCGGCGATCGCCGCGACCTGCGCTTCGAGGCTGGAGTAGCTGGTGAGCGCGAGTGGGTATTCCGCATCCGCCGTCGCCAGCGCCCAACCCGGATGCCGCACCGGGCCGTTGTGTTTAGCGAGGCCTTCGAGCGTTTCCCAGGTCAGGTTCAGCCCGTTCCATAACGGATAGGGCCGCTCGATCGTCATCAGCGTGCGCAGCGTGTGGCCGTTGTGATCGAAGCCGCCCTGCCCCCCTTCCTCGATCGAAGGCATCAGCGCCGCCTTCAGCGCGTCCTCACCGGCATGGCCGAACGGCGGATGGCCGATGTCGTGTGCTAGACAGAGCGCCTCGGTAAGGTCCTCGTTCAGCGCGAGCGTCCGCGCGATCGTTCGGCCGATCTGCGCGACCTCGAGGCTGTGCGTCAGGCGGACGCGAAAATGATCGCCATCGGGCGCCATGAACACCTGCGTCTTGTGGCGCAGTCGACGGAAGCTGATCGAGTGGATGATCCGGTCGCGGTCGCGCTGGAAAGCATCGCGGGGGCCACGGACGGACCCGTTCTGTTCCTCGTGAAGCCGTCCTTTGCTGCGCGCCGGGTCCGATGCCCAGGGCGCGCGGTAGCTCACTTCGACGGCAACTTCGTTATGATCTCGCCCGCATCGCTGGTGAAGGTGAACGTCGGGACGCCTTCCTTGGCGAGCTGATTGACGAAGGTGCGGGCTTCCGAATCGGTCTTGAACGGGCCGGCGAGGACGCGGTTGGTCGCCTTCCACGGCGCGGTCCAGCCCCCGCGAGCGCCGAACACGGTCGGTGCCTTGGCCTTCGCTTTCTTCCACGCCTTGGGCAGGTCGCCCTCGGTCGCGCCGGTGGACACCTGGACCCAGGTCCGCGCAGGATTAGCACGCGCAATCCGCTTTTCCTCGGCCGCAGCCTTGTCGGCGGCGAGCTTCTCGGCGGCGGCGGCCTTCTTCTCTGCGAGCGCCTTCTTGTCGGCGATGGCCTTTTTCGCCGCGGCCTTCTTGTCGAGCGCGGCCTTCTTGTCGGCCGCGAGCTTGTCCGCAGCCAGTGTCCTGGCCGCGACCGCCTTGGCCGCTGCGTCCCGCTCGGTCTTGGCTTTCGCCTCGGCCAGCACGCGCCCGGAATCATCCGGGACGGGGATTGCCGCGGGGGTCACGACTGGCGCGGGATGCATCGGCGCGACGTCGAGCTCGGACGCGGGGATCGACAGGCCCGCGACGATCCGCGCGAGGATCGAGTCCTCGCTCGCTGCCACCGCGTGGGTGCGTGGCGGTACGGAAACGGACGTTGGCGACGTGGAGAAGCCGGGCGTTGGCGTGCTGCTGGCGGTCTGGACGGGCGAAGATGGCTGAGCGGGTGCCTGCTGGATTGGCGTCGGCAGGGCCAAAACCGATGGCGCCGCGGCTGCCGAGGCTGCGGGCGCATTCGCCGCACGGGTCGGATCGGTTCGCGCTTGTCCCACCGGAATTGCCGCCATCTGCGTCGTGACGTTCTGGGGAAGCGTTCCCGTCGTCGATGGCGCCGGGACGGTACGAGCGACAGACGATGGGCTAGGCTGGATACTGGCCGAGACTACCGAGTTCGTTTCCGCAGCCGGATTGGTGCGAATGTCCTGAGCCACAACGTTCGGTGCTGAATAGCTTGGTTGCGAAGGCTGAACGGTACGCGCCGGGAGCGGCTGCACCGTCTGCATCGGCGCTGCTGCGAGTTGGACGGGGGCAGCGTACGGGGTCCGAGCTGGAACCGTGGTGAGCGTACGTGGCGCGGTGGTCGGCGGGACCGGTGCCGACGTCGTCACGGGCACTGGTGTTGACGACGGTCGCGTCACTGCTGCCATCTGGACACGGTCTCGGCTCGAGCGGCGATCGCGCTTGTCCTTCTTGCCGGTTGCCGCAGCGACTGCGGGTTGCGGCGTTACGGCTGCCAGCATTACCGGTGCGGTCGGATCTGCGGCGAGAATGCCCAAGGGTGGTGCCATCCGTGCATCCGCGAGGCGTGCCGGCGTCGCGTGGACTTCACCGAAATGTACCGCAAAGGCGCGGTCGCTTGCCGGAAGGTTGGGCAGGCGTTGAAAGAAGGGTTGCAGGCCTTGCGCCGTACCTGCGGGCATCATCGTGGTGGCGATCTTCTCCGCGCCGGCGACATCGCCGTTCATCGCGAGGATGAACGCGCGGGATCGCCATGCGCCGCGATCGCTCTTGAGCAGGAGCGGATTGAGCTGCTGGACCGCGAGCTCGGGCTTGCCCGAGATGCCGAGTGACAACGCATAGCGCCGTGTCGTCTCGTCGTCGGGCGCATCGCGGAGTGCCACGCGGTAGTCGCGCTGCGCCCGATCCTGCTGGCCGATCAGGTCGTAGGCCAGGCCGCGGTCGGCGGCGAAGTTGCGCGGGTCGAGGCCGAGACCTTCCGCCTGCGCATAATAGCGGAGCGCTTCGCCCGGACGCTCGGACCGGACGAGGATCGACGCCATCCCCGCCTTGGCGCGACCATCACGCGGGTTCACCTTTTCCGCGCGCGCGAACAATGCCGCGGCACCGCTGAGATCGCCGAGGCCCATCGAAAGATCGCCGGCCTTGATCAGCGCGTCGATGTTGCGGGGGCTGCTCGCGAGCTGGCGCATCACGTCGCCGAGCTTGTCGGCGTCGGTCGTGCCGGGGATCGCCTGCACGACGGCTTGCGCGGACGCGGCGGCTGGCACGGCCGCAAGCACGAGGGCCAGCGCGGCGGTCAGGAGATGATGGGAGGACCGGGTCATGAGGATCATCTGTCTAGACGCCAGCCCGACCGAACCGGCAATGTCTCGCACGCATGCGCGCGGCGAACTGGGCTGGGGCGGCGACGAATGCAGGGTTTTGCGTACGCAAGCGCGAAAGCCCTGCTCGACATGCCCTCACTCGTCGCCGCCTCTGGCGTATCCCCCTCTCCCGATGGGAGAGGGGAGGTTAGGGCTGGATCGTGCAAGATATTGATAAGTCGAGACGTTCCCGACTTACTGGTTGTTCTGACGATGCAGGAAGCGCGGGATGTCGAGCGGGTCCTGGGGGGCCGCTTCGCCGTCTTCCTTCGCAGCACCGCGTGCCGCGTTCGACATGCGCTCGAACAGCGTACCGCCGAGCTTCACGCGCGGTGCGGCCGGCACCGCCTCGGGGGCAGCCTCGGCACCCGGAGCGAGCCAGCGGCGACGTGCACCACCCTCGTCCGCAGCCGGCGTCGGCACCGGAACAGCCGGCGCGATCGGTGCGCGAGCGGGCGGCACCGACGATGCCGAAGCGGGACGCGCGATCGGACCACGACCGTAAGGCTCGTCGCCATACGTGCGCGGTGCGGGCGCCGGCTGCGGTGCAGGAGCAACCGGCGCAGGCGCGGCCTGCGGCACCATCGTCTCGGCACCGAGCACCAGCTCGTCATCCGACTTCGACGCCACCGGCTCGACTTCCGACGACGCGTTCAGGTCGAGCGGCTCTTCGTCAGCAGACGAAGCAGCAGGCGCGGCCGACGAAGCGGCAGGCTCGCTCGGACGGAACGACGTATTCTCGTCGGTCTTGCGCGATCCGAAGCTGAACGAGCGGGTCGGCTCGGGTGCAACCTCGGGCGGGCGCGCATCGGCGTCGATCCCGGTCGCGACGACCGAGACGCGGATCTTGCCCTCCAGCTCCTGGTTGAACGCCGAACCCCAGATGATGTTCGCATCGGGATCGACCAGGTCGCGGATGTGATTCGCGGCTTCGTCGACTTCGAGCAGGCGCATGTCGTCGCCACCGGTGATCGAGATGATGACGCCCTTCGCGCCGCGCATGCTGACGCCTTCGAGCAGCGGGTTCGAGATCGCCTTCTGTGCAGCCTCGAGCGCGCGGTTGTCGCCGCTGGCCTCGCCGGTGCCCATCATCGCCTTGCCCATCTCCTGCATCACCGAGCGGACGTCGGCGAAATCGAGGTTGATGAGGCCCGGCATCACCATCAGGTCGGTGATGCTGCGGACGCCCTGCTGGAGCACCTCGTCCGCCATCGTGAACGCTTCCTTGAAGGTCGTGTTCGCGTTGGCGATGAGGAACAGGTTCTGGTTCGGAATGACGATCAGCGTGTCGACATACTTCTGCAGCTCGTCGATGCCGCCCTCGGCCGACTTGGCGCGACGATTACCCTCGAACGCGAACGGCTTGGTCACGACGCCCACCGTAAGGATGCCCATGTCGCGCGCCGCCTTGGCGATGACCGGCGCCGCGCCCGTGCCCGTACCACCGCCCATGCCGGCGGTGATGAAGCACATGTGCGCGCCTTCGAGCATCTTGGCGAGCTGGTCGATCGTCTCTTCGGCGGCCGCGCGGCCGATCTCGGGACGCGAACCGGCGCCGAGACCTTGCGTGATCTTGGTCCCCAGCTGGATCCGCTGCGGTGCGGTCGACTGCTTCAACGCCTGCGCGTCGGTGTTCGCCACGAGGAAGTCGACGCCCTGGACGTCGGCCCGCATCATGTTGGCGATCGCGTTGCCGCCCGCGCCGCCGACGCCGATCACCGCGATGCGGGGGGCCAGATCGTCCACTTCGGGACTAAGGAATTCGATGCTCATCGCCGTTCTCCGCACAACCCGGTAGATACGCTACGGCCGGGCCCCTGATTAATCTGTGTGCACCAACGTCACGGCCTGTTCCAGCCGAAATAACGCCAGCGCCCTCGAAACTCTTAATAATTCGCGCGTGCCGCCTTAATCAACTTGCGCATCATGCCCATACCCTTTGGCCGATGCACCGTCGTCCGCTGCGGCGCGAGCCCGCGAAGGTCGATCGGGTTGGTCGCCGCATAGAAGGCCAACCCCGCTAGCGTCGCGAACGCCGGTCCGCCATGCGCTTCCGGCAGCGCGGTCAGGCCACGCGGTCGACCGATCCGCACCGACCGTCCGAGCGCCTGTTGCGCATAGTCGGCGATGCCCTTCAGCTCGGCACCACCGCCGGTCAGCACGACCTGACGCCCGACCGGCCCCTCGAACTTCAGCTTGGTGAGCGCATTGCGCACTTCACCCATCTGATGCTCGAGCCGCTGGCGGATCACGCCGATCAACTGCGCCTTGGTGATCTGAGCCCCCTCGCCCGCGCCGTCCTCGGCGGAGATCGGCATGACCGGGATCATGTCGTGATTGTCGCGGGGGCTGGCGTTGGCCGAGCCGTGGAAGCATTTCATCCGCTCGGCATTCTGCCGCCGCGTGCCGAACGCACTGGCGATGTCGTCGGTAATGTCCTGCGCGCCGATCGGGATCGAGGTCAGCCCGACCAGCATACCCCCTGCGAACAGCGACACGTTGGTGATCCCCGCCCCCATCTCGACCAGCGCGACGCCAAGCTCGCGCTCCTCGTCGCTGAGGCACGCGAGCCCGGTGGCGACCGGCGAGGCGATGATCGACTTCACTTCGAGATGCGCGGACCGCACGCAAAGATCGAGGTTGCGCACCGGCGATCCGTCCGCGGCGACGACATGGATATGCACGCCAAGCCGATCGGCATGCAGACCGAGCGGCGTCTTCACCCCCGTCAGCCCGTCGAGCGTATAGAGCGCGGGTTGCGCGTGCAGCACCATGCGACCCTGCGGATCGATCGAGTTGCGCCCCGCGGCGAGCAACGCATCGATATCCTGTTGCTCGACCCGGTGGCCGCCAAGCTCGAACTCGACCTCGGCGACGTCGGACACGAGCCCGCCGGCCGAGAACCCGACCCAGACATTCTCGATGTTGATCCCCGCGATCCGCTCGGCCTGCTCGACCGCTTCGCGTACCGCCGCCTCGGTCGTCGCCATGTCGGCGATATAGCCGCGCTTGACGCCCCGGCTCTCGCGCTGGCCGGTGCCGAGCACGATTAACTCGCCGCCGTCCCCCTTCTGCGCGATCATCGCCGAAACCTTCGACGACCCGATATCGAGCGCCGTGATCAGCCCTTCCGGTGCCACCTTCGCCATGTCATCCCTCCCCGCCCGTTACGTTCGCGCCCGCCGTTTGCGACGGAGTATTCGTAGTTTCGCCTGCCGCCGGCGCGCTTGCCCCCGCGCTGGCAGGTGCCGGCACGTCGACGCTGTGCGCCAGGCTCGCACCCGGCTTGCGCGCGACCAGCTTGGTCGGATCGCGCATGTCGAACCGGATCCAGCCGCGCCCCAGCAGCGGCCTCGCCCCATCCAGTTCGGCGAACTTCACCAGCGCACGAGGCGCACCGTCTTCGGGCAGCGCCAACGTCTCGCCGCTCTCGAACGTGAGGTCCCAGCGCCGATTGCCGACCCAGGTCGCCGCCTTCACGCGCGGCTTCAGCGCGGGCGCGGCGGCGAGAAGCGTCTGGTACGACGCCTCCTGCCGATCCGCGCCCGGCCCGATCACCAGCGGGAGGTTCGGGATCGCGTCAGGCTGGACCGGCTCCAGCAGCACACCCGACGAATCGATCAGCGTGAGTTGGCCATTGTCCTGCCACACCGCGGCGGGGGTGCGCTCGACGATATCGACCAGCATCGTGTTGGGCAGCCGCCGCGACACATGCGCGTCCGCGATCCAGCCATAGCGCAGCAGTTTCTGCCGCACCGCCTCCAGGTCGACCGACAGCATCGACGTCTGGTTCTGCTTGTCCTCCAGCGCGACCGCATAGACTGACATGCGGTCCATCCGCTTGAGGCCGGTGACCTCGATCTGCTCGACCTTGAAGCCCGCGCGCCCCGCCCCCTCGGCCACCGCCGCGCCGATCATTCCCGGGATGCCGACCCACGTCGCCGCCGCGATGGCAACCGCACCGCCCGCGCCCAGGATTGACCACGTCGCGATTTTCCGGAGCGTATCCTCGCTGACCGGGAGCATCCCGACCAGCCGGTCCATGACCGACACCTTCTTGACCGCGACTTTACGTCGCGGGGCGGGCCGCTTGGGGGGCGGACCGCGCTTGATCGTACGGCTCATGGGGAAGGATGGTCCTGAAGCGCCTCATCGACGATCGCCTGAACCAACTCGGCATAGCTCATGCCGATATGCCGCGCCTGTTCGGGGACGAGGCTCAGCGGAGTCATCCCCGGCTGCGTGTTCACCTCGAGCAGGAACAGCCCATCGACGCCACGCTCGTCATCCCAGCGGAAGTCCGACCGCGACGCGCCCTTGCAGCCGAGCAGCCGGTGCGCTTCGAGCGCAAGGCTCTTGCACGCGTCGGTGATCTGGTCGGGGATCTCCGCCGGGCAGACGTGGACCGTCATCCCGTCGGTGTATTTCGCGTCGTAATCGTACCAGCCGCTCTTGGGCTTCAACTCGGTCACGCCGAGCGCCTTGCCGCCGAGTACCGCGGTCGTCAGCTCACGCCCGCGGATATACGGCTCGGCAAGGAGTTCCTCGAACTCGCCCCACGGGCCCACGCTGTCGCGCGCGATCGGATTGCCGTAATTGCCGCTGTCCATGACGATCGCCACCCCGACCGACGAACCCTCGTTGACCGGCTTCAGCACGTACGGCCGCGCCATCGGATCGCTCTCGAACAAGTCCGCCGACTTGACGATCCGCCCACCTGGCATCGGCACGCCCGCGGGAACGAGCAGCAGCTTGGTCAGCACCTTGTCGATCGCGATCACCGACGTCGCAAGCCCGGAATGCGTATACCGCAGGCCCATCAGGTCGAGCAGACCCTGCACCGAACCGTCCTCGCCAGGCGTCCCATGCAACGCATTGAACACGAGATCAGGCTTCGCCTCGGCGAGCTTAGCGGCGACATCTCGCCCCATATCGATCCGCGTGACCCGGTGCCCGAGCGACTCCAGCGCATCCCCACAGCCGTTGCCCGACATCAGCGAAACCTCACGCTCCGCCGACCAGCCGCCCATGAGCACCGCGATGTGAAGAGATGCACTCACTGCTCCCCTCCCGCCTGCGGGAGGGGTCGGGGGAGGGGTTGATGCGAGATGCCGGTATCCAGGCCGCCCTCCCCCGACCCCTCCCGCAAGCGGGAGGGGAGATATTCACCAACCCGCTGGATTTCCCATTCCAACGTCACCCCCGAATGCGCCTTCACTCTGTCCCGTACCTCTTCACCCAGCGCCTCGATCTCCGCGCTCGACGCGGACCCGAGGTTCAGCAGGAAATTACAATGCTTCTCGCTGACCTGCGCATCGCCGCGAGTCAGCCCCCGACACCCGGCCGCGTCGATCAACGCCCAAGCCTTGTGCCCCTCGGGATTCTTGAACGTCGACCCGCCAGTGCGCGAGCGAAGAGGCTGCGAAGCCTCGCGCTCGGCCGCGATCCGGTCCATCTCCGCACCGATCACGGCTGGCTCGCCGGGCGTACCGGAGAATACGGCTTCGACCACGACGGCTCCCGCGGGCAGGTCCGAATGACGATAGGTGAACCCGAGCTTCTCAGCGGACCAAGTCTCGACCGAACCGTCGCGCGTAACAACGGTAGCCTCGACCAGAATATCGCTGACATCGCGACCATAAGCTCCCGCGTTCATCCGGACCGCTCCGCCGACAGTACCCGGAATCCCACGCAGAAACTCAAGCCCGGCAATCCCAGCATCCCGCGCGGCACTGGCAACGGAGATCCCCATCGCCCCCGCACCCGCACGAACGCGACCATCCTGCACCGTAACCTTCGCCATTGCCTTGGGCAGCCGCACGACGACCCCCGGCACGCCACCGTCCCGCACGATTAAGTTCGAGCCAACGCCAACGGGCAGGACTGGAGTCGAAGGATCGAGATCACGCAAATACGCGGCCAGATCGTGCGCCGTATCGGGTCGCACTAGCGTCTTCGCCGGCCCACCAGTCCGAAACCATATGAAAGCCGCCAGCGAAGCCCCTGCCTCGACCTTGATTCCCCTCCCGCTTGCGGGAGGGGTTAGGGGAGGGACTGACATAGCCGCGCCCGTACCGTCGGGGGAGGCCGAAGCCCCTCCCCCGACCCCTCCCGCAAGCGGAAGGGGAGCAGAAGCGCGAGCGCTCACGCCAGCACCTTCGCGCGCTGAGCCGCGATCGCATCGGCAAGCCCAGCCGCCCACTTGGTGATATCGCCAGCCCCTAGGCACACGACCATGTCATCAGCCTCGATCGTCGCCGCCAGTTCCACCGCCAGCGCGTCAGCGTCAGCAACCACACCCGCGAACCGGTGCCCGCGCCGCTTCAACCCCTCGACCAGAGCCGCCGCATCGACGCCCTCCACAGGCGCCTCGCCCGCCGCGTAGACCGGCGTCACCAGCACCCGATCCGCGTCGTTGAACGCAGTCTGGAAATCCTCCATCAGATTGCCCAACCGCGAATAGCGATGCGGTTGGACCACTGCGATCACGCGACCCTTCACGCCCTCGCGCGCTGCCGCCAGCACGGCCCGAATCTCGACCGGGTGATGCCCGTAATCGTCGATGATCGTGACGCCAGCCACTTCGCCGACCTTGGTGAACCGCCGCTTCACGCCGCCGAACTTGGCGAACCCCTGCTGGATCGTCGCATCCGCAATCCCGAGCTCCAGCGCCACCCCGATCGCCGCCAGCGCATTCTGGACGTTGTGCCGCCCCGGCATCGGCATCTCGATTCCCATGATCGTCCGCGTCGCGCCATCCCGTTCGCGCACCACGCAATCGAAGCGGTTGCCGCCCGGGATCGGCGTAACCTCGACGCCGCGCACATCCGCCTGCGCCGAGAAACCGTACGTCACGACCCGACGATCGCGCACCCGCGGCAGGATCCCCTGCACCTCCGGATGATCGAGGCACAGCAACGCCGCGCCGTAGAACGGCACGTTCTCGACGAACTCGACGAAGGCATCCTTCACTGCGTCGAACGATCCGTAATGATCGAGATGCTCGGGATCGATGTTCGTGACGACCGCGATCGTCCCGTCAAGCCGCAGGAAGCTGCCGTCGCTTTCGTCCGCCTCGACCACCATCCAGTCGCTCGCGCCCAGCCGCGCGTTCGAGCCGTACGAGTTGATGATCCCGCCATTGATCACCGTCGGATCGACCCCGCCCGCATCGAGCAGAGCCGCCACCATCGAGGTCGTCGTCGTCTTCCCATGCGTGCCCGCCACCGCGACGGTCGACTTCAACCGCATCAGTTCGGCCAGCATTTCAGCGCGCCGCACCACCGGTACGCGCGCATTCAACGCCGCCTCGACCTCCGGGTTAGAGCGCACGATCGCCGTCGACACGACCACCACCGCGGCGTCGCCGATGTTCGACGCAGCGTGACCGATCGCGACCGGAATGCCCTTGTCGCGCAATCCCTGCACGACATAGCCCTCGGCCACGTCCGATCCCTGCACGCGGTAGCCGAGGTTCTTCATCACCTCGGCGATGCCCGACATGCCGATCCCGCCGATGCCGACGAAGTGGATCGTGCCAATATCCGTAGCGACACCCTTCATGCGAACTGCGCCTTGGGCTTCGAGGGCGCACCGACAGGGATGCGCGACAATGGCGCGTCGAGGCTCTCGACCAGATCGGCCAGATCGCTCGCCGCATTCGGCCGCCCGCAACTCCGCGCGCGGCCCGCCGCATTCTGCAACGCCGCCGGATCGAGCCCGAGTTTCTGCATCTGCTTGGCCAGTTCCACTGCGGTAAAGTCTCCCTGCGCGATCGTCCGCGCGCCGCCCGCCCGCGTGATCTCGCGCGCGTTCACGGTCTGATGATCGTCGGTCGCCCCCGGCAACGGCACCAGGATTGCAGGACGCCCCGCCGCGGTCAGTTCCGAAATCGTCGACGCCCCAGCGCGTGCGATCACCAGATGCGCCCAGGCCAGCTGCTCGGGCATATCCGGCAGATACGTCGCCAGCTCGGCCGGAATATGATGCTCGGCGTACTTGGCGCGGACCGCATCGATATCCTCGATCCGCGCCTGATGAGTCACCTGCAACCGCCGCCGAAACGTCACCGGCAGCATCGCCAGTCCGTCAGGCACGACCTGAGACAGGATGCTCGCCCCCTGGCTGCCACCGGTCACGAGCACGCGGAAAATCCCATCCTCCTCCAGCAACGGATACGGCCGCGAGCGCAACGCCAGCACCGCCTCGCGCACCGGGTTGCCGACCAGATGCGCCTTGCCCAGCAGCTTCGGTGCGAGGCGCTCGGTCGGCTCGGACGAGGTCGCGATCGCGTCCACGCGCCCCGCGACGAAGCGGTTCACACGCCCCAGCACCGCGTTCTGCTCGTGCACCGCGGTCGGAATCTTGTCCGCGAACGCCGCCAGCAACGCTGGCAATGCAGGGTATCCGCCAAAGCCGATCACTGCGGCGGGCTTGAACGTCCGGTACAGCTCGCGCGCCATCGCCCGCCCGCGCCACATCTCCCGCGTGGCCCGAGCCCAGCCGAGCGGCCCGCCGGTAAAGCGCCCAGCCGGCAGGACATGCGTCTGGATGTCCTCGAACAGCCCCGGAAAGCGTACGCCACGCGCATCGCTGACCAGCGCGACACGGTGGCCGCGCTTGGTCAGTTCAGCCGCGAGCGCCGCTGCCGGGACCATGTGTCCACCCGTGCCACCGGCTGCGAGGACGTAATGCTTACTCATTCACCACTCCAGCGGACGACATAGGGGCTCCGCGTGAGAAACGGATTGCGCCGGGTAAACGCCAGCAGCAACCCCATGCCGACCGACAACGCGATCATCGACGACCCGCCATAGCTGATGAACGGCAGCGTCATACCCTTCGATGGCGCGAGGCCCGTGTTCACCGCCATGCTGACCAGAGCCTGCGCGCCGAACTGCGTGGCGAGGCCGGCGGACGCGAGCAATTTGAATTCGTCCTGCTCGTCCAGCAGCTTGACGAACACGCGCACCACGATCGCAAGGAAGATCACGGCGATCACCGAGCACGCGATCAAGCCGAATTCCTCGCCGATCACCGAGAAGATATAGTCGGTATGCGCCTCGGGCAGTCCAAACTTCGCCGCACCCGCTCCGGGACCGGTGCCGGTCCAGCCGCCCGCGGTCAGCGTATTATGTGCGGCATTCGTCTGGAAATGGTCGCCCGCGCCCTCGCCCTCGACACCCGGAAACAGGAACGCATCGATCCGCGACCGCGCCACGCCGTAGAACACATACGCTGCGATCAGCCCCGCCGGCGCCATCGCGACGAGGCCGAGCATCACCTTGGCCGGCGTCCCCGCGATCATCAGCAGCGCCATCCAGACCGAGCAGAAGATGATCGTCTGCCCGAAATCGGGTTGCAGCATCAGCAGCACCGCGACGCCCGCGGTCATCGCGCCGGTGATCAGCACGGTCGGCAGCTCGGCATCCTTCGCACGCAGCGACAACAGCCACGCGACGGTGACGATGAACAGCGGCTTCAGGAACTCCGATGGCTGGAACTGCGCGAACCCGACGCCGAGCCAGCGCCGCGCGCCGTTCGCCTCGACCCCGATGAACGGCGTCACCATAAGCATCAGCACGAACAGCGCGCACCCGCCGATCGCCATCCGCCGCGCCATCGAGACGGGCATCATCGACACGCCGAACAGCACGGGGAGCGACACGCCGACCCACATCAACTGCCGCCAGAAATAGTAGAGCGGCGCGATCTTGTGATGCTCGCCCGAATAGCGAACCGCGCTCGCCGGCGATGCGGCGGCGACCGCAATCAGGCCGATCGCGATCAGGAACAGCGTCAGCAGCAGCAGCATCCGGTCGATATCCCAGAACCACGTGCCGAGCGGCGACTGATCGCCCCGCCCGCCGCGCCGCTTCATCTTCGCGACGATGCTGGTCTTCGGTGTGCCCATATCGGCCCTAACGTCGATCCTTCCAGCGCGAATATCGGTCATGCCAGCGACTCCACCGCGGCGCGGAACGCGGCCCCGCGCGCTTCGTAATCGCGAAACTGGTCGAAGCTAGCACAGGCTGGGGATAACAAGACAGTGTCGCCGGGCTTGGCGTTTGCGGCGGCGGCCCGGACGGCAGCGTCGAGCGTGCCGACGTTCTCGACGGGCATGAAGTCTTTCAGGATTTCGGCGAATTTCGGGCCGGCCTCGCCGATCGTGTAGGCATGGACGACGTGGCCGAAGGCGGGCTTGCAGGCGTCGAGGTCATCGCCCTTCGCACGGCCGCCGACGATCCAGTGGACCCGGTCGAACGCGGCCAAAGCCGGTGCGGTGCTCTCGGGATTGGTCGCCTTGCTGTCGTCGACATAGGCGACGCCGGCGTACGAGGCGATCTGCTCCATACGATGCGGCAGGCCCGTGAAGCTCGTCAGGCCGCGGTCGATGTCGACTTCGCTGACGCCCAGCGCCTTGACCACAGCGATCGCGGCGAGCGCATTCTGTGCGTTGTGCGGGCCCTGGAGCGTCGGCCAATCGCTCTGATCCATGCACACGCCCGGAGCGATCTTGGTGAGATGCTCGCCCTTCCCCGACAACCCGCGCGCGATCTCGGCGGACAGCGTGTCGCCGATGCCGATGACGGCGTCATGCTCGGCCGATTGCATCGCGAACAGCCGCGCTTTCGAGGCGGCATAGCCTTCGAAGCCGTCATAGCGATCGAGATGATCCGGCGTGATGTTGAGCAACACCGCGACGTCGCAATCGAGCTTCTGCGTCAGGTCGATCTGGTAGCTCGACAGTTCGAGCACGTAGACGCCGCCCTCAGGGAGCGCTTCCTGTTCGAGGATCGGCAGGCCGATATTGCCGCCCATCAGCGTGGGGACGCCGGCAGTCTTGAGGATGTGGTGGACGAGCGCGGTGGTGGTCGACTTGCCGTTGGTCCCCGTGATGCCGACGACCTTGTGCGGGGGGAGGTCTGCGCGGGCCTGCGCGAAGAGTTCGATATCGCCGATGACGGGCACGCCCGCTGCACGTGCGGCGGCGGCTAGCGGGTGCGTGTTGAGAGGCACTCCTGGCGATACGACTAAAGCGTCAAAGCCCGAGAGATCATCGAGCGGCGCGACTTCTAAAAGCCCTCTCCCCTCCGGGGAGAGGGTTGGGTGAGGGGCCGTTCCAGGCGCAGCATTGCTGGGCTGCCCCTCACCCCAACCCTCTCCCCGCAGGGGAGAGGGAGCGAAGGCGGCGCGCTTCGCCTCGTCGGAGTCCCACGCGACGACCTGCGCACCGCCAGCCACCAACGCCCGCACAGTCGCAGCCCCGGACCGCGCCAACCCCAGCACCGCATAGCGTTTCCCGCGCCAGGCCTTCGCAACGATCACCGCAGCTTCAACGTCGAAAGGCCGACCAGCGCCAGCACCAACGCAATGATCCAGAACCGGATCACCACCGTCGCCTCGGCCCAGCCAAGCTGTTCGAAATGATGGTGGATCGGCGCCATCCGGAACACGCGCTTGCCGGTGCGTTTGTAGAAGAAAACCTGGATGATCACCGACAGCGCCTCGATCACGAACAGCCCGCCGATGATCCCCAGCACGATCTCATGATGCGCGACGACCGCGATCGTCCCCAGCGCACCGCCCAAGGCCAGCGAACCGGTATCGCCCATGAACACCGCGGCCGGCGGCGCATTGAACCACAGGAACGCGAGCCCCGCGCCAACGATCGCCCCGCAGAATATCGCCAACTCACCCGCGCGAGGGACGTGCGGAATGCCGAGATAGTCCGCGAACTTCACGTTGCCGACCAGGTACACGATCACCATGAACGCGACGCTGGCGATGATCACCGGCATCGTCGCCAGCCCGTCGAGCCCATCCGTCAGGTTCACCGCATTACCGAACGACACGATCGTGAACGCCGCGAACACCGGGAAGAACCAGCCGAGATCGAGATACATGCGCGACGTGAACGGCAAATACAGATGCGGCCCGTTCTGCGACATGATGATCGTCGCGGCGACACCGGCGATGATGAACTCGAGCAGCAACCGCGTGCGCCCGCTGATCCCCGCAGTGCTCGCCTTGCGCACCTTGTCATAGTCGTCGAGGAACCCGATCGTGCCGAAGCCGAGCGTCACGAACAGGCACGCCCAAACATACGGGTTGCTCAGGTCCATCCACAGGAAGATGGCGAGGCACATCGAGGTCAGGATCATCAGCCCGCCCATCGTCGGCGTCCCGCGCTTCGACAGATGCGACTGCGGGCCGTCGGCGCGGATCGGCTGGCCCTTGCCCTGCCGCACGCGCAACCAGCCGATGAACTTCGGCCCGATGATCAGGCCAATGATCAGCGCGGTCGCGACCGCGCCACCGGTCCGCACCGTCTGATACCGGATGAGGTTCAGCAGACCGGGAAATCCCAGATGCTCGGCGAGCCAGTACAACATTCAGTTAATCCCGCCTTTGAGGCCAGCCTGGAGACCCGCTACGACGCGCGCGAGGCCAACCCCGTTCGATCCCTTGACGAGCACGACATCGCCGGGCGCCAGGATCGTCCGTAACGACGCGAGCGCGGCCGCAGCGTCGCCCACATGGACGGTTTCGATCTGTCCCTCAAGCACCTGCGCTAACGGTGCCATCGCTTCACCGACGAGCAGCGCCATTTCGACGCGCGCGGCAAGGATCGGCTCGGCGAGAGCGGCGTGATAGTCGTCGGAGCCCTCGCCCAGCTCGCGCATCTCGCCGAGTACCGCGATGTGACGACCGGGCTCATGGCCAAGGACGCTGAGCGTCGCGCCCATCGAAGCGGGGTTGGCGTTGTAGCTCTCGTCGATCACCAGCGCCTGCCCGTCGCCGACGGTCACCAGCGACCGCGCACCGCGACCTTGCAGCCCACCAAGTTCGGCCAGCGCGAGTCCAGCCAGCCCGAGATCACCCCCGGCCGCTCGCACGCACGCAAGAACGCCAAGCGCATTGGACACCCAGTGCGCGCCGGGCTGCGCGATCGTGAAGCTCAGCTCGTGCTCGGCCCCCTGCCCCATCCGCGCGGTGACGAACGTCCCGCCAGTCGGCAGCCGCATCGCCTCGATCGCGCGGACATCGGCGCCCTTCTCGCTGCCGAACGTCACGATATGCGCGGCATGGGGTACGGCGTGTCCGAGCAGCCGATCGCGGTGCGGGCTGTCATAGGGGACGATCGCGGTCCCGTCCGGTTCGAGCCCGGCAAAGATCTCCCCCTTGGCATCGGCGATCGCGCTCTCGTCGGGAAAGAACGCGGTATGCGCAGGCGCGATCGCCGTGATCATCGCGATATGCGGCCGGACGAGTTGGGTCAGCTCGGCGAGCTCACCGGCGTGGTTCATCCCCATCTCGAACACGCCGAACTTTGCGTCGCGCGGCATCCGGGCGAGGCTCAGCGGCACGCCGGTGTGGTTGTTGTAACTCTTGACCGACCGGTGGACGTTGCCGGGGGCGGCGCGGTCGAGGCAGGCGAAGAGCGCCTCCTTCGCGCTGGTCTTGCCGACCGAGCCGGTGACGCCGATGATCTTCGCACCGCTCCGAGCCCGACTTGCCCGCCCAAGCGCCTGCAACGCGACGAAGCTGTCGGCGACGAGAACGTGCGGATGGTCGCAAGGCTCGGACACGATCGCGCCCGTCGCGCCTTGGGCGAAGGCTTGGTCGAGGAAGAGGTGGCCATCGCTGGCCTCGCCCTTCATCGCGATGAAGAGATCGCCGGGACCGACTTCGCGCGAGTCGAAGGCCACGCCAGTGACGGCGAAGTCGCCAGACGCCACACCACCGGTAGCGGCTGCGATCTCCGCCGAAGTCCACAGGCTCACTTCCCCCCCTCCCGCAAACGGGAGGGGGTCGGGGGGTGGGCGCGCGCTATCGACGAAGGGCAACGTTGGCCGAACCCGCGAGCCCACCCCCGGCCCCTCCCGCTAGCTAGAGGGGGGAAGAAGATAGCCTCCCTCACGCCACGCACTCCCGCGCGACGGTCACGTCATCGAACGGCAGGACCATGTCGCCGACGATCTGCCCCTGCTCATGCCCCTTGCCGGCGATCAGGACGATGTCTTCGGGCCCAGCCTCGCGCACCGCTGCGCCGATCGCCGCCCGCCGGTCGCCAATCTCTTCAGCCCCCCGCGCGCCCTTCAGCACGTCGCAGCGGATAGCCCGCGCGTCCTCGGTCCGAGGATTGTCGTCGGTGACGATGACGCGGTCGGCGTGTTGCACCGCGACCTGCCCCATCGTCTCACGCTTGCCGGTATCGCGATCGCCGCCTGCCCCAAATACCACGATAAGTTTGCCGCCTGCGTGCGGCTTGAGCGCAGCGATTGCCGCTTCGAGAGCGTCGGGAGTGTGGGCGTAATCCACGTAGACCGGCGCACCCGACTTCGCGATCACGGCGCGTTCCAGCCGCCCGCGGACCGGCTGCAACCGCGCGAGGTTGGCGATCGTCGCGGCCACGTCGCCGCCGGTTGCGATCACCAGCCCGGCTGATACCAGCGCGTTCGCCGCCTGGTACGCGCCGATCAGCGGCAAGGTGACCTTGTACGTCTGGCCGTCGGCCTCGATCGTCAGTCCCTGCCCCAGCAAGGTCGGATCGCGGCCGACCAGCCGCAGCGTCTCGCCCTGCGTTCCGACCGTCACCAACCGATTGCCACGCTCCCGTGCCAAGTCGATCACCCGTGCCGATTGAGGATCGTCGGCCCAGACAACCGCTGCGCCGTCGGTCGAGAGCACTTCAGAGAACAACCGGATCTTGGCCGTAAAATACGCCGCCATGTCACCGTGATAATCGAGGTGATCACGGCTGAGGTTCGTGAACGCCGCCGCGGCCACCTTCAGCCCCTCGGTCCGATACTGCGTCAGCCCGTGGCTCGACGCTTCGAACGCCAGATGCGTCACGCCTTCGCGCGCGAGCCCCGCCACGTTCGACAGGAACGTCACCACGTCCGGCGTGGTCAGCCCGGTCGTCACCCGCTCGTCGGCGGTCGTCACGCCCAGCGTGCCGATCGATGCCGCATGGAACCCCGCCATCCGCCACAACTGGCGGGTCATCTCTACGCACGATGTCTTCCCGTTGGTCCCGGTGATCGCGACCGACGTCGTGGGGAACGGCGCGAAGAACCTCGCGGCCAGTTGCGCGAACCGCTCGCGGGGATTGTCATCGGCGATGTACGCGGCGCCCTCGACCGTCAGCCCCGGTCGCGCAACCACCGCGATCGCGCCGGAGCGGATCGCGTCCTCGATATAATCCTCGCCATTCACGCGCGCGCCTTCGAACGCGCCGAACACCGTGCCCGGCGCGACCTTGCGGTGATCGATCGCGAACCCCGTCACCTGCGCCTCTTCCGTCCCGTCGGTCAGCGCTGCGAGTTTCATGCAATAGTCCTCATTGCCCGGTCGGCTGTGTACGCGACGGGTCCTGCCACAAAGTCGGCAGGATGTCAGACACGTCGATGTCGCGGTGCGCGTCGGGCACCACGCCCAGGATCGCACCGACGCGCGAGATCGTCCGGCCGACCACCGGCGCGGTGTTCCACGCCGCAGTCTTCCACCCGGCGGTTTCCTTCGTGCCGAGCGGCGAATCGAGCATCGCCAGCACGACATAGCGCGGCGCATCCATCGGGAACGCCGCGGCAAACGTCGCGACGTTGCGCGAATGATCGTAGCCGCCCGAAACCGCCGCCTCGGCCGTGCCGGTCTTGCCACCGACGCGATAACCCGGCGCATCGCCCTTGCGACCAGTGCCGCGCTGCACGATCAGCCGCAGCATCTGCCGCATCCGCGCGCTCGTCTGCTCGCTGATGACGCGACGACCGGCAACCGCATGCCCCGGCGCGACCTTCAGCAACGTCGCCGGCCGCCAGATCCCGCCATTGACCAAAGCCGCATACGCGCTCGCCAGATGCAGCGGAGTCACCGCGATGCCGTGGCCATAGGCGGTGGTCATCGTCGTCGTCCGCGCCCAGTATTTCGGCCACAACGGACGGCCCTTCTCGCGCAGTTCGATATCGGGCTTGGTGTCGAAGCCCAATTTCTTGAACATCGCCTGCATCTTCGCGGGTCCGACCTCGTCCGCAACCCGCGCGGTGGCGATGTTCGACGAATAGATCAGCGTCTCGGCCATGTTGAGCCAACGCTTAGGATCGCCGCGCTCGTCATGGATCGTGAAGCGCCCGACCTGGAGCGGATGCGTCGCATCAAAACGCCGCGCGAACGATGTGACGACACCCGTGTCCATCGCGGTCGCCATCGTGATCGGCTTGAACGTCGAGCCGAGCTCGAACACGCTCTGCGTAGTAATGTTGCGGAGCTGTTCGCTGCCCGACATGCCGACGCGGTTGGGATTGAACGTGGGCAACGAGACCATCGCGATCACTTCGCCAGTCGCGACGTCGAGGACGATGCCGCCCGCCCCTCGCGCGGAAAACGTCGTCATCGCGCGGCCGAGTTCGCTCTCCATCGCCGCCTGGACGCGGTTGTCGAGCGACAGCGCGACCGGCGTGCCGTTGAGCGCCGGATTGGTCAGCCGCTCGTCGAGCACGCGCTCCATCCCGCTCATGCCGTGGCCCGCGGTCGACAGGAAGCCGAGCGCATGCGCCGCCATCGTCGACTGCGGATACAGCCGCTGCGTATCGCGGTCGAACACGATCGCGGGCTCGCCGATCGCATTGACCTGCTCGACCAGCGCCGGCGACGCGCGCCGCTGGAGATAGATGAAGCTCTTGCCCGACGTCAGCAGCGCATAATAATGCGCCTGGTCACCCGCCTCGGGCATCAGCGCGGCGAGCTTGCTGGCGATCTCGGTCGGATCGCCGATCAGCTTTTTCGGGTGTACCGCGATCGTCCACGCATCGATCGTCCGCGCGAGCGGCGCGCCGTTGCGATCGACGATGTCGCCGCGTGCCGCGATCGCCGCCGAGCGCGCCTGCGGATCGGCGAGCGACGCCTGTACCGCCAGCATCCCGAGTCGACCGACCACCACCAGCACCGCCGCTCCGAACAGGAACATCAGCATCATCAGGCGCGTGTGCGCCGTCGCTACCAGTGCATGACGCTGGTTGGCGCTACGTTGCTGCGAGACGGGCCGGGCGACCAAGGCGGTCACCGCCGCTTACGGCTCTCGGAGCGGGCGCCGCTCATGATGTCACCCAGCGTCGTGTCGGACAGGAGCTTGCGGTCGAGCATCGCAACCGCCTGCGGCCGGACCTTGGCCACTGCTGCGAGGCGCTCTGTCTTGGCGGCGCGGACGAGCGCGGCCTCCGCGGAGCGCGGCGTCGATACCGACGCGCGGATCACGACCGGCTTCAGCGCGGTCTTCGACGCGGCCTGGATCGCGACGTTCATCGCGCGCGGTGCGGTAACCTGCGCCATCTGCACCGGAGCAAGCTTCACCACGGCAGGAGCAGCGGTAACCGGCACGATCGAGGTGGAGACGACGGACCCCGCCCCCGACGGCACCAGCAGCGCGGCGGTCTGGACCCCGTCCGCGCGCAGGCTGTTGACGTCGAGCGCCGCGAGCGCGGCCTCGCTCACGACGAACTGGCCCGCCGTCGGTGCCGACAGCGCCAGCGTGTCGCCATTCCAGCGCTCGAGCTGCGCCAGATTGCCCCGCGTATCGAACTCGGTCTCAAGCGCGCGGATGTCGCGCTGCGCCGAGCGGATCTGACCATTGACCGCCTCCAGCTTCTTGCGCTCGGCGGCGACCTGCAGCGACACGAGGTAGAAACCGAGCACGACGGCCACGCAGCCCCCGAACCAGCCCACACCCTTCATCCGATACGCCGCCGTCATGTCGTCACCTCTTCCGTCCAGGGTAAAGCGGCTGTCCGCCGCGCCGTCCGTAATGTCGCCGAGCGCGCGCGCGGGTTGCGTGCGATCTCGGCCTCGCCGGCGCGAACACCGCGGCCGACATGAGAAAAACTAGGTTCCGCAACGGCTTTCACCTGCGGAAGATGACGGGAACCTGAAGGCGAGCCGCCGGAGCGCGTGCGCAGGAAGCGCTTCACCATCCGGTCCTCGAGGCTGTGGAACGTCACGATCGCGAGCCGGCCACCGGGTTTCAGCACGCGCTCGGCCGCCAGCAGCCCGTCGGCGAGTTCGCCAAGCTCGCGGTTCACGTGGATCCGGATCGCCTGGAACGCCCGCGTCGCGGGGTCCTTCTTGTCGTGCGCCTTGTAGCCGAGCGCGCGGCGGACGATGTGCGCCAGCTCGCCGGTCCGCGTCAGCGGGCGCGCCGCGACGATCGCGCGGGCCACGCGACGCGACTTGGGCTCGTCGCCGTACTGATACAGCACGTCGGCGATCTCGTTCTCGTCCGCCTCGTTGACGAAATCCGCCGCCGACATGCCGGCCTGCGCCATCCGCATGTCGAGCGGGCCATCCGACTGGAACGAGAAGCCGCGCTCGGCCTGGTCGAGCTGCATCGACGACACGCCGATATCGAGCGTCACGCCGTCGACCGGCGCGAGGCCACGCGTCTCGAGCTCGGACGCCATCGCCGAGAAGTCCGCGGCGATCAGCGTCAGGCCTTCTTCGGCCTCTTCCATCGCGCGACCATTGGCGATCGCGTCGGGATCGCGGTCGAACGCGACGATCCGCGCGCCCGACTTGAGCAACGCCAGCGTGTAGCCGCCCGCGCCGAACGTGCCGTCGAGCATCGTCTCGCCGGGCTCGGGGGAAAGCGCGGCCAGGACTTCGTCGAGCAGAACGGGGATGTGCGGAGCGTCGGGGGAACTCACAGCTGCACCCCCTTCTCGGCCATGTAGAAGCGCGCCATCTCCTTGACGACGGGGGGCATGCCGTCGGTGGCGATCAGCGTCGCGGGGTCCCAGATCTCGATGTAGTCGAGCACGCCGTAGAAGAACGCATGGCCCTTGATGCCCGCATAGAAGCGCGGGAACGCGGGCATGATGAAGCGACCGGAGCCGTCGAACGGCACCGCTTCGCCGGACGCTGCGGCGCGCTTGATGTTGTAGTCGTACTCGCCGTTCTCGGACGTGTTCTCGGATTCGCGGCGATCGAGGCGCTCGGCGAGAATGTCGACGTAACCGGGATCATACGCGACCAGACAGCGATTCTTCTGATGCGCGCCGATGATGATGGTCCCGCCGTCCTTGCCGTTCGCCTTGGGCGCATTTGCCGAGAGCATCGTGCGGAGTGCCGAGGGGATGGCTACCCGGCCCTTGTCGTCGACAAGGCCGATACCGTCTCCCTGATAGCGACCCCGTACCGACACGCCAAAACCCTTCGAACTGGCGCGCACGCTTCACCGCTTCGAAAGACAGCCATCGCTACCTTTCGACCGCGTTTTCAGCGAACGATGAAAATGCCCCTGTATTAACCTCCATCTACCATAGCGCTTCGGGGACGCAACGGGATTTTTGGGGATCGGACGGATTTCACCGCAATTGCGATGCTCAGTCTGGGGGGATTTGCGGGCAGACTGGATGTGAAAGTGCTGCCGACTGTTTTGACTACTGGGGATATCCGGGATGAAGTGCGGAAGCTCCTCAGATGGTCGAAGCCAACGCACGCCAGATGTTACCAAGGGGTAACGCTCTCCCCTCCCTGGAAGGGAGGGGTCGGGGGCGGGTCGGCCCGATCGAGCCACTCGCGTTCAGGTATGCGGAAAACCAACCCACCCCCAGCCCCTCCCTTCCAGGGAGGGAGCAAGGAGGCAGCAGTTACTGCGCGGGTGCCTGCGCGTTGGCGCTCGGCGCCACGCCCATTTCCGCGAGCGGCTCGCCCGCTCCGGCGGCTTCGGTAACGTTCGAGACGCCCATGTTCGCCACCACGTCGGCTTGCGCGGTCCCCGCGGTCGCGACCGGCCGCTCGCGATTCGTCGAACCGATAATCGCGCTCGCGAGACCGATCAGCAGCACGACCGCGGCGAGGCCGATCATGCCGACCTTGATGCGCTGCATGGTCTGGGAAGGTTCGTGGGGTAACTTCATCTTGCCCTACCTCGATACCCGACTGCCGCGCTTCTGTCGATTCTGGGGAACCGGACCGCTCAAGCCAGACCCTTCGCCTGGCGCCATTCGGGATCGTACAGCGTCGAAAGATAGCGGAATCCGGTATCGCACAGGATCGTCGCGATCCGCTTGCCGGGCCCCAGGTGCTTGGCCAGCGCCACTGCACCGGCGACATTGATCCCGGACGACAGCCCGAGGCAGAGCCCCTCCTCGTCGAGCAGGCGACGGACCCAGGCATAGCCCTCCTGGTCGGAAATCCGGAACTGCGTATCGATCGGCGCTCCCTCCAGATTGGCGGTGATACGCCCCTGCCCGATCCCTTCGGCGACCGAAGATCCTTCCGCCTTCAACTCGCCATGCGCGTAGTAATTATACAGCGCCGCACCGTGTGGATCACTGAGCGCGATGCAGACGCTCTCGTCCTTCGCCTTGAGCCCCAGCCCGACCCCGGCGATCGTGCCGCCGGTTCCCGCCGCGCAGGTAAAGCCGTCGATCCGCCCGCCCATCTGCGACCAGATTTCCTCCGCGGTTCCGACGATATGCGCGCGGCGATTGGCGGTGTTGTCGAACTGGTTTGCCCAGATCGCGCCCGGCGTTTCCTCGGCGATGCGCCGCGACGTGTGGACGAAATGGCATGGCGACGAGAATGCCGCGGCCGGCACCAGCACCAGTTCGGCGCCGAGCGCGCGCAACGTATCCATTTTCTCGCGACTCTGCGTCTCGGGCATGACGATGATCGTCTTGTAGCCCTTGGCGTTCGCCACCAGCGCGAGGCCGATCCCGGTATTGCCCGCGGTGCCCTCGACGATCGTCCCGCCGGGTTGGAGCAAGCCGCGCTGCTCCGCATCCTCGACGATGAACAGCGCCGCGCGATCCTTCACCGATGCCCCGGGGTTGGCGTATTCGCACTTGCCGAAGATATCGCAGCCGGTCGCCTCGCTGGGCCCTTTCAGGCGAACGAGCGGGGTATTGCCGATCAGGGCGAGCGTGTCAGGTGTCGTGTGCATGCCCGCTATGTGGCGTGACGCCTCGCCCGGAGCAAGCGAGCGAAAGTTTCGGGCGTTAAATGCCTCCTCGCGAAATCCGGGGATTGATGACGCACTTTTCATTCAAGGTTCATTCCCTCGAACATATGATCCATGTTAAGAGTGGCGCGATCAATGCTGACAAAGCTAACATCGATTGGAGCAGGGTTCGTGGACAAATATCGGCATGCCTTGGCTCTGTTGACGGAAGCTTCGGACCTGATGGAGACCGTCGGCGATACCCTGATAGCAGCGCACATCGCGACTCCGCTGGCGATGGTCGAAGACCGTCTCCATCCCCCAGGCGATGTCGCGAAGCAGGATCGTCCACTACGCGAATGACGCGAACCGTCCGATCCAACACTCGTCCCACCCCGTTCGTCGCTTCCCTGTCCGTCGCGACGCGATGGTACCGCAAACCATAAGCCTTGACGCTCCATGCTGCATGCGCGAAGCGAGGTCCCGCTATGAAAATCCTCCCCATGACCGCCGTCGCCGCGCTGCTCGTGCTGGCAGCCTGCAACTCCAAGCCCGCTACGCCCGAAGTGCTGGATAGCAATCCCGATCCGATGGCGAACACGCTCGCCAACGCCGCGCCGGTCGAGCTGCCGCCTGCGATCAAGTCAGAGAAGACGCTGCGCTGCAAGGACAACAGCCTGCTCTACGTGACGTTCTTCCAGGGCGACAAGCAGGCCGTGGTCAAGACCAAGAAGGACGGCCCCGCGACGACGCTGAAGTCGGACGTTGCCGGTTCGCCGAAGACCGCCGAGGGCGGCTGGTCGATGACCGGCGATGAATCGAGCGTCACGCTGACCGCACCGGGCAAGTCGGCGCAGATTTGCCACGCGTAAGTTTCTACGTTTACGAATGACGAAACGGCCGGCGGATCATCCGCCGGCCGTTTTTCTTTGCGCCGCACACCCTTGCCCTGATCGCCGCAGACCGGCACGCTAGTCTGATGGCAACCGTTGCGATCTACAGCCTCAAGGGCGGCGTCGGAAAGACGACACTTTCGGTGAACCTGGCGTGGTGCGCCGCGACATTGTCAGCGCGCCGCACGCTGCTCTGGGATCTGGATCCGCAGGCGGCGTGCACCTGGGTGCTCGGCGGACCCCATGGAGCCGGGGGTAAAGTCGACCAAGCGCAGGCGATGTTCTCGAAGGACGTCGCGGTCGCCAAGCAGGCGCGGCCGACCGCCTACCCGCATCTCGACCTGATCGCCGCCGACGCGTCGCTACGCGGCCTCGACCAGCTGTTCCATGAAATGGACAAGAAAAAGCGGCTCGCCAAGCTCCTGTCCGAGCTTGCCGCCTACGACCGCGTGATCCTCGACTGTCCGCCGGGGCTGACAGAGACCGCGGACCAGGTAATGCGCGCGGCCGATCTTATCGTCATTCCAGTGATCCCCTCGCCGCTCTCGACCCGCGCGTACGACGCGGTGGTCCAGCATCTGGGCGGCCGCACGCCGCTGCTGCCGGTCCACGTGATGGTCGATAAGCGCCGTGCACTGCATGCCGAGGCGCTGGCCCGCCACCCCGACTGGCCGGTGATCCCGATGGCGAGCAACATCGAGTCGATGGCGGTCAAGCGCGCGCCGGTCGGGGTTTTCGCGCCGAAGTCCGCCGCGGCGCAGGCGTTTGCGGACCTCTGGCGCCGGATCGAACACCGGCTCACCGCATGAGCGACGTTTTAGACCCTCAACTCGTGCTCGGCGCCTATTCGGTCGGCGTGTTCCCGATGGCGGACAGCCGCGACGCCGCCAGCGTATACTGGGTGGAGCCGCGCCGCCGCGCGGTCCTGCCGCTCGACGGGTTCCAGCTCTCGCGCTCGCTCAGGAAGACGATCGCCGCGGACCGGTTCCAGGTCACCGTCGACACTGCGTTCGAACGCGTCGTGCAGCTCTGCGCGGAGAGCGTCGAAGGTCGCCCCGAGACGTGGATCAACGACGGCATAGAGCGCGTCTTCCAGACGCTGCACGCGATGGGGTTCGCGCATTCGGTCGAATGCTGGGACGGCGGCAAGCTGGTCGGCGGGCTCTACGGCCTGTCGCTCGGCCGCGCTTTTTTCGGTGAAAGCATGGTCAGCCGCGCCACCGACGCGTCAAAGGTCGCGCTCGCGCACCTCGTCGCGCGGCTGCGGACCGGCGGGTTCACGCTGCTCGACTGCCAGTTCCAGACCTCGCATCTCGCCTCGCTCGGAGCGGTCGAGATCGAGCGCGCGGATTACGTCGCGTTGCTGGGCGCCGCGCTCGATGGAGCGCTCAAGCCATCCTCCGGCGGCGGGGTATCCTCGGCAGCCGGCGATTTCCGCGCGCTCGATCGCTTGGCCGGCAAGGCTTCGGCGGGCGGCGCAGTATCGGGGCCGGTCTCCGGGAAGGTCATCGCGCAGCTCTTGGTCCAGACG
The DNA here is from genome assembly GCF_003053745.1 of Sphingomonas faeni. Taxonomy (GTDB): domain Bacteria; phylum Pseudomonadota; class Alphaproteobacteria; order Sphingomonadales; family Sphingomonadaceae; genus Sphingomonas; species Sphingomonas faeni. The sequence continues at coordinate 670,343 of NZ_QAYE01000001.1, read as the reverse complement.
TCGTAGATCGGATGCTGGACCGCGTTTAGCGCGGGGCGTTCCTTGTACAGCCAGCCGGAGAAGGTCCGGCGCCAATGCGTGTCGACGCCGCGCACCAGTACCTGCACGAACGCGCCGGTCAGCTGCTCCTGCTCCCACGGCGCGGTCTGCTCGCACGCGCGCAACCGCAGCACGACGTCGCCCATGCGCGTCGCCTGGCCGGGCTTGAGCCTCACTTCGCGGGTTTCGCCGTTACGTTTGTTGAGCAGACCGAGCACCGCGACGCGCTGCGCCATCGGCGTGCCGCCATTGGCGATCGCGGCGGCGCCGGTATCGATCGTCTCGATCGAGGAATTGCCCTGCTCGTCAGCGCCCGGCAGGTCCTGCTGGACCGCGGCTACCTTCGTCGCGGGCGTAGTGATCGCCCGGTATCCGAACCAGCCGCCCACCGCCAACGCCACGACCAACACGGCCGCGGCGAGCCAGCGCATGATCACCCTTCGGGCGTCCAAGCTTCGTAATCGCCCGTCGCGGCGGCACGGTGGCCACCCTTTTCGAGCGCACCGGCAGGACGATAGGCGAGCGCGGTACCGGTCATGTTCGGCACGGCAGGCTTCTGCCAGGCACGGATCGGCGGCAATGCGCGATCGGGCACGTCGTCGACCTGGTGATGCAGCCAGCTAAACCACGCCGGCGGCACGCGGCTCGCGTCGGTCGCGCCCTGGTAGATCACCCAGCGGCGCGGGTTGCCGGCGGTGTCCTTACCACCTTCGTAATAGACGTTGCCGAGCGCGTCCTCGCCCTTCTTCGCCATGCTGCGCAAGCCGAATTTGGTGCCGAGGGTGGCGCCGTTCCACCACGTGAAAGTCGATGCGAGAAAGCCCATGACTGGCGCTTACCGCGAGTGGGGGCGGGCTTCAACCTCGATCGTTGGGAGAAGGCGTCGCGCGACATTCTAAACGATCCTCCCCCTGGCCGGGGGGAGTTCGTCGTTTAACGCTTTTGCCTGCAACGGTTCCTGCTTCCTTGTTCTCCCGCGAAGGCGGGAGCCCAGTCTGGGTCCCCGCCTTCGCGGGGAAACACTTGGCTGGAGACGTCGGCTAGTCACATATTCCACCCCGGCGAAGGCCGGGGCCCAATTGGGTAACGTCGCTAACGAAGCGCTGTTCGCCGTTACAGCGACCTTCCCAATTGGGCCCCGGCCTTCGCCGGGGTGGTGCCATCGATCGAACGGTTCGCGCCTACTTCGCGCTCTTGTCCCACGTCACCAAATCGCCCTCAGCAATCCCCAGCTCCGAAGCGCGGCCGCCCATCAGTTCCAGCACCGCGCCGACCGGCTCGCCCGAGGGAATGGGCTGTTCCGAAAACGGCACGGTATTCTCGGCGATCCGCGCGATCGTGCCGTCGGCGCGGATATAGAGGATGTCGAGCGGGCTCGGCGTATTCTTCATCCAGAAGTTCGCCGCCACGGGTTCGCCACCCTTGGCGGGATACGGCCAGAACAGCATGCCGCCGTCGGGCGTCAGGTCGGTGCGGAACATCAGTCCGCGCGCCTGCTCGGCCTCTGTCTTCGCGCTCTCGACCTGGAACGCGTGCGTCCCGTTCGCGCTCTTGATCGTCAGCGGCAGCGTGACGACCACGGCCACGTCCGAGTCTGCGCCGCTATTCATGTACGCGACACCCCCGGCGCCGACGCCCAGCGCCAACACCCCGGCCAACACCGCCTTCGCAACGAAATTCATCCAGGATCCTCTTCGACCGCGACGGCAAGCGGCCCTTTACGCCCTTCGACGACGCGCGCGCGGAGCGGCTGATCGGGTTCGACCGTCTCGATCCCGGCGCGGCGCAGCGTTTCCATGTGGACGAAGATGTCGCTGCCATCGGCACCCCGTACCAGAAAGCCATAGCCCTTCAACCGGTTGAACCATTTCACCGACGCTGCCTCGAACGGTCCCGCCGCGTCGATCATCGCGATCGGATCGATCCGATCGGGCGAAACCGGCGTCCGGACCTGCTCCTCGACCGCGTTGGTCAGATCGATCGAGAGGATCTCGCGCGCCTGGAACCCGCGGCCGCGTTGGACCGACAGCGTCTCGACGCGCGCGCCTTCGGGGAGGCTGCGGCGGCCGTGCGCCTGCAGGACGGAAAAGTGCACGAGGATATCGCCGACGGTCTCGTCGTCCGCCACCGCGAAGCCGAACCCGCGCGTGACGTCGAACCATTTGATAACGCCGCCGATCGCGCGCGTTTCGGCCGCGCCAACACCCTCAAGCGTCGTCGTTCCCGCTTCCACTGGCCCCACCTCTACCGGCATGTCAGCACCTGCTGCGTGTCGTTACGCATTGTTACACCCCTGAACGCCTTGCTAGCACGGTTCGTCGCAGTCGCAATGAATCCGTTGCGACGCTCAGTCGAAATCCATCGATTCGGGGCTGTCGGACGGCGGTGCAGCAACAATTTTGCGTGCCAGATCGAACCGGTGCCCAGCCCGCAGCATCGCCGCGAGCTGTTTCTCATGAAGTTTTCGGTCGCCGTCCCCGGTGCCGTAAGGGCCGATTCGTTTCCGTCGTGCGAAGGCGAGTGCCGATTCGACGGCGCGGTCGGCGATTGCGGGCGCGACGGACTCCGCATCGCCTTCATCGATACCGGCCTCGCGGAATGCGCCGGCGACTCTGCGAGCGCCCAGCCCGCGTCGCTGCATCGCAGCAGCGCGTTGCTCGGCAAAGGCCCGGTCATCGACATAGCCGAGATCGGCCATCCGCTGCGCCAGTTCGCCGGGCTCGGCCAGCGCCGCGTTGGTGCCTCCGTCCCAGCCCCGTTCGCGGATCTTCCGCATCAGGTAATCGGTCAGGCGGCCCCGCGTCGTTGCGAACCGCTCGACATAGCGTAGCGCCATCTGCTCCAACGCCGCAGCGTCGAGCGGTTTCGGCGCAGGACGCTCGCGGGATCGCTCCTTGCCGCCGCCCTTCCCGCCGCCTTTGCCCCAGCCCTTGCCGCCGCGCCGCTTCGTGCCGCCGCTATCGTCGAACGCGCCGTTTTCCTGGTCGCCGGCATCCAGCGACGGGGGAAACGCGTTGCTTTCGCTGTGGCTATCATCGGTCACGCCATCATTGTGCCACACTGGCACCCGAAGTTGAACGGCTAGACTGAAGATAGGCGTGGTGTGTTCGAGCGCCGCGACGAACCAAGGCAGGAACTGCGATGACGACCGACACGGCTAACAAGGACGGCATGACCGTAGCGGCACTCGTTGCGACGCCGACCCAGGACGCCCTGCCGCGCCGCTTCGCCGATTTCGGCACCTTGGGCGAAGCGCTCGATTATGCCGCCAGCGGTAACCGTGGGCTTAACTTTCACGACGCGCGCGGCACCTTGTCGCAGCCCTACCCCTATTCGCAACTCCGTACCGACGCCCGCGCGATGGCCGATCGGCTGATCGCCGCCGGTGTTGCCCCTGCCGATCGCATCGCGCTGGTCGCCGAGACCGGTCCCGAGTTCGCCGCGCTGTTCTTCGGTGTCGTCTATGCCGGCGCGTGGCCCGTGCCGTTGCCGCTGCCGACCTCATTCGGCGGGCGCGATTCGTACATCGAACAGCTCCGCGTCCAGCTTGCGAGTTGCGACCCGAAGATGCTGATCTTCCCGCCCGAACTCGCGCAGATGGCGGGCGAGGCCGCGCGCCTGTCGGGCACCGTCGGCATCGACTGGTCCGAGTTCGCGACCCGCGAGGCACCCGCGGCAACGCTGCCCGAGGCGAAGCCCGACGACATCGCGTATCTGCAATATTCCAGCGGCTCGACGCGCTTTCCGCACGGCGTCGTCATCACGCACGCCGCGCTGCTCAACAACCTCGCCGCGCATAGCCACGGGATGGAGGTCTGCGACACCGATCGCTGTGTCTCTTGGCTGCCCTGGTATCACGACATGGGGCTGGTCGGCTGCTTCCTCTCGCCGATCGCCAACCAGGTCTCCACAGATTACCTTAAGACTGAGGATTTCGCGCGCCGTCCGCTCGCCTGGCTCGATCTCATCAGCCGCAACGAAGGCACAACGCTCAGTTATTCGCCGACCTTCGGCTACGATATCTGCGCGCGCCGTATGTCGTCGCAGACCAAGGCGAGCGACCGTTTCGACCTGTCGCGCTGGCGGGTCGCAGGTAACGGCGCCGACATGATCCGTCCCGACGTGATGCAGTCGTTCGTCGACGCGTTCGCTGACGCAGGCTTCAAGGCGAGCGCATTCCTGCCGAGTTATGGTCTCGCCGAGGCGACGCTTGCGGTCTCGCTGATGCCGCCGGGCGAAGGCATCCGCGTCGAACTGGTCGAGGAAACGCAGCTTTCGGGCGGCTCGCGCGGCGGGGACCGTCCTCAGCGCTACCGGGCCATCGTGAACTGCGGCAAGCCGGTCCGCGACATGCGAATCGAGATCCGTGAAGAGGACGGTACGCCGCTCCCCGAGCGTGCGATCGGCAAGGTGTGGTGCAGCGGCAAGTCGGTGATGGTCGGCTATTTCCGCGACGACGCAGCGACCGAGGCGTGCATGGCGGACGGTTGGCTCGATACCGGCGACATGGGCTATATGTCCGACGGCTACATCTACATCGTCGGCCGCGCCAAGGACATGATCATCGTCAATGGCAAGAACCACTGGCCGCAGGACATCGAATGGGCGGTGGAACAGCTCCCCGGCTTCAAGGCCGGCGACATCGCCGCGTTCGCGATCACGACGCCCGGTGGCGAGGAGACCCCCGCCGTGCTGGTCCAGTGCCGCAGCTCGGACGAAGCCGAACGCCTGCGCCTGCGCGACGAGATTCGCGAGCGCGTTCGTTCGGTGACGGGCATGAACTGCCTGATCGAACTGATCCCGCCGCGCACTCTACCACGCACCTCGTCGGGCAAGCTCAGCCGGGCCAAGGCACGCAACCTGTACCTCAGCGGCGACATCAAGCCGTACGACATCGCAGCCTGAGACCGTCCTGCCTATGAGCAGACGGCGTAAGCCCGGCCACGGCTGACATGTGAATCGAGCTGTGGCAGGAGCTTGCGCGATCATGCGCATTATCCCCAAACCGAACTTAATTACACTCACCGCGGGCAATACGAACCATCTGCTAACCAAGCTGATCTATGACTGACGCCGTGAGTCTTGCACCGCCTTCTCCGTCACGCCGCGTGACCGTCGACATTCCCACGTTGCTGGGAGTTCGCGGCGGTGGGCCGGATCATGTCGAGTGGAGCCGGATCCGCGCCGCACAGCTGTTCGCGGGGCGCAAGATGGCGCTGGTCCTGCTGGCTGCGAATATCGCGGCGGTACTGGTGACCGGGTTCCTCGTCCGCGATACCGTCCCCGCATGGCAGATCGCTACATGGTCCGCGCTGCTCGTCGCAATCGCCGTTGCGGTCGGATTCCGTCGTCTGGCCGTCCACCACAACGGTGAAAGCCAGGCAAGCGTTCGCGATCTGCGCAAGACCGGGTGGGAGGGCTTGGCGCTCGGTCTCGGCTGGTCGTGCGTGCCGATCCTGTTCTGTACGCATGCGCCATCTGGCACGACCGCCGGGCTCGGGATCACGCTGACCGTCTTGATGACTGCCGCGGCGTTCGCGATGGCACCGCTGGCGCTCGCGACGCTGGTATTCCTGGGGTATCTCGGCGCGTCGATGGTCATCCAGCTGCTGATCGCCGGCACGACCTCGGCGGCATTCGGGATCCTGGGCTTTACCCTGTTGCTGATGGCGGGATGCATCAGTCGCGCCCGCGCACTCGTCCTGATCCGCGCCAACGAGATCACGCTGAACGAGCGCGACGAGACCGTCAGCCTGCTCCTGCGCGAGTTCGAGGATACCGGGGCGGACTGGCTGTGGGAGACCGATGCCATGCGTCGCATCGTCCGCGCGTCGCCTCGGTTTGCGGTCGCGTGCGGGCTGGAACCCGGTGCTATCGACGGCATGCCGTTGCTCCAGTTGCTGGCGGGGCCAAGCTGGGACAGCGGTGAATTCGCGCCCGAACTGCGAACGCTGGCGGAAAAGCTGCGGCGACGCGAAAGCTTCCGCGACGTCAGCCTGCCGGTGACGATCGACGGCCAGGCTCGCTGGTGGGACATTGCCGCCTCGCCTCGATTTGGCGATGATGGCGAATTCTACGGATTTCGCGGCGTAATATCCGACATCACTGAGCTTCGTGCATCGGAAGACCGGATCAACCGGATGGCCCGCTTCGACGTGCTCACCGGATTGCCCAACCGGTTGATGATCAACGAAACGCTCGTCAGGACGATGGGTGAGGCCGACCGTTGGGGCGGCCGGTATGCGTTCATGATGCTCGACCTCGATCGGTTCAAGGCCGTCAACGACACGCTCGGCCACCCGATCGGTGATCGCCTGCTGGGGCGCGTGTCCGAGCGGCTGGAGGGCTTGATGGCGGACGGTAATTTGTGTGGACGCCTCGGCGGCGACGAATTCGCCGTGATCGTGCGCGATGCGACCGATGCCGCAGCGATCGACGACCTCGCGCGGCGCATCATCGAGATTCTGTCGCAGCCCTACGACATCGACGCGCATACGCTGTACATCGGTGCCAGCGTCGGCATCGCGATCGGCCCGCGCGACGGACGCACCGCGGAAATGCTCGTCCGCTCCGCCGATTTGGCGCTCTACCGTGCCAAGGACGCCGGTCGGGGAGTGTATCGCAGCTACGAGCCCGAGCTGCACGTGAAGGCCGAGGAGCGACGTATTCTCGAAATGGCGCTGCGGACGGCGCTCGAGAATGGCGAGATGCACCTTGAGTATCAGCCGGTCGTCGATGCACGCGGCGAAAGGCTGGTCGCGTTCGAGGCGCTGTTGCGCTGGACCAGTCCGCGGTTCGGCATCATCGCCCCCGAAAAGTTCATTCCGCTCGCCGAGGACGCGCGCCTGATCGCGCCGATCGGGGCGTGGGCGCTGAGGACGGCGTGCGAGGAAGCTGCGGAATGGCCGTCCGACATCCGCGTTGCGGTCAACGTGTCCGCCGACCAGCTCCAGAATCCCAATTTCGTGACGACGGTCGCCTCCGCGCTGGCGAACACGGGACTGTCCTCGGATCGCCTCGAACTCGAGGTTACCGAGAGCATGTTCCTGACCGAGGCGCTGGGCGCCACCAAGGTCCTGGAACGACTGCTCGATCTCGGCGTCCGTCTCAGCCTCGACGATTTCGGCGTCGGCCATTCGTCGCTGGGGTATCTCAGTCGTACGCGGTTTTCGTCGATCAAGATCGACCGGAGCTTCGTGCGGGACGCCGCCGCCGGGACGCGCGAAGCGGTTGCGATCGTCCATGCGGTGATCGCGCTCGCCCGGAGCCTCGACATCGACACGACGGCGGAGGGCGTCGAAACCGAAACTGAGCACCTCATGGCGCAGGCGTTCGGTTGTACCAACGTCCAGGGCTTTTATTTCGGTCGCCCGATGCCCGTCGAACAAGCGCGCGCGCTTGCGAATGGTCGCTGGAAAGCATCGGCCGCCGCCTAGGTGACCGATGGGCGGTTACCGGGTCGGTCGGCGGTCGCGTCCGGCGAAGCTGACGAGGCTTTCCGCACCCGTCGCCGACAAAGCAGACACGCCGACGAAATTGTCGTCCACCGGTACCTGCGTCAGGACCGTCCCGGTCCCGGTGACATCGCGAGTCTCCGCCCAGCTCTGCGCATCGTTGCGACGCCACCGCACGCGATAGCCGGCGGCGCCCGATACCGCGGTCCACTTCACCGTCGTGTCGCGGGACAGGGCGCCTGCGATCGACACGTCTTCGGGTGCCGCGGGGGCGCTGGCGATCCGCGACAGCGTGGCGACGTTGATCGCGGTCACCTTGGCGAGATACGGGAAGTCCATGCCCTCGATCGTGTCGCCGTAGACCAGGCCCTTTTCGGTGCGCAGGTCCTGATGCTGGCGATCCCAGTTCTCGGCCGCGACCGAGAACCGAACCGCGGGGTAGCCGAGCTTCAGGAACGGCTCGTGATCGCCGCCACGGCCGAACCGGTCCGGCCGGCGATCGATCATCACGTCGAGGCCGCCCGGGATGTCGCGCGCGATACCGTCGATCGCCTTGGCCAGCGCGCGGCTGGGCCCGTCATCCTCGCCGCCCTCGGCTCGGCGGCCCTGCTGGGCGACCAGATCCTCCGACGCGCGGATGCCTTCGGAGAACACCCGGACCTTGTCAGCGAAGCGTACGCCGCCCTGCCCGACCGTGTTGCCGACGATGTCGTTGTTGAGCATCGCCGAGACCTGCCAGCCGCGCGCCTTGGCGGTATCGGCGAGCAGTTCGGCGCCCCACAGGCCCTGCTCCTCGCCCGAGAACACCGCGTAGACGATCGTCGCGTCGAACTGGCGTTGCGACAGCAGTCGCGCCGCCTCCAGCACCAGCGCGACGCCCGAGGCATTGTCGTTGGCGCCGGGCGCATCGGAGGTGACGTTCATCACGTCGGTCACGCGGCTGTCGATATGCGCACCGACGATCACGACGCGATTCGGATCGCGGCCCTTCTGGATGCCCAGCACATCCTCGACCACCACACCGGTCGGTGCGCGTGGTCCGGTAAAGCGGCGCGAGATGCGATCGACGGTGATGCAACCGCCACACGTCGCCGCGATTTCCTGGAACCGGCTCGCGGCCCAGTTTCGGGCGGCACCGATACCGCGTTTCGGGTCGGTGGTGATCGACACGGTGTGACGCGTACCGAAGCCGACCATCGCAGTGACGTCTGCCTTCAGGCGAACCGGCGACGGAGCAGGATAAGGGGCGGCGGCGGCAAGTAGCAGCGGGACGGCAAAAATAGGCATGAGCGGATCGTGGCCTGATCTCGCGCCGCGCTCAAGAGGGGAGCGTCACAATCGTTCCCAGCGGGCAATTTTGTGTGCCGACAAGATGTTATCCAAAATGAACCGATCAAATGTTTGAGACTTTTTAAGCCAACCGCTATTACATGATCGAGAGTGCGAGGACCTGAGATGATCATTGGCCATTCTGTTTCGGACGGCGACGGCGTTATCCTCGCGATAGACGAACCGGTCGCGACGGTGCTGCAACGCACGCAGAAACAGCTTGTGGGCCTGTCCTATCTATCGATCACACACCCCGACGACGTCGCGCGTAACCTGAGCCACGTTGCCGCATTGCAACCCAATGGTAATTCAGCTCGCATCCGGAAGCGTTATATCGGCGGCGGCGGCGATATCATCACGCTGGAAGTCCAGGTTTCGCGGCTCGGCAACGGCCAGTCGGGCAGACTTATCGGCACGTTGTGCACGGCACCTACCCTGGCAGACCATGTCGGTGGCGATGGCATGCCGCATCATCTTTGGCGCCGAGCCAAAGACTTACTGAGTGTCATCCGTGCTCGCGACACCGTGCTCGGCTCGGACCTGTTCGCCGATCATGCCTGGACCGCGTTGCTGATCGTGTACGTCGCCGAAGCCGAAAGCCGGATCGCCAGCGTCGACATGGTTGCCGACCAGTTACGCCTGTCGCGGTCGACGCTAGGTCGGTGGATTCGCGTGTTGCAGGCCAAATCCCTGATCGAACCGCCGGATACCGATCGCGACGCACTGCAGCTGACCCAGACAGGCATCCAGAGCGTCGAGCGTTTGCTCGCTACGCAGCCGGCGATGGCCGTCAACTGACGCTTGCCGCCATCAACTGAGCCGATCGATCGCCTCTCGAGTCAGTGATCCGGGGATGATCATTACCGGTACGGGCAGCGCCCCTGCGTCCGTGCCCGCGAAATGCGCAATCAGCTTGCCCGGAGCACCGGTTGCGGCGGCGCCCAGCACCAGCGCGGCAATATCGGGGTTTGCGGCAATCATCTCGCGGATAATCTTCGCGCTTTCGCCCTCGCGCACGGTTATCGACGGGCGCAGCCCGGATTCCTCCAGCAGCGTGCCCGCAGCACCCGCGACCAGCCCCTCGGCGTGCAGCCGCGCTTCTTCCTCGATCGTCGCCTGGACGCCGCCGAACGCGATGAACTCCTGTGGTGGGATCACCGTCAGGATTTCGACGCCGCCGCCGGTCTTGACTGCACGTCGTGCAGCAAAGCGCAGGGCGATGCCTGCTTCCGGACTGTCGTCGATAACCACCAGATAAATGCGCATTTTCGCCCCCGTTATGGGACGTAGGTGGCCCGAAGCCGCGCACGACGCAAGACCACGCACTTGTGCCGACGGGGTTGACCCGAGCGGACGAGGGCGCGAGTAGGCATGCCGTTACGTCACGCCCTGGGGAAATCCATGTCGATCGAGATCAAGATGCCTGCGCTGTCCCCGACCATGGAGGAGGGTACCCTCGCCAAATGGTTGATCAAGGAGGGCGACGTCGTGAAATCCGGCGACCTGATGGCCGAGATCGAGACCGACAAGGCGACGATGGAATTCGAAGCCGTCGACGAAGGCACCGTGGTCAAGATCCTCGTCGCCGAGGGTACCGACAATGTGAAGGTCGGCACGGTCATCGCGATCATCGCGGAAGAGGGCGAGGACGCGTCTTCGGTTTCATCCGCGCCTACCAAGAGCGACACGCCCGAGCCGGCCGCGAAGGAATCGGAAGCGAAGCCCGATCCGACGGACCCGAACAAGACCGGCACCGAGGCCAAGCCGGTCGAGCGGACCGAGGTTTCGGCCGAAGATCACGGCCGTCCCGACGATGCCGGTCCGGCCAAGCCTGCCGCCAGCGGTGACCGCGTGAAGGCGAGCCCCCTCGCCCGCCGCCTTGCCGCCGACAAGGGCATCGATCTCGGCGCCGTGTCGGGTTCGGGGCCGAAGGGTCGTATCGTCAAGGCCGACGTCGAGAGCGCGAAGCCGGGTGCTGCGCCTGTGGCTGCGAAGACCGACGCTGCTGCGCCGACGGCTGCCGCTACTCCGGCCCCTGCCGCGAAGCCTGCGGCCGTGCCGGACATCCCGCACGAGGCAACGAAGCTCAGCAACGTGCGCAAGACGATTGCTCGCCGCCTGACCGAGTCGAAGCAGACCGTTCCGCACATCTACCTCACCGTGAACGTCCGTCTCGACGCGCTGCTCAAGCTGCGCGGCGAGCTGAACAAGAGCCTCGAATCGCGCGGCGTGAAACTGTCGGTCAACGACCTGTTGATCAAGGCGCAGGCCGTCGCGCTCATGCAGGTCCCGACCTGCAACGTGATGTTCACGCCGGACCAGCTCATCACCTTCCAGCGCGCCGACATCTCGGTCGCGGTGAGCACGCCGTCGGGGCTGATCACGCCGATCATCGTCGGTGCGGACACCGCCTCACTGTCGTCGATCTCGACGCAGATGAAGGACCTTGCGGGCCGCGCCCGCGACGGCAAGCTGAAGCCCGAGGAATATCAGGGCGGCACCGCCTCGATCAGCAACATGGGCATGTTCGGCATCACGCAGTTCGATGCGGTCATCAACCCGCCGCAGGCGATGATCCTCGCGGTCGGCGCGGGCGAGAAGCGCCCGGTCGTGATCGGTGACGAACTAGCGGTCGCGACGGTCATGTCGGCCACCGGCAGCTTCGATCACCGCGCGATCGATGGTGCGGACGGCGCGCAGTTCATGAAGGCGTTCAAGCACCTCGTCGAGAACCCGCTGGGCATGCTCGCCTGAGATGGGCCTGGTGTCGTCGTTCAGGTCGCTTTCGGGCACCACCATCGAGATCCTGCACATCCTCGGCGGGCTCGTGGCGGCGGTAGCGATGACCTGGGCGGCGGCATGGTCCTACCCGCTTGGGCAGGACGTGATCTGGTCTTGCGGCGCCGCAGCGATGGTCGCGACCGTACTGATGGGGGTGGGCCCGTTGCGCCGCGCCCGGCGTCTCGACCGAACGACCCGCAGGAGTGAAGCGTGACCGACCTGCCCCCCACCACCGCACCGACGATCCGCGTCACCGCGATGCCCGCCGACGCCAACCCGTATGGCGACATCTTCGGCGGCTGGCTAATGGGTCAGATGGATCTCGCCGCCGGCTCTGTCGCATCCAGGCGGAGCGGCGGTCGTGCCGTCACGATCGCAGCGGACGCGATGAAATTCCACATGCCTGTCGTCGTCGGCGACGAGGTGTCGGTTTACGCCCACCTGATCGCGGTCGGCCGCACCTCGATGACGATCGAAGTCGAGGCCTGGCGCCGTGCTCGCCACAGCAACGACAGCTGCAAGGTGACCCAGGCGCGCTTCATTTTCGTAGCGGTCGGCGACGATCGCAAACCGCGGCCCGTGCCGCCCGAAACCAACTGAATCTAAGGATTTTCCGTGGCTGATACCTATGATCTCGTCATCCTCGGCTCGGGCCCCGGCGGCTATGTCGCCGCGATCCGCGCGTCGCAACTCGGCCTAAAGGTCGCGATCGTCGAGCGTGAGCGCTTGGGCGGCATCTGCCTCAACTGGGGCTGCATCCCAACCAAGGCGCTGCTCCGCACGTCGGAAATCTACCATTACATGCAGAACGCCGAAAGCTATGGCCTGAAGGCGGACAATGTCGGCTTCGACCTCGCCAAGATCGTCGACCGCTCGCGCAAGGTCGCGGGCCAGCTGAACGCGGGCGTCAAGGGCCTGATGAAGAAGAACAAGGTGACCGTCGTCGAGGGCGTCGGCACCGTCACGGCCAAGGGCAAGTTGAGCGTCAAACAGGGCGACAAGACCGTCGAACTTGAAGCCAAGAACATCATCGTCGCGACCGGCGCGCGCGCGCGCGACCTGCCGTTCGCCAAGGCCGACGGCAAGCGGATCTGGACCTATCGTCACGCGATGGTGCCGACCGAGATGCCGACCAAGCTGCTGGTCATCGGTTCGGGCGCGATCGGCGTCGAGTTCGCCAGCTTCTACAACGACATGGGCGCCGACGTGACGATCGTCGAGATGCTTCCGCGGATCCTCCCCGTCGAGGACGAGGAAGTCTCTGCGTTCATGGACAAGGCGCTGTCGAAGCAGGGCATCAAGCTGCTGACCCAGACCGGTCTTGAGGGTCTCGCGCCCTCGGCGAACGGCGTCACCGCCAAGATCAAGGCCAAGGACGGCAAGGTTTCGGAAGAGACCTTCAGCCACGCGATCATCGCGATCGGCATCGTGCCGAACACCGAGAATATCGGGCTCGAGGCGCTCGGCGTCGAAACCGACCGCGGGCATATCAAGACCGACGGCTATGGCCGCACCAACGTCGACGGCATCTGGGCGATCGGCGACGTCACCGGCGCGCCGTGGCTCGCGCACAAGGCGAGCCACGAGGGCATCATCGCGGTCGAGAAGATCGCGGGCGGTTCGCCGCACCAGATGGACAAGGCCAACATCCCCGGCTGCACCTATTCGCGCCCACAGGTCGCGTCGGTAGGCATGACCGAGGCGAAGGCGAAGGAAGCGGGTTACGAGCTGAAGGTCGGCAAATTTCCCTTCATTGGCAACGGCAAGGCGATCGCGCTGGGCGAGGCCGAGGGCTTCGTGAAGACCGTGTTCGACGCAAAGACCGGCGAGTTGCTCGGCGCGCACATGGTTGGTGCGGAAGTGACCGAGCTGATCCAGGGCTATGTCGTCGCGCGCCAGCTCGAGACGACCGAGGCCGAGCTGATGGAAACGGTGTTCGCGCATCCGACGCTGTCCGAGATGATGCACGAGAGCGTCCTCGCGGCGTACGGCCGGGCGATCCACTACTGACCTTGCGATCCTCCCCCGCCAGGGGGAGGTGGCACCGAAGGTGACGGAGGGGGAGGGTACGAAGCAGGGGTGGTTGCTTACCTCCCCCTCCGTCTGGCAACTGCCAGCCACCTCCCCCTGGCGAGGGAGGATTTGAAGTTGGTACGCCGCGCTTTTCCGTCATCCTGACGAAAGTCAGGATCCAGGATACCGCCCGCAGCCCGTTGTAACTCTGGATCCTGACTTTCGTCAGGATGACGACGTGTGATGGCAGGCATGCTAACGGCCCTGTGCCAGCGACATCCGGCCGACCGACCGATCCGGGCAAACCATCCCGTTTCGGCCCTATCTCTCTTGACCGCCGCGCATGACGCACCGAAAGGTCGCGCCAGCCATCAGGTCCGGCTGGAAGGATCTCGCGGCTAAGACCTCAACGTGCAGGACCCGCGAATGCCGATCGAACCTGCCGCTCGCACCCAACAGCGCTACATCGCCATAGCCGCAGCCGCGCTGTGCATCGCATCGCTCGCGCTGTTCTGGCCGGGCACGGCGATGTACGACACCGTTGCGCAATACCGGCAGGTCCTGTCGGGAGTGTACGACGACTGGCATCCGCCGGCGATGGCGCGGGTCTGGGCGCTGCTCGCTGCGTTCGGGCCCGGTGCGACGCCGATGCTGATCCTGCAACTCGGTACCTATTGGCTGGGCCTCGGACTGATCGCAGCCGCGCTAGCCCGGCTCCAGCGCTCGCGTAGCGCCATCGCCATCCTCGCGACGGGCTTGCTGCCGCCCTTCCTCGGCTGGCAGGGCGTCGTTCTCAAGGACGCGCAACTCGCCGGTGCGCTACTTGCGGCGGTCGGGATCATCGGCTGGTGGCGGCTTGCGCGCCGTCCGCTGCCCGGTGCGATGTTGGCTCTGGTGGCGCTGCTGCTCGCCTACGCCGTGCTCGTCCGCGCAAACGCCGTCTTCGTCGTCGTCCCCCTGCTCGTCACTCTCGTCCCGCGCCCGATCCACCCTGTAGCAAAGCTTGCAACCGGCCTTCTCGCGATGGTGCTCGTGCTCGGCGTCGCGCCTGTCGTGAATCACCGACTCCTCCGCGCGCAACCTAGCGGCGTCGAGGCGACCCAGGCGCTCTACGACCTTGCCGGCATTGCCGCGCGCGTCCCGACCAGCGACACTACAGGCCTCACGCAGTCAGAGGCTGCGACCGTGATCGCCCGGGGTTGTGCGAAACCGTTCTTCTGGGATCCGCTCGGCGACGAGGCGCATTGCGGGACGACGATGGCGCCGCTGCGTGCGTTGCCGACCGCGACGCTGTACGTCACGCTGGCGTCGGCGGCGCTGCATCATCCGATCGCCTATGCCGGACACCGCCTTGCGCACCTGAACTCGACCGACCGCTGGCTGGTCCCGTTCCACTGGCCGAGCGCAGCACCGCCCGCCGCATCCGAGCCGAACACGCTCGGGCTCGCCAATCCCGGTGCCGGCGCGCGCGCGTGGGAGGCGCTGACCGCGGTCGTCGTCGAGACGCCGCTCGGCTGGCCGATCGCCTGGATCGTCGTCGCGATCGCCGCGCTTGCCGTGAGCCTGTCGCGTCCACGCGATCCGGTCCGCGATCTCGCTGCCGCGCTGCTCGTGTCCGCGCTGGCGCTCGAAGCGAGCTTCGCGGTCCTGAGCATCGCGTCGGACCTGCGCTATCACCTGTGGCCGATGATCGCGACCGCGGTGGCGGTCGCGCTGCTCGCCGATCGCGCGCCGCCGCGAAGGATACTCGCGATCGGCGCGAGCGCGCTCGTCCTGGTCGTCGCCAGCGGGACCGCTGCACGCGTCACGCTGCCCCAGCCGGCGCAGACCTATGCAGGCATGCTAGGCTGAGGCCTCCCAAACCGCAGGTCAGCGCCGCCGACGCACCATCCTGCGCGGACGGGACACGGTGTCGTAATATTCGGTCGTGGTGGTCGTCGTAGTCACCGGCACGGATTGCACGATCACGGTCGTCGAACCGGCAGGATACGCCTGGCCGCTGGTCGTCGTCACCGTCGTAACGCCGTCGGGAGATGTCCAGGTGCCGCCCGGTGCCACGGTATAGCGACCCGATTGCGGGTATCCGGCATCATAGGACGGCCGTGGCGGCGGGTAGTCGGCCGCATAGGACGGCGCGGCATAGTCCGGGGCATAATCGTCCGCATCCGCTACGTAGGCAGGCGGCGTTGCATAACCGGCGCCATAATCACGAACCGGCGGCGGCGGAGCGCGGCGACCGCGATCTTCGGCCTTGTCGATCGCATAGCCGGTCGCAGCACCGACTCCTGCACCGATCAACGTCCCGCCGAGTCGATTGCCACGACCGCCAATGACGTTGCCGGCGACGCCGCCCGCGACTGCGCCAATCGCGACGCCACCCAGACCCGTGTCACGGCGGGGCGCCGGGCGATCTGCGTTGGGCTGGACGTAGCCGCGGTCGCTCGGGCTCGCATAGACATTGTCGTTGCGCGCATAGGCGCGTGGATCGGCTGCGACGTAGCCTCCACCGCCGGCACGATCCCAGTCGATGTTGCTCGTCGTATCGTAGACCGACCCTCGCGCGTCGATCAGCACCGCATCGTCGTAGTAACGCGTCCAGTTATAGCCTGCGGGTGGCTGCGCGAGGCCGTAGTTCGACCAGTCGCCGATGTAGAAGCGCGGTGCGTTCCAATAGGCGGGTACGGCCCAACCGCGATGCGGGCGGCGATAGCCGGCCCAGCCGCCGGGGGCATTGGCACCCGCCCACCAGCGCCCGCCGATCTTACTGCCCCAGCGCGAGGACCGCAGCGCAGCGACCGGCCGTGTCGGCGCCTGCACGACGGGCATCTGCGCGGCGATCGGACCAGGACGGCCGGGATGGGCCATCGGCGCCTGCATCGCAGCGCCGGGCGCGGGATAGCTTGCGCCGGGACGTTGCGCGTCCGCGACACCGCCCGCCAACACCAGCCCCGCGCTCGCGATCAAAAGCCTCCGCATGTCCGTCTCCCTGGTTTGCCACCCGATCCAGCGCAAACGCTGGAAATCTTAACGCGTTGCTTACCAAGTGTGCGGGGGAGTCGCCAGAAGGCGTGCTGTCCCGAAACGGGGCGCGTCGGACCGGTCTTAGATCAGCCGATCGGCGAGCAATGCCGCCAGCGCCTCGCACCCTGCCGCGTCCTCGGCATCGAACCGCGCGGGTTCGGGGCTGTCGAGGTCGAGCACTGCGATCAGTGTGCCGTCCTTCGTCACCGGCACCACCAGTTCGGAGCGGCTGGCGGCATCGCAGGCGATGTGGCCGGGGTAGGCATGGACGTCCTCGACCAGTTGCGTCTTCAGCGTCGCGGCGGCGGCCCCGCAGACGCCCTTGCCGACCGGGATGCGGATGCACGCGACCTTGCCCTGGAAGGGGCCGAGCACGAGTTCGCCCCCCTGCGCATCGGGTACGAGACGGTAGAACCCCGCCCAGTTAAGGTCGGGGAGATATTCCCACACGAGTGCGGCGGCGTTGGCCATGTTGGCGATCGGATCGGTCTCGTCCGCGGTCAGCGCGTCGAGTGCGGCGAGCAGGTCGCGGTAGAGATCGGCCTTGGTGCCGGCGGAGATATCGAACTGGTACATGGTGTCTTCCTTGGTCGGCATCTTGATGGAACTAGCACGCTCCAAAATCCGTCATCCCGGCGAAAGCTGGGGTCTCCATGTTGGCGGCCGCTGTCCCTTCCTCAAGGATACCCCAGCTTTCGCTGGGGTGACGGGCTTTGATAGGCCGGTGAGAGCGGCAGAGCGCCGTTACTCAGTCGTCGCGGACTTTCCCCCGCCCCGCCTTCACGCCGCTTCGCACCTTCTTCGTGTCGACCCGCCGCGCCTTCGCCGCCTTGGACGGCTTGGTCGCGCGGCGTGCCTTGGGGACGATCGTCGCTTCCTTGATCAGCGCTACGAGGCGTTCGCGGACTTCCTGGCGGTTGAGCAGTTGTGACCGCGAGCCCTCGCTGCGCAGTACCAGGACGCCGTCGCGCGTGAGGCGCGATCCGGCCAGCACTGCGATGCGGTTCTTCACCGCCAACGGAAGGCCGGGCGAGAGGCCGACGTCGAAGCGCATGATCACCGCGCTGTCGGTGGTGTTGACGTGCTGACCGCCGGGGCCGCCCGAGCGCGTGGTGCTCTCGATCAGTTCACTGTCGTCGATCGAGATCGATCGGGTGATCGGGATCGCGACCATCAGCCCCTGCCCTCAGCCCGCTCAGTCGTCAGTAGAGTCGGGCGTCGTAACTTCGGCAACCGGTGCGGCATTGGCAACCGGAGTCGCCTCGTCAGCGAAACCAGCCTTGGCGAAGCGCTCGGGCAACGGCGCTTCGGCGAGCACGTCGGGCTTGCCCGGACGCGGCACGATCAGGCGCTGTGCATGGAGCATCATGCCGAGGCCGTCCGCCTTGCCGTACACGCCGTCGCCGACCACCGGCGCACCGAGGCCGCTCGCAGCATGCACGCGAATCTGGTGCGTGCGGCCGGTCTCGGGCAGGAACTCGACCAGCGAGCGACCATCCTTGATCTCCAGCACACGCCATTTAGTGCGCGACTTCTTGCCGTCGGCGTCCTCGACCATCCGCCAGCCGGTCTCGGCAGTGCTGACCTTGCCGAGCGCCATCTCGATCAGGCCGGACGTGCCGTCGACCACGCCATCGAGCAGCGCGACGTAGCGCTTCGAGACGAGGCCCTGCTCGAACGCCTGCTGCAACCGGGCATGCGCCTTGGGGTTACGCGACAAAAGCAGGCAGCCGCTCGTGTCGCGGTCGAGCCGGTGCACCGCCTTAGGCCAGCGCTGGAAGCCGAACTTTAGGCTTTCGAGATGATTTTCGAGGCTCAGCGAGCCATCACGGGGCGGATCGACCGGCAGCCCTGCGGGCTTGTCGATCACCAGGGCCTCGCCGTCGAGGAAGAGTACGCGTTCACCATGCATGGCGTCGCCCTTGCCATCATTAGCGCCTGCGTGCCAGAGCCCGCGTCGATGTTGCACCGCACGATGGCCCTCGCGCTCCTGTTCGCCCCCACGATCGCGGAAGCACAATTGTGCGAGGGGCAGAGCGCGGCGATCGCACCGGACGGTCGTGCGTTCGGGCATTTGCCGTATGGCGATGCGCCCGAGACAGAGCTGGTGACGCTGCCGTCGGCGTATTCGGTGGGCAATCCTTGCGTGGTACGCGCCGACATATTGCCCGACCTCCTGCGGCTGTTCGCGGCGGCGCAGGGCGATCCCTCGGTAATGGGCCAGCTTCGTGCGCTGTCGTGCCAGCGGTCTATCGCGCGCCAACGCAGCGTCTTCTGTCGCGGCGAGACGAGTAGTCCGGCCGACCGCGCGATCTCGGTCGCGCCGCCCGGGTATAGCGAGCATTCGACCGGCTATGCGCTCGACTTCGCGGTGCGTCCTGCGAACGGGTGTCCAGATGCGGAGGCGTGCATGGCCGCTACGCCTGCCGCGCGCTGGCTGCGGCTGAACGCGCCGCGGTTCGGGTTCGAGCAGAGCTTTCCCGGCGGCAACAAGCAGAACGTGAAGTGGGAGCCGTGGCATTGGCGCTGGGTCGGGGCGAGCGAGAGTACGCCTGGGGCGGCGAAGGCGCGGTTCGTGTTTGCACGGGCTCGGCGGGAGTATCCGGCGGACCCGGGGGTGTTGCCGCTGGTGGTGAAGGTTACGGTTCAGCCGCCGTTACCGGTGGCGCCGGTGGTGGTCGTGCCGTCGAAGAAGAAGCGACGGTAACGCTCTTCCGATACTCCCCCGCCAGGGGGAGGTGGCACCGAAGGTGACGGAGGGGGAGGAACACGCAACAATCGTTGCTCTTACCTCCCCCTCCGTCTGGCGAGTGCCAGCCACCTCCCCCTGGCGGGGGAGGATCGATTCAATTCATCGCCACCAATCAGTGCAGCACCAGCCCACCCGGGCGCACGACGCCATCACGCAGCGCATGATCGTACAGCAACTCGGTCTCCAGCTTCACCTGATGCGACAAGCGATCGAGCATCGACTCCGTCTGCACGCCGAACGCGGCCCAGTCCTTCGGCGAGATCGTCGGCAGCCAGCGGCCGATGAACGCCTTCCAGTCCGAGCGGAGGATGTCGAGGTCCTCTTCCATCATCGCGATCGCATCGGCCGAACAATGCGCCTCCATCGCCACGACGGTGCGATCGATGACCTCGTCCTCAACGCCGAGGTGGTCGGCAACTGTGACGGCAAGTTCGATCAGCTTGCGCGAGGCGAGCGCGCTCTGGGTGCTCGGCTGCCTCGCGAGCAGGACGAGGTCGGCGCACTGCCCGGCGATCTTCTCGTGATCGTCGATCAGCCGTGTCCAGTTCGCACGGTCCTGGTCGGATACTGTCCGTGCTGCGATCCTGTCGTTCATGACGCCGCCTACTCCTTGCGAGGGCCACCCGGTGATACTGGAAATACGCTTAAGATCGTGTCTGGGATGCAGATAGCGTCGGTTGGCGTCTAGTAGCTATAGTATTTCCGGCAGTGCGACCGTGTCGAAACGACCGTTTGACGCCGGCCCCTTTGACATGACGCCGCGGCGCGCCTATATCCGCATCTCACCACAGCATCCGGGAAATGACATGCCGTCGCGCAGCGTGTCGATCGTATTGGATACCGAGGTTTCATACGCTGAGAGCCGCCGCACCTGATGCGCGCGGCCTTTTTGCGTGAACGTGCGTCCCGCTTGGGGGTTCCCAAGCACGAAATTACGACTGATCCGTCAGTTTTTATAGGGCGAAACAAAACCTATGGCTTCCAAGGCGATCGAACACGGCACTGCAAAGCGCCGTATCCGCAAGGTTTTCGGCAACATCCACGAAGTCGTGCAGATGCCGAACCTGATCGAAGTCCAGCGCGAGAGCTACGAGCAGTTCCTCCGCTCCGACAAGTCGATCGGCCACGTCTCGGGTCTCGAGAAGACGCTGCGCAGCGTGTTCCCGATCCAGGATTTCGCCGGCACCGCCTATCTCGATTTCGACGACTACGTCCTTGAGCCGCCGAAGTTCGACGTCGAGGAATGCCGCCAGCGCGGGATCACCTACGCTGCGCCGATGCGCGTCACGCTGCGCCTGACCGCGTTCGAGGTCGATCCCGATACCGAGGCCAAGTCGGTCATCGATATCAAGGAGCAGGACGTGTACATGGGCGACATGCCGCTCATGACCGAGAACGGCACGTTCTTCATCAACGGCACCGAGCGCGTCATCGTTTCGCAGATGCACCGTTCGCCGGGCGTCCTGTTCGATCACGATCGCGGCAAGACGCACGCATCGGGCAAGTACCTCTTCGCAGCACGCGTGATTCCGTATCGCGGTTCGTGGCTCGATTTCGAGTTCGACGCGAAGGACATCGTCAACGTCCGCATCGATCGCAAGCGCAAGCTGCCCGTCACCGCGCTGCTCTACGCGCTCGGCATGACGTCGGAAGAGATCCTCAACTATTTCTACAACCGCGTGACGTTCGTCCGCGGTCAGGGTGGCTGGATCGTTCCGTTCCAGGTCGAGAACTGGCGCGGCCAGAAGCCGATGTTCGACATCGTCGATGCGAAGACCGGCGAAGTCGTGTTCCCGAACGGCCAGAAGATCAGCCCCCGCGCTGCGAACAAGGCGTTCAAGGACGGCCTCACCGACCTGTTGATCCCGACCGAGGAAATCTTCGGCCGCTATTCGGCCTATGATCTGATCGACGAGTCGACCGGCCGTATCTACATTGAAGCCGGTGACGAAGTGACCGCCGAGAACCTCGAACTGCTCGACCAGGCAGGCATCGAGCGCCTCGACCTGCTCGACATCGATCACGTCGCGACGGGTCCGTGGATCCGCAACACGCTCAAGGTCGACAAGGCCGAAGAGCGCGAGCAGGCACTCAGCGACATCTACCGCGTGATGCGCCCCGGCGAGCCGCCGACGCTGGAGACCGCCGAGGCCTTGTTCTCGGGCCTGTTCTTCGATCCGGATCGCTACGACCTGTCGGCCGTCGGCCGCGTGAAGCTCAACATGCGTCTCGACCTCGACGTCGAGGACACCGTGACGACGCTGCGCACCGAGGACATTCTCGAGGTCATCAAGACGCTCGTGAACCTCAAGGACGGCAAGGGCGAAATCGACGATATCGACAACCTCGGTAACCGTCGTGTCCGTTCGGTCGGCGAGCTGCTCGAGAACCAGTACCGCGTCGGTCTGCTCCGCATGGAGCGTGCCGTGAAGGAGCGCATGTCGTCGGTCGACGTCTCGACGGTCATGCCGAACGACCTGATCAACGCGAAGCCTGCGGTTGCCGCGGTCCGCGAATTCTTCGGCTCGTCGCAGCTGTCGCAGTTCATGGATCAGACCAACCCGCTGTCGGAAGTCACCCACAAGCGTCGCGTGTCGGCACTTGGACCAGGTGGTCTGACGCGTGAGCGCGCCGGCTTCGAAGTCCGCGACGTTCATCCGACGCATTACGGCCGCATCTGCCCGATCGAGACGCCGGAAGGCCCGAACATCGGTCTGATCAACTCGCTCGCCAGCTTCTCGCGGGTGAACAAGTACGGCTTCATCGAGACGCCGTACCGCAAGGTCGTCGACCACAAGGTCACCGACGACGTCGTCTACCTGTCGGCGATGGAAGAGGCCAAGCACACGATCGCGCAGGCCAACGCCGAGCTCGATTCGTCGAACGGCTTCGTCGAGGAGCTGGTGTCGTCGCGTCAGGCTGGCGAATTCCTGATGGCACTGCCCGACAACATCACGTTGATGGACGTCAGCCCCAAGCAGCTCGTCTCGGTCGCCGCATCGCTCATTCCGTTCCTGGAAAACGATGACGCCAACCGCGCACTGATGGGCTCGAACATGCAGCGTCAGGCCGTGCCGCTCGTCCAGGCCGAGGCGCCGTTCGTCGGCACCGGTATGGAAGAGACCGTGGCACGTGACTCGGGCGCCGCGATCTCGGCGAAGCGTGCGGGCATCGTCGATCAGGTCGACGCGGCGCGTATCGTGATCCGGGCGACCGGCGAGATCGATGCCGGCAAGTCGGGCGTCGACATCTACACGCTGATGAAGTTCCAGCGCTCGAACCAGTCGACCTGCATCAACCAGCGTCCGCTGGTGAAGGTGGGCGATGCGGTCCGTGCCGGCGACGTGCTCGCCGACGGCCCGTCGACCGAGTTCGGCGAGCTGGCGCTGGGTCGCAACAGCCTCGTCGCGTTCATGCCGTGGAACGGCTACAACTACGAGGATTCGATCCTGATCTCCGAGCGGATCGTGAAGGACGACGTGTTCACGTCGATCCATATCGACGAGTTCGAGGTGATGGCGCGCGACACGAAGCTCGGGCCTGAGGACATCACGCGCGATATCCCGAACGTCGGCGAGGAAGCGCTTCGCAACCTCGACGAGGCGGGCATCGTCTATATCGGTGCAGAGGTCGAGCCGGGCGATATTCTCGCTGGCAAGATCACGCCGAAGGGTGAATCGCCGATGACGCCGGAGGAGAAGCTTCTCCGTGCGATCTTCGGCGAGAAGGCCAGCGACGTGCGCGATACGTCGCTTCGCCTGCCGCCGGGCGTGTCGGGTACGGTCGTCGACGTTCGCGTCTTCAACCGTCACGGCATCGACAAGGACGAGCGCGCGATGGCGATCGAGCGCGAGGAGATCGAGCGCCTGAAGAAGGATTCGGACGACGAGCGTTCGATCCTGAACCGTGCGACCTGGTCGCGTCTTCGCGAGATGCTGCTCGACCAGACCGCCACCTCGGCGCCGAAGGGTGTCAAGAAGGGCGTCGTGATCGACATGGATCTGCTCGACAGCGTCGACCGCCACGAGTGGTGGAAGTTCGCGGTCGCCGACGACAAGGTCCAGAGCGATCTGGAAGCGGTCAAGATCCAGTATGACGACGCAGCCAAGCTGATCACGGACAAGTTCCATGATCGTCGCGAGAAGCTGGAGCGTGGTGACGAGCTGTCGCCGGGCGTGCTGAAGATGGTCAAGGTGTTCGTCGCGGTGAAGCGCAAGCTGCAGCCGGGCGACAAGATGGCCGGCCGTCACGGCAACAAGGGCGTCATCAGCCGCATCCTGCCGGCGGAGGACATGCCGTTCCTCGCCGACGGTACGCCGGTCGATATCGTACTGAACCCGCTGGGCGTGCCGTCGCGCATGAACGTCGGTCAGATCTTCGAGACGCATCTGGGCTGGGCCGCACGTGGCCTGGGTCAGTCGATCACCGCGGCTCTCGAGACGTGGCGTGAAGAGAATCCGGACGCCAAGCCGGGTGCGATGCCCGAGGCGGTCCGCGATCGCCTCAAGACGGTGTACGGCGAGCAGTATCACGCCGAGATCGACGCCCGCACGGGTGACGAGATCGTCGAGCTCGCCAAGAACCTGAAGGGCGGCGTGCCGATGGCGACGCCGGTGTTCGATGGTGCCCGCGAAGCCGACGTCTCGGCGATGCTGGCGCTGGCGGGCCTCGACACGTCGGGTCAGTCGGACCTGTTCGACGGCCGCACCGGCGATCAGTTCGATCGCAAGGTGACGGTGGGCTACATCTACATGCTGAAGCTCCACCATCTGGTCGACGACAAGATCCACGCACGGTCGATCGGGCCGTACTCGCTGGTCACGCAGCAGCCGCTGGGTGGTAAGGCGCAGTTCGGTGGGCAGCGCTTCGGCGAGATGGAGGTCTGGGCACTCCAGGCCTACGGCGCGGCGTACACCTTGCAGGAAATGCTGACGGTGAAGTCGGACGACGTCGTCGGCCGCACCAAGGTCTACGAGGCGATCGTCAAGGGCGACGACACGTTCGAGGCCGGCATCCCGGAGAGCTTCAACGTGCTCGTCAAGGAAATGCGCTCGCTCGGCCTGAATGTGGACCTGAAGCAGTCGGAGCCCGGCTTCGACAGCGACGGCATCCAGATCGCGGCGGAGTAAGCCTCAACTCCTCCCCTCCCGCTTGCGGGAGGGGTCGGGGGAGGGCCTGTCCCCGCAGGCGCCACCCCGAGAGGCTACGACATCCCCTCCCCTAGCCCCTCCCGCCATGCGGGAGGGGAATGGAGAATAAAATGAACGAGATGACCCCCTTCGCCAATCCGGTCGCCAAGACCGAGACGTTCGACCAGATCCAGATCGGCATCGCGTCCCCGGACAAGATCCGTTCGTGGTCGTTCGGCGAGATCAAGAAGCCCGAGACCATCAACTACCGCACGTTCAAGCCCGAGCGTGACGGCCTGTTCTGCGCCCGCATCTTCGGTCCGATCAAGGACTACGAGTGCCTGTGCGGGAAGTACAAGCGCATGAAGTACAAGGGCATCGTCTGCGAGAAGTGCGGCGTCGAGGTTACCGTCTCGAAGGTCCGCCGCGAGCGGATGGGCCATATCGAGCTCGCCGCCCCGGTCGCGCACATCTGGTTCCTGAAGTCGCTGCCGTCGCGCATCGGCCTGCTGCTCGACATGCAGCTGAAGCAGCTCGAGCGCGTGCTGTACTTCGAGGCGTACATCGTCATCGAGCCGGGCCTGACCCCGCTCGAGAAGTATCAGCTGATGACCGAGGACGAGCTTCTCGACGCACAGGACCAGTATGGCGAGGACGCGTTCTCGGCCGGTATCGGTGCCGAAGCGGTCCGCATCATGCTCGAATCGCTCGACCTCGTCGGTGAGCGTACCGCGCTGCTCGAAGAGCTTGCGGTCACCAAGTCCGAGCTGAAGCCCAAGAAGATCATCAAGCGCCTGAAGGTCGTCGAGAGCTTCATCGATTCGGGCAACCGCCCTGAGTGGATGATCCTCGAGGTCGTTCCGGTCATCCCGCCCGAGCTGCGCCCGCTGGTGCCGCTGGACGGTGGTCGTTTCGCGACGTCGGATCTGAACGATCTGTATCGCCGCGTGATCAACCGCAACAACCGCCTGAAGCGCCTGATGGAGCTGCGTGCGCCGGACATCATCGTCCGCAACGAGAAGCGCATGCTCCAGGAGGCCGTCGACGCATTGTTCGACAATGGTCGCCGCGGTCGCACGATCACGGGTGCCAACAAGCGTCCGCTGAAGTCGCTGTCCGACATGCTCAAGGGCAAGCAGGGCCGCTTCCGCCAGAACCTTCTGGGCAAGCGCGTCGATTATTCGGGTCGTTCGGTCATCGTGACCGGGCCGGAACTCAAGCTGCACCAGTGCGGCCTGCCGAAGAAGATGGCACTCGAGCTGTTCAAGCCGTTCATCTACGCGCGTCTCGATGCGAAGGGTCTGTCGATGACCCTGAAGCAGGCGAAGAAGTGGGTCGAGAAGGAGCGCAAGGAAGTCTGGGATATCCTGGACGAGGTGATCCGCGAGCATCCGGTCATGCTGAACCGTGCGCCGACGCTTCACCGTCTCGGCATCCAGGCGTTCGAGCCGGTTCTGATCGAGGGCAAGGCGATCCAGCTTCACCCGCTGGTCTGCTCCGCGTTCAACGCCGATTTCGATGGCGACCAGATGGCCGTGCACGTCCCGCTGAGCCTCGAGGCCCAGCTCGAAGCGCGCGTCCTGATGATGTCGACGAACAACATCCTGTCGCCTGCCAACGGCAAGCCGATCATCGTCCCGTCGCAGGACATGGTCCTCGGTCTCTATTATCTGTCGATGATGAAGGAGAACGAGCCGGGCCAGGGGATGCTGCTCGGTGACATGGCCGAAGTGCACCAGGCGCTGAACGCTCAGGCGGTCACGCTGCACACCAAGGTCATCAGCCGCGTTCCGCAGACCGACGAGAAGGGCAAGCAGTACCTTAAGCGGTACGAGACGACCCCGGGCCGCATGCTGCTGGGCGAGTGCCTGCCGCATAGCCACAAGGTGCCGTTCGACACCGTCAACCGCCTCCTCACCAAGAAGGACGTGGGCGACGTGATCGACGAGGTCTATCGTCACACCGGCCAGAAGGAGACCGTGCTGTTCGCCGACGCGATCATGTCGCTCGGCTTCCGCCACGCGTTCCGCGCCGGCATCTCGTTCGGCAAGGACGACATGATCATTCCGGACGCCAAGGTTGGTCTGGTCGACGACACCAAGGCGCTCGTGAAGGACTTCGAGCAGCAGTATCAGGACGGTCTGATCACGCAGCAGGAGAAGTACAACAAGGTGATCGACGCCTGGAGCCGTTGCGGCGACCAGGTCGCGAACGCCATGATGGACGAGATCCGTGCGGTGAAGGTCGACGAGGAGACCGGCCGTGAAAAGCCGATCAACTCGATCTACATGATGGCTCATTCGGGTGCTCGTGGTTCGCAGGCGCAGATCAAGCAGCTTGCCGGTATGCGTGGCCTGATGGCCAAGCCGTCGGGCGAGATCATCGAGACGCCGATCATCTCGAACTTCAAGGAAGGCCTGACCGTCCTTGAGTACTTCAACTCGACCCACGGCGCTCGCAAGGGCCTCGCGGATACGGCGTTGAAGACGGCGAACTCGGGTTACCTGACGCGCCGTCTGGTCGACGTGTCGCAGGATTGCGTCATCATCGAACCGGATTGCGGCACGACCCGCGCTCTGGAGATGAAGGCCATTCTTCAGGGTGGTTCGACGATCGCAAGCCTCGGCGAGCGCATCCTCGGTCGTACGACCGCGGAGGACATCGTAGATCCGAAGACCGGCAAGGTCGTCATCCCGTCGGGCACGCTGCTCGACGAGCCGATGATCACGACGATCGAAGGCCTCGGCACGCAGTCGTGCAAGATCCGCAGCCCGCTGGTCTGCGAGTCGAAGATCGGCGTCTGCGGCAAGTGCTACGGGCGCGATCTCGCCCGCGGTACGCCGGTCAACATCGGTGAAGCTGTCGGCGTCATCGCCGCGCAGTCGATCGGTGAGCCGGGCACGCAGCTGACGATGCGTACGTTCCACATCGGTGGCGCGGCGCAGCTCAACGAAACGTCGAACCTCGAGGCTCACGCTGACGGTACGGTGCAGTTCCGCGATCTGCGTATCATCGTCGACCAGCGTGGCCGTCGCGTGGTGCTCAGCCGCTCGGGCGAAATCGCGATCGTCGACATGGACGGCCGCGAGCTCTCGGTCGATCGTATCCCCTACGGTGCGTACGTGCTGTTCGACGATGGTCACATCGTGTCGCGCGGCGATCGGATGGCCGAGTGGGATCCGTTCACCATGCCGGTGATCACGGAGAACCCGGGCACGATCAAGTATGTCGACCTGATCGAGGGCAAGACGCTCACCGAGCAGACCGACGAAGCCACGGGCATCGCCCAGCGCGTCGTGATCGAATATCGTGCGGCGACCAAGTCGAAGGAGGATCTGCGTCCGCGCATGACCCTGCTCGACGAGACGTCGGGCGAGACCGGTCGTTACATGCTGGCGATCGGCGCGACGTTGTCGGTCGAGGATGGCGCACAGGTGTTCGGCGGCGACGTCGTGGCCCGCGTCAGCCGCGAGAGCGCCAAGACGCGCGACATCACCGGTGGTCTGCCGCGTGTTGCCGAGCTGTTCGAGGCGCGCATACCCAAGGACTCGGCGATCATCGCCAAGATCTCGGGCCGCGTCGTGTTCGGCAAGGACTACAAGGCGAAGCGCAAGATCGGCATCCAGCCCGAGGATGGCGGCGACGTCGTCGAGTATCTGGTGCCGAAGTCGAAGGTCATCGACGTCCAGGAAGGCGATTACGTCAAGCGCGGCGATAACCTGATCGGCGGCTCGCCCGATCCGCACGACATCCTCGAGACGATGGGCATCGAACCCCTCGCCGAGTATCTCGTGTCGGAAATCCAGGAGGTCTATCGTCTCCAGGGCGTGAAGATCAACGACAAGCACATCGAGACGATCGTTCGTCAGATGCTGCAGAAGGTCGAGATCACCGACGGCGGCGACACCACGCTGCTGAAGGGCGAGCAGGTCGATCGCGAGGAAATGGACGCGACCAACGAGAAGCTCGAGAAGAAGCAGACCCGCGCACAGGGCAAGCCCATCCTGCTCGGCATCACCAAGGCGTCGCTGCAGACCCGCAGCTTCATCTCGGCGGCATCGTTCCAGGAGACCACCCGCGTCCTCACCGAGGCAGCGGTCCAGGGTAAGCAGGACATGCTGATGGGCCTGAAGGAGAACGTGATCGTCGGCCGGCTCATCCCGGCAGGCACCGGTGCAGGCCTCAACCGCCTACGTGTCGTGGCCAACAGCCGCGACGCCGCGATGCGCGTCCAGCAGCGCAAGATGGCGGAGGTGTCGATCGTGGCACCGATGTCGGCTGCCGACGAGCACGCCGCCGAGTTGGCACGTTCGCCGCGTGATGCAGGCGGCGCAGGCGAGGATCCGCTCGCAGCGGTCGTCACCTCGGGCACCGGCACCGACGCGGATGCCGGCGAGTATCTGAACGAAGCCGAGTAATCGGTTTCGTCAGACGCCTTCCGCGCTGACTGAAGAAAAGGCCGCCGTCCGGGACACCGGGCGGCGGCCTTTTTCGTTTTGGAGCGGGAGCGCGTATTGGGGCCGATCGACGTTCAACGTTTTCAAGCCAGTGTTGGTGCGCGCCGTACTGAACTCATGTCGTCACCCCGGACTGGTTCCGGGGTGCACGGTTCCGCGAACCAAAACGTTCGGATTTTGCCGCACCGTGGATGCTGGAACCAGTCCGGCAAGAAGGGGGAAAGCTGGTCTGGCGGTTTGGACTGACGGTTGGTCTTGGCCTCCAGCGCATGCATGCAACTGTGCACCACGGCGCCGGTAATTTCGCCGCAACAAAGGAGTCGCATTCCCGCTGTACGGCTGCGGCGGGTGCTGTCGAAATTAGCGGCCGGGAAGGACAACACAGAGCCGATGCGAAAGATCGTTCTCGCCACGATCGGCTCGCTCGGCGACCTGCATCCCTTCATCGCGATCGGCCTCGCGCTGAAGGCCAGAGGGTTCGCGGTCGTGCTGGCGGTCCCTGCCGATCACGTCGTCAAGGTCGAAGCCGCAGGCCTCACCGGCATCGCGATCGTCGGCGGCTTCGATGCGCTGACCGAGACGTTGGGCATGCCGCCCGACCAGGTCGCAAAGCGGATCATGTCGGATCAGACCTATCTGATGAACCGGATCCTGATGCCGTGGCTAGCCAATAGCACGACGGCGCTGGACAACGCGATGGAGGGCGCGGTCGTACTGGTCGCCTCGCTGTTCGTGTTCGCCGCGCCGATAGTCGCGGAGACGCGCAGCGTGCCGCTGGTCAACGTCCTGCTCCAGCCGATGGCGACCTTCTCCGCCTATGCGCCCCCCCGCACGCCCGACTTCGCGATGATGGCCCACGCACCGACCGGACCGATCGGTCGCGCCTGGAACCGGTCGGTGTACCGAGTCATGCGCGGCGTGCTGCGACATCGGTATGGACGCCCCGTCGATGCGGTTCGCAAGACACGCGGCCTGCCGCCGTCACGCCAGGCGTTGCTGCTCGAGACGCCCGCGAGCGCAGACCTGACCTTGTGCTGCTATTCGTCGGCCATCGCGCCGCGCCAGCCTGACCTCCCCGACATCGCGCGCGTCACCGGCTTTGCGATATTCGACAGCGATACCGGCGCGCCCGAAAGGCTCGATCCCGCCCTCGAGTCGTTCCTCGCCGCCGGTCCGCCGCCGCTGGTCTTCACGCTAGGATCCTTCGCCATTTTTGCGCCAGGCGACTTCTACGCCACAGCAGCGGCGACCGCGCGAGCACTTGGCCTGCGCGCAATACTGCTGACCGGCAGCGATGATCAGGCAGCAGCGAGCGAACACGTCCATGTCTGCCGCTATGCGCCGCACTCGCTGCTTTTCCCGCTAGCCTGCGCGATCGTCCATCACGGCGGAGCTGGCTCCACCGGCCAGGCGCTACGGGCAGGCAAGCCGCAACTCGTCGTCTCGCATATGGGCGATCAATACGACAACGGGCACCGCATCCAATCGATCGGCGTCGGCAAGACGCTGTCGTCGAAACACTTCACGATAGCGCGTGCTGGTGCCGCGATCACCGCCATCCTGACCGACCGGATGCGCGAGACGGCCGCGCAGGTCGGCGCGCAGGTTGCGCTGGAGAACGGCGCAGAGGCTGCCGCGGACGCGATCGCGGCGCTCGTCGATGAGCGCGGCTGACTTCGTCGACAGTTTTCAGGGATCATGGTGACAAAAAGATCATCGACGCCGGGCGTTGCCGTCGCGCGCTCGCAGGTCTAGGCGGACTGCCGATGCGGTCGGCGTACCATCCTTCGTCGATCGAGACGCGCGGTTCGACCCGACGGCGCAGCGCCGCGCTGGTCCTGACGGTCATCGCGCATATCCTGATTATCCTGCTGCTCGCGCGTCTGGCCCCATCCTTGCCGACATCGCGACTGGCGTCCCCCACCGCGACAACGTTTCAGATGCTGCCTGATCGAGGGATACCGGCACCAGCGCAACATACTCCCTCGGTCGTAAAGGCCAGACCGGCCAGCCGTGGGCATCCATCGAGAACGCCAACGCCGCCATTGGTCCTGAAGGAGACGAAAGCACCTAGTCCAGCGCCGTCGGGCAAGTTGACGCTTCCGATCGAATTGCTTGGTGGGGATGAGTTATTCAAGGCTGCCGACGTAGCGAAGCTGCCGAAACATCCCGAAGACCAACTGGCGAAGGTAGAAAAAGAGATCCCGCCGCCGCCGAAGAAGAAAAGTTCTTCCGTGTATGGGCCGGGCGCTGGACCAAACGGTGCTCCGGTCTACGAGATGGTCGATTGGTATCGCGCGCCTACACAGGCGGAAATGGATGGCTATATGCCACGCCGCTCGCCCGGCAGTTGGGGAAGAGTCACGTGCCTTACGGCACCGAACTACCATGTCGAAAACTGTCGAACGGACGGAGAATATCCGCTCGGATCGGGAATGGCCCGTGCCATGCGCCAAGCGGCTTGGCAGTTTCGCGTGCTGCCCCCGAAAAAGGATGGCAAACCCATGATCGGGGTATGGATGCATATCACCATCTATCAAACCGAAAATGGCTTGAGATAAACGGACTATCGAATGCGTGACTGAGACCGTTAGGTCATCGAGGTAATCGAATGCTTCGCCTCGTCCGACAGCGTTCGCGCCAGCGTCTCGAACCGGCCACCCTCAACCCGGATCTCGTTGAACGCAGGCGGACTGCCGCGCGTGCGCTTCGACAGCGTACCGGCGCCGATCATCCGGATGATCCGCCCCGCCCGCTCGACTGGCACGTCGAACGGGTCGTGGACGTGCCCCGACAGCACCGCGTGGGCCCCTGCTTCAGCCAATGCCGTCAGCGCCTCGTCGCCGTTGCGTGTCTTGGCGGTCCCGGTCGTCCCCCCCTCGATCAGCGGATGATGCGCGCCAATTAGGATGAGGTTACCCTTCGGCACGTTCGCAATCATCGCCAGCGCACGCTTGAGTGATCCGGAACTCACGCGCCCCTTCGACCAATTCCACCGCCACTGCGCCCGCGCGGTCGTCTTCAGCGGCACGACCGTGACACCAGGAAGCTGAAGCGGCTTCTCGATCATCTGCTCGACAGCGGCATAGCGCTGGTACGGCGCGAGCAGCCGCCGGAACGGGTCCCAGTAATAGGGGATGTCGTGATTGCCGACTTCCAGCGTCACCGGCACGCCTAGCGAGCGCAGCCAGTCGCCACCCTGCTGAAACTCGTTCTTTGTCGCGCGCATCGTCAGGTCGCCGGTCATGATGACCGCGTCCGGCTTCTCCTCGGCGACGCGTTCGGAGAACCAAGCGATCGCCGCCGGGTCCTCCGCACCGAAATGCACGTCGCTGACGTGGAACAGCTTCAATCCGGCACCCCCCATACCCGTCATGTCAGGCGAGTTCGGACAGCTTGGCAGGCTCGTGCATCGGGCAACCGTTGAACTTGCCGCGGAAGTCCGCCGACTGCTTGTACGTGTCCCTGCGCGTGCGGTTCACCCCGCCGAGTGGCTGATGCGCGGTGATGCCGTGCCAGATGCTGTACGACAGCGCGTCGTCGGTATGGTCGGTAACGCCCTGTTCCCACGACAGCTGCGCCGGCACTTCGAGCGTGCCGACCGTCACGAACGGGCTCTGCTCCTCGTCCCAGACCACCGAGGCGTCCTCGATCGGCATCTTCTCGAGATCGGTGTTGAGCTGCACGCGGAACTCCCATTTGCCACAATGCTCGATCATCTCCTCGCGGACGACCTCGCGCAGAGCATCCGGGCGCGCGGTGATGTCGACCAGATCGCCGGTCAGCCGCGTCAGCTCGGGCGATACCGGAAACAGCGCAACCTTCGCGATATAGTCGCCGAAGCGGAACGGCGTCTGCGAGTAGTAGGTCTCGCCGAGCGGATGGACGGGCTTGGCACCGCCGAGCGTGGTCAGCGTCGCCGACTGGCCGCCGACTGCTTCGAGCGCGGACTCGACGACGCGGAAGGTGGCGGACATCGCCTTTTTCACACCTTCGAAGCGGTCGGTGGTCTTCGCGAGCAGCTTCAGGTTCTTGGCGAAGGCCTTCGGGTCGGAGGCCGAGAAGGCGGGACCGTTGACCATGATGAAGTCTTGCGTCGTGTCGCCTTCCGACCCCGGCAGGCGGGCACCGTCGACATCGAGGATCTTCAGCGCGAGACCACGCGGCAGGCTGATGCTGTCGTCGAGGATATCGCCGGCGTTGGTCGAGATCCGGATGATCGCCTCGTGGCGGCCGGGCGTTGCGAAGATACCCTGTGCGAGTTCGGGCGGCAGATTGTCGGCGATCGTAAAGGTACCGCGCGCGATGCCATGCGCCTTGGCATGGACCGAGCGGACCGCATGGCCATAGTCCTGCGACGTCGTCTCCAAGATCTCCTGGAACGACTCCTTCATGCCCTGCAGAGTCTCCTGCTCGTCGGGAGCGATCGTTTCGACGGACGGATCGAAACGAACGGGCTGGTTGCTGGGCATTGGGGTATCTCCGGTTAGTGCCTAGCCGTAACCCGTTGAGTCGGCAGACGTTCCGGTTCGTTGCCGCGAGCGGCCGTTGCAAAGCATGCGTCCGCGGTCGATGAGAGCGCGAAGGAGCCATCATGCAGATTCCAACGATCACCGCGCCGACCGTCGCCATCGCCGGCACGTCCGACCGCTTTTCCGTCCGCCGGATCTTCTGCGTCGGGCAGAACTATGCCGACCACGCCCGCGAGATGGGCTCCGACCCCGACCGGCAGGAACCGTTCTTCTTCTCCAAGCCCGCCGATGCGGTCGTCGCGAACGGCAGCACGCTGCCCTTCCCGCCCAAGACCGAAGACCTGCACCACGAAGTCGAGCTCGTCATCGCGCTCGGCGCTGGCGGCAAGAATATCGTGGTCGAGGATGCCGCTGCGGCGATCTTCGGTGCGGGCATCGGCATCGATCTCACGCGGCGCGATCTCCAGGCGGCGGCGAAGAAGGCCGGGCGCCCGTGGGACATGGCGAAGGGCTTCGATCGCTCCGCACCCGTCGGCGCGCTCACGCCGGGCGTACCCGCCACCAAAGGCAGCATCGCACTCGCGATCGACGGCGAGACGCGCCAGTCCGGCGACCTGTCGATGATGATCTGGAGCGTGCCCGAGATCATCGCGACGCTGTCCACATTCGTCGAGCTGGCGCCGGGCGATTTGATCTTCACCGGCACCCCCGCCGGTGTCGGACCGATCCAGCGCGGGCAGACCGTGCGCGCGACGATCGACGGGTTCGAAACACTGGAGGTGACATTCGCCGCGTGATCGCCCATCGTCAGGCGCATAAACGATACTAAACAGGGGGTTGCATGCCGGACACGAGAGACCTGGGCGCGGAGGGCTTTCTCAGCAGGGCCCGAACCGTCGCCGCACCCGGCTTCAACCGGTGGCTGGTGCCCCCCTGCGCGCTCGCGATCCACTTGTGCATCGGCATGGCGTACGGGTTCAGCGTGTTCTGGTTGCCGCTGTCGCGCGCGATCGGGATCACCGATCCGGTCGCCTGCCCGAACCTCTCGCTGCTCGGCGCACTGACTACCATGACCTGCGACTGGCGGGTCAGCGACCTCGTCTGGACGTACACGCTGTTCTTCGTCGTGCTCGGTGCCGCCGCGGCGATCTGGGGCGGCTGGCTTGAAAGCGCTGGCCCGCGGAAAGCGGGTGTGGTCGCCGCATTCTGCTGGTGTGGTGGCATGGGTATCGCCGCGATCGGCATTTCCACGCATCAGCTCTGGCTGATCTGGCTCGGGTCGGGCGTGATCGGCGGGATCGGGCTTGGGCTCGGCTATATCTCGCCCGTCTCGACGCTGATCAAATGGTTTCCCGACCGCCGCGGCATGGCGACCGGCATGGCGATCATGGGCTTTGGCGGCGGCGCGATGATCGGCGGACCGCTCGCCGACCTGTTGATGAAGCATTTCGCTAGCCCGACCGGCGTCGGCGTCTGGCAGACGTTCCTGGTGCTCGCCTGCGTCTATTTCGTGTTCATGATGGCCGGCGCGATCGGCTACCGCGTGCCCGCCGAGGGTTGGGCACCGGCGGGCTGGACCGCGCCGACCAGCGCAAAAGCCTCGATCAGTCGCTTCAACGTCGCGCTGTCGGACGCACACCGCACGCCGCAATTCTGGCTGGTGTGGCTGGTGCTGTTCTTCAACGTCTCCGCGTCGATCGGGATCATCGGCATCGCCTCGCCAATGCTGCAGGAGCTGTTCGGCGGACGCCTGATCGACGCGCCCAGCGTGTTGTTCACCGCGTTCGACGACGACCAGAAGAAGGCGGCGGCCGCGGTCGGCGCAGGCTTTGTCGGCGCGATCAGCCTGTTCAACATCGGCGGGCGCTTCTTCTGGGCGTGGCTGTCCGATCGGATCGGGCGCAAACCCTTGTTTGCAACGATCCTTGCGGCAGGCGCGGTGCTCTACGGTTTCGCCGCACCGGCGCTGGCTGGCACGACCTTGGGCCTGTTCATCCTGGTCTTCTGCATCCTCGCCTCGATGTACGGTGGTGGGTTCGCGACTGCGCCGGCGTATCTCGCTGATCTGTTCGGGACCAAGTATGTCGGCGCGATCCATGGGCGGTTGCTGACCGCCTGGTCGACTGCGGGCGTGGTCGGGCCGTTGCTCGTCGCGAACATGCGTGACCGCGCGATCGCGGCGGGTGTGCCTCGCAGCGATATCTACCCGCCGATCTTCTGGGTTCTGGCGGCGATGCTGGTCGCCGGTTTCGTCGCGAACCTGTTCGTCCGGCCGGTTGCCGCGAAGTTCCACATGGCGGCGGACGACCGGCCGATCGCGGTCGACACGGTCGCTGGCGGTACGGCTGCTGCGGCAACCGGGACGTCGCCGATCGTCGTCTTTGCGTGGCTGGCGGTCGGGCTGCCGATCCTCTGGGGGATCTACATGACGCTATCGAAGGCGTTGATCCTGCTCAAATAGGACGCAACCTATCCGCACCGACATGGGTTGCCCCTGCTCAATCTTCACAGGAGCAACCCATGGCCGACCGGCTCACGATGCAGGATCCGCGCACGCAATATCCGCAGCCCCCCTTCCCGCAACAGCCGCAGGAAGCCCCGGGGATCGCGTCGAAGGTGGACCCGAAGCCCGATCACGGCGAGACCAGCTACAAGGGCTCGGGCAAGCTGTCGGGGCGCAAGGCGCTTATCACCGGCGGCGATAGCGGCATCGGTCGTGCCGCTGCGATCGCCTATGCCCGCGAAGGCGCCGACGTCGCGATCGTTTATCTCCCCGCCGAAGAGGCCGACGCGAAGGAAGTCGTCGCGCTGATCGAGGCGGAAGGGCGCAAGGCGCTTGCGCTGCCCGGCGACGTGAAGGACGAGTCGTTCTGTCGTGCGGCCGTGCAGCAGACGGTGGATGCGTTCGGCGGTCTCGACGTGCTGGTCGTCAACGCCGGGCGCCAGCAGACGCGGCCGACCGTGGCCGACATCTCGACCGACGATTTCGACCAGACGATGAAGACCAACGTCTATGCCTTGCACTGGTTCGTGCAGGCGGCCGTCCCGCATCTTCCCGTCGGTGCGGCAGTGGTCACGACGGCGTCGGTGCAGGGCTATGATCCTTCGGACAATCTGCTCGACTATGCGACCACCAAGGCGGCGATCGTCGCGTATACCAAGGGTCTCGCCAAGCAGCTGATCGAGAAGGGCATCCGCGCCAACGTCGTCGCGCCGGGGCCGTTCTGGACGGTGTTGCAGCCTAGCGGTGGCCAGCCGCAGGAGTCGGTCGAGACGTTCGGGTCGAAGAGCCATTTCGGCCGTCCGGGCCAGCCGGTGGAGATCGCGCCGGTATATGTGCTGCTCGCCTCGCAGGAGGGCAGCTATATCACCGGTGAAGTCTACGGCGTTACCGGCGGCGCTGGGGTAGCCTGACCCCCTTATCCTCCCCCGCCAGGGGGAGGTGGCACCGCAGGTGACGGAGGGGGAGGAGCGCGCAACAGAGGTTTCCTTGCCTCCCCCTCCGTCTGGCAAGTGCCAGCCACCTCCCCCTGGCGGGGGAGGATTGCTTGGTAGGACCCCTAGCGCCAACGCCGCTATTGCACATCGTTATCAAATCTGTACCTGTGTCCCGGTGACCGTCCAGCAGATCATACCCCTTATCGAAACCGCTCCGCGCGCATGACCCGCCGCACGATCAAGACCTGGTACCTCGTCCACAAATGGACGAGCCTGATCTGCACCGTGTTCCTGCTGATGCTGTGCGTGACCGGCCTGCCGCTGATCTTCGACGAGGAAATCGACGGCTGGCTCGACCCGCCCGCGCCGATGGCGACGCTGCCAGCCAACACGCCGTCGCTGTCGCTCGACACCATTCTGGCGAGTGCGGCAAAGGCCGCCCCCGGCGAAATTCCTCTCTACATCAGCTTCGACGACGAACGCCCGATCGTCTACGTCACGACCGGCCCGACGCCCGATGCCGCCCCCGCGGCCATGCATTTCCTCGCGTTCGATGCGCGCACCGGCACTAAGATGCCGCCCTATGTTCCCGGCGTGATGGCGTTCATCCTGAAGCTACACACCGACATGTTCCTCGGCTTCTGGGCAGAAATCTTCCTCGGCGTGATGGGCCTGCTATTCTTCGCGGCGATCGTCTCGGGCGTCGTGCTCTACGCACCGTTTATGGCCAAGCTCGACTTCGGCACATTGCGTCGCGGGCGTAGCAAGCGGCTCGGCTGGCTCGACCGCCACAATCTGCTCGGCATCGTCACGCTCGCCTGGGCAAGCGTCGTCGGCGTGACGGGCACGATCAACACCTTCGTCGTGCCGATCACCGGCATCTGGA
Organism: Sphingomonas faeni; assembly: GCF_003053745.1. Classification (GTDB taxonomy): domain Bacteria; phylum Pseudomonadota; class Alphaproteobacteria; order Sphingomonadales; family Sphingomonadaceae; genus Sphingomonas; species Sphingomonas faeni. The sequence goes on along the minus strand of NZ_QAYE01000001.1, from coordinate 632,572 downwards.
AGGCGAACGGCCTCGCTGAGATCATTGCCAGCGAAGCGCGCACGCCATTGCCGGCCCAACGCGCCTCGGTCCAGGCCGCGCTCGAAGCCGTGCAGCGCGAGGCGCCCGAGATGAAGCCGCAGTTCATCGCCTTCCCCGGCGTCGTCTTCAGCAGCCATCATCACTACGCCGTCTTCCTGAAGGGTGCGACGCCGCTGACGTCGAAGATGTTGCTGCCCGGCTTCGTCGATGCCGCGACCGGACGGCTCGACGCGGTCGTGCCGATGCCGTGGTACATGCAGGCGATGCTGCTCGCACAGCCGCTGCATTTCGGGAATTACGGCGGCCTAGCGATGAAGATCGTCTGGGCGCTCTTCGACATATTGACGATCATCGTGCTCGGCAGCGGGCTGTATCTTTGGCTGCGTCGTCGCGGCGGTCCGAGCGACCAGCGCGTCCGCGAAGTCGTGATGGCGGGAGAAATCGCATGACTCACAAGACCAACGGCCAGATTTTCGCACTGCCGATCCTGCTCGGCGTGTCGACCGTCGCGGGGCTCGGCGCCGGCCTGATCGGTGACGGCGTCTGGGATGTCGGCGCAGGCCTGCTGCTCGCGCTGCCGCTGGTCGTGACCGGCCGCTATTGGGTCCGCCCGCCCGAACCAGTGCTGCGCCGCCAACAGCTGCAAACGGCACCGATACGCCGATAACGCGGAGCCGGCATGATACCGGCTCCGCGCTAGTGTCTGATCGCCGTGGTGCGGCAGACGGCGTCAGGTCGCCGGGGTAGCCTGCCGGGCCGGTGCGGTTGTCTGCGCCCCAACCGGAGGAGCAACGGGTGCGGGAGCGATCGCACCGTTAGCCATTGGCGGCGGCGGGGGCGCCATGCCGGCAGGCGGCGGCGGAGGAGCACCCGGACCGCCGGGACCACCGGGACCGTCCGGCCCACCAGGCCCATCATGACCCGGACCGTCGCGGCCAGGGCCACCAGGACCATGCGGGCCACGCGGCGGGCCACCGACCGGTCCGAGTGCGGTCACCTTGCCACCGGGGGCGACCAGGAACGAGGCGTGGACGAAGCCATCCTCGAACCAGCCCTGGATCGTCACGGGCTGACCGGCCGCGACCAGATTGCTGCCATCGCCTTCCCGACCGAGATCGACCAGCGCGCGACCGGTGCGGTCGGCCATCACGAACTTGTTGCCGTAGGTCTCCGCGACGGTGCCGCGGATCGTGACGATGCCGTCGGACTGGAGCGAACGGATCGCGGTTGGCGTGGCGGGCGCCATCGTCACGCTCGGGCGGGTCGCGGCGACGGTGACGGCACCGGCTGCACCGCCGACCACCAGCAGACCGGCCGCGGCGAGTGCGAGGCGGTTGCGGCGGAGATTGAAGCGCTTGTTCGGCGCGATATGGGAATGTTCGGTCACGTACGTCGTTCCTCTCATTGGTTGACGAATCACCGTCTAGGCGCACGCTGCCGACGCCCGCTGAACCAAGCCGTTCAGTTTCCGTTGTGGTCATCGACATAGGAACACACGCATGCGGGTATTATTGGTCGAGGACGATGCGGCGATCGCCGACGGGCTGGCGCGAGCTTTGCGTGCGGAGCATTTTGCGGTCGACGTCGCGACTAATGGCGAGGATGGCGGCCATCTCGGCGCGACCGAATTGTACGACGCGGCGGTGCTCGACCTTGGCCTGCCCAAGCGCGATGGATTATCGGTCTTGCGCGACTGGCGCGCGGCAGGACGCGACTTGCCGGTGTTGATCCTTACCGCCCGCGACGGGTGGTCGGAAAAGGTCGAGGGGTTCAAGGCGGGGGCCGACGATTATGTCGTGAAGCCGTTCCGTGTCGAGGAGGTGGTCATGCGATTGCGCGCGCTGGTCCGTCGTGCGGCCGGTCATGCGGCGGCGCGAGTCACGTGCGGACCGCTGACGTTCGACGCGCAACTTGGCACGTTCGAGCTGAACGGCCTGCCGCTGAAGCTCACCGCTTTCGAGTGGCGCGTGCTGTCGGCGCTAATGCTCCGCCGTGAAGTCGTCATCGAACGCGCAGACCTGATCGAGCGGGTGTACGAAGGCGACGCGGACGTGGATTCGAACTCGATCGAGGTCATTATCGGTCGGTTGCGGCGCAAGATCGGTCCGCAGATGATCGAGACGGTGCGTGGACGCGGGTATCGCCTGACGGCGGACGGTTCGTGATGAAGGTTATGCAAACCACATCCACCACCCCGGCGAAGGCCGGGGCCCAATTGGGGGACGTGGCTAACGGAGCGATGCCCGTCACTATAAAAACCTTTCCAATTGGGCCCCGGCCTTCGCCGGGGTGGGGTTTGGCGGGATCGTTCTGGCGCCAGGCAAATCTGCGATGATCCGATTCCGCATCGTCCCCCGCTCCCTCTTCGGCCGAATGCTAGCGATCGCCGCGCTGTCGACCGGGACCGCGCTCCTGTTCGCGGGCGTGACGATCGGCCACGTCCTCGAACGCTTCGTCACCCGCGGGCTCGACGAGCGGCTCGATGCGCAGGTCGCGGTGCTGGCACGTGCAGTCCGCCCCGACGGCTCGCTAGACCGGATGCGCGCGATCGACCTGCCCGAGTTCGGCGAACCCGGGTCCGACTGGTCATGGCAGGTCGAAGGTCCCGCCGGTCGCTTCGATAGCGGCACTACTCCGCCCCCAACCGTTTCGAAGCCGGCCCCAACCATTCCACCGCCGCCGCCCGCTCAACCTCGCAATGACGAGCGCCCGCTTCCACCCGGCCCCGGCGAGCATGAAGACCTTCAAATCCACCCTGGCGAAGCGCGCGACCTGAGCGGCGAGCGGCTCCACTCGCGAACCATCGACGTCGCTACGCCGCGCGGCACGGTAATGATCACAGCGATCGGCCCTCGCCGGATCGTCGAGGAGCCGCTGCGCGAGGCGATGATCCCACTGCTCGGCTCGCTCGCCTTGCTTGGCGCCGGACTCGCGCTGGCGACGCTGGTGCAACTGCGCTTCGGCCTGCGCCCCCTGCGCGATCTCCGCACCTCGCTCGCCGCCGTTCGCGCCGGCACCGAGCGCCACGTCCCCGAGGACCAGCCCGGCGAACTGCAACCGCTCGTCACCGAACTGAACGGGCTGATCGACCAGAACGCGGCCGGGCTCGCCCACGCCCGCCAGCACGTCGCCAACCTCGCGCATGGCCTCAAGACCCCCCTCGCCGCGCTTTCGCTCAAGCTCACCGAAGCGAACGCCGACGCAGACGTCCGCGACATGGTCGACCATATCGATCGGCGAGTCCGCCATCACCTCGGTCGCGCTCGCGCGGATGCGACCGGCGGCGCGCGCACTCGGACGCCGATCGCCCCCGCCGTCTCCGATCTCGTCGCGGTGTTGCGCCGCATCCACGCCGATCGCCCGATGACGGTCGACATCGCGATCCCCGACGACCTTGCCGTCGCAATCGACCCGCAGGACTTGGACGAGATGATCGGCAACCTCCTCGACAACGCTTGGCGTCACGCGCGCGCCGCGCTTTCGATCGCTGCGAACCCGATCGACGGCACGGTCACGCTGGAAATCGCCGACGACGGCCAAGGTCTCGACGACACGGCGATGGCGCAAGCAGTCCTGCCCGGCCGTCGTCTCGACGAACGCGGCGACGGTCACGGCTTCGGCCTGTCGATCACCCGCGAGCTCGCCGAACTGAATGGGGGCACGATGACGCTCGACCGTTCCCCCGTCCTCGGCGGCCTGTTAGTCCGCCTGACGCTACCGCAGCGCGGCTGACCTCACAGCGCGCGGACGACGACCGGCGACGGCGGTGCCTTGGCCAGCGTGTTGCGCAACGGCAGCGTGAACGGCGCGGCCTCGATCTCGAAAACGTCGCCCTCCTGCGTCGTCACGCCTTCGCTGAACGACAACGTTGCCGTCCCGAAGAAATGGACGTGGACGTCGCCGGGTCGGCGAAACAGGTCGTATTTGAAGTGATGCGCCTCGAGATTGGCGATCGTGTGCGACATGTTCGCCTCGCCCGAGAGGAACGGCTTCTCCCATAGCAGCGCACCGTTGCGGTGGATGCGGCTCATGCCCTCGACATGGTCGGGAATTGGGCCGGTCAGCAATTCCGGACCCAACGCCGCCTGTCGCAGCTTCGAATGCGCGAGCCAGAGATAATTGTGCCGCTCCGTTACATGATCGCTGAACTCGTTGGCGAGGCACAAGCCGAGGCGGAACGGTGTACCGTCAGGACCGATCAGATAGATGCCGGCGAGTTCGGGCTCCTCGCCGCCGTCCTGCGCGAAGGCGGGGCTGGTGAGTGCGCCGCCGGGCCCGACGAGACCCGATCCGTCGCCCTTGTAGAACCATTCGGGCTGCTGACCCGTCTCGCCCGCCGCGGGCTTGCCGCCTGCAACGCCGTCGAGAAACATGCGCATCGAATCCGTCAGCGTTTCGGCTGCAGCCGCAGCGCGGTGCATCTTGTCGCGCCCTTCCGCGGAACCGAGATGCGTCAGTCCGGTGCCGGTCATGATGAGATGAGCGGGATCGCCATGATCGATCGGCGACAGCAGGCGGCCGGCGGCAAGTTCGGCGGCGATGTCGACTGCCGCGCCGGTCCCGCAAGCCCGAACCGCCGTCGCAAGATCGGTGCCCGCCGCGATCGCGCGCGCTGCAAGTTCGCGGACGCTGTCCACGCCCAGGACGAGGCTCGCACCCTCGTCGGTAGCGGCGATCACCGACCGCGTGCCGTCCGCTGCGCGATGCTGCAATAGGCGCAAACTGCTCACTTCTACTTCTCCTGCTAACGAGCGAAGGACATACCTGATTACTCCGACTGATTACAGCCGCTAGCGATGCCGATCGTGCTACTTTCGACCTTGCTCAACTACGCAACAGACACCAACCGGTCGGCTAATTGTCAGACCACGAAAATCCGAGAGTTTTGGCCTTTTAGCGCGCCGCTTGTTCCGGCAACGCGTTGGTCGTCCGCGATCCCCACACTGCGTAGAACAACACGTAGAGTTCGCACGCTGCGGTCAGCAGGAACGAGTTCTGGAGACCGTAGGTATCTGCGAGCCAACCCTGGACGATGACCAGTGCGCCGCCTGCGATCGCCATGATGAGCAGGCCGGAGCCCTCTTCGGTCAACGGCCCGAGCCCCTTGATGCCGAGCGTGAAGATCGTCGGGAACATGATCGAGTGGAACAGGCCGACGGAGATCAGCGCCCACATCGCGACGTGCCCTGTGGTGAAGGTCGCGATAAGCATCACGACGCAGGCGCCGATGCTCGCGAATGCCAGCACGCGCTCGGCAGGGATCGTGCGCATCACGACGCTGCCGATCAGTCGGCCGACCATCATCCCGCCCCACAGGATAAACAGGTAATGCGATGCCTGCTCGTGCGTCAGGTTGCCGATGTTCGGCTGGCTGACGAAGTTGATGAACAGGTTGGCGACGCCGATCTCGGCTATCAGATAAATGAAGATCGCCGGGATACCAAAGACCAGATTGCGGTGCGACCAGAGCGACTGGCCCTTGCGATCCGCCTTCGCCGACCGCTGCGTCGCAGATCCCATCGCGGGCAGCGGAAAGCGCGCGATTACGATCGCCAGCACGACCAGCACGGCCGCGACGATCAGATAAGGCAGCACCACCGATTGCGCATCGGCAATCCGCTCGGCCTGCGTCAGCACCGCGGTCGAACCGGCGGCGGCAGTGCCCGAGGTTGAACGTCCCAGGATCAGGTACCCGCCGAACAGCGGCGCGAGCGTCGCACCGGCGGAATTGAACGCCTGCACCAAGTTGAGTCGCGATGACGCTGTCTCGGGCGGACCGACGACGGCGACGTAGGGATTCGCCGCAACCTGCAGCAGCGTGATGCCACTCGCGATCACGAACAGCGCGACCAGCGTGACGCCGTAGGAGGGCAGCCGCGCGGCGGGCACCATCATCAATGCGCCGACCGCCATCAGGCCGAGCCCGAACACCATCGCGCGTTGATAGCCGACCCGCTCGATCAGCTTGGCCGACGGGATCGAGGCGAAGAAATAAGCGATAAACCAGACGCTCTCGATCAGCGTGGTCTGCGTATAGCTGAGGTCGAACACGCTGCGCAGATGCGGCAGCAGCGTGTTGTTGATGACCGTGATGAAGCCCCACATGAAGAACAGGCTGGCGAGCAACGTGAGCGCGGATCGATAGCTCGGCGCGCCTCCCGCGGCATGCACCGCTCCTGCGTCAACGGGCTTTTGCGTCTGTATCGGCATCGCCATAGTCGTTTCATCCTCCGTGCCGTGTCGGTGACCGCAACAGTCTTTTCCCGCAAGGCTTGCCCAGAAATATATTGTCCGACTATATAGCCACACAAGGCGCGTCAACGGCGTCGGGCGAATAAGGACGGGAACCGGAATGCGCGCAATCACAAAGTCGGGGATCATCGTGGCAACCTTGCTGGCAGCGCTTTCCGCGCCCGCAGCCGACGCGGCAGAGGCGAAGCGCACGCCTGCCGGTACGCTCAAGGACGGTACCGCGATCGAGGCCGTGACGCTCAGCAACGCGCATGGCGTCTCCGCACGGATCCTGTCGTACGGCGCGACGCTGCAATCGCTGATGGGCCCCGACCGCAACGGCAAGATCGCCGACGTGATGCTCGGCTATGACGATCTCGCCTCCTACGTCGATCATCCCAATTTCTTTGGCGTGACGGTCGGCCGTTTCGCCAATCGCATCGCTGGTGGCCGCTTCACGCTGGACGGCAAGGCGTACCAGCTGCCGCTCAACGACAAGGTCAATTCGCTGCACGGCGGCGGCAAGGGCTTCGACAAAGTCGCCTGGAAGATCGTCTCGGCGACGAACGGCCCGACCGCGACGCTCGTGCTGGGCTACCGCAGCCCGGACGGCGATTCCGGCTATCCCGGCAACCTCGACGTGACCGTAACCTATACGCTCGACGAAGCCGGCAATCTCGGCATCGCGTATGACGCGAAGACCGACAAGCCGACGATCGTGAACATGACCAATCACGGCATCTTCGATCTCGGCGGGGAAGGTTCGGCAATGGGCGCGTACGGCCACCGGCTGACGATCCCGGCCAAGGCGATCACGCCGGTCGACGACAAGCTGATCCCGACCGGTACGCTGCAGCCCGTCGCCGGCACGGTCTTCGATTTCCGAAACGGCCGCATCGTCGGCGAGGGCATCCGCGACGGCCGCGACCAGCAGATCCGCTACGGCCATGGCTACGATCACAATTTCGCGCTCGATAAAGGCTTGACCGCCAAGCCCGAACTGGCTGCGCGGCTGGAGGATCCTGTCTCGGGCCGCGTGCTCGAAGTCCTGACGACCGAGCCCGGCGTGCAGTTCTATACCGGCAATTTCCTCGACGGGACGTTCATCGGCAAGAAGGGCCATCTGTACCGGATGGGCGACGGCATCGCGCTGGAGCCGCAGAAATTCCCCGATGCGCCGAACAAGCCGAACTTCGTCTCCGCACGCGTCGATCCGGGCAAGCCGTATCATCACGCGATGATCTACCGCCTTTCCGTCGCCCGCTGATATTCGATCTCCAGAAAGCTCCTTATGACCGACATGCCAAAACTGCGCTCGCGCGCGTGGTTCGACAACCCCGAGAACATCGACATGACCGCGCTCTATCTGGAGCGGTACCTGAACTTCGGGCTGAGCCTGGAGGAACTGCGCTCGGGCAAGCCGATCATCGGCATCGCACAGACCGGCAGCGACCTGAGCCCCTGCAACCGCCATCACCTCGTGCTCGCCGAACGGCTGCGCGAAGGCATCCGTGAAGCTGGCGGCATCGCGCTCGAATTCCCAGTCCACCCGATCCAGGAGACCGGCAAGCGCCCGACCGCCGGGCTCGATCGCAACCTCGCGTACCTCGCGCTGGTCGAGGTCTTGTACGGCTATCCGCTCGACGGCGTCGTGCTGACGATCGGCTGCGACAAGACCACGCCAGCGTGTTTGATGGCGGCGGCGACCGTGAACATCCCGGCGATCGCGCTATCCGTGGGCCCAATGCTCAACGGCTGGCACAAGGGCGAGCGGACCGGCTCGGGGACGATCGTGTGGAAGGCGCGCGAGCTGCTCGCGACCGGCGCGATCGACGACGAAGGCTTCATCAAGCTCGTCGCGTCGTCGGCGCCCTCGACCGGCTATTGCAACACGATGGGCACCGCGACGACGATGAACAGCCTTGCCGAAGCGCTCGGCATGCAGCTGCCCGGCTCGGCCGCGATCCCCGCGCCGTATCGTGACCGCCAGGAGGTCGCGTACAAGACCGGCAAGCGGATCGTCGACATGGTTTCGGAAGATCTGAAGCCGTCGGACATCCTCACCAAGGAGGCGTTCCACAACGCGATCGTCGTCAATTCGGCGATCGGCGGATCGACCAACGCACCGATCCATCTCGCCGCGATTGCGCGCCACATCGGCGTCGACCTGCCGATCGACGACTGGCAGACGCACGGCCACAAGGTGCCGCTGATGGTCAACCTTCAGCCAGCGGGCGAATATCTCGGCGAGGATTACTATCATGCCGGCGGCGTGCCCGCGGTGGTCGCCGAGCTGATGAAGCAGGGCCTGATCCACGAAGACGCGATGACCGCGAACGGCAAGTCGATCGGCGATAACTGCCGGACCGCGACGATCGAGGACGAGCGCGTCATCCGGCCGTTCGCGACGCCGTTGCTGGAGGATGCCGGCTTTATCGTGCTGCGCGGCAATCTGTTCGACTCGGCGATCATGAAGACCAGCGTGATCTCGCCGGAGTTCCGCGAGCGGTATTTGAGCAACCCGGACGATCTGGAGGCATTCGAGGGCCCCGCGGTCGTGTTCGATGGGCCGGAGGATTATCATCACCGGATTGACGACCCCTCGCTCGGGATCACCACCGACACGTTGCTGTTCATGCGTGGCGCGGGCCCAATCGGGTATCCGGGTGCGGCCGAGGTCGTCAACATGCGGCCGCCGGCGTATCTGATCCGTGAGGGCGTCCACGCCCTCCCCTGCATCGGTGACGGGCGCCAGTCGGGGACGTCGGGGTCGCCCTCGATCCTCAATGCCTCACCCGAAGCGGCGGCGATGGGTGGCCTCGCGTTGATTCGGACTGGTGACCGGGTTCGGATCGATCTCGCCAAGGGTTCGGCCAACGTGCTGATCTCCGACGAAGAACTCGCCGAGCGCCGCCGTGCGCTCACCGAGGCGGGTGGCTATGCCTATCCACGTTCGCAGACGCCTTGGCAGGAAATCCAGCGCGCCACCGTCGGCCAGATGGAAACCGGTGCGATCCTCGAAGGTGCTGAAAAATACCAGCGGATCGCGCAGACGATGGGGCTACCGCGCGACAATCACTGAGGAGGACTTGCGCGCCGCTCGATCAGGGCGGTGCGCAGGCATTGGCAGACGATCTCGTCGCGCTGGTTGATGAGGCGGTGCGTGAAGGTGACGATGCCTGCGTTCGGGCGCGACTTGCTGGGTTTCAGGTCGGTAACTTCGGTCTCGCAGCGCATCGTGTCGCCGATGAAGACCGGCTTCGGATTCACGAGCTTGTCGTAGCCGAGATTGGCGACGAGCGTCCCGAGCGTCGTCTCGCCGACCGACAGCCCGACCATCAGCGCGAACGTGAAGGTGCCGTTGACGAGGATCCGGCCGAACTCGCTCGCCTTCGCCGCCTCGATATCGAGATGCAGCGGCTGCGGGTTGTGCGTCATCGTCGAGAACAGGAGGTTGTCCGTCTCGGTCACCGTGCGGCGGATCTCGTGCTCGATCCGGTCGCCGATGCTCCAGTCGTCGAAATAGCGGCCTGCCATCAGGAATCCTTCTCGATGCGGACGAGCATGGTGCCTTCGGTCACCTGCTCGCCCTCGATTGCGTTGAGGTCCGCGACTATGCCGTCGAAGGGCGCGGTCAGGGAGTGTTCCATCTTCATCGCCTCGAGCGTGACCAGCTTCTGGCCCTTGGTGACGGTGTCGCCGGCCAAAACGTCGACCGCGATGATCCGGCCGGGCATCGGCGACAGGATTGCGCCGTCCGCTGCTCCGCCCGCTAGATTACCTCCGCTTCGTGCTGCGGAGAAGCGATGGGGCCACCCCTTTTCCACGATCAGTATCTCGTTACCGTTCGACCAGAGGAGTGAGCCGACGCCCAAGCGCGTCGATCCGATCCGAGAACTGCGTAGTTCGCCGTCCGCAAGCATCCAGATCAGGGGATTGGCGGGCGCATTCATTCGGAAACCGAGCATATCGGTCCAGACATCGTCCAGTTCGCCATCGTACTTGTGCGGCGCTATCGCGACGTCCGTTCCGCCTGCCTGTTTGAAAATGTTGATCGCACCCATCTCCAACAGCGGATCCGACATTTCGACACCGACAACCAATGACTCCAAGTTTTTCGCAATAAACCCGGTATCGATTGAAGCATCGAAAACCTCAGGTCGGCGCAGCAGCGCCGCAAGAAATCCTGCATTGTTCTTTACCGGCCAAGTCAGCACTGAGTCGCAGGTAAATGCCAAACGCTCCATCGCCTCCGCACGCGTCGTGCCTTTGGTGATCAGCTTTGCGATCATTGGATCGTAGAAGGGCGAAACGGTATCCCCTGCCCGAACACCAGTTTCGATCCGCGCGACCGTATCGTCGAGATGAAAGTTATCCAACGTCCCGGTGCTTGGTAGAAAACCGGTCACTGGATCCTCGGCATAGAGCCGCGCTTCCATCGCCCAGCCGTTGATGGCCAGTTCGTCCTGACGCTTCGGCAAAGGCTCGCCGGACGCGACGCGGAGTTGCCATTCGACGAGGTCCTGGCCGGTGATCTCTTCGGTAACCGGATGCTCGACCTGCAACCGCGTGTTCATTTCCATGAACCAGATGCGGTCGGCGCGCAGGCCTTCGCTGGCGTCGGCGATGAATTCGATCGTGCCGGCGCCGACGTAATCGACCGCCTTGGCGGCCTTGACCGCGGCGGCGCAGATGGCGTCGCGGGTGGCGGCGTCCATGCCGGGTGCGGGGGCTTCCTCGATCACCTTCTGGTGGCGGCGTTGGAGCGAGCAGTCGCGTTCGAACAGATGGACGACGTTGCCGTGGCGGTCGCCGAAGACCTGCACCTCGATATGGCGCGGCGAGAGGATGTATTTCTCGATCAGCACGTCGGTGTTGCCGAACGACGAGGCCGCCTCGCGCTGGCACGAGACGAGCGAGTCGGCGAACTCGGCGGCCGTATCGACGCGGCGCATGCCCTTGCCGCCGCCGCCGGCAACCGCCTTGATGAGGACGGGGTAGCCGATCGAGTCGGCCTCCGCCTTCAGACGTTCGGGGGACTGGTCCTCACCGAGATAGCCGGGCGTGACGGGTACGCCGGCAGCGATCATGCGCTGTTTCGCGGCGTCTTTGAGGCCCATCGCGCGGATGCTGTCGGGGTTCGGACCGACCCAGATGAGCCCGGCGTCGAGCACGGCCTGGGCGAAATCAGCGTTCTCCGACAGGAAGCCGTAGCCGGGGTGGATCGCCTGGGCGCCGGTCGCCTTCGCGGCGGCGACGATGCGGTCGCCGACGAGGTAGCTTTCGCGCGCGGGGGACGCACCGATGTGGACGGCTTCGTCGGCCTGGCGGACGTGGAGCGCGTTCGCGTCGGCGTCGGAATAGACGGCCACGGTGCGGATGCCGAGCGCCCTTGCGGTGCGGATGATGCGGCAGGCGATCTCGCCGCGATTGGCGATCAGAAGGGACTCGATCATCGATTCGCTCCGCGGAAGTGCACAAAGTGCAGACGCTCCAGCGATGTGCACATCGGGCTCGAAAGCCCCTCGACGGCAGCAAGATCGGCGGAAAGGATCGACTGTTTCGTCATGGTGATCCCGGCATAAGCCGATGCGGGCAGTGTAGGACAGGCCATGTCAGTTCGCGCAACCGGTGGTGCGCTTCGACCAGGTGAGGTTGGCGATCTTCCAGCGCCCGGCTTCGCGGACCATGTCGAAATGGTCGGTGCCGCAATGCGCGACCTTGTCGTCGATCGTGAAGACGTAGGGCGACCAGACCATCGCGATGTCGCCGTCGATGTCGACCGCGGGATCGGTCAGGCGCTCGGCGTAGCGCTCGGGGCCGGGCTTGATCGATGCGGCGAACTCGGGCCAGCCCATGCGGCGGACCGAGCGTGTGCCGTCGGCCTTTTCCTCGGCGACGGTGGCGCCGCCATCGGCGCGGACCTGGGCGAGAATAGCCTGCCCGTCGCGCGCGGCGAGCGCGGCGAAGAGCGCGTCGATCGGGACCATGACGCCGGCCTCTTCGGTCATTGCCGCGGGCGGCAGGCCGGTGCCCTTGACGATCGGCTGGACCGGGGTGACCTGACCGGCGGCGAGCAGAAGTGACAGCAGGATCATCGGGTTACATCCTGAACACGCCGAACGCGGGGCGTTCGGGGATGGGAGCATTGAGCGTCGCGGCAAAGGCCAAGCCAAGCACGTCTCGCGTTTGGGCGGGATCGATGATGCCGTCGTCCCAGAGGCGCGCGGTGGCGTACCAAGGGTTGCCCTCGTCCTCGTATTTCTGGCGGACGGGCGCCTTGAAGGCTTCAGCCTGTTCGGGAGTCCAGCTTTCCGCGTCGCGGTGGACGGTGGCGAGGACGGAGGCCGCTTGCTCGCCGCCCATCACGCTGATTCGGCTGTTGGGCCAGGTAAACAGGAAGCGTGGCGAATAGGCGCGGCCGCACATGCCGTAATTGCCCGCGCCGAAGCTGCCGCCGATCAATACCGTGATCTTCGGGACGGTCGCGGTGGCAACGGCGGTGACGAGCTTTGCGCCGTGCTTGGCGATGCCCTCCGCCTCGTACTTGCCGCCGACCATGAAGCCGGAGATGTTCTGGAGGAACAGCAGCGGGATGCGGCGCTGGCAGGCGAGTTCGATGAAATGCGCCCCCTTTTGCGCGCTCTCGCTGAACAGCACGCCGTTGTTGGCGAGGATCGCGACCGGGATGCCCCAGATATGCGCGAACCCGCAGACGAGCGAGGTGCCGTAGAGCGCCTTGAACTCGTGGAACTCGCTGCCGTCAACGAGGCGCGCGATGACCTCGTGGACGTCGTAGGGCGCGCGGACGTCGCTCGGGACGATTCCGTACAGTTCTTCGGGCGCGAACTTCGGCGGCTTGGGCTGCTGGAGGTTCACCGCGGTCTGCGCCTGCGGTTGCAGCGTCGAGACGATGTCGCGGACGATCGTCAGCGCGTGCTCGTCGTTCTCGGCGACGTGATCGACTACGCCCGAGCGGCGGCCGTGCGTGTCGGCACCGCCCAGTTCCTCGGCCGAGATCACTTCGCCGGTCGCGGCCTTCACCAGCGGCGGGCCGGCAAGGAAGATCGTCCCCTGCCCGCGGACGATGATCGTCTCGTCGGACATCGCGGGAACGTACGCGCCACCCGCGGTGCAGCTGCCCATGACGCAGGCGATCTGCGGGATGCCGAGCGCGGACATGTTGGCCTGGTTGAAGAAGATGCGGCCGAAATGATCGCGGTCAGGGAAAACCTCGGCCTGGTGCGGCAGGTTCGCGCCGCCGCTGTCGACGAGGTAGATGCAGGGGAGCCGGTTCTCCTGTGCGATTTCCTGCGCTCGCAGGTGTTTCTTGACGGTGAGCGGGTAGTAGGTGCCGCCCTTCACGGTCGCGTCGTTGCAGACGATCATGCACTGGCGGCCGGCGACGCGGCCGATGCCGATGATCAGGCCGGCGCCGGGGACTTCGTCGTCGTAGAGGCCGTTGGCGACGAGCTGGCCGATTTCGAGGAAGGGCGAGCCGGGGTCGAGCAGGCGTTCGACGCGGTCGCGCGGGAGGAGCTTGCCGCGGGCGGTGTGGCGCTCGCGGGACTTGGCGTTGCCGCCTAGCCCGGTGCGGGCGACGTCCTCGCGGAGGGTTTCGGCGAGGGCGCGGTTGTGGGTCGCGTTCGCGCGGAAGGTTTCGCTGTCGGGGGACAACGCGGAGGTGAGGACGGGGGCGCTCACTTGCCCCTCTCCCCTTGGGGGAGAGGGAAGGAGGAGCGCAGCGACGGGAGGGTGAGGGCACGTTCGAGGTGCGCGCGTGCCCTCACCCTCCCACCCGGCTGCGCCGTGCGGGCCCCTCCCTCTCCCCTGCAGGGAGAGGGGTTCAGTGCAGCAGTCACTGCGCCACCTTGGGAGCAGCACCTATCAATTCACGACCGATCAGCATGCGGCGAATCTCGTTCGTCCCAGCGCCGATGTCGAGCAACTTCGCGTCGCGCATGAACCGCTCTACCGGCCAGTCCTTGGTATACCCTGCCCCGCCGAGCGCCTGGATCGACTCGAGCGAGACCTTCACCGCGCTCTCGCTCGCGAGCAGGATCGCGCCCGCCGCGTCGAACCGCGTCGTCTTGCCCGCATCGCACGACTTCGCCACCGCATAGACGTACGCGCGCGCCGAACTCAGCGCGACGTACATGTCGGCGACCTTCGCCTGGATCAGCTGGAACTGGCCGATCGCCGTGCCAAACTGCTTCCGCTCGCGCACATACGGGATCACGACGTCGAGGCAGGCCTGCATGATGCCGAGCTGGATCCCGGCCAGCACCGCGCGCTCATAGTCGAGGCCCGACATCAGCACGCCGACGCCGCCATTCTCGGGACCCATGACGTTCTCGAACGGGACTTCGCAATCGGTGAAGACGAGCTCCGCCGTGGGAGACCCACGCATACCCATCTTGTCGATCTTCTGGCCGATCGCGAAGCCCGGCATGTCCTTCTCGATCAGGAACGCGGTGATCCCGCGCGAGCCTTCGCCGGTCTTCGCATAGACGACCAGCGTGTCAGCATAGGCCGCGTTGGTGATCCAGAACTTCGTGCCGTTGAGGACGTAGCCGGTGTCGGTCTTCACCGCCTTGAGCTTCATCGAGACGACGTCGGAGCCAGCGCCGGCCTCGGACATGGCGAGGCTGCCGACATGCTCGCCCGACACAAGCTTGGGGAGATACTTCGCCTTCTGCTCGGGATTGCCCCAGCGGCGGATCTGGTTGACGCACAGGTTCGAATGCGCGCCGTAGCTGAGCCCGATCGACGCGGACGCGCGCGAGACTTCCTCGACCGCGACGACGTGTTCGAGATAGCCGAGGCCGAGGCCGCCAAACTCTTCCTCGACGGTGATGCCGTGGAGGCCGAGTTCGCCCATCGCCGGCCACAGCTCGCGCGGGAACCAGTCGTCGGCGTCGATCTTCGCGGCCAGCGGCGCGATCTTGTCGGTGGCGAAGCGGTGCGTGCTCTTGCGGATCATGTCCGCGGATTCGCCGAGCGCGAAATCAAAATCGGGTATCATGCAGCCTCTCCAGACCTTGTGTTGCCGGCATGATACTCGGTCGCGGCCCTCTAGAGAAATTGATACGACCGAACACATGCGATAGATCGTGTCTATGGTCGTACCGCGATGATCGAACGCTATGTGTTGCGCTATTTCCTGGCGGTTGTGGACCAGGGCAATTTCACGCGTGCCGCCACGCAGTGCCGAATCTCGCAGCCGACGCTGTCGGTCGGGATCGCCAAGCTGGAGGCGTCGCTCGGGCAGACGCTGTTCCTGCGGACCAATCGGCGGATCGAACTCACGCCCTCGGGCACGCGGTTCGCGGTGCATGCGCGCCGGATCGAAGCCGAGTTCGCTGCCGCCGAGCGGGATCTGCAGGACACGGCTCCGACCAAGCTCGTCCGTCTAGGGATCGCGACGACGCTGCCGCCGTCCTGGATCGCGGCCGCGCTGGGCCGGGCGCGCCGCGCCTCCACCACCGAACGCCTCGAAGTCGTCGAGGGACGGAGCAGCGAACTCGTCGCGCTGCTCGATCGCGGGCGGATCGACGTGATGCTCGGCGCGATCGGCGACGATGCGCGCGGTCGCGTGCTGTTCGAGGAAGGATTCGCGGTCGCGGTGGCGAACGACCACCGACTGGCCGGACGCGCCACGCTCGCGGTCGCCGACGTCGCGGAGGAAACGATGATCGTCCGCCGCCACTGCGAAGCGCTGGCCGAGACGAGCCGCTTCTTCACCGCCCGCGGCGTCCGCCCGTTCATGGCCGCGCGTACCGTCAGCGACGACCGCGCGCTGACCTATGTCCGCGCAGGGCTAGGAATGACGGTCATGCCGTTGAGTTTTGCGAGCGAAGGCATCGCGATGATTCGGTTGACGGGCTTCGACCCGACGCGCCGCATAGGCGTGCTGGTCGCGAACGATTCCGCCTCGCGGATCGAGGGAAGCGTCATGGTCGCGGCGATCGAGGAGGCGTTCAGGGACCTGCACGCGGCGGGAGCCGGTGCCGACGATCTCGACTGACGCTGTATAAGAAGTAGTCCCGGCGGACCGGTCATCAACGGAAATGGTGGAGCCGAGGGGGATCGAACCCCTGACCTTTCGCATGCCATGCGAACGCTCTCCCAGCTGAGCTACGGCCCCATTCCCGTTGGGAGGCGGGTCACTAACCGGACCCGCCCGGGTTGGCAAGCGGCGTAAATGCCGCCTGCCAAAAATATTTAAACTTAACGCTCGTGCTCGTCCTGCGGCGTCTCGACGCCGAGGTCGTCGTCGCCGCCCAGATCGACTTCGTCGTCCGCCGACGGCTCTTCGTCCTCGCCGGTGATCGAGGCGATGTCCTCTTCCTCGTCACCCTCGAGATCCGCGTCGGGCTTCTTGGTGTCGGGCTTGGCGACCTCGAACGGCAGCGGCTGCTTCGACTTCAGGATGGGCTCGGGCTCCCACGCATACCCGCATTCGATGCAGGTCACGGGGTCGGCTTTTTCGAGGTCGTAGAAACGCGTCGCGCATTTCGGGCACGAACGCTTCGTGCCCCATTCCGGCTTGATCATGCCGATAGAACCTTTCGGATGAATGGATTGCGGGGGGATACCCTCGCAAAGTGGGCGCGCCTTGCCATAGCGCAAGGCCACTGTCAAAAGCCCGGCCCCATGGCACACCCCCTCCCCCAGCCGCTCGACGTCGTCGCGCGCGGTCCTTTGACCGGTTCGATCGCGGTTCCCGGCGACAAGTCGATCAGCCACCGCGCGCTGATGTTCGCGAGCTTAGCTGTCGGCACCAGCCGGATCGAAGGGCTGCTGGAGGGCGAGGACGTGCTCGCCACCGCGGCGGCGATGCGCGCGATGGGCGCGACGATCGAGCGTGGCGAGGACGGCATCTGGACCGTAGACGGCGTCGGCGTGGGCGGCTTGCTCCAGCCCGAGACCGCGCTGGAGATGGGCAATTCGGGGACGTCGACGCGGTTGCTGATGGGCCTCGTGTCGAGCCATCCGATCACCTGCACTTTCACCGGCGACGCTTCGCTGTCGGGTAGGCCGATGGGGCGCGTGACCGAGCCGCTGTCGCAGATGGGGGCGGACATCACGTCTTCGCCCGGTGGCCGCTTGCCGCTGATGGTGCGCGGGATGTGCCCGGCGGTGCCGATCGAATATACGCTGCCGGTCGCGTCGGCGCAGGTCAAGTCGGCGATTTTGCTGGCGGGGCTCAACACGCCGGGGATCACGCGGGTCATCGAGCCGGTCGCGACGCGCGATCATAGCGAGCGGATGCTGACGGGGTTCGGCGCGAAGCTGACCGTCGAGGAGACGAACCAGGGCCGCATCATTTCGATCACCGGCGAAGCGGAGCTGAAGCCGCAGGATATCGTCGTGCCGGGCGATCCGTCTTCGTCGGCGTTCTGGCTGGTGGCGGCGTCGATCGTGCCGGGGTCGGATATCGTCGTGCGCAATGTCGGGCTGAACCCGACGCGGATCGGGATCGTCACGGCTCTGCGGATGATGGGCGCGGATATTACCGAGCTCGACCCGCGCATCGTCGGTGGCGAGCCGGTCGCGGATCTGCGCGTGCGACATGCCCCGCTGACTGCGATCGGAGTGCCGGTCGATCTCGCGCCGAGCATGATCGACGAATATCCGGTGCTGTTCGTCGCCGCAGCCTTCGCGACCGGCACGACCGTGGCGCGCGGCGCGCATGAGTTGCGGGTGAAGGAATCGGACCGGATCACGACGATGCGGATAGCGCTCGAAGCGTGCGGGGTTCCTTGCGAGGAGTTCGAAGACGGCATGGCAATCACTGGGTCGGGCGGCGCGGCGATTCGCGGTGGCGCTCGGATCGCCTCGAAACTCGACCACCGCATCGCAATGAGCATGGTGGTGGCTGGACTTGGGAGCCGCGAGCCCGTCACGATTGACGATGTATCGCCGGTGGCGACGAGCTATCCCGTGTTCTTCCGGTCGCTCGATGCGCTGACCGGCCGGGGGAATTGAGATGATCATCGCAGTCGACGGTCCGGCAGCATCGGGCAAGGGCACGATCGCGCGCGCCTTGGCCAAGCACTACAAGCTGCCATATCTCGATACCGGGCTGCTCTACCGCGCGGTTGCGTTGAGCGTGGCGCGGATGGGGCTCGATCCGGAGACGGAAGCCGATGCGGTCGCGGCGTGCGATTTCAGCGATGCGCTGTTGAGCGATCCGGCGTTGCGTGATGACGATATCGGCGCGCTGGCGTCGGTTGTGTCGGCGCATCCGCTGGTGCGGGCGGCGTTGCTGCACCGGCAGAAGCGGTTTGCGGCGCAGGAGGGTGGCGCGATTTTGGACGGGCGCGATATCGGCACGGTGATCGCGCCGGATGCGGATGCTAAGCTGTTCGTGAAGGCTACGCCGAATATTCGGGCTCAGCGGCGGCATGCGGAGTTGCAGGCTCGGGGTGGAACGGCGAGCAAGGATCGTGTGCTGGCCGATATTCGGGCTCGGGATGCTCGGGATAGTGGCCGGTCTACCGCGCCGCTGGTGATGGCGGCGGATGCTGCGTTGCTGGATACGAGCTTTTTGTCGATCGAGGCTTCGGTGCAGCGGGCGGTTGCGTTGGTGGAGGCGCAGCGGGCGAAGAAGGTTTCGGTTTAGGCCACACCTACCCCCCCGGCGAAGGCCGGGGCCCAATTGGAACGTCAGCAGTAACGAAGCGCAGTCCTTAGTTAGCATCGTCCCCCAATTGGGCCCCGGCCTTCGCCGGGGTGGTTGCTCTGTTGGGGCAAGCTAACGCATCCCAACATTGTTTCCCCGCGAAGGCGGGGACCCAGACTGGGCTCCCGCCGTCGCGGGAGAACAAGGGAGCAGGCGCTATCACCAGTTGTGACCCCCGCCGCGCACAGCGCTGTTACCCCTCCCCTAAAGCGCAGTAACCAGCGCCACCGCCCCGAACACCACCCCCGGGAAATTCGCCACGACGATCGGCCAGTCCCGCTTGTCCTTCAGAAACCCGTACACGCGCAGTTCACCATCGTCGCGAACGGCTGGACCACCGATCCCTTCTGACCGGCAAGGTTCAGCATGATCTGGTCGATGTACGACAGGTACATCACGATCGCCGTCACCGTGGCGACCCAGCCCAGCACGAGAATGCCGCGTTCGTTCAAATCTTCGCTCCTGTTGTGAGCGCCCCCTAACGAACCGCCGGCGAACTTGCTCCGAGACGGGGTTTCGGCTATACGGAACCGTCCGGCGAGCGATGCTCGTGGAGGAAGGCGCGGAGACCCTCGAGTCTCACGCGCCGTTTTCGCATTCAGCGTCTACGTCCTCCGCAGCCTCGTGCCGTCCGGATGCTGCGTTCGACGTTCGGTCGTCGCGGCAACGAAGGCCAAGACCAGCGGACCCAACCGCTTGGCCGGAAACAGACTAGGATTACTGAATTCTATGGCAACCCAGGTAATGCCGACCCGCGACGATTTCGCGGCGATGCTGAACGAAACGCTCGGCGACGCCGACAGCTTCGAGGGCCGCGTGGTGCATGGCACCGTGACCGGCATAGAGAACGACATGGCCGTCATCGACGTCGGTCTGAAGTCGGAAGGCCGCGTGCCGCTTCGCGAATTCGCAGCGCCGGGCCAGAAGGCTGACCTCAAGGTCGGCGACGAAGTCGAAGTCTATGTCGACCGCGTCGAGAACGTCCACGGCGAAGCGATGCTCAGCCGCGATCGCGCCCGTCGCGAAGCCGCATGGGACAAGCTGGAAACCGAATTCTCCAAGACGACCCGCGTCGAAGGCGTGATCTTCGGTCGCGTGAAGGGTGGCTTCACCGTCGACCTGAACGGCGCCGTTGCCTTCCTGCCCGGTTCGCAGGTCGATATCCGCCCCGTGCGCGATGTCACCCCGCTGATGGATATCCCCCAGCCGTTCCAGATCCTGAAGATGGACCGCAAGCGCGGCAACATCGTCGTGTCGCGTCGTGCCGTTCTCGAAGAGACGCGCGCAGAGCAGCGTTCGGGCCTGATCCTCAGCCTGGCCGAGGGCCAGATCATCGACGGCGTCGTCAAGAACATCACCGATTACGGTGCGTTCGTTGATCTCGGCGGCATCGATGGCCTGCTGCACGTCACCGATCTCAGCTACAAGCGCGTCGGTCACCCGAGCGAAGTCCTGAACATCGGCGACACCGTCAAGGTGCAGATCATCCGCATCAACAAGGACACCCAGCGCATCAGCCTCGGCATGAAGCAGCTGGAGAGCGATCCCTGGGATGGCGCGATGGTCAAGTACCCGGTCGGCGCGAAGCTCACCGGCCGCGTCACGAACATCACCGAATATGGTGCGTTCGTCGAGCTGGAAGCGGGCATCGAAGGCCTCGTCCACGTGTCGGAAATGTCCTGGACCAAGAAGAACGTCCATCCGGGCAAGATCGTGTCGACCTCGCAGGAAGTCGACGTCATGGTCCTCGAAGTCGATTCCGAGAAGCGTCGCATCTCGCTCGGCCTCAAGCAGGCTCAGGCCAATCCTTGGGAGGCATTCGCTGCCGCTCATCCGATCGGTTCGACCGTCGAAGGCGAAGTCAAGAACGCGACCGAGTTCGGTCTGTTCATCGGCCTCGACAACGACGTCGACGGCATGGTCCACATGTCCGACATCGCATGGGGTGTCTCGGGCGAGGACGCGCTCAACCTGCATCGCAAGGGTGAGACCGTCGAGGCCGTCGTGCTCGACATCGACGCCGAGAAGGAGCGTATCTCGCTCGGCATGAAGCAGCTCGAGCGCGGCGGGCCATCGGCCGGCGGCATCGCAGCAGCAGGCGACAAGCTGAACAAGAACGCGATCGTTACCGTGACCGTTCTCGAAGTCCGCGACGCGGGTCTCGAAGTGCAGCAGGGCGACGATGGCGCGACCGGCTTCATCAAGCGCACGGATCTGGGTCGCGATCGCGACGAGCAGCGTCCGGAGCGTTTCCAGGTCGGCCAGAAGTTCGACGCGATGGTCACCGGCTTCGATCGTTCGAAGAAGCCGACCTTCTCGATCAAGGCCATGCAGATCTCGGAAGAGAAGCAGGCTGTCGCTCAGTACGGTTCGTCGGACTCCGGCGCGACGCTCGGCAACATCCTGGGCGAGGCTCTCAAGGCTCGTACGGACGCCGAGAAGAAGTAAGTGTTAAGAAAAGCCTAACGGCATATCGATGAAAACGCCCGGCATGTCTCGAACATGCCGGGCTTTTTGTTGTCATATCCACTTTGGTTTTTGACTGTTCGGTAATAAGTGCTAATGCCTCGCAGGTTGACCTGTATCAATCTGCAAGTGTTTTTTAGATGGGCGGGGGCTCGAATGATCCGATCTGAACTAGTCCTTAAGATCGCCGAGGCGCATCCGGACCTACAACCTAACGAAGTGGAGCTGATCGTCAGCACCTTCTTCGATGAGATATCCAAGCGACTGGCCGCCGACGGTCGAGTCGAACTGCGCGGTTTCGGTGCATTCTCCACGCGTGCGCGCGATGCACGGACCGGCCGCAACCCGCGTACCGGCGAAGTCGTCGAGGTTGAGGCCAAGCGCGTGCCCTATTTCAAGCCGGGCAAGGAAATGCGCTCACGTCTGAACGTGTGAGCGGTACCATTGCGCGGGGCCGTAGACAGTCGAAGAATATGCTGCCGGCCTGGCAAGATGGGTTGACGCTGCGCGCGACCTCGTCTTGTTGGGCGCGTGTGCGGACGTGGCGAAACCGGTAGACGCAGGAGACTTAAAATCTCCCTCCCTAGGAGTGCGGGTTCGAGTCCCGCCGTCCGCACCAATCCTGTCTACCTCACCGGACCTGCCTGACCGCTCATCGGTTGGCGCTGGGTTGCTGGTAATCCGATATTGGCGATGTTGAAGCCGGGAACGCCGATCGACAGCGTTCCGGCCTTTACCCCCTCGACGGCCAGCATCGCGGCGCGACGGCCGGCCGACCAGCGCTGTTCGATCGTGGGGCCTGAGAAATCCAGCGCCTTGCCGGCGACTTCATCGGCCTGCTCGGTATAGGCGAGTCGGACCAGCGACAGCGCAAAGTCCTGGCGGCCGGCATGCGCCGCCTGCCATCGTTCGATCGTGCGGCGGGATTGTGCGGCGAAGATCAGGTCCTGCATGCGGCTCGTCGCCTCGCCCAACGTCGTCGGGCGCGGACCGTTGAGCGGCAACAGGTCGACCGCGATGCAGAGTGTTGGTCGCGGTAGCGGTTCGCTGAGGACCGGGTCGAGCGGCAGGTTCGCGGACAGGCCGCCGTCGACCAGCCAGCGGCCATCGATCTCGACCGGCGGGAAGGCAACCGGCAGCGCGGCGCTGGCACGGATATGATCGGGTCCGATCTGCATCGCGGCGCTGTCGAATACGACATCGTTGCCGGTTTCGAGATCGACCGCAGTCGCGGTGTAGCGGCACGGGCCGGCATTGAGGCGCTCGAAGTCGACCAGCTTTTCCAGTGTCGTGCCAAGCTGGTCGGTTTCGAAGATCGACGACTGACTGTCGCTCCAGGGCGTGAAGGCGGAGAGCATGGGGCCGAAGATGCCGGGGCGACCGAGCGTTGCGGACCAACCGACCGCGTTCGTCCGGCGGCTGGTTTCGAGGGCACTCAACCAAGGGAGCGCCGCGGCGCCAGACGATGCGGGTCGCCAGAACGTTCGCAACGTCTCGATGCGGCGGTCGGGCGCGGAACCGGCGATGAGGGCCCCGTTGATCGCGCCGATCGAGGCGCCGATGATCCAGTCCGGTTGGAGATCATGCTCATGCAGTGCTTCGTAGACACCCGCTTCGAATGCGCCGAGCGCGTTGCCGCCGCTGAGGACGAGCACGACGTCGAAGTCGCGCAAGGCCCCTGCCCGTTCGGCGTCGGGTGTCACCGGCTGGTATCCTTCGGCCGGCTGAGGGCAACCGCGATCCCGGCTCCGACGACACCGAGCACCAAGATGGCGGGATGGAGTTTCTGCGCCTGCAACACGGTGCTCGATTTCCGCGCGTGGACGTCCTGGCTGCCGCGCAGCGCATCGACGCGCGGCTCATAAAGGTTGTCGCGGCGCGCCGGGTCGCCGGGATCTTCCGGCTTCTGCTGCGCGACGGTGCCGACCAGTTCCATGATCTTGTCGCTCAACCGCGGCGCGGCGCGCGAAAGGAGCGAGGACAGCAGCCCCCCGCCCCCGGCATACAGCGTGCGCCGCGGTGTTCCGCAGGCGAACAGCACCGCGTCGGCGACGACCGACGGTGCGTAGAGCGGCGGCGGCAGGCGGGGCGGCTGGTCCATGAAGTTGCGCGCATGCTCGGGAAACGGCGTGTCGATCGCGCCCGGCTTGATGAGGGTGACGGAAATGTTGGCCCCCTCCTGCTCCAGTTCCATCCACAGCGTGTCGGTCAGCGCCTGCACAGCATGCTTGGTCGCGCAATACGGCCCCTGCTCGACGATCGCACGGTCGCTGAGGATCGAGCCGACGTTGATGATGGCTCCGCCACGCGCGCGCAGATGTCGCGCGGCCACCAGCGATCCGTGCAGCACCCCGAAATAATTGACGTCGAATACCCGGCGGTGATCGGCGACCGGAACTTGCTCGAGCGTGCCGTAGGTGCCGGTGCCGGCGTTGTTTACCCAGCTGTCGAACCCGCCGAACGCTTCGATCGCGACGGCGGCGACACGCTCGACGGCGGCCATGTCGCTGACGTCGGCGACGCAGATCGCTATGCGTCCGCCATCGGCCGACAGGCGATCGCGCAGGGCCTGCAGTGCTGCTTCGTTCCGCGCCGTCGCGACGACGGCGGCCCCGCGGCGCACGGCCTCTTCGACGATCGCGAGACCGTTGCCGCTGGTTGCGCCAGTGACGACGATGATCTGATCGCGAAGGGGTTTCAGGGTGATGGCCATGTCGATCAGCGTCCCAGCGGCGAGGTTGCGTAGCCGGCGAGCAGGGCCGCCACGTCGTCGTAGATCGCGATCGCGCCTGCCGCGTGCAGTTGCTCGTCGTTGAACTTGCCTGACCGGACCGCGACCGCAGCGATCCCGCACTTGGCCGCCGCCTCGATGTCGTAGGGCGTGTCGCCGACGACGATCACCTCGGCGGGGTCGATCCCCGGCAGCTTCTTGAGCGCGGTTGCGAAGATGTCGGGCGCGGGCTTGGTTTTCTCGACGTCGTCGCTGCTCGTCGTCGCGGCGATCAGGTCGCGTGCGTCGAGCAGGTCTATGTAATGGTCGAGTTCTGCCTCGGAGGCGGAGGATGCCAATACGACGTGCTGCCCCAGGCCATGCGCGTGGGCCAGCAGGTCGTGCGCCTGCGCGAACGGCTTGGCGGTCTCCAGGTATTTCGCCTTGAAGATCGCGCCGTGCGTGTCGCCGAGCTTTTCCTGCTGCGCCTCGTCCGCGTCGGGCAGCAGCGTCGGCACGAGCATGTCGGTCCCCTTGCCGATCTGGTCGTGGATCGCCTGGCGGTCGAACGACGCGCCGACGGTCGCGAACGCCTCCTCCCAAGCGAGGACGTGCATGTCGTTGGTGTCGACCAGCGTACCGTCGATATCGAAGAGAATGGCTTTGATCTGCATGAGGTTATCCCGGATCTGAAATCGTGCACCCGCCCGTTGGAACGCCGCGGCGCCGGGCAAGGCGTGGCGGGCGAACGGCGTCGGCAGACTGCGATAGCGTTCTAACGGTCCACACTCCGAATTGGCCCCGACGTCCGCAAACTTGGCAGGCAATCGCCGTTGCGCAGAGGAAGCCGCAGCATCAATGTCGCAACCGCAACGATGTCGCTGAGCGATCGAGCTCGACAAGTCCTTACGATCTATGGACTTTCATTGAGGTATCTCGATTTAGTTTAAGTTCATCGATATTGATCATAATCAGCACAAAATTTTAACTGCGGATATTGGCGTGACGCAGGAACGATGACGCCACTTTGATCGCTATACTCCCCAGGATATGTTCACGCTGACGGCGGCGACGCGGAAACGTCGCGGCCGAGACTTCGTGGCGACAGTGCATAGTGTTGATGATGATCAGGTGGCGTTTGCGCCATTGCCGAGTCGTGTCTGACGCGATGTTCCTGTCGTGCGTGAGCACTAGCTGCAATTCTATGACGGAGATCTTCTGATGCGCGCACTTGTTTGGCATGGAAAAGGCGATGTTCGGGTCGATACTGTTGCAGACCCCGAGATCAAGCATCCGCGCGATGCGATCATCAAGGTTACGGCCTGCGCGATCTGCGGGTCCGATCTTCACTTGCTCGACGGATACCAGCCGACGATGCAGGCGGGCGACATCCTGGGCCACGAGAACATGGGCGTCGTCGTCGCGCTCGGCTCCGAAGTCACCAATTTGAAGATCGGCGACCGCGTCGTGGTGCCGTTCACGATCAGTTGCGGCGATTGCTTCTTCTGTCGCAAGGGGCTGTTCTCGGCGTGCGAGCGGACCAATCCGAACTCCGAGATGGCGATCAAGGCGATGGGCCATTCGCCCGCCGGCCTGTTCGGGTTCAGCCACATGCTGGGCGGTTATTGCGGCGGCCAGGCCGAGTATCTGCGCGTGCCGATGGCGGATATCGGCCCGATCAAGGTGCCCGACAGCGTCACCGACGAGCAGGCGCTGTTCCTCTCCGACATCTTCCCGACCGGCTACATGGCCGCCGAGAATGCGCAGATCGAACCGGGCGATACCGTGGCGATCTGGGGCTGCGGTCCGGTCGGCCAGTTCGCGATCCGCTCGGCGCTGATGCTAGGCGCGGGCCGTGTGATCGCGATCGACGAGGTGCCCGAGCGCCTCGCGATGGCCGAGGCCGGCGGTGCGGAGACGATCAACTTCGCCGAGGTCGACAGCGTCTATGACGAGCTCCAGTTCCGCACCAAGGGCCGCGGCCCCGACAGCTGCATCGATGCGGTCGGCGCCGAGGCTTCGGGTCATGGCGCGATGGATGCGGTGATCGACAAGGTGAAGGCGGCGACGTTCCTCGCCACCGACCGCGTGCACGTGCTGCGCGAGGCGATCATGAGCTGCCGGATGGGCGGCACGGTGTCGATCCCCGGCGTCTATGTCGGGATGGGCGACAAGATTCCGATCGGCGCGATGATGAACAAGGGGCTGACGATCAAGACCGGCCAGACGCACGTCCAGGCCTATACCAAGCCGCTGCTCGCACGGATCGAGGCGGGCGATATCGACCCTAGCTTCGTCGTGACGCACCCGGCCAGCCTCGAGGATGCGCCCGAAATGTACCAGAAGTTCCGCGACAAGCAGGACGGCGTCATCAAGGTCGTGCTCCGGCCGTAACCCCTCCCCGGCCCGGTCCGCTCCTGACGAGC
Source organism: Sphingomonas faeni (assembly GCF_003053745.1). Classification (GTDB taxonomy): domain Bacteria; phylum Pseudomonadota; class Alphaproteobacteria; order Sphingomonadales; family Sphingomonadaceae; genus Sphingomonas; species Sphingomonas faeni. The sequence goes on along the minus strand of NZ_QAYE01000001.1, from coordinate 606,030 downwards.
GGATCGGGTCGATTTGTTTTGACCCGCTACATTCAGAAGGACGTACCGATGAGTGACAAGGTTCATACTCCCGTTCCCGGCAATCCAGCGAGCAAGGGCGCACCTGACGGCATATCGGACTCGCCCCGCGGCAACGATGATGTTCACGGCCGCAGCGAGGGCGGCGAAAGCGGCGGCGGGTCCTACCCCAATCCGCACGCCGGCAAGACCGAGACGAACACCGGTTTCATGGCGCATGGCGGCCAGACCGACATCGCCTATCACGGTGGCGGTCAGGCCGGCGAAGACGGCGGCAGCGCGGCCAATGGCGTCGCAGGCTCGGGAGGTGGTGACCGCACGACGATCGCCGCCGACCCCGATGCGGATCGCGAACCGCATGCGATCGCTGCCGAAGGTCGCACGATCGAGGTCGTCGAGACGTCTGGCATCCCCGAGGCCGAGGCCAACGGCAAGATCGGTACCGATGCCGACTACGAGGACGAGCAGAAGCAGCCCGGCGCCGGCTGAGGTCGCCGCGCCCAAGTCTGCATTTCCCGCAATTCAAAACCAGCCGCCGCGCATTCCGCCGGTGAGCCCATAAGGATGATCCCATGTCTGCACCCGAAGATCTCCAGGAAATCTACACCGACGAGCTGAAGGATCTGTGGTCCGCGAACGACCAGATGAAGAAGGTCCTGAAGAAGATCACGTCGAAGGCGAGCGACTCGTCGCTGAAGGAGATGCTGACCAAGTCGCAGGCGGATATCGAGACGCATACCGACCTGCTCAAGGACCTGATCGCGTCGAACGACGAGAAGGTCTCGAAGGAGCATTGCAAGGGCATGGAAGGCCTCGTCGCCGAAGCCACCAAGCATGTGCTCGAGGAAGGTCCGGAGAAGGGGCCGCTGCTCGATGTGATGATCATCGCGCAGTATCAGCGGATGACTCATTACGGGATCGCCGGGTTCGGCACCGCGACGGCGTACGCCAAGGCGCTGGGTCTCAAGGACGACCACAAGAAGCTGAGCGCGGCCACCAAGGACATCTACGGTGGCGACGAATATATGACGAAGCTCGCCGAGACGACCGTCAACATCGACGCCGAAGACGAAGACGAAGACGAATGACGTCGAATGCCCGCCGGCATGCAGTCGGCGGGCATCCGCATCCCATACAGTGCTGGACGGAAGAGACGAGATCCATGACGACCTATCCGCTGAGTGAGCCAGCCACGATCTACCGCACCGACAAATCGGGTGGGGAGCGGAAGAGCGTTGCGCGCGGTTCTTTGGCCGATTGTGCCGACATCCTGGCCGGTTGGTCGTCGGAGGATCGCGCTACGGTCGAGATCGAGGTGGACGACATGGCACTGCGCTATGGATCGGACGAGATCGAGGAGCTTCTCCAGTTCCTGCGCGAGGAAGACGCCGATCGGAAGTCTCCCGCCGGATGACGCGTTAGCGGCTTTGCGGTCGTATTGGCCTCGGTGGACCGACCAGGTCTATGCGTGCGCGTCAGGCGGAAATGGATCGCTGCACGTGATCCGGCCCGACGCATCGACGCGACCGGACACGCGACGCCGAAATCGGGGAGCCGTGGCAGTGGTAACCGTGACGTCGTACCAGCCGAAATTGTCGCGGAGAGGCCAGCGATAGCGGGTTTCGGCCAATGGCATTACCTTGGGCGACGTACCGAGCGCCGCAACGCTCGCCACCAGACCATGATCGCGCTGGCTCCCTGGCAGTCGCAGAACGAGGTCGTCCGCGGTGGTGATCCACTGCATCCGGTACAGGTGCGCTGGATCGTTTCCGCTGCCGGCGAAATGGCGGTGGAAGCCGTTCGGGCCGAGCACCCACAGATCGTAAAGGCCCGCGTCGTCGAACGGCCAGTGCCCGTCCAACGCGTGTCCGGGCTCGACGGTGAAGCGGCGCGGCGGTTGGGCCAGGGCGGTGCGGTCGTAGACGTGGAACACCGCCGCCTGCGTCCCTTCCGTTTCAAAGCGTAGATGGAGCGCGCGATCGGCGATCCTCTCGCTGACGGCCAAGGCATAGGGCAGCGGACGGGCGCGGCGGATGCCGGGTTCCTGCCATGGGTGCAGCGACCCGGCTGGCGCTTGGGGGCTTATCTGCTTGGGGATCGCCGCGGCCCGGACGGCATCGGGCCGTGGATCGGGCATCGCGGCGAACGGCGCAGGGTCGGCCGCGGTGAAGTCGAACGCGGACGTCAGATCGCCGCAGACCGCGCGGCGCCACGGAGCGATGTTGGGTTCGTGAAAGTCGAACCGGCGTTCGAGGAAGCGGATCACCGAGGTGTGATCGAACACCGGCGAGTTGACCCACCCGCCCCGGCTCCACGGCGAGACGACATACATCGGCACGCGTGGGCCCAGCCCATACGCCCGGCCGCGATAGGCGGGCAGATCGAGCGCGGCATCGCTTTTGCTCGGGTGGAGGTGATAGCCGCCATCGAGATCGACCGTCGAACCGCCGAGCAGCGTGCCGTCGGCGGCGTGCGAGGGTGGCGCCGGCGGCGGGACGTGATCGAAGAAGCCGTCATTCTCGTCGAACATCACGAGCAGCACGGTTCGCGCCCAGACCTTGGGGTCCGCAGTCAGTGCGTCGAGCATTTCGGCGGTATAGGCGGCGCCTTGCGCAGGGCTCGACGGACCGGGATGCTCGGAGCCTTTCGCGGTGGCGATGACGTAGGACACTTGCGGCAGTCGCCCGGCGAGCACGTCGGCGCGCAACACGTCGAGCCCGCGGGTCGTCAGCGCGCGCTCCCGTAAAGCGGCATCTCCACCACCCTGGTGCGCATCGCGGAACGCGGCGAAGCCGACCAGCGGGTTGTCGGTGAAATTGTCGGCCATGTCCTGGTAGATGCGCCAGTCGACACCCTTCGCCTGCAACCGCTCGACCACCGTCGTCCAGCGATACGGATCGGCAGCGCCGCCGTCCGCGGGAAAACTGTCGTGCGAATTGCCGATCGCAGGACCGCCCAGCGTGCCGCCGGGATCGTTGGTGCCGCTCCACAGGAACAGGCGGTTGGTGTTGGTCCCGGTCTGGACCGAGCAATGATACGCGTCGCAGACGGTGAACGCCTCCGCGAGCGCGAACTGGAACGGGATGTCCTCGCGTCGATAATGCCCCATCGCGCGCTGGCTCTTGGCTTCGGGCCAGTGCGCCATCCGCCCCTCGTCCCAGCCGCGTTGCGCGTCGGGCCAGCTATGCGGCGTGCCCTCCATTCGCATCAGGTCGAAATTCGTCCGCGTGGCGAGGTGGAACGGCAGGACCGTCCTAGCGCCGCCGGGGGCGGTTCGATCGCTCTGGTACCAGACCGGCGCCGGCTTCGTCGCATCGGCCTCCGACGGGACGGGGATCGGCAACCGGTCCGCAAACCCGCGGACACCGCGCAGCGACCCGAAATAATGATCGAAGCCGCGATTCTCCTGCATCAGGATGACGACGTGCTCGACATCCATGATCGAGCCCGTCTTCACCTCGGGTGCGATCGCCGCCGCCCGCGCGATCGCCGCGGGAAACGTGGACAGCGTCGCACCGGACAGGCCGGCGGCGAGCAGCGTGCGACGAGAAACTTCTGTCATGGCCACGATCCGAATGATGAACGCGCACGATCTGCAAAAGCGCGGGATCGCACAAGGTACTGCGCGCCTGCTCCGTATTCCCGATGCGTGTCATGTACGTGACACGAGGCGTCGCCCTGCCGGGCCTTCCGCACCTGTGATAGGCACGACGTTCACATCGCTCCGGTTGAGCCTGTGGACCCGCTGCCATATGCTGCGGTCGCCATGCCGGGCGCTCCCGGCATTTCGCTCGATCGATCCGGCGATTGCCACGTACGATCTCGATTGCGCCTTGGGTCTTACCGCGGCGACGATCGACGACGACATGACGGTTCAGCCGAACGCGACGCCAACAACGGAGACGATTATGACCACCGCCTATGACACCAAGCTCGGGCTCTACATCGCCGGCGAATGGCTGAGCGGCGACGGTCGCGACACTCGCGACGTGCTGAACCCGGCGACCGGTGCGGGACAGGCGGCACTGCCGCTCGCCAATGCCGCCGACCTGGATCGCGCGCTGGAGGCGACGCAGCGCGGCTTTATCGCATGGCGTGCGACCCCGCCGGAAAAGCGTGCCGCGATCCTGGTCCGGACCGCGCAACTGCTGCGCGAACGCGGCGACCATATCGCGCGGATCGCAACGCTGGAGCAGGGCAAGATCCAGGCCGAGGCGAAGGGCGAGGTCGCGTTTGCCGCCGCGCTGCTCGATTTCCACGCCGCCGAGGGCCTGCGCGTCTATGGCCGCGTGCTGCCCCGCCCGTCGGGTACGCGGAGCCTGGTCCTGCACCAGCCGGTCGGCCCGGTGGCGGCGTTCTGCGCGTGGAACTTCCCAATCATGAACGTCGTGCGCAAGATCGCACCGGCGGTTGCTGCCGGCTGCTCGATCATCATCAAGCCATCCGAGGAAACCGCGGGTAGCGCGGTCGAGGTCATGCGCTGCTTCCAGGACGCCGGATTGCCCGGTGACGTCGCGCAATGCGTGTTCGGCGTGCCGGACATGGTGTCGCGCCATCTGCTGGCCTCGCCGATCACGCGGAAACTGAGCTTCACCGGATCGGTGCCGGTCGGCAAGGCGCTGATGAAGCTGGCCGCCGATACGATGATGCGGACGACGATGGAGCTAGGCGGGCACGGCCCGCTGCTGGTGTTCGACGATTGCGACCTCGAGAAGACGCTCGATACGCTGGTCGCGCACAAGTTTCGCAACGCCGGCCAGGTCTGCGTCGCGCCGACGCGCTTCCATGTGCAGGATGGCATCTACGACCGGTTTGCCGCCGGTTTTGCCGAGCGAACGCGCGCGCTGAAGATCGGCGACGGCATGGATGCGGCGAGCCAGATGGGCCCGATGGCCAATGCCCGCCGTCCCGATGCGATCGCCGAGCTGGTCGGCGACGCGACGGGGCACGGCGCCAAGCTGCTCGCGGGTGGCGACTATGGCGGCCAGGGCGGGTTCTTCTTCCAGCCGACCGTGCTGGCCGACGTCCCCCTGTCGGCGCGCGCGATGAACGAGGAGCCGTTCGGCCCGGTCGCCCTGCTGAGCCGGTTCGCGACGGACGAGGACGCGGTGACCGAAGCCAACCGCCTGCCGTTCGGGCTGGCGGCGTATTGCTTCACCGAGAATGGCCGCCGCCAGAACATGCTCGGCGACGCGATCGAGGCGGGGATGATCGCGATCAACAACGTCCGGCTGAGCTATCCCGACAGCCCGTTCGGCGGCGTGAAGGAGAGCGGTCACGGTTCCGAGGACGGTCCGGAGGGCATCGCCGCGCATCTGGTCACGAAGGCCGTGCATATCAGCTGACCGGGCGGTGCAAGGCCTTCCGCGGACGGTCGGCCTTGCACGCCGTCGCACTGGATACCGGGCGCGCTGTCCGTCCGTTCGATCAAGGCTATCCGTCGTCGGCACCGTCTACCGTTCAGGTTCGACGCGCTAGTCAGGGCGCGGCTTACGGTGACGGGGATGTGACGATGACGACGATCAAGGGAAGCATGCTGGTGTCGATGCTCGGGCTGGCGTGCCTCGGAGCCTGCGCCTCGACCGGCACGAACGACCGGCTAAGGACGGGACTATGCCGCGCCGATGCCGCCGCGGCGCTCGTCGGGCAGAGCGCGCCTGACGACACGGATATTCTTCGCCGGACGGGAAGCGCCATGGTCCGTCGGCTCGCACCGGGCGATCCGATGACGCGCGATTACCGGCAGGAGCGCGTGACGGTCATCATCGCGGACGGCCGGGTGGTCTCCGCATCCTGTGGTTGAGCGTGGAGCCAGGCGGCGGGCGGCATTCCTGGCATTGGCGGGGACGATCATCACGGGTTGCACGGCGCATGTCCCGGTCGAAGGTCCGATAGCGCTTGGCCAGACCGCGTTCGTCGACGGACCGAAAGTGCGCGCGGACCGAGTCATCGAAGACAGCCGCTGCCCGGTTGATGCGCAATGCGTCTGGGCGGGGCGGCTCGTGGTGCGCGCGACCGTCATGGGCGGCGGCTGGTCCAGGCAGATCGATCTGACGCTCGGCATGCCCGTCAACGTCGCGGACGGCGCGCTGACCTTGGTCGCGGCCAGCCCGGCGCGGCGGGCGGATGCTCGTCCCGCAAAGGACAGCGCCTATCGCTTCACCTTCGCATTCCGAGGCGGCCGGTAACGTTGCGAGGCGTTTATCGGGTGGTACGCGGTGCCCTCTGCGTTGCCCCGCGGGACGTCCGGGCCTACACGGTCGACGATGCTGACGTCGACGATCCACCAGATTCTTTTGCTGCGATCGGATCAAGGCGGTCGACCCGGTTTGCGACCGGGCGCTGAACGCAGGCGACGCATGCGACTTACGGCGAGCGTCGCGCTATTCGCCGGATGCGCGATGCTCGCCGCGTGTGATCGGCGGCCGGATACCGGCGCGGTGGTCGTCAGCGCGATCGGCGGGGTCCCGCATGTCGCCGATGCAAGCCGGGTCGCGCTCGATACCCCTGCCCGCCTGCTGATGGACTCGACCGCGCAGGGGCTGGTGCGGTTCGATGCCGCGGGACAGATCGAGCCTGGGATCGCCGAGCGCTGGATCGTGATCGACGGCGGGATGAGCTACATCTTCCGCCTGCGCGAGGGCGACTGGGGCGACGGTACCCCTGTCACCGCCGAGCAGGTCGTGACGATGCTAAGGCGACAGATCGGCGGCCCCGATACCGCACGGGCGGCGGCGGGCGCACGCAATCCGCTCGCGCCGTTCCTGACCGCGATCGACGAGATCGTCGTGATGACGCCGCAGGTGATCGAGGTGCGGCTGTCGCGGCCGCGCCCCGACCTGCTGAAGCTGTTCGCGCAACCCGAACTCGCGTTGCTGCGGCTGCGTCCGACCGGTGGGACCGGGCCGTTCCGCGTGGCACATCGCGGTCGTGCGCCGCTGCTACGGCCTGCGTTCGATCCGGGTCAGGCCGATCCCGACGACCAGCGCGAGGCAAAGCCGCAGGAGGATGTCCGGCTGATCGGCGAACGTGCGGCGCGGGCGATCGCGCGGTTCGCCAATCGCGACTCCGATCTGGTGAGCGGGGGCAGTTTCGTCGACTGGCCGTTGCTGGCGGTAACCAGTATCGCGCCGGCGAACATCCGCGTCGATCCGGCTGTCGGACTGTTCGGCCTGGCGATCGTCCGGCGCGACGGGTTCCTGGCCGATGCCGCCAACCGCGCCGCCGTGTCGCAGGCGATCGACCGGTCGGCGGTGACGGCGGCGGTAGCGCCGAACTGGGACCCGGCGGACCGTATCCTGCCCGATATCCTCGACTCCGCCTCGCTGCCGCAGGTGCCGGCATGGACGCTGTTGACGCAGGACGAACGCCGCGCCGCCGCGCGCCAGCGGGTTGCAGGCTGGAAACAGCAGATTCCGGGTCCGATCGAACTGCGGGTCGCGCTGCCCACCGGGCCGGGGGCGACGTTGCTGTATGCGCAGGTCGCGGCGTCGCTGATGGCGATCGGGATCGTTCCCCGGCGAGTCGGGATCGACGACCCGGCAGAGCTGAAGCTGGTCGATGCGGTCGCGCCCTATGACAGCGCGCGTTGGTATCTCGCCGCGGCGTGCGTTGCATGTGGCGATGCGGCGCGGACGGCACTGGAGGCGGCACGCGAGGCGCCGACGCTGGCCGAACGCGGTGCCAGGATCGCCGCCGCCGATGCCGCGATGAACGAGGACGTGGCGTTCATCCCGCTGGCGCGGCCTCTGCGATGGTCGCTGGTCTCCACGCGCCTCAGCCAATGGCAGGCGAACACCCGCGCGTGGCACCCGTTGAACCGGTTGCGCCCCGATACCAACTAGGGTCGATGAACCCGCGCACCACCCGCATCGCCCCCGGCGAGATCTTCCAGACGCTGCCGCTCGGCACGGACGCGTTGTCGGTGCGCCGCCGGGTCGAGGCGATGGAGCGCGTGATGGAGGGGTTGTTCGTCATTCCCGGCACCAACCGCAAGGTCGGCATGGACGTCATGCTGGACCTCATCCCGTTCGCCGGCAGCACGATCGCGGCGGCAGTCGGCGCGTGGATGGCATGGGAAGCGCGCAACATCGGCATGTCGAAGATCCAGATGGCGCGGATGTTCGGCAATGTCGGAATCGACTGGGCGTTCGGGATGATCCCGTTCGTCGGCGCGATCCCCGACTTCTTCTTCCGCTCGAACACGCGCAATTTGCGGATCATCAAGCGCCATCTCGACAAGCATTATCCTTCGACGACGACGCTTCAGGGGTAAGACGCTCTATACGAGTCATTCCCGCGGAGGCGGGAACCCATACTGGCTGACTGCACGAATAATTTCGAATGACAGCCGATATGGATCCCCGCCTGCGCGGGGATGACTACCAAAGGCATAGATTAGGTCAGGCGGTTACGGCCCGACGTCGGCATCGCGTGCCGCCGGCTTGTAGCTAGCACTCGTTCCAAGCCCCAGCGCGACTGCGACGCGGTCGTTCCAGCCATAGGGATCGGCGCGGATCACCGGCTCACCCGCGTCGTCGAACAGCACGGTCTGGTACAACAGCCGCACCGGTATCTCCTTCGGCAACTTGACGAACGTCTCCTTGCCGGTCGCGCGGGCGGCGTGCCACTGATCGGTCACGCCCTCGTCCTTTGCGAGCAGCTCGGCGAACCCAAGCGCATCCTCGACGCGGACGCAGCCATGGCTACGCTGGCGCTGGATCTCGGCGAACAGCTGCTTCGCGGGCGTATCGTGCAGATAGATCGCGTGATCGTTGGACATGTCGAACTTGACCAGGCCGAGCGAGTTCTTCGGCCCCGATTGCTGGACCAGCCAGCCATTTTTCCACGCGAGGCTGTTCGCGCGCAGATACCCGGCGCCCTTGCCCGCCATCTCCTTCTTCTCGACGGAGCGCGGCACCGTCCAGGTCGGATTGGCGACGAGGCGGAAGATCGGCGACCCAAGCTGCGGCGTTTCCTTGTCGGGCTCGCCGACCACCACCTTGCGGCTGTCGACCAGCTTGCCGTCGCGCCAATAGCTCAGCCGTGCCGCCGCGAGATTGACGTCGATCCGCGTGGTGGGCGCATTGCGATCGAGCCAGCGGAGCCGCTCCATGTTGACCGCGATCGCGCGCGCCCGGTCCGCATCGGACAAATTGAGGATGCCGAGCGCCGCGCTGCCGATCATGCCGTCCGGCTTGATGCCGTAATCGGCCTGCATCTTCTTGATCGCGAGGATCATCGCCGGGGTCAGGCGATCACCTTGCGCCGCCGCCTTGTCGAGATAATCGAACGCGACGAGCTGGTGCGCGATCGCAGGCACACGCGGATCGGCTTCGCCCGGCTTGATCGGCTTGCCCGTGTCGGGGATCGCGGACGCCGGAGTCTGCTCCCATTTCGGCGTCGCGAGATAGGCCTTCGATAGGCGCGCGTAATTCTCGTCCTGCGGCGCCAAGCCGGAGAGCCACTTGCCGACATCGCCGGCTTGAAGCGCCGCCGCGAGCCCTCGCCCAACATCGACCTGCGGGCGGGACACGGTGTAGACGTCGAACAACTTGGTCGGATCGGTCGCGCCCTGCGACAGCGCCTTGCCATATGCCAGCGCAGCCTTGGTAAACGCGTCGTCGCCGGCACCGGGCTGCGCGCTCGCGTCGAAGCTCATCCGGTCGAGACCGTGAGCGCCGCGCGCCGCGATCGCCTTGCGCAACTGCCCGGCCGTGGTCGTGGTCCACCCGGTCGGCGCACCCGCGGGAGCCGCCGCCTCCGCGGGCTGCTGCGTGTTCGAGGCGGTCGTCGTCTTCACCTCGCACGCCGAGAGTGCACACGTCATCGCCAGCAGCGATGCACCGATTAAACCAAGACGCACCAGCAATTCCCCCACAATCTGGACATACAACGCTCGGGTGTCGATCTCCGCTCCACGACGGAGGAGCGGAGACGTAATTCTTCCACAAGATCGACCGCCCGTGCCTTTTGCATGGCGCACACCGTCATTCTGCAACCCGGATCGCGCCCGTCGCGTTATAGGGCTCACGCATGATCAAGGTCGCCAGCTACAATATTCACAAGGGCATCGGGCTCGACCGTCGGCGTAATCCCGAACGCGTGGTCGAGGTGTTGCGCGAGGTCGATGCGGATGTGATCGCGCTGCAGGAGGCGGACCGGCGGTTCGGGGCCAAGGCGTGCGTGCTGCCGCATCATCTGCTGGAGGAGCATAGCGACTGGAAGCCGGTCGACTTCGGCCTGCGCGCGCTCAGCATGGGCTGGCACGGCAACGTCATCCTGGTGCGCAAGTCGGCGCGGGTGGTCGATAGCGAGCCACTCCACCTCCCCTCGCTCGAGCCACGCGGGGCGGTAATGGCCGACGTCCAGTTCGCAGGCGGCATGTTGCGCGTGCTTGGCATGCATCTCGATCTGTCCGGCTTGTGGCGGCGCAAGCAGGCCGCCGCGATCATGAACCATGTCGATACCTGCGCGCAGGCGCATCCGACGGTGATGATGGGCGACCTCAACGAATGGAGCGCGGGCGCCGGGTGCCTGCGCGATTTCGGCCGCGACTATGCGTTCGCCGAGACGGGAGCGAGTTTCCATTCGCGGCGCGCAGTCGCTCGGCTCGACCGGATCATGGTGTCGTCGGACTTGAACGTGGTCGAGTGCGGCGTGCATGCCAGCCCGGCGGCGCGGAAAGCCTCGGATCACCTGCCGATCTGGGCTATTCTGGAGGCGACAACACCGACGAACCGAACCGGGGCCACCGGATAAAACCCCCAGAGATACCGTCGGCATGAGGATGTAGAATGCGCGAGAAGGAACTGCGACTGGCGCTCGTCTGCTATGGCGGGATCAGCCTTGCGGTCTACATGCACGGCATCACCAAGGAGATCTGGCGGCTCGTCTGCGCCAGCCGCGCCTTCCACGACGGCGACACGCCGAAGGGCGGCAGCGAGGGCGTGTATCACGCGCTGCTCCAAGAGATCGAGGCGCATGGTGCGATCCGCGTCCGCGTGCTCGCCGACATCATCGCAGGCGCCAGCGCGGGCGGGATCAACGGCATCTTCCTCGCACAGGCGATCGCCACCGGGCAGAGCCTCGACCCGCTGACCGACCTGTGGATGACGTCGGCCGACGTCGAGGCGCTGATCGATACCGAGGCGGCGCCGAAATCGCGATTCTCGAAGGCGTGGGCAATGCCGCTCGCGTGGATGGCGGCAGGGCGTAGCACCGACAAGGTCGACGCGCTCGACGATCCCACACGTGAAGAGGTGCGGACCAAGCTGTCGCATTTCATCCGCTCGCGCTGGTTCGAGCCGCCGTTCGGGGGGAAGACCTTCACCAACCTGCTGCTCGATGCGTTCGACGCGATGGCAGCGAGCGAGCGCGGGCCGCGCCTGTTGCCGCCGGGCCAGCCGCTCGACCTGTTCGTGACGGTCACCGACTTTTCGGGGCATCCCGAACGGTTGCAGCTCAATTCACCCGCCGAAGTGGTCGAGACCGAGCATCGCCTAGTGGTCGACTTCACCGACAATGGCGGTGCGTGCGATACGCTCGCGCCGCCCGCGGAACTGGCGTTCGCAGCGCGCGCGACGTCGAGCTTCCCAGGCGCCTTCCCCCCGTTCACCGTCGCCGAACTGGACGGTGTTCTTAAGGATCGCGCGATCAACTGGCCGGAACGTCCTGCGTTCCTTGCGCGCGTCCTGCCCCGCCATACCGCTGCCAACGCAGCGGAAAGCGCGGTGCTGATCGACGGATCCGTGCTCGCCAACGCGCCGTTCCGGCCCGCGCTCGACGCGCTCAAGGAGCGACCGGCGCGGCGTCAGATCGACCGGCGCTTCATCTACATAGACCCCTCGCCCGACATCAAGCTGCGGCTCAACCGCGGTGGTGGTACGCCCGGCTTCTTCCAGACGATCATCGGTGCGATCAGCGACATTCCGCGCCAGCAACCGATCCGCGACAATCTGGAGGCAATTGCCGAGCGCTCGGCACGGATCGACCGGATGCGCGGTATCCTCACCGCGATCCGACCCGAAGTGGAGGCGGACGTCGAGTCGCTGTTCGGCCATACGCTGTTCCTCGACCGGCCGACCGCGCCGCGGCTGATCGCGTGGCGGCGGCGCGCGCAGAAGGCGGCGGCGGCGAGCTCGGGCTATGGCTTCGTCGCTTACGGCCATCTGAAGCGCAGCGCGGTGATCGAGACGCTGGCGTTGCTGTTGTTCGATGCTGGGGAGCACCACCGACCCCGGCGGCTGGCGCAGATCCGTACGGCGATCGTCGCGCATGTCGCCGCCTCGGGGGCGGACCAGCTCGGGTCGGGGCATGCCGGCGGGGCCAGCGCCGCGTCGATCACGTTCCTGCGGACGTTCGACATAGGCTTTCGCATCCGCCGGCTGCGGCTGATGGCGCGGCGCCTGTCCGAAGTGGAGACAGCCGTCGACGAGCCCGAACTGGGGCCGATGCGCGACGCGATCTACGAATCGCTGTCGCCGTATCTCGACCGGTTGCGCGCCGAGATGCATGCCGGGCTGCACGACGCGGTGCGAGCGATGCGCGGCGATGCGACCGCAGTGCTGGAGACGCTCGGCCGGACGTTCGACCTGGAGCGCCTCGATGCGGAAACCGACCAGCGGCTGGCGGAGGCGTTCGCCGCACTCGCCAAGCCGACACGACGGACGCTGTTGCTGGCCTATCTCGGTTTCCCGTATTTCGACACCGCGACGCTGCCGCTGTTGCAGGGCGAAGGGCTCGACGAGTTCGATCCGATCAAGGTCGACCGGATCGCGCCAGACGATGCGACCTCGATCCGCTCCGGCGGCGCCGAGGCGACGTTGAAGGGGATCCAGTTCGGCACGTTCGGCGCGTTCTTCAGCCGTGCCTACCGCGAGAACGACTATCTCTGGGGGCGGCTGCACGGGTCGGAGCGGATGATCGACATCACCGTCTCGACGCTGCCCTCGACCGTGCGGATGAAGCCGGGCCGGGTGGCGGCGATCAAGCGCGCCGCGTTCCTCGCCATCCTCGACGAGGAGGAACCACGGCTCACCGCGATCCTGCCGCTGATCGCGCAGTTGCGGACGGAAATCGGCTAAAGCTGGCCAAAACGCCGATGTGGCGGTAGCTCTGCGTTTCCAACCGCGTTTCGACGCGATGGGGTATGATAAAGGGTCGCCGCATGCAGTTCCTGAAAATCCTGTTCTGGTGCCTGCTGGCGTTCATCGCCGCGGTCTTCACCATCAGCAACTGGAACGCCGTCCAGATCCAGCTCTGGGGCGGGCTGATCGCGGACGTGAACCTGCCGCTGCTGCTGTTCGTGACGTTCCTGATCGGGTTCGTGCCGACGATGCTCTACAATCATGCGATCCGGTGGCGGCTGCGCCAGCGGCTGTCGACCTGCGAGCGCGAGTTGCTGGAACTGCGCACGCCGCGACCGGAACCGGTGACGTTCGTGCCCGCCGAGACGTCGGCAACGATCGCACCGATTGGCACGCCGACCGCTACGCCCCCGGGGTCGCTCCTGTGAGCAACCGGATCTACGTCGCACTCGACACGCCCGACCTCGCCCGCGCGAAGGCGATGGCGACACGCGTCCGCCACCATGTCGGCGGGATCAAGCTAGGGCTCGAATTCTTCTGCGCACACGGCCAGTCCGGCGTGCATGCAATGGCGGAACTCGGCCTGCCGATCTTTCTCGACCTGAAGCTGCACGACATTCCGAACACCGTGGCCAAGGCGGTGCAGGCCTTGGGCGCGCTGAAGCCGGCGATCCTGACTGTGCATGCGAGTGGCGGGCGGGCGATGCTGGAGGACGCGAAGGCTGCCGCCCCGCTTGGCACGAAGGTGATCGCGGTGACGATGCTGACCAGCCTCGACGCGACCGATCTCGCCGCGACCGGCGTCATCGGCAACGCGCACGACCAGGTTTCGCGGCTGACTGAACTCGCCTGCGAGGCGGGAGTCGACGGCATCGTCTGCTCGGGCGCGGAGGTTGCCGCGGCGAAGGCGATCTGGCCCAAGGGCTTCTTCGTAGTGCCCGGCGTGCGCCTTCCCGACGGCCAGGTCGGCGACCAGAAGCGCGTCGTCACCCCGCGCCAGGCGATGGACGCCGGCGCCTCGATCCTGGTCGTTGGTCGCCCGATCACCCAAGCCGAAGACCCAGATATCGCAGCCCGCGCGATTGGCGCGACGCTTTAGCTGCACGCGTAATTTACGATCCTCCCCCGCCAGGGGGAGGTGGCAGGCACAGCCTGACGGAGGGGGAGGAAAGGGAAGCCGTCGTTGCGTGCCCTTTCCTCCCCCTCCGTCACCTTCGGCGCCACCTCCCCCTGGCGGGGGAGGATGATCAAGCTCCTGCTCCCCAAGGAACCCGAATGACCACCGCCAAGATCTGCGGCCTCTCCACCCCCGCCACGCTCGACGCCGCGATCAAACACGGGGCGAGTCATGTCGGGTTCGTGTTCTTCCCCGCCTCCCCGCGCCACGTGACGTTCGCGAAAGCCGCCGAACTCGCCGCACGCGTACCGCGGCACGTTGCGAAGGTCGGCGTGTTCGTCGATCCGGAGGACGACATGCTTGAACAGGCGGTCGGCTCGGCGACGCTCGACGTGCTGCAACTCCACAAGGTGGCTCCAGCGCGCGCCGCCGCGATCCGCGCGAAGTTCCGGATCGAGACCTGGGTCGCGGTCGCGGTTCGTACGCGCGGCGATCTCGATGCGGCGCATGGCTTCGTCGGAGTCGCCGACTGCATCCTGTACGACGCGAAGACGCCGGACTCGGCGGCGTTGCCCGGCGGGATGGGCTTGCGGTTCGACTGGGACCTGCTCGACGGGTTCCGGCATCCACTGCCCTGGGCGCTGTCGGGCGGGCTCGATCTGGCCAATGTGGCAGAGGCGATCCGGCGGACTGGGGCGGAACTGGTCGACGTTTCGTCCGGAGTCGAAAGCGAGCCCGGCACCAAGGACGAAACGAAGATTGCGGCGTTCCTCAGGGCGGTCGCCGCCTGAGTTGTTCACCCGCGAAGGCGGGTGCCCAGACTGGATCCCCGTCTTCACGGGGATACAAGGGCTTGGCGCACCGTACCGAGGTGCTAAAGCGCTCCGTATGAACGCTCCTACCCTCGCCCCCAACTCCTACCGCGCCCAGCCCGACGAGCGCGGCCATTTCGGCGATTTCGGCGGCCGCTATGTCGCCGAGACGCTGATGCCGCTCGTCCTCGAACTCGACGAGGCGTACCGCGCCGCCAAGGCCGACCCCGCCTTCAAGGCGCAGTTCGACGATCTGCTCGAACATTATGTCGGCCGCCCGAGCCCGCTTTATTATGCCGAGCGCCTGACCAAAGCTTTGCGCGAGTCCGCCCCCGAGGGCATGGGCGCGCAGGTCTGGTTCAAGCGCGACGAGTTGAACCACACAGGCGCGCACAAGATCAACAACTGCATCGGCCAGATCCTGCTCGCGATGCGGATGGGCAAGACGCGGATCATCGCCGAGACCGGCGCGGGCCAGCACGGCGTCGCCACAGCTACGGTCTGCGCGCGCTTCGGCCTGCCCTGCGTGATCTACATGGGCGCGAAGGACGTCGAGCGTCAGGCGCCCAACGTGTTCCGCATGAAGCTGCTCGGCGCTGAAGTCCGCCCCGTGACTAGCGGCGCGCACACGCTGAAGGACGCGATGAACGAGGGCATGCGCGACTGGGTCGCGAACGTCCACGACACCTTCTACATCATCGGTACCGCCGCCGGCCCGCACCCGTATCCCGAGATGGTTCGCGATTTCCAGAGCGTGATCGGCACCGAGGCGCGCGCGCAGATGCTGTCGCGCGTCGGTCGCCTGCCCGACATGCTGGTCGCGGCGATCGGTGGCGGCTCGAACGCGATCGGGCTGTTCCATCCGTTCCTCGACGATGCCGACGTGCAGATGCTCGGCGTCGAAGCAGCGGGTCATGGTCTCGACAAGCAGCACGCGGCGAGCCTCGCGGGCGGCTTCCCCGGCGTGCTCCATGGCAACAAGACCTACCTGTTGCAGGACGAGGACGGCCAGATCACCGAGGCGCATTCGATCTCGGCCGGGCTCGACTATCCCGGGATCGGCCCCGAGCACGCCTGGCTACGCGATATCGGCCGCGTCCAGTATGACAGCGCGACCGACACCGAAGCGCTCGACGCGTTCCAGCTGCTGTGCCGGACCGAGGGCATCATCCCCGCGCTCGAACCATCGCACGCGATCGCGACCGTGACCAAGAAGGCGCGCGAGATGCGGCAGGACCAGATCATCCTCGCCAACCTGTGCGGCCGCGGCGACAAGGACATCTTCACCGTCGCCGAAGCACTCGGGGTCGCGATATGATCGCCGCATCCTTCCCCCCTCCCGCACGCGGGAGGGGCCGGGGGTGGGCTCGCGCTCACACCGGCCGGACCACTGGTTCGAGTCCCTCTATCGCCAACCGCACCACCAGCGGAGGCCGGGTGCCCACCCCCAGCCCCTCCCGCTTGCGGGAGGGGGGCAAGTGAGCCGGCTCGCTGCCACCTTTGCGCGCACCGCCGCCGCCGGTCGCGCCGCGCTTGTCGCGTTCGTCACCGCGGGTGATCCGACCACCGAGGCTACCGGCCCGATCCTCGACGCGCTCGTCGCGGGCGGGGCGGATGCGATCGAGCTCGGCATGCCGTTTACCGACCCCATGGCCGACGGCCCGGCGATCCAGGCGGCGAACATCCGCAGCCTCGCGCAAGGTACGCGCACCGCGGACATCCTCGCCACGGCCACCGCGTTTCGCGCGCGGCACCCGGACGTGCCACTGGTGTTGATGGGCTACGGCAACCCGATGCTCCGGCGTGGCGCGGACTGGTTCGCCGAGGCGGCTGCCAACGCCGGCGTCGACGGCGTGATCTGCGTCGACGTGCCCCCCGAGGAGGACGATGCGCTCGGCCCGCAGTTGCGTGCCGCCGGGATCGACCTGATCCGCCTTGCCACCCCCACAACCGACGCCGCGCGGCTACCGACCGTGCTCGATGGTGCGAGCGGGTTCCTCTATTACGTCTCGGTCGCCGGCATCACCGGGCTCCAGCAGGCACAGCAATCCTCGATCGAGGACGCCGTCGCCCGCTTAAAGGCACAGACCAACATCCCGATCGCGGTCGGCTTTGGGATCCGCACGCCCGAGCAGGCGGCGAACGTCGCGCGCGTCGCGGACGGCGTCGTCGTCGGTTCGGCGATCGTCGAACTGGTCGCGCAGCACGGTGCCGCTGCGGCCGAGCCGGTCCGCGCCTATATCAAGTCTCTCGCCGACGCCGTTGCCTCGGCCCGAAAGGTCTCCGCATGAGCTGGCTCAACAGCGTCCGCAACGTCCTGCCCTTCGTCGCGAAGCGCGAGACGCCCGAAAATCTCTGGCACAAGTGCAAGGGCTGCGGGCAGATGGTCTTCACCAAGGAACTAGAGGACAACCTGTATGTCTGCCCGAAGTGCGATCACCACGACCGCATCGGGCCGAAGATCCGCTTCGCGCAGCTGTTCGACGAGGGCAGCTGTTCGGAACTTCCGGCGCCTAAGGTCCCCGAGGACCCGCTGAAATTCCGCGACCAGAAGCGCTATACCGATCGCCTCAAGGCCGCGCGTACCGACAACAGCGAGCAGGACGCGCTCATCAACGCACGCGGCGCGATCGACGGCCACCGCGTCGTCGTCGGCGTCCAGGATTTCGGCTTCATGGGCGGCTCGATGGGCCTCGCAGTCGGCGAAGCGTTCGTGCGCGGCGTCGAGGCGGCGATTGAGGACCGGGTTCCCTACGTCATCTTCACCGCGAGCGGCGGTGCGCGCATGCAGGAAGGCATCCTCAGCCTCATGCAGATGCCGCGCAGCACGGTCGCGATCCAGATGCTTCATGACGCCGGCCTGCCGTATATCGTCGTGCTCACCGACCCGACCTCAGGCGGCGTGATGGCGGCGTATGCGATGCTCGGCGATGTCCAGATCGCCGAGCCCAAGGCGACGCTCGCCTTCACCGGCCGCCGCGTGATCGAGAGCACGATCCGCGAGAAGCTGCCCGAGGATTTCCAGACGAGCGAATATTATCTCGAACATGGGATGATCGACATGGTGGTCCACCGCAAGGATCTGCGCGAGCAGCTAGGTACGGTGATCGGGTATCTAAGCGCGCGCGAGGCCGCGTAATCTCTACTCCCTCTCCCCTACGGGGAGAGGGTCGGGGTGAGGGGCAGCCCAACAGTGCGCCGCCCGGTACTACCCCTCACCCCAGCCCTCTCCCCGGAGGGGAGAGGGAGCCAGAATGCCCGACCACGCCGTTTCTTCCTCGCCCGCAGTGCAAGCGCAGCTCGACCGATTGACCGCGCTGTCGCCCGGCGCGGACATCCTAGGTCTGGAGCGTATCACCGCGCTCCTGAGCCGCCTCGGCAACCCCCACCTTAACCTCCCCCCGGTGTTCCACGTCGCCGGCACCAACGGCAAGGGCTCGACCTGCGCGTTCCTGCGCGCCGCAATCGAAGCCGCCGGTCACAGCGTGCACGTCTATTCCTCGCCGCACCTCGTCCGCTTCAACGAACGCATCCGCCTCGCGGGCAAGCTGATCGACGACGAGTTGCTCGCCGCCTTGCTGTCGGAAGTGCTCGACCACGCTGCCGATCTCCAGGCGAGCTTCTTCGAAGTCACCACCGCCGCCGCCTTCCTCGCCTTCGCGCGCACGCCCGCCGCTGCGACGATCGTCGAAGTCGGTCTCGGTGGCAGGCTCGACGCAACCAACGTCATTCCGAACCCGGTCGTCACCGGCATCGCCGCGCTCGGCATCGATCACCAGTCGTTCCTTGGCGACACGCTGCTGGAGATTGCCGGCGAGAAGGCAGGCATCGCCAAGCCCGGCGTGCCGCTGGTCACGATGGACTATCCAAAGGCCCTCCGCGCGAAGATCGCCGCGGTCGCCGATGCCGCCGGCGCACCCGTGTTCGCCCGCGGCACCGCCTGGAGCAGCGAAACCGCACGCTCGACCGTCCGCTACGAGGACACCGGTTTTTCGGTCGTCACCAACCGCCCCCGCCTCGTCGGCGCGCACCAGTCGCGCAACCTCGCGCTCGCGATCGCCATGCTCCGTCACCAGGGCGCGCTGCACATTCCCGAAGCGGCGATGCGCGCTGCCGCCGACTGGGCGCACTGGCCTGCAAGGATGCAGCGATTGTCGGATGGCCCGCTGCTCGCGCGATTGCCCGAGGGCAGCGAGCTGTGGCTCGACGGCGCACATAATCCGAACGCCGCGCAACCGGTCGCGCGCTCTCTGCGGACGCTCGCCAAGGGCCGCCCGGTGACGCTGATCCTCGGCATGCTCGCGAACAAGGATGCGGACGCCGTGATCCGCATCCTGTCGCCATCGGTCGGCCATGTCATCGCCATCCCCGTCCCCGGCCACGCCCATCACGCGCCCGAGGCACTTGCGACGCTCACCCGATCGTTCGGAAAGACCGCCGGAACAGCCGCCACGCCCAGTGAAGCGTTAGCCTCGATCGCCACACAAACCGACCCGCCGCAACTCGTGCTGATCGCCGGTTCGCTCTACCTCGCCGGTGAAGTGCTCGCCGCAAACGACCAACCGCCGGACTGAGCTCTTATTGCTATTGACTATCAATAACCAACGGGCGACTTTGTGGATACCACCACGGAGTCGCGTGAATGACCGATACCCGCCCCAATTCGACGACCAACTCGACGGCCGCCTCGACACAGACCATCGCCAGCGCGACCTCGCTGCTGCCCCACGCGCTACCGCCTTGTGAAAACGCACGAATCGCCTTGTTCGCGATGCGCCGGATGGGGGCGCACGGGCTCGCCGATGCCCGCGCTTCGCACACGATGTTCACTGCGTTCGGGCAAGGCTTCCGTCGCCCGCTGGTGCTGCTGAGGGCGCTGATGGCGGACCTTGCCGGTACTTCGGCAGGTACGATCGCGATCGCCCCGTGCTGCTGCGCGCGGATGACGCCGGCGGAATCGGCGATGCTGTCGGTGCTCGCGCGCGTCGAAACTGCGCCCGAGATCGCACGCTATCTTATGGCCGACCTGCTCGGCGTCCGTCGCATCGACGGCGTCCTCGCCAGCGCCGCCGCGGTCGCAGCGGCGTTTGCCGACGAGGGACGCCCGATCACGGTGTAGCGGTGGGCTAGACCGGATCGCCGGCGCGGGCGTCGCCTTCACCCTCGACGCCCGCGCTGCCGATCGAACGGTCGATCATCCCAGACCGGCTCATCCACCAGAACAGGACGATGCCCGGCAGCGCGAGGGCGGTCGTCAGCAGATAGAAATCGACATAGCCGAATGCCTCGATCGAGGCACCGGCAGTGGTGCCGGTGACGATCCGTCCGACGATGCTTGCCGCCGCGGAGATCAGCGCGAACTGCGCTGCGGTGAAGCGCAGGTCGCACAGAGCCGAGAAGTACGCGATCACGACGACGCCGCCAAAACCGCTGGAGGCATTCTCGAAGCCGATCGCCGCCGCCATGCCGAGGTTCGAGTGCCCGGCCGCCGCCAGCGCCGCGAACGACAGGTTCGAGACGCCCATCAGCACCAGCGACAGCAGTACCGATCGCTTCATCCCCATCCGCGCGTACAGGATGCCACCGATGAAGATGCCCACCAGATAGGCAACGAAGCCGATCCCGACATCGTAGAACGCGATCTCGTCGCCGGTGAAGCCGAGGTCGTCGAACAGCAACCGCAGCGTCAGATTGGCGAGCGTGTCGCCGACCTTGAAGATCAGGATGAAGGCGAGGACGATGAACGCCCCTTCGCGCGAGAAGAACTGGACGAACGGCCCCCAGATCGCGCGAAAGCCCTCGGCGAGACCGCGGCGTTCGATCGGCGGACGGCGTCGTTCGGGCTCGCCCAGCGCCAGGCCCGCCAGGACCGCGGGCAATGCAAAGACGACGCACGCCAGATAGGCCGCGTTCCAGCCGGCGCGTTCGGCGACCACCAGCGCCAGCGCACCTGAGCCTGCCGAGCCGATCCGCCAGCCATATTGGCTCATCCCCGATCCGACGCCCAACTGGCGCGGTTCGAGCGTCTCGATGCGGAACGCGTCGATCACGACGTCGAAAGTTGCGCCAGCCGCACCGACGAGGATCGCTGCGGTCGCTGTCGCTGCAATGCTCGCGGCAGGGTCGACCAAGGCGAGATTGATCACCGCCGCGACGACAAGCGCCGCCGTCACGATCAGCCAAGAGACGCGTTGACCCAGTCTACCGATGATCGGCAGCCGGACGCCATCGACCACCCACGCCCACAAGAACTTCAGGTTGTAGACGAGGAAGGCGAGGCTGAACGCCGTCACCGTCTTCTTGTCGATACCGCTGGCCGCGAGCCGCGTCGTCAGCGTCGCGCCGATCATCGCATACGGAAAGCCCGAGGATATGCCGAGCGCCAAAGCTCCCAGCGGCGCCTTCTCCGCATACGGCCGGAAGCCGTCGCTCCAGCGCTTTCCTACGGTTCCGTTCATCGCACTTACGCTCCCCACTCGCTTGCGCGAACCCTAACGGGAAATCGCGGATGCGCTACCCGTCAGGCGATGGAGCGTGGGGAAACGTCACGCCGTCCGCGGAAACAACGTGAAGCCCGACGGCACGCGCGTCGGCTTACCACCACCGAGCATAGCCTCGATCGCCTCGATCGCGGCGATCAGGTCGCGTGGCATGTAGGGCTTGGCCATGCAGCCGGCGGCGAGCGTGGTCGCCTCGACCGGGCAGCTTCCGGTCACGAACATCACCGGCACGCCCCGAGCCTGTGCCGCGCGCGCAACGTCGATACCGGAACCATCCGCCAGGTTCACGTCGACAAGCACCAGGTCGATCACAGTGTCGCTCGCCAAAATCGGCAAGGCTTCCGCGACCCGGTCGATCGTCGCGACGATCGTGAACTTCGCGTCGGTCAGGAAATATTCGGTGTCGAACGCGACCAGCGGTTCATCCTCGACCACGAGGAGCCGGACAATCTGCCGCTTCTTCTTCCCGAACAACATTGCCGAAAGGCCCCCGGACGCGAACGAAAGGTCGTTACGCTCGCGAGTTCTAACGCACCGCCGCACGAACGGTCGCAAATATTTTCGCGCTGGACGCCGATCCATAGTATCAGCCGCGCCATGACGACTTCAAAAGACGATAACCCGACTGCCAGCCCGTCGAACGACGCGCCCGCAACTTCCCCCGAAACGCCGGCCGCACCGATCAAGGGCGACCGTATCGCCAAGCTGCTCGCGCGCGCCGGGATCGCCTCGCGCCGCGATATCGAGCGGATGATCGCCGAAGGCCGCGTCGCGCTCAACGGCTCGACGCTCGACACGCCAGCTACCATCCTGCGCAACCTCAACGGCGTGACGGTCGACGGCGACCCAGTCGAGGCTCCGAGTTCGGCTCGGCTGTTCCTGTATAACAAGCCGACCGGGCTGCTCGTCACCGAGCGCGATCCGGCCGGACGCACGACGATCTACGACCGCCTGCCGCAGGATCTTCCGCGGCTGGTGCCGGTCGGGCGGCTCGATCTCAACACCGAAGGCCTGTTGCTGATGACCACCGACGGTGGGCTCAAGCGCCAGCTCGAGCTGCCCGCGACCGGGGTCGAGCGTGCTTATCGCGCGCGCGCTTACGGCAACATCACGCAGCCGCAGCTCGAGGAACTGATCGAGGGGATTGAGATCGAGGGCGTACGCTATGGTTCGATCAACGCGAATATCGAGCGTCGGACTAGTGCGAACGTATGGATCGAGATGATCCTGACCGAAGGCAAGAACCGCGAAGTCCGCCGCGTGCTGGAGCATCTTGGGTTGCAGGTCTCGCGGCTGATTCGGACGCGTTACGGCCCGTTCGTGCTCGGCGACCTGCCGCCGGGGCAGATCGGCGAAGTGCTCCAGCACGACGTCGTCGCGTTCCAGAAGGAACTCGCGAAGGGGCGGCCCGAGGGTCCGGGCGCGCGCGCGAATATCGGGATCAGTGCAAGTGCCGGTGCCGGGGCAGGAATCGGCGCGCGGTCTAGTCAGCGTGGCAGCAACGCGCCGCGGCCTGCTCCGGCGGCACGGCCGGCGCCTGGTGCTCGTCCGGTTTCGGGTGCGCGCCCTACTGCTGGCGTGCGTGCGCCGGTTCGCAGTCCGTATGCGGCGCCTGCAAGCTCGGGCTTTTCTAGCGGCGCGGTACCGACCGATCGGCCTTCGCGACCGGCGCGTCCGGAGCGGATCCGTCCGACCGCGGCGATGCAGCGCGGCGACGTCAACGATCCCTGGGCCCGGCCCGATACACGCAACGCCGCGCGGCCGAGCGGGACGCATCACGCCCGGCCGACGAGTGGCGAGACTACCAAGCCGTATGTGCGGCAGGAGCGTGCGGATCGCGGCGAGGAACTGAGCACGAGCCCGAAGATCAAGCATTTCCGCGCCGCCAAGCCACCGCGGGAGCGTGCTGCGCCGTCGCGAGTCGGTGCGGGCGCTACCGTGCAGCGTCAGGAGCAACCGCGGGGCTTCCGTCCGCAGGCCGACGATTCGCGGGGGCGTAGCTCGCTCGACAAGCGCGCGGCGCGGAGTGCCAGCGGGCGTCCGGGCGCCGAGCCAAGGCCGGTGCGATCGGAGGGTCCGGCGCGGCCTGAACGCGGTAGTCGTCCTACCGCACCTGGGAAGGGTCCGTCTGGAGGGCGCGGTCATCCGCCCCGTGCACCACGTGGAGGGAAGCGCTGATGCGGATCATCGCAGGACTGTACCGCGGCCGTCAGATCGCCGCACCGAAGGGTGACACCACCCGTCCCACCGCCGACCGAATGCGCGAGACGTTGTTCTCGATGCTGACGAGCCGCGTCGGGAGCTTCGAAGGGTTGGCGGTCGCCGATCTGTTCGCAGGCTCGGGCGCGCTCGGGATCGAGGCGCTCTCGCGTGGCGCGGCGACGTGCATGTTCGTCGAATCGGACAAGCTGGCGGTCGACGCGCTGAAGGCGAACCTCGCCAAGCTGGAGATCCGCGGTGATGTCCGCGCGACGTCGGTGATGGCGCTCGGGCCCGCACCGGCGCCGCTCGACGTGATCCTGATGGATCCGCCCTATAACACCGGCGCCGGACTGGTCGCGCTCGACAAGCTGTCGCGGCTTGGGTGGGTCGGACCGGCGACGTGGATCAGCCTGGAGACAGCGAAGGCCGAGGTCGTCGAACTCGCCGGCTTCGAGGTCGACGCCACGCGCGTGCACGGCAAGGCGCGGCTGACACTCTTGCGGCCAGTCTCCGCGTAAAGGCATGCTCTCCCGCAGAGGCGGGAGAGCATTCTACCTTTCGGTCGTGCGGCCGAGGATCAACAGCCCGCCAAGGCTAAGCACCCCGGCCGCCATCAGATACCCGCCGACCAGCCACAACCCATGCGGGGCCAGTGCCTCCGCGACGATCGGCGCCAGCGCACCGCCCAGCACGCCGCCAAGATTGAACGTCATCGACACGCCGGTGTAGCGCACCCCCGCCGGAAACAGGCTCGGCAGCCACCCGCCGAGCGGGCCGTAGGCGAACCCCATCACGAACAGCGCGCCCGACAGCCACAGCCATACCGTGAACAGCGATCCCGCGCCCAGCATCGGCCCCATCAGTGCGCCGACGCCGATGCACCCTGCGAACCCGATCGCGAGCATCCGTGCTGCTGAATGCCGATCCGCCAGCACGCTCGCCACGATCACGCCACCTGCCAGGAACCAGATCGCGACGAGTTCGACCCCGAGGAACGCCTCGCGCGAATAGCCGAGCGTCTTCGTGCCGTAGCCAAGTGCGAAGGCGGTCGCGAGGTAGAACAGCGCGAAACATGCGATGACGCCGAACGTGCCCGCTAGCGTTGCGCGCAGGTGCTGCGTCAGCAGGGTCGCGATTGGTACCTTCGGGAGCGCTTCAGTCGCCTCGGCTTCGAGGAACGCTGGCGTCTCGGTCAGCTTCAGGCGTACCCACAGACCGAGCCCGACGAGGATCGCGCTGAGCAGGAACGGGATCCGCCAACCCCAGGCCAAGAACTGTGCCTCGTCGAGCACGAGTCCGATGATCAGGAACAGCCCGTTCGCGGCGAGGAAGCCCACCGGGGCACCGAGCGGCGGGAACATGCCCCAGGTGTTCTTGCGGTGCGGCGGCGCGTTCTCGACCGCCAGCAACGCCGCCCCGCCCCATTCGCCGCCAAGCCCGAGCCCCTGCCCGAGCCGCATCAGGCACAGCAGCGCGGGGGCGATCCAACCGACCTGCGCGTACGTGGGGAGGAAGGCGATGCCGACGGTCGATCCGCCCATCAGCAACAGCGATGCGACGAGGGTGGACTTGCGCCCGATCCGGTCGCCGAAATGCCCGAACACGATCGCGCCGACTGGGCGCGCGACGAAGGCCAAGCCAAATGTGGCATAGCTCAGCAGCAACTGCGCCGAGGCGGACTGCCCCGAAAAGAACAGCGGCCCGAACACCAGTGCCGCGGCGGTCGCGTAGATGTAGAAATCATAGAACTCGACCGCGGTGCCGACCAGGCTGGCGGCGAGGATGCGGCGGTGGGAGGCAAGGGTCGTCATGGACACGGTCTCGCCGGGGAGGCGGTTCCGGTCAACCGATTGCGGCTTACAATCCTCCCCCGGCAGGGGGAGGTGGCGCGTAGCGACGGAGGGGGAGGACACGCAACCGAGGTTAGCCTTTTCTCCCCCTCCGTCTGGCAAGCGCCAGCCACCTCCCCCTTGCGGGGGAGGATCAGATTGGGAGGACGATCCGCGCCACGAGGCCGGGGGCGTTGTCGGCGAGTTCGAAGTGGCCATCGTGGAGCCGCGCCACCGCCTCGATCAGCGCCATGCCGAGTCCTGCGCCTGGGGTCGAGCGGGCGCTATCGAGGCGGCCGAAGCGCTTCAACGCCTGGGCGCGGTCGGAGGCGGCGATGCCGGGGCCTCGGTCCTCGACCTGGATCGCGACGCCATCGGTGCGGTGGACGATCCGCAGCGTGACTTCGCCACCACCGGCGCCGTGGCGAAGCGCGTTGTCGATCAGGTTGGTAATCGCCTGGCTAATGAGTTCGCGGTGCAGCTTCATCGGCGGTGCGCGGTCGTCGATCGCGATCGTGAAGACGAGGCCGGCGTCCTCCGCCACTGGCGCGTAGAGTTCGCCGATCTCTTCGAGCAGGTTCGCGGGCGATACCTCAATGAAGCGGTCGCGCGACACCGAGCCCGAGCGGCTGATCTCGATTACCATCGTCAGCATCCGCATCACCAAGTCGGTTTCGACCAGGAGGCCGCCCAACGCCGCTTCCCGAGCGTCGGGGTCGGCGATCAGCACCGCCTGCTCGGTCTTGGTGCGCAGGCGTGCGAGCGGGGAGCGGAGGTCGTGTGCGAGGCTGTCGGTGACGATCCGCAGTTCGGCCATCACGCCTTCGAGCTTGCCGAGCATGACATTGAGGCGGGCGGCAAGGCGATCGAAGGCGTCGCCACCGCCTGCAATCATATCGACACGGCGGGACAGGTCGCCTTCGCCCGCCGCCTCGATTGCCTTGGCGATGCCATCGAGCCGGCGGCTCACGTAACGCGTGAGAACCAGCCCGCCGACCACGCCGAGCGCGAGCGACAGGAACACGGCGACGGCCAACGCGCGTTCGATCGCGCGTTCCTCCGCGGCAATCAGGTCGAGATTGCGACCGGTCAACAGCCAGTAGCTGCCGAGGGGGTGGAGCGCATACCCGGTCTCGCGCGCCGACCAGAGCTCGTCTGCACCGAGTCGTGCGATGCGAAACTGCGTGATGCGAAGCGGGACCGCGAGGCGCTCGGGCGCGATGCCGACGACTGCCCTGCCCTTCGGGTCGACTACCGCGAGGACGAGCGACACGTCGCCGGGGACGACTGCGCTGTCGATCGCCTGACGGATCGCGGGGAGGCCGCCGTTACGCCAGACCGCGCGCAGGGCTTCCGATTGTTCGGTGGTCTCGCGCCGGATCGCGTCGATCGCATCCGCGCTGGTGGTCTTCCAGACGAAGCCAACCAGCGCGAGATTGGATATCAGTGCCAGCGCGATCGAGAGCAGCGCGATTCGGGCTGTTACCGAAAGGCGAATCACCCTTCGACGGCGAGCCGGTAGCCTGCGCCGCGGACCGTGTGAAGGATCGGCGTCGGGAACCCTTCCTCGAGCTTGCGACGGAGACGACCGATATGGACGTCGACGACGTTCGAGCCCGGGTCGAAATGATAGTTCCAGATCTTCTCGAGCATCATCGTGCGCGTGACGACCTGGCCGGCATGACGGGCAAGGAATTCGAGCAGGTTGAACTCTCGCGCGCCGAGCGGGATCGAGCGGCCGGCGCGGGAGACGGCGCGGGCGAGCAGGTCGATCTCCAGGTCACCGACCGAGAGCTTGGTCTTCTGCGGCTCGGTCGCGGCGCGGTCGGAGCGGCGGAGCATGGCCTCGATGCGTGCGGAGAGCTCCGCGAACGAGAAGGGCTTGCACAGATAGTCATCGGCACCGGCCTTAAGCCCATCGACACGGTCGTCGACGGCGGCAAGTGCCGATAGAATCAGGACCGGCGTGGCGATACCGGCGGCACGAATCGCGCTGACCATCGACAGGCCGTCGAGACCGGGCAGCATACGGTCCGCGATGATGAGATCGAAGATGCCTTCGCTTGCCAGGAACAGGCCGTCGCGGCCGTCTGCACAGGCCTCGATTGCATGGCCGGCCTCAGCCAGGCCCTTGGCAAGATAGGCGGATGTCGAGGCGTCGTCCTCGACGATCAGGATCTTGCGGCTCAACGCGGTATCACCTTCCCTGCCACCGATTTCGGTCGTCATCTCCTGCCCTTATAAACGGAAAGGCCGGCGGAAAGAACCCTTCCCGCCGGCCCCCACGGTACCCCCGGGAGTGACGGGCACCGATCTCTGGAAACTCATGCGACCGTTGCTGGCCACGTGGTCGTTCTAGGATCGGGCGGGGGTCAGGGCGATGACCGAGGGGTGACAATTTCGTCATGTTGATGTTGTTGCGGGGCTCGATACGAAACCGTCCCAAAAATCTACCCAACCCCTACCCCGTCATCCCGGCGCACGCCGGGACCCATGGTTGCGGAGTGGGGAGTGGTAGCACGCTCTCGCTTGGTCCACCGTATCCGTGGGTCCCGGCGTTCGCCGGGATGACGGATGAGGGGGCGAGGGCGCGACCCATAACTGGGGCCCCGCCTCCGCGGCGGAACACACCTACTTCTTGTCGAGGATCGCCGCGATCGCCGCACCGACATGCGCGATATCCGCCATGCCGTCGACGCGGTGGACCAGGCCCCGTGCGTCGTAGATCGGCAGGATCGGTGCCGTCTTCGCGCGGTATTCGGCCATGCGGTTGTGAACCGTTTCGGCGTTGTCGTCGGGACGGCGCTTGAACTCGGTCGAGCCACAGACGTCGCAGACGCCGGCAACGACCGGCTTCTTGTAGCGATCGTGATAGCCCGTGCCGCACTTGGCGCACGTGTAGCGGCCGACCACGCGGTCGATCAGCGCAGCTTCGTCGACGCCCAGTTCGATCACGTAGTCGAGCGTGCGACCACGATCGGCGAGCAGACCGTCGAGCGCCTCCGCCTGAGCAGCCGTCCGGGGATAGCCGTCGAAGATGACGCCATTCGCCGTGTCCGGCTGGTCGAGACGCTCGCCGATGATGCCCGACACGATCTCGTCCGACACGAGACCACCGGACTCCATCACCGACTTCGCCTGAAGCCCGACCGGCGTTCCGGCGGCGACGGCTGCCCGCAGCATGTCGCCGGTCGAAAGCTGCACCATGCCGCGCTCGTTGACGAGCGTGGCGGCTTGGGTGCCCTTGCCCGCGCCGGGCGGTCCAAGAAGGATGATATTCACGAAACGCACTCCCCTCGTTCGTGCAGGATTTTTACCGCGTTAGACCCGCAGCTTAACGAAGTCGATTGCCCTTGAGCTTCGCCTTCTTGATCAGGTCGCCATACTGGTGCGCCAGCAGGTGCGACTGGATCTGCGTCACCGTGTCCATCGTCACGTTGACGACGATCAGCAGGCTGGTGCCACCGAGGTAGAACGGAATCTGCAACGCGGTCACCAGATATTCCGGCAACAGGCAGATAATCGTCAGATACGCCGCACCGATCACGGTGATGCGCGTCAGCACGTAATCGAAGTAATTCTCGGTGTTCTTGCCTGGGCGGATGCCGGGGATGAACCCGCCATTGCGCTTCAGGTTGTCGGCGGTTTCCTCGGGGTTGAAGACGACCGCGGTGTAGAAGAACGAGAAAAAGATGATGCCGGCACCGTACAGCAGCATGTACACGGGCGAACCGTGCTGCAGGTACTGGTTGAGGGTAATGATGAAATCACCCCACTTCGATTCACCGGCAACGCGCTGGCCGGCGAACTGCGAGATCGTCAGCGGCATCAGCAGCAGCGACGACGCGAAGATCGGCGGGATGACGCCGGCGGTGTTGATCTTCAGCGGGAGATGGCTGCGATCGGCCTGCATGCCGCGCTGGGTCTGGCGCTTGGGATACTGGATCAGGATGCGGCGCTGCGCGCGCTCCATGAAGCAGATGAACAGGATCAGCACGACCACCGCAACAACGATGCCGATCAGCTTGATCGGGTCGAGCGAGCCCGAGCGACCACCTTCGAGCAGGTTGACGAGCGTGACGGGGAGATGCGCGACGATGCCGGCCATGATGATCAACGAGACACCGTTGCCGATGCCGCGGCTAGTGATCTGCTCGCCGAGCCACATCAGGAACATCGTACCGCCGATCAGCGAGATCACCGCGGCGACGCGGAACATCATGCCAGGCTCGATGACCGCCTGGATGCCCTGAGCGGCGCCGAGCGTCTCAAGGCCGACGGCGATGAAATAGCCCTGCACCGCGGTCAGGCCGACGGTGCCATAGCGCGTGTACTGGTTGAGGCGCTTGCGACCCGATTCGCCGTCCTTCTTGATGGCGGCGAGCGTCGGCGACAGCGAGGTCGCGAGCTGCACCACGATCGAGGCGGTGATGTAGGGCATCACGCCGAGCGCGATCAGCGACATGCGGCTGAGCGAACCACCCGAGAAGGTGTTAAAAAAGTCGAGCACGCCGCCCTGCGTCTGCTGCGAGAGCAGTCCGAGCGCGGTCGGGTCGACACCCGGCAGCGGGACATAGCTGAGCAGGCGGAAAATGATCAGCGCACCGATCGTGAACCACAACCGCTTCTTGAGGTCGGTCGCCTTCGCGAATTTCGAAAGGCTGATGCTTTGCGCCATCTGGTCGGCTGCGGATGCCATGCGTGTGATCGTCCTGGAAACAAAGAAGGCGGGATGCGTTGTGACCGCCCCCGCCGCTCATATAGGCGCACGGGCGCGCTTGTCTAATGGCTAGGTGGCCTAAGTGCCCACTCCGTTCGTCCTGAGTAGACGCTGAGCTTGTCGAAGCGGCGTATCGAAGGACCCGCTCGCTTGGGGCAAATCCTTCGATACGGGTCTTCGGCTTCGCTCAGCCCCTACTCAGGACGAACGGGATGAGGGTCGCGAAATACCCAAATTCCGTTCGTCCTGAGCGTAGTCGAAGGACATTGCCCCGAGTGACGTACCCTTCGACTTCGCTAAGGGCGAACGGAACAAGGGTGCGCTCCCAGTAAACGGAAGCGGGGTATTAATCGCAACCGATAAACGCGAGCCCCTGCAAACGAAAAAGGGGCGGGTGCATCAACACCCGCCCCCTTTAGTCCGGCTTAAGCCTTGAACGACGCCTTGTGCGCCGCACGCTCCTTGTACTTCACGCCCTTCTTGGCGGCAGCCTTCTCGGCTGCGGGGACGAAGTGGATCACCTCGACCTTGCCGCCGATCTTCTCGACCGCTTCGATCGCGCCCTTCGACGCACCGTCGACGGTGAACGAGAGGACCGTGGTCAGCTCGCCCTTGGCGAGGAGGCGGACGCCATCCTTGCCGCCGCGTGCCAGGCCAGCGGCCTTCAGCGCGTCGTGGTCGAGCGTGGCGTTGGCCTCGATCTTGCCGGCATCGACCGCGAGCTGGATCGCGCCGAGGTTGACCTCTGCGAAGTCCTTGCGGAAGATGTTGTTGAAGCCGCGCTTAGGCAGACGCATGTGCAGTGGCATCTGGCCGCCTTCAAAGCCGGCGATGGACACGCCCTCGCGGCTCTTCTGGCCCTTCTGGCCGCGGCCTGCGGTCTTGCCCTTGCCCGAGCCGATGCCGCGTCCGACGCGCATCTTGGACTTACGGGCACCTTCGTTATCGCGGAGTTCGTTGAGCTTCATGGTAATGCACTCGCTTTCGCTTGTTACGCGCTGGTTTGAAATCGCCGGGTTCGAATCCGGAAATAAGGAAGGGGGCCGTTAGCCCCCTTCCCGGTATTTGTCACTAGGTAGCGTGAAGGCTCAGCCTTCGACCGACACCATGTGCTGCACCTTGCGGATCATGCCGCGGACCTCTGGGCTGTCTTCCAGCTCGCGGGTCTTGTGCATCTTGTTGAGACCGAGACCGATCAGCGTTGCGCGCTGATCCTTCTCGCGGCGAATCGGCGAACCGGTCTGCGTGATCTTGATGGTTGCCATGATCGCTTACTCCGTGATCGCAGCTGCATCGGCCTCGGCGGTCTTCGAACCACCATGGCCGAGCAGGTCGGCGATCTTCTTGCCGCGACGCTGTGCGACGGCCTTGGGCGAGGTCTGCTCGCCAAGGGCCTCGAACGTGGCGCGGATCATGTTGTAGGGGTTCGACGTGCCGACCGACTTGGTCACAACGTCCGCAACGCCCAGCGATTCGAAGACTGCGCGCATCGGGCCACCGGCGATGATGCCCGTACCCTGAGGCGCCGACCGCAGCGTGACCTTGCCGGCACCGAAGTGACCGTTGCCGTCATGATGCAGCGTGCGACCGTCCTTCAACGGAACGCGAACCATCTTCTTCTTGGCAGCAGCCGTCGCCTTCGAGATGGCTTCCGGCACTTCGCGTGCCTTGCCATGACCGAAGCCTGCACGACCCTTGCCGTCGCCGACGACGACGAGCGCTGCAAAGCCGAAGCGCTTACCGCCCTTGACCGTCTTCGAGACGCGGTTGATGTGCACCAGCTTCTCGATCAGCTCTTCGCCGCCATCGTCCGCACCGGGACGACCACCACGATTGTCGCGACCGCGACCGCCGTCGCGACCACCGCGGTTGCCGCCTGGGCCCCCGCTGCGGTTGCCGCCGGGGCCACCACGACCGCCACCGCCGCCGCCACCGGGACCGCCGCGACCGCGACCGCCACCGTTGTTGCCCTGGTAGCCAGTGCTCTGCGGAACGTTCTGAGCCGTGACGTCCTGTGCGGTCGTCTCGGGAGCGATTACTGCCGGCGTGTTGTTTTCGTCAGCCATGTCTTAGAACTCCAATCCGGCTTCGCGCGCGGCATCGGCAAGAGCCTTCACGCGACCGTGGTAGAGGAAGCCGCCGCGATCGAACACGACCTGAGTCACGCCCGCTGCCTTGGCAGCCTCGGCGACGCGCTTGCCGACCGAAGTCGCCGCGTCGATGTTGGCGCCGGACGTGCCGCGCACATCCTTCTCCAGCGTCGAGGCCGATGCGACCGTCGTGCCAGCGGCATCGTCGATCACCTGGGCATAGATGTGCTTGCCCGAGCGATGCACCGACAACCGCGGACGGGTGCCTGCACGTGCGCGGAGCGCGGTACGGTTGCGGCGACGCCGCTTGGCGAAAAGAGAAAGTCCCTTGGTCATTACTTCTTCTTCCCTTCCTTGCGGAAGATGAACTCGCCGTCGTACTTGATACCCTTGCCCTTGTAAGGCTCGGGCTTGCGCCACTGACGAATTTCCGCGGCCAGCTGACCGACCATCTGCTTGTCCGAACCCGAGATCTCGATCGTCGTGTTGTCGGGGGTCTTGACTTCGATCCCCTCCGGCACGTCGATGTTGACGTCGTGGCTGTAGCCGAGCTGCAGCTTGAGGTTGCGACCCTGGGCTGCGGCACGATAGCCGACACCGGTGATCAGCAGCTTCTTGGTGAAGCCTTCCGACACGCCGGTGACCAGGTTCTGCACCATGGTCCGCTGCATGCCCCAGAACGCGCGAGCGCGCTTGGTGTCGTTGGCCGGCTGCACCGAAATGCCGCCGTCTTCGATCGTGTAGCTGATCTCGTCGCGAAGCGGCATCTTGAGGGTACCCTTGGGGCCCTTCATCGTCAGCTGCTTGTTCTCGATGGTCGGCGTAATGCCCGCCGGTACGGTGACCGGCTTCTTACCAATGCGGCTCATCAGAACACCTCCGCGAGGACTTCGCCGCCGACGTTCTGCTCGCGCGCTTCGGAATCCGAAAGCACGCCGCGGGGCGTCGAGACGATGGTGATGCCGAGGCCGTTACGGACGCGCGGGAGTTCCTGCGAGCCGGAATAGACGCGACGGCCGGGCTTCGAGACGCGCGCGACATGCTTGATCGCAGGCTGGCCCTCGAAATACTTCAGCTCGATGCGAAGGCCGGCCGCGGGGCCCATCTGCTCTTCGCTATAGCCACGGATGTAGCCTTCGCGCTGCAGAACGTCGAGCACGCGGACGCGCAGCTTCGACGCCGGCGTGAGGACGGAGTCCTTCTTCGCGCGCTGGCCATTACGGATACGGGTGAGCAAATCACCCAGGGGATCGGTCACTGCCATGATTTAGTCCTTACCAGCTCGACTTCGTGACGCCGGGGATGAGGCCCTTGTTGGCCAGATCGCGCAGCTGAATACGGCAGAGCCGGAACTTACGGTAATAGGCGCGCGGGCGACCGGTCAGCTCGCACCGGTTACGGATGCGGGTCGGGTTCGCGTTGCGCGGCAGTGCCGCCATCTTGAGGCGAGCGATCAGACGCTCACCATCGTCGAGCGTCTTGTCCGCTGCGATAGCCTTCAGCGCCGCGTACTTCGGGGCATACTGCTTGACCATGCGCTTGCGGCGCTCGTTCTTGTTGACTGAACTCAGTTTCGCCATCGACTTAAGTTCTTTCTTTCCTGAAGCGCCGCCCGTGACACGAGGTCAGGGGCGGCGGTTGGTAGTTAAGCTGCCTTCTTCTCGTCGGCAGCGTCGTCTTCGATCGGGAACGGGAAACCGAACAGACGGAGAAGCTCGCGAGCCTCGTCGTCGGTCTTTGCGGTCGTCGTCACGATCACATCCATGCCGCGGACCTTGTCGACCCGGTCATAGCTGATTTCTGGGAACACGATCTGCTCCTTGATACCGCAGGCATAGTTGCCACGGCCATCGAAGCTCTTCGGGTTGAGGCCGCGGAAATCGCGGACGCGGGGAAGAGCGATCGTGATGAAACGGTCGAGAAACTCGTACATGCGCTCGCGGCGAAGGGTTACCTTCACGCCGATCGGCATGCCTTCACGCAGCTTGAACTGAGCGATCGACTTCTTGGCCTTCGTCACGACAGGCTTCTGGCCGGCGATCAGCTCCATTTCGGAAGCAGCCTGGTCGACCTTCTTCTTGTCCTGCGTGGCTTCGCCGACGCCCATGTTCAGCACGATCTTGTCGAGCCGCGGGATCTCCATGACGTTCTTGTAACCGAACTTCTCGGTCATCGCCTTGATGATCGTCTCGTCGTACAGCTTGCGCATGCGCGCAACGTAGACGGCCTCGGTGCCGGTGTTCTCAGCGCCAGTGTTCTGATCAACCATTGATCTTCTCCCCGGTCTTGACGGCGACGCGGACCTTCTTGCCGTCCTGCTCCTCGAAGCGAACGCGGGTCGGCTTGCCGTCTGCGGTCACGTGCGCGACCTTCGAAACGTGCATCGGTGCTTCCTTGCGGATCAGGCCACCCTGCGGGTCACCCTGAGTCGGCTTGGTGTGGCGCACGGCGATGTTGACGCCCGATACGACGACCTTGTCGGTCTTCGGCATGGAGACGGTGACTTCACCGGTCTTGCCCTTGTCCTTGCCGGACAGGACGATGACCTTGTCACCCTTCTTGATACGCTGCGACGCCATTACAGCACCTCCGGCGCGAGGCTGATGATCTTCATGTGCTTCTTGCCGCGCAGCTCGCGAACGACTGGGCCGAAGATACGGGTGCCGATCGGCTCCTCGTTCTTGTTGACCAGCACCGCGGCGTTGCCGTCGAAGCGGATGACCGTACCGTCTGCACGGCGGATATCCTTGGCGGTACGCACGATCACCGCGCGGTGAACGTCGCCCTTCTTAACACGGCCACGTGGCTGCGCTTCCTTGATGCTGACGACGATGATGTCGCCAACGCCTGCAACACGACGCTTGGAACCCCCAAGCACCTTGATGCACTGCACCCGCTTCGCGCCGCTGTTGTCAGCGACGTCGAGATTGGACTGCATCTGGATCATGGATCCGTATCCCTTCTCTGTCTCTGGGGTCGATACCGACCGAACCCCGCCTAAAAAATCACCCCGCCACGGACGAACCGCAGCGGGGAGGAGCGGCCGCTTAGCCGTTCCCGTTTACGAAAACAAGAGCGCAGGAGGTTTCCCCCCTGCCCTCTTAACTCAAACCCGTCACCCCAGCGAAAGCTGGGGTATCCCTGTTCGAGCCGATCGCTCTTCACCACGAGATCCCAGCTTTCGCTGGGCTGACGGGGTTTGGAGCGTACCAGTTCAGCCCTCGGCCGAAGCCCGCTCTGGCGTCGCGTGGGTGTTGACCCGCTCGATCACCTTCCAGGTCTTCAGCTTCGAGATCGGTGCGGTCTCTTCGATCCGCACGGTCTCGCCCTGCTTGAACTCGTTGCTCTCGTCATGAGCATGATACTTCTTCGAGCGACGGATGATCTTCCCGTAGAGCGGGTGCTTCACCTTACGCTCAACGTTCACGACCACCGTCTTGTCGCCCTTGTCGGACACGACCAGACCGGTCAGCACGCGCTTCGGCATGATACGTTCCTTACTTCGCGGCTTCAGCGCTGGTGCGCTGAGCCTGCAGGGTCTTGATGCGAGCGATGTCGCGGCGGACCTCACGAACGCGGCTCGGCTTTTCGAGCTGGTTCGTGGCGGCCTGGAAGCGCAGGTTGAACTGCTCGCGCTTCAGTTCGCCGAGCGACTCCGACAGCTGGTCGTCGCTCTTGGTCTTCATGTCGTCGATACGAGCCATGATCTTACTCGCCTCCCAGATGCGAGGTGTCGCCCAGGCGGGCAACGACCTTTACCTTGATCGGCAGCTTCATGGCCGCCCGCTCGAACGCCTCGGCGGCGATCTTGCCGTCGACGCCGTCGAGCTCGAACAGGATCCGACCCGGCTTGACGCGAGCGGCCCAGTATTCCGGCGCGCCCTTGCCCTTACCCATGCGGACTTCGGCTGGCTTTCCCGAGACCGGAAGGTCTGGGAAAATGCGGATCCACAAACGCCCCTGGCGCTTCATGTGACGCGTGATCGCGCGGCGGGCCGCCTCGATCTGGCGTGCGGTGATCCGGTCGGGTTCCATCGCCTTGAGGCCGTAGGAGCCGAAATTGAGCGAAAAGCCACTCTTGGCGTCGCCCGAAATCTTGCCCTTGAAGGCCTTCCGGAACTTGGTCTTTTTTGGTTGCAGCATGTCTGTTCCTGCCCCTTAGCGACGATCGTCGCGCTGCGGCCGCACGCCGGAGGTCTGAGCCTCCATCATGATGCGGTCGTACGACGTCGGATCGTTGCCGAGAATCTCGCCCTTGAAGACCCAGACCTTCACGCCGCAAACGCCGTAGGACGTGTGCGCCGTAGCCTCGGCATAATCGATGTTCGCGCGCAGCGTGTGCAACGGAACCCGACCCTCACGATAGCTCTCCGACCGTGCGATCTCGGCGCCGCCGAGACGGCCACCGCAGTTCACCCGGATGCCCTCGGCACCGAGACGCATCGCCGACTGGACCGCACGCTTCATGGCGCGACGGAAGGCGATACGACGCTCGAGCTGATCGGCGATGCCCTGCGCGACGAGACGCGCATCGACTTCCGGCTTGCGGATCTCGACGATGTTCAGCGACACGGTAGACGACGTCATCTTGCCGATCGTCGAACGCAGCTTCTCGATGTCCGCACCCTTCTTGCCGATGATCACGCCGGGGCGTGCAGCAAAGATGGAGATGCGGGCCAGCTTTGCCGGACGCTCGATGACCACCTTGGAGATCGCGGCCTGCGGCAGCGTCTTCATGATGAATGCGCGGATCTTGAGATCCTCGAGCAGGAGCCGACCATAGTCGGCGCCTTCGGCGTACCAGCGGCTATCCCAGGTACGGTTGATCTGCAGACGCAGACCGATGGGGTTGCTCTTCTGACCCATTATGCTTCTTCCTGCTCGCGCACGACGATGCGCAGACGGCTGAATGGCTTGAGAATGCGGGTCGACTTGCCGCGGCCGCGGGTAGCGAAGCGCTTCATCGTGATCGACTTGCCGACCGAAGCCTCGGCGACGACGAGTGCGTCGACGTCGAGGTTATGGTTGTTCTCGGCGTTGGCGATGGCCGAGGCCAGCACCTTGCGCGCTTCGATCGCCATGCCCTTGGTCGAGAAGGCGAGGATGTTCATCGCATCGCCGACCTTCTTGCCACGGATCAGCGCAGCCACGAGGCCGAGCTTCTGCGCGGAACCACGGATCTGCGTACCGACCGAAAGCGCCTCGTTGTCCGCGACCTTGCGCGGGCTGACTTGCTTAGACATCAGCGCTTGCCCTTCTTGTCGGCGGAGTGGCCGGGGAAGTAGCGCGTGGGCGCGAACTCACCGAGCTTCATGCCGACCATGTCTTCGTTGACCGAGACGGGCACGAACTTGCGGCCGTTATAGACGTTGAACGTGAGACCCACGAACGACGGCAGGATCGTCGAGCGACGCGACCAGGTCTTGATCGGCGAACGCGCGTTGGTGTCCTGGGCGGTTTCTGCCTTCTTGAGCAGATGAAGGTCCACGAAGGGGCCCTTCCAGACTGAACGAGCCATGTTAGCCCTTCCTCTTCGTCGAATGACGCGACCGGATGATCATCTTGTCGGTCGACTTGTTATGACGCGTGCGCGCACCCTTCGTCGGCTTGCCCCAAGGCGTAACCGGATGACGGCCACCCGAGGTACGGCCTTCACCACCGCCGTGCGGATGGTCGACCGGGTTCTTGGCGACGCCGCGCGTCAGAGGACGGATGCCCATCCAGCGCGAACGGCCTGCCTTGCCCAGGTTCTGGTTCTGGTTGTCGGGGTTCGAGACCGCGCCAACCGTCGCCATGCAGTCGCTGCGGATGTAGCGCTGCTCGCCAGAGTTCAGGCGGACCATCACCATGCCCTTGTCGCGACCGACGACCTGCACGTACGTGCCGGCCGAACGGGCGATCTGGCCACCCTTCATCGGCTTCATCTCCACGTTGTGGACGATGGTGCCGACCGGCATCTGACCGAGCTCCATGGCATTGCCTGGCTTCACGTCGGTCTTCTTGGCCGCGAGGACCTTGTCGCCGACGGCCAGACGCTGTGGCGCCAGGATGTAGGCGAGTTCCTCGTCCGGGTACTTGACCAGGGCGATGAACGCGGTGCGGTTGGGATCATACTCGATCCGCTCGACGGTGCCTTCGACGTCCCACTTGCGACGCTTGAAGTCGATGTAGCGGTACTTCTGCTTGTGACCGCCGGCGATGCCGCGCGAGGTCACATGGCCCTTGTTGTTACGACCGCCGGTCTTGTGCTTACCTTCGGTCAGCGCCTTGACGGGGCGACCCTTCCAGAGCGACGACTTGTCGACCAGGATGAGACCGCGGCGTGCCGGCGATGTCGGATTATAATGCTTGAGTGCCATGGCCTCAGATCCCCGTCGTCACGTCGATGGACTGACCGTCCTTCAACGTCACGATTGCCTTTTTCATGTCGGAGCGCGAGTAGTTCGTGCCCTTCCACTTCTTGGTCTTGCCCTTCTGGACGAGCGTATTCACGCCGACGACGTTTACGTCGAACAGCGCCTCTACGGCCGCCTTGATCTCGGGCTTCGTGGCATCATTCGACACCTTGAACACAACCGCGTTGAACTCCGACAGGGTCGTCGTCTTCTCGGTGATGTGCGGGGCCAGGATAACGTCGTAATGACGATTATCGATGCCCGCCTTCTGCTTCTTAGCCATGGAAGCGCGCCTCCAGCTTTTCGACAGCGGCGCGCGTCAGCACCAGCGTGTCATGCTTCAGGATGTCGTAAACGTTCGCGCCGGCAGCCGGCATTACGTTCAC
Organism: Sphingomonas faeni; assembly: GCF_003053745.1. Taxonomy (GTDB): domain Bacteria; phylum Pseudomonadota; class Alphaproteobacteria; order Sphingomonadales; family Sphingomonadaceae; genus Sphingomonas; species Sphingomonas faeni. The sequence goes on along the minus strand of NZ_QAYE01000001.1, from coordinate 566,873 downwards.
TTCGTACAGGTTGCCCGCAGCGAATGCGAAGCTGGTGTCGACCATGTCGCCGTCGATGACGAGCGCACGCTTGCCGAAGCCGAGCTTTGCGAGATCGCCCTGCAGCGTCTTGGTCTTGCCACCCTCGACAGCCAGGCTGTCCATGATGACCAGCGAACCCGCCTTGGCGTGGCTGCTGAGAGCCATCCGCAGGCCGAGCGAGCGAACCTTCTTGTTCAGCGACGGGTTGAAGTCACGGACGCGTGCGCCGTGAGCCTTACCACCACCGATGAACACAGGTGCGCGACGATCGCCGTGACGAGCCGTACCGCCACCCTTCTGGCGACCGAACTTCTTGCCGGTGCGTGCGACGTCTGCGCGCTCACGGGTGCCACGAGCCGTCTCGCGACGCTTCTCGAGCTGCCAGGTGACGACACGGTGCAGGATGTCGGCGCGCGGATCGAGGCCGAAGACCTCGTCGTTGAGCTCGATGTCCGCTGCGTCAGTGCCGGCGAAAGATGAAACTTTGATCTTCACGCTCAGCCCTCCTGGCCGTCGGCTGCAGGTGCGTCGGTCGTTTCGGCCGGCGTGTCTGCTGCGGTGTTGCTGTTTGCGGTCTTGAGACCGGCGGGGAACGGTGCGTCGGCGTGGCGCGCGACCTTCACCGAGTCCTTGACGAAGAGCCAGCCGCCCTTGGAGCCAGGAACCGAACCCTTGACGAACAGGAGACCACGCTCGACGTCCGTCGATACGATCTCGAGGTTCTGCTGGGTGCGATACTTGTCGCCCATGTGGCCGGCCATCTTCTTGTTCTTGAAGACCTTGCCCGGATCCTGGCGCTGACCGGTCGAACCGAGCGAACGGTGCGAGACCGACACGCCGTGGGTTGCCCGCAGACCGCCGAAGCCCCAACGCTTCATGCCGCCCTGGAAGCCCTTACCCTGGGTCTTGCCCTGGATATCGACGATCTGGCCTGCAACGTAATGGTCGGCCGAGATTTCGGCGCCGACGTCGAGCAGGCCGTCTGCGTTCACACGGAACTCATGGACGACAGCCTTGGGCTCCACTTCGGCCTTGCCGAAATGGCCGCGCTGCGGCTTTGGGACATTCTTCGACTTGGCGACACCTGCACCAAGCTGGACGGCAGTGTAGCCGTCACGATCCATTTCGCGAACGGAAACGACCTGATTGCCTTCGAGTGCCAGAACGGTGACCGGCACGTGCCGACCATCTTCCTGGAACAGGCGGGTCATCCCCATCTTCTTCGCGATCACGCCAGTACGCATGATCTTGTCCCTTCCTAGACAGAGGCCCCGTCGGACTATTCCTCGGGGGCTTGCGGACCATGTCCGGAGCGAGCTCCATGATGCGTCCACCTGACCCCATCCCCGGCAAATGCCCTGAATGGAGTCGGTTCAACCCGGTAAATACGAAACGTGCCCCCGTCCCGGGCTGGTGCTCCTGCGAATGCGGAAGCGTGACGGGGGACGCTGCCCCGTCGGTTTTCACCGACGGCGGTATCCCAATGTCGAACGGCGCGGGACCGTTACCGGTCGACCGCGCCGCGCCAGCCCTTAGGCGAGCTTGATCTCGACGTCAACGCCAGCGGCGAGGTCCAGCTTCATCAGCGCATCGACCGTCTGCGGCGTCGGCTGGACGATATCCAGCATACGCTTGTACGTGCGCACCTCGAACTGCTCGCGCGACTTCTTGTCGATGTGCGGGCCGCGGTTCACGGTGAACTTTTCGATGCGCGTCGGAAGGGGAATCGGACCGCGGATGAGCGCGCCGGTGCGGCGTGCGGTGTCGGCGATGTCGCCAGTGGCCTGATCGAGCACACGGTGATCGAACGCCTTCAGACGAATGCGGATATTGCTGTCCATAGTCCCTACCGATGCGAAAGAGCGGGCCCGTTTCCGGGCTCTTGCTGGTTGATGTTTAAACCGAAGGCGGGCCATTACGGGAGAGTCGGCGAAAACGCAACTAGGGGGCATGCGATTTTCGCAGACCGAAAATGACGCGCCCGTCAGGATGACGCCGCTAAAGTGACCCTTGCCTCAATGAGCAAATCGCCTAGACTACCGTTTGGCTTCTGACAGGAGCAGGCCGCCCGCAAGGCGAAGTCCTCACCGACACTGTCTAAAGACCAGTTTCACCATAGTCTGTCCAAGGTCATGGGAAGCGTTAGCGGGCGACGTTTCTTTTATGGCCAAGGGAACAGGCCATGACGAAGCAATATCACACCCTAGAGGGCCTCAAGCGCGCTGCGGTGAAACGCAGAAAGGCGAAAGGCTGCACCCACCACGCGGCGCTCGAACTAGAGGCGCGCGACGCAGGTTTTAACGATTACCATGATGCTCGCCATGCCTTTGAGCGGAGAAAACCGGACTCGGCTATGTCCGGCCTCACAACCGGCCGTATTTTCCACCAAGGGAATTTAGAGATCCTAGAAATGGCGCCGAAACTTGCCGCGGCGTTAAAGCATCAGCGGGATCTGGATATTGCAGATGCCGGTCTGCATGCGCCGGAACCCGAAATCAATCACCGCGGGGTCGTCGTCTCAAGCCGCTACGGTTCAAGTCGTGAGCTCGCGACAATGAGCAGTATTCTCGATGCCCTACCCGACAGAGCTCGGGATCGTATCGAAAGTATCTGGTGCGACTCTGGGGCTGGCGCCTGTTATACTGTGGCAATCCGCCCAGACCAGTGGCTCGACTTTCTTCCAGACTTTATCCGTGAGACAACGATGTCGGTTGCTGGCGGGTTCAACTCGCTAACGGTCGAAGATCATTCACACCATGTCTATTTCGATCCCGATTGGGACGAGGACGAATATATTTCTGACTGACTAAGTAATTTGCCAGACAGGTAGAACTCAAGCCTAGACGTTGAAATTGTCGGTTCGTCCGATTCACCACCATTAGCGAAATGGGTAACTTTAATCTCGATCGGCCGCGGTGACCGGGTTGAGTACGGTAGACAACCCAACTGTCAGCGAACCGCTCTGCAGGTGAACCGTCCCCTCCCCAAACACTGAAAAGCCCGGCCTCTCTCGCGAGAAGCCGGGCTCTTCGATTAACTCCCGAAGGAGAAGATGCTTACTTGTCGATCTGGCTGACGACGCCTGCACCGACGGTGCGGCCGCCTTCGCGGATCGTGAAGCGCTGGCCCACGTCCATGGCGATCGGTGCGATCAGCTTGATGCCGAGCGACACGTTGTCGCCTGGCATGACCATCTCGGTGCCCTCAGGCAGCTCGACGGTGCCGGTCACGTCCGTCGTACGGAAGTAGAACTGCGGGCGGTAGTTGGCGAAGAACGGCGTGTGACGGCCACCCTCTTCCTTCGACAGCACGTACACTTCCGAGTTGAAATCGGTGTGCGGCTTGATCGTGCCTGGCTTGCAGAGCACCTGGCCACGCTCGACTTCGTCACGTGCAACGCCGCGGATCAGCGCGCCGACGTTATCGCCAGCCTGGCCCTGGTCGAGTAGCTTGCGGAACATCTCGACGCCCGTGACCGTGGTCTTGCGGACGGTCGGGTGGATGCCGACGATCTCGACTTCCTCGCCAACCTTGACGATGCCGGTCTCGACGCGGCCGGTGACGACCGTACCACGACCCGAGATCGAGAAAACGTCCTCGATCGGCATCATGAACGGCTTGTCGAGCGGACGCTCTGGCTGCGGGATGTAGTCGTCGACGGCCTGCATCAGCTCGGTGACGGCGTCGGCGCCGAGCTTCTGGTTCGAACCCGACAGGGCGCAGGTAGCCGAACCCTTGATGACGGGGATGTCGTCGCCCGGGAAGTCGTACGAGCTGAGCAGCTCGCGGATTTCCATCTCGACCAGCTCGAGGATTTCCTCGTCGTCGACCAGATCGACCTTGTTCATGAACACGACCATTGCGGGCACGCCGACCTGGCGTGCGAGCAGGATGTGCTCACGGGTCTGTGGCATCGGGCCATCGGTCGCCGAAACGACGAGGATCGCGCCGTCCATCTGGGCTGCGCCGGTGATCATGTTCTTCACATAATCGGCGTGGCCCGGGCAATCGACGTGCGCGTAGTGACGGTTGGCCGTCTCGTACTCGACGTGTGCGGTCGAGATCGTGATACCGCGCTCGCGCTCCTCGGGAGCCTTGTCGATGTTGGCGAAGTCGACGGCGGTACCGCCGGTCGTCTCTGCCAGAACCTTCGTGATCGCAGCGGTGAGCGACGTCTTGCCATGATCGACGTGACCGATGGTGCCGATGTTGAGATGCGGCTTGTTCCGCTCAAATTTTGCCTTGGCCATTGTTTCCTACCTTCTGATTCGTATTCCGGTGCCACCCCGGGAACCGCGCGAACGCGGCCCAATAGCGGCTGTTAAAGCGTTGCGCCAGCCCCTGCTTGGGGAGAGGCCGACGCGGAAGTGAATTCCGCGTCGTCGAACTTCGGTCGCTGACCGAAGCCGGCCGGCCTTTCGGCGTCTCCGAGCCAGGAAAACCTGGCTCGGTGCGCCTCGGGCTTACGCCAGCTTAGCCTTCACCTCGTCAGCGACGTTCTGCGGCACTTCGTCATAGTGCGAGAACTGCATCGAGTACTGCGCGCGGCCCTGCGTGAACGAACGGAGCGAGTTCACGTAGCCGAACATGTTCGCCAGCGGGACCATCGCCTCGACCGTCTGCGCGTTGCCGCGGCTGTCGGTGCCCTGGATCTGGCCACGACGGCTGTTCATGTCGCCGATGACGTCGCCCAAGTAATCTTCCGGGGTGACGACCTCGACCTTCATGACCGGCTCGAGCAGCGTGATGCCCGACTTCTGTGCGACTTCGCGCATCGCGCCACGTGCACAGATTTCGAACGCCAGTGCCGACGAGTCGACGTCGTGATACGCGCCGTCATACAACACGATCTCGAAATCGATGATCGGGAAACCGACCAGCGAACCCGACGCAGCGGTTTCGCGGAAGCCCTTCTCGATCGCAGGCAGATATTCCTTCGGAATGTTGCCGCCCTTGATCTCGTCCTTGAACGTGATGCCCGAACCGCGCTCGCCCGGCGTGACCTTGACCTTCACGCGACCGAACTGGCCGGTACCACCCGACTGCTTCTTGTGCGTGTAGTCGACGTCGACCGGCTTCTTCAGATACTCGCGATATGCGACCTGAGGAGCGCCGACGTTCGCCTCGACCTTGAACTCACGCTTCATGCGATCGACCAGGATCTCGAGATGAAGCTCGCCCATGCCCTTGATGATGGTCTGGCCCGACTCCGGGTCCGACGACACGCGGAACGAAGGATCTTCACGTGCGAGACGATTGAGCGCGACGCCCATCTTCTCCTGGTCGGCCTTGGTCTTCGGCTCCACCGAAAGCTCGATCACGGGCTCGGGGAATTCCATCCGCTCGAGAATGATCGGTGCGTTCATTGCGCAGAGCGTGTCACCGGTCGTGGTATCCTTGAGACCCGCGAGAGCGACGATGTCGCCAGCGAAAGCCTCCTGGATGTCCTCACGGCTGTTCGCATGCATCAGCAGCATGCGGCCGACCTTTTCCTTCTTGTCCTTGACCGAGTTGGTGACCTGGGATGCGGTCTCCAGCTTGCCCGAGTAGATACGGGCGAAGGTCAGCGTACCGACGAACGGATCGTTCATGATCTTGAACGCCAGTGCCGAGAACGGAACGTCGTCCGACGAAGGACGCTCGTCAGGCGTTACGCCGTCGAGCTTCAGACCCTGGATCGCGGGAACGTCGAGCGGCGAGGGCAGATAGTCGACGACGGCGTCGAGCAGGGGCTGAACGCCCTTGTTCTTGAACGCCGAACCGCAAACGACGGGGACGAACGCCATGCTCAGCGTACCCTTGCGGATCAGCTTCTTGAGGTCGGCGACGCTCGGCTCGTTACCTTCGAGATAGGCCTCCATGAGGGCATCGTCCTGCTCGACGGCCATCTCGATCAGCTCGCTGCGATACTTCGCGGCCTTCTCGACCAGATCCTCGGGGATCTCGGCATATTCGAACTTCGCACCCAGGCTCTCTTCGAGCCAGATGATCGCACGGTTCTCGACGAGATCGACGAGGCCCTTGAAGCCGCCTTCCATGCCGATCGGAAGATACAGCACGGCCGGACGCGCACCGAGACGATCGATGATCGAGTTCACGCAGAAGTAGAAATCGGCGCCGGTGCGGTCGAGCTTGTTGACGAAGCACATGCGCGGCACGCCGTACTTGTCGGCCTGACGCCACACGGTCTCGGACTGCGGCTCGACGCCGGCAACGCCGTCGAAGCATGCAACCGCGCCATCGAGCACACGGAGCGAACGCTCGACTTCGATCGTGAAGTCGACGTGGCCAGGCGTATCGATGATGTTGATAAGGTGCTCTTCGCCCTTACCTTCTTCGGCGCGCCACTTGCAGGTGGTCGCAGCCGACGTGATCGTGATCCCGCGCTCCTGCTCCTGCTCCATCCAATCCATCGTCGCGGTGCCTTCGTGCACTTCGCCGATCTTGTAGGACTTGCCGGTGTAATAGAGGATACGCTCGGTCGTCGTCGTCTTACCGGCGTCGATGTGCGCCATGATGCCGATGTTGCGGTAACGGTCGAGCGGATGGCTGCGGGCCATGATCGTGCTTCCTTAAGGATATGGGGAGCCGAACGTGCCGGCTCCCCAATATATAGGTGTTTGCATGACAGGCGAAAGACCGCCCGTCACACGGATAGCAATGCTAGGCTTCAAAGCCCGCTGTTACCAGCGGCACGAAGCCCGCTGTTACCAGCGGTAGTGCGAGAATGCACGGTTGGCTTCGGCCATCCGGTGCGTATCTTCACGCTTCTTGACCGCGTTGCCACGGTTGTTGGCGGCATCCATCAGCTCACCCGACAGCCGTGCGGCCATCGTGTTCTCGCTGCGCGAACGCGCCGCACCGATCAACCAGCGAATCGCCAGCGCCTGTGCACGCTCGGGACGAACCTCGACCGGCACCTGGTACGTTGCACCACCGACGCGGCGCGAACGGACTTCGATGCCCGGCTTCACGTTGTTCAGCGCATCGTGGAAAACGCCGATTGGGTCACGCTTGGCGCGCTGCTCGACGGTTTCGAATGCACCGTACACGATCAGCTCTGCGACGGACTTCTTGCCGTCCAGCATGACGCTGTTCATGAACTTCGACAGAACCTCATCCCCGAACTTGGGATCAGGCAGGATGACCCGCTTTTCGGGACGACGACGACGTGCCATTTTGTATTCCTTCTAAACTTCAGCCTTAGTGATCAGATGACTGATCGGCTTACTTCGGACGCTTGGCGCCGTACTTGGAACGCGACTGACGCCGGTCCTTCACACCCTGTGTATCGAGCACGCCGCGCAGGACGTGATAGCGAACACCGGGAAGATCGCGGACACGACCGCCACGGATCAGGACAACCGAATGCTCCTGAAGATTGTGGCCCTCGCCCGGGATGTAGCTGATGACTTCGCGCTGGTTGGTCAGGCGAACCTTGGCCACCTTGCGCAGAGCCGAGTTCGGCTTCTTCGGGGTCGTCGTGTAGACGCGCGTGCAAACGCCACGCTTCTGCGGATTTGCTTCCATCGCAGGGACCTTCGACTTGGCCTTCTGCGGATCGCGGCCCTTGCGGACCAGCTGGTTGATCGTCGGCATTGAAGCCTTCACCTTTCAAGTGGTTACTTTGCTGGAGCCATGAGGCGCCTGAGAATACAAAAAGGACCATAGGAACGCGGGAGCGCCCCTCAGGTCCTGGAATGCATCCAGCAATGTTCAAGCATGCCCGGCGGGAAACACTCCCGAAGAACAGGCCGCGCCTATAGGTCAGGACGGGGGTGAGGTCAACGGGGCGGAATCGGTTTGGGTGGGGGTAGGTTATTGGTTTCTTGGGGGTGGATGCATCCGCGACGAGTGACCACCCATAGCTGGTGACCACCCCTCCTGATCCTCCCCCGCCAGGAGGAGGTGGCACCGAGGGTGACGGAGGGGGAGGAACACGCAACATACGTTGTCGCCCCCTCCCCCTCCGTCTGGCAAGGGCCAGCCACCTCCCCCCTGCCGGGGGAGGATCAAGAGGTTCCGGCTACCGCGAACGCGTCCCAAGCACCGCCAGCAGCACCTTCTCGAATCGCGCGGGGTCCTCGACCTGCGGCGAGTGACCCAGCCCCTCCAGCATAACCAGGTTCGCATTCGGCATCTGCTTCACCGCGCGCGGCGCGACCATTGGCACCGGTTCGAGGAACTTGCGCAAGTTCGCGGGGGCCTGCGCCCGGCCGAACGCGGTCTTGTCCAGCGTGCCGATGATCAAGGTGGTCGAAGGTGTGATCCGGTACAGCTCATGCGCGATAGGTTGCGTCTTGATCATCTCGCTCGTCTTGGCCTGCGCGAGCGCCACGATATCGCGCCCTGCCCCCTGATACATGCCCGCCTGCATCCAGACCCAGCGATCATAGGACGGCTTCCACACACCGTGATAATAGTTCTCGAGCTGATACGCCTTGATTGACGCATAGCTCGTCTTCTTCTCATTCGCCCACAGCGTATCGACATCGGTATAGGGCACGCCCTCCTCGCCGCGATCCTTGAGGCCGAGCGGATTGACGAGCACCAGCTTCTCGACCGACGCCGGGTAGAGAATGGCGTATCGCATCGCGAGCATGCCGCCCATCGAATGCCCGACGAACGTGGCCCTCGTGATGCCGCGCGATTCGAGCAGCCGCTTGGTGAAGGTCGCCAGCATCTCGAAACTATACTGTGCCGCGCGGGGCTTGGACGATTTGCAGAAGCCGATCTGGTCGGGGACGATCACGCGGTAGCCGACCTCGCTCAGCGCCCGCGCAGTGCTGCCCCAGGTCGCACCGCAGAAGTTCTTGCCATGGAGCAGCACGACCGTGCGACCATTGGGGCGCTGCGGCGCGATATCCATGAACGCCATCTGCGCAGGACTGCCGACGATATCGACTTCCATCGCCTGGACCGGCCACGGATAGGTGAAGCGTTCGAGCTGAGGCCCCAGGTCCGGCACCCGCGGAACTGGCCCCGCCCCCATGAGCAACGCCGCGACCGGCAGCGCCAGCATCATCAATCCCGCCTTCATAGTAATACGCTTCCCACATCCAACGAGACGGCTTTAAGGTTAACGGGCAAATCACACATCGCGCAACGCATCATCCTTACGATGATCGCTGGGAATGCTTGAAGGACGAATTGCACGCGAGACGCTTGCCCTTCCCGAAAACGCTGGGTAAGGGGCGCGTCCGTGTAGGAGTGTAGCTCAGTTGGTTAGAGCGTCGGTCTCCAAAACCGAAGGCCCTCGGTTCGAATCCGAGCACTCCTGCCACCCCCTTTAAATTCCCTGCAAAAATCGCGGCGATTTCACTCGCCGCTTTAGTGCGTCCATCACGATTGCAGAAATTGCATTCCATAATGCAATTTTCGCAATTGATCTATGATGTGCTGCGATGCACAACGATCGGGCCTTTCAGGCATCCTCTCCTAAAAACTTTTATGGCCGGTCTTGTACCGGCCTTTTTTTTCGCCTGCGTTCGGCGTACACCTCGGTTGCCGTCGTCAAGCCGAACGATAAATAGAAACCGTGGGAGCGGAGCCGCCGGTCAAACCGGCACCGGCAAGACGATCGTGCGGGGGATCGAGTGACCCAAGCGCTCTCCCCCGCCACTTCTCCCCGCCACCGCCGTGCTGCTTTCCTCATGGCGCCCGCCCCTCTCCTGCCGCGCACTTGCTTTCACCACGGGCGGAAGCTATCTGCCGCGCTTCCGACAGCGAGGACGGACCTGCCGCCGCGGCCCTTCACAGGGAGCGGCTAGTGGGTCTATGCCTCGCATCTCAGTTTCTCAATCAGCGGGTTCGAAGAACATCGTGGCGAAGACGTCCCCCCTCGAATTCATCCAGCAGGTCCGCAACGAGACCGCGAAGGTCACGTGGCCGACGCGTCGCGAGACGGTCATGACCGGCGTGATGGTGGTGATCATGACGACGATCCTCGCGCTGTTCTTCCTGGGCGTCGACTCGATCCTGCAAGCGATCGTCTCCGCCCTCCTCAAACTCGCTCAGTAAGCAAGGTTCCGTCATGGCGCGCTGGTACATCATTCACGCCTATTCGGGCTTCGAGGGCAAGGTCCGCGACTCGATCATGGCCGAGGCAACCCGGATGGGTCTCGAACAGCTCGTCGAGCAGATCGAAGTCCCGACCGAAACCACCACCGAAGCCCGTCGCGGCAAGAAGATCGCGGTCGAACGCAAGTTCATGCCTGGCTACGTGCTCGCCAAGCTGAACATGAACGACGACGTGTATCACCTCGTGAAGAACACGCCGAAGGTGACGGGCTTCCTCGGCAGCATGGGCAAGCCGCAGGCGATCAGCGAGGCGGAAGCCACGCGGATGCTGAACAGCAAGGAAGAAGCCGCCGCTGCGCCCAAGCAGAAGGTCAAGGTCGACTACGAGATCGGCGATCAGGTCAAGGTCCTCGACGGCCCCTTCGCGACCTTCAACGGGCTTGTGGAAGAACTCGACTTCGACCGCAGCCGCGTCAAGGTTTCGGTGTCGATCTTCGGGCGCGCTACGCCTGTCGAGCTCGAATTCGAGCAGGTCGAGCGTAGTAAGTAAGCCGCAGAGCGGCGCTTACGGCCGCACGTGATTAGCTAACGGCTAATCACGAGACGGTCTCGACCGGCCGGCGGGCCAACGGCCCGGCCGACGACGCGGGATTTACTCCCGCGTCGCGCCTTTGAGAACGCAAACCGCTCCTCACACCCCGCTCCGTTATCCTGACGAAAGTCAGGATCCAGAGTTAAGGAACGCTACGCTGCTTGGCTCTGGATCCTGACTTTCGTCAGGATGACGGAAAGCGGCGGACGCATCATCCAGACGAATGCCGTCAGGCATGGCAACGCCTAGCCTAAAGGCACACACACCTCAAAACCGCACGCTATCCGCCACCACCCGAGCTGCCGCAACGCTACGGTCGTAGTAATACAAGCTCGGCGCCTCGTACGTCACCAGATACAGCTTGCCGCCAATTACCGCACCGCGTGCTTCGCCACGCCGTTGCAGCGTCTCGTTCTGCTTCGAGAAGGTGTAGGTGAAACGCACGCCCTTGTTGCCGGCGAACTGGATCGGCGCGATCGTGTCGATCGCCATCGACGATGCGTCGCGCGCGATCCGATAGCTGTTTTCGAGCAGCACCGGGATATCGGTGATCAGCATCGTCGCCGAGACCTTCGGCAACGGCTTGTTCTTCTTGTCGACCTCGCGGAACAGCGGCCTGCCGGACTCAATGCCGCCATAGAAGCTGAGATCGTTCAGTTCGTCACCGTCCTGCGTCCAGGTTTCGGCGTTGCGACCGGGGCGCTCCGAGAGCTTGTTCCACTCCGCGCCCGGCTGCACGGTCATCGCCGACTTGGCGACCGCGATGCGCTGGCCGGCCGGGATGAGCTTGTTGCCGGCCGCGACGGGGGCTGCGCACGCGAGCGTTGCGACCGCGGCGAGCAGGGCGAGTTTCTTGGACATGGTCGTCCTCCTTACGAGATCAGCGTGGCGATGAGCGCGGCGTCGGTCGCGGCCGGCTTGAGGCGGAGATACGTCGCGAGCGCGGCCTGGCCTTCGGCAACCTGCTGGCTACGCAGCAACGCCAGCCCGAGGCCGCGATACGCCTCGGGTGGCGCGTCACCCTTGCCGATCGCCTCCTGGTAGAATTGCGCGGCGCTGACGAGATCGCGCGGATTGCCGCGCTCGCGATACAGATCGCCGCGGGCGCACAGCAGCGGCGTCGTCCAGCCGCTGCCTTCCGCCAGATTGGCAAGCAGATACTCGCTGCCGCCGAAATCGTTGAGCTTGATCTGGTCGTTGAGGAAGACCGGCAGCCACTTCGCCATCGCGGCCTGGTGCGTGTCGACGACCGCGGGCTTGACGTCGGCAGCTTCGATCGACGCGGCGCGCAGATAGGTAGCGCGTGCGAGGTTGGTGGGGTGCGAGGCGAAGAAGCCGGCGACGTATTTGTGCTGCGCCCTGCCCTTGCGGCCTATTGCGGTGGCATCCGCCTCGCCCATGAGATGGTCCCAGACGTCCGCCGACGCTGACGATGGATAGCGCGAACGCGTGAGATACTGGAAGCCCATCATGTCGGCTTCACGCTCTTGCGCGCGATCGAATGCGTAGAACCCGCCGATAGTATTATAGCGAATGTCACCGCTATTGCGGACGAGGATCGATGCCCACGCCATAAGATCCGACCCGCCGCGCCGGTTTTTAAAGTCCATAAGCGAGTGCCGCAGTTCGAAATGACCGAACTCATGGCCAAGAATGGAGCCTAGTTCGGCTTCATTCCGAACGCGAAGCAATAGCCCCGACCAGACAGTCAACGTTCCGTTCGGGCTCATCGTCGCGTTGAATGCCGGGATTTCGTCAATGTAGATCCGCACAGACTTGCAGCGATCATCGCCAACAGTGCGGCAAAGTACGCCACGAACATACGCGTTGAGGGCGGTATCCCTTATAACCGACCGGGACTCGCGAAGACGCCGTTCGTCTTCATCGGCCTCCATCCATATCCCGCGCTCGTCGACCGTCGTCGGGGTATAGGCTTGCATGTAGGTTGGTAGCGGCGGTCGCTTGTCGGCGGCGAGCGCAGACGTACCGATCGCGCTGGCGAGCAAAAGCCCGACCATTGGAATCCGCATGTCAGTGCGCCGAAGCGATGGCGGGCGCGGCGGCGATCGGAGCCTCGACCGGCTTCCCCGGGAACCCCTCCAGCAACTGCCTCACGCGCTTGTCGGCGCCCTCCGCGTCGCGGACATCCCCGCCCATCTGCATGTCGGCGTTCAGCCAGACCAGTTCTCCGGTGCGAAGATCGACAAGCCCGGCAAAGCCCTTGTGGACGCCCGCGGTGATCGGAACGCGTGCCATCGCCGCAAAGACTTGCAGCACCTTCCGCCCGGTCGAACCGAAATGATCCTCGGTGGTAATAAACAGCGCGTAGTCAGCCGCCTCAAGACCGGGAAGAGTCCGAACGTCGGGGCCGAGCCCCCATTCGAACTGGTCCTTGCGCTTCTTGGTCGGCAGGCGGTTGCCCTTGAAGAACTGATACTCGATCACCGACGACGCGACCGCGCCGAACAGTTCCTGATACTCCGCGACCTTCGCCGAACCCGCACCGACCGGCTCGACATACCCGACGACACTGTTGCCGAGGCCGGTCTGCGCCTTGGCGAGCGCGGTGGCGATGTTCTCCTTCGCCTGATCGGTCCAGTCGGCATTCGGCTCGTACATCCCGCCCGTCGACTGCGCGCCGACCCGGATCGACGGCCGCATGAGGACGATCCGCGCGGTGCCGGGCGCAAGGACAAAACCAGGTTTTAGTCCCGTCTTCTCCTGCGCATACGCAGGCGCGATCGCCGAAACCGCCAGCATCAGCGCGACCAGCGTCGCACGGCACAAAGTGATCATATCCACCCCTGTTATCGGATGCCCCCATCCGATTCCCGGTGATACTAGAGTTGGAAGCGTCAATCGGCAGAGAATTATTCGGTTCAAAATGAGTGCTTTCAAGTCCCCGCCCCGTCGCGCTCATCTCATCCGCATGATCTGCACGTCACACCCGTCCCGGCCATTCAATAAGGTCTTGGCCGATATGATCGCTGGGTAGAAAGCGATGCACCGAACATGACCGGCGTTGCTTCAATCCTTTTACTTGCGCCGCAATATCATTCGGCAACGAAAATATATTTCAGTCGCGATATGTCGGACGGGTCACCCCAGCTGTCATAGATTTGTTCATTATCATTGAGTTGGCTCGCGTCCTCGTTATTGAGCCCAACCATATAATCCGCGTTAAGACTCGATTAACCATCATCAATCATATAGCGCTAACACTTGTAGGACAGTCCACGTATAAGACGTTGCATAGTTGCCAGTACGCTTTCGCATATGACGACCGGCGTATTCGACAAACTCTATGTACCCCATGACCAGCTTGACTTGCATGCAACCGTATTCAGCGATCCGCCTACAGGAAATGACTGATGCCCTTGACGAACACGGCCCTGAAAACATCGTCCTTGCGTGGCGATCACTTACGCTCGGCCAGTGCGGGGAGTCGTCTTTCCCCGGATTTACCCGGGGCCGGTCATCGCATCTTGTTTCTCGATCTTGAAAATGCGGCTCACAACGGCGTTCATCGTGAACTCGAAGAGATGGGCCACAAAACCGCGTGGATCGGCATGGCCAGCGAAGAACGTGCCGGGCTGGCGTTTCAACCGGATCTGATCGTGATGAACCCGGATGCCTCGATCGGCAATCGTCACGCGTTCATCGCCTTATTGGACAAAGAACAGTTTTCCGGGACGCTGACGCTGTTACGGCCAAGCGTGCATTTCCCCGACGCTATCGCCCTCGCAGAACAGTCCGGCATCGGTCATGTCGACTGGCTCGACACGCCCTATTCCGCGCAGGACATCGTCGACCGCCTGGCCCATATCGTCCGGCAACCGCATGACGGCGACACCGGCGACCGTCATTTCCTGTCGTGGTTGATCCAGCAGGGCCGGTTGCTGCCCAACCTCACGCATGAATTTCATGAGAAGCGCAGCCTGCACGACGACGGCATCGCCGGCTACGAAACACTTACGCGGTTGCGCAATCGGCCGTCGCTCAACCCCGAGCACATCTTCGCACCGTCGACGATCCTCTCGCTGGAGGTCGCCGCGACGTCGCTTGCGGTGGAAGCGGCTGCCCGCCTGCTCGCGGCGCTGGAGGCCGAGGGCAGGCCTGTGCCTATCGCGGTGAACTGCAGCGCCGCCGTGCTCGCGCATCCGGATTTCCTCGCCGCGATGCCGATCCTGCTGCGACGCCACAACGTCGCCCCCGGCATGCTCGGGATCGAACTCACCGAGATCAGTTATTCAGGACTCGACGGCCGCCTGCTGGAAAATATGCGCGAGCTTGGAACGCTGGGCGTACCCATCTCGCTCGACGATTTCGGCAAGGGCGCGACCAACTTCGATCGCATTTCGGACCTGCCGGTCTCCGAGGTCAAGATCGACCGGAAGATCTTCCAGAAGTGCCGCAAGGGCGAGTTCCCGCCTTCGCTGCTGAAGGAAATCATTGATTATTGCCGAAGCCGGTCGATCGGAACCGTGATCGAGGGCATCGAGACCGCAGACGATCTCGTCTTGGCGAAATCCCTCGGTGCCGATTGTGGGCAAGGCTTTTACTGGGGAAAACCCGTGCCGATTGAATCGATCGTACCCCATCATGGTGCCTGACAACCGGTTCGGTCGCTTTATCGGCCGGACGCTCGACGAAGCGGAGCCCGTCGCTGCAAATCCGGTCGAAGGCGAGCGGCCGTCGATGCGGCTCGAACTCCGCGAGGTCGAGGGGCTCGACCTTTCGCCACCGCTCGTACTCGCGGGGTCCTGGGCATGGCTGCTGTTCCATGAGGCTGGTGGACTGATCAGCTATTCCGACGGCTACGCAACGCGGTCGGCTTGCCATGCCGCGGCCAAGCAGATCGCCTGGCCGGTCGACGTCTTCGAATAAACCGCGGTGGATCGCGCAGGCCTCCCAGGCCTCCAAGCCACGACGCGAACGCCGGTTGCCGCGCCCCGCGTTTTCGGCTATGCGCGCCGGCTTCCACCTTCATTGATGGAATTTGCGGGAGGCTGTCGCGAGACGGCCGCCATCACCGCTAGGCTCACATAAAGAGAGTGACATGGCTAAAAAGATTACCGGATACATCAAGCTGCAGGTCCCTGCAGGCGAGGCAAAGCCCGCGCCGCCGATCGGGCCTGCACTGGGTCAGCGCGGCGTGAACATCATGGAGTTCTGCAAGGCGTTCAATGCCGGCACGAGCGAATTGAAGAAGGGCATGCCGATCCCGACCGTCATCACGGTCTATGCGGATCGCTCGTTCTCGTTCGAGACCAAGACCCCGCCAGCATCGTACCTGATCAAGGAGGCCGCTGGTCTCAAGTCGGGTTCGAAGGAGCCGGGCAAAGTCGTCGCCGGCACGATCAAGCGCAGCCAGCTGAGCGAGATCGCCACGACGAAGATGAAGGACCTCAACGCCAACGATATCGACGCTGCGACGAAGATCATCGAAGGCAGCGCCCGCGCAATGGGCCTCGAAGTGGTGGAGGGCTGATATCATGGCTAAGCTGAGCAAGAAGCAGAAGGCCGTCACGGTCGACCTCGTCAAGCTGCACGGCATCGACGAGGCCATCGGTCTCGCACGGTCGGGCGCCACGTCGAAGTTCGACGAGACGATCGAAGTCGCGCTGAACCTGGGCGTCGATCCGCGTCACGCAGACCAGATGGTTCGCGGCGTCGTCACGCTGCCCAAGGGCACCGGCAAGACCGTCCGCGTCGGCGTGTTCGCCCGCGGCGCGAAGGCTGAGGAAGCCCTCGCAGCAGGCGCAGACGTCGTCGGCGCCGAGGACCTGATGGAAATCATCCAGGGTGGCACGATCGATTTCGATCGCTGCATCGCGACCCCGGACATGATGGGCATCGTCGGTCGCCTCGGTAAGGTGCTGGGTCCCAAGGGCCTGATGCCGAACCCGAAGCTCGGCACGGTGACGATGAACGTCGCAGCCGCGGTTCAGGCAGCCAAGGGCGGCCAGATCGAATACCGCGTCGAAAAGGCCGGCATCATCCACTCGGGCATCGGCAAGGCGTCGTTCCCGGCGGAAGACCTGCGCGCGAACTTCGACGCACTGGTCGACGCGGTGGTCAAGGCCAAGCCGACCGGCGCCAAGGGCAAGTACGTCCAGAAGGTCGCGATCTCGTCGACCATGGGTGCAGGCATCAAGGTCGACACGACCGAGGTTGCTGGCGCGTGAGCCGCACGTGGCTAGCGCAAGCTAGCCACGAGACGGCGAAAGCGCGGCCGGCGCGGGCAACCACGACCGACGAGGACGGGATTTACTCCCGTCCTGCCGCTAAAAGTTAAGAAAGGCCGGGAGCGATCCCGGCCCTTTTTGCGTGCGGGCCATACCGGTCGTTCGGCTAAGATCGCCCTACCCCACTCCGTCATCCTGACGAAAGTCAGGATCCAGGGTTACAAACGTCGCCCCTCTCGGCTCTGGATCCTGACTTTCTTCAGGATGACGGAGGTCGTGTGAAAATACGTGAACCGCGCGCCATTATGGTCCACGTCATGACGCATGATCGGAGCCTCCTGCCACTGTGGCGCAGTAACGCTGTCCGCCGACCTACCGCCTGAATGGGTAGCCGACTGCAACTGCTCGATCTGTCGCAGCTACGGAGCACTGTGGGCCTACTACCGGGCAAGTGACGTGCGCATCGCGGCATCCGTTCCGATCGACGTCTACAGTTGGGGTGCCAAGACATTGCGCTTCCATCGGTGCAGCGAATGCGGATGCGTGACGCACTGGACGAAGGTCGACCCCGCGATCGACCGGATCGGCATCAATGCCCGCCTGATGCCGCCCGACATCCTGGCGGCGGCCCGCATACGCAGGCTCGACGGCGCGGATACCGGGCTTTACCTCGACGTCTGCCCCTCTCCGCGATTGACTCCACCGCAATTTCCGCTAAGGCGCGGCTTCGTTCGGCGGGCTTGCTCGTCGAACTCCGTCCGAGACAGTGGGTGCAGCGGGTTTGCCGATGCTTAATCTCCCACCTAGACGGGGAATGAGATTTTGTCGGCCCATCTGCGCGCCGCCCCTCTCCCATGCCCCATCGACGAGACACCCCGGAAGCGCGGGTTTGTCTGCGCCTCCGGTTAGTAACCGGGTCCACTGCGCAAACGGTGAACTCGTAAAACGTGGAGAATGGCATGGATCGTGATCAAAAGACCGCGGCCGTAGCCGAGCTGAACCGCACCTTTTCCGAGGTCGGCGTCGTCGTTGTCACGCGCAACCTCGGCCTGACCGTCGCACAGTCCACTGTGCTGCGGAACAAGATGCGCGACGCCGGCGCGACCTACAAGGTCTCGAAGAACAAGCTTGCCAAGATCGCAATGGACGGCACCGACTACAGCTCGCTGGGCGACATGCTCACGGGTCCGGTCGGTCTGGCCAGCTCCATCGATCCCGTCGCGGCCGCCAAGGTGGTCGTGGAATTCGCGAAGACGAACGACAAGTTCGAAATCGTGGGTGGGGCGATGGGCGCGACGACCCTCGACGTCGACGGTGTGAAGGCGCTCGCAACGCTGCCCTCGCTGGACGAACTGCGTGCCAAGATCGTTGGCCTCATCGTGGCACCTGCCACGAAGCTGGCAACGATCACGCAGGCTCCGGCAGCGCAGCTCGCGCGCGTGCTTTCCGCCTACGCGGAGAAGGAAGCCGCCTGATCTTGCAGGCCTTTCGTTACCTTTTTGAACTGATGGGGCATGAGCCCCGAGATGGAGATTTATCATGGCAGACCTGAACGCGCTCGTTGAGAGCCTGAGCGAACTGACCGTTCTCGAAGCAGCTGAGCTTTCGAAGCTGCTCGAAGAGAAGTGGGGCGTTTCGGCCGCAGCAGCGGTCGCAGCACCGGCAGCAGGCGGCGGCGCCGCTGCTCCTGCAGCAGAAGAGCAGACCGAATTCGACGTCATCCTGACCGGCGACGGTGGCAAGAAGATCAATGTCATCAAGGAAGTCCGTGCGATCACCGCGCTCGGCCTGACCGAAGCCAAGACGCTGGTCGAGTCGGCTCCCAAGGCCGTCAAGGAAGGCGTGTCGAAGGACGAGGCAGCCAAGATCAAGGCTCAGCTCGAAGCCGCTGGCGCGACCGTCGAGGTCAAGTAAGCCGCAGCGGGAGAGACGCTTCAGCCACGCTGAAGCGCACTCCCCGCAAGGCCGGCCGGCGGCATTTATGCCGACCGACGAAGCAGGGGCTTTGCCCCTGCTGGCCGCAGCTAAGAAAAAAGGGCGGCCCCAGCGATGGGGTCGCCCTTTTTTTGTTGTGCTGGAATATCGCGTTGCTCATTCCAGCAGAGCTCGCTTCACGCCGGTTCCGATGCGCATCCAAGGTTCCGCAACCAGTCGCGCGCGTAGTGATGGGCGTCGGACCAAAGCAGTCAGCCTTCTGCGGCATAGCTGCGCTGTCCAGCCTCCGCCGCAACTGCGGCATTGTTCTCCCGCGAAGGCGGGAGCCCAGTCTGGGTCCCCGCCTTCGCGGGGAAACAAGTTTTACGTGTACGCCCGGTGTTACCGCTCGAAGCAAGGACATGACCGGGTGTCGAAGGTCAGCACGCCGCGCGAGCCCCTCACCTACCGATCGAACGTCACCGCATGCGGCCGCGCGGCAACCGTCGTGTACATCCGTGCAGGCGCATCGAGCCAGAACGGCGCCAGCTTCGCTGAGTCGACGCGCTCAATGCCAACCACCCACGCCCGCGTCGCCTGCGCCTCGTCGCCAGCCGTCACGTACAGGATGTTGGTCGCGACGACGGGCACGAACATCGGCCGGTTAGCCGCGGTCATCGTCCGGATCGCCTCGCGGGCAACCGCCGTGACGGTGCGGATGGTTCGCGTTTCGCCCGGCGCCAGCGCGAACGGCGGGGCGACGGGCCGCACGACGGGCGCCGCATTGAACTGCGCAAGGTCCTGATCCTGATCGGCGTGTGCGGTGAGCAACGCGACGCCGGTGCGGATCGCTTCGGCCGATGCGGTGCCCGTGTTGGTTACGACGAGTTCGCACTCGACGGTTGCGCTGAGCAGGTTGAGACCGGCGCGCAACGGGCGCAGTTCGCAGGTCAGCCGGGCACGCGCGGCGACTGGCGGCGTGGGCGGCACCTTGCCCCTCGGTTCAAGGAATTTGGGTGCGGCCATTGGCACGGCAGCCACGGGTGCAATCGCAGATGCGGTAGCAGCGGTGACGGCCGCCGGGGTTTCGGCCGGTTCGGAGACGACCGGCCTGGAGGCGACTGGCTGAGGGGCAATAGGCTGGGCGACGACCGGCTTCACCGCAACGGGCGGCGGAGTCGGCTCGACATAGGCTTCGGGTTCGGCACTCTCGTACCGGTGGCTGCGCGGCTTGCGGCGGAGCGCCCACAGCGCGCCGAGCACCACGACAATCGCCGTCAGCGAAAGCCACAGCGGCATCGTGCTGCCCTCTTCCGGCGTCGAGAGCGTGGATTCCGGGGTTGGGGATGGCGTCGTTGCCGGCACCGACGCGGGGGGCTGCGGCGCGGAGGATTGCGGCGCCACCTCGGTGGTCGGGGTCTGCGATGGCGACGATTGAAGAGCGGGGTCGGGCGTGGGCGTGGCGACGGGCGCCGGTTCGGCCGATGTCGGCGGACGCGTTGGCTCGTCGTCCGAAGCGCGTGGTCGGGTCGTTTGTTCCGGCGTCGTCCGGGTGGTTGCTCGTTCGCGCGTGGGCGCTTCGGTCGTCGGGCGCTCGGCGCCTGCACGTTGCGTGGTCGCACGATCCGTGGCGGGCTTTGCCGCAGCGCTCGATCGCGGGGTGCGACGTGGAGCGGGCGTGGTGTTCGGCAGGACGATCGTCGGCGCGGCGGGCACCGGAATCGCGGTGGCGTCGGGGTTCGCCTGCGTGCCGGGGGTCTGAAGGCGCTCCAGGCCACGCACGGGTGCGGCCGGCTCGGTTTGCGCGGCCGCCGGAGTCGCGGTGGCGGCCAGGACGGTCATGGTGGCGAGCAGGGCGGCCAGCGCCCCGCGATCGGTCGTCATCGTCGAAATCCCCTGCGCGCGGTCGTCGCGGCGTTGTGGGCGGGGGAGGCTGAACGTGACCCGACGGCAACCCGTGATGCGACGAGTTGCTTCTGGGTAGCGGTGAAACGTTAGTGGCGTGTGAGCGGCTGGGCGTCGGTTGACTGCCCCCCCCCCTTGCCAGCGGCGGGCGTAGCCGCAGGTGTCCGAGGCCGAGAACACAGATCAGGGTGCTTCCCTTACCTCCCCCTCCGTCTGGCAAGGGCCAGCCACCTCCCCCTTGCGGGGGAGGATCAAGACGCCTCGTTTATTTCGGCGATACGACCACTGCGCCGCCCTTCATCACGAAGGCGGGGTGTTCCAACTGGCGGACGTCGGCGAGCGGATCGCCGTCGACCGCGACGAAATCGCCGAACCGGCCTGGCTGGATCGCACCGACGTCCGCGGTTCTCGCTAGAGCGATCGCGGCGCTGGAGGTGGCGGCCTGGATCGCCTCCAGCGGCGTCATGCCCCATTCGACCATCTTGGCGAACTGGAGCGCGTTGTTGCCGTTGGGGTAGACGCCGCCGTCGGTGCCGAACAGCATCTTCACCCCGGCGGCGTGCGCGGCGCGGAAGGTCTGGCGCTGCTTGAGGCCGACCTGACGTTCCTTTTCGAGGCTCTCGGGAAAAACCCCGTTCTTGGCGCCCTCGGCAAGGATATAGTCGTCGTCGTAGATATCCATGTCGAACCACGCCCCGCTCGCCTTGGCCAGCTTGAACGATTCCGCGTCGGCGAGGCTGGCGTGTTCGATCGTGTCGACGCCCGCGCGCAATGCGTCGTTGATCCCTTCCGCGCCGTGCGCGTGGACCGCGACCTTCATGCCGAGCATATGCGCTTCCTCGACGATCGCCTTGATCTCGGCGAGGCTGATCTGTTGCGCGCCGACGGCGTCGGTCTTCGAGAGGACGCCGCCCGTCATGCAGACCTTCACCACCTCGGCACCGTATTTGCGGATCGTCCGCACCGCGCCGCGAAACTCGTCGGGGGTGTTGGCGATCTGCGGGTGCGGCACCTGGATCGAAGGCGGGAATTCGGTCGCGTCGCAGTGGCCGCCGGTCGCGCCAAGCGCGTAGGTGGCGGGGACGATGCGCGGACCGGGCACATAGCCGCGCTCGATCCCCTGCTTCAGCGCGACGTCGTCGTAATTGGCCGAGCCGACGTTACGGACGGTGGTGAAGCCTGCGTCGAGCGTCTTCCGTGCATTGGCGACGCCGACGACGGTCCAGAAATTGTCGGTAAACTCAAGCTGCCGATAGCCGCTGAGCGTCGGGTCACTGGTCAGATGGACGTGCATGTCGATCAAGCCGGGGAGCAACGTGCGCTCGCCCAGATCCACGCGTTCGGCGCCGGCGGGCACCGCGTCGCCCTTGCGCCCAACCGCGGTGATGCGGCCATCGACGATCGTCACCTGCGGGTTGTCGACGCGCTTGCCGGCAAGGACATCGATCATGTGCGCTGCGGTGACGACGACCGTTTTGGCATCGGCATTGGCGGCGGTCGTCGCGAGTAGCGTCGCGATGAGAATGCGCGCGATCATGTAGGTCCCCTTCCCCGTGTTACGCGCTGTGTGCGGTACCGCGGGCGATCGGGCAAGTGCCGCGTCTTGCCCTATTATCGACACCGGTACAGGCCATCTGTGATGCTTCCGACGACGAGATCGCCCGTGATGATGCTTCGATTTCTTCCGTTCTGCGCGCTGGCTGCTGCGCTGGTGCCCTTGGCTGCGCGCGCCGATCCGGCACCGTTCGACCTGACCGGGCCCAGCCTGCGCGTCGGCGTGACGCATGGGACGACGACGTTGCCGATCGCGCAGGTGCCGAGACTCGCGACCGGCGACCGCGTGTCGATCGCGGCGGACCTGGCCGTTGGCAAGAAGGACGATGGCGCGCGCTATCTGCTGGTCGCGGCGTTCCTGCGCGGGGCGACCGAGCCGCCTCCGAAGTCGTGGTTCTTCAAGGCGGAGACGTGGAAGGCGAAGAAGAACGCGCTGGCGTTGACGGTACCGGAGGGCGCGCGGCAACTGGTGGTGTTCCTGGTGCCGGAGAGCGGCGGGTTCGATGCTGTCGTGTCGGCGGTGCGCAAGCAGCCGGGGGCGTTCGTGCGCGCGGTGCAGGATCTCGACCAAGCGTCGCTGGATCGGGCGCGACTCGATGCGTTTCTCGATGGGATCCATGCGCTGGAGCGGACGCGGCCGGAGCGGATCGAGGCGGTCTCGCCGTTGTTGTCGCGCAGCCTGGCGATCAAGCTGAAGGCGGAATGCCTCGATCTCGCGGCGGACCTGCAAGCCTCCTGCCTGACGCAGAGCCGCGATTCGCTGGTGCTGGCGGATGGGCAGAGTTCGACGCTGGCGGATACTCTGGTGGGTGCGCCGACCGATCTGGCGCTGCAGCTGAGCGCGACGCCGGAGGGCGGGCTTGGCTATTACAGCCCGTATATCGGCGTGGTGCGCGATCTGGCGAAGATCT
This sequence comes from Sphingomonas faeni, assembly GCF_003053745.1. Lineage (GTDB taxonomy): Bacteria > Pseudomonadota > Alphaproteobacteria > Sphingomonadales > Sphingomonadaceae > Sphingomonas > Sphingomonas faeni. Next base: position 543,768 of record NZ_QAYE01000001.1, on the reverse strand, counting down.
TCGGCGCGTTCCAGACGACGCAGTTCCGCTATATTCCGGCACTGGCGAGGGCGCATGACGATCGGCTGGCGCTGCTGCTGAACGCGGCGCCGTCGTTCGCCAGCCCGAAGTCGGTCATGGTCGTGGCAATGCCGGTGATCGAGACGGGTGCGCCGCAGACGCCCACGATGCGGCGCGCGGAGTCGGACCGGCTGGTCTGTGCGGCCAAGCCCGATCTGGTGCTGCCGGTCGAGGGGGCACCGCTGATCTATGCGACCAAGTTCGCGCACGACATGAGCTTGCGGGTGACGACTCCGCAGGGGGGCGTGGTGGAGTTGCCCGTTCAGGCCGATGCCGAGCGCGGGGGTTATGTGCTGGATCAGGTCGGGATGCAGACTGCAGGCTTGAGCAGCGTGACCGATGCGACGTTGCACGGCCGCTGGGGCTTCACGCCGTTCGATGGACCGCGGTTTCGGTTGCAGGTGCCGCGTGCGGGCGGGTGGACGATGGTCGATACCGATCCTGAGAACTTGGTGGTTGGGCGCGACAATTCGGTGGCGCTCGCCGGGCCGACGCCGAGCTGCGTCGAGGCGGTGACGCTAGTTGGAGCCTCGGGCGAGGTGCCGCTGGCTTGGACGACGACTGGCGACCGGATCGGACTGACGCTGCCACTCGCGAAGACCGCGCCGGGGAAACTGACGCTGCTGGTCAAGCAATACGGGGTCGAGGCGCCGGACAAGATCGCGCTGACCGCGCTCGCCGAGGCGGGGCGGATCGATGGCCTGACGCTGTATGCCGGCGATGCGTCGGGGACGCTGAGTGGGACACGGCTCGATCTGGTGGCATCGATGACGATCGACGGGGCCGCGTTCAAGCCGGGCGACGTCGTGCGGGCGGACAAGGCGGATCGGCTGGCGCTGGTGGCGGGTACGGTGCCGACGTTCGCGGCGGGCCAGGCGAAGACGGCGCTCGTGACGCTGACCGATGGACGGAAGCGGTCGGTAAAGTTCACCGTCGCGGCGGCGCGGCCCAAGGCGACGCTGATCGCGAAAAGCGTGGTCGTGCCACCCTCCCCTGGCCTGCCGGTGGTGCTGGCCGGCGATACGGCGATCGCGCAGGATGCCCGCCTGACCTTCTCGTTGCGTGCCGAGGGAACGCGATTTTCTGCGGGCGACAGTGTCGAGATCGCGACGGCGGATGGCGCGATGACGACCAATGTCACGTCGGGGCGCGGGCTGACGGTGCAGGACGACCGGATCGCTGTAGTGTCGATGGAGCCGGGTAAGGCGCTCGGGGTTTCCGCGCATGGGCCGCTCAAATGGCGACTGGTGCAAGGCGGCGTTGCGGGGGATTGGGTGCCGCTCACGACGCTGGTGCGGACGCCGACGTTGGCTGGGGTCGTGTGCAAGGAGACCTGTACGCTGACCGGGACCGACCTGTTCCTGATCGAGTCGATTGCGGCGAATGCTGGGTTTGCCGACGCGGTTCGCGTGCCGGACGGGTTCACCGGGGCTTCGCTCGCGGTGCCGAAGCCGGTCGGCGGGACGCTGTTCCTGCGGGTGCGGGACGATCCGGGCGTGACGGCGTCGATCGCAGTCGGTTCGTAGCGTTCGCCATTTCACACGCGACCTAATCGTGATCATCACTGGCCCGTTTGCGGTGGCGGCGGGCGGGCGATTGTCGCTATGGGGCGCGGATGACCGCATCGGATCTCCAGAGCCTGTTCGTCACCAACCTCGTCCGGTACAATAGCGGCGACCGGCGGCGGTGGCGGCTGATCGTCGGCGACGTGAAGGTCTACAGCCTCGCGACGCACGCGCATTGCAACTGGGCAGTGACGCCGTCGGGCAGCGCGAGCGAGGTCGACGCGGTCGAGCGGCTGGCGGACCGGCTGCGCGAGGATCATCCGATTATCACCGCCGGCTGACGGCTTTTTATCTACGCAGGAGCATCACATGGCGAAGCAATATTGGGCGCAGATCATCGAACTCGATGAGGAAATGACCGCCGCGACGATTCCGGGCGCGACCGACCACGAGGATGCGGCGGATTCGCTCGTGGCGGATTTCGTCGGCGCGATGGGCGGCGAGATCACCTCGGGCGCAGTTCGCGTCTGGGTGCAGGGCGGGGTCGAGAAGGTCTATGACTGGAAGGCGGACTTCACGATGCCCGACATGGAAGAGATGGGCGACGAGGACGAGATGGAGGTCGAGGGCGAGATCGAGCTGACCGAGCGGGTTTGACCCTGCTCCCCTCCCTGAAAGGGAGGGGTTGGGGGGGGGCGGCCTGTTGGCGGACGTCGTCCGTCCCGAGCGGCCGACCCACCCCCCTGCCCCTCCCTTTCAGGGAGGGGTGAAAGTCAGGGCACCGTCTTCCCCGCGGGCGCGAGTTCGTGCCAGCTGTGGTCATCGTGCGCCAGTAGTGCATCCGCCGCGGCCGGGCCGAGCGTACCCGCCTCGTACGGCTCGGGCATCCCGGCATCATGCGCCCAAAGGTCGAGGAAGGGTTGCACCGCGGCCCAGCCCGCCTCGATCGCATCTGCCCGTTGGAACAGCGTCTGGTCGCCGACGAACAGGTCGTAGATCAGCGACTCGTACCCGGTCAGGTGGCCGATATCGAATTCGTCGGCATAGCGGAAATCGAGCGCGATCGGCGCAGTCGCGACTTCGAGACCGGGACGCTTGATGTTGATGTCCATGCTCAGCCCCTCGTCGGGCTGGATCTGGATGATCAGGCGGTTGGGCGGCAGCATGTCGGCGGCAGCACCGGGGAACGACGCGAACGGGACCGGCTTGAAGGTGATCGCGATCTCGGTGTCGCGACACGTCATCGCCTTGCCGGTGCGCAGGTAGAACGGCACGCCCGCCCAGCGCCATGTGTCGACCATCAGCTTCAGCGCGACATAGGTCTCGGTCCGGCTGTCCGGCGCCACGTCGGGCGCGGCGGTGTAGGCGGGGACATCCACCCCCTTCACCTTACCCGCGGTATATTGCCCGCGGACGCCGTTGCGCTTCGCCTTGCCGGGCGAATAGACGCGAACGGCCTTGAGCACCTTGCCCTTTTCGTTGCGAATCGCCTCGGCATCAAAGCTCGCGGGCGGCTCCATCGCGACCATCGCGAGCAGTTGGAACAGGTGGTTGGGGACCATGTCGCGCAGCGCGCCGGTGCCGTCGTAGAACTTGCCGCGGGTGCCGACGTCGACCGTCTCGGCGGCGGTGATCTGGACGTGCGCGATGCAGTCCGAATTCCAGACGCGCTCGATCATCATGTTCGCGAACCGCGCGGTCATGATGTTCTGGACGGTTTCCTTGCCGAGGAAATGGTCGATCCGGTAGACCTGCGCCTCCCCGACCTTGGACAGGATACGCGCGTTGAGCGCCTGTGCGGACGCCAGGTCATGCCCGAACGGCTTCTCGATCGCGATCCGGCGGAACGCGTGCGGCGCTTCCGCCATCAGGCCGTGCTCGGCGAGCTTGTCGACGATGTCGCCGAAAAACTTGGCCGGCACCGCGAAGTAGAACGCGACGTTACCCTTCACGCGTCCCTTCAGTTGTTCGTAAACTTCGTCTTTCGTGAAATCGCCCTGGAGATAGCCGACGCGGTCCTTGAGCCGTGCCCAGGCGTCGCCTTTCTCGCCTGCCCCCTCGCCGCCCTTCGCGTCGAAAGTGCCGAGCACCTCACGCAGCGACTGGTCGTTGCCTTCGTCGATGCCCACGCCGAGCACGTGGAAATCGTTACCGACCAGCCCGAGCCGGGTCATGTTGATCAGTGCCGGCATCAGCAGGCGGCGGGTCAGGTCACCAAATGCGCCGAAGATCACAAGCGTCGTCGGCGGTGCGGGCTTTACGGACTTGCTCACGAATTCGCCTCGGACATGCATCGACCCTTTCTACGGTGGTTCTCTGAAACAGCGTAGCGTGTGTCGATGTTCCCCGCACGCCCTCAGGTCGCCGTGAGGATGTTGTCCCCGAACGCACGCGCGTCGACCTCCGCCCAGTCGAGTTCCTCCTGCAGGCGGCGATAGACATCCTCGGCCACCTCGCCCTTGTCGCGCATTTCGTGGAGCACGACGCGCTGGCAGGCGATCATCTCCAAGTGAAGTTCGTCGAATTCGGAGGTCGCCTGTGGATCGTCGGCCTCCGCGGTGACCTTGCCCGCCGCGCCGTAGCGGAACCGCAACGCATCCGCCGCCGCGCCTTCGCGTGCTGGCAGGACGGCTAGCCCTGCATCGATCAGTCGCTTGCGCGCCGGGGCGATCTCGTCGGCAAGCCCCGTGTCCGCGCCGAGATCGAGACGGCGGATCAACGGGCCGAGCGTGAGCCCTTGCAGCACGAGCGTGCCGATAACGACGCCGAACGCCGCCAGCACGATCAGGTCGCGGCCCGGCACCGATCGTGGCAGCGCGAACGCGGTCGCCAGCGTCAGGAGGCCACGCATACCCGACCAGGACAGGATGATCGACGCGTTCCAGGGGGGCGGCTTGGGCAGCCAGGACGGCGCGTAGCGGTTGGCGATCACGCCCTCGACGAACCGCACGAAGAACACCCACGCGATGCGCGTGACGAGCACGGTCGCCAGCACCGCGGCGGCGAACCCGATCGCGGGCCAGCGCTCGGCGGCGGGCAGGCCGGCCAGCACGTCGCGCGACTGAAGCCCCATCAGCGCGAACGCGATGATGTTGAGGACGAGGACCGCCGCCGACCACACTGCCGCCCCCTGCAACCGATCGCGTGCGGGCTGGCCGATCGGGCGGCGCTGCGACACGATCATACCGAACGTGACGACCGCGAGCACCGGCGAGATATGCAGCCGCTCGGCGAGCAGCCAGATGCCGAATGTCACCGCGAAATCGGCGAGGCTAGCGCCGAGCGTCCGCGCGAACAGCGGCGTCACGCGGAGATACAGCCATGAGGCGATGACGCCGAGGACGATCCCGCCCGGCACCGCCGCCGCGAGCGCGAGCGGCGTCACTGGGGTGTCCGAATGCGTCGCGAAGGCCACCGCGAGGCCGAACAACAACAGTGCCGTGGCGTCGTTGAGAAGGCTCTCGCCTTGAAGCAGCAACAGGCCGCGGCGGGGGATGCCGACTTCGCCGAGCACCGCTTCCGATGCGGCGGCATCGGGCGGTGCGACGATCGCTCCCAAGGCGAACGCGGCGGCTAGCGGTAAACCGCCTAGCGTGACACCGACTAGCGCGACCGCTGCGGCGGTGACGAGTACGGCGAACACGGCGAGGCTCAGCAGTGGGAACCAGTGTCGCCGCAGGGCGCGCGGGCTGGTGTGATACGCGGCGTGGAGCAACGCAGGTGCGATGAACAAGGCCAGCGCTAGGTGCGGCTCGACCGTGATCTTCGGCGCGAACGGCAACGCCGCAAAGGCGATCCCGGCCACCGCCAGCAAGGTCGGGTACGGCACGTTCAGCTTGCGCGCCAGGACCAGCAGGACCAGCGCGGCAAGCAGGATGACGTCGAGACTTTCGAATAATTCCACGGGCACGCAACGGGTGGGAGGAGAGGACGGGCCCACCGCATCGCGCAGGCCAAAAAAAACCACCCCGTGCATGTCGCACGGAGTGGCCTAGGTTCAGGGAGGAGGGACGCTAGAAGCGTCCCGTACGGCGCCGCGAAAGGGGGGGACACGATGCCGTACAGGATCTAAATGGGTGAGCGCCGTTTTGGTTCAACCCTTGTTGCACCGCACACGCAATTTTTTTGACGCGGATGCGATGACGGGCGGTTCAGCGACGTCTTAGTACCGGGGCGATCCGCATCAGTACGGGATCACGAAGCAGCAGGTGATGGCGCAGCGCAGCGCCGATATGCAACACCACCAGCGCAAGCATTACCCAGCCGAGTACGCCGTGCGCGCTGTGACCGAAATGCCCTGTCGCCTTCGAGACGGGTAGATACGGTACGGTGAACAAGCCGAAGATGCTCACACCGCCGGGCTTGCCGCCGCCCGACACCATCATCCAGCCGGTCATCGGCAAGCCGAGCATCAGTGCGTATAGCAAAATGTGGGAGCCATGCGCCAGCGCACGCTCCCACACCGGCGTAGAGGCGGGGAGCGGCGGCGGGCGGTGCGCCAGCCGCCACGCGATCCGCGCCGCGGTCAACGCAAGGATCGCGAGGCCGAGCGCCTGATGCGCGCCCATCCAGCTTCGCAGCGCCGGGACCGAGTCGTGCAGCAGCCCGACCGCGAGGTTGAGGATGACCAGCAGCGCGATCGTCCAGTGAAACCAGATCGCTACGCTCGAATATCGATCCGGACGATCCTGCGCTGCCATGGTCAACTCCTCGGATCAGGGTCAGACGTTGAACTGCGCCGGGGCGGGCATCTGCTGCTGCGGGGTCATGCCGAGCTGGGCCTGGCGCGCGAAGATGTCGCGCATCAGGGACAGCGAGAACAGGTGTGCGTACAGCAGCGGAAGCATGCCCGACTTGCTCATCTTGCGCAGCGCATCGCCGCGCAGGTCGATCAGCTTTTCCTCGTTGATCATCTGGAAGCCGCGATAGACGAACGGCTGGTCGGCGCCGTCGGGCTGGATCGTGACTTCGCCGTCCATCAGCAGCTCGAGCTCGCGCAGCTCGTTCATGAAGTTCTGCGTGCGCGCGCCGGCCTGTTCGAACGACTCGTTGAAGCCGAGGATGTTCTTGGTCAGCTCGGTCGGCTGGCCGTTCTCGAACAGCGCATCGCCGTCCTCGAAATCACCGATCGCCTGCGAGGTCGGGTCGAAGCAGAGCGACAGCTCCTGTGCTTCCGGGTGCAGGCGGGCGAGCATGTACGGGTAGCGACGGACATAGGCGGGGACGTAGAACGTGTTCTCGGTCAGCTTGCCGTCTTCGCCAACGAACACGTTGACGCCCTCGTTCAGGCCCATCAGCGCGAGCGGGATCGCGTCGTCACCGACCGAGAAGACGATAGGCATGTGGCGCTGGACCAGCGGAAACTCGTCGACGGTGATCGGGATCGCATGCTGGCCAACCAGGAACGGCGCACTGTCCTGCGGGCGGACCTTGTAGTTGGCGTGCGTGTCGCTCGAAAGCGGCTCGAGGCCATTATAGAAAAGCGGAAGCTGGGCGGTGCTGGCCATGTTACTCTCCGGATCGGTCGGTCGAAATGCCGGTGGCTCATGCCACCGATTGGGGCGAGGCTCTATGGTGCGCCGGGCGGGCGTGCAAGTGTGACGAGCTTGCCGGGGTTGAGGATGCCAAGCGGATCGAGCGCGGACTTGATCGTCCTGAGCGCGGTCATGCGGGCGGGCGACGAGAGGCGTTCGAGTTCGTCGCGCTTCATCTGGCCGATGCCGTGCTCCGCGGAGATCGAGCCACCGGCCGCCGTCACTAGGTCGCCGACAAAGCGGGTGACGACCGGCGCGTCCTCGGCATACCAGTGCGCGGAGTCGGTGCCGGGCGCGGCGCGGACGTGGAAATGGACGTTGCCGTCGCCGAGATGGCCGAAGCCGCTCGCGTGCGTGCCGGGAAAACGCGCGTCACATGCCGCCGCCGCATCGATCATGAAGCGCGGCATCGTCTCGACGGGAATCGAGATGTCGTGCTGCGTCGCGGGGCCGAGCGCGCGTTCGGCGGCGGACAGCGAGTCGCGGAGCAGCCAGAACGCGGTGGACTGGGCTTCGCTCGTGCCGATCGTGGCGTCTTCGATCGCGCCGTCCTCGAGCGCTTTGCCGAGCAGGCGTTCGAGCAACGCGGCGGGGGACTCGCCTTCGGTGGTGGCTGAGGTGGCCTCGATCAGGAGGTGCCAGGGGTGGCGGCCGGCGAGTGGCGCTCGGGCGTTCGGGAGGTGCGCGATGGCAGCGTCGAGCGACTCGGCGGGGAGGATTTCGAAGCTCTCGATCGCGCCGGTCTTCGCCTGCATCGTGCGCAGGAGTTTCAGCGCGGCCTGGGGTGACGCGATGCCGACCCAGGCGGTGCCACGCGCTGCGATCGCAGGGGCGAGACGCAACGTGGCGGCGGTGACGATCGCCAGCGTGCCCTCTGCGCCGATGAAGAGCTGGTCGAGGTCGTAGCCGCGGTTGTCCTTCTTGAGCGCGGACAGGCCGTCGTGGATCGTCCCGTCGGCGAGCACCGCCTCGACGCCCGCGACGAGGCCGCGCATCGTACCGAACTTGAGCACCTGCGTGCCGCCGGCGTTCGTCGAGACGAGCCCGCCGATCGTCGCCGTGCCGCGAGCACCGAGCGTCAGCGGGAAGCGCCACCCCTGCCCTTGCGCGGTGCCGTCGAGTTCGGCGAGGATCACGCCGGCCTCAGCGACGGCAAGCCCGGCGTCGGTGTCGAGGCTGCGGATACGGTTCAGGCGACGCAGCGACAGTATCAGCGCGCTGCCGTCGGCGGGAGCGGTCGCGCCGCCGACCATCGAGGTGTTGCCGCCTTGCGCGACCAGCGGCACGCGGTGCTCGGCGGCGGCCGCGACGATCAGCGCGACTTCGGCGGTCGAGGCCGGTGCGAGCATCGCAGGCGCGGCACCATGGAAGCGGCCGCGCCAATCGTGCAGCCAAGGTTCGATGTCGGCGGGGTCGGTGACGATCGCCTTTGCGTCGAGCCGCGAGGAGAGCGATTCGAGCATCGCCGTCTGCGAAGGCGTCAGGACTGCTGACTGAATTTCGGCCATGTACGCGGCGCTAGACAAAATTCATCGCGCGTTCAACGACAGGCGCTAACGATTACGTCAGCATGATCCAGACACCATGATTCACCCCGCGATACCCGCCACTTTGCTCGCGCTCGCGAGTCCCTTCGTTGTGGCATTGCGCGATGTACCGTCGTCCGGGCAGTCTTCGGGATTCGAGCTTGATGGCATGCAGATCGCCCAGGTCTCGATCCACGAACGCATCATCATCCGTGTGCCCCGGATGAGCCGAGCCCCCGTCCGCACCTATGCGCCGCCGACCGAGTGGAAGGAGCATAAGGGCCCCAAATGCATCGCTGTCGACGAGATCGCGGGTGCGATGCTCAACAAGGATGGCGCGGTCGATCTGGTGATGGACGACACGACGCGGCTGCGCGCGCGGCTCGACGGCGACTGCAAGCCGCTCGATTATTATTCGGGGTTTTACTTGAGGCCGGGCTCGGACGGAATGATCTGCAAGGATCGCGACGCTATCCGGATGCGCTCGGGTGCACGATGCCAGATCGAGGGGTTCAAGAGCTTGCGGGCCAAGAAGAAGTAGGGCGGTCGCTTCGGCGCGCAACTCACTGCCTGTTCGCCCCATCCTATCAAAGTTCGACAAGCGCCAGCATCCGACAAGCACCTCCCCGGCGAAGGCCGGGGTCCAGTTGGGTGACGTCCGCCAACTCTGCGTTGCCGTTCGTTACTGCGACCTTTCCAACTGGGCCCCGGCCTCCGCCGGGGTGGCGCATCCGGTGAATAGATGCACCAGCACGTCGTTCAGAGTATGCGGACGCCACGGGTAATTGGTATTTTCCCGTCCAAGACCCCCTCCCCGCCCTCGATTCACCGCGTTTCCTTGACATTTGTCGCTAAATCGGCGAGCGCCGGAACGCTTGAGGGCAGTGCATTTCACCCTCTATTTACCGGACATTTGCATGAGTTTTGCCGATCTCGGCCTCTCCGACGAACTGCTGAAAGCAGTCACCGACTCCGGCTATACCGAGCCGACCCCGATCCAGGCCGGTGCGATCCCGTCCGTGCTGATGATGCGCGACATCATCGGCATCGCCCAGACGGGCACCGGCAAGACCGCGTCGTTCGTGCTGCCGATGATCGACATTCTCGCGCATGGCCGCAGCCGCGCGCGGATGCCGCGCTCGCTGATCCTCGAGCCGACGCGCGAACTCGCCGCGCAGGTGGCGGAGAATTTCGAGAAATACGGCGTCAATTCGAACCTCTCGATGGCGCTGCTGATTGGTGGCGTGTCGATGGGCGACCAGCTCGCCGCGCTGGAAAAGGGCGTCGACGTGCTGATCGCGACGCCTGGCCGGCTGATGGACCTGTTCGGGCGCGGCAAGATCATGCTCAACGGCTGTTCGATGCTGGTGATCGACGAGGCGGACCGGATGCTCGACATGGGCTTCATCCCCGACATCGAGGAAATCTGCACCAAGCTGCCCAAGCAGCGCCAGACGTTGCTTTTCTCGGCGACGATGCCGCCGCCGATCAAGAAGCTGGCGGACAAGTTCCTGACCAATCCCAAGACGATCGAGGTGTCGCGCCCGGCATCGACCAACCTCAACATCAAGCAGTATCTGGTGCCGGTGCCGAGCCAGACCGCCAAGCGTGACACGCTGCGCCGTATCCTCGCGCAGGAAGAGGTCACCAACGCGATCATCTTCTGCAACCGCAAGACGACGGTGCGCGACCTCAACAAGGTGCTGAAGCAGGCGGGCTACAAGTCGGGCGAGATCCACGGCGACATGGAACAGCCGCAGCGGCTGGCCGAACTGGAGCTGTTCAAGACCGGCGCGGTGACGATCCTCGTTGCGTCCGACGTCGCGGCGCGCGGGCTCGACATCAAGGGCGTGTCGACGGTGTTCAACTATGACGCGCCTTGGCATCCGGACGACTATGTCCACCGGATCGGGCGGACGGGGCGCGCCGGGGCGACGGGGACGGCGTACACGTTCGTGGCGCCGGACGATGCCGAGAATATCGTCAATATCGAGAAGCTGACCGGGCAGACGATCGAGCGACTGAAGGTCGCCGAGCCGAAGACGGCGCCGGTTGTTGCTGCGACCGAAGACGATGGTACGGCGCGGCGTGCACGGCCGCGTCGCGGCGCGCGGTCCGAGACGTTTACGCCGGTGCCGGTTGCGGCGGCGGCTGCCGAAGAGTCGGATCGGCGAAGTACGCGGCGGGTGCCACGGGCGGATACGGTGGCCCCGGCGATCGTCGCCGAAGTGCTCGCTGCGGCGGAGCCGGTTGCGGCCGCCAAGCGTCCTCGCTGGGAGCGTACGCCGATCGACGAGCCCGTGCCTGCGGTGAAGCCGCGCGTTGCGGAGCCGGCACGGGTCGAGCCGGTGCAGGTCGAACCGGCGTATGTCGAACCGGTTCGCGCGACGCCCGTTCGGTCTGAGCCGGTACAGCCGGAGCCGGCGCGGTCGGAGCCGGTGCGGTCGGAACCTGTTCGTTCGGAAGCGGCAAAGGTAGAGCCGCCGCGGACGGAGCGCATTCCTGCGGATCCAACCGGTGGTCGCCGCCAACCGGTCGCCGATACGCCGGCGGATGGTTGGAACGGACCATTCCCGAGCTTCCTGAATGCCGTGATCGGAGGATATGAATGATGTCGATGCGCCGTCTCGCCGCGCTTGCCTTGCTCGCGACTGCCGTGGCCGCTCCCGCTGCGCCCCGCGCGAAAGTCGTGGCGCCGCACGTCAACACGACGAGCTTCGAAAAGCTGCCGCAGCCCTTGCCGCTGCCGTATAACGAGTCGGCGAACGCCAATGCACAGGTTGCGGCGGCGCGGGCGCGGGCGCTGAAGACGCACAAGCGGTTGCTGATCGATCTCGGCGGCAATTGGTGCCTCGACTGCCGACTGCTCGCGGGGACGATCGACCTTCCGGAGATGAAGCGCTTCGTCGACAGCAAGTTCGTGGTGGTGACGGTCGACATCGGCCGGTTCGACAAAAACGGGCAGATCGCAGCGGGTTACGGCATCAAGGGGCGGCTCAAGGGCGTGCCCGCGGTGCTGGTGGTCGATCCGCGGACCAACAAGCTGTTGAACGCCGGGCATGAGACGGAGCTGGCGGATGCGCGGTCGATGGGGCCGCAGGCCTTGGCCGATTGGCTGGCGAAGTGGGCAGCCTGATCGGAATTTGAGAGTCGGCGTGCGCTGATTGACGCCTGGCGACTGACGCCGAGATCCTTGGCCGATCTGGGTCGTGGTGGGCGTTGCCTCGCCGAGGCCGGCTCGATTGGGTTTCGATCGACGATCAACGATCGGTGCCACGTCGTGGGGGAGTGGTTCCTGCCTGCCAGAACCGGGGTCGATAGACGGTATTAGCTGGCCGGTAGCCTTCTGGCCACGGCGGCGGTCACGCGGTCCGAGCCGCAAGCGCGTTTCCCCGCGAAGGCGGGGACCCAGTCTGGGCTCCCGCCTTCGCGGGAGAACAAGGGGGCGGTAGCGATGCTGTTGGTCCGCAGGTACGGGGCCTGTCGGATCATGGCCGTGCCAATCCCGGGTGGTGGAACGAGTTTGCAACCTTCGAACTCGCAATTCGCAATCGGTTCTCCCAGAAATCCAATTGCAACACGCCCCGTGCGGGCCAATAGCAGCGTCATCCTGACGAAAGTCAGGACCCAGGATACCAAAAGTTAGCGCCTGCGACTCTGGATCCTAACTTTCGTCAGGATGACGGGTTGAGTGACCGGTCGCACGCCGTCGGTCGAACCTAGGCGGCGACAGCGATCAGGGCGTCGTCCAGATCTCCAGCCCGCTTGTACGCCGGGCGTTCTGTCAGACGGGCAGCATAGTCGGTGAAGGTCGGGCGCTTAGGTAACCAGCCGAACTGCATGCCCCAGATCACTTGCGATCCGACATAGACGTCGGCGGCGGTGACGCGGTCGCCGGCGATGTACGGGTGCGCGGCAACTGCCTGTTCGAGCACGTCGATGACGCGGTCGAGGCTGCCATAGCCGATCATCCGCTGTTGCGCGGCGTCCGGCACTACACCGAGCGCGCGGTTACCGACGGCCGCTTCGACGGGGCCAGCAGCGTAGAAAAGCCAGCGATAATAGTCGGCGCGTTCGTCATCGCGTGGCGCGAGGCCGGCTTCGGGGAATGCTTCGGCGAGATAGGCGCAGATCGCAGCGCATTCAGTGATGGTCTTGCCGTTGTGGACCAGCGCGGGGACCTTGGCCATCGGGTTGATCGCGCGATACGCGTCGGCCTTCATCGATTTGTCGTAGTCGAGGACGACTGTCTCGTACTCGGCGCCGACCTCTTCGAGCATCCAGCGCGCGATGCGACCGCGCTACATCGGGTTGGTGTATAGGGTCAGGGCCACGCGACTCTCCTTGAGAACGAATCGTGAACGATGGTCTCATGGAGCAGGGGTGCGGTCAAGGTCGTGCAGAATGTTTCCCCGCGAAGGCGGGGATCCAGACTGGGCTCCCGCCTTCGCGGGAGAACAAGGAGGAGGGGCGCCGTACAGTGGAGCCCCCTCACCTCACACCAGCGCTTTGTCGAACAGCGCGAGCATGCGGGCCCAGGCCTTGTCCGCCTGGGCTGCGTTGTAGACCTTCGAGTCGGGCGGGCACCAGCCGTGCATGGTGCCAGCGTACACCTCGATCTCGGCTGGGAGTTTCGCCGCGGCAAACGCGGTGCGGAGCGTGTCCTTCTCGGTCGGCGACCGCGCGTCGTCGTTGGCGGCGATCGCGATGAGGTATTGCGCCTTCATCTGCGGGATCAGGAGGTGCGGGCTGTCGGGCTTGTCGGTGACGAAGCCGCCGCCGTGGAACGTCGCGCCTGCGCGGATGCGGTTCGCCACGGCTGCAGCGGTGCGCATGACCATCGGGCCGCCCATGCAATAGCCGGTGGTGGCCAGCCCACGCTTGCGATCGACCTGCGGTTGTGCGTCGAGGAAGGCGGTGAAGGCTTTCGCGTCGCGAACCGTCCCTTCGGACGTGAGGGCTTCCCGGAATGGAGCGATGCGACTTTTGACTTCGGGTTGGTCGTAGGATTCGTCGGGCTTCAGGAACGGCGCCTTGGTCGAGCGGTAGAACTGGTTGACGACCAGTACCGCGTAGCCCGATTGCGCGAGGCGGTCGGCCATCTGGCGGAAGGCGGGGCGCAGGCCCATGATGTCGGGCCAGACCAGCACGCCGGGGTGCTTGCCGGTGGCGGGTGCGACGAAATAGGCGTCGGCCTTGCCGTCGGGCGTGGTGATCGAGACGTCGCGGCCCTTGATGACCGCAGCGTTTGCCGGTGCAGGGAGCAACATCGTCAGGCCCATCGCACCGGTCATCATGCCGAACTGGCGGCGCGAGACTCCGGCCAGATAGGCTTCGTTATCGTCTGCGGTATGCTCGTCGCACATGGGGCTATCCTCTCGAATTTGGCCGCATGCTAACTCAGGCGGCGCGCCACCACCATACGCCATCTTGGATGTCGCGGGTCGCGCGGCCTTCGACTTCGAGGCGGCGGAGATGCGCGAGGGCTTCGCCGGTCGCCATGCCGAGCACGTCCTGCCCGATCGCGCGACGGAACAGGCGGCCGAAACAGTCGACGGCGCGGCGGGGTTCGGCGAGGAAGACGGCGAGTTCGTCGAGCCGTTCGCGGTGCTCGCGGTCCATCGCGTCGAGGCGGGTGTGGAGGCCGGTGAACGGGTCGCCGTGGCCTGGGAGGACGAGCAGGTCGGCGGGCAGCGTCTTCAGCTTGGCGATCGAGGCGAACCATTCGCCCAGCGGGTCGGCGTTCGGTTCGGTGACGCCGAGCGAGACGTTGGGGCTGATCCGGGGGAGGACCTGATCGCCGGCGATGACGATGCCGCCGGCTTCGTCGTAGAGGCACGCGTGTTCGGGGGAGTGGCCGGAGCCGGTGACGACGCGCCAGTCGCGGGTGCCGATGGTGAGCGTGTCGCCGTCTTCGATGCGGGTGTAGCTGAGCGGGAGCGGGGTGATGATTTTCCGAAAGCCGGCCCAGCCCTTGGCGGTGGCATGGTCGATCTGTTCTGCGGCCCAGCCTGCGCCGCGCCAGAAGGTGAGCATTTCGTGTGGGACGGAGTCGCGGGCGTCGGCGGCGAGCATGCGCGCGGTCAGCCACTCGGCGCGGGTCATGATGAGGGGAGCGGCATGGTGATCGCACATCCAGCCGGCTAGGCCGATATGGTCGGGGTGGAAGTGGGTGCCGATCATTCGCGTGATGCGAACGTCCGCCTTGGGGCCTTTGAAGATGGCTTTCCAGGCGTCGCGCGCGGCAGCGGTGTTCATGCCGGTGTCGACCAGCGCTTCGCCGTCGGTGTCGGCGAGGAGCCAGCAGTTTACGTGGCGCAACGGGCCGGGGATGTGGAGGCGGACCCAGTCTATGCCGGGGGCGACCTGCATCGTGCCGCCTACTTCAGGTTCTGCGCCACCAAACGGGTAGGTCAGCCCTTTGTGGCTGGTCGGCGCGAAATCGGTGTCGGGTGCGGTTGCCATCCGTTGCGGTTAGCAACTGGATGTGGCCGGAGATAGTGCTGTAGGGCAGCTGACCTTCTCTCGATCCTCCCCCGCCAGGGGAGGTGGCACCGCAGGTGACGGAGGGTGAGGACACGGAACAAGGGTTGGCGCTTGCCTCTCCCTCCGTCTGGCGAATGCCAGCCACCTCCCCCTGGCGGGGGAGGATCAGGTTGGTTGGGTGTGCATTATTTCGCGCGCGTTTCGTCACGCTGGATCTGTTCGACATGTCTCCGCTTGAAACGGAGGACGCTTGTTTCCCCGCGAAGGCGGGGACCCAGACTGGCTCCCGCCTTCGCGGGAGAACATGGAGGCGCGGACTGTTCGACATCACTGCCGCCGCCTTGTGCGTCGGCTAATCTCGCTAGCCGTATCGTATGCGGAGAACGCGGGGCCGCCCCCCTGCCCCCTCCCGCTTGCGGGAGGGGAAGTGCGGTCAACGCTTGAAGGGGTCGTCGAAGAGCGGCTTGACGGGCAACACGCCGCCGTCTGCCACGAACTGGGCGTCCGCGGCCGCCTGGGTGCGCTCGGCGCGGAGCTGCTGGAGGAGCACTTCGCGGTCGCCTTCGAGGCGGGTGTCGGTCGGCGCTTCCATGCCGGCTGCCTTCGCCGCCTTCGCCACGGCTGCGTCGAGTTCGCGCTGCGAGGTCAGGCCAAGCGTGACCGGGTCCTTCGGGGTGATGTTCGCGATGTTCCAGTGGCTGCGGTCGCGGATCGCGGCGATCGTCGTGCGGGTGGTGCCGATCAGCAGCGAGATCGCGCCGTCGGTGATCTCCGGGTGGTTGCGGATGATCCACGAGATGCCGTCGGGCTTGTCCTGGCGCTTCGAGACCGGCGTGTAGCGCGGGCCCTTGGTGCGGCGGACCTGCTCGGGGCCCTTGATCATCTTGAGCTGGTAATCGGGATCGGCGGCACCCTTGTCGATCTCGTCCTGCGTCACTTCATGTGCGCGGACGGGATCGCGACCGGTGAGCTTGGTCGAGGTGGTGTCGTCGGCGATCGCCTGTATCTCGAGAATATGCAGGCCGCAGAAGTCCGCGATCTGCTCGAAGCTGAGCGCGGTATTGTCGACCATCCAGGCGGCGGTCGCGTGGGGCATGAGCGGCTGGGCCACGGCGGAAACTCCGTAAAAATAGAAAGGGCCGCCCCTTTCGGAGCGGCCTGACATGAGAGAGACTTAGTGCGCGCGGGGGCAACAGGCAAGCGAACAAGCTCAGGCGGCCATGAGCTTTCCTTCGAGGGGGACGAGCGCGTGGAGGAACTGGCGTGCGCTGGCGGGCCAGCTGTAACGCGCGGCATAGGCGGCGCAGGTGACGCTTTCGCGGGTCAGCGCGGTAGCGATCGCAGTGTCGAGGTCTTCGTGCATCGCGCCGACGCGGTCGTCGAGCACGTCGATCGGCCCGGTGACCGGGTACGCCGCGACGGGCGTTCCGCAAGCCAGCGCTTCGATCATGACGAGGCCGAACGTGTCGGTGCGGCTTGGGAAGACGAGGACGTCGGCGGTGCGGTAGGCGGCGGCTAGGTCAAGGCCGGAGCGCTGGCCGAGGAAGACGGCGTTGGGGAAGCGGCGGGCGAGCGTGGCGCGGGCGGGGCCGTCGCCGACGACGACCTTCGTTCCGGGATGTGCGGAGGACAGGAACGCCTCGATGTTCTTCTCGACCGCGACGCGCCCGACATAGAGGAGGATCGGGCCGGGCAGCGCCGTCATCTCGGGATCGCGCGCGCCGTCGAGACCGAACTGGGCGAAGTCGACGCCCCTGCCCCATTCTCGGACCTGATGCAGACCTTGCTTGGCGAGCGTGGCGGCAACCGACGGCGTGGAGACCAGGATCGATTGCGCGGGGCGGTGGAACCAGCGGATGTAGCGCCAGATCCAGTCCGGGTTCGCGCCGGTGCGGGCGGCGATATAGTCGGGGAACTGCGTGTGATACGCGCTGGTGAACGGGAGCGCGCGGGCGAGGCACCAGTTGCGGGCGGCGAGGCAGACGGGCCCTTCGGTGGCGAGGTGGATCGCATCGGCGCCGAATGCGGCGAGCATGCGGCCGACTGCGCCCGAGCGCGCGAAGGCGAGGCGGATCTCGGGGTAGGTCGGGCATGGCATCGAGGCGAAACGTTCGGGGGAGACCACCAGAACCTCATGGCCGACGGATTCGAGCTCGCGCTGGACCGACTGGAGGGTGCGGACGACGCCGTTGACTTGCGGGCTCCAAGCGTCCGTGACGATTGCGATACGCATCGGCTTATCCTTTCTTACCCCTCTCCCATCGGGGAGAGGGAGGGGCCCGGCCGGCGCAGCCGGGTGGGAGGGTGAGGGCACGCTTCACTCGCGTTGTGGACTTGCCCTCACCCGCGCCGCTGACGCGGCTTGCCCTCTCCCCGTCGGGGAGAGGGTTTAAGTTAGGCAGCTAGGCTTATGACCTTGTCGCGTTCGCGGGCGGCGATTTCGTCGCCCCAGTGAAGAAGTTCCATGCGGCCGTCGAAATGCTCGACCAGCGCCGTGCAGCCTTCGACCCAGTCGCCGTCGTTGTAATAGGCGATGCCGGCGATCTCGCGCATTTCGGCGGTATGGATGTGGCCGCAGACGACGCCTTCGACGCCGCGGACGCCGGCCGCGTGCGCGACGACTTCCTCGAAGTGCGAGATGAAGGCGACTGCGTTCTTGACCTTCGCCTTGGCGTGCTTCGACAGCGACCAATAGGGCATGCCCATCCGCCGCCGCACGCCGTTGACCCAGCGGTTAAGGCCCATCAGCATCGTGTAGGCCGCGTCGCCGATATGCGCGACCCAGCGGTGTGCGAGCGTGATCGCGTCGAACTCGTCGCCGTGGAGGACCAGCAGGCGGCGCCCGTCCGCCGTCTCGTGGATCGCGTTGCGGCGGATCGAGATGCCGCCCAGGTCGAGGCCGGAATATTGCCGGAACACCTCGTCGTGGTTGCCGGGGATGTAGACGACGCGGGTGCCGCGCTTGGCGCGCTTGAGCAGGCGCCAGATCACGTCGTTATGCGCGGCGGGCCAGTAGAATTTCTTCTTGAGCCGCCAGCCGTCGATCATGTCGCCGACGAGATACATCGTCTCGCTGTCGACGTGATCGAGGAAGTCGTTGAGCATGCCCGCGTTGCAGCCGCGCGTGCCGAGATGGACGTCGGAGATCCAGATCGTACGGTACTGGCGGCGCTCGACGACCGGCTCGGGTACGGCGGGCCGGGAGTGGATGAAGTCGGCGATATCGGTGATATCGGCGCCAACGAAGCTAGATGGCGAAAACGTCGTGATGGCGTTCATGAGCCTGCCCCCGCAAAACTATCCTTGTCGCGAGTATTAGGCGAGTATTGTTACAGGGTGGTCGCAGTCTGGTGACTGTTCCAAGTCATGGGCGAGGATAGATTGTTTTCCCGCGAAGGCGGGAATCCAGACTGGGCTCCCGCCTTCGTGGGAGAACAAGCTTTTGTTCAGGTAGCGCTTCGAGGAGACCACCCCGGCGAAGGCCGGGGCCCAAATGGGGATGCTGAGTAACGACGCGGTGTGCTTCGTTACAACGACCTTTCCACTTGGGCCCCGGCCTTCGCCGGGGTGGTTGTGGGGTACGCTGGTCTTTTAACGGGATACCCCAGCTTTCGCTGAAGTGACGGTACGCCCCGTCATTCCATCGTCAGTACGATCTTCCCAACATGGTCGCCGGCTTCCATTCGCGTGTGCGCCGCCGGTGCGTCGGCGAAGGCGAAGGTGCGGTCGATAACCGGCTTCAGCTTGCCGGCCTCGACGTGTGGCCACACCGTCCGTGCGAGTTCGTCCGCGACCAGCGACTTGAATGCGGTGTCACGCGGGCGGAGCGTGGAGCCGGTCAGCGTCAGGCGGCGGCGCATGATTTCGAACAGGGGCACCGTTGCCATCATGCCGCCCTGGACCGCGATCGACACGTGGCGGCCGTCTTCGGCGAGGCATTGCAGGTTGCGGGGCACATAGTCGCCGCCGACCATGTCGAGCACCGCGGCGACGCCCTTGCCGCCGGTGATCTGCTTCACGCGCTCGACGAAATCCTCCGACTTGTAGTCGATCGCGTGCGTCGCACCGAGGCTGAGCGCGGCTTCGCACTTCGCCTTCGAGCCAGCGGTGACGATGATGTCGATGCCGAAGACGTTGCACAGGGCGATCGCCATCGTGCCAATGCCCGAAGTGCCGCCGTGGACGAGGACGGTGTCGCCCTCCATCGCGTAGGCGCGCTCGAAGAGGTTGGTCCAGACGGTGAAGAGCGTCTCTGGCATCGCCGCCGCCTCGACCATCGTCAGCGCCTCGGGGACGGGCAAGCACTGGCCGAACGGCGCGACCGCGTATTCCGCATACGCACCGCCCGAAATCAGCGCGCAGACGAGCTGGCCGATCTGTTCGTCGCCGACGCCTTCGCCGACCGCGACGATCGTGCCGGAGATCTCCATGCCGAGGATCGAGGGGGCACCCGGCGGGGGCGGATACTTGCCCTGGCGCTGCATCACCTCGGGGCGATTGACCCCGGCGGCCGCCACCTTGACCAGCACCTCGCCCTGCCCCGGCTGGGGCACGGGACGGTCGACGAGGACCAGCACTTCGGGACCGCCGGGCTGTTCCGGATCGATCGCCTTCATGACGTCGGGTACACCTAAGTTACTGGACTGGTTTTCGGGTATCGCGGTCATCGCTCGTCACGTCCCTTTAGATTTCCGCGCCTTATTGACATCACTCTGGTGCGGGTCAACGTTACAGAAACTATGGAACCGGACGACACCCCCTCCCGTCCCGACGATCTGCTCGACGCGCTCGTGCGACAGGACCTCGATCCGTTGTCGGTCGCCGAGCTCGATGCGCGGATCATCGTGCTGCAGGGCGAGATCGCGCGCTGCCAGCTGAAGAAGGACCGCGCGGTCAGTCACCGCGCCAGCGCCGACGACCTCTTCAGGCGGTGATCGCGCTGCCCGCCTCCACAAGCGTCGCATTTAGGCAGCGCAGGAACGGACGGGGCCGGGTTCAAGTGCTTGATGCGACCGATATCAGTTCCGACATAGTGGCAAAGGGCTCGCGGTCTCGCGGCCCGACAGGAGTATTGTAAATGCCATCATTTGCACCCGCCCTCGAGACCACGCTGCACAAGGCGCTCGAGGCGGCATCGTCCCGGCGTCACGAATATGCGACGCTGGAGCATCTGCTGCTCGCGCTGATCGACGACGAACATGCGTCGAAGGTCATGACCGCGTGCAACGTCGAGATCGGCGATCTGAAGAACACCGTCTCGCATTACCTCGACAGCGAACTCGACGCGCTGAAGGTCGATGCGGCGACCGATCCCTCCCCCACCAGCGGGTTCCAACGCGTCGTCCAGCGCGCGATCCTGCACGTCCAGTCCTCGGGCCGCGACGAAGTGACCGGCGCCAACGTGCTCGTCGCCTTGTTCAGCGAGCGCGAGAGCTATGCCGTCTATTTCCTGCAACAGCAGGACATGAGCCGCCTCGATGCGGTCAGCTTCATCAGCCACGGTGTCGGCAAGGGCGGGCAGCAGGCGACCGAGGCATCCACGCCAAAGGGTGCGGACGACGAGAAGCCGACCAAGGGACAGGAGAAGGGCAAGACGGAAAGCGCGCTCAAGCAATTCACGGTCGACCTCAACGAGAAGGCCAAGAACGGCAAGGTCGATCCCCTGATCGGGCGCGGGCCGGAGGTGGATCGCACGATCCAGATCCTGTGCCGCCGGTCGAAGAACAACCCGCTCTATGTCGGTGATCCCGGCGTCGGCAAGACCGCGATCGCGGAAGGCCTGGCGCGCAAGATCGTCGAGGGCGACGTGCCCGACGTGCTGTTGCCTGCCGTCATCTACTCGCTCGACATGGGCGCGTTGCTGGCGGGGACGCGGTATCGTGGTGACTTCGAGGAGCGCTTGAAGGCGGTCGTCAACGAGCTCGAGAAGCTGCCAGACGCAGTGCTGTTCATCGACGAGATCCACACCGTGATCGGCGCCGGCGCGACCAGCGGCGGGGCGATGGATGCATCGAACCTGCTCAAGCCCGCGCTGTCGGGCGGCACGATCCGGTGCATCGGCTCGACGACGTACAAGGAGTTCCGCAATCACTTCGAGAAGGACCGCGCTCTGCTGCGGCGCTTCCAGAAGATCGACGTGAACGAGCCGACGATCGAGGATACCATCAAGATTCTTGCCGGCCTGCGCTCGGCGTTCGAGGATCACCACAACGTCAAGTACACCCCCGATGCGATCAAGTCGGCGGTGGAGCTGTCGGCGCGGTACATTAACGATCGGAAACTGCCGGACAAGGCGATCGACGTGATCGACGAGGTCGGCGCGATGCAGATGCTGGTGCCGCCGAACAAGCGCAAGAAGACGATCACGCCGAAGGAGATCGAGCAGGTCATTGCGACGATGGCACGGATCCCGCCGAAGTCGGTCTCGACCGACGACAAGCTGGCTCTGGCCACGCTCGAGACGGATCTGAAGCGCGTGGTGTTCGGGCAGAATGCTGCGATCGAGAAGCTGTCGTCGGCGATCAAGCTGGCCCGTGCGGGCCTCCGTGAACCGGAGAAGCCGATCGGCAACTATCTGTTCACCGGGCCTACCGGTGTCGGCAAGACCGAAGTCGCCAAGCAGCTCTCGACGATCTTGGGCATTCCGCTCCAGCGGTTCGATATGTCCGAATATATGGAGCGGCATTCGGTCAGCCGTCTGATCGGTGCGCCGCCGGGCTATGTCGGGTTCGACCAGGGTGGTCTGTTGACCGATGCGATCGACCAGAATCCGCACTGCGTGCTTCTGCTCGACGAGATCGAGAAGGCGCATCCGGACCTGTTCAACATCCTGTTGCAGGTGATGGATAACGGGCGGCTGACCGACCAGCATGGCAAGTCGGTCGATTTCCGCAACGTCATCCTGATCATGACGACCAATGCGGGCGCCAGCGACATGGCGCGCGAGACGGTCGGCTTCGGCAACCTGTCGCGTGAGGGCGAGGACGAGGTGGCCGTGACGAAGATGTTCACGCCCGAGTTCCGCAACCGTCTCGATGCTGTGGTGCCGTTCGGGTATCTGCCGACCGAAGTGGTCGCGCGGGTGGTGGACAAGTTCATCCTCCAGCTCGAACTCCAGCTGGCGGACCGTGGCGTCCATATCGTCCTCGACGACGAGTCGAAGGCGTGGCTCACCACCAAGGGCTACGACAAGTTGTACGGCGCACGGCCGATGGGTCGCTTGATCCAGGAGAAGATCAAGCAGCCGCTCGCGGAGGAACTGCTGTTCGGCAAGCTGGTGCACGGCGGCGAGGTGACGGTGAAGATGAAGGACGGCGCGCTGTCGTTCGCGATCGAGCCTGCCGCGCCCAAGAAGCCCAAGAAGAAGGGCAAGACCGAGACGGTCGACGCCAGCTGACGATTATCAACCTGGTTCAGCGAGAGCTGGACCAGGTTTGATTTGAGGTGGCTGGATGAACAGCACTCCAAATTCTACCAATCCTCTTTCGGCTCGCGCCCGGTTCTGTCGTTGAGACACGATCGGCGGTAAGAACGAAGCGACTTCACGAAGCCGATAGCGTGGTTCGAATTGCGAGCCAAATCGGCATAAATCGATCCAGTATGGTCGAAATCCGATTGATTACGCCGTCGTACGGGCGCCTCTTTACCATTAATTGGCGAAGGCGGCTTAGACGGTGTCTGCATGACGTTCGGGTTTCGTATCACTTGGCTCATCGGCATCGTTGCGACGGCGTTGGCGATGCTCGGTGCTGCACCGGCCGAGGCCCGGACCGGGCAACTGCTCGATGTCTGTATTATGCGGGCTACCCCAGGGCTTTCCGTACCTGCCTTGTTTCGAACGCCTTCACGGTTCGACTGCACCACCCCCCAGTCGGCCTATGGTTCGGGCGATTTCTGGGTTCTGTCGCAGGTTTTGCCGACGAACCTGACGCACATCCCTGATCTGCGTGCCCTCACCGCGAGCGTCTGGCAGGATCGCGTCACACTCTTCGTCCTATACGCAGACGGCGCGATCCGCCGGACCGGGTTCACCAGTCGCACGTCAGGCCGTCATCTCATGATCGGCGCAACCCTGTCTCTGACGCTGCCGCCGCACGTTGCGCGCCCCGTCCGCCTACTTTGGCACGTCGAGGGTTCGGCGAATTTGCGGGGCGTCGTACTCGGGCCGACACTCGCAACGGCCGGGGAAGTCGCAGAGAGCGAGATCATCCTGTCGGCGTTGTATGCAAGCTTCGGCGGGATGGCGATCGCGTTGATCGTCTACAATCTCGCATTGTGGGGGGCGCTTCGACAGTCGTTCCAGCCGGTCTATTGCCTGCTGGTGCTGTGCTTGCTCGGGTACGCCTTTTCGTCGTCGGCCGCGCTGGGCCAGCTTGTGCCGTCGCTCGACAACAACGTCCGCTTGAAGCTCAACGTATGCCTGTTGGCGATCTGTGCGGGCATGGTTCTCGTCTTCGCGCGTGCTTTCTTCGAGCGCACGGTGTTCGACGGCTGGCTGCGCCCCGCCAGCAACGTGGCGCTCGCGACGCTCGCTACTGCCGGGATTGCGTTCGCGATCCTGGCACCGTGGCAGATCTACTGGCTCGATCGGTTGCTGACGCTCAGTTACATTCCGCTGATCGCGCTGGTGCCGCCGGTGCTGTACCGAGCCTGGCGGGTCCGCAGCAGCTACCTCTGGATGTTCACGCTCGCCTGGGGCGCGCCCATCGTCTTTGCCAGCCTGCGGATCGCCGGTGCACTGGGGCTGATGTCGTGGAGTTTCTGGATCGATAACTCCACGATGATCTCCATGATGCTGGAGGCGCTGTTGTCCAGCCTGGCGATCGCGTACCGGATCCGGCTGCTCAGCGTCGAACGCGACGACGCGCGCGAACAGGAGATCGCGGCGCGGTTGCTGGCGGATACCGAACCGCTGACCGGGCTGCTCAATCGCCGTGCGTTCCTGGATCGCGCGATCGGACGGTCGGGCGATCAGATGCTGCTGATCGCCGACGTCGATCACTTCAAGCACGTCAACGAGACGATCGGCCACGATGGCGGCGACGAAGTCCTGAGGGTCGTGGCGCGGGTATTGCGCAACGCGGTGCCGCCCGACGCTCTGGTCGCGAGAATCGGCGGCGAGGAGTTCGCCATCCTCATCGACGCGACGACGCCCGTCCTGCCCGACACGATCCTCGAACGATTGCGCAGCCAGCGCATGCCGTTCGACATGGCGATAACCGCGAGCATCGGCTGCTGCACGGGGCCGTTGCTGCGCGAATCGGACTGGAAGGCGCTGTATCGCAGCGCCGATCGTGCCTTGTTCGCAGCCAAGGGCGCCGGGCGC
This sequence comes from Sphingomonas faeni, assembly GCF_003053745.1. Taxonomy (GTDB): domain Bacteria; phylum Pseudomonadota; class Alphaproteobacteria; order Sphingomonadales; family Sphingomonadaceae; genus Sphingomonas; species Sphingomonas faeni. The sequence continues at coordinate 519,332 of NZ_QAYE01000001.1, read as the reverse complement.
GACCGGTCGCGTGACGCAGGCATACTGCCGATTGCCGCTTAAACCCGGTTCGCTTGCGAAACGGCAACGTGTGAGCCATGATCGCACGCCTGGGAGATCGACGATGCGGAACCGGAAACTTGTGCTGGCGGTGGCGGGGCTTGCGCTCGTGACGCTCGCCGTGCGTCATCCGACCGCCGAGTTCAGGCTGCTCACGCACGAAAAGAGCGACCCGTCGCCGCATAGGATGCAGGCCGTCGTTGATTTCGGACTGGTCGGTGTCTCGGTCTTGTACACCTGGACCGTCAACCGCCTGCGGTAAGTGCGTGCCGCATATCCGGCGCCCTCTCGCGCGTCCTTGACCCTCGTCGCGTGCCTGCGCCATAGCGACGGACATGGACACGCCGATCGAAGACCTCGCGTTCGAGGATGCACTGAAGGAACTCGAGCTTATCGTCGGGAAGCTGGAAAGTGGCGACACGCCGCTTCAGCAGGCGATCGAGCTGTACGAGCGCGGCAACAAGCTGCGCCAGCGTTGCGCCGACCGGCTCGATGCGGCGCAGGCACGGATCGAGGCGATCCGGCTCGACGGCGACGGCAAGCCTGCCGGCGTCCGCCCGTTCGCGGCGGGCTGACGCGGTGAGCGGGATGCCCGTCACGCTTGATGCCGCGCTTGCCGAGGTCTCCGCGGAGATCGACCGGCAATTCGACCAGCTGCTGACCATTCCGGACGATCCGCGCGGTGACCTGTATCGCGCGATGCGGCACGCGGCGATCGGTGGCGGCAAGCGGTTGCGGCCGTTGCTGGTGTTCGCGACTGCCAATCTGTTCGACGTGGCACGCGAATGTTCTGCGCGTGCGGCGACGGCGATCGAGGCGATCCACGTCTATTCACTGATCCACGACGATCTGCCGTCGATGGACGACGACGACATGCGCCGCGGCAAGCCGACCGTGCACAAGGTGTTCGACGAGGCGACCGCGATCCTGGCGGGCGATTGCCTGCACGCGATGGCGTTCGAGATCCTGGCCGATCCGGCGACGCACGCCGATCCGTTCGTCCGGATCGAACTGGTCATGGACCTCGCGCGGGCTTCCGGGCCGAACGGCATGGCCGGTGGCCAGAAGATGGACATCGAGGCTGAGAATACGCGCTTCGACCTCAATACCGTGACCCGGTTGCAGCAGATGAAGACGGGTGCACTGATCTCGGCGTCGGTCGAGGCCGGTGCGATTCTCGGGCGGCTGCCACCGGAGGGCCGCGTTGGCCTGCGTGGCTATGCGCATGACCTGGGGCTGGCGTTCCAGATCGCCGACGACCTGCTCGATGCCGAGGGCGACGAGGCGGTCGTGGGCAAGTCGCTGCGCAAGGACGAGGTTGCTGGCAAGGAGACGTTCCTGTCTCTGCTAGGGCCCGAACGCGCGCGCGAACAGGCGCGGATGCTCGTCGACCAGGCGGTCGCGCACCTGCACAGCTATGGCAAGGAAGCCGACCTGTTGCGGGATATCGCCCGTTTCGTGCTCGAACGCGACCGCTAAGTCTACCACCGGGGAGTTCAACATGACCGCACGGATTGGCGTTTACCCCGGGACCTTCGATCCCGTCACACTGGGTCATATGGACATCATCCGGCGCGGCGCGAAGCTGGTCGACCGGCTGGTGATCGGGGTGACGACCAATCCGTCGAAGTCGCCGATGTTCACGATCGAGGAACGGATGGCGACGGTGCGCCGCGAGGTGGCGGACGTCGATGGCGATATCGAGGTGGTCGCGTTCGATTCGCTGCTGATGGATTTTGCCGAGCGGCAGGGGGCGAAAGTGATCGTCCGCGGACTCCGGGCCGTCGCCGATTTCGAATATGAATATCAGATGGCGGGGATGAACCAGCAGATCAATCCGCGCGTCGAGACGGTGTTCCTGATGGCCGACGTCGCGTTGCAGCCGATCGCGAGTCGGCTGGTGAAGGAGATCGCGCTCTACGGCGGGAATATCGCCAAGTTCGTGCCGGAGTCGGTGCGCGAAGAGGTGGTTGCGCGGGTCGAGAAGATCGGCCGCAAGGGGAGCTGACCTCCTTCGCCCCCCCCCTGGAAGGGAGGGGTTGGGGGAGGGTCGGGTTCCGCGTGCGGCACGGTTTGTGGCTCGAGCTGGCCTACCCACCCCCGGCCCCTCCCTTCCAGGGAGGGGAGCAGTTCGGTGTCGGCTGCTCTGCACGTTCAGATTGGCGCAAGCGGGGATTTGCTCTAAGTGGCGGCAGCCTGGTTGCGCCGGGCCTCTTTCGAGTGGGAATTTGATGCGCTTTTTCGTCGGAATGTTCGCGTTGCTCGGGTGCCTGGTCACGGTACCGGCTGGTGCAGCGCAGAAGAAGGAAGTCGTGGCGCCTGCCGTTCGCGCGACCCCGCCCCTGACCACGGATACGCAGAACCTGCTGCTGCTCGATCTTTCGACCGGCGGGCGCGTCACGATCTGGCTGCGGCCCGACGTCGCGCCGCTGATGGTCGAGCGGATCAAGACGCTGACCCGCCAGCATTTCTATGACGGCCTCGCGTTCCACCGCGTGATCGATGGGTTCATGGCGCAGGGTGGCGATCCCAAGGGCGACGGCACCGGTGGCTCGACGCTCCCCGACGTGAAGGCGGAGTTCAATTACCTGCCACACGTCCGCGGTGCCGTCTCGGCGGCGCGGTCGGACAAGGAGGACAGCGCGAACAGCCAGTTCTTCATCGTCTTCCAGCCGCGGCTGAGCCTCGACAAGAAATACACCGTGTTCGGCCGCGTGCTCGACGGGATGCAGTATGTCGACGCGATCGAGCGCGGCGAGCCGCCGGCAAACCCGTCGCGGATCGTCCATGCCTATATCGCGGCGGATAACCCTCCGGCGTATATGGCTGGGCCGCCCGCCCCGGCGCTCGGTGCACCGGTGACGTTGCCGGGCACGGCTTCGGGGCCTGACGCTGCCAAGCCAAAGCTCGCGCCGGCCGCTCGCAAGGCGCCGGTAAAGAAGGCTCCTGCAAAGAAGTGACTCCACGTTGAACGTCGACCTTTTCGACTTCGACCTGCCGACCGACAACATCGCGCTCCGCCCCGCGGCGCCGCGCGATGCTGCCCGGATGCTGGTGCTCGAAGGTGATGCGACCCAGGATGCGGGCGTGTCGGATTTGCCGTCGTTGCTGCGGCGTGGCGACATGCTCGTGTTCAACGATACGCGCGTGATCCCGGCGCAGCTCGACGGGCGGCGCGGCGATGCGAAGATCGGCGCGACCCTGCACAAGCGCGAGGGGCCAAGGCGGTGGCGCGCGTTCATCCGCAACGCGCGGCGGTTGCGTGATGGCGATGTGATCGAGTTCGGCAACGGTGTCAGCGCAGCGGCGGTTGATCGCGAAGACGATGGGAGTTACGCGCTGGTCTTCGCGGGCGACGAGCCGGTCGAGCTGCTGCTGGAGCGCGCGGGCCACATGCCCCTGCCCCCGTATATCGCCGGCAAGCGCCCCACCGACGAACGCGATGCGGACGATTACCAGACGATGTTCGCGTCCGAGCCGGGAGCGGTCGCCGCGCCGACGGCGGCGTTACACTTCACGCCGAAGCTGATGGCGGCGCTGGAGGCGGCGGGGATCGGTCATGCGACGCTGACGCTGCATGTCGGCGCGGGCACGTTCCTCCCCGTAAAGGCGGCCGACACGACCGAGCACAAGATGCACGCCGAATGGGGCCGGATCGATGCCGCCACCGCCGATCGGCTCAACGCGGTCCGCGCGAACGGTGGTCGCGTGATCGCGGTGGGGACGACGTCGCTGCGGCTGATCGAGAGCGCGACCGGCGAGGACGACGTGATCCGCCCATTCGACGGCGACACCGCGATCTTCATCACGCCGGGATACCGGTTCCGCGGCATCGACGGGTTGATGACCAATTTCCACCTGCCGCGCTCGACCTTGTTCATGCTCGTGTCGGCGCTGATGGGGCGCGAGCGGATGCAGGCGGCGTATGCGCATGCGATCGCCGGGAAGTATCGCTTTTACAGCTATGGCGACGCCTCGCTTCTGCTGCCATGACGGGCGGCATGCTGCTCGCCCTTGCTCTTCTCCAGGCCATTACCGCCGCACCGCCGCCCGTGGGCACGCCGCAGCCGCCCGCGACGATCTTCGCCGAGCCGGCTGCGCTGTTCATCGCCGCGTGCGACGTGAACGGTGATGGCCGCGTGACGCAAGCCGAGCTGACCGCGGGCGTCGCGCGGAGCTATGCCACCGCCGAGGGTGCAGCGACCGGATCGATCGGGTACATCGCCTTTGCCGACTGGGCGCAGGCGTGGCTCGGCGATCGCAATGCGTTGCCGAGCCCGTTCGAAGTCGATCGCGACGGCGACAACCGGATCACGTTGGCCGAACTCCAGGCGCGGTTCGCGCAGTTCTTCGCGCGGTTCGACCGCGACAAGGATGGCGTGCTGACTCGCGCCGAACTCATCACCATCCGCGGCGCGCCGGCCGGCGATCGCTACGGCATCCGCAAGAAACGTTGATATGACTCGTCCCCGCTTCGACTTCACCATCTCCGCCACCGACGGCAAGGCGCGTACCGGCGTCATCGCGATGCAGCGCGGCGACATCCGCACGCCTGCGTTCATGCCGGTCGGTACCGCCGCTACCGTCAAGGGGATGAAGCCCGCCGACGTCGTTGGCGCAGGCGCGGACATTATTCTCGGCAACACCTATCACCTGATGCTGCGGCCGGGTGCCGAGCGGGTTGCGCGGCTGGGTGGTCTGCACGCGTTTTCGGGGTGGTCGAAGCCGATCCTCACCGACTCCGGCGGGTATCAGGTTATGAGCCTCGCGGACCTGACCAAGCGCTCCGAGGAAGGCGTCTCGTTCAAGTCGCACCTCGACGGCACGCGACATCTGCTGAGTCCCGAGCGGTCGATCGAGATCCAGCGGCTGCTCGGCTCGAACATCGTCATGGCGTTCGACGAACTCGTGCCGACGACGTCCACGCGGGAAGTCCAAGCGGCGGCGATGGAGCGTTCGATGCGCTGGGCCAAGCGATCGCGCGCGGCGTTCGATGCGGGCGAAGATCATGCCGAGAACAACGCGATCTTCGGGATCCAGCAGGGTGCGCTGAACGAGGGCTTCCGCAAGTCGTCTGCGGATGCGCTGATCGATATCGGCTTCGATGGCTATGCGGTCGGCGGGCTGGCGGTCGGCGAGGGCCAGGAGGCGATGCTCGGCTGCCTCGACTTCGCGCCGGACCAGTTGCCGGTCGACAAGCCGCGCTATCTGATGGGCGTCGGCAAGCCGGACGACATCGTCGGCGCGGTCGAGCGCGGGATCGACATGTTCGATTGCGTGATGCCCACGCGGTCCGGCCGCACCGGCCAGGCCTTCACGCGCACCGGCCCAATCAACATCCGCAACGCGAAGTTTGCCGAGGACATGGGGCCGCTCGATCCCGCCTGTCCTTGCCCGGTCTGCGCGACCTGGGGGCGGGCGTATCTGCATCATCTCGTCCGTTCGGGCGAAATGCTTGGCGCGATGCTCATGACGGAGCATAACATCTGGTTCTACGAAACGCTGATGGCGGATCTGCGGGCGGCGATCGCCTCGGGCACGCTGACGCAGTTCGCGAATGATTTCCGTGGCGTGTATGCCCGGAAGAGTGAAGGAGAGCCCAAGTGACGATCAAGATCGACAGCGACACCCCGAACGAAATCCTCGCCGCCGCCAAGGAGGCGAAGCTGCAGGCCGAAGCCGCCGCGCATAACGCCGCCGAGAAGGCCAAGAGCTGGCCGCTCGCGAAGATCGGCCTGGGCGTCGGCATCGGCTCCGCGGCGATCGCGGGCGCGGTACTGTTCGCGAACCGCAACAAGTAAGGATCCCGATGCGCCTCCTCCGCTCCGCTTTGCTGCTGACCGCAGCTTCTTTCCCGGTAGCGGTGGGGGCGCAGACCGCACCTGCCCCGACGCAGGTCTCGGTGAAGCCGATCGCCTATACCGAACGCACCTTGCCGAATGGCCTGCGGGTGTATGCGATCCGCGACACCGGCACGCCGAACGTGTCGGTGCAGGTGTGGTACGACGTCGGCTCGAAGGACGACCCCAAGGGCAAGTCCGGGTTCGCGCACATGTTCGAACACCTCATGTTCAAGTCGACGCGTAACCTGGTGTCGGAGCAGATGGACCGGCTGACCGAGGATGTCGGCGGCTACAACAATGCGTCGACCAACGACGACTATACCAATTATTACGAAGTGATTCCGGCCAACCACCTCCAGCGACTGTTGTTCGCGGAGGCAGACCGGATGGCGAGCCTCGTCGTCGAGCCCAAGAGCTTCGGCTCGGAGCGCGACGTGGTGAAGGAGGAACTGCGCCAGAGCACGCTGTCGCGGCCGTATGGCAAGCTGTTCTCGCTCTATTATCCGGCGATTGCTTATTCCACGCATCCCTATGCGCGTGGGACGATCGGCAGCCTGGAAAATCTGGAAGCCGCCGGGATCGACGACGTCCGGGCGTTCCACGCTACTTATTATCGGCCGGACAATGCGATCCTCGTCGTCTCGGGCAATTTCGACCCGGCGCAGTTGAACGGCTGGGTCGACCAGTATTTCGCGGGGATAAAGAAGCCGAGCGCAGCGATCCCGCGGGTAACTGTCGCCGAGCCCGCACGGACTAAGGCTGTGGCGCGCACCGTGTACGAGCCGAACACGCCGCTGCCTGCGGTGCTGGTCAGCTATCATGTGCCGGCGGACCGCGATGCGGATATCGCCGCGTTGACGGTGCTGAAGGCGGTGCTGGCGACGGGCGAAAGTTCGCGGCTGTACGAGAGCGTCGTGTACCGCGACCAGCTCGCGCAGTCGGCCGAGGCGTTCCTGGATACCAAGCAGGCGACCGGCAACATGGTCGTCTACGCGATCCTCGCGGGCGGCAAGACGGTCGAGGCGGGTGAGGCTGCGTTGAAGCGGGAGGTCGCCCGGTTCCGCGATGCGCCGGTGACCGCGGCCGAACTCGCGGAGGCGAAGAACGAGATCCTGACCCAGTCGATCCAGTCGCGCGAGACCGCCGAGGGCAAGGCGAGCACGCTGGCGTCGGCGGTGCTGATCGATGGCGATCCGCAGGCGGCCGACAAGCAATTGGCGGCCATCGCGCGGGTGACGGCGGCGGATATCCAGCGCGTTGCGCGGAAATACCTCGGCGACAACCAGTCGGCGACGATCCGGTACATGCCACTCGCGGCCAAGCCTGCCGGCGGTGTCGCGGATGCGATCACGGTTGCGCCGACGGTGCAGGTCGCCGACCTGAAGGCGCCGGCAAATATCGAGATCGTGACGCCTGCGCCGAAAGGGCATCGGGTCCAGCCGCCTGCGCCGAGCGCACCGGTATCGCCAACGATCCCGCAGCCGTTGGAGACGCGGCTCGCCAACGGCATGCGGCTGGTGACGGTCGAGCGGCACGACCTGCCGATCGTCACCGCGTATCTCGTGACTGCCGGTGGTGCAGCGACCGATCCGGCAAATCGTGCGGGTGTCAGCAGCCTGTCGGCGGACCTGCTCACCAAGGGTACGAAGACGCGGTCGGCGACACAGATCGCGCGTGCGGTCGAGGGGCTCGGCGGGGCAATCGGCAGTTCGGCTGGCAGCGATGGCGCGGCGGTCGACGTGACGGTGAAGTCGGACCAGCTTGCGCCGGCGATTGCGATCCTCGCCGACGTCGCGATCAACCCGGCGTTTGCGCCCGAGGAGATCGAGCGCGCGCGAACGCAGCAGGTCGATGCGGTGACGCTGGCGTTGAAGGATCCGGCCCAAGTCGCAGGTCTGGTTGCGGATCGCGCGGTGCTCGGGGCGTCGCCCTATGGTGCGCCGAACGGGGGCACGCCGCTGTCGCTGAAGGCGATCACGCGGGCCGATATCACGGCGGCGTATGCGCGGAGTTTCCAGCCGGGCCAGGCAACGCTGATCATGGTCGGCGACGTCACCGCGGCGCGGGCAAAGGCGCTGGCGGAGTCGCAGTTCGGTTCTTGGAAATCCGTCGGCGGGGCAACCGTGAGCGCGCCGCAGGTCGAGTACCCGAAGCCTCGTGTCATCGTCGTCGATATGCCGGAAGCGGGTCAGGCGGGCGTCGTGGTTGCGCGTCCTGCGATCGCGCGGTCGGATACACGCTATTATCCGCTCGCAGTCGGCAATACCGTCTTGGGCGGCGGCTTCTCGTCGCGGCTGAACCAGGAGATTCGGATCAAGCGTGGGCTTGCGTACGGCGCGGGCAGCGGGCTCGATGCGGGGAAGACGCAGGGCACGGTCGCGGCGCGGACTCAGACCAAGAACCCGACCGCTGCCGAGGTGGTGACGCTGATTGCCGCCGAAATGACGCGGATGGGGGCGTCTCCCGTGCCCGCTGCAGAACTCGACACGCGTAAGGCCGTGCTCGTCGGCAATTTCGGGCGCGGGATCGAGACGACGTCGGGCGTTGCCGGGATTTTGGGCGCCTATGTCCAGAACGGCGTGCCGCTCGGTGAACTCCAGCGCTATACCGGTGCGGTCGGCGCGGTCGATCCGGCGGCCGTGCAGGCGGCGGCGGTCGCGCTGCTCGATCCGAAGGCGGCGAGCATCGTCGTGGTCGGTGACGCCAAGCAGTTCATCGAACCGCTGCGCAAAGCCTATCCGAACGTCGAGGTCATCCCCGAGGCCGCGCTCAAGCTCGACACCGCAACCTTACGGTAAGCGCTTGTTGCTACGGTGACCGTCCGTCCCGCGGTGGGACGGACTGAATCCGTGCGCGATCGGTCCGGCCAGATCGGCTATGCACGGCTCGACAGGCAGGTACGAGGAAAGCGATTGCGCGTTAGGTTGCAGACGGTTCGGTTGATGAAGCGCATCTGGGCGGCGATGGTCGTTACGGTGCTGATCATCGGCGCCGGGATTTCTGCGCACGCAGCGCTCCGGGCGATGTCGGCGCGTGAAGCGGCGAGCGAGCGCGCGAGTGCCGCATCCTTGGTAAAGGTCTCAGCCCCCGCCCCTGCGTCGGCTGAGCAGGAGATCGCCGCCCCTGCGGCGGGTGTTACGGGGACCATCGACCTGCCCGATCTGCCGATCCCGGCCGGTGCGACGCTCGACGCGGGCATTGTTCCCGCACGGCCCTTCTCGATGGCACCCACATCGGCACTGGACCGCGACCGTGCGCTGCAATGCCTCACCGCGGCGATCTATTACGAAGCCGCATCCGAGCCCGATGCCGGCCAGCAGGCGGTCGCGCAGGTCATTCTCAACCGCGCCCGGCATCCTGCCTTCCCGGGAACGGTATGCGGCGTGGTGTACCAGGGCTCCGAACACGCAGGCTGCCAGTTCAGCTTCGCCTGCGATGGCGCGATGACGCGGGTGCCGGCGCGTGCCGCATGGGTCCGCGCCGCGCGTGCGGCCGGCATGGCACTCGCCGGCTATGTGTACGCGCCGGTCGGGTTGGCGACGCACTATCATACCTATGCTGTGACGCCTGCGTGGAACCGGAGCATGGTGATGACCGACGTCGTCGGGGCGCATTTCTTCCATCGGTGGAAGGGGTATTGGGGTACTTCGGCTGCGTTTAACCAGCGCTACGCTGGCGGCGAACCGGTGCCCGGGCCGCATCTGTCCGTGCAACCGATTGCGCCGCCGACACCGCAGATGATCGCGGCTGCCACGGCCGGGGCTGTCTCCGTCCCGGTACCGGCTACGGTGGTGGCGACCGTTGCGCAGGCCAAGCCCGCTACTCAGGCTCCGGCAATACCGGCTCCTTCCAACATGCTGCCGCCAGAATCGCAGATCCTCGACCGGTGGAAGGATTCGGGCAAGCCGCTGAAGTAAGTCGTCGCGACGGTTTCCATAGTATCGCGTCAGCGGTGTTCATGCTTTCTGGCAGCCAACTTGCTGGATGAAAAAGTTGGTTCGCGCAGAGGCGCAGAGGACGCGGAGGTGGTGCGTTCTGGGTAAGCTGCGGACGTCGCATTTGATTTCGGGAACCTGCGGTTCAGCTAGAGCTCCGCGGTCTCTGCGCCTCTGCGCGAAAACGGCGTCTCTGAAAGCAACAAAGAAAAACCCGAGTGCATCGCTGCACCCGGGTTTTTCCTCAAATAAATCGAACCTCGGAGATCCAGCCTATTCGGCGGGGACCATCGACGGGGTGCCGATCATCATGCGCTCGCCACCGGGAGGTGCAGCCTCACGAGCGGCGCGGAGGATCTGGGTGCGTTCGGCACGCGAGGCCATGTCGTCCCAGGCCTTTTCGGCGCGGCGGCAGCGATCGCGGACGTTGTCGAGGAGGGCTGCATCGCCGTTGCGACGCTCTTCATCAGCGCGGGCCCGGTAAAATTCTGGATTATCGGCCATGCTGGTGCGCTCCTGCGGGAAATTTCAAAGGGGTGATGCGGCGACCATGATGGCCGCCGCATCGCAACCGAGATCAGGCTGGCGGACCGTAATCCGCCAGCGAGATCAATCGGCTGGCTGGAGGTTCACGGCCGACTGCTTGCCACGCTTGTCGGGCTCGAGCTCGTAGGTGACGCGCTGGTTCTGGTTCAGCGTCGGCATGCCGGCGCGCTCAACCGCGGTGATATGCACGAATGCATCGTTGCCGCCGCCATCCGGCGCGATGAAGCCATAGCCCTTGTCGGCGTTGAAAAACTTGACGGTTCCGGTGATAGCCATGAAGTGGCTCCTTCTTAGTAGAGAGTAACCCGACGTTCGGGCGACCCGTGCCGCGGAGCAGGGAAAGAAGGAGAAAGGTGCCGCAAAGCGCCAAGAACCGTCGATATGCGACTGTAGCTGAGCGCTATATGGGCCAAGACCGCCCGAATTGCAAATCTTGCCGGTAAAATGGGTCAAGAACTGCGTCGATTATCGCAGATAATATTTTCGCGTGCGCCGCCATCGACGACGATAATTTAGATCGACCGGCGCAGATATTTCGGCGCCGGCCGAGGGATTTAACGGCAGCGGGTGTCGTTGCTGGAGCGATCCACCGCACGCCCTGCGAGCGCGCCGCCGGCTGCACCGAGCACGGTACCGAGTAGGCCCGAGCCGCCGGGCGCGATGACGTTACCGAGCACGCCGCCCGCGACTCCGCCGACGATCAGGCCGGTGGTGCCGTCGTTGCGGCGACAATAATATCGGCCGTCATTGCCACGATAGACGCGGTCGTTGCGCGACAGGCGGCGCTCACGATAGCGTGCATCGTCGCGGTAATAACGACCGGCGTCGTAGCCGCCGTATGCGGGGTCGACGCGGTTATAATCGTAGGAGCGATAGCGCGGGTCGACGCCGTAGCGGCTGCCTCCGTCGCCGACGCAGCCGGCAACCATGGTAGAGGCGGCCAGCAGGCCCAGCATCGCAACGCGCATTTCGTGTCCTTTCAGTGGGTTGATACTGAATGCGTAATGATCGGCGCCGGGGTTCGGTTGCCAGCGCCGAAACACCGTTAGTCCTTGAGGTTGGCGGGCACGGTGCCGCCGTTCTTTTCCAGCTCGCGCATCACGGCCTTGATCAGCCACATGTTCATCTCCGCGCTGCCGTCCTTCGCGCCGGTATAGCCGAGCTCGGTGGCGAGTTCCTTGCGGTTGTCGAGGCTCGAATCGAGGTCAAGCAGTTTCATCAGGTCGACGATCGACGTGCGCCAGTTGAGATCCGAGCCCTTCTTCGAGGCGATGCCCGAGAGGACGGCCTCGACGTCGACTGCCTGGGCGGGCGCTGCCTGCGGAGTCGGTGCGGCGGGCGTTGGCGTCGGCGCGGGCTGGGCTGCGGTGGTCTGCGGCGCGGGCGCTGGTGCGGGCGCGTCGGCCTTGGGCGTACCGAAATGGCCGCTGCCGAGCGGGCCGTGCTCACCGAAGATGGCGGACTTGATCTTGCTGAAGATGCTCATGGGGGTACTCCGTTGACTATGCGTATGGCGGGAGAACGCCCGGTGGCGGATTTGGGTGCAGCGTCCGCAGGCGTCGGCGTCAGATTGGGTGCGGTGTGCGATTGGCCGGGCGACTGGCCGGGACCGGCGCCGGACGAAGCGGCGTTACCGGGTTCTGGGTCAGGCGTTCTCGGGCGATCCGGATCGAAATTACGGGCCAGCGCAGCGACGCGTGCCATATCGGTCGCGGCGACCGCATCGACCTCGTCATCCTCGATCAGCCCGCAGCCCACCGCATAGCCGATGAACCAGCTGTCGCGATCGGCGCCCTCGACGACGACGCGCTCGGCGGTCTCGCGGTCGTACGGCGCATCGAGGATGATCGCCTCCTCCCGGGAACATTCGCGGCTGTAACCGTCGTCGCCGAAAGTGCCGCCATTGCCTTCGTCGAAGTCGCTCAGGGGCGGGAAGCGGGTGCGCCAGGCACTGGTGAATTCGTCCCACCAGACCGGACATTCGCCGTCGGGTCCGCCCGGTTCGACGGCCGGAAGTGCAGAAAGTGCAGACGCTGGCGCAGGTTTCGGAGGCGCAGGTTTGGCGACAGGTTCGGGTGCGAGACTGAGCAACCCGGCGGCCTCGGCGCGCGCCCATTGCTCGGCGGTCCAGCCGGCGCGGGCGGCGGGATCGAGATCGGCAACGTCGATCTCCGACGCGAGGCCGGCGTTGCTGCGGAGCCAGCGGTCCGCGCGGGCCAGCGCCACGATCGGCGCCATCCCCTCCCCTGCGTCGGACGACCGGACACGCTCGCCGAGGAACAGGCCGGCGCGGGCAGGCCCTGCGTCGCGCTCGACCACGTCGAGGAACGCGTCGAACTCGGTCGCGATCAGGCGTGCGGCGGCATTGGTGGTCTCGCTCTCCTCGGCATGGCGATCGAGCCGGGCGAGCAGCGACATGGCGAGGCGGTTGTCGAAGCGGTGGCGTTCGATCACGTCGCCGTCGGGCTTCGTAAGACGCTCGATCTGGCCGACCATCGCGCGACAGAACAGCGCCTCGGCGACGATCGGCCGCGCGACGAGCTTGGCGGCGTCCCAGCCGAGCGCGAACGCCGCGCCCGCTGCGCGACGGCGCAGGCTGTACGCGGCGCGTGGTGACAGGCCGACGCTGGCGGTGGCCTCGTCGACGGTGGCGCCCTCGGCGATGCGTTCGAGGAAGACGCGCTGGCGTTCTGGGGACCAGCCGTCGATGCGCTGGCGATTTTGCCGCGTGAAGGAGTCGATGGGCGGCGCGTCGACACCCTGTTCATGGAGAGCGGCGGTCACTTGCGCATGGTCCGGGCGAGTGCGGTCCATCGGTCGCGGTTGGCGGCGATCTCGGGCGATACGGGCAGGCGGTTGCCGATCCGGCCGGCGTCTACATGCGCTTGCCAGGCCATGACGTGACGGACCGCGTCTGGGAGGTGGTCGGGGATTGGGGGTTCGTAGCGTGGCTTTGGTGCGGGGATCGCGCGCGTGGCGATGTAGCATGGGCGTGGAACGGCCGGGGTGGGTGCGTTTGCCATGGTCGATCCTCGTTGCGGAGAGGACCGATCAGGTATGCCGGATCGGGGTGTGTAGGACAGCGGTTTCGGGGGGGGCCTCGTCCTGACGCCCGCCCTCGTCATCCTGACGAAAGTCAGGACCCAGGGTTAAGGGGTGTAGCACTTTGGCTCTGGGTCCTGACTTTCGTGAGGATGACGGAAGGGGGATGAGGGCGTGGCGTGGGTGATGGAACCAGTGCTCATCAATCTCGAACACGCGTAGCGCGCGATCCGACGCCCTCCTTGTTCTCCCGCGAAGGCGGGAGCCCAGTCTGGATCCCCGCCTTCGCGGGGACACACGCTTGCTTGCTCGAAAGAGTACCCGCCGAAACCAGTCCAGGTGACGGAGCGAAGGGGTGACGTCAGGATAGACCTAGACCGTTGAGCATTCCGATCGTCCCCCGCAAGGGGGAGGTGGCACCGCAGGTGACGGAGGGGGAGGACACGCAACGAAGGTGATCGCCCCCTCCCCCTCCGTCTGGCAAGCGCCAGCCACCTCCCCGTTGCGGGGGACGATCAGGAAGGCGGGTCAGCCGAGCGTCGAACCGCGATCCGCGGCGAACGACGGGGCCGGGCCGGTGGCGGGGCGGAGCGACTCGCGCTCGGCCTTGGTGGGGACCGCGGTGGGATCGGGGCGGAAGGCGTCCGGCGCGCGATCGGTCGCACCCGGGCGGGGCTTGTCGAGCGCGAGATCGGGCGCGGCATGCTCGGCGGGGTTGGCCTTCGAGCGTAGGAACACCGCCAGCAACGCACCCCCGAGACCGATCGCCGCGGCCCCGATCGACAGCGCGTTAATGCCGAACGTCTTGGCGTTTGGCTTGGGGCTGGGGGCGGGCTTGTGCGGGTGAGGCTTGGTCATGGGAATGTCCTTTGATGCAGCCTCGGAAACGGACGGTCGGTGGCAGGGGTTCCGCCTTGCGCTGGCGACGCCGATCCGTCGGGGCAACAACGACGGTTGCAGGGCTTCAAGGATATTGCTGGCGAGCGTGGAGGACGGCGAGGATCTCGATCGTCTCAGTGACGCGGTAGACCAGCAGGTAGTTGGGATGGATTACCGCTTCTCGCGTGCCGGCAACGCGACCGGGACGGTAGAGATAGGGATGCTCGGCGATCCGGTTCGTCGTGTGAAGGATCGCCGCGCCCAATCGGCTCGCGGCATCGGCATTTCGATCAGCAATGTAGGTCGTGATATCGCGCAGCGCCTGACGGGCCTCTGGCCGCCAGTTCAGTGGAAGATCAGCGATGCCGGGCGCGCTCAATGATGGCCTGCATTTCAGCCATGACTATGTCGTGGGGAATGCTGGGCTCCTTGGACGCCATCGCACGCTCGACCTTGGCGCGGAACCATGCGTCATACGCTGCGGCGTCCTCGCTGGTCGCGAACTCCGACTCGATGGGGGTTAGATTAGCCATGTAACCAAGATAGCACTTTTGCTGGATAGCGAAAAATTACTAAACGCAAGAAACCTACAATCTAGCATAGATACCCGAGGCCAATCTCGATCGAAGTTTATTTTACCATAAAGATGGCTATGCCGAAGCGCATCTCGGATCAGTTTCGTGACCCAGCCTTCAAGACGAACCAAACACATCATGACGTACGTCTATAGCAACCTCCCTATAGGCTCCGTCAACATAATATAGTATAATAGGATTTACCCTAGTCACACGATAAACTACCAATGTAGCCAGTGTTACAAGTAGAGGGTGGCCAGATGGTATGATGTAGATCTTTGTCCAAACGCGACTACGAAGAAACTTAACAGCTTTTTTGGATAATTCCTTAACAGTTTCTTTAACATTTTCTTGACTCAGATCAACGTTCCCCTCCGAAAAATAAAACGTTTCACCCTTTAGTATATCGACGGGTAGAGCATGCATTCCCGCATTAACGACAAACGTGAGTTCGCCGCTGAGCTCCTCCTCGGTAACGCGAGATAAAGCTGCTTCAACCTGACGTTTTGAATAGGTTAAGCACAGCTCAGCCATTGCTGTTTCGAGATCGGATTTCACTGTGGGGTCGCCTGTTTTTCGTTTGTGGAATTGAGGGCCATGACATGATCCCTGTCTTCACGTATCAACAATGCAAGAGGACTTGACTGATCCATTTGAAAAAGCGGCACAGTTGCCCGCCGAGACGCAAAAGTACTCATTGTAAGAAAATAATAATCATCAATTATATAAAAGGAATAATGGGGCAGCGTCTTTTGCTTGAAAAGCTCAATATTAACACCTTTGCTAACTAGATCGTCGACGATCCGCGTTAGCTTCCGATATTCTGCCCGTACGTCATCATCTGAAAATCCTGTATTCAGAGCCACCAGTCGCCTGACGTCAGCGTCGTCCGCGTCAACACAATACACCCGAACGCGAATAGACCCTGCCCTTGATACTAATATCCCAATATTATCTTTAAGAAATCTATCAGAATAAGTGACGCCAACATCCAACGTCTTCGCAGAATCCAACACCTTAGCGGGGATACAGGTTTTTGAGTCTCTAAAGAATTTTAGAATTCCGGACTCGCGCAAAGTCTCGTTTGCTATGACGTTGTCGGATACGTCTTTGTAAAATCTGGACCTTACTCGAAAATCAGTATAATATTGAGTTATTCCAGCGATGAGTAGCGCAAGCCCAATATTGTTCAATGTGTCATCAAACTTGGCCCCCGCGAACTTCCATCCTTCGGTCATCTCGTTATTTCCGAGAACTAACATAACCAAAGACAGGATTATTAGGAATGCTGTGAACCACGCGTTCGCGGCATCCGTTCGCATAAGTGGCTGAGATTGCGTATCCATTGCGTTCTCATAAACGAAGAGCGTGTTATCAACCACCCAGTGTTTGCGCTTCCAATCGTTGACGATAAGGACCTTCTTACATGGCTCCTCAGTCCACCCGCTTCTCCAGCAACGGCGCCAGATACTTCCCCGTAAAACTCCCCTTGGCCTTCGCGACCTTCTCCGGCGTGCCCTCGGCGACGATCTCGCCGCCCTTGACGCCGCCTTCCGGCCCCAGGTCGAGGACCCAGTCGGCGGTCTTGATGACGTCGAGATTGTGTTCGATCACGACGACCGTGTTGCCTTGCTCGACCAGCGCGTGGAGGACTTCCAGCAGCTTGCGCACGTCCTCGAAATGGAGGCCGGTGGTGGGTTCGTCTAGGATATACAGCGTGTTGCCGGTGGCGCGGCGCGAGAGTTCCTTGGCGAGCTTGACGCGTTGCGCTTCGCCGCCCGAGAGCGTCGTCGCCTGCTGGCCGACCTTGACGTAGCCGAGGCCGACCTCGACCAGCATCGCCATCTTATCGCGGATCGGGGGGACCGCCTTGAAGAACTCGGCGGCGTCCTCGACCGTCATGTCGAGCACGTCGGCGATCGAATGGCCCTTGAACTTCACCTCGAGCGTCTCGCGATTGTAGCGCGCGCCGTGGCAGACGTCGCAGGTGACGTAGACGTCGGGGAGGAAGTGCATCTCGATCTTTAGCACGCCGTCGCCCTGGCACGCCTCGCAGCGGCCGCCCTTGACGTTGAAGCTGAAGCGGCCGGGCTTGTAGCCGCGCGCCTGCGATTCCGGCAGGCCGGCGAACCAGTCGCGGATCTGCGTGAAGCTGCCGGTGTAGGTGGCGGGGTTGCTGCGCGGGGTGCGGCCGATCGGCGACTGGTCGATGTCGATGACCTTGTCGAGATACTGGAGGCCGGTGATCTTGTCGTGCTTGCCCTGGACGATGCGCGCGCCGTTCAGCTCGCGCGCGGCGGCGGCGTAGAGCGTGTCGATCGTGAAGCTCGACTTGCCCGAGCCGGAGACGCCGGTGATGCAGGTGAAGGTGCCGAGCGGCAGGCTGGCGGTGACGCCGCGCAAATTGTTGGCGACCGCGTTGTGGACGGTGAGCTTCTTGCCGTTGCCTTTCCGTCGCGTGGTTGGGACCGGCACCTCGCGCGTGCCGTTGAGATAGTCGGCGGTGATGCTGCCCTTCGACTTGAGGATCTGCTTCAGCGTGCCCTGCGCGACGACCTGGCCGCCGCGGACGCCGGCGCCGGGGCCCATGTCGATGATGTAGTCGGCGGTGCGGATCGCGTCCTCGTCATGCTCGACGACGAGCACGGTGTTGCCGAGATCGCGCAGACGGCGGAGCGTCTTGAGGAGCATGTCGTTGTCGCGCTGGTGCAGGCCGATCGAGGGCTCGTCGAGGACGTAGAGCACGCCGGACAGGCCGCTGCCGATCTGCGACGCGAGGCGGATGCGCTGGCTCTCGCCGCCGCTGAGCGTGCCGGAGGTGCGGTCGAGGTTGAGGTAGTCGAGGCCGACGTTGTTGAGGAAGCCCAGACGCTCGACGATCTCCTTGAGGATGCGTTCGGCGATCGCGTTCTGCTGGTCGCCGAGGTGCTGCGGCATGTCGGTGAAGAACTGGAGCGCGTCGACCACCGAGAGATGCGTGGCGTAGGAGATGTCCTTCATCGCGATCTTGACCGCGAGCGCTTCGGGTTTCAGGCGCGCGCCGCCGCAGACTTCGCAAGGGGCGGCGGACTGGTACTTGCTCAATTCCTCGCGCATCCAGGCGGAATCGGTCTGGAGCATGCGGCGGTTGAGGTTGCCGATGACGCCCTCGAACGGCTTGGAGACGTCGTATTTCTTCTTGCCGTCGATGAAGGTGAGCGTGACGGGCTTGCCCTTCGAGCCGTGCAGGATCGTGCTCTGGACCTCCGGCGGGAGGTCGGACCAGGGCGTCTCGATGTCGAACTTGAACTCGCGCGCGAGGCTGCCGAGGACCTGCATGTAATACGGGCTCGGCGGGTTGGATTTCGCCCAGGGGACGACCGCGCCCTTCTTGATGCTGAGCATGTGGTTGGGGACGACGAGGTCTTCGTCGAACAGCAGCTTCTCGCCGAGGCCGTCGCAGGCCGGGCATGCGCCTTGGGGAGCGTTGAACGAGAACAGGCGGGGCTCGATCTCGGAGATGGTGAAGCCGCTGACCGGGCAGGCGAACTTCTCGCTGAAGACGATGCGGCCGTCGGGGGCGTTGTTGCCGAGGATTTCGGACTTGGGGGTGTGCGGCTCGACCGGGTCGGCGGGGTCGACATAGGCAAGGCCGTCGGCGAGTTTCAGCGCGGTTTCGAAGCTTTCCGCGAGGCGCGTGGCGATCTCGCCACCCACGACGAGACGGTCGACGACGACTTCGATGTCGTGCTTGTACTTCTTGTCGAGCGCGGGGGCTTCGTCGATGTCGTGGATCGTGCCGTCGATGCGGACGCGCGCGAAGCCCGCCTTCTGCCACTCGGCGAGTTCCTTGCGGTACTCGCCCTTGCGGCCGCGGACGACGGGGGCGAGCAGGTACAGACGCGTGCCTTCGGGGAGCGCCATGACCCGGTCGACCATCTGCGACACGGTCTGCGCCGCAATGGGCTCGCCGGTGGCGGGCGAGTACGGGATACCGACGCGCGCCCAGAGGAGGCGCATATAGTCGTAGATTTCGGTGACGGTGGCGACGGTCGAGCGCGGGTTGCGCGACGTCGTCTTCTGCTCGATCGAGATCGCGGGCGAGAGGCCCTCGATGTGGTCGACGTCGGGCTTCTGCATCAGTTCGAGGAACTGGCGGGCGTAGGCGGACAGGCTCTCGACGTAGCGGCGTTGGCCCTCGGCGTAGATCGTGTCGAACGCCAGGCTCGACTTGCCCGAGCCCGAGAGGCCGGTGATCACCGTGAGCGTGTCGCGGGGGATGTCGATGTCGACGTCCTTGAGGTTGTGCTCGCGCGCGCCGCGTACGGAAATCTTTGTCAGCATGAGGCTGGTTCTACTTCTGTTCTGATCGGGAGACTAGTGGGAGAGATAGGAATGCATGAGGCCGGGTGCCAGTTCATCGGTGATGATCGATTGCGCGACCGATTGCGCGACGGGCGATCGAGGCGTCGACACGGCTTGCAACCGGGCGGCGGATTTTAGAGAACCGGCGAACGGGACGGGGTGCAAGGGGATGATGCGATGACGAGTATTTTCGGATGCCGCTGATGCTGGGGCTTGCCGCCGCCGCGGCGCTGGCCGAACCGACCGCGGCCGCGCCGCTGACACCGGCGAGCAAGTGGAACGTCGATTATGGCGCGACCGCCTGCATGCTCGGTCGCACCTATGGCACGGGCAAGGCGGAGACGATCCTTGCGCTGCGCCGGCTGCCACTGGCATCCACGCTCGAGCTGATGGTCTACACCAATGATCGTAGCGTGACGATGCGGTTGGGCCAGGCGAAGATCGGCATCGTCGGCGGGGGATCGGATGACAGCCGGTACGAGAGTTATCCGACCCAAGCCTCGGGCAAGCGGATGACTCGCATGCAGGTCGATGCCACGTTGTTCGAAACGCTGCCCGCCGATGCCGTGCTGCGCATCGCCCCGGACAAGATGCCGGGCTGGGCGTTCGCGATGCCAAGTGCGAAGGCCGCGTTCGAGGCCCTGGCCAAATGCAATGATTCGACGGCCAAGCAGTGGGGCATCGACCCGACCGAGCGCGCGAAGATCGCCCAGCCTGCCAAGGCGACGACGCGGCCCGAATACTGGATCGGGCCCGACGATTACCCGAGGACGATCGTCGGCAAGGGTGCGCAAGGGACCTCGACGGTCCTGTGGACGATCGGCCTCGACGGGCGGGTTGCGGATTGCCGGCCCGTGGTGACGAGCGGCGAGGTCGAACTCGACAAGGCGGCCTGTAGCGCGATCATGCGGCATGCGCGCTACACACCCGCGCTTGGCTTCGACGGCAAGCCGATGGTCAGCCACGCGACGCAAAAGGTGACGTGGCGATTGCCGGGCGCCTGGTCCGGCAACTGATCGACCATCACGGGTGGAGAGGCCAAGCCGCCGGGGTTGCACTCCGGTATCGGTGTATTATCTTGTTCGTACACACTGACGCGGAATGGCACAGAGGACGACATGGGCAAGAAGAAGGACGAGCGAAAGCGGCGCGAGCGCGAGGCCGAGATGGCGGCGGCTCAGGGGCACTCAAGTACTGGGCATGAGGGCCATGAGGGCCATGCGCATGACGCGCAGAAGCATGACGGGCATAACCATGAGGGCCGGAAGCATGAGGGTCGCAAGCATGACGGCGGGGCGCCGTTTGCGGGGATCGCTGCGACGATCGCGCGGCAGATGGGGACGCCGGTCGGACGGCAGATGATCGCGGCGGGGCTGATGGCCGCGGCGACGGCGATCTCGAAGCATGACGCGAAGTCGAGCGCTCGGCCGACGCCGCCTACGCCGCCGACGCCCCCTGCCCCGCCTTCCCCTGCCTCGTCCTCGGCACAGGCTGAGCCTGCAGCGTCGAAGGTCGAGCCGGACGTGGCGACGGAGTCGACCAAGCCGCAGGGTAATGGTCCGTTTGCCGGGGAGACGCGGGAGCCGCCGCGGGGCGAGGCGAACGCGCTGCCGCCGGAGTTCGCCAAGGTGCTGGACTCGGTTACGGTGGGGTTGGAGCGATTGTTCGTCGGGTTCGGCAAGCCGACCGCGAAGAAGGACCCGCCTGCCGCTTGAGTGTGCAGGGCCGCGACGCCGCGGGCGGCGTTTCGGCCCTTTCGGGGCGATCCAATACGCCCGGCTCAGGCTGCCTTTATGTAGATGGCAGGTTGGCGGCGGTCGCCCTTTGCGAGGTACATCGCGCGGTCGGCGGCGGCGATGAGGTCGACGATCGGGGTGTCGGATTCGCCCTCGACGACGCCGATGCTGACGCCGAGCGTGCCATGGGTCGACGTTCGCGGCGCCATGGTCTGCGCGAACCGGGTGGCGATGCGATTGCCGATCATGCTGGCCTGCTCGGTCGGCACATCGGGCAGCACGCAGACGAATTCGTCGCCGCCCCAGCGGACGAGGTAGCCTTGCCGGCCCAGGGCTTCTTGGGTGATCTCGGCGAAGGTGCGGAGCGCAGCGTCGCCGGCGGCGTGGCCTAGCGTGTCGTTGAGCGCCTTGAAGCGATCGAGATCCAGCATCATCAGCGTCAGGGTGCGCGGCGCAAGACGGCCCGTGAAGGTCTGCGCGATGCGGTCCAGTCCGGCGCGGTTGAACGCGCCGGTGAGCCAGTCGCGCTCCATCTGATCGAGCAGCAGGTTCTGGCCGCGCTCGGCCTGGAGGATCAGCAGCGAGAAGGCGCGGAAGATGATGAAGGCGATCTGCCCCGCCGCGAGCCATGCGCCGAAGTCATCATGACGGCCGGTCAGTTGCGTGCCGATGCGGTCGCCGTAAGCCAGCCAGGCGCGACCGAGGAACATCGGCACGGTGACCGCGAACAGCGCGGCGACGATCCAGCCGGTCTGTAGCGACTCCCGGCGTGCGAGACGGATGGCGACGATCACCACGACGAGGTCGAACCCGGCGCGGATGACGCTGAGATAGGCGACGCGGAGGTGGAAATGCGCCGGGTCGTGGGTGAACCACAGGGGCAGGCCGACGATCGCGGCGATCGCCAGCAGGGACGTCAGGCGCGCGTCGGGGCGGCTGAACTTCACGACCGCGCCGGCAATCAGCGCATAGCCCATCACCACCGCGGGGTTGCCGATGCTGGGCGCCCAGGGGAGACCGATCCGATCATTGAGCACCGCCATCAGCGCGCCGCACCCGGCGATCAGGTGGCCGGCGCCCCATAGCCCTGCCCACGACCCGAACCGACCGGTTGCCAGCGGGATGAGGTGGATGAACCCGGCGATCAGCAGGCCGAAGCCTGCGACGACGTAGAGAGTAGAGAGATCGAGTGCCACGGAGACCTGCTTGTTCGTTCGTTGCGCGGTTTAATAGGTTGGCTTTGCTAAGGATTGGTTCCGGTTGGGGGGGCGGGGGCGGAAGTTTCCGGGTTTTGGTTTTGGGTGGGTTGGGGGTGGCGCGACGAGGGGCCGGGTAGCGTCGAGGTGATGAGCGATGCGGAAGGCGGATGTGGTGGCTGTGCCAAGGATGTTTCCCCGCGAAGGCAGGGACCCAGACTGGGCTTTCGCCTTCGCGGGAGAACAAGAAGGCGGGCGGTATCGTTTGGGCGGGGTGGTTCTGACTTGACCGGCGTTGTCGGGCGTTGCCGGGCATTCGTGCACGCTATTCCGATTGCGCTCAGGTGTTGCGCTCCCTCCCCGCGTCATCCCGGCGGACGCCGGGACCCATGGTCGCGGGCCGGGTAGAGATGGGGGGATGTCACCGGGTTCGCCGTAACCGTGGGTCCCGGCGTTCGCCGGGATGACGGATGGGGTGTGTGGGTGGATGAGTTTGAGGGGGGCCGGAGCTTAGGGCTTGGACTGGGTGATGCGGTCAAGGACCTTGCAGATCGTCTGCTCGGGGTGGTCCACGCTGCCACTTGGTCGCGCCCCTCCCTTCTACCCTCCTACCCTCCTACCCTTCTACCCTCCTACCCCTCCCCCGTCATCCCGGCGGACGCCGGGACCCATGGTCGCGGACTGGATGGTGATGGGAGAATATCACTGGGTCCACCGTGACCGTGGGTCCCGGCGTTCGCCGGGATGACGGAAGGGGTGGGTTGGGTTTTGCGGGTGGACGGGGCGTGGGCGAACTGGCGAACTGGCGAACTGGCGAACTGGCGAACTCGGGCAACATCCATTCCCCGATCGAACTCAACCTTTGCCCCCCTGCCTGCGCCTTCGCCGCCCTCGCGCTGCACCTTCAACTCTCGCGCTGCAACGCAGAGAGGGCGCCGGTGGATTGCCACTGACGCCCTATCGATCTTACTTCGGATGTGAAGCCCTGCTTGGCCGGACAGGGGCAAAGCCCCTGTCGTCGGACGGCGCTGGAGCGCCGCCGGCCGGGCGAGCCCTTTCGATCCACATCTAGCACTTGCTAGATGTGGATGGGCTTGCCTTGCACCGCCATCGCGGCCTCCTTGATCGCCTCGGCATGCGTCGGATGCGCATGGCAGGTGTAGGCGATGTCCTCGCTGGTCGCGCCGAATTCCATCGCGATGGCAGCTTCGGCGATCAGCGTTCCCGCCAGCGAAGAAACGATCCAGACGCCGAGGACGCGGTCGGTCTTGGCGTCGGCGATGATCTTCACGAAGCCGTCGGTGTCGCGGTTGGTCTTGGCGCGGCTGTTCGCGGCGAACGGAAACTTGCCGACCTTGATGCCACCAGATTCGGCGGTCTTGTCGCGCGCCGCCTCTTCGGTGAGGCCGACGCCAGCGATCTCGGGCATCGTGTAGACGACGCTCGGGATGACGTCCTCGTTGACGATGCCGGTCTGGCCGGCGATGTTTTCCGCCACCGCGACGCCCTCGTCCTCGGCCTTGTGCGCCAGCATCAGGCCGGGGATGCAGTCGCCGATCGCCCAGACGCCGTCGACCTTCGTGCGGAACGAGTGGTCGGTTTCGATCTGGCCGCGCTTGTTGAGTTCGAGGCCGATGGCTTCGAGGTTGAGGCCGTCGACGTTCGCCTTGCGCCCGATCGAGACGAGCACCGCGTCGGCGGTCAGCGTCTCGGATGCGCCACCGGCGGCGGGCTCGACGGTCACGGTCGCGACGCCGTCAGTGACGGTGACGCCGGTGACCTTGGTCGAGAGCTTCAGCTCCATGCCCTGCTTCTTGAAGAGCTTGGCGGTCTCGCGGCGGACTTCGCCGTCGAAGCCGGGGAGGATCTGGTCGACGAACTCGACGACCGTGACCTTCGCGCCGAGACGACGCCAGACGCTGCCCAGTTCGAGGCCGATCACGCCGCCGCCGATGACGACCATGTGCTCGGGGACCTTGGGGATCTCGAGCGCGCCGGTGCTGTCGACGACGGTCTTCTGATCGACCGTGACGCCGGGGAGCGGCATGACCGACGAACCGGTGGCGATGACGATGTTCTTCGCGGTGACCTTCTGGCCGGCGATCTCGACGGTGTGCGCGTCCTGGAATGCGGCCTTGCCCTTGAGCCAGGTGACCTTGTTCTTCTTGAACAGGAATTCGACGCCGCCGGTCAGTTCCTTGACGGCCTTGGCCTTCTCGGCGTGCATCTGGTCGAGGTTCAGCGTGACGCCCTGGAAGTCGATGCCGAACTTCGTCATGTGGCCGCCCTTGGCCTCCTCGTAAATCTCGGAGGCGTGGAGCAGCGCCTTGGACGGGATGCAGCCGACGTTGAGGCAGGTGCCGCCGAGCGTCTCGCGCGATTCGGCACAGGCGGTGCGCAGGCCGAGCTGCGCTGCACGGATCGCCGCGACGTAACCGCCGGGGCCCGCACCGATCACGAGGACGTCATAGTCGTAGTCAGCCATTCTTCATCTCCGTCGTTCTCCTGCGAACGCAGGAGCCCAGGGTTACGGGAGGCGCCGCTTGTTACCCTGGACTCCTGCGTTCGCAGGAGAACGGGTTAGAAGAGCGTCTCGTACAAATCCTTCCAGTGCGGGTTGGTCTGTTCGATCAGGTCGATCTTCCAGGCCCGCTTCCATTTCTTCATCTGCAACTCGCGTTGCCGTGCAGATTGTATGTCGTCACTCGTCTCGAACCACACAAGGAGGATGCAGCCATGCGCCTTGGAGAAGCCGTCGATCAGGCGGTTGCGGTGTTGGTAGGCTCTGGCGAGCAGGTCGCTGGTGACGCCGAGGTAGAGCGTTCCGTTGCGGCTGCTCGCCATCAGGTAGACGAAACCGGGCGTCACGTTTTCCTGCGTACGCAGGAATCCAGGGTTACGGAGGGTGGTGTCCGTGACCCTGGGCTCCTGCGTTCGCAGGAGAACGAGGAGCCGTTTTGAGTCAGAGGTCGATCAGGATGCGCGTGGGATCTTCGATCGCGTTCTTGAGCGCCACCAGGAACGTCACGGCTTCGCGGCCGTCGATCAGGCGGTGGTCGTAGCTGAGCGCGAGGTACATCATCGGGCGGATGACGATCTGGCCGTTGACGACGACCGGGCGCTCCTCGATGCGGTGGAGGCCGAGCACGGCGGACTGCGGCGGGTTGATGATCGGGGTCGACATCAGCGAGCCGAACACGCCGCCGTTCGAGATCGTGAAGGTGCCGCCCTTCATCTCGTCCATCTTGAGCGCGCCTTCCTTGGCGCGCTTGCCGAAGTCGCCGATCGTCTTCTCGATCGTCGCGACCGACATCTGGTCGGCATCGCGGATGACGGGGACGACGAGGCCGCCCGGCGACGAGACCGCGACCGAGATGTCGGCGTAATCGTGATAGACGATGTCGTCGCCGTCGATCGATGCGTTGACCGAGGGGATGTCGCGCAGCGCCATCGTCGCGGCCTTCACGAAGAAGCCCATGAAGCCGAGGCGGACGCCGTGCTTCTTCTCGAACAGGTCCTTGTACTTGGCGCGCGCCTCGATCACCGCGGTCATGTCGACGTCGTTGAACGTCGTCAGCATGGCCGCCGTGTTCTGTGCTTCCTTGAGGCGCTTGGCGATCGTCTGGCGGAGGCGCGTCATGCGGACGCGCTCTTCGCCGCGACCCGAAGCGGCGGCGGGGGCTGCTGCCGGAGCGGGTGCTGCGGCGGGCGCAGGCGCCGGCTTGCTCGACGCGGCGGCGGTCACGTCTTCCTTGGTGATGCGACCGTCACGGCCGGTGCCCTTGACGGTGCCGGGATCGACGCCGTGCTCGAGTACCGCGCGGCGGACCGACGGGGAGAGCGCGGCGGGCGAGTCGCTGGTGCCGGCGCCGGGCTGGTCGCCGTAACCTGCGCCGGACTCGTCCTTGGCGGGAGCGGCTGGCGTTGCCGTCGCGGCGGGCGCAGGCGCAGGGGCCGAGGCAGCGGCGCCGTCACCGGAGTCGATCGTGGCGAGCATCGCGCCGACCTGCACGGTGTCACCGACGGCGACCGCGTGCTGGCCCATGACGCCGGCGACCGGCGACGGGACCTCGACCGAGACCTTGTCGGTCTCGAGGCTGGCGATCGGCTCGTCGACCGCGACGGGGTCGCCGGGCTGCTTCAGCCACTCGCCGAGGGTGGCTTCGGTGATCGATTCACCCAGGACGGGGACGGTGACTTCGGTTGCCATTTTCTCGTTTCCTCCACCCCGGCGTAGGCCGGGGTCCAGTTACGAAACGCTGAGTGGCCGGCGTTTCGCTCAATTACATCTACCATCCCAATTGGGCCCCGGCCTACGCCGGGGTGGTAGAAAAACTTAGTTTGCGCGGGTGCGGCGGATTTCGTCGCGGACGGAGTGGCCGAGCGCGTCGGCGACGAGCGCGCCCTGTTCGGCCTGGTGACGCTTCATCAGGCCGGTCGCGGGCGAGGCCGAGGCGTTGCGCCCAGCGTAGCGCGCGCGCTTCACGCGGGAGTCGACCGTTGCCAGCGCCTCCTCGATCAGCGGCTCGACGAAGAACCAGTAACCGTTGTTCTTCGGCTCTTCCTGCGCCCAGACGATCTCTTCCAGGTTCGGCATCCGTGCGACGCGCTCGGCGATCGGGTTGCCGGGGAAGGGATAGAGCTGTTCGACGCGGACGATCTGCGTGTCGGTGTCACCCGCCGCATCGCGTGCCTCGATCAGGTCGTACGCGACCTTGCCGGTGCACAGGACCAGACGCTTCGTGTCGACGTCGGCAGCCGGATTGGTATCCGACAACAGGCGGCGGAAGTGGCTGTCGCCCTGGAAATCCTCGGCGTTCGAGACCGCTAGCTTGTGACGGAGCAACGACTTCGGCGTCATCACGATCAACGGCTTGCGGAAGTTGCGGTGCATCTGCCGGCGAAGCAGGTGGAAATAGTTCGCCGGGCTGGTGCAGTTCGCGACCTGGATGTTGTCGTCGGCGCACGACTGGAGGAAGCGCTCGGGACGTGCCGAGCTATGCTCCGGCCCCTGCCCTTCATAGCCGTGCGGCAGCAGCATCACGAGACCGTTGGCGCGAAGCCACTTCGACTCGCCGGACGTGATGAACTGATCGATCATGATCTGCGCGCCGTTGACGAAATCGCCGAACTGCGCCTCCCAGAGGACCAAGGTCTTCGGGTCGGCGAGCGCATAGCCATATTCGAACCCGAGCACGCCATATTCGCTGAGCGGGCTGTCGAGCACCTCGAAGCGGCCGTGCTCGATCTCCTGCAACGGCACGTACTTGTGCTCGTCGGTCTGGTCGACCCAGACGGCATGACGCTGCGAGAAGGTGCCGCGACCCGAATCCTGGCCGGACAGACGGACGCCGTACCCTTCCGAGAGCAGGCCGCCGAACGCGAGTGCCTCGCCGGTCGCCCAGTCGAAGCCCTTGCCCGACTTGAACATCTCGCGCTTGGCATCGATCACGCGGTTGAGCGTCTTGTGGATCTTCACGCTCTCCGGGATCGTCGTCAGCGTGCGGCCAAGCGAGTCGAACAGCTTCGTGCTGAGACCCGTCTCGACGTTGCGGCGTGCCGACGCGCCGTCAGTCGGCGCGCTGAGGCCAGTCCAGCGACCGCCGAACCAGTCCGCCTTGTTCGGCTTGTACGACGACCCGGCTTCGAACTCACCCTCGAGGCGGAGCGTGAACTGCTTCACGTTCTCGTCGATCCAGGGCTGGTCGATCACGCCTTCCTTGATCAGGCGATCGCCGTACACCGACGACACGCCGGGGTGCTTGCGGATGATGTCGTACATCAGCGGCTGCGTGAAGGACGGCTCGTCGCCCTCGTTGTGGCCGAAGCGGCGATAGCACCACATGTCGATGACGATGTCGCGATGGAACTTCTGGCGGAATTCCATCGCCATCTTGGTGGCGAAGGTGACCGCCTCGGGATCGTCGCCGTTGACGTGGAAGACCGGCGCCTGGACGCCCTTGGCGACATCCGACGGGTAGGGCGACGAGCGCGCGAACTGCGGCGAGGTCGTGAAGCCGACCTGGTTGTTGATGATGAAGTGGACGCAGCCGCCAGTGTTGTAGCCGCGGATGCCCGAGAAGCCGAGGCACTCCCAGACGATCCCCTGCCCTGCGAACGCGGCGTCGCCGTGGATCAGCACGGGCAGGCTGGCGACATGGTCCTTGAGGTCGTTGTTGAGCGTCTGGATCGCGCGGGTCTTGCCGAGCACGACGGGGTCGGCGGCTTCGAGATGCGACGGGTTGGCGACGAGGCTCATGTGAACCTTGTGGCCGTCGAACTCGCGATCGGTGCTGGTGCCGAGGTGATACTTCACGTCGCCCGAACCGCCGATGTCGTCCGGGTTGGCCGAACCGCCGGCGAATTCGTGGAAGATCACGCGCAACGGCTTGGCCATCACGTTCGCCAGCACGTTGAGGCGACCGCGATGCGCCATGCCGATGACGAGCTCGCGCACGCCCATCTGGCCGCCATATTTGATGACGCTCTCAAGCGCGGGGATCATCGATTCGCCGCCGTCGAGCCCGAAGCGCTTCGTGCCGACATACTTCTTGCCGAGGAATTTCTCCCACTGCTCGGCCTCGATCACCTTGGTGAGGATCGCCTTCTTGCCGTCGATGGAGAATTCGATCGCCTTGTCCTGGCCCTCCATGCGCTCCTGGAGGAAGCGGCGCTCCTCGACGTCGGAGATGTGCATGTATTCGAGGCCGACATTGCCGCAATAGTTCTTGCGCAACGTGTCGACGAGTTCGCGGATCGAGACCCATTCGAAGCCCATCGTGCCGCCGAGATAGACCTTCCGGTCGATGTCGGCGTCGGAGAAGCCGTGATATTCGGTCTTCAGATCCTCGGGCATCTCGCGCTTGGAGAGGCCGAGCGGATCGAGGTTCGCGGCGAGATGGCCACGGACGCGGTAGGTGCGGACGAGCAGCTGCGCGCGGATCGCGTCGGCGGCGGCCTTGGCGATCTCTTCCTTCGAGACGGGCGCGGGTGCCGCTGCGGCGGGGGCTGGCTTGCCGCCCTTTGCTGGCTTGGGCGCGGGCTCCATCTGGGTCGGATCGAGCGCTGCGGTCAGGTCGTCCGTCGTGGTGAGCGGCCAGCGAGCGCTCTCCCAGCTCGGGCCCTGCGCGGAGCCTTCGAGACCCTCGAAGAACGCGCGCCAACCGGATTCGACCGAGGCCGGGTCCGCGTTGAACTTGGCGTAGAGCGTCTCCACGAACGCCGGGCTGACGCCGGCTGCGATATCGCTGAAATCCTGGCCTTCGTAGCCCATCACAACCGTCCTCTTTGTGTCCCCGCGAAGGCGGGGACCCAGACTGGGCCCCCGCCTTCGCGGGGGAACAATCTTACTCTAACTTAACCCTTCAACACGCTCAGCAGCGTCTCGCCGAGCAGGCTGGGGCTTTCCGAGACCTTGATCCCGGCAGCTTCCATCGCCGCGATCTTGCTCTCCGCGTCGCCCTTGCCGCCCGACACGATCGCGCCGGCATGGCCCATGCGGCGGCCCGGAGGCGCCGTACGGCCGGCGATGAAGCCTGCCATCGGCTTCGACCGACCGCGCTTGGCTTCGTCGCGGAGGAACTGTGCCGCCTGCTCCTCGGCGTCGCCGCCGATTTCGCCGATCATGATGATCGACTGGGTCTCGTCGTCGGCGAGGAACAGCTCGAGCACGTCGATGAAGTTCGTGCCGTTGACCGGATCGCCACCGATGCCGACCGCGGTCGTCTGACCAAGGCCTGCGTTCGACGTCTGGAAGACCGCCTCATAGGTAAGCGTGCCTGAACGACTGACAACGCCGACCGAGCCCTTCTTGAAGATCGAGCCGGGCATGATGCCGATCTTGCACTCGCCGGGGGTCAGCACGCCGGGGCAGTTCGGGCCGATGAGGCGCGACTTGGAGCCCGACAGCGCGCGCTTGACCTTGACCATGTCGAGCACGGGGATGCCCTCGGTGATCGCGACGATCAGCTCGATCTCGGCGTCGATCGCCTCGAGGATCGAATCGGCGGCGAAGGGGGGCGGCACGTAGATGACCGACGCGGTCGCGCCGGTCATCGCCTTGGCTTCGGCGACGGTGTTGTAGACGGGGAGGTCGAGGTGGGTCGTGCCGCCCTTGCCGGGCGTGACGCCGCCGACCATCTGCGTGCCGTATTCCAGCGCCATCTTGGTGTGGAAACTGCCGGTTTCCCCGGTCATGCCCTGAGTGATGACCTTGGTGTTCTTGTCGACGAGGATGCTCATTCTATCTCCAGTCCGGTCCGCCCCGGCGAAGGCCGGGGTCCAGTTGGGAAGGCGGTCATGGTAACGCGATACGATCGTACAGGTCATCCCAAGCAGGATTGAACCCTTCGATCTCACGCACTTTCCAGGCCCGCTTCCACTCCTTCATTTGCAGCTCGCGCTGCCGTGCCGCTTCCCATTCACCGCAGGCCTCGTACCAGACGAGGATCTTGCAGCCATAACGCTTGGTGAAACCGCCGAAACCGTTGCGGTGCTCCCACACACGCTTCGGCAGGTTTACGGTCGAACCGAGGTAGATCGCACCGTTGGGGAAGTTGGCCATGATGTAGACGAACGCTTGTTCTCCCATCATTTCGGCTTTCCCAACTGGACCCCGGCCTTCGCCGGGGTGGTGGTTACTCCTTTTGGTTCGTCACCTCACCTCAAATCAATTCAGCGAACCATCGATACCCTTGCAGGCGACGATCAGCTCCTTGACCGCATCGACCGACACGGTGAGGTTCTGCTTGGCCTCATCATCAAG
Source organism: Sphingomonas faeni (assembly GCF_003053745.1). Classification (GTDB taxonomy): domain Bacteria; phylum Pseudomonadota; class Alphaproteobacteria; order Sphingomonadales; family Sphingomonadaceae; genus Sphingomonas; species Sphingomonas faeni. The sequence goes on along the minus strand of NZ_QAYE01000001.1, from coordinate 488,433 downwards.
CTTGATCTCGACGATCTTCTCGACGCCGCCAGCACCGATCACCACCGGCACGCCGACGTACAGATCGGTAAGCCCGTACTCGCCCGACACATACGCCGCCGCCGGCAGCACGCGCTTCTGGTCGTACAGATACGCCTCGGCCATCGCGATGCCGCTGGTCGCCGGCGCGTAATAGGCCGAGCCGGTCTTCAGCAGTGCGACGATCTCGCCGCCGCCGCCGCGCGTGCGCTTGACGATCGCGTCGATCTTTTCCTGGCTCGACATGCCCATCGCGATGAGATCGGGCACCGGGATGCCCGACACCGTCGAGTAGCTGATGACCGGGACCATCGTGTCGCCGTGGCCGCCGAGCACGAAGCTGGTGACGTCCTTGACCGAAACCTTGAACTCGTCGGCGAGGAAGTGGCTGAAGCGCGCCGAGTCGAGCACGCCGGCCATGCCGACGACCATGTGGTGCGGCAGCCCCGAGAACTCACGGAGTGCCCAAACCATCGCGTCGAGCGGGTTGGTGATGCAGATCACGAATGCGTTCGGGGCGTTATTCTTGATGCCCTCGCCGACGGCCTTCATGACCTTGAGGTTGATGCCGAGCAGGTCGTCGCGGCTCATGCCGGGCTTGCGTGCCACGCCTGCCGTCACAATGATGACGTCCGCGCCGGCGATGTCGGCGTAATCGTTCGAGCCGGTGATCTGCGAGTCGAAGCCTTCGACCGGGCCGCACTGCGACAGGTCGAGCGCCTTGCCCTGGGGGATGCCCTCGGCGACGTCGAACAGGACGATATCGCCAAGGCCCTTGAGTGCTGCGAGGTGCGCGAGCGTACCGCCGATGTTACCGGCGCCGATCAGCGCGATCTTCTTGCGAGCCATTCCAATCCGTCTCCGTCTGATGTGCGGGGTGATTGGTGACGCCGGTTACGCGCATTATCCCGCTACGGCAACCGCTAAAAGGACAAAAGCGGGTTGTTATTGCAACTAGTTCGCATGTGCAATAAGCCTAGAGATGGCCTTCGGCGAGATAATCCTCGGAGCGCATCTCTTCGAGGCGGCTTATCGTGCGGTCGAATTCGAACCTGCCATCGCCGCTTTCGTAGAGGTCGCCGGGTTGCGCATCGGCGGCGGCGAGGAGCTTCACCTTGTGCTCGTACAGCGCGTCGATCAGCGCGACGAAGCGCGCCGCCTCATTGCGGTTCTCGGGGCCGAGCTTGGGGATGCCGACGAGGATGACGGTGTGGAATTTCCGCGCGATGGCGAGGTAGTCGGCCACGCCGCGGGCTTCTCCGCACAACTTCTTGAAGCTGAACACCGCGACGCCCTTGAGCGACTTGGGCACCCGGAGCGTGCGGCCCTGGACGATCAGGTCTTCGGCGGGGACGTGCTCGCTGTCGTCGGTCGAGAAGTCGGTGAGGCGGAAGAATGCGGCGGAGAGTTGCGCGGTCGCCTCGGGGCCGTTGGGGACGAGCCATGTGTCCTGGCTACCGAGCCGGTCGCGGCGATAGTCGACCGGGCCGTTGAGCGGGAGCACGTCGAGGCGGTGCTCGATGGTCGCGATGAAGGGCAGGAAATGCTCGCGGTTGAGGCCGTTCTTGTAGAGATCGGCGGGCGGGCGGTTCGAGGTCGTCACGATCGTCACGCCGGAATCGAGCAGCGAGGTCACCAGCCGCGACAGGATCATCGCGTCGGGGCTGTTGGTGACCATCATCTCGTCGAACGCGAGCAGGCGGGTTTCGTCGGCGATCGCGGTGGCGACGGGGACGATCGGGTCGCCGACTTCCTTGCGGCGCTCGGCGGCAATGCGCGCGTGGACCTCGAGCATGAACTCGCCGAAATGCACGCGGCGCTTCTTCTCGACGGGCGCGTTGGCGAAGAACAGGTCCATCAGCATAGACTTGCCGCGGCCGACACCGCCCCAGAGGTAGACGCCGCGGGGGTCTGGTTTCTTGGAGAAGCGGGCGAAGAAGCCGGTGGATTTGGGGGTGGCGAGTTCGGTGGCGAGAGTGTTGAGGCGCGCGGCGGCGGCGGCCTGTTCGGGGTCGGGGCGGAGTTCGCCTGAAGCTACGAGTGCCTCATAGGCTTTGAGTACCGTCATTTCCGTTCCCCCGCGCAGGCGGGGGCCCAGGCCCCCAGGCGTTGTGTATCTGACTCCTGGACTCCCGCGTGCGCGGGAGAACAGCAAGATGCCGGTGCTATCTGGCAGTCGGCTTGCGGATCGTGGCCGAGAAGGCGGCGATCTTCGTTTCGTCGCCCCCTTGCACCACGAGGCCCCGGAGGAACAAGAGGCGGCCGGTTTCCTTGAGGACCTCTACCTGCGCCTCGATCGGCTCGCCGATGCGACCGCCGCCGATGAACTGTGTGTTGAGATCGAGCGTGACCGCGGTGCCGGCGGTGATCAGACCGAAGCCTCTTGCGGCTGCGAACAGCGCGACGTCGATGAACGCGAGGAGCGCGCCGCCATGGACGTTGTTCTGGAGGTTGGAGTGGCGATGCTCGGGGGTGATGCGGACGCGGACGGTGTGGCCGTCGACGCGGTAGAGCATGGGGCCGAGGAGCGTGTTGAAGCGGGTGGGGTCGGAGAGCGACCAGCTGCGCCAGCCTGGGTTGGCTGGGTCTTCGGCTTCTACGAAATGCGGCTTGTCAGTCATAAATTCCGTTCGTCCCGAGTAGGCATCGAGCTTGTCGAGATGGCGTATCGAAGGACATGTACCTCGATACGAGCTCTCGACTACGCTCGATCTCTACTCGGCACGAACGGGGTGGAGGGAAGGCAGGTCTTACCCCCCCCCCAAAGTCGGGAAAGGTAACGCCCCTCCCCCAACCGAAGGGATCAGACGATCCGTTCGGCTTCCATCTTCTTGATCTCGGCGATCGCCTTGGCGGGGTTGAGCCCCTTGGGGCAGGCGTTCGCGCAGTTCATGATGGTGTGGCAGCGGTACAGGCGGAACGGATCTTCGAGTTCGTCGAGGCGCTCGCCGGTCATCTCGTCGCGGCTGTCGGCGAGCCAGCGATAGGCCTGCAACAGGATCGCCGGCCCCAGGAACTTGTCGGCGTTCCACCAATAGCTCGGGCACGAGGTCGAGCAGCAGGCGCACAGGATGCACTCGTAGAGGCCGTCGAGCTTCGAGCGGTCTTCCGGCGACTGGAGGCGCTCCTTGCCCGAGGGCGGCGGGGTGACGGTCTGCAGCCACGGCTTGATCGACGAGTACTGCGCGTAGAAATGCGTGAAGTCGGGAACGAGGTCCTTGATCACGTCCATGTGCGGCAGCGGCGTGATCTGGACCTCGCCCTTGCAATCCTCGATCGCGGTGGTGCAAGCGAGGCCGTTCTTACCGTTGATGTTCATCGAGCACGAGCCGCAGATGCCCTCGCGGCACGAGCGACGGAAGGTGAGCGAGGAATCCTGCTCGCTCTTCATCTTGATCAGCGCGTCGAGCACCATCGGGCCGGTATCGTCGAGATCGAGCGCAAACGTATCATAGCGCGGGTTCTCGCCGCTGTCGGGATCGTAGCGGTAGACCTTGAACGATTTGAGACGCTTACCCCCGCTGGTCGAGGCGTGCTTGACGCCCTTCTTGACGACGCTGTTTTTCGGGAGCGAGAATTCGGCCATTGCGAGCGGTCCGTCCGTGGTGTGATTATAGGTTGTCAGAGCCGATACATGACAGGGGCTCTCCCCGCAAATCCTTAGCTTCGCGGGTGCAACATGCGTCACACCCGCTCTCGCGTCGCCTGCGCGTGCCGGGTCAGATGATGTCGAGAATCAGGCCGAGGTCGCGGGCTTCCTCGGCCTCGATGTACCAGTTGGAGGGGGCCTTCTTCTTCAATTCCTCGAGCGACACCTTCGAGCCCTCGACGATTGCGCGAAAACCTTCCTCCTGGATGTTGATCGAGTCCTCGATCTCGTGGAGCTTCGCCTTGAGCGTGTAGGACAGCGTGTTGAGCGGGCCGTTGAGCTCGATCGTGCTCTGCATCTGGCGCTCGTGGATCATGATGCGGCTGTTGCGGGTGAGGAAACGGCTGTCGACCGGGAAGGCGGACATGAAGGTCGCGCCGGCGGAATAGACCGCGACCTTGCCGAGGAAGAGCGTCTCGCGGCCGGTGTATTCGCGGAGCAGGCGGATGTTGTCGCCCATCGCGCGGGCGACTTCGGGGTCGCCGCCGAGCGTGGTGATCGAGACGACCAGCGGGCCTTCGGTGGGCGCGGCGACGAGTTGCGACTTGAAATTGTCGTACATTGCGTCGTCGACGGGGCCGTGGAGGTGGATGTGGGGGGCGGCCAGCAGTGGGTAGTTGCGGGCGTTCGAAGCGGGGGATGTGTCGGTCATGCCGCGGCAAACTTTTGCGGGGGCGGTGGGTTCCGGATGGGTTGCGGCATATCAACATTTCGGCGCACTTGTTCAAACATTGTTAGTACAGTTCTGCGGTGGTATCTTCGTGGTGAAGAGGAACTGAAGATGCGGACGTCGTTGCGGAAGATGGGCAACTCCACGGGGATGATCGTGCCCCGATCGATCCTGGGGGCGATCGGCGCCACGACCGGGGCGGCAATGGATTTGCGCGTCGAGGATGGAAAGCTGATCGTGACGCCCGCCGAACGCGTCGCGCGCGATGGTTGGGCGGAGGCTGCGGCTGGGCTTGTGGCGACCGGTGAGGAACTGGAGTGGCTTGGACTTAGTGTTGCCGACGACGCGAAGCTGACGTGGTGACCTGCGCGTGAAGCGCGGTGAGATCTGGCTCGCTGCGCTCGATCCTACGGTCGGGAGCGAGATCCAGAAGACGCGGCCTTGCCTGGTCGTTTCGCCGGACGAGATGAACGATCATCTGCGGACCGCGATCGTCGCGCCGTTGACGACGGGGAGCCATCCGGCGCCGTTTCGGGTCGCCGTGACGTTCAAGGGGACGAGCGGGCTGGTGTTGCCGGACCAGATGCGGACGATCGATCGGGGGCGGTTGATCAAGCGGATGGGGCGGATCGATGCGCGGACGCTTCGCGCGGTGCTAGATGTTTTGGGGGAGATGTTTGCGGTCTGAAGTGTCCACGCCCGTTCTCCTGCGAACGCAGGAGCCCAAGATCACAAATGCGGCGCTCCGTAACCCTGGGCTCCTGCGTTCGCAGGAGAACGGGCGTGGGTCAACTAGCCTTGGTTGTGCGCTTGTACTGGAGGATCCAGCCTACGAGGCCGCCGGGGACTCCGCCAACCAGCGAGAAGAGCGCGTAGAAGGTGATCGCTATCTTCTGAGGTTCTTCGCCGACACCGCGAGGTTCGATGGCGAAGACGTAGATCGCGGTCAGCAGCGCGACGACCACCGGCCATAGGAAGCCGGCGATCATCGGTTGGAAGCGCGTCAGGAGCCCCACCGCGACGGGCACGAGGAACCCGATCGCGATGATGGCCCAGGTCATTAGTATACCCGCTTCTTGGGCTTGATGTAGTCGATGTCGTCGGTGAGCGTGTAGTCGTGGACCGGGCGGAAATCGATCTTGGTCTCGCCGCCCTTGCCGCCCCAGCCGTTGAAGGTGGTGATGGTGTGCTTCATCCAGTTCGCGTCGTCGCGCTCGGGGAAATCCTCGTGCATGTGGGCGCCGCGCGACTCGGTGCGGTTCGCCGCCGAGTTCATCGTCACGACCGCCTGGCCGATCAGATTGTCGAGCTCCATCGTCTCGACCAGATCGGTGTTCCAGATCATGCTGCGATCCTTCACGGCGACGTCGGTCATCCGGTTGTAGATGCCGGCCATCTTCTCGACGCCCTGGTTCAGGAGTTCGGTGTCGCGGAACACCGCGCAATGCTTCTGCATCGTCTGCTGCATGTCGAGACGGATCTGCGCGGTCGGCGAACCGCCCGACGCATTGCGGAAGTGATCGAGACGCGTCAGCGCGAGGTCTTCCGAACCCTTGGGCAGCGGCGCGTGTGCCGTGCCGGGCTTCAGCGTGTCCTTGATCCGCAGGCCGGTCGCGCGACCGAACACCACGAGATCGATCAGGCTGTTCGAACCGAGGCGGTTCGCACCGTGGACCGAGACGCACGCCGCTTCGCCAACCGCGAACAGGCCGGGGACGACCGCGTCGGGGTTACCGTCGACGAGGTTGACGACCTCGCCGTGGAAGTTGGTCGGGATGCCGCCCATGTTGTAGTGCACCGTCGGCGTGACCGGCAGCGGCTGGCGCGTCAGATCGACGCCGGCGAAGACCTTGCCGGTCTCGGTGATGCCCGGCAGGCGCTCGGCGAGCACCTTGGGATCGATGTGATCGAGATGCAGGAAGATGTGGTCGCCGTTCTTGCCGACGCCGCGGCCTTCGCGCATTTCGAGCGCCATCGAGCGGCTGACGACGTCGCGCGAGGCGAGGTCCTTCGCCGATGGGGCATAGCGCTCCATGAAGCGCTCGCCTTCGGAGTTGGTCAGGTACCCGCCCTCACCGCGTGCACCCTCGGTGATGAGCACGCCTGCGCCGTAGATGCCGGTCGGGTGGAACTGGACGAACTCCATGTCCTGGAGCGGCAGGCCGGCGCGGAGCACCATCGCGTTGCCGTCGCCGGTGCAGGTGTGCGCCGAGGTCGCCGAGAAATAGACGCGGCCGTAACCGCCGGTTGCCAGCACGGTCTGATGGCTGCGGAAGCGGTGGATCGAGCCGTCCTCCATGCACAGCGCGATGACGCCGCGGCAGACGCCGTTCTCCATGATCAGGTCGAGCGCGAAATACTCGACGAAGAAATCCGTGTTGTACTTCAGGCTCTGCTGGTACAGCGCGTGGAGCATCGCGTGCCCGGTACGATCGGCGGCGGCGGCGGTGCGCTGGACCGGAGGGCCCTCGCCCATATTCTGCATGTGGCCGCCGAACGGGCGCTGATAAATCGTGCCGTTTTCGTTACGGCTGAACGGCATACCGGCATGTTCGAGCTCGTAGACCGCCTGCGGGGCTTCGCGGCAGAGATACTCGATCGCGTCCTGGTCGCCGAGCCAGTCGGAACCCTTGACGGTGTCGAACATGTGCCAGGTCCAGTGATCCGGCGAGTTGTTGCCGAGCGAGGCGGCGATGCCGCCCTGTGCGGCGACGGTGTGCGAACGGGTCGGGAAGACCTTCGTGATGCACGCGGTCTTCAGGCCGCTCTCGGCGATGCCCATCGTCGCGCGCAGGCCGGAGCCGCCGGCACCGACGACGACCGCATCATAGGTATGATCGATGATCTTGTAGGCAGCGCCAGTTGTAGAATTTGGCATTACGCGGGGGCTCCGGAGAAGGCGACCTTCAGGATCGCGAACAGGGCGATGCCGCCCAGCGTGAAGGTGAACAGGTTGAGGAGGATCATCGTCACGACACGGCTCTCGCCGTGCTGGTAATCCTCGATCACGACCTGAAGACCGAGACGGAAGTGATAGAACACCGACAGGATCAACAGCGCCATCGGCACCGCGACCCAGGCCGATTGCAGCCAAAGATGGACCGCGGCGTAATCATAGCCGGGCATCCGCGCGACCGAGATCATCAGCCACGCCATGAGGAACAGGTTCGAGCCCGCCGTCAGGCGCTGCTGCCACCAGTGATGCGCGCCGTGCTTGGCGCTGCCCAGGCCGCGGACGCGACCGATTGCCGTACCCGAACCCATTACTTGATCCCCATGTAGAGCCAGAACACGACCGTCAGCGCGACGGACGCGACCATCGTCGCGATCGCGCCCATCTTGTTCCGCTTCAGTTCGTAGCCGGCGCCGATATCGAGCACCATGTGGCGGATGCCGGTCATCATGTGCTGGAACAGCGACAGCGTCAGCCCGACCGCGATGATATAGCCGAGGATGTTGAGCCGGCCGGTGTCGGTGGTGAACACGTCGACGAAGGTCGCGTAGGCCTGATCACCCGAGGCGATCGCAGCGAGCCACCAGACGAGCAGGATGCTGCCGACGGTCGCCATCCCGCTGCCGGTCACGCGGTGCAGGATCGAGACCAGCATGTGCGGGCCCCATTTATAGACCTGCAGATGGGGAGAAAGCGGGCGTGCCGGGTTGCGCGATGCCAAGGGCGGAGTCCTCGAACCAGAAGATGACGAACCAAGATCAGCTTGGTCCAGAATATATAGATTGAGCGACCTATTAGCCACCGCGTGCTGCGATGCAACCCATTGGGGCCGGTCCGATAACCCATGACACCACGCGCGTGATGCCGTGCGGGACACGATGGCCATGCACGTGACGTGACGTCGATCCCTAACCAGCCCTTAAGACATGGCGTGTAGCGATGGCGTCGTACATTCGATCCGGAGTTCACCGTCTTGACCACCAACGACCTGCCGGCCCCCGGCTCGATCGCGGCCTCCGTCGACCTGATGGCGCGGCTGCGGGTGTTCGATTTCGACGGATCGCTGACCGGAGCGAGCCGCGAAGTCTGGGCCGCGCTGGCGCCCGAGATCACGCATGTATCCAGGGCGTTCTGGGAACAGTGGCTGCAGTGTTTTTCCGACGAACGGATCTGGGCGCCGCACGAAACCGACCAGATGATCGAGATCGGTTGCACGTTCCTGCGCAATCGCTTTCTGGACACGAGTGGACGCGCCTGGATCGAATCGATCGAGCGGTCGGTCGCGACGGCCTATGTCGCCGACGTATCGCCGATGGCGCTGCTGTCGATGATCAGCGCGAGCGACCGCGCCGCGCTGGACGTGCTGATGCGCCGGGTCGATCGGTCGGATCCGAAGCTGCCGGTGTTCATCGACACGCTGATGCGGCTGTCGGCGCTGGAGGGCGAGATCACCGTCGCGATCTATAACCGCTACCAGATGCATACCGCGCAGGTCGCGCGCGATACGCTGGCGGCGGAGTTCCGCGACGGCATCGCGGCGATGGTCGAGACCGCGACCGACGAGGGGCATATGCTGCGCGAACAGGCGTTGCGGAGTTCCGCCTCGACGCGTGCGGTGCTCGGCAAGGCGAGCGAAGTCGCGGCCGCCGCTGAGCAGTCCGCGGTCGCGATGCGCGAAGCCGCGCAGACCGCCGCCGGCCTGATCCGCGCGATCGAGGATGCGCGGACCGAGGTGGAGGCCGCGGCGGAGATCGCCAACCGGGCATCGGCGCAGGCTGGCCAGGCGGTCGGCATGTCGGAAACGCTGAGCGATCATGCGAAGTCGATCGAGTCGATCCTGGGGCTGATCCGCGACATCGCCGGGCAGACCAACCTGCTCGCGCTGAACGCGACGATCGAGGCGGCGCGCGCGGGCGATGCCGGGCGCGGCTTCGCGGTGGTGGCGCAGGAGGTGAAGAGCCTCGCCAACCAGACCGCGCGGGCGACCGACGACATCGCTGCTAAGATCGCCGCGATCCAGTCGGCAACGCGCTCGACCGTAGAGACGAATGCGTCGATCAAGTCGACCGTCGCCGAGGTGCAAGAAAGTGCCGACCGGATCCGCTATGCGATGGAGGCGCAGGCGCAGACGGTGACCGCGATCACCGCGGCGGTGGACGAGACCGCACTCGCGGCGGATTCGATGTCCAACACGATCGCCGCGATCCGCGAGGATACCGAGACGGTCGCGACCGAAATCGACGGCGTGGGTCGCGGGTTCGACGTGCTCGACGGGCGGCTGAGCAACCTGAAGAACAGCGCGGGCGATTTCGTCGCCAGGGTCGCCGCCTGACGGACCCTTGGGAGGGGCAATGATCGAGCATCGGGACACGACGGCCGGTTTGGCCGGGCAAACTATCGAGCTACACCCAGTCCGGGACTGGGGTGGCGATCAGCGCCCCTTGCGCGAACACATCCGCGATTATGACTGGGATCACGCGATCGGGCCTGCGTGCGTGAAGCTGTGCGAACTCCTCGAACCTGCCGACCGCCGCCGGATCGCGGTATCCTTCTGGCAGCATTATCTGTCGTTGAAATCGGCCCGTCATGTCGTGGCCAAATTCCCGCCCGAACGGCTCGAGCAGCGGATCGTGGTAAGCACCGACTACGTCCTGATGAAATATGGCGCTCCCACGGACGACGCGTGGAAGGCGATGGCGATCAGCCATGCGGAGTATACGCGCCGCGCAGGCATTCCCTTGCGCGCGCTGCTGTCCGCCCTCGCCTTTGCGCACAGCGTGACGCTGACCCTGCTCGCCGACCGTCTCGGCGCGGACGTGCAGGCGATGCGGATCATGGGCGATGTGGTGCAGCGGCTGGCACTGGTCGAGGCGGACATCATGGCGTCGTATCTCGGTACGAGCGACGCGGAAGCGGCGCGGATCGAGCGCCTGGCGCGCGCATCGGACTTTCGCGGCAGTATCGCCGCATCGATCGAGCATACGGCGGCGCTCGGCACCCGGATCCGGGTGCAGGCTACCGGCGCATCGGCTTCGACACGCGGCATGCTCGGTCGGGCGAGCGAAGTCTCGGCGTCGGCCGAACAATCCGCGCTGGCGATGCGCGAGGCGGCCCGGACCACTGCCGGCCTGATTCGTGCAATCGAGGATGCGCGGATCGAAGTCGAGGCTGCAGCCGAGATCGCCGACCGGGCCAGCGCGCAGACCGGCGAGGCAGTCGAGACATCTGCGGCGCTCAGCGAGCATGCGAAATCAATCGAGTCGATCCTTGGGCTGATCCGCAGCATCGCGGGACAGACCAACCTGCTTGCGCTGAACGCGACGATCGAGGCGGCGCGCGCGGGCGATGCCGGACGCGGCTTTGCGGTGGTGGCGCAGGAAGTGAAGTCGCTCGCCAGCCAGACCGCGCGGGCAACCGACGACATCGCCTCGAAGATCGCCGCGATCCAGGCGGCGACTGCGGCGACGGTCGCGACTAATGCGGGGATCAAGGGGACCGTCGGCGAGGTGAAGGACAGCGCCGACCGCATACGGCATGCGATGGAGGCACAGGCGCACACGGTGACCGCGATCACCGCGGCCGTCGACGAGACCGCGCTGGCCGCGGATGCGATGTCGTCCACGATCGCGACGATCCGGGCTGATACGGAGGCGGTGGCGATCGAGATCGACCGGCTGGGTCACGCGTTCGGCGAGGTGGACGACCAGCTTGGCGTGCTGCGCGGTGCGGCGGACGGGTTTTCGGCTAGCGTGGCGTGAGGGCGGTCTAAGGAAATAAGGTAGAGTGGTTCACGCGGAGGCGCGGAGACGCGGAGGGTCTGGCGGAACCGGAGGTTCTTTAAAACTTTCGTTGGGGGGCACTTCGCCCGATCGACACGCACCCTCTCCGCGCCTCCGCGCCTCCGCGTGAACCCAATCCTTTGCTAGGGCTTGATGACGGATACGGCCTGCGGCGCTAGGGTAATCGCATGACCATTCTTCTTACAGGCTCGAGCCGGGGCATTGGCGCGGCCATTCATACGGCGCTGACCGACGCTGGCGCTTCCGTCATCGGGCATGGGACCGCTAGCGGTATCCCGGCCGACTTCAGCGATCCTGCGGGGCCGACTGCGTTGTGGAACGCTGCGCTGGAGCAGGCGGGCGGCACGATCGACGTGTTGATCAACAATGCTGGCGTGTTCGAGGCGGCAACGCTCGGCGATGACGACTGGACCGCGCAGTGGGAGCGGACGATGCGGATCAACCTGACCGCGTCGGCCGAGCTTTGCCGGATGGCGGTGCTGCATTGGCAATCGCGCGGGTTCGGTGGTCGGATCGTCAATATCGCGAGCCGGGCGGCGTATCGCGGGGATTCGCCGGCGCACTGGCATTATGCCGCGTCGAAGGCGGGGATGGTGGCGATGACCAAGACGATCGCCCGGGGGTATGCTCGGGAGGGCATCCTCGCCTTCGCGGTGTGCCCGGGGTTCACGATGACCGGGATGGCGGAGGACTATCTGTCGAGCCGTGGCGGCGATGCGTTGCTGGCGGATATTCCGCTCGGCCGGGTCGCGGCGCCGGAAGAAATCGCGGCGGCGGCGAAGTTTCTGGCGTTGGAGGCGCCGGCTTCGATGACGGGCTCGGTGATCGACGTGAACGGGGCGAGCTATGTCCGATAGTTGGAAGCTCACCCTCCCCTGCACGCGGGCGGAGGCGGAGGCGATCGATGCGAGTGGTGAGCTCACGATCGACGGCGTGTTGATGACGACCGAGGAGATCGAGGATGATGTCGAGTCTTGGCGGCTCGATGCGTATTTCGAGCATGAGCCGGCGGCGGATACGGTCGCGGCGGTGCGGGCGCTGGTGCCGAGTGCAGCGGGGGCCGAGATCGCGGTCGAGCGGTTGGGCGATGCGGACTGGGTGACGATGAGCCAGGCTGGGCTCGAGCCTTTGTCGGTCGGGCGGTTCTTCGTGCATACCGGCGCGCATGCGGGCGCGGTGCCGGCGGACAAGCGGGCGTTCCTGATCGAGGCTAGCCGGGCGTTCGGGACGGGGCATCACGAGACGACCAGCGGGTGTCTGGCGATGCTCGACGGGTTGGCGGATGCAAGGTTTGCGAACGTGATCGATATCGGGACGGGGACGGGGTTGCTGGCGTTTGCGGCGGCGCATCTTTGGCCTGAGGCCAGGGTGATGGGGACGGATATCGATCCTGTCTCGATCGATGTGACGGCTGAGAATGCGGCACTTAATGGGGTCGAGGGGATCGATCTGGTGGTTGCGGACGGTACGCTGGACGATGCGATCGTGGTTCGCGCGCCGTATGATCTGGTGATCGCGAATATTCTGGCGGGGCCGCTGGTGTCTATGGCGCCGGAGATTGCGTCTATTTCGGATGTCGGGGCGACGATCGTGCTGGCCGGGTTGTTGGAGACGCAGCGGGCTGGGGTCGTGGCGGCTTATGAGGCTTGCGGGTGTTCGCTCGAGGCGGTCGACCGGCGGGGGGATTGGAGTGTGCTTCGGCTGAAGGCTGGGGCGGTTAGGTTCGTGGCGGAGGGGCCGTTCGATCCTAAGGGACGTGATGGGTGGGCGCTGGATATTTGAGCGTTGCGGATATTTGAGTAACTGCCCTCCCCCCAGAAGAGTGTTCCCCCGCGAAGGCGGGGGTCCAGTCTGGGCCCCCGCCTTCGCGGGGGAACATCCTTTGGGGAGGGTTGCACTCCCCCATCTCTGCCGCCACCCCGGCGGAGGCCGGGGCCCAGTTGGGCGAACCCTTGCGATAGAACCGCACCGCTATCCCAACTGGGCCCCGGCCTTCGCCGGGGTGGTGGCTTCTAGAGGATCCTTATGCGGTCTCAGCGGATGCCTTCGACTTCGCGTAGTCCTGCGTGCCTTCGGTCAGCACCACATCGCCCGGCTCGATCCGCGCGACCGGGATATCCGGGAGCGCCTTCAGTTCCTCGTACAGCGGCGCGAAGTCCGTCTCTACCGTCAGCCTGAGCAACTCCTCGAAGCTCGGGATGACGAAGTAGTTCTGCTGGAAATCGTCGATCCGGTACTCGGTGCGCATCACGCGGGCCAAGTCCAGCGCGATGCGGTTGGGGCTTGGGTCGTCCAAGGCAAACCGCGTTTCTGCGTAGCTGGAGACGATGCCCGAGCCGTAAATGCGGAGGCCTTCGGGTTCCGCGATCAGGCCGAACTCGACCGTGTACCAGTAGAGCCGTCCCAAATATTTCAGCGCGTCGAGCCCGAGCGCACGCTGGCCACCGCGGCCGTAGGCGGCGAGGTAGTCGGCGAAGACGGGGTCGGCGAGCATCGGCACGTGGCCGAACACGTCGTGGAAGACGTCGGGTTCCTGGAGATAGTCGAGCTGGTCGGGGCGGCGGATGAAGTTGCCCGCGACGAACCGCCGGTTCGCCATGTGGTCGAAGAACACGTCGTCGGGAACGAGGCCGGGGACCGCGACGACCGACCAGCCGGTGAGCTTCGTCAGGCGCTCGGACAGTTCCTCGAAATCGGGGATGCCGGGTTTCGACAGCTTCAGCACGTCGAGCCCGCGCAGCCAGGCGTTCGAAGCGCGGCCGGGCAGCAGCTTCGACTGGCGCGCGAACAGCGTGTCCCAGGTCGCGTGATCCTCAGCGGTGTAGTCCGCCCAGTTCTGCGGGATCGTCCAGTCGGGAGCGCCTTCGGGTGGGGTGCTCAGCACATGTGTGTCATTGGCCATGCGGCTGGTCTAGCATGACGGAATGAAGACGGAAACGCGTTGGGTTACATGGATTTTACGGGCGATCGCGGCGGTGTTCGGGGTGGTCGCGAGCTATGCGGTGGCGGGGCTGGTCGGCGGGTCGATCCCCAGCAATCGCGGCTGGCGGGCGCCGGCCGGGGGCGTGCATATCTTCGTCGAGAGCAACGGCGTGCATACCGGGATCATCGTGCCGAAGGTTGCCGCTGGGGTGGACTGGCGCGGGGTGGCTCGGGCGGAGGATCTTCGCGACCCGCGCTATGGCGCGTTCGATCATGTGGCGTTCGGGTGGGGGGAGAAGACGTTCTACCTGGAGACGCCGACCTGGGCGGACGTGAAGCTGCGAACCGTGGTCGGCGCGGCGTTCGGCACTACGCGGACGTTGATGCATGTCGATCATCTGCCGAGGCCGCGTGCGGGCGATGGGGCTCGGGAGATCGTGGTGACGCCCGCGCAGTATCGGCGGTTGGCGGCGTATATCCGGGCTAGCTTTCGCGATGGGGGTGCGCGGTACCGGGGGTATGCGGGGTATGATGCGTTTTATGAGGCTAACGGTCGGTATAGCGCGGTGCGGACTTGTAATGCGTGGACGGGGAATGCTCTGCGGTTTGCGGGGGTTCGAGTTGGGCGGTGGACGCCGTTTCCGGTTACTGTGATGGGGTGGTTTTAGGGGGTGTCGTGAACCCCACAGCTTGTTCTCGCGCTTCCTTGTTCTCCCGCGAAGGCGGGAGTCCAGACTGGGCTCCCGCCTTCGCGGGAGAACAAGGGAGTCAGGGAACATTGGCGTGGGGCACCACCCCGGCGGAGGCCGGGGTCCAGTTGGGGGACGTTGCTGACTGAGCGCAGCGCTACGTTACTTCTGTTTCCCAACTGGGCCCCGGCCTTCGCCGGGGTGGTAGAAGGAAGCTCAATTCCCGGCGCGGTAGCCTTGGTATTGGCCGCATTCCGAGCGCTGTGGGTCGCGCTTGCAGCGCTTGGCGAGTTCCTTGCGCTGTTTGCCTTCTTTGGCTTCCTGCTTGCGCATCTTCTTGCCGTAGTTGCGGTCCGATTCTTCCTGGCTGGTCGTGGTCCAGTCGACCGCCTTGCCGGCGACCTGGAATGGTGCCTTCACGATCGAGGTTGCGGTGCTGATGCAGCCACTTACGATGAACGGCAGCACCGCGAGTACGGGAAGAACCTTACGCATTTACTTTACTCCTGCACGCGCCCGGTCGCGCGCTTCTGCCCCATATAGCGGAAAGTCGGTGAAGAAACCGTCGATACCTTGTGCAAGGCCTGCGTCGATCTCTGCGGCGATGTCGCCGTGGGCGGCGGGGTCGGTGCCGCGGCGGAAGCGGGTCGGTTCGAAATAGTTTTCGGCGCGGTAGGTCCAGGGGTGGACGCGTAGCCCCGCGGCGTGCGCGTCGGCGACCAGCGTGGTGGGGGTCGCGTCGGTCCAGAGCATGCTCTTGTTCGGGCCGATGCCGTAGGCGTAGGCCGCGACCGCTTTCAGGCCTTCGGGCGTGATCATCGCCTTGTAGCTCGGCTGTGCGCCATCGGCGGGACCGCCCTCGCCGTCCATGAGCTGGATCAGGCGGACTTTCGTCATCTTGTGGAGGCGCCGGAGGTTGGCGACCTCGAACGACTGGATGAACACCGGCGCTTTCGCCGAATCCCAACCGGCCTCGCGCAGTTCGGCGACCAGTTTCGCGTCGGTTGGATGGCCGATCTTGGCGAAATAGGTCGGATGCTTGGTCTCGGGGTAAATGCCGATCGTCCGGCCCGTCTCGGTCGTGCGGCGCTTGGCGAGCGCGATGATCTCGGCGAGCGTCGGGATTGCGAATTGGCCGTCAAAGGCGGTGTTCGCCGGGCGGAGCTTGGGCAGGCGTTCCTTCGCGCGCAGCGTCTTCAGTTCGGCGAGCGTGAAGTCCTCGACGAACCAGCCGGTCATCGTCTGGCCGTCGATCGTCTTGGTGGTTTTCCGCGCGGCGAATTCGGGATGGTCGGCGACGTTGGTCGTCTCCGCGATGTTGTTCTCGTGCCGCGCGACGAGGACGTCGTCCTTGGTCGGCACCAGATCGGGCTCGATGAAGTCCGCGCCCTGGTCGATCGCGAGCGAGTACGCCGCCAGCGTGTGCTCGGGCCGCAGACCGCTCGCGCCACGGTGCGCGATGACGATCGGGGGCGACAATCGGGGAGAAGCTGGCGTCATCGCAACAGCTTGCCCGCTCAGCGCTATGAACGCCAGCGTACCAACACGTGAGAGCTTGTCGCAATAGGAAACGATCGGTCGCATCGGCGTTGAGTCCTCGAAATCCGTACATTCCCGGCACATTCAACCAGGGGCACCGCCATGCATTTCACGATCAATGGTCAATCATATGACGCCGAGCCCGATATTCGCACGTCGGTGCTCGACCTGTGCCGCGAGCATCTCGGGCTGACGGGCTCGAAGAAGGGTTGCGATCATGGCCAGTGCGGCGCGTGCACGGTGCTGATCAACGGGCGCCGCGTCAATTCTTGCCTGACGCTCGCGGTGATGCACCAGGACGACGAGATCACGACGATCGAGGGCATCGGCCAGCCCGGCAACCTGCATGCATTGCAGGACGCGTTCGTGCGGCATGACGGGTATCAGTGCGGCTATTGCACGCCGGGGCAGATCTGTTCGGCGGTCGGCATGCTCGACGAGGTCAAGAAGGGCTGGGCCAGCCATGCGTCGGGCGACCTGACCGATCCAAAGTTCGACGATGCCGAGATTTCCGAGCGGATGAGCGGCAATCTGTGCCGCTGCGCCGCGTACCCGAACATCGTCGATGCGATCCGCGAAGTCGGTGGTGCCGAGCCAGCAGGCCGGACCGCGGACGAGAAGGACGCCGCGATGGAAGCCAATGCGCGTGGGGAGCTGGTGGCATGAAGACCTTCACCTACGAGAAGCCCGCGACGCCCGAGGCTGCGGTCAAGGACATCGATACGAGCGGCGCCAAGTTCATCGCGGGCGGCACCAACCTGCTCGACCTGATGAAGTTGCAGGTCGAGACGCCGGACAAGCTGGTCGACATCTCGCGGCTCGATCTCGCGAAGATCGAGGAGCGCGAGGATGGCGGGCTGACGATCGGTGCGCTGGTGCCGAACAGCGATCTCGCCGCTGATCGCCGCGTCGTCGCCAAGTACGAGGTGCTGAGCCGCGCGTTGCTCGCCGGCGCGTCGGGGCAGTTGCGCAACAAGGCGTCGACCGGGGGCAATCTGCTCCAGCGGACGCGGTGCTATTATTTCTACGACACCGCGGCTGCCTGCAACAAGCGCGAGCCGGGCAGCGGCTGTTCGGCAATCGGCGGCTTCAACCGCATCCTCGCCGTGCTGGGGACGAGCGAGCACTGCATCGCGACGCACCCGAGCGACATGGCGGTGGCGATGCGCGCGCTCGACGCGACGATCGTGACGCTGAAGGCGGACGGCGATCGTCGGCGGATCTCGATCCACGACTTCTACCGCCTGCCGGGTGATACGCCGCAGATCGAGAACGCACTCGAAGCGGGTGAACTGATCACGCACATCGAGCTGCCGGCGCCGGTCAAGGGCAAGCAGGAGTACCGCAAGGTGCGCGATCGTGCATCGTATGCGTTCGCGCTCGTCTCGGTGGCGGCGATCGTCGACGTGCAGGACGGCGTGATCGCGTCGGCCTCGCTCGCGTTCGGCGGGCTCGGGCCGATGCCGTGGCGCAACCCGGCGGTCGAGGCGGCTCTGGTCGGCAAGGCGCCGTCCGATGCCGTGTTCGAGGCTGCGGCGACCGCGCTGCTGGCCGATGCCAAGGGCTATGGCTCGAACGACTTCAAGATCCCCCTCGCCCGTCGCACGCTGATCGCGACGCTGCGCAACGTCACGGGAGCATAAGCATGTTTGGTCTTGGCACTACGAATAGCCTGACGATGGACAAGCCGCATCCGGACAGTCTTCTGGATACGGGCGTCCAGGGCGTCATCGGCAAGCCGCTCGACCGGATCGACGGTCCGCTGAAGGTCACGGGCACGGCGACCTATGCCGCGGAATACCAGTTCGCGAACATGGCGTACGGTGTACTGGTCGGCACGAAGATCTCGGCGGGCAAGGTCGTCTCGATCGACGTCGACGCGGTGAAGAGCATCCCCGGCGTGATCGACGTCGTCACCGATTTCGACCAGTTCATCCGCGTCTCGGCACAAGGTGGCGCGACCGATGCACCGACGCAGGGCGTGAAGGACATCGCGTTCTTCGGCCAGATCGTCGCGATCGTGCTCGCCGAGAGCTTCGAGGTCGCGCGCGATGCGGCGGCGCGGCTCCCGATCGAGTATGACGAGGCCGAAGGGCAGTACGACTTCGCCGCGCACCGCGACGAGACGCGGACGCCGCCGGACGACGCGACGCCGGCGCATTTCAAGCAGGGCGACGTCGACAAGGCGATGGCCGAGGCGGCGGTGACGATCGATTCGACCTATGTCACGCCGAGCCAGAATTCGGCGGCGATGGAGCCGCATGCCTCGACCGCGGTGTGGGAAGAGGACGGCTCGCTGTCGCTGTACGGCGCCTACCAGATGCCGACCTCGGATGCGCAGCAGCTGGCGAAGTCGCTGGGGCTGTCCGAGAAGAAGGTGCGGATCATCGCGCGCTATATCGGCGGCGGGTTCGGGTCGAAGCTTGGCATCGCGCCCGAGAGTGTCGCGGCGGCGATCGCGGCGAAGCAGCTTGGCCGTCCGGTCAAGGCGGTGATGTCGCGGCCGCAGGTGTTCGAGGCGACCGTGCGGCGGTCGAATACCGAGCAGCATGTGCGGCTCGCGGCGGACGCCGACGGCAAGTTGCTGGCGATCGGTCACGAGACGCTGACCTCGAACCAGCCGACCGAGGATTATTTCGAGCCTGCGGGTATCGGCACGCACCTGCTGTACGGCGGTGAGAACCGGCTGATCACGCATGAGGTGGTCGATGTGAACTTCGTGCTGTCGGGCTCGATGCGTGCGCCGGGCGAGGCGGTCGGGATGCTCGCACTCGAGGGCGCGATGGACGAGCTGGCCGAGAAGCTCGAGATGGATCCGATCGAGCTGCGCAAGCGCAACGATCCGAAGATCGACCCCGAGAAGGACGTGCCCTATTCGTCGCGCAACCTGACGCGTGCGCTCGACGAGGGTGCGAAGAAGTTCGGCTGGGACAAGCGCCAGAAGGCCGGCACGCGCCGCGAGGGCGAGTGGCTGATCGGCATGGGCGTCGCCTCGGCGGTGCGCGGCAACATGATGATGGAATCGTCCGCCAAGGTCGAAATCCATCCGGACGGCTCGGCGACGGTGTCGTCGGCGATGACCGATATCGGCACGGGCAGCTACACGATCCTGGCGCAGATCGCGTCGGAGATCCTGGGCATTCCGGTCGAGAACATCACGATGTCGCTGGGGGATACCAACGATCCTCCGGCCGCTGGTTCGGGCGGTTCGTGGGGTGCGGCGTCTTCGGGTACTGCCGTGTATCTGGCGTGCGAGATGCTGCGTGGGAAGCTGGCCAAGGCGGCGGGCGTCGACGAGGACGGCCTGACGCTCAAGGACGGCAACGCGATCGGCGACAATCGCTCGACACCAATCGGCGAGCTGGTCGGCAAGGGTTTCGAAGCTACCGGGCACATCAAGCCGGGCAAGCAGGAGAAGGAGACCTCGCAGGCCGGGTTCGGCGCGCATTTCGCGGAGGTCGCGGTCAACGTGATCACTGGCGAGACGCGGGTGCGGCGGATGCTCGGGTCGTTCGCGGCGGGGCGTGTGCTCAACGCGAAGACCGCGCGGTCGCAGTGCCTGGGCGGGATGACCTTCGGGATCGGCGCGGCGCTGACCGAGGACCTGATCCACGATACACGCACCGGCAAGCTGGTGAACCACGATCTGGCGGAATATCACGTGCCGGCGAATGCGGACATTCCGCAGATGGACGTCCACTTCGTCGACGAGCGCGACATCCATGCGAACCCGATCCACGCGAAGGGGATCGGCGAGCTGGGGATTTCGGGTGCGGGTGCTGCGGTGGCGAACGCGGTGTATAATGCGACGGGGATCCGGGTGCGCGAGTTCCCGATCACGCTCGACAAGCTGCTGGATCAGTTGCCGGCTGTTTGAGGGCGGAAGCTGAGCCGTCTCCTTCTAGTTCCCCCGCGAAAGCGGGGGCCCAGGAGCCACGCAGGATAACGCCCGTAACCCTGGATCCCCGCCTTCGCGGGGAAACGGGAAATGTTGCGGGCGTTTTCTTTCAGGCGCGGAAGGGCGGTTCGTCTCGTCAAACGCCCCTGCGTTACCCATATCCCTCCCTCCACCCGAGGACCGCAGAATGAACGAACACGTGATGGATGCGGCGTTTCGGCCGGGTGGTCTCGATCGCGCCAAGCAGGGCGTTCTCGGGCTCGGGCTCGACCGGATCGAGGGACCGGCTAAGGTTTCCGGGGTCGCGGACTATGCGTATGAGGGCACGCCCGACGGCATCGCGTATGCCGCGATCGTCGGCACGCCGGTCGGCAGCGGACGCATCCTTGGCATCGATATCAGTGCCGCCGAGGCGTTGCCTGGCGTCATCGCCATCATTCATAACGACCCGCGCATGCCGGCTGGCGAGGCCAACTCGCGCGCGATGCCGCTGTTCGATACCGACGTCATCCTGCACCTCGGCCAGCCGGTCGCGATCGTCGTCGCGGAGGACCAGGCGATCGCGCGCGATGCCGCGGCGCTGGTCGTGGTTCGTACCGAGGGGGGCGAGGATCGGTTCGACGTCGAGGCGCAGCCGGTCGACACCGCGCCGAAGATCGGCTTCCTGCCGCCGATCGACAACGGTGATCTCGACGCGGTGATGGCGGACGCGGCGGTGACGTTCGATCGGACCTACACGACGCCCGTGCATTTCCCGGCCGCGCTGGAGCCGCATGCGACGACGGCGTGGTGGGAGGGCGGCAAGCTCACCGTGCGCACCAGCAACCAGGTGATCGGCGGCGCGCGCAAGACGATCGCCAAGGCGCTGAAGATCGATGCGGACAAGGTGCGTGTCCTCGCGCCGTATGTCGGCGGTGGGTTCGGGGGCAAGACAGGCGTCGGGCCCGAGGCGATCCTCGCGGCGATCGCGGCGGAGGTCGTCGGGCGGCCGGTGAAGGTCGCCCTGCCCCGCCGCCAGACCGCGTATATGGTGCATCACCGCTCGCATACGACGCAGCGGATCCGGATCGCGGCCGACGCAAACGGCGTGATCCTGGGCATGGGGCATGAGAGCGTCGTCGCACAGAACGACGATGGCGAGTTTCTCGAACCGGTGCCGTTTGGGACCTTGCCGCTGTACCGGGGCGACGCGCGGCGGTTCAAGACCGACCTGGTGCGCGTCGACCTGCCCGCGAGCGGTGCGGTGCGCGCGCCGGGCGAGGCGGTGGGGACGTTCGGAGTCGAGTGCGCGATGGACGAACTCGCCGAGCAGCTTGGGATCGATCCGATCGAACTTCGGCGGCGCAACGAGCCCGAGACCGATCCGGTGAGCGGCAAGCCCTTCTCCACGCGGCGGATGCTCGATTGCTACACGCAAGGGGCGGAGCGGTTTGGCTGGCCGGCGAACGTGCCGGCGCCGGGGTCCGTGCGCGACGGCAAGTGGCTGGTCGGGATCGGCATGGCGGCGAGCTTGCGCGGCAACTTCACCGTCGAGGCGCAGGCGCGCGTGCGGCTGGAGGCGGATGGCCGCGCGACGGTCGAGTGCGACATGACCGATATCGGCACGGGGACGTACACCATCCTCGCGCAGACTGCGGGCGAGATGCTTGGGCTGCCCGTGGCGGAGGTGAACGTGCGACTGGGCGATACCGACTTTCCGCCGAGCGCGGGGTCGGGCGGGTCGTTCGGCGCTGGCAGCGCGTGTTCGGCGGTGGTGCTGGCGTGCGAGGATATCCTCGGCGAACTAGCGCTGCGGATGAACGCCGCGCCCGAGGATTTGAGCCTGCACGACGGGTGCGTGAGCGCTGGCGGACGATCGGTGAAACTAGCCGATCTGGTGCGCGGCGAACCGATTGTGGCGATGGGCAAGACCGGGCCGGGTGTCGAGAGCAAGCGCACCAGCCAGGCGAGCCACGGCGCGCACTTCGTCGAGGTCGCGGTCAACGCGGTGACGGGCGAGACGCGCGTGCGGCGGATGCTGGGCGTGTTCGATGTCGGGCGCGTGCTCAATCGCAAGACCGCGACGAGCCAGATCACCGGCGGGATGGCGTGGGGGATCGCCTATGCGCTGAGCGAAGAGGGCATCGTCGACACGCGGACGGGGGCATTCGTGAACCCCGATTTCGGCGAATATCATGTCGCGGTGAATGCCGACATTCCGCAGCTGGAAGTGCATTTCATCGAGGAGATCGACGACTCCGCGAACCCGGTAGGGGCGAAGGGCGTTGGGGAGTTGGGGATCTCCGGCGCGGGGGCTGCGGTGGCGAATGCCATCTACAACGCGACGGGGGTGCGGGTTCGGGACTTTCCGGTGACGCTCGACAAGCTGCTCGAAGGGTTGCCCGCCGTCTGATCCTCCCCAGCATGGGGAGGGGGACCGCGCCCGTTGGCGTGGTGGAGGGGGGCGACCCCGAGCGCAACGTCTGCGGCTGGCCCCCTCCGCCAGCTGCGCTGGTCCCCCTCCCCGCGTACGGGGAGGATTAGAAAGAGAACGAGACATGGCCGAAAACGATAGCGTACTCGCTGCTGCGAAGACCTGGAAGGGCGAGAAGATGGCGATCGCCACGGTCGTCTCGACCTGGGGCTCCGCGCCGCGGCCCAAGGGGAGCCATATGCTCGTCCATGCCGATGGGCGGTTCGAGGGTTCCGTCTCCGGCGGGTGCGTAGAGAGCGACATCCTCGCCACCGCCGCCGAGGTGATCGCGGGGGCGCCGTTCCAGGTGCGCAACTACGGCGTGGCGGATGCGGCGGCGTGGGAAGTCGGGCTGCCGTGCGGCGGCGAGATCGCGGTGATGGTGCAGCCGGTGTCGGCCGAAGGGTTCGATCCCGAACTGTTCGACCGGATCGCCGATGCGCGCGACCACGGCGATGCGCTGACGGTGACGACCGATCTCGCGACCGGGCACAGCGACGCTCGGCCGCTGGAGACGGGCGAGGTGTTCGTCAACCGCTACGATCCGCCGCGCCGGCTGCTGATCGTCGGCGCGGTGCAGATCGCGCAGGCGTTGGCGGGGCTCGCGCGCGAACTCGGAATCGAGACTATCGTGATCGATCCGCGCGCGCGCTTCCTGACCGAGGAGCGGTTTCCCGGCGTCACGCTCGACGATCGCTGGCCGGACGAGGCGATCGCCGCGCTCCGCCCCGGTCCCTCGACCGCGGTCGTGACGCTGAGCCACGACATCAAGATCGACGATCCCGCGCTGATCGCGGCGCTCGCGTCCGATGCCGCGTATGTCGGTGCGCTCGGCAGCCGCAAGAGCCACGCGGCGCGGCGCGAGCGGCTTGCCTCGGAGGGCGTTACCGCGGAGAACATCGACCGGATCGATGCGCCGGTCGGGCTCGACATCGGCGCGATCGGACCATCGGAAATCGCGCTGTCGGTCGCGGCGGCGATGATAGGAGCGTTCAATGATCGCCGCTGAAAACGTCTTCCTCATCCTCCTCGCCGCAGGCCGCTCGGAGCGGTTCGGCATCCCCAACAAGCTCGAGGTGCCGTTCCTCAACAAGCCGCTTGGGATGCACGTCGTCACCGCGTTCGAGAACATTCCGTTCAAGCGCCGGCTGGTCGTCACCGACGGTTGCAAGCTCGACTTCATCAGCCATCATTTCGAGGTCGTGCATAACGACGATCCGTCGTCGGGGATGTCGCAGTCTGTGAAGCTCGGCGTGCAGTGCGCCAAGGACGAGGGTGCGGAGGCGGTGCTGATCGCGCTCGCCGACATGCCGCGCGTGACCGCGGCGCATATCTACCGAATGCTCGATGCCGCCGACAGCGCGGACGCCGTTGTCGCGTCGAGCGATGGCGAGAAGCCGAGCCCCCCCGCCCTGTTCGGGCGCGATCGGTTCGATTTCCTGCTGACGCTGGACGGCGATGCGGGTGCGCGCGACCTGGTGAAGGCGGGGCGGCACGTCGTGACCGCGCCCGCCGAGCTGATCGATATCGATACGCCCGAGGATCTCGACCGGCTGCAGGCGCTGGTCCACGATCCCAAGGCGGCGATCACTCGTGCCTTAACGCGTCGATAGGGTTCATCGCCGCCGCGCGCCGGGCCGGGAAATAGCCGAAGACGACGCCGATCACCGCGGAGATCGCAAACGCGAAGATGTTGATCTCGGGTACGAACAGCCACTGAACCTTGATCAGCGGCGCGATGATCGCGATCGCGGCCTGCGCGACGATCAGCCCGATGACGCCGCCCAAGCACGAAAGCGCGATCGCCTCGACGAGGAACTGCAACAGCACCTCGCGCGCGACTGCGCCGATGGCGAGACGGATGCCGATCTCGCGCGTGCGCTCGGTCACCGACACCAGCATGATGTTCATGATACCGATCCCGCCGACCACCAGGCTGATCCCGGCGACCGCGGCGACGATCCCGGTGAGGAGGGTCGTGGTGCCGGTGAGCGTGTCCGAGATCTGCTTGGTGTCGAAGATGTTGAAGTCGTCGGGCTTGTCGCCGGTGATGGTACGGCGTTCGCGGAGCAGGTCGGTGATCCCGGCCTGAACGGTGCTGGTTGAGAAGCGCTCGTCGACGCCGACCAGCATCAGGCGGATATCGCGGTTGCCGGTGAAGCGCCGTTGGACCGCCTTGATCGGCATGACAACCGTGTCGTCCTGATCGCCGCCGAACCCGGCCTGGCCGCGCGTGGTCAGCACGCCGATCACGTCGCAGCTGATCGACCCGATACGGAAACGGTGGCCGACCGGATCGCCGCCGGGGAACAGGTTTTTCGAGACGGTATTGCCGATGATGCAGACCGCGGCACCGGCGCTTTCCTCGACCGGCGTCCAGCGGCGGCCCGAGGCGAGCGGCCAAGGCTGGACCTGGAAGATGGCGTCGGTGGTGCCGTTGATCGTGGTCGACCAGTTGGCGCCTTCGTAGATCGCGGTGGCGGTGGCGCTGGCTTGCGGCGCGACCGCGGTGACGCCGGCGATCTGGTTGGCGATCGCGGCGACGTCCTCGGGCTTGAAGTCGGGCGGACGCGGGCCGCCGCCGCCGCGCCCGAAGCCCTGGCCGGGGCGGACCTGGAGGATGTTGGTGCCGAGCGCGGAGATCGACTGCTGGACGGCGGCGGTGGTCGCCTTGCCGAGCGTGACCATCGTCACTACCGCGCCGACGCCGATGACGATGCCGAGGATGGTGAGGAACGACCGCAGGAGGTGGCGGCGGATCGAGCGGAGCGCGAGGACAAGGGTTGTGCCGAACATTATCGCGTCGCTCCGGGATCGAGAGCGCAGTCTTGCTGCTCCCCTTCCGCTTGCGGGAGGGGTCGGGGGAGGGGCTGACCAAACAGAGCGGACGCCAGTACGTACGTCGCGCCCTCCCCTGACCCCTCCCGCAAGCGGGAGGGGAATGCTTCGAGGGCGGCGCTCACGATTCCACGCTTTCGCCTTGGCGGTGCTGGCTTTCGATGCGTTCCACCAAGCCGTCCTTGAAGTGGACCACCGTCCTCGCGAAGGCGGCCATGTCGGGTTCGTGGGTGACCATCAGGACCGTGATGTTCTTTTCCGCGTTCAGCCGCGTGAGGAGTTGCATGATCTCGACCGAGCGTTCGCTGTCGAGGTTGCCGGTCGGTTCGTCGGCGAGCAGCACGTCGGGACTCGTGACCAGCGCGCGGGCGATCGCGACGCGCTGTTGCTGGCCGCCGGAGAGTTCGGCGGGGGTGTGGTCCCACCAGTCCGCGAGGCCGACCGTGTCGAGGCTCGCCATCGCCGCGTCGCGCCGCGCGCGCTTTTCGTCGCCGCGGTAGAGCAAGGGGAGTTCGACATTCTCCAGCGCGGAGGTGCGCGAGAGCAGGTTGAAGCCCTGGAACACGAAGCCGAGATACTTCCGCCGCAGCAGTGCGCGCTGGTCGCGGTCGAGCGTCTCGACGTGATGGCCGCGGAACAGGAATGTCCCGTCGCTCGGCACGTCGAGGCAGCCTAGGATGTTCATCGTCGTCGACTTGCCCGACCCCGACGGCCCCATCACCGCGACGAAATCGCCCGCTGCGATGTCGAGGTCGACGCCCTTGAGCGCCTGGAACATCGTCGCGCCCTGCCCGTACGTCTTGGTGACGCCGCGCAAGCTGATGAGCGGTTCGGCGATGAGCGGCGCGTTACTGGCCACCGCCCCCACCCTTGCTCGCGCCACCCGAGCGGCGTGGGCCGCCGCTGCGCTTGGCGTCGTCGCCGCCGCTCGCCAACTGCCCGGTGATGACCTGCGCACCGGGCTGGAGGTTGCCCGACAGGACTTCGGTCATCGTGCCGTTGGTGTCGCCGGTGGTGATCTGCACGGGCTGCGGCGTGCCGTCCGCGCCCTTGACGTAGATCGTCTGCTGCGCGCCGCGAGCGACCGTCGCGGTGCGCTCCGCACCGCCGCCACGACGCGGACGGAAGGTCAGCGAGCCGGCGATGCCGCCGCCTGCATCGCCGGACGCCGCGGTCGGCTTGAAGCGCAACGCGGCGTTGGGGACGAGCAGGACGTTGCGCTTGTCCGAGGTCACGATGTCCGCAGTCGCGGTCATGCCGGGGCGCAGCGTCAGCGACTGGTTACCCACCGTCAGGTCGGCTGCGTACGAAACGACCTGCCCGGTGGTCGAGGTCGCGGTGGTCGAGGTCGACGAGGTGGCCGAGCTGACCGTCAGGTTCGAACCGAGATCGACGCGGCTGATCGTCGCCGGGAAGGTCTGGCCGGGGAACGCGTCGACGGTGAAGCTGGCCTTCTGGCCGATCTTGACCTCGCCGACGTCGGCTTCGTCGATCGCGACCTCGAGCTTCATCTTGGTGAGGTCTTCGGCGATCACGAACAGCGTCGGCGTGTTGAACGACGAGGCGACGGTCTGGCCGGGATCGATCTGGCGCGCGAGCACGACGCCGGTGACGGGCGAGCGGATGATCGCGCGCGCGCGCTGCGTCTGGTTCTGCGCGAGGAGCGCGCGGCTGGCGACGACGTTGGCCTCGGCGACCTTCTGCGCGGCGACGGCGCGCGCGTAATCGGCGCGGCCGGTCTGGAGCTCGGTCTTCGACGGCACGCGACCACCCGACAGGCGCGAAACCTCTTCGAGGCGGTTCAGCTGCGCGCGGGATTCGGCGACGGTGGCCTGTGCCTGCGCGACCTGCGCCTGGTTCGCCGCGAGCTGCGCGCTGGTCTGGCGGATCTGGTCGTCGAGCTGTTCTGGGTCGATCAGCGCGAGCGGTTGCCCTGCGGTGACGCGGTCGTTGACGTCGACGACGACCTTGGTGACGAGGCCCGACAGCTGCGAGCCGACCGTGACCTGCGTGGTCGGGGCAAGCTTGCCGGTCGCCGAGACGCTGACAGTCAGGTTACCGCGCTGGGCTCCTTGCGTCGAATATTGCGTCTGCTCCTTGGCGCCGAAGCACTTGGCGAGCAGCAGGCACAGCAGGACCACACCGACCGCGATCACGACCCACTTTACGTAGCGTTTCCAGGGGGCCTGCGGCTTTACGCCGAGGAAGTCGTCGATCGATGCGTCGGCCATCAGCGTGCCTCTGGATTGGATATGGGCGCTTCGGGAATCACGGTGGAATCCCAGCCGCCGCCGAGTGCGGCATAAAGTGCGATCAACGCAGTGGCCGCGTCGGCGCGCGCCTGCGTTGCGCCGTTGCGGGCGGACAGGAGCGCGGTTTCCTGCTGGTTGAGCGTGGTGAAATCGGTGAGGCCGGTGCGGTACTGGCTGCGGCTGAGGATCGCGGAATTGTTCGACGCGTCGAGCGCGATCGCGAACTGGCGCTCGCGTTCCTGCGCGGTCTGGAGCGCGACGACGGCGTTCTCGACATCCTCCAGCGCGGTGAGGACGGTCGACTTGTAGAGCGCGAACGCACCATCGGCGGCGGCTGCGCTGGTGCGGACCTGGCTGCGCAGACGGCCGCCGTTGAAGATCGCCTGGGTCAGGCCGGCGAACAGGCTGCCGGTGATCGCATCGCCGATGTTGCCGATCGAGGTCGCGTTGGTGTTCAGATTGCCAGTGATCGCGAGCGCGGGATAGAGCTGCGCCTTGGCCACGCCGATCCGCGCGGTGGCAGCAGCGAGCGCGCGCTCGGCGGAGCGGATGTCGGGACGCTGGCGCAGCGTGTCGCCGGGGATGCCGACGCCGACTGCGGCGGGGCCGGTCGGGATCGCCTTGACCGGCGCCATCATCGTCCGGAGCGCGCCGGGCGCCTGCGCGGTCAGCACGCCGATGCGGGCGACGGCGGCGGCATATTGCTGGTCGAGGCTCGGGATCGTCGCGGCGGTCTGCGCGCGCTGGGCGCGGGCCTGTTCGGCGTCGACGCTGGAGACGAGCCCGGCCTGGACGCGGAAGCCGGCGATCTCGAGATTGTCGTCCTGGATCGCGAGCGAGGCGCGGGCGTTGGCGAGCTGCTGCTGGTACGAGCGGGCGAGGACGTAATTGCGCGCGACCTCGCTTTCGACCGAGATCAGGACGGTGGCGTAGTCGTAGCCGGACGCGGCGTATTCGGCGCGGCTGGCCTCGACGGTGCGGCGGATCTCGCCGAACACGCCGACCTGGTAGCTCGCACTGGCGCCGAGCGTGAAGCTATTAGCGCCGCCGCCGCCGGTATCGACGACCGTGCCGTCGGGCAGCGTGAACGAGCGTCCGCCGCCGCGGACGTTCTCGTTGCGCTGATAGCCGGCCGAGCCGTTGACCGTCGGAAGCAGCGACGCGCGGTTCTGGAGCAGGCTTTCGCGGGCCTGGCGGAGGCGGGCGACGGATTGTGCGAGGTCGAGATTGGCGGCGGCGGCCTGCTCGACGAGCTGGCCGAGGACGGGGTCGTCGAACTTCCGCCACCAGCGGGTGAGGTCTTCGGACTTGGTCTCGGGGGTGACCGAGTATGCGTCGGGGACGCCCAGCTCTGCGGCGGCCTTGGGGTGGTAGTCCGGGCCGACGGTGCAGCCGGCTAGCAGGACGGCCGCGGAGACGGGTGCGATGAGGAGGGCGCGGACGCGGGACATGGACGGCAGGCATGACCAAGGGGCTGGGGCTAGTCCAGCGGTTTTGTGTCGCGAGGTGTCGCAGGTGGGGTGACGGGAGGGTTGGCGGGGGAGCGGCTTCATCTAGCACCGGCACCGCGGACTTGCTCGGCTGCTATCCCGATGGGACGTATAGGCGCTGTTTAACGTGGACCACTCCCCGCTACTTTGTTCTCCCGCGAAGGCGGGAGCCCAGTCTGGATCCCCGCCTTAGCGGGGAAACAAGGTTTGCAGGCCTGAAACGGAGTGAGATGCGCATCCTTTAGCACCTCCCCGCTTTAGCACTACCCCGGCGGAGGCCGGGGCCCAGTTGGAACGTCTGAGGTAATAGCGCGCAACGTGCTTCATTGCCGTCCCCCAACTGGGCCCCGGCCTTCGCCGGGGTGGTAGGATGCGATGGGAAAATCAGAGTCCGCATCCTTCTTGTTCCCCCGCGGAGGCGGGGGGCCAGGGTTAGGGGCGCTGCGCTGCTGGGTCCTGGGCTCCCGCGTTCGCGGGAGAACACGAAGGCGCAGTTCCGCTGCCCCACCCAATCCGCCCCGCCCCCACCCCGAAAATCGAACCGCACCCGTTCCAATTTTGCAGTGCAGCGGAACGGAGCGGTGGCGCTAGGGGTTCAGGGATGATGCTAGCCGAACGCCAGCCCGCGACTGATGTCCTCGCGCCGCCCCTTGCCGTGCCCGACGCCGTGAGCCTGTTCTTCGATTTCGATGGGACGCTCGTCGATCTTGCCGCGACCCCGGATGCGGTTGTGGTGAGCCAGATCCTGCTCGATACGCTCGATACGCTCGCCGAGCGCTTTCCCGGTCGCGTCGCGATCATTAGCGGGCGCTCGATCGCGCAGCTCGACGCTATGCTCGGACGCCACGCGCACCTGTTCGCGGTCGCGGGCAGCCACGGGGCCGAGACGCGCACGCCCGACGACGGCCATGTCGCGGCCGAACGCCCCGCCTCGCTCGAAGCCGCCGCCGCCTCGTTCCGCGACTTCGCCGACGCCAATGGCCTCGTTTACGAAGCCAAGAGCCTCGGCGCCGGGCTGCATTACCGGATGGCGCCGGACTTCGAACCCGCCGCCGTCCGCCTCGCCGAAGACCTCGCCCTCACCCATGGCCTCACGCTCCAGCGCGGCAAGATGATGGTCGAACTGCGCACCCCCGGCGACAAGGGCGCAGCCCTCCGCGACCTGATCGCGGCGCCCGCGATGGTCGGCAGCGTGCCGTATTTCTTCGGCGACGACGTCACCGACGAGGACGGGTTCGAGGCGGCGCGCGATCTCGGCGGGGCGGGCGTGCTGATCGGTGAGCAACGGCCTACCGCCGCCACCTACCGCCTGAGCGACGTTGCCGCACTTCGCGACTGGATTGCTGCCATATTGGAAACACCCATGTTGGAAACACGATGACCGCACCTACCCAAAAAGCCGACATGAACCTGTGGCCGATTGGCAATTGCCAGGTCTCCGCGCTAATCGACAAGACCGGCACGTTCGTCTGGGGCTGCGTGCCCCGCGTCGACGGCGACCCGGCGTTCTGCGCGCTGCTCGGTGGCGATGCGCCCAAGACCGGGTTCTGGGCGATCGAGCTCGAAGGCGGCGCGAAGACGACGCAGGCCTATATCCGTAACACGCCGATCCTGGTGACCCGGCACGAGGACGAGGCCGGCAACGCGGTCGAGGTGATCGATTTCTGCCCGCGCTTCGTGCGCGAGGGGCGCACCTATCGCCCGACCAGCTTCGTCCGGATCGTCAAGCCGGTGGCTGGCTCGCCGCGCATTCGCGTTCGGATGCGCGTCGCGACGAACTGGGGGAAGCCGACCGAGCACACGCAAGGGTCGAACCACATCCGCTTCCTGATGGACGACCAGACGCTGCGGCTGACCACCGATGCGCCGGTCGGGCACATCGTCGGCGAGAACTGGTTCCGGCTCGAACGCCAGATGCACCTGTTCCTCGGTCCCGACGAGAGTTTTGCGGGCGTGCTGCACGAGGCGGCCGAGGCGATGCTGTCGCGGACCAAGGACGAGTGGCGGCACTGGGTGCGCGGGCTCGCGACGCCGGTCGAGTGGCAGGACGTCGTCATCCGCGCGGCGATCACGCTGAAGCTGTGCCAGCACGAGGAGACCGGCGCGATCGTCGCCGCGCTCACCACCTCGATCCCAGAGCATGAGGGGTCGGAGCGCAACTGGGACTATCGCTACTGCTGGATTCGCGACGCCTATTATACCGTGCAGGCGCTCAACCGGCTGGGTGCGCTCGACGTGCTCGAAGGCTATCTCGAATATCTGCGCAACATCGTCGATGCGTCGAAGGGTGGCCACGTCCAGCCGCTCTACGGAGTCGGTGGCGAGGCTACGTTGATCGAACGGATCGAAAGCGACCTGCCCGGCTATCGCGGGATGGGCCCGGTGCGCGTTGGCAACCAGGCGTACGAGCAGATCCAGCACGACGCGTACGGCCAGATCATCCTGTCCGACGTCCAGGCGTTCTTCGACAAGCGGCTGTTCCGGATGTCGAGCGAAGAGGATTTCAAGAGCCTCGAACTCGTCGGCGACCGGGCTTGGGAGACGTACGACAAGCCCGACGCGGGGCTGTGGGAGCTGCGCACCAAGGCGCACGTCCACACCTATTCGGCGGCGATGTGCTGGGCGGCGTGCGACCGGCTTGCCAACGCCGCCGAAGTGCTGGGGCTCGAGGATCGCCGGACGTTCTGGGAGGAACGCGCGAACACGATCCGTACAACGATCGAGCAATCTGCGTGGCGCGAGGATACGCAGCGTATCTCGGCGACGTTCGGTGGCGACGATCTCGACGCTAGCCTGATCCAGCTGCTCGACCTGCGCTTCTTCGCGCCCGACGATCCGCGCTTCCAGTCGACGTTGAAGGCGGTCGAGGAAGGGCTGCGGCGTGGTAGCCACATGCTGCGCTATGCGACCGAGGATGATTTCGGCTTGCCGCACACCGCGTTCAACGTGTGCACCTTCTGGCTGATCGAGGCGTTGCATGCGACCGGCCGGACCGCCGATGCCCGCGCGCTGTTCTGCGAGATGGTCGCGCGGCGGACGCCGGCCGGGCTGCTGTCGGAGGATATCGACCCGAATACCGGCGAGCTGTGGGGCAATTATCCGCAAACCTATTCGCTGGTGGGGCTGATCAACTGCGCGGTCCTGCTCAGCAAGCCGTGGAGTGCCGTCCGATGAGCCGCCTCGTCGTCATCTCGAACCGCGTCCAGTCGGTCGATGCACCCTCCGGCAACCAGGGCGGCCTCGCGGTCGCACTGCTCGCCGCGCTGCGCGAAAAAGGCGGCGTGTGGTTCGGCTGGTCGGGGTCGACCACCGAGACCTTCACGGGCCACATCAATTTCCAGCAGGGCAAGGGCGTCACCACCGCGACGATCGACCTCGAAGAGCAGGATTTCGACGAATATTATAACGGCTATGCGAACCGCACCTTGTGGCCGCTGTTCCATTACCGGATCGACCTGACCGAGTTCGAGCGCGACTTCTCCAGCGGGTATGCTCGCGTGAACAAGCGGTTCGCGGAGACGGTGCTGCCGTTGATCGAGCCGGAAGACCTTGTCTGGGTCCACGATTACCATCACGTCCCGCTCGGGCAGGAACTGCGCAAGCTCGGCGTCGAGAACAAGATCGGGTTCTTCCTCCATATCCCGTGGCCGCCGATGGCGATGCTGCTGTCGCTGCCGAGCCACCGCGCGCTGGTCGAATCGATGTTCGCGTACGACGTGATCGGCTTCCAGACGCAGGACTGGCTCGACAGCTTCCTTCATTACGTGACGAGCCAGCTCGACGGCGTGGTCGGCGAGGATGGCTGGGTGACGGTCGGCGATCGCACGATCAAGGCGATCACGACGCCGATCGGGATCGAGACGTCGGATTTCGAGAAGTCGGCGAACAGCGACGCGGCGCGGCACGCGAAAGAGCGGATGTACATGTCCGCGACCGGGCGCAGCCTGATCGTCGGGGTCGACCGGCTCGATTACTCGAAGGGTCTCGCCGAGCGGTTCGCTGGGTACGAGCGGTTTCTCGGGTCGCATCCGGACCGGCGTGGGCTGGTCTACATGCTCCAGATCGCGCCGCCGAGCCGCGAGAAGGTGGATACGTATCAGGAGATCCGCGCGAACCTCGATTCGATGTCGGGGCGGATCAACGGCGAATATTCGGACATCGACTGGACGCCGATCCGCTACGTCAACCAGGGCTTCCCGCGTGACGTGCTGGCGGGGATCTACCGCGCGGCACGTGTCGGCTTGGTGACGCCGTTGCGCGACGGGATGAACCTGGTCGCGAAGGAATATGTCGCGGCGCAGGACCCCGAGGATCCGGGTGTGCTCGTGCTGTCGCACTTTGCAGGCGCGGCGACGCAGCTGAAGGACGCGGTGCTCGTCAATCCGTACAGCCCCGAGGAGATGTCCGACGCGATCGACCGCGCGCTCAAGATGCCGCTGGCCGAGCGGAAGGAACGCTGGGAGAAGCTGATCGACAACGTTCGGAAGGAGGACGTGATGTGGTGGTGCGAGCTGTTCATCACTGCGCTGGAAGCGGTGCCGGAGCACGTCGAGGCCTGACCTTCTTGCCCCCCTCCCTGGAAGGGAGGGGTTGGGGGTGGGTCGGCCAGTTTCAGCCAATACACCTGGGACTGTGCGGAAGCCGATCCACCCCCGGCCCCACCCTTCCAGGGAGGGGGGAAGTTAGGGGCGGCCTACCGGATCGGGCGCCATCAGCAGGCGGTTGCGTGGGATGGCTTCGGGCATTTCCTCGCGAATATACTTCAGCAATGCCTCGCGGACATCGCAGCGAAGATCGAACGCGATCGCCGCATCCTTGGCCGTCATCAGCCCGCGCAACTCAATGCAGTCGGTCTTCACGTCGGTCACTTGGAGGTTGTAGAACCGCTTGTCCCAGCGTGGGTTCGAGGTAACGATCTCGCCCAGTTTCTCGCGCAGCCGCGGCACGTCCGCGGACGGATCGAGATACCAGAACACCGACCCCATCAACTGGCTCGTCTCGCGCGTCCAATTTTGGAAGCTCTGCTCGAGGAACTTCGACACCGGCACGACAAGGCGGCGTTCGTCCCAGATCTTGATGACCACGAACGTCAGGTTGATCTGCTCGACCCGCCCCCATTCGCCGTCGACGATCAGCACGTCGTCGATCCGGATCGGCTCGGTGAACGCCATCTGCACGCCGGCGATCAGGTTCTTCAGCGCAGGCTGGGCGGCGGCACCGACGACGAGGCCGGCGATACCCGCCGACGCCATCAGCGTGACGCCGATCGAGCGGATGCCGGGGACGCTGAGCAACATCAGGCAAACGCTGACGAAGATGATGAAGAACGTGCCTATCCGCCCGAGGATCGCCGCGCGCGTGCGTTTCCGGCGGGCGCGGAGATTGTCCTCGACCGAGATGTCGGCACGGATCTCGATGACGTCCTGGAATGCGCGGAGCGCCGCGACCGCGAGCCAGCCGAGCAATCCGGGGACGAGGAAGCCGAGCAACTGCTTCCACAGATCCTCGATGTCGTTGTCCATCGGCAGGATTCGCGAGACGAACGCGACCGCGACCGAGACGAACACCGCGCGCAGCGGGCGGCGGACGCGGGCGAGGACTAGGCCGTCGGTCTTGGCGGTCGAGCGACGCTGGGCGTGGCCGCCGATCCGCATCGTCAGCCAATGCGCGACCAGCGCGACGAGGACGGCCGCCGAGACGACGGCGACGCTCTCCAGCCAGACCCATTCGGGGGGTATGTGGAGCGATCTGAACATGCGCATCTTAGCGCAACGGCCAGGTTGGCATGCGAGTTCCGCTGCAGTGCAGCATAATCGCGCGATACATGGCAGCTTTTTTCCTGCCACACTTCGTGCGTAAGTCCGCGGCCATGAAGGCCATCATCCTTGCTGCCGGTCACGGATCGCGACTGCTGCCGTTGACGCTGACGACGCCGAAATGCCTCGTGCAGGTCGGTGGCCG
This sequence comes from Sphingomonas faeni, assembly GCF_003053745.1. Classification (GTDB taxonomy): domain Bacteria; phylum Pseudomonadota; class Alphaproteobacteria; order Sphingomonadales; family Sphingomonadaceae; genus Sphingomonas; species Sphingomonas faeni. The sequence goes on along the minus strand of NZ_QAYE01000001.1, from coordinate 453,302 downwards.
CGCAATCCTCGATCATCAGCTCGACGCGGTGGCGGACGCCGGGTTCGAGGGGGCGGTGATCGTCGGCGGCTACCGGATCGACCAGGTCGCGGCGCATCTGGCGGCGCGCGACGATGGCGTACCCACCGAACTCGTGTTCAACCCGTTCTGGGCGATCGCCAACAGCATCGGTAGCGTCTGGGCGGCACGCGGATATCTGGAAGCGCCGTTCGCGCTGATGAACGGCGACACGCTGTTCGATGCCGCGATTTTGCGCGCGGCGCTTGCCGATAAGGGGGCGGGCGTGAAGCTGGTCATCGAGCCGCTGGTGACGCCGGGGCTCGACGACATGCTGGTCGAGGCGGATGGCGACGCTGTCGTCGCGGTCGGCAAGCATCTGGTCGGGCACCAGGCGACCGATCGATCGCTCGGGCTGATCATGTCGACCGGCGGCGGCGCGTATGTCGAGGCGTTGCGCGCGGTGATCGGCGAGGAGGATGGCATCCACGCCTATCATCACGCCGTCGTCCGGCGCGTTGCGGAGACCGTCGGCGTCCGCGCGGTGCGGGTCGCAGGGAATGTCCGCTGGCAGGAGATCGACCGACCCGAGGACATCGCGCTGTGGCAGCATGACCATGACGCGCCTGTGGGCGGCGCTTCGGGGTCATGACGCGGAAGGTCGCGTTCCTGTTTCTCGGCGAGACGCTGCTGATCCCGCATCTGTATCCGATCGTCGAGGCGCTCGCCGCGAGGTCGGACGTGCCAATCGAGCTTTGGGTGAGCACGTCGGTGCACGAGACGTTGCTGACGCGGTGGACGGCGCCCTTCCCTACCGTTCGAATCCGGCGGGCACCGGGGTTTCGCGCGGTTGCCGACGATGGGACCGGGCGCAATCCGGTGTTGCCGGCGAAGATACCGATGCTGCTGCGGCTGCTGCCGTATCTGCGCAGCGCGGCGGTCGTGGTTTGCGCCGAGCAGACGAGCCTGTGGCTGCCGCGGCTGTTTCCGATGCGCGCGAAGTTCGTGAAGACCTCGCACGGTGTCGGTTCGATGAGTGCGCGCGACGATCCGCGGCGGCGGGCGGCGGCGCTGACCTTGGTGCCGAGCGAACTCGAGCGGCGGACGTATCTCGACCGCGGGTTCGCGCCCGATCGGTTCGTCGCGACGGGGTATGTGAAGGCCGACTTCACGCACCGCACGCACGCCGCGCCACCGTTCGCGGATACGCGGCCGGTCGTCCTGTATACGCCGCATTGGCAGCAGCATCGCTCGTCCTGGTGGCGCTGGGGGGCGGAGGTGGTGCGGCGCATCGTCGCGGACGGGCGCTACAATCTGATCTTCGCGCCGCACCAGCGACTGGTCGAGCGCGCGCCCGAGGTGGCGGAATTGATGCGCGAGATCGGGAACTTGGCGCATGTGCACTGCGACATCGACGGGTTCGCGATGGTTGACGGGAGCTATACCGGCGTGGCGGACGTGTATCTCGGCGATACGTCGAGCCAGGTGATCGAGTTCCTGATGCGGCCGCGGCCTTGCGTGTTTCTGAATGCGGGGGGGGCTGCTTGGGCGGGCGATTCGAATTACGCGATGTGGGCTTGTGGGGAGGTTGTTGGCGACGTTGCGGATGTGGTGGCGGCGGTGGATCGCTCGGCATTACGACATGCGGGGTATGTGACGGTTCAGGCGGAGTTTGCTGGGCGGTCGCTCGGGGCTGTCGCCGGTGGTGCGGCGCGTGCTGCGGAGGAAGTACTTCGGCTACTGGAAGCCCCACCGGTCTAACAAGCAGTTGTTCCCCCGCGGAGGCGGGGGCCCAGGGTACCAACCGCAGCGCTGCTTGATCCTGGGCCCCCGCCTTCGCGGGGGAACTAGATACGATCGACAACCGTGAGCCCCCCTCGCTTTCACGACCAGATCGGGTAACGGGTGCGGCATGGTAGATTCGACAGCCCCTACGCCAGCGCTCCGGACCGTCCGGGCGAACGACACGCTGCTCTGGGGCATGACCAATGCCGAGCGGATCCGGCGGATCGGCGTCGCGCAGGGATTGGTCGCCGATGGCGACGGCGACACTGGCCCGGTAATCCTCGCCAACCTCGCCTATGCGTTCGACCCGATGTGGATCGCGTATCTGAAGACGCGGCCGGGTACCGTCGTGACTCGCACCGGCGTGCCCGTGCTCGCGCATGTCCGGGGTGCCGACGAGCGCGCGCGGATGACCGCGGCGATGCTCGGCGAGGCGCCGCTGGTGACCGGGCTGACGGTGATCGCCGCCGAGGCCGAGGAAGGCATCTTCAACGAGGCGTTGCGCAAGCGCGAACGCCCGTTCGCCGAACTGCTGACCCCCGCCGCGGTGTCGGCGATCGAGCGCGCGAGCTATGTCGGCGCGTACAAGGGCGTCACCGACCTGCTGACCAAGTATCTGTGGCCGGAATGGGCGCTCGCGATCACGCGGGTTTGCGCGCGCGCGGGGATCACGCCGAACCAGGTGACTGCGCTCGGCTCGGTGTTGTGCATCGTTGCGACGGTGGCGTTCTGGTATGGCTGGTTCTGGACCGGGCTTGCGACGGGCCTATTCTTCATGGTGCTCGATACCGTCGACGGGAAGTTGGCGCGGTGCACGATCACGTCGTCGAAGCTCGGCAATGCGTGGGATCACGGGGTCGACCTGGTGCACCCGCCGTTCTGGTGGTGGGCCTGGGCGGCGGGGTGCGCGCCGTACGGCCGGCCGCTCGAGGACGGCGTGTTCTGGGCGGTGATCGGGACGATGCTGTTCGGCTATGTCGCGCAGCGGCTGATCGAGGGGGCGTTCATCGTTCGGTTCGGGATGCATATCCATGTGTGGGAGCGGTTCGACAGCTGGTTCCGGCTGATCACCGCGCGGCGCAATCCGAACATGGTGATCCTGTTCGCGGGGCTGCTGGTGACGCGGCCGGACTGGGGGATCGTCGGGGTGGCGGCGTGGACTGCGATCTCGCTGGTGGTGCATCTGGTAAGGCTGGTGCAGGCGATGGTGCGCAAGGCCAGGGGTGAGGTGTTGGTGAGTTGGCTGGCTTGAGCGCTTCGCGGAATCGGATACCCGCTAACGCCGACTTCCCTCCCTTCCGTTCGTCCTGAGTAGCCATCGAGTAGCTGCTCTTGCAGCGTATCGAGAGGGCGTATCGAAGGACAGGTTGGCGCGCGGGACCTATGCTTCGATACGCGCCCTCGATACGCTTCTGACGAAGCTACTCGGTCGCTACTCAGCACGAACGGAAAGGGGGATGGCAGCTTGGTAGCGCGCGGGTCAGGTTACTCGGCGCGCAAAGGCTTGGGTCGCCCGATCCACCAGAGGCAGTAGATTGCCAGCGCGTACAGGAAGCGGCTGTGATCGCGCTTGCCCGCGCGGTGATCGGCGAACACCTTGTCGACCGCGCCGGCGCGCCAGATGCCTTGTTCGCGGACGCCGCTGTCGCGCCAGAGTTGCTCCGCATACGCGCCGAAATCGCCGGCGAACCATGCGGCCAGCGGCATCTGGAAGCCTTGTTTCCGTCGGTCGAGGATCCCTTCCGGCAACCACGGCGCGATGGCCTGGCGGATGACGTATTTGCCGACCTTGCCGTGCAGCTTCATGTCGGCGGGCATCGACAGCGCGAGGTCGACCATGCCCTGCCCCAGCATCGGCACGCGGACCTCTAATGAATGCGCCATGCTCGCGCGGTCGACCTTGGTCAGCATCGCGCCGGGCAGGTTGAGCGCGAGGTCCGCCAACCCGAACTGTTCGAGCGTGTCGGTCGAGATCGCGCCGGGATTGGGGAAATATTCCGCGACCAGCGCGGCGATCCCGCCCTCCTCCTCTGCGATGAACTCGGCGGAGAATATCTCGCGGCGGAAGGCTTCGTTCGTGATCTGCGTCTTGGCGAAGAACCGCGCGATGCCGTTCGGGAGTGCGGCGCTGCCGGTGGTTTTCCGCCAGCGCTGCAACACGGCGTTTGCATGCCGCGAGGGCAAGGTCGGGACCGCATCCAGCGCACGCGCCAAGCGACGCAACGGCGCGGGTAGTGCACCGATCCGCCGCTCGGTCGCGTGGCGCTTGTAGCCGAAGAACAGTTCGTCGCCGCCATCGCCCGACAGCGCGACCTTCACCTCCTGCGCGGCGATCTGGCTGACGTACCAGGTCGGCACCGCGGAGGGATCGGCGAACGGCTCGTCATAGCAATGCTGGACTTCGGGCAGCATCGCCTGCGCATCCGCCAGTTCCAGCGTGCGCGTGACGTGGTGGCAGCCGAGATGCCGCGCGATCGCCTCGGCGTGCGGCGATTCGTCGAAACGCGGGTCGGGGAAGCCGATCGTGAAGGTGCGCACGGGCCGATCCGAGACCCGCGCCATCGCCGCGACCACCGCCGACGAGTCTACGCCGCCCGACAGGAACGCGCCGACATCGACGTCCGCGACCACCTGCTTGCCGATCGTGTCGAGCCACTCGTCGCGGAAACGCTCGATCCACTCCGCCTCGGATCTGGGTTCAGAGGGATGATAGGCCGGCGTCCAATAGGCGCGCATCGTCGGCGGACCGCTCGCCTCGACGGTCATCACGTGGCCCGGCGGCAGCGTGCGGACCTGCGCGTAGATCGAGCGCGGGGTGCGGACATGGCCGAAGCTGAAATAATCGTGGAGCGCGCGGCGATCGACGTCGAACGCCATGCCGGGCAGCAACGTCAGCGTCTTCAGTTCGGAGCCGAACGCGAACCCGGCGGCCTGGTCGGTATAGTAGAGCGGCTTGATCCCGATCGGGTCGCGCGCGAGCGTCAGGCGGCGGGCGTGCGTATCCCACACCGCGACCGCGAACATGCCGTCGAGCCTTGCCCAGACGTCGTCGCCCCAGCGTTCGTAGCCGGCGAGGATGACCTCGGTATCGCCCGCGCTCTCGAATACGCGGCCGAGCGCCTGCAACTCGCGGCGCAATTCGCGGAAATTGTAGATCTCGCCGTTGAAGACGAGCGCATAGCGGTGGTCGGGTGAATGGAACGGCTGGTGCCCGCCCTCGATGTCGATGATGCTGAGCCGGCGCATCCCGAAGCCGAAATCGCCATCGGTCATTACGCCCTGGTCGTCGGGCCCGCGGTGCAGGATCGTATCGCACTGCGCGGTGATAAGGCGGGGCGAGACGACACCGCCACCTCGTGCGTAAAGGCCGGCAATTCCGCAGATGACGAACGATCCCTCGCATGACGGCAGCACCGCCGCCCGATCGCGCGGTCTAGGAGCCGACCGCCGCTTTGTCACCTATGGGGCACCCTAGTACCGCCGGACATCTTGCCGCCCTCGCCATCGCGCTCTAGGGGCCGGTCGCAGATGGTTCAGGACCCCGCGCCCATTCCGGTTACCACCGGCTCGACCGGGATTTTCCGGGCGGCGGCGCGCAACCTCGGCTGGCTGCTCGCCAGTCGCAGCGTGCTGGCGATCCTGTCGCTGTTCTATCTCGGATTTGCGACACGCACGCTGGGGGTGGTCGATTTCGGCCGGTTCGCGCTGATCTCGGGCGCAGCGCAGGCGCTTGCCACCTTCGTCGGCTTCCAGACGTGGCAGATCATCGTCCAGTACGGCGTCGAGCCGATCCAGCACGGCGACACGCCCAGGCTCGCGCGGCTGCTTCGGTTGTCGGCGATCCTCGACATGTGCAGCGCGCTGGTCGGCGCCGCGCTGACCGTGGCGATCCTGTTCGCGTGGAGCGACGGGTTCGGCATCCCGCCCGACCTGATGCGCGACACGCTGATGTTCGCGGTGGTGCAGCTGATCACGATCCGCTCCACCCCGCTGGGCATCCTGCGGCTACGCGACAAATTCTCGTTGTCGGCGGTGGCGGACAGCATGACGCCGATCATGCGCTTCGTCGGCGCGGGCGCGGCGATGATCTTCGAACCGACGATCCGTGGCTTCATGCTCGCCTGGGCGGTCGCCGAGATCGTCACCGCCGCGACCTACTGGATCATGGTCGCGAAAAGCGGTGACTTGCGCCTGCTCGCGAGCGGCCGGGGCCCGTGGCGGCAGGTGCGCGACGAGAACCCCGGCATCGTCCGCTTCTCGCTGAGCACCAACGCGAGTGCGACACTGGGCCTGTCGAGCAAGCAGATCCCGCTGCTGCTGGTCGGCGCGTCGATCGGCCCGGCGGCGGCGGGTGCGTTCCGGCTGGCGACTCAGTTGGCGCAGGCGCTCGCGAAACTGTCGCAGATGCTGTCACGCGCCGCCTTCCCCGAGATCGTCCGCGCGGTGCGCACTGCCGAGCCGTCGCGCCTGCGCCGCATCCTGATCCGGACGATGCTCGCCAGCACAGCGGCCGCGCTCGTCATCCTCGCCATCGTCGCGCTGGTCGGTGAACCGATCCTCAAGGTCGTCGGTGGCAAGTCGTTCGTCGGCGCGTACCCGGTGCTGTTGTGGCTCGCCGCCGCCGGGTGCTTCGACCTCGCCACCGTCAGCCTCGACACGGTGATGACCGCATTGCACCGCGCCGGCACGGTGTTCGCGATTCGCGCGGTCGGGGTGCTGTTGCTGTTCGTCACCGCGTTCGCGCTGATGCCGACCTATGATTCGACCGGAGTCGCAGCCGCGGTCGCGGTCGGTTCGGTCGCAGTGGCGATCCTGCTCGGGTTCGCCGCCGCGCGGATGACGCGGACGCCCTCCGGGCCGCAGGCGATCGACGGAGCGTAGCGCGCGAACGACGAACGCCCCGTTCGCGTCGCAAATGTCATCTGTGCGCCGCGCTCCGGCCATCTTTTCCGCGCTTAAGCCGTAGTATGAAGACTGCGGTTTCCCTTAGCCTGAGCGCGGCGGCGCTGCTGATGCCCATCTCGGCGCACGCTGCCGAGGCGTGCGAAGGTACGCCAGGCGGCGGCAATGCCAAGCTGATCGTCGAGGCGACGGCGATGCACAATGCCGTCGGCGAGGTCGCGTTCACCGTCTATCCCGATGACAAGAAACGGTTTTTGGCGAAGGGCGGCAAGCTGGTGCGGGCGCGTGTGGCGGCAAGCAGCCCTCGGGCGTGCTTCTGGCTGAAGCCCGGCCACTATGCGGTCGCACAATATCATGACGAGAATAGCGACCATGATTTCAACCGGACGCTGTTCGCGCCGAAAGAGGGATTCGGCTTTTCCAACGATGCGCCGACCTCGATCGGGCTGCCGTCTTTCGATGCGGCGCGCACGGCCTTGGCCCCATCCGGCACCGTCGTGCGTATGAAAATGCGGTATCGCCGGTGATCCGAAATCCGCTGGTTGCAGCGGAACGGAAATCTTCCTGACACAAATTTGTAGCGGTTATGTACCGCGACGGGTATCTTATATCGTGGCCGATGTTGTTTCGAACTTCCATGCCTTTGGCGGGCACCCTCTTTCGCCACCGGCGCCGCCGGCGTGGCTGCCCGAAGGCATGTTCGATCCGTCGGCATCCGAGCGGTACGGCGTGAGCCCGCGCGACGCGGCGGCGAAGATCCGTACCGGCATCATCTGCAACCCGAAAAGCCACCGCAACCGCAGCAGCGTCGAGGCGACCAAGCCGTTCCTGTCCGGGACCGTGCTGGCCGTGACCCCGCGCACGCAGGCCGAACTCGCCGAAGTGCTGACCGATTTCGCGCGCCACGGTATCGAGTTGCTGGTGATCGACGGTGGCGACGGCACGATCCGTGACGTGATGACCGCCGCCGCGCGAGTCTGGACCGGTGCAGCCCCCCGCGTCGCGATCGTGCCGTCGGGCAAGACCAACGCGCTCGCACTGGATCTCGGCATCCCCGACGACTGGACGCTCGACCAGGCGCTGACCGCGGCGCGCGGCGGCAACGTCAAGATCCGCAGCCCGATCGAGGTCGTCCGCAAGGATACCGGTGCGCGTCTGCACGGCTTCCTGCTGGGCGCGGGCGCGTTCGTCGACGCGACCGCGCTGGCGCAGCGCACGCATCGCGCGGGTGCCTTCAACGGCGTCGCGGTCGGTCTCGCACTGTGCTGGGCGATCCTGCAGACCCTGTTCGGGGGCGCGAACAGTTCGTGGCGCGCAGGCAACCGGATGCGGATCCGTTTCGAATCGCGCGGCGACGAAGGCGTTCATGCCGCGGGCAGGAATACGGACAGCGATCGCGCGCGCTATATCCTTCTCGCCTCGACGCTGAAGCGGATGCCGATCGGGATTAGACCCTTCGGCGTGCCACGCGCCGGGCTGAAGACCCTGCTGGTCGACGCTCCACCGCGCTGGCTCGCCGCTGCGACGCCGCTGATCGTCGCCGGATCGCCGGCCGCGTGGCTCGATCGCGCAGGGTATCACCGGATCGATTCGCCGAGCTTCGATCTGTCGATGGACTCGGGCTTCATCCTCGACGGCGAAGTCTATCCGGGCGGCGACCTGACCATCCGCGAGGCACGCGCGCTGCGTTTCGTCGTTCCGTGATCACGCTCGGCGACGTCGTCCGCCGCCAGTTGCATGTCCCGACCATCGCCGCCGTCCGCGACGTCGCGGCGATACTCGCAGGGGATGCGCCCGAGACCGCGGCGGTACTGTTCTACGGCTCCAACCTGCGCACCGGCGAGACCGAGGGCGTACTCGACTTCTACGTGCTGACCGCCGGCCCGCTCGAGCGGGGCCTGTGGCCGACCGTGAGCTATCGCGAGTTCGACCTGCACGGCGAGACGTTGCGCGCGAAAATCGCGACGATGCGGCTGGCGACGTTTGCCAAGGCGGCCGCCGCGCAGACGCTCGACACGACGATCTGGACGCGTTTCGTGCAACCCTCCGCGCTCGTCTGGGTTCGCGATCCGGCAACCGCGAACCGGGTAGCCATGGCGATCGGCGATGCGGCGAAGTCCGCCGGGCGCTTTGCCGCGGCGCTCGGCCCCCAGACCGGCACCGCCGACGACTATTGGCGGGCGCTGTTCCGCCAGACCTACGCCGCCGAACTCCGCGTCGAGCGCAAGGGCCGCGAGGGCCAGATCCTCGGCTTCGATCCGGGTCGCTACGCCGAACTCCTGCCGCTCGCCTGGACCGCCGACGGGATCGCCTATCGCGACGAAGCCGGCATGTTGAAGCCCGACCTGTCGCCAGCGCGTCGAAACGCGTTGCTGCGTGCGTGGGGCCGTCGCCGTCGTGCGGGCAAGCCGCTCAACGTCGCGCGATTGGTGCGGGCGGCGTTCACCTTCGAAGGGGCCGCCCGCTACGGTGTTTGGAAGGTCGAGCGGCATACCGGCGTCGCGGTGCCGCTGACCCCGTGGCGCGAAAAGCATCCGATCCTCGCCGCGCCCGGCGTGTTCTGGCGAGTCTGGCGGGCGCGTGCGCAAACCGGACCGAAAACGGTATGAGAGCGGATGGTCGCGGCTTCAACGCGCTGATCCTCGCCGGCTCGCGCGGCGGCGTCGATCCGGTCGCGGCCTATGCGGGCGTGTCGCACAAGGCGTTGATCGTGCTCGACGGCGAGACGTTGCTGGCGCGCGTGACGCAGGCGTTGCGAGAGGCTGGCGCAAGCACGATCGCCGTATCGGTCTCCGACGACGCAGTCCGTGCCGCGGCAAATGCGCTCGGCCTCATCGTGCTCGACGCGGCATCCGGTCCCAGCCGCAGCGTCCGCGACGGCATCGAAGCGCTCGGCGCGCCCTTATTGGTCACGACCGCCGATCACGCGCTGTTGCAGCCCGAATGGGTCACGCGTTTCCTCGCCGACGTCCCTCTACAGGCCGATGTCGGCGCGCTCCTGGCACGCCAGGACGTCATCGAGGCCGCCGCACCGGGCACGCGGCGCACCTATCTGCGCTTTGCCGACGGGGCGTGGTCGGGGTGCAACCTGTTCTACTTCGCAACCCCGCGCTCGGTCGCCGCACTCGATCTCTGGGCGCAGGTCGAGGCGGACCGCAAGCGGCCGTGGCGGATCGTGCGCCGGCTCGGGATAGGCACGCTGCTCCGGTATCTGTCGGGTCGCCTGACGCTGGTCGCGGCGATCGCGCATCTCGGTCGCCTTGCCGACCTCGACGCAGCCGCCATCGCCAGCCCGTTCGGCCTCGCCGCGGTCGACGTCGACAAGCCCGCCGATCTCGACCTGGTCCGGACGCTCGTCGAAAAAGCTTGAGCCGCCAACCGTCAGCGCCAATTCCGCGAAGAAATGCCTCGGCCTGCCGTTCGCCCCTGTTTCCGAAGGCCGGGTTGGTGCAAAGCGCCGCGCATGCAAACGCTCGCGCCCCAACCCGCCTCATCCGCCATCACGACGACCTCGATCGGCATCTATGGTAGCGCAGGACGCATGGGCCGCGCGATCGTCGAGGCGATCGAAGCGGCCGGCGCATCGCTCGCCGGCGGCGTCGATGCGCGCGAGGACCCGAACCCGCTCGCCCGGATCGCCGACGTGCTGGTCGACTTCTCGACGCCCTCCGCGGTCGAGGCGCATCTCACCGCCGCGCGTGCCGCTGGTACCGCTATCGTCATCGGTACGACCGGCCTGTCGCCACAGCACCAGTCGATGATCGACGACGCGGCCAAGGACATCGCGATCCTGCAGACCGGCAACACCTCGCTCGGTGTCACGCTGCTCGGCATTCTCGTCCGCGAGGCCGCCGCGCGTCTCGGGTCCGACTGGGACGTCGAGATCGTCGAGATGCACCACAAGCACAAGGTCGACGCGCCGTCGGGGACCGCGCTGCTGCTCGGCGACGCCGCCGCCAAGGGCCGCGGCACCACGCTAGCCGAACTCCGCGTCGACAGCCGCGCCGGCCTCGTCGGCGCGCGCACCGAGGGCACGATCGGCTTTGCGTCACTGCGCGGCGGATCGGTGATCGGCGACCACAGCGTGATCTTCGCGGGCGAAGGCGAGCGGATCGAACTCAACCATCGCGGCGACGATCGCTCGATCTTCGCGCGCGGTGCGGTGCGCGCGGCGATCTGGCTCGCGGGACAGCCCGCCGGACGCTACCGGATGGGCGACGTGCTCGGACTGTAAGGGCGTGAAGAAGGCCGACGTCATCGAGTTCTACGCGCGTCTGGCGGAAGCCGATCCGCACCCCGAGACCGAACTGGAGTTCGTCAATCCGTACACGCTGGTCGTCGCGGTCGCGTTGTCGGCGCAGGCGACCGACGTCGGCGTGAACAAGGCGACGCGCGCGCTGTTCCGCGAGGTCGACACGCCCGAGAAGATGGTCGCGCTCGGGCTCGACGACCTGAAGCGCCACATCAAGACGATCGGGCTCTACAACACCAAGGCGAAGAACGTCATCGCGCTCTCGCAGATGCTGATCGACGATTATGGCGGCGAAGTCCCCAACGACCGCGCCGCACTCGAACGCCTGCCGGGCGTCGGCCGCAAGACTGCGAACGTCGTCCTCAACGTCGCCTTCGGTGCGGAGACGTTCGCGGTCGACACACACATCTTCCGCGTCGGCAACCGTACCGGCCTGGCCCGCGGCAAGACCCCGCTCGCGGTCGAACTGAAACTCGACAAGGCCACCCCGCAACCGTTCCGCCTGCATGCGCATCACTGGCTGATCCTGCACGGCCGCTACGTCTGCAAGGCGCGGACGCCCGAATGCTGGCGCTGCATCGTCAGTGATCTGTGTGCGTACAAACCCAAGACCGCGCCGCCTAAGGGTAGATCGCTCGCGAGTCCGGCACCGGAGCCGGACATCGATCCGGCAACCGGCGAGGCCTGATCGCGAAAACGTCTGGCGCACCCCGGTTTGCTTTGCTAGGCGGACCGTCCGGCACCCGTAGCTCAGCTGGATAGAGCGCTGCCCTCCGAAGGCAGAGGCCACTGGTTCGAATCCAGTCGGGTGCACCAAAATTCATTTATTTTCTCCTGATTTCAATGCCTTAGCGGCATTTTTGGCTAACCTTTCTGCAAGGTTAGCCAAAAGCTTATTGGCGGCGGTGTCTGAAAGCGTGCGCTGGTCGGCGGCGGCGGTGTAGCGCGCGACCTCACTGTCAGTCGTGTGACCGGTCCAGGCCTTGATCTCTTGGTTTGAACATCCTGCCTCGGCGAATCGCCGCGCGGCTGCTTTACGGAGGCCGTGAGCGGAGCAATTCGGCAGGCCGGCCTCGTCGCACCACTGACGGAATTTGTTGCCGAAGCCCTTCACCGAGAACTGCTTGCCGAACTCGGTTACGACGAAGACCGCCCCGACTGTCGGGGTCGCCAGAATGGATTCCGCTAGGCCAGGCATAATCGGCAGAGACACGAATACCTTCGTCTTCTCCTGGGTAAGCTCAAGCCGGGTATCGCGAACGCTGCCGGGACCCATTTTTCGGGCGTCACCGCCGCGTTGACCGGTCCAGATCATTAGATCGAACGCTAGGCGTGCGACCGTACCGATCGGGTGGCGCTGTTCGTAGGCCGCAATCTCTTCTTCGGTCCAGCTGTGGAACCCGCCGCCGCTGACCTTGAAGGGTCGCGTGACGATGACCGGGTTCGTGCCAGCCATGCCGATGCGCATCGCGAACTTCATTAGCGCTGAAAGCCGCTTGCGGAGCATGTTCGCGGACGTCCGGTGCGGCAGGAGTTCCGCGAGCATCGCCTCAACGTGACGCGGCTGCAGCTCACGAACCATGATCTCGCCGTAACGACGCCCCTTTCGGGATCGCGAGCGCCAGCGCTCAAGCGTCCCGCGGTAGACGACCCGGGTGCGTTCGCCGGGATCGAGGAAATCCGGCGAGCGGTAATAGCGAGACAGCAGATCGTCGAACGTACCGACCGCGGCGCGGTTGGCGCCAGCTTCGATCTCCGGAGCGCTGACGCCGTCGTTGCACGCACGCAGCTCCGCTAGAAACGCGTCGGTCCCAGGCTCGTTCTTGAAATAGTATGTAGCGAAGCCTGTCCGGCGGTACCGGTAATGGGCCTTCCCATGCCGGTCGCGGAACGTGCTTACGTGCTTGGGTATGCCGAGCCGTTCGTCGGGATGGGTGGCATCTTCCTTCGCCGCCGATCGCGCCCGAAGGTCGAGGTCATCAACGATGTGTCGGGCGACGTCGTGACGTTCTTCCGCGTGCTTCAGCGGCACTATCCTTACATGATCGACATGCTGCGGTTCCGTGTGGCCAGCCGCGCGGAGTTCGAGCGGCTGAAGGCGACACCGGCCGAAACGCTGACCGATCTAGAACGAGCATGCCGCTTTCTTTATCTCCAGCGACTGGCATTCGGTGGTCGGGTGGCAGGCCGCTCGTTCGGCATCAGCACGACTACCGGCGCACGGTTCAACGTCGCAAAGCTAGAGCCAATGCTTGCCGACATCCACGAACGGCTTGCCGGAGTTATGATCGAGCAGCTCGGCTATTCCCAGTTCATCCGTCGGTACGATCGCGCCGGCATGCTGTTCTACCTCGACCCGCCATATTGGGGTTGTGAAAAGGACTATGGGCAGGACGTGTTCGGTCGCGACGACTTCGACCAGCTCGCGGCGCAGCTCGCCAGCATCAAGGGCAAGTTCCTACTGTCGATCAACGATACGCCTGGCGCGCGCGCGACGTTCGCCGCGTTTCATATGACCAAGGCCGACACGACCTACTCGGTAGGGCTAGGCAACAGCGGAAGAGCCGCTGAGCTGATCATCTCGAACTTCGACCCACGATGAAGGGCGGGCGGCCTTGTGTCGCCCCGCACCCGCCCCGCCACTTCGGGATTCTTCGTAAGGTTTAGTCCCCCCCCGCCAACGCCGGCGGGGGGGCGGCAAACCGACGGTCTACGCGGCTAACGACAGTATTACCGGCAGATCTCTCGGTGGGAAGAAGCCCGACCGGCCAACATTTGCCATGCCGGTAAATATCTCAACGTTCTGGCCAACTCTCACGGAAAGTGGTGGATCAGCGTTCTCAAGAATAAAGAATTGTCCAAGATGGCTGATTGACGCCAAATGCTCGTAGAATTTTTCAGCAAGCCCGGTAGCTTGTATGGCTATTTCATCTGGCTCAAGATCGCCGTATTTGACCTGAACGAGTGGTTCTCGGTAGGTCAGCAACGGTGTGTCGAGTATTAGAATGCCTGGATGCGGAAGATTTTTCTCGCGACAATATATTAAAGTTGCCACCTTAAAGGCCGCGTGAAGAATTGCCCTTACACCCTTCCCGTTAGCCGCACGTTCTTTTCCTCCAACTTCGATATCTTGACGCAAAGGATCAAAGCGCACGTTTGCCGCATCCGGAAAATTCCATGCGGAAAGTACAGATTGCACTGTTTTAGAAAATTCAAACGCCGTCGGACCGTCGATACCGACAGCTAGTTTTTCCCCCTTCTTGCGAGATAAAGGGACGTCAAGTTGCGAACGCTTCAACTCAAGACGGGCGCACTCGTCATAGACCGATAGTTGAGCATCCACTTCGGATTTTCGCAATGACAGCGCTTCATATGCCTGGCGAGCCAATGCTTCCTGGGGACGGGCGTCAGTAAGTTGACGCTCGATTTTTACGAGTTCGGTTTCGGCATTAGCTAGGCGACGGCGCAAACCTTCGGCCTCGGCGGAAAGCGATTGCTGAGTGAGTTCAAGATCTCGCCGTTCCAACGAGATCTTTCGAACTTCCGCAGCCGCTGCGCGGTGAGAACGAGCGATTTCCTCGGCTCCGTGTTTATGAATTTGTGCGTCCGCTGGCGCGCCGCAGACTGGGCACGACCGGCCTGCGATGGCCATCAATAAATACCCGCCTTCTTCCAAGGCCTCCAAACGCTGAATGTCGGACGTGTATATGGCAGCCAACTTCGCGAACCGACTGAGAGTCAATTCTAACTCCAAGAGCCGAGCAGACGTCGCCTCGACCATGTCTGCGGTTCTGCGCCGCTCGCTTACCAGCGCGTCAATAATATCTAAGCGAGATTTAAAGGTATCGTGATGAGAATTAAGGGCATCTTCCAGTGCAGAAAGTTGCTTTTGGACTGCCTCTCGAGCTGGAGCGTCCTCACCAAGCTGGTCCTTCAGACTCGCAATCCACTCATCGATGAGTGCGATTTGCGCCGTCTGCGAGGCCTTTCTTAGCTTCGGATCCTGCGTAGTCACTACAGCTGAGTCATCCCGGCCGGTGAGCAGGACTTTGAAGATATTTTTTTCCGCAGTTTCCCGGATCACCTGGCCGGAGAAAAGTACGGGACTACGTTCCGATATAATCGTTTCTTCCGAAACAAACATGTAAGGAGCAAGATTTCGGAAAGATAGCGACTCTTTCTCGCCATTCATGTTCTTGGCGACGACCTTGCCACTCATCCCGATTTTAGTCAGCAGGTACTGGGAAAGGTTATCTGGCCTCTTTGCATCATGTTGAGCTTGCAGTAACTGCCCTTCCTCGCCGGAAGGAGTGCTAGTTAATAAACCATCAAATATCTTGAAAGCGCCGCCTGACGCTGCTCGGTAGACGGTAACATGCTTTCCGTCGGGTAGGACCAGCCCCATCCATAGAGCGTCGTAATCCACGCGTTGCTCGATACCTGGCAGTGGTACCGATCCGCCAAACATGAAGTTCAGCGCCTTCAAGGCGAAAGACTTTCCCGTATTCGATGCACCGTACAGAACGTTAAGCCCGTTCACAAAATCTAAGTTCGCCGTTTCGACGTCCGGACCGGTAAACGCCAGATGCCGAAGTGTAATACCTTTCATCATGCGAAATCGCCGGGGCGTTCACTAAGGCCGAACTCAGCCGTCCACCGACCAACCTTAGCCTCTACTAAGGACGCAAACTCTTTCGAAGGTAGCTCGCGAACGTGCTCCGCAAGCCAACCGGCCCGTTGCTTTAGCTCAAGCGTGTACGGTGCCTGCAACATGTCAAGGAAACTCGGGGCGTCTTCGCTGGCAATAAAAAATACACCGTCCTCTTCGCTTGATACGTCTATCAAGTGAACTTCTTGCATCAGTCGAAGGCTTTGTTCTACAAGTCGCCTTCTGACAAACAGCTCCCCATCGCGTCCTGGCAACGCAGGATGAAGGCTCGAAGGGGCATGCTGGCCGCCAAGCCCTTCCAGATCGGCTGTATGTACGACGAGATGATCGAACCAGGTCATCTCCATCAGGTCACATGAACGAGGGTAGATAGCGTCCAGCAAAATCAGGGCGCGGATGCCGGTTTCCAGCGGACTGTTGAACAGCTCGGCTTCCTCTCCGACATGCTCCCTCATCGTGTCCACTTGAGCCGTCCCTCGTTGACGAAATGATGGCAAAGCCCCTGCTTCACCGGTACCCGTCCATATCGCCGCATGACACCCGAGGGAACGACGCTTTTCGCTTCCTTCATAACTGCTACCATTCGGGCGAGCGCGTCAGGATGCACCTCTCGATAGGCATCGACAACTCCGTGGTAGATGTCGTCATTGAACGTGTCTAACATTTCGGGAAACGTTGAATCTCGGTAATATCGCTTGAAGGCCGCGGCCTCGAAAAATCGAGTACGTTGGTCGCGGAGGTCATCCCCCCAGTCGGGGTCCGCTATCACATCAGTGGCATCAGCGAATGCGACCCCTCGACGCGCTCCATACGCTTGAACGAGTTCAGTAAGGTATGTTGCTTCCTCCAGCACAATCCCGTCGGGGGCTACGCCCCGCGGGGCCTCGCCTGGGTCCTCCCCAAACCATTTTACAAGAGCAGGCTTGATGTAAGGATCCTGCGTCAGTTTTACGGCATCCAAGGCAAAAACGTTTTTGAAATCGAATGCGTCCACCATCGCCTCGATATCATCAGTAAATGGCACTGACTTATTTTGAACTAGATGCGGCTCACAAACCTCCGCCCACCGCGATTTACATGCCGCTCGAAAGCGCTCCGGATGTGCTATATAAGTTTGTACGTTTCGAACCACACCTCTTGGCGCGACGAAGGTGTACGCTCGCGGCAAACGAAACTCGCCGGCTGCGGCGTGCATGAAGATTTTTCCAAGCTCCAAGATGGCGCTGGACTCGGATAGTCGCGTACTTAGCTGCTTGCACTGGAAATTATCCCAATCGCCCTCGTGACGTGCGCTGGTCGCGTACCCAACAACGTCGCGGCCCATGTCACCCGAACCGTTCCATCGCTCAGACTGCACGTAATCACGGGTTCGAAATAATAGCCAATCGGCAACAAAGGCCTCCAGCCTTTCATCCGTTAATCCTATTACACTGACGGCGTAATTAGTTCTCATTGCGTCGGCTTGGGGCAACGAATTTAAAAAAGAAAGAGCTTGTGAATACAATTAGGGAGCCGCTTATCTATCGGACTGGTTAATTTGCCCACGCGGTCCATTTCGTCTCTGCGTCCTCCAGGGCTTCCCAGTCGTCGCCACTGGCGCGGTTCGCCTGAAGCCACTTACGTGCCGCGTCGACGTCGCCGCCTCTCGGGAACGCGCGGTCGATCGCCGCGGCGTTGGCGAGTTGTCCGACGAAGCCACCGGCATCGCGCTGGGTTAGCAACCAGGCGCCGAACGCCACGCCCGGGGCATCTTCCTGTTCGTGGTCATTGGTCATCGATATCCTCCTTCGATCGTGTAGCGTGTTCCGACCTAGTGCATGTCGTAGGTCTAACCTCGTAGCCTTCGCTCGAACCGCTTCCAGTGCCGTTCGTCCCGACCGTATAGTGGGAAGGATGGCGGCAGCGGCGTCGGCACGATCCTGTTCGGCCTGCCGCCGCATATCGAACAGCGTAGGTATCGCGGCAGATTCTCGATCGTGCTGTTCACCCGCTTGAGAAAACACCAGCGGGCGAGAACGTCTCGATGTACGACGCCTTTGCGCCCGCAATGGCCACAGACAGCGCCGACATTCGCTTCATGCTTGGCAAAGTCGCCCAGCGTCCTGAAGCGCGCGTTGCCCATAGGTCACCAAGGCAAGGGGATCTGTGTCGCTTCGGCGTTCATCGGCTGAAATAGACCGCTATAAACATGCTGCGCGACTTCGAGTTGGGCAGCTGCCCGAAGGGTTTCCCCGGGCGCGGCAAGGCCGATCAGCGCCCAGGCCGGGGCGTCGTCGATCAACGAGGCGATTCGTTCCGCCGTGATCATGCCGCCCATCAGAGGTAGTCGGTTGAGTAGGTCGCGTACGGTGACAGGCCACGACGGGCGAACTCCGCTTCGATCGGCGCGAGCAGCGTCTCCGGCCCATCCTCCATCGCTTGAAAGTAGATCGTCTGCATCTCGCATGGGCGGATGTCGGGTAGGATCTCCGCGATCAGATTGTGCGTCTGGCTGAAAGGCTGTGCGCCGTGGCACATCGACTCGGGTGCATGTTCCATGCTCGACCTATAGCGGAACAGATAGGGAACGCCAAGCGCGGGCCCGTCGGTGGCGACGCAACAAAATTACGCGAAAGAAAATTACAAATCGACGGGGCACGCCCCGCCGCCCTCCGAACCTGCTACCCCGAGAAACACGCTATTCCCCCCGCCTCGCCCGCGGTCTTTTCTTGTCGCAAAAGGTGCGGTCGAATAGCCCCACACGATCGGCCTAGGTCCTAGGATGCAGGGTCGCGTGTACGTCTCTTGCGGCGGTGCAATATGGTGCAGCAGCACATCGATTTTTGAGCATCGCGCGACTGCTAATTTCCTTCATCACGTGCCGCCAACCTCGACGGCTTTCGTTAATCTTTCTTCGACGAAAAGGCGAAGTTCGTTCAGGTATTGGGCATCCCGTCTAAGTATTTCTTCAGTTAAGAGCTTACCATGCTCAACCTTGCGGTAAACCAGCTTTGTTTCCGACAAAACTGTGAAAATGCGGGACATGAGCTTCGCTCCGTCTACGCGTTGTAGCCAAGCCTCATTGCCGGTCACTAGCGG
This sequence comes from Sphingomonas faeni, assembly GCF_003053745.1. Classification (GTDB taxonomy): domain Bacteria; phylum Pseudomonadota; class Alphaproteobacteria; order Sphingomonadales; family Sphingomonadaceae; genus Sphingomonas; species Sphingomonas faeni. Next base: position 434,619 of record NZ_QAYE01000001.1, on the reverse strand, counting down.
CAAAGAGGATGGATCTTTTCCCCCCATCAATTCTGATGCTACGGAAGATATCGCCTGCGTTACCGTTTCGGGGGTGATTTTTACTCCAATTAATTGAAGTAGTATTTCGGATATAGCGGCCGAGTGCAAAAGATAGTTTTCAATGCAGTATCGCGGCAAAAGTCTGAGCTTGCCGCTAGTACTTTCGAAAACCGCATCCACTGCATCTTGGCTAGCATTGTCTCGGTCCAAAGCAAACGACATACCTCCGCTCAAGGGAGCTACCGCCCTAGCTGTCTGCTCGAATATCCCCAATAGCGCCTTTTTCGTTGAGCCTTTACGCGAGAAATCACCCGTTGATGGCACACTAGCAATTGCTACGGAGCCGGGGATCGCCGTCGAATGGTACGCTAAGATTGCTCGAAAGCAATGCTCTTCCGTTGGGCCCTCAACCCACATGACGCTCTCGTAACCGAAGACATCCAGCATGCTAATACCTAAACGACTAGCCGCCGCTCTCATCGCGTTGACATCAGATCCCGCGATCCGGCGAACTTTTGATTCGTACTGATCGCGCTCTATAAATATGACGTGGTCGCTCGCAGAAGCTGAAATAGTGTCTGCAGAGTGTGTTGATATTATGTATTGATGCTTATTATATAGAAGCTTGAAAAGAGATATGAGCCGCTTCACGGCTGCTGGATGAAGAAAGCTGTTTATCTCATCTACAATAATTACGGCATCACTTGCCGTTATAACAGCTGTTAGTATTGCTATTACTTGTGCAACTCCGGTCCCACACTCATTCAAATCAAATGCCAACTCCTCTTCCGAGCTTTGCGGATCTGTTCTAATCAGTATCCGGTGAGATCCACCAGTGGGCGTGACAGCTATACTTCCAACGCTCGGCAATACTTCACGCACCCGTAACTGAATCTCGTCGAAAATTGCACGTCGACTACCTTGTAGAAAGGCGAGCACGTTAGGCAAATTTGACGCGTTCTCAGAAAGTAACTTCGAATCTGCTATCGCGGCGGTGCCAATGCTTAATCGTTGGGCGGCAAAGTAATATATGCCGGGAACGGCCGCATGATCGAAGAGCTGACCAATGGTGTTCTGCGTTCCGCTTTCCAACCCTACGAAGGTTGGCTCCCCCCCGACCATTCTGACTCTGCGAGCGTATTGATTTGGCTCGTCGGATAGCGTCCTAAAAAAGTCAGCTCTAGCCATTATTTCGGAATTTGGATGACGAATGCCAAAATACGTAATCTCGCTGTCTGATTTCAAGTACGTCAATAGCTCTGTTGGGTAGTTATTTATATTCTCGGATATCGGAATTAATATTTCGACGTTAGTAGCCGACAGTCTATCTAATAGCTCCCGACCATTTATCACTATATCGAGTTCTGTCCGAGATTGCTCAAGGTCACCGGGCCGGAATTTTGTGCCTGATTTGTGAGGCTTGCTTTGAAGCATAGGGCGCAAGGCTGATAGTAGCGCACTTTTCCCAGAATTATTTTCGCCAACGATCACATTGATCGTTGGCGAAAACTCGATCCACCCGGAATCGCTGAAGCTGGCATAGCTGAGAATCTTAGCTTGAGAGATACGCACAGGCGGCTCCGATTTCCGAATAAGCTGAGTCTACCTCTGCGCACTTAACGTCGGGATGCAACGACACATTCATCGCTATCAAGAAGCGTAGTCCTCGGTTTGACCATATCGAAAGCCGCGCATCCTCCCCAGGATGCATCGGGCCGGCGCAAGCCGGCACGGCCGCCAGCGGTCGCTTGACGTTGACCCTGTGGGGATCGGGGCCTCGGGGGCCTGGTGGAGTAGCAAACCTGCGCACGCCAACGGCGTTCCTTCTATATTTAACCTTGTAGGGTCGGGTTCTGACCACCCGGTGGAATCGCGTTATTGAGGTCAACGCGCCGCCCGAGCGAAGCAAGAGCTTTCGCGAGAGGGGACTCGTCGCCGGCACGGAACGCGGCCAGGTCCTCGGCCGAGATCGTGGCAAGCATGGCAGCGGTTTCTTCTTCGTCAGCTTTCCGGCGAGCAACTTCGTCGTCGGGCATAGGCCCCTTCCCCATCATACGGCGCACCATGTCCGCCGCCTCCTTGGGGAGACCGAACCAATAGGCGTTCGTGATCTGCTTTACCTGGGGGCCGAAGGCGTCAGGATCCTCAATCGGCTCAAAGCGACGGATCCAGTCGATGAAGCCGTGATCCTTCAGCCGCGCGAGGGCACTGACGATCGCTCCTCGCGAGCGCCGAAGCCGTTCGGCCAGTGTAGCGATGGCGGGCTCAAGCCGCCCAGTCTTGAAGTCGATCATGCGCATCAGCTCGCGCAGGACGTCGACGCCGATCGCGCCAAGCGGTCCATTACGCTTGCCGGCGATCTTGTACTTGCGATCGTACACCTCGGCAGCACGCATCCGCGCATTGCGCTCGGTCTTGTTGAACGGCCGCCAATAGCGCTGCTCGCGCTCGCCAGCGCGACAGCTGCTGCGACGGACTGGCTGACCGGTGCGGCGGCCCTTGCTGGCTTTCCCGCCTGCGATCTGAAAGAGCGAACGGGCGCTCACGACCGGTTAGCCAGTTTGTCCGAAGCCCGCAGGTTTGCGTGGCCGGTATCTTGTAGGTTAGCCAATCCAAAGTATTGAGTCGGTGAAGTTATTGGAGACCAGTCGGGTGCACCAAATTTCAATTCAGGTTAGCTAAAAGACCTGTCGCTACGATGACGGCAGGCGTGCGCTGGTCGACTGCCGCGCGCTGTACCGCGCAACGTCGCTTTAGGTCTTATGCGCGGTTCACGCGTTGATCTCTCGGTTCAAACAACCGGGTTCTGTGGATCGTCGTGCAGCGGCTTTTCGGGACCTGCTAGCGGAACTCCGTCTCGACGAAGATCGGGCCGGCCGTGGGGGTCGCGAGGATCGGCTCTGCCAGACCCGGCGCTTGCGCTGGCACAGGCTGTCGGATCACGCGGTGGCCTAGGCGCACCATCGGCTCTTCGACGGCATGAGACACGATTGCCGCGATGAGTATCGTCGCGCTCAGCACGACCGCGACGTAGCGTAATGCCGACCCCGGATCGCCCGCGATCAGGATCGTGCCGCACGCCAGGATCACCGGTCCGTGGAACAGGTAGACGGAATACGAGATGGTCCCGAACCACTTTGCCACACGCCGGTAAACCGAACGGCCTTCGACCGCGCGGCCGGTATCCGAGCCAGCGCCGACGACTCCCACGAACAGCAGCAGCGCACCAATATACCCTAAAGTCGGTGCCAGGTTGAAACCTGGGGCGCCGACCGGCGGGACCGTCATGAACTGGACGACCGGCACGATCGCGAGGAATAGGCCGCAGAGTATCCCCACCAGACGCACCGCGATCGCGTTACGCTCGAGCATCGCCAGTCGCAGCATCGTTCCCAGCAACATCAGCCCCAAGTTCAGCGGCAGGTCGGCGGGCAGCCGCTTGTCGACCAGATGCGACGCCAGTGCGAGCAACAGCGCTGCACCGAACAGCGCGACGATTCCTCCGGCCAGGACGAACGGCGCACGCAGCACCCCCCAGGCAACAAGGCAGGCCGCCAGCACGTAGAACGCCAGCTCCGTTGCGAGCGTCCAATAGGCGACGACGATATCGGGCTGACCGACATAATGCTGGATCATGGCCACATTGGCCACGATCGTCACCGCAGCGGGAGCGGGCGCGCCTGTCATATGCAGCACCAGCAGCGCGACGCCCAGCGACAGCCAATAGGCGGGATACAGGCGAAATGCGCGGCTGATCGCGAATCCGCGGACCGGATGATTGGTGCGAAAACTGAACGGAATGACGAACCCGCTGATCAGAAAGAACAGCGCGACGCCAAACCGCCCGAAGTGGAAGATGCCGTCGAACAGCAGCACGCCGGCCTGTTCGATGGGAAGGGGAAGCGCGTGCGTCGCGATGATGGTCTCGGCGAGGTGCTGAAACAGAACGAGCAGCGCCGCGAACCCGCGCAACATATCAAGCGTTTCGATCCGGCCTGAGCGAGGAAGGCGCGAGCCGTCTAAGGCGACTCGCCCCGTGGCAAATACTGTCATTACCCCCCGCCTCCAAAACACTTGTAAGCGGAGAAATCTCTTCTTGGGAACTTGATATTTTACAATGTCCCCGTAACGGATCGATTAGTTAAGATTGCGCTACCATCTGTTTCTTTTGGGCGTCTTTACGTACTTGCAAGCCATCGCAGCTCGCGTGGTTCGCCTGAACCGACTTACGTGCCGCGTCGATATCGTCATATTTTGGGAAGACTTGGTCGATCGCTGCAACGTTGGCGAGTTGCACAACGAAGTCGCTGGCCTCGCGCTGGGAGCGCAGCGACAGGCCCGCCGCCTGCGACGCCTGTCTAAGACGCTCTGGTTAGCGGCGCTTCAGCCGGACCAGCGCGGCATCGAGCGCGGACAGGAAGCTCGACCGGTCGGTCTTCGAGAACGGCGCGGGGCCGCCGATGATGTCGCCGCCCGCGCGCAGGTCGGCCATGATCGCACGCGTGGCGATGGCGCCGCCGATCGAGCCGGTGGTGAAGGGCTTGCCGGTGTTGGCGAGTACGGTCGCGCCGGCTTTCACGCAGCGGTCGGCGAGCAGGATGTCGGCGGTGATCACGACCGACTTCGCATCGGCCTGTTCGGCGATCCAGTCGTCGGCCGCGTCGAAGCCGTCGCTGACGACGACGCGCGAGATCAGCGGGTGGACGGGGATGCGGAAATGGCTGTTGGCGACGATCGTCACGGGGACTTCGTGGCGCCACGCGACCTTGTAGATCTCGTCCTTTACCGGACACGCATCGGCGTCGACGAGGATGCGGATGGTGCTGGAACATACGTTCGTCATCGTACACATCCCGAACCGCCCCACTCATTCCCCGTCATCCTGACGAAAGTCAGGATCCAGGATCAAGCAGGGCGGCGTTCGTTACTCTGGATCCTGACTTTCGTCAGGATGACGGAGTTCTTGAGGGCGACGCGCCCTCCCCCATTGGGAAGGACGCGCCGAGGCTCTCAGCTGCGCTCGCGATTGCCGCGGTACGGGGGCTTCCGCGCAGGAGCCGGCCCGCCACGCGGGGCCGCACGGTGCAGCGTCGAGCGGGGACCGCTCGCATTGCTGCGGCCACCGCCACCGCCGTCATGCCGCGCACCGCTCTCGGGCGCGCCCTGCATCGCCTCGATCGCGACGCCGCTCTCTTCCTCGCCAGCCTGCGCCGTACGCTGGATCGCCGCCGAGAACCGCGACGCTACGGCGCGTGGGATCTCGAACGCCGTCTCGTTCGGCCCGATCCGAATCGCACCAATCTCCGACTTGGTGATGTGCCCACGACGGCAGATCAGCGGCAGGATCCAGCGCGGATCGGCGTTCTGGCGACGACCGATGTCCATGCGGAACCAGACGGTGTCCTCGAAGCCCGCGCGCGGACCCTGCGAACGCTCGTCCTGAGTCGGCTGCTTGCTCTGGTCGATCAGGTCCTCGGCTTGCGGCATCGTCGCGCGGTGCATGTGTACCAGCGCCGCGGCGATATCTTCCGGCGTCTTTTCGGCCATCAGGCGGACGGCGAGTGCGCGATCCTCCTCCTCGACCTCGACCGGCTGCAACAGCATGCCGATCAGGCGCTCGTGATCGTTCTTGCGGATGTCCTCGGCGGTCGGGGCGTTGACCCACTCGGCGTTGATCTTCGCACCACGGAGCATCATCTCGACTCGACGGCGACGCGGGAACGGCACGATCAGGACAGCGGTGCCCTTCTTGCCCGCACGACCGGTACGACCCGAGCGATGCTGGAGCGTCTCGGCATCGCGCGGCAACTCGACGTGAACGACGAGGCTCAGCGTCGGCAGATCGATACCGCGAGCAGCAACGTCGGTCGCCACGCAGACACGCGCACGGCGGTCACGCAAAGCCTGAAGCGCAGCGTTACGCTCGTTCTGCGAATGCTCGCCCGACAGCGCGACGGCGGCAAAGCCCCGTTCGACCAGGCTCGCATGCAGGTGACGTACGTTGTCGCGCGTGGCGCAGAACAGCATCGCCGTCTCCGCCTCGTGGAAGCGCAGCAGGTTGATCACCGCATGCTCGATCTCGGACGGCGAGACCGTGACGGCCTGGTACGAGATGTCGCCATGGCCGCGATCCTCGCCGACGGTCGAGATCCGCAGAGCGTCCTTCTGATAGCGCTTGGCGAGCGCGACGATCGGCCGCGGCATCGTCGCCGAGAACAGCAGCGTGCGGCGCGCTTCGGGCGACGCATCGAGGATCTGCTCGAGGTCCTCGCGGAAGCCCATGTCGAGCATCTCGTCGGCCTCGTCGAGCACGGCGACCTTGAGGGCCGACAGGTCGAGCGCGCCACGCTCGAGGTGATCGCGCAGACGGCCCGGCGTGCCGACGACGATATGCGCGCCGTGCGCCAGCGAACGACGCTCCTTCGAGGCGTCCATGCCGCCGACGCAGGTCGAGATGCGCGCACCGGCCTTGGCATAGAGCCACATCAGCTCGCGGCTGACCTGGAGCGCGAGCTCACGAGTCGGCGCGATGCAGAGCACGAGCGGCTTGTGCGGCGCGGGCAGGCGCTGGACGCCGTCCTCGCCGGCTTCACCGAGCAGTTCGCCGGCCATCGCCAGGCCGAACGCGACGGTCTTGCCCGAGCCGGTCTGCGCCGACACGACGAGGTCGCGACCGATCGCATTGTCCTCGATCACATGAGCCTGGACGGGGGTGAGCGCGGTATAGCCGCGCGCTTCGAGCGCCTCGGAAAGAAGCGACGGAATATTTGTAAAAGGCATGTACGTCCTAATTGGTGGCCGGCTTACGCAACGGCAAGGCACTGGCGTGGTGGTCCCTACAGGACTTGACCCGCGGCCCACCCGCTCGCCCATGCCCATTGGAAGTTGTAGCCGCCGAGCCACCCTGTGACATCGACCGCTTCGCCGACTGCATACAGCATTGGTACGCGTTTGGCTTGCATTGTTTGCGATGACAGTTCCGCGGTGCTGATTCCACCCGCGGTGACCTCGGCCTTGGCATAGCCTTCGGAGCCATTCGGCGTGAATTGCCAGTGACTTAGCGCTCGCTCGGCGTCCTGGAGTTTCCGGTCGGTGAGCGTGGAAATCTCTCCGCCCATGCCCAGACGGTCGCTCAAAGTCTCTGCGAGTCGATCCGGGAGCGTGCTGCCGAGCAATTTTCGCAGAGTCGCGCGCGGCGTGGTACGCTTAGCGGCGGGGAGCCAACCGGACTCGCGATCGGGGAGGAAATCGATTCCGACAGGCTGGCCGTTGCGCCAATAGGACGACACTTGCAGGATCGCGGGGCCCGACAAGCCGCGGTGCGTGAACAGCGCGGCTTCGCGGAAGGCGGTCTTGCCGGCGGTGGCGACGACCTCGGCGGCGACTCCGGACAGTTCGCGGAACAGCGTCTCATCGCCGCCCAAGGTCAGCGGTACGAGCGCGGGGCGTGGCTCGACGACCTTTAGGCCAAACTGCCGCGCGAGATCATAGGCGAACCCGGTCGCGCCCATCTTCGGGATCGACGGGCCACCGGTGGCGATCACCAGCGCGGGCGCGGTGACGGTGCGACCGTCTAGCGACACTCGGTAGCGGCCGTCGGCATGTTCGACCCCGGTGACTGAACGACCGAGCGACAGGTCGACGCGGCCCTTGTCGCATTCATCGAGCAGCATATCGACGATCTGTCGTGCCGAGCCGTCGCAGAAGAGTTGGCCGAGCGTCTTCTCGTGCCACGCGATGCCGTAGGATTCGACGAGCGCGAGGAAATCCTGCGCGGTGTAGCGGCCGAGCGCGGACTTGGCGAAATGCGGGTTGGCGGAGATGTAGCGGTCGGCGGCGGTGTGAACGTTGGTGAAATTGCACCGCCCCCCGCCGGAGATCAGGATCTTCTTGCCCGCCTGGTCCGCGTGATCGACGAGCAGGATCTTCCGCCCTCGCTGGCTGGCGACGGCGGCGCACATGAGGCCGGCGGCTCCTGCGCCGAGGATTATCGCGTCGTATTCGGACAAGTGTAGCTCCGTGCGGCTTGGTTGGGCGAGCCGCTAGTCAAGAATGTTTCCCCGCGAAGGCGGGGACCCAGACTGGGCTCCAGCCTTCGCGGGAGAACAAGGGGTGGCCGCTGTAGCGTGTTCGGGCGGGGCCACATAGGTGGTGAGGCGTTCGTAAGTCTACGAAACCAATATGCCAGATCGCACCACCCCGGCGAAGGCCGGGGCCCAGTTGGGGGACGGCAGTGGCGCAAGTTGCGCCTCGTTACAGCGACCTTTCCAACTGGGCCCCGGCCTCCGCCGGGGTGGTGCCATTTGGGCGGGGTGGTGTCTCTCCCGGTGGTGCCATTCGGAGTGACGCCAAATGGAGAAGCCACAGCCTCCGAAGGTTAGTGGAGCACTACAACGCCCCTTCTGCTCCCTCTCCCCTCCGGGGAGAGGGTCGGGGTGAGGGGTAGCCAAGCAGTGCTCCGCCCGGAACAGCCCCTCACCCAACCCTCTCCCCGGAGGGGAGAGGGCTAAAGCATCCCCGATAGCTACCGCAGCTTAGCGATATTCAACGAGTCTTCCTTCGCCCGAACCTTCACCGACTCCTCACTCCGAGTCAGCGCCTTGGCGATCGCCTTCAACGCCATGCCCTTCTTCGCCAGCGTATGCAGCTTCTGGATCTCGTCCTGCGTCCACGCCTGACGATGCCGCTCGAATTTCGCTTCAGCCATCAGCCGTCATCCTTGTCGATCGCCAGAACCTCGATCGCGTCCGGCTTGTCCGCAAACGCGACCGTCTCGCCAACCGCAGCCCCCATCAGCGCACGCGCCAGTGGTGCCGAGAACGCCAGCCGGTCCTCGCCGGGCTCGGCCTCGTCGCCACCGACGATCGCGATTACGCGCTCAACCCCGTTCATCCGAACGCGAACGCGCGAACCGATCCCGACTTCATCATCCTCGGGCGAAGGCGCGAGTTCGGCGGTCGTCTGGCGCGTGTGCCAGTAGCGCAGGTCGCGCAGCAGCAGCTTGCGCGCCTCCTCGTCCGTCTCCGCCGCAACAGCCGCCTCGATCTCGGTCACCCGCTCGCCAAGCAACCGAAGCCCGCGCGCCGTGACCAGATTAGGCCCCGGCGCGATCGGCTGCTCGAACTTCGGCTCGAGATGTTCCTCGTCACTCTCGCGACGGAAGGCGACGCTCATGCCCTTACTTCAGGCACGCGACGATCCCGGCGATCGCCGCCAAAGTGCCGTCGACATTCTTCACCTTCACGACGTCCAGCCCGAGCTGCTCCGCCGGATAATCATTCCCGCCCGGGAAGATCGCGTCGCCGATGAACATCATCTTGTCGAGCGCAATGCCGCTCGCCTCGTTGAGCTTCTTCAGCCCGTACGCCTTGTCGACACCTTCACGCGTGATGTCGATCGAAGTCGCGCCGCCCATGTTAATCGACAGCCCCGGCAGGCGTTTCTGTAGATCCGCCTGGATCACTTTCCGCTTGGCGAAGTCCGGATCCCAGCTGTGCTTGGCATCGATCGGTGCTTCCTGACCGAGCGCGGAGAACGTGATCTGGCTGCCACGATCCTCGATCCGCTCGCCCCAGGTCTTCTCTGGCACAAAGCCGGTCGCCTCGAGCGACTCGTCGAACGCCTTGAGGATTTTGTGCTTCTCGTCGTCCTCGAACAGCTCGGCATACACCGCGCGCCATTCGCCATCGAACCGGTACAGCTTGGTGCCCGTCGTCGGCATCAGCCACAGCTTGGTACGATCCGCGCGCTCGGGCAGGCGCGACGCGACCTGCTTTTCGAACTGCGGCCAGTCGCCGCCCGAGATCACCGCGACATGCGCGACGTCTAGCAGGTTCGCCAGCGCCTCGCCCATCGGCTCCTGCAAGGGCTGTTTGCTCTCGGCCAGCGTTCCATCAAGGTCGAAGGCAACCAACTCTTTCATGCGGAAACTCCAGTAAGGATAAAGGTGTCGATCGCGTGCGCGACGCCGTCGGCATCGTTCGCGCTTGTAATCTCGTGCGCGACGTCGCGAACGGCTTGCGGCGCGTTGCCCATCGCGATCGCCAGCTTGGCGCGCTTGAGCATCGCGATGTCGTTGGCCTGATCGCCGATCGCCGCGGTCTCGGTCAGCGAGATCCCGAACGCGTCCGCCAGTTCCTCGATCCCGCTGCCCTTGTTGCCGGCCACGGGCGTGATGTCGAGATAATAGGTCTGCGACTGGACGATCGTCGCCTGCGTATCGAACTTCGCGGCAACCTTGGCATGCAGGTCGCGCAACAGGTCCTCGTCGTCGCTGACGAACGTGACCTTGTCCGCCTTGGCGAGCAGGTCGGTGAAGTCGGAGACGATCACCGGGTCCTGCGCGGAGGCCTTCTTCTCGCTGCCGACATGCCCGCCCTGGTCGGTGCTGGCATACCAGACGTCGCCTGCGAAGAACCACGTGTCGACCGGCGCGTCACCGATGATCTCCATCGCGCCGCGGACGACATCGACGTCGATCATGTGGTGCTCGATCACGGTGCCGTCGCGCTTGAACACGATGCCGCCGTTGAACGCGCCCATCGGCTCGTCGATGCCGAGCAATTCCGCGATCGGCATCATCCCCGACCGCGGCCGCGCGCTGATGATCGTGAAGCCGAGGCCCGCCGCCTTCAACCGCTTGACCGCATCGACGGTCGCGGGCGTGACCTTTTTCTCCTTGTCGACGAGCGTGCCGTCGACATCGGAGACCACCAGCTTGATATCAGCGCTCACTGCGGCATCTCGACATGACCGCCAAAGCCATAGCGCATCGCCGACAACAGCTTGTCACCGAACGTGTGGTCCACGCGGCTGCGATAGCGCGCATACAGCGCGGCGCTCAGCACGTTGGCCGGCACCTTCTCCTCCATCGCCGCGTCGATCGTCCACTGGCCCTCACCCGAGTCCGCGACGCTGCCGCTGAAGCCTTCGAGCGTGCCGTCCTTCGCCAGCGCGATCGCCGACAGGTCGAGCAGCCACGACGAGATCACGCTGCCGCGACGCCAGACTTCGGCGACGTCGGTCAGGTTGATGTCGAAGCGCTCCTCCTCGACGACATGCTCGCCCGATTTGCCCTTGAGGATGTCGAAGCCCTCGGCATAGGCCTGCATCAGGCCGTATTCGATGCCGTTATGGACCATCTTGACGAAGTGGCCGGCGCCCGAGGGACCCGCGTGGATATAGCCCTTCTCGGCGCGCGGATCGGCCTGGCCTTCGATGCGGCCCGGCGTGCGGACGATCGTTCCCATGCCCGGCGCGAGCGTCTCGAAGATCGGATCGAGCAGGTTGACCGTTTCCTTGTCGCCGCCGATCATCATGCAATAGCCGCGCTCCAGGCCCCACACGCCGCCCGACGTGCCGACGTCGACATAGTGGATGCCCTTCTCGGCCAGTTCCTTGGCGCGGCGGACGTCGTCCTTGTAGAAGCTGTTGCCGCCATCGATGATGATGTCGCCCGAATTCGACTTCGCGGCGATCGCCTGGACGGTGCTCTCGGTCGGCTCGCCGGCGGGGACCATGACCCACCAGATCGCCGGCGTGTCGAGCTTCGCATGCATGTCGTCGAGCGAATCCGCCCCGATCGCGCCATCGGCGGCGAGCTTCTTCACGGCTTCGGCATCGCGGTCGAACGCGACGACCTCATGGCCGTTCTTCATCAACCGGCGCGCGATGTTGCCGCCCATCCGGCCGAGGCCGATCAGTCCGATCTTCATGGGGAATTCCTTGCTTACCCCCTCTCCCCGCCGGGGAGAGGGTTGGGGTGAGGGGCAGTTGGGGAGGGCAGCGCTCGCGGCGCCCCTCACCCCGGCCCTCTCCCCAACGGGGAGAGGGAGCAGAAGTTCACGCCGTCGCGGGCTGCTTCTTGGCGATCGAGCCGAGCAGATCGTCGAACGCCTTGACGAACGAGGCGACGCCCTCCTCGACCAGCTTGCCGGTCACGCCATTGAGGTCGAGCCCCAGCCGCTCGGCTTCCGCCAGCGTATGCTTGGCGCCCTCGACGTCCTGCGTGATCGTCTCCGCCGCGGTGCCGTGGTCGCGGAAAGCATCCATCGTCTTCGGCGGCATCGTATTGACCGTGTCCTTGCCGATCAGCGTGTCGATGTAGAGCGTATCCGGGTAGCTCGGATCCTTCACGCCGGTCGACGCCCACAGCAGACGCTGCGGCTGCGCGCCCTTGGCAGCCAGCGCCTGCCAGCGATCCGACTTCAGGAAGTCGAGATACCATTGATACGCCATCTTCGCGTTGGCGATCGCGACCTTGCCGCGGACCGCCTTCAGCGCATCGGCGTCGGCATCGCCCTTTTCCAGACGCGCATCGATCTCCTTGTCGATCGACGAATCGATCCGGCTGACGAAGAAGCTCGCGACGCTGGCGATCTTGTCGATCGGCTGCCCCTGCTTGACGCGCTCCTCAAGCCCTGCGGCATACGCCTCGGCAACGCGGATGTAGGCGTCGAGCGCAAACAGCAGCGTGACGTTGACGTTGATCCCGCTCGCGATCGTCGAAGAGATCGCCGGACCACCCGCGAGCGTCCCCGGAATCTTGATCATCAGGTTCGGCCGGTCGACCATCCCCCACAGCTTCTTCGCCTCGGCGATCGTTGCATCGGTGTCGTCGGAAATGTACGGCGACACCTCGAGGCTGACATAGCCGTCCTTCGCGTCGAGCTTGTCGTAGACCGGCTTCAGCGTCTCCGCCGCCGCCTTGATGTCTTGGATCGCGAGATGCTCGTAGCGGTCGATCGTCGCCGCGCCGGCATGCTGCTTGTCGTACTCGGCCAGTGTCGAGTCATAGGCATCGCCGTGACCCATCGCCTTTTCGAAGATCGACGGGTTCGACGTGACGCCGGTCAGGCCGTCCTCGTCGACCAGCTTCTGGAGACCACCGGCCTCCAGGAACTTCCGGTCGACGAAATCGAGCCATACCGCCTGGCCGAAGCCTTCGAGATCGTTGAGCGCACCCATCACTTGGTCTCCATCACTTGGCGGGCGACCTTGACGACATTGTCGACGGTGAACCCGAACTTGTCCTGCAACTTCGCGAGCGGTGCCGAAGCCCCGAAGGTCGACATCGTCACGGTCGCGCCGTCGAGGCCGACATAGCGGTCCCAACCAATCGACCCGGCCATCTCGACCGCAACGCGCGCGCGCACTTCTCGCGGCAGCACGCTTTCCTTGTACGCGGCGTCCTGCAATTCGTAGCGATACCAGCTCGGCATCGACACGACCCGGCTCTTCACGCCGTCCGCAGTCAGCTTCTCGTGCGCCTCGACGACCAGCGACACTTCGCTGCCGGTCGCGATCAGGATCACGTCGGGCGTGCCATCGCTATCCGCGAGGACATAGCCGCCCTTTTCGAGCCCATCAGCGCTTGCGTACTTAGTCCGGTCGAGCGTCGGCAGGGCCTGGCGCGACATGATCAGCGCGGCCGGCGTGCTAGCGTCCTTGAGGACCGCCTTCCATGCCGCGACGACTTCGTTCGCGTCGCTCGGACGGATCGTGTCGAGACCGGGGATCGCGCGCAGCGTGGCGAGATGCTCGATCGGCTGGTGCGTCGGGCCGTCCTCGCCGACCCCGATCGAATCGTGCGTGAACACCCAGATCGCGCCGACTTCCATGATCGCCGACAGGCGCACCGGCGCGCGCATGTAGTCCGCGAACACCAGGAAGGTGGAGCCGTACGAACGCAAGTGCGACAGCGCCATGCCGTTGACGATCGCGCCCATGCCGTGTTCGCGGATGCCGAAGTGGAAGTTCCGGCCGGCGTAATTCTCCGCCTCGAACGAAGGCTGACCCTTGATGTCGGTCTTGGTCGACGGCGCGAGATCGGCCGAACCACCGATCAGCCACGGCACCTTCGCCGCGATCGCGTTGAGCACCTTGCCACCCGAATCGCGGCTGGCAACGCCCTTGGCATCCGCCTCGAAGGTCGGGATGTCGGCATCCCAGCCCTCGGGCAGCTCGTCCTTGAGCAACAGGTCGAGTTCGGCGGACAGCTCGGGATACGCGCTGCGATACTTGTCGGTCAGTGCGACCCACTCGTCGCGCAGCTTGGCGCCACGCTCGGCGATCGCACCGTTGAAATGCTCGATCACGCCGTCCGGCACGTAGAACGACTTGTCTTCGGGCCAACCGTAAGCCTGCTTGGTGAGGCGGATATTCTCCTCACCAAGCGGCTCGCCGTGCGCCTTCTCGCTGCCCGCCTTGGGGCTGCCGTAGCCGATCACCGAATGCACGACGATGAAGGTCGGCTTGTCGGTGGTCGCCTTGAACGTCTCGATCGCGCGGCTCAGCGCAGCGGTGTCGTTGGCGTCGTCGATGTGGATGACGTTCCAGCCATAGGCATCGAAGCGCAGGCCGACATCCTCGTCGAATGCGAGATCGGTCGCGCCCTCGATCGAGATGTGGTTGCTGTCGTAGATCCAGCACAGGTTGCTGAGCTTGAGGTGGCCGGCGAGGCTTGCGGCCTCGGCCGAGACGCCCTCCATCATGTCGCCGTCGCCACAGATCGTGTAGACGTCATGGTCGAACAGCGTGAAGCCGTCCTTGTTGTAGCGCGCCGCGAGCCAGCGCTCGGCGATCGCCATGCCGACCGAGTTGCCGCAGCCCTGGCCGAGCGGCCCCGTCGTGGTCTCGACGCCGGTAGTGTGGCGGTATTCGGGGTGGCCGGGTGTCTTCGACGACAGCTGGCGAAACTGCTCGATATCGGCGAGGCTGACGGCCTCCTTGCCGGTCTTGTTACCCTCGGCGTCGATCTCTTCGATCTTGGCGAGGTGGATCAGCGAGTAGAGCAGCATCGACGCGTGGCCGACCGACAGCACGAAGCGGTCGCGGTTGGGCCAGTCGGCGTGCTTGGGATCATAACGCAGGAACTTCGACCAGAGCGTGTAGCCGACCGGCGCCAGCGCCATGGGGGTGCCGGGATGGCCCGAATTGGCCTTCTGCACCGCGTCCATCGACAACGTACGGATGGTATCGATCGCCAGACGCTCGGGGGAGCCGTCCTCGTGCAGCATAGGGTCCGCCTTGGTAGGGGCGGTTGCGGTATCGGTCATGGAAGAAGCCTCGCTCTAGACGGTGACCGAACGCCGCGCATCCGATCTGGTTGCCAACATAGGATGCCTTTAGTCGGATGCACCCATCCGTTCCAGTCGCGTAACGACGCCATCGGTAGCAATATACGCGGCATCGACCTCGTCGAGGAACAGGCCGTGGCCGAGAATGCCGGGGATCGCGGCGAGCGTGGCGGCGGTTGCGCGGGGGTCGTCGAGGGTGGCGAAGTGGCAGTCGACGACGAGATTGCCTTGGTCCGTCCGGTAGTTGTCGCGGATCTTTGGGGCGGCGCTCATGTCCGTCAGCACACGCATCACATAGGCGCTGGCGAAGGGGAGCACCTCGACCGGCAGCTTGGCCGCGCCGATCCGGTCGACATGCTTAGAGCCGTCGGCGATCACGACCATCCGTGCCGAGGCTGCGGCGACGATCTTTTCGCGCAGCATCGCCCCGCCTGCGCCCTTGATGGCGAAACACCGCGAGTCGATCTCGTCCGCGCCGTCGATCGTGAGGTCGACATGGGCGATGGTGGCGAAGTCGAGGATCTCGATGCCGAGTTCGCGGGCGAGTTTGCCTGAGGCTTCGGAGGTGACGACTGCGTGGATTTGCAGGCCTTGGGCCACGCGATCGCCGAGCGCCTGGATCGCGAACGCGGCGGTGGAGCCGGTGCCGAGTCCCACGAGCATCCCGTCTTGAACTTCTACCACGGCAGCAACGGCGGCGGCCTTCTTGTCATCATCGATAGAAGCCATCGGCCCACACCTTTCGTCATGCCGGGCTAGTTCCGGCACCCACCGCTCAACGCCCTCGCGACAATTTGGTTTGGAGGACTCCCACACAAAGCACCACCCCGGCGAAGGCCGGGGCACAGTTGGAAAGGTCGCAGTAACGACGGACCGCGCTCTTTTAGCACCGTCACCCAACTGGGCCCCGGCCTCCGCCGGGGTAGTACGATGTTCATCTGGGTGCTGCATGGGATTACAGGAGCGCACTCCTCCTTGTTCTCCATCGAAGCGCAACGGACGCAAAAAACACCCCCAACCAATCAAACAGGTTACTCTTTCTTCCCTATTTCTACCGCCTGCTTTTCAACTGACATACTTCTGGTACATCCTCGTGGTTTAGCCCGACCAACACATGATCGCGGATTACCAAACTTGATAGCCACACGATTTTCTGCGCGGCAGTGCGCCTTTCTGCTGGTGCCCGCACTGGCGCTCGCGGCCTGCTCCGGCGGGAACGACAAGGCCCAGGGCAAGGCGGGCCGCGGCGGCCAACCGGGCCAGGGCACGCCGACCGTCGGCTATGTCGTCGTCCAGCCGACCAGTGTCGCGATGACCACCGAACTCAGCGGCCGCACCACCGCGTTCGAAAGCTCGGACGTCCGCCCGCAGGTCACCGGCATCATCCGCCGCCGCTTCTTCACCGAGGGTACGCTCGTCAAGAAGGGCCAGCCGCTCTACGAGATCGACCCGCGTCTCTATCGCGCCGCCGCCAACGAAGCGCAGGCCAACCTCCAGAGTGCGCGCGCCAACCAGCAGGCGCAGACCATCCTCGCACAGCGCTACAAGCCGCTCGCCGAGATGGAGGCGATCAGCAAGCAGGATTACACCAACGCGGTCGCCACCTCGCGCCAGGCCACCGCCTCGGTCGCGCAGACCCGCGCCGCGCTCGAGACCGCACAGATCAACCTCAAGTTCACGACCGTCCCCGCCCCAATCACCGGGCGCATCGGCCGGTCGCTGTTCACCGTCGGCGCGCTCGTCTCCGCGACGCAGACCGATCCGCTTGCGCAGATCCAGCGGCTGGACCCCATGTTCGTCGACATCCAGCAATCCTCGGGCGACCTGCTCGCGCTGCGTCGGTCGCTCGGCCAGAACGGCATCGTCGCGACCCGCGCCGAAGTCCGCCTCACGCTCGAGGACGGCAGCGAATATGGCGCGACGGGCAGCGTCGAGTTCGCCGAAGCGCTGGTCAATACCGAGACCGGCACCGTGACGCTGCGCGCCCGCTTCCCCAATCCGCAAGGACTGCTGCTCCCCGGCATGTTCGTCCAGGCCAAGTTCGCGCAGGCGATCAACCAGCGCGCGTTCCTCGTCCCGCAGGCGGGCGTCTCGCGCGACGCGAAGGGCAATGCGACGGTTTATGTCGTCGATGCGAACAACAAGGCGGTGCAGAAGAAGATCAAGGCGGACCGCACGCAGGGCGCGTTCTGGGTGGTCACCAGCGGGCTCAACCCCGGCGACAAGATCATTACGCAAGGGTTGTCGAAGATCGCGCCGAACCAGGGCGTGAAGCCGGTGCCGGAAAACACCGCGCAGAAGATCGAAGCGCCCAAGGGCACCTCTGATGACGGGTCCTCCGGTGGCGACTCCAGCCAGAAAAAGGCCGGCTAAGCCCTTATGTTATCCCGTGTCTTCATCGATCGCCCGATCTTCGCCTGGGTGCTCGCGATCATCGTGATGCTTGGCGGCATCGGTGCGATCATGAGCCTGCCGATCGCGCAATACCCCGACGTCGCGCCGCCGCAGGTGACCGTCCGCGCGTCCTTCCCAGGCGCCAACGCGCAGACCATCCAAAACAGCGTCACGCAGGTCGTCGAGCAATCGCTGACCGGCATCGACGGGCTGATCTATTTCAGCTCGTCCTCGTCGTCGCGCGGCTCGGTGACGATCACCGTGACGTTCGAGAAGGGCACCGATCCCGACATCGCGCAGGTCCAGGTCCAGAACCAGGTTCAGCAGACGCTGTCCCGCCTCCCCACGCAGGTCCAGCAACAGGGCCTCGTTGTCCGCAAATCGAACCCCGACAACCTCCTGATCGTCGGCGTCTATGACGAGACCGACAAGCTGACCAACCAGGACGTCTCGGACTATCTCGTCTCGAACCTGCAGGACCCGCTCGGCCGTATTCCCGGCATCGGCGACAGCAACGTGTTCGGCGCGCAATACGCGATGCGGATCTGGCTGAACCCGAACAAGCTCGCCAGCTACCAGCTGATCCCGAGCGACGTGACCACCGCGATCCAGGCGCAGAACACCGAAGTCGCCGCCGGCGAACTCGGCGGGCAACCCCAGCCCGACACGCAGATGCTCAACGCGACCGTCACCGCGCAGTCGCGCCTCCAGACGCCCGAGCAGTTCGCCAACATCATCCTGAAGACGACCAACGACAGCGCGGTCGTCAAGCTGCGCGATGTCGCCCGGATAGAGCTGGGTGCGGAGAACTACAACGCGCGCAGTCGCGTCAACGCGCATCCCGGCGCAGGCATCGCGGTGCTGCTCGCGCCGGGCGCCGACGCGCTCAAGACCGCCGAGCTGGTCAAGGCGTTCGTCGCCAAGTCCGCCAAGAGCTTCCCGCCCGGCCTGAAATTCGCCTACGCCAACGACACGACGGACTTCATCAAGCTGTCGATCGACGAGGTCGTCAAGACGCTGATCGAGGCCGTCATCCTCGTCGTCATCGTCATGTTCGTGTTCCTGCAAAGCTGGCGCGCGACGCTGATCCCGACGATCGCGGTCCCGGTCGTGCTGCTCGGCACGTTCGGCGTGTTCTATCTCGCAGGCTTCTCGATCAACACGTTGACGCTGTTCGGGCTGGTGCTCGCGATCGGCCTGCTGGTCGACGACGCGATCGTCGTGGTCGAGAACGTCGAGCGCCTGATGGAGGAAAATCCCGAGATGACGCCTCGGGAGGCGACGATCGAATCGATGAACGAGATCACCGTCGCGCTGGTCGCGATCGCGCTGGTGCTGTCGGCGGTGTTCCTGCCGATGGCGTTCTTCGGCGGCTCGACCGGCGTGATCTACCGCCAGTTCTCGCTGACGATGGTGTCGGCGATGGTCCTGTCGGTGCTGGTCGCGCTGATCCTCTCGCCGGCCCTCACCGCGACGCTGCTCAAGCAGAAGAAGAAGGACGCCGACGGCAACACCGAGAAGAGCTGGGGCGAACGCAAATTCCCGAAAGTGGCGCACTTTTTCACGCGCGCTGGCGACAAGTTCAACAGCGGGTTCGAGAAGGGCACGCAGAAATACACCGGTGCGGTGCAGTCGGTGATCGACCGCAAGTGGCTGTTCCTGCTGATCTACGCAGTGATCGTCGCGGTGCTCGCGGTGCTGTTCCTGCGGCTACCGACGGGCTTCCTGCCGACCGAGGACCAGGGCTCGGGCATCGTCCAGTTCCAGCTTCCCGCCGGCGCCACGCAAGGTCGCACCTTCGCGCTGCAAAAGCAGATCGAGCAATATTACTTCACCAACGAGAAGGCCAACGTCCGCACGATGTTCACCGTCAGCGGTGGCGGCGGTGGCGGCGCGAGCGGCCAGAATACGGGCCAGGGCTTCGTCTCGTTCGCGCCGTGGGAAGATCGCCACGGCAAGGAGAACACCGCCGAAGCAATCACCGGTCGCGCGTCGAAGGCGTTCGCCGGCTTCCGTGACGCACAGGTCTACTCGCTGGTACCACCAGCCGTGCGCGGTCTTGGTTCGTCGAACGGCTTCACGATGGAGTTGCAGAACGCCGGCGGGCTTAGCCAGATCGAGTTCAACGCCGCGCGCGACAAACTGCTCGCGCTCGCGCGTGCCGACTCGTCGCTGACCGCGATCCGCCTCACCGAACTGCCCGACGTCGCCACGTTGCGCGTCGATGCCGACCAGCAGAAGCTCTCCACGCTCGGCCTCACCCAGGCGAACGTGAACTCGACGCTGTCGACCGCCTGGGGTGGTCAGTACGTCAACGACTTCATCGACCGCGGCCGTGTGAAGCGAGTCTATGTCCAGGGCGACGCGCAGTTCCGCGCGCAGCCGTCGGACCTGAGCCAGTGGTTCGTCCGTGGCACGAATGGCCAGATGGCACCGTTCTCGTCGTTCGCGAAAACCAGCTGGGGCCAGGCACCGACCACGCTGTCGCGCTTCAACGGCATCGCCTCGTACGAGATCCAGGGGTCGGGCGCGGCCGGCGTCAGCTCGGGCGATGCGATGAACCGGATCGCCGAGCTTGCGGGGCAGATCCCCGGCACCTCGGTCGCATGGTCGGGCCTGTCGTATCAGGAACGCCTGTCCTCGGGCCAGGCACCGATCCTCTACGGCCTGTCGCTGCTGGTCGTGTTCCTGTGCCTCGCCGCGCTGTACGAGAGCTGGTCGATCCCGATCGCGGTGCTGCTCGTGATCCCGCTCGGCCTTGTCGGCGCGATCCTCGCGGTGACGCTGCGTGGCCTGATCAACGACGTCTATCTCCAGATCGGCCTGCTGACGACGATGGGTCTGGCCGCGAAGAACGCGATCCTGATGATCGAGTTCGCCGAGCAGGAGGAAAAAAAGGGCAAGCGCGTCATCGAAGCGGCGCTGTCCGCGGCGAAGATCCGGTTGCGCCCGATCCTGATGACGTCTTTCGCGTTCATCCTCGGCGTGTTGCCCTTGGCGCTGTCGACCGGTGCGGGCGCGAACAGCCGCATCGCGATCGGCACGGCAGTGGTCGGCGGCATGCTGACTGCGACGATCCTCGCGATCTTCTACATCCCGCTGTTCTTCGTCCTCGTCCGTCGCGGGGCGCGTGATGGCATCGCCAAGCTGCGGGGCAAGCCGACCGGCTTCCAGGGCCATGATGACCATGGATCCGATGGCGACCACAACGAACCATTGGGTCCGCCCGAACCACAGGGCCCTCACCGGCCGGAGCCCGCATGATGCGCTCGCTAGTCCTGATCCTCGCCGCCTCGACCGCGCTCGCCGGCTGCTCGCTCGCGCCGAAATACGCGCGAACCGAACTTCCCGTCCCGCCGTCGCTTCCGGTCGGCGACGCGTATCTGCGGCAATCCGAAGCGACGTTGCCCGCGATCACGTACCGCGACGTCTTCAAGGACCCGCGACTCCAGCAGATCATCGTCCAGGCGCTCGCCAACAACCGCGATCTCCGCGTCGCCGCCGCCAACATCGCCTCGACCCGCGCGCAGTACCGCATCCAGCGCGCCGACCTGTTGCCGCAGCTCGATGCGAGCGGCCGCTACACCTATTCGGGCGGCGGCAACGGCACCAGCAACACCGTTACGAGCGGAACGGGCGGTACGGGAACAGGCGGGACCGGAACGGGAACCGGGACCGGGACCGGTACAGGCGGCACCGGAACAGGCACCGGCACCGGCACCGGCACCGGATCGGTAGTCAGCTCGTCGAGTTCGAACAGCGCCTTCTCGGTCGACCTCGGCACGACCGCGTTCGAGCTCGACCTGTTCGGCCGCATCCGCTCGCTGACCAGCGCCGCGCTCGATCGCTATTTCGCGACCGAAGCCGCCGCGCGCGCCACCCGCCTGACGCTCGTCGGCGACATCGCCGATGCGTGGCTCACCTACGCGTCGGACCAGAGCCTGCTCAAGATCGCGCAGGACACGGTGGCGAGTTCGCAGCGCAGCGTCACGCTGACCAACGCGCGGCTGCGCGGCGGCGTCGCGCCGCGCACCGATCTCCGCCAGGCGCAGCAGATCCTGTTCACCGCCCAGTCCGACCTCGCGCAGCAACGCACCGCGCTCGCGCAGGACGTCAACGCGCTGCAACTGCTCGTCGGCGCGCCGGTCGATGCCAGCCTGTTGCCCGCCTCGATCGAGCAGGCCCTACCGACCGTCGCCACGCTGCCGGCGGGGCTCGACAGCAGCATCCTCCTGCGCCGTCCGGACGTCGTCGAGTCCGAATACCAGCTACGCGCCACCAACGCCGAGATCGGCGCGGCCCGCGCGGAACTGTTCCCGAAGATTTCGCTGACCGGCATCCTCGGGTTCGCCAGCACGTCGCTCACCTCGCTGTTCAGCGGCGGCGCGTTCAACTATTCGGTCGCGCCCTCGGTCAGCTATCCGATCTTCCGTGCAGGGGCCGGGATCGCCGGTGTCGCCTATTCGAAGGCGCAACGCGACGCTGCGCTCGCGACCTACGAAAAGACGATCCAGACCGCGTTCCAGGAAACCGCCGACGCACTGGCGCGCCAGGGGACCATCGCCGAACAGATGAAGGCGAACCAGAACTTCTCGGAAGCGGCCCTCGACACCTACCGCCTCTCCGACGCGCGCTATCGCGGGGGGATCGACACCTTCCTCAACTCGCTCGACGCACAGCGCTCGCTCTACACCGCGCAACGCAACCTCGTCGCGACGCAGCTCGTCGGCGCCAGCAACCGCGTGACGCTGTACCGGGTACTTGGCGGCGATTCGACGCTTGAAGCCACCGCCGACGGTCCCCAACCGGTGACGATGAGCGGCGCACCGCGGGCGGAAACCAACTAACACGCTGGACGGGCAAAGTTTTTGGTTCGGTCGATCTTACCGTATCAGCAACTAATTCCAGTCAGAACGGCTGGATGTACGCCCCCCTCCCCGTCGCGGATCGCCGCGCGCGCGATCGATCGCCAGCCCCCGCCGTGTTCGGGCTCGGCGAGGATGCGCGCGAGCAGGTTGCCGAACTCCTCGATCGCAAGCTCGCGCAGGTCGCGGAAACCTGGCCGATCGCGATCGCCACGCAGATGGTCGCCTGTGCCCTCCTCGTCGCGCTTGCGCTGATCGCGCCGCCCGCCGCCGGTCTTGGCACCATCGTCCCGTCGATCAGCATCCATGCCGCGATCCTGGCGGCGCTGTCCGCAGGCATGTTCGGCGTGCTGCGGCTGCCGGGATTGCGCGAATGGCCTGCCTATAAGCGCAACCGCGCGCTTACCGTTGGCGTCGCCGGCGTCGCCGCGCTGTCGCTGTCACTACTGTGGACCGTCGCGCGTGCACCGTCAGGGTCGCTGCAACTTGCGTGCTGCGTCGCGGTGCTGGGGATGATCGCGGTTACGGCGGTTAGCGTCCATGCGGTCCGCGCGGCGACGCTCGGCCTCGGCGTCGGGATCGTCGTGATGCTCGCGGTCTGCGCGGGGATCGGTATGCCGCTGCTGGTCGCGATCCTGTTCCTCGGCAGCCTGGGAATCGTCGCGCACCGCCTCGCGCGGATCGACGTCGCGCAGGAACTGAGCCGCGCCGAGGACGCGAGCGAAGGCCGGCTCGCAATCCGGATGGTCGCCGAATTCGAGGACCAGGGTACCGGCTGGTTCTGGGAAGCCGACCGCCAGGGCCGCCTGACCTACCTGTCCGCCAAGGTGACCGACGAACTCGGCCTCGCCGACGACGCGGTCGGGCAACCGCTCACCGACCTGTTCCGCATGGACAACGACGCGCCCGGCACCGAACGGACGCTCGCCTTCCACATCGCCTCGCGCACGTCGTTCTCGGACTATTCGGTGTGCGCCGCGACCTCGCCCGATTGCGAACGCTGGTGGTCGATCTCGGGGAGGCCGGTGGTCGACGACCTCGGGCGCTTCCAGGGTTTCATCGGCTCGGGCCGCGACCTGACCGAACAGCGCAAGTCGGAAGCCGAGATCACGCGGCTGGCGCTGTTCGACGGACTCACCGGGCTCGCGAACCGCCAGCGGATGCGCTCGTCGCTCGACAAGACGCTGGCGCAGAAGACCGGTCCGTACCGCGCGACGTCGTTGTTCCTGATGGATCTCGATCGGTTCAAGGCGGTCAACGATACGCTGGGCCACCAGGCGGGCGACACGCTGTTGAAACAGGTCGCGCAACGGCTCCAGCGCGGGATCGCCGATGCGGGGCTGGTCGGGCGGCTGGGCGGCGACGAGTTCCAGGTCGTGTTGCCCGGCATCGCCGACCGCGATACGCTCGCCGCGCTGTCCCGCGAAGTCATCGCCTCGCTGTCCGAACCCTATTTCATCAGCGGGACGTCGGTCACGATCGGCTGCTCGATCGGCATCGCGATCGCACCCGACGACGGCGACGATGCCGAGACGCTCGTCCGCAACGCCGATCTCGCGCTGTACGCCGCCAAGGCCGATGGCCGCGGCGTCCACCGCTTCTATTCGGACGACATGCTGACCGGCGCGCGCACGCGGAAACTGCTCGAGGACGATCTGCGCGCGGCAATCTCGGATGGCGCGTTCCACCTCTGCTACCAGCCGATCGTCAGCACGAAATCGGCGCAGATCGTCGGCTACGAAGCGCTGATCCGTTGGGATCACCCGACGCGCGGGCTCGTCTCGCCCGCCGACTTCATCCCGGTCGCGGAGGAATGCGGGCTGATCGAGGCGATCGGCGAATGGGTGCTGCGGACCGCGTGCCTGGAGGCAGCGCGCTGGCCCGGCTCGGTCCGCGTCGCGGTCAACGTCTCGCCGATCCAGTTCGCCAACCCCGCTCTGCCCGCGCTCGTCACCAGCGCGCTCGCCCAGTCTGGCATCGCCGCAGGCAGACTCGAACTGGAGATCACCGAAGGCGTATTCCTCGACGAGACGCGCTCGTCGGAACAGATGTTCAAGGCGCTGAAGGGGATCGGCGTGCGGCTTGCGCTGGACGATTTCGGCACCGGTTATTCGTCGCTCGGCTACCTGCGCAACGCGCCGTTCGACAAGATCAAGATCGACCAGTCGTTCGTGCGTGGCGCCGCCGAACCGGGCAACCGCAACGCGGCGATCATCAAGGCGATCGTCACGCTCGCCGACACGCTCGGCATGGAGACGACCGCCGAGGGGGTCGAGGTGCAGGACGAGATCGACCTGATCCGCGACCTCGGGTGCAGCCATATCCAGGGCTATGTCTATGGCCGCCCGGTCCGCGCGGACGAGGCTTTGCGGCAATTGGAGGTCGAGAACGGGACCGCCACCGCCAGCGGCTTCAAGGTGACTCGCGCGCCGCGTACCAAGATGCT
This sequence comes from Sphingomonas faeni, assembly GCF_003053745.1. GTDB lineage: Bacteria > Pseudomonadota > Alphaproteobacteria > Sphingomonadales > Sphingomonadaceae > Sphingomonas > Sphingomonas faeni. The sequence continues at coordinate 409,816 of NZ_QAYE01000001.1, read as the reverse complement.
GCGTTCCGCGCGGATTTCGATCGACGGGGTCCCGGGCGACGTCCGCATCCGCGACATCTCGACCTCGGGCGCGATGCTCGATGGGCTCCGGATCGCCGGCAATCCCGACGGCGTCGAACTGGAGATCGAACTGGTCGAGCACCAGATGTTCGCCGCCCGCATCCGCTGGGCCCGCGCCGGCAAGGCGGGAATCGAGTTCCACGAGGCGTTCAACCTGGAACGGCTGAACCAGGGCCACTCCGCGCGTCTTCGCCGGACTGGGTGAGTTAGCTGAGAACAATAAAAATCCACCACCCCGGCGGAGGCCGGGGCCCAGTTGGGAAACGTGGATTGGCGAACGCCGTCCTTCGTTATTACGACCTTCCCAACTGGGCCCCGGCCTCCGCCGGGGTGGGTCAACGTAAGGGACCGAGCGTAAGAATCCCCGCTCAACGACGGCCTGCGCAAAGGCCCGGAAGTCCCCCATTCCCGGGAACCAACCGCCGCCTCCCACCGTCTCACCCTCATGGTACATCGCGCCCCGATCAAAGCCCTCGCGTTCGACGTGTTCGGCACCGTGGTCGACTGGCGCTCCGGCATCGCGCGCGATGCCGCCCCGATCCTCGCGCGCCTCGGCCGCACCGATATCGACTCGCACCGATTCGCCGACGGCTGGCGCAAACGCTATCAGCCGGCGCTTGAGGAGGTCCGCAGCGGACGGCGGCCCTTCGTCATTCTCGACACGCTCCACCGCGAGGCACTTGAAGACCTGCTCCGTCACCACGGCGTCGACCCGGCCACGCTGGACGCGGCCACGCTCAACGACCTGACCCACGCCTGGCACCGTCTCGACCCATGGCCAGACTCGGTCGAAGGCCTGACCCGCCTCAAGACCCGCTACCCGATCGTCACGCTCAGCAACGGCAACATCGCGCTAATGCTGGAAATGGCCCGTCGCGCCGGTCTCCCGTGGGACGCGATCCTCGGAGCGGAAGTTAGCCGCGTCTACAAGCCGCTCCCCGAATCCTACCTCGCCACCGCGCGGTTTCTCGACATCGCTCCCGGCGAACTCTGCCTCGTCGCCGCGCACCACAGCGATCTCGCCGCGGCGCGCGCCGCTGGCCTGCAAACCACCTATGTCGACCGCCCGCAAGAATATGGTGGCCGACCCGCACCCGACGCGGATGCCGTGCAGGATTGGGACCATAGCGTCGACAGCCTGACGTGTCTGGCGGACGAACTGTGCCGATGACCCGGCGACCTGCCCGCGAACCGGTAGAAACCTTCGATGCGTCGCCGTATCGACCGGCCGTATCGAACGCGCACCGGCGTAAAATTCGGCCCGGCGTGCGACCCGGCAGGAATTTGAGATGACCACACAGACGGCCGAGGCCGATTTCCTGACCGGTGGCGGCGAAATGGCCGCGATGATCCGCGCGCATGATTGGTCGTCGTCCCCGCTGGGGCGGATCGAGCACTGGCCGCAGTCGCTCCGATCGATCGTCTCGTTGATGCTCGCCTCCGAATTCGCGATGTGCATCGCCTGGGGGCCCGAGCTCGGCTTCCTGTACAATGATCACTACGCGCGGATCCTGCACGACAAGCATCCTGCGGCACTCGGCAACCGGCTGCCCGACATCTGGGCCGAACTCTGGCCCGACATCAGTCCGCTCGTCGACAAGGCGCTGGCGGGCGAAGCCTCGTTCTTCGAGAATCTGCCGCTCGTCACCAACCGCAAGGGCTATGACGAGCGCACCTGGTTCACCTTCTCCTACTCGCCAGTCCGCGACGAAAGCGGCGCGATCGCTGGCATGTTCTGCTCGACCTATGAGAGCACCGATCAGGTCCAGACGGAACGCGCGCTGCGCGACGAGCGCGAGCGGATGAGCCAGATGTTCGCGCAGGCGCCGACCTTCATGGCGATGTTGCGCGGGCCCGAACACCGGGTCGAGTTGACCAACCCCGGATACGACAAGCTGATCGGCCACCGCGAGGTGCTCGGCCGCACCGTTGCGGAGGCGTTGCCCGACGCGGTCGAACAGGGGTTTGTCGACCTGCTTGATCGTGTGTTCGCGAGCGGCGATGCGTTCACCGCGAGTGGGATGCTGTATGCGGTCCAGGCGGAGCCTGGCGGCGCGGTCCACGATCGCTACGTCGATTTCGTTTTCCAGCCGATCCGAGACGCAACCGGGACGGTGGTCGGCATTTTCGTCGAGGGCGCCGACGTCACCGATCGCAAGCGGCTCGAACGCGACCTGCAATCGCTAAACGCCGACCTCGAACAGCGCGTGCGCGATCGCACCCAGGAACTGATCGAGGCGCAGGAGGCACTCCGCCAGGCGCAGAAGATGGAGGCGGTCGGGCAACTCACCGGCGGCATCGCGCACGATTTCAACAATCTGCTGCAAGGCATCACCGGCAGCCTGGAGATCGTCCAGCGGCGCGTCGCACAAGGGCGGGTGAGCGAACTCGATCGCTTCATCACCGGCGCGACCACCGCCGCCAACCGCGCCGCCTCGCTCACTCACCGCCTGCTGGCGTTCTCGCGTCGCCAGCCGCTCGATCCGCGTCCGGTGAAGGTCAACCCGCTGGTCGCCTCGCTCGAGGACCTGCTTCGCCGCACCACCGGCGAGCAGATCGAACTCGAGTTGGTGCTCGCCGGTGGCCTGTGGACGACATTGTGCGATCCCAACCAGCTCGAGAATTCGCTGCTCAACCTCGTCATCAACGCGCGCGACGCGATGCCGCATGGGGGCAAGCTCACGATCGAGACGTGCAACGCGCACCTCGACGATCATTTCGCCGCCAGCCAGCGTGATGTCCGGCCGGGCCATTACGTCTGCATCTGCGTGTCCGACACCGGCACCGGCATGTCCGCCGACACGATCGCCAAGGCATTCGAGCCGTTCTTCACCACCAAGCCGATCGGCCAGGGGACCGGGCTCGGCCTGTCGATGATCTACGGCTTCGCGCGTCAGTCCGAAGGCTATGCGAGGATTTATAGCGAGCTCGGCCACGGCACGACGATCAAGCTGTATCTGCCGCGCCATTACGGCGAAGCGGGGCAGGACGAGGCGCTGCCGGGGCTGACGCAGGAGCACGTTACCGATGCTGGCGAGATCGTGCTGGTGGTCGAGGACGATTCGGTCGTTCGCGCGCTGATCGTCGAAGTGCTGGGCGAGCTCGGTTACCGGGCGGTTGAGGCGCATGACGGCCCTGCCGGACTCGACAAGCTGCGGACGATGGAGCGGATCGACCTGCTTGTGACCGACATCGGCCTGCCCGGACTGAACGGTCGTCAGGTCGCCGATGCGGGTCGTGCGCTGCGTCCGGGGCTCCGCGTGCTGTTCATGACGGGCTATGCGGAGAATGCCGCGCTGGCGTCGGGTTTCCTGGAGCCTGGGATGTCGATGATCACCAAGCCTTTCGCGATGGAGGCGTTGGCGACGCAGATCCGGACGATGATCGAGGGCTGAGGCGGACAGGACGCGCCGACCAACCGCCACGACCCCGGCGGAGGCCGGGGCCCAAGTGGAAAGGTGGTCGTAACGGCGCGCATCGTTCAGTTGGCAACGTCCCCCAACTGGGCCCCGGCCTTCGCCGGGGTGGTGTGGTGGTAATGGCTTGCTCGGATTATTCGCAGCCCAGTCTTTCGATCCTCCCCCGCCAGGGGGGGGGGTGGCGCCGAAGGCGACGGAGGGGGAGGACGCCGCAACAGCGGTAATCACTTTCCTCCCCCTCCGTCTGGCAAGTGCCAGACACCTCCCCCTGGCGGGGGAGGATCGTCAGGCTAACCCGCATCTGGTCCCCCCCCCCCCCCCCCCCCCCCCTCCGAAGCAACATTTGCCATCTTCCCCGCCAAAATAATTTTTCGTTCCCGCTTCGCCCCCTTGCGCTTCACGAACCCCGCAGAAGTCCACGCGTCGCGAATATCCCGCTCGGCCAACCCGCGCCCGAACGCGACGAACCGAGCCCCCGGCCACCCCCGCACCCCCTTGCGTCTCTTCGCGCTTTGGCACAATCTCTTGGGGTTGCGTTCGGGGGCGGACCCAATCGCTGGTAGAACAACCCTCGCATAGCCATATGCGATATGACCGTAAGCGCGCCTTCCACCGCCGCGATGGTCACTTTTTGTTCTCCCGTTAGGGGCCGTCCGATGGTAGCATGGCGACAGGCGACCGATTCGAACGAATACAGAACACTAGGAGCGGTTTCGATGGATTTCAGAGACAGCAGCCGGGATAGCGACATGACCACAGACACGATCGAACAGACCACTGCAACGCCCGCCGCCGAGGCTCCCAAGGCCCCGCGCCAGGCGCAGGACAGCCACTCCGTGCGCGCGCAGATCTACCCGGTCGAGGTCGATCACAGCCGCGACGCGCTCCTGACCGAATTCGGCAAGGATACGCTCAAGGATCGCTATCTGCTCCCGGGCGAGAGCTACCAGGACCTATTCGTCCGCGTTGCGTCGGCCTATGCCGACGACGCCGGCCACGCACAGCGCCTCTATGACGCGATCTCGAAGCTCTGGTTCATGCCCGCCACCCCCGTTCTGTCGAACGGCGGCACCGGTCGCGGCCTGCCGATCTCGTGCTACCTCAATTCGGTCCCCGACAGCCTCGGCGGCATCGTCGACACCTGGAACGAGAATGTCTGGCTCGCCTCGCGCGGCGGCGGCATCGGCACCTATTGGGGCAACGTCCGTGGCATCGGCGAGCCGGTCGGCCTCAATGGCAAGACCAGCGGCATCATCCCGTTCGTCCGCGTCATGGACTCTCTGACGCTCGCGATCAGCCAGGGCTCGCTGCGCCGCGGGTCGGCCGCGGTCTATCTCGACGTCTCGCACCCCGAGATCGAGGAATTCCTCGAAATCCGCAAACCCTCGGGCGATTTCAACCGCAAGGCGCTGAACCTCCACCACGGCGTGCTGATCACCGACGACTTCATGGAAGCCGTCCGCAACGGTGAGGAATGGCACCTGCGCTCGCCGAAGGACCAGGCGATCCGCGCCACCGTCGACGCGCGCTCGCTGTTCCAGAAGCTCGTCGAGACGCGTCTCCAGACCGGCGAGCCCTACATCGTCTTCGCCGATCACGTGAACAAGGCGATGCCCAAGCATCACCGCGAACTCGGCCTCAAGGTCTCGACCTCGAACCTGTGCTCGGAGATCACGCTGCCGACCGGCAAGGATCACCTCGGCAACGAGCGTACGGCCGTGTGCTGCCTGTCGTCGCTGAACCTCGAAACCTGGGATCAGTGGAAGGACGAGAAGGGCCTGATCGAGGACGTCATGCGCTTCCTCGACAACGTCCTGCAGGACTACATCGACCGCCACGAGCCCGGCATGGAACGCGCTGCGTATTCCGCAGGTCGCGAGCGCTCGGTCGGGCTCGGCGTGATGGGCTTCCACAGCTTCCTCCAGGCACGCGGCATCCCGTTCGAGGGCGCGATGGCGAAGTCGTGGAACCTGCGCATGTTCAAGCACATCAGCAGCCAGGCCAACGAAGCCTCGATGCAGCTCGCGATCGAGCGCGGCCCCTGCCCTGATGCCGCCGACGTCGGCGCGATGGAGCGGTTCAGCTGCAAGATGGCGATCGCCCCGACCGCGTCGATCTCGATCATCTGCGGCGGCACGTCGGCGTGCATCGAGCCGATCCCCGCGAACATCTACACGCACAAGACGCTGTCGGGCAGCTTCTCGATCAAGAACCCGTATCTCGAAAAGATGCTGAGCGAGAAGTCGAAGAACTCGGACGCCGTCTGGAACTCGATCCTCGAGCAGGGCGGCTCGGTCCAGCATCTCGACTTCCTCTCGGTCGAGGAAAAGGACTGCTACAAGACGTCGTTCGAGATCGACCAGCGCTGGCTGCTAGAGCTGGCGGCGGATCGCACGCCCTATATCGACCAGGCGCAGTCGCTGAACCTGTTCATCCCCGCGGACGTCGAGAAGTGGGACCTGCTCATGCTCCACTTCCGCGCGTGGGAGCTCGGCATCAAGTCGCTCTATTACCTCCGCTCGAAGTCGGTCCAGCGCGCGGGCTTCGCCGGCGGCGTCGAGGCCGACAACACCATCGACCTGCGCCAGATCGACGTCGAGTCGAAGGATTACGATGAGTGCCTTGCCTGCCAGTAAGGCCTCTCGGCGTTCAAGCGTGACCCCGGCCCGTGAACCACGGACCGGGGAGCGCCTGACGCAAAAAACCCCGGCCCGCGCGAAGCGGACCGGGGTTCGGGTAGGCTATGCGGCGCGTATCGAACGCACCGCGTTCGCGTCAGGCCTCTTCTTCGAACGTCACCGCCACGTCGGCGTTGGCGGAAAGCCGGACCTTGCCGTCCTCGATATCCGCAACCAGCCCGAGCGAGATGAAGTGATGATGCCCTTCATGGCTGCCCTTGCCCTCGACGACCTGCGCGCCGGAGTCCTTCTTGGTCAGCTTGATGCGGTTGCCTTCGACCTTGTCGACGGTACCGACATGGACGCCGTCCGCGCCGATGACTTCGGCATGTTCCTGGATCTTGGTTGCATCGACCATGGTCGTTCTCCTGTTTGGGGTTCGGGTGCTGAACGCGCGCCGCGCGAGTTGGTCGCATGACGTATGGTTCAGCTATCATGTTCGTGGTCGCGGCCGTGCTCGGAATCGTCGGCGTCGCGATGCTGCTCCGTCTCCGCTCGCCGAGCATCACCGAACCCCAGACCTACGCGTTCCGCATGATCGGCATCATGCTCACCTCGGGCGCGATCGTCCTCGCGATGTCCGCCGCCGCGATGTGGCAGTGGAGCACCGAGACATGAAACACGCGACCTGATCCCACCAGTTTCCCGATATAAAACCCATCTCCCGAAAGGCCTACCATGTCCCTCCTTCACGCCTCCAAGCAGTACAAGCCGTTCGAATACCCCTGGGCGTTCGAGTTCTGGAAGCGCCAGCAGCAGCTCCACTGGCTCCCCGAGGAAGTGCCCTTGGGCGAGGATTGCCGCGATTGGGCGCAGAAGCTCAGCGATCACGAGCGCAACCTGCTCACGCAGATCTTCCGCTTCTTCACGCAGGCCGACGTCGAGGTGCAGGATTGCTACCACGAGAAGTATGGCCGGGTGTTCAAGCCGACCGAGATCAAGATGATGCTGACCTCGTTCAGCAACATGGAGACGGTCCACATCGCCGCCTACAGCCATCTGCTCGACACCATCGGCATGCCCGAGAGCGAGTACGGCGCCTTCCTCGAATATGCCGAGATGAAGGAAAAGCATGACTACATGCAGCAGTTCACCGTCGACAACGACGAGGACATCGCGCGCACGCTGGCCATGTTCGGCGGCTTCACCGAAGGCGTCCAGCTGTTCGCATCGTTCGCGATGCTGATGAACTTCCCGCGCTTCAACAAGATGAAGGGCATGGGCCAGATCGTCACCTGGTCGATCCGCGACGAGAGCCTCCACTGCGAGGGCATCATCAAGATGTTCCACACTTTCTGTCAGGAGCGCCAGTGCCTGACCAAGGCGGTGAAAGACGACATCGCCGACGTCTGCCAGACGACGATCCGCCTCGAGGACAATTTCATCGATCTCGCCTTCGAGATGGGCCCGGTCAACGGCATGACCCCCAAGGAGATCAAGAAGTACATCCGCTTCATCGCCGACTGGCGCATGACGCAGCTCGGCCTTAAGCCGATCTACATGATCGACGAGCACCCGCTGCCCTGGCTCGCCCCGATGCTCAACGGCGTCGAGCACGCCAACTTCTTCGAACAGCGCGCAACGGAATATTCGAAGGCCGCGACCAAGGGCCAGTGGAACGACGTCTGGGACTCGTTCGACAAGCGCCAGACCGCGAAGAAGGGGCCGATCGCGAATGTGGACCTGAGTGAGGTTCGGGATATGTTCTCGATGGATGGCGTGGCGGCTGAGTGATTTAAGTGCAGATCTCAGACATTACAAAAGCAGAAGCTGACGAGATTTTAGCTCGTTCAGAGAGCCACTTTTTTGATTTTAAATCAAAACGGATTGCACCTGCAAAACTGCCTCGAGCTCTTTCCGCCCTCGGTAATGCCGAGGGCGGTGAGATTTACGTCGGAATAGAAGATTCTTCGGTTACAGGACAGCGCTGGGACGGCTTCCCCATTCCTGAAGATGCGAATGCAATAATTGCGGTATTACAAGATCTTTTCCCAAATGGGGAAACGTACTCTTACAGTTTTTTAAAGTGTTCAGGCTATCCCGGACTTGTTCTTTCATGCGAGGTTTTTAAAAACCAGTTTATCTGGAAGGACACCCAGGGGGATATTTATCTTCGACGGGGCGCACAGAGTCTGAAGCAGGACACATTTGAGAAGCAGGAACGACTTAGATTAAATAAGGGCATATCTTCTTACGAAGACTCTAAAGTAGACATGACAATCTCAGAACTTTCTAGCTCTGACGCATTTACCGCATTTTACGAAGTCATTGTTCCCCGGGCCGAACCCAACGCATGGCTACGCAAGCAAAAGGTGATTCGCGATGACCAGGCAACCGTCGCTGGATTGATTCTATTTTCAGATGAGCCACAAGCAGTCTTGCCAAAGGCCGCAATTAAGATTTCGCGCTACAGAACATCTGATGAACCAACGCGTGCGACTCTAGAAGGACAGCCGTCGACCATCGAAGGATGTGCTGTCGTCTTAATAAAAGACGCTGTTGATAAGATAGTTGAAACCGTTGAACGCATACCAGTTATGAAGGACTCTGGACTGAAATCCGTTCAGTATCCAAGAAACGCGATCCATGAAATAATAACAAATGCTATTATACATCGCGACTACAGTGTTAATGATGATGTCCACGTAAGAATATTTGATAATAGAATTGAGATTTATAGCCCAGGCCCTCTACCTGCGCATGTTACCGTTGAGAATATTCTCGACGAAAGATTTGCCCGGAATCAGAAAATTGTTCGATTAACTAACAAGTTTCCAGATGCACCGAATAAGGACGTAGGAGAGGGACTAAATACAGCATTTGAAGCAATGAGGGAGCTTCAACTGAAAGACCCGGTAGTTGTTCAAATAAATAATGGCGTGTTGGTCACGTTAAAACACGAAAAGTTGGCGGAGCCTGAACAGGCTATCATCAGCTACCTTCGTGATAACGATGAGGTCAACAATTCGAAGGCTCGCGCGGTAACGTTCATCGGCTCTGAAAATAAAGTAAAAAATATTTTCAGAAAAATGATGACGGCAGGAATACTAGAGCGGATACCCGGCCGATCACAGGCAAAGACCGGTTACACAAAGGGGCCTAACTTTCCTGATGCTTAGCTAGCGTACCTGCTCGACCGGGATCATCGACGACCGATCCCGCGCCTGCCTCAGGCCGAGCTCGATCTTCGCGCGTTTCCAGCTTTCATAGCCATGATCGACCGTACCGTGATCGGCTTCCAGCTTTTCGAACTCATCGACGTGCGTGGCCATGGATTGACCATAGCGCAATATCGGCTTTCGGGTAAGCCTAGCCCCATCCGCATCAAGGCGAGCGTTTGCCACCGCCATAACGTCGCGCGAGGCCATGGCTGACCAGGACCGCCCCCAGCGACTCCCCGCCCCTCTCGACGATGCGCAGTTTGCGACCGTAGCGGTCGACGTCGCGCTTGATCGGGGTCAGCGTGAAGGGGCCGGCGTTGAGGAACGGGTGCATCTTCAGCGTCGCCGCCTGCCCTAGGCGCGCTTCGCGGGCGCAGCGCGGCGGGTGGCTCTTCGGCGTGTCGATGTCGGTGATGTGGATCTTGGTGCCCGCCATCCAGACCGTGTGGCCGTCGACCATGCAGTCGATCGGCTTGGCGTGGCTGCAGATCGTGAGGCGCGCGGGGACCGCCTTGCCCCCCGACAGCGCGGACGCCGCTGCCGCCATCGTCGACGCAGCACGGGCAACACTTGCCGCGACTGAAGTTCGTCGCCGATCGCACGTACGAACTCCACACGACCGCACATTCCCCCGCACTCTCAACCGCCGCGCAGCAGGCGCATCACCAGTGTTCGGATACGCCCGTAAGTCTCCTTCGACGCGCCGAGCACGCCGTGGCGTTCGGGCGGGAGAAACGCGAGCGGGTGGCCATCGGGGCGGAACACGTAATGATCGAACCACGCGCGCCAGGCTGCGCGCTCGGCCGGCGGGCGTTCGGCGATCGTCAGCAGCGATAGCAGCATCGCGGTGTAGGGCTGGTCCGGTCCTGCGCTGAACCCGTCCCACCAGAAATTGACCAGGACGTTGACGTCGCCGAGCGCCTCGACCTGATGCCACCAGAGTTTCGGCACGTAGAGCGCGTCGCCGGGCTCCAGCTCGACGACCAGTGCGCGGGCTCGGGCGTTTTCGAAGCGGGGGAAGCACGGGTCGCCGGGCTCGCTGCCGACCGCGAGGCTGATCGGCTGGCCGGCGAGCGTGTGGTCGATCGGTCCGACATACAGGTCGCGGATCGCGTCGGGCGGGAACAGCGTGAAGCGCCGCCGCCCCGCCGCGACGCACGCGACATTGTCCATCGTGTCGTAATGGCAGGCGACGGTCGACGCGTGGCCGACCCAGAACCGGGGGCGCACCGCGGGCGGTACGAACGGCAGGCGGGTGGTCTCCTCGATACCGGGGAAATACGTCTCCGCGGTCATCGATCCCATGTACATGCTCGCCCGGTAGGGGTCCGCCGCGCTGTCGAGGATTCGCGTCAGCGCCTCGCCGAACGGCACCGAACTGCGCTCGAAATTGAACCCGGCGAGCGTCGCGTCGTAATTATAGCGTGCGCCGATCTCGGGCTTGCCGACGAACACTTCCGCGAGCTTGCCGCTATCGAAACGGCGAAGCTGCGCCACCACGCCGTCCAGCGCCGCACTCGGCGTCGGCGCGCCCGACAGCATCGGCCAATCCCGCGCCGCGCCGCGCAGCACCGCGGGCTCGCAGCGCGCCATCACCTCGGCCTGGAAAGTTTCCGGATCGCGCAACGCGTCGGCGGGCGGCTCGTGCAGCATCAGCCGATGTCCGCCAGCCGGTTGTTGCGGATCCGGCCGAGCGTCCGCAGATGGCGGATCGACCCGGCCTGCGCATAGGCGAGTTGCAAATCGCCGCGGCGAAACAGGTCGAGCACTGTGGCATCGGGCAATGCGTGCAGCGCGTCGAGGCTGATCGTGTAGAGCCCTTCGAGCGTCAGATGTTCGCCGTCGTCGAAGCTCATCGTCACGTCGATCGGCTCGAGCAGGCGATGCGCGAGGAAACGCTCGATGAGCGCGTCGGTCTCGGGAATGCCCGACTGGAGGACGTGCAGCGCCTGCTGAATGCGCTTGAGTGGTAGCGCTGCCTCACCGTTCATGTCGAACAATAGTTGGCCGTCTGACCCCGCAAAGACACCGTGTTCGCGGTCGACGACCAGTTGCCCGTCGGTGATGTAGAAGCCCTGGCGTTCGAGGTCGGCGGGTCGATAGTCAGGCAACGCCCCCTTCACTGCCATCAGGTTGCGGCCCGGCTCCAGGCCCATCACGACGCCTGCGTAGAAGGCGCCGGTCTCGGGGTGTTTCGTGAACAAAATCGCATAATACGGGGCAGCCTGGAGAAATTCGTCCGCGACGATCTGCGCGAATTGCCGCTCTCCGTCATGCGCGCGCGATACGCGCAACGCCGCGTGCTGCGCATGGCTCAGCATCTCCCAGATCGGCATCCATCTCTCTCCGTACAGTCTTCTTGCCCGAGAGATCGCACATGGCGCCCCGGTTGCAAAGCCTCGCCGCGACCACTCATACAAATGCTTGCATTGATTGTTAGCCTGAGTATTGTGAGCGCTACCGTAGATGATCGAGACGGTGCGGAAACGCGCATGATTCGATCATCGAAGTAACTTTGTCGTGAACGCCTCTCACAAGAAGGGCGGTGCGGCGCCGCATGAGGGGATGTTTGACCGTGACCACCACTACGCGCGCTTTCGGCTTTCGAGGACTGGCCCACCCATCGAGCGCACTCGCCTGCGCGACCAGCGTACTGGCGATGATGTGGTCGATCCCGGCAATGGCGCAGGATCAGGGCAATCTTCAGAACAGCACGACCACGCAGCCGTCCGCGCCGCAGCCAGCCGTACCGACGACCGCGAACACCACGACCGCGTCGGAAGCCGGACAGCCACAGGATCTGGCCACCGCACCGGACGCGTCGCAGGGTAACACCGTCCAGGGCAGCGCACCGCAGAGCGACGACATCATCGTCACCGGCCTGCGCGGATCGCTCCAGCGCAACCTCGACCTGAAGCGCACCTCGTCGGGCGTCGTCGACGTCATCTCGGCCGAGGACATCGGCAAGTTCCCGGATTCGAACGTCGCAGCGTCGCTGCAGCGCCTGCCAGGCGTCTCGATCCAGCGCTCGGGTTCGCGCGGCGAGCCGACCGGTATCACGGTTCGCGGCTTCGGCGGCGATTTCAACACGACGCTGTATGATGGCCGCCGTATCTCGACCGCGACCGGTACTCGCCAGATCGACTTCAGCACCGTCGGCGTCGATTTCATCGGCCAGTTGAGCGTCTTCAAGACGCCCGACGTCACGGTCGCATCGAGCTCGATCGGCGCGACGGTCGATATCGCGTTCCCCAAGCCGTTCGACCATCCCGGTTTCCGCCTTGCCGCCACCGGATCGGGTTCGATCCAGGATCGTGCAGGCAAGATCGTGCCGACTGCCGGCCTGTTGATCAGCAGCACGAACAATGACGAGACGTTCGGCGTGCTGGCCGACGCGATCTACACGCGCCGCGATACCGAGACCAATCGCGTGTATGTGTCGGGTTGGCCGGGCGGCAATTTCGCGCCCTGCCAGCTTACCGGTAATGCCGGGGCCGCAAACTGTGCGCCGACCAGCGATCCGAAGTCGGCAAACTACGCCAATCTCAACAATCGCCAGAACCTGCCCGGCTGGTTCCCGCAGCAATATGGCGCGGAACAGCAGCGCGTGAAGGACGAGCGCGTCGATGGACGCGTCGCGTTCCAATATCATCCGACCGACGACTTGATGGTCACGCTGGACAACAACTTCTCGCGCCAGACGATCAACCAGGACAATTACGCGTTCGGCGTATGGTTCAGCCAGGGCGATCTGCGCAACGTCACGCTCGACAAGAACGGCACGGCGGTCGACTTCACGCAGGCCGGCAGCCCGACCGATTTCACGGCAGCGGAAAACAAGCAGATTCTGCAGACCAACCAGACCGGCCTGAACGTCAAGTATGACGTGACCGAGCACCTGACGCTCGAAGCAGACGGCTCCTATGCTAAGAGCTGGCTCAATCCCGGTAACGTGATCGGCAGCAAGAACGGCGACATCGGCTACGGCAACGCGCTCGGCAACGTCCTGCGCTTCAAGGTCGACGGCAAGAGCAGCGACGCCTTCCCGACGATCAGCAACTTCGGCCCTGCGGGCGATGGCGCACGCTGGGCCGATCAGTCGGTGATCGGTACGCACGTCACCGTCAACCAGACGCAGCATAATACCGATGAACTCGCCCAGTTCCGCGGCAACGCCACCTGGAAGCAGGACAATTTGACGCTCAAGGCCGGTGGCCAATATTATCAGGACACCTTCAACTTCCGCAACCAGAGCACGTTCACCAACAATTTCTGGCAGGCCTATGCCGGTTATGGCGGACCATCGGGGCGGACGACGGGCGTTTCGCCGGTCCCCGCGAACATCTACCAGGGCTCGATCAGCCTCGACAACTTCATCCCTGGCTTCAACGGCAGCCTGCCGCCGTCGGTGTTCGTGTTCAGCCCGACCGCGTATCAGAACTACCTGACGAGCCTGGGCAACCCGTACGCCAAGAACATTCCGGGCTTCAATTATCCGAGCCCGACGAGCGGCGATGGACTACTTGGCTTCCGCGGTAATTTCGACGAGGCGGTCGATCCGGGCAGCGTGCTGAACGTGCGCGAGCGGACCTGGTCGCTCTACTTCAGCGCGAACTTCAAGGCGGACGTCGGCGGCATGCCGTTCACGATAAACGCAGGCGTCCGCAACGAAACGACGAACCTGCGCGCGACTGGGCAAGGTCGCCTGCCGACCTCGATCACGACGAGCACCGCCGATCCGTCGTTGCTCGGCATCCCGACCTACACCGCAATCGTGCCGAACACGACCAACAGCTCGTATTCCTACCTGTTGCCCAGCCTTGATGCGAAGCTGGAAATCACCAACACGCTGCTGGTGCGCTTTGACGCGTCACGTACGCTGACCCGCCCGAGCCTCAGCGTGCTCAACCCGGTGCTGAACGTCGGCAACGGCCAGCGCGTCGGCGCCCTGACGGCCAGCGGCGGCAACCCGAATTTGAAGCCGTACCTGGCGGACAATTTCGACGTCGCCGCCGAATGGTATTATCAGCGCAACTCGTATTTGTCGGTCGACTTCTTCCTGAAGAACGTCAGCAACTTCATTATCGGTGGCGTGACCCGGCAGTCGATCAACGGACTGATCGATCCGACGACGGGCATTCTGGCGAGCTTCGCCGTATCGCAACAGGTCAACGGACCCAACGCGACCGTCCGCGGTGTCGAACTGGCGTGGCAGCAGGTGTTCGGCAACTCGGGCTTCGGGTTCCAGGCCAACGCAACCTTCGTCAACACCAACCGGCCCTATGACGACAAGAACATCTCGCAGACTGGCTTCGCGGTCACCGGGTTGGCGAATTCGGCGAACTTCGTCGGCTTCTATGACAAGGGTGGGTTCCAGTTCCGCACCGCTCTCAACTGGCGCGACAAGTATCTGCTTCAGTTCGGCCAGAACCAGAACACCGGCGCCTTCGGGTCGGAGCCGACCTTCGTCGACCAGAGCTTCCAGGTCGATCTGTCGACGAGCTACGACATCAACAAGCAGTTCAGCGTCTTTGCCGAAGCGTTGAACGTCAACAACAACCAGCAGAGCACGCACGGGCGCTACGACAACCAGTTGCTCGACGTGTTCGATTACGGCCGCCGCTACACCGCAGGCGTCCGCTTCCACTTCTGATCCCCCTCCCACTGGCGGAGCACGACCTGTTCGTGCTCCGCCTTTTTTCGATTACGCTGCACCATGCACGAAATTCAGAACATCGTTATCGTCGGCGGCGGCACCGCAGGGTGGCTGACCGCGGGCGTCATCGCGGCCAAGCACCAGGCGCGGCGCCAGCACGGCTTCACCGTCACTCTGGTCGAATCGCCCAACGTGCCGACGATCGGCGTCGGCGAAGGGACGTGGCCGACGCTGCGTTCGACGCTCAAGAAAATGGGCGTGTCGGAAACCGAACTGTTCCGGCAATGCGACGCGTCGTTCAAGCAGGGCGCGCGGTTCAATCGCTGGACCACGGGTGCGCCGGACGACGGTTATTATCACCCGCTGATGCTCCCGCAGCACTTCGGGCAGGTGAACCTCGCACCGCACTGGCTCGCGGACGAGGGCAGTGCGACGTTCTGCGACACGGTCACGCCGCAGGGCCGGATCTGCGACGAAGGGCTCGGCCCCAAGACGATCGCGACGCCCGAGTATGACGGCCATGCGAACTACGCGTATCATCTCGACGCAGGGAAGTTCTCGCACTTTCTCCAGCGGCATTGCTGCGACACGCTCGGTGTCCGCCATGTAAAGGCCGACGTCACCGAGGTCCGGCTCGACGAGAGCGGCGACATCGCCAGCCTTGATACCGAACAGGGCGTTTCGATCGCGGGCGACCTGTTCATCGATTGCACCGGGTTCGCCGCGCTGCTGAT
Organism: Sphingomonas faeni; assembly: GCF_003053745.1. GTDB lineage: Bacteria > Pseudomonadota > Alphaproteobacteria > Sphingomonadales > Sphingomonadaceae > Sphingomonas > Sphingomonas faeni. Next base: position 394,108 of record NZ_QAYE01000001.1, on the reverse strand, counting down.
CGGTGGCGCGATGAAGGTGCCGTTCCGCAGTTGCACCGACATATTGTTCTGCGACACCGCGCTGGCGATGCAGGTGCCCTACGACGTGCCCGACGCGCCGATCGCAAGCCACACGATCTCGACCGCGCAATCGGCTGGCTGGATCTGGGACATCGGCCTGCCGACGCGGCGCGGGGTCGGTCATGTCTTTTCGAGCAGCCACATCAGCGCGGACGCCGCCGAGCAGGAGTTGCGCGACTATATCGGCCCCGCCGCGCGCGACCTGACCTCGCGCCGGCTGGCGATCCGTGCCGGCCACCGCGAGCAATTCTGGGTGCGCAACTGCGTCGCGGTCGGGCTCGCCGCGGGGTTCCTCGAACCGCTGGAGGCGTCCGCGATCGTCCTGATCGAGCTGTCGGCGAAGATGATCGCCGAGCAGATGCCCGCGTGTCGCGAAGTGATGGACGTCGTCGCGCACCGCTTCAACGACACGGCGCACTATCGATGGGGGCGGATCATCGACTTCCTCAAGCTGCATTATGCGCTGACGAAACGGACCGACACCGCGTTCTGGCGCGACAATGTCCGGCCGGAATCGATCCCCGACCGGCTGGCGGGGTTGATGGAACTCTGGCGATTCCAGTCGCCCTGGGTCCATGACGAATTCGATCGCGCCGAGGAGGTCTTCCCGTCGGCGAGCTATCAATATGTGCTGTACGGCATGGGCGCGCGGACCGCGGTGATGCCGGGGTCGATCGACGACGATCTCGCGCTGGCTCGGCGCGCGCGGCACGACAATCAGGTGCAGACGCAGCGGTTGGTGAGCAGCCTGCCGGGCCACCGCGAGCTTATCGACCGTATCAAGCGCCACGGCCTCCAGCCGATCTAGCCGTCAGGGGAATAGTATGCGGACCGTCACAGCGTGCCTGGCCATCGGCGCGATCCTAATCATCGGCGCGACCGCCGCGTCGGCGGCACCGCGCCTCGACGGCGTCATGGGCGATCACGCGGTGATCCAGCGCGGGCAACCTATCGTCCTGACCGGACAAGCAGCGGCGGGCGAGACCGTGATGATCACGCTGGCGGGGCGCAGCGTCACCGCCAAGGTTGCGCGCGACGGCAGCTTTTCGGCGAGCCTGCCCGCCCTCCCCGCCGGCGGTCCGTACGACCTGACGATCGCCGCCCCCAGCGGTGCGGCCGTCCTGCGCGATATCCTGGTCGGCGACGTGTTCCTGTGTTCGGGCCAGAGCAACATGGAACTCCGCGTCGAGCAGGGACAGGGCCTGTTCCCCGACGCGCATCCGGAGGTCGACGACAAGCTCCGTCTGCTCACAATCGCCAAGGTCTCCGCCGCCGCGCCGGTCGCGCGATTTGCCCAACAGCCGGCGTGGACGGTGTCTGGCCCGACCACCGCGCCCAGCTTCTCGGCCGCGTGTTTCTACATGGTCCAGGCGCTGCGCCGTACGTCCGGCGTACCGATCGGTGCGGTGCATTCGAGCTGGGGCGGGTCGCGGATCAGCGCATGGATGAGTGATCCTGCGCTGCGCCAGGCCGGGCTCGCCGCCCCCGCCGACCTGCTCGCGCTCTATGCCCGCGATCCCGCCGCCGCAAACCGGCAGGCATCGACGATCTGGGAAAGCTGGTGGCGCACCGGCTCGGGCGACGCCGCCGGCCACGAGCCGTGGCAGCCGGACGCCGCGCTCGACTGGCATCCGGTGCCCGCGATGACCAATTTCGAGACCTGGGGCGTGCCCGCGCTCGCCAATTACAACGGCATGATCTGGTACCAGCACGAGGTCCAGCTGACCGCCGAGCAGGCACGGGGCCCCGCGACGCTGGTGCTGGGCATGGTCGACGACGCTGACCGTACCTGGGTCAACGGCGTGGGCGTTGGTGGCAGCAGCCTCGCGTCGCAATCGCGCGTCTACGCGCTGCCCGCCGGTAGCTTGAAGGCCGGGCGCAACGTCATCACCGTCAACGACGACGACGTCTATGCCTATGGCGGGATGACCGGCCCGGCGGATTCGATGCGGCTGTCGTTCGCCGACGGGAGCAGCGTACCGCTCGGCACCGGCTGGCGCTATGCGGTCGCCAAGCGGCTCGCAGGCGCCGCACCGCGCGTGCCGTGGGACGACATCAACGGCGCGGGCACGCTCTACAACGCGATGATCGCGCCGCTCGGTGCTACGAAGTTCGCCGGGATGGCCTGGTACCAGGGCGAGTCCGACACCGGCATTCCCGGTTACGACCGCCGGATGACCGCATTGATCGCGGACTGGCGCCACCGCTTCGGCACGTCCGAGACCGGGTTCGGCATCGTCCAGCTCGCCAATTACGGCAGCCCGGCGATCGCGCCGAGCGAGAGCGGCTGGGGCGACGTCCGCGATGCGCAGCGCCGCGTCGCAGCGGCGGACCCGCATGCCGGCATCGCCGTCGCGCTCGACCTCGGCGATGCGCTCGACATCCATCCCGGCGAGAAGCACGAGGTCGGGCAAAGGCTCGCGCGTGTGATGCGCGCCGCGGTCTACGGCGAGAAAATCGCGCCGTCCGGCCCTGCGGTCGCCGATGCGCGGCGTAGTGCGGATGGCGGCGTCACGGTGCGGTTCAGCGGCGTGACGGGCGCGCTGCATGCCCGCAGCGCCGCGCAGGCGATCGGCTTCGAACTGTGCGGCGCGGCGGTCGGCACCTGCCGCTACGCTCCGGGCAAGGTCGCGGGGTCCGAGGTGACGCTGCCCGGCGATGGCCAACCCGTCACACGCGTCCGCTACGCCTGGGCCGACGCCCCGGCGACCAACCTTGCCGACGACGCACCGCTGCCCGTCGGCACGTTCGAAGTGCCGGTCCTGCCGGCGCGGTAAGCTCTGAACGGGTGCGAAGAACAAGAACGGCCGCCACAGCGCGCCGCAACGGGAGAGACTGACGATGCGCATGACCATGAAGGCGAAAGCCCTGGCGACGGCCGGGCTCGCGCTCGCATTCTCCCCGGCGATCGCGCGCGAGCCGGCCGCCGCGCCGAGCCAGCGGACCGCGACCGATCCCGCCGAGCAGATGGCGCGGACGATGGTGTCGCGGATGACGCTCGACGAGAAACTGCCGCAGTTGCTCAACGTCGCACCCGCGATCCCGCGGCTCGGCGTGCCCGCGTACAACTGGTGGACGGAATCGCTGCACGGCGCGCTCGGACCGCTCGCGACCACCAATTTCCCCGAGCCGATCGGCCTTGCCGCGAGCTTCGACGCGCCGATAGTCCACGACGTCGCGGGCGCGATCAGCGCGGAGGTGCGCGGGCTGCACACGCTTGGCCGCGAGACCGGCAGGAACGGGCATATCGGCACCGGGCTCGACACTTGGTCGCCCAACATCAACATCTTCCGCGATCCGCGCTGGGGCCGCGGGCAGGAGACGTACGGCGAGGATCCGTTCCTGACCGCGACGATGGGCGTCGCGTTCGTGACCGGGATGCAGGGCCCCAACCCCAATCGCCCGCAGGTGATCGCCACGCCCAAGCACTTCGCGGTCCACAGCGGGCCCGAGGGCACGCGCCATCAGGCCAACGTCTACATCTCCGCTCACGACCTGGAGGACACTTACCTCCCCGCCTTCCGTGCCGCCTTGGTAGACGGGCACGCAGGCTCGGTGATGTGCGCGTACAACCGCATCGACGGCCAGCCGGCCTGCGCCAGCGACCTGTTGCTCAAGGAGCATTTGCGCGGCGCGTGGGGCTTCAAGGGCTATGTCGTGTCCGATTGCGACGCGGTGAAGGACATCGCCGACAACCACAAATACGCGCCCGACAGCGCCGCCGCGGTCGCCGCCGCGATGCGCGCGGGCGTCGACAACGAGTGCAACGGCGAGACGCTGGGCGATACCGCGGGCCTGGATACCCGGTACCGCGAGGCGCTGAACCGCGACCTGATCACCGAGGCGGACGTCGACCAGAGCCTCGTCCGCCTGTTCACCGCGCGGTATCGTAACGGCGACCTGCCCGGACTTGCCGGCGCCCCCAAGGCTTTGCCGACCAGCGTGGTCGGGGCGCCCGAGCATCGGAAATTGGCGCTGGCCGCGGCCGAACGGTCGATGGTGCTGCTCAAGAACGACGGTATCCTGCCGTTTAAGCCCGGCGTGAAGCTCGCCGTGATCGGCCCGCTCGGCGATGCGACGCGCGTGCTGCGCGGCAATTATTCGTCGCCGCTTTCGGGCGCGCCGGTATCGGTGCTGGAGGGGCTGAAGACCGCGCTCGGTGCGAGCCAGGTCATGCTCGTGCCGTTCGGCGAGTCCGTCACGGACGGCGACCGTGTGCCAACGTCCGCGCTGCTCACGCCCGACGGCAAGCCCGGCCTGCTCGCGCGGTACTTCAACCCGACCACGCCGATGCCCGCGCAATATGCCCGCGGCACGCGCGAGAAACTCGTCGCCGCCGCCAAGTACCAGGCGCAGCCGGTGGTGACCCGCATCGAGCCCGACGTCGGCGATCGCAACCTCGATCTCGCGCGCGTCACCGACGTCCACCGCACCGAATGGACCGGCTTCCTCGTGCCCCCCGAAAGCGGCACCTACCGCGTCGGCCTGTCGGGGTCGGGCGGCACGCTGACGCTCGACGGCAAGATGATCTCCGACCGGCGCAAGGCTCGCTGGAACGACCTGCCCGGCATGACGACGCTGAAACTCGAAGGCGGCAAGCGCTATGCGATCCGCGCCGAGGGCAGCGGGATCAACCTGGTGTGGAAGCGCGTGTCGGATGCGCCGTCCGTCGAGCTTCGTCGCGCCGCTGCCGCGGCCGACGTGCTGGTCGCGGTCGTCGGCCTCACCTCCGACCTGGAGGCAGAGGAAACCGGCGTGACGGTGCCGGGCTTCTCGGGCGGCGACAAGACCACGCTCGACCTGCCCGCGGACCAGATCGCGATGCTCGAACAGGCCAAGGCCACCGGCAAGCCGGTCGTGCTCGTCACGATGAACGGTAGCCCGATCAACCTCGCCTGGGCGAAGGACAATGCCGCGGCCGTGCTGGAGGCGTGGTATCCGGGCGAGACCGGCGGGACGGCTGCAGCGAACATCCTGACCGGACGGACTAACCCGTCGGGCCGCCTGCCGCTCACCTTCTATCGCAGCGTCGCGGACCTGCCGCCGTTCGGCGATTACGCGATGAAGGGCCGCACCTATCGCTACTTTGCGGGCACGCCGGTCTATCCGTTCGGTCACGGGCTCAGCTACACGAAGTTCGGCTATGCGCCGCTGACCGTCACGCCCGCCCACGGCGGCGCCGAGAACGGCCTGCGCGTCACCACGCGGCTGACCAACCAGGGCGACCGGCCGGGCGAGGAGGTCGCGCAACTCTATCTCGACTTCCCCGATCGGCCCGGCACCCCGCGGATCGCGCTGCGCGGGTTCCAGCGCGTCGCACTCCGCCCCGGCGAAGCGCGCAGCGTGACCTTCGATCTGTCGCCGCGCGATCTCAGCTCGGTGGCGCTCGACGGAGCGCGCTCGGTCGCTGCCGGCACCTACCGCGTGACGGTCGGCGCGGGGCAGCCCGGCACGGGGGTCGCAGGGCAGACCGCCAGCTTCACGGCGCGCCAGTCGGCGGAGCTGCCGAAGTGAGCCGCATCCGCACCCTCGCGACGCTCGGCACCGCGCTGGTCGCCCTCTGCACGCCGATCGCGGCACTGGCGGATCCGCTGACCCCGACGGGCAAATGGAGCGCCAACACCGATGGCTCGGCCCCGGTGCCGCCGATGGGGTGGAGTTCGTGGAACGCCTTCAACAGCGACGTGGACGAGGAGAAGGTGCTCGCCTCCGCGCAGGCGCTGATCGACACGAAGTTGCGCGACATCGGCTATCGCTACGTCAATATCGACGATGGCTGGTGGCTGAAGCGTCGCCAGCCCGACGGCCGGCTGCTGATCCGCACCAGCCACTTCCCGTCCGCCGCGACCGGTGCGGACACGAGCTTCCGCCCGTTTACCGACCGCCTCCACGCGATGGGCCTCAAGGTCGGCATCTATTCGGACATCGGCCGCAACACCTGCGGCCAGATTTACACCCCCGATTTCAAGAACCAGCCCGAAGGCAGCGTCGCGGAGCGCGAGGTCGGGCTGTACGGTCATGTCGACCAGGACATCCGGTTGTTCTTCGCCGAATGGAACTTCGATTTCCTGAAGGTCGACGGCTGCGGCGCGCGCGGCCTGCCGGTGGACGCACCGCGTGTGAAGTCCGGCCTGTACCGCGCGCTGACGCCACTCGTCGACATGCAGTCGCTTGGTGGAACGGACATCGCCGGTATCCGCGGCCTCTACGAACAGGTTCGCACGGCTCTGCACACGCACGCTGGCGACCGCGCGTACGTCTATTCGCTGTGCCTGTGGGGCGCGGGCGACGTGCGGGCGTGGGGCAAGGACGTCGGCAACACGTCGCGCACCAGCGACGACATCCAGCCGGTCTGGCCGCGGATGCTGACCAACCTCGACACCGTCACGCACCGCGCGCTCTATGCGCATCCGGGATCGTGGAACGACCCCGACATGCTGTTCGTCGGCACCGGCGATTTCGACGCGGCGCACAGCGCGGAGGCACGCTCGCACTTCGCATTGTGGGCGATGCTCAACGCGCCGCTGATCATCGGCTACGATCTCCGGAAACTGACGCCGGACCTGCTCGGGATCTTCGGCAACGCGGATATCGTCGCGCTGAACCAGGACACGGCGGGCAACCAAGCGGTGCTCGCCTACGACTCGTCGGAGGTGCAGACCTTCGTCAAGACGCTCGCGGACGGCAGCAAGGGCGTCGCGCTCTTCAACCGCACGGCCTCGCCCGCCAAGGCGGTGCTGACCGCCGAGCAGCTCAAGATGCTGCCGACCGCCGACGTGCGCCTGAAGGACCTCTGGACCAAGAAGGAGCAGAGCTTCCGCAAGGAGATCGCGGTGACGCTCGCGCCGCACGAGACGCTGATCTTCCGCGCGACCGGCATGCGGCGGTTGCCGGGCGGACTGTACCTTTCGGAGCAGACCGGCAGCATCAATCCGGCAACCGACGGCGTGGTCGTGCCGCAGCCGGATCCGACGATCTACCAGTCGATCACGCCGTGGACGGGCACCCGCGGCGGCGGCGAGCACCCGCAATATGGCGGATGGGGCGGCGCCGAAGCCGACCGCGCACCGTATGGCAAGCTATTGCGCGTTGCCGGCACCGACTTCGACACGGGGATCGGCGTGCTCGCAAACTCCCGTCTCGAAGTCCGCAACCAGGGTTACGCACGGTTCGCGGCCAAGGTCGGCATCAACGATTCCGGCCAGCCGCGCTCGGGCACGACGGTGTTCGAGGTCTGGGGCGACGGTCGCCTGCTCGCCAAGTCCCGCCCGATGGGGTTTGGTGAGGCAGCGGTCCCGCTGGAGGCGAAGGTGACGGGTGTACGGATCGTCGAACTTGTGGCGCGGGGGAGTGGTGCGGCGAATGCCGGGGCGCCGCAACCTGCAACATGGGCGGACGCTGCGCTCTACAAATAGCGATGGGAGAGGCCACACCCTCCCCGTTCGCCCCGAGCGCAGTCGAAGGGTACCTTTCCACAGGCGTGAACGCCCGTTGAGGGCGGTGCTTCGACTTCGCTCAGCACGAACGGAAGGGTGTGAAAGGACGCTAACGCACCCGCTCCGGCCTACCCGGCGGCAACGCAGAAAGCGTGAACCGGTCGACATCTAGCCACCCGCGGCTCGCCGTCGACGCGTAGCAAAACACCGCAAGCTGCTCGCCCTGAAACGTCCCCGTCCGCCAAGCAAACGCGAGCGGGAAGTCCCCACCCAATCCGGTCCAGCGCCGCCCGTCCACACTATACGCCACCCGCGCAAGGTCGGTCGTGAAGTCCATGTCGGTCCGCAACCACAGCGCTTCCGTCCGCAGCAACGGCGCGGTGGCGCGATTCTCCGTCCGGGCACCGGCGACCGTGTCTTCGGTCACCTCCATCGCCAGCGTCGCCTTGCCGCCTGCCGCGCCCTGCACCGTGATATTCCCGCTGAACTGCCCGAACGTCCCGAAGCCACAGCGATCCCCCTGCGCCAGATGGCGGATGTCGAGCTTCACCTCGGCCCGGCTCGCCGGCCCCTGCCCCTTCTGCACCAGCGTATTGCGCGCGCTCCAGAACCCGGTCGCGATCGTCGGCTTCAACCGCAGCCACCCCGGCCGCTCGGACAACGACCAGCGCGAAGGCTCCGGATTGTGGTTCCACTGCCACTGCAACCCGAGCGTCGGTTTACCGAAATCGTCAGACGTCGCCGGCTCCGCGAACGCCCCACCCAGAATCGGTTTGGCAGCACGCGGCGGCACGCGACCTGGCGCCTCGCGCATCCCCCATACCGGCCAGTCGTCCTGCCAGAACACCGGGCTGAGGTTCGTCATCCGCCCGATCGCGCCGCTATCCTCCATCACGAAGCCGAACCAGCGACCATCGGGTAGGTCGACCAGCGCGCCTTGGTGCCCACCCGTCTTGTCGTCGATCTGGTCGCGCGTTTCCCACGGTCCGAACAGGCTGCGCGACCGCGACACGGTCAGCCCCAGCCGCGGCGGCAGCGCGTTGAAGAGGTAGTAATACGCACCGCGCCGAATGATCTTCGACCCCTCCGCGCCCTTGATATAATGCACCTTCTGCGACGCGGTGACGTGCGCCAATTGCTTGTCGAGCGTCAGCAGCGTGATCGTGCCGTCCGCGGTGCTCGCGGTCGCCAGGTACGCGCGCCCGTCCGGTTCGATGAACAGCCCCGGATCGAACGCCTCGCGCTCCAGTTCGTGATAGCGCCACGGCCCGCGCACGTCCTTCGCGTACCAGATCCGCGTCTTCTGCCCGACCGGCGTATTGGCGAGATAATAGGTGCCGGCATGATAGCGCAAGGACGAGGCATAGAGCCCGTGCCGGTACGCGTTGCCACCCTTCAGATCATATTCGGGCTTGCCCTCCAGCCGATCGACGAGGTGCGAGGCGAGCGTCCAGTTGACCAGATCGCGGCTGTGCAGGATCGTGATGCCGGGCGTGTTCGCGAACGTCGTCGTGGCGAAATAATAGTCGCTGCCGACGCGGATGATGTCGGGATCGGGATAGTCCGCGAACAGCACCGGATTGCGGAAGCTCCCGTCGCCCTGGTCCGATCGCCACACCTGTGCCGACGCGGCGGTCGCCAGCAGCCCCAGCGCGACCGCCACCGCGACCCTCATTTGCCGAACGCCAGCGCGCGCGAGAAGAACGGCATCATCGTGTCCTGCACGCGCCCTGCGACGCCGCTGGTGTGATCGCCCGGATATACCTCGAAGCTGTTCGCGATCCCGTAGCTGTCGAGCGCGGCGTGAAGCTTGCCGGCATCGTCCTTCAGCCCGTCGCGGTCGCCGACGTCGATCCCGATCGCCGCATAGCGCCGCAGATTGCCGAAATATTGGTCGAGCATCGCCAGCGGCGCATTGGCCGCCCAGCGCGCCAGCACGTCGGGTTGCGCCACGCCGTCCTTGACCGGGAGATCGAGATACAGCGGCGGCGCCTTGGGGTTGGGCGACCACGCCGCGGCGGTCGCGAGTTGCGCGCGCTGCCCCCATGACAGGGTCGCGCTGTCCGCCGGCGAACGCAGCGCGCGGATCGCCGTCTCGGTTGCGGCATCGGGCGTGCCGAGCGCGCGCGTCGACAGGCAGCACGGGCTCATCATGTAGAGCGCGCCGAATGTTTCGGGATGCTTCATGCCGATCCGCGCGGTGCCGTAGCCGCCCATCGAATGTCCCGCGAGCCCCCGGCTGCGGCGGTCCGCGATCGTCCGGTAATGGCCGTCGACATAGCCGACCAGGTTGCGCGCGACGAACGTCTCGAAATCGCCGACCGTCACCGAACTCGAATAGAAGGACCCGTTATGCGCGGTCTTGCTGTCGGGGATCACGACGATCATCTCGCGCGCGCCCTTCGCGAACGCGCCCTCGATCGTCTGCGGCACGTGGATCTCGCCGATCCACTGCTCCGCGCCGATCGAATAGCCGTGGAGAGCATAGACCACCGGATAGCGCCTCGTCGAATTGGCGCGATAGCTTGGCGGAAGGATGACGAGTACCGCCCGGTCCGGACTCTCGCCTTCGAGATTGCCTTCGATCGCGGGCGAGTGGACGGTGATCCGCTCGATCGTCACCGGCTTCGCACCAGCAACCGGCGGCGGTCCGGGCGTCTTGACCTGCGCCGAAGCAAGGCCGGTCGACAGCATCAACGCAGTGCCGAGTGCGACGAGAAGCTTGTTCACGGACATCCCCTTTTGTTGTTCACGCGCGCGCGAGGGCGTTGCCGCGCAGCCTCACCGCTTTCCCCGGGGTAAGCATCACTTCGACCCGTCGCGTGCCGTGCCGGATCACGCGACGCCCCGGTATCTCGCTGCGGACCACCGCCTCGACCAGTTCGCCCCCCTGCCAACGCAGGTCGACCGAACACCGTCCGCGCGCGCGCAACCCTGTGACGGACCCGGTCGGCCAAGCGCTCGGCAGCGCGGGCAACACTAAAATCTCGTCGCCGCGGCTCTGCATCAGCATCTCCGCAATCGCGCGCGTACCGCCGAAATTGCCGTCGATCTGGAACGGCGGATGCGCGTCGAACAGATTGGGATAGGTCCGCTCGGGGCCCAGCAGGAACGCCAAGATCCGGTGCGCGTGATCGCCGTCGCGCAGCCGCGCCCACAGGTTCGCACGCCACGCGGTCGCCCAGCCGGTCGATTCATCGCCGCGCAGTTCGAGCGACCGCCGTGCCGCCTGTGCCAGCGCAGGCGTGCGGTCGAGATCGATCTGGTCGCTCGGGAACAGGCCATAGAGATGCGAGACATGGCGGTGGTGTGGCTCTGGCGCAGCCGCGTCCCAGTCGCATTGCCACTCCTGAAGCTGACCTTGCGCGCCGATATGATCGGGTGCGAGCCGCGCGCGCGCCGCCGCGACTTCTGCCGCAAACGGTGCATCGATCTTGAGCAGTGCCGCCGCCTGGCCGACCTGGTCGAACAGGTCGCGCAGGATCTGCATGTCCATCGCCGGCCCCGCGCAGATCGACGCGCCCGCCGGATGGATGTTCTCGGGCGACAGCGACGGATTGGTCACCAGCGCGCCGGTCGCCGGATCGGTCTGCAGCGTATCGAGGAAGAACAACGCCGCCCCGCGCATCAGCGGATAGACCGAGCGCAGATAGTCGAGGTCGCGCCCGTAATCGTAGCGATCCCACAGATGCGTGCACAGCCACGCGCCGCCGGCCGGCCACAGCCCCCATTGCGCCCCGTCGATCGGCGCCGTCGCGCGCCACAGATCGGTGTTGTGATGGCACACCCACCCGCGCGCACCGTACATCGTCCGCGCCGTGCGCTCTCCCGTGATCGCCAGTTCGCGCACCATCTGCACCAGCGGCGCGGTGCACTCGGCCAGCGCGGTCACCTCCGCCGGCCAATAGTTCATCTCGGTGTTGATATTGACGGTGTATTTGGATTCCCACGGCGGCTTGATCGCGTCGTTCCAGATACCCTGCAAATTGGCCGGCTGCGTCCCCGGTCGCGATGACGCGATCAGCAGGTAGCGCCCATAGTCGAAATACAACGTCGCCAGCGCCGGGTCGTCGCCGGCGCGATTGGCACGGACGCGCTCGTCGGTCGGCTTGTCTGCCGCCGCCGTACGTCCGAGGTCGAGCGTCACGCGACGGAACAGCGCACGATGCGCGGCGCTCGTCTCGGCCCGGATCCGCTCGACCCCACGCCGGCTGGCACGATCGAGCGTGGCGAGTGTCGCGGCTTCCGGGTTGCCGCTCACATCGTCGAACCGGCGATAGCTGGTCGCCATCGCCACCAGCACCGTGACCGCGCGCGCTCCGGTGATGCGAACGCGGTTGCCACCTTCCGAGACGACACCACCCACCGTCGAAACCCGCGCCCGCGCCACGAACCGCAACCGCCCCGCAATCCCCGCCCGCTCGCCATTATGGCCGGCGAGCGTCACCGTCGCACCGTCGATCGAGACGCTCGCGCCAAGCTGCGGCGACTGGAGCCCCACCAGCAGGTCGAACGGCCGATCGCCGACAAGGTGCACCGCGATCACCTGATCCCCGGGCGACGCGAAAACGTCGCGCCGAAACCGCGTGCCGCCCATCGTGAAACTGGTGGTCGCCACCGCCGCATCGAGATCGAGCTGCCGGACATAGTCGCCGACAGCCCCCGACCCGCCGGGCATCTCCAGCATCAGGTCGCCGACCGGCTGGTACGCCATCTGAGTCTTGGGCAGGCCCATGACCTGCGCATTGGCGAGCGCCTGCGCCTCGGCGAACTTGCCCGCGTCGATCAACCGCCGCACCTCGGGCAGCGCCGCGTGCGCCGCCGGGTTGACCGGATCATACGGCCCCCCGGTCCACAGCGTATCCTCGTTCAACTGCAACCGCTCGCTGGCGGTCCCCCCGAACACCATCGCGCCGAGCCGGCCATTGCCAACCGGTAACGCCTCGGTCCAGGCGACCGCGGGCTGCCGATACCAGAGCCGCGGACCATCTGCCGGTGCCGCCGCCCACGCCTGACTCGGTCCGGCACCGGGTCCGGCAAGCGCAGCGACGGCGACCGCCGCTGCGCCTTCCAGCATGTCACGACGCGTGGGTTCGACGGTCATCGCCCGATCAGCGGAGATCGAGGACCAGCACCGACTTCGCCGGCACCGTCAGCGTCAGATTGCCGCCCGTCACCTGCGCGCCCGCGAACGGCTGCGGCACGACCGTATCCGGCGCGTCGAAACTGTTATGCGCGTCCATCGCGGTGCCGGTGATGATCCGCCCGCTTGCCTGCGTCGCCTGCAATCCGGCGAGCGATACCGACAGCGGCATCGCGCGGTTCGGGTCGAGATTGACCAGCGCGACATGCACCTGCCCAGCCGCATCGCGCACCGCCGACGCGCTGACCGCAGGCACCGCCACCTCGTCCTTGTGATACCAGGGCGACGTCACCTGGATCGGCAGCGAGGTCGCGCCCTGCCACGGCTTGTAGAGGTCGAACACCCAATAGGTCGGCGTCTTCACCATCTTCGCGCCGTCGGTGAGCAGCATCGCCTGCAACACGTTCACCATCTGCGCGATCGCCGCCATCCGGACCCGGTCGGCATGATGCGCGAAGATGTTGAGGTTGAGCCCGGCGACTACCGCATCGCGCAACGAATTCTGCTGCTCGAGGAAACCGGGATTGCTGCCCGGCGTCGGATCGTACCACGTGCCCCATTCGTCGACCGCGAGCATCACGCGCTTGGCCGGATCGTACTTGTCCATGATCGCCGAATGCTTGGTGATGAACTCCTCCATCTCCAGCGTGTGGGACATGGTGGACGCCCATTCGCGCTCGGGAAAGCCGATCGCCGCGCCCTTGTCCTTCCAGTCCTTGTCGCGCGGGCGGGTGTAGTAATGCAGCGCTAGACCATCGATGTTCTTGCCGGCGATCCGCATCATCGCCTCGGTCCACTCGTAGTTCGAGTCGCTCGGGCCGCTCGCGATCTTGAGCATCGGGCCGTTCGCGGACTTGGCGAACTGCGCATAGCGGTTGGTCAGGTCGGCGGCATATTCGGCGCGCATGTTGCCGCCACAGCCCCACAGCTCGTTGCCGATGCCGAGATACTGGATCTTCCACGGCGCGGCATGGCCGTTGCGTTCGCGCTCCTTGGCCAGCACGGTCGTGCCTTTCGCGGCGGTCATGTACTCGACCCATTGCGCGGTCTCGGACGGCGGTGCGCTGCCAACGTTGGCGGAGACGTAGGTGCTGGCGCCAAGGCGGTCCATCAACCCGAAATATTCGTGCGTGCCGAATGCGTTGTCCTCGTTGACGCCGCCCCAGTTGGTGTTGACCTTGGTCGGGCGCGACTTGGTCGCACCGATCCCGTCACGCCAATGATATTCGTCGCCGAAACACCCGCCGGGCCAGCGCACCATCGGCACGTTGATCGCCTTCAGCGCGTCCAGCACGTCGCGACGATAGCCGCCGTCATTGGGGATACGCGAGCCCTTGCCCACCCAGATCCCGCCATAGATGCCGTGTCCGAGATGCTCGGCGAACTGCCCGAACACGTCGCGGTGGACGACCGCGCCTGGCTTGTCGGCCTGCAACGTCGCCGTCACAGTCGGTGCCGCAGCGTCCTGCGCAACCGCGGGCATCGCGATACTTGCGCCCGCGAGCATCAGCGGCGCGAACGTCAGCGCGGCGAGCGCGCGCTTGAGGCCGCGCGTCTGGCCGGAACCCGACTGTGAAGTGCGGTGCGTCAACAGGTCCATACTCTCCCTTTCGGCCACCATGAGGCAGCCCCATCTTTTCGATACTTGTAGGAGTAGTTCAATCTCGGCCGGCGTCAACGTCGACCGGGTCGACTACGGCCGCTTGAAGGTCCAGCGCCCGGCTGGGCTGGCCGGATCGAACGTGGCGAGCGTCGGGGTGCTCGCGCCGATCGCGACCAATGCCAAGCCTGCACGGCGGCCCGGTACGGACTTCGGCATGATGCGGTAGGTGCCGTCCGTGAGTTGATCGATCCGCCACATCTGCTCGGTCGCGCCCGTGAACGCGGGCACCGTCTCGACCTCGCCCTTTGCGGTGGCGGCGAGCACCCGCGTCGTCCCGGCAATGGTGATCGTGTAATAGGGCGCACCGAAATACCCCCCGCCCCCCGCTGCCGGCGCGATCGTCCACAATTGGTGCGGGCGGTTCATATAGTCGGCGAGGTCGACACGGATGCGGCCCTGCGGCCAACCCGCCGAATCCTGCGCCAATGTCTGGGCGGGGATCGGGCTGACGGGGTCGGTCGGCTTGGCCATGAAGGCGCGACGCGGGTCGAACGCGATCCTGACGACATCGGTCGCGAGGCCGAGCGCATAGCCGCTGCGTTCGGACGCGACTTCATAGGTGCCGGGGACGACGTTCTCCCCCGCGACCGGCCAGCCGTCGGTCCAGCGGAGCGGCTCGATCCCCAACACGCTGCGGCCGCTGCGATCCATGTCCGCCTCGTAATGCATCGAGAATTTCTCGACCCCGCCGTCCAGCTCGATCAGCCCGAAATGACCGGGGCCGATGTTGCGACCACGCGCGCTGACGACCAGCTTGCCGCCGCCGCGCAGCAGCGGCGTCCCCATGTGATCGACATACGGCCCGAGCGGACTGCGCGATCGGCCGACGCGGATATGGTAGGTCGAATTGGGCCCGTCGCAGCACGTCCCGTGCGTCCCGAGCAAATAATACCAGCCGTCGCGGTGCATCATCGCGGTGGCCTCCATGTCGATCGCGACGTCGACCGGCTGATTGCCTGCGACGCGCAGGCCCGTCTTGGGATCGAGTTCGATGATGCGGATCGGCCCGAAATAGGTGCCGTAAGTCAGCCACAAATGGCCGTCGACGTACAGGAATGCAGGGTCGATCGCGTCGGCGGTCTCCACCCCGTCGCTCGACGCGACCACGCCGACGTCGTGATATTCGAACCGCGGCGATGTCGGATCGAGCGACAGCGTCCACATGATCTTGACCTGGCTTGCATGCCCGCCGGACATACCGCCGCCACCGACCGCATAGGCGACGTAATAGCGATCGCCGATCTTGATCACGTCGGGCGCGACGCCGCCGCCGGGGCGCTCGGGACCGCTGCGCCACGTCCAGCCGTCGTCTGAGACCAGGCCTCCGCCACGCGTGCCGAACGTATAGTATTTGCCGTCGGACTCGGTGACCGTCGACGGATCGTGGATGAACGTCTCGCCCTGCAACTGCGCGGCGGCGGGCGACGCGCCGGCGGCCAGGATCGCGGACAGCCCGAGAGCGGCGGCGGCAAGACGCGTCATGAGGGTCTCCATGCTAGCGGACATCGGTCTTGAGGTCGGTGATCGGGCGGCCGGTCTCGTCGACGAAGCGCACGCAGAAGTCGCTCAGGCCGGGGCCGTTGATCACCGCGCCGCGCAGGACGTTGCGGCCCTTGCGCAGCGTCACGCGGTCCGACAGCACGTCGTCCATCACCATGCGGCGATCGTTGAACAGCCCGGCCGTCTCCTTGCCGTTCAGCCACCAGATCGACGCCGAGTTCGACCCGACCGCGAGCCGCACGTCGCGCATCTCGCGCGGGCTGTCGACGATCGTCACCGCCCAGAAGATCACGCCGTAGGTCGGCTTGCCGAGGCCCTTGGCGAAGCTGAACAGCTTGACGTCGAACGCGCCGGAATCGAGTGCGTGCCAGCGTAGCGGTTGGGCCGCTTTCACGACTTGGCCGTCGCGCGGGATCGCCGTGAACTGGCCGGGGAAATACTGCGTGGTCAGCGCCTGCCGGACATAGGTGGCGGTGAAGCCCGTATTGCTGCGGTTGGGCTTGTCGATCGGCTCGAGCAACAGCCAGCGACGCAGGAACCCGTCGCTGTCGGGCGTAGTGGGCCCTTGCATCACGGGTTGGAAATACGGTGCAAGGCCCGTCGCCGATGCCAGCGCCGAGTCCTGTCCGTTCGCCCCGGAGGACATTCCGGCCAGCGCCCCAAGCGCCAACCCGATCGCCCGAACCCTCGTGAAGCGCATAATACCCGTCTCCCCCTGCATCATCGTCATCGCCGTACGAGCATGCCGTTGGCGTCGAGCCAGTGCATGAAATCCTCGAACCAGCCGGTGCTGGTCGTGCCTTTCTTTCCCAGCCCGAAGCCGTGCCCGCCTGCCTGGTACAGGTGGAACTCGACCGGCTTCCCCGCCTTCTGCCAGGATTCGATCAGGCCGAATCCCTTGTTCGCGAACAGCGGGTCGTTGGCGGCGAGCACCGCGAACAGCGGGGGGGCGTCGGTCGGCACCTTCACCGCCTCCATCGATCCATAGATCGGCGCGATGAAGGCGAGATGCGTGTCGGGGGCGGCCAGCGCGGTCGCCATCGTCGTCATCGCCCCCGCCGAAAAGCCGACCATGCCGACGCGGGCGGGGTCGATTTTCCACTCGGTCGCGCGCGTCCTCACCAAAGCAACCGCGGCTCGCGCATCGGCAATCTGGTCGCCGAGGCCGGCGATCGCCTCGTCCGGGCTCATCCGCCGCTGCGGTTGCGCGGCACCCGCGAACATGGCCGTAACCGATTGCTCGAACCCACCCATGTCCGCCGGCGTCGGCTTCAGGCGGTATTTCAGCACGAACGCCGCGATGCCGCGGTCGGCGAGCGCCTTCGCCACGCGCCAGCCCTCGTTCTCCATCGACAGCATGAGAAAACCGCCGCCCGGCGCGACGATCACCGCCGCTCCGGTCGCCTTGGCCGGATCGGGCAGGAACGGCGTCAGCGTCGCGGACGTGACGTTGCGCGTCATCGCGACGCCGTACTGCTGGAACCATGCCTCGGGCGCGGCCTGCCCTTTCACGCCGCCGGTGTTGAGCGGGATCGCGGTCGGCTCGGCAGGAGGCGCCGTCGCGGTCATCCGCGCGTCCTGCGCCAGAACCGGCGTCGCCAATGCCAATGCGCTCGCCAACAACCCAAATCCGATCGACCAACGCATCGCCTTCTCCCCCAGAGTGTACGTCACACCATTCTCACGACAACAGGATACGCCGCGCGGCACCCTCGGGATCGTCGACCATGCGGCTCGTGGTATCGAACACCATCGTCTGGCAGCGCTGCGGATCGCTTGGCGTCCAGGCGAGGCCGGGCTGGCTCGGATTGCCGGTTCGCGCGAAGTTCGCCCACGCAGTCGCCATCGTACGCGCGAGCCGTCGTGCGTCTGGCGTGTTGCCGGTTCCCTGGTCGCACAGTTGCGTATTGTCGAAGCAGAAAGCGAGGTCGGCCGTGTGCCACGCACCCGCGACGCCACCCAATTGCGGCGACTGCCACTGGAACAGATATTGGTACACCGGCGCGCCGCGCTGTGCGTGTTTCAGCCGCACCATGTCCTGCACGCGGTTGCGGTTCTGCAGGCCCTGCACGCCGTACGCCAGCGTCCGCACCGCCTTTTCAGGATGCGCCTGCTGCATCGCCGCGATCAGCCGCCCGGCCTTGTCGCCACCCATCTGCGTGGTGAGATCGGTCCGCCACTGCACCTCGCTCGGATTATAGCCCCAGCGCATCCCCTCCTCGCTGACGTTGCCGATCATCACCGGCACGTCGCGCGACACCTCGGGCGCGATGTCCGAGTACGAGCGGACGTCGATCACCTTGCCGTCGAGCGTCGGGTTCCAGCCCACGCGTGGCGTCAGCGAAGGCCCCATCGGCCAGCGCGGGCCATTGATCTCGGTCGCGACCTTGTTGCCCGCCTCGAACAGCGGCTTCCACGCGATCCGCTGGAGCGCGCCCAGATCCTTCGGCCCGATGTTCAGTTCACGCAGCACGCGCCGCGAGAAATCGCGCGACTGTTCGGCGGTCGGCAGCGACCCGCCGCCGCCCGACTGCACCGCGGCACGGTGGATCAGGCCCTTGCCGGTCGCCATGCCGAGCAACGTCGTCACCTTCGATCCGCCGCCCGACTGGCCATAGATCATCACGGTGTCGGGATCGCCGCCGAACCGCACGATGTTCTCCTGCACCCAGCGCAGCGCCGCGACGCAATCGGTCATGCTGACGTTGACCGACGTGTCGTACGCCGCGCCGCCGACCTCGGTCAGGTCGAGGAACCCGAGCACGTTGAGCCGGTGGTTGATCGACACCTGCACCACGTCGTGATGCCGTGCCATCTGCGCGCCGTCGTGCGAGGCGAGTTCGTACGACGATCCGAACGCGAACCCGCCGCCATGGAAATACACCATCACCGGCCGCTTGCCAGACAACGATGGCGTCCAGACGTTCAGCTTCAGCATGTCCTCGCCAATGAACCCGTCAGTCCATTGCTGGAGGAACGTGTGCTCGACCGCGCTGAAATCATGCAGCGTCTGCGGGCAGTTCGCGCCGTAGGACAGCGTGTCGCGCGACTCGGTCCAGCGCTGCGGCGGCTTGGCGGGCAGCCAGCGATTCTCGCCGCCGGTATCCGCGCCGTAAGGCACGCCCTTGAAGGTATAGACTCCGTCCGAGACATAGCCGCGGACCGGACCGTATTGCGTCCGCGCGATCGCCGATTGCGGCGTGGAGCAGGTGCCGGTGCGCGATGCGGAAGATGCAGGCGCAGCACGCGCGCGACCGATCGCGGGCAGCATCAGCCCCGCCCCGGTGGCGATCGATGCAAGCATCGCACGACGACGATCGACGGTTGGCCCGGTCATCCTCTTCTCCCTATCGATTGCGTGCAGGCTGTTCTCCGACGTCCCGAAAACGGAACCGTCGCGTGCCCTTTGCAACCTCGTATGGACAATAGGGTGATACCGCTACCCTGTCCATACAGCTACGGCGACAGCGGGTGGCGTATGCGGCTGTTAGCGCTATAGTCGCGGGAATAGCAGGCGAATCCAACGCCGCATGACGATACCGGAGAGGAAAAAACCATGGCGGCCAAATCCGCAATCTGCCTGATCGCGACCCTGCTCGCGGGCGCCGTACCCGCGATCGCTCAGACAGGCCCGCGCGCCGCGTCGACCGACCTGACGCTCAACGCCGCCGGCTATTACGAGGCGCCGGCCGCCAACGTCCTCGTATTCTCCAACTGGTATGACGGCCTGTTCGCCGATTCGAAGATCAGCGGCGTGGAAATCATCCAGCAGGGCGAACGCATCGCCACCAACGGCGACGTCCGCCTTTCTTCCACGCCGGGCCAATGGGACGCGATCGGGCGCCTCGTCGACCGCAAGATCGACGCCGCAACCGGCGCGATCACCGTCACGCTCGAATATCCCGACTATAAATGGCGCTACCGCGTGCGCTCGGAAAAGCGCGGCGGCGCGGTCGCCGTGTCGGTGATCCTCGACCAGCCTGTGCCGGCCGCGCTCGCGGGCAAGGCCGGGTTCAATCTCGAATTCCTTCCCGCCGCCTATTTCCACCACAGCTATATGGCGGACGGCGTCAGCGGTGCGTTCCCGATCTACCCAGCCGATGCGATGATCCAGACGCCGCAGCGCAATGCGGCAAGCGGTCGCGCGGAGGGCCCCGGCGCCGAACCGACCGCGATCGCCAAGGGCAGTCGCTTCGTGCTCTCACCCGAGGATCCGGCACGCCGCGTGACGATCCGCTCGACCGCCGAAGTGCAGTTGTTCGACGGTCGCAACCAGGCGCAGAATGGCTGGTTCGTGCTCCGCTCGCTGCTGCCGGCCGGGCGCACCGGCACCGTGCTCGAATGGACGATCCAGCCCAACAGCGTACCGGGCTGGCTCCGTCCCCCGGTGATCGCGCATTCGCAGCTCGGCTATACGCCCGACGCGCGGAAGGTCGCGACGATCGAGCTCGACCGCAACGATCGCCGCCTGCTGCCGGCGCGCCTGCTCCGCGTCGGCGAGGATGGCAGCATGACGCCCGTGCCGACCGCGCCCGCCAAGCGCTGGGGCGACTATCTCCGCTACAGCTATCTGCAACTCGATTTCAGCGCGGTCCGCCAGCCCGGCACCTACGTGCTCGACTATGGCACCACGCGCACCGCACCGTTCCGGATCGCCGCCGACGCCTATGCCGGCGCATGGCACCCGACGCTCGACGTCTATTTCCCGGTCGCGATGGACCATATGTTCGTCAACGAGGGCTACCGCGTCTGGCACGGCGACGCGCATCGCGACGACGCGCGGCAGGCGCCGACCGACCACGAGCATATCGATCTCTATGCGCAGGGGCCGACCACCGACACGAAGTTCAAGTCGGGCGAGCACATCCCCGGCCTCGCGGTCGGCGGATGGTTCGATGCGGGCGACTATGACATCCGCACCCAGTCGCAATATCAGGTGATCCGCTCGCTGGTCGACAGTTGGGAGCGCTGGCACCCGATGCGCGATACGACCGCGATCGACTGGACGCGGCGCAAGACCGAGATCCACGTCCCCGACGGCACGCCCGATCTCGTCCAGCAGATCCGCCACGGCACGCTGCAACTCGTCGCGCAGTTCGACGCGGTCGGCCACGCGATCCACGGCATCGTCGAGCCCGACGTCGCGCAGTACACGCACCTCGGCGACGCCTCGACCAAGACCGACGGGCTGGTCTACGATCCCGCGCTCAAGCTCGGCGAGGAAACGGGCGGCCGCAGCGGGACGCCCGACGATCGCTGGGCGTTCACGACCAAGGCCTCCGCATTGAACTACGGCTCGGTCGCCGGGCTCGCGGCGGCATCGCGCGCGCTTGCCGAAGTCGATCCGGCACTGTCGAAGAAGGCGCTCGGCATCGCAACGTGCACCTGGGCGGAGGAACAATCGCACGCGCCCGACCTGTACCAGCACGGCAACACCACCGGCGGCCCGCTCGATGCCGAGCGTTTCTCCGCCGCTGTCGAGCTGCTCCGCACGACCCGCGATCAGCGCTACGCCGCCGCGGTCCAGTCCCTTTGGCCGGCGATGGAAAAGACGTTCATGTTCAACCTGCGCGATGCGGTTGCCGCCATCCCATTCATGCCGCCAGCCTATCGCGCGGCGATGATCCCGGCGGTGCGCGCCTATGCCGCCTCCGCCGAGACCGCGGCGAAGGCCAACCCGTTCGGCGTGCCGATCACCACCGGCGGCTGGGCGGGCAGCGGCACCGTGCTCGGCTATGCGATGAACGCTTACACGCTGCACAAGGCGTTCCCGGAGATCATGCCCGCCGACGCGGTGTTCCGCGGGCTCGAGTTCCTGGTCGGCAACCACCCCGCATCCGACGTATCGTTCGTCTCGGCCGTCGGCACCGTCTCGAAGGAAGTCGCCTACGGCAACAACCGCGCCGACTTCTCGTTCATCGCCGGCGGCGTGGTGCCGGGCGTGCTGATCATCAAGCCGGATTTCCCCGAGAACCATGAGGACTGGCCGTTCTTCTGGGGCGAGAACGAATACGTCATTCCCGAAGGCGCGATGTGGATCGAACTCGCCCAAGCCGCGCAGGAACTCGCCGCGGCGCCTGCATCGAAACCAGCCCAGACAGCCAGCGCAACCAAGTGAGAACCGCCATGAAAATCCAGAAATTCGCACTGCTCGCCGGTCTCGCGCTCGGAACGCCGGCGTTCGCCAGCGACGCACCGCGGTTCAGCAGCTTCAGCTATGACGGGCACACGCAGGAGAAGGTCAGCGTCGGCCCCGACCAATATCGCAACCCGATCCTGTCGGGCTATTATCCTGACCCGTCGGTGACGCGCGTCGGCGACGACTATTACCTCGTCCTCTCCTCGTTCGCGCACTACCCCGGCCTGCCGATCTTCAAGTCGAAGGACCTGGTGAACTGGACGCAGATCGGAAATGCGATCGACCGGCCGGAGCAACTCGACTTCACCGGTATGCGCACGTCGCAGGCGGTGTTCGCACCCGACATCTCGTACCACGACGGCGTCTTCTACATCGTCAACACCTGCGTCGAGTGCAAAGGCAATTTCGTCATTACCGCGAAGGACCCGGCGGGACCGTGGTCGAGCCCGACATGGCTGCCGTTCGAAGGCATCGACCCGTCGATCTACTGGGAGGGCGACAAGGCGTATATCGTCAACAACCGCGCGCCCGCCGAGCCGCCGCGCTACGACGGCCACCGCGCGATCTGGATCCAGGAATATGACTGGCGCGCGGGAAAGATGGTCGGCGACAGCGCGCAGCTGATCAACGGCGGCGTCGACATCTCCAAGAAGCCGGTTTGGATCGAGGGCCCGCACATCTTCCGCAAGGACGGCTATTATTACCTGACCGCAGCCGAGGGCGGTACCAGCGTCAACCATTCGCAGGTCGCGCTGCGCTCGAAGTCGCTGCGCGGACCTTACGTCCCGTTCGCGGGCAATCCAATCCTGACTCAGCGCGATCTCGACCCGGCCCGGGCCAACCCGGTCACGTCGACCGGCCATGCCAAGCTCGTCGAGACGCAGAACGGCGACTGGTACGCGACCTTCCTCGGCGTGCGGCCATACGAGGGCGACTATTACAATATCGGCCGCGAGACGTTCTTGTTACCGGTAACATGGAAGGACGGCTGGCCGATCATCCTGCCGAAGGGCCAGCCGGTCCCGTTCGTCGGCACCAAGCCCAAGCTGCCTGCAAGCCCGCCCAGCCGCATCCCGACCAGCGGTGACTTCGGCTATGTCGACAGCTTCGACGGTAGCAAGCTGGCGATGCAATGGGTCGGCGTACGTACGCCCAAGACGCCCTTCTACCGGCTCGACCACGGCGACCTGATTCTCGACCGCGGCGGACACATCGGCGACCTCTCCAAGGTGCCCTCGTTCGTCGGACGCCGCCAGCAGCATCACGTCGCGACGATGTCGACGACGGTCCGCTTCACCCCCGACACCGATGGCGACCGCGCAGGCCTAGTCGCAATGCAGAGCGACACAAACTATCTGTTCTTCGGCATCACCCGGATCGCCGGCAAGCCCGTCGTCGCGCTCTACACCGCCGACAAGGGGAAGGAACAACTGGTCGCCTCCGCACCCGTCACCGGCACGGGCCCCGTCACGCTGACGATCCGCGCGAACGGCGGCACGATGGCGTTCGATTATGACGGCGCCGGCGGCCAGAAGACCCTCGCGCGCGACGTCGATGCGCGCATTCTCAGCACCAAGACCGCAGGCGGCTTCGTCGGCACGCTGGTCGGTCCCTATGCGTGGAGGAAGTGAGTCGAGTACGTCCACAGGCGACTAAGGTCATGTCGACAGTCGTCCGCCCGGCGTGCTAAGAGTTGACACGTTTCGTACGGTAGCGCTACCCAAACACATCGAAGCTCGACACCACATCAGATGGTGAACATTAGGAAGGACCACGGACCGATGCGTTTCAGCCTCGCGCCTACGCTCGTCATTGCCGCACTTGCCGCAACGGGGACTATCGCCCTCGCCCAGACCAATGGGGGGAACGCACCCTCGACGCCCGGGGCTAAAACCACGTCCGCCGGCAAGGAACCGCGCAGCCCCGACGGCAAGCGCTATCTGTCGCAGCCGCTGGTCACCAGCATCTACACCGCCGATCCGTCGGCGCACGTCTTCGGCGGCAAGATCTACGTCTATCCGAGCCACGACATCGACGTGAAGATCCCGGACGACGACCTCGGCAACCAATATGCGATGCGCGATTACCGCGTCCTGAGCATGGACCGCATCGGCGGCCCGGTGAAGGTCAACGGCGTCGCGCTCGACGTGAAGGACGTGCCCTGGGCGTCGCAGCAGATGTGGGCCCCCGATGCCGCCTACAAGAACGGCACCTATTATTTGTACTTCCCGGCGCGCGACAAACAGCTCGACAAGAACGGCCTCGGCACGTTCCGGATCGGCGTCGCCACCTCGAAGAGCCCGGTCGGCCCGTTCAAGGCCGATCCCAAGCCGATCGCCGGCAGCTTCTCGATGGACCCTGCGGTGTTCACCGACGCGAACGGCGCGAGCTACATGTATTTCGGCGGCATCTGGGGCGGCCAGCTCCAGCGCTGGAAGGATGGCAAGTTCGACGCCAACGGCTCCGACACCGATCTCGGCAAGGACGACCAGCCCGCGCTCTCGGGCAAGATCGCCAAGCTCAATCCCGACATGAAGAGCTTCGCCGAGACGCCGCGCGACGTCCAGATTCTCGACGAAGCCGGCAAGCCCGTGCTCGGCGGCGACCATGAGCGCCGCTTTTTCGAGGCGTCCTGGGTCTTCACGCGCGGGGGCAAATATTACTACACCTACTCGACCGGCGACACGCACTTCCTGAACTACGCGACCGGTGACAACCCGTACGGCCCGTTCACGTACAAGGGCCATATCCTGAAGCCGGTACAGGGCTGGACCAGCCACCATTCGATCGTCGAGTGGAACAAGAAATGGTGGCTGTTCTATGCGGACACGCAGATGAGCAACAAGAACCACCTCCGCAACGTCAAGGTGACCGAACTGAAGTTCGCGCCCGACGGCTCGATCCCGACCATCGATCCGTTCGTCAACTGATGTTCCTCGGAATCGATATCGGCACCTCGGGTGTCAAGGCCGTGGTGCTCGACCAGCATGGCAGCGTGGTGGGCCAGGGTACCGCCGCGCTGACCGTGCAGCGGCCGCATCCGCTCTGGTCCGAACAGGATCCGGACGCTTGGTGGAAGGCGACGATCGCCGCGGTGCAGGCGATCGACCCGAGCGTCCGCCGCTCGGTGCGCGGCGTAGGGCTTGCCGGCCAGATGCACGGCGCGACGTTGCTCGACGCCGACGACCGGCCGCTCCGTCCCGCGATCCTGTGGAACGACGGCCGCTGCTTCGCCGAATGCGAGGCACTGGAGCGCGCCGTCCCCGATCTGCGCGCGATTTCGGGGAACATCGCCATGCCCGGCTTCACCGCACCGAAGCTGCTGTGGGTGCGCGAGCATGAGCCGGAGGTCTTCGCGAAGATCGCCACGGTGTTGTTGCCCAAGGACTATGTCCGGTTGCTGATGACCGGCGACAAGGCATCGGACCTGTCCGACAGCGCCGGCACGTTGTGGCTTGACGTCGGCCGCCGCTGCTGGAGCGACGAGATCCTCACCGCCTGCGGGCTGACGCAGGCGCAGATGCCGGCGCTGTACGAGGGCACGGAGATCACCGGCACGCTCACCGCCGAGGTCGCTGAGCTGTGGGGCATGCCGCAGGTGCCGGTCGCCGCGGGCGGCAGCGACAATGCTGCGGGCGCAGTCGGCGTCGGTGTCGTCAAGGACGGCGATGCGTTGCTGTCGCTCGGCACGTCGGGCGTGATCTTCGTGGCGACCAACGACTTCCGCCCCAATCCGGCGCGTGCGGTCCACGCCTTCTGTCACGCGCTTCCCGGGATGTGGCACCAGATGTCGGTCCATCTGTCGGCGGCGTCGTGCATCGACTGGGTCGCACGGATCACCGGTGCCGCCGGTGCCGCCGACCTGTTCGCGCGCGCCGAGGCCGCCGGCCCCGCCAGTGGCCCCGAGATCTTCCTCCCCTACCTCTCGGGCGAGCGCACGCCGCATAACGATCCGGAGGTGCGCGGTGCGTTCCTCCGCCTCGACAACGACACCGATGCCGGTCGCCTGTCGCAGGCGGTATTGGAGGGCGTGGCGTTCGCGCTCGCCGACGGTCTCGACGTGTTGCGGGAGGCCGGCACGACGGTCGAGCGCCTCGCGGTGATCGGCGGCGGTGCCCGTTCGCGCTATTGGGGTCAGGTGATCGCCGCGGCGATGGAGGTCGAACTCGTCTATCTACAGGGCGGCGAGGTCGGCCCCGCGCTCGGTGCCGCACGCCTCGCCCAGCTCGGCGTCGACGGCGGCGACCCCGCTGAGATCTGCGTCGCGCCCCCCGTCTCGCACACCATCGTCCCCGACCCTGCCCTCGTCTCGGCGCTCGCCGAAAAGAAGGCCGCGTTCCGCCAAGCCTATTCCCGCATCACCCCAAAATCGTAGGAAGCTTTGATGTCCGACTTCTTCGCCGATATCCCCCAGATCAAATATGAGGGCCCCGACAGCACCAACGAGCTGGCGTACCGCTTCTACGACAAGGACAAGATGGTCCTCGGCAAGCGCATGGAGGATCACCTCCGCTTCGCCGCGTGCTTCTGGCACACCTTCTGCTGGCCGGGCTCCGACGTGTTCGGCGGCGGCACGTTCGATCGCCCGTGGCACCGCGGCGCAAACGACAGCGCCGCCGCGGCGATGAAGCGCGAGGTCGCGTTCGAGTTCTTCAAGACGCTCGACGTGCCCTATTACTGCTTCCACGACGTCGACGTGATGGCCGACGCCGCCAACATCACCGAGCACCGTAAGTTCTTCGCCGAAGCGGTCGATCATCTCGAACAGCTCCAGGCCGCGTCGGGGCGGAAACTCCTGTGGGGCACCGCCAACCTGTTCAGCCACCCGCGCTTTGCCGCTGGCGGCGCGACCAACCCCGATCCTGAAGTGTTCGCGTTCGGCGCGATGCAGGTCCGCGATGCGCTCGAGGCGACTCACCGTCTCGGTGGCCAGAACTACGTGCTGTGGGGCGGTCGCGAGGGCTACGAGACGCTGCTCAACACCGACATGAAGCGCGAGCTGGACAATTTCGGCCGCTTCCTGAGCCTGGTCGTCGAGCACAAGCACAAGATCGGCTTCACCGGCACGATCCTGATCGAGCCGAAGCCGTTCGAGCCGACCAAGCACCAGTACGACTTCGACACCGCGACGGTGTATGGCTTCCTCAAGCGCTATGGCCTGGAGAACGAGGTCAAGGTTAACATCGAGGCGAACCACGCGACCCTCGCCAGCCACACGTTCGAGCATGAGATCGCGACCGCCGCGGCGCTCGGCATCTTCGGCTCGATCGACGCCAACCGCGGCGATCCGCAGAACGGCTGGGATACCGATCAATTCCCGAACTCTGTCGAGGAATTGACGCTCGCCAATCTCGAGATCATCCGCGCCGGCGGGTTCACCACCGGCGGCTTCAACTTCGACGCCAAGGTGCGGCGCCAGAGCATGGACCCGGCCGACCTGTTCTACGGTCATGTCGGCGCGATCGACGTCGTCGCGAAGGGGCTGCTCAATGCCGCCAAGCTGATCGAAGACGGCCGCATCGATGCGATCAAGACCAAGCGCTATGCCGGCTGGGACGGCGAATTCGGTGGCGCGATCGGCGGGCTCGACCTCGCCGGCATCGCCGACCTCGCGATCGAGCGCGGCATCGACCCGAAACCGGTCTCGGGCCAGCAGGAGCGGATCGAGAACCTCATCAACCGCGTCCTGTAATTAACGACCGCCCGATCCTGCGCTCCGGCGTGGGATCGGGCATGTCCCGAGAGGGCGGAAATGCGCGTCGGCTGCCGGCGCTCGCGGCATTCTGACCGACCGGGAGAGACGCGATGCCGACCCTGACACGTGCGGTATCGGCGATGATGCTGATGGCGACGGGATTCGCGACCCAGCCATCCTCCGCGCTCGCGCAGCTTGCGCCACAACCGACCTTTCCCGTGATCGCGCCGCCCCCCGCAGCGCCTGCGCGCCATCACATCGTCATTCCAAACCGCCCCGCTCCCGTACCGGTCGTGCTCCACCTGTCGCCGAACGGATCGGACGCAGGCGACGGATCGACCGCGCATCCGTTCGCGACGCCCGCGCGCGCGCAGGCCGCGGTGCGACGTCTCAATCCGGATCACGACGTCACCGTGCGGATCGCGCCGGGCACCTATCGGCTGACCGTACCGCTCCGCTTCACCGCCGACGATGGCGGCCAGAACGGCTTCACCGTCCGCTGGGAAGGCGAGCCCGGCACGCGTCCGATCCTGTCGGGCGGCATGCCGATCGACCGGTGGCGGCTCGCCGATCGCGCGAAGGGCATCTGGTCCGCCGCCGTGCCGAAGGGCGCCGACCCGCGGCAACTGACGGTGAACGACCGGCTCGCCAGCCGTGCCCGCATCGAGATCCCGCGCTCCGCCGTCACGTTCCAGACCTGGGGCCTCGACATCAAGGACCCGGCGTGGCGCGAACTCGCCTCGCTCCCCGACCAGCGCCGTATCGAGATCGAGGGCATGAGCTGGTTCACGCATCGCCACGCCGTCGTCGACCGGATCGAAGGCGGATCGCCCCAAGGAAACCGGATCGTCATGCAACAGCCGGGCTGGCGCAATAACCTGATCGGCTACGACACCATTGCTCGGCCGGTCTCGGCCGAGGTCGCGCGCCTGTTCCTGGTCAATGCGCTCGCCTTCTTGCGCGAGCCTGGCCAATGGTATGTCGAGCCCAAGGCGGGGCTGCTCTATTACAAGCCGTTGCCGGGCGAGGACATGCGCCGCGCCAAAGTCGTGATGCCGATCCTCGAACGGCTCGTCTCGATCGGCGGCAGCTATGATCGACCGGTCCGCGACCTCCAGTTCCGCCACCTCGCGTTTCGCCACACCAGTTGGCTGCAGCCCTCAAGCCCGCAAGGCTATGCGAGCCAGCAGAGCGGAGCCTATCTGGCGGGCGACGTGACCGGTTATCCCGCCGACCCGATCCGCGATTGCAGCTGGGGATGCACCGCGTTCGAGGCGATGCGCAACCGCTGGAACCAGCAGCCCGCCGCAGTGCAAGTGGCCGCCGCGACCCGTATCGTGTTCGACGACGACCAGTTCTCGCAACTCGGGCAGGTCGCGCTCGGCATTGGCAACAATCCCGACGCGAACGACGGCGGCGTCGGACTGGGCGCGGCGGCGATCGAGGTGACGCGCAACAGCTTCAGCGATCTCGCCGGCGGTGCGATCATGGTCGGTGGCATCCGACCCGACGCGCACCATCCCTCGCGCCCCGAAATGGGGCTGCGCGACATCCTGATCCGCGACAACCGGATCGCCGGCGTATCGCGCGACTACAAGGAGCAGTCGGCGATCCTCGTCACCTATGCGTCGGGGACGGTGATCGCGAACAACGACGTGTCGGACGCGCCGTATGACGGGATCGACATCGGCTGGGGATGGGGCACGAACGACCTCGGCGGCAGCGCGGAATATTGGCGACAGCAGCGCGGCTACTACGACCAGCCGGGCAATCTGGTCTACGATACGCCGACGACGCTGCGCGACACGGTCGTCGTCGGCAACCGCATGACCCGGGTCAAGCAGTGGTTTCCCGATGGCGGCGCGATCTATCATCTGTCCGCCGATCCGGGCGCGCTGATCGCCGACAACTACATCGCCGATGTCGCGGGTGCGGGCGGGATCGCGATCTATCTCGACGAGGGATCGCGCTACGTCACGGTCCGCAACAACGTGATCGACCGCGTCGGCGGCGTCTGGCTGAACCTGAACTCGCAGGATTTCATCGCGCCGAAACGCACCGCGCTGGACAATCTGGCGATCGGCAACTGGTATAATTCCGGCCGGCTCCAGGGGTCGTGGACCGACTATCTGAACAACCGGTCGGTCGACAATATCAAGGTCGAGGGCGATGCCTGGCCAGCCGCCGCGCGCAGCGTGATCGACCACAGCGGGGTCCGGCCGGAGGACAAGCAGCCCTGACGATCGCGGCCACCCACGCGTATCGCACTATGCCGAGGTGTGTCGATTTCGGCCCGAATCCGCGCCTTCTGAGCCCCAGGACAGAAAATCTCTTATCGTCTCGCGATTGTCACGCGGCTATCACCTTGGCGATGGGAGCTTACCAATGACGAACCTCAATCCCGATCAGACGAGCCCGTCGTCGGATACGCCAATCGCGTCGGACTCGGCGATACCGTCGGAAAGCGCGACGCCGCCACGCCCGCCACGCGGTACGGGACGGCGGCTGCACGGTGCGATCGCGCACAAGCTGGGCACCGCGATCCTGTCGGGCGAGTATCTCCCGGGCGATACCTTGTCGGGCGAAGTTGCGTTTTCGGAGGCGCTGGACGTGTCGCGCAGTGCCTACCGCGAGGCGGTCCAGGTGCTGATGGCGAAGGGATTGGTCGAAAGTCGACCCAAAACCGGCACCCGCGTGTTGCCGCGCAGTCGCTGGAACCTGCTCGATCCCGACGTGCTCGCCTGGGCCTTCGCGGGCGAACCCGACATCGACTTCGTCCGCGGCCTGTTCGAGCTGCGCGCGATCGTCGAGCCTGCCGCTGCCGCGCTGGCCGCCGAGCGACGCGATCGTGCCGACCTTGCCGTGATGAAGGAGTCGCTCGCCGCGATGCGCCGCCACACGCTGGCCACCGAAGCCGGCCGTGCCGCGGACCGCGAATTCCACAACGCCGTGTTGCAGGCGACCCGCAACGACGCGCTCGTCGTGTTGAGCGCGAGCATTGGCGCGGCAGTAAGCTGGACGACGCAGTTCAAGCAGCGCACCCGTTCGCTACCGCGCAACCCGATCCCCGATCACGTCCGCGTGTACGAGGCGATCGCCGCGAGCGACCCTACCGCCGCCAACGCGGCGATGCGCAAGCTCGTGGACCTGGCGCTCGACGATACGCAGCTGGCGATGACGCGGTAAGCTTGGTTCCTACGCGGCGCCCCGGCCATGCGCGATACCCGTTTCCAGTCCGCGCAGTTCCGCCAGCCCGCGCAGCCGGCCGATCAGCGAATAGCCGGGGTTGGTCCGCTTGTTGAGATCGTCCACCATCTGGTGCCCGTGGTCGGGGCGCATCGGCAGCGACCGGCCCGTGCGCGCCTGCAACGCGACCAGCTCGGTCATGATCGCGGGCATGTTCGCATCGCCCTCCAGATGCGCCGCCTCGTGAAACGCGCCACCGGGTTCGCGCTGCACCGATCGCAGATGCACGAAGCCGATGCGTTCGCCGAGCCGACGGACCATCCCCGGCAGGTCGTTGTCCGCGCGCACGCCGAACGATCCGCTGCAGAAACACAGCCCGTTGGCGGCCGATGGCACGGCGGCGAACAGCGCGCTGACGTCCGCCTCGGTACTGACGACGCGGGGCAGGCCGAAGATCGGAAATGGCGGATCGTCGGGGTGCACCACTAGCCGGATGCCCTCGGCCTCGGCGACGGGACACACCGCCTCCAGGAACGCGACATGGTTCGCACGCAGGCGGCCCGCGTCGATATCGGCATAGGTCTCGATCTGCTCGAGCAACTGAGGCGAACTGAAGCTCTCCTCGCTACCCGGCAGCCCGGCGATGATCGTTCGCTCCAGCGTCGCACGCGCGGCATCGTCCATCGCCGCGAACCGCTCGGCGGCGATAGCGACGACATCGGCTGGGTAATCCCGCTCGGCGTCCGGGCGGCGCAGGATGTAAATGTCGTAGGCGGCCAGCGCGTGCAGCTCGAACCGCAACGCGCGCGCGCCGTCCGGCAACGCCCAGCTCAGGTCGGTCCGCGTCCAGTCGAGCAACGGCATGAAATTATAGGTCACGACCTCGATGCCCTGCCCCGCAAGATTCCGCAGGCTGGCGACATAAGCCTCGATCAGCCGATCCCAGTCGCCCGAACGCCGCTTGAGATCCTCGACGACGGGCAGGCTCTCGACCACTTTCCAGTCAAGCCCCGCTTCCTCGATCATCACGCGACGCGCGGCGATGGCGTCGACGGTCCAGACGTCGCCATTGGCGACCTCGTGCAGCGCCGTGACGATCCCGGTCGCGCCGGCCTGGCGGATGGCGTTTAGCGGCACCGGGTCGTTCGGGCCAAACCAGCGCATGGTCTGGGTCATCTTCATCGGCCGCTCATCCCCGTTTTTCCATGGCGGTGCAGCCACGTGCTCACACTGTCGATAGCAACGATCAAATTGGTCTGACAACCTATAAGCGCTTGGTCGCCATATGGATCAAATGGTCGGGACGCCGCCGTAACGCTGGCGAGTCGTCGCAAGTGCCAGTCGAGCCTGTTCCATCGCCATCTCCTCGGTCTGGAACAGGAGGTGGTCCATCACCGACGTCAGGTGCGCGCGCATCGCGCCCCGCGCTGCCGCCGCATCGCGCGCGCGCAAAGCATCAACGATTGCAGCATGTTCGGCCACCACCGGCCGCACCTTGGCGTTGCGCGCCTTGGCATGGAGAAGCGCGCATTCGGGCGAGGTCGAGCGCAAATGCCACAGATCCTCGATCGTCCGAACAACGCCCGAATTCCGCGTGGCCTTGGCGATCGCCATGTGAAAATCGCGATCGGCGATCTCGGTGACTTCGGTCAGCAAATTCTCGGTCGCCATCGCCTCGACCAGTCCGTCGAGCAGGTCGATCTCGGCATCGGTGATCTGGACCGCTGCGAGCGCTGCCGCCTCACCCTCGAACATGATCCGCGCTTCGGTCAGTTCGAACGCGGTGATCGCGAAACCCGGCTCTTCGCCCTGCCCCGGCAGCCGGCAGACATACGCGCCGGAGCCGACACGGACTTCGATAAAACCTTGCACTTCCAGTGCGATGAGGGCTTCACGCACCGCCGGGCGACTGGCGCCGTAATCGATCGCCAGTTCGCGTTCGGCGGGCAGCCGATCGCCGATCGCATAGGTGCCGGCGACCAGTTCCTCAAACAGTCGCCGCGCCAGCCGCTGGTACAAGCGGTCGTTCGCGGGAGCGTCGTATTTTCCGACCGCGAACAACGCGTTCTGGGAGGCGGGCTTTGCCACTGGACTTACCTCTAATGTCTGCGTATTGATGCTACTACGTCGCCCTTCCCAAGGAAACTGGCATCGTCGAATACACTAAGGGATCGCCGCGCGGTGCGTTCCGTCAGGCGACGGGAACCGCACCGAGATAGGACATCGGTACCGGGATGGTCGCAAGTACCAGCTTCTGGAGCACCATGTTGTCATCCAGCCGCCAGATCTTGATCGTATGACGGCCGCTAGCGACGTCACCGAGGCCTGTCGACAATTGTACGCCATTGTCACGCACCGCATCCGCCCAGCGCGCCTTGGCAATATTGTCCGTATCGCCTCCGGTAGGCTCGAGCACCGCACGCAGGACCTGAACCGCACCGCCGTCGATCGACACGCCGATGCGCGATCCGTCATGACCGAACGTGTCGAGCGTCGGCACGAGGTACAGCGTCACGGTCGCCGGTCCCGCCTTGGCCACGACGACATCGTATTCCAGACAGACGCCGTCACTCGCCAGCGTTGCAGGTCGACCTTGCGGCATCGCGATCATCGCACCTGCCGTACGACCCAGATGCGGGATCGTCGTCCAGCGCAGCCCCTTGCCGTCGCGTGCGCGACTGAACGCGGGTGCTTCGAGAGCGACGATACCGGCCTGCGTCGCGGGCGTCGGAACGAAGACCGGCTGCTGCCGACGCTTTGCCTCAGGCGTATCGGCGCCGACCCGGACGATGCTCGGCATGGTCTGTTTGGTGGGGTCGTTCCAGATGACATAGCTCATATGGACCTGCGCCATCATGCCGTCCCACTTACCGCCGTTGATACTGTGATACCGCTGCGTCAGTTCGCCGTCGCGCCCGAAAGCCGTTTCGACCTGGTCGGCAAAATAATTGGCACGCGCATCGTTCTTCGAGGCCAGCAGCCGGTTCCACGCGGTGCCGTAATACATCCGGTACAGGTTCGCGACCGCCGCCACGGGAAACTCGATCAACTGATGATAGGCGTCGCGCTGATCCGGCCGCAGCGTGGCGCGAACCGTAAGCATCCGTGCCTCCAGCGCGTCCCACTGCGCAACCATCGCGCCGAACTCGCCGCCATCGAGGCCCTTGGGGGTGACTTCGCTCAACGGGAAGCTGTCCTGGTCGATCAGTTCGGGCTTTCGGCGTGCGACATACTGGCTGTACTGCGTGACGATCTCGCCGATCGCGCGCGCCTGGTCCGGGCCGAACGTCGCCGTCGCCCACGCACGCGGATAATCGGCAACCGCAGCGGGGGTCATCGCATCCGGGTTCCAGGCCTGCGCCAGGAAGAACCCCAGCGGATATTCCATCGGCTTGATATCGCCGACGTTGACGATCCAGATCTGCGCCGCACCACGCCTGTACGCGAGGTCCATCTGCTGCCAGGTCTTCTCGATCTGGTTGGTGTTGATCCACTTGTAGTTGCGCGGACCGCCGACGTAATCGAAGTGATAATAGATGCCGTACCCACCTTTTCGCGGTGGTGCGGCGGGATCGGGCAGGCGACGGATCTGGCCCCAATTATCGTCCGAGAACAGCAACGTGACGTCGTCCGGCACCTTCATGCCGTGATCGTAATAGTCCTGCACTTCCTTGTAGAGCGCCCAGACCTGCGGCGTCTCGCTCGCCGGTTTGCCGGTGACGTCGGCGATGATCTGGCGCTGGTCGGCAACGACGCGTTCGAGCAGCCCGGTCGCGGTGCCCTCGGCCATCGCCTCGTCGCCGTCACCGCGCATGCCGACGGTCACGACGGAGTCGTAATGCTGGCCGCCGCACTGCGCCATCATGCGCTCGATCCCGCCGCGCCAGAATTTCCGCAGGTTGGCGCCGTTCTTGTCGTAATCCCATGCGCCGCCGGTGACGCCGCCATCTTCGTGACGATGCCATTCGGCCTGCGCGCGCAGCATCGGCTCGTGGTGCGAATTGCCCATCACCACGCCCATCGCGTCGGCCAGCACCATGCTCGCGGGGTCGTCGTCGGCGAACGCCTTGCCCCACATGGCGGGCCACAGATAATTGCCCTTCATCCGTAGCAGCAGTTCGAAGACGTGCACGTACATCGCCGCGTTCACGCCACCGAACGCCTTCTTCGCCCAGCCGCTGAGGCAAGGATCCTCGTCGTTGATGAAGAACCCGCGATAGCGGACCTTGGGCTGGTCGCGCCTGGAGCCGGCAGGGATCGGCACATCGCGCTGGCGACGGACGGGCACGTCCGCGAACCAGTGCCACGGCGAAACGCCGATCCGCTCGGACACGTCATAGGTACCGTACACCGCGCCCCGCCGGTCCGACCCGACGATCACCAGCGCACGCGACACGCCCGGCATAGGGTCGTCGACGACGATCTGCCGAAACGCTTCCCATTCGCCGTGCAGGTCGGCAGCCGCGATCTTGCCGGCCGCCACGAGACGATCGATGACGGCGCTGTGGCCAAGGACGCCAATGATAACCACCGGCCCCTGCACAACGCCGCTCGCGGCATCGATCAATCGCGCAGCGATGCCGCTGACCCTCTCCAAATCGGCCGCGAAATTGGTCGCGACATGCCGAACCGCGCTGTCGGCGTCGGCATCGATCATGACGGCTGCCGGAACGCCCTTTGCGATCAGGGGAAACGCGGTCCGCGGATCGGGCGCCGCATGCGCCTCGACAGTGAGCAAGGGCAGCGTCGCGAGCGCAGCGCCACATGCGGCACCACCCATCAGCGTACGGCGTGATACGGCCTGTGACATCGTCGTCTCTCCTGTCGTGAGCAGGCGGACAGCCCCATGTGAAACCCGCTGGCTTCGCTTGGCGGACCTCTCGTCGGTTATCCGTAGCCCGACCGCGCGCCCGTCGGGTCTTCGCGCGAAATCTCGCCGGCCTGCGCCTTTATCGTCGAACCGATCTTGCCGGATCATCGGTCGGCTTGTGCGATCGTAGACCCGGTCGGGACCACGTCTTGAGGTAGATACCGAAGGTGCGGTCGCATCACGACCGCACCGTCCGGTCTGCTAGAAGGTCCCGCGCAGACCGACCAGGAACTGACGGCCCGGCTTGTACTGCGTGAAGGTCGCATTCTCGAACTGGAAGTACGACCGCAGCGTCGCGTTCGTGAAGTTCGCGACGTTGACCGTCAGCTGGGGCGCCCCTGCAAAACCGAAGATCTTGTCGAGATCGAACGACGAGGAGAAGTCGTAGGTCGTATAGTCCGTACCGAACAATGCCGCCGCCGGAATGCCGTTCTGCGCCGCACCGCTGTTCTGCGATCCCTCGCGCGAGGTGGTCGACACCCGCAGCATCACGCCATGCTTTTCGTAATAGCCCGTGATGTTGTAGGTGAACGGCGCGACGCCGAACGCGGTTGCCGCACCCTTGCTGGTCTGGTCGACGACCGTCGCATTGGCGTTGAAGCCGAACCCGGTGATGCCGATAGTCTTAGTCAGGAAGTCGAGTGGCTGGACCCACTGGAATTCGAGCCCGTTGATGGTCAGCTTGTCCGCCACGTTGACCTGTGACGTGACCTGGACCTGCGCGGTGCCGGGGCCGCCGCGCGAGTTGATCGCGATCTGCTGCGTCGGGTTCAGCGTGTCGTAGGTGATCCCGTATTGCGACAGGTTCGAGAACGGAACCGTGCTGATAGCGGTGTTCGTGAAGCCCTTGATCGACTTGCGGAACGCATTGAAGCTGACCACGCCTTCGCGGCCGGTATAATATTCGAAGCCCAGATCGATGTTCGTCGACATGTACGGCTCGAGCGCCGGGTTGCCGATCGACGCCTGATCCGCCGATGGTGCGCCGAAGTTCACGCCCGGCAGCTGCGCCGACGGATCGGGACGCGTCATGGTACGCGATCCGGCGACGCGGACCACCGCGTGCTCGCTGACGTCGTAGGCGAAGGTCGCGGCGGGCAGCCACTTCGAATAGACGTTGCGCGTCGACACGATGCTGACGAGGTTCGGATAGCGGCTACCGTCCGGCAACGCGACGCCGGTCGCGGT
Source organism: Sphingomonas faeni (assembly GCF_003053745.1). Lineage (GTDB taxonomy): Bacteria > Pseudomonadota > Alphaproteobacteria > Sphingomonadales > Sphingomonadaceae > Sphingomonas > Sphingomonas faeni. The sequence continues at coordinate 357,228 of NZ_QAYE01000001.1, read as the reverse complement.
CGTATTGCGGGGATCGGGCAACGACACGCGACCCGTGATCGTCTGGATCGTATTGACGTAGCGCACGCCGACGTTGAACCGCAGCATGTTGCCGCCAAGGTCCTGCTCGCCGTTCACCGTGGCGAACGCGGACTTCACCACTTCGCGAATGCCGCCGCCGCTAGCGCCCGTGGTGGACGCACCGCTTTCCGGCGAATTGTCGTGGTAGAAGTCATAGTTGGTCGCAGCCGCGAACTTCGGCCAGTCGACCGTCACGAAACCGGCCGGCCCTGGCGTCAGGTAGCTTGGGGCCGCCGAGTTGGGAACGAGCGAGCCACCATAGGTCACCGGGCCGGTCATGCCCGCGGTCGATCCGGTGCCGAAGCCCGGATAGGTCGGGTAGCCGGCCGGGATAACGCCCGGCGCATTGCGGCCTTCGCAGGGCGGCTGCGAATTCGGCGAGGCGACGAACACGCTGGGATTATTGCCGCAAACCGCGTTCTGGTACGCCTGGCTATTGTCGTTGCTGCTGATCCGGCGCGACACGTCGTCGAACGCGCCGCCGACCTTCAGGTTGAGGGCCGGCTTGCCCCAGGTCAGGTCGCCGCGCGCGCCCTTGCTCTTGTTGAGCCGCCGTTCGTCGGAGATGTTGACGCGGCTGCCGGGATTCCAGCCGAAGTTCGCAGGATCGTTCAGGTCCAGCGCGCTCTGGATCGTCGGGATGCCGCTGCCGTCGTTGGAATAGGTCACGGTGTTGCCGACACCCAGCGGGGTCGTCAGGCCGACCGACGGATTCTCGCGGTGGAAGGTCGAGCGCGCGTAATTGCCCTGCAGGTTCAGCTTGAGCGTGTCGGAGATTTCCCACTCGCCGCCGGGGTTGATGCTGAAGAGCTTCGTCGTCTCGGTGTACGGGCGGAATTCGTTGAAGAACTGCGCGTTGGCGAACGTCCCGCCGGTGACGACGCAGCCGATCGTGCAGTCGGCCTTGTCGAACGTCAGGTTGGTCGGGATGATCGCGCCGTTGCGGACGATCCACGCCATGTTCTCGCGCGTCAGGTCGTTCTTCTTGTAGCCGTACAGGCCATCAACGTAGAAGTGCAGCGTATCGGACGGCTGCCATTCGGCGCTGACGATCGCGTTGATACGGTCACGCGGACCGCGGATGCTGGTCGAACGCCCAAGCCGCGGCAGCAATGCGTTGTCGATCTGCTGGATCGTAGCACCGGGGTTGTTCGCGAGCAGGAAATCCTGATTGATTACCGTGCCGGCAACCAACCCGGCGCCGGCGCCAGCCGGGACCAACCCGGGAATGGTCCAGTTGCCGCCACCGGTGCCATTACAACTCGCATTGTTGGCACGGCACTGGGCGGCAAGTGTCTGCGCAGCGGTTGGCGTGTTCTGAACGCCGTTGGTCGTACCGGCGATGCCGTTGGGCGTCGTCAGCGCCGGATTGGTATAGCCAATCGTCTCGAACCCGCGCGTGTCGGTGAACAGGCGCTGGGCGGACACGCCTGCGAGGATACCGACCTTGTCACCGCGCCAGCTGCCGATCAGCGAGCCGCGGGCACCGATCCGGTCCTCGGGCGACTGCTTCGTCCCTTGTACGTTGTAGGCGAGGAACGAGGTCGCGCGATCGAACGGGCGTGCCGAGCGAAGATCGATGTTACCCGCCGCTCCGCCTTCAAGCAGGTCCGCGGTATAGCTCTTGTTGACCGTCAGCTTGGTGAACAGATCGGTCGGGAAGAAGCTGAGATCGACCGAGCGGTCGGTACCCTGCGCATCGGTCGCGCCCGACGACGCCACCGCGATCGTCGCGCCGTTGAGCGTGACGTTCGTGAAGTTCGATCCGAGACCACGGATCGCGACGTTCGTGCCTTCGCCGGTCACGTCGCGCGTGATGGTGATGCCCGGGATGCGGTTGAAGGATTCGGCGATATTGGTGTCGGGGAACTTGCCGATGTCCTCGGCGAAGATCGAATCCGTGAAGCCGGTCGCCGCGCGCTTGGCGTTCGTCGACTTGGCGAGGCTCGAACGATAGCCGGTGACGACGATGTCGCCGCTATCGGCCGCATCGATCGTGCCGGGGGTCTGGTCGGAGTTCGGCAGGGCCGCTGCTGGCGACGCGGCAGGCGCGGTCGGCCCGGCGGCGGCGGGCGCGGCACCTTGCGACGCGGCTGGTGCCGGGTCCTGCGTCGGCGGAATGGTCTGCGCCGCTGCAACGGTCGCCGACAGCGCTACCATCGTCGTCGCGCACAGGAGCGCAGCGCGCGTAAGACGAGGGGCCATTTTGAAAGGCGTCATGTTCAGGATCCTCTTGGAACCTCGCTGTCCGACTGGCGGCAGGAAGCGTCTCGTTGTTATGAATGCTTGAAGAAAGTCAGGCGCCGGGCGCTAGGTACTGCGCGACGTACTCCACCGGCTCGACCAACTGGCCGACGGGCATGCGACATCAATAGCGTTAAAAGCCATCCCCATTCCTCGTCACGCCCGTCTATGCGGGTCCGTTGATAGCGCTATCTCACCGCTATTGGTCGACGAGTCAAGATGGTTCGGTTAGGCCAATGTTACGTGGTCGGCTCTACCGGTTCGAGGCCTTGGATGGTCTTCAGCGGCTTTTCAGCCGGTTACGTCGTGGTACGACCGCCGAACGCGCATCGTCATCGTGTCGCGAATTCATAAATCGCTTCTGTCGGCGGGTTACGGACGAAACGTCGTAGAGAACGGCTCCGTCAGATCAGGGCACACCCGTCAGATAGTTGTCGTTCGATAGCGAGATCACGCGATCGCTGCCGGTACACAAGGCGCTGGACCCTCAGTCGGAGGCAGACAGAACCCGCTGGAACAATGCGAACATCCACCCGGTCGCCTGCGCGAACAGCGCCGCGTCGTACCGTGGTCCCTCGTCGCGCAGGAACGCGTGCGCGGCGTTGACCTCATGCCATTCATAGCGCGCACCGACCTCTTCCAGGCGCGTGCGGATGAGAGCCCGGCCGGCAAACGGCACATGCGGATCGGCGCGACCGAAGACGAACAGCGTCTCCGCCTTCAGGTCCGCCATCCGCGCGAGGCTGTCGTCATCCTTGCCGAGCCCGAGCGATCCCGCATGGATATCGGTCGGATAAAAGCATGCCGCCGCCAGCACGCGCGGATCGAGCGCGGCACGGTACGCCAGATGCCCGCCCAGGCACACGCCCACCGTCGCGAGCCGCCCCGTACAGGCCGCGTGCCCTGCCAGAAAATTCAGCCCGGCGGTCGCATCGGCATCGAACGCCGCAACCGGCTTGGCGATCTTCAGCGCGTTGCCGCGATCCGTACCGGCGGTATCGTACGCCAGCACGGTCCCTGGCGCTTCATACTCGTGATACACCTCGGGGACCGCGACACAGTAGCCGTGCCCCGCGATGTACGCCGCCAGTCGCCGGATCGGCGCGGTCACCTGATAGATTTCCGAGAACAGCAAAACCCCGGGAAACCGCCCCTCGATCGCCGGGCGAAACACATGGACCCGCATCACGCCGCCATCGGCCGAGGGCAGGTCGACGAATTCGTCACTGGAGATGATCATGGCACGGTATCCCGATAGAGCGGCCCAGCCGCGCTACCGCATCGCCGGGGCTCGTTCACGGGAAATTCGGCGTACGCAGCCAATGCACGCGAGTGTCGATGCTTCGATCGGAATTTGGCGAGATGGGTCCCGTCGATACCCGCCATGCCACGGATCTCGTATCCAGGCGTAACGCCTGCTTCGCCACCGCTTCACCACGATGCCCGTTACAGCGGCGCGAGCATCTGCTATTCGATCGGCGATGCGTAGGCTCCTGCCCTTCCTGGCCTGTCTGATGCTCGTGCTGACCACATGGGTCGGCGTGGCGCATGCGGCCGAGGTTGGTGGTTGCATCGAGACCAGCCAGTACGAAGCTGCTTTGCATGTCGATAGCGATGGCGATCAGGTCGCAGCCGATGCCGACAAGGGCTATCCGCATCATCACGGCAGTTGCCACGCGCACCATATGAGCGCGCCGGACTCCGACGCATTGGACGGCATAACCGGTCCAACCGGCGCCACGCTCGCGTCCTTCGACGGCGCGGCGCTGGTCGGGCGGAACGCCGATACTGCGCTGAGACCGCCCCGGGCCTGACACGTCGATCGGGTGCGCCGTGCGCACCTGCGTCTACTTCGTCAGGAGCATTCCCATGCATCGTATTTTCGCGGCTATCGTGGCCGCAGGCGCCTGCGCATCGTCGCTGCAGGCCCAGACCCGTCCGCCGGTTTTGGCGGAACCAGTCCTTACGCTCGCCGACGCGCTTGGCCGCGCCGGCGCGATATCGCCTTTCCAGGACGCCGCGTCCGCCGGCGTTCGAGCCGCCGAAGCGCAGCGCCGGGTCGCGGCGCTTCGGCCGAACCCGTCGATCGTGGCCGAGACCGAGAACGTCACAGGGTCCGGGATCTATCGGGGCCTGCGCTCGTCCGAAACGACGCTGGGGTTGGCGCTGCCCCTGGAACGCGGCGGCAAGCGGCAGGCCCGGATGGCACTCGCCGACGCGCAGATCGGCCGCGCAGGTATCGCAGCAGCGATCGCGCGCGCCGACCTCCGACTGCGGGTCACGCAGGCATACGTCGTCGGGGTAGCCGCGCAACGTCGTGTAGCGGTCGCGCGCGATCAGGTCGGGATTGCCGCCGAAGTGCTTCGCGCCGCCAAGGTGCGGGTGCAGACGGGGCGCGCCTCACCGCTGGAGGAACAGCGCGCAGACGTTGCGCGCCTTGCCGCCGAGGGCGCTTTGGAACGTGCGGACCGTTCAGCCGCCGTCGCCGGGACGAACCTCGCCCGGCTTATTGGAATGCCGGTCGGCGCGCTCGACGACTCCTGGTTCCAGCAGGTGGACGCGCTCGGCCCCCTTCAGCCATCCCGTTCAACGGGCACACTTATCGCCGCGGCGGCCCGCGCGGATCTCGACACCGCGACCGCGCAGGTGCGGCTTGCGCGAAGCCAGCGCGTGCCCGACTTGACGCTCAGCGCCAGCGCACGACGGCTTGAGCAGACCAACGACACCGCCGCCGTTTTTGGCGTCTCGATCCCGCTGACCGTCTTCAACGGCGGCCGATCGGCGGTTGCCGTCGCCGATGCGCAGCGCGACCAGTCGGATGCGCTGCGCCGCGTGGCGTTGCTAGATGCCGATCAGGACATCGCGACCACGCAAGCCGAGGCGGCAAATGCCGCGACCACGGCGCGCAACGCGACCGGGCCTGCGCTCTCCGCGGCCGTGGAGGCGGCGCGGATCGCGCGCATCGGCTACCGCGAAGGCAAGTTCGGGCAGCTCGACCTACTCGACGCGGAGCGGACGCTTCTCGACACACGGACGGCCGCGATCGACGCGCTTGCCGCCTATCACGACGCACGTGCGCGCCTCGAACGGCTGACGGCCGAAGCGCCGATTGCCAAGGACACCGACCGATGAACCGCACGATCCTGCGCGCGATCGCGCCTGCCGCTGCCGCCTTGGCATTCGCAAGCTGTGGCCCCTCCCCCGACCCGGCGCCCTCTGCCAATGCGGTGGCAGGCGAGGATGGCGAGAAGGCTTCCGGCGATCCCGCGGTCGCGACGCTGTCGGCACAGCAGATCGCCGACGCCGGTATCGAGGTCACGCGCCCGACCGTCGGCGGCGTCGCCGGCGCAATCGAACTGCCCGCGACGATCGAGGGCGATCCGCAGGGCGTCCAGGTCGTGGCCGCGCCCATCGGCGGCCGGCTGGTCTCGCTCACCCGCAACCTCGGCCAGTCGATCGGCCGCGGCGAGACGCTGGCGATCATCGAGAGCCGCGAGGCAGCCTCGCTCAACGCCGAGGTCGAGGCCGCCGGTGCGCGTTCGGCGCTCGCCCAGTCGAACCTCCGCCGCGAACAGCGACTGTTCGCCGAACGCGTGTCGCCCGAGCAGGATCTCGTCGCAGCGCGCACAGCCGCGACGGAGGCCGGCATCGCGCTCCGACTCTCAAGGCAGCAGCTGTCGGCCACGGGGGGCGGAGGCGGTGCGCTCAACCGCATCGCGGTGCGCGCGCCGATCGCCGGTCAGGTGATCGCCCGGTCGGCCACGCTCGGGCAACAGGTCGCGGCTGACGCCGAAATCTTCCGCGTCGCCAACCTCGCCAAGGTGTCGGTGACGATGTCGCTCGTTCCCGCGGATGCCGGCCGCGTCAAGCCCGGCGCGCGCGTGGAAGTGACGTCCGCCGGTCGTCGCCAGGAAGGCCGCGTGACCTTCGTCTCGCCGATCCTCGACGAGACCACGCGGCTCGTCCCCGTGATCGCGACGATCGACAATGCGGGCGGCCTGTGGCGCGTCGGCGAGAATGTCGGCGTATCGGTGCTTCTCCCCGCCAGCGGCGACCGCAGCATCGCCGTGCCCTCCGCCGCCGTGCAGATGATCGGTGATCGGCCGCACGTCTTCGTCCGTACTGCGAGCGGGTTCCGTGCGACGCCGGTGACGCTCGGCCGCACCAACGGCGGCGCGGTCACCGTGACCGCCGGCCTCACCGGCGAGGAGCGCATCGCCTCGACCAACTCATTCACGCTCAAGGCCGAACTCGGCAAGGGCGCGGCGAAGGACGAGGACTAGGCCATGCTGTCTCGTATCGTAACGCTCGCCGTCGAGAAGCGCTGGCTCGTCCTGCTGCTGACGCTCGCCGCGGCGCTTGCCGGCGTGTTCGCCATCCAGCGGCTGCCGATCGACGCCGTCCCCGACATCACCAACAATCAGGTCCAGATCAACGTCCGCGCGCCCGCGCTCTCGCCCGACCAGATCGAGAAGCAGGTCGCCTTCACCGTCGAGACCGCGCTCGCCGGCATCCCCGGGCTCGACTACACGCGGTCGCTCAGCCGCAACGGCTTCGCGCAGGTCACTGCGGTGTTCGACGAGAAGACCGACATCTACTTCGCGCGCTCGCAAGTGGCGGAGCGGCTGCGCACCGCCGAGGAGGACCTGCCGGACGACGTGGTGCCCGAGATGGGACCGATCGCTACCGGGCTCGGCGACATCTTCATGTGGACGGTCGAATACCGCGAACTCGACCAGGTCCGCCACCGCAACGGCGAGCCCGGCCTGCAAAAGGACGGCAGCTACATCACGCCCGAAGGCGACCACCTCGTCAGCGAACCCGACAAGGCGACGTATCTGCGCACGGTGCAGGACTGGATCGTCACCCCGCAGCTGAAAAGCACCGCGGGGCTCGCCGGCGTCGACAGCCTCGGCGGCTATACCAAGCAGTATCTCGTCGTCCCCGATATCCAGCGGATGGCAGCGATGAAGATCACGCTCCAGGATCTCGCCACCGCGCTCGAACGCAACAACACCAGCGCAGGCGCGGGGATCATCGACCGCAACGGCGAGGGTCTCGCGGTCCGTGCCGACGGCCGGATCCGCAACGCAGACGAGCTCGCACGCACCGTCGTCGCGACGCGCGAGAGCGTGCCGATCCTGCTCAGCCAGATCGCCACCGTCCGCACCGGCCAGGCATTGCGGATGGGCTCGGCGTCGGAGAACGGCCACGAGGTCGTCGTCGGCACCGCGGTCATGCGGATCGGCGAGAACAGCCGCACCGTCTCGACCGGTGTCGGCACGCGGCTACAAGAGATCGGCCGGGCCCTGCCCGTCGACGTCGTGGTGAAGCCGGTGCTGAACCGCACCGACCTCGTCAATTCGACGATCGCGACCGTCGCCCGCAACCTCGCCGAGGGCGCGGTGCTGGTCATCGTCGTGCTGTTCGTGCTGCTCGGCAATTTCCGCGCCGCGCTGATCGCCGCGCTGGTGATCCCGGTCACGATGCTGCTCACGAGCATCGGTATGCTAAAGGCCGGGGTGTCGGCGAACCTGATGAGCCTCGGCGCGCTCGATTTCGGGCTGATCGTCGACGGCGCCGTGATCATCGTCGAGAATGCCCTGCGTCGTTTGGGCGAGGCACAGCATGACAGGAGCGCGCCGCTGTCGCTCCGGGACAGGCTGGATCTGGTCGCCGCATCGGCGCGCGAAATGATCCGGCCATCGGTCTACGGCCAGGCGATCATCATCCTCGTCTACGCGCCGTTGCTCAGCTTCACCGGCATCGAGGGCAAGATGTTCGAGCCGATGGCGCTGACCGTCATCATCGCGCTGGTCTTCGCGTTCGTCCTGTCGATGACATTCGTCCCCGCGGCGATCGCGATCGCGCTCAGCCAGCGCGTCGACGAGACGGAAAGCCGGATCATCGGCTGGCTGCGTCGGCGCTACGAACCGGGCCTCGGCAAGGCGATGCGCCGCCCGAGCATCACGCTGGGCATCGCCATCGGCGCGCTGGCGCTGGCGGGCGTCGCCTTCACCACGCTCGGGCAGGAGTTCCTGCCGCAACTCGACGAGGGCAACATCCTCATCCAGGCAGTCCGCATCCCCGGCACCTCGGTCGACCAGAGCCAGGCGATGCAGTTCCAGGTCGAGAAGCTACTCGCGCGCCAACCCGAGGTCCGTTTCGCCTTCTCGCGCACCGGCACGTCCGAGATCGCGAGCGACCCGATGCCGCCCAACGCCACCGACACCTTCGTCATCCTGAAGCCGAAAGCCGAATGGCCCGACCCGAGCCTCGCCAAGGAAGCGCTGGTCGCGCGGATGGAGCAGCAACTCTCGACGCTGCCGGGCAACGCGTACGAGATCACGCAGCCGATCCAGATGCGCTTCAACGAACTGATCGCCGGCGTGCGCGGCGACATTGCGGTCAAGGTGTTCGGCGACGACTTCGGCGGCATGAACGCCGTCGCCGATCGCATCGCCGCGGTTTTGCGCAAGACCCACGGCGCGGTGGACGTCCGCGTCGAACAGACCGAGGGCCTGCCGATGCTCGACATCCGCCCGAACCGCATGGCGATGTCGCGGATCGGCGTCACCGCGGGCGACGTGCAGGACACCGTGGCCGCCGCGATCGGTGGACGCGAAGCGGGCATGATCTTCGAAGGCGACCGCCGCTTTCCCGTCGTCATCCGCCTGTCCGAAGCGTCGCGATCGGACCTTACCCAGGTGGCGCAAATCCCCGTCCCGACCTCGGCCGGCGGGTTCGTGCCGCTGTCGACCGTCGCCGACATCGCGGTCGTCGATGGACCCAACCAGATCAGCCGCGAGAACGGCAAGCGCCGCGTGGTCGTCCAGGCCAACGTCCGCGACCGCGACGTCGCGGGCGTGGTCGCCGACGCGCGTGCGGCGATCGATACGCAGGTGACGATGCCGCCCGGAACCTATGTCGAATGGGGCGGGCAGTTCGAGAACCTCGCCTCCGCGCGCGACCGCCTGATGCTCGTCGTGCCGGTCTGCTTCGCGGTCATCATGCTGCTGCTCTACGGCGCGCTCGGCTCGGTCCGCGATGCAGCGATCGTGTTCACCGGCGTGCCGCTCGCGCTCGTCGGCGGCGTCCTCGCGCTCGTGGTTCAAGGGATGCCGTTCTCGGTTTCGGCCGCGGTCGGCTTCATCGCGCTGTCGGGGATCGCCGTGCTCAACGGGCTGGTGATGGTCTCGTCGATCCACGACCTGATGGCTCGCGGCATGGACAGGGCACGCGCCGCGCACGACGGCGCGTTGGCGCGACTGCGACCGGTCGCGATCACGGCACTGGTCGCCAGCCTCGGCTTCGTACCGATGGCACTTGGGCACGGCGCCGGCGCCGAAGTGCAGAAACCGCTCGCGACCGTAGTGATCGGCGGCCTGATCTCGGCCACGCTGCTGACGCTGTTCGTCCTGCCGACGCTCTATGCCCGCTTCGGCGGCTGGACGGCGAGACTAGAAGGTTCGGATGCTCCGACGGTGCGAACGCAGACATCATCGGGATAGCTCTGCTCGCAATCTAGTCGCCGAGTTGCGGGATGAGGTCGGGCTCGGCGACGACGAGATCGCGGTAGACGCCGAACTGCGCCTGTTCCCGACACTGGCACGACGTCACTGCCGCGTTCCAGCGTGTAAAGTACCGTCCGCCCTCGCGCGCCTGGCCAACGCACAATGCCTGCGCAATTCTCGGCGGACAAAGTCTTCGTACGGTCTGATCCAGACCAAATGGAAGGCGTTCGATGAAGATCACATACCTGGTCACGAGTATATTCGCGGCGATGCCCCTGCCTGCCACGGCGCAAGTCCAGCAGCACGCACCGGAACCAACACAGATGGAGTCCCAGGACACGCCTGCTGAGCCGACATTCAGCGGCTTCAAGATCGGTGCTGATACCGACTGGAGACGAACAACGGTTCACTATGACCTGCCACTCCTATCCTCTGTCATCGATCGCAGGAAAGACGGCATTGGGTATAGCCTGCATTTGGGATACGATAACCAAGTGGGCCAAAGCTTCGTCATAGGGTCCGAAGTTGCGATTGGACGCAGCGATACCAATCTGTCGGCAGACGGTGCATTGGGCGTCTACACGCTGAAACCGCGCTGGTCGCTCGATGTTTCGAGCCGTGCAGGATTACTCGTCGAACCACAGATACTGCTGTACGGCCGCGTCGGCTATAGTTTGCTCCGGGTTCGCGAAAAGACCGATTTTCGCGCCGTCACGACCAGCGACGTGAAAGCCAAAGGTACCGAGAATGGCTTCCTGTTTGGCGGCGGCATCGAGACCGCCGTGTATTCCGGACTGTTCTTGCGGGCCGAATATAACAAGATCGACTATGGAAATGGTCTGACGACATCGAAGGTCTTGTTCGGCATCAACGCCGGCTTCTGATCCTCGTGCAACGACCCGTCGGCCCTTGGTGACACGCTGTGGCGATCACCAAGGGCCGACGGAAGAGGCTCATCGTGGCGGATCAGGCACACGTCCTTCGTCGCACGCCGGGGCGGTCATGCTTCCGCTGACGCTCGCAGTTCCGGATCCGGCTGTCGGTCATGTCCTGCATCGTCTTGTTGATCTCAGTGGCGAGGCGAGCCCGTTCCAAGGCCTCGACACCCTGCGCGTCACGGCGTTGCTGTTGCGTCAGCATGCTCCCCGTATAGTCCGGGACCCATGCGCCGCGCCAAAGCTGGCACAGGTATCGATATCCTGCGCCAGAGATACACGGCGCCGCTCCTCGAGCGTTGCACAACCGTTCAAGCCGACGACCAGTAAAATACTGGTCACGATCGGCACCAATATGCGCAGGATTGGCGTCAGAAAATACAATGTCATCATAGATACCCCGGATGTCTGCCGACGGCTTGTCCAGATCAGGTCTGATCTTGCCGATGCGGTCAGATGCGGGGCGAACATTGCGTGTGTATGGCTCGGCCAAGCACCGTTATCGATCGAGAAACTCGACCCGCACCACCGTGCCGTTCACCGGTGCCGCGAGGATCGACACGCGTCCGCCGTGCAGTTCGACCACCTGCCGCACTAGGTTCAGGCCGAGGCCGGCGCCCGTGGATCTCGGCTTCAGGCGGTGAAAGGGCTCGAACACGCGCTTGCGCTCCTCGATCGGTATGCCGATGCCGTCGTCCTCGACTTCGAACCCATGGCCCAGCACGCGGACGATCACGTGACGGCCACCATGCTCGATCGCATTCTGCACCAAATTCGTCAGCACGCGCTCGATCGGCCCCGCGTCGCCGCAGATCGTGCGCGGTTCCACGATCACCACTTCGATCGTGCGATCCGCGGCGATCAGTAGCGGCGCGAGCTCGGCGGCGACGCGTGTTACCAAGGATACGAGATCGACGTCGGCCTGCTCGCGGGCGACATCGAGACGCTGGAGATCGAGCAGTTGCTCGGCAAGATTGGCGAGCCGGTGCACATCGCTGCCAAGGCTGCGCGTCGCCGCCTCGTCCGCGCCTTCGACCTTGATCCGCAGGATGGCGATCGGCGTGCGCAACTCGTGCGCGGCCGAGGCGATGAAGCGTCGTTGTCGCTCATATCCCTCGTCGAGGCGCCGCAGAACGTCGTTGACCGCGCGAACCAGCGGCAGGATCTCGGTCGGCACCTGGTGTTCGCCCAGCCGCCAGCCGCGACGATGGGCATCGATCCGTCCCGCCTCCTCCGCGATCCGGTTCACCCCCGCGAGCGATCGCCTGACGATCCACGGCGTGACCACCAGCGAGACCAGCGCCAGCAGGACGATGACCAGGATGCTGAAGAGATTGAACGCGACGAGTAGCGAGACCGTCAGCTCGGTCAGCTTGCCGTGCGCGAGGATCGTCAGCTTGCCCGCCGGCGAAACCTCCTGTCGAATGACCGCGGACAACGCATAGGGTGGCGCCCGGTCCCGGATCTGCATGTAGGAAAGCCGGTGCAGCGCACCACCGAAATGCGCGTATGGCGGCGGTACCTGGCCAAGCGTGACGTTGCGCCCGCGATCGTCTTCAGCGACGAACCAGAGACCGGGCGTTTCCGCGCGCAATCGCGCCAGTTCCGGTGTCGGGCGCAACGTCAGTCGGCCATCGGCGTGGCGAACGATCGACTGCGCGATGACGCCGGTGATCGTCTCCTCGGTATACGCGACGTTGCTGCTCATCCGCATGAACACGAGGAGGATCACCGAGAGCATCATGGTCAGCGTCGCGAACTGGATCAGCATCGGCTTGACGATCAGCGCGCGCTTCAGCGACGGTGGCCGCGCGCTCACGACGACGCTTTCAACAAATAGCCGACGCCTCTGATCGCATGGATCTCGATTCCCGCACCCGCCTCGGCAAGCTTTCGACGAAGACGCGATATGTGGGAATCGAGCGTGTTCGACTGTACCTCGTCATCGAACCCGTACACCGCGTGCTCGAGCGACTCCCGCAGCACCGTTCTGCCGCGACGCTTGACCAAAGTCGCAAGGACGCGAAGTTCGCGCCGGACGAGGTCGAGCCTGACGCCTGCAACGACGGCCTCGTCGTTGGCGACATCGAAGACGAGCGCGCCGACGCGAATTTCCTCGACGGCCAAGTCCGCGGGGCGACGCCTGACCGCGCGAATGCGGGCGAACATTTCCTCAAGCGCGAACGGCTTGATGAGATAGTCGTCGGCGCCCTCGTCCAGTCCGGCAACGCGGTCCGATATTTCACCGCGCGCGCTCAGCACGATGATGGGAAGTCCGGGATTGCCGGCTCGCAGCGACGGGACCAGCGAGAGCCCGTCGCCATCGGGCAAGGTCCTGTCCAGCAGGACGAGATCATAGGCCACCGACCGCGCCGCCTCCCGGGCCATCGTCAACCGATCGACGTGATCGACGACAAAGCGTTCTCGGGTGAGAGAACGACACAATGCCGCAGCGAATTCGACTTCGTCTTCGACGATCAGGATTCTCACCAAGGGACCTTATGAAGACGGGCCGCGACGCCGAACCGCCGCTCTACGCGTTCCCACCAGAAGATCGCGCATCAACCTCCGATATGGTCCTGGTGTATTGCAGCAACATTGCGCTCGCCGTGACGGCCCGGTTCAAACAGCATCAGGTAAAAGACCTGCCTCAAGAGGTCTCGACATACCCCTTGCGCGTCTTTTCCAGCGTCAGCTTGTTCGCTTCGCGGGCGGCGCGTTCGGGCGTCTCGTAGGTCTTGACGACGGAACTGCCCTTGGTGCCGCGACGACCATAGACGACGGTGACGTCGGCGCCGTTCACCGCGATCTTCCAGAACTTGTCGGACGCCCCTTGCGTGAACTCGAACGTGGTGAAGCCTTTCGCAGACGTCTCTGTTGCAGGCGCTTCCGGGACAATGGACGGTACGGGTATGACCGGTAGCGGCAATGCCAACCCCGGCTCGAACGGATCGTCATCGACGGCGTTCTCGTCGCCGCGCAACGCGGCCTCGATCTGCGCTATCACCGCCTCGGGTTGGCGGAGCCACGCATGCGATGGAATATCGATCACCCGCCAGCCGAAGCGCCGCAGGATCGTCGGCTGGAACACGTAGCGATCGGCGATCGCATCGCCGGCGTCTCCATCGAGCAGGATGGCGAGCGCGTGGCTCCTGCCGTCGGGCGCGACGATCGCGAGATCGCAGCGGAAGCTGGCGCTGCCGACATATTCCTGGACGACATGGCCTCGCGCGCGCAGCGCCGCGGCAAGGGCATCGCGCAGCGGGTCCGGTGCCGGCGCGCGGGAAAAGACGCGCTGCGCTTCGGGATTGAGCGTGGCGAGAATGGCCTGGCCGTGCGGTCCGTCGCCCCGCGCCTGCGCTTCGGCGAACGACAGGAACGTCCGGAGCGCACGCGCGCCGTCGTTGTGCGTGTTCGTTATCGCCTCGGCGCGGATGGTGGACACGATCGCCATGTGATGCCGCGCGCGGCTGAAGATGACGTTGAGGCGCTTTTCGCCGCCGCGCTGGTTGATCGGGCCGAAGTTCATCGCCATCCGCCCAGCGCGATCGGGCGCGTAGCAGATGCTCAGCAGGATAATGTCGCGCTCGTCGCCCTGGACGTTTTCGAGATTCTTGACGAACAGCCCGTTCACCTGGCCGTCGTCTTCCCGGACATATTCCGCCTCGATCAGCGCGGCGAACGCCGGATCCTCCGCGGCAAGCGCATCGAGCGCGTTTTCGATTTCGGTCTGCTGCGCCTCGGAAAACGCGACGATACCGATGCTAAGCCCGGTTTCGCGGCCGAGCAGGTCGCGGACCATCGCCGCGATCAGGCGCGCCTCGGGAAGGTTCGCGCGCTTGTCGTACAGCCCGTCGGCGACCGGGTGATAACTGATCGCGCGCGCCAGCAGTCGATCGACGCTTTCGGTCGGCGCGCCCTCGTCGTCCGATCGCACCGCCGTCGGCGACGCGCCGGTCTCGGCGATCGTCCGGTCGGGAATGGTGACCAGCCGGCCATCGTAGAACGCCGCATTGGAAAAGCTGATCAGTGCTTCGGAGCGGCTGCGATAATGCCAGGCGAGCAACGTCGCGGGCAGGCTTCGCGCCGCCTGGGCGAGCAGACTGGCGGCATCGAGCAGGATTGCCATCGTCTGGCCGTCTTCTTCCGCCGTGACCTGCATCTCGTCCTCGTCGCGCGCGGCGGCGAAGAAGCTGGTGGGCGGCAGCTGCATCTCGTCGCCGACGACGACGATCTGCGGCGCGCGACTGAGCGCCGGCACCGCCTCCTCGATCGGGATCTGGCTGGCTTCGTCGAAGATCACGACGTCGAACAGGTCCGCCTGTAGCGGCAGCGTGTCCGATACCGATAGCGGGCTCATTAGCCATACCGGCTTCAGGTCGTTGACCACCACGCCGGTCTCGTCATCGGACAGGTCGCGGATCGAACGATAGCGCATGGTCTTGCCGAACTCGTGTTCCAGCTCGCGCCGCCCGGTCGCGTATATCTTCTTGGCTTCGCGCCCGGCTCCATCGAGCTGCGTCACCGATAGCGTCGATTGGCGGACGTGATCGCGGAACTTGCGCTGCGCGGTGGCGCGGATGCAGGCGGCGTTGTCGTCCTGGAGGATCTCGCCGGCACGCGCGGCCCGGCGCGCGCTCGACGCAAGTTGCGCGGCGTCGAACCGGTGCAGAGCCGGCTCGGCCCGCAACGCGCGGGTGATCGCCTCGTCGAGCACGAGCGCTTCGATACGCGCCGGATCGAGCGTCATCGTCCGCAAGGCAAAGGCCACCCGCGGCCCCGCTTGGTCCGCCGCCCGCAGCAGTGGCAACAGGTCGGGCAGGTCGTCGAGGCCCTCGCGCATGTCGCGCATCGCCTCGGCCAGCGCGCTCAACGTCATGGCCTGGCCATCGACGAGATGACGATCGCACAGCGCGGCAAGCGCTTCGATGGCGGTGGTAGCGCGCGCGTCCCGTACGAGCGTTGCGGCCGGATCCGCGGAAGCCTGCGCATGGGCGACCAGGCGGCGGACGAGCACCGGCGCGGCATCGTCGGACCACCTGTCACGCAGTGCGGCCAGCGCATCGGCATCGTCGGTTCCGAACCGCGCGTTCAGCGCTAGGCGCGCAGCGGCGTCCTCCGCCGCCGCGACTTGGCGTGCCACCAGCCGTTCGAGCACGACGGTGATGCTGGGTTCGATGGCATGCACCGAGAAATCGTAGCGATCGTGGATCGTGCGCTTGAGGCGGTTCCAGCTTCCGCTCAGGAACTTGAAAAAGCCCGGCTCCTGTCGACGCGCCTGATCCAGCGCGGCATCCGCGTCCTCGGGCGATAGCGGATCGGTCCAATGCCCTGCCGCGTCCGCCGCCGCGGCATGTTTCGACGCAGCTGCGGCACATGCGGCGCTGGCGTCGCGAAACTCGCGCGACGCGGCCGAGGTCGGGTCGAGCAGATCAAGGTTGCCCGCAAGGTTCGTCTGCACCGCTGCCGATGCCGATCGCACCACGACGAGCGCATCCGCCAGGCTGGTATCCCCCGACACCAGGGTGCCGTCGTCCTCCAGCATAGGATCGATCCGGTCGAACAGCTGCTCGCCCTCCGCGACCATCGCCGACACCTGCGCATAGCATCGCTCGTCGGCGACCGTCGCCGGGGACAGTCTGGCGAACGGATGCTCGGCGAGGCTGTCGAGACCAAACGCGTCGCTGACCGTCCGGTGGATGCGATCCGCCAAGGCACGATGTGCGTCCCATTCCACCAGTGTCGGCAAGCGCTCGCGGGTCGCGGGATCGGCCCCGATCGGCTCGGGCAGCGCGAGCATTCGGCGGATCATCGCCCGCAGCGTGACCGTCGAGTCCGTTGGTAGATGCGCCATCGCCCGATCGAACGCCGCGATCCGGCCGAGATGCTTCGACAGCGCCGCGACCGTCCGATCGCGGGTGGCGCGATGATGGTCGATTGCATCGTCGGCCTTGTTCCAGCTTTCGTAGCAATCCTTCAGATCGAGGACGAAGCTCTTCTTGTCCTCCTGCGAATCATGGATCAGGCACGCCAACCGGTCGAGCCCGGCCCGTTTCAACCGGTTGAACACCACGTCGAGCGCGGCGCGCTTCTCGCACACGAACAGCACGCGTTTGCCGCGCGCGGCATAGTCCGCGATCAGGTTGGTGATGGTCTGAGACTTGCCGGTGCCGGGCGGCCCCTGGATGATGAAGCTGCGCCCGGTCCGCGCCATCGAGACGGCCGCCTCCTGCGTCGCATCGGCAGGCACTACGCTCCACAGGTCGGACGGTGCGAGCGGCGGCGGTGGCGAGGCCTCGATCGGGCGCGGCTCGATCGAGAACACCGTGTCGAACGACGGCGGCGTAACCCGGTCGTCGATCAGCTGGGTATAGTCGCGCACCAGCGACATCTTCTTGTAGTTGAAATTCGCCAGCGTGACCTGCGTCAGGTCGATCTCCCACGAGAACCGGTGACCTTCGCCGCCGGCCAGCGCGAAGGACGTCGCTTCGGCCTCCGCCGCCATGCGATCGGGCCGTGGCGGCATCGCCGCCCCCACCGCAATCCGTTGGGGCAGCGGGCTCGGCTTCACGTATTTCTCGAACAAGGCGAGCCCGAGCGGCCGGTAATCGTCGCGATCGTAGCTGAACTCGGGTCGCGTAATCCCCTGGCTGCCGGACGTTGCGCCGCGACGACGCTGGAACACACGCAACCGCTGGACGGCCTTCTGGTGGATCAGCTGGATTTCCGGCTTGGTCTTCAACGCGAGCGCCACGCCGGGCTCGGTGCGCTGAATCTGCGCGAGCAGGTCCGCCTGGATTTCAGCAATCGACGTCTGCGACAGGTCGACCCGCTCGGGCAGCTGGATGTCGTAGAGTTGCCGCAGGTAATGGCGAAGCGCCGGATTGAACTCGGCCTCGGTGTCGGCAATCTGCAGCGAATATTGATCGCGCACGCCCTTCTGCTTGGCGACCTCGACCGGCAGCCACAGCAACGGCGACTGGATGCGCTCGTCCGGCGACTCCTTCAGATTGTGCCAATGCAGATAGGCGACGACGAGCCTAAGATGGCTGAAACCATATTCGGCGCGATCACGGCGCGTCTCCTGGATGACCCGGTCGAACGCCGACGGCAGATAGGGCTGGTCCTCGAACCGCAGCCATTTCGCGAGGCTGACCTTGCCGCCGCCCAGCACCTCGGCGGCGAACTTGCCATCTCAGGTGCAGAGCTGCTCGGCACGGATCGATTCGAGGCGTATCACCATCGGTACGCTGGCGACGGTCAGGTTCACCGTCGCTTGGGTCGGGCGGAAATGGATCAGCCGGTTGCGGCGCGAGAGATCGAACAGCCGATCACGCAGATGCGAGAGAACAGCCGCGCGGCGGCTCGGCACGCCGGTCGCCCCCGCCAGAACGCGGTTCACATCCAGCCCGACCGGCTGATCGCGATAGTCTTCCAGCCGGCTTGCCGCCGCCATCAGGTCGCTGGCGCGTTCGTGCCGGTTGAGCGCGGTCATCTCGCCGATCAGCGACGCGATCACCGGATGCAACGCGCCGTTGAGCCTGAACAGATTGCCCTGGTCGGCGGAGAAGCGCCTGACGTCGGTTTCGTCGTTGAAATCGAGCCCGCACGCGAGGCTGGCGAGGATCAGCCCGATCGAGAAAATATCGGTCTGCTCGTCGTGATGGCCGACCTGCTCCTCCCAACTCCGATAGCCGATCCGGTATACGGGATTCGCCGCTTCCCGCGGGTCGGCATCCGGCCTTTCCCCATCCGGGCTGCCGGCGCGCAGATCGTCGACTTGCGATCCCGTCTCGATGTCAGTTGTGACGCGGTATTCGCCGACCACCCGCAACGCCGACGAGACGCGCGGCTGCGCAGCACGGATGCCCGCTTCGTTCAGTTGCGGCGGACGCCCATCGGGGCGGGCGAGCGCGAGTTCGCCATCGCGATCGACCACCGCCTCGTCGCCAAGCTCCGCGACCAGTCCGCGCGCGTGCAGCGCGCCGACCTCGCGCATCAACGGCAGCACCGCGCGCAACAGATCCTCGGACGGCACGCTACCACCATCGGCGGCCAGACGCTGGCGCAGCGTAACAATAGGCTGCATCGAGACGGGCTGGGTCATGCGGAAACCTTGTCGAGCGGCGCCAGGAGGCGGGTGATCGCTTGGCGGTTCATCTTGAGATCGCGCTTGAGCGCCTCGCGAAACGCAGCGAGCCCGTCATAGTCCTGGGCGAGCCAGGCACCGGCCACGAGCATCGCATCGCGGTCGTCGGGATCGGCCATCGCCAGATCGAAGCTGAGCGCGATCAGATACTCGCGCGTTGCCGCATCGATCCTCGCCGGAGCCAGCGCGGCGGCGTCGATCAGTGTCTCGTCGGGTCCCCAGTCTGGGAAATAGCGCCGCAGTTGCGCCGCTACCGCCTCGCCCCCCGCCGCCGGGTCTTTAGCAAGCTTGGCGAGGACGGCGCGCGTCATCGCGGTCATGTCCTGCTGTCGCAGCAGGTCCAGCGTCGCGATCGACAGCGGCCCGCGGATGCGTTCGGTCAGCCATTCCTCCAGGTCGACGTCCGCCCGCCACCATTTGTCGAGCGCCTGCGCGCGCAGGAATATCTCCGGATGCGTGACGCCCTCCGCCACCGGCTTGGTCGCCTCGAGTTCGGCCGCCTGTCGCAGATACGCCTCGGCGTCGACGCTCAGCAAGCCGGTCATCGTCTTGACCAACGTCGCGATCGCGGGCGCGGTGGCGTTTGCGGCAACCGCGCCGCCGCGATCGGCATAGAGCTCGGTGGTGAGCCGGTAGATCCGCGCGGTCTCCGCATGGCTGGGGGCCGCGTTCGGATAGGCCAGCACATGATCGAGAACCGTGGTGGCGACGTGATAGATACCGCCGTCGATCGACCAGAGCTTGTAGTGCGCCAGTTCGTGACCGAACAACGCGACACGCTCCGCGCGCGACAGTTTTTCGAGCACGGGGCCGTACAGCACGAGGTGGATTTCGCCGGGCACATACCAGAGCGCCGCGTTCATCGTGCTGTCGGGCGCCTGATAGATCGTCACCGGCGCCTCGACCGCCAGCGCCGCCAGCACGGCGCGACAATCCTCGTAGATCTCGGGATGCACCGCGGCGTCGAGCCGGTAATTCTGCCGCAACAGCGTCGCCCGCACCTCTTCGACCTGCTCCCCACGCGTATCCTGCGCCATCGCCCACGCCCAGATCTCAGGCTCCGACGTGGTCAGGTATCCGACGACCGCCCGATGAT
Organism: Sphingomonas faeni; assembly: GCF_003053745.1. Taxonomy (GTDB): domain Bacteria; phylum Pseudomonadota; class Alphaproteobacteria; order Sphingomonadales; family Sphingomonadaceae; genus Sphingomonas; species Sphingomonas faeni. The sequence goes on along the minus strand of NZ_QAYE01000001.1, from coordinate 337,230 downwards.
ACGCAAGCGGCTCGAGTGTTGGTACAACGGTCAAATTCAGTCCCCCGGCTGCCGACACCCTAGGTTCCTGCCAACGTTCGTCCAGCCACGTCTTTCCCGGACCGGACGTTTCCGGTGGGTAAGGGATCTGCGGGAGCTACCGGTTTTAATTTTCGGTTAGATTTAACGCGCTGATTTGCCGCAGCGTCGTTCCCTCACAACGATGCATGGTTCGAAGAAATCTGCGCCTGGAAACGTCCGGCAGTGCCGATCCCTCGACGAGGCAGCATCGCCAACGAATGGCGCGAAAACGTTCAAAAGAGCGAGTCAGCCAATAGCCGCCGTCTGATCACAAACTTTATAAGCATGCCCGAAAGACATCCGTCATTAGTCCTAGGCAATCAGTCGATGCAGTTACGGACATCCAACGGCAGTTCCGGTTACCCCGCGATAAATGGCGCCCTATAATAATTTCGGATGCCGGTTTGGTACCGCCACACTGTCTACGAGCACGGTAACCTCAAGGACGGCATTGACCACCCCAGTATGCGGCCCCGCACCTTAACTCTGTCCAGTGCTCGTAACCCCCGCTTCAAGCTTAGGCTCTCGAAGCAACGTCAGAAAACGGAGGGGACCAGAGTAGGCGTACGCCGCAAAACGATCACAGCCCTGCAATAGGTGGGCGTTACCAATAGCCGTCACCGCGGCATCTGAGACTCGGCGAGATCGCCAGCTAGCGGGTCGATGCGTTGGCAAAAATGGCGGAGACGGAGGGATTCGAACCCTCGGTACCAGTAAACCCGGTACGGCGGTTTAGCAAACCGCTGGTTTCAGCCACTCACCCACGTCTCCGGCTGCAGCAGATGCGGGGCTATAGCGAGGGTGGGCGGAAGGGGCAACGCCTGTAATGGCGTCCAGCGCGTTATTCGTCATTCTCTGCATTGAGCCACCTTTTCCTCCCGGCCTACCCGGCCATTCACTCGAATTAGCCCGAATTCGACAGGCACGCGCCCATCGTTCATTGCACGGCAACCCCTGCGCTGGTTAACTCGTTGCTTAGGGGTTAACCCGTGGCGCAGCGGTTGACGGCCCTGCTTCGGGGCGCCTTCTGTGTTTGCGATGGGTTTGGGGATCGACATGCGTAGCTTCTGGCTTGGCCTTGGTGCCATTGCGACGGCCGTTTGCGGGAGTGCCGTGGGTGGCGCGGCGAGTGCGTCCGCGCAAGTCCGCACGATCGATCCCAACCAAGCGATCGACGGCGATCTCGCGCCGCGCGCCTATCAGCCCCCCGCGCGACCGCAGGCGACCACGCAGCCTTCGCGCCAAGCCGCACCGGATCCCGTCTATCCGGAGACTCCGCTGCAGGACGTCCCGCCCGTAACGACGACCACTACCCGCCCCCCGGAAACGCGGGCCGAGGCGACGATGCAGGCCGCCGACACCTATGAGCGCGACGATCTGCTCGCGGCAGGCGAAGGCGTGTTCGGCAAGGGCGCCGCCGGGCTGGGCGGCCTCCTCGAAAAGATCCTCAAGGACCAGGGCCGGCCCAACGCGTACATCGCCGGGCGGGAGGCGTCGGGCGCGTTCATCCTCGGCGTCCGCTACGGCTCGGGGATCATGAGCCACAAGGTCGAGGGCCAGCAGCCGGTCTACTGGACCGGTCCATCTGTCGGCTTCGACGTCGGCGGCGATGCGAACAAGGTCTTCGTTCTGGTCTACAACCTCTACGACACCGAGGAACTCTACAAGCGCTTCCCTGCTGTGGAAGGCCGGCTCTACCTGGTCGGTGGTTTCGCCGCGACGTACTTGAGGCGCGGCAACGTCGTCTTGATCCCGATCCGCCTCGGCGTCGGCTGGCGCGCGGGCGTGAACGTTGGGTATATGAACATCACGCACAAAAGCAGGTGGCTGCCGTTTTAGGCGCAGTCGGGCAGCCGGCCACGCCCGGCTGACTCCGACAAGCCCGGCCGGCGGGGCAAGGCCCCGTCCGACGACGTGGGCTTTGCCCACGGCGCGCGCCCAAACAACGACTTCGCTTGTGACGCGACGCCAAAGCCACGCCCAAAAGTTGACGCCCCCACCAGGCACGCTACCCCCGGCAAATGGCAAAACCCGACCGCCTCGCCCGTCTAGACGCCCAGCGCGAAGACCTCGAAACCGACTACCGCGAAACGCTGATCGCAGCGCTCGAGAAAACCGCCGCGGGTTCGCTAGGCCTGTTCGACCGCACCCCGGATCGCCGCGTCCGCGCCGCGATCGCGCCGACGATCGACGCGCTCACGGAGATGGGCGGCGACATTGACTCCATGCGCGACCGCCTGATGCTCGAGCCGTTCGCGCTCCACCGCGACTTCTTCGCCGCGCGAGGCCCGGTGAGCGCCAGCGCAGTCGGCGAGCAGAAGGAAGCGCGGCTGTGGCTCGACCGGCTGAAGGCGGGCCTGCAGCTGTAAATCTCAGCCGCCCGTCATCCTGACGAAAGTCAGGATCCAGAGCCACAAACGTCGACATGCAGGGCTCTGGATCCTGGGTCGAGCCCAGGATGACGGAGCGTTGGGGACATACTGCGATCGAAGGTAATTTTACCCCTCGAAGCGCCACCCGACAGTGGTCCCCGCGAGAAACGGCACCACCGCCGTATCCCCTGCACCAATCGACGCCGGCACCTCGACGTCGCCGCGCACCAACGTCACCGTCCCCTCGTTCAGCGGCAATCCATAGAACCGCGCGCCATGCTCGGACGCGAACCCCTCGAACTTGTCGAGCGCGCCCTCCTCGTCGAACACGCGCAGATACGCCTCCAGCGCGAACGGTGCGTTGAAGATCCCCGCACACCCGCACCCGGATTCCTTTGCCCCGACGACATGCGGCGCGCTGTCCGTCCCCAGGAAGAACCGCGGCGACCCCGACACCGCCGCCCGCCGCACGGCCAACCGATGCGTCTCGCGCTTCAGCACCGGCAGGCAGTATGCATGCGGCCGCAGCCCCCCGTCGAACAGCGCGTTGCGATTGATCAACAGATGCTGCGGCGTGATGGTCGCCGCGATTGGATGATCAACCTCTGCCACGAACGCAGCCGCCTCCGCAGTCGTGATATGCTCCAGCACGATCTTCAGCCCCGGATAATCGCGCACCAACGGCGTCAGCACGCGCTCGACGAACACCGCCTCCCGGTCGAAGATGTCGATCGACTTGTCGGTCACCTCGCCGTGGATCAGCAGCGGCATGCCGATCCGCTGCAACGTCTCCAGCACAGCTGTCAGCGCGCGAATATCGGTGACGCCGTGCGCGGAGTTGGTCGTCGCATGCGCGGGGTACAGCTTGCACGCGGCGAACACGCCCTCGGCATAGCCACGCTCGAGCTCGCCCGGATCGGTGCCGTCGGTGAGGTAGCACGTCATCAGCGGCGTGAAATCGACGTCCCCATCTTTGCCACCGCCCAACGCCGCCATGATCCGCCCCCGATACGCCTCGGCGGCCTCGATCGAGGTCACCGGCGGGGTCAGGTTCGGCATGATGATCGCACGCGCGAACTGCCGCGCGGTATGCGCCGCGACCGCCTCCAGCATCGCGCCATCGCGCAGGTGGACGTGCCAGTCATCGGGGCGGCGGATCGTGAGGCGGTCGGTCATGCCGCCTTCCTATCGGCGCACGTGCCCCGACGCCAGACGGACCAGCCCGGGTTTTCATCGCGTCGACGGATGCGCGCTAGGGGTGAAACCATACCTTGGTTGGAAATCGCCGCGCACGCACTAGGTGGTACGGATGAACACTGATCCCCCCGGAACGATGCTCGCCGACCGCAGCGTGATCCGCGTCGCCGGCGAAGACGTACGCGGCTTCCTGCTGGGGCTGGTCACCGCCGACACGGCGCTGCTCACGCCGGACGCACCCGCCTGGGCGGCGTTGCTGTCGCCGCAAGGCAAGGTGCTGTTCGATTTCATCCTGTGGGCGGACGGCACCGACGTGCTGATCGACGTCGAGGCCGCGCAAGCCGACGCGTTGACGAAGCGCCTTTCGCTCTACCGCCTGCGCCGCGCGATCACGCTCGTGCCCGACGCGCTTGCGGTCCATTGGGCACCGGAAGGCGATCGCGGCGTCCCCGACCCTCGCCTTGCGGACCTGGGCCGCCGGTGGCTTGGGTCACCTGCCGAGCCGGCAGCCGACTGGCACGCGCACCGACTGTCGCTCGGCGTGACCGAAGGCGTCGGCGAACTCGGCGCCGGCGAGACGCTATGGCTCGAATGCAACGCGCGCGAACTGAACGGCGTCAGTTTCACCAAGGGGTGTTACGTCGGTCAGGAGAACACCGCCCGGATGCACCACCGCTCGAAGGTCAACCGCCGCCTGATCGTCGCGCCGTTCACCGAACCCAGCACGCGAACCCGCGTCACCTATCCCGAACTCGGCCTGATGGTCGAACACCGCCGCATCGGGTCACTGGGCGACGCGGTCATTCCCCCGTGGCTCGCCACCGCGCTAGCGGAAACACCTACCGACTGAGTCGCTTATGGATGCGCGCGCGCCCAGTCGGCCGCATCGGCCGCCTGCTCGGACGAAGGCGTCACGCCCGTATACAACACGAACTGCTGCAACGCCTGGAGCGTGGCCACCTCAGCCCCGGTGATGCAGCGCTTCCCCGCCTCGGCCGCGGCACGCAGGAACGGCGTCGCGGCCGGATATTGCACCACGTCGAAAGCCACGGTGCAGGCCGCAATCATCGCCTGCGGAAAAGCGAGCACATCGGCGTCCGGCCCGGTCATCCCGCGCGGCGTGGCATTGACGAGCAACGCCGCCTCGCTCTCCGGTTCGGCTGCCCAGGCGAACCCGTAGCGATCCGCGATCGCGCGTCCGGCCGCTTCGTTCCGCGCGACGATGGTGCCAGCGCGAAACCCGCTGTCGCCGAGCGCAGCCACGACTGCCTTGGCCATCCCGCCGGATCCCCGCACCACGAATGGCATCGCTCGATCGAGATCCGCGACCAGATCGACGACCGCGCCATAATCGGTGTTGTGCCCGGTCAGCACGCCGCCGTCGTTGACGATCGTATTCACGCTGTCGATCGCGCTGGTCGACTGCGCCAACCCGTCGAGCAGCGGGATCACCGCCTCCTTGAACGGCATCGAGATCGCGCACCCGCGAATGGCGAGCGCCCTGATCCCGCCGACTGCGGCATCGAGGTCGGTGGTCGAGAACGCCTTGTAGACGAAATCCAGCCCGGTCAGCTCGTAGAGCCGGTTTTGGAACCGCGACCCGAAATTCCCCGGCCGCGCCGACAACGACATGCACAGCCGCGTGTCCCGTCCGATCAGCGGTTTCATCTGCTTCTCCTCGTTCACTCAGCCCCAATATAGCGTCGATACGCCAGGGTGAAGGCGCGGGCGTCGCGACGACGCTCCCACACGGTATCCAGCCAGAAGATATGGTCACGCGAAGGCGCAAAGGCGCGAAGCTGTCGGACTCCGGGCGAGACGCTGCGCCCTGCCGGCTCAGGCACGAAAGCACTGAAAAAACTCAGGAAGCAAGGTAACCCCCCCCCCCCCCGCAAAACCCTCTTCGCGCCTTTGCGCCTTCGCGTGAACATATCGACGTTCCGCTCAGGCACTGCCGTATCGAACAGAAGATTTGTTCGCGTGGAGGCGTGGAGGCGTGGAGGCGTGGAGATGGACCGCACCGAGAAAGCGCACCCGCGCAAGCGGCCTACAATCATCGGCTTCGCCAAAAGCAGGATGGGCTGGAGGCGCGACCGCCTGCTCCGGCACTTACTCTCCGCGCCTCCGCGCCTCCGCGCGAACAAGATCAACATTCGCCCAATCCAAGAACCCGCGCGACCGGCCCCTGCCGAAAGCACAAAAGAAAAGGGAAGCCGGTTTGCACCGACCTCCCCAAACTTTATTCCGTAACCGACCCGAGAGCCGGTTGGCGAAAGTCTTACTGGCCCGAACCCGGACCGTAGGTGACTTCCACGCGACGGTTCTGCACTTCGCGAACGCCATCGGCGGTCTCGACGCGCGGACGGCTCTCGCCGAATGCTTCCGTCGAGATGACGCTGTCCGGGATGGCATGCGAAGACAGATATGCCTTCACGCCATCTGCGCGGCGCTGCGACAGACCGACGTTGTACGATGCCGAACCCGACTTATCGGCGTGACCTGCCAGCATGACCTGTGCGTTGCCGCACGACTGGTACTGCGTGACGGCGTTGTCGAGGATCGACGCTGCCTCAGGCGTGATGTCCGACTTGTCCCATTCGAAGAACACGATGAACGGACCAGGCGAGCAAACGACTTCGACCGGCGCAGGCGGCGGAGGAGGAGCGACTGGCTCAGGCGGCGGCGGCGGCGGCGGCGGCGGCGGAGCAGCAGGCTCGCCGAAGTTGTACGTCACACCACCAAGGATGCTGTGCGAACGATAGCGACCGTCGAACACGCGGTTCGAAACGTCGACCAGCTTGACGTTCTCGGCGTTGAAGAAACGATACTTCAGCGTCGCGTCGATGTGGTCGGTCAGCGGCGCGCGGATACCGGCCAGGCCCTGATACGCGAACACGGTGTCCGAGTCGTTCAGGAAGTCGCCGTTGTTGTTGAGAGCGTACTGCGCCTTGACGCGAGCAACACCAACACCGCCGCCGACGAAGCCCTGGATGCCATCGTCCGGACCGAAGTCCAGAAGGCCGTTCAGCATGAAGCTGAGCGCCGACGACGAACCACCAGCGTAGTCGTAGCTGTTTGCGCCAGCGTTGCCGCGAACGCCGGTGCGACCGAACACAGGCGTGGTCGTCGACGACGTGTAGCCATCAACGGTTGCCTTGCGGTAGCCGACTTCGGTTTCCAGACGGAAACCACCAAAGTCGTAACCCATGACCGCATCGACGTCATAACCATAGTCATGATCGACCGAACCGGCCTTATTCAGGTTGCCGATATCATAATCGATATCTTCAACGATCATCGCACCGCCTTCGACGCCAACGTACCACGACTTGTCGCGGGCGAGGGCGGGAGTGGCAAGTGCGGTGGAGGCGAGTGCCAGAACGACGGCAAGCTTCCGCATATAAATCCCCTTTCATGAGTGTCACACGGACATCGCAAACTCCCTATCCTCGGGCTTGTTTCCACGCAAGCTGACAAAAGTTAGAAGTGTTGCTGGAACGACACAGTTTTCAGGGTGTTCTAGACGGAAATCAATCCGTGCCCCCGCAATGCTACCAATATGGCACCAATCGTCGCTCTCGACTGCAGGTCGACGACGGTGCCACCCGCCGGGTCGGGGACCGCCGTGCGACGCGGCCCCACCACATCGACTCCGCCGATCGAGACCTTGGCTCCGGCCAGCACCCCCAGCGTCCACGCGCCCGCAGCGAACCGCACCGACTGTCCATCGGCAATGCTCCACACGGTCATGCCCTCGCGCGGCGTCAGAAACCGCCACCCACTTGCCGTCCAACCGGCGACAGACCGCGCCTGCCCGGCCCAGCCGCCGGTCGGTGCGGTCCCGACGATCCACGCGCTCCCCGCGGTCGGCGCGACCGGCGGCACATTGGTTCCCACCGCCGTCACGCTCGCCTGCACCGCGAGATCCAGCAATGTCAGCGCTTCGTTATGCGTCGTTTCCTTCTGCGCCTGGCCAGGCTGCAACAACGGCAATGCCAGACGTGCTGTGCGGTCGTCGCTCATAATTCGTTCCCCCGTTGGTGAATCACGTCGGTACGATCAGGCGCGGTACGATCAGTTCCGCCGCGAGCGACTCTCCGAACACACCACGCTGCCGGACTGCCATGCTTACGGAACCGACACGTTCCGCCGCCGCGACCGAAACAAACGGTTCCGCCACATCGACATCGCGCAAGGTTCCGCCCGCCGTCACGGTCACCCGGTACGCCTCGACCTCTTCGGCCAGCGGCGCATCGACCCCGTCGATCCAGCGCCACCCCGCCCTGCTCCGCCGCGTCCAGCGCACCGTCGCACTGCCATCGGCTTCCTCGGAGAACCGCAGATGTACAGGCGAAGGCGGCACCACCGAAGCCCCGTGCATCACGCACCGCGTCTCGACCGGCGCATCATCGCCGACTCCGGACGCGATCACGCGAACCTCACGCCCCAGCACCGACACCGGCAAGTCGAACGCCCGAGCCGCCCCCACCTCGAGCAACACGAACCGATCCCCAGTCATTTGCGCGCCAGTCGCAGCCTCGGTTCCCCGCCGCCCCCGCAGCAACCCGCTCAACCGCCATCGCGCCCCACCCAGCGGTTCCGCCCGCCCGAACTGCACCAGCTCGTTCCCCAGCAGAGCCAAATTCACGCCCCGATCAAGCGCCGCCTCATCGGCATCGCCCAGCTCCATGTCCGCATGCACAAGAACGACCTCGAACGCCCCACGCAGATCGACCAGCGTCGCCGGTGCACTGGATGCCACAACCGCAATCGTCCCGAGCACCCCAGGCGCAGCCGTCGCCCCGGCCGCCACCCAACTCACCCCATCATCAATACTGTAAAGCAAAGCCGCCTGCCGCCACGCCGCCCCAGCACCCGCCGCAACCACCGTCATCCGCGGCGCACGCAACGGAACCTCCTCCAACCCGGGAACCTCGAACGCGCGCACGATCGTCGCCCCGACGACCGCGTCCACCGCCCCCGAAACGCGCCCGCTCGTCGCAGTCGCCGGCAGCGAATGCGCCACCAGCGGCACCAGCCCCAGCGTCGTCACCATCCCCTCGATGCTGACATCGGACACCCGCCAAACGCCGCCCTCGCCGGAAACCGTCACGCAAGCCCCCGGCGCAATCGCCATCGCCTCGAACCCGGCCGCAATCGTCCGCCGCACCCGCCCAGCCTCAGCCTCAGCCCGCGCGAGTATCGCCTCCGCCACAGTCTTCGCCGCGCCCGCATCAAGCACCGCCGGTACCTCAACGCGATCGTCACGCACACCAGCCCCCGGCCGCCTCGCCCGTTGCACGCCCGCCTGGTAATCCCGCGCCGCATCGTAATACCCGACGGTCATCGTCCGCGGCACCGTCTCCATCGCCGCGACAGCTCGAGCCCGCCGCACGCCCCTCCCCTCAGCCGCAAACCCGTCGTCGGCCACAACGACAGTCGCCCCCGCGACATCGCGCATCACCAACCCGCCACCGACAGGCGCAAACCAGGCCCCCCCAGCCTGACCCAACATCTCCAAAACAGCCCGAACGCTCCCGCCGGACGCCGCAAACCCGCCCACCGCCAGCAGAGCCGTCCCCGAAACCTCCCCCGCCAGCGCCTTCGCGATCGTCGACACCAGCACCGGACCCTCGTCCGCAATCACCTCGAACGTCAGCGAAGGAATCCGATTCCCGAAATCCGCCAACTGCAGCATCTCGAAAACAGCATAAGCCGCCCCCCGATACGCCGGCGTCGCCGCCCCCTCCGCGGACGCGATCAACGGATCCACCGCCTGATCCTCACCCCCCAGATGCGGCCGGAACCCAGTCGCCGTCTTGAAGTCCCCCGCGGCCCCCCGCAGCAACTTCCCCTCAGCCCAGATCCGCCCAACGCCCAGAACAGCCCGAGCCGACAACAGCACCGCAAAAGACGCCGCATAGGAGTAGGTGGACGTACTCGGCTGCCCTTTGCCCGCGCGAGACGAAGCACGACTCTCGATCAGATCGGTCGCCCAGATCACCGTCCCCGCCACGCGCATCGTCCCGAACAGCTTCGGGATCTGCGCCCCGTAAGACGAAGTCTGCACCGCCAGCTCGACCAGCCGCGGCCCCTCCCGCCGTTTCGGCCCGAACAGCGCGTGATCCACGGACTGCCCGATCAACGCGCCGATCGCGCCCCCGATCGGCCCGCCCACCGCGCTCCCCACCGCGGTCAATACCAAGGTCGCCATGTCACACCCCCATCCGCCACACACCGATCAAGGGCCAAGGCGGCATCCCCGGCCGCTCCACCACGCGCCGCAAGCTCGCATCCGCATGCACGAACCCCGCCGCGGTCCTGATCCCCAGATGAACCTGCCCCGGCCCCTCCACCACCAGCTTGACCGCCCGCTGCGCAATCGGATTATCCAGATACGCCTCGCGCACCTGCGCCTCGTAACTCCGCGGCCACTCGCCAAACGCAGAGCCCCCGATCGCGCCCGCCGAAGACCGAGACAACACCGGCCGCGACTCATCGCGCCCGGATTTCCACCCGAACAATTTCATGCCGATCTCCTGAATTTCCCTCGCCCCTCCGGGGAGAGGGAGGGGCCCGCGCGCCCTCGCGCGTGGGAGGGTGAGGGGAGTGAGACTAAAACCAGCAGTCCCAACCACCCCTCACCCTCCCGTCGCAAGCGCTCCTCCTTCCCTCTCCCCGAAAGGGAGAGGGCAAAACCTAAAGCACCCGCACAGAAACCCGCGCCCGCGGCCCCAGCATCACCTCGGTCATCGCCCAAACCAGCGCATCCGCGCGATCCGGCGACCGCCCCGGCCCCTCATACCCCCCGCCCGCGATCAGCCCGCAAAGCTCGTCCTCCAGGTCCGGAAACGCCCCCACATGCCAAGCCCGCCCGCACTCGTACAAAGCCGCCACCGGCTCAGCCCGCGCCACCTTCCCCAGCGAAGCATGCACCAACTTCACCGGCATCGCCCGGTCAGCGCCGGAAAGAACGCTCCCCACCATAGTCCCCCCCTGGTTAGCCTCCGCGATCACCCGGTCCGCGCCATGCCGCTCGGCACATTCGGCCACAGCCCGAGCCCACCCCTCGGGAGAAGCCCCCGAAACACTGGCGTCCTCCAAGACATACCCAAACCCATCGACTCCGAGCGCAACCACCACGATCCCGCAGGCATCCCCCGGCCCCCCGGAAATACTCCCGGCCGGCGGATCCACCCCCACCACGACCCGCGTCAGCTCCGGCGCAAAAGCCACCCGCCGGGACTCCACCAGCGCCCGCGTCCACAAAGCGCCGGCAATATCCTCGATCAGCTCGCCATCCAGCTCCTGCCGCCCCAACCGAGTCCCCGCATACGTCGCGGTCACCGCCTCGACGAAGCTCACCGGCAGATGCGGATTGTCGCGCGTCCGCCCGCGCGTTTCGACCAGTCCCGGCAACGCCATCACGCGCCGCATCAACGCGACCGGTCTCGGCGTCGTCGTCACCAGCACGCGCGGCACCGTACCCAACCGCAAGCCCATCATCAGATTGTCCCAGGTCGCATCGCCGTAGCGCCACTTCGCCAGTTCGTCGCACCACGCCCAGCCATGCTCGGGCCCACGCAACGCTTCCGGCGCCTCCGCCGAATACGCATAGGCCTTCGCGCCATTGCCGAAATGCACTTCGCCGACCGCACTGCGCCACGTCAGCGCCTCGTTGTCGTGCGCCACCGCGATCAAGCCGCTCTCGCCCTGCACCATCACGCGCCGCACATCGTCGATCGTCGCGCCGACCAGCGCGATCCGCGCGGTCGGATCGTCGCGCGCGATCTGGCTGACCCACTCCGCGCCCGCCCGCGTCTTGCCAAAGCCGCGCCCCGCCCGGATCAGCCAGATCCGCCAGTCACCCTCGGGCGGATATTGCCCGTCATGCGCCCAGTGCCGCCACCGATCGCGCAGCTCGTTGCGTTGACCGACCGACAGCTTCCGCATGATCCCGGCACGGTGCACCACCGGCAGGTCGGCCAGCTCCGCCACCAGGTCGCGTTCGACCGGGGCCACCGGCGCCGGGTCGACCGCCCCCGGATCGCCTTCGCCGCTTCGCGAGCGCGTCAAGAGGCGAGCGCCTGGCGCCGCGCCAGCGAGTCCAGCAGCTTCAGCAATGCGGCATCGGTCTCCACCGACGTTGCCCGACAGGTCTGGCTGGACTGGCGCCCCCGCGCCTCTCGCGCGCGATGCTGGTTCAGCATCGCCAGCGCGAACTGGATCGCCGTCACGCTCGACAGCTTGATCAACCCCGCACCGGGCACCGCAGCCCCGCCCCAGATCTTTTCGCCGCCCACTTCTTCGACGGCACCCCCGTCTTCGACGGCATCAGCGTCGCCGACCGCCGCCGTCTCGTTGCCGGGCGCCTCCACACCCCCATCGCTCGGGTCGTCGTCGCCCTGCCCGCCAAGACGCCCATCATCGCGATCCAGAGAGGCGAGCGACGTCGCCAACAACAGTTCCTCCAACCGGTCATACCCGCGCGACAACGCTGCCTGCCATGCTGCGGCAAACGCAGGATCGTGCGAGCGGCGGTGATAGGCTCCGCCGAGCGACATCCCCACCACGACGACAGACGTGGTCACGTTGCCGGTCATCGCCAATTCCTCAAGAAACGTGGCTTGCCGCTCGAGTGTCCATTCCTTCGCCCGGGGTTTCCGGGCCACAAGAACCCGGTTCTTCCCACCCGTGATGACCATCCTGCCGACCTTCGCGTTCCCGGCCGCCTTGCTCTTGATCCCCATGCCGCGCCCCCGCTTGCCTGCACCGCACCGCCAAACGCAGAAAGCCGGCGACGACAAAGGCTCCCGCCCCGATCGTCCCGGCTTCCCGAAAGCCAGACCGTCCGGCCCGACTCGCTAGTTTTCGATGTTCCTGTTATGTGCCAGACGAGCGTGACGATGTCAAGATAATTAACCCGTTTGGTTACTTACTCGCGGGTAGATCGACCAGGGGCACGACACGATCCACCGCAGCCGCCCCCCACTCACCCAGCACGCTCTGATCGCCCTCGTCCGCCAACCGACGCCCGCGCTCGATGCCCCAGCGCGCGCTATCCAGCCGCCGCAATGCCCATATCGCCGCGCCCCGAACGACCGGCGAGTCGTCGCTCAACAGCCCGACGACGGCCTCGACGAGGCCAGGATCGCGACTGTTCCCCGCCGCCATCAAGGCATTGCGGATCATCTTGGCGCGGCCGATGCGCTTGATCGGTGAGCCCGCGAACACCGTGCGGAAGCTCGCATCGTCCAGCGCCAGGATGTCGGCAAGTTCCGGCGCGATCAGTTCCGCGCGAGGATGAAACGCCAGGTTCGCGTTGGCCGCGGCAGCGAACTTGTTCCAGGGGCACACCGCCAGGCAGTCGTCGCAGCCGTAGATGCGGTTGCCGATCGCGGCACGGAACTCGTGCGGGATCGGCCCGGCATGCTCGATCGTGAGGTACGAAATGCAGCGACGGGCATCAAGTTGGTAAGGCCGTGGGAACGCCGCGGTCGGGCACGCGGTCTGGCACGCGTCGCAACTGCCGCAGGTGTCGACGCCGCCCTTGTCCGGCTCAAGGTCGAGCGTTGTGTAGATCGCACCGAGGAACAGCCAGCTGCCATGCTCGCGACTGACAAGATTGGTGTGCTTGCCCTGCCACCCAAGCCCGGCCGCTTCGGCAAGCGGCTTTTCCATCACCGGCGCGGTGTCGACGAACACCTTCAAATCGAACGGCGGCAAATCGCGCCCTGCCTCCGCCGCCAGCCACCGCCCCAGCGCCTTCAACTGCCGCTTCACGACGTCGTGATAATCGGGGCCCTGCGCATAGACCGATATGCGCCCTACCCCGCCCTCGTCCGCCAGCCGGAGCGGATCGTCCTTCGGCGCATAGCTCATGCCGAGCGCGATCACGCTGCGCACCTCAGGCCAGAGGCCGGCGGGACTCTCGCGGTGGTGCTTGCGCTCCTCCATCCAGATCATGTCGCCGTGGCGGCCGTCCGCGAGCCACTGGTGCAGCCGTTCGCCGGCACGCGGCGCCGCCCCCGCATGCGCGATCCCGCACGCGACGAAACCCAGTTCCGCCGCTTTGGCCTTGAGCCTGTGTTCCAGCTTGTCTTGCGCCACGTCCGCCCGCTACCACGACGCCACCCTCGGTAGGAAGATTGCGCGTGAACGATGAATGGGCGGTCACCGCGAACGGGATCGTGAAGCGGTTCGGCGATCGGCGCGTGGTCGACGGGGTGGACATGATGGTGCCGCGCGGCTCGGTGTACGGCGTGCTCGGGCCCAACGGCGCGGGCAAGACGACGACGCTGCGCATGCTGCTCGGGATCATCGAACCCGACGAGGGATCGCGCACGCTGCTCGGCTACGACAATCCGCGCGATGCGAGCGACCGGGTCGGCTATCTCCCCGAGGAGCGCGGACTATATCCGGCGATGAAGGCGCGCGAGGCGATCGCGTTCCTGGGGGCATTGCGCGGGCTCGACTGGAAGACCGGGCGCGAACGTGCGGTGGTGCTGATGGAAGCCGCTGGGCTTGGCCATGCGGTCGACGAGAAGATCCGGAAGCTGTCGAAGGGCATGGCGCAATTGGTGCAGTTGCTCGGCTCGGTCGTGCACCAGCCCGACCTGCTCGTGCTCGACGAGCCGTTTTCGGGACTCGATCCGGTCAACCAGGAGCGGCTCGAGAAGCTGATCCTCAACGAGCGCGATCGCGGCGCGACGATCCTGTTCTCGACGCATATCATGAGCCATGCCGAGCGCCTGTGCGACCGGCTCGCGATCATCGCCGGCGGCAAGCGACGGTTCGAAGGCACGGTCGCTGATGCTCGCGGGATATTGCCGCAACGCGTCCACTACACGCCGCACCGCCCCGATCCGGCAATCCGCGGCGTGCTGCCATCGGATGCGGTAGCGGACGGGGACAGCTGGCGGTTCGAGCTGCCGAACGAAGGAATCGAGAGCTTGCTCGTGAGACTGATCGACGCGGGGTACGGGATTTCGGGGCTGTCGATCGAGCGGCCCGGGCTACACGAGGCGTTCGTCCGGATCGTCGGCCAGCACGGCGATGCGCCTGTGGAGAAGGCGGCATGAGCCGTTTCCGCCGGACGCTCCGCCAGACCTTCACGATCGCGCGCCGCGACTTCATCGCCACGGTGTTCACGCCGATATTCCTGCTGTTCCTGTTCGCACCGGTCATCATGGGATCGTTCGGCGCAATCGGCGGGATGGGCGCGGCGAGCGTCAGCGGCGGCGCCCAGGACAAGACGCGGATCATCGCGATCGTCCCTGCCTCCACCGCGCGACCGATCGACGAGGCCGACGAGCGTCTGCGCGGCATGTTCCGCGACGAGGAAGCCCCGCCCGAACTGTCGATCGTCGCGCCCAAGGCCGACCCGGCGGCACAGGCGCGTGCGGCGTTCGAGACGAAAAATGTCGATGCGTCGGCGGTGCTGTACGGCCCGCTCGATGCGCCGCAGATCCTGTACGGACCGCGCGGGCGTCGCTCGGCGGATTATCTCGGGCTGCTCGCACAGACGACGCTCGCCGCGCAGAAGCTCGGCGGCACGCTGCCGACGATCGCCGCGACCAAGACGCAGGTCACGCGCTCGACCACCTCTGTCGGTGGCCAGCACCAGTCGGCGTTCTTCGCGGTGTTCGGGATCTTCTTCCTCACGCTGTTCCTGTCGGGCCAGGTCGTCGGCACGATGGCGGAGGAGCGCAACAACAAGGTGATCGAAGTGCTCGCCGCTGCGGTGCCGCTGGAGTCGGTGTTCTTCGGCAAGCTGATCGGGATGTTCGGCGTCGCGGTGCTGTTCGTCGCGTTCTGGGGCACCGTCGTCACGCAGATCACCTCGCTGATGCCCGCCGCCGCGGCAGTCGCGCTGGGCGACCTGACGCCCGCGGTCGGCGGACCGATGTTCGCGCTGCTGTTCGCCGCATATTTCAGCATGGCGTATCTCCTGCTCGGCTCGGTGTTCCTGGGCGTCGGCGCACAGGCGACGACGATGCGCGAAATCCAGATGCTGTCGCTGCCGATCACGATCCTGCAGGTCGCGATGTTCGGTCTGTCCTCTGCGGCGGTCTCGCACCCCGGCAGCTGGATCGCCACCGCCGCCGAACTGTTCCCGCTGTCGTCGCCGTTCGCGATGGCGGGGCGTGCGGCGAATTCGCCCGAACTCTGGCCACACGTCGCCGCGCTCGCGTGGCAGGCGCTTTGGGTGACGATTTTTATAACGGTTGGGGCCCGCCTCTTCCGCCGTGGAGTGCTGCAATCGGGGAGTGCTAGGCCGTTCTGGCGGCGTAAGGCCAAGGTAGTCGCTTAACCGTTCTCCTGCGAACGCAGGAGCCCAGGGTAACGAACGCCATCCCTCGCGGTCCTGGACTCCTGCGTTCGCAGGAGAACGGAAACTATTGACATAAGTGTCAGCAAAGCCTCTCCTGCGGCAAAACAGGGGAGAGAAACGATGGCGACTCTGGTAAGAGACGTGGCGCAACAGACGGTCGATCCACTCGACGTGAGCCGCGCCGAACTCTACCGCGACGACCTCTGGCAAGCGCCGTTCGCTCGGCTCCGCGCCGAATCCCCCGTCCATTACGTCGAGCACTCCGACTACGGCCCCTATTGGTCGGTCTCAACCTACAAGGGCATCGTCGAGGTCGAGTCGCTCCCCGATCTCTACTCGTCCGAGGCCGGCGGGATCACGATCGCCGATTTCATCGCCGAGCGCGACGTGCGCATGCCGATGTTCATCGCGCGCGATCGCCCCGTGCATACCGGCCAGCGCCGCACCGTCGCGCCGGCCTTCACCCCCAGCGAAATGACGCGGATGTCGGGCGATATCCGCAGGCGGACGGCGGACATGCTGGATAGCTTGCCGTGGAACACGCCGTTCGACTGGGTCGATACCGTCGCGATCGAACTCACCACGCAGATGCTGGCGATTCTGTTCGACTTCCCTTGGGCCGACCGGCGGAAACTGACTTTATGGTCGGATTGGGCGGGCGATATCGAGATCGTGAAGAACGAGGAGCTGCGTGGCCAGCGGCTCGCATACATGTTCGAATGCGGGTCGTATTTCAAAGGCCTGTGGGATGCGAAGATCGACAAGGATCCGACGCCCGACCTGATCTCGATGATGATCCATTCGGACGCGATGAGCCACATGGATCACAACGAGTTCATCGGGAACCTCATCCTGCTGATCGTCGGCGGCAACGACACGACGCGCAATTCGATGTCGGCGCTTGCCTATGGCCTCGACAAGTTCCCGGAATCGCGCGCGAAGCTGGAGGCGGACCCGACGCTGATCCCCAACGCGGTCAGCGAGATTTTGCGCTGGCAGACCCCGCTCGCGCACATGCGCCGCACCGCGACGGCGGACGCGGAGTTGATGGGGCAGCAGATCAAGGCCGGCGACAAGCTCGCGCTCTGGTACATCTCGGCAAACCGCGACGAGAGCGTGTTCGGCGACGATGCGGACGCGATCGTGGTCGACCGCCCGAACGCGCGGCGGCACCTGGCGTTCGGGCACGGCATCCACCGCTGCGTCGGCGCGCGGCTGGCGGAGATGCAGATCGCGATCCTCCTGGAGGAGATGGCCGCCCGCCGGATGCGGATCAACGTGCTCGCCGAACCGACGCGGGTCGCTGCGTGCTTCGTCCACGGCTATCGGACGCTACCGGTCGAGATCAGCAAATACTGAGGGGGTAGTGTAACCTTATCGGGTGGTTCGGCCGTACCTATATCCGAACCATGGAGACGAACATGACCCAGGACCGTCGCGCTTTTCTCACGCTGGCCGGAACAGGCGTGGCCGGCTTCGCGCTCTGGGGGTGTTCGTCGCAACCCGCTCAGGCGGCCGAGCGGTTCGAGCTCAACCTGACCGACGCGCAGTGGCGGAAGAAGCTGTCGCCGGATGCGTATGATACGCTGCGGAAGGAGGGGACCGAGCGGCCCTATTCCAGCCCGCTGAATGGCGAGCATCGCGCGGGAATCTTCTCGTGCGGCGGGTGTGCGTTGCCGAATTTCTCGTCGAAGACCAAGTTCGAGAGCGGGACGGGGTGGCCGAGCTTCTGGCAGCCCTTGCCGAATGCGGTGCGGACGCGGGTGGATTCGACGATGGGGATGGGGCGAACCGAGGTGCATTGTCGGCGCTGCGGCGGTCATCTCGGCCACGTGTTCGATGACGGGCCGAAGCCGACGGGGAAGCGGTACTGCATGAACGGCGATGCGCTGACGTTCAAGGCTGCGTGAGGCCGTTCATTTGAACGTGCGCGGGGCGTATTGGAACTGAGCAGGTAGCGTGTTCCCCCGCAAAGGCGGGGGTCCAGACTGGGCTCCCGCCTTCGCGGGAGAACAAGAAGTTTAGTCGAACAGTGATCTCCCTAAGAAGACACCTCCCCGGCGAAGGCCGGGGTCCAGTTGGGGGACGCCGCTAACAATGGTGGCGGTCTGGCACTGCGACCTTTCCAACTGGGCCCCGGCCTTCGCCGGGGAGGTGCCGTTTGGGAGCCTGAAGCGCCTAACTGTCAGGGGGCGGTCGCGAGCGAAACGCTAGGCTGGCGACGTGGAATCGAATGCTGTGGGTACCGAACCGGGCCCCCCGCTCACCTCACAGGCAAACCTCAGTTCGCGTCGTTCACCAGCGTGAAGATCCCGCGCGGATCGGTAGGACCATGCTGGATCGTCGCAAGCTGAGCGGCATTGGCATGCTGCGTTGCAGACACGGTGTGGGTCGCACTCGCCATCTGGAACGACGGCTGCACCGGAGCATCGAGCGTATCGCCGGCAGGCGCGTGGCCCGAGTAGATGAAGCCCTTGGTCGGATAGGCCGAGGTGCCGAGGTCGCCCTGCGGACCATACCAGACCTTGACCATGCTCCAGTCACCGGCGGGCGAGACGTCGATCGCGCGGACGTTGGTCTCGATCGCGCCGGGGCGCGACCAGTTGGCATGCGTAAGGAGGACTTCGCGGTCGCTGACGACCTTCGAGACCATTGCGACATGGCCGACGCGCATCCGCGAGGTCGGCGAGAAGGCGAGGACCGAGCCGGCCTTCGGGGTGTGGCCACGCTCGTAGCGACCCTCGGCCTGGCTCCACCAGGTGTTGGCATTGCCGCGGATTTCGATGCCCGACACCGAGCGAGCGAACGTCACGCACTGCCAGAACTGAGCCGCAGCAGGGGTGGCCGTCATCAGGCCGCACGATACCACCAGCGCAAAACGCGCTGCTAACGCCTTGAAATTCATCGAGACCCCCCGGCCAAAACCCGTTTGTCGCATTCTGGCTACGGGAGGTTCGATTTAATTGGAACCCGTGCGGGAACCATATCCGACGAAGCGTGTTACCGCGCCGACCAACGCCCCGAATGGGCGCTCAGGGCGGCTCAGTTCATGAGTTTCCAACCGGTTATGCGGTCCACGGTGACCTGCGTGACCGCATGATAGCCCGGCCGCGCCTTGCCGTAGATCTCCATCGCCAGCTTGTGGCCCCAGTCGCCCGAGTCCATCAGCTGCTGGAACAGCGGCGCGACGAACTTCCGCCGGCCCTGCGAGGTGAGGAACTGCTCGGCTGAGGCGTCGGCGGGGGCATAGTGATTGGCGAGCGCGAGTTGCAGCCAGGCGAAGCGGATCTCCGCGTTGCCGGTGGTGTTCCAACCGAACGCGGTGTCGAGCGTCTTCAACCGCTCGGTCGGGAGTTTGCGCGGCAATTGCGTGATGAACCGCGTGATCTCCTGCGTTGTAGCCTTGCCGGGCACGCCCGAGACGGGACCACCGGCCGCATACGCCTTCGCCGCCGCATCGACAGCGGGGAACGCAGCCGACGTGACATGGACTGCGTTCGCCGGGATACCGGGTTGGTAGACCCACGCATCGACGCCGATCGTCTTGGCTTCGGCGGGGGTCAGCAGCTTCGACTTGAGGTCGGTCAGGAAGCCCGCGCTGGTCTGCGGCTGGAAGGCGTGGCGGTCGAAATAGCTGCGGAGATACGCGTCCCACCGGGCGCGTCCGACCTGTTTCTCGATCGTGCGGAGGAACGCCGCGCCCTTGTCGTAGGCGATCTGCGTCATGCCGTCGTCGGGATCGCGCGCGGCATCGAGATCGAGGTGGAGCTGCGTGTCCTTCGCGGCGGGGCCACCGGCGTCCTTCACCGCGGCGAGCATGTCGGTCCAGGCGAGGTCGGCCTCCATGTCGGCGCGGCGCTTGCCGTAGAGCGCCTCCATGATCCGGTTCTCGAAGTAACTGGTGAAGCCTTCGTTGAGCCAAAAATCGTCCCACGTCGCGTTGGTGACGAGGTTGCCCGACCAGCTGTGCGCGAGTTCGTGCGCGATCAGCGAGACGAGGCTGCGGTCACCGGCGATCGCGGTCGGTGTCGCGAAGGTGAGCGTCGGGTTCTCCATGCCGCCGAACGGGAACGACGGCGGCAGGACCAGCACGTCGTAGCGGCCCCAGCGA
The DNA here is from genome assembly GCF_003053745.1 of Sphingomonas faeni. Classification (GTDB taxonomy): domain Bacteria; phylum Pseudomonadota; class Alphaproteobacteria; order Sphingomonadales; family Sphingomonadaceae; genus Sphingomonas; species Sphingomonas faeni. The sequence goes on along the minus strand of NZ_QAYE01000001.1, from coordinate 317,156 downwards.
TACGGGCCGTACAGCCCTTCCGCGGCGGCGACGAATTTCTCGAGTTCGCCGAATTCATACGCGGCCTGGGGCAGCGTCGCGGGCTCGGCCCAGATGCCGGTGCGCGGGCCGGTCGACTTGAACGCGATGTCGCCGACCGCGAGCGCGATCAGGTACGTCGCGACGGGCTTGTCCATCTTGTAGGCAAACGTGCAGCGATCGGCAGCGCAGGTCGGCTTGCCGGTCGCGAGCCCGCTCATCACCGCGGTGAGCTGCCTGGGGACGGCGATCTTCGCTTCCCAGGTTTGCCGAATGCCGGGGGAGTCCTGCGTCGGAATCCAGCTGCGGTTGAGGATCGCCTCGCCCTGGCTGAACAGGAACGGCTGCGTCTTGCCCGCGGTCTGCGCAGGGGTGAGCCATTGCAGCGCCTTCGCGTCGGGCGACGAGGCGTAGGCGATGCGGATTTTCTTCGCGCCGTTGAGCGTGACGGTCAGCGGTGCGCCGTGGATCTTGTCGACCGCGCCGACCGAGTAGGGGAGCGGCTTGCCGGCGGCGTCGGTGATGTTGACGATCTTCAGGCCGTTCTCGTCGAGCACAAGCTTCGCGCCCGGTTTCGCCAAGATGTCGAGCGTGGCGATCCCGCGGATGACGTGCGTGTCGAAGTCGGCGGCGAGATCGAGCGCGACATGCGTGACGCGCGCCTCGGCGGGGCGGGCGTAGCTGTGCGGGTCGTGCGCGTCGGGGGTGGTGAGGACCGGTGCGACCGTCTGCGCGACGGCGGGGGATGCGAGGACGAGACTGAGGGCGGTGGCTAGTGCGGGGATACGCATGGAAACTCCGATGTCGCCGTTCCAAGGGGAAGGCCAAGCCACCGCCCTAACGCGCAGCTCCGCTCGCTGGAAGAGCGGCGGTCACCGTCCTGCTCCCCTCCCTGAAAGGGAGGGGTTGGGGGTGGGTCGGCCTGTTAGCTGACGGAGCGATCGACAAGCGGCCGACCCACCCCCGGCCCCTCCCTTCCAGGGAGGGGGGGGGAAGATTAGGGTTCGCGTGGCGCTGCATCGACGCTCGGCGCGCCAGCTAGTCGCGCCAGCCGCGCCTCATGCTCGACCCGGCCAAACGGAAAGCGGGAGAAGAAGAACGCCGACACGCACGCCAGCACGATGTAGAGGCCGGCATAGATCAGCGTCAGGCGGTCGATCGTACCGGTCGGGACCGTTCCCGGCGTCGCCTTGGCCGGGAACCCCGCCACCGCAAGGATCATCCCCGCGAAGAATATCCCGATCCCGCTCGTGCATTTCTGGACGAAGAACGATCCTGCGAAGAACACCCCTTCCGACCGCCTACCCGTCTTCGCCTCCGAATCCTCGACCACGTCCGCCATCATCGACGCGCCGAGGATGAACCCGGTGACGTTCGACGCGGTACCGAGGATGAAGAACCCGAACAGCATCGGCAGCAGCGTGGACTCGCCGACCTCCGGGAAAACGCCGAGCATCCGCAGCCAATAGGGCGACGTGTTGAGCGCCGCGCCGAGCAGCACCGCGCCCATCGCCGCCTTGGGCTTGCTCCCCGTCCTGCCGAGCCGGGGCGCGGCGAGGAACGCGAGAAACACGCCCGAGAACAGCGCGATCGTCAGATAGACGAACACCGGCCCCTTGAAGCCCCAGACATAGGTGTAGAGGTAGTTCGACATCGCGTAGCTGATGCCCTGGATCGTGTACGCGCAGACGCCCGCTGCCATCAGAATCGCGAACGCGCGGTTCTTCACCGTCTGGCGCAATTCGGCGAAGGACTCGCGCAAGGTCTGCTTGGCGATCGGCGGGTTCGGCAGATGCCTGATCTCATGATGCGTGCCGAGCGCGGAGACGAGGATCGCGACGCCGATGAAGACCGCGCCCGCCAACGCGAAGCCGCCGTATCCGGCACGGTTGAGCAGGCCGTTCGGGAACGCCGCGGTCGGCGCGAGGAAATACTGGTACGCCGACAACAGCATCAGCAACCCGCCGACCCAGCCGAACAGATAGCGATACGCCATGATCCGGGTGCGCTCGTCATACCCCGACGTCAGTTCGGGCGTCAGCGCGACCGAGGGGACCTCGTAACAACTCACCGCGCTACGGACGATCACCGCCATCGCAAACAGCCAGACCAACGTTTGCGGCTCCGACATCACCGAGGGCGGGTTCCACAGCAGCAACCAGCCGATCATGATCGGCAGCGCGGACGCGTACATCCACGGATGCCGCCGGCCCCATTTCGTCCGCGTGCGATCGGAAAAGAAGCCCACCGCGGGATCGACGAACGCATCGATCAGCAGCGCCATCATGATGACGAGGCCGACGGTGGCGGAAGGAAGCCCGACGACCTGGTTGTAGAACAGCAACAGGAACGTACCGAACCCGGCGTCCTTCACCCCGTACGCGACCGCGCCGAAGCCGTAGCTCGCCATCGTGCCGTTGGAGAGGCGGCGGGCGGGTGCCGTCACTTCAGTTTGTCGAGCAGCGCGAACAGCGAAGGTTGCGCGGGGTCCCAGCTTGGCCGCGTGCCGATCGTCATGCCGCCATCGACGAGGATGTGCGTGCCGGTGATGAAGCTCGCGTCGTCGCTGGCAAGGAACGCGACCGCGGCGGCGATGTCCTCGCTGGTGCCGGGGCGGCGGATCGGCTGTGCGTCGGCGGCGATATGCGCGATCATCGCGTCGGCCTGCGACGTCTTGGCGGCGTCGAGTTCGAGCGTGCGCGTGAAGATGTTGGTGACGATGAAGCCGGGCACGACCGCGTTCACGCGGATCCTGTGCTGCGCGAGATCGGCGGCGGCCTGCTTGGTGAGGTGGAGCACGCCGGCCTTGGCGGTGGAATAGGCGGTCGGCGCGTAGCCGGTGCCGAGCGCGGACACCGACGAGGTGTTGACGATCGCGCCGCCGCCTCGCTTGGCCATCCGCGGTGCTGCGTAGCGGATGCCGAGCGCGACCGAGCGGAGGAGGAGTGCCTGGGTGCGGTCCCAGTCCTCAGGCGAAATCTCGCCGATCGGATCGCGCGAACCACCCGCGCCGGCATTGTTGAACAGGATGTCGAGCCCGCCCGCATCGTCGGCAGTCTGCATCAGCGCCTCGATGTCGCCGGCCTGGAGCACGTCGGTACGCTGGAACAGGATACGGCCGCCGGATGCGTCGGCGATCGCGTGGCCGCCGGCCTCGTCGATGTCGCCGATCAGCACGGTGGCGCCTTCGTCGGCGAGTCGCAGCGCGGTCGCCCGGCCGATACCCGACGCACCGCCGGTCACGACGGCCCGCTTGCCTGAAAACCTCACACGCACTCTCCTGCTCTTTTTTTGCGAGCATAGTATGGCTTCTGCACTCGTCAATGACAGCGCGTTCGAAAAACGGGTTTGCGGCAAGCGGCGCTCGGCGATACCAAGCGGCCAAACATTCGGAGGATGCGTGATGGATACGACCAACCTGTTCCGGCTCGACGGCCGCGTCGCGCTGATCACCGGCGGCAGCCGCGGGATCGGCAAGATGATCGCCGCCGGCTTCATCGCGCAGGGGGCCAAGGTGTATATCTCTTCGCGGAAGGCCGATGTGTGCGAGGCGGCTGCGGCGGAACTCGGGCCGAACTGCATCGCGCTGCCGCAGGACGTCTCGACGGTGGCAGGGTGCAAGGCGCTTGCCGCGCAGTTCGCCGAGCATGAGTCGAAGCTCGATATCCTCGTGAACAATGCGGGGGCGGCTTGGGGCGTGCCGTTCGAGGAGTTTTCCGAGGTCGGCTGGGACAAGGTCATGGACCTCAACGTGAAGTCGCCGTTTTTTCTGACGCAGGCGCTGCATGCGGCGCTGAAGGCGTCGGGATCACGGGAAAAACCGGCGAAGGTGATCAACATCACGTCGATTGACGGGCAGCGGCTGAACCCGTGGGAGACGTACAGCTATCACGCGTCGAAGTCGGCGCTGATCTATCTGACGAAGCGGATGGCGGCGCGGCTGGTGACGGACTCGATCAACGTCACCTCGATCGCACCGGGCGCGTTTGCGAGCGACATGAACAAGGCGGCGCGGGATCATGGGGATGCGGTGGCGCAGGGGATTCCGGCGAAGCGGGTTGGCGTGGACGAGGATATGGCGGGCGCCGCGATCTACCTCGCCAGCCGTGCGGGGGATTACGTGATCGGGGAGACGATTACCGTGGACGGCGGCCTGGTCCACGCATCGCTAGGGACGTCGATCGACGCGTAAGTCAATTCCCTCGCCCCTCCGGGGAGAGGGAGGGAGGAGCACTTGCGACGGAAGGGAGAGGGGCCGTTGGGATGAACCGTCCCGAGCCTCACTCCCCTCTCCCTTCCCACGGCAAGCGCCGCGGGCCCCTTCCCTCTCCCCGTAGGGCGAGGGAGATTAGCGGGCGATGCCACCCGCGGCGAGGACGGCCAGGGTTACCAGTTCGCTTGCGGTCGACGTCATCGGCGCAACCTGCACCGGCTTCTCCATCCCGATCAGCATCGGCCCGATCACCGAGTCCCCGCCCAGCTCCCGCAACAGTTTCGCCGAGATATGCGCGGATTGCAGCCCCGGCATGATCAGCACGTTCGCCGGCCCCGACAGCCGCGCAAACGGGTAGTTTGCGAGCTGCTTCGGGTTCAGCGCGACATCCGGCGCCATCTCGCCCTCATACTCGAACCCGACCTTTCGCCCGTCGAGTACCGTCACCGCATCGCGGATATTGTCGAGCCACTCCCCCTTCGGATTGCCGAAGTTCGAGTAGCTGAGGAACGCCACGCGAGGCTCATGCCCCATCCGCCGCGCGACCGCCGCGGTCTGTTCGGCGAAGTCGGCCAATTGCTCGGCGGTGGGACGTTCGTTGACCGTCGTGTCGGCGATGAACACCGTGTGACTCTTGCCGATGAGCAGATGAATACCGAACGGCGTCTTCCCCGCCGCCGGATCGATCACGCGATAAATCTGGCGCATCGTCTCGCCATAGGTGCGGGTAATGCCGGTGATCATCGCGTCGCCTTCGCCGAGCTGGAGCAGCAGCGCACCGAAGATGTTGCGGTCCTGGTTGACCATCCGCTCGCAATCGCGGCGCAGATAGCCGCGACGCTGGAGCCGCGAATACAGGAAGTCGACCATCCGCGGCACGAGCGGCGAGACGCGGCTGTTGTGGAGTTCGAAGCTCTCGGGGTCGGTAACGCCGAGCGCGCGCAACCGGTCGGGCACGTCGTCGCGGCCGACCAGCACAGGCGTGCCATATCCCCCTTCCTTGAAGGCGATGGCGGCGCGGAGGACGACCTCTTCCTCGCCTTCCGCGAAGATCACGCGCTTGGGATGCGCGCGGGCGCCTTCATACGCCATCGACAGGACCGAGGTGGTCGGGTTGAGGCGGGCACGGAGCGAGTGCCGATACGCTTCGATGTCGAGGATCGGCTTGGTCGCGACGCCCGAGGCCATTGCGGCCTTTGCGACCGCGACGGGGACGACTTCCATCAGCCGCGGATCGAATGGCGCGGGGATGATGTAGGCCGGACCGAAGCTGTGGCTAACGCCGTACGCGGCCGCGACTTCTTCCGGCACGCGTTCGCGCGCGAGTTCGGCGATCGCGTTGGCGGCGGCGATCTTCATCGCGTCGTTGATCCCGGTCGCGCGGACGTCAAGCGCCCCGCGGAAGATGAACGGGAAGCCGAGCACGTTGTTGACCTGATTCGGATAATCCGAGCGCCCGGTCGCGACGATCGCATCGGGGCGCGCGGCCATCGCCAGTTCGGGGCGGATCTCCGGCTCGGGGTTGGCCATCGCGAAGATGATCGGCGCGGGGGCCATGTCCTTGACCATCTCCGGCGTCAGCGATCCCGCCGCGGAGAGCCCCAGGAACACGTCGGCACCGACCAGCGCCTCGGTCAGCGTGCGCGTCTCGGTGATCGCGGCGTGCGCCGACTTCCACTGGTCGACGCCCTCGCGGCCCTGGTAGATCACGCCCTTGCGATCGCACAGGATGACGTTGTCGCCGCGCACGCCCATCGCCTTGACGAGTTCGGTGCACGCGATCGCCGCGGCGCCCGCGCCGTTGACGACGATCTTGACCTCGGACAGCTTGCGTCCCGTGAGCAGGCACGCGTTGATCAGGCCGGCGGCGGTGATGATCGCGGTGCCGTGCTGGTCGTCATGGAAGACGGGGATGTTCATCCGCTCGCGCAGCGCCTGCTCGATGATGAAGCATTCCGGCGCCTTGATGTCCTCGAGGTTGATCCCGCCGAAGGTCGGCTCCATCAGCTCGACCGCGTCGATGAAGCGGTTCACGTCCTCGGTCTTCAGCTCGATATCGATCGCGTCGACGTCGGCGAAGCGCTTGAAGAGCACCGCCTTGCCCTCCATCACCGGCTTGCTGGCCAGCGGCCCGAGATTGCCCATGCCGAGGATCGCGGTGCCGTTCGAGATCACCGCGACGAGGTTTCCCTTCGCGGTATAGTCGTAGACGGTCGCGGGATCGTCGTAGATCGCCTGCACCGGCACCGCGACGCCGGGCGAATAGGCGAGCGCGAGATCGCGCTGCGTCGCCATCGGCTTCGACGCAATGATCTCGATCTTCCCCGGACGGCCTTCCGAGTGGAAGAGCAAGGCTTCGCGTTCGGAGAATTGCAGCGTTTCGTCGGACATGGGCGGGGCCTCTCTCTGTGGCCTGTGTCTTTACGCAGACGATGCCGCTTCGTCACCCCGGACACTTCGCCCATGTTCTCCTGCGAACGCAGGAGCCCAGGATCAAGCAGCGCTGTCCCCTGGAACCCTGGGCTCCTGCGTTCGCAGGAGAACGGCGGCGGATGACGAACCCGCAAAGTTTCGCTACCCGCCCCTGATGTCGCACCCCGCCCCTACCCCCATGATGACGCAGTATCTCGGCCTGAAGGCGGAGGCGCAGGATTGCTTGCTGTTCTACCGGATGGGCGATTTCTTCGAACTGTTCATGGATGATGCGCGGGTCGCAGCCGGCGTGCTCGACATCGCGCTGACCGCGCGCGGCGAGCATGAAGGCAAGCCGATCCCGATGTGCGGCGTGCCTGTGCATGCGGCGACGGTGTACCTCCAACGCCTGATCAAGGCCGGCCACCGCGTCGCGATCGCCGAACAGGTCGAAAGCCCGGCGGAGGCGAAGGCTCGCGGTGGATCGAAGGCGCTCGTCGCGCGCGCGATCGTCCGGGTGGTGACGGCGGGGACGCTGACCGAGGAGGCGCTACTCGACGCGCGGAGCGACAATTGGTGCGTGGCGATCGGCGAGGCGGGCGGGTCGGTAGCTATCGCCGCCGCGGACGTCTCGACCGGGCGCTTCGAGATCGTCGAGGTTGCGGGTGACGCGGTCGAGGCGGAACTCGCGCGGCTTGGGGCTGCCGAGGTCGTGGCGTCTGAGGCTAGCGCTTTCGAGGAGGCCGCGACGACGCTGCGGCCGAAAATCGACTTCGACAGCGGCGCGGGCGAGGCTCGGCTCAAGCGACTGTACGGCGTGGCGACGCTCGACGGGTTCGGGCAGTTCGGCCGCGCGGGGCTCGCCGCGGCGGGCGGACTGGTCGCGTATCTTGAGCATAATGCGAAGGGCACGATGCCGTTTTTGCGCCCCCCGCGGATAGGCCGCGCGGCGGAGACGATGGCGATCGACGCCGCCACCCGCGAGAGCCTCGAGCTGACCTGCACCACCGGCGGCGTGCGCAAAGGCAGCCTGCTCGACGCGGTCGACCGGACCGTGACGGGCGCCGGTGCGCGGTTGCTCGGCGCGGACCTCGGTGCGCCGCTGATGGACAAGGCGGCGATCGATGCGCGGCTCGATCTAGTGCGACTGTTCCATGACGACCAAGCGGCGCGCGAGCGGTTGCGCTCGACGTTGCGGGCGCTGCCCGACATCGGCCGCGCGCTCGGGCGACTGGCGGCAGGGCGTGGCGGCCCGCGCGATCTGGGGCAGTTGCGCGACGGGCTCGACGGCGCGTGGAGCCTTGGCGAGCGGATGGATGCGATCGTCGATCCGCCGGTGCTGCTCCGGGACATCGCGCCAAGATTGCGCGGCCACGGCGCGCTGATCGACCTGCTCAAGCGTGCGCTGGTGCCGTCGCCACCGATCGAGGCATCGGACGGCGGCTATATCGCGGCGGGCTATGACGCCGCGCTCGACGACCTGCGCGATGCCGGCGCTGGCGGGCGGCGGGCGATTGCCGCGCTGGAGGCGGAGTTTCGGACTTCGACTGGGGTCACCGCGTTGAAGATCCGCCACAACGGCGTGCTCGGCTATCATGTCGAGGTTCCCGCGCGGGCGGCGGATCCGTTGATGAAGCCCGAGAGCGGCTTCACGCATCGCCAGACGCTCGCGGGCGTGGTGCGGTTCAATACGCCTGCGCTGCACGAGGTCGCGGCGAAGGTGTCGCAGGCCGGCGCACACGGGCTCGCGGCCGAAGCGGCGCATCTCGAGGAACTCACCGCGCAGGCTCTTGCGGGGCGCGAGGCGATCGCGGCGACGGCGGATGCGCTCGCGCGGTTGGACGTCGCAGCCGGGCTGGCGGAGCGCGCCGCGGAAGGCGCCTGGGCGCGGCCTTCGCTGGTCGATCACGCGTGCTTCGAGATCGAGGGCGGCCGGCATCCGGTGGTCGAAGCGGCGGTGGCGAAGTCGGGCGACCGGTTCGTCGCCAACGACTGCAATTTGTCGGAAAGCTCGCGACTGTGGCTCGTCACCGGCCCGAACATGGGCGGTAAATCGACCTTCCTCCGCCAGAACGCACTGATCGCCGTGCTCGCGCAGGCCGGGTCGTACGTGCCCGCGACCAAGGCCACGCTGGGCCTGGTCGACCGCCTGTTCAGCCGCGTCGGGGCGTCGGACAACCTCGCCCGCGGCCGCTCCACCTTCATGGTCGAGATGGTCGAGACCGCGGCGATCCTTGCGCAGGCAACGCCGCGATCGTTCGTAATCCTCGACGAGGTCGGGCGCGGTACGTCGACCTATGACGGGCTCGCGATCGCCTGGGCGGTGGTCGAGGCGATCCACGAAGACAACCGGTGCAGGTGTCTGTTCGCGACGCATTACCATGAACTGACGCGGCTCGCCGAGCGCTGCGAGGCGCTGTCGCTGCATCATGTCCGCGCGCGCGAGTGGAAGGGGGAGCTGGTGCTGCTCCACGAACTCGCCGACGGGCCGGCGGATCGGAGCTATGGGCTGGCGGTCGCGCGGTTGGCGGGGATGTCGCCGGTGACGGTGGCGCGCGCGAAGGCGGTGCTGGCGAAACTCGAGGCGGGACGCGCGAAGACCGGCGGGCTCGCGGCCGGGCTCGACGACCTGCCGTTGTTCGCCGCCGCTGCGCAGGTCGAGGAGGCTGCGTGCGACGTGCTGCGCGAGGATCTCGCCAAGCTGGATATCGACGCGATGAGCCCTCGCGATGCGCTGGACGCACTGTACCGATTGAAGGCGTTGGCGAACGAGGGATAGCCCTCCAACGATGTATAGCCCCCCGTCATGCCGGACTCGTTCGGCATCCACTGTTCCGCATGGGCGGGAGAACTGGGTACGCGGGACGGTGGACCCCGGCTTCCGCCGGGTTGACGGAGTGACGGGTGACGGAGCGGGTTTGCGGCGGAGTGAAGCTGCTCCCCTCCCTGAAAGGGAGGGGTTGGGGGTGGGTCGGGTTCCGCATGTCCTTGCCGTTGCGGCATAAACCGGCCGACCCACCCCCTACCCCTCCCTTCCAGGGAGGGGAGCCCGTCGTATTTTGGGAGCGCGGGAGAATATCTCTCACGTCCTAGTATCTCACGATACGTCAATGCTAGGCGGCGGCCGGATTTAGCGGAGCGCGGGCTTTGGGCGGACATCATCACGGGCACGACCACGGCCATTCGCATGGTCACTCACACTCCCATGGCGGGCATGGCCACAGCCACGCGCCAGCCTCGTTCGACCGTGCGTTCGCGATCGGCATCGGCCTCAACATCGTCTTCGTCGTCGTCGAGGCGATCGTCGGCCTGCGGATCGACTCGGTGGCGCTGCTCGCCGACGCGGGCCACAATCTGTGCGACGTACTCGGCCTCGTCGTCGCCTGGGGCGGCACGATGCTCGCGCGCACCGCACCAACCAAGCGCTACACCTACGGGCTGAAGGGCTCGACGATCCTCGCCGCGCTGGCCAACGCGCTGCTGCTGCTGGTAGCACTCGGCGCGATCGTGCTGGAGGCGTCGCAGCGCTTCTCCGATCCCGCCCCGACCGCAGGCCTGACCGTGTCGATGGTCGCGGGCATCGGCATCGCCGTCAACGCGTTCACCGCGTGGATGTTCGCGCGGGGGCGCAAGGGCGACGTCAACATCCGCGGCGCCTACCTCCACATGGCCGCCGACGCGCTCGTGTCGGCGGGCGTGGTGATCGCCGGCTTCGTGATCTGGCGCACCGGCCTTACCTGGATCGACCCCGCGGTGAGCATCGTCATCGCCGTCCTGATCTTCTGGCAAACCTGGGGCCTGCTCCGCGAGACCGTCGAGATGTCACTGTCCGCGGTCCCCCGCGGGATCGAGTTCGACCATGTCGACGATGCGCTCCGCGGCCTGCCCGGCGTGACCGAGATCCACGATCTCCACATCTGGCCGATGAGCACCACCGAACCCGTCCTTACCGCGCATCTCGTAATGCCCGCCGGCCACCCCGGCGACCAATTCCTCAGCGACGCCAGGACAATGCTCCACGACAAATTCGGCATCGGCCACGCCACATTGCAGGTCGAAACGGGCCACGGTCACGACTGCTCAATGGCCAGCCCCGACAAGGTCTGACGCGCGTCAGATGAAGTGGAAGTCCGCCTTTGCGCGGCTGGTTTCGCCTTCCAGCGCCTGGTCGCGGTAAGGCCCGTCGCGGTCGACCCAGTGCAGGAAGAGGTGCGCCGACCAGCCATTCGGGTTCGGCGTCATCCGGCCGTGGCGGTGGTGCACACCCTGGTACAGGACCGCATCGCCGACCTCCATCGCGATTCCCGCATATGGCTCCGCGCCGAAGTCGTCGGTAACGCGCGCGCTCGGCTCGGTCCGCACTGTGCCGACCTCCAGATCCCAGGGCGCACCGTCGCTGTAATCGAGCGTCAGCGACAGGCTGTGCTCGCACGCCTGGCGGTCCGAATGCACCATGCAGACGTCGCCCTCGCGGTAGATCCGGAAATAATCATAGGTCGGCAACAGGTCGCGCCCGACGAGCTGACTCACGATCGGCGTCAGTCCCCATAGAAACTGCAGCATCGGCGGATATTGCCGGCCATAAACCTCGAACGCGGCACGTTTCAGCAGATTGGGATGCTGCGTGACCTTGCTCAGATCGACCCGGTCCAGCGCCAGATCCTGCTTGAGCCGGCGCAGGAAAGCATCGGTCACCTCGACCGGTATCAGTCCGCGAAGATGCGCGAACCCGTTGTCACGATAGTTGCCGTCGACCTTCATCGCTCGATTGCTATCGGCCGGTGCAAACCGGTGCAAGCCCTCGGCCAGCCGCACGAGAGTCGAAGAATGAACTTTTACGGAGTGGCGCAAGTTACACCGGCATAGATCAGGAGACTATCCCATGAAGAAGCATCTTATCGCCGCGTTGATGTCGGTCGCCATCGCAGCGCCGGCCATGCTGCCGACCGCCGCGACCGCGCAGCGTTACGACGATCGCCGCGACAACAACGACCGTCGCGATCGTGACGATCGCCGGTACGACAACGACCGCCGCGGCAACGATCGCAACTGGCGTGGCGACGACCGCAACTGGGATCCGTCGAACAGCTATCGTGACGGCAAGTATCGCGAGCGCCGCCTCAGCCGCAACGACCGGATCTACCGTGGTCGCGACGGCCGCGCCTATTGCAAGCGCAACGACGGCACGACCGGTCTCGTGATCGGTGCCCTCGGCGGCGGTGCGCTGGCCAACCTGATCGGTGGCGGCACGCTCGGTACGCTGGCGGGTGCCGGCGGTGGTGCCTTGCTTGGCCGTTCGGTCGACCGCGGCAACGTTAAGTGCCGTTGAGCCTTAGCCGAAGCTAGACATGACGAAGCGGCGGCCGAGCGATCGGCCGCCGTTTTCGTACCTACAGCATGCCGTACAGAAGCGTGCCGTTCAGCCCGATGATCACCGCGGCGATCACCCAGGCGAGAATCTTCAGCCACGCCGGGCTCACGAGGTCGCCCATGATCGTGCGGTCGCCGGTGAACTTGACCAGTGGCACCACCGCGAACGGCAGTTGCAGGCTGAGCACGACTTGGCTGAGCACCAGCAGTTTCGTTGCGCCAGCGTCGCCCGACGCGCCGACCACGAACACGGCGGGCACGATCGCCAGCAGCCGCGTCACCAGCCGCCGCGCCCAGACCGGCATGCGCAGGTTGAGGAAGCCCTCCATCACGATTTGGCCGGCGAGCGTACCCGTCACCGTCGAGTTCTGCCCCGACGCGAGCAGCGCGACCGCGAAGAGCACACTCGCCGCACCCATCCCCAGCATCGGTGCAAGCAACTGGTACGCCTGGTCGATCTCGGCAACGTCGGTGCGCCCGGCAACGTGGAAGGTCGCCGCCGCCAAGATCAAAATCGCCGCGTTGATGAAGAAGGCGAGGCCCAGCGCGACCGTGCCGTCGATCGTCGCCATCGTGATCGCGTCGCGCTTGCCGGCCGTGTCCTTGGCGAACGCGCGCGTCTGGACGATCGACGAGTGGAGATACAGATTGTGCGGCATCACGGTCGCGCCGAGGATGCCGATCGCGATGTAGAGCATCGCCGGGTTGGTGACGATCTGCGTCGTCGGCACCAGCCCGCCGAGCACGCCCGCCCATTCGGGCCGCGCCAGGAACAGCTCGAAGACGAAGCAGCCGGCGATGATCACGAGCAGGGCGACGACGAACGCCTCCAGCTTGCGGAACCCGAAGCGTTGCAGCGCGAGGATCAGGAACACGTCGAGCGCGGTGAGAACGACGCCGTAGACCAGTGGCAAGCCGAACAGCAGCTTCAGCGCGATCGCCGTGCCGAGCACTTCGGCAAGATCGCAGGCGATGATCGCGATCTCGCAGAGGAACCAGAGCGCGACCGAGACCGGCTTAGAATAATGCGCGCGGCAGGCCTGGGCGAGGTCGAGCCCGGCGACGATGCCGAGGCGTGCGGAAAGCGCCTGGAGGACCATCGCCATCAGGTTCGACAACAGCACGACCGACAGCAACGTGTAGCCGAACGCGGAGCCGCCGGCGATGTCGGTCGCCCAGTTGCCGGGGTCCATGTAGCCGACCGCGACTAGATACCCCGGCCCCACGAATGCGAACAGCCGCCGCCAGAACGACGCGCCTTCGGGGACGACGACGGTGCGGTGGCTCTCGGCGAGCGAGTTGGCAAAGTCGGACGCGGGGAGATTGGGGGCTGACATCGGGGGCTGCTTTGCCGGAACGAGGGGGAGGGGACAAGGCGTGGCTGGCGAGTCGGGCGACAATGCGTTCACCTCCGTCCCGTCACTCCAGGGATATCTGGGGTATTCCGGTTGGCGGGTGTAGCCATTGGAATGGAGAAATGCCGGCTTTCGCCGAGCCGACGTGTGCGTGCGTGCACAACGAATATATGGGAAGCGCCTCCCCTCCCTGGAAGGGAGGGGCTGGGGGTGGGTCGGCCCGCTTAAGCCACCACCGTCCAAACATGCGGAACCCGACCCACCCCCGCCCCCGCCCTTCCAGGGAGGGAAGAAGGAGGTCAGATGACCTTCATGTCCGCCTGGTAATGATGCCACGCGAAGATCGCCGCAGCTCCCCGGTGCGGGCGCCAGGCCTCCGCCACTTCGCGCGTCAGTTTCTCGCTGGGGCGGGTTTCGTGGCCGAGAATGCGTCCAACCTCGATCTGGATCGCGAGGTCGCCGGCCGGCCAGATGTCCGTCCGCCCTTCCGCGAACAGCAGGTAGATCTCTGCCGACCAGCGACCGATCCCCTTCACGCGGACCAGCGCGGCGATCGCCTCCTCGTCGTCCTGGGGCAGGTCGGTCAGGTCGAGCCGGCCGCTCGTCACCTCGTCGGCGAGGCTGCGCGCGTAGCCGAGCTTCTGGCGCGACAGGCCTGCGCTCTTCAGCAATTCGTCGCTGGCGGCGGCGATCTTCGCCGGATCCCCTGCGCCGCCGACTACCGCGTCGAGCTTGTTCCACACTGCAGCCGCAGAGGCGACGCTCACCTGCTGCCCGACGATCGTCCGCAGCAACGTCGCGAAGCCGCGCTCGCTGATCCGGGGTGCGGGGTGGCCGGCATTGCCGACCGCGACCGCGAACGCCGGCTCGATTTCGCACAACGCCGCCATCGCGGTTTCGAGTTGCTCTGCGCTCAGGCCCATGATGCTTGATCCCTGGCGCGCGCAACGGCATGAACGCGCAGAAGTTTTTCGGAGAATGACATGCCCAAGCTTATCGTCGTGACGCGCGAAGGGGAAGAACGCGAGATCATCGGCGAGGCGGGCCTTTCGGTGATGGAAGTCATCCGCGACGCCGGGATCGACGAGATCCTGGCGCTGTGCGGCGGCTGTTGCTCGTGCGCCACCTGCCACGTCCATGTCGACCCGGACTTTGCGGCCAAACTGAAGCCGATGGGGCCGGACGAGGATGATCTGCTCGATTCGACGAGTGATCGGGATGAGTTTTCACGGCTGTCGTGCCAGATCGAGCTGACCGACGGGCTGGATGGCCTGATGGTCCGGATCGCCGAAGAGGACTGATTTCTCGAGTCCCTCGCCCCTACGGGGAGAGGGAGGGAGGCGCCCTTGCGCCGGAAGGGAGAGGGGCGTTGGGATCCAAGTCCCGAGCCTCACGCCCCTCTCCCTTCCCACCGCAAGGGCGCCGGGCCCCTTCCCTCTCCCCGTAGGGGCGAGGGAGTAATTTTACCGCGTGGTGATGGCGTAGAGCGCGATCGCCGCCGCATTCGAGACGTTCAGGCTTTCCACCTTCTCCGAGATCGGCAGTTTCGCCAGCTCGTCGCAATGCTGCTCGGTATTCTGCCGCATGCCCTCGCCCTCGGCACCGAGCACGATCGCGATCCGCTGCGTGCCCATCGCTTCCGACAGCGTCTGCGTCGCATGGCCCGTCAGCCCGATCCGCCAGAACCCCGCCGCCGCAATCTCCTCCAAAGCGCGCGCGAGGTTCACCACCCGAATCCAAGGCACGCTCTCAAGCGCACCCGAAGCCGCCCGCGCGATCGTCCCCGACTCCGGCGGCGCATTCCGGTCCGGCGTAATGATCCCCAGCGCATCGAACGCCGCAGCCGAGCGCAAGATCGCGCCGACGTTATGCGGATCGGTCACCCCGTCGAGGATCACCAGCGGGCGATTGTCGTCCTTGCCATGCTCGAGCAGGTCGGCAAGCCACATGTCCTCGAGCGGCTCGACCTCGATCACCACGCCCTGGTGCGGCGCATCGCCCGGCACCAGCCGTGCCAGATCCATCGCCTCGGCATAGGTCACCGGCACGTCGGCGGGCAGGTCGAACCCGGCCAGCGCCTCGCGCGTGCCGAGGATTTTGCGCACCGTGCGCTCCGGATTGGCGAGCGCCGCGCCCACCGCGTGCTTGCCCCAGAAGCGGGGGCGGCCTGCCGGTGCCTTGCTCGGCCTGTGTCCCTTGCGTGCCATATTCGCTCTCTATCGTGTCTGTGTATGCCGCGTCCTTGTCGGCATTCCGCTCCCGCGGCAACTATGAACCACGAAACTTCGCAAAACCTGCGTTGACACACCGGGCGCGCTTCGCCATTGAGCCGCCTCGCTTGAAAGAGCGGCGCTTGCAAAAGCGGCCTGGACAGGTGGCCGAGTGGTTAAAGGCAGCAGACTGTAAATCTGCCGGAGTTTCTCCTACGTAGGTTCGAACCCTACCCTGTCCACCACCGCCCCAGCGCGGTGATGGATCATCCCAAATTCAAAGCATTGATCGGCAACATTCTTTTCCTGCACGGGAAGGAAGTCCGCGTGACATCGGCTCGCGGGAGGCTAGGATCGCCGCGACCGTAACGATTTCGGAAACCGCGTGACCTCAGATCCTGCCGTACAGCCGCCCGTTCAAGCACCCGTCATCCAGGATCTGGCCGACTCGATCCTAGACACGCTGGTCCACCGCATCGGCAAGGATGCGCAGGCCGCCCGCCCCCATGACTGGCTCGCCGCGACGATCCTGACCGTCCGTAACGACATCGTCGAACGCTGGATGGCGTCCACCAAGGCGGCGCACGCGGCCGGCGCCAAGCGCGTCTATTATCTCAGCCTCGAATTTCTGATCGGCCGCCTGCTGCGCGACGCGGTGACCAACCTTCAGCGCAACGACGAGGTCACGCAGGCGCTGAAGCTCCACGGCGTCGACCTCGCCGAACTCGAAGAGATCGAACCCGACGCGGCGCTCGGCAATGGCGGCCTCGGCCGGCTCGCCGCCTGCTTCATGGAGAGCATGGCAAGCCTCGCGCTGCCCGCCTACGGCTACGGCATCCGCTACGTGAACGGCATGTTCCGCCAGCGGATCGACGATGGCTGGCAGGTCGAGATGCCGGAGAACTGGCTCGCGCACGGCAACCCCTGGGAATTCGAACGCCGCGAGAGCGCCTATTTCGTCGGCTTCGGCGGCGAAGTGACGGTAACCGAAGGGGGTCAGGTTCACTGGAGCCCGTCCGAAGCGGTCGAGGCCACTGCCGTCGATACCCCCGTGGTCGGCTGGCGCGGCAAACACGTCAACACGCTCCGCCTCTGGACCGCCAGCGCGTTCGATCCGATCAAGCTCGACC
The DNA here is from genome assembly GCF_003053745.1 of Sphingomonas faeni. GTDB lineage: Bacteria > Pseudomonadota > Alphaproteobacteria > Sphingomonadales > Sphingomonadaceae > Sphingomonas > Sphingomonas faeni. The sequence continues at coordinate 300,448 of NZ_QAYE01000001.1, read as the reverse complement.
GCTTCAACGCTGGCGATTTCTCGGGTGCGCTTGCCGATCAGACGCGCGCCGAGACACTCACCCGCGTCCTCTACCCCAACGACTCCACCGCTGCCGGCCAGGAACTCCGCCTGCGCCAGGAGTATTTCTTCTCGTCCGCGTCGATCCAGGACATCGTCCGCCGCCACATTCAGTATTTCGGCGACATCCGCACGCTACCCGACAAGGCCGCCATCCAGCTCAACGACACCCACCCCGCGGTATCGGTTGCCGAGCTCATGCGCCTGCTGATCGACCACCACGAATTCGCGTTCGACGAGGCGTGGAAGATCACGCGCGCCACCTTCGGCTATACCAACCACACCCTGCTGCCCGAGGCGCTGGAGAGCTGGCCGCTGCCGCTGTTCGAGCGGCTGCTCCCGCGGCACATGCAGATCGTCTACGCGATCAACGCCAAGCTGCTGCGTGAGGCGCGTGGCACGGACGGCATCGACGACCGCGCGATCGCCGCGATCAGCCTGATCGACGAGGGTGGCGAACGGCGCGTGCGGATGGCGAACCTCGCCTTTGCCGGCTCGCATAGCGTCAACGGCGTCGCCGCGCTGCATACGCAGCTGATGAAGAAGACGGTCTTCGCTGATCTCCACAAACTCTACCCGACGCGGATCAACAACAAGACCAACGGCATAACGCCGCGTCGCTGGCTCCAGCAGTGCAACCCCGGCCTCACCACGCTGATCCGCGATGCGATCGGCGACGGCTTCCTCGACGATGCGGAAAAGCTCGTCGATCTGGATGTTTTCGCCGACGATTCCGGTTTCAGGGAGCGCTTTTCGAACGTGAAGCGTTCGAACAAGGTGGCACTGGCTAATCACATCAAGGAGACGATGGGGCTCCGCATCGACCCCGACGCGATGTTCGACGTCCAGATCAAGCGCATCCACGAGTATAAGCGCCAGTTGCTCAACATCATCGAGACCGTCGCGCTCTACGACCAGATCCGCAGCCATCCGGAGCGAGACTGGACGCCTCGCGTGAAGCTGTTCGCGGGCAAGGCGGCGTCTAGCTATCACAACGCCAAACTCGTCATCAAACTGGCGAATGACGTCGCGCGCCGGATCAACGCCGATCCGTCGGTCGGTGGCCTGCTCAAGGTCGCGTTCCTGCCCAATTACAACGTGTCGCTGGCGGAGAAGATCATCCCCGCCGCCGATCTGAGCGAACAGATCTCGACCGCCGGACTCGAGGCGTCGGGCACCGGCAACATGAAGTTCGCGATGAACGGCGCGCTGACGATCGGCACGCTCGACGGCGCGAATATCGAGATCAAGGACCGCGTCGGCGACGACAACATCTTCATCTTCGGCATGACCGCGGACGAGGTCGAGGCGAAGCGCGCCAACGGCTACGATCCGCGCAGCGTCATCGACGGCTCGAACGAACTCCGCCAGGCGGTCTCCGCGATCGCGTCCGGCGTGTTCTCGCCTGACGACAAGACGCGCTATGCCGGGCTGATGGGCGGGCTGTACGAGGGCGACTGGTTCATGCTCGCCGCCGATTTCGATAGCTATGCCACCGCCCAGCGCGCGGTCGACACGCGCTGGAACGACCGCGACGCATGGGTCGCCTCGACCGTCCGCAACGTCGCGCGGGTCGGCTGGTTCTCGTCCGACCGCACGATCCGCGAATATGCGCGCGAGATCTGGACGGTGATGTGAAGCCACCCGAAGGCGCCATCGTTGCCCTGCTGGAAGGGCGTCACGACGATCCGTTCTCGCTGCTCGGCGTCCACAGCGGCCCGACCGGCGTGTTCGCGCGTGTCTGGCTGCCCGGTGCGGACACGGCGGAGGCGCACGCGCTCGACGGCACCGCGCTCGGCACCCTCCCCCGCATCGACGATCGCGGCCTGTTCGAGGGTCCGATCGACGGCACGCAACAGCCAGTGAAATACCATGCGGAGGCGGGCGACACCTCGTGGTGGGTCACCGACCCGTACAGCTTCGGTCCCGTACTCGGCCCGATCGACGATTTGCTGATGGCGGAGGGCACGCACCGCCGCCTCCACGACAAGATGGGCGCCCACCTGATCGAGCACGAAGGCGCGCACGGCGTCCACTTCGCGCTCTGGGCCCCCAACGCGCAGCGCGTGTCGGTGGTCGGCGACTTCAACGACTGGGACGGCCGCCGCCACGCGATGCGCAAGCGCGGCGACGTCGGCGTGTGGGAGATCTTCATCCCCGACATCGCCGAATACCGCGCCTACAAGTTCGAGATCGTCGGCCCCGACGGCCAGTTGCAGCCGCTCAAGGCCGACCCGTTCGCGTTCGCGGCCGAACTCCGCCCCGCCAACGCCTCGATCACGCGCAAGCTCGCGCACGACTGGGCCGACACCGATCACCGCAAACACTGGTCGTCGGTCGATCCACGCCGCGTGCCGATCAGCATCTACGAGGTTCACGCCGGCTCCTGGGACCGCGACGCCGACGGCTGGTTCCTGACCTGGGACGCGCTCGCCGACCGCTTGATCCCCTACGTGGTCGAGATGGGCTTCACGCACATCGAATTCCTGCCGATCAGCGAACACCCGTACGACCCGAGCTGGGGCTACCAGACCACCGGTCTCTACGCGCCCTCCGCGCGCTTCGGCGACGTCGATGGCTTCGCGCGGTTCGTCGATGGCGCGCATCTCGCCGGGATCGGCGTGCTGCTCGACTGGGTCCCCGCGCATTTCCCGACCGACGCGTTCGGGCTGGCGAAGTTCGACGGCACCGCGCTCTACGAACACGAGGATCCGCGGCTCGGCTTCCACCCCGACTGGAACACCGCGATCTACAATTTCGGGCGGCGCGAAGTGACGTCGTTCCTCGTCAACAACGCGCTGTTCTGGGCCAAACGCTATCATATCGACGGCCTGCGCGTGGATGCGGTCGCGTCGATGCTGTACCGCGATTACTCGCGCAAAAGCGGTGAATGGATCCCCAACGAGGACGGCGGCCGCGAGAACTGGGAGGCGGTCGCTTTCTTGCGCGACATGAACCGCGAGATCTACGGCCAGCACCCCGGCGTCTTCACGATCGCCGAGGAATCGACCTCCTGGCCGGGCGTCTCGGCGCCGGTGAGCGACGACGGCAAGAGCGGCGGCTTGGGGTTCGGGTTCAAGTGGAACATGGGCTTCATGCACGACACGCTCCAGTACATGGCGCGCGATCCGCTGCACCGGAAGCACCATCACGGCGAGATCAATTTCGGCCTCGTCTACGCGTTCAGCGAGAATTTCGTCCTGCCGCTCAGCCATGACGAGGTCGTCCACGGCAAGGGTTCGCTGCTCACCAAGATGCCCGGCGACGACTGGCAGCAATTCGCAAACTTGCGCGCGTATTACGCGTTCATGTGGGGCTATCCGGGCAAGAAGCTGCTCTTCATGGGGCAGGAGTTCGCGCAGCGCCGCGAATGGTCGGAAGCCCGCGCGCTCGACTGGGACCTGCGCAACAGCCGCAGCCATGAGGGCATCCGCAATCTCGTCCGCGACCTCAACACCGTCTACCGCGAGAAGCCGGCGCTGCACGCGCGCGACTGCGAGGCGGAGGGCTTCGAGTGGCTGGTCGCCGACGACGCCGCCAATTCGGTGTTCGCGTGGTTGCGCAAGGCCCCCGGCGCGAAGCCGATCGCGATCGTCGCCAACATGACGCCGATCGCCCGCGCACCCTACCGCGTACCGCTGCCGCTCGACGGCCGCTGGTGCGAGATCATCAACAGCGACGCGCACGACTATTGGGGCAGCGGGCTCGGCAATCTCGGTGGCGTCGTCGCGAAGGACGGCGCGGCCTGGGTCACGCTGCCGCCGCTGGCGACGATCATGCTCGAATACGAAGGCTGATCGAGTTCGAAGACCGATCCGGCGCAACGACGGAACAACCGGCGGGTGACGGCGCGTTATACTGCTGAATATTAGGGAGAGACGGACATGGTGGAACGGCGGGGACAGCCATTGGCGCGCGACGCGATGGCGTATGTGCTGGCCGGCGGCCGCGGCAGTCGCCTGATGGAGCTGACCGATACGCGCGCGAAACCCGCGGTGTATTTCGGCGGCAAGGCGCGCATCATCGATTTCGCGCTGTCCAACGCGATCAACTCGGGCATCCGCCGGATCGGCGTCGCGACGCAGTACAAGGCGCATTCGCTGATCCGCCATCTCCAGAGCGGCTGGAACTTCCTGCGCTCGGAACGCAACGAGAGCTTCGACATCCTGCCCGCCTCGCAGCGGATCAGCGAGTTCCAATGGTACGAAGGCACCGCCGACGCGGTCTACCAGAACATCGATATCATCGAGAGCCACGCGCCCGAATACATGGTCATCCTGGCCGGCGACCACATCTACAAGATGGATTACGAGCTGATCCTGCAACAGCATTGCGAGACCGGCGCGGACGTCACCATCGCCTGCCTCGAAGTGCCGCGAATGGAAGCGGTCGGCTTCGGCGTAATGGCCGTCGATGAGCACGACAACGTCACCGCGTTCGTCGAGAAGCCCGCCGATCCGCCCGCGATCCCCGGCAACCCGGACATCGCGCTGGCATCGATGGGGATCTACGTCTTCACGACCAAGCTGCTGTTCGAGGAGCTTCGTCGCGACTCCGCAACCCCCGGATCGTCGCGCGATTTCGGCAAGGACATCATCCCGTACCTCGTGAAAAACGGCAAGGCGGTCGCGCATCGCTTCTCGGACAGCTGCGTCCGCTCGGGGCTCGAGGTCGAGGCCTATTGGCGCGATGTCGGCACGGTCGACGCCTATTGGGAGGCGAATATCGACCTCACCGACGTGGTGCCCAAGCTCGACCTCTACGACCGCAGCTGGCCGCTCTGGACCTATTCCGAGGTCACGCCACCCGCAAAGTTCGTTCACGCCGACGACGGCCGCCGCGGCGAGGCGGTGTCGTCGCTGGTCTCCGGTGACTGCATCATCTCCGGCTCCTCGATCCATCGCAGCCTGATCTTCACAGGCACGCGCGCGCACAGCTACTCGATGCTGGATCAAGCGGTGATCCTCCCGCACTGCGTGATCGGCCGCGGCGCGCGCCTGTCGAAGGTAGTGGTCGATCGCGGCGTCGAAATCCCCGACGGCCTGATCGTAGGCGAGGACGCGGAATCCGACGCCCAACGCTTCCGCCGCACCGACAACGGCGTAGTGCTGGTAACCAAATCCATGATCGACCGGCTGGCGACGTGATGACCAACGCAAATCCTCCCCGGCACGGGGAGGGGGACCGTTCGCCATCGGCGAAGGGTGGAGGGGGCTCACCGCAATCGTACCGTCTGCGACCGCGAGAGTACCGGCCGTCAACGCAAGCGTACCGCCTGCGATCGAGGGCGAACCGTCTGCGGAAGCCCCCCTCCACCATGCGATGCATGGTCCCCCTCCCCGTGCCGGGGAGGATTTGATGCGCGTCCTCTCCGTCGCCTCGGAAGTTTATCCCCTCATAAAAACCGGCGGTCTCGCAGACGTTGTCGGCGCGCTCCCGGCCGCGCTCGCGCCGCATGACGTCGCCCTCACCACCTTCCTCCCCGGCTACCCCGCGCTCGCCGCCGTCACCAAGCGCGCGAAAGTCGTCCACGGCTACACCGACCTGCTCGGCACCGAAGCCCGCATCCTCAAAACGAAGATCGGCGACCACCCGCTGCTGGTCCTCGACGCCCCCGCGTTGTTCGCCCGAGGCGGCGGCCCCTACGGCGACGCGACCGGCGCGGACTGGTCCGACAACTGGCGCCGCTTCGCCGCGTTCAGCCGCGCCGCCGCCGACCTCACCTCGGGCGCGGTCCCCGGCTACGACTTCGACGTCCTCCACGCGCACGACTGGCAGGCGGCGATGGCCCCCGCCTATCTCCGCTACGCACCCGGCCCCGGCGTCCCCGCCAAGACGGTCGTCACGATCCACAACATCGCGTTCCAGGGCCGCTACGGCCACGACATCTTTGCCGACCTCGCACTCCCCGACGAAGCCTTCGCGCTCGACGGCGTCGAATATTACGGCGGCGTCGGCTTCCTTAAGGCCGGTCTCGAAGCCGCCGACGCGATCACCACCGTCAGCCCGACCTACGCCGCCGAAATCCGCCGCGGCGAATTCGGCATGGGCCTCGAAGGCCTCATCAACGACCGCGCCGGCCGCGTCACCGGGATCGTCAACGGCATCGACCCCGCCGTCTGGAACCCGGAGACCGATGCGTCCCTCCCCGCCCACTACACCGCGCGCACGCTCGCCCGGCGCCGCACCAACAAGCGCGCGATCGAAACCCTGTTCGGCCTCGACGCCGGCGACGGCCCGATCTTCACCGTCATCAGCCGCCTTACCTGGCAGAAGGGCATGGACGTCCTCGCTGGCGCCCTCGACGAACTCGTTGTGCTTGGCGGCCGCCTCGCGCTGCTCGGCTCGGGCGATACCGAACTCGAACTCGCGTTCCTCGCCGCCGCCGAGCGTCACCCGGGCCGGATCGGCGTCCGCATCGGCTATGACGAACCCGTCTCGCACCTGCTGCAAGGTGGTGCCGACGCGATCCTGATCCCGTCGCGGTTCGAGCCCTGCGGCCTGACGCAACTCTACGGCCTCGCTTACGGCTGCATCCCCGTCGTCGCGCGCACCGGCGGCCTCGCCGACACCGTGATCGACGCCAACGAAGCCGCGATCGCGGCGGGTGTCGCCACCGGCGTCCAGCATGACGGCGTCACGCCCGAAGCGCTCAGCCACGCGCTACGCCGGACGATGGCCCTCTATGCACGCCCCGATCGCTGGTCCATGTTGCAGCGCAACGCAATGCGCGCGGACTTCTCGTGGGACGAGAGCGGCCGCCGCTACGCAGACCTTTACGCAAGCCTGACGGGGACCGCATGATCCGCACCGTATCGACAAAGCCGTATACCGATCAGAAGCCCGGCACCTCGGGGCTGCGCAAGAAGGTAAAGGTATTCCAGCAGTCGAACTACACCGAGAACTTCGTCCAGAGCGTGTTCGACGTCGTCGCGGACAAGGTCGGCGCGACGCTCGTGATCGGCGGCGATGGCCGCTTCCTCAACCGCGAAGTGATCCAGGTCGCGATCCGCATGGCGGCAGCGAACGGCTTCGGCCGCGTGATCGTCGGCCGCGGCGGGATTCTCTCGACCCCGGCGGCCAGCCACATGATCCGCAAGCGTGGCGCGATCGGCGGCCTCGTCCTCTCGGCAAGCCACAACCCCGGCGGTCCCGACGAGGATTTCGGGATCAAGTACAACATCGCCAATGGCGGCCCCGCCCCTGAGTCCGTGACCGACGCGATCAACGCGCGCACGCTCGAGATCGACCGCTGGCTGACCGTAGACGCCGACGACATCGACCTCGATACCGACGGCGAAGTCACGGTCGGCGATATGCCCGTCGAGGTCGTCGACCCGGTCGAGGATTATGCCGCGCTCATGGAGACGCTGTTCGACTTCGACGCGATCCGCAGCGCCAAGCTGACGATGGCGTTCGACGCGATGAGCGCGGTCACGGGGCCCTACGCGACCGAGATCCTCGAACGCCGCCTCGGCTTCGCGCCCGGCACCGTACGCAATGGCGAGCCCCTTCCCGATTTTGGTGGCCATCACCCCGACCCCAACCTCGTCCACGCGCACGCCTTGTACGAGACGATGATGGCCCCCGATGCACCCGATTTCGGCGCAGCGTCGGACGGCGACGGCGACCGCAACCTGATCATCGGCAAGCACCGCTTCGTCACCCCCTCGGACAGCCTCGCGATGCTGGCCGCCAACGCGCACCTCGCGCCCGGCTACGCAGGCGGCCTCAAGGGCATCGCCCGCTCGATGCCGACAAGCGCCGCCGCCGACCGCGTGGCGCAAGCGCTCGGCATCCCCGCCTACGAGACGCCGACCGGCTGGAAATTCTTCGGCAATCTGCTCGACGCCGGCATGGCGACGATCTGTGGTGAGGAAAGCGCCGGCACCGGCTCCGACCATGTCCGCGAGAAGGACGGCCTGTGGGCAGTCCTCCTGTGGCTCAACATTCTCGCCGTCCGCGGCGATAGCGTCGACACGATCGCCCGCGATCACTGGGCGAAGTTCGGCCGCAACTATTACGCCCGCCACGATTACGAAGGCGTCGAGACCCCGCGCGCCGACGCGTTGATGACCGCCCTGCGCGCTAGCCTCGCCGCCCTCCCCGGCCAGCAATTCGGCGACCTCACCGTCGAGACCGCGGACGAGTTCGCCTATACCGATCCGACCGACGGCTCGATCAGCCGCAACCAGGGCGTCCGCATCCTGTTCGAAGGCGGCAGCCGCGTCGTGTTCCGCCTGTCAGGAACCGGCACTACCGGCGCGACCTTGCGCGTGTACCTTGAACGCTACGAACCCGTCGGCGGTGATCTCGACCGCGACACCGGCGAGATGCTCGCCAGCATCGTCGCCGCGGCGGAGTCGATCGCGGGGATCGCCCAGCATACCGGCCGCACCGCCCCCGACGTCGTCACCTGATCCGCGACGGCCGCTAGCATGACGACCAGACGCCGCCGCAGCGCGCTCTACATGCCCGCCTCGAACGCCCGCGCCATCGACAAGGCGCGGACGCTCGATTGCGACGTCGTCATCCTCGACCTGGAAGACGCCGTAGCTCCTGACGAAAAGGCCGCAGCACGGGACCGCGTCATCGAGGCGGTCCGCGAAGGCGGGTTCGACGAGCGCGAACTGGTAGTCAGGGTCAACGGCCTAGATACCCCCTGGTATGCCGACGACATCGCGGCGATCCGCGCGGTAGGTTTAGCAGCGGTGCTTGTCCCCAAGGTCTCATCGGTCGCCGACTTGCTCACGGTCCGCGCATCGCTAGGCGAAGACGGCCCACCAATCTGGGCAATGATCGAGACCTGCGCCGCCATCCTCGCCCTCCCCGCCCTCTCCGCAGCAGCAGCCGAAACGCGCCTCACCGCGCTGGTCGTCGGCACCAACGACCTCGCCAAGGAGATGCGCTGCCGGCTCGGCACCGATCGCATGCCGCTGATCCCTGCGCTCACCGCAACGATCATGGCCGCCCGCGCCGCCGGCATCGTCGCACTCGACGGCGTCTGCAACGCGCTGGACGACCCGCCCCGCTTCGCCGCCGAGTGCGCGCAAGGAGCAACGCTCGGGTTCGACGGCAAGACGCTGATCCACCCGTCGCAGATCGATGCTGCCAACGCCGGCTTCGGGCCGAGCGAGGAGGAATTGGCATGGGCCCGCAACGTCGTGGCGGCGTTCGCGAAACCGGAGAATGCCGATAAGGGTGCTATCCGCCTCGATGGCCAGATGGTGGAACGTTTGCACCTTGCCAAGGCTGAAGCCACGCTCGGACGCTGAAGCGCTAACAAGCAGGTACCCAAACACCGTCCGTCACCCTGACGAAAGTCAGGATCCAGAGCCATGAAGCGCACCACAAGTAACTCTGGATCCTGACTTTCGTCAGGATGACAGAAGCGTCGGTAACGAACTCCGGCCTTACCCAGCCTTCTTCCGCCGGGTCTCCCAACCCTTCTTCGCAGCCGCAGACTTCGCCGCCGCGCTACGCCCAGCCGCCTGCTTCCCGCCCTCGTGCGAAGACGCATGCGTATCGGGCTTGCCGCGGCCCGAGCCGGACAGATTACCCCCGCCCGAATCCTTGTTCACCGCAGCCCAAGCCCGTGCCTCGGCTTCCTTCTCGGGAACGCCGCGCTCTTCATAGCCGTCCGCGATATGCGCGGCCTTGCGCTTCTGCTTGTCCCTGTACGCGCTCTTGTCGCCCTGTGGCATCGTCGCTCTCCTCGTCAGAGAGCGTCAACGCTCAGGTCGACGCCGCGTTTCAGAACGAAGGGGCGTTCAGCGACCGATCCAGTCCGCCACCTGCGTCGCGACCTGGTTCGCCGCTTGGTTGATCCCCGCCGCTGCCGAAGGCGCGTCGATCGCCGATACCGGTACGCGTGCCTCGAAGCGATGCTTCTCGACCGTCGTCTTGCCGACGCGGGTGAGCGACGCATCGAACGTCACGACCGCCTCGCGGGTCGTCGCATCGAGACCGAACGACCGCAGCTCGCCACCGAGCAACCCGCCGGGATCGCCGACCGACTGCGCCGTCGACAGCACCACCAGCCCGGTGCGCGCCGCGACGGTATCCGACACCAGCCGCGAGAACAGCCGCGCCGGGGGCTCGGCCCACTGCGCGTCGGTCACGTATGCGATCGAGGTCGGCGTCGCCTGCACCGGCACGCGCGCGGTGGCCAGCGACTGCGGCACGACCGGGACCTGGATCGTGATCGACTTCGCGGTCGCCGAATCCTGGTTCTGGCCGACCGGCACCGTCGACGCACTCGTCAGCGTCAGCAGCGTGGGGGGTGGTTTAGCGCCGAAGCTGATGCACCCGGCGAGTGGCAGCATCGCGATCAGGATGAGCGGTGTCTTCATGGCGTGCCTCACTTACCCTTGTAATCCGGGAGCTTCTGCTGCCCGATCAGCGAACTCGCACCCTGCTGGTCAACCTTCTCGGCGACCGACGACAGCGCCGCAGCGGTCGTGCGGAGGTCGCGGACCAGACGGTTGGCCTCCGGGATCGTCGTCTTGGAGAAGGCCTGCAAGCCTGGCCGTGCATCGCCGATCGCGGCGTTCAACGTCTCCGCGCTCTGCTGTGCGGAGGTGATCGCCTTGTTCAGGTTCGCCATCGCCGGCTTCACGTCCTCGGACAGCACGCCGTTGGTGGTCTTGGCGAGCACACCGAACTGCTGCGCGGCGTCACCCGCCTGCTGGATCGCGACCCGCGTCTGCGCGAGCGTCGCGGCGATCTCGGGCCCGCGATCGGCGAGCGCATCGGTCAGGCGGTTGGTGTTCTCGAGGATACCCGCGATCGACGCCTGGTTCCGATCGGTCAGCAAGCCGGTCAGGCGCTCGGTCAGCGTCGACAGACGCTCGAGCAACTGTGGTGCCGAGTTCAGGATCGCGCCCAAGCCACCGAGCTTGGTCGGGATCACCGGCACGCCGTACGGGCATTCGGTCGGCGTCTTCGTGTCGGGGCAGCCGATCGCCGGCGCACCCTTGCGCGCGCCATCGAGCGAAATCTGGCTGACGCCCGTGAAGCCGACGCCCGAGATCGACGCGGTCGTGCCCTGCAGCACCGGCGTCTCGTCGTTGACGCTGATCCGGACGCGGACGAACTGCGGATCGTTCTTCCACAGCGAGATCGTCTTCACCTGCCCCGACGGTACGCCCGAGAACACCACGGCAGAGCCGCGTGCGAGTCCGTCGACCGACTGGCGGAAGAAGATGTCGTATTCCTTCTCTTCCTTGCCGCCGATCCGCGCGATCCACACGGTGAACAGCGCCAGCAGGGCCAGCAGGATCAGCACGACGGCGCCGACTAGGACGTGGTTCGAACGGGTTTCCATCAGCGCGTCCTTGCTTCTGTCTCGGCGTATGTCGCGTCGGCGTCGTCCGGCGCGGACTGCTTGGACTGGACTTCGGTAGGATGTCGGGCTGCTTCTTCGTCGGCGCGCTCATGCGCCTCCTGAGTCGCGACCGCGGCACGGCCGCGTGGCCCCTTGAAATATTCCTCGATCCACGGATGATCGAGCGCGATCAGCTCGTCGATCGTCCCGACCGCGATGACCTTCTTGTCGGCCAGCACCGCAACCCGGTCGCAGATCGCATACAGCGTATCGAGATCGTGCGTGATCAGGAACACCGTCAGCCCCAGCGTCTTCTGCAACGACTGCGTCAGCCCGTCGAACGCCGCCGCACCGATCGGATCGAGCCCCGCGGTCGGCTCGTCGAGGAACAGCAATTCGGGATCGAGCGCGAGCGCACGGGCAAGACCGGCGCGCTTCTTCATGCCACCCGACAGCTCGGCGGGAAACTTGTTCGCGGCATCGGCGGGCAGGCCCGTCATCACCACCTTGTACGATGCGATCTCCGCGAGCAGCGCCGGCGACAGGTCCGGATAGAATTCGCGCAACGGCACTTCGACGTTCTCGGCCACCGTCAGCGTCGAGAACAGCGCACCGCCCTGGAACAGCACGCCCCAGCGCTTGCGGATCTCGGTCGCCTCGGTTTCCTCGCGGCCGATATTGGGCTCGCCGAACACCGTGATCTCACCCGCGACTGGCGTCTGCAGCCCGATGATCGAGCGCATCAGCACCGACTTGCCGGTACCCGACCCGCCGACCACGCCGAGGATCTCGCCGCGCCGCACGTCGAGGTCCAGCCCCTCGTGCACCACCGAATCGCCGAACGCGTTCTTCAGCCCCTTCACGGAGATGATGAAATCGTCTGTCGTGTTGTCCGTCTTGCGGGGCATCAGTCCCAACCCAACCAGGTGAAGAACACCGCGAAGAACGCGTCGAGCACGATCACCAGGAAGATCCCCTGGACGACCGCCGACGTGGTGCGCAGCCCGACCTGCTCGGCGTCCGACTCGACCTGCATCCCCTGGAAACAGCCCGCGATCGCGATGATCGCGCCGAACACCGGCGCCTTGATCAGCGAAATATACAGATCGGTGATCGGCACGACTTCGCGGATGCGCGCGATGAACGTCACCGGCGGTATCCCGAGCTGGACCCAGCACAACAGCCCGCCGCCGATGATCGCGATGATCGACGCATAGAAACCGAGCAGCGGCATCATCACGATCGCCGCGAGCACGCGGGGCAGCACCAGTGCCTCCATCGGCGACACGCCGATCGTCCGCATCGCGTCGATCTCTTCGGTGAGCTTCATCGTGCCCAACTGCGCCGCGAACGCCGAACCCGAGCGGCCGGCGACCATGATCGCGGTCATCAGCAGGCCGAGTTCGCGGATCGTCAGGCGGCCGACGAGGTTGATCGTGAACACCTCCGCGCCGAACTGCCGCAGCTGGACCGCGCCCTGTTGCGCGATGACCATGCCGATCAGAAAGCTCATCAGTCCGACGATGCCGAGCGCGGCGACGCCGACGACCTCGAAACGCTGGACCACGGCGTTGAACCGGAAGCGACGCGGGTGGCGGATGACGCTGCCGAACGCGATCGTCGTCGCGCCGAGGAACCCGAGCAGGCCGAGCATCGTCTTGCCCGACAGCACCACCGCGTCGCCGATCTCGCCGACCACGCGGGACAGCGCGCCGACCTTCGCAGGCCTAGCGGCGATCGGCTGGTCGGAGGCGACGACCTGGTCGAACAGCGCCTGGTCGTTCTCGTCGAGCCCATCGATCGTCGCATCGTTGCGCGCCGCGAACCGGTGAACGACCCACGCGCCGATCGTGTCGATCCGGTCGACCCCGCTCAGGTCGACATGCTTCACCGAAGCCGCATCGATCGCCTCGAGCCGATCGGGCAGATTGCCGATCTTTGCGAGCGACAGATCGCCGGTAAAGCGAAGCGTGCCGGTATCGGCACCGTCCTGCTGGAAATCGGCCATCGCGCTCATCGGGGGCACCTTTGCGGCAAAGTGACTGGATCGGCAAGATGAATGCGGCGTAAGCGACGACGATGATCGAAATGCCTTCCGCCTCCCCGTCCGTCCGTCTCGCGATCTACGACATGGACAAGACGATCACGCACGCGCCGACCTGGACGCCGTTCCTGCTCCACACCGCGAAGAAAGGCGGCGCACCGTGGCGGCTGGCGCTCGTCCCGTTCGCCGGAGTCGCCGCGCTCGGCTATGTCGGCAAGCTGATCAGCCGCGGCCGGCTCAAATACCTGATGCAGCGCATGATGCTCGGCAAGCGCATGACGCCGGCCGAAGAACGCCGGGCTGCCGAAGCCTTCGCCGACCGCGTGATGCGCGACGGCGTCTTCACCAGCGCCCGCGCGCAGATCGAGGCCGACCGCGCCGCCGGCTACCGGCTGGTCATGGCGACCGCATCGTACCGGTTCTACGTCGAGGCGATCGCCAAGCGACTGGACTTCGACGCGGTGATCGGCACCGAGAGCCTGCGCGACCGCGACGGCGTCCTGCTCGCCGGCATCGAAGGCGAGAATTGCTATGGCCCGGCCAAACTACGGATGATCCAGGCCTGGATGGACCGCGAAGGCATCGCCCGAGACGGCGCGCACGTCCGTTTCTATTCCGACCACGTCTCCGACGCCCCGACCTTCGAATGGGCCGACGAACCCTTCGCGGTGAATGCGCATGGGCCGTTGCGGTTGTTGGCGAAGGCCAAGGGCTGGCCAATGCCAGATTGGGAGCGGTAGCTCCCCTGGCGAGACCAGTGACAACGGCCAAAGCTTACTTGACTAACTAGCGCCTACACACGGCCGTTCAGGCCGGCAATCCGACCTCCGATAATGGCCATTCGTTAAGCGCGATCTTTCCCGTTTTTCCATCTCCGACGGGACATTTCGGGAAAGAGCGATCGGGAACAGATTTTGGGAAAGCAGGTTATCCGGACGACCGTAGGCGCGATCGCCCGGGCGACCCTCCCGCTACGGGTTTCTTTACGGGAACGTCGTGTTCACTTTTCCCTACCTTGCCTATTAAGCGCGAACGTCTGTTCAAGACCGACTCCTGCGAGACGGGCGGTTGCGAGCAGGCGATCAAAATTGTGCCCGTTACGGGCGCTGGCGGACAGCCCGGCCATTACGGTGCTCATATAATCTTGGATACACGCGGCTTGATCGGGATAACGGGCGGCAATGAATCGATAAATCGCCTCCTCCCCAGCCGTAATGAAAGCGCCAGCAGCGCCTTTTGCTTCTCGGTCGGCGCAGCGCGCACCCTCGATGACGAGGCAACCCGCCGCGCCGGGATCGGCTGCGTAGCGCCGGGCCGCCTCTTCCAGCACCGCCACGAGACATTCCGCGATCGGTCGGTCCGCGCTTAGCAGATCGGGCAGCGGGATCGCGCCCTGGGCGGCATAACGATCGAGGATGCGGCTGTAGAGGTCCGCCTTGCTACCAAAGGCGGCATAGAAGCTGGGCGGATTTATACCGATCGCCTGGGTGAGATCAGCGACGCTGACCGCATCGTAGCCGCGGGCGTGAAACAGGCGCTGGGCGGTCGCGACCGCTTCGTCCAAGTCGAACTGGCGCGGTCGGCCACGTGTGCGGCGGCTTTCTGTTTGCTCCACTACAAATACCTTGACGCGCGGGTTGAACCATTTATGTAGCGGATCGTAAGTTATGGATCAAGGAGGGTGCGATGGGTGCGTTCGAGGGAAAATCCGTTCTTGTGCTTGGTGGTAGCCGCGGAATTGGCGCGGCAATCGTTCGGCGCTTTGCCGCGGATGGCGCGACCGTGGTCTTCACCTATTCCGGCTCGCGAGACGCAGCCGAAGCGTTGGCGGCCGAGACCCGCGGCACGGCCGTGGAGACGGACAGCGCGGATCGCGACGCGGTGATCGCCCGCGTGAAGGACAGCGGCGCGCTCGACGTGCTGGTCGTCAATGCCGGCATCGCCGTGTTCGGCGACTCGCTGGAACAGGACCCGGACGCGATTGACCGGCTGTTCCGGATCAATGTTCACGCGCCGTATCATGCATCGGTCGAGGCGGCGCGCCAGATGCCCGAGGGCGGGCGCATCATCGTTATCGGATCGGTGAACGGCGATCGGATGCCCGTTCCCGGCATGGCGGCTTACGCGCTCAGCAAGTCAGCGCTGCAAGGGATGGCACGTGGGCTGGCACGCGACTTCGGGCCTCGCGGGATTACGATCAACGTCGTGCAACCCGGTCCGATCGACACCGACGCCAACCCGGCAGACGGACCGATGAAGGATCTGCTGCACGGCTTCATGGCGATCAAGCGTCACGGCCGGCCGGAGGAGGTCGCGGGAATGGTGGCATGGCTCGCCGGACCGGAGGCAGGGTTCGTAACCGGCGCCATGCACACCATCGACGGAGCGTTCGGTGCCTGATCCGTTGGAGCGCTCAACTATGGCCACCATCGGCATCATTGGTGCGGGGGAGGTCGGCAGCCAGATCGCCCGCGCCGCCATCGCGAACGGCTACCGGGTGGTGATCGCCAACTCGCGCGGACCGGAAACTTTGGCCCGCCTGGTCGCCGAACTCGGGCCCGACGCGCGCGCTGCGACCGCTGCCGATGCGGCCGAGGCGGGGGATTTCGTCGTGGTGGCGGTCCCCCTCAAGCTCGCCAACGACATGCCGGTCGAGCAACTGGCGGGCAAGATCGTGCTGGACACCAACAACTACATGCCGTGGCGTGACGGGCGCTACGCCGAGGTAGACGTCGGTGAGAAGACGGAGCACGAGCTACGGCAGGAACAGCTCCCCACCTCTAAGGTCGCGAAGGCGTTCACGCACATTCAGGCACCGCGCCTGTTCCTGTCGGCGCGGCCATCTGGCACGCCGGGGCGGCACGCGCTGTCGGTATCAAGCGACCACCCCGAGGCGGTGGAGCTGGTCACGCGGCTTTACGATCAGTTCGGCTTCGATACGGCAGATAACAGTCCACTTAGCGAGTCCTGGCGGAGCGGCCCAGGTCAGCCCGCATGGCACGCGCACGAACATCAGACGCTCCCTGAGTTGATCGTGAACCTTGCCAAGGCGAGACGGCTCCCGCCGAGGTAGAACGGCCGGCTCTGCCTTTCTCGAAACTCGATCCTTTTTGGGAAAGGCCGCTGCGTCAGACGACATCGGCTAACGGTATTTGCCCTCCAATCGGGACGGTCCGCCTTTCTCCCAACCCAGACATTCGACGTCGGCAAGCGCCGCCCAACTCGATCTGTTTTCGAACCCAACCCCTCCAGGTCTTGCTCAACCCACACAGCCACAAACGACCGGACGATACCTGTAAAACTGCCGTTCCGCGTGCGATCTAAAAGATCCTATGCTCTACCCATCATAGCAAAACATCGACGCTGTGGATCACCAGCCCGACCAGCCCGCCGACGATCGTCCCGTTCACGCGGATATATTGCAGGTCGCGGCCGACGGCGTTTTCCAGGCGGCGGGTGATCGTGTCGGCGTCCCAGCTGCGGACCGTTTCCGAGACCAGCTTGACGATGCCGTCGCCGTAATCCGCCGCCGCACCGACCGCCGCACGCCGCACGAACCGGTTGATCGTCCGCGACATGCGCGGATCGTGCTGCAACGTTTCGCCGAGTTGGCGAAGGATGTCGCCGAGCTTGCCGGCCATCGCCCGCTCGGGGTCGCGCGCGATCGCGAGGAGCGCACCGCGCGCCTGCTCCCACAGCCCGTCGAGCCAGCGCTGCATCGCCGGATTGTCGAGCAGGTCGTTCTTCATCGTCTCGACGCGCTCGCGCATCCGGCGGTCATATTGCAGGTCCCAGGCGAGCCGATCGAGCCCCTCCTCCGCCTTCAGGCGCAGCGGATGCTCGGGGTCCTCCGCCATCTCCGCGAGCAGCTTGTCGAAGCCGCTGATGAGCTTGTCCGCGACGGTCGTGTCGAGCCCGGTCCAGCGCAGGATCGAGCCGGCCTTGTCGTGAACCATCGCGCGGACGAGGTGGTCGTTCGCCGCCAGCGTCTTTGCCGCCCAGCGGATCGCGCTTTCGAGCAGCGGCGCATGGCGGCGCTCGGCGATCGCGGCCTTGAGCAACTGGCCGAGGATCGGCGACACCTCCGTCGCGCGCAGGCGCGCGCCGATCCCGGCCTTGACCATCCCGCCGAGCCGCGCCGGATCGAGACCCTCCAGCACCTGCGCGACCAGCTTCGACGCGCCCTGGCGAAAGCGCCCCCCTGCCCCCTCGGGCGGATCGGTCAGCCAGCGGGCGATCGCGCCGGCCACGTCGAGGCGGCGGGTTCGCCGGGCGATGACGACGGGGATCAGGAAATTCGCGCGGAGGAACTGCGCGAGCGTGTCGCCGATGCGGTCCTTGTTGCGCGGCACGATGGCTGTGTGCGGGATCGGCAGGCCGAGCGGATGGCGGAACAGCGCGGTCACCGCGAACCAGTCCGCGAGGCCGCCGACCATCGCCGCCTCGGCGAACGCGCGGACGAAGGCGAAGGCGGGGTGGACGGGGACGAGCGCGCGACTGACGAAGAACGTCGCGGCCATGAACACGAGCAGACCGGTCGCGACGATCCGCATGCGGACGAGGGCGGGCGGCGTTGCTTCGCTCGCCGGGCGCGTGCGGATTGAAACTGTCATGCCCGAAACAATCCCCCAGCGCGGGGATAGTTCACGACCGCCGCCGACGATCCGGCTTTCGCCCGGCGAGCGCTCGATTCAGGTGCGCTCGGCTGGTGGAATTTGGCCACCCCCGCGTGTGATTGGCTGGGTCCCGAGCGGTCCGCGCTCGACTGCCACCCGGCTTGCGACCGATGCCGGCATGACCGGCCCACGCTCAACCGCCGCGTGTTTGACTCGCCCGTGCTCGGCCATACGGCTCGCGCTGGTGACGTTCGTGCTGCGTTCGTCGAGGCGAGGCCGGCGCACGATGCTCTTGACCGGCCCGCGCTCGACTGGCCCTTGCTCGACCGGCCCGCATTCAACCGACCCATGCTCGACCCGACGGCTCGTGCAGGCGCCGGTTGTGCGGTATTCCGCGACGCCCCGCCATCGCGCGGAACTACGACGTCGTTCAACACGAGGGGTGCGATGGCGTCACTCGGCTGGCTGTGTGCCATCGCCGAGCTTGGGGGTTGCCGGTCCGAGCCGTGGACCCGACGGTCCGGCGAGCCCGATCACTTCGCTGCCGTCGTCGCCGGGTCGATAGGTGAGCAGGCTGCGGCCGAGGCGTGGGCCGATATACCGCTCGATCCCAACCGCGAGGCTGAACGCCGCGGGGACGATCAACAGCGTCAGGATGGTCGACAGGACGAGCCCGCCGATCACGACGATGCCCATCGGCGCGCGCCACGATCCGTCGCCGCCGAGCGACAGCGCGGTCGGGATCATGCCCGCGACCATCGCCACCGTGGTCATCACGATCGGCTGCGCGCGCTTGTGGCCGGCATCGACCACCGCGGTCCACACGTCGACGCCCTTGCCCATCTCCTCCAGCGCGAAGTCGATCAGCAGGATCGAGTTCTTCGCGACGATCCCCAGCAGCATCAGGATGCCGATGAACACCGGCATCGATACCGGATTGCCCGTCGCCCACAACGCGATCAACCCACCCAGCGGCGCCAGCAACAGCGAGCCCATGTTGACGAACGGCGGCAGCGCCCGGCGGTACAGCAGCACCAGCACCGCGAACACCAGGAACGTCCCCGCGATCACCGCCAGAATGAAGTTGTTGATCATCTCCGCCTGGAACTTCGACTGCCCCAGCACGAGTTTGTTCACGCCGGTTGGCAGGTTCGCCATCGTCGGCAGCGCATCGATCTGCTTCTGCGCGACGCCCGAGACGATACCCGGCGCGAGATCGGCGCCGATCGTCAGCTGACGCTGCTGGTTGACGCGGTCGATCTTGGTCGGGCCTGAGCCGAGCGTGATCTCCGCCACTAGGTTGAGCGGAACCGAACCACCCGAGGCGGTCGAGACCGGCAGGTTCTGGATCGTCGACAACTCGCTGCGTGCGCCCTGGTCGAGCGCCACGCGGATCGGAATCTGGCGATCGGACAGCGAGAAGCGCGCCGAGTTCTGGTCGATGTCGCCGAGCGTCGCGATCCGGATCGCCGACGACAGTGCCTGCGTCGTCACGCCGAGATTGGCGGCAAGATCGAAGCGCGGCTTGATGACGATTTCCGGGCGCTGCATGTTGCCGGCAACGCGCGGCGCAACCAGCGTCGGCAGCCGCGACATCTCGGTCACGATCTCCTGCGCGGTCGCGTCGAGCAGCTTGGGATCGTCGCCACCCAGCGTCACGCTCATGTCGCGCGTGCTGCCGCCCCAGCCATTCTGCGACCGGAACGAGACACGCGCATCGGGGATCGCCGCGAGCTGGGGTGCGAGGCTGCGCTCGAACTCCGTGCTCTTCATCTTGCGGTCGTCCTTGAGCGTCGCGGTGACGCGGCCGGCATTGACCGAGCCATTGGCACCGCTGCGCGCATAGACGGACTGGACGTCAGGCTGCGATCCGATCAGCGCCGCGACCTTCGTCACCACCGCTTCGGTCTGCGCGAGCGTCGTGCCCGGCACCATGTCGATCACCGCCATCGACGTGTCGTTGTCCTGCGCGGGCTGGAACGTCATCGGCAGCACCGCGAACATAACGATCGTCATGAGGAACGCGAACACGCCGAGCCCGAGCACCCAGAAGCGGTGATCGCGGAAGCGGCTGGTCAAGCGGTGGAACCCGCCGCGTGCCGCCGAGGCCTTCGCCTTGCCGGTCTCCAGCGTCCATTTCAGCGTCGCCATATAGCCGTCCATCAGGACGCCCTCGCCATGCACCGCGGGGCCGGCGGATTTGAGGAAATACGCCGCGAGCATCGGCGTGACGAGACGCGCGACCGCGAGGCTCATCAGCACCGAGGCGACCACCGTCAGGCCGAAATTCTTGAAGAACTGCCCCGAGATACCCGGCATCAGGCCGACCGGCAGGAACACCGCGACGATCGCCATCGTCGTCGCCAGCACGGCGAGACCGATCTCGTCGGCGGCGTCGATCGAGGCCTGATAGGCGGACTTGCCCATCCGCATGTGCCGGACGATGTTCTCGATCTCGACGATCGCGTCGTCGACCAGCACGCCCGCGACGAGGCTGAGCGCGAGCAACGTCATCTGGTTCAGGTTGAAGCCGAGCAGATCCATGAACCAGAAGGCCGGGATCGCCGACAGCGGGATCGCCAGCGACGAGATCACCGTAGCGCGCCAGTCGCGCAGGAACAGGAACACCACGATCACCGCGAGCACCGCGCCCTCGATCATCGCGTGGATCGCGCTCTCATACTGCATCTCGGTATATTTGACGCTGTTCGAGCGCAGCACGAAATGCACGTTCGGATTGCGCTTTTCCATCGCCGCGAGCTTCTTCACCGCCTCGTTGAAGACGGTGACGTCGGACGATCCCTTTGAGCGCTGGAAATCGAAACTGATCGTCTGGCGACCGTCGATCGCGGCACGGCTGCGTTGTTCGGCGTAGAGATCGCGGACCTGTGCGATGTCGGCCAATCGTACCGTGCGGCCATTGCCGACGCTGATCTGGGTCTGCGCGAGTGCGACCGCGTCCTTCGCGTTGCCGAGCACGCGGACCGACTGCTCGGACCCGGCGATCTCTGCGCGACCACCCGCCGCGTTCAGATTGACCTGACGGAGCTGTGCGTTGACCTGGCTTGCGGTGAGCCCCTGGCTTTGCAGCTTGAGCGGATCTAGGATGATGCGGATTTCGCGACTGACGCCGCCGTTGCGGTTGACCGCGGCCATGCCCGGGACCGACAGCAACTCCTTCGCGACGTTGTTGTCGATGTACCAGCTGAGCTGTTCGACCGTCATGTCCTTGGCGATCACGGAATAGCTGGCGAGATCGTTGTCGGTGGTGTTGGCGCGGAACACCTGCGGCTCGAGGATCCCCTCGGGCAGGTCGCTGCGGATCTGCGCGATCGCGTCGCGGACGTCGGTGACGGCGCGGTCGATCGGCGTGCCGATGCTGAGCTGGACGACGGTCTGCGACTGGCCCTCGGTGACGGTCGAAGTGATCTCGTCGATGCCCTGGAGCGAACGCACCGCCGCCTCGACGCGCTGCGTGACCTGCGTTTCGAGTTCGGTCGGCGCAGCACCCGGCTGGTTGATAACGACGATCGCGATCGGGAAATCGATGTCCGGATCGTTGTTTACGTCCATCCGCATGAAACTGACGATGCCCGCCAGGGTCAGCGCGATGAACAGCACGATCGGCGGCACCGGGTTGCGGATCGCCCAGGCCGAGATGTTGCGAAAGTTCATGAGCTCAGCTCGCTTTCTTCGTGACCGGCTTCACCTTCTGCCCGGGCGCCAGGAACCCGCCTGCAGACAACACTACTCGCTCGGTCCCGTCGAGTCCGCTGAGGATCGTCACGCCCGCGTCGGAGACCTGGCCGATCTTGATATCGCGGCGCACCGCCTTGCTATCGGCGCCGATGATATAGACGAAGCTACCCTTCTCGTCGCTCTGAAGCGCCGAATCAGGGAGCAGCGGTGCCTGGGTCGCACCGCCGACGATCGTCGCCGCAGCGAAACCGCCCGGCCGCAGCGCGGGGTCATAGGCGACCGCGATCCGCGCAATGCCCTGCCGGCTCTGCGGGTCGATCACCGGCGAAACCTGCCACACCTGGCCCGGGAAGCCCTGAGTCGTGCCGACCGGAACGACCGTCGCGCGCGCGCCGGCGTGGAGCCCGGCGAGATCAGCTTCGCTCAACTGTGCGCGCATTTCCATCTGGCCGTCCGCGGCCATGCGGAACAGCACGCCGGTACCCGCGCCGACGACCTGACCCGATTCGACGCCGCGCGTCAGCACGAGGCCGGCGGCGGGCGCACGGATATCGAGACGACCGTTGCGCGCGCGCGCCTCGCCGAGCGTCGCCTGCGCCACCTTCACGCGCGCGGCGGCGGCGTCGCGCGTCGCGGCCTTGCGCTGGAGATCGGCCTTCGAGATGAAGCCGCGATCGACGAGCTGCTTGGCGCGATCGAGTTCGGCTTGCGCGATCGTCTCGTCGGAACGGGCTACGCTGACCGAGGCGGCGAGCGAGGCGGCGGTCTCGGTCTGCACCGAGCGATCGACCGTCGCGAGCACCTGACCCGCGGCGACCCACTGGCCCGGCTCGACCAGCACGCGCGTGATCATCCCGCCCTCGCCTGCGACGCCGACCGGCATTTCGCGCCGCGCGGCGATCGTGCCGGTCGCGGAAATCGTGCGGTCGACGGTCTTGCGCCCCGGTACCATGACCGAGACGGTCGGCACCTGTTCGACGACCGGACCGGCAGCGGCGTCCTTCTTGCCGCCCTTGAACGCGAAGACGGCGCCGATGATCGCGAGCACGACGACGATAGCGATGATGATGTTGCGGCGGCGGTGCGACGGCGCGGTGTAATCGGGAAGGACAAGCTGGTCCTCGTGCTCGCCACCGTCAATCTGGCCGACGGTCTTCGTCTCGTAGTTCATGCGCGTCACAATCCCAATTTCGACCGGTCTTGTCTCGACCCGCTTCGCCATTCACCGGCTGTGTTATATGAATAGGTCACCGCGCTCAAGCCCTTTGGCTCATGCGGACCGCAGACATGCTTCGATTCCGATCTATCCGCAATGCCGTTCAGCTTGCGTTGAACTGTGTAGGACGACAGGCAGGCCGTGTCCCACCGGAGATAAACAATGAAGACAGCATCGTTCCTGAGCGCCCTCGCTACCGTCGCGATCGGCTTGCCTGCCGTCGCTGCCAACGCCCAGGCCGCGCCGACGACCGTCGAGCCCATGGTGCCCGCCGCCGGGACCGTTCTGGACGTGACCGCCGAGGGGCGGACGACTCGAGTGCCCGATCTGGCGACGATCCGCGCCGGCGTCGTATCCCAGTCGACGACCGCGGCGGCTGCACTCACCGACAATGCGCAGCGGATGGCGAAGGTGCTGGCCTCGCTCAAGCGCGCAGGCGTCGCGCCACGCGACATCGCCACCTCGAACGTCCAGCTTGCCCCGCAATATCGCTACGCCGACAACCAGCCGCCAGTGATCACCGGGTACCAGGCGACCAACACCGTCTCGATCCGCTTCCGCGACGTCGGGAAGTCGGGGACGGTCCTCGACGCGCTGGTGGCTGAGGGTGCGAACCAGATCGACGGGCCGAACCTGTCGATCGACAAGCCCGACGCGGCGCTCGACGAAGCTCGGACGGATGCGATCGCGCAGGCGAAGCGCCGCGCCGATCTCTACGCCAAGGCGGCGGGGCTGCGGGTGTCGCGGATCGTCTCGATCGCCGAATCGGGCCAGGATGCGGGTGGTCCGGCACAACCGGTGTTCATGATGGCGCGCGCGTCGATGGCCAAGGACAGCACGCAGATCGCACCGGGCGAGAAGGACGTGACGGTCACGCTGTCAGTACGCTTCCTGCTGAACTGACCCTTCGTTGCCCCCCTCCCTGGCAAGGGAGGGGTTGGGGGTGGGTAGGCTCGTTTGTGCCGCGACGTTTCGACACAGGGAACCGACCCACCCCCGCCCCCTCCCTTCCAGGGAGGGGAGACCGTCGGAATTGGCCCGCATGCTCGGGCACATCGAAAAAAGGGCCGCCCGGTCGCCCGGACGGCCCTTTATCTTCGCGTGACGATGCGAACTCTTAGCGGACGCTACCGCGACGCACGAGGTTCACGATCGCGAGCAGGACAATGGCGCCCAGCAGCGACACGATGAACGAGGTCAGCGTGAGCGGTGCGTTGTTGATCGAGCCACCCGACAGGATGAGGCCACCGATGAACGCGCCGACGATGCCGACGATGATGTTCAGGAAGATGCCCTGCTGCGCGTCGGTGCGCATGATCATGCTAGCGATCCAGCCGATGACGCCGCCGATGATCAGCCAAAGAATGAGACCCATGATGTTTTCCCTCCGTTGAACCCGTATCCGGGCGATGGCGGAAAGACGTGCGAACGGCGTTTTTTGTTCCGCTCGCGTTTTGAGTTTTGCCCCTCAATACTTTTGTTGGCGCTCGTACAATGACTTATAGTGCTGAATTCGCGTCACGCGCAGTCCGGGCATTCCCGACCGATCGATCGCTCGCTGCCATCCGGCGAACTCCTCGACCGTCAGGCCGTAGCGCGCGCACACATCGTCGACGCTCAGCAGTCCGCCATTCACCGCAGCAACGACTTCGGCCTTGCGCCGCACGACCCAGCGCGTGGTGCTGGGCGGTGGCAGGCTGTCCAGCGTCAGCTGCTCGCCCAATGGCCCGATGACCTTGCCGGGACGGATTTTCTGGTTCTCGATCATTTGAAACCTCTGATCGGGGCGGGGGGCCCCCTCTCGATACGCACACACGACCTGTAATCGCAGGTCTTGAAGATCGGCTGAAACGCCGCGGTAAACAGCATCTTCATTCCTCCTTCCAACGGGTCAACGCCGCAGCCATCGGCCCGTTGAACGCACCGTGGAGTGGCGCAAACAACTTCGGATCGATCGTGGCGCGAGCAAATCCCGCCTGCACCGCCGCTGTCGGGCTCGCTGCCTGTCGGGCGGCGATACCGACGATCAGAACGGCCAGGTCACCCGGAAGAACGGTGACCTCTGCGTCGCGATCGAAACGGGGAAAACTCAGGTCCAACGGGTCACTCGCTTCATTCTCGGAAGCCCCTGTCTAGGCCAAGGGGATGAAGACTGCGTAAAACACCCATCGCTAAGTGCTCGAATTGTTGCGCCGCAGCTTGCGTCGGTCGCATTTTTCCCTCGCTTCGGCCTAATCCAGGTTAATCGACGCATCTTTTTGCAACGCGGTGCCGCCGCGCTTATGTAGCGCCGCATGGATCAGACCGATTTTCAGCTCGGGGCCACTGCCGACGGCAGCATGGCCGGGAAGCGCATCGTCGTGGCGATGTCGGGCGGCGTCGACAGCTCGGTCGTCGCCGCGCTCGCGCACGCCACCGGCGCGGAGACGATCGGCGTGACGCTCCAGCTCTACGATCACGGCGAGACGGTCGGCCGCGCAGGCTCGTGCTGTGCGGGCCGCGATATCCGCGATGCGCGCGCGGTCTGCGACCGACTCGGCATCGCGCATTACGTGTTCGATCACGAAACGAGTTTTCGCGAGCAGGTGGTCGACAAGTTCGCCGACGAGTATCTCGCCGGTCGCACGCCGATCCCGTGCGTCCAGTGCAACATGGGGCCGAAGTTCACCGACCTGCTGAAGCTCGCGCGCGATCTCGGCGCGGACTGCCTCGCGACCGGGCATTACGTCCGCCGGGTCGAGGGGGTGGATGGCGCCGAACTCCACCGCGGTGCCGATCCCGCGCGCGACCAGAGCTATTTCCTGTTCGCGACCACGCAGACGCAGCTCGATTATCTGCGCTTTCCGCTCGGCGGCCTACCCAAGGCGCGCGTCCGCGAGATCGCCGCCGAACTCGGCCTCGGCGTCGCGGCCAAGCCGGACAGCCAGGACATCTGCTTCGTTCCCGACGGCGATTACGCTGGCCTCGTCAAAAAATTGCGCCCCGAAGCGGCGGAAACGGCAGGCGACATCGTCGATCTCGGTGGCGCAAAGCTCGGCGAACATCGCGGGCTGATCCACTTCACCGTCGGCCAGCGCCGCGGGTTGGAGATCGGGGGGAGTCCGGAGCCGCTTTATGTCGTGCGGGTCGAGCCTGAGACGAAGCGAGTCGTCGTCGGCCCCCGTCGCGCGCTCGCGGTCGAGGCGGCGCGGATGACCGACATCAACTGGTTGGGCGGCGACTTCGCCGGACCGCTGACCGCCAAGGTGCGGTCGATGGCGAAACCTGTCCCTGCCCGTCTGGTCGGCGACCGCGTGGTGTTCGATGCGCCCGAATACGGCGTCGCACCGGGCCAGGCCGCGGTGCTCTATGCGGGCGAGCGCGTGCTCGGCGGCGGCTGGATCGCGGACACCGAAGCGGCACTGGTCGCCGCCTGACGCGTTGAGCGCGGATGGATATCGAAGATCTTCGCCGCCAGATGGAAACCGCCGCCGCGGCGATGGACTTCGAAACCGCGGGCAAGTTGCGCGATCAGATCAGCGTGCTGCGCGGCGGTGGTGAGGTGGCGGACACCGCCGGGCTGACGCGCCAACAGCCGGGGGCCATGGGGCTAGGCACCAGCCAGCAGCGGATGACGCCGCCGCCCGGCTGGGTGAAACCGAAAAAGCCCGATCCGATGACCAAGGGGCGCAAGCGGTAGCACTTCTTTGCCCCCCTCCCTGGAGGGGAGGGGTTGGGGTGGGTAGGCCGGCTTGAGTCACGCGCGTTCGGAGAATGCGGAAGCCGACCCACCCCCGGCCCCTCCCTTCCAGGGAGGGGGG
Source organism: Sphingomonas faeni (assembly GCF_003053745.1). Lineage (GTDB taxonomy): Bacteria > Pseudomonadota > Alphaproteobacteria > Sphingomonadales > Sphingomonadaceae > Sphingomonas > Sphingomonas faeni. Next base: position 273,688 of record NZ_QAYE01000001.1, on the reverse strand, counting down.
AAGCAACAGGAAGATCACCACGATGATCCCCCCGGGGGCATTGTCAGCCGCGCCTAAATCATGGCAGCAGGAAGGTGCCTTCGATCGTCGTCACGCACGATCCGCCCAGCACCACGCGGTCGCCGTCCAGACGACACGTCAGCTTCCCGCCGCGCGCACTCGCCTGATACGCCGTGAAGCTGTTCCCCAAGGTCGGCGCCCAATACGGCACCATCACCGCATGCGCCGAGCCCGTCACCGGATCCTCGTTGATCGCATAATACGGCGTGAACACGCGGCTGACGATGTCGGTCGCCTCGCCTCGCGCCGCAACAATCGCGACGATCGGGAACTTTGCCAGCGCCGCGTAGTCCGGCTTCAAGTCACGCACCACGGCCTCGTCGTCGACGATCACGAGCGCATAGCCCTTCTCGTGCCACAGCGTCTCGACCGGCTCGACGATGTTCAGTGCAGCGACGATCTCCGGGATCGCCTTCGGGCTCGGTCCCCAGGCCGGCAGTTCAAGCGTGTACCCGCTATCCGCCCGCGCGACCTCCAACATCCCAGCCTGCCGCGTTCGGAACCGCACCCGGTCGAGCGCGGTGTCCGACGACAGCACGAAATGCCCGCTCGCCAGCGTCGCATGACCACACAAGGCAACCTCTGCACCCGGCGTGAACCAGCGCAGGTCGAAATCGACACCCTCGTCGTCCGAAGCAACGATGAACGCGGTCTCGCTCAGGTTGTTCTCCTGCGCGATGTTCAGCAGCACGGCGTCGTCGAGCCACGCCGACAGCGGCATCACCGCCGCCTGGTTGCCGCCGAACGGCGTGTCGGAAAACGCATCGATCTGCGCGAACGGTATTCTCATGCCTGAATCCTCAAACGCGTTGCCGAATCTCGAACGGACTATACCCGCTTGCCGAACCAATGCGGCGTCACATCCGCCTCGACCAGCGGATTGTCGGTGTCGACATGCCCCTCGGGATCGAGGTGGATCAACACCTCGACCTTGGGGAATGCGGTGCGCAGGTTGCGCTCGACCGCCTCGACGATGTCGTGCGCGTGTTCCACGGTCAGGTCGCGCGCGACCTCCATGTGGAACTGCGCGAAATCGTGGCTGCCCGAGCGCCGCGTGCGGAAATCATGGATGCCGCGGATGCCGGGCTGGCGCGCGGCGACGTCGAGGAATTGCGCGCGGAAATCCTCGGGCCATTCCTTGTCCATCAACTGGTCGATCGCGTTCGACGACGCCTGGAACGCCCCCCAGGCGAGCCACAACGCGATGACGATGCCGAAGATCGGATCGGCGCCGCTCCACCCGACATATTGATCGAGCACCAGCGCGACGATCACCGAGCCGTTGAGCAGCACGTCGGACTGGTAATGGACATTGTCCGCGAGGATCGCGACCGAGCCCGTCTGGCGGATGATCTTACGCTGATAGGCGAGCAGGAACACCGTCGCCGCGATCGCGATCACCGACACGCCGATGCCGAACTCGGCGCCGGTGGTCGGCTGCGGATCGCCGAACGCGAGGATCGCGCGCCACGCGATGCCGACCGCCGACGCGGTGATCAACATCACCTGGAACAGCGCGGCCAGCGCCTCCGCCTTGCCGTGGCCGAAACGGTGGTCGTGATCCGCCGGAGTCGCCGCCAGCCGCACGCCGTACAGTGTGACCAACGACGCGAGCAGGTCGAGCGCGGTGTCGGCAAGCGAGCCGAGCATCGCCACCGAGCCCGTCGACCAAGCCGCAAAGCCCTTCAGCAGCAGCAGGAAACACGCCATCGCGACGCTGGCGAGCGCCGCGCGGGTTGCCAGGGGTATGACCTTGCGGCGTTCGTCCTGCGTCATGGGAACAGCAGCCCTTCGCTCCAGTTGCCGCCTTCGCGCGTGAACAGCCGGCGTTCATGGAGCCGATGCGCGCGGTCCTGCCACAGTTCGATGCGGTCGGGCGCGATCCGGTAGCCACCCCAATGCGGCGGGCGTGGCACGTCGCCACCCTCGAACCGCGCCTGCATTTCGGCGAAGCGATGCTCGAACGTCTCGCGCGAATCCAGCGGTCGCGACTGGTCCGATGCCCAGGCGCCCAACTGTGAATCGCGACCGCGCGATGCGAAATAGGCGTCCGACTCGGCGTCGCTGACCAGGGTCACGCTGCCCTCGATCCGGACCTGGCGGCGCAGCGACTTCCAATGGAAGAGCAGCGCGGCATAGGTGTTCACCGCGAGGTCGCCTGCCTTGCGGCTTTCGCGATTGGTGTAGATCACGAAACCATCGGGACCGTGACCCTTGAGCAGCACCATGCGCACCGAAGGCCGTCCCTCCGCATCCGCGGTGGCGAGTGCTACCGCGTTGGAGTCGTTGATTTCTGTCTTGCGCGCCTCGGCGTACCAGGCGTCGAACAGCGCGATCGGATCTTCGGACATGGCTGCGCCATAGCGAAACTTCGGCTCGAGCGAAACCGCATCAGGGAACGACTCTGCCCTGCCGACGATTGATGGATAATCGAATCGTTTCCGCAACGAAGGAACACGCAAGGTGGCAGCGCGCGCGTATTGGCAGGGGCAGATCCGGCTGGCCCTCGTCTCGATCCCGGTCGAGATCTATTCCGCGACCAAGTCCGGCGCGGCGGTGTCGTTCAAGCAAATCCACGAGCCATCGGGCCAGCCAATCCACTATGACAAGGTCGTCACTGGCGTCGGCCCGGTCGACGCCGACGAGATCATGAAGGGGTATGAGGTCTCGAAGGGCGAATACGTGCTCCTGGAGCAGGACGAGATCGATGCGGTCAAGCTGGAGTCCAAGAAGACGCTGGAGCTGACGCAGTTCGTCGACGCGAGCGAGATCGACGTGCTCTATTACGAGAAGCCGTATTTCGTCGTGCCCGCCGATGATCTCGCGGAGGAGGCGTTCATCGTCTTGCGCGAGGCGCTGAAGCGGACGAAGAAAGTCGGGCTCGGCCAACTTGCGATGCGCGGTCGCGAATACGTCGTGAGCCTCAAGCCATGCGGGCGCGGCATGGTGCTGGAGACGCTGCGCTATGCCGACGAAGTCCACAAGGCGCAGGGGTATTTCCGCGAGATCCCCGACGACAAGCCGTCCGAGGAACTGCTCGAACTGGCCGAAGCGCTGATCGAGAAGCGCAGCGCGGACTTCCATCCGCAGGAGTTCCACGATCGCTATGTCGACGCGCTGAAGGACCTGATCGAGCGCAAGCGCAAATCGAACGGGAAGAAGATCATCGAGGACAAGGACACGGGTGGGAAGACCGGGTCGAACGTGGTCGACCTGATGGCGGCGTTGAAGAAGTCGATGGAGAAGAGTGGGGGTAGTGCGGAGAAGGCGCCGGCGAAGAAGGCCCCCGCCAAGCGCGCGCCGGCAGAAACCGCTGCCAAAACGCCGGCCAAGAAACGTGCGTAAGCTCCCCTCCCTGGAAGGGAGGGGTTGGGGGTGGGTCGCTCACCATAATAGCGCCTCCCCCGCCAAGCAGCCGACCCACCCCCGGCCCCTCCCGCTTGCGGGAGGGGAGTAGATGGTCGACGATCCCCTCGCGCTCTACAATTCCAAGCGAAACTTCACCAAGACCGCCGAACCCGCGGGCACACTAGCCCCCGGCAACGGCAACTCGTTCATGGTCCAGAAGCACGACGCGACTCGCCTCCACTGGGACTTCCGCCTCGAAATCGACGGCGTCCTGAAAAGCTGGGCGGTCACCCGCGGCCCCAGCCTCGACCCCAACGAAAAGCGCCTCGCCGTCCGCACCGAGGACCACCCGCTCAGCTACGCCACCTTCGAAGGCACGATCCCCGCCGGCGAATATGGCGGCGGCACGGTGATGCTGTGGGACCGCGGGACGTGGTCGCCGATCAAAGGCAAGTCGGCGAAGGATCTCGATAAGGGCCACCTCCACTTCGTCCTCGATGGCGAACGGATGAAGGGCGAATGGTTGCTGATCCGCCTGAAGCCCCGCGCGAAGGAGAAGCGCGAGAACTGGCTGCTCCGCAAAATCGACGACGCCGCGGCCGGCGGTACCGACACGCTGGTGGAAGAAGCACTGACGAGCGTCTCGACCGGCCGCACGATGGCGGAGATCGAGGAAGGCAAATCCTCCCCGGCACGGGGAGGGGGACCAGCGAAGCTGGTGGAGGGGGCGGCCCGCAAGAGTACCGCTACCCGTAAAGCCATCGCCAGCGCCAAGCCCCCCTCCACCACCGAAAAAGCTAACGGCGGTCCCCCTCCCCGTGCCGGGGAGGAATTTCAGGACCTGCAACTGTGCACCCTCGTCGATGCCGTCCCCACCGGCTCCGCATGGCTCTACGAGGTAAAATACGACGGCTATCGCGCGCTGATCTCCGTCGCCAACGGCAAGGCCAAGGTCTTCACCCGCACCGGTCTAGACTGGACCGACAAGTTCGCAGCGATCGCCGCAGCGGCCGCCAAACTCCCCGTAAAATCCGCGCTGATCGACGGCGAGATCGTCGCGTTCAAGGACGGCCACCCCGATTTCTCGACGCTGAAGGATGCAATTTCCGCCGGCGGCGACATGACGCTGTTCGCCTTCGACCTGCTCGCACTCGATGGTGAAGACCTCACCGGCCTGTCCAACCTCGACCGCAAGGCGCGCCTGCAACCGCTGATCCCCGAGGACGAGGACCGTCTCCGCTACTCCGACCACGTGATCGGCGCGGGCGAGCAACTATTCGAGACGATGTGCCGGGAGGGCCTCGAAGGCATCGTCTCGAAACGCGCCGACGCGCCCTATGCCGGCAGGCGGACCAAGGCGTGGCTCAAGGTCAAATGCACGCACCGCCAGGAATTCGTGATCGTCGGCTGGCTGCCCTCCGACAAGAAACGCGGGTTCAAGTCGCTGTTGCTCGGCGTTCGCGAGGGCAAGGGCTATCGGTATGCGGGTAAGGTCGGCACCGGGTTCGACCAGGCGTTGATGGACGAAATTCGCGACAAGCTCGACGCACTTGATCGCAAGACCCCGACGGTCGAGGCCCCCAAGGCGGCGGTCCGCGGCGCGAAATGGGTGACGCCCAAACTAGTCGCGGAGGTCGCGTTTGCCGAGGTCACCCCCGACGGCGTGCTCCGCCATTCGAGCTTCATCGGCCTGCGCGAGGACAAGGCGGCGAAGGACGTCGTCGCCGAGATGCCCGCCCCGCTACCCGATGTGGAGGAAACCGCGGCGCCCGTGACCAGCATAAAGGTCAGCAGCCGGGACCGCGTGCTCTTCGACAAGTCGGACGTCACGAAGGGCGATCTCGCCGACTATTACGTCGCGGTCTCGGGGATCATGCTGCCGGTCGCGGGCAACCGCCCGATCAGCCTCGTCCGCTGCCCGCAAGGTCGATCACGTGCGTGCTTCTTCCAGAAACACGATGCCGGAAGCTTCGGCGACGCTGTCCACAAGGTGCCGATCCGCGAGAAGGACGGCTTGACCGAGGACTATCTGTATGTCGACGACGCGGACGGCTTGGTTGCCTGTGTGCAGATGGGGACGATCGAGTTCCACGGCTGGGGCTCGTCGAACGCGACCTTGGAGAAGCCGGACCGGCTGATATTCGATCTCGACCCGGACGAGGGGCTCGACTTCGGCGATACGAAGAAGGCGGCGGAGCATCTCAAGAACCAGCTGGCCGAACTGGGGCTGGTCAGCTTCCTGATGCTGTCGGGCGGCAAGGGCGTGCATGTCGTCGTACCGCTGACTCCGGACGCGGAATGGCCGGCGGTGAAGGACTTCGCGGATCGGTTCGCGCGGGCGATGGCGGGGGCGGATCCCGAGCGCTTCGTCGCGACGATGGCCAAGGCCAAGCGCAAGGGGCGGATCTTCATCGACTGGCTCCGCAACCAGCGCGGCGCAACGGCGGTGATGCCGTATTCGGCGCGGGCTCGGGCTGGGGCGCCGGTGGCGGCGCCGGTATCGTGGACCGAGTTGCGGGATATCGAGACTGCGGCGCGATGGGGCGTGAAGGATGGGGCTGCGTTGATCGAGAGGGCCGGGTCGCGGGCGCTGGAAGGCTGGGGTGTCGCGGATCAGGTGTTGCCGGATTTTTGAGCTGCCCCCTCCACTAGCACCACCCCGGCGAAAGCCGGGGCCCAGTTGGTGAACGCTACCTTCGGAGGGCAGCGCTCTGTTACGACCACCTTTCCAACTGGGCCCCGGCCTTCGCCGGGGTGGTGGCATTGGCGGATGCCGGTACCCTACCCTGCTGTTCCCTCGCAAACGCGGGGGAACAAGAGTAAGGCATGGCCCCCGCGACAATTTATGTTGCACCGCCGCGTCGAAAGGTGAAACACCGCCGCCTGTATTCGGGGGCTTGAGGCATTGGACACGGCGACGCACACCGCGCCCCTTTTCGACGCGATGATCCATGCCGAGCGCTGGATCACCGATTATTGCGCGCGCAGCACCGGCGCCGACGTGCTCTGCGAAGATGCCAACCCGGCCTGGGCAGCGATGTTTGCCGAGCTGGCGATGGTCGCCTCGGACGACCTTGGCCACATCCGTGAACGCGTCCAGCGGCATGCGGTCGACATCGGCACCGGCTTCCGCATCGCCGACGAACCCGATGAGCGCCCCTGGCCCGTCTCGCCCGTCCCGCTGCTGATCGAAGCCGGCGAATGGGCGGGCATCGAGCGCGGCGTCATCCAGCGCGCGACGTTGATGGAAACGGTCATCGCCGACCTTTACGGCGAAGGAAAGCTGGTCGCGGACGGCCACATCCCCGCTGCGCTGGTCACCGGCAGCCCGTTCTTCCTGCGACCGATGGTCGGGCTCGACCCACCCGGTGGCCGTCATCTCGATTTCATCGCGATCGACCTCGGCCGCGGGCCGACCGGCGAATGGCGCGTGCTTGCCGATCACCTCCGCGCGCCCGCCGGCGCCGGCTATGCGCTGGAGAACCGCATCGCCGTCAGCCGGACGCTTGGGGGGTTGCAGGATCGGCTCAACGTCCAGCGCCACGCGCCGTTCTTCGCCGCCTTCCGCGCCGGGATCGCGGCGATGTGCAAGCGGACAGACCCGCGCATCGGACTGCTCACCCCCGGCCGGTTCAACCCGAGCTATCCCGAGCAGGCGCACCTCGCGCGCTATCTGGGGCTGCTGCTGGTCGAGGGCGCCGATCTCGCCGCGCTCGAGGACAAGGTGTATGTCCGCACGATTGGTGGGCTTAAGCGGATCGATGCGCTGTGGCGGCGGCTCGACCCGCGGCTGCTCGATCCGCTGGCATTCGACACGCATTCGCAGATCGGCGTGCCAGGGCTGATCGACGCGTACGCCGCCGGCAACGTCGTGCTGTCGAACGCGCCGGGGTCGGCGGTGCTGGAGGCGCCGGCATTCTCGGCGTTTCTGCCGCAGTTGGCGAAGTCGCTGCTCGGCGAAGACCTGCTGCTGCCCAACATCGCGACGTGGTGGTGCGGGCAGGACGGCGCGCGGGCGCAGGTCGAGGCGAATTTCGATCGCCTGCTGATCGGTCCGGCGTTCCATGCGCGCCCGCTCGGCATGACCGGCGGCCCGGTCACGGGCGCCGACATCACCGACGAAGACCGGACGCGACTGCTCGCCGACATGGCGAACAGGCCGCAGGATTACGTCGGGCAGGAAGTTGTCCAGCTCTCGACGATGCCGGTCGTGGTCGGCGATGCGCTCGTCCCCCGCCCGTTTACTCTGCGCGTCTTCGCAGCGCGTAACGGCGATGGCGAGTGGACCGTCCTCCCCGGCGGGTTCGCGCGGATCGGCGAGCACCCCGACGCGCGGGCGGCGGTGATGGGCGAAGGGATCTGGTCCGCCGACGTCTGCATCTATGGTGCCGAGCCGGTCGCGCCGGTGTCGCTGCTGACCGCCGCGGACTCGCTTCAGGTCCGCCGCAATCCGGGGACGTTGCCAAGCCGGGTGGCGGACAATTTCTACTGGCTCGGCCGCTATCTGGAGCGCGGCGAAGCGCTGCTCGGCGCGATCCGCGTGATGCTCGGCAATTCGATCGACGTCGACGGGGGGGCTGTCCTGTCTCCTACCACGGTCGGCAAGCTGGTCGGGCTGATCGTTGGGGCGGGCAGCGCGCCGCATCCTCCGTCGCTGCGCCGCGCCGACCTGACCGCGCTCGCCCGCACCGCGATGGAGGATGAGCGCTGGCAGTCGATCCTGACGCTCAACCGCCACGCGCGTGAGATCGGCGAAGGCTCGCGCGATCGGTTGTCGGCGGACATGGTGCGGCTGCTCGAAGCGCCCTTCCCGACGCATCGCGGAATGCTGGAGCGGGCGGGGTCGCTGCAACGGCGCTACGCAGCGATCGCGGGGCTGTCGGCGGAACATATGGGCCGGACGGCGGCGTGGCGCTTTCACGATCTCGGGCGGCGGATCGAGCGGGCGATGGCGATGGCGCGCGCGATCCGGTTGTTCGGGATGCCGGGTGCGTCACCGGACGATCTGTCGGTGCTGCTCGACCTTGCGGACAGCCAGATCAGTTATCGTCAGCGTTATCCCACGGGGATCGCGCGGGTGCCGGTGATGGATCTGGTGGCGCTCGATCCGGGCAATCCGCGCAGTCTCGCGTTTTCGGCGGAGCGGATCGCGGCGCGGTTGGCGGAATTGCCGGTGCTGAGCGACGACGAGATGGCGGAGCCGCAACAGGCGCAGGCGACCGGGTTGCAGGCGATCGTGATGACCGCGACGGCCGCGGAGTTGGATGCGGAGACGCTGGGAGATATCGAGCGGCGTCTCGGCGCGGTGTCGGATGCGCTGGCGCGGCGGTATTTCCTGCAGGGGGCCGAGCCGTTGCGGACTAGCGGGCTGACGTTGGCGTGAGGGGCGTGACGCTGCAAATCCTCCCCGGTACGGGGAGGGGGACCATGCAGCGCATGGTGGAGGGGGCTCTCCACCAGCGCACCGTTCGTGGTGCCCCCCCTCCACCACCAGCAAGCTGGCGGTCCCCCTCCCCGTGCCGGGGAGGATTTTCATGATTTACGATATCCGCCACGTCACGACGTTCGACTACGGCGCGAGCGTGAAGTTCGCGCGGTGCAATCTGCGGTTGAAGCCGATCGACTGGCCGGGGCAGCGTCTGGATAGCTATGCGCTGTCGGTACATCCGGCCGGGCGTACCAGCGCGGCGCGGGCGGAGGCGGGGCTGGCCAACGTGACGCGATTGGTCGTCGACAGCCCGGTTCGCCACCTGACGATCGAGAGCCGGTCGCGGATGACGGTGGATCGGCTCGTGCCCGTGCCCGATACGAGCGATCCGACGCTGGGCGAAATCGCGACGATGGCGCGGGCCAGCACCGATCTCTCCGCGGCGAGCCCGGCGAATTACATCTATCCTTCGCCACTGATCCCGCTCGACCAGGCGATCGCCGACTATTGCGCAGTGGATCTCGACTCTTCGCGGGGGGCACTGGAGGCCGGGATCGCGCTCGCGCGGCGGATTCAGGTTGAGTTCGAATTCGATGCGGACGCGACGTTGGTCGATACGCCGCCGCACGAAGCGTTCCTCCAGCGCAAGGGCGTGTGCCAGGATTTCGCGCAGATCATGATCACGGGGCTACGCGCGGCAGGGCTGCCGGCGGCGTATGCGTCGGGCTATATCCGCACGATCCCGCCCGAGGGCCAGCCGCGGCTGGTCGGGGCGGATGCGACGCATGCGTGGGTCCTGCTGTGGTGCGGGCCGGTGCGCGGCTGGGTCGGGGTTGATCCGACCAACGGGATCTGGATGGCGAGCGATCACATCGTGATGGCGGTCGGGCGGGATTATGCCGAGATCGCGCCGGTCGACGGGGTGGTGCTCGGATCGGGCGCGCAGAACATGGATGTCAGTGTCGATGTTGCGCCTTTGGATGAGACGGAGCCGCCAATCGCTAGGTAGCATGGACCACGTTCGTCACCCCCGCGGAGGCGGGGACCCGTAAAGGCAAACGGGGGTACTTATCTCGCAGGCCTGCCACAATGGGCTCCCGCCTGCGCGGGAATGACGGAACGCGCGTTACTTCTCGTCGTGCGGGTTCGGATACGAGCCGCCGCCACTCTCGCCGCCCTTGTCCTTGGCCGGCGCGTCGTTCACACCGTCCTTCTCCTTCGCACCGTCGTCGTTCTTCGGCACGCCCTGCATCGGTTGTTTGTCGGTCATGATCGTTCCTCTCGTGCAACCAAACACCCCGCGCGCAATTGCGTTGCGCGGGCGATCCCCCCACATAGACGCGCAAGGTATAATGGGGACGTAAGTGGCCGATCCGTACAAGACTCTGGGTGTAGCGCGCGACGCGACCGAAGCCGACATCAAGAAGGCGTACCGCAAGCTCGCGAAGGAGCTTCATCCCGATCGCAACAAAGACAACCCGAAGGCGTCGGAGCGGTTCAGCACGGTCACCAACGCGTACGACCTGCTGAACGACAAGGACAAACGCGCGCGGTTCGATCGCGGCGAGATCGATGGGGACGGCAACCCGGCGTCGCCGTTCGGCTTCGGCGGCGGCGGCGGCGGCGGGCGGCCGCAGCCCGGCGGCGGCTTCCGCAGCGAAGGCTATGAGAGCGGCGCCGGCGGGGCCGATATGAGCGACATCTTCGAAGGGCTGTTCGGCGGCGCGCAGCGAGGCGGCGGCGGCGGGTTCTCCGGCGGCTTCGGTCGGCGCCCGCAGCCCAAGGGCGAGAATGCCGCGTATCGCCTGCAGGTCCCGTTCGTCGAGGCGGCGACGCTGGAGCCGCAGCGCGTGACTCTCGCAGACGGCAAGACGCTCGACCTGAAGCTGCCCGCCGGCGTCGAGACCGGCACGCAGATGAAGCTTGCCGGCAAGGGCGAGCAGGGTCCGGGCGGCGCAGGCGATGCGATCCTGACGATCGAGGTCCAGCCGCACAAGTTCTTCACGCGCGACGGCGACGACGTCCGCCTCGACCTGCCGATCACGCTGGCCGAGGCTGTGCTGGGCGGGTCGGTCAAGGCGCCGACGGTCGACAAACCGGTGATGCTGACGATTCCCAAGGGCACGACCTCGGGCAAGACGCTGCGCCTCAAGGGCAAGGGTTTTCACAAGAAGGGCGGCACGCGAGGCGACCAGTTGGTCACCCTGATGATCGACATTCCCGCGAGCGATGCGGCGCTGACGGCGTTCGTCGAAAGCTGGGATGGTCGCGAAGCGGGGAACCCGCGGGGGGCCATGGGCGTCTGAACCCGTTGTGAATGACAATACCCTAACGCCCGAAGCGCGCGCGCATGATCATGGTGCGACGCGCGCCCGTCTCACTCGTGGCATGGCGAAGGTCAGGCCAGGCAGCTACGCGTTCGAAATCGTCAAGCGGGCGGCCGTCGGCGTGTTCAACGACGGCTTCATCCACGCGGGGAACCTCGCCTATCTTGCCTTGATGACGGTATTCCCGTTCTTCATCGTCGCCGCCGCGATCCTGTCGATCTTCGGCCAAAGCGTCGAGACGGTGCGCGCGGTCGAGTCGTTCCTCAACGTCCTGCCACCGAACGTCGGCGACCTGTTGCGCAAGCCGATCGCTGATGTGCTCGCCGCGCGGACCGGGTCGCTGTTGTGGCTTGGTGCGCTCGTAGGTCTGTGGACGGTCGGCAGCTTCGTCGAGACGATCCGCGACATCTTCCACCGCGCCTACGGGATCAAGGCGACCGCACCGTTCTGGAAATCGCGGCTCGGCTCGTCAGCTGTGATCATTCTGTCGGTGGTAATCGCGCTGCTGTCGTTCCTGGTGCAGGGCATCCTCACCGCAGCCGAGCAGTTCATCTATCGCCTCCTCCCCTTCGCGCAGGACGCCGCCGGCTGGGTTGGTCTCTCCCGTCTTATCCCCGGCCTGCTCATGTTCGGCGCGCTGTACCTGCTGTTCTATTCGGTGACGCCGTCGCGCTATCGCTATTCGAAATGCCGCAAATGGCCGGGTGCGCTGTTCACCACCGCATGGTGGGTCAGCGCGACGGCGTTGCTGCCGGTGATCCTGTCGCGGCTTGGTGGTTACGACCTGACCTATGGCAGTCTGGCGGGCGTTGTCATCATGCTGTTGTTTTTCTACGTCATCGGGCTCGGGCTGGTATTCGGTGCCCATCTCAACGCGGCACTGGCGGAACCACCTGAAACCACGCTAGAGCAGCCTGCTACGGATATGCAGGTATAGGCGGGGACGGCGTGAACGGTTTGATGGCGGGCAAGCGTGGGCTGATCATGGGCTTGGCGAACGACAAGTCGCTGGCCTGGGGGATTGCCAAAAAGCTGTCCGAAGCGGGTGCGGAGCTCGCGTTCAGCTACCAGGGCGAGACGATGGAGAAGCGCGTCCGCCCGCTCGCTGAGCAATTGGGCGTGGCGCGGCTGTTCGATTGCGACGTGTCGGACATGGGTGCGCTCGATGCGACCTTCGACAAGCTCGCCGAGGAATGGCCGACGATCGACTTCGTCGTCCACGCGATCGGCTTTTCGGACAAGAACGAGCTGCGCGGGCGGTTCGTCGACACCAGCCTCGACAATTTCCTGATGACGATGAACATCTCGGTGTATTCGTTCGTCGCAGTCGCGCAGCGCGCCGCCAAGATGATGACCGAGGGCGGCGCGATGCTGACGCTCAGCTATTACGGCGCGGAGAAGGTCATCCCGCATTACAACGTGATGGGCGTGGCGAAGGCCGCGCTGGAGACGAGCGTGCAGTATCTCGCGGTCGATCTTGGTCGCGACAATATCCGCGTGAATGCGATCTCGGCGGGCCCGATCAAGACGCTGGCAGCGAGCGGAATTGGCGATTTCCGGCTGATCCTGAAGTGGAACGAGCTGAACTCGCCGCTGAAGCGCAACGTGACGATCGACGACGTCGGCGGCGCGGGGCTGTACCTGCTGAGCGACCTGGCTTCGGGTGTGACGGGCGAGACGCACCACGTCGACGCCGGCTACAACGTGATCGGCATGAAGGCCGAAGACGCCCCCGATATCGCTTTGGTATAGAGTTCAGCGATGCCTGTGATCTTCTCCGATCGCGGATTTCGCTTCCATTTCTACTCCAGCGAAGGCGATCCGCGCGAGCCGATGCACGTCCACGTCGCAAAGCGCGGCGAGGGCGATGCGAAGTTTTGGCTTTATCCCGAAGTGGCGATGGCCGATAACCGTGGACTGGATGCACGCACCCTGCGATGGCTCACCGAGCAGATAAGCCTTCGCAGGCCAGAGATCGTGAGCGCATGGCATGAGCATTTCGGTACGCCCGACGAGCGTTGAATTCGATGAGGACCAGATGTGGGTCCGGCTCGACGATGGCCGCACACTGGGTGTTCCGCTCGCCTGGTATCCGCGATTGCTGCACGGCTCGCCCGCCGATCGCGGCAAGGTCTGGATCAGTCCGAGCGGTTTGCACTGGGACGAGCTCGACGAGGACATCTCGGTCCAGGGCCTGATCGCCGGCCGCGGCGACATGACACGCACGAACCGCAACGCCGCATGAGCTTCAATACGTTTGGACGGCTGTTCCGCTTCACTACCTGGGGCGAATCTCATGGCCCTGCGCTGGGGGCGATCGTCGACGGGTGCCCTCCCGGCATTCCGCTGACCGAAGCCGACATCCAGCCTTGGCTCGACAAGCGTCGCCCCGGCACGTCGCGCTTCACCACGCAGCGGCGCGAGCCGGATACGGTGCGCATTCTCTCGGGCGTGTTCGACGGGCGCACTACCGGCACGCCGATCAGCCTAATGATCGAGAATGTCGACCAGCGCTCGAAGGATTATTCGGACGTCGCCAAGGCCTATCGCCCCGGCCATGCCGACTATGCCTATGACGCGAAATACGGGTTTCGCGATTTCCGGGGTGGTGGGCGCTCTTCCGCGCGCGAAACTGCGGCACGCGTCGCCGCCGGGGCGGTCGCGCGGCTCGTCGTGCCGCAGGTCCGCGTCCGCGCATGGGTCGAGGCGATCGGCGGCGACGCGATCGATCCGGCAAATTTCGACGATGCGCAGATCGACCAGAACCCGTTCTTCTGCCCCGACGCCGAGGCAGCGCTCCGTTGGGAAGCGCTCGTCGACGCGGCACGTAAATCAGGCTCGTCGCTAGGTGCGGTGATCGCCTGCGAAGCGACCGGCGTGCCAGCAGGCTGGGGCGCGCCGCTTTATGCCAAGCTCGATTCCGAACTCGCCTCCGCCTGCATGAGCATCAATGCGGTCAAGGGTATCGAGATTGGCGACGGGTTTGCCGCCGCCGCACTGTCGGGTGAAGCCAACGCCGACCCGATGCGGCCGGGCGTCGATGGCCCGGAATTCCTCGCCAACCATGCTGGCGGGATCGCCGGCGGGATCGCGACCGGCCAGCCAATCCGGCTTCGCGTCGCGTTCAAACCGACCAGCTCGATCCTCACCCCGGTCGAGACGATCAGCCCGACCGGCGAGGCCGCGACGATCGCCACCAAGGGGCGTCACGACCCGTGCGTCGGCATCCGCGGCGTGCCCGTAGTCGAGGCGATGGTGGCGCTCGTCCTGGCCGACCAGGCATTGCTGCATCGAGGCCAGTGCGGCTGACATCGGAACATAAGCAGGGCTTAAGCGCTTGCTCTTCAATAACATAGGAGAGCGAAATGCGTATTCTGACTTCGATCGCAGCGGCAGCGTTGATCGTTCCGGGCGTGGCACTGGCACAGACGGGCACCGGCGGCTCGATGGGCGGCACCACGGGTGGCACAATGAGCGGCGGCACCATGGGCGGCTCGACTGCGGGCAGCACGACCGGCGGCATGTCGACCGGCACGATGGATCAGGCCAACCCCTCGACCAGCACCCGTTCGACCACGACGACCCGCACGCAGCGTGGCACCAAGGCTCGCAGCCGTACGCGGGGCACGACGTCGGGCACCATGAGCGGCACCGGCACGACGGGCAGCACGATGTCCGGCACGACCGGCAGCACGATGGGCGCCGACACGATGGGCGGTACGACCGGCACTACGGGTACCATGGGCGGCACCACCGGCACGATGGGTGGCACGACCACCGGTACGATGGGTTCGACCACGGGCGGCACGACCACCCCGCGCTGATCCCGCCGTCTTAGAGTAACTGAAAAGCCGGGCGAGCGATCGCGCGGCTTTTTCGTATCAGTCCGAGAATGGATCGCGGACGAGGATCGTGTCGGCACGCTGCGGGCTGGTCGACACCAACGTCACCGGGCAGCGGATCAACTCCTCGATCCGGCGGATATACTTGATCGCCTGCGCGGGCAGGTCGGCCCAGCTGCGCGCACCCGCAGTCGTCTCCTGCCAGCCTTCCATCGTCTCATAGATCGGCTCGACCAGCGCTTGGTCCGCCGCATGCGCCGGGAAATAATCGAGCGTCTCGCCGCGCAGCTTGTAGCCGGTGCAGATCGACACGGTTTCGAACCCATCGAGCACGTCGATCTTGGTCAGCGCGATCCCGGTGATACCACCGACCGCTGCCGCCTGGCGCACCAGCACCGCGTCGAACCAGCCGCAGCGGCGCTTACGCCCCGTGACGGTGCCGAACTCATGACCACGGACGCCCAGGCGCTCGCCGGTCTCGTTCTCGAGCTCGGTCGGGAAAGGCCCCGAACCAACGCGCGTCGTGTATGCCTTGGCGATGCCGAGCACGAAGCCGACCGCGGACGGCCCAAGACCCGAACCACCAGCCGCTGCGCCTGCGATGGTGTTGGAAGAAGTGACGAACGGATACGTGCCGTGATCGACGTCGAGCAACACGCCCTGCGCGCCCTCGAACAGGATACGCTTACCGGCCGAGCGGGCGGCGTTGAGATCGCGCCACACGGGCTTTGCGAACGGCAGGACGAAGCCAGCGATCTCGCGCAGTTCCGCGATCAGGCGCGCGCGATCGATCGGCGGCTCGCCGAAACCCGCGCGCAGTGCGTCATGATGCGCGGTGAGGCGATCAAGCTGTGGCCCGAGATCGTCGAGATGCGCAAGATCGCACACGCGGATCGCACGGCGACCGACCTTGTCCTCATACGCAGGTCCGATCCCGCGGCGGGTCGTGCCGATCTTCCCGGCGCCGCTGGCGTCCTCGCGCAGACCGTCGAGGTCGCGGTGGAACGGCAGGATCAGCGCGCAGGTGTCGGCGATCCGCAGCGTCTCCGGGGTCGCGACGACGCCCTGTGCGCCGAGCCGTGCGATCTCGTCCTTCAGCGCCCACGGATCGAGCACCACGCCGTTGCCGATGAACGACGGCGTGCCGCGCACGATGCCCGACGGCAGCAGCGACAACTTGTACACGTTGTCGCCGACGACCAGCGTGTGGCCGGCATTGTGGCCACCCTGGAACCGCACGACCATGTCGGCACGCTCGGCGAGCCAGTCGACGATCTTGCCCTTGCCTTCGTCGCCCCATTGCGCGCCGATGACTGCTACGTTGGCCAAACTCTATCTCCTGAGGATTACGCGCAGCGCCTACAGCGCGCGGGGCTCGCCCGCCACCCATAGATGCGTGCAGACTTGTGCTTCGGGGGTGTCGCCAGCGTCCAGTGCGGCGACCGTGACCCAGCCCTGCGCGCGCATTGCTGCACCTTCGCTGGCAGGGGTACCGAACGGGAGGAAGAGGCGGCGGCGGTCGACGGTGGCGACACGCTCGACCAAGGCGTTGGCGAACAGCGAGAAGCCGGTGGCAGCTTCCTCGGCGCCGTTCTCGTGGACGATGGTGTAGGTGCCACCGCGGCCGACTTCGCGTGCGCTACCGTCGGCGAAGAGCGAGAAGCCGAGCCAGGTCTGGTATTCGAAGCCGTGCCGCTCGGTCGGGTCGAGCGTCAGCGCAACGCGGCCGTCAATCGCTTCAACAATGCGCGCGAGACCGTCGAGACGCGAAGCCAGCGCACCGGTCGTGTCGAACGCACGGAGGCGGTCCATCGCTTGGTCGAACGGCCCGGCGGCCTCGATCAGCGGAAGATAGTCGGGGGCGAGCGCGGCGACGGCGCCGGCATCCTTCGCATCGAGGCGGTCACGCAGGGTCGCGATCTGCTCAGGTGCGACGGGGAGCGGGCCGGCGGCGAGCGTCGGCACGAGGTCGGGCAGCGTGAAGTCGATCGACGCACCGGTAACGTCGGCGGCCGCGATCATGTCGACTGCCACTGCGACGAGTTCCTGCGCGGCGGCGACTGAGTCGAGCCCGATGAGTTCGCAGCCGATCTGGCGCGTTTCGCGGGCAGGCGCGAGCTGCGACGCACGCAGTTTCAGCACGGAGCCGGCATAGCTCAGGCGAACTGGGCGCGGGTGATGGCCCATCCGCGTGGCCGCAATCCGCGCGACCTGTGCTGTAATGTCAGGCCGGATCGCGAGCGTGCGCTGCGACACCGGATCGACGAAGCGCACTGCGTCGTGCAACCCGCCAGCTTTCAGTCGCATCTCAAGCCCATCGGCGAATTCGGCGAGCGGCGGATCGACGCGCTCGTAACCGTGGAGACGCGCCGCTTCGAGCACGCGCGCTTCCAGTGCCGCGGCCGAGTCGGCGAACGGGGGGAGGCGATCTCGGAAACCTTCGGGGAGGAGTGCGGTCACTTCGCAGACTCCGCCGTGAGGGCTGCCGAAATAACCTGCCAGACCCCGTCCATCCCGGACATGATCTCGGCGTTGCTGAACCGTATCACGCGATATCCCTGTCTTTGGAGCCAATCCGTTCGGCTTGCGTCGCGCGCTTGGTCACTATGCGTATCGCCGTCAACCTCGATGACGAGTTTCGCGTCGCGTGCGCAGTAGTCGGCGATGTAGGGACCGATGACGAACTGGCGGGTGAATTTGGTGTTGGCGATCTGCCGGTTACGGAGATGGCGCCAGAGTTTCGCCTCTGCCGGGGTGGGCTCCCGCCGCATCCGCTTGGCGCGATCCAAGAGTAGGTCGTCGACCTTCACTGCTCCCTCTCCCCTCCGGGGAGAGGGCCGGGGTGAGGGGCGCCGCGAGCGATGCCCCTCCCAACTGCCCCTCACCCAACCCTCTCCCCGGAGGGGAGAGGGCTTAAGCAAGAAGCCTAGCAGGGTTAGAAGTTAAGGCCCATTGCGGTCTTCACGCCTGGCAGCGCGCGAACCTTGGTCAGCAGGTCTGGGGTCACGGCTTCATCGACCGACAGGAGCAGCACCGCCTCGCCACCCGCAGACCGGCGCCCGAGATGGAACGTCCCGATATTCACCCCCGCCTCGCCAAGCGCAGTCCCAAGACGGCCGATGAACCCCGGCGCATCCTCGTTGACGACGTACAACATAGGCCCCGCCAGATCGGCCTCGATCTTGATCCCGAGCAGCTCGACCAAGCGCGGCGCCGAATCACCGAACAGCGTCCCCGCAACAGACCGCTCGCCATCCTCGGTCTTCACCGAAACGCGCAGCAGCGTGTGGTAATCCGCCTCGCGCTCAGTACGCACTTCGCGAACCTCGAGACCACGCTCGCGTGCGAGCACCGGTGCGTTGACCATGTTGACGGTCGCGGTTTGCGTCTGAAGATACCCCGCCAGCACCGCGCTCACGATCGGCTTGGCGTTCAGATCCGCCGCCGCGCCCTCGGTATGCACCGAAATCCGCGACACCGCGCCCGTCGTCAGCTGCCCGACTAGCGACCCCAGCTTCTCCGCCAGCGCCATGTACGGCTTCAACTTCGGCGCTTCCTCGGCCGACAGCGACGGCATGTTCAGCGCGTTGGTAACGCCGCCCGACATCAGGAAATCGGCCATCTGCTCGGCGACCTGGATCGCGACGTTGACCTGCGCCTCGGTCGTCGACGCGCCGAGATGCGGCGTGCTGACGAAGTTCGGCGTGTTGAACAGCGGCGATGCCTTGGCGGGCTCCTCGACGAACACGTCGAGTGCGGCGCCGCCGACCTGCCCCGAATCGAGCGCCGCCTTTAGCGCGACCTCGTCGATCAGGCCACCGCGCGCGCAGTTGATGATCCGCACGCCCTTCTTGGTCTTGGCGAGCGCCTCGGCCGAGAGGATGTTGCGCGTCTGGTCGGTCAGCGGCGTGTGCAACGTGATGAAGTCGGCGCGCGCGAGCAGCTCGTCGAGCGTGACCTTCTCGACGCCGATCTCGATCGCGCGCTCGGGCGTCAGGAACGGATCGAACGCGACGACCCTCATCTTGAGGCCACGCGCACGGTCGGCGACGATCGAGCCGATATTGCCCGCACCGATCAGGCCGAGCGTCTTCGACGTCAGCTCGACGCCCATGAAGCGATTCTTCTCCCACTTGCCGGCCTGCGTCGAAGCGTCAGCTTCCGGGAGTTGCCGGGCGAGCGCGAACATCAGCGCGATCGCGTGCTCGGCGGTGGTGATCGAGTTGCCGAACGGCGTGTTCATCACGACCACGCCCTTCGCCGACGCGGCGGGGATGTCGACATTGTCGACGCCGATGCCCGCGCGGCCGACGACCTTCAGGTTGGTCGCGTGCTCGAGGATTTCCTTGGTCACCTTGGTCGAGCTGCGGATCGCGAGCCCGTCATATTCGCCGATGATCGCGATCAATTCGGCAGGCGTCTTGCCGGTGATCTCGTCGACCTCGACCCCGCGCTCGCGGAAGATCTGGGCGGCGCGGGGATCCATTTTGTCGGAGATAAGGACTTTTGGCATGGGAATTCCTTCTTCTCCCTCTCCCCTCCGGGGAGAGGGTCGGGGTGAGGGGTGGTACGGGGAGGTGGCGTGCGTGGCAGCCCCTCACCCCAGCCCTCTCCCCTGAGGGGAGAGGGAGCGAGAATATTAAGCCGCCTTGGCGGTCGCGTAGGCCCAGTCGAGCCAGGGGCCCAGCGCTTCGATATCGGCGGTTTCGACGGTCGCGCCGCACCAGATCCGCAAGCCCGGCGGCGCGTCGCGGTAACCCGCCACGTCATAGGCCGCGCCAGCCTTTTCGAGCGCCGAGGCCATCGCCTTGATCAGCGCTTCGTCTGCACCCTCGACCGTGAGGCACACGCTGGTCTTCGACCGCGTTGCCGGATCGACCGCCAGATGGCCGAGCCAATCGCGCTCCGCGACGATCTTGTCCAAAGCCGCCGCATTCGCATCCGACCGCTTGATCAGCCCGTCTTCGCCAAGCGACTTTGCCCATTCGAGGCTGAAGATCGCGTCTTCGACGGCCAGCATCGACGGCGTGTTGATCGTCTCGCCCTTGAACACGCCCTCGGTGAGCTTGCCCTTCGAGACGAGGCGGAACACCTTCGGCAAAGGCCATGCCGGCGTGTAGCTCTCCAGCCGCTCGACCGCGCGCGGCCCGAGGATCAGCACGCCGTGCGCGCCCTCGCCGCCGAGCACCTTCTGCCACGAGAAGGTCGCCACATCGATCTTCGTCCAGTCGATGTCGTAGGCGAACACTCCGGAGGTCGCATCGGCGAACGAGAGACCCTCGCGATCGTCCGGAATCCAGTCCGCGTTCGGCACGCGCACGCCGCTGGTGGTGCCGTTCCAGGTGAACAGCACGTCGTTCGACCAGTCGACTGCGCCCAGATCGGGCAGCTGGCCGTAATCGGCGCGCACCACCGTGGGATCGATCTTGAGCTGCTTCACGGCATCGGTGACCCAGCCCTCGCCGAAGCTTTCCCACGCCAGCGCGGTGACCGGCTTGGCGCCCAGCATCGTCCACATCGCCATCTCGTACGCGCCGGTGTCAGATCCGGGGACGATGCCGATGCGGTGCGTGTTCGGGAGCTTGAGCAGCTCGCGCATCAGGTCGATGCTGTACTGGAGGCGAGTCTTGCCGATCTTCGAGCGATGCGAGCGACCGAGCGAATCGGTGGCGAGCTTGTCCGCGGACCAACCCGGAGGTTTCGCGCAGGGACCGGAGCTGAAAAAGGGACGCGCCGGCTTCGTAGCGGGCAGTGCAGGCGCATTTGTAGCGGGTGCGTAGGTCGTATCAGTCATGTATCTCTCCTCACAGAGAGCACGCGCGGCGTTGGGACCGCGTGGCCCGTCGCCGGCCCTAGCGGCGTTCGCAGGGGTGTCAACCGCGTTCCATTGCAAGCACGCGGCGGCGGGACTCGCCCCACCGTGCGCCAAACTCGCTCCGTCACCCCGGGCTTGTTCCGGGGCCCACCGTGCCGCACGGCCGTCGGCATGGGGGACAAGACGATAGACGGATGCCGGAACAAGCCCGGCATGACGAAGTGGTTGGGAGTCGTTTTCCTAGCCCTCACGCTTGCCGCCTGTGGACGCGCCGATCGCCCCACGGCGCCGACCAAGACCCGCCCAAACCTCTCCGTCCCAAGCAACCGCGAAACCGCGCAGTGCCTTGCCGACCTGCGTGAGCTGCACGTCTCGTTCCAGGTCCTCCCCGACCGCGAGACCGGGCCCGGTTGCGGCCTCGCCGGCACCGTGAAGCTCGTCGATATCGGCGTCCCCGTCGCCAACCTCACCGCAGTCCGCTGCGGCGCGGCGCGCGCGTTCATCGGCTGGACGCGCAACGCGGTCGCGCCCGCCGCGTACCAGATGCTCGGCAGCGAACTCGCGCGGATCGACAGCATGGGGAGTTACGCCTGCCGCAACGTCGTCGGCTCCGCGCGCAACACCAGCCGCCGCTCGGGCCACGCGATCGCCAACGCGATCGACGTCGGCGGGTTCGTGCTGAAGGATGGGCGGCGAATCACGGTGCTCAACGACTGGAACTCGTCCGACCCGCAGGTCCGCCAATTCCTCCAGACGATCCGCGCGTCGGCGTGCAAGCGGTTCGGCACGGTCCTCAGCCCGGACTACAACGCCGCGCACCGCAACCACCTCCATCTCGAAGACGACCGCGCCAATTTCTGCCGCTAGCGCACCGCTCTAGCCCTCCCCTCGCGTTTCCTCTAATCGCGCCTGAATGACCGATACACGAGTACCATCGCGCGTTTTTCCGAACGCCAGCCAGGATGCCGAGTCCGCTCGCGACTCCGTTTCCACACCCCAGACGCAGCACCCGCATTACCGGCTCGCCTTCCAGGACATGGATTTCCTGTTGCGCGAAGACCTGCGGCCGGTGCGGTTCCAGCTCGAACTGCTGAAGACCGAACTCGTCCTCGACGAGGCGAAGATCGGATCGACCTTCGTGTTCTACGGCTCCGCACGCATTCCCGAGCCGTCGAAGGCGCAGGCTCTGCTCAAGCTCGCCACCGACGAGAAGTCGAAGAAGATCGCCGAGCGGCTGGTCGAGAAATCGAAATATTACGACGTCGCGCGTGAGCTGGCGGCGAAGGTCAGCGTGCTGCCGCGCGACGAGCGGGGCTGGCGGCAGTTCGTGGTGTGTTCGGGCGGCGGTCCGTCGATCATGGAAGCTGCGAACCGCGGGGCGGACGACGTCGGCGCCGAGTCGATCGGGCTGAACATCGTCCTGCCGCACGAGCAGGCGCCGAACCCGTACGTCACGCCGTCGCTGTCGGTGCAGTTCCACTATTTCGCGCTGCGAAAGATGCACTTCCTGCTCCACGCCCGCGCGCTCGCGGCGTTTCCGGGCGGGTTCGGGACGTTCGACGAACTGTTCGAGCTGCTGACGCTGATCCAGACGGGCAAGATCCAGCCGATCCCCGTGCTGCTGTTCGGGCGCCAGTTCTGGGAGCGGGTCGTGAACTTCGACGCGCTGGTCGAGGAAGGCGTCGTCAGCGAGAAGGACCTGGGGATCTTCCGCTACGTCGAGACCGCGGACGAGGCCTGGGACGCGGTGCAGTCGTTCTACCGCGAGCGTGCGGAGAAGGAAGCCGCCGAGGGGTGAACCTCCCCGGGGGGAAGTACTCTTCTTCTCCCTCTCCCCCTTCCGGGGAGAGGGCTGGGGTGAGGGGCTGTTCCAGGCGCCGCACTGCTTGGCAGCCCCTCACCCCAACCCTCTCCCCGCAGGGGAGAGGGAGAAGTGATTACTTCTCCGAGCGAGCGCCCTTGCGAGCAGCCTCAGGATCCACCGACGGCGCACCCGACGCGGGCGTTCCGGTATTTGCGATGTCCGCAGTCGGCGCACCTTCTGTCGCAGCCGCTTCCGCCGCATTCGCCGCCGCCGGCTGATCCTTCGCCGCAGCATCCTTGCCAGCCGCCGGAGCAGCGCCAGCCGCAGGTGCCGCCGGCAACGGCAGGTTCGAGCCCTGCTGGTTCAGATACAGGATCACGTTCGCCCGGTCCTGCGCATTACCGAGCCCGGCGAACGTCATCTTCGTCCCCGGCGCGAACTTGCGCGGCGAGGTCAGCCACGCGTTCAGCTTGTCGAAGTCCCACTTGCCGCCGATACCGGCCAGCGCCGACGAGAAGGCGAAGCCGTTCTTGCCCTTGGCGATTTCCTCGCCGACCGTGCCGTACAGGTTCGGGCCGACGCCGTTCGCGCCGCCCTGGTTGATGGTGTGGCAGGCGGCGCATTTCTTGAACACTTCGGCGCCCTTCGCGGCGTCGGCGGTCGGTAGCAGCGAGGCGATCGGCACTTCGGCGGCGGCACCCTCGCCGCCCTCGGCGACGACGCCCTCGATCGCATAGCCCATCTTCTCGGGGCGCTCGCCGTGGAACATCATCCCGCCGACGATCGACAACCCGAGCGCCGCACCACAGCCTGCGAGCACCCAGCCGGCGATCGTATTGGTCCGATTGTCCATCTTGTGCATCCGCCCTGTTCTGTTTGGGATAGCCATAGAAAACGCGGGCGCGCACCGCAAGCCGCGCTTGAAGGGCGGGTGTATGGCGGACGGCGGCGCTTTACGCCGCTTGAACAGGCAGGCAGCGCGCTTTAGGCGCTCGGCGCATGGAAAACTTCGCCGCACCCGCCCGCCCGATCGTCGCGCGGATGACCGACGCCGCCGCCGCCGAGCCCGCGCGGGCGGTCGCGTTCCAGGGTGCGCCGGGCGCGAACAGCCATGTCGCCGCGGTCGAGGCGTTCCCCGACGGCCTGCCCCTGCCCTGCTTCGATTTCTCCGACGCGATCGACGCGGTGAAGGACGGCCGCGCCGATTGCGCGATCATTCCGATCGAGAATTCACTGCACGGCCGCGTCGCCGACATCCATTTCCTTCTCCCCGAATCGGGCCTCGTCATCACCGGCGAGCATTTCCTGCCGATCCGCCACGCGCTGATGGCCTGCGGCCCGCGCGACAGCATCCGCAAGGCGATGAGCCATCCGCAGGCACTCGGCCAATGCCGGCACTGGCTGAAGGCGCACGGGATCGAGCCGGTGAGCTATCCCGATACGGCTGGCGCAGCGGCGGTGGTGGCGGAGTTGGGCGACCCGACAATCGCCGCGCTTGCGCCGCCCGCCGCTGCGGGGCTGTACGGCCTCGATCTGCTCGCGACCGACATCGCCGATGCCGACCACAACACGACGCGGTTCGTGGTGCTGGCGCGCGGCGGCAAACCTCCCGCGGCGCAGGAGCCGGTCGGCGGCGCATGGATGACGACGCTGATCTTCGAGGTGAAGAACGTCCCCGCCGCGCTGTACAAGGCAGTCGGCGGGTTCGCGACCAACGGGGTGAACATCACCAAGCTGGAAAGCTACCAGCGCAACGGCAGCTTCTCCGCGACGGAATTCTATGCGGACGTGGTAGGGAAGCCCGGCGACGCGAACCTCGACCATGCGCTGGAGGAACTGGGGTTCCATTCGAAATGGCTGCGCGTGCTGGGCACGTATCGCCAGGCGCGATCGCGGGGGTGATGTGACACTGATCCTCCCCCGCTAGGGGGAGGTGGCTGGCCCTTGCCAGACGGAGGGGGAGGCAGAGGACAACGTGCGTTCCGTGTCCTCCCCCTCCGTCGCTTCGCGCCACCTCCCCCTTGCGGGGGAGGATCGAAACGACGTCAGTTCGCTGCCGGCAACCGCAACCGGACCAGCAACCCACCAAGGTCCTCGCTCTCCTCAAGCGCAACCGTCCCCTCATAAATCTCCGCCACGTCGCGCACGATCGCCAGCCCGAGCCCCGTCCCCGGCTTGCCCGTATCCAGCCGCACGCCGCGATCGAAGATACGCACCCGCTCCTCCTCCGGGATGCCGACGCCGTCGTCCTCGACCAGGAACTCGACGAAGCCAGACTGCGCGCCGACCGTCACGAACACGCTGCCGCCACCATATTTCGCCGCGTTCTCGATCAGATTACCGAGCATCTCGTCGAGATCCTGCCGCTCGACATGCACCTGCAACCCGCGAGGCCCGGTCACGTCGATCCGAACGTGCCGGTACAGCCGACCGACCGCACGCTCCACCGACTCCAGGCTCGGCCAAACATCCGCACGACTATGCGCAGACCCACGCCGCCCGACCGCCCGCGCCCGCGCAAGGTGATGATCGACCTGCCGCCGCATCGTCCGCGCCTCGCGGATGACCGTGTCGGCGAGGTCGTCCGACTGCGCCGTCGCCGCGTTCATGATCACCGTCAGCGGCGTCTTCAGCGCATGCGCGAGGTTGCCGGCATGCCGCCGCGCCTCCTCCGCCTGCCGCTCGTTATGCTCGATCAGCGCGTTCAGTTCCTCGACCATCGGCGCGACCTCGACCGGCATCGCGCTCGACACGCGGTTCGACTGACCCGCCCGCATCCGCGCGATCTCCTCGCGCACCCGCCGCAGCGGCCACAGCCCGTAGAACGTCTGCAGCGCCGCCATCACGATCAGCCCGAGCGCGAGCAGCGCGAAGCTGCGCACGAGCGTCCGCCGCAACGTCGTGATCTGCGCATCGAGCCCGTCCCGGCTCTGCGCCACCTGGAAGCGCCAATGCACCTTCGACCCGGGGATCACCGCGTCCCGCTCGACGACGCGAAGCTTCTCGTCCGGAAACTGCGTGCTGTCGTAGAAATGCGCGTTGCGGTCGTCATGCGTCCCGCCGAACGCGAGTCGCCGGTCCCATAGCGAACGCGACGGGAAATCCTCGCGACCCTTGCCCGACACCTGCCAGTACAGCCCCGAATACGGCTCGACGAACCGCTGGTCGGCCGCAGCCTCGCGCGAGAAGATCACCTCGCCGTCGGGGCCGATCTCGGACGAATTGAGCAGCGACCGCAGCACATATTCCAGCTGGTCGTCGAAATTGCGCGTCACCGCCGCCGACAGCACCCGGTCGAGCGCGAACCCGCCGCCGCTGAGCAGCACGCCGATCCACACCGCCGCGATCAGGATCATCCGCCGCGACAGCGATCCCTTGACTGCGGCGGGCACGCGGATCGGCCCGTCCGCTATCGGCGTGTCTGTGACCGGCGCGCTGTCCATCGTCAGCCGATCAGGCGTCCGGATCTTCGAGGCTGTAGCCAAGCCCACGGATCGTGGTGATCACGTCCTGGCCGAGCTTCTTGCGGATTCGCGTCACGAACACCTCGATCGTGTTCGAATCGCGATCGAAATCCTGGTCGTAGATATGCTCGATCAGCTCGGTACGGCTGACGACCTTGCCCTTGTGATGCAGCAGATAGCTGAGCAGCTTATATTCCTGCGCGGTCAGCTTCACCGGTTCGCCCGCGCGCGTCACCTTGCCGCTGCGCGTGTCGAGGCGGATGTCGCCCGCGGTCAGCTCGGATGAAGCATTGCCCGACGCACGTCGGATCAGCGCACGAAGACGCGCGATCAGCTCCTCGCTCTGAAACGGCTTGGCGACGTAATCGTCCGCGCCCGCATCGAGGCCCGCGACCTTGTCCGACCAGCTGTCGCGCGCGGTCAGCACCAGCACGGGCATCGTCTTCCCCTCCTTGCGCCAGCGATCCAGCACGGTCAGACCGTCGATTTCCGGCAGCCCGAGATCGAGCACGACCGCGTCGTAATTCTCGGTCGAGCCGAGAAAATGCCCTTCCTCGCCATCGACCGCGAGATCGATCGCATAGCCGGCCCCTTCCAGGGTATTCTTCAATTGCTGGCCGAGATTCGGCTCGTCCTCGACGATCAGAACGCGCATGACAATCCTCTCGATTACAGTGT
This sequence comes from Sphingomonas faeni, assembly GCF_003053745.1. Lineage (GTDB taxonomy): Bacteria > Pseudomonadota > Alphaproteobacteria > Sphingomonadales > Sphingomonadaceae > Sphingomonas > Sphingomonas faeni. The sequence continues at coordinate 246,922 of NZ_QAYE01000001.1, read as the reverse complement.
TCAGCGACCCGTGCGGCCGACGATCTGGCCGTTACGGCCATCGACGTCGACCCAGATGACGGTTCCATCGCGCAGGAATTTCAGCGTGTAAATGGCGCTGCCCGAATCATAGTCCGAGCCGAGATACTGCGCACCCCGCATCGTCGGGATCACACGCGACTCGATCTCGCGCAAAGACGGCGCTCCGGTCTTGCGCGCCTGCAACGCCGACATCTGGTCGCTGCGGCGCTGCGGAGGCTCGCCCGCCAGCATGGGTGCGGCACCCATCAGGAACGGCGCAGCGGCCAGGGTTGCAAGGAAAAGCAGCATCTTCATGGCGGTGGCATAGCCCTTCCGCATTGAACAGCCTGTGAATGATCGCGACAGGCCGCCGACAGCACGAAGCCCGTGCGGTGTAACTTGCCTGCATCACTTCGCCCCCCTACGTGGCGCGAACATGGCAGCACCAATCTTAGCATTCGAAGGCCTCGGGCTCGTCCAGGGCTCGGGATGGCTCTTTCGCAATCTCGACATCCATATCGGACCGCGCAACCGGCTCGCGCTGATCGGCCGCAACGGCGCCGGCAAGACGACCTTGCTCAAATTGCTCGGCGGCAGCGTCCAGGCGGACGAGGGCCGCAGGACGATCGTCCCCGGCACCCGCGTCGTGATCCTCGAGCAGGAGCCCGATCTGCGCGGCTTCGCGACGTTGCGCGACTATGTGATGGCGGGCGACGATGCGCCGGTGAACTACGAGGCGGATTCGATCGCCGACCAGCTCGGCATCGACCTGTCGCGCGAGGCGGCCTCCGCCTCGGGCGGCGAGCGACGCCGCGCGGCGATCGTCCGCGCGCTGTCGCAGGACCCCGACGTGCTGCTGCTCGACGAGCCGACCAACCATCTCGACATCGGCGCGATCGAATGGATCGAGGACTGGCTCAAGCGCTTCCGCGGCGCGTTCGTCGTGATCAGCCATGACCGTACCTTCCTGACTCGCCTCACCAAGCAGACGCTGTGGCTCGATCGCGGCGCGATCCGTCGTGCGGAGATCGGCTTCGGCGGGTTCGAGGCGTGGACCGAGCAGGTCTATGCCGAGGAACAGCGCCAGGCCGAGAAGCTCGATGCGCGGCTGAAGCTGGAGGAGCATTGGCTGCTCCGCGGCGTCACCGGGCGGCGCAAGCGTAACCAGGGCCGCCTCACCAAGCTGCACGAGATGCGCGCCGAACGCGCCTCGATGATCGGACCGCAGGGCTCGGCGAACCTCACTACCGCGAGCGACGACACCAAGTCGAAGGTCGTGATCGACGCGAAGAACGTCACCAAGGTCTACGGCGACCGTACAATCATCGGCGACCTGACGCTTCGTGTAACCAGAGGAGACCGCATCGGCATCGTGGGCCGCAACGGTGCGGGCAAGTCGACGCTGTTGAAGCTGCTGACCGGTGAGATCCAGCCCGACAGCGGCTCGATCAAGCTCGCCCAGACCCTGGACGCGGTGGTGATCGACCAGCAGCGCAGTCTGATGGCACCCGAGAAGACGGTCCGCGAAGTCGTCGTCGACGGCGGCGAATGGATCGACGTGCTCGGCGTGCGGAAACACATCCACGGCTATCTGAAAGACTTCCTGTTCGATCCGAACATGGTCGACGCGAAGATCGGATCGCTGTCGGGTGGCGAACGCTCCCGACTCCTTTTGGCGCGCGAGTTCGCCAAGCCGTCGAACTTGCTGGTGCTCGACGAGCCGACCAACGATCTCGATCTCGAGACGCTCGATCTGTTGCAGGAAGTGATCGGCGATTACGACGGCACCGTGCTGATCGTCAGCCATGACCGCGACTTCCTCGACCGCACCGTGACGATCACGCTCGGGCTCGACGGCTCGGGCACGGTCGATGTCGTTGCGGGCGGCTACGAGGATTGGGAAAAGCGTCGCGTCTCGACGACCACAGGCAAGCGCGCTTCGAAGAAGATCGCGGCGACCGCCCCTGTCGCTGCCGCCCCCCGCGCGAAACTGACCTACAAGGACCAGCGCGACTACGAGATGCTGCCCAAGCGAATCGAGGAACTCGACGCGCAGATGGCAGCCGATGCGGTCAAGCTAGCGAAGCCCGACCTCTACATGCGCGACAATGCGACGTTCGCGAAGCTGACCAAGGCGATGGATGCTGCCCGCGCAGAAAAGGAGGCCGCGGAGCTGCGTTGGCTCGAGCTTGCAGAAATGGTTGAGGGAACTTCTTGAACTAGATTTAGCTGGACGTTTCCATCTTCAGTCAATACGGGAACCACCGTGCAATTGCTGCGTTGCGGCAGTTCTGTTTGTTTAATGCGGAGATGTATATGAAGCTCAAGGCCCTTACCGGCGGCGCACTTGCCGTTGCAATGATGACCACCTCGGTTGCAGCGTCGGCTGCTCCTGCCAGCCTGTCGGTTGCGAACGCACGCGTTGGCTCGGCAACGTCCGGCAAGAACGAGCTCGCAGGCGGCGGCGGCATCTTCGCCCTCCTGATCGTAGCTGGCGTCGCAGCGATCGGCGTTATCGCCATCGTCAACGACAACAACGACGATTCGGACAGCAACTGATGTTGCCGGGCCGGTGCTTCGGCACCGGCCCACCGTTTTGAGATTACAACGCCTTGCCAGCGCGACCGGCTAGATCGACGATATATTGCCACGCGACGCGGCCCGAGCGGCTGCCCCGACGCGTAGCCCAACCGGTGGCCTCGCCCGGTTCGAACTTCAGATCATGTGTCGCCGCATAGGCCGCAACGATTGCCAGATACCCGTCCTGATCAAGCGCATGGAAGCCCAGGCTCAGACCGAAGCGATCCGATAGCGCCAAATGATCGTCCGCCGAATCGCGCGGGTTGATCGCACTTTCCTGTTCGGCGATGTCCCGTGGCGCCAGATGTCGGCGATTGGCGGTCACCAGCAATCGGACATTGGCAGGCCGGGGTTCCGCCCCACCCTCCAGCATCGATCGAAGCGCACGCGCCTCGGCCGGAACGTCGAACCCGAGATCGTCGACGAACACGACGAACGCGCGCCTCACCTGCGCCAACGCCGCAAACAGCGTCGGCAGCCCGGCAAGCTCGGTGACCTCGACCAGCGCAATGTCGCCCCCCGAACCCTGCACGTCCGCCACCGCACTTTTGACGAGCGCGGACTTACCTGTTCCCCGCGCGCCCCACAGCAAGACGTCCTGCGCGGCACGCCCCGCCGCGAGATGGCGCAAATTGGCCAGCAGCGACGCCTTCTGGCGATCGACACCGATCAGCATATCCAGCGGCAACGGCGCAAACCCGCGCGCGGGCTGGAGCACTCCACCACGCCAGACATACGCAGGATGCGCGCGCGGATCGGCAGCCGGCGGCGGAGGCGGCGACAAGCGCTCAAGCGCGGCGGCGATGCGGTCCAGCGGATCGGTCATGCGCGGCTTCTGACGACACGCTACCCTGGAGGCAAGGGTTCCGACGGCAGGACCGGCAGCGTTCAGTCGAGCTGGCGGCGGTGGCCCGCGATTACCGCATCGCCCGGCGCGAGTCGGACCGCCTTGTCGAGCAGTTGGCGCGCACCATCACTATTCCCGCTCGCTGCGAGGGCGACGCCGTAAGCGTCCGCCGCGGCCGCGTTCATCGGCGCGAGGCTGTACGCGGCCTTGCCATAGCGCACCGCGATGGCGCCATCGTCGCTGCCGGCATAGGCGAGCGCCAAGTCGATCAAGACGCCACCATCGCGATTGCCGACCCGACGCCGCACCCCCTCAAGCGTCTCGATCGCCTTGTCCCAATCCCCGGACGCAACCTGCCAATGCCCTAGCAGGCGCAATCCGGTCAGGCTTTGCGGGTTCTGCGACAGATACAGCGCCAGCGAGGTCGCCGCGTCCTGCGCGCGCCCAGCGCGGCCAAGCGCATCGACCAGACGCAGCATCGTCGGTTCGTCGAACGACAGATCCGCCGCCCGCGCGTAGACGCCGGCCGCCTCGGGATAGCGCTCGGCAACGACCAATGCGTCCCCAAGTGCCAGTTGCGCGGCCGGCGCACCGGGGCCCGCCGCGACGAGCGCACGCGCCCGAGCGATCGCGCCGGTAGTGTCCCCACGCACGATCTGGCCGCGGATCACGCCCAGTACATAGGTCGGGTCGCTGGCCGCGGCATCGGCAACGGCCAGCAGCGCACCGACCGAATCGTCCGTGGCGAAGATCGCGGCAGGCGCAGTCCGCCCCCCCGCCGCACGATCGAGGAATTGCGCGGCGGTCTGCGTATCCCCGGCCGCCTCGAACGCCCGTGCGATCGTCGTCAACGAATAGCCGTCCGCATCGGCGCGCAGCCCGATCGGCCGCAGCACGCCCAACGCCGCCTGCGCATCCCCCGACCGGAACAACGCCGCCCCCAGCAATCGGCGCCCGGTAACGTTGAGCGGCTGGATCGCGACCAACTGTCGCCACGTGACCGCCGCCTGTTCGAATTTGCCCCGCGCATAGTAGAGACTGCCCGACAGCAGCATCGCACCCGGCAAGCCGGCAACCGCGTTCCCGGTTCGTTGCAGCAATCCGCGCGCCAGATCGATGCGTCCTGCGCGCGCGGCCAATACCGCCTGGAGGTACAGCGCCTGCGGGCTGCCCGGCCGCGCCAACAGCGCGCGACGCGTCGCCGCCAGCATGTCGGCATTCCGCCCCGCCTCGCCCAGCGTCGCCGCATATTCGATCAGCGCGGGGTGATAATAAGCGTCGCGCTGCAACGCTGCCTCGAACCACGGTAGCGCGGCAACGAGGCCGTAGCGGCTGCGGATCACCTCCCCCTGCAACGTCAGCGCCGCAGGTTCGCCCCGCGCCAGCGTCACCGCGCGCGCCGCCGCAACCGACGCGCCACCGACATCGCCCGCCGTCAACCGGATGCGGCCAAGATCCGTCCACGCGGCGCCATCGTTCGGCACCTGCTCGAGCAGCGCTCGAAGCACCGCCTGCGCCTCCACCGGCTTGCCTTGTGACGCCAGCGCCCGTGCCTGGATTCGCGCAGCGTACCCGGTATATCGCGGTTGCGCCTGCGCGGCCTCGTCGATCGCGCCATCGGGGTCGCCCTGCAGCAATCGCGCATGTGCCTGAAGCTGATGCAGGCGATCCGCGGGCAACCCCGCGTCGGTCGCCCGCGCCAGTTCCGCCTCCGCCGCAAGCCCGTCGCCCAGTTCGAGATACGCGCGCGCCAGTACCGCATGCGCGATCCCCAACGTCGGGGCAGCTTTGATCGCGGCCTGCGCGTTGGTCCGCGCGGCACTGTAGTTCCCTGCTGCCAGCGTCGTCAGGCTGTCGACCAGCGACCGGCGCGCATCTGGCCGTGGCGGACGGGTCGCGAGGGCGATCGCGATACCGACGATCAGCAGACACAGGACGCCGATCGCAACTAGGCGTGTATATCTCGCGGTAACGACGCCGCGCATTTTTAGGCGCCGACGCCGGCCCCGGCTCAGCAACGGATAACGATGCGTGTGCGTCGCCGCGGATCCGGTCTCAGGCATGGAGATCATAGCTTTTCAGGAGGTCGTACAAGGTCGGACGGCTGATTCCGAGCAACCGCGATGCGCCCGAGATATTGCCGTCGGCGCGCGCCAGCGCCTGGCGGATCGCCTTCCGGTCGGCAAGTTCGCGCGCCGCGCGCAGGTTGAGCGCCGCGGCCTCCTCGCCCTTGCCGTCTAGGTCGAGATCGGTCGCCGTGACGAGCTTGCCATCGGCCATGATGACCGCGCGCTTGATCCGGTTCTCCAGCTCGCGGACGTTGCCCGGCCAGCCCCAGCCGTCGATCGCGGCGCGCGCATCGGGGGCCAGGCCGGTGACGACGGGGTTCATCGTGCGAGCATAGCGCGTGACGAAGTGCCGCGCGAGCAGCACCGCGTCACCGGTCCGCTCGGCCAATGTCGGTATCCGCACGACGATCTCCGCGAGCCGATAATACAGGTCTTCGCGGAACCGCCCGTCCGCGACCATCGCGTCGACGTTCTGGTGGGTCGCGCAGACGATGCGCGTATCGACCGGGATCGCCTTGCGCCCACCAACGCGTTCGATCACGCGCTCCTGGAGGAAGCGCAACAGCTTCACCTGGAGCGCGAGCGGCACGTCGCCGATCTCGTCGAGGAACAGCGTGCCGCCCGCGGCCTGTTCGATCTTGCCCTCGGTGGTCTTCACCGCGCCGGTGAACGCACCCTTTTCGTGGCCGAACAGCTCGCTTTCGAGCAACGTCTCGGGGATCGCCGCGCAGTTGATCGCGACGAAATTCCCCCGCGACCGCGGCGACGCATCGTGCAGCCCGCGCGCCAGCAGTTCCTTGCCGGTGCCGCTCGCGCCGAGCAGCATCACCGAGACGTTGGCCGGCGCGACCCGCTCCAGCGTGCGCGTGACCACCGCCATCTCTGGCGAAGCGCTGATCAACCCGCCGAACCCGCCCGCGTCGATGCGCGCGGCAAGCCTGCGGTTCTCGGTCTCAAGCGCATGGACATGAAACGCACGGCTGACGATCATCCCGAGCGCATCGATGTCGATCGGCTTGGCATAGAAGTCCCAGGCGCCATCCGCGATCGCCTGCAACGCACTTTCGCGCGCGCCGTGCCCTGAGGCGACGATCACCTTGGTATCCGGCTTCATCGCGAGGATGTCGCGCATGGTCGCAAACCCTTCGGTGACTCCGTCCGGATCGGGCGGCAGGCCGAGGTCGAGCGTGACGACCGCGGGTTCATGCGCGCGCACCGCGTCGAGCGCCTGCGCCCGATCGCTCGCGACGACGATCTCATACCCCTCATACGCCCAGCGCAATTGCCGTTGCAGCCCGAGGTCGTCCTCGACGATCAGCAGGACGGGGCGTTCGTTACCGCTCACGCCGCCACCTCCAGCGCCGCGACTGCAGGCAGCAGGATGCGGAAACGCGTGCCCTCCCCCTCGCGGCTGGCAACGGCGAGCGCGCCGCCCATCGCGTGCACCAATTGCCGCGCCTCGAACGCGCCGATCCCGAAGCCGGCGGGCTTAGACGACACGAACGGCTTGAACAGCTGGTCACGGACGAAGCCTGGCGTCATGCCACAGCCATGGTCGATCACGTCGATCGCGACCTGTTCGCCGATCGTCTCGACCGTCAACAGGATGGGCGCATCCGCAGCGCTAGCCTCGACCGCGTTCTGGACGAGCTGCCCCAGCACCTGTTCGAGCCGCGCCGCGTGCCCCAGCGCGCAAGCCGGACCGCCGCGCGCGACGATCGGGTGCTGCGCCTTGCGGCCGGTCGCGACTCGTTCGACGATCGCAGCGACGTCGATCGGCTGGAGCGGTTCGCCGCGGACCGGCCCATGCTGCGAAAGGCGGGCGAGCAGCGCGTTCATGCGATCGGACGAGTCCTTGAGGGTGGCGACCATGTCGACGCGGAAGTCGGGGTTGTCCGCGTGCCGCTCGGCATTGCGGGCGACCAGCGTCAACTGGCTGACGAGGTTCTTGATGTCGTGCAGGATGAACGCGAACCGGCGGTTGAACTCGTCGAACCGAGCCGCGTCCGCCAGCGCCGCATGCGCGCGATCCTCGGCAAGGTAACTCGCTGCCTGCCGGCCAGCGACCCGAAGCAGGTCGAAATCCTCCCAGTCGAGCGCACGGTCGACCGGTGGGCGGGCCAGCACGATCGCGCCAACCAGCGTGCCGCCGTGCACCAGAGGCACGATCGCCCACGCCTCGGGACAGTCGCGGAGCCAGTCAGGAACGCTCGCCAAATCGTCGCTTGGCGCGGTACCGGCGCGGACGCGGTCCAGTTCGACGATGCGCGCATGCTGCGCGAGATACCGTGCCAGCGTCTCGTCGCGCGGACCATCTGCGGCTCCAACCCAGTTCCACGTCGCGCCCGGCCCCAGCGATGCCCCATCTGGGACCAGCAACAAGCCACCGGGCGAGTCGGTCAGGTCGGCAATCGACTTCACGACGCGACAATCGAGCGACTCGGCACAGGGATCGGGCCGACCTAGCGTATCGGTGAAGCGCTGCCACTCGGCGCGATAGTCATAGCGATGGCGAAACAGATGCTTGGCCACCTTAACCTTCGCCCATGCCCGCAGCCAGGGCGTCGACAGCAGCGCCACCACCATCGCGGTCGCGCCGAACACGATCGCCGTCTGAGCCACTCGCGCATACGGCCCGGCGAGGCTTGCGCCGATGGTCGTCGCGAGCGCGGTGATGCCGGCATAGAGAACCAGCGCGATCGCCGACAAGGCGCGCACCGCGATCGGTCGCGACAAGGCGAGCGTCCACTCGCCGCTGCGATGCACCCCGACGACCAGCAGCGCCGCGACGCCGATCATCACGACGCCCTGCGCGACGATCACGATCGGCGCTGCCACCATCCAGGCATAGGCCAAGGCAGACACCAGCAGGTCGATGCCCCACATCGCGGCAAGCGCCAGCATGACCAACCGGACGCCGCCCCGCGATACCGGCGCGGCCTGGTACAAATGATGCGTGAGGACGAGCGCGCTCACCGCCTCCATCATGCCCAGCATCGCACGTGCGGACGCGACCGCGGCGAACGCCTCGTCATGCACGACGGCCATTTCCAGGAACGCCAGCAGCGCGGCCGTCGCGGCAAGCGTCATCACCACCAGATACACCGCGTCCAGCGCGCGGTTGCCCGTGCGATCGCGGCGGACGAGTGCCAGCATGAACCCGAGCCAGGCGACATCGCGAACGCTCGCCGCGACGCGCGCAGCGATGTCCTGCGCGCCGATCCCCGCGACCGCTAGCGCCCACAGGCTCGTCGCGACCAACGCCGCCAGCAATGCCCGATGCGGCCAATGCCCGCTCGGCCGCCGTATCTGCCCAAGCGCCACCGCGCCGAACAGCAACGCGGCTAGCGCATGGCTCCACAGGACCAGGGTCGCGATCACGCGCGGTCAGCTACAGAAATCACCGCGCGCCCGCCGGCCACAACACCACGCGGAGAGTCTGCAACAGGATCAGCATGTCGAGGAACGGCGAATAATTCTTCGCGTAATACAGGTCGTATTCGAGCTTGTGGCGCGCATCCTCGATCGACGCGCCATACGGATAGTTGATCTGTGCCCAGCCGGTGATCCCGGGCTTCACCATATGCCGCTCGGCGTAGAACGGCAGCTGCTCCTCGAGCTGCTGGACGAACTGCGGCCGCTCCGGACGTGGGCCGACGAAGCTCATCTCGCCCTTCAGCACGGTCCAGGTCTGCGGCAGTTCGTCGATCCGCACTTTCCGGATGAAGCGACCGATCCGCGTGATCCGCGGATCGTCCTCCGCCGCCCAGACCGCCTTGCCCGCGACCTCCGCATCCTGCCGCATCGACCGCAGCTTCAGGATGTCGAAGCCCTCGTTGTAGAGCCCGACACGGCGCTGACGATAGAAGGCAGGGCCTTTTGACTCGAGCTTGATCGCGATCGCAGTGAGCAGGATGATCGGCAAGGTGACGACCAGCAGCAGTCCGCTCGCGACGATGTCGAACGCGCGCTTGAACACGCTCGACAGCATCCGGCTGGAGGCGAACCCGTCGGAGAAGATCAGCCAGGACGGGTTGACGCTTTTCAGGTCGATGCGCCCCGTCTCGCGTTCGAGGAAGCTCGATATCTCGCTGACCTGCACGCCCGTGGTGCGGACGCGGAGCAGATCCTTCATCGGCAACGCGTTGCGGCGTTCGTCGAGCGCCAGCACGACCTCGCTCGCATTCTGGTCGACGATATGCGCGGCGAGGTTGGGGATGTCGGCCCGCGGCATCGCATTCTGGACGACCGGCTCGACCTCACCCATGCGGACGAAGCCGGCGACGACGAAATTCACGCCGGGTTGTGCAGCCAGCGTCTCGATCCGCGCCGCGCGCGTGCCGGCGCCGAGCACGACGATCCGCCGCTTGAACGTCTCGCCGCCCAACGTCTTGCCGAGCACCGCGCGGACCGTCACGAGCAGGACGGTCGCGATCACCGTCGAGTAGAGCAGGTTCGATCGCCACAGCGCGAGCGGGGGCACGAGGAAGAAGATCAGCGACAGGAACATCACGCCCAGCGACAGCGCCACCGCCAGCCGCGCGGCAGCAAAGCGCAGCGACAGGAACGACGCGACGCCGTACGCCCCGACCGCGACCAGCGAGACCTGCAATGCGAGCGCAAACGTCAGCAACTGCGCGATCCGGGTATGGATCGGGCCGACCTCCATGCCGATCTGATGCGCGCGGACGATCCAGCCGATCTCCGCCGACGCGATCAGCAGCACCGCATCGACGAGGCCGAGCAGGAGGACCGCATAGGGTACGTAATGCTTGAAGAGCCGTATCATCGTCCGCTATCCCGACGCACCAGTGTAAACGCTTCCGACACCTGAACGCCACGTTTCGCAGTAAAACACCAAAAAAGCCTGAAGACTGCATGCCAATCCGATCATTCGGCGATTGGCGCGCGAAATTGCCACGTTATAGCTCGGCGCCAGCAGGAGGCTTCATGACCGCACGTAAGATCGTTCCCGTTATTCTTTCAGGCGGTTCGGGCACGCGCCTCTGGCCGATGTCGCGCCCCGAAATGCCCAAGCAGATGCTCGCGCTGACCGCGGAGGAGACGATGCTGCAACTGACCGCGGGCCGCGCGCTCGGCGATCGCTTCGCCGCACCGATCGTGGTCGCGAATGCGCGTCACGCGGACCTCGTCGAGCAGCAGCTTGCCGAGGCCGGAGCAACCCCGCAGGCGTTGATCCTGGAGCCGATCGGCCGCAACACCGCACCCGCCATTGCGCTCGCCGCGATTGCCGCGGGCGGCGGCGGCGACGCGTTGCTGGTGATGCCATCGGACCACGTTATCGGCGATGTCGCGGCATTCCATGCGGCGATCGAGGCGGCTATGCCGCTCGTCACGCAAGGGTGGCTCGTCACGTTCGGCATCTCACCCGACGCGCCCGAGACCGGCTATGGCTGGATCCAAATCGGCGACGAGCTCCAGCCCGGCGTCAACCGCGTCGCGCGATTCGTCGAGAAGCCCCCGCTGGACAAGGCGCGGTCGATGCTGGCGAGCGGCGATCATGCCTGGAACGGCGGGATCTTCCTGTTCCTCGCCGACGCCTATCTCGAGGCGCTCGCGCAGTTCGATCCAGGTATCCTGACCGCCACGCAGGAAGCGATGGACAAGGCACGTACCGAGGGCTCGCGGATCTACCCCGACGTCGTCGCGTTCGCCGCCTCGCCTGACGATTCGATCGATTACGCGGTCATGGAAAAGGCCGACCGGGTCGCGGTCGTGCCGGTCGCGATGGGCTGGAACGACGTCGGCAGCTGGGACGCGCTTCACGCGATCAGCGACACCGACAGTGACGGCAACGCTCACCGCAGCCACGGCGACGGCAACGTGCTGGCGATCGATACGAAGAACTGCTTCGTCCGCAGCGACGGCGTCAGCGTATCGCTGGTAGGCGTCGAGGACCTGATCGTGGTCGCGAGCGGCAACGACGTGCTCATCATGCCACGCGGTCGCAGCCAGGAAGTGAAGAAGCTCATCGAGGCTATGAAAACCGCTGCGAAGAACGCCGCGCCCACGAGCTGAGGTTAGACTAAACGATCGGTCCGGCTCCACGCCGGACCGATTGACCTACGGTTTCTTGCGGGTCTTTGGAACCTGAGACAGGCGTGTCAGCAACGTCGGGATGTCCTCGGTGATCATCGTGTCCGTGGGAGTCTGCCAGGACGAGCGCAATCTCTCGCCGACATCATGCAATCGTACGCCGGCTTCACGCCTGGATGTCTCGTCTCGCACGTCTACCTCACCTACGCATACACCCGACGGCATCCTTCGGGGGGGTAAGGACACCGCCGGGCTCTCGGGTCAAACCGACGATATCCGCGCTTGTTCCGGCAGTTTCCCGCGGTTTCGTCGTATGCGCATGTTTCGCGCCGGTTCTGGCCGCAGACGCGTCGAAATTCCCGTTTCCGAACCGCTGGCGGTCCGCGCGGAGATCGGCTTAGATGCGCGAAAGTTCACGGGAGAATTCGTCATGGATCGTCGCCAGTTCCTCGCATCGGGGGGCGTCGCCGCGCTCGCTACCACGCTGCTGCCGTCGTCGGCTTTCGCGCAGTCGAGCGGCGACACCGCGCTCAACGCCGATTTCGAGCGGATCTTCCAGGCGAGCGTCGCGCGGTCGCCCGAACTCGCGACGTCGCTGGGTCTCGACAAGGGGCCGCTCGCAGGTTTGAAGAGCCAGCTCTCGCCGCGCACTCCGGACAAGCGTGCACGCGACGTCGCCGAGACCAAGGCCGCGCTCGCCAGTCTCGCTCGCTACGACGGCGCAGGCCTGTCACCCGCCGCCAAGCTCAACCTCGAAGTCGTCCGCTATTCGCTCAACACGCAGATCGCCGCGCCCGAAAAATTCGCCATGGACAGCCCGATCCGCCCCTATCGGATCTTCCAGCAGGGCGGCGCCTATTTCCAGGTGCCCGACTTTCTCAACACCGCGCACACGATCAACGCCACCCCGGATGCCGAAGCGTATCTGTCGCGGCTCGACCAGTTCGGCACGGTGCTCGATCAGGAAAGCGCGATGCAGCAGGCGGAGGCAGCCCGCGGCCTGCTCGCACCCAGCTGGTCGCTCGACCTGACGCTCGGCCAGATGCGGAAACTGCGCGGCCAGCCGGCGGCGACGTCGAGCATCGTCCAGTCGCTGGTGAAGCGCGCGGCGGCGAAGGGCCTGACCGGCGACTGGCAGGCGCGCGCCGCCAAGATCGTCGACGCGAAAGTGTATCCCGCTCTCGACCGCCAGATCGCGCTGATTGAGCGGCTGAAGCCGACCACCAAGCCCGGCGACGGCATCTGGCGCGTGCCCAATGGCGACGCGATCTACGCGATGGCGCTGAACCAAGCGACCACCACGACGATGAGCCCCGACGAGGTCCATCGCATCGGCCTCGCACAGGTCGCGGAGATCACCGCGCAGCTCGACACGATCCTGAAGTCGCAGGGCTTCACGACCGGCACGGTCGGCGAGCGGCTCGCGAAACTGAACGTCACGCCGGACCAACTCTACGCGAACACCGCGGAGGGCCGCACCGAGCTGATCGCCGGGCTGAACGACGGTATCAAGGCGATGTACGCCAAGCTGCCCCAGGCCTTCTCTGAGGTGCCGACCCAGCCGCTCGAGATCCGCGCGGTCCCGGTCGAGATCCAGGACGGCGCATCGAACGGCTATTACAACCGCGCCTCACTCGATGGCAGCCGTCCGGCGATCTACTTCGTCAATCTGAAGGACGTCGGCGACTGGCCGAAATACACGCTGCCGTCGCTCACCTATCACGAGGGCGTGCCGGGACATCACCTCCAGATCAGCCTCGCACAGGAATCGAAGGACATCCCGACGCTGCGGAAAATCGGCTTCTTCTCGGCCTATTCGGAAGGCTGGGCGCTGTACGCGGAGCAACTGGCGGACGAACTGGGTGCGTATGCGTCGCCGCTGGAACGCGCCGGCTATCTCCAGTCGTTCTTGTTCCGCGCAACGCGTCTGGTGGTCGACACCGGCATCCACGCAAAACGCTGGAGCCGTGAGAAGGCGACCGACTACATGGTCGCGACGACCGGCTTTGCCCGGCCCCGGACGCAGCGCGAGGTGGAGCGCTATTGCACGCAGGCAGGCCAGGCCTGCAGCTACAAGGTCGGCCACATGGCGTGGACGCGCGCACGGATGAAGGCGAAGGCGGCGCTAGGCGACAAGTTCGACCTGAAGCAGTTCCACGATATCCTGAAGGAAGGCGCAATGCCGCTGACGATCCTGGAACGCCGCGTCGATGAGCGGATCGCGGCGCTCCGAGGGCGGGCTTGACATCTGTCGGTTGATCCTCCCCCGCCAGGGGGAGGTGGCACTGAAGGTGACGGAGGGGGAGGACACGTAACCCCGGTGATTCTTTACCTCCCCCTCTGTCTGGCAAGCGCCAGCCACCTCCCCCTGGCGGGGGAGGATCAGGTGGATCGATCGGGATCGCTTCGACCCTTCCCTCTCCCAACGAGAGAGGGGACGAATACGGTACGACGTAAGGCGGTCTTCGCCTGGCGACGGACCTTCACCCTATGCCGCTTTCCGGCAGCGTCGCCTCACCCGATCTGCGTCGGGTCAAGCACCCCGCTCCACACCCGTTCGTGCCGAGTAGAGACCGAGTAGCCCCCTTGGGCGTATCGAGGTCTCGTATCGAGGTACAGGTTCCGCGCGACAACCGGTCCTTCGATACGCCGTCTCGATACGCTTCTACGAAGCTGCTCGACGCCTACTCAGGACGAACGGAAGGAAGGTCAGCGATGACGAGTTACTTCCCCCCACGATCCAGCGTCTGCGCCGCAACCCGCACCGTCACCGTCTGCACGACATCCGCCGCCGACGTGGCCAGCATCACCTTGTAGTCGCCGCCAGCGATCTTCCATCCGCCGCTCGCGACATCGAACGTCGCCAACAACCGCGGATCCACCGTAACAGAAACAGCCTGCTCCGAACCAGGCGCGAGATCGACCTTGCGGAAAGCCCCCAGCCGCTTCGGCGCCTCCCAGCCCGCACCCGACACATAGACCTGCGCGACAGCCTTGCCCTGCACCGCACCCGTATTTTTCACCGAGAACCCGGCCCTGATGCCCTTGCCCTCGGCTGCCGCGGTCAAACCGCTCATCGCGAAATTGGTATAGGAAAGCCCGTACCCGAACGGGAACAGCGGCTTGGCGCCGGTCTTGTCGAACCACTTGTATCCGACCGCGGCGCCCTCGATGTCGTAATTGCCCATCGGATGCGAATCGCGGTCGAGCTTGGGATCACCCTCGAGCTTCGGCCGCGGGATCTGCGCGAGCGACGCCGGGAAGGTCGCGGGCAGATGGCCCGACGGATTGACCTCCCCGGTCAGCACCCGCGCAATCGCCTCGCCGCCAGCCGTACCCGGGTACCACGCCTCCAGCACCGCGCCGACCTTACCGAGCCACGGCATCACCACCGGGCCACCGGTTTCGAGCACGACCACCGTCTTTTTGTTCGCCCCCGCAACGGCGTCGATCAGCGTGTTCTGGCCAGCCGGCAGGTTTAGGTCGGGCACGTCGAACGACTCGCCCGTCCACTGCTCGCCGAACACGACGACGACGTCCGCATGCCGCGCCGCCGCGGCGGCCGCCTTCACGTCCTTGCCGTCGAGATACGTCACGGTCGCCCCGGTCCGCGCCTGCAACGCCTTCATCGGAGATGACGCGTGATAGGTCTTCGGCCCCGGGAACCCGCTCGGGAACTCATCCGCCACGATCAGGCCATTGGCCGGGGCATTATGCGAATAGACCTGCGAAGACCCGCCACCCGACAGCACGCCGACATCGGCATGCGCGCCGATCAGCAGGATCGACTTGGCCGTCTTGGCGATCGGCAACAGCCCCGCGGTGTTCTTGAGCAGGACGATGCCCTCCTCCGCATCCGCGCGCGTCACTGCAGCATGAGCGGCGTAATCGATCGTCGTCGCGCGATCGCCCGCCACGACCTTGTCGAACGCTCCTACGGAAAACATCCCCCACAGCACGCGACGCGCCATATCGGTCGCGCGCGCCTCGGTCACATGTCCATTGTTGACCGCCTCGCGCAGCGCATCGGCAAAATAGGCCGAGCGATCGAACGCCCAGCCCGATTGCTGGTCGAGCCCGGCATTGGCCGCCTCGCTGGTCGAATGCGTCGCGCCCCAGTCGGACATGACATAGCCCTTGAAGCCCCAGTCGCGCTTCAGCACCGTGTTGAGCAACCAGTCGTTCTCGCACGCATAATGGCCGTTCACGCGGTTGTACGAGCACATCACCGAGCCGGGCTGGCCGACCTCGTTGGCGATCTCGAACGCGAGCAGGTCGGACTGGCGTGCCGCCTGTTCGCCGATCTTGTGATCGATGTTGTTGCGGTTCGTCTCCTGCCCGTTGAACGCGTAATGCTTCATCGTCGATACGACGTGCTGCGACTGGATCCCCTTGATCTCGTGCCCGGTAATGATGCCCGCCAGCAACGGATCCTCACCGCCATATTCGAAATTGCGGCCGTTCCGCGGTTCGCGCGTCAGGTTCATCCCGCCCGCGAGCTGCACGTTGAAGCCCGACAGGAATGCTTCGTTGCCAATCATCGCGCCACCGGCCTGCGCGAGTTCGGGGTTCCAGGTCGCCGCGGTAGCGATCCCGGAGGGCAGCGAGGTACGCAGCCGCGGCGTCGGCCCGCGCTGGCTGGCGACACCGACGCCGGCATCGGTCTGCCACTGGCTCGGGATGCCGAGCCGCGGGATGCCGGGCACGATCCCGGCGGACGCGGGCAGGCCGTCCTTGGGATAGACCCAGTTCTTGATCGGCGTCTTCAGCCAGTCGGCATTGGTCGCGAAGTAACCAAAGGTGAGCTGCAGCTTCTCGTCGAGCGTCATCTCCTTGAGCAACAGGTCGACGCGTGCATCGGCGCCCAGCGCAGTGTTCATCCAAGGCCGCGCCTTGGGAGCCTCGGTCCGCGCCGCCGCCGCGCCAGGCGCGTTGTTGGTCGTCTGCGCCACGGCGGGCGCTGCGATCGCCAGCACCGATCCCGCAAGCAATCGGACGAACAGGGCGCGGGAACGGGATGCGGTCATGGCTTCACTTTCACGGTGATCTTGTGCGGACCGTGTGTGACGCGTCCG
Source organism: Sphingomonas faeni (assembly GCF_003053745.1). Taxonomy (GTDB): domain Bacteria; phylum Pseudomonadota; class Alphaproteobacteria; order Sphingomonadales; family Sphingomonadaceae; genus Sphingomonas; species Sphingomonas faeni. The sequence continues at coordinate 230,294 of NZ_QAYE01000001.1, read as the reverse complement.
TCCCGTCGCTGCAACCAGTCGTCGTATCGGGCGGCGGATCAAATGGGTCCGAAACCACCGCCACCGGGTGTTTCGATCACGAACACGTCGCCCGGCCGCATATCGACCTTGGCGGTGGAGCCGAGCCGTTCGACACGGCCGTCTGCGCGCTCGACGGTCGCGGAGCCAAGTCCACCGCTTGCACCGCCCGCCACGCCGAACGGTGGGACGCGGCGGCGGTTGGCGAGGATGCAGGCGGTCATTTCCGCAAGGAACCGCACGCGCCGCGTCGCGCCGTCGCCGCCCTGGTGTGCGCCTGTCCCGCCCGAGCCGCGGCGGATCGAGAATTCCTCCAGCAACACGGGGAAGCGCGTTTCGAAGATTTCCGGGTCGGTGAGCCGGCTGTTGGTCATGTGCGTCTGGATCACGGACGCCCCGTCGAAGCCGGGGCTCGCACCTGCTCCTCCCGCAATAGTCTCGTAATATTGGTGCGTGTCGTTGCCGAAGGTGAAGTTGTTCATCGTCCCCTGGCTCGCGGCCATCGCGCCGAGCGCGCCGAATAGCGCGTCGGTGACGACCTGGCTCGTCTCGACGTTGCCGGCGACGATCGCAGCCGGATAGCGCGGATTGAGCATCGAGCCCTCGGGCACGCGGATCGTGACGCCGCGCAGGCAGCCGTCGTTAAGCGGGACGGCCTCGTCGATCAGCGCGCGGACGACGTAGAGCACGGCGGCACGGACGATCGAGACGGGGGCGTTGAAGTTGGTCGGGCGCTGCTCGCTGGTGCCCGCAAAGTCGACGACCATCGTCCCGGCTTCGCGATCGACTTGGACCGCCACGCGGACGACCGCGCCATCGTCCATTTCATAGGCGAACGCGCCGTCGTCGAGCGTTGCGATCAGGCGGCGGACCGCGGCGTCGGCATTGGCCTGGACGTGCTCCATATAAGCCGCGACGACGTCCGTGCCGTACTCGTTCGCTAGCCTTGTGAGACCAGTCGCGCCGCGTGTGCAGGCTGCTAACTGCGCGGCGAGATCGGCGATATTCTGGTCGATGTTGCGGGCGGGATAGGGATCGGTGGCGAAGACCGCGCGGAGTTCGGCTTCGAGGAAACGCCCTTCGTCGACCACCAGCACGTCGTCGAGCAGCACGCCTTCTTCCTCGACCGAGCGGCTTTCGGGCGGCATCGATCCAGGGGTGATTCCGCCGACGTCTGCGTGATGACCGCGAGCGGCTACGAAGAACGCGGGCGCATCACCGTCATCCGCGAAAACCGGCATGATGACGGTGATGTCGGGGAGGTGCGTGCCGCCACGATACGGCGCGTTGAGTGCGTAGGCGTCGCCGCGGCGGATACCGCGGCCGTCTGCGCCGCCGCCTCGCGCGTCGATGATCGTGCGGATGCTCTCGCCCATCGAGCCCAGATGGACCGGGATGTGTGGCGCGTTGGCGACGAGGTTGCCGTGCGCGTCGAACAGCGCGCAACTGAAGTCGAGACGTTCGCGGATGTTGACCGACGCGGCCGAGCGCTGGAGCGCGGCGCCCATTTCCTCGGCGATGCTCATGAACAGCCCGGCGAAGATTGCCAGCCGAACCGGGTCGGACTCGGTACCGATGCTGGCGCCGACGCGCGGGGCGGTGCGATCGAGGATCAGATTGCCGATCGGATCGACGCGCGCGCGCCAGCCGGGCTCGACGATGGTGGTCGAGACGCTGTCGAGGATGAGCGCGGGGCCATCGATGGCGTGTCCGGCGGGGAGGCCTTCGCGCGCCAGCACCGGCGTGTCGTGCCAAGCGCCGGCCATGTAGACGGGTGCGACCGACAGCGGCGCGGCCGGCTCTTCGGGGAACGCGACGAGCGCAGCGTCGATCGGCGGACTCTCGGCGATCGCCTCGGCGACGATCCGGTCGGCGATCAGCGGTGCTTCGCTGGCGAACCCGAACTGCGCGATGTGCGCGGCGTCGAACGCGGCGATCATCGCTGCCGGGTCGTCGAGATCGAGTTCGATGGTGTGGTCGGTCTGGCCTCGACGCAGATGTACGCGGCGTTCGATCCGAACGTCGTCCGCCATGACGCCCTGCGCCACCAAGGCGTCGCGCGCTGCTTCCGCCAGGCCGTCCAGCGCCTGCGTGATCTGGACATAGTCAGCGAACGCCGCGCCCGACGTCGCCTCTCGGAGAACCCGGCGATCGGCCAGTCCCATGCCGTACGCCGACAGCACGCCGGCCAGCGGATGGATCATCACCCGGTCCATCGCCAGCGCGTCGGCGACGAGGCACGCATGCTGCCCCCCGGCTCCACCGAAGCACGCCAGCGTATAACGCGTCACGTCATGCCCGCGCGCGACGGAGATCGTCCGGATCGCGTTCGCCATGTTCGCCACCGCGACCGCAACGAACCCTTCCGCCGCGACCTGCGGATCGAGCGGCAATTCCGCGAACCGGGCGGCCACCGCCTCGGCATCGAGCGGCTGGTCGCCTGCCGATCCGAACAGCGCCGGGAAGAATTCGGGGCGAACCTTACCGAGCATCACGTTGCAGTCTGTCACGGTCAGCGGCCCGCCGCGCCGATAACACGCAGGCCCCGGCACCGCGCCTGCGCTCTCGGGGCCGACGATCAACCGCTCGCCGTCGAACCGACAGATCGAGCCGCCGCCCGCCGCCACCGTGTGGATCCGCAGCATCGGCGCGCGGATGCGGGCGCCGGCGATCAGCGTCTCGGTGTCGCGTTCGTAGGTGCCGGCATAGTGCGAGACATCGGTCGAGGTGCCGCCCATGTCGAAGCCGATGATCTGTTCGAACCCGGCCTCGCGCGCGGTCGCGGCCATGCCGACGATGCCGCCCGCCGGCCCCGACAGGATCGCGTCCTTGCCGCGAAAGCTTGCGCCGTCGACCAGCCCGCCCGACGACTGCATGAACAGCGCGCCCTGCCCCAGCGCGTCGCTCAAGCCGGCGACATAGCGATCGACGACCGGCGATAGATACGCATCGACGACGGTCGTATCGCCGCGCCCGATCAGCTTGATCAGCGGCGCGACGCGGTGGCTGACCGAGATCTGCGTGAAGCCGATCTCGGTTGCGATTGCCGCCAGCGCCTCCTCGTGCGCCGTGAAGCGATAGCCGTGCATGAGGACGATCGCGACCGCGCGCAAACCGCTATCGAATGCAGCCTGCAAGCCCGCGCGCGCCGCATCCACGTCGAGCGGACGGAGCACATCGCCCTCCGCCCCGACCCGCTCGTCGATCTCAACGACATGCGCGAACAACGGCGGTGGCCGGTTCACGTCGCGCGCGAAAATATCGGCGCGCTCCTGGTGGCCGATCAGCAGCGCATCGCCGAACCCGCGCGTGATCGCGAGGCACGTCGGCTCGCCCTTGCGCTCGAGCAGCGCGTTGGTCGCGACTGTCGTGCCGATCCGCAGTTCGAGCGGCACGTCCGCCCCATCAGTCAGCCGCCGAATCGCCTCGACCGCGGCATCATCATAGCGTTCGGGATCCTCCGACAGCAGTTTGGCGGTGACGATCCGCCCGTCGGGCTGCCGCGCGACGACGTCGGTGAACGTGCCGCCGCGGTCGATCCAGAACTGCCATGTGGTCATCAGGTTACTCAGCCCAGAAATTGCGTCATCCGCGCCGCTGCCCCGGTCCACGCGACCCCGCGATCGCCGAGCCATGCATCGTCGTAATAGGTGCAGCCATAGCGGTCGCCACCGTCGCACAACAGCGTGACGATGCTGCCCGTCTCGCCCGCCGCCGCCATCTCCTCGACGATCTGCGCGCACGCCCAGAGGTTGGTCCCGGTCGAGCCGCCGACGCGCCGCCCGAGCCGGTCGGACAGCGCGCGCATCGCGCCGATGCTGTCGGCGTCCTCGACCGCGATCATCCGGTCGATGACGCTAGGCACGAAGCTCGGCTCGACGCGCGGCCGTCCGATCCCCTCGATCCGCGACGCGCATCCTTCCGGCAGCGCGGTGACCGAGCGATCCTCGAAATGCCGGTGGAACACCGAGTGCACCGGGTCCGCGACGCACAATTTCGTGTCGTGCCGGCAATAGCGGATGAAGCGCCCGATCGTTGCCGACGTGCCCCCCGTCCCTGCGCCGCAGACGATCCAGGACGGGCACGGATGCTCCTCCTCGGCCATCTGCGCGAAGATGCTCTCGGCGATGTTGTTGTTGCCGCGCCAGTCGGTCGCCCGCTCGGCATAGGTGAACTGGTCGAGATAATGCCCGCCGGTTTCGGCCGCGAGCCGGTGCGAGACCGCGTAGACGGTGCGCGGATCGTCGACCATGTGGATCTCGCCGCCGTGAAAGCGGATCGCGTCGAGCTTCGGCTTGGCGGTCGTCGCGGGCACTACCGCGATGAAGCGCAGCCCGAGCATTTTCGCGAAATACGCCTCCGACACCGCGGTGGATCCCGACGAGGATTCGATCACCGTCGTCTCCGGCCCGATCCATTCGTTGCACAGCGCATACAGGAACAGCGACCGCGCAAGCCGGTGCTTGAGGCTGCCGGTCGGATGCGAACTCTCGTCCTTCAAATACAGCACGATGCCGGGATACCGCGGCAAATCCACCCGAATGAGGTGCGTGTCGGCGGACCGGTTATAGTCCGCCTCGATCCGCCGCACCGCCTCCGACAACCAGCGCCGGTCGACGCGTTTCGTCACCCTTGCAGCCCGTGACGGACCAGCATCGCGGTCGGCTCAGGATCACGCCCACGGAACGCACGGAAGCTGTCCGCCGCGGGGCGGGTCGCACCCCGCGCAAGCACTTCCTCGCGGAACCGGTCGCCCGTCTTGCGATCGACCAGGCCAGCTTCCGCGAACGCCTCGAAGCCATCCGCTGCCAGCAATTCCGCGTAGAGATAGCTATAATAGCCCGACGCATAGCCGCCTGCGAAAATGTGGCTGAACGCGTGCGGGAAGCGGTGCCATGCGGGCGGGCGGATCACCGCCACCTCGTCGCGCACCGCCTCGATCACCTCGATCGGATCGCTGCCCATCGTGCCGAGATGCAGCAGCAGGTCGAACAACGCGAACTCGACCTGGCGCAGGATGAACATCCCCGCCTGGAAATGTCGCGCCTTCACCATCCGCTCGAACAGGTCGGCGGGGAGCTTCTCGCCGGTCTTGTAGTGGCCGGACATGCCGGTCAGCACGTCCTTGTCCCAGGCGAAATCCTCCATCAACTGGCTCGGCAGCTCGATCGCGTCCCATTCGAAGCCGTTGGTGCCGGCGATGCTCGGCCGGTTCACCTTGGTGAAGAGCAGGTGGATGCAGTGGCCGGTCTCGTGCAGCAGCGTCGTCACGTCGTTGTGGCTCAGCAGCGACGGCGTCTCGCCACCATCGGGCGCAAAGTTGCAGACGAGATACGCGACCGGCACCGTCACGGTATTGCCGTCGTGCAGCCGCGGCCGCGCCTGCGCCATCCACGCGCCGCCACGCTTGCCGGTACGCGCGTGCAGGTCGAGGTAGAGCCCCGCGAACACCGTCCCGCTCTCGTCCACCACGTCAAAGAACCGCGCGTCCTCGTGGTACAGCGACACGTCGTCGCGCTCGACGAGCTTGATGCCGAACAGGCGCTGCATGAGCGTCTGCCAGCCCTCCATCACGCGCTCGACCGGGAAATACGCCTTCACCACCTGCGCATCGACGGCATAGCGATCCTGCCGCAACCGGTTCGACACGAAGCCCGCATCCCAGGGCTCGAATTCGGCGATCCCGAGATGCTCGGCGGCGAACGTCTTCAGCTCGGCAAGGTCACGCTCCGCCGCCGGCTTCGCGCGGCGCGCCAGATCGCGCAGGAACGCGATCACCTCGGCGCCATTCGGCGCCATCTTGGTCTCCAGCGACCACGCGACCGGATCGGTGAAGCCGAGCAGCTTGGCGCCCTCGTGCCGCAGCTCGAGGATACGTGCGATCCGCGCGCTGTTGTCGAACTCGCCTGCGTTGGGCCCTTGGTCCGACGCGCGTGTCGCGAACGCGCGGTACATGCGGGCGCGGAGGTCGCGGTTCTCGGCAAACGTCAGCACCGCGTTGACGCTCGGCTGTTGCAGCGTGACCAGCCAGCCAGCCTGCCCCTTCGCCTTGGCGGCATCCGCGAACATCGCCTTGTCCGCGTCCGAAATCCCCGCGAGGTCCGCCTCGTCCGTCACCAGCTCCGACCACGCGTCGGTCGCGTCGAGCACCGCGCTGCCGAACTCGTTCGACAACCCCGACAGCTCGACCGAAATCTCGCTGAACCGGTCCCGTGCCTCTGGCTCCAGCGCCACGCCCGACAGCGTGAAGTCGCGGATCGCCTGCTCGACCGCGACCCGGTCCTCGGTCGCCAAGTCGGCAAATTCAGGCGACACGCTCAACGCGACGAACACCTCGTACAAATCGCGGTTCTGGCCGACCTTCATGTCGTTCTCGACGAGCCGCTTCTGCCCTTCCGAATAGGCCAAACGCAATTCGGGCGTGTCCGCGACGCCGTGCAGGTGCGAAACCGCCGACCAGATCGCCCCGATCTCGGTATTCGCGCGCTCGTACGGCAGCCACGCGCCGGCGAAATCGGTCGGCCGCGTGGTCGTCAGCGCCTCGACCATCGCCTCGTGCCGCGCGATCGCCTCGTCCAGCGCCGGCGCGATCTGGTCGGGCGAGAGCTCCGCGAAACGGGGCAGCGACAGCGTATCGAGAAGCGGGTTCGTCGGGGCAGTCATGGGAAATCCTTCAGCATTCGACGACGTTGACGGCCAGGCCACCAAGCGACGTCTCCTTATATTGCGAGCGCATGTCCTCACCGGTCTGGCGCATCGTCTCGATCACCGCATCGAGGCTGACGATATGGCGACCGTCGCCGCGCAGCGCCAGATAGGCGGCGTTGATCGCCTTGATCGCGCCCATCGTATTGCGCTCGATGCACGGGATCTGGACCAGCCCGCCGATCGGATCGCAGGTCAGGCCGAGATTGTGCTCCATGCCGATCTCGGCCGCATTCTCGATCTGCGCGTTGGTCCCGCCGAGCGCCGCGACCAGCGCGCCGGCCGCCATCGAACACGCCACGCCGACCTCGCCCTGGCACCCCATCTCCGCCGCCGAGATCGACGCCCGCTTCTTGTAGAGAAAACCGATCGCCGCCGCGGTCAGCAGGAAGTCGTGCGCGCCCTTCGCCGTCGGGTCCTTGGTGAAGGTCTCGTAGAAGCGCAGGACCGCCGGCAGCACGCCCGCCGCGCCGTTGGTCGGCGCGGTCACGACGCGGCCACCCGCAGCATTCTCCTCGTTCACCGCCAGCGCATACAGGCTCACCCATTCGAACACCGCGGACGGATCGGCGGCAGTATCGCGTGCCTGCAACCCCTCGAACAGCGCCTTCGCCCGTCGCGGCACCTTCAGCCCGCCCGGCAATATGCCGCCCTGCCGACACCCGCGATCGATCGACGCGAACATCGCACCGCGGACGGCATCGAGAAACGCATCGGTCTCGCTCTCAGGCCGCCACGCGATCTCGTTCTCGCGGACGATATCGGCGATCGTCATCCCCGTCGCGTCCCCGGTCGCGAGCAGTTCCGCCCCCGACGAGAACGGCCGCGGCAACAGGATGTTCGCCTTGACCGGCCCCGACCCCGCCTCGACGATCGCGCCGCCACCGATCGAGAAATAGGTCCGCTCGACACTGCGCCCGTCACCGAACGAGGCGGTAAACGTCACTGCATTCGGATGCCCCGGCAGGAAGGTCTTCGAATGAAACAGAAGGTGTTGGCTCTCCTCGAACCCGATCTCCACCCGCTCTGCCAGCATCAGCCGCCCGCTCGACCGGATCGCCGCCAGCCGTACCGGGATCAGGTCGGGATCGATCGTCTCGGGCTGCGCGCCACTCAAGCCGAGCATCACCGCACTGTCGGTCGCATGCCCGCGCCCGGTCAGCGCCAGCGATCCGTACAGATCGACGCGCACGGCCACCGGCTTCTCGTCCGCGACCAGATCGGCGAACAACCACGCCGCACGCATCGGCCCGACGGTATGCGAACTCGACGGCCCGATCCCGATCGTGAACAGGTCGAGGATGCTGATCGCCTGGTGGCAATCGGGGCGAGCGCGGGTCTGCTCGTCCGGGCGATCAAAGGTCAGCGGAGTCATGCATCGCCGTTACGAGACTATACCCCGCGCCGTCCATCCGAAGCTGACGCAGCGCCTATTCCCCCGCCCATTCCTTGAGCAGCGTATACGCGATCGCATAAGGCGGCGGCGCGACGAAAGGCCCCTCTTCCCCCCGCAGCACCGCGCGCACCATCTCCCGCGGCACCCACATCGCATCCTCGAGCTCGTTCACGTCGAGCGTGATCGCATCGTCCTCCGCCTCCGCAACGCAAGCCATCATCAACGAAGACGGAAACGGCCAGGGCTGGCTCGCGACATAGCGCACCTTGCCGACCCGAACGCCCGATTCCTCGAGGATCTCGCGCGCAACCGCCTCCTCGATCGACTCGGCCGGCTCGACGAAGCCGGCGAGTGCAGAATACCGCCCCGCCGGCCACCCCTTGCCGCGCCCCAGCAACGCCCGCCCGTCATGCTCGGCAATCATGATCACCACCGGATCGACGCGCGGGAAATGCTCGGTCCCGCAGTTCGGGCACTTCCGCGCCCACCCGGCGCGGAACATCTCGGTCGGCGATCCGCACTTCGCGCAGAACCCATGCCGGACATGCCAGTCGATCACACTGCGCGCGCCAGCGTACGTGGCCGCCTCTCCGGGTGCGAGCGCGGCCAGCACCGCCATCAGCGCGGGCGACCGCATCGCTGGCGCATTGTCGACGCGCATGCCCGCCAGCAGCGCCGCGAAATGCGGCCGCCCGCTCTCGTCGAGCCCAAGCAGGATCGGCTCGGCATCGTCGGGCATGTCCGCCATCGACGTCCAGGCGAGATGCCCGTCGTCGGTCGTGCCCGGCAACAGCCCATCGAGCACCAGCAACCGTGCACGCCAGTCGCGCTGCGCCGCCGCCAGCCCTTCGGGATCGTGCCGCAAAGCATCCGACCGGTCGAGCGTCCCACCGGTAAACCCAGGTGCCTCCATCACGCTCATCGGCGCAACCTCGCCGCATCCTGCAGCAGCGCCGCGACCACCTGTTGGCGGAGCGGGATCCGGTCCGCCGGGAAGTAATTGACCATCACGTTGCCGCGCGAATGCTTCGCCGGATCGACCCATGCGATCGTGCCCGCCGCACCACCCCAGGCATAGGTGCCCTTGCCCGGCCCGTTCGGCGTATCCGCGAGCACCACGGAACCGCCCGCGCCGAAGCCCATGTTGCTCCCCTGCGTTCCCCCGGTGCCGCCGCCAACTCCGCCGAACACGACGCCTGCCGGCAACAGGTTCGACGTCGCCAGCGCGATCGTCTCGGGCTTCATCACGCGCACGCCGTCGAGCATGCCGCCGTCCTGGATCATGTGCAGGAACCGATCGTAATCGCGCGCCGACATCACCAGCCCGGCGCCACCATAGGGAAAGCTCGGGCGCTGCAGGAACACCGACGTCGCCGCCGGATCGAGCGGCGTCCGCGTGTCGCCGACAAACGCATAGTTGGTCGCCAGCCGGCCGACCTCGCTCTGCGGCACCTGCCAGAAGCTCGACCGCATCTTGAGCGGCTCGAACAGCCGCGTCTGCACGAACCGCTCGAAGCTCATGCCGCTTGCGACCTCAATCACGCGGCCCATCACGTCGAGCCCAATCGAGTAGCTCCACTTCGTGCCCGGATCGGCGATCAGCGGCAGCGTCGCGACGCGGTTGGCGAATTCCTCGAGCGATTTCGGCCGAACGGGCCGCATCTTCTCTTCCATCGCCGCACTGACCGACAGCGGCAGAATCCCGAGCCGCTCATATTCCTTGAGCAGCGGCCCCTTGGTGACGATCGTGTAGCCGAGCCCGGCGGTATGCGTCAGCAGGTTGCGGATCGTGATAGGCCGCGTTGCCGGCCGCGCGGCGATCGACGTGTCGGGGCTGGTCGCGACCTTCATGTCCTTGAACGCGGGGATGTATTTGCTGACCGGATCGTCGAGGTTGAGCTTGCCGTCCTCGATCAGCATCATTGCCGACATGCCGGTGATCGGCTTGGACATCGAATAGACGCGCCACAGCGAATCGGGGCCTGCCGCCGGAGCATTCGGCTCGTCGCTGATCTTGCCCGCCGCCGGGAACAGCGTCGGACCATCACCAGCCCCGAACGCACCGACGATCCCCGGCATTTTGTTCTGCGCGACATAGCTGTCGAACAGCGCTGACGTGGCAGGCAGCAGCGCGTTGACCGGGATCGTCATCCGCGGCGTCGGCCGAGCCTGCGGTCTCATTTGCGGACGCGGTTGCGCCTGCTGGGCATAGGCCGTGGCGGCGGCCAGCGCGGCAAGTCCGCCCGTCGAAATCCAGTGCACCAGTTTCACGCAGCTCTCCGTATGGTCTTGCCGGCCTTGGCGAAAACGGTCGGGAGGCCGGCGGTATCCAGCTCGTCGATCGGCCACCATTCGCTTGCCGTTGGAACGCCGGGTTGATGCGCCTCGACCGTCGCCACCGCAAGCGTCAGTTGCAGATCGAAATGCGTAAATCCGTGTGCGACGGTGACGTCCAGCATCCGCCAGTCCGCCTGCGCCGGCGCGTCCTCGAAACCGGGGAGAGCATCACCCCAGGGCCCGGTCGGAAACGCGCGCATCCCGCCCAGCAAACCCTTGTCCGGACGCCGCACCAGCAGCACCTGCCCGTCGCGCTCCAGCCAGAAGATCGTCCCGTACCGCTGAGGCTTGGCCGCCTTCTTCGCCTTCACCGGCAACCGCTCCGGCGCGCCCTGCTTGAGGCCTTCGCAAAACGCGCGGATCGGACACAGCAGGCACTTCGGCGCGCGCGACGTGCAGGTCCCCGACCCCAGATCCATCATCGCCTGCGCAAAATCGCCCGCCCGAGCATCCGGCGTAATCGAATCCCCCGCCAATCGGATCGCAGGCCGCGCCGCCGGCAAGGGAGTCTCGATCGCAAACAGCCGCGCGACCACCCGCTCGACATTCGCATCGACCACCACCGCCCGCTCGCCAAACGCGATCGCCGCCACCGCCGCCGCGGTATACGCACCCAGCCCCGGCAGCGCGCGCAGCTCCACCTCGGTCCGCGGAAACACGCCGCCATGCTCGGCGACCACGGCCTTCGCCGCCTTCACCAGATTGCGCGCTCGTGCATAATAGCCAAGCCCCGCCCAAGCCGCCATCACATCGGCGTCGTCCGCCGCCGCCAGACTCGCGAAATCCGGCCACCGCGCGGTCCACGCGAGGAACCGCGGCGTCACCGCGGCCACCGTCGTCTGCTGCAACATCACCTCGGACAGCCACACCCGGTACGGATCGACCGCCTCGCCCGGCTTCGCGCGCCACGGCAGGTCGCGACGATGCGCGTCATACCAGTCGAGCAGGGCCCCGGAGACCGAAGAGCGCTTGGCGTTCACGCGTCGCCTATGGCATGGGTTCGCAGATGAGCAAGCCGCCCGTTTCTGTGCCTAAATCTGCGACGCCCAAGCCGGCGACGAAGCGCATTAAAGGCAGGACCGATCCCGACGCCCCGCGAGAGAACCGCTCGCGCGCGGTCGCCGAGCTGTTGCCCGCGATCGGCGGCGCGGCATTCCGGCGATTCGGCTTCGTCCAGTCCTCGATCGTCAGCCGCTGGCCCGAGATCGTCGGCGCCAAACTGGCGGGCGCGAGCATCCCCGAATCGATCCGCTTCCCGGTCGGCAAGAAGCAGGACGGCGTCCTCACGCTTACCGTCCGCGGCGCGCACGCCCCGATGATGCAGCACATCGCACCCGAGATCATCGAGCGCGTGAACCGCTTCTTCGGCTATGCCGCGATCGTGAAGGTCGCGATCCGCCAGGGCGAGGTCGCCGCCCCCGTCCCGCGCAAAGCGCCGCCTTCGATCCGCCCGGTCCCCGTCGATCTCGGTATGAGCCTGAAGGGCATCGCCGATCCGGAACTGCGCGCCGTTCTCGAATCCCTCGCCGCCGGCGTCGCCTCGACGCACGGCTTTCCCAGGATCAACTGATGCGCGTCCTCCTTGCCGTCTTCGCCCTCTTCCTGCTGACCGGCGCCGCCCCCAAGCGCGACTGGTCGCAAACCGCGCGCATTCTCCCCTCGGGCGCCTACCTGATCGGCAACCCCGCCGCGCGTGTGAAGCTCGTCGAATACGCCAGCTACACCTGCTCGCACTGCGCCGACTTCTCGGTAAAGTCCGAACCCGTGCTCAAGCGCCAGATGATCGCGTCGGGCTCGACCAGCCTCGAAGTCCGCAGCTTCATCCGCGACCGGCTCGATCTGGCCGCGGCGATCCTCGCCCGCTGCACCGGCCCGAAAGGCTTCTCCGCCACCTCGTCCGCGATCTTCGCCGCGCAACCGCAATGGCTCGAGCGCGGGATCGAATACCAGCAGGGCAACGCCGCGCGCCTGAACATGTACCCCGCCGCCGCCCAGATCCGCGCCAACGCAGACGGCTCCGGCCTGACCGCGTTCGTCAAGGCACGCGGGCTGTCGGACGCCGCGATAAACGCGTGCTTCGCCAACCAGCCCGAGATCGACCGCATCGTCAAACTGACCGCCGACGCGCCGAAGGAGATCGACTCCACGCCGACCTTCTACCTCAACGGCAGACTCGTCCCGCATGTCGGCTGGGAACAGCTCGAACCCGCGCTCCGCAAGGCCGGCGCCCGTTAATTCACGTGATCCACTGGAGTAACCCGATGAAGTTCCTGACCACGCTTGCCGTCCTGCCGCTCGCGCTCGCCGCCTGCTCGAAGAACGATTCGACCGGTAATGTCGATGCGCCCGCCGCCGCGCCGGTAGCAGCCGCCGCAGCCCCCGCCGGCCAGAACTGGACCGAGACGGTCGTGAAGACCCCCGAGGGTTACCTGATGGGCAACCCGAACGCACCGATCAAGCTCGTCGAATACGGCGCGCGCTCGTGCCCGACCTGTGGCGCGTTCGGTCGCGAAGCGTACAAGCCACTGACCGAGAAGTACGTCTCGACCGGGAAAGTCAGCTTCGAATTTCGCGACTTCCTCGTCCACGGCGCACCCGACGTGGCGCTGACGCTGCTCGGCCAGTGTGGCGGCGTGGCGCCGTTCTTCCCGATCCTCGAGCAGATGTACGGCAACCAGATCGCCTTCCTCGACAAGCTCCAGGCGATGACCCCCGACCAGCAGAAGGCGCTCGCCAACCAGCCGCCGACGGTCGTCGCGACCAAGCTCGCCGAGCAGATGGGCGCGATCGATTTCGTCAAGCAGCGCGGGATCCCGGAAGCGAAGGCACGTGCCTGCCTCGCGGATCAGGAGCAGCTCGAAGTGATGGCCAAGCCGACCGAGAACGCGATGCAGGCCGGGACGGTCACGGGCACGCCCACGTTCCTGATCAACGACAAGAAGCTCGATCAGGTCGTGAGCTGGGACCAGATGGAGAAGGCTCTGAAGGCCGCTGGGGCGTAAGCTTCGCCGTCAAACGCTGCACTAGCTCTGCTTAGGACGAAGGCTCACTCCACTGCCGTTCGTCCTGAGTAGCCGTCGAGTAGCTGCAACGCAGCGTATCGAGACGGCGTATCGAAGGACAGGTTGGCGGGCGGAACCCTGCTTCGATACGAGCCCTCGATACGCTCCTGACGGAGCTACTCGGTCTCTACTCAGCACGAACGGATGAGGTAAGGCGAGGCGCGAAACACTCAGTCGTCGGGGGGGCGCAAGAAATGCAGATCAAGCGCCTCCGCATCACCGGCTTCAAGAGCTTCGTCGACCCAGCCGACCTCCGCATCGAACCCGGCCTGACCGGCGTCGTCGGCCCCAACGGCTGCGGTAAATCCAACCTCCTCGAAGCGCTCCGCTGGACGATGGGCGAGGCCAGCGCCAAGTCCCTGCGCGGCGCCGGCATGGAAGACGTCATCTTCGCCGGCACCGCAACCCGCCCCCCACGCGACTTCGCCGAAGTCTCGATCCTCGCCGAGATCGCCGGCGACGAGCGCGAGATCGTCCGCCGGATCGAGCGCGGCGCCGGCTCCGCCTACCGGATCGATGGCCGCGACGTCCGCGCAAAGGACGTCGGCCTGCTCTTCGCCGACGCCGCGACCGGCGCGCACTCCCCCGCGCTCGTCAGCCAGGGCAAGATCGGCGCGGTCATCGCCGCCAAACCCGCTGATCGCCGCGCCATGCTGGAGGAAGCCGCCGGGATCGCCGGCCTCCACGTCCGGCGGAAGGACGCCGAGGGGAAACTCCGCGCCACCGAAGCCAATCTCGCCAAGCTCGACGAGATCATCTCCGACCAGGACGCGCGCGCCACCACGCTGAAGCGCCAGGCCCGCGCCGCCGAACGCTACCGCCTCATCTCCGCGCAGATCCGAGTCGCCGAGGCACGCACGCTCTTCGCCCGCTGGCGCGAAGCCGCCACCGCAGCCGATGCCGCCAAAGCCGAAGCCAGCGCCGCAGAAACCCGCGTCCACGCCACCGCCGAAGCCGAACGCGCAGCCGCCGCAGACCAGCACCGCGCGATCGAAGCCGTCTCAACCGCGCGCACAGCAGCGCTCGCCGCGCGCGACCTGGTCGGCGATCTCGCCCACCGCCTCGCCGCGCTCAAGACCGAGAAGGCCAGCGTCGAGCGCAGGATCGCCGACCTCACCGACGCCCGCGCCCGGATCGCCGACGACCGCGCCCGCGAAGGATCGCTCGCCAGCGACGCCGCCGCCGCGCTCGCCCGCCTCGCCGACGAGGCCAAGACGCTCGACACCGCGATCGCCAACGCCACCGCCGCGATCCCCGATCTCGACGCAGCACTGGCCGAAACCGAACGCAGCGCCCGCGACGCCGAAGTCTCCCTCGCCCAGGCGCTCGCCACGCAAGCCCGCGACGCCGCCGAAGTCCGCGTCGCCAGCGCAGCCCTCGCCGCCGCCCGCACCCGCGCCGACCGCGCCGATCGTGACGCTGCGCAGATCGCCGCCGCCCTCCGCGCCCTCGGCGACCCCGTTCCGCTAGCCGCAGAGCGCGAAACCGCCGCCGAAGCCCGACGCGCCGCGACCGCCGCCGCCGAGTCCGCTCGCCAGGCCATCACCCAGGCAGACACCGACGAAGCCGCCGCGACCAGCGCGCGAGACGCCGCCGAAACCGCTCGCGCCACCGCCCGCGCAGACCTCGCCGCGATCGACAGCGAAGTGACCGCACTCACCAAGGCAACGCAGCGCAGCGGTCGCGACCGGCTGCTCGACCATGTCTCGGCCAGCACCGGCTACGAACGCGCACTCGCCGCAGCACTCGGCGACGATCTCGACACCGGCCTCGATGCATGGGCCGGCGCCAAGCCTCGCGAAGACGACCCCGCCCCGCCCGCCGACGCCGAACCGCTGGCAAAGCATGTCGACGCGCCCCCCGCCCTCGCCCGCCGGCTCGCGCAGGTCTTCGTCGTCGACACCGATGGCCAGCAACACCTCGCCGTCGGCCAGCGCATCGTCACCCGGGACGGCCAGCTCCGCCGCTGGGACGGCTTCACCGCAACCGGCACCGGCGCGGCCGCCGCCGAACGCCTCGTCCGCCGCAACCGCCTCGCCGCGCTCCAGGCCGCCCGCCCCGCCGCAGCCAAAGCGCTGGACGACGCCGAACGAACCCGCGCCGCGATCGACGAGCGGGTCGCCCGAGCTAGAGGCCAGTCGCAAACCGCCCGCGCCGCCCTGCAACGCGCTGAAACCGACACGCGCGACGCCCTCCGTCAAGAAGACCGCGCCGCCGCCGCGCTCGAACGCCTCGCCACCCAGCGCGCCGACCTCGACGTCCGCGCGCACCGCATCGCCGACGACGTCGCCGACGCGCACGCCGACCGCACCCGCGCCGAAGCCGCGATGGCCGCCGTCCCCGACGGCACCGCCAACGCGGGTCAGGTCGCCGCGCTCCAATACGACGCGGAACGTGCCCGCGCCGCCGTCGCGCAGGCCCGCGCCGATCGCACCACGCTCGACCGCAGCATCGCCACCCACCGCGAACGCCTGTCTGCGGCGCAAGCCGACACCCGAAGCTGGCGCGCGCGCGCCGGTGAAGCCGCCAAACGCATCGCCGCCATGGACTCGCGCGAAACCACGCTCGCCACCGACCTCGCCGCGATCGCCGCTCGCCCTGCCGCGCTCGACGCTGAAATCGAGACGCTCGACGCCGAACACCAGGAAGCGCGCACAACCGCCGACGCGCTCCTCGCCACCGAACGCACCGCGGAGACCGCCGCCCGCACCGCCGACGACGCCCACCGCGCCGCCACCGAAGCGCTCGCCGTCGCCCGCGAAGCCCGTGCCGGCGCGATCGCCCGCGTCGAAAACCACGAAGCGCGCCGCCTCGATCTCGGCCGCCTCTCGGGCGAGCGCTTCCAATGCCCCGCCCCTGTCCTCCCCGAACGCCTCGGCTTCGCGGTCGCCGACGTCCGCGCGCCAACCGAAGAGTCCGCCACGCACGACCGCCTCACCACCGACCGCGAACGCATCGGCCCGGTCAACCTCGTCGCCGAAACCGAACTCGCCGAACTCGAAGAGTCCGCGCGCGGCAACGCGGTCGAGCGCAACGAACTCGGCCAAGCCGTCAACCGCCTGCGCGGCTCGATCGGCACGCTCAACCGCGAAGGCCGCCAGCGCCTGCTCGCCGCGTTCGAGGCGGTCAACGGCCATTTCCAGCGCCTCTTCACCACGCTCTTCGACGGCGGCGCCGCGCACTTGGAACTGATAGACTCCGACGACCCGCTCGAAGCCGGCCTCGAGATCATGGCGCAACCACCCGGCAAACGCCTCCAGTCGCTCACCCTCCTGTCGGGCGGCGAACAGGCGCTGACCGCGGTCGCGCTGATCTTCGGCCTTTTCCTGACCAACCCCGCGCCGATCTGCGTCCTCGACGAGGTCGATGCCCCGCTCGACGACGCCAATATCGAGCGCTTCTGCGATCTGCTCGACCGCATGTCGCGCGACACCGTCACGCGCTACCTCGTCGTCACGCACAACGCCGTCACGATGAGCCGCATGCACCGCCTGTTCGGCGTGACGATGATCGAACGCGGCGTCAGCCGGCTGGTCTCGGTCGACTTGCAAGCCGCGACCGGACTCATTGCAACCGCGTAGGGAGACAATCCCCGTGCGCGACGTTGACCCTCGATGTTCCTCGACGAATCCAGCATTTGGCCGCGCAAGGAGGACCTGCCCCCCCGCAAGCCCGTGTATCGGCACGAGAAGGCGCTCACCCGCCTGATCTTCGTCTATCTCTTCCTGTTGCTGCTCCTCCCCGTGAGCCTCGGCGGCATGGTCGACCTGGTCCGCTATCTGTTCGGCTGACTTTCGGGTGTCCTACACAACCCGATCCTGCCACCGTCGTGAGTCCGCAATCGTCCACGTCAGGGCCTAAGTGCAGACATCGGCAAAATGCTCCCAGCGTCTGCACTTTGTGCACTTCCAGCATCGGAGCCGACCCGAAAGGCGGCCAGTACAACGACATAGCGACAAGTTGATCTCCATCACTCGACACCCCTTTTCGCGGAACGTAAGACGAACGAATGGCCCAACTCGACACCCGCGAAAAGCTCGAGATTCTCGCCGACGCGGCCAAATACGATGCCTCCTGCGCATCGTCCGGCACGACCAAGCGCAATTCGAAGGACGGCAAGGGGCTCGGCTCGACCGAAGGCATGGGCATCTGCCACGCCTATGCGCCCGACGGCCGCTGTATCTCGCTGCTCAAGATCCTGCTGACCAACAGCTGCATCTTCGACTGCCATTATTGCATCAACCGCAAGAGCTCGAACGTCCGCCGCGCCCGCTTTACGGCGAAGGAAGTCGTCGATCTCACCATCGCCTTCTACAAGCGCAATTATATCGAGGGGCTGTTCCTTTCGTCCGGCATCATCGCATCGTCGAACTACACGATGGAGCAAATGGTCGAGGTCGCGCGGAGTTTGCGCGAGGACCACCATTTCCGCGGCTACATCCACCTCAAGACGATCCCCGACGCCGATCCCGAACTCGTTCACCAAGCCGGGCTGTACGCCGACCGCGTCTCGATCAACGTCGAACTCCCGACCGCAAACGGCCTGAAGCGCCTTGCCCCGGAAAAGGACGGCGTCCGCATCGAGACCGCGATGGCGGAGGTGAAGGCCTCGATCATCGACGGCAAGGACGCCAAGGCCAAGTACAAGTCCGCGCCTCGCTACGCCCCCGCCGGCCAGTCGACCCAGATGATCGTCGGTGCAGACGCCGCGACCGACGGCGACATCGTCCGGAAGGCGTCGACCCTGTACGACCGCTTCGGCCTGCGCCGCGTCTATTATTCCGCGTTCAGCCCCATCCCCGATGCAAGCGCAGTGTTGCCACTCCAACGCCCGCCGCTGATGCGCGAGCACCGACTATATCAGTCCGACTGGCTGATGCGCTTCTACGAGTTCCAGCCGCACGAAGTCGTCGCCGCCGCCGACGACGCAACCGGCATGCTCCCGCTCGACATCGACCCCAAGCTCGCCTGGGCGCTCAAATTCCGCGGATCTTTCCCGGTAGACGTCAACCGCGCCCCCCGCGAAATGCTCCTCCGCGTCCCCGGACTCGGCGTAAAGGCAGTCAACGGCATCCTGACCAGCCGCCGCTGGCGCCGCCTGCATTTGGCGGACATCGCCCGCTTGACCGTGTCAGTCGCCAAGCTCCGCCCCTTTATCATCGCCGAAGACTGGCGCCCGGTGGTTCTGGCGGACAGAGCCGAACTCCGCCCCATCGTCGCCCCGAAACCCAAGCAAATGGAAATGTTCGCGTGACGCCGACGCATTCCTCCCTGTGCTGGGGAAGATTATGCGCGTCGTAACCCTTTCCGAACCCGACGACTTTGACGGCTGGCGCGACGCCGCGCGTGGCCTGATCGCCGAAGACGTCCCCCCCGACGACGTCGTCTGGCAAGTCGGCGACGAGCCGGTCGACCTGTTCGCAACCGTGGCGGAACCCGCCCCTGCCCCGCCCCCCGGCGCGTTCTCCGTACCCCGCGCCTTCATAGACCTAGCCCGCAGCGCCATCCTCGGCAGCGACCCAGAGCGGTTCGCCCTGCTCTACACGCTGCTTTTCCGCCTCCGCCGCGAACAAAAACTGATCGAGGACCGCGCCGATCCGCTCGTCCGCCGCCTCGACCGGATCGCCAAGGACGTCCGCCGCGACATCCACAAGATGCGCGCCTTCCTTCGCTTCCGCGAGGTCGAGGAAGACGGCGGAACCCGCTTCGTCGCGTGGTTCGAGCCCGACCACCACATCGTCCGCGCAAACGCTGCCTTCTTCGTCAACCGCTTCGCCAGCATGCGCTGGTCGATCCTGACGCCCGAAGTCTCGATCCACTGGGACGGCAAGGCGCTCACCGAAGGCCCCGGCGCGAGCAAGGCCGACGCGCCCGACGGCGATCCGACCGAGGAAGTCTGGAAGACCTATTACGCCAGCATCTTCAACCCAGCCCGCGTGAAGATCGGCGCGATGCTGAAGGAGATGCCGAAAAAATACTGGAAGAACATGCCCGAGACCGCGCTGGTGCCAGGCCTGCTGGCAGCAGCGCAAGCGAGAGAAAGTGGGATGATTGCGAAAGCGCGCGACAACGTCGGCGGCAACAGCATGATCGCATGGGAAGCGCTACGCGACGAGGCCGCCGGTTGCACCCGCTGCCCGCTCTACAAGCCCGCGACGCAAACCGTGTTCGGCGAAGGCCCAGTCGACGCCCCACTGATGTTCGTCGGCGAACAACCCGGCGACCAGGAGGATATCGCCGGACGCCCGTTCGTCGGCCCCGCCGGCCAGATGTTCGACAAGGCGATGGCAGAGGCGGGAGTCGACCGCTCGCGCGCCTACGTCACCAACGCAGTAAAACACTTCAAATTCGAACAACGCGGCAAACGACGCATCCACGCCAAGCCCGGCGCCGGCGAGATCGACGCCTGCCGCTGGTGGATCGAGCAGGAGCAGATGCTGATCAAGCCAAAGGTCACGGTGGCGCTAGGCGCCACCGCGGCCCGGTCGCTGTTCGGCAAGGTGATGACCATCGGCCGCGAGCGTGGACGGGCATTGCAGCTGCCGGATGGTGGGGAGGCCTGGATCACAGTGCATCCAAGTTACCTGCTGCGGCTGCCGGACCCAGCGCAGGCGGCAGAAGAATATGCGCGATTTGTCGAAGATTTGCGCGTCGTCGGCCGACGAATTGCTTGATCCTCGAAGGAGCAAATCGCACGCTCTTTTCCTCCGTCATCTTGATGAACGTCAGGATGACGAGCTCGTCAGTCGAATCGCTTCCTCACCCTCATTACATACTGTTCGGTTCTGGTCCCAGCCGGCCCGCAGGATCGTCGAGCGCTTCAATCGCGGCCATGTCCTCGTCATCCAGCGTAAGATCCAGCGCCGCGAAATTGTCCGCGAGATGCTCGGCATCCGACGCCTTCGGGATGACCGAAAAACCATTCGCCAAATGCCACGCCAGGATGACCTGCGCCGCACTCCGACCATGCTTGTCCGCGATCCGGACGATCGCCGCGTCCTGCAGCAACGTCTTGCCCTGCCCCAGCGGGCTCCAGCTCTGCGTCACGATGCCATGCGCTTCATGATACGCACGCTGCTCGCGCTGCTGGAAGTTCGGGTGGAGTTCGATCTGGTTGACCGCCGGGGTCACGCCGGTTGCGGCGACGATCGCATCGATATGCTCCGGCAGGAAGTTCGACACGCCGATCGACTTGGCCTTCCCGGCATCACGCAGCGCGATCATCGCCTTCCAGGCTTCTACATACTTATCCTGCTTCGGCACCGGCCAATGCATCAGGTACAGGTCGACCGATTCGACACCGAGCAGAGCAAGGCTCTCGTCCATTGCTGCCTCGGCATCGCCCTGCCGGTCGTTCCAGAGCTTGGTGGTCAGGAACGCGTCGGAGCCCTTGTAGCCGTCACCGACGCCGCGTTCGTTCTCGTAGATTGCGGCGGTGTCGACCAGCCGGAAGCCGATATCGAGCCCGGAGCGGACAATCGCCGCGGCCTGGCTGTCGGGGATCTGCCACGTGCCCATGCCGAGCTGGGGCATTGTGCGACCGTCGTTGAGTGTAAGATCTGTCATGCCGCAAACAGCGCACGACACGGCCCGCGGTTCCGATTGGCTCTTCCCTTCCGCGCCAGGTTCGCGCAATCGACCGACCCATGTTCGAAAAGATCCTGGCCGTGCTGGCCACCTTCACGATCGGCGTCATCTCGTCGGGTGGCTATGTCGGCATCGCGCTGCTCATGGCGATCGAAAGCGCGTGCATCCCGTTGCCGTCCGAGATCATCATGCCCTTCGCCGGCTATCTCGTCTCGACCGGGCGATTCGACCTGTATCTCGCCGCGACCGCGGGCGCGATCGGGTGCAATCTCGGTTCGATCGTAGCGTACGAGATCGGCAAGCGCGGCGGCCGGCCGATGGCCGAGCGCTGGGGCCGTTTCGTCCTGATCGGACCGGGCGAACTCGACGCGGCGGACCGGTTTTTCGCCCGCTGGGGCTCGATGGCGGTGCTGATCGGCCGCCTGCTTCCCGTCATTCGCTCGTTCATCGCCTTCCCCGCCGGCGTCGCGCGGATGAAGCTGGTGCCATTCCACGTCTATACGTTCATCGGATCATGGCCGTGGTGCTTCGGGCTGGCGTGGGTCGGCATGAAGCTCGGCGACAAATGGGACAGCGATCCACGCGTGAAGGCCGCGTTCCACAGCGCCGACCTGCTGATCGGCGTCGTCCTGATTGCACTCGTCGGCTTTTACATATGGCACCGGGTGCGCGGACTGAAGCGTCACTCGTAAGTCTCTCTGGGGTAACCTCGGCGTTTCGCCAGCACGCGCAGATCGTCATCGCGCGTTGGCATAAGCTGCGCCGTTCTCCGCTTCACTGCGGCGAGGATGTCCGCGTCGGCCTTCTCCGGCGAGCCGCTGTCGAACGGCGGCGCAGGATCATATTCCAGGCTTAGCTGTACCGCCTTCGCATGCGCCTCGCCCCGGATCATCGCGGCCAGCGTCAGCGCAAAGTCTATCCCGGCGGTGACACCGCCACCGGTCACCCGGTTGCGATCGACCACGGTCCGCGCATCGACCGGGATTGCGCCAAACAGCGGCAGCATCTCGCGCTGCGCCCAGTGACACCCTGCGCGATACCCTTCGAGCAACCCTGCCGCACCGAGGATCAGCGATCCGGTGCACACGCTCGTCACCCACGTCGCCTCGGCGCCGACCGTCTGGACCCACGCAATCGCCTCGTCGTCGGCGATCACGCCGTTGGTTCCGAAACCGCCGGGTACGCACAGGATGTCAGCGCGCGGGACGTCGGCGAAGGTCGCGGTCGGCAGGATCGAGAAGCCAGCGTCGGTCGGGACCGGGTCGAGCGTCTTCCATACGAGATCGAGCCGGGCGTTGCCGAGCCGCGACAGGACCTGCGCGGGGCCGGTCAGATCGAGCTGGGTCACGTTTGGAAATAGCAGGAAGGCGATGCTCAGCGATTCGGTCATGCCGTTGCTCCTTGTGACAGGCTCTCACGATCGAAAAACGCGACATCGCGCCGAATTGGCTTAACTCGCTGACAAACAACGCGAGTCCGGCACTGTGCAAGGAGCGCGCTCAACCGAAGTGCAGAAAGTGCAGACGCTGGTGCAGCATTTTCGTCGGCACCCGACGCACCGAAGGGGCGGTTTTAGCAAACGCGCTTCGGGTGGCTGCTGACGTCATTCGCGCATCATGCCACCGCCGCTGCCTGTAGGACAGTTACGTCTGGAACAGCGCGCGGGTGTCAAGCGAACAGCCAAGTCCCGAGCATGCGCCCGAACGGGAAGGTGAACACGCCCGCGATGAGCAGCGCGCCGGCGACCATGCCGCGCACGCTGGTGCGGTGCCGTGCAAGGTTGTGGGCGCGGGCCGACCACCAGATGATCGGGACCTGGACGAGCGTGAAGATCGACAGGAGGTGGATGATGCCGAAACCGCCCGTGCTGGTCCGGATGCCGAACGAGGCGAGCGCGGTGGCGAGCATCGCAACGACCCAGATCGTGCCTAGCGCGCGGTGCGGACGGTCGCCGCGTTTGCGTAGGAGCATGATGGGGGTGAAGGCGAGCGCGACGAGGATGGTGGCGAGGTGGAACCAGACGATCGTCGGGACCTCAGGCCAGTGCGGGCGGCCGCGGATCAGCGCGGTCAGGACGGCGGCGAGAGGAGGGTTGCGGCGTAGGCGAGGAGTTTCTCGTAACCGTCGGCAGCGATCGGTCGCAGACGGGTTTTTCGTTTTCCCAGTGTTAGTGCCATTCGTCCCCCCTTGTATGTCCCATGGGGACGGTACGGGGTGCGCTGCGCGGAAGCCAAGGGGCATTCGTGCCGCCGACCGCGCCGGGGTAAAAACGTGCTCCCCTCCCTGGAAGGGAGGGGTTGGGGGTGGGTTGGTTGAATTAGGCGACTGGCGTTCCCGCCTGCGGAAGCCGACCCACCCCCGCCCCTCCCTTTCACGGAGGGGGAGTAGGGCGATATCGCTTGCGATGGTTTTATGGGAGAACCGGGACTTCTGCAGCCCGCGTCTTGTTTTCCAGACGGGACTCGCGAACCCGCTGGCCGAAGCAACCGGTGGCGCCGCCTGCGCCGACCGCGGAGCAGCTGCCGATCGTGTTGACGCCCGACCCGGCGTCCATCGTGCCCTGCGCCTTGGTCGCCCAGCTTGCGTTCTCGGGGGTTACGACGAATTCGCGGAGTTCCTTGGGGACGCGGTATTGCTCCTGCGCACTGCGGCGGACGCAGACGACGATTTCCTCGCCGTTCTGATTGGTCGGGCAGCGTTCGTTGCCGAACAACGTGAGGACACCGTTGATGGGTGCACTGCGCGAGACTTCGCCGGGGGACGAAATCGGCTTCGACCTGCCAGTAGCGCCGGGCAGAGCCGGCGCCAGCGTCGGTCCCTTGGCGGGTATCTGGGCCAGCGTTGGCGGCGCTACGGGGCGAGCAGGTTGCGCCGTCTGCGCCACAGCGGGTCCGGCGACGAGCAACGCCGCCGCAAAAAGCATTTTCATACGCATCACTCCCACAATCCGTACTTCAGTCACTGGCCGTATCTCATTGTACCGGCCGCATCTCAGATCCGCTTGGCGGTCGCGATCGCAACCTTGCAGCCGAGCCGGATCGCGGCACTCAACACCGGATAGCCCGGCGTCTCTTCCGCCCCCGCAGCAATCGCGGTCGCCTTGTGCTCGAGTTCCTCGGCCTGGAAATCCAGGATCGCTGCCGATAGCTCCGGGTCGCTGGCGCCAAGCTGAACGAGCTGCTCTTCGTAATGCTTGTCGATCTCGGTCTCGACCGCGGCCGTGCACGCCATCGCAGCCCGCGGGCTGATTGCGGCCGTTACTGCGCCCAGCGCGAAACCTGCGACCTTCCAGATTGGCTGCAACACCGTCGGGCGCACGCGGCGCTCGACGATCATCTTGTCGAAGAACGCGCGGTGGCGTTCCTCCTGCTGCGCCATGTGGTGGATCGAGCGCGCAGCCGGGTGTCGATCGCCGAGCACCGCAAGCTGGCCCGCATAGATGCGGATCGCGCCGTATTCGCCGGCCTGATCGACGCGGATCATCGAATTCGTCGCCCGCTTGGCGTCTCCTGGCTTCCAGCCGCTCATCTCGTCTTCCTCATGAGTGCGAATATGGTGAACGCACCGACGAGGGAAAAGATCGCGTTGAACCCGGCGAGCGAAATCCCGAGCAGCTTCCACTGCGGCGAATCGCAGCGCACCATCGGCGCGTTCATGATCGCGGCGAGGCGCTCGGCGGCGGTCGTACCGGCCATCGACACGGTCGTGGTGCAGGCGGTAAAGCCGTTCCACCAATGATATTCGACACCGGCATGCGCGACGCCGATCAGCCCGCTAAGACCGATCAACAGCCCGGCAATGATCACCAGCGAAGCCCGCAGCGAACGGCCGGGGACGAAAAACGCCGCGCCCGCGATCAGCACCGCGGAATAATGCGGCCAGCGCTGCCAATGGCACATCTCGCATGGGTACAGCCCGCCAAGATATTGCGAGCCGAGCGCGCCGAGCAGCAGGAACGCCGGCAGCAGCAGTGCGATGGCGCGCGCGATCTCTTCGTTCTTGGTCATGCCAAGCCCACGACGCACGCTCACTTAGTGGGCGCCTTGGTGGTGTCCGTGGGATCGGGCTTGATCGGGCGCGGCTTGGTCGCGGCGGCGACTTGCGTTGCCCCGCCAAGGCGCGCGACCGTCTTCAGCGCATAGTAGAGCTGGAAGTCGTCGATCCCCTGTTTTTTCAACTGGTCGGGGGTCTGCGAGAAGCGCGGATCGGTCTTGGTATCCTCCTCGAGCACCGCGTTGTCCGCCTTCACCTCGTTGATCAAATGCTTGCGCAGGTCGGCCTCGCGGAACACCGGGCGGGACTTGTAGTCGGGATCGGTGAGTTGCGGCACCTTGATGTCGGGCTCGATCCCGCCCTCCTGCACCGAGCGGCCGGACGGCGTGAAGTAGCGCGCAGTCGTCAGGCGGAGAGCGGTCTGGGGCCCGAGCGGGAGCACGGTCTGGACCGAGCCCTTGCCGAAGCTGCGCTCGCCCATGATCAGCGCGCGGTGGTGGTCCTGGAGCGCGCCGGCGACGATCTCAGACGCCGACGCAGTGCCGGGATCGGTGAGGACGACGACCGGCAGGCCGTGCGCGTCGTCGCCGGGCTTGGCGTAATAGCGCTCAATATCGGTCTTTTCGCGACCGCGCTGCGAGACAATCTCGCCATGATCGAGGAACGCGTCGCTGACTTCGATCGCCTGCGTCAGCAGCCCGCCGCCATTCTCGCGGAGGTCGACGACATAGCCGAGCGGACGATGCCCGAGCGACTTGTCGATCGCCATGATCGCTGCGCGGGTATCGGCGCCGGTGTTCTCGCTGAAGGTGTTGATGTTGATATAGCCGACGTCGCCGCGGACTTCCCATTTCACCGGCTTCTGGACGATGATCTCGCGCATCATCGTCACCTCGAGCGGCTTGTCGCGGCCCGGGCGGACGAGGCCGAGCGTGATCTTGCTGCCGGGCTTGCCGCGCATCTTGCCGACCGCCTCGTCGAGCGAATCGCCGTAGATCAGCTTGCCGTCGATATGCGTGATGTAATCGCCGGATTTCACACCCGCGCGGGCCGCCGGAGAATCTTCCTGAGGGGCGACGACCTTGATCGCGCCGTCCTCCATCTGCACCGTGAGGCCGAGGCCGCCGTAATTGCCTTCGGTCATGATCCGGAGGTTTTCGTAGTCGAGCGCGTCGACATAACTGGAGTGCGGATCGAGGCTGGCGAGCATGCCCTGGATCGCGCCCTTGATCAGCGTCTTGTCATCGACCTTGTCAACATATTCCGCCTTCGCGCGGTTGAAGACGTCGAGGAACTGGTCGAACTCGCGGTACGTGTCGGTATCGACTGCCGCCATCGCGGAGGTGGCCAATGGGATCAGCGTCAGCGCGCCGACGATCGCAGTCGCGGCAAGGAACGGGGTACGCAGTATAGGACGAGGCATCGATGGTCCTGCAACCTGAGAAATGACGTGTCGTACGGTCGTGACGGCGTAGCGTAGCGGAACGCTGGCGGCAACGCGCGCGCGGAGTGAGGGCGCTTGGGGGTTAATTGGGGCTGACTGGGGGCTTGGTCGTTAACGATCGCGTATTGGACCGATCCTCCCCCGCAAGGGGGCGGTGGCGCCGAAGGTGACGGAGGGGGAGGACACGGAACAGCGGTCGCCTCTTCCTCCCCCCTCCGTCCGGCAAGCGCCGGCCACCTCCCCCTGGCGGGGAGGATTGAAACCAGGCGACCATCAGGTTGGCCGATCAGCCCGATCCTATCAACGCGGCGACGTCGACAGACCGGCCCCGGCGGCGGAGTTCGACGGTGATGTGGGGGTCTTCGCTGGGGGCGGTGCCGATCGTTGTGCCCATCGTGACGCGGTTGCCGGGTTTTGCGATCGTCGAGGCAAGGCCGGTGACCAGGGTGGTCCAGCCGTCGGCGTGATCGATGATGACAATCGTCCCATAATCGCGGAAACGACGCGCGTAGCGGACCGTGCCAGCCGCAGGTGCGACAACGCGCGCGCGAGGGGCGGTGGCGAAGGTCAGGCCGCGCGATCGGACGCCCGAGTCCGAGACTTCTTCGAAACCGGTGACGAGCTTGCCCGCTACCGGTGTGCGGTACACGCCGCTCGGTGGTGCGGGGGGCGGTGTGCCGGGCGCGATCGGGCGGGGGATCGGACCGGCGAGGGCGATCAGGCTGGCCGCGGTCGCCTTGGCGTTGGTGGTGGCCACCATGCCATCGACGAGATCCCGCGCGCGTTCGCCGAGCGCCAGCGCGCGATCGGACTCGCTTAGCGCACCGCGGCCAAGCGACTGGCTGCGCTGGCGATGGCGCGCTTCGAGGGTGGCCAGCGCGATGCGGTCGCTCTCGAGGCGCGCGCGACCGTCCGCGAGCGCCTTGGCGGCTAGCGTGGCACTGGCTTGCAGGCGACGCGTCTCGGCGAGCTCGATCCGGATGGCTTCGGTGCGCTGGCGGACCACGGGAAGCGCGCTGCCAAGCAGCGCGCGGACGTGGACGAGGTCGTCGACCGACCCCGGCTGCGCGACGGCTACGATCGTCGGGCGGCGGGCGAGTGATTCCAACGCTGCGAGGAGCCGGGCGACGGGGGCTTGCGCGCGACCGAGCTTGGCGCGTTGATCGGACAGCAGGCGCTCGACTAGCGTTACGCGGGCACTAGCAGTGGCGAGGTTCGCTTCGGCGGCCGTCACGCGGGCAGCTAAAGCCTGTTCTTCACGGCGCGCCTTGTCGGCGGCGTTGCGCTCTTGGGTGGCAGCAGCGGCGAGTTCAGCAGCACGGCGAGCCGCGATCGCGGCATCGCGTTTGGCGGCGACCAGACGCGCCTGCTCGCTCGCGACCTCAGCCGTGTCGTTGGTCTGCGCGGTCACGCCGCCCGCCACCGCGAGCAGCGCCGCGACCGCCAGGCCCCTCCCCATCCTCATGCATCACCCTTCGCGGTGATAGGGGTGGTTGGCAAGGATGCTGGTGGCGCGGAAGAGTTGCTCGGCAAGCATCGCGCGCGCCAGCAGATGCGGCCAGGTCGCGCGGCCGAACGAGAAGAGCAGGTCAGCCTCGTCGCGCGCCGCGTCGTCGAAGCCGTCGGCGGCGCCGATCATGAACCGCGCCTCGCGCACGCCGTCGTCGCGCCACCGTTCGAGCTTTTGCGCGAACTGCGTCGAGGACAGCGTTTCGCCCTTCTCGTCGAGCAGGATGCGTTTGGTCTGCTCGCCGACCAGCGGGATCTTGCCGCCGGTGTCGGGGAGCTCGCTGACCTTGGTCGGCCAGACGATCCGCTTCAGATAGCGGTCGACGAGCTCGGCTTCGGGCGAACGCCCGATCCGACCGCGAGCGACGATGTGGAGCAGCATCGCCGCCTCGAAGTCGGTTCAGTCTTCGTCGGTGAAGGTCGGTACGGGTGGCGGCGCCGGTGCGTCGCCGAATGCCCACATCCGCTCCAGATTGTAAAAGCTGCGGACTTCGGGGCGGAACAGGTGGACGATGACGTCGGTCGCATCGATCAGCACCCAGTCGGCGGTCGGCAGGCCTTCGATTTTCACCGGACGCTTGAACTCGGCCTTGATCCGCTCGGCCAGCTTCTGCGCCATCGAGGCGACCTGGCGGGTCGAACGACCGCTGGCGATCACCATGTAATCAGCGATGCTGGTCTTGCCCGCGAGCGGGATCGAGATGGTCTCGACCGCCTGGTCGTCGTCGAGCGACGCGAGGATCAGGCGATGCAGCGCCTCAACCTCTTCGGGGTCGGTCGCGCGAGGGGCAGTAGGGGAAGTGGCCAAGTCAGCTCCTGGGTAAGACTACCGAGCCAGCAACGTGCTGGGCCCAGTCGGGATTTTCGGCGCGCAGGCCGGTTGCGGAGGTCGGGTCGGGTCGGAAGCGCAACAGCACGAGGGCCGGCAATCTCCACGTCGTCCAGCTCTTCGCATGGTCTGTGCGCCGTTGGAAGCGCCGCAGCCAACCCATCGCGGGGGCCGCGAGGGCGCGCCCGTCATATCCCGGACGCGCGATTACCGCAATCGGAACCTCGCGGGCGATCTGCCGCCAGTTCTTCCACCGATGGAAGTCGGCGAGATTGTCCGCGCCCATCAGCCAGATGAACCGGATCTTGGGGTAGCGGCGCTTGAGCTTGCGGATCGTGTCGAGCGTGTAACGGGTGTGGAGCCGCGCCTCGATATCGGTCGCGCGGATCGGCGCACGGCGGGCCATTTTTCGCGCCGAGGCGAGACGCGCGGCGAGCGGCGCCATGTCGTTCGCCGCGTCCTTGAGCGGGTTGCCGGGAGATACCAGCCACCACGCCTCGTCGAGCGCAAGCGCGTCGATCGCCGCGAGCGTGATGCCGCGGTGGCCACGGTGCGCGGGATTGAACGACCCACCGAGGATGCCGACGTTGGTCACAGGAACTGCTGTCGGTCACGCGCGACGTGAATGACGCGGACGATGAACAGGTCACCGTCCGCCAACCGATAGAGCAAGATGTAAGGCGTACCTGCGACCCGCCATTTACGCAGCCGGGTATTTGGCACCGCCGGCCCCGCGCCCGGGTAGTCCGCCAGAAATCTGGCTGCGTTTATCGCTGAGGTGCCAACCCGGCTCGCGGTATTCGGATCGATCTTGTCGAATTCGTCATCGATTGTCGCAACATCGGCCTGCGCGTCGCGCGACCATCTCACGCCCCTCATGCAGCGTTGGCGGTCTTATGCCGTTGCGCAAACCAGGCTTCCATTTCCTCCTGCGTGAGATAATCGCCCCGCGCGATCGAGTCCTCGCCGGCCTGAACGAAGTCCAGAAATTCGAGTTCCTCATCGACGCGACGCGCGATAGCTTCGGCGGCGATGGTACTAGCGTCGACGCCACGGCGCTGCGCCAGTGTCGCGAGTTTGTCGGCAACGCCGGGCTCGATCGCGATCATCAAGGTCGATGCGTTCGTCATGTCGCGAACATGCGCTTTCCACCTCTTACAATCAACCGCGCACCTGGCCGGTGCCGCGGCCGATCCATTTGTAGGTGGTGAGGCCTTCGAGCGCGACCGGGCCCCTGGCGTGGAGGCGACCGGTGGCGATACCGATCTCCGCGCCGAGACCGAACTCGCCGCCGTCGGCGAACTGGGTAGAAGCGTTCCAGAGAACGATCGCGCTGTCGACTGAGGTCAGAAAACGCTCGGCGACGGCGGCGTCTTCGGCGACGATCGCATCGGTGTGGTGCGAGCCGTGGCGGGCAATATGCGCTACCGCGCCTTCGAGTCCGTCGACGATCGCGACCGAGGCGATCGCGTCGAGATATTCTGTGTCCCAGTCGATTGCAGCGGCGGCAGCGATCTCTGGAACAATGGCGTGCGCGCCAGCATCGCCGCGTACTTCGCAGCCCATTGCAGCGAGACTTCGGATTAGGTTGGCCGCGTCCGCATAATCGCGGTCGATCAGCAGCGTCTCCATGGACCCGCAGACGCCCGTGCGGCGCATCTTCGCATCGACGACGACAACCCTCGCCATCGCGGCATCGGCCGACGAATGCACGAAGACATGGTTGATGCCGTCGAGATGCGCGAGGACGGGCACGCGCGCTTCGGCCTGAACGCGCGCGACGAGACTCTTGCCGCCGCGGGGGATGATCAGGTCGATCACCCCGTCAGCCTTCAGCATCGCGCCGACCGCCGCGCGATCGGTGGTCGGCACGAGCTGGACCGCGTCGACGGGCATACCGCCCGCCTTCAGCCCGGCGACCAGTGCCGCGTGGATCGCGCGATTGCTCTTCACGGCTTCAGACCCACCGCGCAGGATCGCCGCGTTGCCGGCCATCACGCATAGCGCTGCGGCATCCGCCGTGACGTTGGGACGGCTCTCGTAGATGATGCCGATGACGCCAATCGGCACGCGGACGCGTGAGAGCTTCAGGCCGTTCGGACGCTCGCTGGCGTCGATCACCTGCCCAACCGGATCCGCCAGCGCTGCCACGGCCGCGACACCGTCAGCCATCGCCGCTACACGCGCTTCATCAAGCCGCAACCGATCGAGCAGCGCACCCGACAGACCGGCCTCGCTCGCGCGCGTCATGTCCTCAACGTTCGCCGCAACGATCTCAGCAGATGC
The DNA here is from genome assembly GCF_003053745.1 of Sphingomonas faeni. Classification (GTDB taxonomy): domain Bacteria; phylum Pseudomonadota; class Alphaproteobacteria; order Sphingomonadales; family Sphingomonadaceae; genus Sphingomonas; species Sphingomonas faeni. The sequence goes on along the minus strand of NZ_QAYE01000001.1, from coordinate 199,128 downwards.
CGCCCGGATCGACTCCGCCGCCAATGCAAGCGCCGCGGCTTTAAGCGCCGGCGGCATCGCTGCTAGCACCAGCGCGGCAGAGCGCGCGCGCGCGCCCATTTCGGCGATCATTTCGGTCGGATTTTCTGCGTCGGCCATGGTCAACGCGGTACCATGCGAAGCCCCTCGCGCCAACGTCGCGAACTCGTTACGCTGCCGATATTGCAGGGGGACGCATGACTGGGGATATCGGAGCAGCGGCGGATATCGCGACGGGTACACTTGTCGGACGCATGTTCGAACCAAAGGCGGGGGAAGCGCATGGCACGCATACCGGCCACGGTGCGGAGGGCGCGCTATGCCTGAATTGCGGGACACGGCTACTGGGCGAGCATTGTCACGCCTGCGGCCAATCGGCGCACGTCCATCGGTCGCTCGGCGGGATCGGGCATGAGATCGCGCACGGGGTTTTCCATTTCGAAGGCAAGATATGGCGGACCTTGCCGCTGCTGGTGCTGCATCCGGGGGCGCTCACGCGGCGGTACGTCAATGGCGAGCGGGCGCGGTTCGTGTCGCCGCTGGCGCTGTTCCTGTTCACCGTCTTCCTGATGTTCGCGACGATCGGCGCGGTCGGTGGCGAAATGACGAAGGACTTCATCCGGGACGAGCGCACCGGCAAGACCTCCGACTATGCCCGCGAGGCCGCCAGGACTCGCGTCGCGTTGAATAAAGTCGAGGCGCAGCAGGAGGTTGCGAAGCGTGCGCCCGCTAAATATTCGGGAGAACAGCTTGCCACTCTCGATCGGCAGGCGAGCGCGCTGCGTACCACTGTCCGTGCGCTCGGGGTAGCCGCGGATATGCAGAATGGCGGGGCCAACGGTACGCTGGTTGACCTGGGCGACTTCAAGACCGGTTGGGAACGACTCGACCACGGGATCGCCAAGGCGAACGGCAATCCGGGCCTCATGTTCTACAAGCTGCAGACCAGCGCGTACAAATACAGCTGGGGCCTGATTCCGTTATCCGTGCCGTTCATGGCGCTACTTTTCCTCTGGCGACGCCGACATCACCTCTACGACCACGCTATCTTCGTGACCTATTCGCTGGCATTCATGATGCTGCTGACGATCGTGTTGATCATCGCGGGCGTGATCGGCGTCGCGGAGGGCTGGATCGTGATGGCGGCGATGTGCGTGCCGCCGGTCCATATGTTCGCGCAGCTTCGTGGGGCTTACGAGTTGCGGAAGTGGTCGGCGGCTTGGCGGACGGTGGCGCTGTTGACGTTCGCGTTCACGGTTTTGCTGGCGTTTATCGTGCTGCTGTTGCTGCATGGTTTGACGGACTGAGCGCGACTAATGAGCAGCCCCACATCGGGTTCGCGTTGAGCAAGATCGAAACGCCTGCGTGCGGGACATGCCCTTCGACTTCGCTCAGGACGAACGGAGAAAGGGGGATACCCTCAGCATCTCCACACTCTCGATACCCCCAAAATCTGACATTCAGAATATTCTCAGCGGCAGGGGTAGAGGTTCGCCAGGACGCGGGCGTAGCCGTCCTTGAGGGGGCGCTTCTGGTAGCTGGCGGGGAGTTCGTTCAAGCCGTCGAGCATGTCCATGATGCCGACCGACTCGCCTTCCGGAACGCAGGCGATCGGTGGCTTGCCGGCGGCGGCGCGGGCGGCGCGTTCTGCCTTCAACTGATTGGTCGCAGCCTTTGCTTCGGCCTTCAGCGCGGGGAGGTCGGGGGACATCAGTGCCATCGGGCCCTGGTCACGCAGCGCGTTAGCGCGGGCCAGGAAGGTGCCGACCGTCATCGCCGCGCTTGCCGGCATTGCCGCGCCGACCATGAGTAGCGCTGCGACTACAGCCTTGGAACGCGAATACGACATGGGCGGCCTTTCCGAGAAAAGACCGCCCATAGAGCTACTTAGGTGACTGTCCGGTGAACCGGATCACGCCCCCAAGGGGGTTGGTGTCCCGAACGGTCCCGACGGACGCCGGGTCTTGGGGATTGACGTGCCCGCACGCGGGACGGTCGACGCCTTCGCACCTGGATCCGGACGATCGAGATCTTCTCCGGCGATCAGCTTCTTGATCTCGTCACCGGTCAGGGTCTCGAACTCGAGCAGCGCGCCTGCCACGGTGTGAAGCTGGTCGACATGATCGCTCAGCACCTGCTTGGCGCGGTCGAGACCACCTTCAACGATCCGCTTGATCTCGTCGTCGATCAACTGCGCGGTCTGGTTCGACATACGCGACGGACGGCTCGACGAGTAACCGAGGAACGACTCGCCCTCGGGCTCGCCATATTCAAGCGGGCCGACCTTGTCGGACATTCCCCAGCGCGTGACCATGTCGCGCGCCAGACCGGTGGCGTACTGGATGTCGCCCGAAGCGCCCGACGACACCTTATCGTAGCCGAAGATGACTTCCTCCGCGACGCGGCCGCCCATCGACACGGCCAGGTTCGCGTACATCTTGTCGCGGTGATAGCTGTACGAATCACGCTCGGGCAGCCGCATGACCATGCCCAGCGCACGACCGCGCGGAATGATCGTCGCCTTGTGGATCGGATCCGAAGCAGCCTCGTGCATCGCGACGACCGCATGACCGGCCTCGTGATACGCGGTCATCCGCTTCTCGTCATCGGTCATGACCATGCTGCGACGCTCCGCGCCCATCATGACCTTGTCCTTAGCCTCCTCGAACTCGGCCATCGCCACCAGACGCTTGCCCTTGCGTGCCGCATGCAGCGCCGCCTCGTTGACGAGGTTAGCGAGATCGGCACCCGAGAACCCCGGCGTGCCGCGTGCGATGACTCGCGCGTCGACGTCGGGTGCGAGCGGCACCTTCTTCATGTGGACTTCGAGGATCTTGATACGACCCTCGATATCCGGCCGCGGTACGGTGACCTGGCGATCGAACCGGCCCGGACGAAGCAACGCGGGGTCGAGCACGTCGGGACGGTTGGTGGCGGCGATGATGATGATGCCTTCGTTCGCCTCGAAGCCGTCCATTTCGACCAGCAACTGGTTCAGCGTCTGCTCGCGCTCGTCATTGCCGTTGCCGAGACCGGCGCCGCGATGACGACCCACAGCATCGATTTCATCGATGAAGACGATGCACGGTGCGGACTTTTTCGCCTGCTCGAACATGTCGCGGACACGGCTCGCGCCGACGCCGACGAACATCTCCACGAAGTCCGAGCCCGAGATCGTGAAGAACGGTACGCCAGCCTCACCCGCGATGGCGCGGGCGAGCAACGTCTTGCCGGTACCCGGCGAGCCGACCAGCAAGGCGCCCTTGGGGATTTTGCCGCCAAGGCGCGCGAACTTGGTCGGGTCCTTCAGGAACTCGACGATCTCCTCGAGCTCTTCGCGAGCCTCGTCGATGCCGGCGACGTCCTGAAAGGTGACCTTACCCTCCTTCTGGGTCAGCATCTTCGCGCGGCTTTTGCCGAAGCCCATCGCGCCCGAGCCCGAGTTCTTCTGCATCTGCTTCAACACGAAGAACGCGATGCCGAGGAACAGCAGGAACGGCAGCGACTGGTACAGCAGCAGCGCCAGCATCGAGGGGCCCTCTTCGGGTTTCGCGCTGATCGAGACGCCCTTCTCGCGCAGCTTCGGCACGAGCGTCGAGTCCGGAATCGGATACGACTTGAACCTATCGCCGGTGGACAGCGTCCCCGAGATCATGTCGCGCGAGATGTTGACGTCCTTGACGGTGCCTTCATCGACCTTGTCCAGGAACGCCGAATACGCGATCGTGTTGCCACCCGACGCCGCGGTGCGGCCGTCGAACATGGTCACGAACAGCGCCAGCGCGAGCAGGATGCCGACCCAGATCAACAGGCTTTTCATCCAAGGATTGCCGCCGCCGTTTTCGGGACCGCCATTGCCGGGGCCCTGGGGCTTCTGACCGCGGTTGTCGTTGTCGCTCATGGGTGCACGATACCTTTCACCGCACAAGATAAGCGTGCGCAGGTTAATGGCAATGGAACAACGCGCGACTTGCGTTGATCAATGTGAACGGACGGGCGCGCTAAGCGGTTCTGCGCGGTGGCGCCTGTCGGAAGCGCCAGACGTCGCCGCGAACGCTGGCGATGATCCCGGCCTGAGTGGTCCGTTTACCGGCCATCAACGAGTCGAGCAGGCTTTCGATGTTGGCGGCCTCGGTCCATTCGGGCGCGACGATGCCGGCGTCGGTGCGGACCGTGCCGATCGCGCGGCGCGCGAGGCGGCGGAGAATTTCACGGGGCAGTTTCTCGACCGCGAGCTTCACTTCGCCGCCACCGACCTTGGCGCGTTCGGTCCAGATCCAGTCGACCATCGCGCGGACATCGGTGTCGGTCTCGGCAAGCGCCGCAGCGGCGCGCGCGAGGTTGGGCGTGCCGAGCCATTCGTTCTGGTCGAGCAACCGGCGGAAGCGGGTGCGATCGTGGCGGTCGTCGTGGTTCGAGGGATCGTCGAAGAACGGTACTTCCGCACGGCGGACGATCGCGCGGAGTTCGGCGCGGCGCCAGTCGAGCAAGGGGCGGATAACCGTGACGCCGTGGACTTCGGTGCGGGCGCGGACACCGGCGAGACCGGCTAAACCCGACCCGCGCGCGGCGCGCATGAGGAAGGTCTCGGCCTGATCGTCGGCGTGGTGGCCGGTGACGAGCGCCCCTGCCCCGATCGCACGGACGTGGTCGGTGAGGAGGGCGTAGCGCGTGGTGCGCGCCTGCGCCTGGATGCTCGCGCCGGTGATCGGTTCGCTGGGGGCGAGCGTGGCGTGGGGAATGCCGAGCGTTGCGCAATGCGCGGCGACCATGGCGGACTCTTCCACTGCTTCGGGGCGGAGGCGGTGGTCTATGCTGGCGACCGTGAAGCCGGAGGGGAGAGCTTCGTGCGCGAGGGTGAGCATCGCCATGCTGTCGGGGCCGCCGGAGACGGCGAACAGCGGGTTGGTGATGTCGCTGGCGAGGCGCGCAAAGTCGGCGGCGAAGCGGCGTCCTTCTTCGGTCATGCGGAGACAGTCCTGACCATGGAAAGTTCGCCACCCCGGCGGAGGCCGGGGCCCAGTCGGGAAACGTTGCTGATCGAACGCTGCGATCCGTTACTGCGACCTTTCCAACTGGGCCCCGGCCTCCGCCGGGGTGGGGCTGGTTTGCGAGGTGCAGACACGAACAGAAGGTCACGCTTAGCCATCAAGAGATCGCTTACTTGCACTTCGCCACGCTGCGGCCGGCGGCAACCTGCCCCTTCATCGTCGACGCCATCTTGGCGCCGTAGACGTCGTTCAGCTCGTCATACACCTTGCACGCATCCGCCGGCTTGTTGAGCTTGGTCAGCGCCTGGCCGAGATACAGCAGGCTGTCCGGCGCGCGCTCGCCCTCAGGCATCTTCTTGTAATTGTCGTAGAACGCCATCGACGCGAGGCTCGGCTTGCCTTCGTCGAGATACGATCGGCCGAGCAGATTCTGCGCATAGCTGGCACGCTTGCTCTTGGGGTATTCGGCGACGACCTTCTTCAGCTGGGCCTCGGCCTGCGGGTATTGCTTGGCCGCCCAGAGGCGATAGCCGTACATATACTCGTCTTCCGCCGGATCGCCGGTAGAGGGCTTTTCGACCGAGATCTTGGTCGGTGTGGTAGCGCCGGGCTTGCTCGCGGCTTCGGGGCGCGTGGTCGGGCGTGATGGACCACTCGACTGATCATCGGATTCGATCGGGCCACCAGTCCCCGCCCCCGTCGCGATCGGCGCGGGACCGGTCTCGAGCGTCTTCAACCGCGCGTCGTTCGAGCGGCGGTAATTGTCGAAGGCGTCCTGCAACTGGCGGGTGCGGTTCTGGTTCTGCTCGATCTGCTCGGTGAGCGAGGTCATCTGCTGTTCGAGCGACGTGACGCGCTGGTTGACGTCGGCAAGCGCACTGGTCGCGGGTGAGCCGGGCCCGGGGCCCTGCTCGCTCTGCGGCGCACGGACTTCGGGCTGGAGCATCTGGCCCGCACCGCCCGGGAAGACCTTCCGCTGGACCGCGCGCATTTCGCTTTCGAGCTTGCCGACGCGGCCCTCGACATTTTGTGCCTGTACGGCAGAGGGCAACAGCGCCGCGAGGCAGACGCCGACCAGAATTGACTTACGCATGGGCCACCCCCCCCGGTGGATTGGTTAATCGTCCGGGTATAGCTGCACTACCCATCCTGTCGCCAGCCTTAAGACCCTGCGATGGTCTGTCGTCGTCACGGATTGGGCGTTGCCGTAGCGGCGGGTGGTGGATTGGCGACTGCGTCGAGGTTGGCGCGCTGCGTTTCGCTCAGCGCACGACGCGGCGTACGAGGACGGCTGGCGGTGCGCGACCGCTCGGACGACCGGGTCGGCGTTGCTTCGGTCGCGGTGGGCGTGGCCTGAGGCTCAGGCGTGCCGGCGATCCGCGCGGCAATCGCCGGGGCACCCACGGACACGTCCTTGATCGCGCGTTCGCCGGTGCCGAGCGCAGGAGCCGCGGCGCCGTTGAGCGTAACCGCAAGCTTGTCTGCACGACCGATGTTGATCTTCGGATCCTTGGCATCCTTCGGCACGTCGAACTTCTCGCCGGGCTTCATCGTGCCCAGGTAGAGCGTCTTGTTGTCGGCATCGTAGACGCGCATCCACACCTCGTCCGAAGCGGTCAGCGTAACCTGCCCGTTGGCGGGCGTAGCTGGCGCGGGCACCGGTTGCGCGGTCTGCGCGGCAGGGTTCGGCGCGGTCTCGGCGATCGGCGTCGTGGTCGAGGCATTGCCCGATCCGCGGAACATGTCGGTGCCGTACCAGAGGCCGACCAGCACCAGCACCGCGATCGCGATGCCGAGCGCAACGATCGCGAGCCCGCGCGAAGGCACGCGCGACGGATCGGTCATCTCGTAGGGTTCGTATTCGGGCTTCTTGCTGCCGAGCTTGGCGACGTCGCTGCGGACGATGTTCGCGATCTGCACCTCGTCGATGCCCATCGCGCGTGCATAGGCGCGGCTGAAACCGACCGCATAAGTCGACGACGGCAGCGTGGAGTAATCGGACGCCTCGATCGCTTCGAGGTGACGCAACGGCACACGGGTACGCGTCGCGATATCCGCGACCGTCAGGCCCTGCGCCTCGCGCGCCTTGCGGAGAATGTCGCCAGCACGCTCTGGTTGAGCGGGTGCTGCGTTCTGGCCGGTTTCGACCTCGTCCATTCTTGTCTCCGAGCGCGGGCGCGTAGCGTTGCCCGCCATGGCACCCGTCTTTCAGAGGCCCTTAGCCGTGTCAACGCACCGAACGTCTTAACCGCAGCTTTCCGCGGATCAGACGATTTCGACGCCGTTTTCAGTCGCCCAGTTGGTCAGCACGCCGCGCATGTCGCGCGGCGGGTTGGCCAGCAGTCCTGTCATGTATGCGGTGAGCGCGGCGCGATCGAGCGAGCGCGTCATCGCCTTGATCGGGCCGACTGCGGCGGGGGTGATCGACAACCTCTCGATGCCGAGCCCGATCAGCGCCATCGCCTCCAGCGGACGCCCACCCATCTCACCACAGACCGCGAGGTCGACCGAGGCGTCGCGGACCGGTGCGACCAGTCGCGCGATGAAGCGCAGGATCGACGGGCTGAGCCAGTCGTAGCGCTCGGCGAGCTTCGGATTGGCGCGATCGGCGGCGAACAGGAACTGCGTGAGATCGTTGGTGCCGATCGACAGGAACTCGATCTTCGGCAGCAGGATGTCGAGCATCTCGGCGAGCGCCGGCACCTCGAGCATCGCGCCGTAACGGATCGCGAGCGGCATCTTGCGCCCGCGTCCTTCGAGCCAGGTTCGCTGCGCCTCGAACAGCGCGCGGGCCTCATCGAATTCCCATGGCTCGCTGACCATCGGGAACATCACGTTGAGCGTGCGGCCAGCGGCGGCCTCCAGCAACGCCCGCGCCTGCACCTTCATCAGGCCGTCGCGCTCCAGACCAAGGCGCAGAGCGCGCCAGCCCATCGCTGGATTCTCCTCGTCGGCGTCTTCCTTGTTGAGATACGGCAGCGCCTTGTCGCCGCCGATATCCACGGTGCGGAAGATCACCGGGCGATCGCCGGCCGCGTCGAGCACTTCGCGGTAGAGCCGCTGCTGGCGCTCGCGCTGTGGCAGCGTGGCGGAGACGAGGAACTGGAACTCGGTACGGAACAAGCCGATGCCGTCGGCTCCGGTGACGTCGAGCGCGGCCACATCGTCACGCAGGCCTGCGTTGACCATGAGGGTCAGGCGGTGGCCGTCCTTGGTGATCGGTGGCACGTCGCGCAAAGCCGCGAACGCCGCCTTGCGCTTCTGGCGCATCGCGAGGCGCGCCTCGAACGCTTCCTCCATCGCCGCCGAGGGCCGCGCGAAGACGTTGCTTTCCGCGCTGTCGAGCAACAGCATGTCGCCCTCCGCCACGAGGCGGCGGATGTCGCGGACGCGGCCGAGTACCGGCACGCCCATCGCGCGGGCGACGATCGTGACGTGCGCGGTGAGCGAGCCCTCCTCGAGGATCACGCCCTTCAGTCGCCGCTTGTCGTATTCGAGCAGTTCGGCCGGGCCGAGGTTGCGCGCGATGAGGATGGTGTCCTGGCGAAGACCCATCTGCGCGGCGGTACCCATCTGGCCCGAGACGATGCGGAGCAGCCGGTTCGACAGGTCCTCCAGATCGTGCATCCGGTCGGCGAGCAACGGATCGTCGATCTGGCGCATGCGCTGGCGGGTGCGTTGCTGGACGCGCTCGATCGCCGCCTCGGCGGTGAGGCCGGAGTCGATCGCCTCGTTGATGCGCCGGGCCCAGCCCTCGTCATACGCGAACATCTTGTAGGTCTGGAGTACTTCGACATGCTCGCCGCCGACGCCGAATTCGGCCTCGCGGGTCATCCGGTCGATGCCTTCGCGCATCTTGTCGAACGCCGCGTAGACGCGGTGGCGCTCGGCGTCGGTATCCTCGGCGACGGTATGCTCGATGTGGATACGCGGCTGGTGATAGACCGCGAAGCCCGCGCCCATGCCGTCGACGAGCTTCTGGCCGGGGATGCGCATCGCCGCGGTCGACTGCGGCCGATCCGCGCCGCCGCCGGTGGTGTCGATCAGCCCTGCGTTGGCGATCAGTTCGGAGAGCACCATCGCGACCGTCTGCAGCGCCTCGATCTCGACGTCAGCATATCTGCGACGGTCGGTGTGCTGGACGGCCAGGACGCCCACGGAACGCTCGCGGCGGATGATCGGCACGCCGGCGAAACTGTGGAAGCGATCCTCGCCGGTCTCGGGCTTGTAGGCGAAATCGGGGTGGCTGGCGGCTTCGTCGAGGTTGAGCACTTCGACATCCTCGGCAATGGTGCCGACGAGGCCTTCGCCGAGCGCGAGCTTGGTGACGTGAACGGCAGCCTGATCGAGGCCGCGGGTCGCGAACAGTTCGAGCACGCCCTCGCGCAACAGGTAGATCGAGCAGACTTCGCTGTCGATCGCGGTGGCGATGATGCCGACGACGGCGTTCAGCTTGGCTTGCGCGGAGGTGCGCGACGCCATCACGTCGTGAAGGCTGGTGAGGATTTCGCGGGCGGAGGCGGCGGCCGAAAGGGGCATTCGCGTTGGCTATCAGATGAAACGCTTGGGTGCCACGCAACAAAAGCAGTGTTGGGGTGAAGTTCGATCGATCTGGCGGTGGGGATTCTTACAAATGAGGTTGGTGCGGATCGCGGCGAGCAAATCTCATCGGCTACGGTTGCCCCCTCCTCCTTGTTCTGCCGCGAAGGCATGAGCCCAGTCTGGGTCCCCGCCTTCGCGGGGAAACACGGTAGCGCGTACGCAACCCGTTACGCGTCGAACAGGCCGTCCTGGCTGCCGGCTGGTGGGTTCAAGCCCAAGTGCTTCCAGCCGCCTGCATTCAGGAACCGACCGCGAGCGGTGCGCGCGATCAGGCCTAGCTGGATCAGGTACGGCTCGATCACTTCCTCGATCGTGTCGCGCGGTTCGCTGAGCCCTGCGGCGAGAGTCTCCACGCCGACCGGGCCGCCGCGGTAGATGTCGGCGATCATCATCAGATAGCGGCGGTCCATCGCGTCGAGCCCGAGCGAATCGACCTCCAGCCGGTTGAGCGCCGCATCCGCCGCACGCGCATCGACCGTCTCGTGCCCCGCGACATTGGCGAAATCGCGCACTCTTCGCAGCAATCGCCCGGCGATACGCGGCGTACCGCGGGCCCGGCGCGCGATCTCCATCGCTCCGTCCTTGGCGATGCCCAGTCCGAGCAGTCCCGCCGCTCGCGTGACGACGCGCTCCAGTTCCTCGACCGTGTAGAATTGCAGCCGCACCGGGATGCCGAAGCGATCGCGTAGCGGCGTCGTCAGCAACCCCTGCCGCGTGGTCGCGCCGATCAGCGTAAACCGCGGTAGGTCGATGCGGACGCTGCGCGCGCTGGGCCCCTCGCCGATCATCAGGTCGAGCGCACGGTCCTCCATCGCCGGGTAGAGCACCTCCTCGACCGCAGGCTGCAACCGGTGGATCTCGTCGATGAACAGCACGTCGCCGTCCTCGAGATTGGTCAGTAGCGCGGCGAGATCACCCGACTTGGCGATCACCGGCCCCGATGTGGCGCGGAACCCCACCCCCATCTCGCGCGCGACGATCTGCGCGAGCGTAGTCTTGCCGAGCCCCGGCGGGCCGAAGAACAGCACGTGATCGAGCGCATCGCCGCGCGATTTTGCCGCCTGGATGAAGATGCGCAGGTTCTCGCGCGCGGCCTTCTGCCCGACGAATTCGTCAAGCGTCTTCGGGCGCAGCGCGGCGTCGACGTCTTCGGGACGCTTGGCGGCGGTCAGGATGCGGTCTGTATCGGTCACATCCTGCGATAGCGCGCTCGCGGTGAAGGGGGCAAGGCGGCTATGGGTGTGGGATGACCAACGACACCTCGCACCCCGACTTGTATCTGCTGGGCGGAGCCTCGCCCGCGTTGGAGGCGACGCTTGCCGAGCGCTTCACGTTGCACCGCGAGGATCCGCCGGCAACGACGCGCGCGATCGTCGGTGGCGGGAGCAGCGTGGTCGATGCGGCGCTGCTCGATCGTTTTCCGGCGCTGGAGATCATCGCGATCCACGGCGTCGGCTACGACGGGATCAACCTCGCCGCGACCAAGGCACGCGGCATCGCGGTGACGACGACGCCGGACGTGCTGACCGACGACGTCGCGGACCTTGCGATCGGGCTTATGTTGGCGGTGCAACGGCGGATCGTCGCGAACGATCGCGCGGTGCGGGACGGCGGGTGGCAGGTCGGTCTCGCGCGCCGGGCTAGCGGGCGGCGGATCGGGATCTTCGGGCTCGGCCGGATTGGCAAGGCGATCGCCGAGCGCGCTGCGCCGTTTGCGAGCGCACTTCATTATGCCGCGCATTCCGCCAAGCCGGATTTCGCCGGCGTATTCCATGCCGACATCGCTTCGCTTGCGGCGGCGTGCGACGTGCTGATCATTGCCGCGCCTGGAGGCGAGGCGACGTCGCATATCGTGGATGCGGGTGTCCTCAGGGCACTTGGCGAGGACGGTATCCTCGTTAATATCGCTCGGGGTAGTCTGGTCGACGAACCGGCGCTGGTAGTGGCGCTTCAGGACGGGACGATCGCCGGGGCGGGGCTTGATGTGTTCGCCGACGAACCTGCCGTTCCCAACGCGCTCAAGGCGATGAACCAAGTGGTCCTGTCACCGCATCAGGGTAGCGCGACCGTCGATGGACGGGCTGCGATGGCGGCGTTGGTGGTTGCGAACCTCGATGCGCATTTCGGGAGGAAAGCGTTGCTTACGCCGCTCTAAGGACGAGGCGACCATAGTACGAATACCGCCCGAGTCATTTGCGTCATCCTGACGAAAGTCAGGACCCAGGGTTATTGGCGTTGCCGATTGCGGCTCTGGATCCTGACTTTCGTCAGGATGACGGACTAGTGACGGTCGATAGCGTTCTCCTGCGCACGCAGGAGCCCAGGGCAACGGAGCGCGAAGCTTGTCATCCTGGACTCCTGCGTACGCAGGAGAACGCTATCGACCGAACTCTAAGACTTAGACGCCTTGCGCAACGCCAGCCGGACCAGCGCATCGAGCGAGGCCCCAGCCCCCAGTTCCTCGTCCGCCGCCGCCACCGCGACACTCGCCTCGTTCGGGCGGAACCCGAGATTGAGCAGCGCCGACACCGCATCCGCCGACGCACCCGGCGCGGCATTGACCACTGCCGGCCCGAGCCCCAGCGCGATCCCGCCGACCTTGTCCTTCAACTCCATCACGATACGCTGGGCAAGCTTGGGTCCCACGCCGTTGGCGCGCGCGACCATCGCCTTGTCGCCACTGGCGATCGCGCGTGAAAGATCGACCGGCTCGAGCGCCGACAGGATCGCGAGCGCGACGCGGGCGCCGACCCCCTGCACGCCCGTCAGCAACCGGAACCAGTCGCGCTCGTCCGCGCTGGAGAACCCCACGAGCCGCTGGAAATCCTCGCCCACCAGCAATTCGGTGAACACGGTACAAGCCTCACCGATCGGGCCTAAGGCCGACAGCGTGCGCGCCGAGGCGCCGACCAGATAGCCGACGCCGCCGACGTCGATCACGGCATGGTCGATGCCGGTCGAGTCCAGCCGTCCTTTGAGATGCACGATCATTGGATCAGGCGGTAGAACATCGACGGCGCGACGTCATCCCGTCAAAGTACGGGCGTTCCGGCTCGATCGACGCGCACGTCGGTCAGGCGTTTGGTTGCGGACGACCCTGCTCGTTCGTCGGACGGTTCTGAACGGGCGCAGCGGCTTTCGCGGTTTCATGCAGCGCCTGGGTCGGCGCGCCGATCACCATCGCGCGGGCACGCAGGCTGGCGCGCAGGAATACGGTGTCGGACGCGATGAAGCGGCGCGGCGTCGTGCCGAGGAACGTGCCGGCATCGCGGAGGAAATGCGAGGCGTCGAAATAGCTGCTGTCGATCTTCGAATAGTCCGCCATGCCGTCGGTCCGGATCAGGCTGATGAACGATCGCAGGAACCGCGCGCGCCTCAGCAACAGCTTTGGCGGCATGCCGAAATGGCGCGTCGCCATGCGTCGCAGTTCATGCGTCGGGATGTCGAGGCGGTCGGCGACGTCCTTCATCTCGATCACGCCGTCGGTGACGGTCAACGCGGTGAACGCGCGGATCAGATCCTCGCGCGGATGCGGGCGGGTGAAAAACGCGCCGAACACCGCATCGAGCAGCGGCTTGATCATCGTGTCGTCGTCGAGCGCGTCGAGCCCTTCGACCAGCCGCGCTGAGAGGTCCGATCCCAGCGCCGAGCTGAGCGGCACGACACGGTTGTGGAATTCGCCCGCCGACCGCGCGGTGAGCCGCGACCAACCGAGCGCGCTGAGGCCGATGCCCACGGCGATCCCGCCATGCGTCTCGGTCCGGAAGGCGCGGCTGGTCGGACCGTAGAAGCTTGCGCGATCGAGCGGGCCGAAGCGATGGTTGCCGACCGACACGGTCAGCGGCCCGGCGTCGACCAGCACGGAGATCATCGCCGGTGCGGGTAGATACCAGTTCAGCATCGGCGCGCGGTCGTTCGAGGCGTAGATCGCATACCCCGTCAAATACTCGGACAGCGTCGGATCGGGCAGATCGTACCGCATCGTCATGCCCGCGGGCATCGCAAACGCCGAGGCCGGAACATTGTTGCTGTTCGTTCCACCTCGTACGTGTTCGACAAGCATCGCGTTGCCCTTAATCTAAATTAAACTTCATGGGCGCGCTGCCACAGCGGTACGGGCTTGGCTATAAAAACTTGATTGATGTGTAATTATAGCGGGTAGGCGCCGATCTCATTCAAAATGAACCAAGTTTTGTCCGAGCGGATATTGGCTTGGCCTTAGTTTTGGCGCTCGACGAACACTGGCGCGCGGCGTTGGATGCTAGGTCAGAAAGTGCCGCTTGACGTTGGTTTGGCCACGCAGCAGCGGTGGGGGGATCAAGCGCCTACGCCGCTGCGTCGCGCCAGTGCGGCGGCACTGGCAACGTGATGCGCATGGGTGATCGCGACCGCAAGCGCGTCGGCGGCGTCGGGGCCGGCGAGTTTCGCTCCCGGCAACAACACGGCCATCATCGCCTGGATCTGCTTCTTGTCCGCGCCGCCGGTGCCGACGACGCCCTTCTTGACGGTCGAGGGGTGGTACTCCCCGATATGCAGCCCCGCGCCGGCCGCTGCGAGTAGGACGACGCCACGCGCCTGGCCGAGCTTGAGCGTTGATTGCGCGTTCGTGTTGCCGAGCACTTCCTCGACCGCTGCGCCGTCGGGACGCTCGGTGCGGATGACGTCGATCAACGCGTTGTAGAGCGCGGTGAGGCGGCGGGGGAGCGCCATCGACGGATCGGTCTTGATCTGGCCGTTGGCGATATGGCTCAGGCGGTTGCCGTCGGCGCGAATGACGCCCCAGCCGGTGGTGCCGAGGCCGGGGTCTAGTCCGAGGATGATCATGCGCAGGTAGAAGGAGAAGGTTGGTTCGCGCGGAGGCGCGGAGGCGCGGAGGGGGTTCGTCCCTGTCTAGCGTCTCGCGTTAGGGGGACTTTCAGTTCTCCGGGCTGACCTACCGATATCAGGCCGCTGGCGCGGAGGACGTAGCCACGAAGCGCCACTCTCCGCGTCTCCGCGTCTCCGCGTGAACCCACCTTCTTCATCTCAACCGAGCGATTCCATGATCTCGTCGGAAATTTCGTAATTGCCCCAGACGGTCTGCACGTCGTCATCCTCGTCGAGCGCATCAATCAGCTTGAACAAGGTCGCCGCATCGTCCGCCTCAACCGCGACCATCACCTGCGGACGCCAGGCCAGCTTGGCGCCTTCGGCCTCGCCGAGCTTCGCCTCAAGCGCCTTGGCCACCTCGTGCAGGTCGCCCTGCGCGGTCCAGACCTCATGGCCGTCCTCGCTCGACGTGACGTCCTCGGCGCCAGCCTCGAGCGCGGCTTCGAACACCGTGTCGGCATCGCCCGCACTCGCCGGATACGAGATCAACCCGACGCGGTCGAACGCATGGCTGACCGAACCGCCCGCGCCCAAATTGCCGCCGTTCTTGCCGACCGCGACACGCACGTTGGTCGCGGTGCGGTTGCGGTTGTCGGTCAGCGCCTCGATGATCAGCGACACGCCGCCAGGGCCGAAGCCCTCGTAGCGGATCTCTTCGTAATTCTCGGCATCGCCGCGGCTCGCCTTGTCGATCGAGCGCTGGATGTTCTCCTTGGGCAACGACGCCGCCTTGGCCGCGTTGACCGCCGCGCGCAGGCGTGGGTTCATGTCGACGTCGGGCAGGCCCATCTTGGCCGCGACCGTGATCTCTCGGCTGAGCTTGCTGAACGCCGACGAGCGCTTCTTGTCCTGCGCGCCCTTGCGGTACATGATATTCTTGTATTTGGAATGGCCTGCCATCGGTGCCTCTTTAGCTGATGGCCCCGCTCTTAGGCGTCAGGCGCGGATTTCGCCAGACCGTCGATTTTCCGCTCGATCGCTTCGAGCCGGGCGAGCACGAGATGATCGATCTTGTGATGCACGCGCAGGATGTCGAGTTCGGCGCGCAGATTGGTCTCGTAATCGAGGCTGGCGGCCAGGCGATCCTTCGCCGATTGCCGGTTCTGGCTCATCATGATTACCGGCGCCTGGATCGCGGCCACGGTCGAGAGCAGCAGGTTGAGGAAGATGTAGGGATACGGATCGAACGCGCGCCCGAAATGCGCGAGGATGTCCGAGTTCAGCAGCATCCAGCCGATCAGCACCGCGCTGAACGCGATGATGAACCCCCACGACCCGCCGATTGCGGCGACGCGGTCCGACAGTCGCTCGCCAAACGTCGATCGCTCGTCGGAAACGTCGGCAGCGTCGCGGCTGACCGTTGTGCCCGCTTCGATCCCGGCGAGGACGCGACGCTCCTCGTCGTCGAGGTCGCCCGGCGCCTTGCCGAGCAGTCGCTGCGAGAGATCGGCGAGCAGGGATTGTTTCGTGGCCATGAGTCGCGACCTAGCCGGGATTGCGGATTATGCCAGCGCGCAAAGCCAGCGTTGCGACCGAACTCACAAAGACTCCTTGCTCCCATGCGCCCGCACCTGCCAAACGCGCGGCATGACGGTTAGCGTGAATATGGGCACCGACGGCAATGGTACTGCCGTCGGCGTCGACCTGGAGGAACTACTCGCCACCCGCCTGTTGGTGCAGGGCAATTCGGGCTCGGGAAAATCGCATCTGTTGCGCCGCCTGCTCGAGCGATCGGCGGGGCATGTCCAGCAGATCGTGATCGATCCGGAGGGCGATTTCGTGACGCTCGCGGGGCCTCATGGCCACGTCGTGATCGAGGCCGGCGACTATAGCGAACGCGAGATCGCACGGATTGCGACGCGGTTGCGCGAACATCGGACGTCCGCGGTGCTCAGCCTCGAAGGACTCGAGGTCGAGGGCCAGATGCGCTGTGCGGCGTCGTTCCTCTCAGCGCTGTTCGATGCGCCGCGCGAGCATTGGTATCCGGTGCTGGTGGTGGTCGACGAAGCGCAGATGTTCGCGCCGGTGACGGGCGGCGAGGTCTCGGAAGAGGTCCGCCGTGCCTCTTTGGCGGCGATGACCAACCTGATGTGCCGCGGGCGTAAACGCGGTCTCGCCGGCGTGATCGCGACTCAGCGGCTGGCGAAGCTTGCGAAGAACGTCGCGGCGGAAGCGTCGAACTTCCTGATGGGCCGCACCTTTCTCGACATCGACATGGCCCGCGCGGCCGATCTGCTCGGCATGGAGCGACGCCAGGCCGAAGCGATTCGCGATCTCCAGCGTGGCACGTTCATGGCGCTTGGCCCCGCGGTATCGCGGCGGCCGATCACGGTGAAGATCGGCGACGTCGCGACCTCCGCGCGCAGCGGCAGCCCCAAGCTCACTCCCCTCCCCAGCGTCGCGCCGATGGACCTGCAGGACCTGCTGTCCGAGCCAGTAGTCGACGCGCCCGAACTCGGCCTGATGTTTGATTCGCGCCCACGTCGCGTGCCGGCGGAGGAACTGCTCGACGGCATCGCCCGCCCACCCGAGCCACGCACCGCCGCCCCGCCGCCGCCCGAGAAGACTGACGACGAGGTCGAAGCGGTCTACGCCGACGTATTCCGCGCGATCGTCGAGGATCCGGAGTCGACGCTACGGCCTCCGTCGGTGCTATTCCAGGATTTCCAGGTGCGCTGTCGGATGGGCGGTCTCGCCAAGCCGCCGCTCGATCTCCCCGGCTTCGTCCGGCGCCTGAGTTGCGCCCGTGCAGGGATCTTCGACATGACCGACGAGGCATGGACGGCTGCGCTAGACGTGGCGAGCGGCCTCCCCGACGACATGCTCGGGGCGTTCCTGCTGGTCGCGCGTGCGGCACGTGAAGGCGAGCCCTGCCCGTCTGACGCGCGCATCGCAGCGACGTATGGTACGAGTTCGCTCGGCCGGGTGAAGCGTCTGATCGGCTACATAGAGAGCCGCGAACTGATCGTGTGCCGCACCGATCTCGCCGGCAAACGCTCGATCACGATCCCAGGGCTGGGCTGGACGACGCTGCCGGCGGAGGCGGCGTAGATCGTCATCCGCGGATCGGGGTGAACTGCAACGACACGAACTGCCAGTCGCCCTTGATCCGTCGCGCGACGAAGCCGGCCCGCAGCGCGCGCGTCTGCATCTGACCGTCCTTGCCGGGCATGGTGTAGGCGATCCGCATCGTGACGACACCGATCGTGCCAGCGGGCCGCGCGACGGTTTCGGTAATCGTCATCGGCGGTGCGGCTGATTTCTTGTCGGCTGCGTAGAACCCGATCACGCGCTCGCGGGAATCGACCTCACCGACGGGCGATACTTCCTGATATTCGGGCGCCATCATCGCGATCATCGCCGCCTGATCGAACTGGTTGCGGACCCGGACGAACGCCTCGGCACGCTGACCGAGTTTTTGGATGTCGACTTCAACCGATTGCGCCGCGACAGGAACACTAACCAATGATGCCGCCGCAATCCCCAGAAATACCCGCATTCTTGCCCCCCGATGCAATGTTGCATAACGGCAATACACCTAAGCTTCAGGTGCAGCAATGACGCTGCCGGTTGCCGAACCTAGAATGCGAACGCGATGGCGAGACCTGCGATGACGCCGACTTGTACCATCGCGATGAGCTGGAGCCGACCGACGAATGGTTGCTTCCGTGTCTTGTGCCGGTAGCGATTGCGCGCCCAGAACGCGCCCGGGCTGCCGCCAAGTGCCGCGAACCAGAGCAAGCGGGATTCAGGAATACGCCACGCGCCAGTCGATGATCGCCGCTTGTCGAGCGCGAACGCGGCGACCGTGATGACGTTGACCAGCACCAGAAAGAGGACGCCCATGACGACAGCAAGCGCAATATTCGGCGCGGTCAACGGTCCTCGCATCGGATGCGCATCTTTACCATGCTGACCTGTGCACGCTCGCCTGCATTCGCGCGCATCTTGACCATGTGGTCTTTCACGCCAATCTGGAATTCCGCCGGCCCGGTGACAGTGCATACCATCCCGTTGGCGACGCTGGCACACGCATCGACATATTGGCGTGCGTTAGTGATGACCGAGTCTTCAGCCGGACCGAGTCCCATCGAAACATAGCTCGATCCACCGAACAGCGCGGTACCAAGGCCGCCGAGCGTCTTCAGCTCCCATGCGGCGTGGCCGTCAGACGGTTTCGCCGTCTTCATACCGAGCTCGGTTGCGACCCGCTGGCAGAAGCTGGCGTTGGCCGCCCCCTCATCCGACTGGGCGGGGGCGGCCATAGTGGCCAGCGCAAGGGCGGCGAGAAAACGGATGGTCATAGCTGGACACTAATCCGCAACCGATGACAGTTCTGTTAAACACGTCAAAACCGACGCGTTTGGCCGTCTCACCGCCCTGGCGAAACTCAGATCATCCCCAACGCCTGGAGATATACCTCGAGGATCGCTTCCTCCTCCTGATACTCTTCCTTCTTCTTCTTCCGGATCGACAGGATTTTCCGAATCGCCTTCGGATCGTAACCGCGGCCCTTGGCTTCGGCCATCACGTCCTTGATGTCGTCCGAAATACCCTTCTTCTCTTCTTCGAGACGCTCGGCGCGCTCGATCAGCAGGCGCAGTTCGTCCGCTGCGACCGCGCCGCCGCCCATGCCGTGTTGCCGTTCGTCAGACATCGAAAATTCCCCACTCGCCAGCGCCCGCGCGCCGGTCAAAAGCCAATCAAGATACAAGCCCGCACCGGTGATCGCCGTCCGGAGACGTCCTGAATCATGCCGAATTGGGTGCGGGCCAGCGTCTAGGCGTTTACCGTGTTCGGCTCAAGCGACCCTGCGGGGGATCGTCGCGAATCCATTGCAGCCGTTCTCAGACCACCGCGTTCTTCGCGACGCTCGCCTTCATCCGTTCGAGCTGCTCAGGCGTCGCGTCACCCTGGTGATGCGCCTTCCACTCTGCGTACGGCATCCCGTAGACCGTCTCGCGTGCGGCATCCTTCGACAGACCGCCCGCTTGCTCGACCCAGTCGGACAGGCAGTTGCGGCAAAAACCGGCCAGACCCATCAGGTCGACGTTCTGCGCGTCCTCGCGGTGGCGGAGATGACGGATCAGGCGGCGAAAGGCCTGTGCCGCTACGGCATCGTCGAGCGTATCGAGCGAGTCGGTTTCGGGGTTCATTCATGTGCTCCGTGGTTGATCCCGCGGAGATAGGGTTTAAGGCCCGTCGCGGCAAAGACCTCCCCCAGGAAACGCACCGCATGACCCACGCCATTGCTCCCCGTTTGCGGAAAGTCCGCATCCTCGCGACGCTAGGCCCTGCCAGCAGCACGCCCGAGATGATCGCGACGCTATTCCGTACCGGCGCTGACGCGTTCCGAATCAACATGAGCCACGGCGACCAACAGTCGAAGATCGCCGTGATCCAGGCGATTCGCGCGCTGGAGAAGGAATATGGTCGCCCGTCGACCATCCTCGCCGATCTTCAGGGACCGAAGCTGCGCGTCGGCAAGTTCGATGGCGGCCGGACCGTGCTCGAAACCGGCTCCACCTTCGTGCTCGATCGCGACCCGACGCCGGGCGACGCGACGCGGGTGGAACTGCCACACGACGAGATCTTCGCGGCGATCGAGCCGGGCGCCCGCCTGCTGCTCGACGACGGCAAGCTCGTCCTTCGCGTCGTGTCGCATAGCCCGCGCGAGATTACGACGCGGGTCGAGGTCGGCGGCGCGTTGTCGAACAGCAAGGGGCTGAACGTCCCCGACGTCGTGCTGCCGATGGCGGCCCTGACCGAGAAGGATCGCAGCGATCTAGACTTCGCAGTCGACCAGGGCGTCGACTGGATCGCGCTGTCGTTCGTCCAGCGCCCGGAAGATCTCTGGGAAGCGCGCAAACTGATCGGCGGCAAGGCGGCGCTGATGGCGAAGATCGAGAAGCCGGCGGCGATCGAGCGGCTCGAGGAGATCGTCGAGGCCTGTGACGGCGTGATGGTCGCGCGCGGCGATCTCGGCGTCGAGCTGCCGCCGCAGCAGGTGCCGCCGTTGCAGAAGCGCATCGTCGAGGTCTCGCGCCGGATGGGCCGCCCGGTGGTGGTCGCGACGCAGATGCTCGAATCGATGATTACGTCCCCGTCGCCGACGCGGGCGGAAGTGTCGGACGTCGCGACCGCGGTGTATGACGGCGCGGATGCGATCATGCTGTCGGCGGAGAGCGCGGCGGGCGCGTGGCCGGTCGAATCGGTGGCGATGATGGACGCGATCGGCGTGTCGGTCGAGGGCGATCCCGAGCACGGCGACCGGATGCACTTCACCGTGATGAAGCCAGATCCGACGACCGCGGATGCGCTCGCCGAGGCCGCAAAGAACATCGCCGCGACGGTGTCCGCGGTGGCGATCATCTGCTTCACGACCTCAGGTTCGACCGCGCGCCGGATCGCGCGTGAGCGGCCTTCGGTGCCATTGCTGGTGCTGACGCCGAGCCATGAGACCGCGCGGCGGCTCGGGCTGCTGTGGGGGACGCATGCGGTGCATACGCGCGACGTCGAGTCGTTCGAGGACATGGTGGCGAAGTCGAAGCGGATGGCGTTGCGGCACGGGATGGCGAAGGCCGGCGACCGGGTGATCGTGCTGGCGGGCGTGCCGTTCCGGACGCCGGGCTCGACCAACGTGTTGCACGTGGTGCGGATCGTAGGCGATGAGCTCAAGGGGCATCATTCGCAGGTTTGAGTTTGGGGGGCTTGAACTGGCAGCGCGCGCGACTTGCCGGTCGTTGCCATGCAGGCACAGCCCGGTGATGGGGAAAGTGGACCCCGCCCCAACTGTTCCCCCGCGAAGGCGGGGGTCCAGGGTACCGGTGCGCTACGGTATTCCGCTGGGCCCCCGCGTCCGCGAGGGAACGGTCTTGGTGTAGGTACGTCCGCCTCGTATCAGCACT
The DNA here is from genome assembly GCF_003053745.1 of Sphingomonas faeni. Classification (GTDB taxonomy): domain Bacteria; phylum Pseudomonadota; class Alphaproteobacteria; order Sphingomonadales; family Sphingomonadaceae; genus Sphingomonas; species Sphingomonas faeni. The sequence goes on along the minus strand of NZ_QAYE01000001.1, from coordinate 177,740 downwards.
GCATTCAGGCTGGGGCACCAACGAACGCCACTCTGCCCGTCATGCCGGACCGTTCTGGCGTCCACCGTTCCGCATGCTGCGCGCGCTTTGCAGGCCAACCGTTCCGATCGAGAACGCGAACCGGCAGCGCGCTATCATACTACCAGCAACCACCCCGGCGGAGGCCGGGGCCCAGTTGGGGGACGTCGCTAACTGAGGTCGGCGCTCCATTATCTCGACCTTTCCAACTCGGCCCCGGCCTTCGCCGGGGTGGGGCTGTGCTGGCGTTAGTGCCTGCATCGGGGCTGGCGCTCCGCGCCTGAATACGCGATGCCGCGCAGACGGACCGCGCGGGAGGGCGAAGGCAATGACATTACGCGAGAAGATCGGCTGGGGCGCCCTCGCCCTGCTCGCAGCCTGCGCGCTGGCAGTCGTCGCGTTCGAGCGCGGCGAGCATGTCAACGCGTTGTGGATCGTCACTGCGGCGGTCTCGGTCCAGCTGTTCGCGTACCGCTTCTACGCGCGCTACATCGCCCGCCACGTCATGCAGCTCGATCCATCGCGGCAAACCCCCGCCCTTCGCCGAGCCGACGGCCTCGACTACGTCGCGACCGATCGCAACGTCCTATTCGGCCACCATTTCGCTGCGATCGCCGGCGCCGGCCCCCTAGTCGGCCCGGTGCTCGCTGCGCAGATGGGTTATCTTCCCGGCACGCTCTGGATTCTAGCCGGCGTCGTCCTCGCCGGTGCGGTGCAGGACTTCATGATCCTGTTTATCTCGATGCGCCGCGACGGGCGATCGCTCGGCGAACTGATCCGCATGGAGATGGGCGCGATCCCCGGCGTGATCGCGCTGATCGGTGCGTTCGCGATCATGGTCATCATCCTCGCCGTGCTCGCGCTGATCGTCGTCCGCGCGCTTGCCGGCAGCCCGTGGGGGCTGTTCACCGTCGCCGCGACGATCCCGCTAGCGTTCCTGATGGGCATCTACACGCGCTGGATTCGCCCCGGAAAGGTCGGCGAAGTCTCCGTTCTCGGCGTCATCGGACTGCTCGCGGCGATCGTCTATGGCGGGACGGTCGCCGCGTCGCCGATGCTCGCGCCGCTGTTCACGCTGACCCCGGTGCAGCTCTGCGTGCTGATGGTCGGCTATGGCGCGGTCGCCTCCGTCCTGCCCGTGTGGCTGCTGCTCGCGCCGCGCGATTACCTGTCGACCTTCCTCAAGATCGGCGCGATCGTCGCGCTGGCGATCGGTATCGCGGTCGTCGCGCCACCGCTGCGGATGCCTGCGCTGACCCCGTTCATCGACGGCAGCGGCCCGGTCTGGTCGGGCGGGCTCTTCCCGTTCCTGTTCATCACGATCGCATGCGGCGCGGTGTCGGGCTTTCACGCGCTGATCGCCAGCGGCACCACGCCGAAGCTCATCGCCAGTGAAGGCGACGCGCAGTTCATCGGCTATGGCGCGATGCTGATGGAAAGCTTCGTCGCGATCATGGCGCTGGTCGGGGCGTCGATCCTCGATCCCGGCGTGTATTTTGCGATGAACAGCCCGGCCGCGGTGGTTGGAACCGACTTCGCCTCGGCGGCGACCGCGGTCACCGCGATGGGCTTCCCGATCACGCCCGAACTGCTCGCGCAGACCGCGAAGGACGTCGGCGAAACCACGATCGTCTCGCGGACGGGCGGCGCGCCGACGCTGGCGGTGGCGATGTCGGAGATCTTCAGCCACCTCGTCGGCGGGCAGGCGATGAAGGCGTTCTGGTATCACTTCGCGATCCTGTTCGAGGCGCTGTTCATCCTCACCGCGGTTGATGCGGGGACGCGCGCCGGACGGTTCATGTTGCAGGATCTGATCGGGCTCGCGGTGCCGTCGTTCCGCAACGCCTCGGCGATCGTGCCGGGACTGATCGCGACCGCGCTCTGCGTGATCGCCTGGGGGTTCTTCCTGTATCAGGGCGTCACCGACCCCTTGGGCGGCGTGAACACGCTGTGGCCGCTGTTCGGGATCTCGAACCAGATGCTCGCGGCTGTCGCGCTGGTGCTGGCTACCGTGGTGCTGTTCCGGATGAAGCGGCAGCGCTACGCTTGGGTGACGATCCTGCCCGCCGCGTGGCTGTGCCTGTGCACGATCACCGCCGGGCTGATGAAGCTGTTCGCGAGCGATCCGAGGATCGGCTTCCTCGCGCACGCCTCGAAGTTCGCGGATGCGGCAGCGCGGGGCGAGTTGCTCGCGCTGGCCAAGACGATGGCGGAAATGCAGCGGATTGTGCTCAACGACCGAATCGACGCGGGGCTTTGCGCGCTGTTCCTGGCGGTGGTGCTGTCGATCGTCTTGTTTGGCATCCGTACCTGTCTGGCGGCGCTGAAGATCGACCGGCCGACGGTGACCGAAGTCCCGCCGCAGCTGGTGGCCGCGGAATGATCCGCGCACTCTACGCGAAGGCCCGCGAGACCGCGCTGCTGATGGTCGGCGTGCCGTCCTATGACGCCTACCGCCAGCACATGGCCGAGCGCCATCCCGACCACGCGCCGATGGACGAACGCGCGTTCTTCCGTGACCGGCAGGAGGCACGGTACGGCAGCAAGGGCGGGGGACGTTGCTGTTGACCGATGTGGTTTCCACCGTTGCGCGACTGCGGAGCGCGACGGCGAGCGATCACGACGCGGTCGATGCCGGGTTCGGGCGCTACGACCTGACCGATGCGGACGATTACCGCGCGTTCCTGATCGCGCATGCCAGGGCGTTGCCGGCGGTCGAGGCGTGGCTGGCCGCAATTCCGGGGCTGGCGGCGGTTCGGTCGCGGGGCGGCGCGCTTGCCGAGGATCTTGCGGCGCTGGGTGAAGATATGCCGACGCCGATGACGTTCGACGTCCCGGCGAGCGCTGCCGCCGGGTGGGGCGCGATGTATGTCGTCGAGGGGTCGCGGCTCGGCGGTATCATGTTGTCGCGGTCGGTGCCCGACGGGATGCCCTCGGCCTATCTCGGGGCGAAGCATCTGTCCGGCGAGTGGCGCGCGTTGCTTGCCGCGATCGACGACGAGCCCGCCGACGAGGCCTGGGTCGAGCAGGCCATCGTCGGCGCAAAGGCGGCGTTCGAGCTGTATCGACGCGCGCCGGCCTGATTTCAGCGCAGGAGCTTTGGTGCTTCCTTGCGGATCATGTCCTGGACCTTGCCCGCGAACAGGCCGAGGATGCCGGGCAGGTCGACGACAGCGTGGACGTTGGTCTCGAACACGGTGACCGCGCTCGCGATCGTCTGGCCCATCGCCTGGACGGTGAAGTGCAGCGTATCGCCATCCCAGCGCTGCTCAGTCACCGACCCGCCGGGGATCTTGTCGCTGATCTTGCCGATCCCCCCGTCGAGCCGCGCGCGGACCGCTGCCTTGCCGAGCTGATGAGGGACGTCGACGGTGATGGGAGTGCCCATGTCTATTCCTTAAGTCGCGAAAATCATGTCGTCGTTGGCGAACGCCTTGAACTCGAGTGCGTTGCCGCTGGGATCGAGAAAGAACATTGTCGCCTGCTCGCCGGGCTCGCCCTTGAAGCGGATGTACGGCGCGATCCCGAACCGGACGCCGGCGGCGGTGACTCGCTCCGACAGCGCAGTCCAGTCGTCCATCGTCAGGACGACGCCGAAATGCGGGACCGGGACGGCGTGGCCGTCGACCGCGTTCTCGACCGCGACGGGCTTGGCGGCGGGGTCGAGATGCGCAACGATCTGGTGGCCGAACAGGTCGAAGTCGATCCAGTGGTCGCTGGAGCGGCCTTCGCGGCAGCCGAGGGTGGCGCCGTAGAAGGTGCGGGCGGCGGTCAGGTCGTGGACCGGGAAGGCTAGGTGGAAGGGGCGTAGGGTCATTCGGGGAAGATAGGTCGGGAAGGTAGGTTCGTCGAGCCGGGGGATTGCGTGGGTGCTTTCACCTACCGGGACGGTGGCCCTCTCTTGTTCTCCCGCGAAGGCGGGAGCCCAGTTTGGGCTCCCGCCTTCGCGGGAGAACAAGCTTTGGGCGGGCGCCCTCCCCCTCACACTGCACCACCCCGGCGAAGGCCGGGGCCCAATTGGGGGACGTTGCTAACGGAGGGTAGCGCTTCGTTACGACCACCTTTCCAATTGGGCCCCGGCCTTCGCCGGGGTGGTTCTAGATGCCGTGAGGCGCTCCTCATCCCCCCGCCCCATCACACCGAAAACATTGCCCGGCCCCTTCCGCCACGCCATAGCACGAGCGTGAACCGTTACCCTGCCCTCGCCTGCCTCGTGCTCGGTGCGCTTGCCGCAACCGGGTTCGCTCCGCTCGATCTCTGGCCGCTGACGCTCGTCGCGTTCGCGCTGTGGATGAGGATCGTCCACGACGCACCGACCCTTCGCAGCGCACTGTGGCGCGGGTGGGTGTTCGGGGTCGGGCATTTCACCGTGAACAACAACTGGTTCCAGCATGCGTTCGACTTCCAGGATGCGATGCCGCCGGTGCTCGGGTATTTTGCCGCAGTCGGTCTCGCGCTCTACCTCGCGCTCTACCCGATGCTTGCGGCCGCGCTCGCCTGGCGGATCGCACGACGGCCCGGCGTCCCCGACGCGACGTTCGTGTTCGTCTTCGCCGCCGCCTGGATCGCGACCGAGTGGCTGCGCGCGACGCTGTTCACCGGCTATGCCTGGGATCCGCTGAGCGTCGTCTGGCTCCCCGCGATCGGCGTCGCGCGGCTGTCCGCGTGGATCGGGACCTATGCCCTGTCGGGTGTGACGATCCTCGCCGCGGGCGCGCTGCTGATGCTCGCGGTACGCCGTTGGACACTGCCAGCCGTCGCGCTTCCAGCGCTCGGTCTCGCAGCACTGTCCGCGCTCTGGACGAATGCACCGCCGCCCGCTCCCGGCACGCCTCTGGTCCGCGTGGTCCAACCCGACATTGGCCAGGAAGACCGCAGCGAGACCGACGGCGAGCGCGTCCTTACCGCGCTCGAAAAGCTGTCTGGCCAAGGCGGCGCTACTCCCCGCCTCGTCGTCTGGCCCGAGGGCGTCGTCCGTGATTACGTCGAGGACGGCTACCCGTTCTACGCCTATGGCTGGTCGAGCCCGCTCTACCTTCGCCGCCGCATGGCGCGGCTGCTGGGGCCCGACGACATCCTGTTGATCGGCGGCACCGCGCTTGAGTTCAACGCGAAGGATCAGATCTCCGGCGCGGCCAATTCGGTGTTCGCGCTCGATGCGCAGGCTCGGCTGCGTGGCCGCTACGACAAGGCGCACCTCGTGCCATACGGCGAATATCTCCCGATGCCGTGGCTACTGAAGCCGCTCGGGCTTGCGCGGCTCGTCCCCGGCGACATCGACTTCACGTCGGGCAAGGGTCCTGCGAACCTGACGCTGCCCGGCTTCGGTTCGATCGGCATGCAGATCTGCTACGAGATCATCTTCTCGGGTGAGGTCGTGGATCGCGCGCATCGTCCGCGCATCCTGTTCAATCCGTCGAACGATGCCTGGTTCGGCAAATGGGGTCCGCCACAGCATCTCGCCCAGGCCCGGATGCGCGCGATCGAGGAAGGGCTGCCGATCCTTCGCGCCACCCCCACCGGCATTTCCGCGATCATCGCCGCCGATGGCCGCCTCGTCGCGACCGTCCCGCACGAGACCGCGGGTGCGATCGAGCAGCTGATGCCGTCCGCGCTGCCCCCCACGCTGTTCTCGCGCGTCGGCAACGCGATAGCGGCGATCGTCGCCGCGCTGATGCTCGCAAGCGCGGTTGCCCTGCGCCGTCGCCAGCGCTAGGGTCATATAAAGCTTTCCTTATATGACGCTCGCTTCAGAGCATGGCAAAGAGGCCCGCATGCGCAAGTCTTTCCTCTTCACTTCCGAATCGGTCTCCGAAGGCCATCCCGACAAGGTCGCCGACCAGATCAGCGACACGATCGTCGACCTGTTCCTTGCCAAGGACCCGCAGGCGCGGATCGCCTGCGAGACGTTGACCACCACGCAGCTCGTCGTCCTCGCCGGTGAAATCCGCGGCAAGGGCATTTACGAGAACGACCAGTGGGCCGACGGCGTGCTCGAAGAGATCGAAGCGGCTGTCCGCAACACGGTCAAGGAAATCGGCTACGCGCAGTCGGGCTTCCACTGGGAGACCTTCCGCTTCGAGAACAACCTCCACGGCCAGTCCGCGCACATCGCGATGGGCGTCGACGAGAGCGGCAACAAGGACGAGGGCGCCGGCGACCAGGGCATCATGTTCGGCTACGCGACCGACGAAACCCCAGGCTTGATGCCGGCCACGCTGTATTACAGCCACAAGATCCTCGCCAGGATGGCCGAGGATCGCCACTCGGGCGCGGCACCGTTCCTCGAGCCCGACGCCAAGAGCCAGGTCACGCTGTCGTACGAGAACGAAGTGCCGGTCGGCGCGACCGCATTGGTCGTCTCGACGCAGCACGCGCCGGGCTATTGCGAGAAGGGCGACAACGCCGATCCCGCCAAGTACGCGGTGCTGCGCGACTATGTCATGGGCGTGTTCAAGGACGTGCTGCCCGACGGCTTCATCACCGACGAGACCGCGATCTACATCAATCCGACTGGCCAGTTCGAAATCGGCGGCCCGGACGGCGACGCCGGCGTGACCGGGCGCAAGATCATCGTCGATACGTACGGCGGTGCGGCCCCGCATGGCGGCGGCGCGTTCTCGGGCAAGGATCCGACGAAGGTCGATCGTTCGGCTGCGTATGTCGCGCGGTATCTGGCGAAGAACGTCGTTGCGGCCGGCCTTGCGCGTCGTTGCACGATCCAGCTGAGCTATGCGATCGGGATTGCCGAGCCGCTGTCGGTGTATGTCGACACGCATGGCACGGGCACCGTCGAGGAGGCCAAGCTCGAGGCGGTCCTGCCGAAGCTCGTTCGCCTGACCCCGAAGGGCATCCGCGAGCACCTCAAGCTGAACGCGCCGATCTACAAGAAGACGGCGGCGTATGGTCACTTCGGTCGCGAGCCCGAGGGTGACACGTTTACCTGGGAGAAGACCGATCTGGTCGACGCGCTGAAGGCTGCTGTCGCCTGATAGGGACACCTTTGCGGTTACGAAAAAGCCTCCCGCGGATCGGTCTGCGGGAGGCTTTTTTGTTGTTGTGAACTGAGCTTCCAGTCCCTCTCCCCGCCGGGGAGAGGGAGGGAGGAACCGCTTGGCGACGGAAGGGTGAGGGGCTTTGGAGGAGAGGGTCCGAACCTCACTCCCCCTCACCCTCCCACCCGGCTTCGCCGTGCGGGCCCCTCCCTCTCCCCGAGGGGAGAGGGTTATCGAGGACAAGGCGCGTTCCGCTCCCCGACCTGTCCTTCGATACGTCGCTTCGACAGGTTCAGCAGCTACTCAGAACGAACGGGGGAAACTTGAGCATGCCGCTGCTCGGTGAGGATCTGCCACGTCGTCAGGAACAGCGCCGCCACCAGCGGCCCGACGACGATGCCGCTGAGCCCCACGACCTCGATTCCACCCAACGTCGTCACCAGCACGATATAATCCGGAATTCCCGTGTCACGCCCGACCAGGATCGGCCGGAGTATATTGTCGGCCAGACCGATCACAACGACGCCCGAGACGATCACGACCACGCCCTGCCAGATCGCGCCCGTTGCCAGCAGATACACTGCGACCGGCACCCACACGATCGCAGGCCCGAGCGCGGGCAGCAGCGACGTCAGCGCCATCAGCAGGCCCCAGAGCAGGGCTGCCGGCACGCCGACGATCCAGAAGGTCAGGCCCCCGAGCGCACCCTGGACGAGCCCGACGATTACCGATCCCTTGATCGTCGCGCGCACCACCGCAACGAACTTGTCGACCAGCTTTGCCGCCACCGAATGCTCGAACGGCAGTGCGCGGCGGATTGCGGGGCCGACCTTGTCGCCGTCGCGGAGGAGGAAGAACGTGACGTAAAGCCCGACGCCGAACGACAGCAGGAACGCAGCGGCATTACGGCCGATCGACAGCGCTTGCCCTGCGATCGAGCGGACGCTGTTGCCGAGGATGTTGGACACCCGCGACTGCGCCTGTTCGAAGCTATTGAGCCCGGCCTTGTCGAGCGCACCCTGGATCCGGTTCGGCATCGCGTCGTGGATCTGCTGGAAATACGCGCCGAAGTTGATCTGGCCGCTTTGCAGCTTGGCGTAGACCGAGGCGGACTGGTCGATCATCAGGCTGCCGATGAACAAGGTCGGGATGATCACGGCGACGAAGATGATCAGCAACGTCAAGGCGGCGGCGAGATTGCGGCGGTCGGGCCAGCGCTTGAGCAGCCACTGGTACAGCGACTGGAACAGGATCGCCGCGAGTGCGCTCCACAACAGCGCCGCCGCGAACGACGACACGACCACGCACAACGCGATCGTGATCGCCACCAGGAAGGTGATGAAGCCCCCCGTTTCCAGTCGACGCCTGTCGATCATTGCCGTGTCCCCGTCATAATAGCGGCCGATTGAGCCGGTCCTTTCAAAACGTCAAAGCCGCCCCCCGGTGTGTACCGGAAGGCGGCCAGGACGCCGGCGCTGGTGTGCGCCTAGAAGATCAGCGGAGCTTTTCGCTGCCGTTGACCAGTGCGTCCTTCTGGGCCTGCGGCATCGCCTGCGCGTTCACGTCGGCGTCGTCGATCGCGTCCGACTGGCGGTCGCCGTCCTTGCGAACTGCCTTGGCCTGCTCTTCGAGATTGTCGGCGGTCGCTTCGAGCGCGTCGGCGCGGTTGTCTGCGGCCTTCTCGACCTGGCTACCGAGCTTGTCATCGCCCTTGCCGCCGCATGCTGCGAGCGAGACGGCCATGGCGGCGAGCGTGACGGCGATGGAAAGCTTCTTCATTGGGATAGTCCGTTCTGGTTACGATGCGGTGGCAACCGTCACGCGGGCGTAACGGTTCCGCTATCCCCTTGCCGATCCTTACAAATATCGATTTCGCCGCAATCTGTGGTCAACGGGTAACACTCGGTTGCGTCGAACCATTCAGGCCTTGGCGTGCTCGATCAGCAGGGGCGCCTTGCTGGCCACCGCCGTCTCGACCACGGGCGCGACCCGGTCGAAGACCGCGCTGACGAGCGCTTCGGCGATCCAGCCGACCGCGGCGCCGACGACGAGATCGGAGAGGTAATGCTTCCCGTTCACCGGTTGCGCCGCCGCGACCGCGCCGGAGATCAACGCAGCCGGACCACCGGCGCCCGTGATGTCGCGCGACGCAGCACGTGCAACCGCGACCGCGCCGGCAGTGTGACCCGACGGAAACGACGTCTGCTCGTGATCGTCGCTCTTGCCCGGCTCGAACCGCGTCTTGCCGTCCTCGATCGCCTTTTCGGGGCGGGTGCGGTCGACCGACGCCTTGATAGCGGACTTGACGAAGGTCGCCGCCGCGTGCGCCGCCAGCATCCGTACACCGCCAAGGATCACATCCGGCCTGCGCGCGATCAGGCCGATCACGACCGTGCCGATCGACGTCGCCACGAGCTGTGGCTGGTCGCCGATCTCGGCGAGGAACCCGGTCGCCTTGACCAGCGGTTGGTCACGGTGCTCGGCAGCCTTGTGCGTGGCCTTGCGGTCCGCCTTCTCGACGGCCTTCGCGGCGTCCTTGGTCTTGCCCATCAGTTTTCGCCCTGTCCGTCCATTTCACCGCGCACCTGTGCATGCGCGAGCAAGGCGAACAACCCCGCACCGCCCAGCAAGTTGCCGAGGATCGCCGGTACCATCAGTCCGCCGAGCGCCTCCGCGACGCCGACCTTACCCGAAAACACCAGCAGCCACGCCTCCACCGATCCGACGATCGAATGGCTGAACGCGGCGATCGCGACGACATAGGTGATCGCGACGATCACGAGGAACGACTGTTCGCGCGCATTCGGCAGCGACCAGGCGAGGATCGCGATCATGAACCCGGCCGGGACCGCGTTGACGAACGTCGCGCCCGGCGAGAGTTCGGTGATCGCCATCGACACCTCGATCATCGCGGTACGAAGCTCGCTGCCGCCGAGCAGGCCGGCCGCGATCATCCCGCCGGCCAGCGCCGTCCCGATGAGGTTGGCGCCGAGCACCACACTCCAGAGCCGCAAGGTGCGCCGCAATGCCCAGCCCGACGGCTTGGTCACCAACGGCAACATGGCGGTGATCGTGCTCTCGGTGAACAACTGCATCCGCCCCAGGATCACGACTAGGAACCCGATCGGATAGCCAAGCGAGACGATGACCGTCCGCCACGGCGTATCGGGCAGCGCGTGGTGCAGCGCGCCTTCCGCGATCAGCGAACTGGCGATCGCCATGCCCGCGGCCAGCCCGGAGAAGAACAGCGACGATACCGGACGATCGAGTTCCTCCTCACCCTCCTCGCGAACCGCCTTGTGCAGATCCTGCGCATCGGCGGCCTTGAGATCCTCGACGTCTTCGCCGGGCGGATTGGAAGCGTTGTCGACCATTACGAGAGTGCAACGGTCCGCGTCGCGCTTTGCTCCGGCGCAATCGCCCGCTAGAGCGCGCGGCGATGAACGATCCTTCTGTTATCCGCCGCCTCTATGGCCGTCGCCAGGGCCACAAGCTGCGCCTCGGCCAAGCCGCGCTCGTCGAGGAAACGCTCGCCGACCTGTCGGTGCCCGAGGAAGGGCCGATCGATGCGATGACGTTGTTCGGCGAGGACCGCCCCTTGCACGTCGAGATTGGCTTCGGCGCGGGCGAGCATCTGGCGGGACAGGCCGCGATGAACCCCGACGTCGGCTTCATCGGCTGCGAACCGTTCCTCAACGGCATGGTCGGTGCGCTGGCGCACATCCGCGACGGCGAGCTGACCAACGTGCGGCTGCACATGGGCGATGCGCTGGAGGTGATCGAGCGCCTGCCCGACGCGAGCCTGGACCGGCTGTACCTGCTGCATCCCGATCCGTGGCGGAAGGCGCGCCATGCCAAGCGCCGCATGGTCAACCACGGCCCGCTCGACACGATCGCTGCCAAGCTCAAGCCCGGCGCGGAGTTCCGGCTTGGTACCGACGATCCGACCTATTGCCGGTGGTCGATGATGATCATGAACGCGCGCCGCGATTTCGAGTGGCAGGCGAAGACGCCGCATGACTTCCTCACCCGCCCCGACGACTGGCCCGAGACGCGGTACGAGCGCAAGGCACGGCGGCAGGGTCACGAGGTCTGGTATTACCGCTACCTGCGGGTTTGAAGCTCGGGGCGGCGGTTCGGCAGTCAGGTCGCGATACCGCCGCCGATCGCGCGGACGGTATCGACCGCGATCTGTAGCCGCGTGCTCTGCACTTCGAGCAACAGGCGTTGCGCGTCGAGCGCTGCGGTCTGCGCGGTGACGACGTCGAGATAGTCGGACGCGCCGTCGCGGTAGCGGATGAGCGCCAGGTCGCGCGTGCGTTCGGCGGCGCGGGTTGCGGCCAGCTGGTCGCGTTCTTGATCCACCAGGGCACGCGAACGCGCGAGGTCGTCCTCGACTTCGCGGAAGGCGGTGAGGACGGTCGAGCGGTAGGACGCCGCCGCCTCGTCATATTGCGCGCGGCTGATGCGGACGCGGGCCCGCCGTGCACCGCCGTCGAAGATCGCGAGCGCGGCGGATAGCGGCCCGAGTGCCCAGAAGCTGTTCGAGGCACGAAGGATATTGCCGTTGCCTGCCTCGAACCCGCCCGACCCGCCGAGCGTGAGCGACGGGTATTGGGCTGCGCGTGCCACGCCGATCTGGGCGTTGGCGGCCGCGATCCGGCGCTCGGCCGCGACGATGTCGGGGCGGCGTTGCAACAGTATCGAGGGTACGCCGACGGGAATCGCGGGCGGACGCTGCAACGTGTCGGCGACGGGAATTGTGAAGGTCGAGGGGGTCTCGCCGACCAGCGCGGCAATCGCGTGCTCGAACGCCGCGCGTGCGCCGGCGACCGCTGACAGTTCCGCGCGGGCGCTCGACAGCAAGGCGGCCGAGCGGCTGACGTCGATCCCGGAGGCGATGCCGCCGGTGTGGCGCGTGTCGGTCAGGTCGTAGGCCCGCTGGAACGCGGCCACCGTCTGGCGCAGCAGCACAGTGCGCGCGTCCAGCCCGCGCATCTGGAAATAGGAGTCCGCGAGCGATGCCTGGAGCCCGAGGCGGACGGCGACTATGTCCTGCGCGCTCGCCTCTGCCGAGGCCGTATCCGCGCGGACCGAGTTGCGGACGCGGCCGAACAGGTCGATCTCGTACGCCAGCGACGCGCCGAGCGAGAGGTTGTTATACGTTGCGGCGTTCCCCGGCGACAGCGGTCGACCGGCGGATACGCGCGAACGGCCACCGTCGGCCCCTATCGATATCGACGGCAGTAGCGCGGCACGGGACTCGCCAAGCAGTCCGCGCGCCTGATCGTAGCGCGCGACGGCGGCAGCGAGGTCGGGATTGCCCGCCTCGATCCGCGCTTCGAGTGCGGTCAGCGTCGGATCGTCGAACGCGGTCCACCACGCGGCGGGGAGCGACGTGTCGGTGGCGGCTGGCTGCCAGGGCCCCTGCCCTTGCGGTCCGAGTTCCCTGTACGCCGCCGCGGCCGGGCTCGGCGGAATGCTGTATGGCGGCGCGAGCGAGCACCCGGCCAAGCTCGCCGCCACGACCGCCGCCATGCCCGGCCTAGCGCTTCGCACGGGCCGGTCCTGTCGAAGGCGCGATACGGACCGGGTCGCCGGTCTGGAGCGAGTCCGGCGGGCTGTCGATCACGCGGTCGCTGGCGCTGAGCCCTGCGCTGATCGCGACGCTGTCGCCATCGTCGCGGCCGATCGTGATCGTCTTGAGATGCGCCTTGCCGTCGCTGCCGACGACCGCGACCTGCGTGCCCTTAGCGCCGATCACCAGCGCGCTCGACGGCAGCCGCACGCCGGTGCCGCCCGCACCGACCGGGAACTTGACCTGCGCATAGGCACCCGGCTTGAGCGCACGATCGGTGTTCGCCGCCTGCAACTCGACCAGAACGGTGCCCGACTGCGGATCGACCGCGTCGGCGCTGCGGGTCAGCGTCACGTCGAAGGCGCGTCCCGGATATTCTGGCACGGTCAGCGTAGCGTGCATCCCCTGCCGGGTCTGTCCCGAATAGGCCTGCGGCACGCGGACATAGATCCGCATCCGGTTGACGTCGGCGATCGTGAACAGCGGGGTGGACGCGGCCGTCCCTGCGGTCACCAGTGCGCCGACCTGCGTCGAGCGGCTCGTGACGACGCCCGAGAACGGCGCGGTCAGGCGGGTGAAGCCCTGCAACGCGCCGAGCCGGCGGACGTTGGCCGACGCGGCGTTGGCGATCGCGGACTTGGCGGCGAGGTCGCCGATCTTCTCGTCGGTCTCCTGCTTCGACACCGCATCCTTGGCGAGCAGATCGCGCCAGCGCGTCGCGGTCGACGCGGCGAGCGAGCGGTTCGCGCGGGCGGTCTGGAGATCGGCCTGCGCGGCGGCGACCTGCTGGTCGACCTCGGGCGCGTCGAGGATCGCGAGCGTCTGGCCTGCGCGGACCGGGTCGCCGATGTCGACGAACCATTTGCGGATATAGCCCGTGGTGCGCGCGTAGATCGCCGCGCTGTTATACGCCTGCACGTTGCCCGGCAGCGTCAGCGCATCGCTCGCGCCCTCGGCGGTCGGGCGGATCACGGTGACGATCGGCGTCGACTGTGCGGTGGTCCAGGTCGCGAGTTGCGAGGCCGAGCGGTAGCGCGTGAAGATGCCGAACGCCACCAGCGCCAGCGCGATCACCGCCGCGACGATGCCGACTTTCTTCAGCGACCCGCGCTGCGGTTCGGTGGCGACGGGATCCGGATGAACGATCTCAGACATGCGCTTCCTCTAAAATCTCGTCGCGGCGGGCTTTGGCGGCGGCGCGCTCTGCGTCCTTGCGGTGCACGAGGCTGAAGATGACGGGCACGAACATCAGCGTCGCGAACGTCGCGACGATCAGCCCGCCGATCACCGCACGGCCAAGCGGCGCATTCTGCTCGCCGCCCTCGCCGAAGCCCAGCGCCATCGGCAACATGCCGATGATCATCGCGAGCGCGGTCATCAGCACCGGGCGAAAACGCGTCATCCCCGCCTCCATCGCCGCCTTGTGCGAGTCCCCGAGTTCGGCGAGTCGCTCGCGCGCGAAACTCACCACCAGGATCGCGTTGGCGGTCGCGACGCCCATGCACATGATGGCCCCCGTTAGCGCCGGCACTGACAAGGGCGTGCCGGTCAGGAACAGGATCCAGACGATGCCGGCGATCGCACCGGGCAACGCGGTGATGATGACGAACGGATCGAGCCAGCTCTGGAAGTTCACGACGATCAGCAGATAGATCAGCACGATCGCGCCGATCAGCCCGAAGAAGAGCCCTGAGAACGCGCTGTTCATCGTCGCATATTGGCCGCGCAACGCGACCGTCGTGCCCTTCGGCGCGGACGCCTTGGCATCCGCCAGCACGCGCTTGATGTCGCCCGCCACCGCGCCGAGATCGCGGCCATTGGGGGTCGCGTAGATGTCGATCGCCTGCGCGATGTTGTAGTGCGAGACGACGGCGGGCGAGGTGCCGCGGACGACCGTGGACAGCCCGCCGAGCACCTGCGACGTACCGCCTGCACTGGTGCCGGTGACGGGGATGTTCGACAGGTCGCTCATCGATCCGACGCGGTATTCGGGGGTCTGCGCGACGACGCTGTACGATACGCCGTTCTCTGGGTTGAGGTAGTAGACCGGCGCGGTCTGGATCGTGCCGGCGAGCGAGGATCCGACGCTGGCGGTGACGTCGCGCTCGGTCAGCCCGAGTTGGCCGATCCGGCTGCGGTCGATGTTGACGCGCAATTCCGGGTAGCGCGCCGATTGCTGGATGCGTGCATCGGCGACGCCCGGGATCGCCGCGATTTTCCGCAACAGCATCCGCGCATAGGCATAGTTGCCCGCCGCATCCTTGCCGGTGATCTGCACGTCGATCGGCGCGGGCGCACCGAAGTTCAGGATCTGGCTGGTGATATCCGCGGGCAGGAACGAGAAGGTCGCGCCGGGGAACGCGCCGGGCAGCGTCTCGCGCAGCTTGCGCACGTAATCGGCGGTCGGCGCATGCTCATGCGCGAGCTGGATCAGGATGTCGCCGTCCTGCGGGCCGATCGTGCCGGAGTTGTTGTAGGTCGCGTTGATCGAGCTGACCGGCAGGCCGATGTTGTCGACCACCGACACCAGTTCGTTGGCGGGAATGATCTGGCGGACGCGACGCGCGATCCGGTCGAACTGGGCCGACGTGCTTTCGATCCGGCTGCCGATCGGCGCGCGGACGTGCATCGTGATCTGGCCCGCATCGACCGCGGGGAAGAAGTTCTGGCCGAGGAACGGGATCAGCAGCATCGACAGCGCGACCACCGCGAGGAAGCCGAGCAGGAACGGCTTGCCGGTCGCCAGCGCGCGCTCCAGCAACCGGCCATAACCGCTTCGAAACCGCTCGAACCGCGCCTCGAAACCGCGCTGGAACCTGATCAGCGGATTGCGCGACGTCGGCGTGCCCGCGGCATGGACGTCGCCCGCATGCGGCTTCAGCAGGTACATCGCCATCGTCGGCACCAGCGTCCGCGAAAGAACGAACGACGCGATCATCGCGAAGACGACCGACAGCGCGAGCGGCACGAACAGGAAGCCCGCGACGCCCGGTAGGAAGAACATCGGCACGAACACGATGCAGATGCACAGCAGCGACACGAACGCCGGGGTGACGATCTGCGCGGCACCGTCGAGGATCGCCTGGCGGACGCTCTTGCCCTGTTCGAGATGCCAGTTGATGTTCTCGATCGTCACGGTCGCATCGTCGACCAGGATGCCAACCGCGAGGCTGAGGCCACCGAGCGTCATCACGTTCAGCGTCTGGCCAGTCGCCGACAGCGCGATGATCGCGGCGAGGATCGCCAGCGGGATCGAGATCGCGATGATGACCGTCGACCGCCACGACCCGAGGAACAGCAGGATCATCAGGCTGGTCAGCGCGGCGGCGATCGCGCCTTCCTTGACGACGCCCTCGACCGCCGCCTTCACGAACAGCGACTGGTCGCCGATCGGCACGATCTTGAGGCTGTCGGGCAAGGTCGCCTGGATCGCCGGCAGCGCATCCTTGATCCCCTGGACGATCGCCAGCGTCGAGGTCGATCCGTTCTTGAGGATCGTCATCACCACCGACCGCGACCCGTCGACATGCACCACGTTGGTCTGTGGCGCGCTGCCGTCGCGGACGTGGGCCACGTCGCGCATGTAGATCGTCGCGCCGTTGACGACCTTCACCGGCAGGTTGTTTAGCTCGTCGATCGAGCCCGGCGCGTTGTTGAGCCGGACGTTATATTGAAAGCCGCCGATCTTCGCGAAGCCGGCCGGGTTGATCTGGTTCTGCGCGGCGATCGCGAGGCCGACGTCCTGCGCGGACAGACCCTTCGATTGCAGCGCCTGCGGGTCGAGATCGATCTGCACCTGTCGCTGGCGCCCACCCGACGGATACGGGATCGCCGCGCCCGGCACGGTGACGAGGCCGGGGCGGATCTGGTTCACCGCGGTATCGAACAGCTTGCCCTCGGACAGCCCGACTCCCGACAGTGCGAGCTGCAGGATCGGCACGGTCGAGGCGCTGTAGTTGAGGATCAGCGGCGGGGTGACGCCCGGCGGCAACTGGCGCAGCACGGTCTGCGATACCGACGTGACCTGCGCGGTGGCGGTGCGGATGTCGGCGCCCGGCTGGAAATAGATCTTCACGACGCCGATGCCCGGCATCGACTGGCTCTCGATATGGTCGATGTCGTTGACGGTGGTCGACAGCACGCGCTCGTACGGCGTGATGATCCGCCCCGCCATGTCGTCGGGCGACAGGCCCTGGTACGTCCAGGCCGCGGCGATCACCGGCACCTTGATGTCGGGGAAGATGTCGACCGGCGTCCGCACGGCCGCGAGCACGCCGACGACCGCGACCAGAATGGCCATGACGATGAAGGTGAGCGGGCGCGATAGGGCGACCCTGACGATACCGATCACGGATGATCTCCAATCCGAACGCGGCACGACTGGTGGCGACTCCCGGAGCCGCCAGACCTGCCCGACGATTCCCCTTTGCCGCAGCGCAGCAGGAGAGTGCAAGGGTCAATGTTGCTTACGTTTATGGCGCGACCGCCGTGAACGCACGCGTGCTGGCACTATGCGCGTAGTTCGATGATTTCGGTCGGGGGTGGAGCGGGTAACGGGAATCGAACCCGTGTATTCAGCTTGGAAGGCTGCTGTACTACCATTGTACTATACCCGCATGCTGTTGAAACCGTTGGGTTTCCAAGCAGGCTCTCGGGAGTGTTCCGACACGAGAGCGGTGCGGCGATAGCGCGGGCGGATGATCGGTGCAAGCCGCTAGCCGTCGCGGCGCGCCACATACCGGTCGACGACGGGCGCGCTTCCTGTGCTAGATCGTCGGCTCAATCCTGAACCGGAGCGCTGCCATCGTCGGGCCAAGTGTCATCGTCGCGATCCTGACCTATGGCGCGCTGCTGTTCGGGATCGCCTGGATCGTCGACCGGCGTGGGCTGTCGGTGCGGCTCCAGCGGATCGCCTATCCGCTTTCGCTGGCGGTGTATTGCAGCAGCTGGACGTTCTTCGGCGGGGTCGGCACCGCGGCGACGCGGGGGTGGGATTACCTCGCAATCTATCTCGGGCCGGCTTTGGTGTTCCTGCTCGCACCGAAGTTTCTCGCGCGGCTTGTAAGGTTGGCGCGCGAGGAAGGGTCGAGTTCGATCTCGGACTTCATCTCCGCGCGCTATGGGCGGAGCCGAGGGACTGCGGCGATCGTCGCTGGGACGGCGTTGCTCGCGTCGGTGCCGTATATCGCGCTTCAGCTGCGATCGGTGACGCTGAGTTTTGGCGCAATCGCGGGTGTGGGGAGTTCGGCGGAGGTCGGTACGTTCGTAGCGCTGCTGCTGGCGGTGTTCGCGATCGTCTTCGGGGCGCGGCGGTATGAAGTTGCGGGGCGCAACCCCGGCGTCGTCGCGGCGATCGCGGCGGAGTCGCTGATCAAGCTGCTGTGTTTCGTCGTGCTCGGGGTGGTGACGGTGGCGCTGCTCGCCGACGTGCCGGCGGAGATGCTGGCGCCGCCGATGGCGCGGCTTCGGTCCGGCTTCACCTGGGACGCGCTGACGTCCGATTTCTGGGTTCGGACGCTGCTGTCGGCGCTCGCGATCCTGTGCCTGCCGCGGCAATTCTATGTCGGCGTGATTGAGGCGCAGGGTCCGGAGCCGGTCGCCAAAGCGCGCGGGCCGTTCATTGCGTACATGGTCGTGATCTCGCTGCTCGTGCTGCCGCTGGCGCTCGCCGGGATGACGCTGCTGCCGGGCGATGCCGAACCCGACCTGTACGTGCTGGCGGTGCCGTTACAGCAGGGCCATCACTTGGTCGCGCTGCTCGCGTTTCTGGGCGGTTTCTCGGCGGCGACGGCGATGGTGGTGGTCGAGACGATCGCGCTGTCGACGATGGCGACCAACGACCTGCTCGCGCCGTTGCTGCTCCGGCGGCACGGCGAGGCGGGCGAGGGCGAACTCGGCCGGCGGATGCTGCGCGTGCGGCGGGTCATCATCGCCGCGATCGTCGCGGTCGCGCTGCTGTATGGCCGAAGCCTCGGCGCGGACCTGCCGCTCGCGTCGATCGGGCTCATCGCATTCGCCGGCGTCGCGCAGTTCGCGCCTGCGCTGATCGCGACGGTCGGGTGGAACTTCGCCAACCACACCGCCGCGCGCGCGGGACTGGTCGGGGGCGTGATCGTCTGGATCTACTGCCTGTTGCTGCCGTCGATCGGCGAGGGCGTCGGCCCGGCGCTGGCGCAGTTTACGCGGGGGTGGCTCGATCCCGATGCGTTGCTCGGCTGGCGGATCGGCTCGCCGCTGGTCAATGGCACGGTGTGGAGTCTCGGCGTCAACGTCGCGCTGATGGCGGGTTTGCACGTCCGCGAACGCCAGCGCGGCAACAGCGCGCTCGATCACGTCACGACGCTCGGCGAGTTGAAGTCGCTCGTGGCCAGGTTCGTCGGCGATACCGAGGCGCTGGCGCTGGATCTGGTGTCCGCCGATCCGCGCGCGCCGATCGACGGGCCCGCCGCGCGCACTGCCGAGCGGTTGATCGCAGGCGTGATCGGCGCTCCGTCGGCGCGCAAGATCGTCGCGTCGAGCATTGCCGGGTCGGCGATCGACGTCAGCGACGTGGTCCGCCTGCTCGACCAGCGCGGCCGCTCGCTGCGATTCTCGCGCACGCTGTTGTCCGCGACGCTGGAGACGATCGATCCGGGCGTCAGCGTGATCGACGCGGACCTGCGGCTTGTCGCGTGGAATCCGCGCTATGTCGAGATGTTCGACTATCCCGAGGGCTATGTCGTCGTCGGGCGTTCGATCGCCGACCTGATCCGCTACAATGCCGAGCGCGAAGGCATCGCGGGCGATATCGCGGCGCATGTCGGGCGGCGGGTGGCGCACCTCGCGCGCGGGACGCCACATAGTTTCGAGCGGCAGCGACCGTCGGGGCGGTGGATCAAGATGGTCGGGCGGCCGATGCCGGGCGGGGGGTACGTTCAGAGTTTCACCGACATCACCGCGGAGAAGGAGGCGCAGGCCGATCTCGAGGCGCGGGTGGCGGCGCGGACGCAGGACCTCGCGCGGTCGAACCACATGCTCGGCGAGGCGCGCGCGATCGCCGAGACCGCGACGCGCGACAAGACGCGGTTCCTGGCGGCGGCGAGCCACGATTTGTTGCAGCCGTTGCACGCGGCGCGGCTGTTCTGCGCGGCGCTTGCCGAGGACAGGGCGCCGCATCAGGCCGAGCTGGTGCGCGCGATCGATGGCGCGATCGGGTCGGCGGACACGTTGCTGCGCGCGCTGCTCGACGTGTCGCGGCTCGATGCGGGGGGCGTCGTGCCGAAGGTCGAGCGGTTTGCGCTGGGGGCGTTGATCGAGGAACTGGCGGTGCAGTTCCGGCCGTTGGCGGGCGAGCGCGGGCTGGTGCTTGCGGCGCATCCCGGGGCGTTCAGCGTCGCGACGGATCGGTCGCTGCTGCGCTCGATCCTGCAGAATTTCCTGTCGAATGCGGTGCGCTATTCGGCGGATGGGCGGATCTGGATCGGGGCGCGGCGTAGGGGTGGCGATGTGCTGATCGAGGTGAGGGATAACGGGCCGGGGATCGCGGCGGCGGACCGCGAGCGGATCTTCGAGGAGTTCGAGCGGTTGGAGAGCAAGGGCAGCGCGGGCGGCGGCGTCGGGCTCGGGCTGGCGATCGTCCGGCGGATAGCGCGGTTGCTCGGGTCGGCGGTGGAGTTGCGATCGGACTTGGGGCGGGGGACGACGTTTGCGGTGCGGGTGCCGCTCGCGCCTGCCGGGTTGGACGTGGCGTTGCCGACGCCCTTGGCGACGCGCGCGCTGGTGCCGGGGTTGCGGGTGCTGTGTCTCGATAACGATGCGACGATCCTGGCGGCGCTCGATGCGGCGTTGCGCGCTCGGCGGTGCGTGCCGTTGCTAGCCGCGACGATCGCCGAGGCGATGGAGCTGGCGGCGGACGAGGAGCCGGATGTGGCGCTGGTCGACTTTCATCTGGACGAGGCGGAGGATGGGCTGGATGTCGTGGCACGGCTGCGGGCGATGGTGCCGGCGCCGGCGATTGCGCTGGTGACGGCGGATCGCTCGGTTGCGGACGATCCGCGGTGTGTTGGGCTGGTGGTGCTGACGAAGCCGGTGGTGCCGGCGGATTTGTGGCGGTTTATCGAGGATGCGTCTGCGGCCGCGGCGTGGGGGAGTTGATCCTCCCCCGCAAGGGGGAGGTGGCAGGCGCTTGCCTGACGGAGGGGGAGGAAAGAGGGAACTGCTGTTGCGTGTTCCTCCCCCTCTGTCGCCTCCGGCGCCACCTCCTTCTGGCGGGGGAGGATCAAGCCACGGTCACAAGCCGTCATCCTGACGAACGTCAGGACCCAGAGTTTCGATCGGTGTGGGTGGTATCCTGGGTCCTGACTTTCGTCAGGATGACGTTGGGGCAGTAGGTGGCGCGCGATTAGTCGGCGAAGTGGATGTCCATCGCCCTCGCCGCGAGGACGGCTTGCGTGCGGTTCTGGACGCCTAGCTTGCGCAGGATGGCGGTCATGTGACCCTTTACCGTGCCTTCGGAGATACCGAGGTCGAAGGCGACTTGCTTGTTGAGGCGACCGGCCAGCACGCCGAGCAGGACTTTGAGTTCGGTCGGGGTGAGGCTCGCAACCCGCGTCGCCATGTCATCGACGGAGGCACTCTCACTCGGCGCGTCGCGTTCGCCGGCGAGTGCGCGGGCTACGGCGGTTTCGAGCGTGGCGAGGTCGGCGGTCTTGGAGACGAAGCCTATTGCGCCATACGCCCGCGCACGCGGTGCCGCCTCTGCTTCGTCAGCCGAGGAGATCACCATGATCGGTGTGTCCGGGCGTTCGGCGTGGAGCAGCGCGACGCCCGCGAACCCTTCCGACCCCGGCATCCGCAGGTCGAGCAGGATCAGGTCGAGCCGCTCCGCCGCGCGCACCGCGTCGACCGCCTCACAAAGTTGCCCCGCCTCGATCACGACCGCATCAGGCGCGGCGCGGCTGACCGCCAGTTTTAACGCCTGGCGGAACAGCGGGTGATCGTCCGCGATGAGGATCGTGCGCGTCATGCGGGTACGGGAGCGGCCTCCTCGCGGCCCGCGATCAGCGCATCGACCACCGCGGGATCGGCGAGTGTCGACGTGTCGCCGAGCTGATCGAGCTGGTTCTCCGCGATCTTGCGCAGGATCCGGCGCATGATCTTGCCCGAGCGTGTCTTGGGCAAGGCGGGCGCGAACTGGAGGATGTCGGGGGTCGCGATCGGCCCGATCTCGCGGCGGACCCATTGGACGAGTTCCTTGCGCAGGTCCTCGCTCGGCTCGGCGTTCGCGTTGAGCGTGACGTACGCGTAGATGCCCTGGCCCTTCACGTCGTGCGGCATGCCGACGACCGCGGCTTCGGCGACCTTCGAATGCGCAACGAGCGCGCTCTCGACTTCGGCGGTGCCCATGCGGTGGCCGCTGACGTTGATGACGTCGTCGACGCGGCCGGTGATCCAGTAATAACCGTCCTCGTCACGGCGGCAGCCGTCGCCGGTGAAATACTTGCCGGGATAGGTCGAGAAGTACGTCTGGAAGAAGCGCTCGTGATCGTTCCACACGGTCCGCATCTGGCCGGGCCAGCTGTCGGCGATGACGAGGTTGCCCTCGACCGCGCCCTCCAAAACCTTCCCGTCCGCATCGACCAGTTCGGGCATCACGCCGAACAGGGGCTTGGTCGCGCTCCCGGGTTTAAGCGCGGTCGCCCCGGGCAGTGGCGAGATCATGTGCCCACCTGTCTCGGTCTGCCACCAGGTGTCGACGATCGGGCAGCGACCGTCGCCGACGACGGTGTGATACCAGTTCCACGCTTCCGGATTGATCGGTTCGCCGACCGAGCCGAGCAAGCGGAGCGACTTGCGGCTCGTGCGCGTCACCCAGTCGTCGCCCTCGCGCATCAGCGACCGGAGCGCGGTCGGCGCGGTGTAGAGGATGTTGACCTGGTACTTATCGACGATCTGCCAGAAGCGGCTGTGATCGGGATAGTTCGGCACGCCCTCGAACATCACGGTGGTCGCGCCGTTGGCGAGCGCGCCGTACAGCGAATAGGTGTGGCCGGTGACCCAGCCGACGTCCGCCGCACACCAGAAGATCTCGCCGGGGCGGTAGTTGAAGACGTATTCATGCGTCATCGACGCCCACACCAGATAGCCGCCGGTCGAGTGGAGCACGCCCTTGGGCTGGCCGGTCGAGCCGCTGGTGTAGAGGATGAACAGCGGGTCCTCGGCGTTCATCGGCTCGGGTGTGCAGTTTGTCGACTGGCCCTCGACGCAGTCCGCATACCAGCAGTCGCGACCTTCGGTCATGGTGACCTTGCCGCCGGTGCGGCGGACGACGATGACGGTCTCGACCGCGAGATCACCGTGGTCGAGCGCGGCGTCGACATTGGCCTTCAACGGCACGGTCTTGCCGCCGCGCAGGCCTTCGTCGGCGGTGATGACGATGCGGCTGTCGCAGTCGTGGATGCGGTTGCACAGGCTCTCGGGCGAGAAGCCGCCGAACACCACCGAATGGATCGCACCGATCCGCGCGCAGGCGAGCATCGCGAACGCCGCCTCGGGGATCATCGGCAGATAGATGGTGACGCGGTCGCCCTTCTGGACGCCCTTCGCCTTCAGCGCATTGCCGAGCTTCGACACCTCGTCGCGCAGTTCGGCATAGCTGATCTTGCGGTCGTCGGCGGGGTCGTCGCCTTCCCACAGGATCGCGGTCGCGTCGGGGCGCGCGTCGGCGTGGCGATCGACGCAGTTCGCGGCGACGTTAAGCTGGCCGTCCTCGAACCAGCGGATGTGGAAGTCGCTCTCGTCGAACGACGTATCCTTGATCTTGGTCGGCGGCACGATCCAGTCGAGGCGCTTGGCCTCCTCCGCCCAGAACGCGTCGGGGTCGGTCGCGGCCTCGGCATACATCCGGTCATAGGCGGCGGCGTCGATCAGGGCGTCCTTCGCCCATTCCGCGGGGACGGGATAGCTTGCCTCGGTCATCTGGCTCTCCTTTTGCCGCGCTGTACGCTGTCGTGTCGGCACGATCATCCCGCACCAAAGTAAGGGGTGGACGGAGGGACGCAATGCGCCATGATGACGACGCTAATTCCACGCGTAAGACCAGTGGAAAAGCGCGGAGACGGGGATGACATTCATGGCGTTCAAGAAACGGCTGGCCTTGACGGCGCTGCTCGCGGGCACCGCGCTGGTACCCGGCTTGGCGCAAGCGCAGACGGCGCGCGAGGTCGAGCTCGAGACTCGGCTGAAGGCGCTGGAAGCGGCGGTGCAGGACCTGCGCGGCGAGCTGAACGCAGCGCGGGCGACGGCTGCGGCCCCGCCACGACCTGCTGCTCCAGCGACGTCGACCGCCGCACCGACCGCGGTCGCGTCCGCGCCGAACGATCTGCATCCGACGCCCCCCGTCGGGCCGACCGCGCCGACCGCGCTTGCCGAGGCGAAAGCACCCGCCGCAGCGTCGACCGACGGGTTCAAGGTCGCGGGGACGACGGTCAAGCTCAACGGCTTCATCAAGACCTGGGCGTCGGTCAGTCGCTACAGCGGCGGCAACATCGCCCCCGAGTCGGTCGGTCGCGACTTCTATTTTCCCAGCATGATTCCGGTCGGCGGTCGCAACGAGGGCAACAGCCTGGAATCGCATGCCAAGCAGACGCGGATCGTGCTGGCGACGGATACGCCGATCGCGGGGCACAGCCTGAAGGGTCTGCTCGAAGTCGATTTTCAAGTCGTGCCGGGATCGCAGGGTAACCAGCGCGTCGTCAGTGGATACAACCCCGGCCTGCGTCGCGCGTTCTTCACCTACGACAACTGGCTGTTCGGTCAGGAATGGACGACCTTCCAGTATATCGGCGCGCTGCCCGAGACGACCGACTTCATCGGACCGTCGGAGGGTAGCGTGTTCGTTCGGCAGGCTCAGATACGGTATACGCGCAAGTTGAGCGATACACTGACGGTGTCGGTCGCGGCCGAGAACCCGGAGACGGCGTCGACCGGCCTGACGTCTGCCGCGATCGTCGAGAATGCGGACGATCGCCTGCCCGACGTCGCGGCTCGGCTGAACTACAAGACTGCGTTCGGCGAGTTCTCGCTCGCGGGTCTGGCGCGCAAGCTGACCATCGACACCGGACCGCTGAACGAGAGTGCGACGGGCTGGGGCGTGTCGTTTGCGGGCAAGGTGCCACTCGACGTGTCGGGCCGTTCCGATATCCGCTTCATGGTCACGCACGGCGACGGGATCGGCCGGTATGTCGGCCTGAACCTCGCGCCCGACGCCGTCTTCGCGGCGGTGCCGGGAGCGGAATTGCGGACGCCCAGCCTCACCGCTGGCTTCGCGGCGCTCAAGCTCGGCTGGACCGACAAGCTGCGCTCGACCTTCATCGGCAGCGTCCAGTCGATCGACTACCCGACCGGCGGCGAACCGATCGGCGCCAGCGCGTCGGCGTGGAGCACGTCTGCCAACCTGTTCTTCTCGCCGATCAAGGCCATCGATCTGGGTGTCGAGTTCCGCCACGCGGAACGACGGCTGGTCGACGGCCAGGTCGGCAAGCTCGACCGCGGCGAACTCGCCGCACGCTACTCGTTCTAAAACATAATCGCTCCACCTGAGAGGATACTGCCATGGCGACTACAACAGGGGATGCTTCGCCCCTCGGGCACGTGAAGCAGAGCCAGCCGCTCATCATCATCGCGTCGTCGCTCGGCGCGGTGTTCGAATGGTATGATTTCTACCTCTACGGCCTGCTGGCGACGATCATCACCGCGCAGTTCTTCTCGGGCGTCAACGAGACGACCGGGTTCATCTTCGCGCTCGCGGCGTTCGCGGCGGGGTTCGCGGTGCGGCCGTTCGGCGCGCTGGTGTTCGGGCGGATCGGTGATGTCGTCGGGCGCAAGAACACGTTCCTCGTGACGATGGCAATCATGGGCCTGTCGACCTTCCTGGTCGGCCTGCTGCCAAGCTACGCGTCGGTCGGCGTCGCCGCGCCGATCGCCCTCGTCGTGCTGCGCCTGTTGCAGGGCCTCGCGCTCGGCGGCGAATATGGTGGTGCCGCGACCTATGTCGCAGAGCATGCGCCCGACAAGAAACGCGGGCTGTTCACCAGCTTCATCCAGACCACCGCCTCGCTCGGGCTGTTCGCGGCGCTGCTGATCGTGATCGGCGTGCGGACTCTGGTCGGCGAAGAGGCATTCGCGGCATGGGGCTGGCGCATCCCGTTCATCGTCTCGATCGCGCTGCTCGCCGTGTCGCTCTGGATCCGCATGCAGCTCGAAGAGAGCCCGGTGTTCCAGAAGATGAAGGACGAAGGCAAGACCTCGAAGGCACCGCTGACCGAAGCGTTCGGGCAGTGGAGCAATTTGAAGGTCGTGCTGATCGCATTGTTCGGTGCGGTCGTCGGCCAGGGCGTCATCTTCTACACCAGTCAGTTCTACGCGTTGTTCTTCCTCGAGAAGAACCTGCGCGTCGACGGACCTACCACCAACATCCTGATCGCGATCGCGCTGCTGATCGCGACGCCGGCGTTCATCTTCTTCGGCTGGCTGTCGGACAAGATCGGGCGGAAATACATCATCCTGACGGGCTGCGCGCTCGCTGCGCTGACGTACATGCCGCTGTTCCATGCGCTGTCGAAGGCCGCCAACCCGGCGCTCTATGCAGCACAGGCCAATTCGCCGGTGAGCGTCGTCGCCAATCCCGACGAATGTTCGGTGCAGTTCGATCCGGTCGGCAAGAACAAGTTCGACAAAAGCTCGTGCGACATCGCCAAGGCGTATCTGGCGAAGGCCGGCATCTCCTATGCCAACGTGATCGCGCCGGCCGGCACCGTCGCGCAGATCCACATCGGCGGCACGACCATCCCGGTCGTCAATCCGGCGGTCGTTACGGGTCCTGACAAGGCGGCGGCGATCAAGGCGTTCGGTGCCGAGGTGAAGACCGCACTGACCGCAGTAGGCTACCCCGAAAAGGCGGACCCGGCGCAGATCAACAAGCCGATGGTGATCGCGATCCTCGTCCTGCTCGTGCTGTACGTGACGATGGTCTACGGCCCGATCGCCGCGCTGCTGGTCGAGTTGTTCCCGACGCGGATTCGCTACACTTCCATGTCGTTGCCTTATCATATCGGCAATGGCTGGTTCGGCGGGTTCCTGCCGACCGCGGCGTTCGCGATGGTCGCGGCGACGGGAGATATCTACTACGGCCTTTGGTATCCGATCGTCGCCTGCGCGGTGACGGTGCTGGTCGGGCTGGTGTTCCTACCCGAGACGTTCCGTCGGTCGCTGCACGGCTAAGGTCTTCGGCCTGTAGTTGAACGACGAAGGGGTCGGTTTGGGGTGAACCCAAACCGACCCCTTCGCTATTCCGACGCTGTCACACCCGCCGCCCGATACGCTGGCGGCAAGGACCGTGACGACGTCGTTCAGTAGGTCGTCGAATTGGTCGACGATACCGAACCATAGCGGCCACGCTCGGCAACGACTTCGTCGCGCGTGTACGCGGACGCTGCCTCGTCGAAGCGCGTCCAGCCGTCCTGGCGATAAGCTGCACCACGCGTAGTCGCATCGACCGAACGATGACGATCGAGAACCGCTTCGGCATCGGTCGCGAGGCTGTCGTCGACGCGTGCGCTGAGCAACGTGCCGCCGCGACGGACGCCTTCCGAATAGACATGCGCCTCGTCATCGGTGTGACCGGCGTCCTTCAATGCGCCGACGATCGTGCCGGTGGCCGCACCGCCTGCTGCACCGATACCGGCACCGACGACGGTCGACGCGAGCCAGCCGGCAGCGACGATCGGCCCCAGGCCCGGGATCGCTAGCAGGCCGAGACCGGCGAGCAGGCCGCCGACGCCGCCGACGGCCGCACCGGTCGAGACACCACGGCTGACATCGCCACGATCGTTGACGTCGTCCAGCGACGTGTCGTGATCGCCATGCGCGCCATCGGCGTTGTTAGCGACGATGCTGATCGAGTCGTGCGGTACGCCGAGGCGCTCAAGATCGTTAAGGGCGGACTTCGCATCCGAGTAATCGTCGAACAGGCGGGTAAGGGTCTTGGTCATCGTATCTCTCCTGGAAAATTGGATCAGCGCGCGGTCACGTTGCCCTTGTAGTCGAGCCCGACATTGAGATTCTTGCCGGCCTTGGTCGCGCTGCCACGCCAGACGCCGTCCTTGTCCTTCGCCAGACGCGAGACCGACTGGTAGCCGGCCTTGGTCAGTCGACCGCGAGCCTGATCCTCGGAGAAGGAATTGGCGCCCTTGGCCGGTGCCGCGACATGGGCGGCATCGTTGTTCTTGACGGCCGGGTTGTGCGCGCCGGCATGCGTTGCGGTCTGGGCGACGGCGCTGGAGGCCAGCAGCATTGCGCCGCATGCCATGAATGCTCGAACGGTCATGATACTCTCCTGGGTTTCTGGTTTTGGAAACGGGGACGTTCGCCGGGTGGGAGGCGGCATGTCGACCACGCCGCCTTCCGGTCGGATCAGCGAACCGTACCGCGACGAAACATGTTGACGATCGCGAGCAGGATCACCGCGCCGACCAGCGAGATCAGGATCGACTGGATGTTGAGCGCGCCGTCCATGATCGATGCGCCACCGATCAGCGGCGTGATCAGGAAGCCGGCCAGCAATGCGCCGACGATACCGACGACGATGTTGAGGAAGATGCCCTGCTGCGCATCGGTACGCATGATCATGCTGGCGACCCAACCGATGAGCCCGCCGACGACGAGAAGAATGATGAGGTTCATGATGAGGCTCCTGGACGATGATGGTACGAGTGGATGGTACAGGAGGCTCAACAGTCGGGATCGCCGATCCGTTCAGTTTCGGCGCCGCGCCAGGATTTTGCGATTGGTGCTCACATACCGGTCGCATTGGTAGAAATGTAGCGCCGGGCACGGAACCGCAGCCCCCTTTTGGTCGCTGGACAGGCATGACCAAGACCAACGGAAAGCCGCTTCACGCCCCGACGCTGCATCACCTGGAACAGCTCATGACCGGGTTGCTCGAAGGGGTGATCCTGATGGATCCGACCGGGATGATCCTCAGCGCGAACCCGGCGGCGTTGAAGATGCACGGCGTCAAGGCGTTGGCCGACCTGGGCGAGACCGCGGACGATTACGCGGCGCGCTTTCGGTTGCGATACCGTGACGGTCGCAAGCTGCCGCGCCGCGAATATCCGTTGATGCGCCTTCTTGCCGGCGAAAGCTTTCCCGACCTGATCGTCGAGGTCTCGTCACCGGATGCGGACGAGCCGCGCTGGGTTCATCAGGTCCGCGACATCGTCATGGACGAGGATGGCGGCGATCCCGATTGCCTGGGGATGGTCATCAACGACGTCTCCGAACGGTTCGACGCGGAGGACCGGTTCCAGGCGATGTTCCATGCGAACCCCGCTCCTGCCCTCATCATGCGGGTCGCCGACCAGCGCTATGTCCTCGTCAACCAGGGGTTCCTCGATCTCTCCGGCTACGACCGCGACCAGATCGTCGGCAAGACGCTGTTCGATCTCGACTTCCTCGCCGAGGTCGAGCGCAAGCCGTTCGTCAAGGAACGCGTCGCCGCCGGCAAGACCGTGCCACAACTGGAGGCGGAGCTGCCGCTCGCGGGGGGCGACAAGACGCTGGTCATCCTCGCCGGCCAGCCGATCGAACTCGCCAACGAGGACTGCCTGCTGTTCACCTTCGCCGACCTCGAACCCCGGCGGCGCGCGCAACTGGCGTTGCAGGCGAGCGAACGGCATTTCGCGGCGGTGTTCGAGATAGCCCCCGTCGCGATGGTCATCACTAAAGGCGACGAGAACCGCATCGTGCAGGTGAACGCCGCGTTCAAGAGCCTCACCGGCTACACCGATCATGCGGTCCTCGACCGGATCGCCGACGATCTCCAGCTCTGGAACGACGCCGCACAGCGAGTGGAGCTGGAAACCGAGATCCGCGAGCGGAACGGCATTCGCGGCCACGATGTCCGCCTGCTGCACAAGAACGGCGAAACGCTGGACTGCCTCGTCTCCGCCGAACGGATCAGCGTCGACGGCACGCCCTGCGTCCTGTGGCTGTACCAGGACATCACGGCGCGCCGCCGCGGTGAACTCGAACTGGTCGAGGCGATCGACGCGGTGATGAAGGACGCCAACTGGCTCAGCCGGTCGATCATGGACAAGCTGGCGACGCTGCGAAATCCACGCGCCGGCTCGGGCGCGACGCCGCCCACCACCGAACTCAGCAAGCGCGAGCGCGAGGTGCTCGAACTGATCTGCCAGGACCTCGACGATGCGGCGATCGCCACCCGGCTCGACCTGTCGCGCAACACAGTCCGCAACCATGTCGCGCGCCTTTACGCGAAGATCGGCGTCAACCGGCGCAGCGCCGCGATCGTGTGGGCGCACGAACGCGGCGTGGGGGCGTAACGCGTATCAGGCCTTGTGGTGCGCGTGGAACAGCTTGCCGCCCTCGACCACGTACACGACCGCCAGTACGCCAAGCCCGATCGCGAGATAGCCGATCGCCAGCGGATAGGTCGTGCCGTTGTACGACTGGCCGATCAGCGAGCCAACGATCACCGCGCCGACGCTGGTGATGAACCCCTGGATCGACGATGCGGTGCCGGCGATGTGCCCGACCGGCTCCATCGCCATCGCGCCGAAATTGGAGCCACACAGGCCGATGCACGTCATGCTCAGCGCCTGGAACAGCATGTAGGTCCATAACGATTCCGACCCCGCGGCGATCACGCCGATGTGGACCACCGACAGCGCGATCAACCCCAGTACGGCGGCCTGCGATATGAGGCGCGTGCCGAGACGCTCGACCAGCCGGCTGTTGGCGAACGACGCGCACCCCATCGAAAACGCGCAGACCGCGAACAGGATCGTGAATCGCTCGCCGGCGTGGAACTCGTCGACGAAGATCTGCTGCGCGGACGAGACGAAGGCGATGATCCCGCCGAACGTCATCGACGCCGCGACCGCATAGCCGGCCGAATAGCGGTTGGTCAGCGTCAGCGTGTACGCCTGGCGGAGCGACGCGAACGACAGCGGCGACCGGCGCTCGACCGGCAGCGATTCCCGCAACCGCGTCACCGACCAGGCAAGGACGAACGCCGCGAAGCCGGCCAGCGCGTAGAAGATGAACCGCCACGGACCGAACTGGAGCAGCACCTGCCCCAGGCTCGGCGCCATGATCGGCACGAGGAAGAAGATCATCTGCGCCACGGACAACGTGCGCGCCATCTGGCGACCCGAATACCGATCCCGCACGATCGCGACCGCGAGCACGCGCGTCGATGCGGACATCAGCCCCTGAAGAACGCGGGCGCCGAGCAAGGCCGCGAACGTCTGCGATCCGGCCGCGAAGATGCTCGCCGCGACGAATCCCGTCAGCGTGACGAGCAGGATGATCCGGCGGCCGTAGCGATCCGCGAGCGGCCCGTAGACGAGCTGCCCGGCGCCGAAGCCGAGCATGTACGCGGTGATGATCCACTGGCGGTGGTTCGCGGTGGCGATGCCAAGCTGGTGGCCGATATCGGCGAGCGCGGGCAGCATCAGGTCGACGCCGAGCGCGTTGACCGCCATCAACGCGGCGATGAAGGCGACGAACTCGCCTGGACGCATCGATGGGGCAGCAATTTTGTCGTTCATCGAAGTCGCTTAGGACCGTCCTGCTGCGAACGCCATGCCCGAGCGCTGGACTCGATCGCGATGACGGAAAGGCGATGGCGACTGATCAACGAACGCTAATGCCGTCGACCAGTCGCCGATGCGCTTACGGCTTCTTGAACTTGTAGACGAACTGGTCGGTCGTGCCGCGGATCGCGGGGTCGAATACCGGCTTGGTGTGATCGTCGGCCGGATTGCGCAGTGCGGTGGACTCGCCAACGAACTTGAACCCCGCCGCCTGGACCTGCGCCTTTACTACCGCCGGGTCGATCCGGTGCCGCGTCTCGGTCCCGCTAAGGCCACTGCCGGGGGCATCCGCATGATCGATCACGACGTAGATGCCGCCGCGCTTGAGCATGTTGAACACTGCCTTGTCGAACGCCTTCAACGCGCCCTCGCCGCCGCCGTTATTGGCGATGTCGTGGTAGTTCTGCACGGTCCAGAACAGGTCGACCGGCTTGGGCGAGGTCGGCAGGTTGGTGGTCTGGACGACGGCGGTGACGTTGGCTAGGTTGCGCGCCTGAAGCGCCGGCAGCGTCTTCTCGGCGTATTTCGCGCCGGCTGCCGGCCACACTGCGTAGACGTGGCCCTTGGGTCCGACGACGCCAGTGAAGATTCGGGTCCAATAGCCGGCACCCGGAAGGTAATCGACGACGACATTGCCCGGCCGCACGCCGGAGAAGGCGAGGACGTCGGCGGCCTTGCGGCGGGCATCGTCACCTTGCTGGTCGGCGCGCGCCGGATCGGCAAGCGCGCTGGTGACCGCGGGGCTGACCTTCTGTGCCTGCGCCGTCGTCGCGCCCGCCGCGATCGTCATCGCCACTACAACGCTCGTCCAGATCGTTTTCATCATCCGTCTCCCACCGTCCGGACGACAATGCCGGCTCGGTGGGGAGGATCGGCCGGATGCCGGCGCTAGTCCAGATCGTTTTCGCTGATGACGACGATCTTTTGGTCGGGATCGCGCGCCAGCGCGACGACGCCGAGTTCGGCGATCTCTTCGGCATGCTGCTTGAAGATCGTCACGGCGTCGCCTTCGGGCGATACCGTGCTGAGCGCTTCGAGTACGTCGTACTGGACCGCCAACTGATAGCGTTCCTCGCTCACTTCGGCCTCGAACTCGACCTGGCGCAGGTCACTATTGTCCTCGAGGGTCTTCACGTCGATGTTCAAACGGTCTTCGGCCATATCTTCGCTCCTGCTATGCGCCGACAACAGTCCGGGGGCGGAATCGAGCCATTCCACCCCCGAAAAGTGCGGTTGCCTAAAGCCCGATCTGGAGGTTGGCGCGCAACGACAGCGCGACGCGGCCCTGTTGCTGCTCGGCGTTGAACTCGCCGCCCATCCGGAAGATGCCGTTGCCGCCGACGCCGCGCAGCTTGCCGACCCAGCCGCTGGTGCGCTTGTCGGGGGTCAGCGTGAACGACTGGCCGCCTTCGAACGACGCGGTGGTCGCGCCCAGGCCGCCGCCGACGATCTGGCGACGGCCGCCTTCTGCTTCGACGCGGAACCAGCCATTCTCGAACTTGGGTCCGCCGAAGTTCAGCCCGAGTGCGCCGCTGCCGGTGACCGCGAGCTCGTCGCTGGTCCGCGACCGCACGACCAAGTCGATCGCCTTGCCGCCGCCGGTCTCGCTGTAGCCGTCCTCCTTGAGCTTGTAGTAATCGATCGCGAGGACCGGGCGGAAGGTGAGCATGCCGGTGCCCGCCTCGTACGACAGGCCGCCGGATGCCGCGTAGAGCGCGCCGTCCCAGTTGCTTTTGGCGGTCCGGGCAACGGCCTCGGCGCCGATCGCGCCGGCGAACTGACGGACACCGTCGAACTTCACCTTCGCGCCCGAAGCGCGGGCATTGGCCTGCAGACCGCCCCAATGCCCGCGCCAGTATCCGGCCAGTTCATACTGGTCCGAATTCACCTCGTTGTCCGTGCCGTCGTCGGCATCCTGGCCGTGGAGATAGGCGAGCGAGGTCCCGAAGTTGCCCACGCCCGTCTTGTATTCCGCGCCCGCCGAGACGCCCCAGCCGCTGATGTCGTAGCCTGCCGTATCGGCGACGCTCTTCGACGTGCCCCACGCGACCTGGGTCACCCAATAGCCCCATTTGCCTTCGTCCTTGAACGGGCCGTGCGGGTCGGCGAGCAGGCGGGCGGTTGCGCGCGAGCCCATCGTCACGGTCTCGAACGTGCCGCCGGCATGGTCGGGCAACATCTGGCGGACCGAACCCCGGAACGCCTCGGCCTCGGTGATGTTGAGGAACGCGCCGCCGACCTTCGCGTCGTTGCCGAGCGCCTTGTAGATCGCGTCATACGCCGACGCCTGCGAGCGGTTGAGCCCGAGTTCGGTCGACGATTTACGCGCGATGTCGACGGCCAGGTCGTTGCCCGTGCCGGTCGCGATGCTGCCCTTGTATAGGAAGGGGAGGAGTGTCGTGGTTGCGGTCAGGTTTGCGGCACCGGTCAACGTGCCGGCGCGCAGGACGGTGTAGCGGCCCTCCGCATCGACGACGCTGGTGAGCTTCAGCGCGAGCTTCGAATCCTTGTCGAACGATGCCGTGCCGGCGACCTGGATCATCGTGCTGGTGCCGCCCGCCTTGTCGAGCGTCACCGCGAGGATACCGCCACCGCCGACCGACAGCGACGCGATCGATGCGGCCTTGGTAATGTCGAGCGTACCGCCGTTGACCGCGACCGCGAGGCCGCCCGAATTGACGAGCGTGCCGGAGAAGCGCGACGTCCCGCCGAGCGTCAGCGTGTCGCTTCCACCACCGAAGTCCGCCGCGCCGCTGAATACCGAGGTCCCCGCGAGCGTGAGTGCGTCATTGCCCGCACCGAACACTGCGCCGCCGGTGAAATTGGCGTCGCCCGATAGCGCGAGGCGGTTGTTGCCGGTGCCGAAGCGCGCGGTGCCGGTGACGGTACCGTCCGCGACGTCGAATACGTCGTTGCCGCTGCCGAAGCGGACGTCGCCGACGATCGCGGGCGCCGCGATGCCGGTCGCGACTGCGGTCTGGCGAACGATCGTGCCGGTCGTGTTCGCCGAAAGGTCGATCGCGACGTTGCGCTCGGAGGTGGCGAGTGCACCCGATGCACCGATCCCGCCGCTGTTCTCGACCAGCGTGACGGTGCCCGACCGATCGAGGATGCCGATCGCGGTGCCGTCGGCGGCCTGCGCGGTCGCCTTGATCGTGCCGCTGTTGCGGATCGTGGCGACGGATGCGCCGGTATCGATCAGGACTGCCGTCGAACGCGATGCGGCTGTGCCGCCGCCTGACGCGGCGATCGTGCCGGCGTTGCGGATTTCAGGCGTCGACGCGCCCGTACCAAGCTTCAACGCGGTGGCACTCGCGCCGTTTGCGGTTGCCGCCACGGTGCCGTTGATGCCGATCCCGCCTGCGATCGTCACCGCGCCGCCAAGGCCGCCGATCGCCAGGCCATTGCCCTCGACGCCGCCATAGACGCCGCTGCCCGCGATGCCGCCATCGACGATCAGCCCGAAGCCGGTCCCCGTCCCCGCCACCGCACCGATCGCGATCGTCCGCGTGGCCGAGCCGATCTGTACGGCAGGCGCCGCGCCGTAGGAGGTGATCGCGGCCGAGCCTTCGGTGGCGTCGGGAAGACCGTCCTTGTCCTCGTCGGCATCGGTCGTGCTCGCGTCCTTCGGCGGGATCGCGAAGATGATACCGCCCGACACGTTGCCCGCGACGACCAGCGCGGATCCGCCCTGCAACAGGTCGTCGGCGTCGAGCTTGGTCGTATCGGCGGGCGCCGTCGCATAGCGATAGCCGGTCGAGCCGAGCGCGCCCTGCACCACCAGCGCACCCGCGATGTCGCCATCGACGCGCGCGGCGACCGCGCCCTGCCCGATCGCAGCGATCGTGCCGGCGAGGCGGACGTTGCCGGTGACGTCGGCGATCCGCACGCCGGTCGATCCGTTGCCGGTGACCGAGGTCTGGCCGTTATGCGTGAAGGCGCCGGTCAGCGGTCCGCCGAGCCAGATGCCAGCGGAGTTGTTGCCCTTCACGGTGATCGCGCCGCTGTTGACGATCGCGCCCGTGTACGCGCCCGCGGTGCGGATGCCGGTGCGTCCGGTGCCGGCCGCGAACGGACCGTCTAGGTCGCCGTCCTTGTCGGTGTCGGTCGCGACATAGCTTTCGTCGATGATGATCTTGCCGGTCGCCGCGTTGGTGATCCCGCCGCCGGTGCCGGCGTTGGCGAGGATACCGGTCGATCCGTCGGCATTGGTGACCTGGATCGTGCCTTCGTTGGTGACCGAGTTGACGCTGTCGACGGTGACCGCGGTGCCGCTGGTCGGCGTCACCGAACCGGCGGCGGCGATGCGGATATTGTCGGGGGCGCCGGCCTTGATGGTCGAGGTCCGCACCGTGTCGGTCCGCTTGGTGTCGATCACGGTCTGCGCCTGGGCGCCCGTCGTTACCGCGAACAGGCAGGTGGTGGTCAGCAGGAGACGACGCATACGGAACCCTTTTCGATGTGTTTTCGAGAAGAGGACGGAGACGCGACCCGCGAACCTTTAACGTTGATGCAGCATGGCGCGGCACCACGACCGCGGCGGCGCGTTATCGGCCCAACATCTTCAGGGAAACGCCAGCATGATCACCACCATCGCCGAACTCGACCGCATCCGCGACGACAGCAAGCGGCTCGTCACGACGCGCTCGATGATGTCGGCGGGCGCGGCCGTCGTGCCGATCCCCGGCGCGGATATCGTCGCGGACATCGGCCTGCTTACCAAGCTGCTGCCGGAGATCAGCAAGCGCTTCGGGCTCGATCACGAGCAGGTGCAGAAGCTCGAGCCGCAGCTTGCACAGCAGGCGCTGGTGATGGCGTCGAGTCTGGGCAACACGATGATCGGCCGGATGGTGACCAAGCGCATCGTCGTTGCCCTGCTCCGCCGCGTCGGCGCGCGCGTGGCGGTCGGATCGATGGCGAAGTTCGTGCCGTTAGCGGGTTCGGCGGTGGCGGCGACGATCAGCTTCGGCGCGATGAAGCTGGTCGGTAATTCGCACGTGGAGGATTGCTACAAAACGGCGCTGGCGTTGCTGCCGGCCGATCAGCGGGCACTGGTGAACGCGAAGGGGTGAGTTGTCGCTTGCTAGCTCCCCTCCCTGGAAGGGAGGGGCTGGGGGTGGGTCGGCCTGTTCGAGCCACCACCGTTAGAACACGCGGAAGCCGACCCACCCCCTACCCCTCCCTTTCAGGGAGGGGGGAAGTCAGAAGGCGGCGTCCAGGCCGATGCGGATCGTCCGCGGACGCTGTGGCGTGATCTGCCCGCTCCCGACCTGGAACGGGGTCCCCAACGCGAACCGGTTGCCTACGCTGTCGGTCAGGTTCGTTACCCCGAGCGTCACGCCCAACGCAGGCCGCCCGACCCGCGCCGTCAGCGCCGTATCGAGATAATCGCCCTGCTCCTCGCCCAGCACCGGGCCGACGCCCAACCGCGACCGCCCGACATAGCGCGCCCAGCCATACACCCGCAGTTCCAGATCCCGCCCGACATCACGCCGGTAATCCGCGCCCAGCCGCCCGGCGTAGCGTGCGATATTCGGCACCTGGCTCATCCGCGCGAGCGCCACGAACAGCGCCGCGCTAGGTTCGGTTACGCGGCTGTCGTTATAGGTGAAGCCCGCGTCGAGCGTCAGCCCGGCGACCGGCTTCCACCCGCCCGCCGCACTGAACGTCCAGATCCGCCCGTCGCCGATATTGGCGGTACTCGGCAGGCCGGTGGCGTCGATGAAGTCCGCCTGGATATCCTGCCAGATCGTGTGCGAGACGCTCGCCGTCAGGTACGCGCGATCGACCCCCGCGAGCCCGAAGCGCATGCCACTCTCCAGCGTCCGGACGCGATCATTCTCGAACCGCCGGACGAAATCGCTCTCGATCGCGAGCCCGCCGGGCCGAAACCCCTGCTGGTAGCGGCCGTACAGCGACACCTTCGGCAACACCGCCGCGATCAGCGAGGCGGACGGCAGCACGCTCGTCTCGATCCGGTCCGCCGTCACGCGCGCACGGGCGAGCGCAACCGCCTCCAGTCGCGCCGGTGCGATGTCCTCGCCGGTCCCCGCGAGCGATGCCCGCGTGACCCGTGCGCCGGCGGTGGCGGTCAATCCGCGCACCAACTGCACGCTCCCCTCACCGTACAGCGTCGCTTCGTCGATGCTGTTGGTCACCCCGGTCACCGGCGCGGGCGCATCGACCGGGCCGAGCGAGCGCGACAGTCGCGTGCGATTGTGCGTGAAACTGCCGCCGACCACCCAGCCGAACCCGTTGCGCATCGGCCGCCATACCCGCGTCTCGTTCGCGATCATGTCGGTCGCATTGCGCTGCGCGAATACGCGCGGACTGCCCGCCGCTGCGATCAGGGGGCTGCCGAATGCAGGCCAATTGGTGATCGGCAGCGTCGGATCGACTGCTGGCAGGGTCGCGTCGTAGCGTTCGGTCAGCGTCTGGCTGACGATCCCGGTCGAAGATTTGACCTTCAAACCGCCGATCGTGCCCGAGACGACGACCTGCCCCATCGTATAGTCCGCCGAAAACCCCTGCACGATCGCGCTCGACCGCGTCAGCGGCGGCGCGTCACGGTCGGCATATTGGCTGTCGTCACCCTTGGTCCATTGCCCGATCCCGCCGAGATCGACCGTCCAGCCATTCCCCGCATCGAGCCGCAGCGCAGCCCGCCCACCACCGATCCGCGTCCGGTTCACGTCGCGGCGATCGAGCACCGGATTGTCGATATACCCGCCCTCGCTCACGCCGTAGCCGACGACGCGCAGCGCCACGCGCTCGCCGAGCGGCACGTTCAGCGTCGCGCCCAGATCCGCGCCCGGATCGCCGTGCCACGTCGCCGACAAACCTCCCGCGATCGACGCCGACACTGCGCCCAGTTCCGGCGCGTTCGGCACGGTGCGGATGATGCCGCCGAGCGACCCTGCGCCGTACAGCGTACCCTGCGGCCCCTCGAGCACCTCGACCGACGCGATATCGTAGAGCCGCAGATCGGGATCGGGCGCGTTGTAGCTCAGCCGCAGGTCGCCGAAATACTGGCCGACGGTAGTCTGGGTCGGCCCGGTGAAGCTGGAATCGGCGATGCCGCGGATGAACAGCTTGTTGCGGCCGGCGCCCAGATGCGTCGACGATACGCTGGCCAGCCGCGCGAGGATCGCCTCGGTCCCGCCCGCGCCGCCGAGCGCAAGGTCGACACCATCGAGCAACGCGACCTGCCCTGCGAAATCGCGCAACCGGACATCGCGCTTGCTGCCGGTGACGACGATGTCCGCGCCCTGGACCGCCGGCGGTGCGGCGACCGGAACGACCTTCGGACGCTTCACTGGAATGACGCGCGGTGCGCGAGCGGTCAGCCGCCACCCGACCGCACCCGCTGCGACGACGTCCGCATTCGCCGCAGTCGCCAGCCGGTCGAGCGCCTCGCGCGCGCTCATCCGACCGCGTACCGCGGGCACGCGCCGCGCCCAAAGCCCTGGGTCGCCGACGACGATACTTGTCCCCGACTGCCGCCCGAGCGCCAGCACCGCATCCCCAAGACGCCCCGCCGGCAAGTCGACCGCCCCCTGCCCCGCCTGCGCGGGAGCGGCGACGGCGAGCACCGCGACGACCAGACATCCGCGCATCCTCACGAGCGCGAGGACATCACCCAGTGACCACCACGCTTGCGGATCGCGACACCCAGCAACGGCGCGGCGAGGCGGGGATCGCCCGACAGCTTGGCCGTCGCGATGCTGCCGCTGAACGCGCGCTTGGCGACGCCCGGATCGGCGCGCAGGTCGACGCCGAGCGCGCGCGACAGGTCGTCCGCGACTTCCGCCAGCGTCGCGCCTTCATACGCCAGCACGCTGTCGCGCCACGATCCTACGCTGGCGACATCGACCGCGGTCACGGTCGCCTTGCCGTCGCGCACGACCAGCCCCTGCCCCTTCACGAGCCGGATGCCGTCGCGTCCTGGGTTATAGTCGACTGCGCCTTCCGATACGGCGACGCGCGTCTCGACCCGTGCGTGCTTCACGTCGAACGCGGTGCCGACATCGACCAGACGTGCGCCGCCGACGCTGACCTCGAACGGATCGCTGTCGTCGTGTCGGACCACGAACATCGCCTCGCCGCGCTCCAACGTCGCGATCCGCTGATCGTCGCGATCGAGCATCAGCCGCGTCGCACCGCCCATCGCGATCGTGCTGCCATCGGCAAGCCGAACCGTCCGCATCGTCCCCGCCGCGGTTTCGACGGCATAAGGATGCGCGCGCGTCTCGATCGACTCATACCCTACGAACAGCGCGAGCGACGCGGCGATCGCTCCACCGGCCCATACCGGCCAACGTCTCCGCGCAGGCTGCATAACGATCGGCGCAACCTGCACGGGCGGCACGGTCGCCGCCATTTCCTCGATATCCATCGACATCGCATGATAGGCCACTGCGTGACGCGGGTCCGCCTCCAGCCAGGCGTGGAACGCCGGCCAGTCGTCGAACGCATCGCTACCCGTCCGGACGACCCAGTCCAGCGCGCGCGCTTCGATATCGTCATGCTCCGCCATCATGGCCTCCTATAGCCGAAGACGGAGACGTTGCGATCAAGCCTCATCGTAACGTCGCTTCGCATCGATCATCGCGCGATAGGCCTTGCGCAAGTCGCCCTCTACGGTACTGAGGCTCACCCCGAACTCCGCCGCGACCACGCGCTGCTCGATGCCGTCGATCCGGTGACGTCGGAATATCCGCGCCGCCCGGTCGCCGACCGACTGCAACGCCGACTCCGCCAGTGCCGCCTGCTCGCGCGCGATCACGACGCGTTCGGCGGATGGCTCCTCGGATCGGTCGAGCGACGGTCCCCCCGTCGCCTCGGTCCATTCGCGATCGCGCTTCTCCGCCTGCCGCACCGCGCGGTGGCGATCGAGCATCAGGTTGTTCGCCATCCGGTACAGATACGACAGCGGCGACGCGATCGGCCCGGTCGGGGCGGTCTGGATCCGCACCCACAGCTCTTGCAGCAGATCCTCCGCATCGCCCGCGCCGAGCGAGCGGATGAACCGCAGCAGCGTATCGCGGTTTGCTAGAAAAACGGCCTCAAGGCCCGAGGAGTCCATGTCATGCCCGTGTCGATAGGCCGCCGATCGGCGCTCGGCGGCACCGTGTTCCCGGCGGGACGTACAGCGCTTGGCGGGGAGACACAATCAGCGCGCCCGGCACCGTGTTACTGATGCAACAGCGTCCAGCCCTGCGGCAGGTAGTCGGTCGACATATAGTAGTAGAAGAGGCACGTCCCGTCGCGGCGGTAGGTGCCGCCTTTGACGAGGCCCAGCGCGGTGCTGCCTTCGAACACCGGCGCGCCGCTGTCGCCGGCCTTGCACGTCGGCCCCTCGACCGCGACCCAGGTCGGCAGGCACGCGCCGCCGCACAGATCGCCCGCCGGCGCGAAATCGACCATCGCGATCACCGCACAGCTATAGCCGGTACGCTCGCCGCGATGGCACACGAAGTCGCCCGCGCGCGTGCTCGTGCGGTAGCGCCACGTGGCGACGGGCCGCGCGAGCGTCTTGGCGGTATCCGCGTAGAACAAAGGTGCGTAGCCGACGTCAGGCGCGGTCGCGACGTTGACCTGCACGTCCTGATACCCCCAGCCCCATTGCCCGACGAACGCCAGCGGCCATTCCTCGCGACTGCCGTCCGAAGGGCGCTTGCCGACATAGGATAGCGCGTCCGGGCAATGCGCCGCGGTGACCACGCCGTTGCGCACCCCGTCGGACACGACGAAGCCCGTCGTGCAGGCATAGCGCTTGCCATCGACCGTCCCGACCACGCGCGCCCCGCCCTCGATCGCGCCGCCGTCGACCGGGGCGGGTATGAGCGTGGGGACCGGAGCGACCTGATCCTGCGCCATGTTCGCAGACGGCTTATCAACGGCTTCGATCCGCACCGGAACGCCGGTCATCGTCGCGATCCGAGTGCGCAGCGCGCCATCGCGGTCGAGATCGGCATCACCCGATGCGATCATCACGACCAGTTCGCCGGTTCGCTGATCGACTCCAAGCCCGGGCGGGTGCGGGAGGGAATCGCGTATCTTCGCCTGATAGGCCGTGATCGCGGCGAGCACCGCCTCGCGCGTCACAGGTGCGCCGGTCCGAAAGACGATGGGCACGACCATCCCGCCCACCATCACGGATTGATCCGCGACCGGATCGGTGCCGGTCAGCAGCACGACGATGCGGTAATTCGGCTGATGCTCGATCGCGACGCCGGCCCAGCGATCCTTGTAGGTCTCGCGGAGCGCGTCGGTCGTCGGCACGGTGGCGCCCTGCGCGCGCATTCGTCGCAGCGCTTCGTCGAACGGCACACCGAACCGGGTCGCATATTCTCCCGCGTCCTGCATCAGCGCGTCGACCGGCAGTTGCACCTGCGCCGCCGAGGCCGGCCCCGCCCCGAATGCGAGCAACGTCGCCGCCAGAAACCACCGAACAGATATAGTGAACATGAACGACGAAATCCTGGGCGCGCGGGTCATCTAGCGCCTGATACCGCCATGATCTGAACCGGTGCTGTCGTGCAAGCGATCGAGGTGATTGCGCGCGATCTCGCAAGCGTCCTATCAAGTGCGCCATGAAGATCATGCTCTCCGCCAGCCTCGCCGTGCTCGCCTTTGCGAGTGCCCCGGCCGCCGCCCGGCAACTCACCATCGACGACGTGACGATGCTCAGCCGCGTCGGTGCGCCGACCGCGTCGCAGGACGGGCATTGGCTCGTCTGGGCGCAGCGCGAGACCGATCTCGCGGCGGACAAGGGGCGCTACGATCTCTGGCGGCTCGACTTGAGCACGCCGGGCGCGACGCCGGTGAAGCTGCTCGCCGATCCGCAGGTCAACGAGAACGACCCGCAGATCGTCGGCAACACCGTCTATTTCACGTCCGACAAGGCCGGCGAGGATGCGGTCTGGTCGGTGCCGGTGACGGGCGGCACGCCGCGCAAGCTGACCAGCTTCAAGGGTGGATTCGGCGGCTTCAAGGTCGCGCCGACAGGCGACAAGCTGCTGGTCTGGGCGGATCGCAAGCCGGGCGCGCCGAGCCTCGAGCCGGCGATGGTGAAGAAGGATCCGAACGCGGGCGCCGGCCGGACCTACGACCAGCTGTTCGTGCGGCATTGGGATACGTGGGCGGACGGCACGCGGTCGCAGCTGTTCGTGTTGCCGCTGACCGCCGCAGGTGCGTCCGGCAACGGCGTGCCGCTGGTCGGCGCGTTGGTCGGTGATACGCCATCGAAGCCCAATGGCGGCGGTGAGGAAATCTCGTGGAGCCCGGACGGCCACACCGTCTATTTCGCACTGCGCGAGGCCGGCCGGATCGAAGCGCTGTCGACCAATCTCGACATCTTCTCGGTGCCCGCGGACGGCTCGGCGGCACCGGTCAATCTGACTCCGGCGAACAAGGCGACCGACAACCTTCCGACCGTATCACCCGATGGCCGCACGCTCGCCTATTTCGCGATGCGTCGGCCGGGGTTCGAGGCGGATCGCCAGGTGCTGACGCTGCGCGACATCGCCAGCGGCAAGACGGTGTCGCTGACCGAGCGCTGGGACCGGTCGGTCGGCTCGATCGCGTGGGCGCCGGACTCGAAGTCGCTCTACGTGACGGCGGACGACACGCAGGAGACGCCGCTGTTCCGTGTCGATGCGACCAGCGGTGCGGTCACGCGGCTGACGCAGGAGGGTCACGTCAGCGCGGTCGCCATCACGCCGCGGGGGCCTGTGGTGGCGATCGACAGCCTTATCGCACCAGCCGATTTCTTTCGTGTGGGCACCGGCGCACCGCAGCGGCTCACGCAGGTCAACGCCGCAAGGCTCGCCGGGATCGACATGCCGACGGTCACGCGGTTCAACTTCAAGGGCGCGAACGCGGACACCGTCTGGGGCTATGCGGTGAAGCCGTACGGTTCCACCGGCAAGGTGCCGATCGCGTACATGGTCCACGGGGGCCCGCAGGGATCGAGCAACAACAGTTGGTCGTATCGCTGGAACCCCGCGGTGTTCGCCGGCGCTGGCTATGGTCTGGTCGCGGTCGATTTCCATGGGTCGACCGGATACGGCCAGGGCTTCACCGACGCGATCAGCAACAACTGGGGCGGCTGGCCGCTCGAGGATCTGAAGAAGGGGCTGGCTGCCGCGACCGACAAGTTCGCGTGGCTCGATGCGGACAATGCGTGTGCGCTCGGTGCGTCGTACGGCGGCTACATGATGAACTGGATCGAGGGGCAGTGGCCCGATCGCTTCAAGTGCATCGTCCAGCATGACGGCGTGTTCGACGCGCGCGCGATGGCGTACGAGACCGAGGAGCTCTGGTTCGACGAATGGGAGCATGGCGGGAAGGCCTATTACGAGGACCCGCAGGCGTTCGAGAAATGGAACCCGGTCAATTACGTGGCGAAATGGAAGACGCCGATGCTGGTGATCACCGGCGAGAAGGACTTCCGCATTCCGTACACGCAGGGGCTGGCGACGTTCACCGCGTTGCAGCGGCGCGGGATCCCGTCGCGGTTGCTGGTCAACCCGGGTGAGAACCACTGGGTGTTGAAGCCGAAGAACTCGCGGCAGTGGTATGGGGAAGTGCTGGGCTGGATGGGG
This sequence comes from Sphingomonas faeni, assembly GCF_003053745.1. GTDB lineage: Bacteria > Pseudomonadota > Alphaproteobacteria > Sphingomonadales > Sphingomonadaceae > Sphingomonas > Sphingomonas faeni. The sequence goes on along the minus strand of NZ_QAYE01000001.1, from coordinate 133,885 downwards.
AAGTGGACGGCTAAGTAGGGGCTGCCTCTTTCCCTCCCGATGCCACCACCCCGGCTAAATGAGCACCACCCCGGCGAAGGCCGGGGCCCAATTGGAAAGGTCGCAGTAATGACGGGCTGTCCATCGTTACCTCCGTTCCCCAATTGGGCCCCGGCCTTCGCCGGGGTGGTGTTTTGTGGTGGTAGCGTCTTATAACCAGGCGCGACTTGTTTCCCCGCGAAGGCGGGGACCCAGACTGGGCTCCCGCCTTCGCGGGAGAACAAGGTTGAGAGCGGACAACGCTCTCCCGGTCAGTGCGCTTTCGGCTTCTTCACCGCATGGAGCCCCAGCGCGATCGCGCCGCCCAGGATCAGCCCGACGATCCCCGAGAAGAACGCGTTCATCACCCAGTTCACCGCGCCCTTGGCGAACGGCACCGCATGCGAAGCCGCCTCAGCCGTATCGTGGATCCAATGCGGCAGCGTGGTGAACCCGAACTCCTCGATCCCGTGGACGATGATCTGGCCGCCGACCCAGACCATCGCCGCCGTGCCGATCACCGACAGCGCCGACATCACGATCGGCATCCCCTTCACCAGCCCACGCCCGATCGCCTGCACGACCGCGCTGCTGCGCTGCGCCAGATGCAGCCCGATATCGTCCATCTTCACGATCAGCGCGACCACGCCGTAGACGCCGATGGTGATGACGATCCCGACCAGTGCGAGCACGATCGCCTGCTCCCAGATCGGCTTGGTCGCCACGTCCGACAGTGCGATCACCATGATCTCGGCCGACAGGATGAAGTCGGTACGGATCGCGCCCGAGACCTTCTGCGCTTCGAGCGTCGCGGCATCGACCGGCTCGGCGACGACCTCCTCGGCATGACCGCCACCGAACGCTTCGAGGATCTTCTCCGCGCCCTCGAAGCACAGATACGTACCGCCGATCATCAGCAACGGCGTCAGCAGCCACGGCGCGAACGCGCTCAATGCCAGCGCCGCGGGCAGGATGAAGACCAGCTTGTTGCGGAACGACCCCAGCGCGATCTTGCCGATCATCGGCAGTTCGCGCTTGGGCTCGAACCCGACCATGTAGCGCGGCGTGACGGCGGCATCGTCGACCACCACGCCGATCGCCTTGCTGCCCGCCTTGCCGGTGGTCGCGGCGATATCGTCGAGGCTGGCGGCGGCGAGCTTGGTGATCCCGGCAATGTCGTCGAGCAGTGCGACCAATCCTGTCGGCATCGATGGTGTCCTTCGCGTAAGTATCGGCGCTCGGTAACGTGACAGGATTGTCATGCAACGGCTTTCGCACTTGCGGTAGTGCGTGGCGGGCGGAATGGTTGCAGCCGACGCGACCCAAGCGACAGGACGGATCATGACCCCCTTCCCGAACGACGACTTCATCACGAACCTGCCCAAGGCGGAACTGCACCTCCATATCGAGGGCAGCCTCGAGCCCGAGCTCATGTTCGCGCTGGCCGAACGCAACAAGGTCGCGATCCCGTTCAAGAGCGTCGAGGACGTCCGCGCGGCGTACAGTTTCACCAATCTCCAGACCTTCCTCGACATCTACTACGCGGGCGCCGCGGTGCTGCAGACCGAGGAGGATTTCCGCGATCTGGCGGTCGCCTATTTCGACCGCGTCGCGCAGGACGGCGTGGTCCACGCCGAGATCTTCTTCGACCCGCAGACACACACGCATCGGGGCATTCCCTTCGACGTCGTCGCGTGCGGACTGTTCGCGGGGATCGACGAGGCGCAGGCCAAGCACGGCATGTCGGTGGGGCTGATCATGAGCTTCCTGCGTCATCTCGACGAGGAGGATGCGTTCAAGACGTTCGCGCAGGCGGAGCCGTGGCTCGACCAGTTCATCGGCGTCGGGCTTGATTCGTCCGAGGTCGGCCATCCGCCGTCGAAGTTCGCGCGCGTGTTCGCCGCGTCGGCGGATGCCGGGCTGATGCTGTGCGCGCATGCAGGCGAAGAGGGCCCGCCCGCCTATATCCACGAGGCGCTCGACATCCTGCAGGTGGACAGGATCGACCACGGCAACCGCGCACTGGAGGATCCGGCGCTGGTCGCGCGGTTGGCGCGTGACGCGATGACGCTGACCGTGTGTCCGCTGTCGAACGTGGCGCTGCGCAACGTCGACAAGCTGGAGAATCATCCGATCGACCGGATGCTCGATCTCGGCCTGCGCGCGACGATCCATTCGGACGATCCGGCGTATTTCGGTGGCTATATCGGCGAGAATTTCCGGCAGACGGCGCGGGCGAAGACCTTGTCGCGCGAGCAGGTCGTGACGCTGGCACGCAACAGCTTCCTCGGCAGCTTCCTCGACGACGAGGCGCTCAGCGGCCATCTCGCGACGCTCGACGCCTATGTGAAGGCGCATCCGTGATCGGGCGGTTCCTGGCGGTCTTCGAACCGTTCATCCTGATGCTGCTCGGCACCGTCGTGCTGGCGAGCCTGTTGCCGGCCCGCGGCGAGATGGCGACGATCGTCGGTTACGCCGCCGATATCGGCATCGTCCTGCTGTTTTTCCTGCACGGCGCGAAGCTGTCGCGCGATGCGATTTGGGCGGGGCTGCGCAACTGGAAGCTGCATCTGGCGGTGCTGGCCATCACCTTCGTTGCGTTCCCGCTGTTCGGGCTGGGGCTGACCGCGTTGCCGTTCGTGACCGGGCCGCTCGCCGCCGGGTTGCTGTTCCTGACCTTGCTCCCTTCGACCGTGCAGTCGTCGATCGCCTTCACCGCGATTGCGCGCGGCAATGTCGCGGCGGCGGTGTGCAGCGCGTCGTTCTCGAACCTGCTCGGCATTCTCGTCACGCCGGCGCTGGTCGCGCTGCTGATGAACACTTCGGGCAGCGGCGGGATCTCGATCGAGAGTATCGAGGCGATCGTGCTACAACTGCTGGTGCCGTTCGTCGCCGGGCATCTGCTGCGGCCTTGGATCGGCGCGTGGGTGACGCGCAACAAGAGCCTGCTGACGGTGGTCGATCGCGGCTCGATCCTGCTGGTCGTCTACAGCGCGTTCGGCGCCGCGGTGGTTGAGGGGCTTTGGACCAAATTATCGCTCGGCGACCTGATCCTGATCGGGCTGTTGTGCGCCGCGCTGCTCGCCTTCGTGCTTGGGCTGACGTTTGCCGTTGCGCGGCTGATGAAGCTCCCGCGCGAGGATGCGATCGTGCTGCAATTCTGCGGTTCGAAGAAGAGCCTCGCGTCGGGCGTGCCGATGGCGGGCGTGTTGTTCCCGCCAGCGCAGGTCGGCGTGATCCTGCTGCCCGTCATGCTGTTCCACCAGTTGCAGCTGATCGCCTGCGCCGTAATCGCGCGGCGCTATGCCGAGTCCGCGCCACGCGATATTGCTTCAGATTAATATCGTAACCCGCTGCGGGTATTTGCTTTGTTCCGCCGGGGGCTCCATGATCGAGGCTCGATAGGAGAGTTTCGGGTAGATGAACGCGTCGAGCGATATTGCCGGTTCCACCGATGGCGTGGGGCTGGACCTCAATGCGTGCGACCGCGAGCCGATCCACATCCCCGGTGCGATCCAGCCGCATGGCCTGCTGCTCGTTGCCGATGCGACCAGTCTGGCCGTCGTGGCGGGCGCGGGCGATCTCGAGACTCGCCTGACCCCCGACTGGCTCGGCAGCGACCTGTCGGCGCTGTTGGCACAGGACATCGGTGCGACACTCATAGCCAATGACACGGTCGCTGGCGTGGCACTTGCCGGACTGCCGGTAGCGGGCCTGACCGAACGGTTCGACGTCACCCTTCACCGCACCGCCGAGCACGTGCTGGTCGAACTCGAACCCGTCGAAGCGGAGCCCGTCACCGCGGCGGGAATGCTCGGCCGGCTCAACGCGATGGCGATGACGTTCGAGCGCGCGAGCAACCTCCAGACGTTGTGCGAGCGCGCCGCGACCGCGTTCCGGCAGTTGACCGGTTTCGACCGCGTCATGGTCTATCGCTTCCTCGACGACGAGGCGGGCCGCGTGATGGCGGAGGACAAGGCGACAGGGCTCGGCACCTTCCTCAATCACCATTTTCCCGCATCGGACATTCCGAAACAGGCGCGCGCGCTGTACGTGCGCAACCGGACGCGGACGATTCCCACGATCGATTACGCGCCCGCGGTGCTCCGCCCGGCCGGGTTCGAGACGCTCGACCTGAGCGACGTGGCGCTGCGCAGCGTGTCGCCGATCCATCTGCGGTATCTCGCCAACATGGGCGTGGCGGCGTCGGCGTCGATCTCGATCGTCAAGGACGGGCTGCTCTGGGGCCTGATCGCCTGCCATCACGGCTCGCCGAAGGGTCTGACACCCGACATCCGCGCGGCGTCGGCGACCCTGGCCGGCGGGCTCGCGCGCCAGATCCGCGCGAAGGAAGAGGCGGAGACGTACCGCGAAAGGCTGCGGCTGCGCGCGGCGGAGGATGCGGTCATCCCCAAGCTCGCGACCGAGCCGGCCCCGCGCAGCATCGTCGCCGCGTTGCGCGACGATCTCCGGCGGATGCTCGACGGCGACGGCTTCGCCTATGTCGAGGGCACGGTCGTCGACACCGACGGGTCGTGTCCCGGCAAGGACGACATTCTCGATCTCGCCGCATGGGCCCGCACGCGGGGTGTGATCGAGCCGTTCACGACGCATGAACTGTCGGCACTGTTGCCCCGCGCCGAAGCTTACCGTGCCCAGGCGAGCGGCTTGCTCGCGCTGCCACTGGTCGACGAGGGAGCGGTGCTGTTGTGGTTCCGGGCCGAGCAGATCGAAGAGGTCGAATGGGCCGGCAATCCGCACAAGGCGGTGTCGGTCGATCCCAACGCAGTGCTGACTCCGCGCACGTCGTTCGAATCCTGGACGCAGGCAGTCAGCGGTCGATCGCGGCGCTGGACGCGCGAGGAGATCGAGGCCGCGCACCGCCTGCGCCGCGCGTTCCACGACGCGCATATCAATCAGCGCCTGCGCCTGCTCAACGCCGACCTGCAACGGACGCTCGCCGACAAGGATGCGTTGATCGCGCAGAAGGACGTCCTGATGAAGGAGGTCAATCACCGCGTGCAGAACAGTCTGCAACTGGTCGCGGCGTTCCTGTCGTTGCAGGCGAAATCATCCGACGACGCGAAGGTGAAGGAGCATCTCGCCGAGGCGCAGGCAAGGCTCGCCGCGGTCGCGCTGGTGCATCGCCGCCTGTACCGCGACGACCAGGTCGAGTCGGTCGACCTGTCGCGCTATATCGAGGAACTCGCGGGCGACATGCAGACCTCGCTAGGCGAGGACTGGGCGGCGCAGATGACGCTCGATCTCGCGCCCGTGCTGGTCGCCACCGATCGCGCGGTGAACATCGGGCTGGTGCTGACCGAACTCGTCATTAACGCGAGCAAATATGCCTATCGCGGCGGTGCCGGGCCGATCCACATCATCCTCGAACAGCATCGCAACCGACTGCGGCTGATCGTCGCGGACCAGGGCGTCGGCAAGTCGGGGACGCGGATCGGCTTCGGCAGCCGGATGATGAACGCCATCGTCGCCGGGCTGTCGGGCACGATCGAGCAGGACGACAACATGCCCGGCTTGCGCGTGATCCTGACAGCGCCGGTCGACGACGTCCGCTGATCACCAGTTGAAGCGAAGCGATCCGACGACGGTGCGCGAGGCGCCGAAGTAACAGCTGTTGACGAAGAAGCAGCTCGCGATGTGGCGCTTGTCGAACAGGTTGGCGACGTTCGCGGTCAGGCTCAGGCCCTTGAGCGACTCGTCGAACTTGCCGAGATCGTAGCCGAGCACCGCATCGACCAGTACATAGCCCGGTGACTGGAACCGGGTGGTGAGCGTCTGGTTTGCCTCCACCCGAGTCGCGGTGCCGTCGGACTTGCCGACATACCGCACGCCGCCGCCGATATTGAACCCGGACAGCGCGCCGCCGCCGGTACGTGACAGGTCGTAGTTGACGAAGCTTGACGCGCTCCACTTGGATATGCCGAGGGGCTTGGTACCGGTGACGCCGCTCAGCTGGTCGCCGGTGCCGACGACCGGCGTACCTCTCGTGACTTCGGGGACGGTATAGGTGCCGGCGACCGTGACGGTCAGGCCCGGCGTGATCTCCCCCCGCCCGTCGAGTTCGATGCCGCGCACCGCGACCTCGCCGATCTGGATCGAGAAATTAGGGTTGTCCGGATCGGTCGTCGGCACGTTCTGGCGGCGCAGGTCGAACGCGGACAGCGTGAACAGCGCGTTGGTGCCGCGTGGCTGATATTTCAGCCCTGCCTCGTACTGGCGGCCGGTGACCGGCACGAACGATGCGCCGCCGAAGCCGGTGCCGGTCTGCGGCTCGAAGCTTTCCGAATAGCTGACGAACGGCGCGAGGCCAAACTTCGTCTCGTACAGCGCGCCGAGGCGGCCGGTGAACGCGGTCTGGTGGAGCCGCGTCACGCCACTCGCCACCCCTGCCGCGGCGTTGCGGTTCACCGTCGTCTGATCGTACCAGTCGTAGCGGCCGCTTGCGATCAGTTGCAGCCCGCCGATCGCGATCTGGTCCTGCACATAGGCGCCGACCTGGTCGATCTTGCGGAAACTGCGCGTCTGGGTGAGCGGGAAGTTCGGCTGCACGCCGCCATAGACGGGCGCGAACAGGTTCAGGTTCGGGATGCTGGTCGCCGGATTGGTGGTGACGCCGGTGTTGAACTGCTGGTCGTTGTTACCCTGGTTGTTCTGCCAGTCGACGCCCGCGAGCAGCGTGTGCTGCAACGGTCCGGTCACGAATTTCGCGGTCGCGTGGTTGTCGATCGTGATCGTCCGGAACGATTCGTCCGACCCGCCGCCGCCGCGCACGATCGTCGAGAAATCGGTGTTGCGATTGGCGCCCGTGCCGGTCGTGGCGAACGCGGAAAGGTAGATCTGGCGATAATGGAGGTCGACGTCGAGGTAGCGCGCACTGGTCGCCCAGCTAAGCTTGTCGTTGAAGTCGTGGCGGAACAGCAGCGTGGCCGATTTCTGCTTGCGATCGAACGCCTCGTACGCCGGCTCGCTCACGTTGAAGTCGGTCGCGAACTGGCCAAGCGGATTGGCGAGCGCGGAGCCGTAGACCGGCACGCCGCTGTACGACGCAGACTCCGGATCGCGCTGGTAATTGAGGATCAGCGTCACGCTCGTCGCCTCATCGGGCGCAAAGGTCAGCATCGGCCGCGCATAATAGCGCCGGTTGCCGGTCATCGCGACGAACCCGTCCGATCGCTCCGCGCCGGAGATGACGCGGAACAGCCATTTGTGGTCCTTGTCGAGCGGCTGGTTCACGTCGATCGCCGATCGCAACAGGTCGAAATTACCGCCCGCCAGCTCGATCCGACCGCCGGACTCCGCATAGGGGACCTTGCTGGTCAGGTTGACGAGGCCGCCCGGCGTCGAGTTGCCATAGAGGACCGACGCCGGCCCCTTGATCACGTCGACGCGCTCGACGAGGTGAAAGTCGATCTGCGGCGTGGAATAGACGCCGCCGAGCAGCCGCATCCCGTCCATATACTGGCCGGGCGCGAAGCCGCGGACGTAAAGCTGATCGTAGCGGGTGGCGACGTTACCGCGCTGGTTGGGCGAGACGCCCGCGACATAGCCGAGCGCCTGGTTGATCGACAGCGCGTTGCGGAGCGTCAATTCCTTCTCGTCGATGCTGGTGATGACCTGCGGCGTGCGGATCAGCGGCGTCTCGGTCTTGGTGCCGGTGCTGCCGGTCTTGCGGATACGCTCGCCGTTGACGACGATCTCGTCCTGGCGCGTCTGGATATCATCGTCCGTCGGCGCAGGGTCGACCGCGCCGACGACTGCCGGGGCAGGCACATGCTCGGCTGCGAATGCCGGCACTGCGATGCTGCCCAACGCTGTCCCCAACAGCATCCCGACCATGAAACGTCCCCGCATAAGCGATACCCACTTTGATATTGATAATGACTCGCAAAGCCCGCTAAAGGCGGTTTGGAAGCGCGGCAAGGAAAAATGACAAAATGTTCATGCACGGCCGGATCCTGAAAGCCGGCCCTTTTCCGTCGGGCCGAAGAGTGCGTCCGCTCGTCTGGAGCATGGCGTTCCGAAGCCTTACGGCTTTGGTCGGCGGCTATGCCGCGGCGGCCGTGCTGGCGACGTTGATTGCGCGCCTGCTGCCCATCGCGCGCGTCGAAGCGACGAGCTGGGGCATGATCCTGTCGTTCCCTATCTATGCCGGCATCGCCTTATGGTGCTTCCACGAACACCGACTTTTGCGAGTAGCAGCCGCAGTGTGGGGGATCGCGACCTTTGGCGGCGGCCTGCTCTGGCTGCTCGGCGTTCGTCCATGACCTCGGCGGTCGGAACTACGCTGCGCCAGAGCATGGCGTGGATCCACGGCTGGCTGGGGCTGCTGGCGGGATGGATCCTGTTCGCGATGTTCCTGACCGGAACCGCGAGCTATTTCCGGCCCGAGATCACGCAGTGGATGCAGCCCGAGTTCCGCGCGACGCCCGTCTCCACCGCACACGCCGCACAGACTGCGGTAACGCACCTGCAACGAGTCGGCGCGGACGACATCCAATGGTATATCTACCTTCCCGATGCGCGGACTGCGGTCACGCGGATCTTCGAACAGCGCAAGCCGGACCCCAAGGCCGCCAAGCGTCGCGCGCCCGAGATCGTGCTCGATCCCGCGACCGGCGACGTCGTGCGCGCCCGCGAGACGCGCGGCGGGGAGCATTTCTATCGCTTCCATTTCCAGCTGCAATTGCCGCATCCCTGGGGACGCTGGCTGGCCGGGCTGTGCGCAATGTTCATGCTTGGCGCGATCGTGTCCGGCGTCATCACGCACAAGCGCATCTTCGCCGACTTCTTCACGCTGCGCTGGAACAAGGGGCAGCGTAGCTGGCTCGACGCGCACAATGTGTCCGCGGTGCTGGCGCTGCCGTATCACGCGATGATCACCTATACCGGGCTGATCACGCTGGTGGCGATGTACATGCCGTGGCCGGTCGTCGCGAACTACGCCAAGCCCGCCGATTTCGCGCAAGCCGCGTTCGGCACGCCGACCGAGCGCGAGGCGACGGGTACGCCGGCTCCGCTGGTCGCGATTGGCCCGCTGGTCGCCGATGCGAAGCGGCGCTTCGGTGCATCCGTGGCGACCGTCGTGGTGCGCAACCCGAACGATGCCGCGAGTACCGTAACGCTGTACCGCCATTCGAGCGCCTCGCTCAACGGGCGCGGGCCGTCGGTCACCTATGCGGGCAGCGACGGACGGTTCCTGGAGGGCGCGGCCGATGTCGGGCCCGCGCTCGCCACCGCGGGCGTGATGCTCGGGCTGCACGTCGCGCAGTTCGCGAGCCCTGCGTTGCGCTGGGCGTATTTTGTGCTGGGGCTGACCGGTGCGGCGATGGTCGGAACCGGGCTGCTGCTGTGGACCGCCAAGCGTCGCAAGCCGGGTGCGACGCCGTTCTTCGGACTGAAGCTGGTCGAGCGGCTGAACATCGGCGTCATCGCCGGCCTGCCGATCGGGATGGCCGCTTATCTGCTCGCCAACCGCCTGATCCCGGCGGACGCCGCGAACCGCGCCGATACCGAAGTCGCGACGATGTTCTGGGTATGGGGCGGCGTTGCGGTCCTCCAGTTGCTACGGCCGGCGCCCCGCGCGTGGACCGAGGGATTCGCGATCGGCGCGTTAACGTTCGCGGCGATCCCGGTGGCCGATACGCTCACCACATCGCGCGGGCTGCCCGGATCGATGCTGTCGGGCGACACGCTGTTCGCGGCATTCGACGTCGCCATGCTCGCGGTCGCCGCCCTGCTGGCGCTCGGTGCATGGCGCTCGTCCCGAAGCAAACCCGTCGCAAAGATCCGCAAAACACTCTCGGAGACCGTTCATGCTTGAAGCCACGATGCTGTGCTTCTTCGGCTGGCTGCTGCTTGCGGCGACCGCGTTCAAGTATCGCCGCGACCTCGGGATCGTTGCGCCGTCCGCGATCCGCGCGTTGCGCCTAGTCGCGGCACTCGTGCTCGCGGTGGCGCTGTTCCACTGTGGCGCGCCGCTGACCGGCGAGCGTTTCGTGCGGTTCCTGGGCGCGGCGTCGATCGCTGGAGTCGCGCTGGTGATGCTGCTGTCGTTCAAGCCAGTCGAGACGATGCAGCCGGTCCGGATTGCGCTGAAGGTCGCGCGCGTTCGGCGTTGACGGACACCGATCGGAACGGGCGTCATCCGCTGACGTTTCAGGGAGATAGCGTCCTGTTGGCGCGTGCTCCCGAGAAGGACATCATCGTGCGCCGAACCAAAATCTCCGCTCGCCTCTACACGATCGCCCTTGCGGCATCGGCCCTCACCGTCGGATCCGCTACCGCGCAGACGATCGCGCTGACCGGTGTCCGGTTGATCGACGGGCGCGGCGGCGCACCGGTGGACGACGCGACCATCGTGATCGCCGACGGACGGATCGTTGCGGCGGGCAAGGTCGCGGTGCCGGCGGGCGCGGAACGACGCGACTATCGGGGGCGCACCGTGATGCCCGGCCTCGTTTCGGACCACAGCCATGTCGGACAGGTGAGCGGCACCGAGACGGGCGCGAAGAACTACACGCGCGCCAACATCGTCGCGCAACTCGCCCAGTATCGCCGCTACGGCGTGACGACGGTGACGGCGCTCGGCAACAACGGTCCGGCGTTCGTCGGGATACGCGCCGACGCACATGCCGGACGGATCGACGGCGCGGACCTGTTCGGCGTTATGCAGGGGATCGGCGTTCCCAACGGCGCGCCACCGCAGGCGATGCTCAAGGTCGGCCCCGACCAGCTGTTCCGTCCCTCGACGCCCGAGGAAGCGCGCAAGGCGGTCGCGATGATGGCGGCCGAGAAGACAGATCTCGTGAAGCTGTGGCTCGACGATTTCGGCGGCAGCGTACCGGTCAAGATGAGCCCCGCCATCTACCGCGCGGTGATCGCCGAGGCGCACGCGCGCGGGTTGCGGGCGGCAGCACATATCCACGATCTCGCGGACGCAGAGGCGATCGTCGCGGCAGGTGCGGACATCATCGCGCACGGTATCCGTGACACGCCGGTGCCCCCTGCGTTCGTCGCGACGCTGAAGGCGAAGGGCATCTGGTACATCCCGACGCTGCAACTCGACGAAGCGACGTTCGCCTGGGCCGATCGCGCACCGTGGACGCAGACGCCGTTCGCCCGCGCCGCGCTGTCGCCTGCCCTCGCGCAACAGGTCGACGATCCGGCGTGGCGTGCCAAGATACTGGCCGATCCGAAGACGGCCGATGCGCGGAAATCGCTGGCGATGAACCTGCGTAACCTGAAGACGCTGTACGACGCCGGCGTGAAGATCGGGTTCGGCACGGACAGTGGAGCAAGTGCCGTGCGCGTGCCCGGCATCGCCGAACACCGCGAGCTGGCACTGATGGTCGAGGCGGGACTTACTCCTGCACAGGCCTTGCGGGTTGCCACGGCTGCGGGCGCGGACCTGCTCGGATTGCGCGATCGCGGCGTGATCGTGGCCGGAACGCGTGCCGATTTGCTAGTGGTCGATGGCGATCCCTCCCGCTCGATCGCCGACGTCGACAAGGTCGTAGAAACTTGGGTCGCAGGACGCGCTGCGCCATTCTGATACGACGGAGAGCAACTCCGGCAGCAAAAAACACGTTTGAAAAGCGTTGGTTACGCGGGCTTGCGGGAACGGAAAGCCGATCACGCGGTTCTATGCGGCGAGTGGGGGCACTCGAAACAGGATACCATACCGCATGACCAACCGTTCATCGCGCACGCTGATGGCGCTCGCCACCGCGACCTTGATCACGACATCGGGTATCGCCCTGACGAGCGGCGCGATTGCGCAGTCCGCACGGTCGGTCGATGCGCCACCACCGCCGCCGCCCGCACCGACGGCGACCCAGCCGGCAAAGGCCGCGCCCGACATGCAGGTCGTGCTCGACCAGCTCGCCGCGCTCGGTGGCAAGCCGATCGAGACGCTCACGCCAGCCGTCGCGCGGATGCAGCCGTCGGCAGCCGATGGCGCCAAGCAGGTCATGATCAAGCATGGCCTGTCGGCAACGCCCGACGCGACCGTGACGACGCGCGACGTGGCCTATGGCAGCGACGCGAACCAGTTCGCCCGGATCTACAAGCCAGCATCGCTTGCCAACGCCAAGAACCTGCCGGTCGTCGTCTATTATCACGGCGGCGGCTGGGTGATCGCAACGGTCGACACCTACGACGCGGCACCACGTCTGCTCGCCAAACAGCTGGGTGCGATCGTCGTGTCGGTCGAGTATCGCCACGCACCGGAGTTCAAGTTCCCGGCACAGCATGACGACGCAGCCGCCGCATATCGCTGGACGCTGCAGAATGCGGCGAGCTGGGGTGGCGATCCACGCAAGATCGCGGTCGCAGGCGAGAGCGCAGGCGGCAACCTGGCGGTCGCGACGGCAATCTATGCGCGCGACAATCGCCTGACCACGCCGCTGTATATCGTGTCGGTCTATCCGATCGCGAACAGCAGCATGACGCTGCCGTCGCGGATGGATTCGGCGAATGCGAAGCCGCTGAACGGCGCTATGCTCAAGTGGTTCGGTTATTATTACCAGACCAGCCCTGCCGATGCGCAGGACCTGCGGTTGAACCTGGTAAAGGCGAACCTGCGTGGCCTTCCGCCGACGACGATCATCAACGCGCAGATCGATCCATTGCGCTCCGATGGCGAGACGCTGGCAGCGGCGATGCGGGCGGCGGGCGACAAGGTCGAGCAGCGCACCTTCCCGGGCGTGACTCACGAGTTCTTCGGCATGGGCATGGTCGTGCGCGGTGCACAGGATGCGAACACGCTGGCGATCGCGCGGCTGAAGGCAGCATTCGCTGCCAAGCCTAAGCGTTGATCGAGATGGACCGGGGTGGTGCGAACCACCTCGGTTCCCTTGTTGCTGTTGCGCTCCGGCTGGTTGGCTGGTTGAGGGCACCCACAAGCAACTCGCATGACTGTTGATAACTACCCATTATCAATACCTTCCGACTCGCTACATTCGTTGATGTGGGATAGTTTTCCTTTCACAACACTTTTAGTTGATATTTGTCGCTCTCGTTACTCCGCTAGTATTAGGCGAACTTACTCAATGGCTTGCGTCGTAATTTCGACGTGATACATAATTTAATTACAAATCGGCTCGATATTTGATACTCCGTCTATTGGAAGCGGGGCCGATAGATGAACGTTCAATTGATGGTGGCGAGTGTCTTACTCGTTGCCGCCATTACAGGCGCGGTGCGGTGGCAGCAAAAGCTTGCGCGTACCAAGCGTTATGGTGCACGGCGTCATCGGCATCGCAAGCCGATCAAACGCGACAACTGGGCAACGAAATTGCTGCGGGAAAATCCCGCGAGGCGCCTGATGGAGCGGCGCCATTATCGGTCGCCGGGCAAAACAGACCAGACTCTGTAATCTTGCAACCGCGGCCGACAAGCATCGAAGACTTCTAGCAGTCTCCGAAGACCTTGCCCGCCGATCCGGTATCCTACCGCTCGCGTGTCGCGGCGAAGCGGATCTTAGCGTAGCGCTCGGCAATATAGTTCACTTCCCAGGCGCTCTTGGCGAGGAAGACGGGGTTGCCGTCGCGGTCCTTGGCCATCGCGCCGCGGTTGATCTCGGCGAAGGTCTTGAGTTCGAGCGGGTCTTCCGCCGAGATCCAGCGCGCGGTCTCGTACGGCGCAGGCTCCAGCCCCGCCGCGACCTTGTACTCCGCATCGAGCCGCGACAGCAGCACTTCGAGCTGGAGTTGACCCACCACGCCGATGATCCAGTTCGAGCCGATGTCGGGGTAGAACACCTGCGTGACCCCCTCCTCGGCCATGTCGTCCAAGGCTTTGCGCAACTGCTTGGTCTTGGTGAAATCCTTCAGCACGACGCGGCGCAGGATTTCGGGCGCGAAGTTGGGCAGGCCGGTGAAGCGGATCGCGGCCTTTTCGCTCAGCGTGTCGCCGACCCGGAGCGTGCCGTGGTTGGGGATGCCGATGATGTCGCCCGGGAACGCCTCGTCCGCCAGTTCACGGTTCTGCGCGAAGAACAGGATCGGCGAATGGACCGCGATCGGCTTGCCGTGGCCGGTCGGGGTGAGCTTCATACCGCGCTTGAACACGCCCGAGCACAGCCGCATGAACGCGATCCGGTCGCGGTGGTTGGGGTCCATGTTGGCCTGCACCTTGAACACGAAGCCGGTGACTTCGGGTTCGTCCGGCGAGACGGGGGCGGGCTCGGCTGGCTGTGCGCGCGGTGGCGGGGCATAGTCGGCGAGCGCGGCGATCAGTTCGGCGACACCGAAGTCCTTCAGCGCGGACCCGAAATAGACCGGCGTCAAATTACCCGCGCGATAGGCCTCGGGATCGAAGCTCGAATAGCCGCCCTGCGCGAGTTCGGCCTCGTCGTTCAGGCGGATCATCGCTTCGGGGCTGAGGATCTTGGCGAGTTCGGGATCGTCGATGCCGGTGAACGGGATCGCCTTGCCCATGAATTCGCGGCTGTCGCCTTCGGGGCGGCTCAGCGTGTTCGCGTAGAGATCGTACACCCCCTCGAACTCGCCGCCCATGCCGACCGGCCAGCTCATCGGGCAGACGTCGAGCTGGAGCATCTCCGCCACCTCGTCGAGCAGCGAGAACGGATCGCGGCCCTCGCGGTCGACCTTGTTGACGAAGGTGATGATCGGCACGTTGCGCAGGCGGCAGACTTCGAACAGTTTTCGCGTCTGCGGTTCGATGCCCTTGGCGGCGTCGATCACCATGACGGCCGAATCGACCGCGGTCAGCGTGCGATACGTGTCCTCGGAGAAGTCTTCGTGGCCCGGCGTGTCGAGCAGGTTGAAGGTGATCCCCTGGCGCTCGAACGTCATCACCGAGGAGGTCACCGAGATCCCGCGCTGCTGCTCGATCTTCATCCAGTCGGAGCGGGCGCGGCGGGTCTGGCCGCGCGCCTTGACCTCGCCGGCGAGATGGATCGCGCCGCCGAAATACAGGAGCTTCTCGGTCAGTGTGGTCTTGCCGGCATCGGGATGCGAGATGATCGCGAAGGTGCGGCGGGGAAATTGGGTCATGGCGTGGGTCCGGTGAGCCGAGTCGTCGGACTTGGCTGAGAAAAGAAGGTTAGGCCGGGTTAGGCCAACATGCAGTCCGCGCGCGGTGCGGCGGGATGCAGTAGGAGAACGCGGGCTTGGTGCCGCTCTTGGCAGATGTGGGGCGTGTAGGACAGAGGGGGCGTGCGCGCGAGGCTGGTGTTGCCGTGCGGCGCGAGCGCCTCTCGGTGTCCTGAAGGAAACGCTACGTTTGCCCGAACCGGAACGCTCTCCCCTCCCTGGAAGGGAGGGGTTGGGGGTGGGTCGGTCAGCTTTGGTCGCAGCGCTGCCGTGATACGGAAACCGACCCACCCCCTGCCCCTCCCTTTCAGGGAGGGGAGTTCGTCAGTGCCCCTGGACCAGCGTCACGCTCATTTCGATGCGCTTCGTGCCGCCGGCGGGGATCTCGAACACACCGGGTTTGTCGCGGTAGTCGCTGGTATAGCCTTCGGGGTCGGCGATGCCGTGCCAGGGCTCGACGCAGACATAGGCCGCGCCGGGCTTGGTCCAGATGCCGAGCTTCGGCGTGTCAGGGAAGGCGATCTTCAATTGCGGGCCGGTCTTGGCGCCATAGGTGACGGCGGCGGAATGGATTGGGTCCCAGACCAGCGCATCCTTGGCGAACAGCTCGTCGCGCAGGGCGATGACGCGGTCCTCGACCGGCGAGGGGCGTTCGTCGACGGCGATCTGGCCGTCAGGGCTGATCGCCTTCAGCTTGCCGGGTTCGTCCGCGTCGAACGTGATGCGGTGATCGGCGCGAGGCTCGCCGTACGGGAGCGGCCACGCGAAGGCGGGGTGGAAGCCGAAACTGGCCGGCATCGGCGCGTCGGTGCGGTTGTGGATGTGCGCCTCGATCCCGAGCGTCGCGCCGTCGAGCGTGAAGACGATGTCGAGGGCGAACGCGAACGGGTAGGCCTTCCGGGTTTCCTCGCTGTCGGTGAGGCGGAAGGTGGCGGAGGTTTCCGACTGCGCGACGACGTCGAACGTCGAATGGCGCGCGAAGCCGTGCTTCTGCATCGGGTAGGCGGTGCCATCTAGGCGGATGACGCCTTCGTTGACGACGCCGACGACGGGGAAAAGGATCGGGGCGTGACCGGTCCAGAAGGCCGGGTCGGCGTTGGTCATCAATTCGCGGCCGTCGGCGTCGTGGAGATGCGTGAGCTCGGCACCGTGCGGGTTGATCTGCGCGGTGAGGTGGTCGTTGGCGATCGTAATCAGGTCGGTCATGGGGTTCCTTCCGTAAGCCTCAAACGCGCGAGGCTTTAAAACGCTCACCATACCATCCGCGCACCACCCCGGCGAAGGCCGGGGCCCAATTGGGAAACGGTGTTAACGAAGGGCATCGCTTCATCACGATGGCCTTGCCACTTGGGCCCCGGCCTTCGCCGGCGTGGTATGAGGACGCCAGCGCGTGCCCTCACCCTCGCCGCCTCCGGCGTCTCTCCCTCTCCCCTCAGGGGAGAGGGAAGGGCCCCGCGGCTGCTTGGCCGTGGGAAGGGTGAGGGCAAGTTAGACGCGGAGGGTTGCGCCCTGTTTTGCTGCCGCTGCGACCACCTTGTCGGCGATCGCCTTGATCTCCTCGTCGGTAAAGCTCTTCGCGGTCGGTTGCAGGACGATCTCGACCGCGACCGACTTGTGTCCGCCCCCCACCCCTGCCCCGGTGAACACGTCGAACACGCGGGCCGAGACAATCGCGACCTTGTCCGCCCCCTTGACCGCGCGGACCAGCGTGTCGGTGGCGAGCGCGGCCGGCACGAGGAACGCGAAGTCGCGGCGGACGGCTTGAAGTGCTGGCGGCGTGTAAGCCGGACGGGCAAAGCCGGTAGCGCGCTTGGGCGGGATGGCGTCGAGGTAGACTTCTACCGCAGCAACCGCGCCGTCGAGGTCGAACGCCTTCAGCACCGACGGATGGAGCATGCCGAAGCTCGCCAGCACCGTCTTCGGTCCGAGGCGGAGCGTACCGGACTGGCCGGGGTGCCATGCGTCGCCGGCTTCACCCATCACTTGCAGGTTATCGACCGGCGCGCCCGAGGCCGCGAGAAGCGCCAGCGCTTCGGCCTTCGCGTCATACGCGTCGAAGCTCGCCGCTTTCCCATCGCGCCAGCCGCGGGGGCGGCGGTCGCCGGCGAGGACTACGCCTAGCGTCGCGCGCTCGGCGTCGGCCAGGTAGCGGCGGCCGATCTCGAACAGGCGGACGCTCTGCTGGCCGCGCTTGAGGTTCCGGCCGGTGGCAGCGAGCAGGCCGGGGAGCAGCGACGGGCGCATGACTTTCAGGTCTTCGCTGATCGGGTTGGCGAGCGTCCAGGCGCCGCCGCCGAAGGGGGCTGCTTCGGCGTCCGAGAGGAAGCTCCACGTTACCGCCTCGTCGAGCCCTCGGGCCGCCGCCGCGCGACGCGCCCTACGTTCGAGCTTCTGCTCGGGCGTGGCGGTCGGCTTCGCGACGCCGGGCATGCGGGGGAGCGGCATTGAGGGGATAGTGTCGATGCCCTCGATACGGACGACCTCCTCGACGAGGTCGGCGGGGCCGTCGACATCGCGGCGCCAAGTCGGGATCGTCACCGGCCATTTGCCCTCGATCGTCGAGAACAGCGCGTCGCTGAACGCGTCGGCGGACGTGATCGCGCCGATCGTGAAGCCGAGCGACAACAAGGTCCGCGCTTGGCGTTCGGGGGCGACGTGAAGGCCACCGAGGTCTGCGCTCAAGCGCGGATCGTAGTGGATCACGCGGGGCTCGAGCGGGGGTTCGCCCGAGCGCGTGACGTCGCTGGCCGTGCCGCCGCAGATGTGGAGCACGAGCGCAGTGGCGATCGCGAGGCCGTCTTCGAGGAACGCCGGATCGACGCCGCGTTCGAAGCGGCTCCGAGCGTCGGAGGTAAGCGTCAGCTTCTGGCCGGTGCGCGCGATGTGGTCGGGATCGAAATAGGCGCATTCGATCAGCACGTCGGTGGTGTCCGCCGAGACGCCCGAATGCTCGCCGCCCATGATGCCGCCGATATCGTGCACAGCCGCGTCGTCGGCGATGACGGTCATGGTCGCGTCGAGCGTGTAGGTCTTGCCGTTGAGCGCGACGACCTGCTCGCCGTCGTTTGCTTTTCGCGCGACGAGGCCGCCGGAGAGTTTGGCGCGGTCGTATACGTGCAACGGGCGGCCTAGGTCGATCATCAGATAGTTGGTGATGTCGACAAGCGCGGAGATCGGCTTCTGGCCGATCGCGAGCAGGCTGCGGCGCATCCACTCGGGGGAGTCGCCGTTGGTCACGCCCGTGACGGTCTGCGCGAAGAACGCGGGGCAGCCGGTGGTATCGTCGGTGCGGACGTCGGGGCCTGCGCCCTCGCTCGTGAACGCGTCGAACGTCAGCGGGGTGAGCGTGCCGAGGCCGGCGGCGGCGAGGTCTCGGGCGATGCCGCGGACGCCCATGCAGTCCTGGCGGTTGGGCGTGATCGCGACGTCGATGACCGGGTCGGTAAGGCCGGCATAGTCGGGATACGCGGTGCCGATCGGCGCGTCCGCCGGCAGTTCGATGATGCCATCGTGATCTTCGCCGAGTTCCAGTTCGCGCGTCGAGCACATCATGCCGTTGGATTCGACGCCGCGGATGCTGGCGAGCTTGAGCGTGACATCGAGGCCAGGGACGTACGCACCGGGCGCGCCGAACACGCCGACCAAGCCGGCGCGGGCGTTGGGGGCGCCGCAGACGACTTGCAACGGACCGTTACCGGCGTCGACCGACAGGATCTGGAGCTTGTCGGCCTGAGGGTGGCGTTCGGCGCTGAGGACCTTTGCAATCTTGAACGCGGCGAGCTTCTCGCCGGGGTTCTCGACGCCTTCGACTTCGAGGCCGATGCGGGTCAGCGCCTCGACGATCTGGTCGAGCGTGGCGGTGGTTTCGAGGTGCTGCTTGAGCCAGCTGAGGGTGAACTTCATGCGCCGACTCCGCCGGACAAGGTGGGGACGTCGAGGCTCGAAAAGCCGTAATGCTTGAGCCAGCGGATATCGCCGTCGAAGAACGGGCGTAGGTCGTCCATGCCGTATTTGAGCATGGCCAAGCGGTCGATCCCGCAGCCGAACGCGAAGCCCTGCCATTCGTCGGGGTCGAGCCCGCAGGCTTCGATCACCTTGCGGTGGACCATGCCCGAGCCGAGGATCTCGAGCCAGCCATCGGGTTCGGCGCCGCCGACGACGCGCTTACCCTTTACCAGCGTGTAGCCGACGTCGATCTCGACCGAGGGCTCGGTGAACGGGAAGTAGCTGGGGCGCAGGCGGAGCACGATGTCGTCGCGCTCGAAGAACGCCTTCACGAACGTCTCGAGCGTCCACTTCAGGTGGCCGAGCGTGATGCCCTTGTCGATCACGAGGCCCTCGACCTGGTGGAACATCGGCGTGTGCGTCGCGTCGGAGTCCGAGCGGTAGGTGCGGCCGGGAGCGATGATGCGGATCGGCGGCTTCTGGCTCAACATCGTGCGGATCTGGACCGGGGACGTGTGCGTGCGGAGCAGCGAGAAGGTCGTCTTCTCGTCGGCGGTGCCGGCGGCCTTCGCGTCGATCCCCTGCTGGAGATAGAAGGTGTCGTGCATCGCGCGCGCGGGGTGCGTCTCGGGGATGTTGAGCGCGGTGAAATTGTGCCAGTCGGTCTCGATCTCGGGTCCGGTCGCGACCGCGAAGCCCAAGTCGGCGAAGATCTCGGCGAGTTCGTCCATGACCTGGCTGACGGGGTGGATCGTGCCGGCGGGCATGGCGTCCGCGGGGAGCGTCATGTCGAGCGTTTCGCTGGCGAGACGCGCGTCGAGCGCGGCGCGTTCGAGCGTGGCCTTGCGCTCGGCGATGCCGTTGGCGACGGCTTCGCGGAGGCCCTGGATCTGCGGGCCTTGCACGAGGCGTTCTTCCGGCGTCATCTTGCCGAGCGTCTTGAGCAGCGCGGTGATCGTGCCCTGCTTGCCGAGCGCCTCGACCCGGCACGCGTCGAGCGCGTCGAGGCCGGATGCGGCGGCGATCGCCGTCAGCATGTGTTCGCGCATCTGGTTCAGGTCTTGCGTCACGTCATACTCCCAGGGTGGGTTCGGTTAGGCGGGGCAGCCCGAGGCCGATACCCAGATCGTCCCAATTTTCGTTGCGCGCTTCGATCAGGTCGATCTTCCACGCTCTTCGCCAGTCTTTCAGCCGCTTCTCGCGAACGATCGCGGCCTCCATCGTGTCGAACATCTCGTAATAAGCGAGACGCTTGATGCCGTACCGGCGAGTGAAGCCGGGGATCAACCCCTCTCGGTGCTGAACCAGCCTTGCGAGCAGATTCGAGGTGACGCCGATGTAGAGCGTGCCGTAGCGGCGGGAGTGGAGGATGTAGACGCACGGCTGAAAGGTTTCGCGCATTTCGTGCTCCCCTTGTGCCCGTGTGCCGGATCGTTTGATCCATCATCAACACCCCCGTCATCCCGGCGGACGCCGGGACCCACGGTAGCGGGCCGGGTGATGGTAGCACGTTATTGCCGGGTCCGCCGTAACCGTGGGTCCCGGCGTTCGCCGGGATGACGGATAGAGGGTTGGGGACCACGGAAGTTCGGGAACTCAGGTATTTACCCGCCCCAAACGCAGAAAGGGCGCCGGTGGTCTCCCACCGACGCCCTCCCCGAAACTCACCTCAGTCGCGAATTACGCGGCCTGTGGCAAAGCCGCCTTCACCTGGGCGACGATGGCGCTGAAGGCAGCGCCCTCGTGCATGGCGATGTCGGCCAGGACCTTCCGGTCGAGTTCGATCCCTGCAAGCTTCACGCCGTGCATGAACTGCGAATACGTCAGCCCCTCGGCGCGGACGCCGGCGTTGATGCGCTGGATCCAGAGGCCACGGAACGTGCGCTTCTTAACCTTACGGTCGCGATATGCGTACTGTCCGGCCTTCTCGACGGCCTGACGGGCGATGCGGATGGTGTTCTTGCGACGGCCATAATAGCCCTTCGCCTGAACCAAAATACGCTTGTGCTTGGCGCGGGTGGTAACACCCCGTTTTACGCGTGCCATTGTCTAATTCCTTCTCAGCTCAACGCAGGCCGTAAGGCGCCCAGGCCTTCACTGCTGCGGTATCGGCCTTCGACAGCAGCTTGGTGCCGCGGTTCTGACGGATGTACTTGCCGTTGTGATGCGCCAGACGGTGACGCTTGCCGGCGACGCCGTGCTTGAGCAGGCCGGTGGCGGTGAGCTTGAAGCGTTTCTTGACGCCGCTCTTGGTCTTCAGCTTGGGCATTTTTATCCTTTCGGTTACGAAGGAGGACGCTGAAATCGCCGCGGCAGCCCACACTGGCCGGGCGATTCGTCGAACGCGTTCCTTCGAGGAAGCGGGCCGCATAGACGCAATGATCCGCCATATCAACCGTTGTGGAACTGACGCGGCTGTCATGCGATAGGCCAAGCATGGACGACAGCCCGACGCAGCCGATCGAGAACCCTCCCCCGGCCCCTGCGCCGGTCGATACGCAAAAACGTCGCAAGCGGCGGATACTGCGCAACATCCTGCTCGGGATCGTCGCGGTCATCGTCGCGATCTGGCTGGTGCTGTACATCACCAAGGGGCGCTTCCTGAAGCACCCGTTCGAGCGCGTCGTTGGGTCGCTGACGCACCGGACGCTGACCGTGCGCGGCGATTTCCAGCTCTATTTCGCGCCGTTCCGCATCAAGCTGTACGCGGAGAACTTCACGCTCTCGAACCCCGACTGGGCGAGCAAGCCGAACCTGTTCCAGGCGGACAAGCTCGACACGCGGATCGCGCCGCTGTCGCTGCTCTTCGGCAAGCGGCGGCTCTACTGGCTCGACCTCGTCAACGGCGCTGTCGATCTCGAGTGGAACGCGGCGCATTCGGCCAACACCTGGACGTTCTCCGAGAAGAAGGGCGGCAAGTCGCTCGAATTCCCGCGGATTGACGTGGCGACCGTGACGGGCACGACGGTGCGCTATCTCGATCCGCGGATGCGCGTGCTGGCGGACCTCAAGGTCGCCGACATTCGCTCGGTGGATGCGACGATCGGCCGTGCGGTCGGGCTGACGGGCAAGGGGCGGTTGCGCGAGACGCCGTTCACCGTGACCGCGCAACTGCTGTCGCCGGATGCGACCGCCAATCGCGGGCAGAACAAGCTGGTCGCGCGGGCGCGGGCGGCGGGGAACATCATCGACGTCGCGGGGACTCTGCCGAGCATCGCCGATGTCGAGAACGTGCCGCTCGCCGTGACCGCGCGCGGCGCAAACCTGTCGACGCTTCTCGGCGTGATCGACGTCGCGATTCCGAACACGCGGACCTACAAACTGCGCGCGCAACTCATCAAGCAGGGCGACGAATATGCCTTCACGCACCTGCGCGGCTTTGCGGGCCGGACCGATCTCGCGGGCAAGCTGACGATTACCAACGGCGCGCGCATCCATCTCGATTCGGTGCTCACGACCAAGAGCCTCGACATCATCGATGCAGCCCCGTTTATCGGCTTCAATCCCGACATTGTCGAGTCGAAGGGCGCGGTGGCAGCCGCCGCCGCGACCGGTGCCGCACCGCAGCGCCTGCTGCCCGACGGGAACCTGCCAGTCGCGACGATGCAGATCTTCGATGCCGACCTGAAATGGACGATCGGTGTGGTGAAGTCGCGCAATCTGCCGATTTCCAACATCGACCTGACGCTCGACCTGGAGCGTGGGCGGCTGGCGCTGTCGCCGCTGACCTTCTCGATGGCGCGCGGCAACGTGGCCTCGGACGTCATCTTCGACACGCGCGCACGGCCGAGCGCGGTGTCCTACGACATCCGCCTCGCGCCGACGCCATTGGGCCGGCTGCTCAAGGGCTATGGCCTGACCGAGGCCGGGACGACCGGGACCGTCAAGGGTCGCATCAGGCTTGATGGCCGGGGCGACTCGATCCACGATTCGCTGGCGTCGTCGCGCGGGCGGATTGCGTTCGTTTTGCCGTCGGGGGCGCTTTCGGTGCGCAACGTTCAGTTGGCCGAGCTCGACATCGGCACGTTTGCGCAGCGGATGTTCCAGGGGAAGCTGGACGAGCCGGTGCAGATCAACTGCGGGCTGATCGGCTTTACCGTGCGCGGCGGTGTCGCGGCGGCGGACCCGATCCTGATCGATACGCGCAAGAACGTGATCGTCGGCCGTGGCGGTTTCAGCTTCCGCAACGAGGCGGTGGATCTGGCGTTTCGGGCGGATTCGAAGAAGTTCAGCCTGTTTGCGGGGCAGTCACCGGTCGGGGTCGCCGGGATGTTCGCGGCGCCTAAGCTCAGCGTGATCTCGAAGGATCTGCTTGCGCGGGTCGGCAGCGGGCTTGGCCTCGCGTTGGTGGCAACGCCGGTCGCGGGGATCCTGGCGTTCGTCGATGTCGGCGATGCGAAGTCTACCGCGTGCGGGCCGGTGCTCTCCGGGGCTACGGCGGCGGCGCAGAGGACCACCAAGGGCCAGCCGCGGGACGACGTGGGGCATGGGACGACCGCCAAGGCTGAGGACGGGAAGACGTCGGCGGCGGAGCGGCAGGGGCAGCGGAAGAAGTTCCTGGGGATCTTCTGAGGGTATGGGGAGGATGGTACGCCCCCTTCCCTACCTTGCTCTTCCTCGCGTCACCCGAGCGCCGGTTTCGATGGTTGGGCGCGCTTAGAAGGCTAGCGTTGCGTGTCCGTGGGTCCCGGCGTCCGCCGGGATGACGGATTGGGGTGTGAGCGGGGCTCGGTGGTGGACATGCGGGTCGGATATTGCCCGTGGTCGGTTGTTGCCCGTGGCCCGTTGCTGCCTGTGGCCGGTTGCTACCTGTGGCCGGTGTCGCACGTAGGTGTGAGGTACATACGCTGCTCGAGTTAGATAGCGGCTTGGCTACGACGCTGCCGTCGCCAAGCGCTTACTCCTCACCACACCAACCCCGTCACCCCGGCGGACGCCGGGGCCCATGGTTGGGTCCGCTCAGACGGCTAGCGCTCCGCGTCCGTGGGTCCCGGCGTCCGCCGGGATGACGGATGGGGGTGGTAATGTGGGGCTTTGCGGTTTGCGATACCGCTTTTGTGACCCCTCCCGATTGCGGGTTTGGGGAGGGTTGATTGCGTGCCGGACGCCGGCGCGTACGTCGTGCCCTTCCCTAACCCCTCCCTTATCCGTGGGTGTGGCCGTCATGCGCATCGTGACCGTGCCCGTCATCCTGTAACCGGTGCATCGCCTCGAGCACGTCGTCCATCCGCGCAGGATCGCCGATCGCTAGGACGTGACCTTCGCTGTCCGCCGTCAGCGGGTCGCCGTTCCAGTCGCACATGCCGCCGCCGGCGCCTTCAACTACCGGCACAAGGGCGGCGAAGTCGTAGAGCTTCAGGCCTGACTCGCAGACCACGTCGAGATGGCCGCTCGCGAGCAGGCCGTAATTGTAGCAGTCGCCACCATAGACAGGCCCCTGCCGCGGGTTGCCGCCCGAGATCGCGGCAACCAGCGCGAGATAGTGCGGCACGTCGACCTCGTCGAAGAGATGCGGGCTAGTAGTGGCGATCGTCGACCCCGCTAGTTCGCGGCAGGTGCGGGTGCGGACAGGTACGCCGTTCAAAGTGGTCGGACGCCCCGCTACACCAACCCAGCGTTCGCGCTGGATCGGCTGGTCGATGATCCCGAGCACCGGCCAACCATCCTCGACCAGCGCGATCAACGTGCCGAAGATCGCGCGCCCCACCGTGAAACTACGCGTGCCGTCGATCGGATCGAGCACCCATTTGCGGTTGGTGACGCCCGGCTTCTCACCAAACTCCTCGCCGACGATGCCGTCGCCCGAGCGCTCGGCGTCGAGCAACCGGCGCATCGCCGATTCGGCTTCGCGATCCGCACGGGTGACGGGGGATTGGTCGTCCTTGATTTCGACGCCGTGCTCATGGCGGAAATAGGGTCGGATGACGTGGCCCGCGGCATCCGCGAGGCGGTGCGCGAGATCGATATCGGCTTGGGTTACTGGCATATTTCCAGCCTATCGAGCGCGAGCGTCACGGGCAATGGACGGATCGTTCGTGCCAGCGTAGGTCATTGCAATCCAACCGGAGTATCATCCATGCGCCTCGTCTCGACACTTGCCACTGCCGCTGCCCTCCTCGTCGCGGCGCCTGCGCTGGCGGCACTCGCGCCCGGCGCAAAGGCTCCGGACTTCACCACGCGCGGCGCGATCGCCGGCAAGGTGTTCACCGTTCACCTCGCCGAGCAGCTGAAGAAGGGCCCGGTCGTGCTCTACTTCTTCCCGGCGGCCTATACCGGCGGCTGCAACGCCGAGGCGCATGCGTTTGCGGAAGCGATCCCGGCGTTCACCAAGGCAGGCGCGACCGTGATCGGCATGTCGGCCGACAATGTCGAGACGCTCAGCAAGTTCTCCGCCGAGAAGTGCGCGGGCAAGTTCGCGGTCGCCAGCGCCGGACCGAACGTGGTCAAGGGCTACGACGTCGCACTCGGCAAGCAGATGGCCGGGCGCGACATCACCAAGCGCACCAGCTACGTCATCGCCAAGGACGGCCGCATCGCGTTCGTCCATGACGAGATGAACCCCGAGGCGCATGTCTCGACGACGCTCGCCGCGGTCCAGAAGCTGACGGGCAAGTAATCGATCGAAACCGGACCGGCAAATACCTGCCGGTCCGGTGACATTATGCTAACGCTTTCGGGTCTATCGCGTCGGCGAGGACGCGGGGGATGACATGCGCGATGCACGAGTGGCCGGATCGATACGGGACGCAAGACCGGACGCGACGCTGTTCGAGCGGATCGGCGCGTTCCTCGACGAACAGAAGCTGAGCCCCGATCCCGCGCACTACGCGTTTGCCTATGCCGTGATGTCGGCGCCTGGGAGCGAGTTGGCCGCGCAAGTCGCTGCGCTGACGCAGGACGGCGTTCGTCTCACCCGATCGGATATCGAGCGACTCGGGGGAACGGTGATAGACGGGCCGCCGCCAGGCCGATCGCGACGACCGAACGGCGTTGCGGACACCAATCCGGTACCGGATACCGCGATCGCGCTCGTGATCGAGACGCAGCAGCAGGTCGATGGCTTCGTGCAGATCGTGCGGACGATGCAGGCCGAGACGCATGGCTTTGGCCGCGAATTGGCCAGGAGCGCGGCATCGATCACGCAATTGGCGGAGATCGACGAGATCGCCGAAATCACCAGTGCGATGATCGCTCGGATCCACGACAGCGAGGTGCGGCTGGCGGCGGCGACCGCAGAGACGGATTCGCTGCGGTCGAAGCTGATCGAAGCGCGCGATACGGCGCGCCGCGACGTACTGACCGGCCTGCCCAACCGACGCGCGTTCGAGGAAGCGTTCGCGACGCGCGACCGGGATGCCGGGCCCTATTGCCTCGCCTTGTGCGATATCGACCGGTTCAAGCGGATCAACGACGTGCACGGCCATGGTGTCGGCGACCGCGTGCTCACCGCGATCGGCCAGGCGATGGCGGCCGAATGCGCGCCACATCTCGTCGTCCGCCATGGCGGCGAGGAATTCGCGGTGCTGCTCGGCGGGATCGCCTTGGCCGAAGCTGCGGACATGCTCGATGCCGTACGTTCGACGGTCGCTGGCAAGCGCTTCCGCAACCGGGAGACAGATACCGCGCTCGGCGTCATCACCGTCTCAGCGGGCGTGACTGCGATCCATGCTGACGAAGCCGCCGAAACCGCGTTCCAGCGTGCCGACCAGCTGCTCTACACAGCGAAGAAGAATGGCCGAGATCGGGTCTGCGCGGGTTGATCCCGGGAGTTGGCGCAATGTGCGACGTAGAAATGGTGCGCTGTACCAGCTCGATCTTCGCAGGAACAAGAAATCGCGTAAAAACAACGATCTAAGGAACTGGCACGCGCCATGCAACTCATTCGATATCGGCAGCCGGATGGTCCGGCGCCCGACCATCGAAGGACTATCCCATGTCGATCCGTTTCGAAACCGCTCAGCGCATCGCCTTCTCGCTCGTCGGAGCACTGTTCTTCGCAGCCATCGCAGTCGGCACGGCCGTCCCGATCATCCCCATCGCCTGATCGGGACACCCATCATCATGAACCGCAGCATCCTCATCGGCCTCATCGCCTTTTCCACCACCATCCTGCTGATCGCGACCCAGACCGGCGGCGCGCTCGCCTGACCTACGAGGCGCCTGCCGAGCGTCACGGTCATGCGGGTGAGGTCAGCCCCACCGGCCCTACGGGGGCCTCTTCTTCGCGCGAATAGGTGCCGATCAACAGCCCTGCCGCTAGCACATGCCCGGTGATGGCCTCGATCACCGCGGAGCGCCCGGGTGTCGCGCCGACATCCCCTGCCCCCGCGCCGATCGCGAAGACCTGGAACGCATAACGATGCTCACCGTGGCCGCTTGGCGGATCGGGCGGCAACCAGCCTTCGCGCAGATAGGAATTACGACCGACATCGCGACCGTGCGCGTCACCTTCACCGTCAGCAGCGATCGCGCCTTCGGCTAGCTGGCCCGCATCCGCTTCGAGTCCCCAGATGATCGCGTGGACCAGAGGTTGCGGGGCCGGAGCATCGGCATCCTCGACGATCAGCACCATGCGCTCGGTCCCTGCCGGCGGTTCGCTCCACACAAGCGGTGGCGACACGCCTTCCCCGTCCGCAGTGAAGCGCGGCGGCAGGCGTGCCTCGTGCGCGAACGCCGGGCTGGTCAGGGTCAACGTCTCGAAATTCTCGCCCAACTGGACGATCGCAAGCTTGTCGATACCGGCACGCAGGCCGCTCATCGCCTGGCCAAGCCAGGCGGGAATATGTTCGAGCATGGCTTATCCTTCCGACGGGCAGGTTTCGGCGCGGCGGGCGGGGGCCGCGCCGTCATACCAGTCGCTCTGCGGGCCCATCTTGGCTGCGTCGTGGTAGCAGACCTGGGTCTTGCCGCGCTTCGGATCGACGATCACCGTCCAGTTGTGGTCGCCGCAATTATGCTCTTCGCAACCCCAGGACGCGATGCGGTCGCCCATGTTGAACACGGGCGTAGCGGGCCCCGACCGACCACGGATCATCTCGCGCAGCTTGGCATCGCCGACCGCGTTGACGAGGCCGGTCGCAACGTCGGTGCGGTCGAAGAAATCGACGCCGTCGACCGCATCATGCGGGTATTTACCGACATAGGCGGTGATCGGCGTGGTCTGCGCCTGGCCTGCTATCGGGGCGGGCGCGCGCGTTTCGGGCGGGGTGAAGCCGCTGGGCGCGGCGGTCGTGGTGGGATCGTCGTTGCGTCCGCATCCACCGACGAGAAGCGGCACCGTGAGCAACGCGACCGCGATTGCCGTCCTCATGATCGCACCGTCGTCATCACCTGATCTCCTCAACCCCCGATGCAACGCATCGACCGGCATCGTGGTTGCGGAGGGGAGCCGATGCGACCATCTCGGGTCCATGGAGCATGATCTCGATCGTTTCGTCGCGGCGCAGGACAGCGTTTATCCGCAGGCGCTGGCGGAGTTGCAGCACGGGGCCAAGCGCAGCCACTGGATGTGGTTCATCTTCCCGCAGATCGCCGGACTCGGGCAGAGCGCGATGGCGCGAACCTACGCGATCACCGAGGCGGACGAGGCTCGGGCGTATCTCGCGCATCCGGTACTTGGACCGCGACAAATCGAGGTCACGCAGACGGTAACGGCTGCGTCCGGATCCGCCGAAACGATCCTCGGCGGCATCGACGCAGTGAAGTTGCGGTCGTCGATGACGCTGTTCGCCGCAGTCGCCGACGATCCTTCGCCGTTCCGCGCGGCGCTCGACCGGTTCTTCGATGGCGAAGACGATCAGGCAACATTGGACCTGCTACGCCGGACGGCGAACCGATAAGATAGGGGCATTGGCGGCAACGCGTGTAGTGTGACCGCGGGGCCTTCCGCCCCATGAGGTGCCGTGATGGCGAAGAGCCAGAAGAAATCGAGCAAGGAAGTGCGCAAGCCCAAGGCCGAAAAGGCACCCAAGGCGAACGCGTCCAACCCGACCACCAAGGGCAAGCCCGTCGAGATGACGACGCTGAACTGAGGCGCGCCGAAGCGGTTACCGCCCCGGCAAGATCTTCGACCGGGCGATGACGGGACGTCTTCCGTTGTTCCGGTCGATCGGGCGCAGTGCAGAGTGACCAGGACAATCACATGTCCGGCAGCACAACCTGCTGTCTGACCACCCGGTCCGGGTCAGCCCGCCGCGGCGATCTGGCGTAGTGCCTGTTCGAAGACGTCGACGGGCTGGCCGCCCGAAATTAGATGCTGGTCGTTGATCACGATCGCCGGCACCGCATTGATCCCGCGAGCGTGCCACAGTTCCTCCGCCGCGCGAACCTCGTCCGCGTAGCGTCCCGACCGAAGCACCTCTTCGGCGGCAACGGGATCAAGTCCGGCCTTTGCGGCGGCATCGACCAGCACGTGGTGATCGCCTGGGTCGGCGTTGTCGGTGAAATTTGCGGTAAAGAGCGCGTGCTTGAGCGCCGCCTGGCCCCCTTCGATTTGCGCCCAGTGCAACAGGCGGTGCGCGTCGAACGTGTTGTAGAGCCGGCTGGTCTCGGTCATCGCCATCGTGAAACCGAGCTCTCGCGCGCGGTCGACGATCATCGCGCGGTTTACCGCTGACTGCTCGGGCGTGGACCCGTATTTCTCCGCGATATGCTCGCCCATATTCTGCCCGCCTGCAGGCATCGCCGGATTGAGTTCGAACGGCTGGAAGACGATCTCCGCGTCGAGCGCATCCGCCGCGCGGACCAGGGCCTCTTCCAGCGCGCGCAGTCCGATGATGCACCAAGGACAGGCGATGTCCGATACGAAATCGATCTTGAGATGGGCGGTCATGTCAGTCTCCGGAAAGCGCGCACCGCGGTAGATCGCGGCGGTCGGATGAGCAACCGTAGGGCTTTCGGCTGGCGATGGCCGCCCGCATCCCTACATCCGGTCGATGGCCAATCCGACCGCAGACCTTTTCGGCACGCCGCTCCTCCCCGGACTCGCGTACCGCGACGCATTGATCGACCGGGATGAGGAGGCGATGTTGATCGCCCGGATCGACGAACAGGATCTGGCGCCGTTCCAATTCCAGGGTTGGCTCGGCAAGCGGCTGACCCGTTCGTTTGGCTGGCATTACGACTTCGACACGAGCCAGTTCGGTGCGACCGATCCGTTGCCCGACTGGCTGCTGCCGATCCGCCAGCGCGCCGCCGCGTTCGCGAAACTGCCGGAGGAAGCGCTCGTCCAGGCACTTCTGATCCGGTACGATCCGGGCGCGGGAATAGGCTGGCACCGCGACCGGCCAGTGTTCGAGCATGTCGTCGGGATTTCGCTTGGCGTACCGGCGACGATGCGGTTCCGGCGGCGCAAGGCGGGCGGTTTCGACCGAGCCGCCGTACCGCTGGCACCGCGGTCCGTGTACCATCTCAGCGGCGAGGCGCGCCACGACTGGGAGCACAGCATCGCCGAGATGGAGGTGACTCGCTGGTCGATCACCTTCCGCAGTTTTACCGCCAGCGCACGGCAGGACCGGCGCTGACGGTCGAAACTCAGACGTCGAGGTTGGCGACGTTGAGCGCGTTGTCCTGGATGAACTCGCGGCGGGGTTCGACGACTTCGCCCATCAGCTGGGTAAAGATCTCGTTCGCGCTCTCGGCGTTGACCGCGGTGACGCGGAGCATCGAGCGGACCGACGGGTCGAGCGTGGTTTCCCAAAGCTGTTCGGCATTCATCTCGCCGAGACCCTTGTAGCGCTGGATCGCGAGGCCTTTCCGCCCGGCAGTCAGGATCGCGTCCAGCAGGTGGCTCGGGCGCGAGACCTGCGTCGAGCCGCGTGCGGCCACGGCGGTGACCGAGCCGATCACGCCGGCACCAGCCTCCGCACCCTCTTCAGCCTCAGGCTCTTCGGCCGCCGCCGCCTTGCTGGCGGGGACGAGGTTCGAGGTGTGGGCGTAGCTCTCGGCATGCTCGCCCGACAGCGCGTGGAGTTTGCGCGCCTCGGCCGACACCAGGAAGCTGGCCTCGATGATGTGGTGGTCGGTGACGCCGCGCCATGCACGCTGGAAGTGGATGCCGCCGTCTTCGGTCAGCACCGCGGTCCAGCGGGCATCGCCGTCGTCGAGTTCGAGACGGTGCGTGACGACCTGCAGACGCGAGGTGCGATCCTCGACCGACGCTTCCGGATCGAACACACCACCGAGTGCGAGCGCCTCGATCATCCCGGCGTCGTAGCGCTTGGGAACGTAGCGCATCAGCGTCCGCATCCGGCGCGCATGATCGACCAGATCCTTCAGGTCGCGACCCGAACGACCGCCGCCGGGGCCGTCGAGCACCATCGTATTGACGCCGGCATCGACCAGATATTCGTCGAGCGCCGCGTCGTCCTTGAGGTACACCTCGGACCTGCCCTTGGTCGCTTTGTAGAGCGGCGGCTGGGCGATGTAGAGATACCCGCCCTCGATGATCTTGGGCATGTGGCGGTAGAACAGCGTCAGCAACAGCGTGCGGATGTGCGCGCCGTCGACGTCTGCGTCGGTCATGATGACGATCTTGTGGTAACGCAGCTTGTCCGCGTTGAAGTCGTCGCGGATGCCGGTGCCCATCGCGGTGATGAGCGTGCCGATCTCGCGGCTCGACAACATCCGGTCCTCGCGCGCGCGCTCGGTGTTGAGGATCTTGCCGCGCAACGGGAGGATCGCCTGGAAATGGCGGTCGCGGCCCTGCTTTGCCGAACCGCCTGCCGAGTCACCCTCGACCAGGAACAGCTCGGACTTGGCGGGATCACGCTCCTGGCAATCGGCGAGCTTGCCGGGCAGCGAGGCGATGTCCATCACGCCCTTGCGGCGCGTCAGTTCGCGGGCGCGCTTGGCAGCTTCGCGCGCGGCGGCGGCGTCGATGATCTTGGCGACGATCGCCTTGCCGTGTGCGGGATTTTCCTCGAGCCATTCGGCCATCTTGTCGGCCATCAGGCTTTCCAGCGGCTGGCGGACTTCGGACGAGACGAGCTTGTCCTTGGTCTGGCTGCTGAACTTGGGATCGGGCAGCTTGACCGAGACGATCGCGGTCAGGCCTTCGCGCATGTCCTCGCCGGTGAGCTGGACCTTTTCCTTCTTCAACATCCCCGATTTCTCGGCGTAGTTGTTGAGCGTGCGGGTCAGCGCGGCGCGGAACGCGGCCATGTGCGTGCCGCCGTCGCGCTGCGGAATGTTGTTCGTGAAGGCGAGGACGTTCTCGTAATACGAGTCGTTCCACTGGAGCGCGACGTCCATCGTGACGTCGTCGCGCGTACCGCTGATCGCGACCGGCTCTGGCATCAACGGGAGCTTGGCGCGATCGAGATACTTCACGAATGCGGCGATCCCGCCCTCGTAATAGAGCTCGACGGTCTTGCGCTCTTCACTGCGCGCATCGCTCAGGAACAGGCGGACGCCCGAGTTGAGGAAGGCGAGCTCACGGTAGCGATGTTCGAGCTTGTCGAAGTCGAAATCGGTGATCTTGAAGGTGGCGGGCGACGGGAAGAAGGTGACGCGCGTGCCCTTCTGGCCTTCAGCGGCGGGACCGACGACCTTCAGCGGCGCGACCGCGTCGCCGAATGCGAAGCGCATGTAATGCTCCTCGCCGTTGCGCCAGATCGTCAGGTCGAGCCATTCGCTGAGCGCGTTGACGACCGAGACGCCGACACCGTGCAGGCCGCCCGAGACCTTGTACGCGTTCTCGTCGCTGGTGTTCTCGAACTTACCGCCGGCGTGGAGCTGGGTCATGATGACCTCGGCGGCGGACACGCCTTCCTCGGTGTGGATGCCCGTCGGGATACCGCGGCCGTTGTCGGTGACGCTGACCGAGCCATCGGCGTTGAGGACGATGTCGATCCGGTCGCAATGCCCGGCGAGCGCCTCGTCGATCGCGTTGTCGCTGACCTCGAACACCATGTGGTGGAGGCCGGAACCATCGTCGGTGTCGCCGATGTACATGCCGGGGCGTTTGCGGACTGCGTCGAGCCCCTTCAGGACCTTGATCGAGTCCGCGCCATAGTCGCCCATGTTCGGGAGGTTGGGATTGTTGGTTTCGGGGTTGGATGCCATGCCGAGTATATAGGCATTCGAGGGCCGAAACGGAAGCGAAATGGCCTGTAGGGGCTGGGGCGTCGGCGAGTGAAGTATAGGAAGTGCAGACGCTGGGAGCGTTTTGCGGCGAGTGTGCACTTCGGGTGCCGGGCGGGTTGGTTTCGAGGAGGTTCGGAGCGCCATGCGGGGATGGTGACAGGGTCTGGCTGTGTAGGACAGCGCGCTTACGTTAGCACCGCGCTGGCGGAGGCCGGTGTCCAATTGGAAAGGTCGCAGTAACGACGAACTGCACTTCGTCAGCAATGTCCCCCAATTGGGCCCCGGCCTTCGCCGGGGTGGTGCAGGCTTGCCCCTCTCCCCTTGGGGAGAGGGAGGGAGGAGCCGGAGGCGACGGAAGGGTGAGGGGGAGTTGGGATCAGCGTCGAGAACCTCACTCCCCTCTCCCTTCCCACGGCAAGTGCCGCGGGCCCCTTCCCTCTCCCCGGAGGGGCGAGGGAGACCCTTCTCAGAAGCGGTCGGCGCGCTGGCCTAGCAGGGTCACCTCGACGCGGCGGTTGAGGCGCATGCCTGCCGCCGTCGCGTTGGTTGCGACGGGCTGGTTCTCGCCGTGGCCGACGACGCTGAACCGCGCGCGCACCACGTCCATGTCGTCGAACGCCTGGCGAACGCTCGCCGCGCGACGTTCGGACAGGTCCTGGTTATGCGTATCCGTCCCGCGCGAGTCCGTGAAGCCGTCGATCGCCACGCGGATGCCGGGGTTGCCGCGCAGATAGCGCGCGAGCGGCCGCAGCTTCTCGATCGCGCCGGGACGCAGCACGGCGCTGTCGGTGCGGAACAGCACGTCCTCCTGCAGCGTCAGCGTCGCGCCGCGCGGGGTCTGGCGGAAGCCGTAGTTACGCATCGCGCCGCGATCCCATGTCGTGGTGGTCTCGACTACAGTCGTGCCGCCGCGGTCGCCGCGATAGCCGCCCGGGTCACGGCCATAGGCGTCCCAGTCGAACCGGTCGCGGCGGGGGCCGGCGATGCGCGCGAATTCGCGGTTGGCGTCGTCGGCCTCCCGGGGGCTGATCCGGCCATCGCCGTTCGCGTCGAAGTTCGGCATCACGAATGCGATGCCGCGCCGCGTATTGCGCAGTTCGGGGAAGAGCACCGGAACGCCGGCGCCTTCCAGACGATAGCCGGGGCGCGACCACGGCGCGCGGCTCATGTCGTAGCGGCCCTCCGGGCGTCCGCCGTCGCGGACTTGCGCGAAAACGGGGGCGGTGGTCGCTGCGACCATCAGGACGCCGAGGGCTGCGCGGGTGAAATTCCGGGTCATCATGATCTCTCCGTGTCTTCGATGGACGGAGCTTTGCCCGCGCCCGCTTGAACGCGCGGTGAGCCTGCTCGACAGCGCGTGTTCAGCCTTAACGCCCGAGGGCGATTCGGGTCGCGCGGGCGCCGATCGCATCGAACAGCGCGTCTTCGGTGCCGGTCATCCACACTTGGCCGCGGCCCGCGAGACGGGCGAACAGCGCCGCGCGGCGGGCGGGATCGAGGTGCGCGGCGACCTCGTCGAGGAGGAGAACGGGGGGCTGGCCGGTGCGTTCGGCGACAAGGTCGGCGTGGGCGAGGACGATGCCGAGCAGGAGCGCCTTCTGCTCGCCGGTCGAGGCGAGCGAGGCGGCGCGGTCCTTGTCGAGATGGGTGACGATCAGGTCGACGCGGTGGGGTCCGCCGAGCGTGCGTCCGGCGGCGGCGTCGCGCGCGCGGCCCTGGGCGAGGTCGGCTTGCAGGCGCGTGGTGTCGCCGGCCCAGCCTTCGAGTGTCAGGCCGGCGCGGGGGAATAAGCTGTCGTCCTGATGCGCAAGCCTCGTCCCGAGCAGCGTGACGGTCTCGCGCCGGGCAGCATCGACCGCGGCGCCGTGCTCGGCCATCTGCGCTTCGAGTGCGGAGAGCCAGTCGCCATCGGGGCGGCCTTCGTCGGCAAGCAGGCGGTTTCGCGCACGCATCGCCGCGTCGTAGCGGGCGGCGTGATGCGCGTGGCTCGGGGCGAGCGCCAGCGTGAGGCGGTCGAGGAAGCCGCGGCGCTCGCCCGCGGGGGCGACGAAGAGGCGGTCCATCGCCGGGGTGAGCCAGAGGATCGTGAGCCACTCGGCGAGCGCGTTGGCGGTGGTGGTGGCGCCCTGGATGCGAACGATGCGACGCTCGGGGGCGGAGGCGAGCGTGCCGGTGGCAACGTCGACTTCGGCTGGTATCTGAATCTGGCCCTGTGCTTCTGGCTCCCCTTCCGCTTGCGGGAGGGGTCGGGGGAGGGGCGCGCCTTCCTCGGGAGCGGACGCCAGTACGTACGTCGCGCCCCCCCCTAACCCTTCCCGCAAGCGGGAGGGGAATTCTGCCGCGTTCTTCTGCGAGCGCTCGGGAAACAATGTGACTGCTACGCCGAAGCCGCCTGCTCCACCTTGTCGGGCCATCTCGCCCAGCGCCGCGCGCCGCAGCCCGCGGCCGGGCGCTAGAAGCGACACCGCTTCGAGGATATTCGTCTTGCCCGCGCCGTTCTCGCCGGTCAGCACGACGAACCCTGGTCCCGGCGTCAGCGTCAGGTCGGCGTGATTGCGGAAATCGGTGAGGACGAGACGCGACAGCATTGCCTCGGCCTTAGAGCAGTTTCGAAACCGATTGCATCGCCCTTTTCCGTTCGCCGCGAGCGAAGTCGAAGGGCTAGGCTCAAGCTACCTTGCTTCGACTTCGCTCAGCACGAACGGGAGGAGGTGGGGGGGCATTTTGATCCGACACCCCGCCAGCGACGATCGCCTCGCCGTATCAGCCTTCCCTCAGGCGGCAATTCGCTCCGGCACGCTTGCGGGGGCGGCCGCCGCGGTCGCCGCCTTCTGCGTGCTGAGATACGATGCGAGCGCCGGTCCGAGTTCGCGCTGCGCCCGCAGATACGCGACGGGCGTGACGATCCCAAGCCGCTCGCGCGCGGCCTCCAGCGGTTCGTGGAGCAGTTCGAGATAATCCTCGCCCGATACCCATTTCGCTTTGCGACCGTTGCGATAGCCTTCCCAGACCGCCTTCGCGAACAGCCTGCTGCCGGTGACGCGCATGCTCTTCAACGCCGCCGCAGAGCCGATCAGCGCCCAGCCGAGCCCGCCGACCTGCGCATAACTGAACGCGACGAGCGCCGCCTCGCCCATGCTTTCGTCGGCCTTGTAGCCGGTCAGCACGTGCCAGATATCGTGCGTGTCGCGCACCCGCCGTCCGAACCACGCATAAGGATGCGCCAGATCGTCCTCGGACGGCACGAGCCGCGAGACCTCGACCAGACCGTCCGCGGAATAGCCCGTCGTCTCGAGAAAATTGCGATACGCCGCCCCGACCGTGCCGGGCGCGAAGCTCGCGACGAACGCGGGGTCGGAGAAACGCTGCGCCAGTTCGACGCGGTCATAGGCGATCCGCCCACCCTGCTCGGTGGCGATCAACCGCGCGTAGTTCATCGGCGCATTGCCGACGTTGAGCGCGCGCATGATCCGGAACACCTGTGTCGTGTCGTCGCCGTTCGCGAGCAATTTCTTGATCGCATCGAACGCCGTACGCCAATCGCGACGACCGGTCGTACCGGGAAACGGAGGAAGCTTCGCCATCGAGTCGACTCCTTACTGACATTGCTGTTAGTATTGAGCGACTGGCGAGGAGTCAATCGAGGACGGTATCTACGTCGACGCGCATTTGCGTGGCCGCTTGCGCAAGGTCGTGATCGAGCGTCGCTAAGGACCAACCGCGCGCGACGACGATCGCGAGGTGAAGGGCGTCTCCGGAGCGCAGCTTCAGATCACCGCGATCGAGCAACGTTGCCGCCAACGCAAAATCGGTTTCGGTGAGTGGCTCTACGTGAAGTTCTCCGGCGCAAAATCGTTGCCACGCCTTCATCACACCGTTCCAACCAGCGGTGTCGATGACGCCCAATCGCCGTTTCATCGCAAGCGCACCGGAGAACTCGGTGACGACCCAATGGCTGACCGCCAGAGTATCAGACCGTCGCGATAGCCACGCGCGTACGTCCTCGCTTTGCGCCTCGGCGGTGAAGGCCGACACCACCACCGCCGTGTCGCAGTAGAGGGTCAATACCGCGAATCGTTACGCATCTGCCGGACGAGGTCACGTGCAGATGTTGGATCGTAAGGCAGCGACTTCGCCAACGCTTCGAGCGCGCTGACGTCGATGGGCTTGCGGCGCGGGAGCGGCGGTGCCTCGGGGGTCACGCGGGCAAAGGGTTGGCCATTGCGCGTGATCTGCACGGCCTCGCCAGCTTCGAGTCGGTCGATCAGCGTGCCTAGTTCGTCTTTCAGATCCGCGATGTTGATCGAGTCCATGGTCCGGTTCCTGCCTGTCGCACCGCTATACCATGGCGCGACAGGCAGACCGAATCACACGCGCATCGGCATCAGCACATACAACGCGGGCGACTTGTCGTTTTCGCGGATCAGCGTCGGGGCGGCGGCGTCGGCAAGATGCACCTCGACCATGTCGCCGTCGATCTGCGCGAGGATGTCCATCAGATAACGGCTGTTGAAGCCGATCTCGAACGGGAGCGCGACGTAATCGCCGGGGACTTCCTCCGCGGCGGTGCCGTTTTCGGGCGATGTGACGGACAACGTGATCTTGTCGCGGTCGAGCGCCATCTTCACGGCGCGCGTCTTCTCCGTGGCGATGGTGGAGACGCGGTCGACGCCTTCCATGAAGCTCTTCGGGTCGATCTTGAGGATCTTGTCGTTGCCGGTCGGGATCACGCGGCTGTAATCGGGGAACGTGCCGTCGATCAGCTTCGAGGTCAGGATCGCCTGGCCGAGGTCGAAACGGATCTTGGTCGGCGACAGCGAGACGCCGACCGAACCGTCGACCTCGTCGAGCAGTTTGCGCAACTCACCGATGCATTTGCGCGGCACGATCACGTCGGGCATCGATTCGGCACCCTCGGGACGCGGCAGCGTGACGCGCGCGAGACGGTGGCCGTCGGTCGCGGCGGCCTTCAGCACCGGGTTCGAGCTGTCGCCGTCCGCCACGTGCAGGAAAATGCCGTTGAGATAATAACGCGTCTCTTCGGTCGAGATCGCGAAGCGCGTCTTGTCGATGATCTGCTTGAGAGTCTCGGCGGGCAGTTCGAACTGGGTCGGCAGTTCGCCCTCGGCGATCACCGGGAAATCGTCGCGCGGCAGCGTGCCGAGCGAGAAGCGCGCGCGGCCTGCGACGATGCTCATCCGGCCTTCCGACGCGGCGAGCTGGACTTGAGATCCCTCGGGAAGCTTGCGCGCGATGTCGAACAGCGTGTGCGCGGACACCGTGGTCGCGCCGGGCTGATCGACTGCGGCGGCGATCGATTCGTTGATCTGGAGATCAAGGTCGGTCGCCATCAGCTTGAGCGTGCCCTCGGCGGTCGCCTCGATCAGCACGTTCGACAGGATGGGGATGGTGTTGCGCCGCTCCACCACGGACTGGACATGGCTCAGCCCCTTGAGGAGCGTTGCGCGTTCGATCGTCGCCTTCATCGTAATTCCCCCCGCCACCGCAGCCGGACTCGGGGCTGGGGGCAATCCGCAGATGGCTTACCCAACAACAAAGGGTCGGAGCAAGCGCCCCGACCCTTCTTTGATCACGGTAAACGTCGCGTTAAAGCGATCAGAAGCGGAAGCCGTAGCTCGCCACGACCTGATGGCGGTCGGTATCGACGTCGAAGCGGCTGCTGGTGCCGCCGGTCGCATAGTCGATGTTGCCGCGCTCATAGTTCGAATAACGATATTCGAGCTTGGCGTAGCTGTTCGGGCCCATCGCGTGCTCGGCGCCCGCACCGACGCGCCAGCCGTCGAGCTTGAAATTATTGTCGGTGGTCTGGCTGGTGCTGCCGGCGAGCACTTCGAGCTTCGAGTTGGTGTAGCCGCCCTTGACGTACAGCATCGTCGTCGGTGCGACGACATAGCCCGCGCGCGCGCCGACATAGATGTCGCGGCCCTGCTTGACGCGGCCATAGCCGAAGTCGCTGGTGTAATCGTTGCGGTCGCTCTTCGCGGTCGAGCCGGTCAGTTCGGCTTCGGCACCGAGCACGATGTTGTCCGAGGTCGCGATGTCGTAGCCGATGCCGCCGCCGTACAGCAGGCCGTCGATCTTCTGGTCATCGCGCCCGTTGTTGTTGGACACGCTGCTGCCGGCGCCGGTGTGGTCGTAGCCAAGCGTGGCCTCGACACGGGGGCCGGTGAAGGTCGGGTTGGTCTGCGCGAGGGCGGGTGCTGCGACTGCGGTGGTGGCGAGCAGCGAGACGGCGATAAGCGTACGCATTGGGGTTACTCCTTTACTGATCTGTCGCCCCAAAACGCGGGGCGGACCGCTCCAATGGACCAACCGCGCGGGCGTTGCATGAACCCCAGATAAACGCGGAAATCCGTTGCTTTTGCGCCACAGGGGGTTGAAACGCGGGCCATGATTCCAAGCCAACGGCAGGGTGAAGTGGACGCCCGATCAACCGACATTCCGGCCCTACGGAAAGGTCGCGATTTCGTCGCGCGGCACGGCGAAACCGTGTTCAATGCGGCGCATCGGTTGCAGGGGGATGCGGCGCATACGCCGCTCACGCGCGCTGGGTTCGCACAGGCGGACGAGCTTGGGCGGGCGTTGCGTGGTGTGCTGGGCGTTAAGCCAGCGCTGACCCTGTGGTCCTCGCCGACCGGGCGCGCGTTGCAGACGTTGGCGGTGATCTGCGAGCACCTGGAACTGGACTGGCATGATGCGCGGACCGATCCGCGGTTGGTCGAGATCCACATGGGGTCGTGGGGCGGGCGCTATTATGCGGACGTCGTCGACGAGGTCGGGCCGGTGATGCTGCCGGGTGGGACGTTGAAGCCTTCGCCCGATGGCGAGACCTATGCGGAGATCGCGGCACGAGTCGGCGGGTGGCTGGTGGATACGGCGGAGGATCCAGGCGATCGGCTGGTGATCATGCACGGGATTTCGAGTCGGGTGATGCTCGGCGTGATGACCGGTGCGGCGATCGATCCTGTGCTCGGCGCGCCGGTTGCGAAGGGGTTGCCGCAAGGGTCCGTTACGCTGGTCGAGAACGGACGCGCGACGGTGCCGCATCTGGGTACGGGGTTCGCTCCGGCGTGAGTTGGAGCCGGGGCGAAGGACTCCCATCGGGGTTGCGGACTTCTGCGCCCCTCCCTGGAAGGGAGGGGTTGGGGGTGGGTCGGCTTCCGCGTGTTCGAACCGATGAGACTCGAGCCGACCTACCCACCCCCTGCCCCTCCCTTCCAGGGAGGGGGGTTCTGTGGCGTTTGGTTTTGGCGGTGGGGGTGTTTGCGATTGCTGCTCCGGTAGCGGCGCGTGACACGATCGGCGTCTACCAGGGATGGGGTGCGTTCCGGGACGCTACGCCAGCGCGGTGTTACGCGATTGCGCGGCCGGTGATGGCGGGGGGGCGTGCTTCGGGGTTTGCCAGCGTTGCGACGTGGCCGAAGCGGGGTTTGCGCGCGTCCTTGTATGTGCGGCTCAGTCGCGAGCGGGATCGGTCGGCGGGGGTGACGCTGACCATCGGCGAGCGGCGATTCGCGCTGGTGGCGAACGGCTTGGATGCCTGGGCTGGCGATGCGCCGAGCGATCGCGCGATCGTCGCGGCGATGCGGTCGGGGCGGAGCATGAGTGTCGAGGCGGTCGGTGTTGGTGGGCGGCCGTTCGTCGATGTGTATGCGCTGTCGGGGGCGGCAACGGCGGTCGATGCGGCTGTGTTGGCGTGTAGCGGGGAGTGACGTTTTGCGGCTCCGCGTTTCCAATAGACGATCCGAACGAACCTTTACGATCCTCCCCCGCAAGGGGGAGGTGTCGCCGCAGGTGACGGAGGGGGAGGACACGGAACGAACGTGAGCGCGGGCCTCCCCCTCCGTCAGGCTACGCCTGCCACCTCCCCCTTGCAGGGGAGGATCAGAAGGGTGTCTACCGCCCCCTTCCCGCAGCCAGTAGAAAAATCACGAAAATTCCGCTACGGGCTCGCGCATGCAGACCGCCGCGAACCTCATGCCCATTCCGGGGCACATCGATCCCGTGCCCGTTCCCCGCAGCTTCGTGCCGCGCAGCGATGGGCGGATCGACCTGCTCGGGCTGTCGCTTGCCGACCTGCGGATGGCGCTGGAGACGTCGCAGCTCGAGGAGAAGCAGGCCAAGCTGCGCGCGAAACAGCTGTGGCACTGGATCTATAATCGCGGCGCGACCGAGTTCTCGGCGATGACCGACATCTCGAAGACGATGCACCCGTGGCTCGAGCAGCGCTTCGTGATCAGCCGGCCCAATGTGGTCGAGGCACAGGTGTCGACCGACGGCACGCGGAAGTGGCTGCTGCGGTCGGACGACGCGCAGGATTACGAGATGGTGTTCATCCCCGACGCGGATCGCGGCACGTTGTGCGTGTCGAGCCAGGTCGGCTGCACGCTCAACTGCACCTTCTGCCATACCGGCACGATGCGGTTGGTGCGCAATTTGACGCCCGCCGAGATCGTCGGCCAGGTGATGCTCGCGCGCGATTCGCTCGGCGAATGGCCGAGCCAGCCCGAGGGCCGCATGCTCACCAACATCGTGATGATGGGGATGGGCGAGCCGCTGTATAATTTCGAGAACGTCCGCGACGCGTTGAAGCTGGTGATGGACGGTGCGGGGCTCGCGCTCAGCCGCCGCCGGATCACGTTGTCGACGTCGGGCGTGGTGCCGATGATGGCGCGGGCGGGGGCCGAGATCGGCGTGAACCTGGCCGTGTCGCTGCACGCGGTCACCAAGGAAGTGCGCGACGAGATCGTGCCGCTCAACCGGAAATACGGCATCGAGGAATTGTTGCAGGCGTGCGCGGATTATCCGGGCACGAACAACGCGCGCCGCATCACGTTCGAATATGTGATGCTGAAGGATAAGAACGACTCCGACGACGACGCGCGCGAGCTGGTGCGGTTGCTGCGGAAGTACGAGCTGCCGGCGAAGGTAAACCTCATTCCGTTCAACCCGTGGCCGGGCGCGCAGTACGAGTGTTCGACGCCCGAGCGGATCAAGTCGTTCTCCAGCATCGTGTTCGGCGCGGGAATCTCGGCACCGGTGCGGACGCCGCGCGGACGCGACATCGATGCGGCGTGCGGGCAGCTGAAGACCGCGTCGGAGAAGAAGAGCCGCGCGCAGATCGATCGCGAGGCCGCCGCCGAGTCCGACGCTTTTGCTTGAGTGGACTGCGGTCGCGCTGGCGGCAGGGGCTGGGGTTCTTGGCGGTGCGATGAACGCGCTGGCGGGCGGTGGCAGCTTCGCGACGATGCCGACGCTGATCGGACTCGGCGTGCCGTCGACCTTCGCCAACGCGACCAGCAACGTCTCGCTCCAGCCCGGCGCGATGGCGAGTGCGTGGGCGTATCGCCACGGGCTCCAGCCGATCTCCGGCGTCGGCATGAAGACGATGGCCGGGATCACCTTCGTCGGCGGACTGGTCGGGAGCCTGTTGCTGGTGGCGACGTCGGCGCGCGCGTTCGACCTGATCGTGCCGTGGCTGCTGCTGTTCGCGACGCTGGCGATCGCGTTCGGCACGCGCGCATCGCTGTGGCTCCGGTCGCGTGTCGAGATCGGGCCGAAGTCGCTGGTCGCGGTGCAGGCGCTGCTGGGTGTGTATGGCGGGTATTTCGGCGGCGGCGTCGGGCTGATGCTGACTGCGGCATGGGGATTGCTGTCGGGCGCGACGCCGGCAACGCTCGCGCCGCCGCGGACGCTGATGCTGGCGGTCGCCAACCTCGCCGCGACGATCATCTTCATCGCGACCGGGATGGTGGTGTGGGCGCTATGCGTGCCGATGCTGATCGGCGGGATCGTCGGCGGCCATTTCGGCGCGAAACTCGGGCTTTTACTGTCGCCGCAGGTGATCCGCGTGTGGACGCTGCTGGTGACGATCGCGACGACGATCGTGTTCTTCTACCGCGCCTATTCCTGAAGCCCGGTCTTCGCGGCGAGCCATTTCGCCGCGGCCTCGGGGGTCTGCTTGTCGGTATCGCGGTCGACCCGGTAGTTCGCGGCGCGCATCGCCTCGACCGGAATGCGGCCGACCATCGGCTTCAGCGCGGCGAGGAACTTGGCGTCCCCTGCCCGCTTCGGCGCGACCATCAGGATCGCGTCGTAGCCTGGGATCGCACGCCGCGGGTCGGTCAGCACGGTGAGCCCGTCCGCCGCGATCCGGCCATCCGACGAGAAGGCGGAGATGACATCGACGTTGCCGCTCTCCAGCGCGCGGTACATGAAGGTCGGGCTGTACGGCGTCGTCTTGGCGAAGCGGAGCGGATAGGCGCGCTTCACCGCGGCCCATTCGGGACGTTCGAGGAATTCGAGATCGCTGCCTAGCGTCATGCCCGGCGCGGCCTTCACCAGATCGTCGAGGCTGGCGATGCCTTTGGACTTCGCCGCGTCGCCCTTCATCGCGAAGGCATAGGCGTTCTCGAACCCGAGCGATCCGACCAGGCCGACATGATGCTCGCGCCTGGCCCAATCGGCGATCGCGGCGACCATCGCCGGGCGTTCGGGGACGTCGTTGCGCTTCATCTCGTTCGCCCAGATCGTCCCGGCGTAATCGACATAGACGTCGATATCGCCGCTGGAGAGCGCGCCGAAGACGACCGCCGAGCCGAGGCCGTCGCGATATTCGACGGTATAGCCGGCCTGTTCGAGCCGGTCGCCGATCAGCCGCGCGAGGATATATTGCTCGGCGAAATTCTTGGCGCCGACCACGACGGTGCGGTCCGCGCCACCCTTGGGCCAGAGCGGGGCGGTCGCCGCCGCGGTGCCCAACACCAGCACCACCGCGCTCGCGATCCAGAGCCAGCGGCGGCGCGAGCGGATGCCGTATTCGATCGCCCCGATCAGCGCGTCGACCGCCAGTGCGAGCGCGGCCGCCGACACGCAGCCGGCGAGCACCAGCGCCCAGTTCTGCGTCTGCAATCCCGCGAAGATCATGTCGCCGAGGCTCGGCTGGCCGACCGTCGTCGACAGCGTCGCGGCGCCGATCGTCCAGACCGCGGCGGTGCGGATGCCGGCGATCAGCACGGGCGCGACCAGAGGTGCCTCGACCAGCCGCAGTTTCTGCGCGGGCGTCATGCCGACCGCGTCCGCCGCCTGGATCACCGCGGGATCGATGCCGTGCAGCCCCGCGACCGCATTCCGCAGGATCGGCAGCAGCGCGTACAGAGTCAGCGCGATCAGCGACGGGAGGAAGCCGAGCGCGGGGATGCCGCCGCCGACCAGCGCGGAGAGGCTGAGCAGCAGCGGGTAGAATAGCGCGAGCAACGCAAGGCTCGGGATCGTCTGGACGAGGCTCGCAAAGCCGAGCGAGACGCTCGCCACGGTCGCGTTGCGCGCGGACCAGATGCCGAGCGGCAGGCTGATCGCGATGCCGAGCAGCAGCGCCGCCGCGGAGAGAAGGACGTGGTTGGCGAGCAA
This sequence comes from Sphingomonas faeni, assembly GCF_003053745.1. GTDB lineage: Bacteria > Pseudomonadota > Alphaproteobacteria > Sphingomonadales > Sphingomonadaceae > Sphingomonas > Sphingomonas faeni. Next base: position 89,330 of record NZ_QAYE01000001.1, on the reverse strand, counting down.
TGGCGGCACGCGGCCGAGCGCGTCTAGGAAGGCGCTCATGCGACCAGCGCCTGGAGGCGCTCGGCTTGCGCGCGCGGCACCTGCACCAGAGCCTGCGCATCGTCGCCACCCTTGCCGGCGACGAGATCTGCGGGCGTGGCGTCGGCGACGATCCGTCCCGCCTTCATCACCAGCACGCGGTCGGCGAGCAACAGCGCCTCCGCCATGTCGTGCGTGACGAGGATGGTGGTCAGCCCGAGCCGGTCGTGGAGTTCGCGGATCCGCGTGCCGAGCGCATCGCGCGTGACCGGGTCGAGCGCGCCGAACGCTTCGTCGAGCAGCAGCAGTTTCGCGCCGGGTGCGAGCGCGCGGGCGATGCCGACACGCTGGCGCTGGCCGCCCGAGAGCGCGTCGGGCATGCGGCTCGCAATGTTGCGGGGCAGGTCGACGAGGTCGAGCAGTTCCCCGACCTTGGCCTCATCCGTGCGCCCGGCGATGCGCAGGCCGATCGCGATGTTCTCGGCGATCGTCATGTGCGGGAACAGGCCGATATTCTGGAAGACGTAGCCGATCCGGCGGCGGAGTTCTGGGGCGGGCTCGTCGGCGACGTCGGCACCGTCGATAGTCACGCGGCCTTCGCTCGGCTCGACCAGGCGGTTGAGCGTCTTCAGCAGCGTCGACTTGCCCGAACCGGACGTGCCGACGAGCGCCACGAAACTGCCGCGCGCGATCTCCAGCGAAACGCCGTCGACGGCAATCGTCGTGCCCCCAGAACCAGGGTATCTCTTGGTGACGCGTTCGAAAGCGAGCGCTGGGGAATTGTCTGGCATCTGCGCGCAGGATGCGGGAAACATACCGGAAAATCAAATGGAGAGGGTATGAGCCAGCAGGGCATTTTCATCACCGGCGGCGGATCGGGGATCGGCCGCGCCACCGCGATACTGTTCGCGCGGAAAGGCTGGCGCGTCGGGCTCGCCGACGTCAACGTCGCTGGGCTTGCGGAGACCGCCGCGCTGCTGCCCGCGGGCATGGTCAGCACCTATCAGATGGACGTGCGCGACCGCGATGCGTGGGTGGCGTCGCTCGATGCGTTCGTCGCGACCACCGGCGGGCGGCTCGACGTGCTGTTCAACAACGCCGGGATCGGATCGGGCGGACCGCTCGCGGAGACCGACTTCGCCGAGATCGACCGGGTGATCGCGATCAACCTGGTCGGCGCGCTGAACGGGGCGCGGATCGGCCATGCGTATCTGAAGCGGACGCCGGGATCGTGCCTGCTCAACACCGCGTCGGCGTCGGCGATCTATGGCTCGGCGGGGCTCGCGCCCTATTCCGCGACCAAGTTCGGCGTGCGCGCGATCACCGAGGCGCTCGACGGCGAATGGGCGGCGGACGGCATCAAGGTGCGCTCGATCGTGCCGAGCTTCATCGACACGCCGCTGCTCGATTCCGCGGCGGGGAACACGAACCACTCGATCCGCGAGACGGTGACGGGTGCGGGGCTGGAACTGACCGGGGTGGACAAGGTCGCGGAGGCGGCTTGGGCCGCGGTGCACGGCGACAAGGTGCACACTTTCGTGGGGAAGACCGCGCACCGCATGGCGTTCGCGGCGCGGTGGATGCCGGGTGCGCTGCGCAAGCGGATGCGCCGGGATATGCGGAAGGGCTGAAAATCCCCCTCCCTGGAAGGGAGGGGTCAGGGGTGGGTCGGCTTCCGCATACCCGAACCTTTCGTGGCTCAAGCCGGCCTACCCACCCCAACCCCTCCCTTTCAGGGAGGGGCGAGACAGAAGTTCTTCAGGCGTCGCCGACGATCGCGTCGATTGCTTCGGCCATCTCGATATCGCGCGGTGACAGCCCACCCGCGTCATGCGTGGTCAGCAGGATTTCCACGCGGTTCCAGACGTTCTTCCACTCCGGATGGTGGTTCGCGCGCTCGGCGATCAGCGCGACCTGCGTCATGAAGCCGAACGCCTCGACGAAGTCGGCGAACACGATCGTCCGCGTGATCGCGTCGCGCGCATCGTCGTAATCCCACTCGTCGAGCCCATCGAGCGCCTCGGCCCGCTCGGTATCGTTCAGCGCTTCGATCATCGGGCTCTCCCTTGCCGCAACAGTTCGCCGACGCGTATGGCTGGCGGCATGAGCGGGCAAGCGACAATATCCGGGGAGGCCCCCGACGCCGATGCGATCGAGGCGATCGCGCGGGCGACGATCGCCAAGTTGCCGCAGCAGTTCGCGGAGCATCTCGGCGACATCGTCTTCGCGGTCGAGGAGTTTGCCGACGACGAGACGCTGGCGGCGCTGGGCCTCGAACATCCGCTCGACCTGTCGGGGCTGTATCACGGCCGCCCGCTCGGCGAGAAATCGTCGATGGACGTCGCGCCGATGCCTGATCGCATCGTGCTGTACCGCCGCGCGATCCTGGAGGAATGGATCGAGACCGGCGTCCGACTAGACGATCTCGTCGCGCATGTGACGATCCACGAGATCGGCCATCATTTCGGCCTGAGCGACGACGACATGCACGCGCTGGAGGATAGCGCGACGTGAGTCTCGCGTTTCGAGACGTTGCGTGCATGCGGGGCGGAAGATTGCTGTTCTCGGGCGTGTCGTTCGACCTCGGGCCGGGCGATGCGGCGATCGTCACCGGCCCCAATGGCGTCGGCAAATCGAGCCTGATCCGCATCGCCGCCGGCCTGCTCGCACCGTTCGAAGGCGCCGTAACCTGTGACGCGGACAAGGCGTTGCTGACCGAGGCGAGTGCGCTCGACTCGGACCGCACGCTCATCGACGCGCTCCGTTTCTGGGCCGCATTGGACACTGCGCCCGCCCCCGATACCCGGATCGCCCACGCGCTGTCCGCCCTCGATCTCGACGCGCTCGCGGGCATTCCGGTCCGCCTGCTGTCGACCGGGCAACGCCGCCGCGCGGCGATCGCGCGCGTTGCCGCCAGCGGAGCGCCGGTGTGGCTGCTCGACGAACCCGCCAACGGGCTCGACACAGTGTCGATCGCCCGACTGGAAACGCTGATCGCGGAGCACCGCGCCACCGGCGGCATTGCGCTGGTTGCCACCCACTTGCCGCTGGCGATTCCCCACGCGCAGGAAATCGCGTGGTGATCGCGCTGATCCGCCGCGATCTGCGCCGCAGCGTGTCGAGCGGTGGCGCGACATTGGTGGTCGCGTTCTTCCTGCTGGTGGCGACGCTGTTCCCGTTCGCGATCGGCCCCGACGCGGCGTTGCTCGCGCGGATCGGCGGCGGCGTGATCTGGACCGCGGCCTTGCTCGCCGCCTTGTTGCCGGTCGAGCGCCTCGTCGGTCCCGATCTCGAGGCGGGGGTGTTCGACCAGTTCGTCGTCCGCGGGATGTCGATCGCGCTGGTCGCGCTGGCGAAGACGATCGCGCACTGGCTGAGCTTCGGCCCGCCGCTGATGCTCGCCGCGGTGATCGCTGCCGCCCTGCTCAACCTGTCGGCCGACACGCTGCTCCGCGTCGAGATCGGCCTGCTGATCGGCACGCCCGGCCTTGCCGCACTCGCGGTCGCGACGAGCGCGCTGGTCGCGGGCGTACGCGGCGGCGGAGCGGTGACGGGCCTCGTGATGCTGCCGCTCGCGGTCCCGTTGCTGATCTTCGGCGCGGGATCGCTCGATCCGGCCGGCGGCGCGGGCGCGGTGAAATTGCTCGCGGCGGTCAGCCTCGTGCTCGTCGCAGGCGCACCGTTCCTGGCGGCGGCGGCGATCCGCGCGGGCATGGACTGAGGCGATGAGCATGACGGACGAGCAAGCCGGCCCCGTACGCGTCGGGCTGATCGGATACGGGTTGTCGGGCAAGACCTTCCATGCCCCGTTGATAGCGTCGGTCGCGGGGCTCGAACTTCGCGCGGTGTCGTCGCGCGATACCGACAAGGTGCAGGCGGACTTTTCGGGAATGGTGGTCCACGCCGATCCGCACGCGCTGATCGGGGCCGAGGACATAGACCTCGTCGTGATCGCGACGCCGAACGAGACGCATGCACCGCTCGCGAGGGCAGCGATCGCGGCGGGGAAGCATGTCGTGATCGACAAGCCGTTCACGCTCGACCTCGACGAAGCGCGCGGGCTTGTCGCGCTGGCGGAAGATCGGGGCGTGCTGCTGTCCGTCTTCCACAACCGGCGCTGGGACAGCGATTTCCTCACCGTGCGCGCCGCGATCGACGCAGGTATCGTCGGCGACGTCACGCATTTCGAATCGCATTTCGACCGGTTCAGGCCGGACGTCCGCGACCGCTGGCGCGAGCGGTCGGGGCCGGGCAGCGGCATCTGGTACGATCTCGGTCCGCATTTGGTCGATCAGGCGTTGCTCCTGTTCGGCTTGCCGGACACGGTTCAGGCATCGATCGCGACGCAGCGCCCGGGTGCGATGACGGACGATTGGGCGCACGTCGTCCTGTCCTATGGCCATCGCCGCGTGATCCTCCAGGCGAGCATGCTGGTCGCGGGCGGCGTCGACCGCTTCACCGTGCACGGCACCGCCGGCAGCATGACGAAGCGATGCGCCGATCGACAGGAGGCGCAACTTCTGAGCGGAATGCGGCCGGGCGACGCGAACTGGGGCGAGGATCCCGATCCGCTCGTGATCCACGTCGCCAACGGGCAACGCGAACAGCGCGCGCTACCCGGCGACCAGCGCCATTATTATCGGGGCATCGCGGCGGCCGTTCGGGGAGCGGCGAAAAATCCGGTCGAGCCGATCGAAGCGCTGGCGGTGATGGCGGTCGTCGAGGCGGCGTTCCTGTCCGCAAAGACCGGCGCGGCGACGGCATTGGCGCTGACCGATCGCGAGCGGGACGCCGCAGCCCGCGCCTTATCGTCCGCGACTGTACAAATCTGAACGATCCGTCCCGGCGGCGCGCGGGTATCGAATGCGTCGCTTGCCAAGCACCGCCGGTCGGTTGCCGATCCGGATCTTCTCTGACAGGATTGCGACGTGCCCGACCCCCTTCACCATGGCCTCAACCAATCGCGGTGGCCCAAGCGGATCGGTCGGCTGATCGATGCGATCTGCCTGGTGGCGCTGATCATGGTGATCGTCACGGTCATCTACGGCTTTTGGCTGCGCGCGATCTGGGCGCATGGCTATTACCTCGCGGTCGCGGTCGCGGTGCTGGGCGCGTTCGTCATCCTGATCGGCCTTGCGCAACAGGCGATCGCCGCACGCGACGTGGCGACCTGGCGCGACATGGCCGAATGGCAGATCCGCGCGGCGCGGGCGGCGGCGGGACAGGCCGGCGCGACGCAGGCGGATGCCGACGACGAGATCGAGGCGAATGCCGCCGCCTATTACGAGATTCTGATCGGTACGCTGGTCGCGCATGCCGAACAGGACGAACGGAGCATCGTCGATGAGCGGTGATCCGCATCTCGAACTGGGCGAAAGCCTGCCGCGGTTCCTGTCGCACTGGCTGGCGGCGTGCTTCGGGCATTTCCTGATGGTGCTGCTGCCGCTGATCACCGATTGGGCGCATGTGAAGAACGCGACCTGGCCGAGTTGGTGGTCGCTGCTGCTGTTCGCGGCGTCGACCTCGCTGGTGGCGGCGATCATCAACGCCAATTTGCCGGTGACGCCGCGCGAGATGATCAAGAGCGTCGCGCTGGGGTTCGCGCTGAACGCGACCATCGTCATGCTGCGGCTGGCGTGATTGGCGCGCGCGTGCCGCTGGTTTCGCGGCTGATCTCGCGCGATGCGGCGCTGGACCGCGACCAGATAGCGCCGCTCCAGCTGCTGCGCGGACTGGCGGCGTCGGGCGTCGTCGTCGAGCATTTGCTGGAGCGCTACGTCCGGCGCGGTGCGATTACCCATGACCTGCCCGATTTCACGACTCGGCTCGGCCAGACCGGCGTCGCCACCTTCTTCGCGATCAGCGGCTTCATCATGGTCTATATCGCGCTGCGGGAGGACCGGCCGCCGCCATCGGGCTGGTCTTTCCTGCGCAACCGCTTCCTGCGGGTCGCACCACTCTATTACCTGACGACGCTGATGATCGTGGCGTTCGGCTGGCTGGCGCAGGCGATGGGCGCACGGACCATCGTCGCGGCGCGCTTGCCGAACGTGGCCGAAATCCTGTTGTCGTTCGCGTTCATCCCCCACCGCGGCGCCAACGGTTTGATCCAGCCGATCTACGAGCTGGGGTGGACGCTGCATTACGAGATGTTCTTCTACCTGCTGTTCGCGGCGGGCCTCGCGGTGCTGGCGCGGCGCGGCGCGTTCCTAGTGCTGGCGGTACTTGGGTTGCTGGTTGCAGCGGGGACCGGCATCGATGCGCCACCCGACCGCGTCGGCGTATCGGTCGCCGCTTATGTCTTTACGCGGCCGATCATGGGGTATTTCGCGATCGGGATCGTGATCGCGATCGTCCGCCGCCGGATCGGCGACCGCCTGCCGGTGCTGCCGATGTCGGTCATCGCGGTCGTCGCCGTGGCCGCGCTGGGAGTCGCCACTATCGACCCGAGCCAGATCGTCGCAATGGCTGCAATCGCAGGAGCGGTGGCCGTAACCGTGCTCACGACACCCGCGGCGACGCGACGGTCGGATGGGTTCGCGGCCTTCTCGCGTGCGTTCGGCAACGCGTCCTACAGCATCTATCTCACGCACAGCTTCGTGCTGGGCGCGTTCGCGTCGGCGACCGTGTCGATCGTTGCATACGGCCTACCGGCGCTGCTCGCGATGGCGGCACTCGCCTGCATGGTGTGCTTCGGCGTGGGGTGGCTGTCCTGGCGGCTGATCGAACTGCCGATCGCGGCGGCGTTGCGCGGACGGCGCCCGTCCAGGGCCGAACTCGTCGCCCCCTGAGCTCAGTTGGCGGTAGGCGATACCGGCAGGACGCGGCGCTCTGGAGTCGGCGCCGAAGCGCTGGTGTCGCCGACTTCGGGACCACGCGGCAGCACCCGCCGCTCGCCAAGGCTGACGGTCGGCACCGGAGAATCGTCGGGCAGGCTGGCGCGATACCCGCTGAGGACGGGTCGCTCGCTCGGCGCAACCGCACCGGATGCGGTGGCCACCGTTGCGGCGGCGTCCGTCGCCGTCGGGGTGACCACCGCGGCGGGCAGCGTCATCGCCGGTTCGTTACCCGCATAGACGCCGCGAAACGCACCCCCTCGCCCGGCCGGACCGTTCCAGCGGTAGAAGATGTGCGCGCCGATCGCCGCGACCTTTTCGAGGCTCGATGCCCAATACGGCACGACGTAGTTGGCGTGATAATGCGTAGCCCAGCCGACCGGTGCGAACACCGCGCCGCCCAGTGCCGATGTCGCAACCCGCGAGGCACGCAGCCAGCCCTTCTGCGACGGTAAGCGACCAAGCGCGCCATCGCAGACGAAGGTGAACTGGCAGCCGGTTCTGCGTTGCGATCCGTCGAGGACGACGCCGCAGACCGTCTTGGGATAGGCGGGATGGCGCACCCGGTTGAGGATGACCTGCGCGACCGCGCGCTCGCCATCGTCCGATTCGCTGCCAGCCTCGTAATAGACCGCCATCGTCAGGCATTGCAGCGAGCGGCTGTAATCCTCCGCCTTCCCGGTCCGCAGCGCGAAGGTGGACGCGGATTCGACGCGCTTTGCCACGGTCGGCGCGGCGGCGTTCCAGGCGACCGCCTGCTCGGGCGTCAGCGGGCGCATCGTCTTGGGCGCGAACGGTGCCTCGATCCGCGCGGTGCTCGCCCAGCGCGTGCCGCCGGTCGCGTCGAACGTCTTGTCCGGCGGCGTCCCGAGGCTGACGACCGCGACGATGATTGATCCCCCAATCATCATCAGCGCCAGCAGGGCGGGCACGATCACGCCGAGGTGAAACCGACGCACCGGCGGCAGCGACGAAACCGTGTTCGGATCGAGGACCAACGTCAAGGGCGCCGGCTCGTGCGACGCGGGCGCCTGTCGCCGAATAAGGTCGAGAAGAGCCATTGCTTCGTCGGGTGTTAGTGAATTGAAGCGCACCGCGCCAGCGCGTAACGACGGGCGATCATGGTCATGCCCCTCGTCCTGCTGCTCGCCGCGCCGCTGTTGGTCCAGTCCCAGAAACCGAATGGGCCGGTGCCGCAGGCTTCCGCCCCGCAAGCGCCAAGCTCGCAAGCCTCAGCGGGGCCGCTCGCCGGGGGGTTGTTCAGCGCTGGGCAGTTGCGGCAGCGCTGTTTGTCCAACGTGCCGGCCGACGCGTCCTATTGCTTTGCCTATATCACCGGCGTGCATGACACGGTCCGCGCGTACGAGGCGTGGCTGAACCAGCGCGAATTCTGCGTGCCCCGGCATGTCCCGCAAGGCGATTTGCGCCAGGCGTTCATCGACTATCTGCGCGACAAGCCCTCCGACCTGTCGGGCGAAGCGGCCTCGGTCGTCGTCGTCGCGCTGAAGATTCGCTACGCGTGCGGTAGCGGCACGCGTCCCGGCGGGACGCCGCCTGCCACGGCTCGGAGCGGCAAACCCTGACCTGCGCTAGCTACTCCGGCCCAAGCCAGAGCAGCGGTTCGGCTTATTTCGACGCGTCGTCGTAGCGATAGCGGTAGTAATCGTAGGACTGGCCGAAGCCCGCCTTCTTGGCGTTGTACTTGGTCATGACGCAGCCAATCACGGTGCCGCCGGCGCGGAGCAGGCGGGACACGGCGTTGCGTGCCTGCCCGAAATGCGCGCTCGAGGCTTCGGCGACGAACACGGTGGCCTGCGCGGCGGCCGTCAACTGCGCCGCATCGGCGAGTGCCAGGACCGGCGGGCCGTCGACGATCACGACGTCGTAATCCGCCTCCAGCGCGGCCAGCAGATCCTGCATCGCCGTCCCCGCGAACAGCGTCGCGGGATCGGGTGGCAGACGTCCGCTCGGCAGGAAGCTGAGTCCGGGGAACGCGGTCGGGAGGATCGACGCGCCGCGTTCGGTCATCCGCGCAAGGACCGACGAAAGGCCGATCTCGGGCAAGGTGATCCCCAGCGTGCGGTGCAGCGACGGACGCCGCAAATCCGCGTCGACCAGCAGGACGCGGCGGCCGAGCCCGGCGAAGTCGCGCGCGAGGGCGAACGAGGTTGTCGACTTGCCCTCCGACTTGCTGCTGCCGGTGACGAGGATCGACCGCGGCGGACCCTGGTTCGACGACAGTTCGATCGACGTCCGGATCGCGTGATACGCCTCGGCGATCTCCGACTTCGGATTGTTGAGCGCGTCGAGCGGCGAATCGCCCCGCGTGTCGGGCACGACGCCGAGCAGCGGGATGTGCAGCTTCTGCTCGACATCCTGCGGATCGCGGATCGAATCGTCGAGATAGTCGCGACCGAACGCATACAGCATCGCCAGCGCGAGCCCGGCGATCAGCGCGAGCGCGACGTTGAGCAGCGGCCGCGGCGACGTCGGGCGGCGGGGCTGCTCGGCGGTATCGACGCTGGAGACGTTGTTGGTCGTGATCCCCGCCTCGGCGCTGACTTCCTTGTAGCGCTGGAGCAGGCCCTCATAGAGCTGGCGGTTGGTATCCACCTCGCGACGCAGGATATTGTAGCGAACGCTGCGGCCCTGCTCGGCGAGCGTGGCGCCTTGGAGCGCGGTAACCTGCTGGATGAGCGCGCGGTTCTGGCGCTCGGCGGTGAGATACTGGTTCTCGATTGACTTGCGCGTCACCTCCGCGAGCTGGCGGATCTGCTGGTCGAGCGTGGCGATCTCGGCAAGTGCCTGGATCACGACCGGGTGGTCGGGCTTCAGGCGGCGGCGGACTTCGCTGAGGCTGGCGATGTCCTCGGCGCGCTTCTGCGACAGGCGCTGGACCGCCTCGTTCGCCTGCACTTCGGGCAGCGACATCAGCGGCGCACGACGCGCCTGCTCCCACCGCGCGCGCGTCCGCAGGCGGTTGGCCTCCGATGTCGCCGAATCGGCGTTGAGCTGGATGAGGTTGGCTGTGACGAGCGACCGCGGCGCGTTATCCGCTTCCTGCTGGCGCGCGCCCGCGCTGGCGTCGATCAGCCGCGCCGATCGAGCATAAGCGATCAGGTCGCGCTCCGATCCTTCGAGGCGCGTCTTGGCGAGGCCGAGCTGGTTCTGGAGGAACCGGCGGGAATAGGAAGACGCGGAGAATTTCCGCTGGATATTCCCCTCGATGAAGTTGGTCGCGTAGCTGTTGGCGATCTCTGCCGCGAGCGCGGGGTCGCGGCTGGTGAAGATGATGTGGACGACGCGCGAGTTGCGGCGAAGGTCGATCGTCAGGTTCTTTTGCAGGACGTCGACGACCTGGTCGGCAAGGCTGGCATCGCCCGGCTTGATCTCGATCTGGCGCGCGCCGGTCATCCGCTTGAGGAAGTCGTCGTTCGCACTCAGCGCGAGGCTGTCCGAAACGCGACGTGCGATCGCCCGGCTGTTGAGCACGTCCGCCTGCGTCTGGAGGAAGCGATCGGCATCGCTGCCGGCGACCTGCGGCTCCGAATCCTCGGTGCCGAGAACCTTCGCGACCTGCTGGTCGATCTGGATGCTCGACTGCGCGGTGTACTTGCGCGGCATCAGCAACGCGGAGGCGATGCCGAGCATCAGCGCGACCCCGACGATCGCGATCATCATGTAGCGATTGCGGAAGATCGTCGCCCAGACTGCGCGAAGATCGATCGCCGGTTCGTCCCCCTCGCCCTCAGGCACGGAAAAGTCTTCGCGCTCGGCAAAATTCGACCCAGGGGCCGAACCGAGGTTCCGCCGGTCGTTCGGCGTGAGAGCGCCCTGAGAGACGTCGACACTCCCCATGAGTCAGTTCTCTTCCTGTGATCTTAGAATTGCGCGAAGACGCCGAAGCCCGCGAGCAACGGTGCCGCGCGCAGAATGTCATGCCAGGCCGACTTGCCCGTCGAATGGCCGACGATGATCGTGTCGCGAGCCGCGATCGCGGGATCGGCATCGTCACCGCGGCGGATCCGCTTCAGATCGAACACCGCGCCCATCCGCTTGCCGTCGATGTAGCGGATCACGATCACCTCGCGCAACGACGCGTCCTCGCTCTCGCCCTTGGCGAGCGCGATCGTGTCGAGCAGCGTGGTCGGCCCGGAAATCGGATAGATACCCGGCTCCTTGACGTCGCCCTGCACGGTGACGCGCTGCGCGACCGAACTGGCGACGGTGACCGTGACTTGCGGATTGACGTAGAACCGCTCGGCCAGCTTTGCGGCGAGCAGGTCGGCGAGCTGCGTGCTGGTGTTGCCGGCCGCCTGGATCCGTCCGATCAACGGCATCGATATGACGCCGGCGGCATCGACCACGACCCCGCGGGTCGAAATGTCGGCTTCCTGGAACACGACGATGTCCAGCGTATCGAGCGCGCCGATACGATAATCCTGCACCCGTGGCTCACCCACCGGCGCCGGGATCGTCTCATACGCGGCTTCGCCGGTTCGGAGGTTAGGGCCGACATTATCGTCGGCGCACGCGCCGAGCATGGCGCTCAGCGCGACCACCCCTATCAAGGTCGCTCGCATCCGTTGATCTTGCCCCTTTGGAATGACGAACCCTCGCACTACCCGGTGCACTCGGTCAAGCGTCTAACCTGTGTTACCGGCGCCTGCATGGGCGTCACTGCCCGGCCGCGGCGGCGATGCGAACCGAATCGATCCAGAACACGCCGGGCTGCCCACCACGCTCGTGCAGGTTGAGCCCCAGGATCTGCACCGGACAGCCGGTTTCGACCGTGACGACACCAGCCATCTGTCGCCAGCCCGCCCCTCGCCCATCGAGCGCGATGCCGTCGGTCGTGATCGTCGCCGGTCGACCGGCGCACGTCAGCGAAAGCGTGGCCGCAACGTCGGCACCGCGGACCATGGCGCTCACCCGCCAGCGGCCCGGCGGCAAGGTGATCGCCTGCGCCAGCGCGGTGCCGCTCGACAGGCCGTCCGAGACGATCTGCAGTGCGTGGCCGCGGCCGTCCGCGCCGCGATCCGCCGGGATCACGCGTACGCCCGGCAAGCTCGGCGCGCCCCAGGCATAGGGGATGACCCCACCCGGCAGTGGTGACGGCAACGCCTCGAACCCGCCATCCGCGACCAGTCCGCGGCCACCGCTCGCGCGCCATACCTGACGCGCGCCGGCCACGTCGCCCCTGTCACCGAGCCGCCAGCGGATCAGCGTGGTTGCCAGCGGCGTCGCGGCGACGCCCGCCTTCTGCAGCTTGCCAAGAAATTCGAGTGTGCGCGGCACCGATTCGGCAGCGTCCTTGGCGATCAGGTTGAAGAACCCCTGCCGCCATTTGGGCGCATCGCCGAGGCGCGCGACGACCGCGTCCACGCCGCCGGGCGACAGATAGGTGCGGCGCATCTGGGGCATCAGCGCGTCGGGCAGCTGCGCGCGGCGCAACAGCGCGTCTATACGCTCCGCGGCGATACCCGTGCTGCCAACCTCCAGCGCGCGCTCCGCCAGCCACAATTGCATCAACGTATCGCGCCAGCCCAGCGCGGCGCCCGCCTGCAGCAACGCGCTGCCGCGAACCGGCTGGTCGAGCGCGAGGTCGGCATAGCCGTGCGCGCGGACCGCCCCCGCGTCGATCGGGTCGATCGTCAGCGCACGGGCCGCGGCAGCGCGTGCCGCGGCTGGCTGGCTGGCGAGTTGCTCGGCATTGGCGAGCGCCGACCAGGCGCTGGCCGACCATGGCGAGACCGCCGTCGCGGCCGCGGGCTGGCCGCGCAACGTCAGGAAGCGACCCGCCGCATCACCACTCACCGCCAACCCGATAATCGCCGGGACGATCGTCATCGCTATCGTCGAGGGCGTCCAGGCGAAGGACGCCGTCGTGCGGGACTGCGGGCGACCGACCGCGGCGATCAGGCCGAGCGCGGCGCCGAACAGGCCTGCGATCCCCGCCATGCGCAGCGGATAATCGACCAGCGAGAACAGCAGGATCAGCACGATCGCCGCCCCGCCCGCGACCAGTGTCGCGCGCTCCTGACGCGTGCCGGCGTGGCGATCGCCGCTCTGCCGGTCGCTCGCGCCGCGATCGCCTGCGTGGCGCCAACCCGATACGAGCGCGACGATCAGCACGATCAGGCCCGCCGCGATCAGGAGCGCTGCGGGCAGCCCCCCTTCGAGGACGAGTTCTAGGAAATCATTGTGCGCGTGATTGACGCTCAGCGGCGAGACCTGCCCGAGCGGCTCGACGCTGCGATAGACTCGCTCGAAGCTGCCGAAGCCGGTTCCGAACGGGAACGTCTCGCGGACGATGTAGAGCGAGTTCTCCCAATATTGATAGCGCAGCTCTTCGGCGACCGTGGTGAAGCGGGCGAACAGGCGCTGGACCAGATCGGTGCGCGACAACAGGAGCCCGCCGACGACATAGAGCGCGGCGGCGGCAGCGACCGACTTGCCGGTGCGCCGGACGTCGCCGACCAAGGCGAACGCGACGATCAGCGAAATCGGCAGCAACAGCAACGCGGTGCGCGAACTGGTCGCGAGAATGCCGAGCGACAGGAAGCCGATGACGCCGAGCATCCCGAGCCGGCGCGCCGCCCCCGTGCCCATCACGCCCGGCACCGCCGCGAAGACGATCGACACCAGCAGGAACGTCGCCTGATGGTTGCGGTTGACGAAGAAGCCGACGCCGAACCCGCGATGCGCGGTTTCGTAGAGGACCGGCGCACTGCCGCCGGCCGCGACCTGCAACGCGGCAAGCACCGTCGAGATCACCGCGGCGATGACGATCAGCCTGAGCATCGTCACCCGCGACTGGAGCGGAAGTGCCGCCACCGTCAGCATCGCGGCCAGCGGCACGAGCAACGTGAGCAACGCGGTAAACGTTGTGTCGGGCGTCATGCTGAACGCGTGCCACCGCGTCGTCCAGCCGAGCAGCGTGAAGATCTGTACCGCCGTCTCGCGCGCCGGCAGGACGTGCCACCATTGTGCAGGCAGCGGCACCAGTTGCGCCACCAGCAGGAGCGCCGCAGCGGCGAACACCAGCAGGAATCGGCTCAGCGCGACCGATCTCGTAGCGGTGGTCGCGGACGCAAGCGTGTTGATTTCGGAGCGTGTCGGACGCGCGGCGCGGACGATCAGGACAAGCGCCAGAATTTGCGCCGCGAGTTCGATCAGCGGATAGCCAGTGCCCGCGCCCCCGCCGAACAGCAGGACGATCAGGAACGCCACCAACGGCGCATGAGCTCGCCAAGGCGCCGACAGACCGAACCTATGAGTGCGAGACCGTCCGCTCGACCGGCCACCCTCTCTTCGGGAGCCGCGACGCTCGTTCATGCCGCTCATGCGGAACGCCCCCACGCACTGTAGCAATGGTGCTCGCTGCGGCACAGCATGACGATCATGTCCACCGGGTCATGCAATCCCGCGCTTGCCGTCAGCGATCGTAGGTTACGTAAAGCCATCGATGGACTGCTTCGATAAGGACTGGGACAGGCAGGTGAGCCAGCCAGGCGATCGATCGTCGCAATCGGCCGGGACGATCGTGCGGATTCGTCGATCCACAGCAATTGGCGAAGATCACGCCCCCAGCCGGTAAGTCATCGACGTCGCCACCCGGACGCTCTTGACGTTACCGAACGCGACCGTGGATCAAAAACCACTGGAAGGCACAGAAAAGATAAAGGCGAAGCACTCGTTCGAATGCTTCGCCTCAATAACTCTCGTGATCGCGTGCCTGACGAGACCGCGTCAGCCGATCAGTTCGGGCTGGAGTCGTCGTCACCACCGCTGGCGACGACCGCAACCACTGCAACCAGTGCAACGACACCGAGCAGCGGCAGCAGGAATGGCGCGCCAGCAATGTCGTTCTTGCGCTTGGCCGAAGTTCCGATGCGCGTCGGCGAACCGGCAGCATCGACCATCTTTACGCTATCGAAGCTGACTGCTTGCGGACGCGCCGGTGCTGCATACGCCGTACCGATGAAAGCCTGGCTAGCGAGTGCCGCTCCAAGAAAGATCTTTTTGAACATGATTTCCGACCCCTGAATACGGCGGTTCCGCGCCTATACTTCAGTTACTCATGTGCTGGCAGAAGAGTCAAGCACGGGAACGGGTCGCTAACCTAGATTAACTGTACAAACTGCATGTTCCTTACAACAGACTTGTTTGTTTTTTACAATTTGCTGCAGTTGCTCATTTTCGTGAGTTCACATCGGCAACGAGACAGCAAGTATGTCTCTTTTCTCGCCCTCCAAGTAGACCGCGCTGAGAACGCCTGTTCGATACGCACCCGTATCGATCCCAATCCGGTTCTCGCGGACATCGACATCGGGGGTGATGCTGTGTCCGTGGACGACGACCGCACCGAAGTCCCGCTCGGACCGGAGGAACTCGCCACGGATCCACAGCATGTCGTCGCGTACCTGCCGCGCAAGGGCGACACCGGGACGAACACCCGCATGGACGAAGTAATAGTCTCCGGACTGCACGCTGAGCGGCAATTGACGAAGCCAGGCGAGCCATTGTCGCGGGATCGCGCGTCGTGCGCCGTTCATATAGTCGCGTGGGTCGTCGTCGGTACGCAGCGGCGCGATGCCGAAGCTGGCGAGCGTCGCATCGCCGCCCACCGCGAGCCATCGTCGCAACGCATCCGGATCGCCGTCGAGCGCCTTGAGCATCGCCTCTTCGTGATTGCCGAGCAGGACGATGACGCGGCTGTTCTGACGCTGGAGACCATAAAGCATCGCCAGCACCTCGGCGCTTTGCGGCCCCCGATCGACGACGTCTCCGATCAAAACCACATAGAGCGACCGGGCCGGCGGCAAGCTTGCAGAATGCTCGCCGATCCGCGCGATCAACATCTGGAGAAGGTCGTATCGGCCGTGGATGTCACCGATGGCATATATTCGGTCACCAGAATCGGTGCTTGGCAACGCAACATCTCCGGTATAGCGTTTCCCGCAAGGTCGTGGGGGAAGCGCGGCGATCTAACTTGAATATGCCATTGCAATCAATTGGTTCGATTGCTGGAATGTTAAAGTCTGCGATAGTGGAGCATTACCCATCCCATGGGCCGGCCAATGACAGCAAGGCCCAGTCACGGACGGTATGTACCAAGTCGAGCATGATCCCGATGGACTGGTGGCGCAAGATGGGGACGCGACAAAGTGGCCGAGATCGGATCAACGTCAGCCCGTTCCCTGCCCGAGCGGTTCTTCGTGAACCCAGGCAATGACAGGGATACTGTCGCATCGCTGGCGGATTCTACGCCACGGCGGGCGAATACGCCTATTGTATCGATCGATCATTTGCGCTTCCCGGTAAATCCGGATAGCGGCCCCCCTATGCGCGTCCTGCTTGTCGCCTCGGCCGGTGGGCATTGGATCGAACTTCACCGCCTTCGCGCGGCGTTCGTCGGTGCGGACTGCCAATTCGTCAGTACGTCAAAAGGCATGACGCCCCCGCTCGGCGACCGCGAGGTGCTCGAAATCGCCGACACCGCGCGGGATTCGGCGTGGGCGATGGCACCTACCCTGCTTGGCCTGCTGCGGGTCTTCCGCGCATTCGATCCAGACCTGGTCGTGTCGACCGGTGCCGCGCCGGGCGCGCTCGCGCTGATGATCGCCAAGATGTTTGGCGCGCGAACGATCTGGATCGACAGCATCGCCAACAGTGAAACATTGTCGCTGTCGGGACGCCTCGTAAAGCCGTTCGCCGATCTGCGAATCACGCAGTGGCACCATCTCGCCGACGAGAATCCGTCGCTGCGCTACCTTGGGCAAATTCTGTGATTCTGGTTTCCGTCGGCACGCAACTACCCTTCGATCGGCTGATCCGCGCCGTCGACGGGTGGGCCGTCGACCATGGTCGCTCCGATGTGATCGCGCAGGTCGGCCCGACCCGCTATCGCCCGGTCGCTCTGAAGAGCTTTGCGCACGTCGCCTACGACGTCTTCCGTGACCTACAGAAGGACTGCCGGGTGATGGTGTGCCATGCTGGCATGGGATCGATCATCACCGCGATGGAATTCGGCAAGCCAATCATCGTGATGCCGCGAAACCACAAGCTCGGCGAACATCGCAACGGCCACCAGTTCGCAACCCTGCGACAATTTGGCGATCGCCCCGGCATCTACCCGGCGGACACGGAAGTCGAACTGCGCGCGCTACTGGAGCGGGTGGATGACCTGACCGCCTATCCGACCCTCAATACCATCGCGTCGGATGCGTTCGTCGAGCAATTGGCGGAGATCGTTCATCGGCCTCCCAAGACCTCGAAGGTCCGACAACTTCGCCATTTTTTTGCCGGCAAGCGGGCCGGCGAGCCCGGAAGTATCGATATCCGATAGATACCGCGTTGCAACAAATTACCTTGATGCGGTATTGCCGGCATGTTAGCCAAGACCTGACAGTGTAAATGGGGGTTTGCGTGAAAAATAGAGCGGCTTTTGTCTTGCTAGCCGCCTTTGCGCTTGCCGGATGTTCGAAATCCGGCCCGCCCCCTATTTCGAGCGGCGAACGCTATGCCGAGGGCGCAGCGAGCGACGACATCTACAAACTAGGCGCCGGCGACAAGATTCGCGTCATTGTTTACAATGAGCCGCAATTGAGCGGCGATTTCTCGGTCAGCAGCGACGGCGAGATCTCGTTGCCGCTGATCGGCAACGTCCAGGTCGCGGGCAAGCCGATCGAGCGCGTCACGCAGGAGGTGCAGGCACGCCTGTCCGATGGTTATCTGCGCGATCCGCGCGTAAACATGGAAGTGGCGACCTACCGCCCGTTCTTCATCCTCGGCGAAGTCCGCTCGCCCGGCCAATATCCCTATCTGAGCGGGCTGACCGCCTTGAATGCGATCGCCACGGCACAAGGCTATACGCCCCGCGCACGCAAGGCGACCGTCCGCATCCGCCGGTTCGGCGATCAATATGAGCAGGAATATGTCCTGACGCCCAATCTGCGGATCTATCCGGGCGACACGATCCGTCTGACGGAGCGGTTTTTCTGATACCGAGCACGATCCGGTCAGGCCGGTCGATACGCTATCGCTTGTTTTCGACGAGCCGGACCTGGGACGCGGACGATATGACGGGGGTACGCAGCATCACGCAGACGCGCGCCGCGTCGAGGCACCGGGCCGCGGCATTGTGGCTTCGGGGCACGCTGATCGCAGCGTCCGCGCTTACCTCCGCCGTTGCCGCCGCGCAGACCAGCAGCCTGTTGCTGCCGCCGGCGACAACCAGCGGTGACGACTATGATCGTGGTCACAATGTCGGTGTCGTCGAACGTGGGCGGCCCGAATACGACGCGCTGGGCGTCCGGCTTGGCAGTTTCATCGTAAACCCGCAGCTGAACACGTCGATCGGTTACAGCGACAACATCTTCAACGACAACACGAACAAGAAATCCGACGTCTACACGTCGTTCGAACCGTATGTGAACGTGGCGTCCGACTGGTCGGTGCATCAGTTGCGGCTTACCGGCGCTGCGGACATCCGGCGTTTCGCCAAGCAGACCATCCGCAATCAGGATGCGTGGAACGTCCAGGGCAGCGGTCGCATCGACGTGACGCGCGACCTGACGGTGCGGCTCGACGCACAGGCAGACCGGACGTACGAGTCGCCGTTCTCCGCCGACGTCGTTGCGAACCTGATCGAGCCGTCACGGTATCTACGGACGTTCCTGGGAACCCGGACGTCGTACGACTCCGGCCGGTCGCGCGTGATCGGGACGATCGATCGCACCTCGTACGAATTCAGTTCGGTGCGCTTTGCCGACGGGTTGATCCGTGACCAGCGGTATCGCGATCGCGTCACCTATGCCGGCACCGGCACCTATGAACTCGGTTTCAGCCCCAGCCTGTCGCTCTACGCGCGGCTCGAGGCCGACCGGAACAACTATGGTCTGGCGCAGGCGTTCGGCAAACCCAACCGCGATTCGAACGGCTATCGCGGCGTGTTCGGATCGAACTTCGATATCGCCGGCGTCGCACGCGGCACCGTCGGCATCGGCTATAGTTATCGGAAGTTCGACGCGAGCCAAACCTATCGCACGACGAGCGGCCTGTCGGTCGAGGCGCGCGCGGACTGGTTTCCCAGCGAACTCACGACGGTCGGTGTTCTCCTGCAACGCCGGTTGATCGACGTCGACTTGTCCAACGCGGGCAGTTCTTGGGACAACCGGATTCGAGTCACGGTCGATCACGAACTTCTGTACAATCTGATCGTCACGGTTGGTGGCGAAGTCAGCAAGCGCGAGTATCCGGAGCGATCGAGTTCCACGCAAGTCTATCGCGCGGAAGTCGGCAGCCGCTACCAGATCACGCGATGGCTCGGTCTCGACGCGAACATCGGCTATGGATCCAACAAACCGAGCGGCGTCGGCCTCGGCAATCCTTTTGACGAGTTGCGTGCACGTTTCTCGATCCGTATCAGACGATAGGACGCAACCATGTCTCAATTGAAGAACAACGGCCTGTCCGCCAGATACTTAGGAAAATCCTGACATGAAGGTCGTGAACGCGGCAGAGCCCGAGACCCGGTTGAGCGACGTGATCCGCACGGTGCGCGATGTCATCCGCCGGCGCATCCTGATCCTCCTGGGCATCACGGCGGTGGTCGCCGCGATCGGCATCATCCTGACGCTGCGGATCACGCCGGTCTATCAGGGCGTGACCCGCATCCAGATCGATCCGAGCCGCAACCCGCTGGCGCGCACCGCCAACGATGCGCAGGCGCAGCTTGCCAGTGAGGCGATCGAGACCGAAGTGTCGGTGATCCGCTCGCTCGACCTGGCGCGCGTCGTCGTCAAGCGGCTCAACCTGCTCAACGATCCGGAATTCAGTGGTGGCCCGCCCCCCGAAGGCAAGCCTGCATTGTCGCCGGCGGCCAAGCTCGATGTCGTCGCGCGGTCGGTCAACAGCCACCTCGACGTCGCGCGCGATCGCCTGACCTATATCATGGCGATCCGCTTCAATTCTGAATCCGCCGACAAGGCCGCACGCATCGCCAATGCGTTCGCGACCGGCTATCTCGATACCAAGGTCGGCAACAAGATCGGCACCGCCGAGCGCCAGACGGCATGGTACCAGAAGCGCATGGACGAACTCGCGGCCGACATCCGCGTCGCCGACGAGCGCGTCGCGCAGTACCAGGCGCAGGCCGGCATCGTCCGCGGTGCCTCGAACCAGACCGGGACGATCGTCGACCAGCAGGTCGCACCGCTTTCGTTGCAGCTTGCGTCGGCCGAATCCTTTGCCGCCGAAGCGCGTTCGAAGGAGCAGTCGGCTAAACAGCAGGTCCGCCGTGGCGCGCTCGACTCGATTTCCGATGTTCGCCAGTCGGCGACCATCCAGGATCTGCGGAGCAAGCGTGCATCCTTGTCGCAGACGCTCGAAGACGTCCGTGGCCGCTACGGCGAACGTCACCCCGATTTCATCAAGGTCCGCGATCAGGTTGCGGGAATCGACGCCGAACTGAGCAAGGAAATGGGTCGGGTCGTGCGCTCGCTCGATGCCGATGCAGGCGCCGCCGACGCACGGGCGGCCAGCCTGCGCCAATCGATGACACAGCTCGAACAGAAGCAGGCCGGCAACGCCCGCGCTTCCGTCATCGCCGCCAGTCTCCAGCGTGATGCCGACGGAAAGCACGACGCGTACGAGAAGATCTCGCAGATGGCGCTCGAATCGCGTCAGGCTGCGCAGAACTCGATCGCGCAGGCGCAGATCATCGACAATGCCGAGCCACCGCAGTCGCCCAGCTGGCCGAACCGTCCGCTGCTGTTCCTGTTGTCGCTCATCGCCGGGTTCGGCGTCGGCATCGCGGTCATCGTGACGCAGGAAATGCTGGTCACCGGCATGCGCAGCATCGACGAGGTCGAAAGCGAGCTGGGCGTGCCGTTGATCGCGGCGATCCCGAATATCCGGCAGGATCACCCTGCCGATATCGTGGTCGACAAGCCGACGTCGCAATATTCCGAGGCGTTGCGCAATGCCCGCGCCTCGCTGCTCGGCGTCCGCGGCCAGCCTCGGCCGAAGATCATCGCGCTTACCTCGGCGCTGCCGGGCGAAGGCAAGACCACCACCGCGCTGGCACTGGCGCGCGTGATGGCGATGAACGGCGACAGGACGATCATCGTCGATGCGGACGTCCGCCGTGCGCAGTTGCGGATGATCACGCAGACCAAGGCCGATGGCGTCGGCTTGGTCGAACTGCTTCACGGCGACGTGACGCTCGACGAGGCGATCGAGCCGAGCGGGTTGCAGAATCTCGACCAGATCATCATCCACAAGCCATTCTTCTCGTCCGAGAATCTGTTCGGCAACGACCTGATGCCGAAGATCCTCGAACAGCTGTCCGAGCGCTACGACACGATCATCCTCGATCTGCCACCGCTCGTCGGTCTGGCGGATGGTCGCTTCCTCGCGGCTCTGGCCGATGCGGTCGCTCTCGTGATCCGCTGGAACAACACGCCGAAGCACGCCGTCACCTCGGCCGCCGCATGGCTGAAGTCGGATGGCGCCAACCTAGTCGGCTCGATGTTCACGATGGTCGACACGAGCTCGCAGGCAGTCGGGTCGTATTATTATTATTCGAAGCAATATTCGGAATATTACCAGGAAGCGTAATGGCGTTGCGCCGTTGGTGAAGGCGATTGCCGCTTCACCAACGGCGTTCTGGCACGGAGCTACCACCGCTACAGGCGGCTGATCAGGCCGCTGCCGATAGGTTGGCGAGAAGACGCTGACGCAGCGTTCGCCACCGCGATATGCAGGTCCGATCGCATTCCGGCGAACAGTCTAAATTCGTCCCTCACGAACATTCGCGCCATCACGCGCCGCGTAGTGAGGAAGACCGTTGGCTGCGCGGCCTACCGAACTCAGTCGTGATGCGCCGCTAGTCCAATCATCGCCTTGAGAACGCTTAACTTATCGCGAATTGGCGAGCCTTCGAACACCGCAATATGGGTCAAGCGATGGGCATATCGGCGAAGCCCGGCGCCTGGTTCCCGACGTATAAGGCGCACGTCTCGACTAAAATCGATTGTCGTGCGGCGCTGGCGTGGGATGGATGATGCGATCCACGTTCGGAGAGGTGAGTATATGCGTTCCAATCTTCCTAAATTTACCACGGTCGCGCTGATTCTGGTCGGCGCCACGGGCCTTGGCGGTTGCGCCACGAAGGGCTTCGTCCGGGAGCAGATCGCTACCGTGAACACCCGCATCGACGGCATAGACGGGCGTCTGCGCACCGTCGAGGGCACGTCCGGCCAGGCGTTGGCACAGGCTCAGGCTGCTGCCGGTCAGGCGCAGCAGAACGGTCAGCGGATCGACCAGATCAACGGTCGCGTCGATGGCATGGAGCAGCAGATGCAACAGCGGCAGCGCAAGCCACGCGGCTAAGCGCAGCATCGCGCACTCCGGTTGCCTGAAGGGACAAATCTGCTGAACAGGACCGCCGCCGTAGACGGGCCGTGCCGTATCGCCTCGCGTACGGGCATAGCCGCGGCGCTCATGATCGCAGTGCTTGCAGCGCAACCGGGTTTCGCCACGCCCCCCCCGTCGCACGCGACCGACCGCAAGGCCGCGTCGCACGCGCGCGACCGCAAGGTCGTGGCGAAACCACGTCCGAAAGCCGTTCCGGCCGAGGATGTGACCCAAGACCCGGAACCCATGCGATCGGAAGCGGCCAGCCGCATGATCGCATGGGTGACGGCCGCCCATGACAATGGGACGCTGCCCTATGTCGTCATCGACAAGCCGACGGCGACGTTGTTCCTGTTCAACGCCAAGGGCGACTATCAGGGGCAGACGCCTGTCCTGCTCGGCGTCGGCATAGGCGATGATTCGACGCCCGGCGTGGGCGCGAAGAACCTCGCGGAGATCGGTCCGGCCGAACGGACGACGCCCGCAGGCAGGTTCGTCGCGAAATTCGGCAAGGCGCTAGGGCGCCAGCGAGTCCTCTGGGTGGACTATACGAATTCGGTGGCACTGCATGCGGTGATCACCACGCACAAGGCGGAGCATCGCGTCGAACGGCTGCTGTCTCCGACGCCGGACGACAACCGGATCAGCTTCGGCTGCATCAATGTCGGCACCAGTTTCTACACGAAGAAGCTTCGCCCGCTGCTTCAGCGAAAAGGTGGCGTGGTCTATATCCTGCCCGATACCAAGTCGCTCGACGAGGTGTTCCCACGCGTGCGCCTGCTGCCGTATCTGAATAGCGTGGCGAGCGAGTAGGTGTATCCCGGCATGGCCATCGTGGCTTTACCAATACGCTGGAACAGTGGCGGATCCCGGTCCGAGCGACGTCGAGAGGGACGAAGACGATGATATTGGCGCTTGCCCTGCTTGCTGCCGCGGCAGACCGACCGGTCGTCGTGAGCGCGCTCACCACCGATCAGCTCGTCGAACAGTGTCGCGGCAGGGACAACGACCCTGCGCCGACATTCTGCACCGGCTACATCCTGGCGGCGTTCGACACGCTGTCGCTGGCCCGCCAGATTTGCCCGTCGCCGACGCGCTCCTCCAACATCGAGGTCATGGCGACTGCGCGCAAATATCTACGGACCCGGGGCAAGAAGGCGACCGGCGCACCGTCGTTCGTGGTGCGTGACGCGCTCAAGCGCGCGTTCCCCTGCAAACGGAAGTAGCCGGCTCCGATCTCGGACTGACGCTAGCGGGCAGAGAGCGTCAGTCCGCCTGAACCGCTCCCGCGCCTGCGAAGCGATCCATTAGCGAACCGACGAGCATTGCCGGTCTGCCAACGGACGATAGGCGGCGGGTTTGCACGGAGCAGGCTCGCCCCATATCCAGCTCGACCCGACATAGCCGAGATAGACGCGGCCGAAGACGTCGGGATCGGCGCCGACCACGCTGACCTGATCGAGCGTACCAACCGGGAAGTCGGTGAGCTGCTGCCAGCTCGCAGCGTTGTCGACCGAGCGCCAGATGCCGTATTCGCCAGCCACGCGCCCCGACAGGAACAGCGTCGGATAGGTCTTGCCCTTCGCCGCCTTGCCGAACGCGATGTCGTCGACGCGGGTGACGCCGGGAACGACTTGCCAGGTCTTGCCGCCGTCGATGCTGCGACGCAGGCCGGTATCGCTGGTGTGCTCGAAGGCGGAGGTGAAGAACAGGTTGCCGGGGTGGCCGGGGACCGACCGGAGCTTTGCCGCGAGTTCGCTCGACGGTGCGAGTTCGCCGTCGAAGACCTTGTCCCAGCCGACGCCGCCGTCGGTCGTCCGCCACAGGCCCTGGAGACCGGCGTTCGCGCCACCGCCACTATGGTAGAGGTAGAAGGTGCCGGGGATGGCCTTGTCCGCGGTCAGCGTCTTGCGCTGCATCCACTGCGCCTGAAACGATCCGGGCGTGTCGCCACTCGCGCCGGGCAGGCGGACCGGTGTCCAGCTGCGGCCGCCGTCCTTGGTGTAATAGGGTTGGCGGTTGAACGCGGGTGCCCAGATGATGTTCTGCGGATCACCGGACGAGACCGCGATCGTCCCGAACGACATCCGCCAGGGGTCGTCGTCCTTGGTGCCCGGGGGGGTCGGCAGCGTCGGGAACTTGGCCCATTTGCGGCCGCCGTCTGTGCTGGTGCCCGCCATCACCGCATTGCCGTCCTCCGAACAGCAGCCCATCCGTGCATCGGACGCGTTGCTGACGACGAAGCCGGGCTTTGCCGGCGTCCAGTCGAGCTGCGGTACCGTCATCAGCGCACGCTCGCCGGGACCGAACGTCGTCGAATAGGCGTTGAGATCGTCCTTCACATGGATACCAAAATCCCAGCCGGCAAAGATCGGCGAGCCGCCGGACGGCTGGATGACGTCGTTGGCGACGAGCTCCTCGATCCCGCGAGTCTGGCTGACCCAGTCGAGCGCGCCCGTGCCGGGCGGTACGTCGGCATGGAACACGCCCATGCCCGCCGCGACCCAGACCCGGTTCGGCACGACGGGGTCGAACATCATGTCCGCAGTCGTGAAGAACGGCGCGTTGGCGACGCGGAGCCAGGGGGGATCGCCCTCCCCCGCCTTCGCGCTGTGCGATACGCTGTTCCAGGTCGCGCCGCCGTCGGTGCTGGCATAGCCCTGCCCGCCTCTATCCACGACGATGACCTGATCGGCATGCGGATTGGCGGCGACCGCGGCGTATTCGCGGACGGTCAGGCCGAGGTCCGCGGTGAGATCGCGCCAGCGCCCGTCGCGGTACGACCAGATCGATTTGGTGAGATCATCGACGCCGAAGAACGTGCCGCGGCGATCGAAAATGCCGCGCTGAAGCGTCAGAGGCTGCACCCCGACCGCCGGAAGCGGCCGGAACGTCGCGCCCGCATCGCTCGACACGAACATCCCCGTACCCGACGCGAGCGCGAACAACCGCCCGGTCGGCTTGCCGCCGGCGGGTCGCTCGAACCAGAGCATCGTGCCGGGCGTCTGCGCGCCGGCATCGGGCTTGCGATCCTTGCTGACCGGGACCGAGCCGACATGCGTCCACCGCGCGCCGCCATCGGTCGAGCGCCACAGCCCGGTGGCGGGGGTGCCGAGCAGGACGATGTCCGGATTGGTCGGATCGACCGCCATGAACGGGCCGTGCAGGCGGAACTCGCTGTTCGCGTCCCACACCATCGGGAAGGGATTGCCGGCGTTGGGCTGGACCCAGTGCCTGCCTGTATCGTCGGAGCGATAGACCCGGCCCTGCAGCGCCATGTAGAGGCGTTGCGCGCGCGAGGGGGCGACGACGATCTCGTACGCGCCCGCCGCGGCGCCGTTCTGCGTGCGGATGCTGTCGGGCATCGACGCGGCGGTGACGAGCTGGCTCCAGCGGTTCGCCGACGCGTCCCAGATATACGCGCCATAGACGTCGGTGCGCGCGACGAAGGTCTTGCCCGACGCATCGCTCGACAGGCCCGAGATCATGCCGCCGCCGCCGATCGCGACGTGCTTCCACTGATAGGCCTCGGACGCGACCGGGCCACCCGCCTGCGACAAAGCGGGCGGCGCGGCGTGCGCCGGGTGATCGCCCCCGAACCAGAAGGCGGCGATCCCGGCGGCGAGCGCGAGCAGCGTCACGACGCCCAGGATCCACGGCCAGCGACGGCGGCGGGGCTGGACGAAATCCTCGTAGCGGACGGTGCGGCGTACATGTGGTTCCATCGAACTCCCTGCCGATCCCGGCCCCGCGCGAGCGCTGTCAATCATGCGTTCTGGTTGCCAGATAGTAGATCGCGACCGGACTTGTCACGAGATAGCGCCAGCCGAGCCGCACCGGTTCGCGCGCGGCGCGGTAGAGCCACTCCAGCCCGGTCGCCTGCATCCAGCTCGGCGCGCGCGATACGCCGCCGCCATAATGATCGAACAGCCCGCCACAGGTCCGGATCCACGCGACCCCACCGAGCAGATGGCGGTTGTCGAGCGCGAACCGCTCCTGCGCGGGGCTGCCCATGCCGATCCACAACACGTCGGCGCCGGACGCGCGGACCTTCGCGCAGATATCCGGGATCGCGTCGGGCGAGAAGAATCCGTGGCGCGTGCCGACCACCTTGAGGCCGGGGAAGCGGCTGCGGAGGTGCTGCGCGGCGCGCGCCGCGACACCCGGGCGCGAGCCGAGGAAGAAGAAGCGGATGTCGTCGCGCGCGGCGATGGTGGCCGCGTCGAGCAGGAAATCGGTGGTGGCGATACGCTCCTCGAGCGGCTCGCGACACAACAGCCGGCTGGCGAACACCAGCGGCATGCCGTCGGCATCGACGATATCCGCGCCGTCGATCATGCGTCGATACTCCTCGTCGCGGTTATAGGCGGCGATGACGCTGCCATTGGCCGAGGTGACGATCCGCGGTTCCACCAGCGTCCCGGCCCGCGCGCGCGCCGTGTCCGCAAGCATCAACGCCGCGAGTTCGTCGCGCCGCAGCCGGGCGATCTTCATGCCGCCGATCGTCGCGGTCCGCACGCGGCCGTCGTCGCCGACCGAGGTGTCGACGACGTTCGGCGCAGTCCCATGATGATCGCGTTCGAACAGCGGCTCGTCTCCCCGTCCAGGTCTTACAAGACCGCAAACGTCTGACCTGTATTGAGGATGCTATGCGCGAGCCCACCAAGGCATGGCAAGCCCGAGACGGTAATTGCGGACGTTACGGTGCCAGTCGATAGACGTCGTATACTTCATCGCCCGATGCAGTCCGCAATGTAGCGAGCTTGGTGGTCGCCGCGCGGAACTTGGCGATGTCGTCCGGATCGAGGACCAGCGGCCCGAACGTGCCGCGATCGATCACCGTGCGCTGCCCGATATCGTCGAGCGACGCGGAGAGCAGGATCACGACCGGCCTGTGCGTGGCCGCGGTGAGGCGCTTTGCGGTCGCGAGCAGGCGACCCGGGCTCATCGGCGATGTCTCGGCGAGCGTCATCGGCACGAGCGACGTGAACCGGTCGCGCCTGACGGACCAGGTCGGGTTCGCGCCATAATAGGCGATGCTCTCGATCAGGAAGTCCGGGTCGGCGATTACGACCGATCGGGACAGGCCTTTGGTCGCGAGCAGATCGACGAGCGCCTTCGCCTCGCCCTGCGGTTGCGACTTCGCCGCCTGGACGACGGCGCGCGCGGTCGCGGGAAGCTGTGCCGCCAGCAATGCGAGAAAGGCGATGCGGCCGATCCGCTCTGCGCGGCGGGCGAATACCGTGTCGTGCGAGCCGCCAAACCCCTTCGCCGTCAGCCAGTGCAGCACGACGAAGAACACGATCAGCAACGCATCGTGGCGGTAATGACCCGGATAGACGAACACGAACAGCAGTTGCAGCCCGCCCAGCGCCGCGATCGCCGCGACCAGGGCGGCGGGGCGGCGCGCAAAGGCGGCGACGCTGCCGGTAACGAGCACCGCCGCCAGGATCGTGACCGGCAGGCTCGCGTTGAAGTTGCCGAAGATTCGCTGGAACTCGACGCCGGGTATGAGGTGGAGCAGCGTCT
Organism: Sphingomonas faeni; assembly: GCF_003053745.1. Lineage (GTDB taxonomy): Bacteria > Pseudomonadota > Alphaproteobacteria > Sphingomonadales > Sphingomonadaceae > Sphingomonas > Sphingomonas faeni. Next base: position 61,524 of record NZ_QAYE01000001.1, on the reverse strand, counting down.
GGCCGAAACTCCGGTGCACGGCGGCGGGGGCATCCTCGACCGACGGATAGACCGATACGAACGCGAGCAACGCGCCCGCGGCGGCGACGATCATTGCTATTAGCCATTGCCGCTTCGCCCGGCTCCAGCCCCAACCATCCTGCGCGATCAGGTCGCCAAGCCAGAAAATACCGAACGCGCCGGCCAACACGACCGCATGGACATTGGTGTTGCAAAGCAGGAACAACAGGCCGCCGAGGACCAGCGGGTGATACCGGCCGCGCTTCCGAACTTTTGGATAGGCCCAGGCGACAAGCAACAGCAGTAGCATCGCGAGCCCGTAGTTCCGCGCCATCACGACATAGTCAAAGGTCGCGAACCCGCCGAACAGCGTCAGGATCATCAACGGCAGGGACAGGCGGGCGACAAATGCCAGGATCGCCGCGGCAACGATCCCGATCGCCAGCGCGAGGCCCGGCAGGACGAGTTTCGTCCCCCACAGGTCCGTGCCGAACCGCAGCAGCACATGCCAGAGCAGTGGATGCCCGTAACCGCGCGCCGCCGCCGGCATGTCGAGGATCGACGCCCCTTGCGTCGCGAGGCTGAGCGCGCGGACCTCGTCGCGCCACATCACGTGATGCGCGACCAGGAACGTGACGAGCGCGAGCCATGCGACGAAGATCAGGAGGCGTAACGGCCAATGGCGAGCCGGCGGTCTCGCGGCGCCATCTTCAGCGGGAAACAGCCCGTCCACCAGCCCCCACAACCGCGCCGAACCGATCGCGCGGGCCATCAGCGGCGCGACAGCCGGGCCGGCCTCCGCAACAACCGCGTCATCCGCCCACGCAGCGCGTGATGCGCGCCAGGGCTAGCATCGGACTCGCGGTAGGTGATTGCGATCGCGATCAACAGGAACACTTCGACGAGCGACGCGGTGTTCAGCAACGTCGATTCGGCCAGATTATGCCCGGCGCAGAAGATGATGATCGCCACCAGCAGCGATCGCCGCGGCTTGCCGATCGACTGGCTGAGCAACAGCCGCAGCAACGGCCAGACGATCATCACGACGATCGCCAGCAGCAGGCCGGGCAGGCCGATCGTGACGAGCAGGTCGAGGAAGCCGTTATGCCCATGCGCGGCATACACCGCGACCCAACCACTGGTCAGCGTCCAGATCGGACTGTCGGGGCCGATTTGCCAGAACGAGCTGAAGCCGGCGCCAGTCCAGAGATGCTCGCGCGCATATTCGAACAACAGCGGCCAGATCGCGCCGCGGCCGGTCAAGGCACCGGGATCGTTGACGAAATCGCTCAACGCCGTGAGGTTTACGAACAGGATCTGCAACGCCAGCCCGACGACCATCGCCAGACAGATCCCGACGGCGAAGCGGTGGCTGGCATCATAGGGCCGGATCGCAAAACCCATCGCCAGCGCAAGGACGAGCGACAATTCCGACGTGCTCGAATGCGTATAATACAGGAAGATCGCCGCCGCCGCGATCACCAGCGCGGAAACGATTCGCGGGAACTGCCGGTTGTCGAACGTAAAGAACAGCACGGTGAACGCGCAAGCCGCCCCAGCGACGTTCTTGTGCGGGATGATCCCGCGCCAGTCACCGACCACCGACGATTCCTCGCCGAACACCTCCGAATGGACGCCGTAGGGCGTCAGGAACACCATCAGGTAATTGACGATCAGCACCGCGATCAACACGTAGCGAATGAGCTTCAGTGCGCGTTCGGTACCGAGGTCGTTGATCTGCCGGAACGTCACCCAGACGACGAGCGCGGTCAGTGATATGCGCCGGAACGAGATGAACGGCGCGATCGCCCAGCTTACCGAGAAGAAGCAATAGGCGAGCAACAGCGCAAGTCCGAGGGGAATGCAGAACAGTTGACGCTTGCTCGGCATGCCGCTGCCCGCGAGCAGCATCACGAAGATGACGACGTGCAGCACCTGGTTGGCCGCGTCGCCCTGGCCGATAGCCCCGGAAAACGCCCATTCCTGGAACGCCGACGTGCCGACCAGCACCAGCGCGAGGAACACCACGAAACACGCATTGGCGATGGCGTAGCGCCGCCGCGTACGCAGGCGCGTCGCGCGTTGCTGGGGCGTGATCGGCCCCGATGCGGGTCGTCGCGCTACGTTGATCGCCGTCGCCATGACCTGTTCCTATCGCGCCGGTGCCGCGGGAGCCAGTACCGCCTCGTACCGATCCAGCATTCGCGCGTTCGACGCCTCGCCGCCGAGCCGCAAGGCGAGATCCGCCCAGTGCGACCGGCGTGCGGGATCGTCCTGCAATCCCCGGAGTGCGGTCGCCAGCGCGGCCGGGTCCTCGAGCGGCACGACGATCCCGCACCGCGTTCCGTCGCGTGCGGTGATGCCCTCGACCTGCACCGGCACGTCCGACACGACCAGCGGCAGGCCGAGCCGCGCCGCCTCGATCAGCGCGAGGCTGTGCCCCTCGTAGCGGCTGACCTGGACGAAGACGTCGGCGGAGGCGGCTCTGGCGAGTGCGGCGTCGCGCGGAATCAGGCCGGCGAACGTCACGCGGTCGCCGAGGCCAAGGTCCGCGACGAGCGTGCGCAACGCCGCCTCGTCCTCGCCGCCGCCGACGATCTCCAGATCCGCGCCCGGCACTTGGGTCATGGCGCGGATCAGCATCGGATAGTTCTTCTGGTAGGACAGCCGCCCCAGCGCGACGATGCGCAACCGGTCGCCCCCCGCCTTTGCCCGCGGCAAAGCATCGAGGACCCGTTCGACCCGCTCCGACAGCGCGTTGTGGATCGTGAGCGTCCGCGCGCGATAGGTGGCGGGCTTGTGCGCCAGCGTCGCGCCGACCGCGTCCGACACGCTGATGATCCCGGCGACACACGGCAGGCTGCCGGTCCAGCCGTCGATCCGGTCGAGCAGGCGGTTATGCGTGTCGGTCGGCGAGTGATGCGACAGGAACACGCGGGTGCGCACGCGCGCGATCGTCACCGCGAGCGGCAGCAGCACGTTCGCGGCGGGCATCGCCGACACGACCGCGGCAGGTCGCTCACGCCGCAGATAACGGACCAGCGCCGCGAACGTGCGGACCGCGCCAAGCACCGACTGCGGGCGGGCGTCGGCAACGTGGTGCCAGACCGCCATGTCGACGCCTTCGCGCTCCGCGTCGGCGGGCGGATAGAGGACGAAGCGCTTCACCGGATGGCCGCGTGCGATCAGTCCCTCGGCGATGTCGTCCCAGAGTTCGCGCAAGCCGCCGGCCGTCGAATGCGTCATCGTAAAATGGATAGCGCCGGTTCGAGCCGTCATGCCGGCCCGTCCAGTGCCGCGACGGTGTGCGCCGACAGCCAGGCGCGATCCTCGGCATCGTCGCGGACCCAGCGATCGATCATCTCGCCCCATTTTACCAGGTTCTGCATCCGGTGCCACGCCGCCGCCGACCCTTGCGACACCCGTGCATACAGCGCCGGATCGGTCATCAACCGCGCAATCGCATCGGCCAGCGCGCGCGGCTTGCCGGCCGCGAACACCAGCGCGCTCTGGCCGTCCTCCAGATGCCCGTCGAACATCGGATGATCCGACGCGATCACCGGCGTGCGCGAGGCGAGCCCCTCGAACAGCGTCAGCGGCAGGCCTTCGGGGAAATTGTGGCGGCTGGGGACGATCACTGCATCTGCGTCTTGCATCATCGCCGGGATCGCACCGTTCGGGACGAGGCCGAGAAACCGAACACGATCGGCAACGCCGAGGCGTGTCGCGAGCGCCGCGAACTTGTCCGTTGCGCCCAGGCCCGCGACATCGAGCCGGACGTCGAGGCGGTCCTTCAGCAACGCCACCGCGCGGACCAGGTCGCCGACGCCCTTCTTCGCGCTGATCGAGCCTACGAACAGCAGCGTGAAGGGCGGTCCCGACGCGCGCGTCTTGCAGGCCTGCTTCTCGGGCGTGCGATCGTGCGGGAAGTCCCACGCCAGCACCTTGTCTGCGCGCAAACCGATCCCGACCAGCGCCCGTGCGGCATTGGCGCCGTGATTGGCGACCAGCGTCACGCGGCGATCGTTGAGCAGCTTCGGCAGCCGCCGGAACCTGACCCAGCGATAATAGGGGTTGGCGAACGAGTCGGCCATGATCACGCCCAGCCGGACGTCGTGCTCGATCCCCCACCGGATCAAATGCAGCATCGGCCCGAACACGATCAGGTGGGTCGGCGCGAACCGCTCGATCAACGCCAGCACCGGTGCGGGATCCTGGTCCGGGTTGGTATCGGCGCCGATCACCGTCACGCCGCTGTCGAGCGTCTCCCAATAAGACGGCGCGAGCGAGCACAGGAACCCGACCGCTTCGTGCTTTGCCTGCCACGCGGCAAGCTGGTCGAGGACATAGCCGTGACCGTAATAGGTCTCGCCCCCGGTGGCACGACGCAGGCGATCGGCCTCGCGGTAGTCGCCGGCATAATGGACGATCAGCAGCCGGGTCATCCGATCCTCCCGAGGCCCGCGAGCGGCGAGCCGAACCCGAGCTGCCAGCGCACCGCGAGCATCACCGCGAACACCGCGCAGGCCGCCCCGATCGCGAGCGCGTCCTGCCGCCAGAAGCTCATCCGCACGCGGTGCAGGCCGACCGCGATATAGCCATATTGCAGCAGCTCGGTGACCGCGACCGCGACGACCGCGCCGGGAAAGCCCGCGAGCCGGTGGCCGGTCGGCAACAACACCGCGAGCGTCGCCAGCCGCATCATGTTGGCGACGCTCGCATAGAAAGGCCGCCCCGCGCTGAGCAGCAACGCCTCGTTGAGGTTGGACAGTACCGCGAATACCGCACCGCCGAGCAACACCGACAGCATCCAGCTCGCCGCCTGGTAGCGCGGATCGTAGATTACCAGGATCAGGCCGTCCGCTACCGATGCCGCCAGCGCCAGCGCCGCGCAGACGCCGAGCGTGAACACCGCGCGCGAGCCGGCGATCGCCGCCATCTGCCCCGCCCGGTCGCCTTCGGAAACGCTGGCAAGCGCTGGGAAGATGATCTGATAGCTCATTCGCCGCGCGAGCGTGGTCGGCAGCTCGGCGATCGCACGCGCAATGCCGTAAATGCCGAGCAGCGCGAGCGGCGCGACCCGGCCGAGATACAGCCGATCGAGATTGGTCGCGGCGTACATCACCAGCGACGTGATCGCGATCCACTTGCCGAAATGGATGATCCGCCGGACGACGTCGCGGTCGAAGCGGAGTCGCTGGCCGGGGTCTGGCAGCAGATAGCTCAGCGCCGAACGGATGGCGACCGCGAGAACCAGGCCGATGACCGGCGCCCAGACCGAGCGCAACCATGCCGCCAGCGCGACCTGCACCGCGAACGCCAGCGCCTCGCACGACAGCTCGAACAGGTTGCGGCGGCGGACCTCCATCTGCTTGACCAGCACGAAGATCGCGGTCGAGTGCGCGCCACCGATCATCGGCGACAGCGCCGCGACCAGGAAGATGCGGACGTCGATGCCGTAGGCGTGCGCGAGGAATGGCGCGGCGATCAGGAAGACCAGGCTCAACAGCACGCCGCGCAGCAATTGCAGCGTCCAGGCGGTGTCGCGAAACTGCCGGTCGAGCCCGTCGCGGTGGTGGATGATGTTCTGCTCGATGCCGACATCGGTCAGCAATTCGACGCCGAGCCGGATCGCGTTGACGACCACCATCACGCCCAGGATCTCCGGCGCGAGCAGATAAGCGAGGACGATGTTGAGCCCGAACTTCAGCACGGCGGACACGACGAAGGTGCCGGCCGTCCAGACGAACTTGCCCAGATAGCCGGAGGCGGTGCTCATCGCCCCGGCGCGGACAGGTCGCGCGCGGCAACGGGCGCACCGGCGGGGCGGCGCGCGCGGACGAGGCCCTGGAGCATGCCGATCGCGATCACGTTCCACGTCACCAGCGAGTAGATCCCGACCCGCAGGCTCCGGCGGCGCATCGTCAGGAACGCGACCGGCAGCAGCACGACCGCGAGCAAGGCGATCCCCTGCCCCATCGCGAGTGCGGCGAGCATCGCCAGCCACCAGCCATAGACGATCACGCTGTAGCGCAACTGGGCGAACCCGCGCAGGACCTGCGACCAGTGCGGGCGACCCCAGGCGGCGCGGATCACTTCGCCCGGCCCGCCGGCATAGCCGGTGCGCAACCGCCGCCACATCAGCTGGTAGCCGCCGGTCGCGTGCCCGTGATGCTCGACCGCGGGCACGTCGATCCGCGCCAGTCGCCAGCCGTCCGCGCGCAGCCGGGCGCCGAGCTCGTATTCCTCGAACGCGTGGAGGTTGCGGTCGGCGAAATACCCGACGCGCTGCACCGCGGCGACGCGGTACAGCCCGCCGCAATCGAGCCGGTCGACATCGCCCGCCACCGCGCTCCCCTTCACGCGATCGTTGCGCGCGCGCAGTTCGAACTCGATGCTGTCGGTGTTGACCTCGCGCACGCGGCCTCCGACCGCAGCGTGACGGGGGTTCGCCTCGAGGAACGCGATGCCTGCTTCGAGGAAGCCGGAGTCGAGCACCATGTCGCCGTCGAGCAGGTAGAAATAGTCGACGCCGGGAGTCTCGGACGCGGCCTGGAACGCGAGTTGCGCCCCCGTGCCACAGGACCGCTCGGCAGGATCGGCAAGCTGCGCGATCCGCGTGCCCGGATACGCCTGCGCCAGCTTTATCGTCGCGTCGGACGATCCACTGTCCGCGAGCACGACCAGACCGCCGCCGACCCGGTCGAGCGCGGCGCGCGCGCTGCCGATCGCGGCGTCGATATGCGCCGCCTCGTTCAGCGCCTTGATCCCGACTGCGACCGTCACTCTGCCCCCGTATTCCCACGCGAGCGATAGCGTGCCAGATACGCGGACGCCATCGCCTCCGGACTGAAGCTGCGGGCGATGTCTGCGCCGTAACGTGCCGCAGTGACGCGCGCGGTCGCCGGATCGTCGATCACCTTCGCCAGTTGCGCGCCAATCCCCGCGACGTCGTCAACTGCGGCCTTGAACGGATAATCGGCCGGGATCGCTTCATCGAGCCCCGGAGCATCGGTCGTCACCAGCGCGATGCCTGCCATCAACACCTCGAGCGGGAGCAGCGCGAACCCTTCGAACCGTGACGGCAGCAGGACTGCATCATACTCTTGCAGGCGTTCGGACAGGCGCTCGATCGGCGCGGTCATCCGGACGTCCCAGCCCGCCAGGCCCTCCTCAAGCCCCTGCGCCACCGAGTCTCGCATCGCGCCGGAGCCGGCGATCGTCACCACGACGTCGCGACGCGTCGTCCGCGCGTGCGCCTGTCGGAGGATGGCAGGCAAAAGATCGGCGCCCTTCTGGTGGACAAGCCGCCCCGCGAACAGCAGGCGTACCGGGCCCTCTTCCCGCCCGATCGGAGAAGCCACCGGTGGCGACACGCCGTTGTAGATGACGTCGGCGAGCGGTCGGCGGCCGCGCGTGACGATCGCCGCGTCGGCGTTGGCGGCGTTGCGCGAAACCGCCACCGCGTCAGCCTTGGCGAGACGCTGCGTCACCCATCGGCCGATGCCGCCCCAGGCGATCCACAACTCGCTGTTATGGACGGTGCGCAGCAACGGCGTGCGACGGACGCGCCGCGAGATCAGACCCGCCACCGCCAGCGTCAGTTCAGGAATCTCGGTATGGACATGGATCAGGTCGGGCCGCTGCTCGGCCACCGCGTGCGCGAGCGACCGCGCCGCGAAGACCACGCCGCCCGACTTGAACCCGCGCTCCGTGCCGAACCGGAACGGCACGTGCCAGCGTGCCAGCCGCTCGGCCATGTCCTGCCCGACTTTGCTCAGCGGCAACTGGCGCAGCACTGCGAACAAGGAGAAGTCGACCCGGTCGCGCAAGGCATCGATCAACCCCAGCGCGACATTCTCGGCGCCGCCCATGTCGAGATGCGTGATGACGTGCATCACCCGAAGGCGCGGCGCATCCGCCGCTTGCGAAGGCTCGTCGTTCGTACCCGTCACCAGATGATCCGCCCCCCGCCGCCGTCTGCGCGTAGCAACGCCCGGCAGGCGCGTCCATGCCGGCCCTAGCAGCATGCCGCCACCCGCTATAGACCGACGGCGCAAGTGGGGGCGTCGGTACAAGTGAGCGAGAGCATAGCGACAGGATCGGCCGCGACCGCAGGCACGCGAACGTCGGCGCCGCAGGACGGACGCGCGCTTCGCTACCGGCCGGATATCGACGGGTTGCGGGCGCTCGCGATCCTGCCGATCCTGCTGCTGCACTGCGGCGTGACGAAGTTGCGGGGCGGGTTCGTCGGGGTCGACATCTTCTTCGTGATATCCGGCTTCCTGATCACCGCGATCATGGTGCGCGACATCGCCGAGGCGCGCTTCTCGATCGCGCGCTTCTATCGCCACCGGATCGTCCGCATCCTGCCGGCGCTGCTCGTGATGATGACCGTCACGCTCGCACTCGGCTGCGTGCTCCTGCTGCCCAACCAGTTGCGCGATCTCGGACGGAGCGCGGCGGCGACCAGCGTGTTCGGGTCGAACGTCTATTTCTACCTGACGTCGGACTATTTCGCGGCGGCGTCCGACGCCAAGCCGCTCGTCCATACCTGGTCGCTGGCGGTGGAGGAGCAATTCTATCTGCTCTACCCTGTGTTGCTCTGGTCTCTCCGTGGGCTGTCGCGCCAACGTCTCGCGGAGGTGATCGCCGGCCTCGCACTTGTCTCGTTCGCGATCGGCGGGTGGCTGGCGACGACCTACCCTTCCGCCGCGTTCTTCCTGCTGCCCGCGCGAATCTGGGAATTGTCGCTTGGCGCGCTGGTCGCGCTCGGTGCCGTACCGACGATCGCGAACCGATCGATCCGAGCGACCCTGTGCATCCTCGCCATCGCAGTGATCGCCGCGAGCTGCATCGCGATCAGCAGCGGCTGGCCGTTTCCCGTTCCCTTCGCGCTGCCCCCCGCGGTCGCGGCCGCGGTGCTGCTGGCGTATGGCGGCGAGGGTCCGACGGCACGGCTGCTCGGGGCATGGCCGCTGCGGACGGTCGGATTGATCTCCTATTCGGCCTATCTCTGGCATCGCCCGATCATCGCCTTCTACCAGATCCGCCACGGCTCGACGCTCGCGCCGGTCGAGACTTTCGGGCTGCTGTGCGCGTCGCTCGGCGCGGCATGGCTGAGCTTTGCGCTGGTTGAGCGCCCGGCGAGCCGGCGCTGGCGCAGCGGATCGGGTCTTGCCCCGCACGCCGTCGCAGTCGTGCTGCTCGCGGCGATGGCGATCGCCGGGCTGACGATCGCCGCCAGGGCCGACGACATCCGCCCACTCTCGCCGCGCCAGGCGCTGGCCGCCAGTTATCTCGGCTGGGACTCGACGGAGGGGGGCAAACGGCAATTCAGCACGGATCGGTGCTTCGTCTTGCCGACGGGCCACGGCTTCTCGCCCGACTGCCTGCAATTGTCGGCGATCAAGCCCAACATCGCACTGTTCGGCGACAGCCACGGCGCGCACTTCTCGCAAGCGCTGCACACGCTGCTGCCGGGCGCGAACATCGTGCAGGTGACTGCGGCAGGGTGTCGGCCGTTGCTGCATGGGAAGGGCCTGCCAACCTGCCGAACGACCATGGACGCCGCGTTCGACACGCTAAATTTCAAGCGGATCGACACGGTCGTGCTCTCCGCGCGGTGGCTAGACTTCGAACAGCCGGCGCTGCTCGACACGATCCGCTGGCTGCGGGCGCGAGGAACGCGGGTCCTGGTGATCGGGCCCTCGGTCGAATATGACGCGGACCTGCCTACCTTGATCGTGCGATCGGACGCGGACGGCGACCCGACGCTCGCGGACGGGTTTCGCCTATCCGACCGTATCGCGCTCGATCGCGCGATGGCGGGGCCGGTCCGCGCAGCGGGCGCCGATTACGCCTCTGCGATCGACACGGAGTGCAGCGGCACGACCTGCCGCCTGACCACCGCCGATGGCACGCCGCTACACTTCGATCATTCGCACTTCACGCCCGCCGGCGCTCAGGCTGCGCTGGCGGCGATCCTCGCACGTCACCCGGTCATTCGCCGGCGGTAAGCACCGGGCGATGCTTGCGCTTGCGGCGGCGCAGTTCGCGCATCACGTCGTCGCCCGCCTGCTTGACCGGTGCGGTCCGCTTGTCGTCCATCGTGCAATAATGCGCGAGCGCGACCGCGAAGAAGAAGATCGTGCTGACGATGCCGTCGCGCTCGAACAGGCCGCTCTCGGTGATGTTATGGCCGATGCAGAACATCAGCATCGCCGAGATCAGCGCGCCCCGCCCCTTCGCGACGTCGGCGCTCGCGAGCAGCCTCCCCAACGGCCAGACCGCCATCGCGAAGACCATCAGCAGCACACCGGGAATACCGACCGTCACGAGCTGGTCGATATACCCCGAATGGCCGACGGTGATCTTGGTGACATAGCCATGGCCGTATTCGAACACCGGGCTGCTGCCCTGGATGTTCCAGAACGACCCGAAGCCTGCGCCGAGCAGGGGATGGTCGCCGGCATAGTTCAGCAGCGCCCCCCAGATCTGGCCACGGCCGGTAAATGCCTTTGGCTGGAGGAAGTTGGACTGGACCATGTCGGCATAGGCGCTGGTCAGGAACCAGAAGACCGATCCGACGATCATCAGGATGGGGATGATGTAGCGACGCAGCCGGATGCTGACCGTCTCGAAGACGATGCCGCCGACCGAGGCGAGCACCACCATGCCGCCCGACGTCTTCGACTGCGACCGGAACAGGAAATATCCCGCCACCAGGATCGCGAAGATGCGGATCGTCGGTCGGATACGCTTCGCATCGAACAGGAACATGATGATGCACAACGCACACACCGCGCCGGCGAAGTTCTTGTGACCGAGAAAGCCGCGCCAATTACCGATCAGCGCCATCGCCTGTTCTTCACCCTCAAGATGAATGCCTACCATCGGATCCAGCACGACCACGAGATACGAGATCAGGATCGCGGCGAGCAGCGAATAGCGAAGCAGGTCGATGTTCAGTTGATAGCCGCCGTGCCGGACGAGACTGAACACCATCCACGCGACCAGCGTCGTCAGGAATACACGGCGGAATGCGGTACCCGGATCGAGCGCCCAGGATATGCTGATCCAGCACCATGCGAGCGCCAGCAGCATCGGCCAAGTGAATGCGACCAGCGACTTCGGGCTTGCCGAGGGGCGGATCGCGAAGATCGTGCCGGCCAGGATGGCGAGATAGCCGATCTGTCGTACGGCGCTTCCCTCGCCGCCATTGCCGCCCTCGACATTGGTCATGATCGGACCGAGCATCACGAGGGAAATCAGCGCTAGGATCGCGATCCGCAGCGGCATCAGGCGATCGCCGACGCTTCTCAGCATCGGCGCGTCGTCGTCCGCATTGCCCTTGCCGAGCTTGGCGAGCCAGTCGCTGCCCGAATAGGCGCCCGCCTTCGACAGCGTCTTCGCGGTCCCGCCCATGCCGGCGGGTCGGTTCGCACGTTCGGATCGGTTCGCGCCGTCGGGACCTGAAAGCATGCGGAAACTCTCTCGATAGGATGCATCGCAGCTACGACGCGTGCCGAACAGGTTGCACGATAGCTATCGATGCGGCCGACGATACGCACGCGACCGTCACGTGAGTTCTATCCGCCGCGACGACAGGCGTCCAGCCATCCGCGACCCGCGATATCTTCGCCGTGCCTGCTTTGTTCATGCTCGGAAACTTTAATTTAGAGCAATCGAAATGGACCGATCTTCATCCGTTCCCACTTCCAATGTCGATTTTTACAATTTAATGGGCTGAAAACGTCTTTGGATGGTTGAACCCGATGTCGCACGTCGTTACGGCGTCCGCAGACAATGGAGTATACTATGGCCGAAGATACCACCGACCTGAATGCCGTCGAGCTGGCAACAGAATTGACGATCGCATGGCTCGGCAACCCGAATACCCGGAGTTCGGCTGATGACGTTCCCGCGTTTCTCGGCAAGATGCATGAGACCGTCGCGACGTTGCTCGGCACCACCACCGAAGCTGCTCCGGTCGAAGCTGCGACCGAATACACGCCTGCCGTAACGGCACGCAAATCGCTCGCGTCGAAGGATCACATCATCTCGATGATCGACGGCAAGTCGTACAAGACCTTGCGCCGTCACCTCGCGACGCACGGCATGACGCCGGCCGAGTACCGCGAACGTTATGGCCTGAAGCCCGATTACCCGATGGTCGCCGAGAACTACTCGGAAAGCCGTCGTGCGATGGCGAAGAAGATCGGCCTCGGACGCAAACCCGGCCCGCGCAAGACCGAATCGGCGCCTGCCCAGCAGACGACGACGCGCAAGCGCAAGACGGACACTGCCGCCGCCGCCGAATAAGCGACGCGGCCAGTGACGACAAAAAGGACCGGCGCCTCGCGGCACCGGTCCTTTTTTGTTGCGCGCGCCTTGGAAACGCGGCTGCGTTACTTGGCGAACAGCCCGCGGCGGTAGAGTAGAGTGATCGCAACGCGGCGATTGCGCGGGTCGGCGGGGTCTTTCACGATCAGCGGTTCGCGGTCGGCGACGCCTTCGATCCGCTCGAACCGTTGCTCGGGCGTACCACCCGACAACAGCCGCCGCCGCGTCGCCTCGGCACGGCCTGAGGACAGCATCCAGTTGTTCATCGCACGTGGGTCGCCATACGGCACGCTATCGGTATGACCGCGGATCATGATCGGGTTCTGCATGCCCTGCACCGATCCCGCGATCATGCCGATCAACGCCGACGCCTCCGGATCAAGCGCGGTCGTGCCGAGCGCGAACATCGAATAGTCCGCGTCGTCGACCAGATCGATCCGCATCCCGTCCTGCGTGGGCACGAAGCGGACATGGTTTTGCAGGCGCGACAGTTTCGCATTGCCCGACATCTCGCCGAGCACGCGCCGACGCAGCGCCTGGAAGTTCTTCTGATCTTCCTTGGTCAGCGCATCGCGGCTTTTCAGCGAACCCTTGGGCCCCGTCCCTGCCGATGGCCCCCCGAGCCCTGCATCGGGAATCGCAAGCTGCGCCATGCTGGTCTGTCCTGGCTTCGGCCCGATGCGATTCTTGTCGAGGATCGATTCGCCACCGAACAGCCCGCCGCCGCCGATCCCGAGCGAGCGCGTGTTGAGGATGGTCGGCGCGAAGTAATCGGCGATGCCCTTGCGCTGTTTCTCGGTGGTCGCGCCGACGATCCACAGCAACAGGAAGAACGCCATCATCGCGGTCACGAAATCGGCGTACGCGACTTTCCACGCGCCGCCGTGATGGCCGCCATGCCCCTCGATATAGATCTTCTTGACGATGACCTTGGGCGGCTGGTTCGTTCCATGAGGCGCGCGCGCGGCCACTGAATTACTTCCCGCGCAAGCCGTCGAAGACTTCGGCGAAGCCCGGCTGATTCTTGTGTGCGATGCCCGAGCGCGCGGCCTCGATCACCAGCGGCTGCGGATGGCCGTGGAGCGAGGCGATGATGATCTGCTTCACGACGTCGTAGATCGACGCATCGGCATCGAGCACCTGCTTCAACCGGTTCGCGAGCGGCGCGACGATGCCGTAGGCGAGCAGCACGCCCATGAACGTGCCGACCAGCGCCGAACCGATCATCGCACCGAGGATCGACGGCGGCTTGTCGATCGAGCCCATCGTCTTCACCACGCCGAGCACCGCGGCGACGATCCCGAGCGCCGGCAGCGCGTCGGCGAGGCTCGCGAGCGTCCCGTGCGCCGCCTCCTCCTCGTGGTGGTGCGTCTTGATCGAGTGATCCATCACCTCCTCGACCGCATGCACGTCGAGCGTCCCCGACGACACCACGACGAGGCGCAGCGTATCGGCGATCAGGTTGACGAGCGCCTTGTCCTTCAGGAGCTTCGGATATTCGGCGAATACGGCCGAAGACTGCGGATCCTCGACATGCGGCTCGAGCGCGATCGGCCCGTCCATCCGCAGCATCTTCATCAGCTTGCTGACGAGGAAGATGACGTCGAGATAATCCTGCTTCTTGTACTTGGGCCCCTTGAAGACTTTCCCGAGCCCCGCGCCGAGCCCCTTCAGCTCCTTGCCCGAATTGCCGATGATCAGCGCACCGGCGGCGGCACCACCGATGATCAGCATCTCGTGCGGGATCGCCTCCATGACGGGGCCAAGCGCGCCGCCGGTGAACGCGAATCCGCCAAACACCATGACGAGCAGGACGACGATGCCGATGACCGGAAACATGGTGTTCGAAATTCCCCCAGGGCCGATGGCGGCTCTTGCGTCGCCACAGAATTAACCGCCTTTGGTAGCCAACCGGTTACCAAGACGACGTCGCGCGCGATTAAATTCGGATCAGCGCAGATAATCGAACAGCGACAGCGCCGAGAGCTTCGAGAAGCTCGCCTGCGTCGCCGACAGGATCGTCATCGTCTTCTGCAACTCGACCACCGTCGTGGTGATGTCGGTATCCTCCAATCCCGACCGGGTCGCCTCGCGGTCGGCGGCGACATCGGTCAGCCGCGATGCCTCCAGATCGACACGCGCGGCGCGAGCCCCGAGCGAGGCCTGCACCGTCGACACCTGATCCGACGCGGCGGTGATGTCGGCGAGCGACGAATCGAGCGAACTCGCCTTGAAATCGTCCGATTGCAGCGCCGTCGCGATCGCCGAGAGCATCGCCAGCGTATTAGTACCGCCCTCGATGCTGCCATCGGGCCTGGCCTTGCCGCCGACGGTGAAAATGCGCGCCGCGGTCTCGTTCGCCTGGACGGTCTGGCCGTCGCCGATCGGGATGCCCGACACCGGCTTCGACGCGAGCGCGTAGGTCCCGCCCGCAGCGACCGCAGGCGCACCGTCGGCGCCGCCAAAAAGCGCCTGCCCGCGCGCGTCTTTGGCGTTGGCGAGATTGGTTAGCGTCGCGACCAAGCCCGCGATCTGCTCGCCGATCGCCTTGCGGTTCGCCGCGTTCAGCGTGCCGGTCTTCGCCTGCGTCACCAGCTCGGTCGCGCTCTGCAACTGGTCGCTGATCGCGGAGAGGCTGGTGTCGCCCTGCTTCAACACCGATTCGGCGGTGCCGAGATTGGCGGCATAAGCCTTGTCGTCGACCGCATCGCGCTTGATCCCGGCAAGCCGCTGATACGCGGCGCTGTCCGACGACGGCGTCGACAGCTTGGTCCCGGTCGAGATCTGGTTCTGCAACGACTCCGCCTTGGCGCCGAGCGAAGTCATCGACGCCGAAGCGCGATCGTAGAAGAGGCGAGTCGCGATCTGCATGGGCGTTACCGTAGATCGAGGATGGTCTGGAACGTGTCGCGCGCGGCCTGGATCACGCGGCTCGACGCCTGATAGGCCTGCTGGAAGCGGAGCAGGTCGACCGCCTCGCTATCGAGATCGACACCCGACGACGACGCGAGCGAACTGACCGCACCGTCGCGGATCGCGCCCTGCGCATCGGCGACCACCTTGCGCTGTTCGAGCGCGGCGGCGTTGCCGGCGATCAGCGTCGTGGTGCGCGTTTCGAAGCCACCGCTGCTGCGCACTCCTTGCAACGCGGAGAGATTGGATGCGTCGCGCTTGCCGCCGGTCGCGCTCGCCGCAGCGATCCCGCGTCCATCGGCGAGTGCGACCGAGATGTCGGTCGGCGTGCCACCGGTGGCGAACATCGCAGCCCCCGCATTGCCGTCGAGGTCGCGGCCCTGCGCCTGCACCGCGTTGATCTTGCTCTTGAAGTCGGTGGCGATCGCGTTCAGCGACCCGCGCGCCGCGGCGATACGCTGCGCCCCTTCCGCGAACCCGGCGAGCGCGCCACCGGTTGGCGACAGCGCAGACGTGACGTTGCCGCGCGTCACCGCGAACTGGACTGCGCCCTCGTCGTTGCGCGCATAGGACGCCTGCGCGCTCTCGCCGCCCGCGACGAATACCGAGCCCGCCGCGCCACCGAGCCGGACGGTCGTCCGCCCCAGATCGTCGAACGAGGTATTGATGTCGGTGATCGTGCTCATCTGCTCGAGCACCTGATCGCGTTGGTCGGCGAGTTGTGCAGCGGTCGACGATCCCGGCGCGGTGCGCGCGATGCCGTCGTTGATCTTGGCAAGCGCGGTGCCGAGCGCATTGAGCGACTGCACCGCCTGCGACGCGGTCGAATCGAGATCGGCGGCCGCGGTATCGAGCGCCGCGCCGGTCGCGGTGAACGCCGCCGCCGCCGTGCCGGCCGATTCGAGCATCACCGCCCGCGCCGGCTCCGAGGTCGGATCGGCGGCGAGTTTCTGGGCGGACATGAAGAAGCTGGTGAGCCGGTCGCCGAGCTGGTTGTTGCCCAGCGCCGTCTCTATCCGGTTCATCCAGGTGACGCCGGCTTCTGTCTTGGCGAGATCGGTGCCGGCCGAGCGGACCGCCTGCGAGCGGTATGCGTCGGCGCTGCGGCCGATCCCCGTGACCGTGACGCCGTTGCTGCTGACCGACTTTTGCGCGTTCAGCCCGCCATTGACCGACGACACTTCGGAGAGCGTAGTCGTCCGCCTTGTATAGCCCGCATTGCCGGTGTTCGCGATGTTCTCCGACACCGTGGACAGCGCGGTCTGGTACGCGCGCACGCCCGAGGCGCCGATCGAAAGGAGATCGCTCATGGCGGCGAGTCTGCCGCACCCTGGTTAAGATCGGATTGAGATTTGGCGAGAAAATCGGTCATCGCCTTGCCGATGCCGAGCGGCGTGTGCTCCGCCATCGACTTCGCGATCAGCCCGTCCTGCATGTCGGTGAAGGTGTCGATCGCCTTCGAATCGAACAGCGGATCGGCGAGTTTCGCCTGGCGCATGCTCTTCAGCATCATGCCGGTGAAGACCGCCTCGAACTTCTCGCCTGCCTTGTCGAGATTGTCCTTCGACTTGAGGCGGCTCGTATCCGTCGAGATGCCGGTCGTCGGGGCGGGTGTGGAAAGCGGGCTCACAGGACGATCAACTCGGCTTTGAGCGCGCCGGCTTCCTTCAGCGCCTCTAGGATCGCGACCAGATCGGCCGGCGACGCGCCGATCGCGTTCACCGCCTTGACGATGTCGGCAAGCTTGGGGCCGGGGTTGAGCAGGAACATCGGGCGACGCTCCTCCTCGACCGCGACGCGGCTGTTCGGGACGATCGCGGTCTGGCCCTGGCTGAACGGCGCGGGCTGGCTGACCTGCGGCTTCTCGTCGATCCGCACCGTCATCTTGCCGTGCGTGATCGCCGCCGGACCGACCCGGACCGCCGAGTTGATGACCACGGTGCCGGTGCGCGCGTTGACGATCACCTTGGCGGAGGGCTCGGCGGAGACGACGTCGAGATTCTCGATCGTCGACATCAGCGTCGCGCGGATGTCGGCACCGATCGGCGCACGAACCGCGACCGAGACCGCGTCGATCGCCTGCGCGCTGCCGAAGCCCAATTTCGAGTTGATCGCACCGGCAACGTTCTGCGCGGTGGTGAAATCGGCGCGTGCAAGGTTGAAGGTGAGCGTCGGCGCGCTGTCGAACCCGGTCGCGACCGCGCGTTCGACGGTCGCACCCTCGGGGATGCGTCCGGTCGAGGGCACGTTGACGACGATCTTCGACCCGTCCGCGCCTTCCGCGCCGAGCCCGCCGACCGCCAGGTTGCCCTGTGCCATCGCGTAGATCTGGTTATCGGCACCGAGCAGCGGCGTCATGATGAGGCTGCCGCCGCGAAGCGACTTGGCCTTGCCCATCGATGCGACGGTGATGTCGAGCCGCTGGCCGGGCTTGGCGAACGGCGGCAGTTCGGCGGTGATCATCACGACCGCCGCGTTTTTCATGCCGGGGTTCGCCGATGGCGGCAGCTGCAGCCCGAAGCGTGACGCGACGGCCTTTAGCGACTGCACGGTGTATTCGAGATTATCGTCGCCCGTGCCTGGCAGGCCGACGACGATGCCGTAGCCGGTCAGCTGGTTCGAACGGATACCCTGGAACCCGCCAAGGTCCTTGATCCGGTCGGCGGAGGCCGGCGCAGCGATCAGGAGGGATGCCAGGAGGGTGGTGAGGAGACCTGCGAAAGTACGAAACACGGTCTTTAGTCCTTTACCGTTCGTGCTGAGTAGCGAGCGAGTAGGCGCGCAGCGGCGTATCGAGGGTGCGTATCGAAGCATGGGTTCCGCATCCCAACCTGTCCTTCGATACGAGCCCTCGGTACGCGCCTTCGGCACTACTCGGTCTCTACTCAGGACGAACGGCTGGGGGAGACGCATCAAAACGGGCTGACGACGGAGAAGAAGCGGCTGAGCCACCCTTGGCGGCCGGCGCGGGCGACGTCGCCCTTGCCGGTGTACGAGATCTGCGCGTCGGCGACCCGCGTCGACAGCACGCGGTTATCGCGGTCGACGTCGGCAGTGCGGACCAGCCCCTTGATCTTCAGGAACTCGTCGCCGCGGTTGAGCGTGACGCGCTTCTGCCCCTGCACCAGCATCGTCCCGTTGGGATAGACTTGCGCGACCGTCACGCTGACTTCGCCCGACAGCGAGTTCGTCTGGTCGGCCGCGCCGGTGCCGTTGAAACTACGCCCGCCGCTGAGCGTCGCGTCGCTCTTGTTGAACAGGTTGAGGAAGCCCGTGGTCGGCGGCGTGATGCTGCCCGAGCCGTTGCTGTCGAGCTTCGAGCCCGACGACTTCGACGCCGCAGTGCGCTCGACCAGCACGATCGTCAGCGGATCGCCGACCTTGCGCGCGCGCCAGCCTTCGTACAGCGCGGCATAGCCGTCCTGCGCCTGGAAGATTGAGCCGGTGGCGACGACCGGCACCGGCTGGACCGGCAACGGCCGCGCGACCGAGAAATCCTCGGGCGGCGCCTTCTTGCCGAACAGGCTGGCGTCTGCCGAAGACGCAGCGAGGATCGGGGCGAGGATCGCGGCGAGGGCGGCGAGCGAAGTTGAGACGGTGCGCATCACAGGTTCTGGTTGACGTATTTGAGCATGTCATCGGTCGCCGAGATCATCTTCGAATTGACCTCGTACGCGCGCTGGGTCTCGATCATGTCGACCAGTTCCTCGACGACGTTGACGTTCGACGCCTCGAGCATGCCCTGCTTGATGCCGCCGCGACCGTCCTGGCCGGCAACGCCGACGTTCGCCGCGCCGCTGGCTGCGGTCTCGACGAGATAATTGTCGCCGGTCGCCTGGAGCCCTGCCCCGTTCGGGAAGCTGGCGACCTGGATCTGGCCGATCTGCGACGCCTCGGTCTGGCCGGGGACCATCGCCGACACGGTGCCGTCGCGGCCGATCGTGATCCCGGTCGTCCCCTCGGGCACGGTGATGCCGGGCTGCACCTGATAGCCTTCGCTGGTGACCAGCAGGCCCTCGGCGGAGCGCGAGAAATTGCCGGCGCGGGTGTAGCCGAGCGTGCCGCCGGGCATCTGCACCTGGAAATAGCCGTCGCCGTCGAGTGCGAGATCGAGGCTGTTGCCGGTCGTCTGCATCGCGCCCTGCGTGTCGATGCGCGCGGTGCCCTGGATACGGACGCCGGTGCCGAGGTTGAGCCCGGTCGCGTATTTGGTCTCGGCGGTGCTCTGCGTGCCGGGCGTCGTGACGGTCTGGTAGGCGAGCGTCTCGAACGCCGCACGGTCCTTCTTGAAGCCCGTGGTGTTCACGTTGGCGAGGTTGTTCGAGATGACGCGCATGCGCATGTCCTGGGCGTCGAGCCCGGTGCGCGCGATATGCATGGCTGCGGATGACATTCGTCTGTTCCTTCTAGCTCGGCAGGCGCATCAGCGATGCACCGCTCTCGTCGATTTCCTTGGCGGATTTCATCATGTTGGCCTGGACTTCGTAGCTGCGCTGGTTCTCGATCATGTCGACCAGCGCCTGCGTCATGTTGACGTTCGATCCTTCGATCGCGCCGCCCTGAACCTTCGCGTCCATATCCTCGGGCAACGCCCCGCCGCCGCGCACGCGCAGCAGATTGTCGAGGCCCTTCACGGTATCCGACCCCTTGGTGTCGGCGAGCTTGAGCTTGTCGATCACCTGCGCATCCTTCGCGTCGCCGCCCTGCGGCACGATCGAGATCGTCCCGTCGGCCGAGATCGTCAGCGACTGATAGGGTGGCAAGGTGATCGGCCCCCCCGAGCCGATCACCGGATGCCCATCGCCGGTCTGCAGCACGCCCGATGGCGCGACCTCCAGATCACCGCGCCGCGTGTACGCCTCGGAGCCGTCCGACGCCTGCACCGCCAGCCACACGGTAGTGCCGGTGATCGCAACGTCGAGCGGACGCCCGGTCAACTGGATCGCGCCGGGCGAGCGATCGGCGTCGGTCACCTCTTCCGACGTCGGCGCGCGCGCCTCGATCGTCGAGCCGTCGCCCTTCAGGTTCAGCCGGTCGAACACCACGCGATCGGCGCGGAAGCCGGTGGTCGACGCGTTCGCCATGTTGTTGGCGATCGCCGCCTGCGCCGCCATGTGCGCGCGCAGGCCCGTCGCCGCGGTGTAGACCAGCTTGTCCATTCAGGGTCCCCTGCTCGCTCTTGCTTAGCTGCGGATGTTGAAGATGGTTTCGGAGATCTGGTTGGCCGTATCCAAGGCCTTCGAGTTCGCCTGGAAATTGCGCTGTGCCGCGATCAGGTTGACCAGCTCCTCGGTGATGTCGACGTTCGATCCCTCGATCGTCCCCGACATCAGCTTGCCGAAGCCGTTGGTGTCCGCCGAGCCGAGCTTCGCCGAGCCGGAGATGCCGGTCGACTGCCAATAGCTGCTGCCGAGCTGGCGCAGGCCTTCGGGATTGGAGAAATTGGCGAGCATCACCTGCCCGAGCACCTGCGTGTCGCCGTTCGAGAAGCTCGCATTGACGAGGCCCTTCTCGTCGACCGTCACGCCCTGGATCTGGCCGACCGCCTTGCCGTCCTGCGTCCGCGAGGCGACGTTGAACGCGCTCGACAGCTGCGTCGTGCCGCTGCCGAAGGTGAAGGCGATCGCCTGCGGATCGGTCGAGTTCGCGGTGGTGAACTGGTCGAACTTGATCGCGGCGGTCGGCGCGGTCATCTTGCCGGTCGGGTCGAACGTCATCGCCGTCCCGGCGGTGCCGTTCGTCGTCAGCTCCTTGTCGCCGACGAAGCTGTGGACTTCCCAGGTGCTGTTCGCGTTGGTGGTCGTCGGTGCCGAGGTGCGCTTGAAATAGTTGGTCAGCGTCATCGCGTTGCCGCTGGCATCGTACACCGTGGTCTGCGCGGACTGGTTGTAGCTCGACGGATCGAACCGGTCGAACGTCGCCGTCGTCGGCAGCGCCGAATTGGCGTTGAGGTTGAGGGTCATCGTAACCGCCGAAGTCGGCACCGGCGTCCCGCTCGTCTCCGGCAGGCGCAGGCTGACCGCGGAATCGGAGCCCGTCGCAACCACCGCGCCCGAGCCGTCCACCGGGAACACCTGCAGATGTGAGCCCTGCGAATCGACGACGTAGCGGTTCGAGTCGACCAGGAAGCCGCCGTTGCGCGTATAATTGATCGAGGCGGATTCGATGCTCGGCTTGACCGCGAAGAAGCCGTCGCCCGACACCGCGAGATCGAGGCTGTTCGAGGTCTGGATCAGGCTGCCCTGTGCGAACTGCTGGCGATTGGCCTGGACGATCGCGCCCGAGCCGATCTGCTGCGACGGCGCGACCGACACGCTCGAGGCGATCACGTCGGCGAATTCGGTGCGGCTCTTCTTGAAGCCGTTGGTGGCGACGTTCGCGAGGTTGTGCGAGATCGTCGACATCTCAGCCTGCGACGCCTGGAGACCGGAGAGCGAAGTGTAGAAGGACATGGCGGTTTAACTCCTGGAAACTCTGGGTTCAGCCGATCTGGCGGACGGCGCTGGCGGGGATTTCGCCGAGGCCGGGAAGCGTGAGGATGGCGGCGCCGGTGGTGGTCGACACCGACTGGACGGGGGCCCAGACCAGGCTGGTCGCGCCGACCGTGGTGCCGGCGTTCTGCGCGTTGACCTGCACCGTGAACGGGCCGTTGCCGGTTTCCGCACCGGCAGCGTCCTTGCCGTCCCAGTCGTAGCCGATCGTGCCCTTGGCCTGCTTGCCGAGCGACATGGTCTTCAGGACCGCGCCGTTCGCGTCGCTGATCGTGACGTTGACGTCGGTCGCGGCGCCGGCCAGCTCGATCGAACCGGCGATACCGCCGGCCGCGCGACCGTAAGCGGTGCTGCCCGGGGTCAGAACGGTCTTGCCGACATAGCCGAGCGCTTCGCCGGTGCTGGTGACGCCCAGCTTGTCGGCGATCGCCTTCATCGTCGTGTTCATCTCGGAGATACCCGAGGTGGTCGAGATCTGCGCCATCTGCGCGACCATCTGGGTGTTGTCGACCGGGTTGAACGGGTCCTGGTTCTGCATCTGCGCGGTCATCAGCTTCAGGAAATCGGACTGGCCGAGCGACGTCGACGACTTGGTCGTGGTGGTCGCCGCGGCGGTCGACGTGCGCGTGATGCCGAGGTTGGACAGCGTGGAGTCGAAGGAGGTTGCCATGATCAGCGGCCTAGCTTGAGGGTATCGATGATGAGCGACTTGGCCGTGTTCATCACTTCGATGTTGTTCTGGTAGCTGCGGGCGGTCTCCATCATGTCGACCATCTCGCGGGTTTCATCGACCGCCGCCTCGAAGATGTTGCCATCCTTGTCGGCCATCGGATTGTCGGGGTCGTAGCGCTTGGTCGGCGCTTCACCGGCCGTGACGACGCGCTCGACGTCGACCGTCGACATCCCGCTGGCCGCATCGAAGCTGGTGCGGAACACCGGCTTCATGGTCTTGTACGCGGTCTCTGCGGAGCCCGTAGTACCGCCAGCATTGGCGAGGTTCGACGCCGTGGTGTTCATCCGGACGAGCTGCGCGGACATCGCGCGGCCGGCGACCTGGAAGATCGTCATGGGCTGGTTGGACACGTCTTATTCCCCCTTCAGCGCACGAGTGATCTGGCCGATCCGCCCGTTCAGGAACGACAGCGTCGTCTGATACTGGACGGCGTTCTCGGCGAACGCGGTCTGCTCCTGGCTCAGCTCGACGGTGTTGCCGTCCATCGAGGTCTGCGTCGGGATGCGGTATTTGGTCGCCGCATTTGTGCTGCCGTCGTTCTCCACCGACGCGAGCGCCGACTGGAAATCGATGTCGCGCGCCTTGAAGCCGGGCGTCGAGGCGTTGGCGATGTTCGACGCCAGCACACCCATGCGCTGCGAGCGCACCTCGAGTGCCGCCCCGTGAACTCCGAAAAGCGTGTCGCCTGACACAAGCCCGTCTCCTGGCGCACCCATTGCGCAACCGGACATAAGCAATGGGCGTGCCAGTTTTGGCGGCGAGGGTGGGGGATGGTGGTTTGCCGGGTAGTGGCGGGCGGGCGGCAAGGGGAGCGGCAAGACGTTGCCGGTGTTGCAGGGGCGGGCGGCAAAGCGGTTGCCGGTTGGCGTGTTTGGGGCGGCAAACCGAACCACTGCCCCCTGCCTCACTATGTTTCCCCGCGGAGGCGGGGACCCAGTCTGGGCTTCCGCCTTCGCGGGAGAACAAGGAAGCAGGTGCTGCCGTACGATGATCGCAACACCCGCCACCACTCCGTCGAATTGGTGCAGACGTACCCCACCCCAACAGGTCCACCACCCCGGCGGAGGCCGGGGCCCAGTTGGATAGGTCGCAGTAACGAAGCGCGCGCTCAGTGAACAACGTCCCCCAACTGGGCCCCGGCCTCCGCCGGGGTGGTGTCAAATGCCCGCAGGCATCACTCCCTCCCCCCTTCTTCCCCCCTCCCTCGTGAAGGGAGGGGTCGGGGGTGGGTGGGCTGCTTGGCGAACTCCGCGACCCGCAACGAACCCACCCACCCCTAGCCCCTCCCTTCACGAGGGAGGGGAACAGAAGAGTATGCCAGAGGCATGACGAGGGACAACCCTCCACCCAATTGGCCTACCCCTTGCATCACCCCACGCACATGATTACGCTCGCCCAACTCCTCGACCCCGCAGCGCTCGCCATCGTCGGTGGCGGAACGGCGCTCGCCGTCGTCCTCCGCACCCCCCTCTGCGACCTCGGCCGAGCACTTGCCGCCGTCACCACGCTCGGCCGCGGCCGGTTCGATGCCGACCCGCTGCTGCTCCAGATCACTGCCCTCGCCCGCATCGCCAAGCGCCACGGCGTGATGGCGCTCGATCGCTCGGTCATCACCGACGCGGACGTCGCCGCGGGGATCGCCGCGATCGTCGACGGCGCCTCCGCAACCGACGTCGCGACGCTCGTCCAGCACCGCCGCCGCGCCCGCATCGAACGCCACGTCGCCGCCGCCGACGTCTGGGCCGGTGCCGCCGAGGTCGCGCCGGCGATGGGCATGGTCGGCACGCTGATCGGCCTCGCGCAGATGTTCGCGACGATGAGCGATCCCGGCGCGATCGGTGGTGCGATGGCGGTGGCGCTACTCGCGACGCTGTACGGCGCGCTGTTCGCCAACCTGCTCTTCATGCCGATCGCCAACCGCCTGCGCGCGCAAGGGCGTAACGAGGCGTTCGAACGCGCGCGCATCGAAGCGCCGTTGGTGGCACTTGCCGAACGAGAGACGCCGCGTGGCTATGTCGCCCCGATCGCGCCGCCGACGCTGGCAACCGTCGTATGAACGCCAACGAATATCCCGACGCGCCGACCGGTAAGCCGCTCTGGTTGATCACGCTCGCCGACCTCGCCTTGTTGCTGGTCGGTTTCCTCGTGCTGCTCCAGGCGACGCAGCATATCGGCGGCAAGGACTTGGCGAAGGGCATTCGCGAGGGCTTCGGCACGAACGACACCGAGCCGACGCCAATGCCCGTCGCGGCCGCCGGCATCCTCGATTTCGCGCCCGGATCGGCAATCCTGCCGACCACGCCGGGCGCGCTCGTCGCCTGGGCGCGGGAGGCGGCGCGGGATCCCCGCGTGATGCTCACCGTCACCGGCTCCACCGACGGCACGCCGGCCGATATCGACCGCGTCACCGGCAGCGCCGCGATCCTCGCCGCCGACCGCGCGCGCACCGTCGCCGCCGCGCTCGCCGCGGTCGCACCGTCTCGCGTCGCCATCGTCACCGCGACCAAGCCCGGCCGCCGTGCCGCCATCGTCTCCGTCGCCTTTGTCGGCGAAGCCCCGAGGACCCAACCATGATTCTTCCGTTCCTGCTCATGGCCGCAAGCTTCCAGGATACCGCCGCGCTCGACGCCTCGGTCGCCGCGTTTACCGGTCGCCCGACCGGTGCCGAGGGCGGCGCGCGTACGCCGGTCGATGCGCGGTTGCGGCTTGCGACCTGTCCGACGGTGTCGCTGTCGTGGCGCTCCGAACAGCATGACGCGGTCGTCGTCTCATGCGCCGGCCCCGCATGGCGGATCTTCGTGCCCGTCATCCGCCCCGCCAACGCGCCCGCCGCTGTAGCAGCCTCGTTCACGCCCGCCGTGAAGGCCGCGCCGGTCATCAAACGTGGCGATCCGATCGTGATCGAAGCCGGTACAGAGGGCTTCTCGATCAGCCGCGAAGGCGTCGCGATGGGTGATGCCGCGCCCGGCGGCCGCTTCATGGTCAAGGTCGACGACACCCGCACGCCGGTTCAGGCGATCGCCGTCGATGCCGGTCGCGCGACGCTTCCCGGTTGGTCGAACTAATTTCAGCCGAACAGATTAATTTTGCTAAAGGTTTTCTGCGTGCAGCCGTTTCTCCTGATGTCAGCGCAAACCAGAGGATGCGGACATGGTGGACTCGATCGGCGCGAAGCCGTCAGTAGCAGGAGATCGCTCCGTCGCGCGCATCGCCGCGGCGGCGCCGGCGACGGTCGTACAAACGCCGGTCCTGCCCAAGCAGATTTCGGTGGTCCCAGAATCGATCGCGCTCGCCAAGTCGATGGCCGCCTCGCCGCCGATCGATGCCAGCCGCGTTGCCGCGATCAAGAAGGCGATCGCGACGGGCACCTTCCCGATCCTCCCCGCGACCATCGCCGATCGCCTGATGGCGCTTCGCCTGGACTGGAATTCCAATGAAACGGCGTGATGCCCTGATCCGCGTGATCGACGCGCTGCACGCCGAGATCGCCGCGCTGAAGTCGAACGACGTCGCCAGTCTGGAGCGCGCGACCGCGGACAAGCTCGCCGGGATCGAACAGGTCGCGCTGCTCGGCACCGGGCCCGCGGGCACCGAGATCCGCGAGCTGGCCGACGAGGCGAACCGGCTCAACGAGACGTGCCGGATCTATACCAACTTGATGGCGGCAAATGTTCGCCGCCGCCTGCAAACCCTGACCGGCGACGGTGCCATTGCCGGCTACCGCCCAGGCCTGCGCGCCGCGTACGCCTGACTTCTGCGCCCGTCCCTTTTAACCTCCGTCATCCTGACGAAAGTCAGGATCCAGAGTAACAGAGGGTTGCGCTACATGGCTCTGGATCCTGACTTTCGTCAGGATGACGGCGCTACGGGAACCGAATACCAAAACTGGCACGCCCCTTGCTGAGTATCCCCTGAACCAGGGGCACCGCACACGGGCATGACCGTCAATCCTATCACTACCGGCCGGATCCAGTCCGCGATCGCGCTTGCAAGCAGCAAGACGGGCGTGGATTTCGACTATCTGCTGGGCCAGGCGAAGCTCGAGAGCGGGCTCAACGCCAACGCCAAGGCCGGCACGTCGAGCGCATCCGGTCTCTATCAGTTCATCGAACAGAGCTGGCTGTCCGTCGTCAAGAAGCACGGCGCCGAGCACGGCATGGCGTGGGCCGCGAACAGCATCGGCCAGTCGTCGAGCGGCCGCCTCTCGGTCGGCGATGCCGGCACCAAGGCGGCTATCCTCGCGCTCCGCAACGATCCCAACGCCGCCTCGCTGATGGCCGCCGAATACGCGTCGGACAACAAGGCCTCGCTCGAAGGCACGCTGAACCGTCCCGCGTCCGGCACCGACCTCTACATGGCGCATTTCATGGGCCTCGGCGGCGCGACCAAGTTCCTCAAGACGATGCAGGCCAACCCGCAGGCTAGTGGCGCCGCGCTGTTCCCCGCCGCCGCACGCGCGAACCACAACGTCTTCTACGACTCCAACAACCAGCCGCGCACGCTGTCGGCGATCTACGACCGCTTCTCCGACAAGCTCGGCGGTGCCGCCGCCGGGGCAAGCGCGACCGCGACGCCCGCCAACTACGCCGCGCAGGCGCTCGACATGAACGGCAGCACGGTCATCACCGGCAACAACGAAAGCGCCGACGACGCGCTGGCCTGGGCCCAATCGGCAATGGGCACTGCAATGGGCAGGTTCACCGGCAAGACGACGCAGGCCGCCGCCAGTATCCTGCGCCCGACGCCCGATACCGCGCGGCTCGCGTACATGATGCTCGCACGGTTGGGCGGCTAAGCCATGAACCGCATTCTCTCTAACGCGCGCGCGTCGGTCCTGCCGCTCGCGATCCTGCTGCTCGTGCTCGTCATGGTCGTGCCGATCCCGGCGTTCATGCTCGACATCTTCTTCGTGGCGAACATCGCGATCAGCCTGGCCGTGCTGATGGTCGCGCTCAACGCGCAGAAGCCGCTCGATTTTTCCGCCTTCCCGACCGTCCTCCTGTTCGCGACCCTCTTCCGCCTCGGCCTCAACGTCGCCTCCACCCGCATCGTGCTGGTCCACGGCCACGAGGGCGAGAGCGCGGCGGGCCACGTGATCGAGGCGTTCGGCACATTCCTGATCGGCGGCGATTACGTCGTCGGCATCTTCGTCTTCGCGATCCTGATGATCATCAACATGATCGTCGTCACCAAGGGCGCCGGCCGCGTGTCGGAAGTCAGCGCGCGTTTCACGCTCGACGCGTTGCCCGGCAAGCAGATGGCCATCGACGCCGACTTGAACGCCGGCCTGATCACCCCCGACGAAGCCAAGGCGCGCCGCGTCGAAGTCTCCACCGAAGCCGATTTCTACGGCTCGATGGACGGCTCGTCGAAGTTCGTGAAGGGCGATGCGGTCGCGGCGATGCTGATCCTCGCCGCCAACATCATCGGCGGCCTGATCCTCGGCCCCGTCAGCCACGGCATGACGATCGCCGATGCCGCGCACAACTACATCCTGCTCGCGATCGGCGACGCGCTCGTCGCGCAGCTGCCGTCGCTGATGCTGTCGATCGCCGCCGCCTCGATCGTTACGCGCGTCACCTCCGACAAGGACCTTGCCGGCCAGATCGGCGGCCAGTTCGGAAGCCCACGCACCTGGACGCCGGTCGCGGTCATCCTCGCGCTGCTCGGCATCCTGCCCGGCATGCCGCACATGGTGATCCTGCCGGCCGCGGCGATCGCCGGGTTCGCCGCGTGGAAGCTCCGCCAGATCGAGCGCCGCCCTGCCCCCGTCGTGGTCGTCCCCGTCGAGACGATCGACCAGTCGAAGATCGGCTGGGAGGAAGTCACCGACGGCATGCAGGTCAATCTCGACATCGGTTACGGCCTGGTGCCGCTCGCCGACGAGCGTCGCGGCTCGCCGCTGATGGGCCGCATCACCGGCGTGCGTCGCCAGCTGTCGAAGGAACTCGGCTTCGTCGTGCCGCAGGTCCGCGTCCGCGACGACATCAACCTCGCGCCCTACGTCTACCGCATCCTCGTCAACGGCGTCGTGGTCGGCGAGGACACGGTGTCGCCCGACGAGATGCTCGCGCTCGATACGGGCCAGGCGTTCGGCGACCTGTTCGGCAAGAAGGTCAAGGACCCCACCTTCGGGCTCGACGCGACCTGGGTCGATGCGGGCGACGCCGATGCCGCGACCGGCGCGGGCTATCTCGTGGTCGATCCCGGCACGGTGATGGCGACGCACCTCAACCACCTGCTCGGCCAGAACGCGTCCGAGCTGCTCGGCCAGGACGAAGTCCAGGCGCTGCTCGACGGCCTCAAGGAGCGCGCCGCGCAGCTGGTCGCCGCGCTCGCGCCGCTGCCGATCACGACGCTGACGCAAGTCCTCAAGGGCCTGCTCGCGGAGAACGTCCCGCTCAAGGAATTCCGTCGCATCGCCGGCGCGATCGCAGTCGCGGCGCAGCGCACGCAGGATGCCGAGGAGATCATCGAGACGATCCGTCCCGAACTCGGCGCGCTCATCATCCAGAAACTGTGCGGCGTGCGCGAACCGCTGCGCGTCATGACGTTGGAGGGTCAATTGGAAGGTCTGCTCGGCCAGGCGATGCGCGCCGATCAATCGCGCCGCCACGTCATCGAACCCGATCTCGGCCGGCGCATCGTCGAGGCGCTGCAACGCGCCGCCGAACCGCTGATCGCCGAGGCCAAACCGTTCGCGCTGGTCGTCCAGCCGACCATCCGCATCGCGATCCGCAAGCTGGTGCGAACGTGCCTTCCCGATACGCCCGTCATGTCGTTCTTCGAAGTGCCCGAGGAGAAGGCCGTCGAAGTCGTCGCGGTCATCGGTGCCTCGCAGCAGGCGCTGGCAGCATGAGCGCGCTCCCGATGCGCGGTGCGTTCGCAGACGCCCAGCCTTTGACGTACCGCCCGCATCAACGCCCCGGCGGCGACGCGGACCAGCTCGTCAAACAGCATCTCCCGCTGGTCCGCCGGATCGCGTGGCACGTCCACGGCAGCATGAGCAGCAGCGTCGAGGTTGAGGATCTGATCCAGGTCGGCCTCGTGGCGCTGGTCGAGGCCGCCGCGAATTTCGACGAGCGCGGCATGCCGTTCAAGACCTACCTGATCACCCGCCTCCGCGGCAGCATGATCGACGAACTCCGCCGCCAGGCCACGTCGACGCGAGGCGCGATGCGTCGCCGTCGCCAGTACGCAGACGCCATCTCGACGCTGACCGCCCGCACGGGCAAGGCTCCCGGAGAAGACATGATCGCAGAGCATATCGGCGTCACGATCGAGAAACTCCGCACCGACTACGTCACCGCCGACGCGATCCGCTTCGACTCGATCGACGACATGTATGCGGACGACCTGCCGTGGTTCGCCGACGACACGCCCGACGCGTTCGAGCAGCTTGCCGACAGCGACATGCGCGAGGCCCTCATCGCCGCGATCACCGCGCTCCCCGAACGCGAGGCGCAGGTGATCCAGCTCTATTATGTCGAGGAACTCAACCTCGAGGAGATCGGCGAAGTCTTCGGCGTCGGCTCGGCGCGCGTCTGCCAGATCAAGGCGTCCGCACATGCGAAGTTGAAGAAGGCACTCGCCCGAGCGCTATAGAGCGACTGACGGGCAAAGCTTCAGAGCACGCCCGGTCACGCGCTCCAGCCGCCGTCGATGTTATATACCGCGCCGGTAATGAACCCCGCTTCGTCCGATGCGAGATAGGCGACCAGCCCGGCCACCTCGTCAGGCGTGCCGTGTCGACGGATGGCAAGCGGCGCCCTGTTCGCCTCCGCATTGGGGCCGTCGGCAGGATTGCGTTCGGTGTCGACCGGCCCGGCTGCACCAGATTTGCGGTGATGCCGCGTGCGCCCAGATCGCGCGCCAGACCCCGGGTCATGCCAGCAAGCGCCGACTTGCTGGCGGCATAGAGCGTAACGCCCTCACCGGGCGCGCGGTCGGCGACGATGCTGCCGATCGTAATGATGCGTCCGCCGGTGGGCATTGCGGCCGCAACCCGTTGCGCGGCAATGAACGGCGCACGGACGTTGACCGCAAACACCCGTTCGAACGCATCGTCGGCATAGCTCGCAAGCGTGCCGTTTTCCGACATGCCGGCCACGTTCACCAGGATATCGATCGTGGCGTAGCGCGCGATCACCGTGTCGATCGCAGCGCGCAACGCGGCGGCGGCGCTCACATCGGTCTGAACCGCAAAGACCGCGCGTCCACCGTCCTCGATCCCGCGAACGAACAGTCGCGCATCGTCCGCACGCGATCGATAGATCACCGCCAGCGACGCGCCATCGGCAGCGAGGCGGCGCGTTATCGCGGCTCCTATGCCGCGCGTCCCGCCGATCACCAGGGCGATCTTTCCGTGCAATGCCGTCATCGCTCTTCCCAACCAGCCTATGCTGCGATGCCGATGGTGGCACACACAGAGGAGAGCAGTGTACGCCTAACCTCCACGTGCAGACCAGTTGCACGCTATGGGGCCACGATAACGCCTTTCCTCGATCGCCCGCAAACATGCAAAAACCCCGGCAGCTTGCGCCACCGGGGTCTTTCCCGCTCGCGCTTCAGGGAAGCGAGGCGGGTCCGACCGGCACCGTCACCCTGCGGGGGGCTGGTGCCGGTGCCGGTCCGGATTAACCCAGAAGCTTCAGCACGCTCTGCTGGCTCTGGTTCGCCTGGCTCAGCATCGCGGTCGATGCCTGGCTCAGGATCTGCGCCTTGGCGAGCGCGGTGGTCTCAGCCGAGAAGTCGGTGTCTTCGATGCGGCTCTTGGCGTCCGACAGGTTGGTCGCGTTCGAGGTCAGGTTGTTGACCGCCGACTGAAGCTGGTTCTGCGATGCGCCAAGCGATGCGCGACGGTTCGAGACGAGTGAAATCGCGTCGTCATAGTTCTGCAGCGTACCAGCTGCCGCAACCGTAGTGGTCGTGTTCGGTGAGGTACCCGTCGTTGTCGAAACGACCACCGTGCCGACGCCGCCAGCAAGTGCGTTCGAACCGGAACCAGTTGCGACCGCGCTAAGGCTGGTGCCCAGATTGAGTTCGATCGCATCACTTGCGTTCGCGCCTGCCTGGATCGAGACCTTGCCGGTATTGGTGCCGGCACTGCCATCGAACAGCTTGACGCCATTGAAGGTGGTGTTGGTCAGGACGTTGGCGATCTGCTTGGCGAGTGCATCCTGTTCCGACGTGATATTCGCCTTGTCGCTGGTCGAATAAGTGCCGTTGCTCTTCTGCACTTCCAACTCGCGCATGCGCTGCAGGTTGTTGCTGACCTCGTCGAGCGCGCCTTCGGCCGTCTGTGCCATCGAGATGCCGTCGTTCGCGTTGCGGACGCCCTGATTCATGCCCTTGATCTGCGACGTCATCGACGACGAAATGGCGAGGCCGGCTGCATCGTCCTTGGCCGAATTGATGCGCTTGCCGGTCGACAGGCGCTCCATCGAAGTCGCGAGCAGGTTCGAAGCTTTGGTCGAGGCATTGGTCGCGCGCAGCGCGGAAACGTTCGTGCCGATGACAGTCATTGTGAAACTCCAGTGATCTTCGGCGATCCCCGCCGCCCCCGTGGCGAAGGGCCGTGCCGCCATAAGAAGTAACGGCGGGATCGCATCGAACTTAAACGTGACCGGCCAAATTCTGCCGTTTTTTTCTTATGGTTTACAGTATCTTGCAGGGCAACGCGCCGTGCCGAACGGACGAAACCCCCGACAGCGGATGCTGCCGGGGGCTCTCACGCGCATGATGCATGCGGCGACGTCTATCGGCGCCGTCACCCAAGGGGGGGCGGTGCCGGCGCCGAAAGCTGGATTAGCCGAGCAGCTTGAGCACGCTCTGCTGGCTCTGGTTCGCCTGGCTCAGCATCGCGGTCGATGCCTGGCTCAGGATCTGTGCCTTGGCGAGTGCGGTCGTCTCTGCCGAGAAATCGGTGTCTTCGATGCGGCTCTTCGCGTCCGACAGGTTGGTCGCGTTCGACGTCAGGTTGTTGACCGCCGACTGCAGCTGGTTCTGCGCAGCGCCTAGCGAAGCACGACGATTGGAGACCGTAGCGATCGCGTTGTCATAATCCTTCAGCGGATCAGTGCTGCCTGTCGCCGCGCCATTCGCCGTGACGACGGTGCCGACGCCGCCGCCAGCTGGCGAGGCTAAGACCGCCGGGTTTGCGTTCGGATCGGCCGCGACGGCTGCCGTATAGGCTGCGGTCAGGTTCGTGCCGAGGTTGAGATCGATCGAATCGGTTCCGTTCGCGCCGGCCTGGATCTTAACCACTGCGCCACCGGCCGGTGCACTCGCTGCACCTGCCTTGCCGTCGAACATCTTCACGCCGTTGAAGGTGGTGTTCGTCAGAACGTTGGTGATCTGCTTGGCCAGCGCGTCCTGCTCGGTCTTGATGTTGGCGATATCGCTCGAGGAATAGGTGCCGTTGGTCTTCTGCACTTCGAGTTCACGCATGCGCTGCAGATTGTTCGTGACCTCGTCGAGCGCGCCCTCAGCGGTCTGCGCCATCGAAATGCCGTCGTTGGCGTTGCGGATGCCCTGGTTCATGCCCTTGATCTGCGACGTCATCGACGACGAGATGGCGAGGCCGGCGGCGTCGTCCTTGGCCGAATTGATGCGCTTGCCGGTCGACAGGCGCTCCATCGAGGTCGCGAGCAGGCCCGAGGCCTTGGTCGAAGCGTTGGTCGCGCGCAGCGCCGAGATGTTGGTACCGATGACAGTCATTGCGAAATCTCCGTGATCTTCGACGATCCGCGCCGCCCCCATGGCGAAGTGCCGATCCGTCAAAGTGGGTAACGGCCGGTTCGGGACGGACTTAAGCGAAAAAATGCAGCCGGGGCCGGGCCTCGCGCACGCCCGTACGGGAGCCCGCGCGCGTCTTCGTGTGCGCAAACGCGCGCCGGTGTGCTCGCGGAGACGCGCCCGGAAATAATCTGCCGGGGGCGGCAGGGTTTAACCGCGCGTTTACCACCAGTGCCGCATTCCCCGAATCGTTCAGGGGGCACTCAATGCGTTCAATTTTTCCATCGGCCGCAGTCACTTCGCGGAAATACGCGCTCGTTTCGTCATTGCGCGCGCAGGGCTTCGGCGTAGGCTCGTTCGAGACTGCACAGCCCGGTGCGAACGACCTGTTCCTGGTTGCGGACGGCGAGGGTGTCACCGCCCCCGCGCGCACTGTGGTGATCGGTTGCGAAGGTCGTGAAGTGACCCCCTCGCGCGACGGTTCGCCGGCGCGGATCAGCTTTGCCGCAGAGGACACAGCCGTCGGCAACGGCTTCGCCCGCGCCCTGATCGGCGGTGCGGACATGCCGACCGCCGCGGACCCCGAATCCCTGGCGCTGCTCGCGCTTGCCGAGCGGGTTGCCGCCGCCGACATCACCGTGCTGATCAACGGTCCGACCGGCACCGGCAAGGAAGTGCTCGCCCGCGCCATCCACAATGGCTCCGCGCGCAAGGACAAGCCGTTCATCGCGATCAACTGCGCCGCGCTGCCCGAATCGATGCTCGAGGCGCTGCTGTTCGGGCACCAGAAGGGTGCGTTCACTGGCGCGTCGTCGGGCGGCGACGGGTTCTTCCGTGCAGCCAATGGCGGTACGATCCTGCTGGACGAGATTGCGGAGATGCCGCTCCAGCTGCAGGCGAAACTGCTCCGCGTGCTGCAGGAGCGCGAGGTCGTGCCGCTCGGTGCCTCGGTACCGCAACCGATCGACGTCCGCGTGATCGCCTGTGCCAACCGCGACCTCCATGCCGAAGTCGCCGCCGGCCGGTTCCGCGCCGATCTCTATTACCGCCTCGCGGTGTTCCCGCTCGCGACCAAGTCGCTGGCCGAGCGCCCGCAGGACATTCCCGCGCTCGCCGCGACGCTCATCCTGCGTCATGCCGGCAACCGCAACGTCATTCCCTGGCCGAGCCACGCCGCGATCGAGCAGCTGATGCTGCACGACTGGCCGGGCAATGTCCGCGAGCTGGAGAACGTGATCCAGCGCGCGATGCTGTTCTGCGGCGGCGACACGATCGAGGCGAACCACATCGTGTTCGACCGCCCGGTATCGATGACCTTCCAGCGTAGCGCGGTAGTGACGCCGATCACGCCGATGGCAGCGCCGGCCGAACCAGAAACTTTGGGCAACATCGTCCAGATGAGTGAATTCGCCGCGATCCGCGAGACGCTCAAGGCCTGCAACGGCAGCCGGATCGAGACCGCGAAACGCCTCGGCATCTCCGAGCGCACGCTCCGCTACCGCCTTGCCAAGGCGCGCGAGCAGGGCGACGATATCGGCAGCGTCCGTAACTGGGCGGCTTCGGCATGAGCGGCGTCTCGGGAATAGGTGGCGGCGCGATGAGCGTCGACCGCGTCATGGCGCTGCGCTCGCAGATCCTCGAACGCAACCAGGCGCTGTCTCGCGCTGGCGCCGCCGGGACCGTCGCACCGACCGAAACGGTCAAGCCGACCAGCTTTGCCGACACGATGGAAACCGCGCTGAAGAGCGTCAACGACGGCCAGACCCAGGCCGCCAGGCTCAGCGAAAGCTATGAGCGCGGCGAGACGGTCGACATCGCGAAGGTGATGCTCGCCCGTCAGCAGGCGTCGGTCGGGTTCGAGGCGACGTTGCAGGTCCGCAACAAGCTGCTGTCCGCCTACAAGGATATCATGAGCATGCCGGTCTGATATGAGCACCGCACTCATCCCTTCGCCCGGCGGCACCGAACGGTTCGCCAATCCCCTCCGACAGATCAAGGGCGTCATGGCGCAGCCCGCGGTCCGCCGTTCGCTGCCGATGGCGCTGATGGTCGGCCTCATTGCGGCCGCCGCGCTTGCGTGGATGAGCCTGTCGACGCCGACGCAGAAGACGCTGTTCAGCGGCCTGCCCGATTCCGACAAGGCTGCGGTGACGTCCGCGCTGACGACCGCGAACATCAAAAGCCGTATCGACGAGGGCACCGGCGCGCTGACCGTCGGCGAGGACGACTACAGCCGCGCGAAAATGCTGCTCGCGGGTCAGGGTCTGCCGAAAGCGGCGCCGGGTGGTTACGCGATCCTCGACCAGTTGCCGATGGGCGTTTCGCGCGCGGTCGAGGGCGAACGCCTCCGCCAGGCGCGTGAGTCCGAGATGGCGAAGTCGATCGAGGAGATCGACGCCGTCGCCGAGGCGCGCGTGCATCTCGCCATGCCCGAAGCGTCGGTGTTCGTTCGCGACAACGCTGCGCCATCGGCGTCGGTCATCCTGAAGCTTCAGGGCGGCCGGTCGCTGAGCGATGCGCAGGTCAGCTCGATCATCAACCTCGTCGCCTCGTCGGTGCCGGGGATGAAGCCCGAGGCGGTGACGATCGTCGACCAGATGGGCGCGCTGCTCACCAAGGCCGGCGGCAACGACGGCGCGGGTGCGGCCAGCGATGCGCGGATCGACATTCAGCGCCGCGTCGAGGACAAGTATCGCACCCAGCTGATCGCGCTGCTTACGCCGTTGGTCGGCGCGGGCAATTTTACCGCCGAAGTACAGGCCGACGTCAATCTCGACGAGAGCCAGGCGACCCGCGAAAGCTACGAAAAGCAGGGCGTGCTGCGTGCCGAGACGGGCAACTGGACCGGCAACCAGAAGGACGGTCCCGCTGCGCCCGGCGGTATTCCGGGTGCGCTGAGCAATACGCCGCCCGCCGCGAGCACCTTGTCGACGCCGCAAGCCGCTAACGGCGCGTCGGGCAGCGCTCAGCCGGTCGCTGGCGGCGCGGCACCCGATGCGATGAAGCAGTCCGACCAGTATCAGCGCGCCTATGACCTTGGCCGCGAAGTGTCGGTCACGCGTGCCACGCCGGGCGGGGTCAAGCGGCTGTCGGTCGCCGTCCTCCTCCGCGATCCCGAAAAGGGTCGCCGCACCGCGATGGAGATCAACCAGATCAGCGATCTCGTGAAGAGCGCGGTCGGCTTCGACCAGGCGCGCAACGACAACGTGACGGTCATTAGCCGCAAGTTCGCCGGCGCCGACGCCACCGCGACGAGCGGTCCGGCGTGGTACGACAATGCCTGGCTGCCGGTGCTCGCGCGCAACGGCACGGCGATCCTGATCGCGCTGCTGGTGCTGCTGCTCGGGGTTCGCCCGATCGCCAAGGCGCTGATGAAGAAGCGCGACGATGCCGGCACGCGCCCTGCACTAGGCCAGCCGGGCGGCGCGGCGAGCGGCGACGGCATGGCGGTCGCAGCACCGGTGAGCCTCGACCAGCTCGAGAACACGCGCGGCTATGACGACCGGATCGGCGCGGTGCGCGGCTTCACGCGCGACAATCCGACGCGCGCAGCCCTCGCGGTACGCGACATGATCAAGGCCGACGCCAAGTGAGCGAGGCTGCAATCCGCACCTACACGGGCGTCGAGCGCGCCGCGGTGCTGATGATGCTCGTCGGCGAGGAGGAGGCCGCGGCCATCCTCCAGAAGCTGGAGCCCGAGGAAGTGCGCCAGCTTGGCGCGGCGATGTTCAAGGTCGCCGACGTGTCGGAGCAGGAAGTCGAGGACGTGCTCGACGATTTCGTCGGCCGCGCCCGCGAGCGCACCGCGATCGGCTTCGACCCGCGCCCGCAGATCGAGGCGGTAATGAACCGCGCGCTCGGCCCCGAGAAAGCGGAAAGCGTGCTCGCGCGCATCACCCCGCCCGAGGCCGCCTGCGAACTCGAACTGCTCGACTGGCTCGACGCACCCGAGATCGCCGCGATGATCGAGAAGGAGCATCCGCAGATCGCGGCCGTGCTGATCGCCAATCTTGATGCGTCGATCGGCGGCCAGGTGCTCGAACTGCTGCCCGACGCGATCCAGCCCGACATTCTCCACCGCATCGCACGGCTGGGACCGATCACGCCCGAGGCGGTCGAGACGCTGAAGATCGTCCTCGCCAACCGTACCACGGCCGCGCCCGGATCGGTGGGCGTCACGCTGGGTGGGACGCGTGAGGCCGCCAAGATCCTGTCGGGTGCGCGCAAGGCGACCGAACAGCGCGTCATGCCGAAACTGTTCAAGATCGACCGCGAAGTCGCCAAGGCGATCGAGGAGGCGATGTTCGTCTTCGACAATCTGCTCGCGCTCGACGACAAGAATCTCGGCACGCTGATCCGCAACGTCGACAGCGAGATCCTGACCAAGTCGTTGAAGGGCGTCGACGAAACGATCCGCAACCGTTTCCTCGGCTGCATGTCGGCGCGCGCCGCCGACGGCATCCGCGACGAGATGGAGGCACGCGGGCCGATGAAGCTCGCCGAAGTTCTCGAGGCGCAGAAGGCGATGATCGCGATCGCACGCGGGCTCGCGAAGGACGGCACGATCCAGATGGGCGGGGGGGAAGACGATTATGTCTAACGGCTTCACCGCGGGCTTCGCATCGCGCCACACGACGACCGCCAACATCCTGGCGAGCGCGTTCGCACCGCCCGCCGGGTTCGCCGCAGCGGATATCCGCGAGCGTGCGACGGTGCGGCCCGCGAACTTCGCGTCGCCGAACTTCTCCTCGGAGCCGAGCGCGCCCAAGCACTTCAGCCCGGCGGACAAGGACGTGAACCCGACCGCCGGTTGGGATCCGCTCGATCCGGTGAGCGAGTCGTCGTTCATCGATCCGCTCGCCGACGCCCACGCCGCCGGCTATGCGGAGGGTCTCGCCGCTGCGGCTGCTGCCGCACAGGAGACGGCCGCCCGCGACGGCGCACTGCTCGGCGACCTCGCCACCGCGCTCGGCAACGACCGGATCGACCGCGACCGCGTCGCCGCCCAACTCCGCCAGACGGTGTTATTCCTGGTCTCGAAACTTGTCGGTGAAGTCGGTATCGCCCCCGACGTCCTCGCGGGCCGGATTGAGTCGGCCGCCGAACTCCTGTCCGACTCCGCCGAATCCGCATTGCTCCGCGTCCATCCGGACGACGTCGCTCTGCTCGAAGGCCGGTTGCCGAAGTCTATCTTCGCCGCGGGCGATCCGGCCGTCGCGCGCGGCAGCTTCGTGCTCGAAAGCGCCTCGACGATCGTCGAAGACGGCCCCGAATTGTGGCTCGACCAACTCGCGCAGGCGATCGATCGCGTGCCGGTGCCCAAATGCTGAACCGCTTTACCGCCGACTATCTCGAGACCCTCTCCAACGCCGATTTCGTCGCCAAGCCAAAGGTCTCCGGCCGCCTCGCCTCGTTCGACGGGCTGCTCATGGAAGCGGTCGGCCTCACGCTGCCTGTCGGCACGGTCTGCCAGGTCGGCGAAGGCGCGGCGAGCGTCGAGGCGGAAGTCATCGGCTTCCGCAACGGCCGTACGCTGATGATGAACCTAGGCGGCGCCGCGGCCCTTCTCCCGCGCGCACCGGTCAAGCCGATCGGTGCGCCGGGAGAGGCCGAAGTCGGGGCAGCCATGCTCGGCCGCGTCGTCGACGGCGCCGGCAAGCCGATCGACGGTCTGGGCCCGATCCGTGGCGCCGGGCGCTGGCCGCTCGCGGGGAAACTCCAGTCTCCGCTCGACCGTGGCCGCGTACTCGAACCGCTCGACGTCGGCGTGCGCGCGATCAACGGCCTGCTGACGATCGGCCAGGGCCAGCGCGTCGGCATCATGGCCGGCTCGGGCGTCGGCAAGTCGGTGCTGCTCGGCATGATCGTCCGCGCCGCGCAGGCCGACGTGATCGTCATCGGCCTGATCGGCGAGCGTTCGCGCGAAGTCGCCGACTTCCTCGAAACCAAGGTCGCCGGCGCAGCGCGCAAGCGTTCGGTGGTCGTCGCCGTCCCCGCCAACCACTCCCCCGTCCTCCGCATCCGCGGCGCACTGCGGGCGCACGCGATCGCCGAATCCTTCCGCGACGAAGGCAAGAAGGTTCTGCTGATCATGGATTCGCTGACTCGAGTAGCGCATGCCGGTCGGGAGATCGGCCTCGCGCTCGGCGAACCCGCGTCGGCAAGAGGCTACCCCCCCAGCGCCATCGCTATGCTGCCGAACCTTATCGAGCGTGCGGGCGTCGACGTCCACACGGGCGGCTCGATCACCGCGATCTACACGGTGCTGGCGGACGGCGACGACGGCAACGACCCAGTGGTCGACTCCGCCCGCTCGATCCTCGACGGCCACATCGTCCTTAATCGCCACCTCGCCGAGCGCGGCGTCTACCCAGCGATCGACATCGGCCCGTCGGTCAGCCGCGTGATGACAGACATCGTCCCCGCGCACCACGCCAAGGCCGCGCGGACGCTTCGCCGTCACCTCGCCACCTACGAAGAAAACCGCGACCTCGTGTTGATGGGCGCGTACCGCCATGGCGCCGATCCCGCGATCGACGCGGCGATCGCGTGCCACCCCGCGGTCATGGAATATATTCGCCAGGACGCCGACGAGAACGTCTCGCTGAACGACGCGGTCGCCGAGCTGACCGGCGTGTTCGGCGGCTGAGATGGCGGATGCCCGCGGCAAGACGCTGGCGCGCATCCACCGCGTCCGCACACTCCAGCTCGGCCTGACCCGCGCCGACGAAGCACGCGCGCACGACAAGTTCGCCAGCGAACAGGCGTTGTCCGGCCGCATCGCGCTGCTCGCCGAAGCCGTCGCGCCGGTCCATGAAACGCAGGTCGCCGTGTCGCTCGGCGCCGCCGCGCATTACCGCGACCGCCTGCAACAATCCGCCAACGCCGCGATCGAGCGCGTGCAGGCCGCCGAATATCATGTCGAGCGCGCTGCTGAAGCAACCCGCGCCGCAAAGCGCGACCAGAGCGCCGTCGAGAAGCTGCTCGCGCGCGCCGACGCCGATGCGGTGCTGAAAGCGATCCGCGCGATGGAGGAGGCACCCGCCTTCCGGAGAGTTCGGCACGATCCTTGCTGAGCGGGGGGTATGAGCCCGAACGCGAGTGCCCGCATGATCCAGACCGCGACCCTTCCCCGTACCGTCCCGCTCCATCCGCGTGCGTCTTCCGCCAAGGCGAGCGGCGAGCCGGGTGATTTTGCGGGGTCGTT
Organism: Sphingomonas faeni; assembly: GCF_003053745.1. Classification (GTDB taxonomy): domain Bacteria; phylum Pseudomonadota; class Alphaproteobacteria; order Sphingomonadales; family Sphingomonadaceae; genus Sphingomonas; species Sphingomonas faeni. The sequence continues at coordinate 21,098 of NZ_QAYE01000001.1, read as the reverse complement.
GGCGCGGGTCAGCGACGACGCGGATTCCGGAATGCCTGCCGCAGCGGCGGAAGACGACACCCGGCAGGACGACGCCGCGACCGGCAACGCCTTGCCGCCGCCCGTCATAGCGCCCGACCCCGCATTCGTGTGGCAGCCGATCGTTGCGACACCCGCGCCTGCCCCGCCCGTTTCCCCGCCCGCAGCCTCGACCGGTGCGCGCATCGTCGATGCATCCGGCAATCAGCCAACCGGCATGCAGCGCCCGACCTTTGCGCAATCGCAGCCTCAGTCCGTCACGCCGGCTGCGATAGAGCCACAACCACCCCTGCCCCCTGCGCCGATGCAAGCCGGCGGCACACCCGCAACGCAGCTTGCCGCCGCAATCATGGCTGCGATGCCGCCGATGAAAACGCCGGCGACGCCGGATACGCCGACCACCGACGCGCCGCGCTGGGCCACGCCCGACACGGCACCCGTTACCCTCGCCGTCGCGCAACCGGATGTCGTGCAGCCGCAACCGGGCACGGTCGCGTCGGCGGCAACGGTGTTCGGCGCAGCGATCCAGGCGGCAACCAAGAAGCGCGGCGAGTCCGACACGCCGGCAGCGCCTTCCGATACGCCGCTGAGCCCGGTCGGCGCCACCGCGACCCACGAGATCAAGGTCGCCGATGCGCAGCAGGCGCCGCTCGACATGCGCCAGGAGCGCTGGCCCCACGCGATGATCGAGCGGATTGAGATGCTCCGCGACGCCGCCGACGCGGTCGATACGCGCATCCGCCTCGTCCCCGACGCGCTCGGCGCGATCGACGTGTCGGTCAAGAAGGACGGCGATACCGTGCATGTCCACTTCAATGCCGAGCAGGCGGCGACGCGGACCTTGTTGGCGGACGCGCAACCGCGGCTCGCCGAACTGGCCGAAGCACGCGGGTTGAAGCTCGGACAGGGCTCGCTCGGCGACGGCGGCGCGCAACAGCAGCGCGCGCCTGCCGCCCCGCAAACCCCGAATCGCCCCGCGCCGACCTCTGCCGTGATCGCGGACACCGTCACCGACGACATTCGAATCGCTTGAACCGAAGGACCCCGAAACCATGAGCGACAATAAAGATACGCCCGACGCCGCCCCCAAGAAGAAGGGCAAGATGAAGACGATCCTGATCGGCGGCGTCGCGCTGCTGGTGCTGGTCGGCGGCGGCGTCGGTGCGGGCGTCTATGCCTCGAACGCCGGCCTGATCGGTGGCGGTGGCCACGCCGAAGCCGAGGACGGCAAGCCCAAGCTCGTGCCTAAGAGCGAACAGAAGCACGCGACCGAGGGCGGCGAAGGCGGCGGTCACGGCGGCGAGGACGCAGCCCCCGAAAACCACGGGATGAAGCCCCCCGCAGGGCAGGGCGGCGACAAATACGCCTCCACCTACTACCCACTGGAGAAGGATTTCACCTCGAATCTCCAGGATTCGGTGCACTTCGTCCAGGTCGGCGTCGCGGTCTCCACGCCGTATGACGACACCGTCATCACCAACCTCAAGACCAACGACATCGCGGTGCGTTCGGCGATCCTGATGGCGCTCGGCGACACCACCGAGGAGCAGGTGATGAGCAGCGACGGCAAGCGCCAGCTGCAGGTCCGCCTCGCCAAAGCGATCAACGATACGCTCAAGCAGAAGGAAGGATTCGGCGGCATCGGTAACGTTTACTTTACCAGTTTCGTCGTTCAGTGAGTCATGGTTAACGAGGCCTCAGCAAAGACGCGCGAGCGACGCGACCGGGATCGCTCCGGCGCGCCCAAGGACGGCGTGTTGCACCAAGGCGTACTCGGCGGGGCCAAGCTCAATCCGTTCGGCGACCTGCATTCGTTGCAGCATCTCTCGGCGCGGTTCGCACGCGGTCTGCGCGGCGTCTTCGAGCCGTTGCTGCGCCAGGAGGTCCGCTGCTGGGCCGAGCCGTTGGTGGTCCAGCGCTTCACCGATTACCGCGCGGAACGCAGCGATGCACTGACCGCGTGGCTTCCACTGATCATGACGCCGGGGATGGCGCAGGCGCTGTGCATCATGGACGGCAAGTTCGTGCTCGAGATGCTCGACATGTTCTTCGGCGGTACCGGCGCCGCGCCGCACGTGCTGCCGACCGAGTTCTCGCCCGCCGCCGAGGCGATGGTCGCGCGGATTGGCCAGATGATCGCCGCGCCGCTCAAGACCGCGTGGGAGCCGATGGCGCGGTTCGATTTCCTGCCGACCCGCGTCGAGGTGAACCCGGCGATGATCGCCGATCTCGACGGCGAGGACGCGATGATCGTCACGCGCTTCGGCATCGCCGCGGGCGCCGCGAAGCCGGTGTTCCTCGACCTGGTCTACCCCGTCTCCGCGCTGAAGCCGCACGCGCCGTCGCTGACCGCGAAGGTCGTCGGCAAGTCGGCCGAGCCGGATCCGGCCTGGCGCACCGAACTGACGCGCGCAGCCATGAACGTGCGCTTCCCGATCCGCTCGGTCCTCGCCGAACCGATCGTCAAGCTGACAATGCTGATGGACCTGAAGCCCGGCGACGTGATCCCGATCACCATCTCGGGCAACGTGCCGGTGATGGTCGGCAACAACCGGCTCGGCTGCGGCACGGTCGGCACGTCCAATGGTTTCGCCGCCATCCAGCTCACCTCGATTACCCGTTTCGACGAAGGATTTGCAGCATGAACGACATGACCGGAGGCTTCCCCGTAGATGCTGCCGTCGCCGCCAATTTCCGGCTGCTCCAGGATGTCGACGTCAAGCTGACCGTCGAGATCGGCTCGACCAGCCTGACCTTGCGCGAGCTGCTCGCGCTCGGCGAATCCAGCGTTATCGAGCTCGATCGTCAGGCCAACGAACTTCTCGACGTGTTCGTCAACGGCACGCTGATCGGCCGCGGCGAAGTCGTCACGGTCGGCGAGCGCTTCGGCGTGCGGATGACCGAGCTCGTGTCGCCAGACAAGCGCGGCTGAACCCGATGCTCTGGACCTATATCCTCAAGCTCGTCATCCTGCTCCCGCTGGTGTGCGGGCTGATGTTCGGGTGCCTGTATCTGTGGCGCAAGTTCGAGAGCCGGATCCCGGGCAAGCCCTCGACGCGGCTGATCGGCGTCAAGGAAACGATGATGATCTCGCCGGGCCTGCGCCTCGCGGTGATCGATTTCGAGGGCCGTCGGCTGCTCGTCTCGGTCGGCCGTGGCGGCGTGCACCTGATCGACAAGGTCGACGCATGAGCGCGGTCGCTCGTCCGACGGTGACGCGGAAAGGCTCAGGCCCTGCCCTGTTCGCCGCATCCTCCGCGAAGCCGTTTTCCCGCGTACGCGGGAATCCAGGAGCCACCAACGGTGCGCTGCTAGGTCCTGGATCCCCGCGTTCGCGAGGAAACAGCTTGGTATGGATCGGCCTAGCCCTCCTGCTCGCCCTGTTCCTGGCAATGCCGGCGTTCGCGCAAGTCGTCCCCGCTCCGACCAACCCGGCGGTCGGCGACGCCGTCGATCGCGCGCTTGGCCAGCTCGGCGGGCAGGCCGCGGGCAATACCGGCCAGAGCGGCTCGCTCTCGCTCAGCCTGCAAGTCCTCATCATCATGGGGCTGCTCACGGTCCTGCCGGGCATTCTGCTGATGATGACCAGCTTCACGCGGATCATCATCGTGCTCGCGATCCTGCGCCAGGCGCTCGGGCTTCAGCAGACCCCGCCGAACCAGGTGCTGCTCGGGCTGTCGCTGTTCCTCAGCTTCTTCATCATGGCGCCGACGATCAGCCAGATCAACACGACCGCGATCCAACCCTATGCCGCCGGGCAGCTCGCCGGCACGCAGATGATCACCACCGCAGGCGTCCCGCTGCACGCGTTCATGGTCAAGCAGACGCGGATCAAGGACGTCACGATGTTCGCGCAGATCGCCAAGTCCGGGCCGTACGCGACGCCGACCGACATCCCCTTCTCGGTGCTGCTCCCCGCGTTCGTCACGTCCGAGCTGAAGACCGCGTTCCAGATCGGCTTCCTGATCTTCCTGCCGTTCATCGTCATCGATCTGGTCGTCGCGACCGTGCTGATGTCGCTCGGCATGGCGATGCTGAGCCCGACGATCATCTCGATGCCGTTCAAGCTGCTGCTGTTCGTGTTGGTCGACGGCTGGGCGCTGACGATGGGCAGCCTCGCCAACTCGTTCGCGACTTAAGCGCATGGACGCGCAATATTTCCTGACCGTCGCGAACCAGACGATGTGGGTGCTGGCGCTCGCGAGTGCGCCGATCCTGATCCCGGCGCTGCTGGCGGGGCTGATCCTGGGGATGATCCAGGCGGCGACGTCGATCAATGAGCAGACATTGTCGTTCGTGCCCAAGCTGGTGGTGGTGGCCGTGTCGATCCTGATCTTCGGCAGCCTGATCCTCGGGCTGCTGAGCGATTTCACGATCGGGATCTTCGAGCGTATTCCGGATCTCGTAAAATGAGCGCACTTGCTGCTCCCCTCCCGCTTGCGGGAGGGGTCGGGGGAGGGGCGTGCCCCACCAACCTGACGCCAGTACGTACGTCGCGCTCTCCCCTGACCCCTCCCGCAAGCGGGAGGGGGATTTTACAGTGCTAGGCTTCGGCCTTTCTATCGAGCCACAGCTTTGGGCGCTCGTGTTCGTGATGATCCGCATCGGTGCGACGTTCATCGCTGCGCCTGTGTTCGGTAGCGTCTCGGTGCCGCTGACCGTGCGCGTCACGCTGTCGGGCGCGATCGGCTTCCTCGTCCTCGCTGCGCATCCGATCGTGCCGCCGCAGAACATCTTCGCCGTCTCCACCATCCTCTCCGCCGCCGCCGAAGCCCTTGTCGGCCTCGCGCTCGGCTTCGTGCTCCAGATCGCGTTCGCCGCGCCGATGATCGCGGCCGAAGTGATCGGCGGCGCGATGGGGCTCGGTTTCGCGTCCTCGATCGATCCGCAGAACGGCAAGTCCTCCCCAGCGCTCGGCCAGTTCTTCTCGATCATGCTGACGCTGCTGTTCCTGTCGGTCGACGGCCACCTGATCCTGATCGACCTGCTGGTGAAGAGCTACGACGTGCTCCCGCCCGGCGCCGCGTGGATCGGCGTCGAGCGGCTGAAGGCGATCGCGTTCTTCGGTGGCTATGCGTTTCTCGCCGGCCTGCTGCTCGCGCTCCCGGTCGGGTTCCTGCTGCTGTGCCTCAACATCGTCGTCGGGATGCTGAGCCGCGCTGCGCCCTCGCTCAACCTGTTCGCGGTCGGCCTGCCCGCCAGCCTCGCGGTCGGCGTCGTCACGCTGGCGATCGCGTTCCCGACGATGGGCGACTACATGCTCGTGATCGTCCGCGAAGGCCTCGCCGCGACCGAAAACCTGGTGCTCGGCTGATGTCTGAGGATTCGGGCGAAAAGACAGAAGCACCAACCGCCAAGCGCAAGAAGGATGCGGTCGAGAAGGGCGACATCCTCAAGTCTCGCGACTTCGCTACCGCTTTGAGCATGCTCGCCGGCGTTGCGTGGCTGATCTACGCGGGGCCGACGCTGATCTCGGCGTGCAAGGCGATCATGAGCTCGAGCTTCCAGTTTACGCATGCCGATGTCGAGGATTTCTCCCCGTGGCGCCCGCTGATGGAAGCCGGCGGCAAGCTCGCGCCATCGCTCATCACCCTGTTCATTGTCAGCATCGGCGCCGCTATCCTGAGCCAGGCGGGGCTCGGGTCGCTCGGCTTCAACGGCGGCTTGCTCGCGCCCAAATACAGCCGCGTCGATCCGGCGGCGGGGCTCAAGCGGATCTTCGGCGCAAACGGCTGGATCGAACTCGGCAAGTCGCTGCTGAAGGTCATCCTGCTCGGCACGATCGGCGGCTGGATGCTGTGGAACGCCGCGCATTCCACGATGGGCCTCGCCTCGTCCGCGGATCTCAACCAGGCGCTGTCGACGCTTGGCGGGATCTTCAAGGGCATCCTCATCGCGATGGCGTTCGGGCTGTGTGCGATCGCCGGCATCGACCTGCCGATCCAGATCATCCGCCGGCTGGGCAAGATGCGGATGTCGAAGCAGGAGGTGAAGGACGAGCACAAGTCGACCGAGGGCAATGGCGAGGCGAAGGGCCAGATGCGCGCGAAGATGCGCGCGATGGCGAGCGGTGGCCTGCGGAAATCGGTTGCGGAGGCGCATGTCGTGCTGACCAACCCGACGCACTTTGCTGTCGCCCTGCGCTACGATCGCGGCAAGGACCAGGTGCCGGTGGTGGTCGCCAAGGGGCGCGGTGCGACCGCGTTGGCGATCCGCGAACTGGCCGGCGAAGGCCGCGTGCCGATCCTCGAATATCCGGTGCTGGCGCGCGCGGTCTATTATACCAGCAAGGAAGGCCAGGAGGTCCGCGACGACCTGTATACGGCGATCGCGACCGTGCTTGCTTTCGTGTTCGGGCTGAACGCGGAAGCGGGCGGTACCGCCGGCGGGGTTCAACCCTTCGTGACAGTGCCGAAGGATGCGCGGTTCGACGAAAACGGCATGAAACAGGCCTAAACATTCGCGCCGCATGGCCGTTCTAACAGACGAGCGCGCACGTGCAGGGATTTCACGATGGTAACTTCGACCACCAGCACGACTGCCACGCCGACGCCGACACCCACGCCTACCGCGCAAAGTGCCGTCAACGACGCGACGCAGGCACTGCTGAAGGGGCTGAGCGCGGGCTCTGGCGTCGATACCGGCACGTTGGTCACCTCGCTCGTCTCCGCGCAGTTCGCTGCGCGGACGGCCGCGTTGAAGACCAAATCCGACACGATCACCGCGCAGATCTCGGGCGTCGGTACGCTCAAGAGCACGATGACCGGCTTTTCGACCGCGCTCGCCAATCTGGTGAAGGGCGGCAGCCTGCAGACTCAGCCGACCAGCTCGAATGCTGCAATCCTGTCAGCCACCGCGCAGTCGGGTGCCAAATTGTCGGGGCTGTCGTCAAGCATCACGGTGACGCGCCTCGCTACCGGGCAGGTCGCGCGCACGATCAGCCCGGTGGCCGCCGCCAACCGGTCGACGACACTCGGCACGGGTAAGCTGACACTGACCATCGGCACTGGCGCTGCCATTCCGATCGACGTCGGCGACGGGAGCATCGACGCGGTCGCTGCCGCGATCAACGCGCAGAAGACCGGCGTCACCGCCTCGGTCGTTACCGACGCCAAGGGTGGCGCGTACCTCTCGGTCAAAGGCGCGACCGGAACCGACAGCGCTTTCACGCTGAAGGGAGAGAAGGGCGACGCGCTCGACATCGGCGGCTCTGCGACGAAGACCAGCCTCGTCTCCACCGCGCAGAACGCGCAGCTGACCGTTGACGGGATCGCCGTCGAGCGCCCGGGCAACACCGTCAGCGACCTGGTGACCGGCGTGACGCTCCAGCTCAACGGCATATCCACAGTCCCCGTTTCTCTCACCAGCACGCCCCCGACCGACGCGCTGACGCAAGCGGTCAACGATGTCGTCACGACCTACAACGAGGTCCTGAAGACGATCACCGAACAGACCGATCCCATCACCGGCAACCTCCGTGCGGATCCCGCCGCGAAATCGCTGCTGCGGTCGTTGCAAGCCCTGGTGTCGAAGCCGTTGGTCGGTGGCGCGATTGCCGGTCTTCCGCGGTCGCTGTCGGAGATCGGCGTCGCCACCAACACCGACGGTACGCTGAGGGTCGATTCCGCGCTGCTCGCCAAGCAACTCGCGGCAAACCCCGACACCGTCGAGGCGATGTTCGCGCCGTCGGGCACCAATGCGCTCGGCCTGTCCGCGACGCTGACGGCGTTGACCACCAGCGCGACCAGCACGGTCACCGGTCTCGGCGCATCGACCGTGCGCTACACCGCGGCGGAGGCCGATGTCGCCAAGCAGCAGGACAAGGTCACCGACCAGTCCGCGCAGCTGACCACGCGCCTGACGCAGCAATATGCCAGCATGAATTCGCGCGTGTCGGCGTATAAATCGACGCAGACCTTCCTCACCAACCAGATTGCCGCGTGGAACAAGGATTCGTGACCTACGCCAGCACGTTGATGCGCGACCCGTTCGCGACCTATCGTCAGATCGACGCGGTCGGCCAGACCGCTACCGCCGACGGCCCTGCGCTCGTCCAGTTGCTCTACAAAGAACTGGTCGCCGCCCTGCGCGCTGCCGCATGGGCCTGCGAAAAGCGCAAGTTCGCGATCAAGAGCGAGCGGATCACCCGCGCCACCGCGATCCTGTTCGCGCTCGAAGCCGGGCTCGACTTCGAGAAAGGCGGCCAGGTCTCGGAAACGCTCGCGCGACTATATGGCGGCGCGCGGAAAACCGTGATCAACGCCTCGCTCGGCCACGACCCACAGCCGTTCCGCGACTCCGCCGACATGCTCGACGAGATCGCGCAGGCGTGGCGGACCGCCAGCGCCGCGTAAACGCTACCGCTTGAACCAGTGTCGCATCGAGAAATACGCCACGACACCGACCGCGATCAGCACGCAGGCTCCGGCGATCGCATCGAACGCCCAGGGCTCCTCGGCATAGGGCAGGCCCTTCACGTTCATGCCGTACAGACCGGTCAGGAACGTCAGCGGCAGGAACACCATCGCCGCGATCGAAATGATCAACGAGCGGTTGTCGATCTGTTCGGCGCGCAGGTCGGTCAGCGTCTCGTGGATCAGCGCCGAGCGCTCGCGGATCGATTCCAGCTCCTCCGCCATCCGGGCGGCGCGGTCCGCCGCCGCGGCGAGATGCAGCCGGTCGTCGTCCGCCAGCCAGTCGCCGGGTAGCGCCGCCAGCTTCTCCAGCGCCGCGCGTTGCGGGCTGAGGAAGCGTTTGTAGCCGATCGCCGCGACGCGCACCTTACTGACCGCGCGGCGCAGTTCGAACACGCGGTTGGCGTCGAGCTGTTCCTCGCAATCGTCGAGTTCGTCGCCGAGCGTCGCCACGTCGGGATCGAGATCGGTGGTGATCGCGGTGGCGAACGCGGCGATCAGGTCGCCTGGATCGCGCACCTCGTGGTGCTCGACCATCTTCTCGACCTCCGCGACCGCGATCAGCGGCTTCCGCGTGACCGAATAGACGCGGCCCTTCACGGCCCAGATTCGCACCGATGCGAGCAGGTCGGACGTGTCGAGCTCCTCCTTCGATCGCCCGCGCAAATTGAGGAACGCGCCATCACCAACCGCTTCGCAGCGCGGCCGTGTCTCGGTCGCGGTGAGCGCATCAACGACATAGTCGAGCAGCTTGGCCTCGTCGCGCAGCCAGGTCTGCGCATGCTCGGCGGTGGTCGACAAATGCACCCAGACGAGGTCGGCAGTGCAGGTGAGCGCTTCCTTGACGTCGACGCGGGTCGCTTTCCCATCGACGATCCGGAATGCGAAACCGCTCATCGTGCCATCTCGACTTCGACCGACAGGCCGGTGCCGGGATTGGCGGGCATCGCCGCGCACAGCCGCGCGGCATCGGCACGGGCGCGGTCGAGGATCGCCGCGGGGACATCAGGGCCGTGATAGACCCGGTCGGCGCTGGCTAGCGCGCGAGCCTGGCGGAGCGTCAGGTCCTCGGGATCGTCGGACAGGAGAACAAGCGTTATCGCCACGTCGCGCTTTGCAGCGGGCGCAGCTGTCGGGGCCAGCCATGCCTCCACGTCATGCGTCGGCGATAGTGGATCGAGCATGCCGCCCGCCCCCATCGCCGTCGCCAGCGCACGGCGGCGCTCCCCCATGTCGGGCCAGCGCTTTCGCAAGGCCCCCCGCGCAGCCTGCAACGCCAGCGCCAGCTTGCCGAGATCGGCGGGGATCAGTGCTTCCAGTCGCTGGCGCAACGCCGCCGCCAAGCCGGCCGACACGCCGCTGGTGCCGATCGCGATCAGCACCGGGGCGCGGTCGACGATCGCGGGCAGCGTAAAGTCACACAGCGCCGAGCGATCGACCGCGTTGACGAGGATGCCGCGCGCCTTCAGCCGCGCGACCGCTGCCAGTGCTTCGTCCTCGTCGTCGATCGCGACGATCGCGAGCGCAGCCGGAGCATCCTCGCCGACGACGTCCGCCCCCGCGCGGTCGAGCAACCGCCGCTTCGCATCCGCCGCCTCGCCCTCGCCGAGCAGAATGACCGGGCGCCCTGCCAGCCTCACGAACAGCGGCAGGCTCTGGAGTATCACCGCTTCAACCATTCCGGCACGCGCTCGGCGGCCAGGATCGTCTCGGGGTGGATGCGGTCGGCGACCACCGCGAACCGGTCGCCGTCGACCAGCACCTCGGGCACCAGCGCCCGGCTATTGTAGGTCGACGCCATCGTCGCGCCGTACGCTCCGGCGGTACGGAAGATGCCGAGATCGCCCGACTTCACCGCGTCGATATCGCGGCCCATCGCGAAGGTATCGCCGGTCTCGCACACCGGCCCGGCGATGTTGGCGGTCATCCGATCGCCGGTTGGCTCGACCGCGACGAAGTCGTGATACGCGTCGTACATCGCGACGCGCGCGAGGTCGTTCATCGCGGCGTCGACGATGACGTACGGGTTCACGACGCCGGGCTTCACCCAGATCACCTCGGTGAGCAGCACCCCGGCATTGCCCGCGATCACCCGGCCGGGCTCGAACATGAGTTCGACGTCCCAGTCGGCGGTCGCGCGGGCGACCATCGCGCCGTAGTCGGCGGGGCTCGGCAGTACGTCGTCGGGCTTGTAGGGCACACCGAGACCGCCGCCGAGATCGACGCGGCTGATCGTGTGCCCCGCGGCGCGCAGTTCGGCGACCAACTCGCCGATCCGCGCATAGGCAGCCTCGAGCGGCGCGAGATCGGCGAGCTGGCTGCCGATGTGGATCGCAACGCCGCGCAGGTCGAGCCCGTCATGCTTCGACAGCCGATCGAACATCGCCACCGCCTGATCGATAGCGACGCCGAACTTGTTCTCCTTGCGCCCGGTCGAGATTTTCGCATGCGTGCCCGCGTCCACGTCGGGGTTCACGCGCAGCACCGCCGGCGCGCGTTCGCCGCGGGCATGGGCGAGCGCGGCGAGGACTTCGCCCTCCTCCTCCAGCTCGAGGTTGAATTGGCCGATCCCCGCGTCGAGTGCCTGCGCCAGTTCGCGGCGCGTCTTGCCGACGCCGGAGAAGACGATGTCCGATGCCGGGATCCCCGCCGCCAGTGCACGCTGCATTTCGCCCGCGGAGACGACGTCGGCGCCGTATCCCTCGTCGGCGAGCACGCGGAGCACCGCGACGTTGGGGTTCGCCTTGATCGCATAGGCGAGATGGACGCGCCCGGCGCCCTTCAGCGCGTCGCGAAACACCTGTGCGTGACGGCGGAAGGTGGCGGTGGAATAGACATAGACGGGCGTGCCGACGGCTTCGGCGATCGCCGGCAGGGCGACGTCCTCGGCGTGCATGACACCGTTACGATAGGCGAAATGATCCATGATTCAGGTCTTCAATTCGGCGGCGGCAGGTCGAACTCGTCGCTGCGGCGCGGCTGGGACGTGGTGAGCAGCTCGTCGCTGCGCTGCGGGCGTTGCTGCGTCGTGGGGGTCAGCAACTGCTCGGGAGTCGGCGGCGTTTTCGCACCGTACGGCGCGATCGGGAGCGTCTTGCCCTCCGCCGGGACGAGCCCGTCCGCTGCGCCGCAACCCGACAGGGCCAGTGCCAATCCCACGATGCCGAAAAGCCGTTTCATGCCGTTTCTCCCCGAGCTGCACGGATAGCAGCGCGCACATTGTCCGGCGCAGTGCCGCCGAAGCTGGTCCGGCTGGCGACCGACGCATCGACCGAAAGCACGCCGTACACGCGTTCGTCGATCCGCGCATCGATTGCCTTCAGGTCCTCGATCGGCAGCGCATCGAGCGCGACTTTCCGCTCCTCGGCCAGCTTGACCGCACGCCCTGTCACATGGTGTGCCTCGCGGAACGGGAGCCCCGCCTCGCGTACCAGCCAGTCCGCCAGATCGGTCGCGGTTGCAAAGCCGCTCTCGGCCAGCCCGCGCATCCGATCGGTGCGGAACGTCGCGCTCTCGACCATCCCGGTCATCGCCGCGATCGACAGCGCGAGCAGGTCGTGCGCCTCGAACACCGGCGGCTTGTCGTCCTGCATGTCCTTCGAATAGGCGAGCGGCAGGCCCTTCATCGTCACCATCAGCGCGGTCATGCAGCCGAGGATCCGCCCGGCATGCCCGCGGACCAGCTCGGCAGCATCGGGATTGCGCTTCTGCGGCATGATCGAGCTGCCGGTCGACCATTGATCGCTGAGCGCGACGAACCCGAACGGCTGCGACGCCCAGAGCACGAACTCCTCGGCGAGCCGCGAGAGGTGCAGCGAGGTCTGCGTCGCGGCGGTGAGATACTCGATCGCGAAATCGCGGTCGCTGACGCCGTCGAGCGAATTGGTCATCGGGCCATCGAAGCCGAGCGCCTCGGCGGTCATTGCGCGGTCGATCGGGAAACCCGTGCCAGCCAGTGCAGCCGAGCCGAGCGGCGAGCGATTCATCCGTGCGCGGGCATCCGCGAACCGCCCGACGTCGCGTGAAATCATCGCATGATACGCCATCAGGTGATGCCCGAGCGTCACCGGCTGCGCCGACTGCAAATGCGTGAAGCCCGGCATCACGCTCGCCGCATGCTCTTCCGCCCGCGCAAGCAACGCCGCCTGGAACCCGGCGAGCGCCGCCAGCGCCTGGTCGATCGCGTCGCGCACCCACAGCCGGAAGTCGGTTGCGACCTGATCGTTGCGCGAGCGTGCGGTATGCAACCGTCCCGCAACCGGCCCGATCGCATCGGCCAGCCGCGCCTCGGTCTGCATATGAATGTCCTCGAGGACCAGATCCTCCTCGACGCCGTGCTCGGCATAATGCGCCGCCACCGTGTCGAGGCCGGCCGAGATCGTCGCGGCATCCTGGGCCGAAACGATGCCCTGCTTGCCGAGCATCGCGACATGCGCCTTCGATCCGGCAATATCCTGCTGCCAGAGGCGCTTGTCGAAGGGAATGGAGGCGTTTATCTCGCGCATGACCGCTGCCGGCCCCTCGGCGAACCGCCCGCCCCACATCGAATTGGAACCGTCCATGTTCTCGCGTCCTGTGTTCAATTCGCGCCCAATCATCTGTTTCGTCGGGATGGGCCTGCTGGTCGCCGGCTGCGATAGGAAATCGCCCGCCCCGGAGCAAGCAAACGTCGTCGCCGCAAACGCCGTGTCCGCCGACGAGGTTACGTCCGGACCAACTCCCGATGAAGCCACCGGCCCTGCCGCCAGCACCGAAAAGCTCGACCGCAGCCACAAGGGCGAGACCGGCCCGACGGTCGCCTTCACCGCGCCCGACGGGAAGTTGGTCACGCTCGCCTCGTTCAAGGGCAAGCCGTTGCTGCTCAACATGTGGGCGACCTGGTGCGCGCCGTGCGTAGCGGAAATGCCTACGCTCGATGCCGCTGCCAAGTCGATGGAGGGCAAGGTCCAGGTGATCGCGGTCAGTCAGGACATGCAGGGCGCGGAGAAGGTGACGCCGTTCTTCGCCGAGAAGACGTTCACGACGCTCAAGCCGTATCTCGATCCGAAACTCGGTCTCAGCCTCGCCTACCAGGCGAACCTGCCGACCACGATCCTGTACGATTCGGCGGGCAAGGAAGTCTGGCGGATGACCGGCGGCTATGAATGGAACACGCCCGCCGCCACAAAGCTGATCGCCGAGGCATTGTAACGCGTTGATCTGGCTCGGGGATCTTGAACAGGGTGTGCCGACCCGCCTTGGTGACGAGCCAAAGGTTGATGGCGAGCCGGCACACCCCTCTAACGCGTCCGGCTATGCCAAAGGTGTAAACAACATCGAAATGCGATGAACCGAGTACGCCATACTGGCGCGCGAGAGCATAAGGGTCGTCGCGCGGCGGCCTACCAGTAGCGGCTACCCGGCACGCCCTTGAACGGTCCGGCGAGATCGGCGGTGATCCAGCCGCCGTAAAACTCGCCGGGCTGTGGAATGACGCGTTCGCCATTGACGAAGCACCCGTCGAACGGGCCTGCATAGAACGCTATGTGGTCGCGCAAAGCTACAAACGCGGACGTCGGCGACGGATAACTCCAGGCGATATCGCGCAGGACATCGCCCGCGATCTCGACGTCGTAATAAACCGCGTTGCCCTTCCATTCACAGAAGGATTGCCGCGTTGAACGCCGGAGCGCCGACATCAGGATGTCGGAGGGCGGGATGTAATAGCTGGGCGGATGGCTCGTCTCGATCGTGCGGACGCCGTGCCGCGTGTCGGCGAGCGTCACCCCGCGGTGCTCGATCAGGACATGACGATCGCTGCGCTGCGCGATCGCCGGACGCCGATAATCCCAGACGCTTTCCTGGCCCGGTCGCGCGGTATCGGGAACGACCGGCCTCATGCGGTGCGATCCACCTTCCGGGCGAACGACTGCAAGCGAGGCCGGACGTGGAGAAACGCCCGATACACCCGTTCGAGACCAGCCAGGACGACCGGGTTGCGCGCTGCCAACCCCAGCGGTCGCAGCAGCGGGATGGCGCGCCACATCGCTGCGAAGGCCGCGGCGCCGGACAGCATCCGGTCCCCTTCGCGCGCATGGAACCGTGCCAGCATCGCATCTCGGTCTATCGGACAGCTCGTGTCGTCGTTGCTGGCATCTACGAAATCGATAGCACCGCGGCGATCGAGACGACGCATCAGCGCGATCTCGCGTCGGCACAGCGGACATCCGCCATCGTGCCAGACCGTCAGGCGAGTCATGCCTTGTCCGGGCCGTCGGACCGGTTCCGCTCCCAGATGCGCTCGGCAAGCACGGTCGCGAATCCGAGCCACGCTACGAACGGGACCGCAGTGGCCGCCGCGGTACGATCGACCTTCGCCGCAGCCGCGACATAGCCGGCACCGCTGGCGATCATCGCACCCGACGCGACCGCGCTGGGGCCAAGCGCCTTGCGTCGGAAGAACAACTCGGTCCAGCCGCCGACCATCCCCGTGTTGAGCAGCCAAAGTCCGACCGCGAGGTTGCGCGGCGCATCGGCGGGGCGGCGCAACAACCGATAGCCGCCAACCGCGAGACCAGTCTCCAGAACCGGCCATACCGCGCCGAACGCGGCGTCGGGCGGCGTGTAAGCTGGTTTGTCGAGCCGTTTGTACCAGCTTCGAATACCGGGATGCGACGGGTCGGGCGCGTTACGTCGCCCGAGCACCGCGCTGGCGCCGAGCACCCCCATGACGATCGCGAGCGCAGCCGGGCGGGACAGGCCACCGCCACGCTCGCCCGTGATCGTATCGCTTGGCTTCTGGGTCATGCTCGCCGTCCTTATCCTGGGCACGCCGCCCGCTGACATCACAGCGAAGCAGCGGCCGCGACGTTCCGTGGCCAGCGCGCCGATCGCTACCGTCGCAGCGTCACGGTGCCGCAACTTGCCCTCTTCCCGTTCGGACTCAATGCGATCTACGCTGCGAACTCTTCCGGCAGGAAGCGGTCGGCGACGATCTCGAAATGGTCGCCGTCGACCAGGACCTGTGGGCTGAGCGGGCGGCAATTGTAGCTCGACGCCATCGCGGCACCGTACGCCCCGGTCGCATGGAAGACCGCGAGATCGCCGCGGCGAACCTGGTCGATATCGCGGGCGAGCGCGAACACGTCGCCGCTTTCGCAGATCGGTCCGGCGATGTTCGCGACCATGCGTTCGCCGTCCGGCGCGACGGCTTCGAAGTGGTGGAAGGCATCGTACAGCGCTGGTCGAGCCAGATCGTTCATCGCGGCATCGACGATGACGAAGGGGTGGTCCGCTCCGGGCTTTACCCAGATCACCCGCGTCATCAGGACGCCGGCTAGTCCTGCGACGACCCGCCCCGGCTCGAAAATAAGGTCGACGTCCCAGTCGCGCGTCACCCTAGCCACCATGGCGGCATAGGCGTCGAGGGTCGGAACCACGTCGTCGACACGGTAGGGGATGCCGAGGCCGCCGCCCAGATCGACGCGGGTTATACCGTGGCCCCGCGCGCGCAGGTCGATCACCAGCGAACCGATGCGCTCGTACGCGGCCTCCAGCGGAGCAAGATCGTGGAGCTGGCTGCCGATGTGGAGCGCGATTCCGACCAGATCGAGGCCATCGAGTCGTGACAGGCGATCGTACATCGCGGGCGCATCGGCGATCGCCATGCCGAACTTGTTCTCGCGCCGGCCGGTAGAGATCTTGGCATGCGTGCCGCCGTCGACGTCGGGATTGATGCGCAATACCGCGATCGCCCGCTTGCCACGCGCCTGGGCAAGCGCGGCGAGCACCCGCCCCTCCTCCTCGAGCTCGAGGTTGAACTGCCCTATGCCGGCGTCGAGTGCGTCGGCGAGCTCCCGGTCGGTCTTGCCGACGCCAGAGAAGACGATGTCCGATGCGGCGATACCGGCTCCGAGCGCGCGGCGCATCTCTCCGCCCGAGACGATGTCGGCACCGAAGCCGCAGCCGGCCAACAGATGCAGCACCGCGCTGTTCGGGTTTGCCTTGACCGCGAACGCCGTACGCGTCCGCGGCAGGATCGACAGCGCCGCTGTGAAACGCCGGGCCGCGTCGCGCAGTGCAGCCGCCGAATAGACGTGGACGGGCGTACCGACGGCTTCGGCTATGGCTGGCAACGGCACGCCTTCGGCACACAGGACACCGTCCCGCCGATCGAAATACGTCATGATGATCCTGGAGGCTCGAGGTCAGGGATGCTGTTGGTCGAGCCGGCGGCGATAGCGACGGACGCGGACGGCATGGATCACTTCGGCGGTTCGTGCATGACCGTGGCATTCGGCGCGAAGTGCGATGATGACCCGCTTGCCGTTGATCGCCAGTGTCAGGCCCAGCAATGCGAAGGGGAATACGAGCATCGCGCGTGCCGAGCCCTCCATTGCAACCGCAACGCTGCACGCGCTCATGCACAATGCCAGGCCGATCCCCCGCCATAGGATGTCACGCTTCGTCATGCTTCGGCACCGTGGGCAAGCCACGTCGCGTCGTCGCCGATGACGATCCGCGCTGCATTCCCCAACGCCGACGCCACCTCCGGCCGCCGGTCTTTCGCCATGCCGTGACAGATCACGAGATCGGCTGGCAGGTCATGCTCCTCCAGCAAGGCGGTGACCATGTCCGCCACCTCGAACGTCGTACCGATCGCGAGGTTGGTGCAACGGTTCGCCGCCGCGCTGGCGCGACGGATCAGCGCGGGCGATCCGTCGATCCCGCGCCCTTCGATCGCCGTGAAACCGAGCGTCCGGGCATGATGCACCGCTTGCAGGAGGAGCGAGCCCGCGCCGCAATCCGCATCGACGATGCGGACCGCGTGGCGACCATTTTCGCGCAACGTTGCAAGGGCGGCAGCGATGACCGGCCAACGCGGATCGTGGGTCGCGGTTTTCAACCCTGGAATCGCAGTCTTGCTCGCGATCTTGGGACTAAGGGCGGCCCTAACGCGGTGCAGGCGAGTTTGCGTGTTCATTGCCATCGCGTCCGTCATGCCGCCCGCGGCAGTGCACGCTCGTCGCGCCCGACGGGCGCGAACGCGATGACCGGGACCAGCGGCGCCTTCGCGATTTCGACGGTTGCCTGATAGATGTCGCGCTCGGCCTGGGCGTAGCTCATCGCCGCGCCGTAGGAGATGAAACGCCCTTCGAGGTTGCGCCTGCTGTCCTGCACGAGCCAATGCCCCGCGCGGTCCTGACCGACATAGATGACGAGCCCGGCAGGATCGGGTTCCGATATGGTTTCAGACGACATGTCGCCTCATTGCCTTTCGTATCACGAGCATCGTGCCCGCGCTCATGATCTACGAGCCGCGACATAGCGCTGCGAGATCGATCCCCGCGGATCGCATAGTGCGCGCATAGTGTTGCCTCGCTTCACCGCGTTTGGGCGGGCGGAGGCGCATGAACACAGCGGGGCGTTGGCCTGCCGGTACAGACTACGGGTTACCGGAAATCGACGCACATGGCTCGGCGGTCGACCCGATAGCGCTGTGCCGAGGGATTGTCGGTCAGTACACGCGCTGCAACCCCTGCAGGCGAAACCAAGCGCTACTGACGTGGCGACTATCGGCGCAATATAGCCAACGCAGCGTAAGGATCATCGGCATCACGACCAAGAGCGGGCTGTTCCAAACCAACGGCACAGTGTCGCTGTATGGCTGCGACCACAATACGACCAAACCGAGCTTTACCTGTGGCGGCTCGAACGGTGCCACACACTATTTGGTATCGGACGACTATTGCCACGAAGCGCTTGGGAGCGGCGTCGGCGTGGGTGCAGCATTATGGCCACGTCGCAACGTGTTTTGGGTGTTGGCAAGGCGTTCGGTTAGGTCGCCAAGTTGCAAAGGGCATCATCCTGCTGCCCCTGGCCGGCACTACCCCTTCGGTCGTTCCTCCTGCGCAAGGCGAAGCGCGATCAGGCCCGCCAACCGCGTCGCGAGAACAACCGTCCGATCAGCACTTCGAGATTGGACAAGCTGCGCTTCAGCGACATCAGCGGCGCAATGTCGCCGACCCTGTTGCCTTGATCGTCGTCAGGCTGGAACAGGTGAACGCGGCATACAACACAGTTGCGACGTGCAGATCGAAGCCGGACTCGCCGAACGCGCCGAGCGCGTGCCAGAGGCGATAGTGAATCCCCATTTCTTCGGCGTTCGCGTGGCCGTTTGTAGCTCAACTTGTCCCTGCAACTCGTTCGACAACCACGCGGATCGCCTCGCGACTAAGGGGGGCCGCATCGATCGAGTTGTGGATGCCGACACCCTCGATCAGTGCATCCAACGCACGCGCGGTCAGCGGGTCGAAAAAGCGACCCAGCGCGACGCGGCTGCTGTCCATCCACTGTTGCATCACTGCCGAGACCGGGGGCTGCCGCGCAGCAAAGGTATAGAGCTCATAGCTGAGCAGCAACGTGCGTGGTTCGGCCCAGACCGAGTCGGCGATGATATCGATGACAGCTTCCACCGCCTCTCTCCGATCGGCCGCCCGCTCCAGACGCGCCTTGAATGCCTCCGAAGCCTGTGTCGCCAGTTGTAGAAAGGCGGTGGTCATCAAGGCTTGGAGCGAGGACGAGTAATAGGTCACCGACCCGAGCGGCACGTTCGCCTTCGCCGCGATCCGGCGATGGGTTGTATTGGCGACGCCGTGCTCTGCGATCACGTCCAGTGTCGCATCGACGATCCGCTGTCGTCGTTCCGGATCATTCTTGCTGGCCCGCTTGGCTGCCATGCTTCCCTCGCCGGGTAGTTTGTGTACATGTGTACAGCAACAGGTTCATGTTCGAAGGTCAATGATTTTGGCAAATCCCATAGTGTCGCGACGCGCTCTCATCGGCGGCGCTGCCGCACTCGCAGTGCCGGGTGTGGTCGGCGCGGTCCCCCTTCCGGTCCAGCCGGGCAAGGCTGTGCTGGGCGGTCGTGACGGCGGTTGGGTTAACGAGCCGAGACGCTGGAGTGTCGATGCCGCGGGCGATCTATCCGTCTTTACCGACAAGGGCAGCGATTTCTGGCGTGAGACGCATTACGGCTTTACGCGCGACAGTGGCCATTTTCTGGGTTTCGAGACTCCGTCGGCGTTCACCGCGCAGCTGCGCGTTCGTGGCAATTATGAGAAACTCTACGATCAGGCGGGCATCATGGTGCGGGTGGATGAACGGCGTTGGGTCAAGGCCGGGATTGAGTTGTCCGATGGCCGCGCGATGCTGAGCAGCGTCCTGACCGACGGTAAGTCGGATTGGGCAACTGGTCCGTACGAACATGACGCGAAGGATTTCTGGATGCGTGCGACTGTCGCCAAGGGCGTCTTGCGCTTGCAGGTGTCGGCGGACGGCAAGACCTGGCCGCTCGTGCGCCTTGCACCGTTTCCGGTTGCAGCATCCTATCGGGTAGGACCAATGGCCTGCACGCCTGAACGCGACGGGCTGCACATTCATTTCTCGGACCTCAGCATTACCCCACCATTGGGTAAGGATCTGCACGACCTGAGCTGAGTCAGGATCGATGACCGAAAAGGAAAAGATGCTCCGCGGCGACCTGTACACCGCCGCTGATGCCGAGCTGGCCGCAGATGGCGCGCGTGCCGCAACGTGGGTGACCCGCTACAACGCTGCGTCCGCCGCACCGGCTTCTGATCGGCACGTGATGCTAGTCGCGGGTATGGGCCACGCGGGGAGCGGCGCTGTTGTGCGGTCGCCGTTCCATTGCGACTACGGCTACAACATCCATTTAGAAGACGGCGTTTTCCTAAACTTTGGCTGCATCGTCCTCGACGTCGTCGCAGTGCGGATCGGTGCAGGAACACAAATCGGACCGGGCGTGCAGATCTTGACCGCTGATCATCCGCGCAATGCATCGTTGCGAGCAAAGCTGCTGGAATTCGGCCGTCCGGTAACGATCGGCCGCAACGTCTGGATCGGGGCAGGCGCATTGGTCTTGCCTGGCGTGACAATCGGCGACAACGCAATCATCGGTGCCGGCAGCGTCGTGACCCGCGATGTGCTCGCGGGCACGACAGTCGTCGGCAATCCGGCGCGCACGCTGGCGAATACCTGACGGCTTCAGAACAACGATACTCATGGTGCCACAGAGGACAATATGTGCATCCGCTGTGGTTTGCGATCGTTGCATGACGTACGCCCTTGCCGTGCAACGCTTGGTCACAGGACCGGGACTTGTGCCTCACGAGGTTCAGAAGCTTTTCGGGTTCCCGTTGCGCCGGGATATTCCAAACAATGCTATGCCTAATGTAGGCCAGTGCCGTTTCCGAACTGTTCGAAGGCCGACTGACTTTCGTCGAACGGGAATCGCGCCCTTTTGCGTGTTTGTACTGCGCGTTGCAGGACAAGTGCGGAAATTAGCCATGCCGCTCCGACGACATCTTGTTAAGAAGGTATTCCAGCCCGGCATCCGCGGTGATCTACGTCATGGGGATGTCGTTAAAGAACGACAGCAAGGGGATGAGCAGGTGGTATACCCCCGGTCCGGCGCAGGCTGTAGCGTCCTTACACCAGCTGTCGCTATGCGCTGAGCCAGAAACGCGAAAACCCTCCGCGGGTGAGCCCTTGGAGGTGTTGCAAGTGAGTTTGGTTGCGGGGACAGGATTTGAACCTGTGACCTTCAGGTTATGAGCCTGACGAGCTACCGGGCTGCTCCACCCCGCGACGGTTCCTGTTGAGGAA